>JAXGNG010000002.1:0-714163 GCA_040768125.1 Spirochaetota bacterium | reverse complement strand
TTGCCACACGGATCCGCCCGGGCACGGGCGAGGGTCGGGTATTGACCGAGGCGCAAAGATGAAAAACCGGCAGTCACTCGTTCCGCTTCAGAAAACCCGTCTCCACGAGGGAATCGTGTCACTTATCCGGAACAGGATACTCTCCGGGGAATTGCTCCCGGGCGGGAAGCTCCCGGCCGAGCGCGATCTCGCTGAAGGCCTGGCCGTGAACCGCTCGACACTTCGCGAGGCAATGAAAAAGCTGGAGATGCTCGGCCTCGTGGAGATACGTCACGGCGACGGCGTCTACGTGATGGATTATCTACAGAGCGGCAACCTCGAGCTCCTTCCCGACCTGATGCGCGCGGGAGGCCGTATCAACCGGGACATACTGAGGGGCCTTCTCGACCTTCGGCGCCTGATCCTGCCCGACGTGGCCTTCCAGGCTGCCATCAACAGGACCGGGAATGATCTCGCGGAGCTGGAGAGGGTGATTCGACACGATGGATCACGTTCCCGCAACGAACGGGACATGGAAATCTACCGCCTCATCGCCAGGGCGAGCAAGAATATACCCTTTCTCCTGGTCCTCAATTTCTTCAACAACAGCGGCTTCGTAAATGAGCTCCTGGACATCTATTTTTCAGACAGTCGGGCCGTCGCGCGCACGGAGCGATTTTATAAGGAGATAGTCGCCGCGATTCGTGAACGGAAACGGGAAAAAGCGAAGGGGGTTATGCTCGAGCTTCTCTTGTTCGCAGAGAAGAAAACGATTGCCATCCTGGACACGAAGATGCATGGTAACGAAAGCCGCGTGATGACGGATGCGAGGAGCAGGTAAGATGGCGAAGAAACGTTTCAATCCCGTGAAAAGCGTCTATGTGAAGAAGCTCGCGTCGACCCACGGGCAGCCGACTTTCACCGAGTACCGTCCCCTTCCGCCCGACCTGAAACGCGACGTCGAATCAGCCGTGAGGGAGATCTTCGATTTCTACGGAGGGGCGGCCCTCCTCAAATCGAGCGGCGATGTGTATCTCAAGCCCAACGCCGTGGATGCCAAGCCCTATGCCTACACAAGGCCCGAGGTCCTCGATGCGGTGATACGCTACTGGAAGGAACAGGGAGCGCGGAACGTTTACGTGTTCGAAAACTCAACGGTCTGCAACTACACCCGCCTGGTCTTCGAGTGTACCGGGTACCGGGACCTCTGCCGCCGAAGCGGGGCGGTGCCGGTCTACCTTGACGAGGAGGAGACCGTGGAGGCGGTCTTTGCCGGCAAGGAATCCGTGGAGGAATCGCCCGGGGGATACGACCGCACGCGTTTCAGGCTTTCGAAGACAGTGGCGGAAAAGCTTGTCGCACGGAAAGATGAGAACCTCTATATCAATCTCCCGAAGCTCAAGACCCACTCGATGGGAGTGGTCACCCTGGGCATCAAGAACCAATGGGCCTTCCCGCGTCACGCCGACCGCGGCCATGACCATAACTACAACCTTCACAGCAAGCTCGTGGACGTCCTGTCGATCGTGCGCCCGGATTTTACCCTTATCGACGGCGTCGAGGGAAGCATCTATGGCCATTACAACGCCCTTGCCCTGGCCGACCTCTGCGTGAAGCCCTTCCGGGTGATGATCGGGAGTCCCAACGTCGTGGCGGCGGATATTGTCGGCGCGCGTGTGTTCGGCTATGGCGTAAAGGACGTGCCGCACCTTGACATCGCAGTCAAGAGGGGACTGGGTGACGGCGTGCGAAGGCTCGCGGATATCGAAATAAGAGGTGACCTCAGAGATGCCCGGAAAATCGATCTCATCGGCGATTTGAAGACCTTTGGCGGCAAATATCCCTTTGATCTCTACCCGGAATTTCCCTCCAACGTACGGGTTGTCAGAGGAATGGACCTGGCGTGCCGCGAGGGATGCGTCAACAATCCCCTGGCCGTGCTCCAGGTACTGGCGAAGGACTATGGCGGCCGGGGAGGATGGACATTGGTCATGGGGAAGGGGCTTGATTCCCGGGAGATCGACGCGATAAGGGGGCCGGTCCTCGTGGCCGGGCACTGCGCGATAGAGGAGGTATCGTCGGGACTGTTGCGCCGCCTCGGGCGGAAACGCGTCTACCTGAGCGGCACCTGCAACGACCTCCGCGCCACGACTGAATCGATGTGCCACCTGATGAAGGTCAATCCCATGCGCCTTGCGCCGATGAACCCCTTGAAGTCAATCCGCGCCCTCGTTATGGCGCGGATCAATCATAGCCAGGGGATGCTGGTAAACCCGATGTCCCACCTTTTTAAATTACGATAAAAGGAGATCGTCATGACTGGAAAAAAAGGATTTGTTCCCGACTGGACCGAGCATGCGCCGCCCGAGGGATCATACCGATCAATATTCAAGTGGGGCTCCCCGAACGGGTTTGAGCACCCCAGTGAAGCCATGTACCATATGATGAAAGAAGAGTTCGGCATGACCGACGATGATTTCAGGAAGAAAAAGAACGAGGGCCTTGAGCCTGTATCAATAAAACAGAAGGCCAGAATCGGACAGCCCGACATACGTGCGTTCCGTTCGATCGTCGGCGCGGACAACGTCGCCCTTGACGGCTACAGCCGTCTCCGCTACAGCAGGGGAAAGACGATGGAGGAGGCCCTGGAAATGCGAAGCGGAAAGGTCGGCAACGTGACTGACGTGGCGCTCCATCCGCGCTCCAAGGAGGATGTCCGCGCCATCGTGGCCCACTGCAATAAAAGAAAAATTCCCGTCTACACCTACGGCGGGGGCTCATCCGTAACCCTCGGGCTCAGGCCGAAGCGGGGAGGCGTGACGCTGGTCATGGGGACCCACATGAACAGGGTCATCGGCATCAACGAGACGAACCAGACGGCAACCGTCCAGGCCGGCATGTTCGGACCCGCCTACGAGGAGGCCCTGAACAACGCCCCGGCTCGTTTCGGCACGCGCCACGCCTACACCTGCGGACATTTCCCCGAGTCATTTGAATATTCCTCCGTGGGAGGATGGGTCGTGACGCTGGGATCGGGGCAGGCCTCGACTTATTACGGTGACGCCTACGATATCGTGCTCAGCCAGGAGTACGTGACGCCCGCGGGTGATTTCAGGACCCTCGATTACCCAGGCACCGCCACGGGCCCGAAGGTGAACGATATCATGAAAGGCAGCGAAGGGACCTTCGGCATACTGGTTGAAGTGACCATGAAGATATTCCGGCACATGCCTGAAAACCGTCAGCGCATGGCCTACATGTTCCCCACCTGGGAGGCGGCGGTGGAGGCGAGCCGGGAGGTGATGCAGGGGGAGTTCGGCATGCCGGCGGTCTATCGGATATCCGACCCTGAAGAGACCGACGTGGGCCTCAAGCTTTTCGGCATACATGGCACCGCCATCGATCGCTTCATGCGGCTCCGGGGATACCGCCCCATGGAGCGGTGTCTCTTCATAGGCACCGCCGAGGGCGAGAAGGGATACGCCCGGCACGTCAAAAAAATGGTCGGAAGGATATTCTCGAAACACGGGGCCATGTCCCTCACGGGATTCGCGACGAAGAAGTGGGAGAAGACCCGTTTCATGAAACCGTACATGCGTGAGGACCTCAGCGACTTCGGCATCGTCACCGACACCCTGGAGTCGGGCGTTACCTGGGACAACCTGCACCGCCTTCACCAGGGCGTGCGCGCCTTCATCAAGAAGCGCCCGGGCACCATCTGCATGACCCATGCCTCGCATTTTTATCCCCAGGGCACGAACCTCTATTTCATCTTCATCCTGAAGACCGACAGCGCGAAGGAGTATATCGAGTTCCAGCGCGGCGTGATCGATTCCATCACGAAGCACGGCGGGTCGCCGAGCCACCATCATGGCATGGGAAGGATGATCGCCCCCTGGCTCGAGCCCCATATCGGGAAATCGCAGATGGCGGTGCTCCGCGCGCTGAAAAAGCATTTTGACCCCAAGGGGATCATGAACCCCGGCGGGGTCCTGGGTTTCGATTGACACAGTTTCCCGGGGCCGATTTTCAATGATAATTATCCATGCGCCGGCGCTAAATATTTCTTGCCAGCATGGCCCCCGCGGTGGAAAACGTCCATCTGCGCCCGTATCGCCGCCAGGATGAACGACCCGCGCACGGAAGAGGAACCCGAATGACCGTAACCTGCGAAGAGTATGCCCCCGTCCCGAGAAGCGGGAGCGGCGAGGGCACCATCCGCAACATCGCCATCATCGCCCATGTGGACCATGGGAAGACCACCCTCGTGGACGCGATGCTCCGCCAGACCGGGACCTTCCGGTCCAATGAGCGCGTGGATGAGCGCGTCATGGATTCCAACGACATCGAGAAGGAGCGGGGGATCACCATTTTCTCGAAGAACGCATCCATTTTCTACAGGGGCCACAAGATCAACATCGTTGACACGCCGGGTCATGCCGATTTCGGCGGGGAAGTGCAGCGCGTCCTCACCATGGTCGACTCGGTCCTCCTTGTCGTCGACGCCTTCGAGGGCACGATGCCCCAGACAAAATACGTGCTGAAAAAAGCCCTCGAGGCGGGCCACCGCCCCATCGTGGTGGTGAACAAGATCGACCGGCCGAACTGCCGCCCGGGCCAGGTGGTGGACATGGTCTTCGACCTCTTCGTGGAGCTCAACGCCGCGGACCATCAGCTCGACTTTCCCGTGGTCTTCACGTCGGCGAAAAACGGCACATCGCATTACCGCCTGGGAGACGGGCATGCCGACATGACACCACTCTTCGAAACCATTGTAACCCACGCCGAGCCCGCCAGGGGCGATATAGAAGGAGACGCGCGGTTCCTCATATCCGCGGTCGAGTACGACAATTACATGGGCAAGATCGGAGCGGGGAAGCTTCATCACGGGCGCCTCAGGCCAGGTGACGAGGCCACGCTCATAAAGCAGGACGGCGAACGCGTGAAGGGAAGAATCTCGAAGCTCTTCGAGTTCAGGGGGCTGAAGAAATCCGAGGTGACGGAGGCCCTGGCGGGCGACATCGTCGCCATCGCGGGATTCGAGGCCATCGACCTCGGCGACACCATCGCCACGGGGGACGATCCCGAGGCCCTTCCTTCGATACGGATCGATGAGCCCACCATCGCAATCCAGTTCCAGGTGAACGACTCCCCATTCCTCGGGAGGGAGGGAACGTACGTGTCGTCCCGCCATATCTGGGGGCGCCTCGAGCGCGAGCTGGAGACGAACGTCAGCCTCGTAATTGAGCGATCGGAGCTGAAGGACTCCTTCACGGTGAAGGGACGCGGTGAGCTCCAGCTGTCGATCCTCATCGAGAACATGAGGCGCGAGGGCTACGAGTTCCAGGTTTCGCGTCCCCGGGTCATACTCCGCACCGTCGAAGGCGAGAAGGAAGAGCCGATGGAGATGGCGATCATCGATGTTGCCGACGAGTTCGCCGGCGTGGTGATAGAGAAGCTGGGCAGGCGGAGGGGAGAGCTGGTGAACATGGTCCAGGGATCGGACGGCTACACGAGGCTCGAGGTGAGGATTCCCTCCCGGGGCCTCATCGGCTACCGCGGGGAATTCCTCACGGATACCCGGGGCACCGGAATCCTCAACCATGTCTTTGACGGCTACGGGCCTTACCGGGGTGAGATCCCCTCGCGTACCAGGGGCGTACTCGTGGCCATGGAAAACGGCGTCACGAATTCCTTCTCACTCGATACTCTCCAGGAGCGTGGATCGCTTTTCGTGGGTCCCGGGGTTCCCGTCTATGAGGGAATGATAATCGGCGAGCACAGCCGAGAAAACGACCTCGAGGTGAACCCCAGCAAGGCGAAGAAACTGACCAATATGCGCGCCGCGGGCTCGGAGGAGGCCGTGCGGCTCACCCCGCCGAGGCTTTTTTCCCTCGAGCAGGCCATCGAGTACATTGACGACGATGAGCTCCTCGAGGTCACGCCGAAGAACATCCGGATGCGGAAGAAGGTCCTCAGGGCCATCGACCGGAAGAGGGCGAACAAGAACGCGTAGCCGCCGCCTTCGTCTTTCATTATCACGCCTCCTGCATCCTTCACAAGATAACGGCCCCCCGTCGTGTAGTGCATTCCGGCTTTTATCGTTATCAAGATCGATGACCGCGTGCATATTTCTTGACAGATTGGCGACACTGAAGCTGAATGATACCGAAATTCATGCCATGAGGGGGGGAACGTAGATGAAAATATCGGACGTCGCGGCGATCGTGACAGGGGGAGCCTCGGGGCTCGGCGAGGCGGTGGTGCGCGGGATATCCGCGGGCGGCGGAAAAGTGGCGGTTCTCGACCTCGCCGATGAAAAGGGTGACGCGGTGGCGCGGGAGGTCGGCAAGGGAGCGATCTACTGCCGGACGGATGTGGCGGTGGAAAAAGACGTGGCGGAAGCCATCGAGAAAGCGATCGGTTCCTTCGGGCGCATCAACGTCGTGGTGAACGCGGCCGGCATCGCGCCGGCGGCGCGGACCATCGGGAAAAAGGGCCCCATGGATCTCGATATTTTCGAGCGGGCACTGCGGGTCAACCTGACCGGGACCTTCAACGTGATCCGTCTCGCCGCGGCGAAAATGGCCGGGAACGAACCGAACGAGGAGGGCGAGCGCGGCGTGATCGTGAACACCGCGTCCGTGGCGGCCTTCGACGGCCAGATCGGCCAGGCGGCCTACGCCGCCTCGAAGGCGGGCGTCGCGGGCATGACGCTCCCGATCGCCCGGGACCTTTCCTCCTACGGCATACGGAATGTCACCGTCGCTCCGGGGATTTTCGATACGCCGATGATGGCGTCGTTCTCACACGAAGTGCGCGCCTCCCTGGGGGCCAGCGTCCCCTTCCCGGCGCGCCTGGGACGTCCGGAGGAGTTCGCGGCCATGGTCATTCACGTCATTGAGAACGCGATGCTCAACGGCGAAACCATACGACTCGACGGCGCGCTTCGCATGGCGCCGAAGTAAGGATTCAGGGTGCCCTCGATGACGCGACGGGCGACGAGCCGGTATATGAAATGAGACAGCAAGGAGCGGCAGTGATGAAGGAAGCGGTGATAGTGAGCGGGTGCCGTACGCCCCTGGGACGGTTCAACGGGACCCTGGCGGGAGTCGGCGCGACGAAACTCGGCGCCATCGTTATCGAGGAGGCGGTGCGGAGAGCGGGCATAGACGGGGACGCGGTCGACGAGGTCATCATGGGGATGGTTCTTCCCTGCGGGTACGGCCAGAATCCCGCCAAACAGGCCGCGGTCATGGCGGGGATCCCGTGGCGCGCCGGATGCATCACGGTCAACAAGGTATGCGGCTCGAGCCTCAAGGCGGTCATGCTCGCCGCACAGGCCATCTATGCGGGCGACGCCGAGGTGGTGGTCGCCGGGGGCATGGAGAACATGTCCATGGCGCCCTACTACATGGAGAAGGCGCGTTTCGGCTTCAGGATGGGACCGGGCAGGATCGATGACCACATGGTCCACGACGGCCTCTGGGACATCGTCAACGACTTCCACATGGGGATATCCAACGAGCTTTGTTCGGAGAAATATTCGGTGTCGCGGGAGGAGCAGGACCGCTATGCCGCTGAAACATATCGACGCGCCAATGAGGCCATCGCTTCAGGACGCTTCAGGGATGAAATCATCCCCGTTCCCGTGAAGGGGAAGAAGGGGGAGATGCTTTTCGACACCGACGAGTGTCCCCAGGAGACCTCCCTGGAGGCCCTGGCCAAGATGAAGCCCGCCTTCAAGGAGGGGGGATTGACCACGGCGGGCAACGCCTCGGTCATAAGCGACGGCGCCGCCGCCGTGGTGGTGATGTCCCGGGAGAAGGCCGAGGAACTCGGCTGCGCGGTGCGGTTCACGATTGGCGCCCAGGCGGCGTGGGGCATTGACATGAAATATGTACTCGTCGCGCCGATATGGGCGGTGCCGAAGTGCCTCGAGAAGGAGGGGCTCGTCGTCAGCGACATCGATCTCTTCGAGGTGAACGAGGCCTTCAGCGGATCTTCCGTGGCGGTGACAAGGGAACTGGGTATTGACCCAATGAAGGTGAACGTGAACGGCGGGAGCGTCGCCCTGGGACATCCCATTGGCGCGAGCGGCGCCAGGGTACTGGTGACGCTGATGCACGAAATGGAGAAGCGCGATCTCCGGAAGGGCCTGGCGACCCTTTGCCTCGGCGGGGGCGAGGCCGTGGCGATGACGGTGCGGCGGTAGCGTCAGGCCTCCCGCTCGGTTTCCCGGGCGATCACCATGCGCTGCACCTCGGAGGTTCCCTCGTAGATGGTGGTGACCCGGGCGTCGCGATAGATGCGCTCGATCTTGAAATCCCTCAGGTAGCCGTAGCCCCCGAAGACCTGGAGGGCGCGGTAAGCGCACCGGATAAGGGCCTCCGTGGCGAAGAGTTTCGCGATCGAGGCCTCGCGGGAAAAGTCACCACCCCTGTCCTTGGATGACGCGGCGCTCCAGGCCAGGAGGCTGGCCGCCTCGTGGTCAACGGCGATATCGGCGATCATGTTCTGGATCGACTGGTGACGGATGATCGCCTTCCCGAACTGCCTCCGCTCCCGGGCGTGATTGAGCGCCTCGTCTTTGCAGGCGGCGATCATGCCCACGGCCTGGGAGGCGATGCCGATCCTCCCGCTGTCAAGGGCGTTCAGGGCGATTTCAAGACCCATCCCCTGTTTCCCGAGGAGGTTTCCCGCCGGGACCTCGCATTCTTCCAGGACCAGCTCCACGGTATTGGACGCCCGGAGCCCCATCTTTCTTTCCTCCTTGCCCACGGTGAGCCCCTTTGATCCCGCCGGTATGATAAAGGCGGAAAGCCCGTTCTTTCCCGGCGAGGTCCGCGCGATGAGGATGAAGATGCCGGCATGGGCGCCGTTGGTGATGAACTGTTTGGTGCCGTTAAGGATGTAGGATTTCCCCTTTTTCACGGCTGACATGCGCAGGGAGGAGGGATCGGATCCCGCTTCGGGTTCCGTGAGCGCGAAGGCCCCCACATGCTCACCCGAGGCCAGGGGAATCAGGTGGCGCCGCATCTGCTCGTCCGTGCCATGGCGCATGAGGGGCTCCGTAACGAGGTTGGTCACGCTCAGGGTGACCGCCACGGACGCGCAGGAATAGGCGATCTCCTGGAGGGCCAGGCTGTAGCTCACCGCCCCGGCCCCGGACCCCCCGTAGGTTTCCGGGACCATCATGCCGAAGAGGCCGAGGCTTCCGAGGCTTTTGATTATCTTCACGGGATACTCGCCCCGCTCATTGTAATCCTGGGCGTGGGGTTCTATCTCGCTCCTGGCGAATTCATGGATCATGTCCCTGATCATCGCCTGTTCTTCGGTGAGTGGCAGTTTCATGGCGTGGCCTACGGCGTGTAAATGGTGACGATGAGCACGGTGGTGGCATTGCCGGGGTTTTTCAGGGCATGCCGGACGCTGGAGTTGAAATGTATCGACTCGTCTTTTTTCAGCCGCGTCTTCCGGCTGCCCACGGTAATGTCAACGGTACCCTTCAGGACATACACGAATTCCTCGCCCTCGTGGCGATAGTTGACGCTGGGATGTTCCGACCGGGGGGGGATGACGACACGGAAGGCCCTGAGGTGGTCCTTCTTCGCTCCCGGGGTCAGCACCTCGTACCGGTAGGCCTGCTCACGCTGGGTGAAGACGTTGACCCGGTTTTTTTCCTTTTCATCATCGCTTCCCGACCTGAGAAGCTCGTCGGGGTCCACCGTGAGGGCCCGCGCGATTTTCAGCATGTCGCCGACGGGGGCGAAGGATGTGCCCGCCTCGATTTCTGCGAGGTGAGCCGCTCCGAGGCCCGTGAGCTCGGCAAGCTCCTCGATCGAAAGTTTTTTTCGTTTCCTGAGCCGGTTAAGACTTTTTCCCAGGGGCTTCTTCACTCCCGGGGCGCTCTTTTTCGCCATCCATGACCTCTCAGTGACGTTGATGCGCGGATTTACGTGCCCGCCACGCTACATTGCTCCGAAAATGAACCCGACATTGCCGTAGCCCTCGTAGTGGAACCCCCCCTTGCCGAGATACAGGGCGCCGCATCGGAAACCTCCCTCGAGGGCGATCTGGACGCTTTCACCGAGTCTAACGTTCACTCCCAGGGCGATGCCCAGGGGGATGAAAACGCCCATGCGCCTTTGCCAGACGGTTTCATAATGAAGGTAATAGAGGCCGTACGCGGCGGACGGGGGTGAGCCGAGGAGCGCGAGGGCCCTGATGTTGTTTTTCCTGTGCTGTGACAGGACCTCGTCCCGGGTGGTGGAGTGAAGCCCCGTGAGGAAGTGGAGCCCGATAAGGGGTCCGATCCAGAGGCGGTACCGTTCGTTTCCCGCCACGCGGAAGGTGAAGACGTTGTTGAGGCTCACCCGCATGAGGCGGCTGTATTCGCATTCGCCGCCGAAGGTTGACATGCCCTCGGCGCCGAGGGCGAGGCGGTTGCGAAACGCCGAAGAATCTTCTCCGCCCCCTTCAAGGAATATTCCCCCTCCGTAGAAGGCGTTTTTCATCGAATAGATCACGTTGTAATCGCCGTCTCCCCTGATCCGCATCATATCCACCTTCCCGCCGCCGCCGGTGGCGTAGATTCCAAAGCCGGCGGAAAATGCCGGTGACGCGAGAAAGAGGATCAGGGACAGAAGGACAATCGATCTCATCGGGATTCTCCATGGGAAAGGATTTCGATATTTAAATATGAATGTCAGGGATAGGGATCCACCTGTCAAGAAGCTTTACGGGTACATATGAAAATTGGGGGAGAGGAATTCCGTTTCCCGCAACCGGCCGGGGGGACGGTGCCGGGCTTGTCCGAGGACCAGTAAAACTATTGACACGAGCGGAGGATGGCGGGCTTTATGGTGTCAGCGCCACGGGAGTGATGTGCCGGGCAGGTGGCCCGGCGCATCCGGGCGCATGGATGGAGGAACAGGGTGAACCCCCGGGGACCCGCTGAACTGAAGGCCGAGGTGATCGATCGGGGGCTCTGCATCGGATGCGGGGCCTGCGTTTCCCTCTGCCCTTATTTCCATTCGCACAGGGGAAAGACCTCTATGCTCTTTCCCTGCGTCCTCCCTTCGGGGAGGTGCCACGCCTTCTGTCCGAAAACCTCCGTAGATCTTGATCTTCTTTCTGATATGATGTTCAAAGCGCCCTATTCCCGTGATCCCATGGGGCGCTTTCTCTCCGTCAGGGCATCCCGCGCTGCGGGAAAGACCGGGGCATGGGAGGTGCAGTCCGGCGGCACCGTAACGGCGCTCATGACCCACGCCTTGGAGAGGGGCGTGATCGACGCGGCAGTGCTGACGGGAAGGGAAGGGGGCCACGCCCTTCCCGCCGTGGTGACCGAACCGGGGGACGTGGCGCGCTACGCCACGTCGAAGTTCGGCGCCGCGCCTACCGTCGCGGGATACCACAGGGCCGTCTCACAGGGTTTTACTTCGATCGGGGTCGTGGTGACCCCGTGCCAGGCCCTGGCCCTTGCCCAGGTGCGCTCGAATCCGATAAATGACCCGGGATTCACCGATACCGTCGCCCTTGTCGTGGGAATTTTCTGCACCTGGGCCCTCGATGAGCGGGGCCTGGCGGCCCTTGTGGAGGAAAAGGTCGGAGGGGCACTGATAAGGAAGTTCGATATACCTCCGCCTCCCGCGGAAGTGATGGAAATCCATACGGACCGGGGAATCGTCGAAATCCCCCTCGACACTGTCCGTACCCTCGTGCCCGATACCTGCGGCTACTGCTTTGACATGACCGCGGAATTCGCGGACATCTCCGTGGGGCAATTCGAGGGAAGCCCCGGCATGAATACGCTTATCATTCGAACGGAGAGGGGACGTCAGCTCGTTGAAGACGCGCATCGGGCAGGTCGCATCGAATTGCGCGATATGCCCGATGCCAGCCTAGACCGGCTCGCCGCGGCGGCCGGGGGAAAGAAAGAACGCGCCCTCGCGGGAGCGAGAAACATGGGGATCATCGCCTATGCCGTATCGTGTTGACCAGCGTGAAGGGGCTTCGTATCTCCTCATGGGGAACGACGCCATCGTGCGCGGCGCCCTCGAGGCGGGGATAGCCGTGGCGAGCGCCTACCCGGGTACTCCCTCTTCTGACATTATCGAGGGGATTTCAAAGGTTTCCGGCGAGAGGCGCGTGTACGTGGAATGGTCGGTTAATGAAAAGGTGGCCCTCGAGGTGGCCTTCGCCGCGTCCCTGGCGGGCCTGCGCTCCATCTGCGCCATGAAGCAGAACGGGGTCAACGTGGCGTCGGATTTCCTCCTGCACCTCGCACTCTCAGGAACGCGGGGAGGCATGGTCCTGGTGTTCTGCGAAGACCCCGGGGCCCTCTCCAGCATCAACGAGGGTGAGTCGCGCCATTTCGCGAAAATGATAGAACTGCCCCTCCTGGAGCCCGGTGATTTCCAGGAGGCCCTCGAGATGACCCGGTGGGCCTTCGAGCTTTCCGAGGAACTGGGCACCCTGGTGATGCTCCGCAGCGTGACCCGCCTTTCCCACGCGAGCGGCAACGTGACACTGGGTAGGCTTCCGGACCTGTCGAGAAGCGCGTCCTTCCGGTTCGAGAAATGCCCCGGGGACCCCGGCTCCGGCCCCGTTATCACCATGCCCGTTCCGGCCCACCATGCCGCCGTGCAGGAAAGGCTCCGGAGGGCGTCGGCTATCTTCGAGCGATCACCCTTCAATATCTACCGGGGGCCCGAAAGGCCCGAGCTGCTTATCATCACCTCCAGCGC
The DNA here is from genome assembly GCA_040768125.1 of Spirochaetota bacterium. Classification (GTDB taxonomy): domain Bacteria; phylum Spirochaetota; class UBA4802; order UBA4802; family UBA5550; genus RBG-16-49-21. Next base: position 701,432 of record JAXGNG010000002.1, on the reverse strand, counting down.
GTGCAGTCTATACGTATATGAGGCGGTGCACCTCCTCGGCGCGGATGAACGCGTGGGGATACTCAAGCTGGGCACCACCTGGCCCCTCCCCCGGGGGCTCGTCGGGAAGCATCTCGCCTCGACTGATAGCGTCCTCGTCGTGGAGGAGGTGCTCCCCTTCATGGAAGAGAACATAAAGGTCATCGCGGCGGAAAACGCTGGCGAGATCGGCGTGAAAACTTTTTACGGGAAAAACGATGGCAGTCTCCCAATGACGGGGGAGCTCAACCCGGATGCAGTCGTTCAGGCGGTTCAAAAGGTACTGGCAATCGAATACCGCGCAGTTTCGCCGGACTATTCCGGGCGGGCCTCCCGCCTCGCGGCAGAGATGGCTCCCCACCGGGACCTTACCTTCTGCCCCGGGTGCCCCCATCGCGCCTCCTTCTGGTCGCTTCATAACGCCCTCGCCCTTGACGGCAGACGGGGTTTCGTGTGCGGTGACATCGGGTGTTACACCCTGGGATTCCTTCCCTGCGGGTTCGAGACCATGAAGACCTCCCATTCCATGGGCTCGGGAATCGGCATCGCAAGCGGCTTCGGAAAGCTCGGCCGGTTTGGGTTCGACCAGCCGGTTCTCGCCGTGTGCGGGGATTCGACCTTCTTCCACGCGGCGATCCCCGCCCTTGTGAACGCGGTGCACGCGGGGTCCGACGTCATCTTCGTCCTCCTTGACAATTACGGCACTGCCATGACGGGCTTTCAGCCCCATCCCGGAACACCCCTCGACGCGGCGGGGGGCCCCGTGGCCCAGATCGATCCCGCCGAGGTCTGCCGATCCCTCGGGGCGAGCGTGACGATCGCCGACCCCTTTGACCTTGAGGATACGGGAGAGAAACTGCTTTCCCTCCTCGAGGGTAAGGGCGTTCGGGTCATCATACTGCGCCAGATATGCGCCCTTTCCCCGGAGAAGAAGGGGCGGAAAATGTACGAGGTAACGGTGGACGAGGAGGCCTGCCTCGGCACGGCCTGCGGCTGCGGGCGTTTCTGCACCAGGATATTCCGCTGCCCCGGACTCGTGTGGAACGAGGAAAAGGGGGTCGCGACGATCGACGAGGTGATCTGCGCGGGGTGCGGCGTGTGCGCCGGTATCTGCCCCGCCGGGGCCATCGTGAAAAGGGAGGCGCCGCGATGAAGATGATTGCGCTGCCTGCTGATCCCTTCAATGTCATCATCACCGGCGTGGGAGGGCAGGGGAACGTGATGGCCTCCAGGATGCTCGGCAACGCCCTGGCCCGGAAGGGCTATCACGTGACCATAGGCGAAACCTTCGGCGTGTCCCAGCGTGGCGGGTCGGTCATGAGCCACATGCGGATATCCGAAACATCATCGTGGAGCCCCCAGATCCCCCGCGGGAAGGCCCACGTGGTGGTGGCCCTGGAACCGAGCGAGGCCCTCAGGGTCCTTGGTGTATACGGCAATGAAACGGTTTCCGTGATAAGCAACACCAGGCCGATACATCCCGTCGGCGTTATCGCCGGCGAGTCGGAGTATCCCGCCTTCGAGGACCTTGCCCGGGCCATACGGGAGCTTTCCGGCGCGGCGCTCTTCATCCCCGCCACTGACGCGGCCATCGAGGCGGGGAACCCGATCCTCGTCAACGTTATCATGATGGGCGCCGTCTCGGCCGGGGGGATGCTGCCTTTCGGGATCGATGATTTCCGGGAGGTCGCCTCAGCGACCATGCCGCCCGAGAGGCTCGCGATGAACCTCGAGGCCTTCACCCGGGGGAAAGTCCTGGCGGAAAAAAAGGGCTCCTGACGGGTGCGGTACGAGGGAAACATCTTCAGGCCCTTCAGCGAGGCGAACAGCTACCTCCTCCAGTGCACCGTCGGCTGTTCTCACAACGCCTGCACCTTCTGCGGAATGTACAAGGACAAGCGCTACCGCGAGCGGGATATCATGGATATCATGGAGGACATCCGGATGGCCCGCGAGCATTACGGCGATCTCGAGAAGGTTTTCCTCTGTGACGGCGACGCAATCGCCATGCCCACGAAGACGCTCCTGTCGATACTTACAGGGCTCCGGGAAGCGTTCCCATCACTTCGCCACGTGGGCGCCTACGTGGGTCCCACAAGCATTCTAAAAAAGAGCGCGGGTGAGCTGTCGGAACTTCGCGCCGCGGGCCTCACCAAGGCATACCTGGGCGTGGAATCCGGGGATGACGAAGTACTCGCCGAAGTCAACAAGGGCGTGAACGCCGAAGAGATGCTCGCGGCGGGTAAACGTGTCATCGATGCCGGGATGAACCTGTCGTCGATGATCCTCCTCGGCCTTGCGGGAAGCGGCGGCCGCTCCGTGGAGCACGCCCGCGCGACGGCGAAGATTACCAACGAGATGAAGCCCCACTACCTGGCGGCGCTCACGGTCACTCCCGTTCCGGGAACGGTCCTTAACTCAAAGATGCGCCGCGGGGAATTCAAACTCCCCGGTCCATTCGAAATCCTCGAGGAGATGAAGGTACTCTTCGAGAACCTCTCGGTTGAGGGGATGAAGTTCGTGGGGATCCACGCCTCCAATTACCTTCCGGTTAACGGCACGCTGATGAGAGACCGGGATGACATTCTTTCGGAAATTGAATCAATTCTATCAAGGCGTGACGCCTCGGCACTCCGGCGTGAGGAGGAGAGAGGACTCTGATACGGTATGATTTCGGGTGGCTGTGCCATGATCCGCGTTATCGTCACGTTTCGCCGTCCATGGCCTTGAGCCAGCAGACTCCGTAGGGTTGCATGGCAACGCGAATGATCCCATTCTCCGCGTGGACCGTCGTCTTGCCGAGAAGATCGTACCATGAACGACACGCGCGTCCCGATGCCGCAGCGTGTAACACAAGCTCCTGGGGCGTGGCGGTGACATTGGTGACGCAGAGAATGCGGTCCTCGTTATCAACCGACTCCCTGAGGAGCGTGAAAAACCGGGGACCGGCGTCTAATACGGTCTGGGGCGCGTTCGGGTGGAAGGCCTTTTCCCTGATGCGCTTCATAATCATCCTTCCGAGCTGGTAGGCGATTTTATGGGTCGTTGATTCCGGGTTTTCGTAGACCGCGACCAGGTCACGCTTCTTCAGTATTTTCCTGTTTATGCTCCGTTTGTCCTCTGTGTCGAGGACCGCCTGGATATCGTTGCGTGAACCGATGAGACCGTGAAAATAGACGCCCGGTACTCCCATCAGGACGAGGGTGACCGAACGCGCGGCGAGGTAGCGTCGTATCTGCAGGTCGGCGCCCTCGTCCGAGTCTTCCGGATTTAACGCGCTGTAAAACGTGATATTCAGCTCGTAGGGGCTCAGGCTGCCGTCGGATTCTTTCTTGTATGATATGAAACCCCCGTGCCGCTCCACTCCCCGGACGAGGGAGTCAATCTCGTCCCTCGACAATATATCCCTGGCTCCCAGCACCCCGATCCCGTCATGGCTGTCCAGGAAGTTCAGGTAGGTGGCGGTTTCGGATACCCTGGTGAGTCCCGACGCCCATTCATTGATTCTCGTTGAATCGCCGGTCATGAAGGTGTGGAGCACGAGGGGCGGGAGGGCGAAATTGTACACCATCTGGGCCTCGTCATGACCGTTCCCGAAATAGCTGATGTTTTCCCTGTGCGGGACGTTCGTCTCGGTGACGAGGGCGACGTGGGGGGCCGCCACGTTCAGGATGTCCCGCAGGAGTTTGATGATCAGGTGGGTCTGCTGGAGGTGCACGCCGCTGGTCCCGCGTTCATACCAGAGGTAGGTCACGGCGTCGAGGCGGATGAGGTCCGCCCCGCGCCTCACGTAGTAGAGAAGAATTTCAATGATCTTCGTAAGCACGCGGGGGTTGTGGTAGTTCAGGTCCACCTGGTCGGGGCTGAAGGTGGTCCATACGTATTTCGTCCCGCGGAGCGTGTCGAAGGGAGTGAGTACCTCCGAGGTGCGGGGTCGGAAAAGAATGTTGAGATGGTCGCGTGATATCCTTTTTTTCGTTGAGAAATCGATGAAGAAGTCCCGGAATTCCGGCGTGTCATTGAGGTATTCATGGAACCATTCGCTCTGGGCCGAGATATGGTTGAATACTCCGTCGAACATGAGCTTGAAGTCGTCCTTGATCTCTAGTATGCTCTCCCAGCTTCCCAGGCGCGGATCAACCTCCCTGAAGTCCGTTACGGAGAACCCCCTGTCGGATGAATAGGGGAAGAACGGGAGGATGTGGACGATGTTGAAGACATTGTTTAGATAGTTCTTGCATATCCAGGAAAGCGTTTCCAGGGGGCGTTCATCTTCATCCTTGATAAGATCGCCGTAGGTGATGAGCATCACGTCCTTTTCCGTGAACCGGTCAAACGGGACGAATGATCGTTCCCATTCGAGCATTTCATCGGTTTTATGAGCGTAGTAGACGCTGATGATGCGGAGGATTTCCTTGAAGCAGTACTCGGCCCTCCTGGCGCCGTAGAGGAACACGAGCTTGGCGATGATTCTCGGCCAGTACTCCTCGGGTACCAGGAACGGCGGTCTCCCGTAATCGGGAGCGGCGCGATGAAATCGTGATGGTTGCATGTTCTCTGGCATCATTGTCCACATGTCCGGTTAACGCGTACGCCGGTCAGGGCCGAAGGGCCATAAACGATTACATTAAATATCGGTGTATACATGATGTCAATTGTTTCGCAGTAAAACAATTGACATTATCGATGAACGAATAATGATCCTGATGATGCGCGACATCCCGGTCCAACGGCGGTGCCGGGGAAAAGTAATGCCGCGCTCAGGAGGAAATATCTGATGGAATCCATCCTCGCACGAATGCGCACGCGCCCGGTGATTTTCGACGGCGCGATGGGGACCATGATCTACGGCAAGGGCGTTTTCATAAACAGCTGCTACGATGAGCTGAATGTCGTCAACCCGGACCTCATTTCGCGTATTCACAGGGAGTACCTCGACGCCGGGGCCGAGGTCCTGGAGACCAATACCTTTGGCGCCAACAGGATAAAGCTCAGGGCCTTCGGCATGGGCGAAAGGGTCGAAGAGATAAACCGGGCCGCCGCCGCCCTCGCGCGGGACGTGGCGGGCGATGATGTATGGGTGGCGGGATCAATCGGTCCCTGCCTCCATTCCCACGAGGCCTTCGATGCATCCCTTTCGGGGCAGTACCGCGAGGCCTTCATGGAGCAGTGCCGCGCCCTCGCGGGAGCGGGGGTGGATTTTATCCATCTCGAAACCTACAACCACCTTGCGGAGATGGCGATCGCCGCCGCGGCCGCGAAGGAAACTGGTCTCCCGGTATCGGCGAGCTTTACGGTCAACGAGGAGGGGGTTGCCTTCGACGGGCACACCATAGAGGACTTTGTCAGGGCGCTCTGCGTCGATTCGAACGTTGATATCATAGGCGTCAACTGCGGCATGGGCCCCTCGGGGATATTCCAGGCGCTGGAGCGGATGGTACCACTCTGCAAAAAGCCCATAGTGGCGATGCCCAACGCGGGGTATCCCCAGGACGTGGGCGGGCGCACGATGTACCTGACCAGCCCGGATTACTTCGCCACCTATGCCAGCAGGTATATCCAGCTGGGCGCCCGCGGCGTGGGGGGATGCTGCGGCACGACTCCGGAGCATATCGCCAAGGCGGTAGCGATGATCAGGAACCTCGGGGAGCTTAAGAAATACCGGACGATACGGGAGGTAAAGGAACTGCCTGAGAACGTGGTCCCCGTTCCCATGGAGAAAAAATCCCCCTTCGCGGAAAAGCTCGCCCGCGGTATCCTGGTGAACACCATTGAGGTTGTCCCCCCGAGATCGATAGACCTTTCCGGCATGCTCGAACGGGTCGCGCGGTGTCATGAGCGGAAGGCTGATGCCGTGAACATCCCCGACGGGCCCCGCGCCTCGGCGCGGATATCGAACCTGGTGGCGGCGGTGCGGATCCAGGAGCGGATCGGCATCGAGGCCATACCCCATTTCTGCTGCAGGGACCGCAACCTCATGGCGATGCAGGGCGACCTGATGGGGGGATACGCCTCGGGGCTCAAAAACTTTCTGCTCATAACCGGGGATCCCCCGAAAATCGGCGATTACCCGGAGATGACCGGGGTGTTCGATGTGGACGCGATAGGCCTGGTGGAAATGGCCAGGAACCTGAACCACGGCTATGACCTCGCCGGTCATCCCATCGGGGCGCCGACAGGAATCCTCATCGGCGTTGCCGCAAACCCCTGCGCCGTGGATCTGAAGCGTGAGGTCGAGCGCTTTTTCAGGAAAATCGACGCCGGGGCAGAATACGCGATCACCCAGCCTGTATTCGACCCCGATGCCCTATTCAGGTTCCTGGAAATGGTATCGGCTTACCGGCATACGATACCCGTCGTCGCGGGCGTCTGGCCCCTGGCGAGCTACCGTAACGCGCTCTTCATGGCGACCGAGGTGCCCGGCGTGGTGGTTCCGACGGAGATACTGGAGAGAATGGAACGCTGCGCCTCGGCGGAGGAAAGCAGGAAGACAGGCATAGACCTTGCCCTGGAGTTGAAATCGAAAATCGCATCATCCGTGCAGGGCTTCCAGGTGAGCGCGCCCATGGGCAACGTGGAGACCGCCCTCCGGGTGCTCGAGCTGGTGTGACATGAAACATTCTTTATCAGCGATCCTGGCGGCCGTTATGTTTTTCTCGGGGCACGAGACAATACGCGCCAGGTCGGCGGTACCGAAGCCCGAGCGGAGGGAGACGATTGCCCATCTCTTCCTTGAGATGGAACGGTCCCTCGGCGCGAAAGACGCCCACCGGGCCTACCTCGACGGGTTGATCGAACGGGCCCGAAGGACGATCGGCGCGGTTCCCATCAGGGATACCGCGGGAGCGGCGGCGGTTTTGAAGAAAATCGACACCCTGCTGCGCGACGAGGGTTTTCGGTTCAAGAGCAATTACCTCCTTTTCAGGGGGCTCGACAGCAGGACGATCGATTGTGACAGCTATTCCGCGCTCTATATCTCGATCGGGGAGTCCCTTGGGATTCCCATCCTGCCGGTGTACGCTCCGAATCACAGTTTCCTGCGCATCTATTTCGACGACGGGTCATACATGAACTGGGAGGCCACGGAGGGGAAATCCCTTCCCGATGCCCATTTCATCGAGAAGCTTCGCATCGAGGGTTCCTCCATTCGCATGGGCGTGTACATGAAAACGCTCAGCAGGAGCGAGTTTATCGGAGTGGAGTACAATAACATGGGCGCCTTCCTGATGACCGCGGGCAGATATGCCGACGCGGTGCCGTACTTCGACCGGGCACTTCGTCTCTATCCCGTTTTCTCCTCGGCATATCACAATCGCGGATCGTCGAGGTACGCCATGGGACGCCTCGACGCGGCGCGGGATGATCTCACCGAGGCGATACGCCTTGATCCGGGGCGTGCATCAACCAGAAACACCCTTGGAGATGTGTACTTTGACCGCAGGGAATACGAAAGGGCCGTCAAGGAGTACCTCGAATCAATCAGGCTCGATCCCTGCTTTTACGTCCCCTACGCGAGCATAGGCCTGGTAATGCGCGCAAGGGGTGACGAGGCGGCTGCCCGGGAATGGCTGGGAAAGGCCGAGGAAGTTAAAAAGAAAAAGTGTTATTGACATTATTTTCCAGATGAATTAAATGGGCCCCGGGCGACAACTCCGCCGCGCTCATGGCGCGGAAACAATCGTCCCTTCCCCTCCCGGTGACGGTCCGTACCTTTTCCACCTGGCTGATCCGCTTCCGGCGGAGAGGGAACATATTACATCAATCAGGGTGGTACTATGAATACTGTGGGTGCGGCGAAAAAAATTCTCCTCGTGCTTATCATCTCGATGATTTCATGCGGCAGCGCGAACCTCGACACGGACATCGCCAAGGTCAGCTACGGGATCGGAACACAGTTCGCCAACGACATGAAGAATCGCGGGTTCGAGCTTGACATGAAGGCCTTCAACCAGGCGGTGGAGGACGTGTTCAAGGGGAAGGAAAGCAGGGTTCCCGACGCCGATATACGGATGGCGTTTCAGAAGGTCTCGGAAGAGCTGATGAAAAAGGCCATGGCCAAGGCGGAAGAGAACGCGAAGGCAGGCGAGGAATACCTGAAAAAAAACGTCAAAAAAGATGGTGTAAAAGTCACGGCAAGCGGGCTTCAGTACCGGGTACTGAAAGAGGGTTCCGGCGTTTCGCCCGCTGCCACGAGCATGGTAAAGGTCCACTACAAGGGAACGCTTATCGACGGCAAGGAGTTCGACAGCTCATACAAGCGTAACCAGCCCGTTGAGTTCAAGCTGGACGAGGTGATCCCGGGATGGACTGAGGGGCTCCAGCTGATGAAGACGGGAGCCAAATACGAATTCACCATCCCGAGCGAACTGGGATACGGCGAGAGGGGCAACAACGCGATACCGGGGAATTCCGTTCTGGTTTTCGAGGTGGAGCTTCTCGAGGTAAAGTGATCCCCGCCGGGGACTTTCAGGCGCCGCGGGGATTCACGACAGGGGACAGGGAATATGCTTACCACTTTTTTCCTTCTTTTTCTGCTTACCGCCTTTTTCGTCCTGGTGGGAAGAGTGGTCGGCGGAAAACGGGGAATGGTTATCGCCTTCGGGTTTGCCTGCATACTGAATTTTTCCGCGTACTGGTTTTCCGACTCCATGGTGCTTTCCGCTTACCGGGCAAGGCCGGTACCGGCGGGGCACAGGCTGGAGCGAATAACCCATGGCCTGGCGCGAAAGGCCGGGCTGCCGCCTCCACGGGTACATGTCATGCCCTCTCAATCCCCCAACGCCTTCGCCACGGGGAGGAACCCGGAACACGCGGCAGTGGCGGCCACGGAGGGGCTCCTCGCCATGATGGGCGACAATGAACTCGCCGCGGTGATGGCCCATGAGCTGGGCCACATTCATAACAGGGACACCCTGGTCGCCACCATGGCCGCGTCACTTTCAGGCGGAGTTTTGATTATTTCACGCATGGCGCTGTTTTTCGGAGGTGGACGATCGGGATGGGGGAAGCGGATCGCCGTGGCGGTCCTCGCCCCCGCGGCGGCGACCCTTGTCACTCTCGCGATATCGAGGGAAAGGGAATACGAGGCGGACGCTTTTTCTGCGCGGCTGACCGGGAGGCCCATGGACCTCGCAAGGGCGCTCCTCGCTCTTGAGCGTGCCGCGCGGCGTTCGCCCATGCCTGAACACAGTCCTGAAACGGCCCATCTTTTTATCGTGCATCCGTTTTCAGGAGGGGGCATGGGCCAATTCTTCTCGACCCATCCGCCGGTTGAAAAGAGAATTGAACGACTCGTGAAGATCCGTGATGAGGCAGGCAGATGAACCGGGCCTCACCGAAGCAGGATATAAATAAATCCGGGGGACGGAGTAAATCGAACCGGCAGGAGGGGAGAGGGCCGTGTGAGGACGACCGGATCAAGTCGACCGCTTCGGTAAAGAGCGGGGAAAAGCTAGTGACCGGGAAGAAGTCAACATCGAACAAGAGCACCACGAGGGCTGGCCGAAACGGCGGGTCGGCTGAACTGCGCCAGGAGAACCGGCTGCTCAAGAAGTGCGTAACCGACCTGCAGAACCGCTACGACATACTCTCAGAAATGCTCGACGGTGCCCAGCAGCATTACCAGATATCGGCCGAGGCATCGGTCGATCTTCTTTTCGATCTTGAATACCATCGCTACAAGTCGAGATTCATCGATATCGACATCGAGTACACGCCGGGGAAGGTGAAGCTCGCCCAGTACGGCAGGAACATAAAGGATTTTTTCATCCGGGAGTTGCACTGCACGTACCTCTACATAGAATGCAACGGGATCACGGAAGACCTGCAGAACCTTCTTCGGATAAAGGTCAACAACAAGAAAAGCGATCCGGCGAGCTTTTCCTTTGAAAGGAACGTGGTCTATTACAGCGACCTCGAGGATACCGACCTTCCCGAGAGGAAGCTCGGCAGGATCGTCGTGGGGAGGTACCCCTACAAATCCGATAAGAAGGAGGCGATTTTCGACAAAAGAATAAAGTCGGAGATGATGCTTACCAGGAGGCTCCTTGAAAAGAGCATCCTCGAAATCCAGAACAAGGAGCTGGCGATAAAGGACGCCCTCACGGGGCTCCATTCCAGGAAATACCTCCTCGAGAGGCTCACCGAGGAATACCAGAGCATGGACATCCTGGGCCGGCTGAACCCCCCGGAGATGAAGATCATGAAGCTGATCATGAAATCGGACGGGGCGCCCGCTCCCGTGATCCGGGACCAGTTTTTCCAGAAATCGCGTTCCAAGGACGAGGTCCTCTTTAACAAAGCAGTACAGCGCCTTAAAAGCCTCAAGGCCATTTCGATTGAAAACGCCCGGCACCTCGGTGAATTGCAGGAGTGCTACTATTTTAAAAACTCGAAGATGAGCTATGATCTCTATCTGGCGATGCTTGACCTTGACCATTTCAAGGATGTTAACGACAACTGGGGGGGGCACTCCGTCGGTGACGGCGTCCTCAGATCATTCGCAGAGTTAATCAAAAAAAACATCAGGACCACGGACATACCGGTAAGGTACGGGGGGGAGGAATTCATCATCGTGTTCCCCCGCTCATCGAATTACAGCCGCATCCTCACCGTCCTGGAAAACATCCGCACGGAGGCCGAAAAAAAGCTCACCGTGTCATATGGTGGCCGGAGCCGCAGCGTCACCGTTTCCGCCGGGGTAACCCAGATGAGCAAATTTGACATGAGCATCCATAACATCATCAACAGGGCCGACTCCGCCCTCTACCGGGCGAAAAAACACAGGAACCGTATCGTTCTCTGCGTCCAGGATGAGGACGGCCAGCCTGTGTTCATATAACCGCACGGCCGTTCCAGCACGCTGGACGCCGTCCAGCCCGCGTCTTTGATTCCCCACGCCATATTTCGCTTGATCATCCGCGCTGGCCCGGTATGATGGCAGTCGTGAATCGCTTGAAACTGAATACATGGAGGAGATGATGTTCATGAAGCCTTATCTATGGCGGTGTCTTCTCATGCCGGGATCGATCGCGGGATGGGTGTTCGCGGCGTCAGGCATATGGCTGGAATTCGATGGACCCCTGCGTGTTGCCTGGATCACCGTGGTCCTGATATGGACGATACTGCACCCACTCGAGATAGCCGTCTCCTACCGCATCGGGAAGGAGAAGGGCCTTTCAACATTACGGATAGTTGTCATGACGATCCTTTTCGGTTTTACCTGGTGGCTGCCCCTCAAGCTCGGGATTATCGAAAGGTAGGTGGATGATGTTCAGGAGCGGATTCAGGAAAAAGCTCACTTACTCGATGGTATGGTCCTCTCTGCCCATTATCAAGTGGGGAAAGAAGCTGAGCAACGTGGCGCCGTTCAAATGGTTCATCGCGCCGTTTTTCCGCTATCCCCACAACGAGGTGACGGCAGTACCGATCAATATCGGCGTGAAGGCGCCGGAAAGCGCGGCCCTTCCAATGCGTCTTCTCGAGCGGATGCTTACGGAGGTCGACGACATCTTCCTTCTCAACGAGTGCATATGCCGCACCCTGCACCCCGTGAAGGGGTTCCCTGCGGAGATCGGGTGCATGGCCCTGGGGCCGGCGGCCAGGATGATCCATTCGTCCCACGGCAGGCTCGTCTCGTCATCGGAGGCCGCGGAACACGTGCGACGGGCGGCCGGGGCGGGCCTCGTGGCGAGCGTGGCCCATACCTGGATCGACGCGGTCGGTTTCGGAATACACCCCTTCAGCCGGCTCATGTTCATCTGCTTCTGCGACGATTCGAGCTGCATCTTCAGGTCGCACATGAAAAACCGGGGACCCAACCTGAACCTTGCCTACAAGAAGCTCCCGGGTATATCCGTCACGGTCGACGCGGCCCTCTGCGACGGATGCGGCGCGTGCGTTGAGAAGTGCTTCGCGGCCGAGATGCGGCTTGAAAACGGGAAAGCCGTCATCGGCCCCGACTGCAAGGCCTGCGGGCGCTGCCTGGAGATCTGTCCACGGGGCGCCGTCGCCATGCATTTCGAGGACGAGGATCGGCTCTACCGGTCTCTCGTCGAGCGCGTACGCGCCGTGGCGGAAGTGGGGCTCTGAATCAGGGGGAAGGAAAACCCCGCTCAACCTTATCGTGCGGCATATTCCTCGAGGGCGACGAGCACAAGGGTCTCGAGGGCGGAATCCGCCAGCTTCTGCAACGCCCTGGCCTCGGCCGACGCGGGATCGATATGGGCGCCGGCTTCACTCATGTGGCGAGCGATTCGCTCCTTCTTGCCCTGCAGAATGAGTGAGAAGTGACCGCCGGCGCGGCGGGAGACCAGGGATGTGTTCATTACCTTTCCTTGGTCGGTGATGGTTATTTCCTGCTCGATCTTCCACGCAGCTTTTTCGGGTTTTTCCGCGATGCCGAAGCCGAGTGTGCGCGCGCCGTCGAGCACGCCGGCGCGGAACTGGGCCGCCTGGCGCGCGGCAGGGGAAGATGTCGTCGCGATGACGGCGAGGGCCTGCTGCCCGAGCCAGGTCCCGAATTCGGGATCGCGTGAACGAAAGAAATCATAAAGATGGGGCATGAGGCCTTTATCAAGCCGTGAAGACCTGATCCCTTCCAGCGCGTATCGAAGGAAGGCCGCTCCATGCTTTTCGGGGGCCGCGGCGGCTTTTTGCGCCATGGAGAGTAGCCCTGAATAATATTCATGATCACGCCGTGCCCCATCGAGGGCCTGGAGCGCCGCTTCATCGGCAGCCCTTAATGATTCGATGAGGGTATCGCCGGGTCCGTCGGACCCAGGCGATGGAGTGGCGAGGAGCATGAGCCCGGCGAGAAAAACAGAGATCCCTGCGGTGAATGGTGCGGTCATGCGCGGAATGCCTCCTACCGTATCATTTCTTTTCTTCTTCAGTAACGGTTTTGCAGAACTCGGCGAGGTTCTTCGATTTTCCCAAACGGGATTGGAGCGCGGTGCATTTCTTCATGGCAAGGTCATGGTCGTATTCGTTGAAAACGTGGGCCATGTCTGAGGCGGTGAAGAGCGAGGGAAGCTTCACGGTGCCTTCAAGATACGCGATCGCCTTGTCGAGCATGGCGCTGCCCGCCGAATCCCCCCTCGTGAAGAGGACGCGATACCGTTGCGTGCCCGAGCCCGCGGAACCGCGGAGGCGGAAGGTTGCGCCATCCGCTCCGGGGACAAGGAGCTGGACGGACTTCATGCCCCGCGAGGCGGGGAGGACCCGCGCCGTGTCATCCGGAACAGAAAGGGCGACCTGGGTCGCGGTGATCATGGCCATGGAATTCCCCGGGATGCGCAGGTAGTCGGTGAAGTCCCCGCCGAGGAACGAAACGGAATCGACCGTATCGCCGTCGATGAGGCGCGCGCCATCGGGACGGGAATCGGGACCCGATTTTGAATCAGGCCTGAAAGACGTCCTGTTGATGAGGACCCAGTCGCCGTTCTTGCTGATCTCGTAGCGGTTGACGCCGTCGGCCAGATCAACGCCGCCCACGATATCATCGGAGAGCACGTCAACCTCGGTGAGCATAAGGCGGACAGTGGAGCCGGGAAGGGAAGGGTAGTAGAGCGTTGAATAGAGCCGGATCCCGCGGAACACCCGCCTGTTGTTTACCATTACATGCCATCCGAACTCTGCCCCGGAAAAGGAGTCCCTGAAGTCGATATGGGTCTGGCGGCTCACAAAGGCCTCTTTGATGTCAAGCCGCACCCATTCATCATGGTCACCCTCGGCGGTGATGACCGCCGGTTGGCCCCGGACGATGGCAAGAAGTGAAGCGAAAAAAATGGTGAACGAAAAAACAAGTATTTTCTTCATGACGCATTGGACGCGGGAAAAAGCGTGCTGTCAAGGAATTATTGCGCGTCACGGTGCTTCATAAAAAGCCATTCCTGTACCCCGGGGATGTCCGTCCCGTTGAATACCATTGCCGCCTGTCACGCACGGGGGTCTACCCCGCGCGATACCTCCGGACGGGTGCCAGCCGCGTAAGGCACGGGGTCCGGGTATGAACCCGCATCCGGTTGATCATCCCGCGGCCGCGGCGAACCGTCCAGCTGTACTGTATTGATAATGGGTTAAAGCGACATGGGACAACAACTAAAGACATGCCTTTAGAATGCTGATTCTTGTCAATTTTTGTGAACGCATGAATTGAATAGCAATTAATTCCGCCTTGTTCGCATCTTTGACCGCGTTGACGGCCTCCGCGCCGTCTCTTTCCATTCATCCATATCTGTTACGTGTAGGGAGCGATTCATGAAAAGCAAGATCGAAAGTCTGGGTGTGTACTTTCCAGAGAAAGTGCTCACCACGGAGGAGCTGATCGGGCGGTGCCGAAAGAGGCCCCGGTGGGACCTCGAGAAGCTTACCGGCATACGGGAGCGCAGGGTGGTGGGGGAAAACGAGTTCGCCCTGGACCTCGCGGTAAAGTCGGCCCGGAAGGCCCTGGAGATGTCGAGCTACGGTCCCCGGGACATCGGCCTCATCATCTCCTGCAGCATTTCCCGGCTCTGCGACCGGGACAAGGTGTTCACCTTCGAGCCGTCGATGGCCGCGCAGATCAAGGGACGCATCGGGGCCGAAAACGCCATGACCTTCGATGTGGTGAACGCCTGCGCGGGGATGTTTACCGGCATTTATCTCATGGACAGCTATATCCGCGCCGGCGTCGTGAAGTGCGGCATCGTGGTGAGCGGTGAATCGATCACGCACCTGGCGGACCAGGCGACGAAGGAGATCCGTTCGAGCTTCGACGGACAGCTCGCGTCCCTCACCGTGGGGGATTCGGGCGCGGCGGTGATCATGGACGGCATCAAGGGGAGGCGCATCGGTTTCCACCGCCTCGACATGGTGGCCGTCCCCGAGCACAGCCGTCTCTGCATGGCGCACCCCTCCAAAAGGGGGCCCGGGGCGGTCATGGTTACCAGGCCAGTGAGGCTCCAGAAAGCGGCCATGAAGATCAAAGATCCCTATTTCAAGAGGTCGATTGACCGGACGGGCTGGACCATCGACAATATCCACGCCATCATCCCGCACCAGACGTCCAACCGGGCGATCCGCAAGGGCGGAAAGACGCTCATGGAATACCTGGGGACGGAGCGTACCTTAGAGGGGGTCTGTATAGTGGAAAAATACGGCAACCCCTCAACGACGAGCCATTTCGTGGCGCTCCACGAGGCACTCATGGACGGGAGGATCACCATGGGCAACAATATCATGTTCATGATCCAGGCATCGGGGCTCATCATGGGGCAATGCTCCTATACCATGGACGATCTGCCCGAACGATACGCGAAGCAAACCGGCAGGCGGGAGGCATATTATGCGTAGCAGGATAGAAAGCATGGGCGTGAGCATGCCCGGGGGGATTATCGCCAGGGGCTCCGTGGACCACGCCGTTGCGGCGGGAAAGCGCTGCATTGAATCTTCCAAGTACCATCGTTCGGAGATCGAGTCCCTCGTCAACGCGGGGGTCTTCAGGGACAATCACTGCGGGGAGCCTGCCATGGCGGCCTTCATCCAGGAGGGCCTTGGGATAAACACCTCTTTTGGAACGGCGGGCACCTTCTCCTTTGACCTGAACAACGGCGGGGCGGGGATGCTGACGGCCCTGCAGGCCATCGACGCCATGATGAGGGCGGGGGCGGTGCGCGTGGCCATGGCCGTGACGAGCGAGGCGAACACCGACAGGAAGCCCGATCCGAACTATAACTACCCGCGGTCCGGCGCGGCGGTGATCATGGAGAGGAGCCCCGATTCGCACCGCGGCTTCGGGTCCTTCGTGTTCCGGACCTTCGACGAGCATGCCGGTGAGAGCGTGTCGCGCGTCGAGCTGTATAAAAAGGGAGGACACCTCACGATCGAGAAATCCGGCAGCCTCGAGACGTCGTACCTTGACTGCGCCCGGCCGGTCTTCGACGAGCTACTCGAGCGGGAAGAAATCGGCAGGGATGAAATCGACCTGGTGATACCCTCCCAGGTATCAGAGGGTTTTCTTGCCGGCCTGGGGGAGAGCCTCGGTGTTGACGCGGACAAAGTCGTCAATGTGCTGGATGAAACCGGCGGGGACACCCATACGAGTTCGATCATCATCGCGATGAACACGGCCGTTTCAAGGGGCCTCGCGGCGCCGGGGACCAGGGCGGTGCTCCTTGCCGTGGGGTCGGGGATAACCGTGGGATGCGCGCTGTACATTTTTTAGAACTCAAAGGCGGGGCACAATGAACGTCAGGGCAAGAAACACTTCCACCGGTTTCAATATCACCTCGAGGATCCGGGAGATGGCGCGCATGATGCCTCATCGCCGCGCCGCGGTCTATCCCGTCCGCCGCGACCGCCGTGGAAGGATGGCCTACGCCCACGTTACCTTCGGCGAACTCGAGCGGATGGGCGACGCCTGCGCCCGGGGATTCACCCGGGCCGGCATCGGGCGCGGCGTCGCCACAATCGTCATGGTAAGGCCGGGCGTGGAGTTTTTCGGCATCATGCTGGGGCTTCTCCGGGCCGGGGCGGTCCCTGTCCTGGTGGACCCGGGCATGGGCGTGCGGAGAATGCTTCACTGCCTGGGGGAAACCGGGGCACGGGCATTCGTGGGGATACCGGCCGCACATGTTCTGCGGGTGCTGGCCCCAGGATATTTCCGAAGCGTTGAAATCGCCGTGACGGTGGGGAAGCGCCTCTTCTGGGGCGGACATTCCCTTTCTGGAATCATGAAAGATGAAAATGAACCCTTCCCCATAGCGGATACGAAAAAAGACGAGCTCGCCATGATAGCCTTCACCACGGGGAGCACCGGGCCCGCCAAGGGAGTTGAATTCACCTGGGGCATGATGGAGGCCCAGGTGAAGAGTCTCGGGTCGGCCTACGGCGTGGGCCCCGATGATATCGGCCTGCATACCTTTCCCGCCTTCGCCCTCTTCGACGGCTGCCTCGGGGCCACGACGGTAATCCCCGACATGGACCCCACGAGGCCCGCGAAGGTGGACCCGGAAAAGATCATCGAACCGATTCGGGACCATGGCGTGACCTACATGTTCGGATCGCCGGCACTGGTGGGGCGCGTGGGGAGGTACGGCCGGGCACTGGGCATAAGGCTCCCATCCCTGAAAAGGGTCATCACGGCAGGCGCCCCGGTCCATCCCCATGTTGTCGAGGATTTCACCGCAATGCTGGAAGGGGACGGCGACATCTATACCCCCTACGGCGCCACGGAGGCCCTCCCGATAGCCTCGATTTCGGGGAGGGAGATCCTCGGGGAAACCGGACGCCTGAGCCGGGAGGGGAAGGGGAACTGCGTGGGTCGCCCCGTTGAGGGAATCGACGCGCGCATCATCGCCATCAATGACGGATCGATTCCCCGCTGGTGGAAGGGAATCGAGGTCAAGGCGGGCGAGATAGGGGAGATCGCGGTATCGGGTCCCCAGGTGAGCCGCCGTTACCACAACAGGCCCGACGCCGATGCCCTGGCGAAGATACGGCGCGGGAACGACATCGTGCACCGGATGGGCGATTTGGCATGGATGGATGACAGGGGCAGGATATGGATGTGCGGCCGGATGAAGCACCGCGTGCGCACGGCCCACGGCGAGCTCTACACCGTCCCCTGCGAAGCGATATTCAACAACCATCCCGGGGTATCCCGGAGCGCTCTTGTCGGCATCGGAGACGGCGAGACCAGGAGGCCGGCGATCTGCATCGAACTGGCATCACGGGCGTCGTGGCTGAAAAAAAGGAGGATCCGCCGGGAGCTCCTCGAAATGGCGCGGGAAAACGATCTTACGAGGGATATTGAAATCATCCTCTTCCATCCCTCCTTCCCCGTAGACGTTCGCCACAACGCTAAAATATTCCGGGAACAGCTCAAGGCCTGGGCGAACAGGAAACTGAAATGAAAAGGAAAGCACGGTCCATACTCGTTACCGGCGGCGGGGGCTTCCTCGGCGCCGCTATCGCGCGAAAGCTCGTCGAGCGGGGCGACCGCGTCCGAAGCCTGGCGCGGGGCCATTATCCCGCCCTGGACGAATTGGGAGTTGACCAGTTCAGGGGCGACATCGGCGATGAGAGAGCGGTTTTCGAAGCGTGCAGGGGGATGGACGCCGTGATACATACCGCGGCCCTCGCCGCTCCATGGGGTCACTACGAAGATTTTTACCGCACCAACGTCACCGGCACGGAGCATCTCATCAGGGCCTGCCAGGCGCACGGCATCGGCGCCCTGGTGCACACCAGCACGCCGGGGGTGGTGATACACGGCAGGGATATCCAGGGTGAGGATGAAACGCTGCCCTATCCCCGGACCTTCCATTCCCATTACTCCTCGACAAAGGCCCTGGCGGAGATGGCGGTGCGGGCAGCCGTCGCGGAAGGACTCTCCGCCGTCATACTCCGCCCCCACGTGATCTGGGGACCCGGGGACAACCATCTGGTCCCGCGGATCATCTCCCGGGCGAAGCGGATCGTGCAGATCGGCGACGGCGAGAACATGGTCGACACCATTTACGTGGACAACGCGGCGGATGCCCATCTGCTGGCAATGGACCGGCTCCTGGAGGACCCCTCCCTGGCGGGGAGGGTCTATTTCATATGCCAGAACGAGCCGGTGCGACTATGGAGCCTGGTGAACATGATACTGGAGTGGGCCGGTTTCAGCGCCGTGAAAAAGCGCATTTCCCTCCGGACGGCCCGGGCCGCCGCCTTTTTCATGGAACACGCGTACCGGATGCTTGGCCTGAGGGGAGAGCCGCTCCTGACGCGCTTTGTCGTGGATGAGCTGGGCACGAGCCACTGGTTCGACGTGTCAGCGGCGCGAAGGGACCTCGGCTTCGTTCCTGCCATCCCCATGGAGGAGGGCCTGCTGCGTACCGAAAAATGGGTGAGAGAGGTCTACGGACCGGGAAAGTGATTGACGGAGACCCGCACTAATGAATAAAAAGCAGCTTGTCGCCCTCGCCATGGCGATACCGATTATCGGTTGGATATATATCGCCGTCGGTTTCGTGGTGGACCTTGAACATCCGGTGCTCAGGGTCATCTGGTGGGCGGACCTGGCGGCCTCGGCGGGTCTCCATCCCCTCCAGCTTTTCATCGCCCTTCCCCTGGCGCGCAGGAAGGGTGTCGGCACGGTCAGGGCCCTGGTCATGACCATCATTTTCGGAGCCGCCTGGTGGAAGCCCCTCAGGGAGGGGATCATCACGAAATAACCGCCGGACTTCACGGGGGCCGCGATGAAAACATTCCTGTTCCGGGAGAACCGGATACGCTATCTCGACGAGGGCGATGGGATACCAGTGATACTCCTCCATAACGGCGGGAACGACCACGCCCTGTGGGAATACCAGGTCCCGCTCTTCGAGAAGACACACCGGGTCATCGCGCCGGACCTTCCGGGATACGGCGTGTCGGACCGCCCCAGGATCAACTACTCCCTCTACTACTACACGGATTTCATCGAGGCCTTCATCGAGCACCTCGGCGCCGATCGCCCGGTTCTCGTGGGCAACTGTATCGGAAGCGCCATGTCGCTGCAGTACGCCCTCGAGTATCCGGAAAAGGTACGCGCCCTGGTGCTCTTTAACCTCGCCACGGAGAACACCCTCCGCCACGGAATATTCGGGTTCATGTACGGCATGATGGAGAAGAGCCCCAGGATCCGGAACGTCTTCAGCCAGGTATCGGAAATCGAGGGTTTCTCCCGTATGGTGCGCATGGCGGGATTCCGGGTGCTCTACGGGAAGACCGGGGACCCCGATCCCATGTTCGGGAAGCACATCGAGGAGCTCTACGGCCACCCTGACCAGATGAAGGTCCTCTACAACCTCCTTTCAAACTTCGCGAGCTTCCGCAAGCTCGACGGCGTGGCGAAACCCGATGATTTTCCCCCCTGCTGCATGATCTGGGGGAGGCAGAACCACGTGCTCTCGGCGGAGCATGGCGATGCCTTCAACAGGGCCTTCGGCCCCGATGACAGCTACGCCCTCGAGGGATGCGGCCACATGGTGATGCGCGAGAACCACGAAGAGGTGAACCGGATCATAACGGATTTTCTTTTCCGCAACGGAGCGTTCTTCCGCGGATCGAAGTGAGTGAACGGTGGTTCGTAGCCGGATGCTGAAAAAATGATTGCCATTGCATCCATCCTGTGGGACGAGTAATTGAGGGAAGATTGTTTCCATGTTGCGCTGACCATGGGGGGGAGATATGCGAAGGATACAATGTTTCTGTGCAGGCATCATAATCGCGATCTCAATCATCCACGGTTCCGGGATGGCGGACATTCCGAACCCGGGAGATCCGAAACCTTCGACTGAACGCGCCGCTATGTCCGAGGCGCCTTCTCCTGTCCCGGTAAAAAAAGGCGAACCGGTCATCTTCCAAGAAAAGGAGCTTTTCAGGATTCATTCACCGCTTGGGCCCTTCACGCCTGCCCAGAGGGCACGCGCGATAGAATCGCGGCTCAAGAAGATCAGCGATTCCGGGTCCTTCCAGGAAAAAAAGCTGGTATCGATAACCTCTGAGTTCACCACGGACATCGTCTACGACGCCTCGATCATCATGTCCATTACCGACACCGACGCCGGGGAGGAGGGCAAAGCCGCGGCGGAACTCGCGACCGAGTACGTGCAACGGATCGGTAGCGCGCTGAAAACGGAACCGGTGCTCCCTGTCATCCAGGACCCGGGAGACCTGTATGCCTTCTTCATCAAGCACCGGAAGACCTTCATGGATGCGGGCCTGGCCTTCGCCGCGTTCATCGCGTTCCTCGTGCTGCTCTATCTGGTGGCGAGGATCTTTCGAAAAATCTACGCGGCCATCGAAGGGAGGAAAGACACCCTGGGCAAGCCGGTCATGATCAGGGGCAGCGAGATACTGGGAGCCGACACCGTCCTGTCCACGGTTATTCTCGCCGTGAGGGGAGTGCGGCTCGCGGTTACGATCGGGCTGTTCTACGCGTTCATCACCATTGCATTCATCCTGTTCCCCTGGGCGAAATCACCGGGGTTGATCGGGATAATCAGGGGCGTGCTCCTCACGGTACTGACCGCCGCGATCGGAATCGGGATCTACAAGTCATTGAAGATGGCAATGGAGTTCCTGAGGAACAATATCTCCGGCTGGAAGGGGAGCATTATCAAGCCCTTCAAACTCAAAACCGTGAGCATCCTGACGGAAGACCAGATCGTCGAGATATTGAAGAAGACCGTTCTCGCACTACACGTCGCGCTCAATCTTCTGCTCCTGTATCTATTCATTCCGATCGTCTTCAGCTATTTCGAGTTTACACGGACGTGGGCCGACACGCTCTTCGGCTATATACTGGAGCCGCTGAAAACGGTGTTTTTTTCGTTCATCGGCTTCATTCCCAATCTTTTCTTCATCGTCGTAATAATATTTATTAACCGTTACGTGATCAAGCTGGCAAGGCTGTTTTTCGACGAGGTCGCCAGGGGCAACATTTCGTTACCCGGTTTTCACCGGGACTGGGCCGATCCCACGTTTAAAATCGTGAGGAGCCTCATAATCGTATTCACGCTCATCGTCGTGTTCCCCTATCTCCCAGGCTCCGAATCAGAGGCATTCAAGGGAATTTCGATTTTTCTCGGCATTCTCTTCTCCCTCGGCTCCACCTCGGTGGTGGCGAACGTCGTGGCTGGCACCATCCTGACATACATGTACGCCTTCAAGATCGGCGACCGCGTGAAGATCGGCGATACCACGGGTGATGTGATCGAGAAGACCCTCCTGGTCACCAGGATCAAGACCATCAAGAATATTGTCATCACGATACCCAATTCCATTGTAATGGGAAGCCATATCATCAACTACAGCACCTCGGCGGAAAAGGAGGGGCTCATACTGAACACGACGGTGACCCTGGGTTACGATGTGCCCTGGAGAAAGGTCCATGAAACCCTGGCGGCAGCTGCCCTGGCCACCGGGAACATAATGAAAGAGCCTGCGCCCTTCGTTCTCCAGACAAGCCTTGACGATTTTTACGTCAGCTACGAGCTGAACTGCTACACGGACGCGCCCGGCGCCATGGCACGCACCTACTCGGAACTCCACCAGAACATACAGGACAGGTGCAACGAGGCGAAGATAGAGATCCTCTCTCCCCACTACGCGGCGGCACGTGACGGGAACGCGACGACGATTCCCGCGGAGTACCTCCCGGCGACCTACCAGGCCCCACCCTTCGCATTAAGAATCGTTGAGCGCCTGGCAGGCAGAGGGAAGAAGGGGCCAGGTGAAGAATGACCCCGAGGTCTTCCGGACCGAATATCAGCGCGTCCCGCGAGCGCGCCTCCCGCGATAGTACTCCTGGACGAGTGCGATGGCATTGATGGCCTGTTCCGGCGAGGAGTAGGCCATGATCCCACGGTCATCAAGATGCTTAACGATATTGTATGGCGTGTCCTCGTCGAAGGCCACGAGGTCTATTACGGGAATGATCGGCTTCTTGAACTCCCTTATCTGCTTCACCACGATGTCCAGGAGTTCCTTTTCGCCCTCTATCATACTCCGGGCCGGTGCCTCCATCGTCTCCCGGGGGAGGACGGGAGAATCGAGCCACCGAAGGGCGCGGCTGGTCATGTAGCCCAGGCCAAGGAGCAGGATGGCGTCCATGTCCGCGTGGGTCATCAGTGCCCCGATGGAATCGGTGATCATGGAGACTCGTCCGGGTGCCACGAGGTCGATGGGGTTGCGCCGGCTCCAGAAGGGGGGGAGAAACCCGTCGAGCATGGCAACGATACCCTCCTCGAGGGGCGGGAGCTCGAGGCCCGCCTCCTCGCACAGGTCCGCCGAGATCACGCCCCAGCCCCCGCCCTGTGTGACGATGCCGACCCGCTTTCCCGTGAACTCCGGTTGCGAGAGCATGAGCCCGGCGACATCGACCATTTCGTCGATGGTCCGGGCGGGGATTATGTTGGCCTGGCGGCACATTGACAGGAATACCGCGAAGCTCCCCGCCATGGCCCCGGTGTGGGACTTCGCCGCGTCCGCTCCGGTGGCGCCGGTGCCCCCCTTGAGGATGATAATCGGCTTCGTGAGCGCGACCTCACGGGCGGTTTCGAGGAACCGTCGTCCCTGACGCAGTCCCTCCACGTAAAGGCAAATAATTCGCGTCCGGTCGTCATTCTGCAGATATGCAAGGTAATCCTCGATCGTGAGGTCTGCCTCGTTCCCGGAGCTGATGAGGCGGCTGATGCCGATCCCGCGGCGGGTGAACCGGTAGGTCATCGATGTGCCCAGGTTACCGCTCTGTGACACGATGGCCACGGCGCCCGGTTTGATCGCGGAAGACATCATCACGGCCTGGACGGGAGAGGGATAGGCGCTGAACACCCCCATGGTATTCGGGCCGACGATCCTGATACCATGTTCCCGCGCGACGGCGCGCACCTCGCCCTCGAGAGCGGCGCCCTCCGGGCCGGTTTCGCTGAAGCCGGCGGTGATGATGATCGCCGACCGGATCCCCGCCGCCGCGCAGTCGATCAGGGCGCCGGTGACCCGTTCCTTGGGAACGACGATTACCGCCAGGTCGACGGGCAGGGGAACGTCGGCAAGGCGTGCGTATATCCTTCGGCCGAACCAGGAGCCACCCTGGGGATTGATCGGGTAGATGTCTCCTTTGTATCCGCCCTTGATGAGATGGTGGAGGATGTTGAATCCCCACTTCGTGACGCCGGATGAGGCCCCGATGAAGGCGATCGCCCCGGGCTCAAAGAGGGAACGCAAAAATGACCTGGTTTCCATGGGGATCCTCTGCCAGCGTATGGGTATGGTCGAGCATGAAGTCGTTCCCATTATCCTGAAGGCAGCGCCCTGACATCAAGCATAATTTGACTTTCTTTTTCTGCCGATGAGACGCAGCACGGGGGGGTGTGTGGGAATCGGAAAAAGCGGGGGTCGGTAATCAAATTATTATCATTGACACGCTGCGCCATGATTCTATACGAAGAAAGTTGTGTAAGAACAGGGGGGCCTCCGGGCTTTTCCCTGAATGACAGGCTGATGGGTGTGCACGATGGGTGGTTTTTTCGGTGTTGTTTCAAGGGATGACTGCGTTAAGGACCTGTATTTCGGGACCGATTACCACTCACATCTCGGGACCAAGCGGGGAGGTATGGCGGTCCTGGGAGACGAGGGGTTTGTGCGAATTATACATGACATCTCGAATACCCAGTTCCGCTCGAAATTCGACAGCGACCTGCCGAAATTCAAGGGTAAGAAAGGGATCGGGGTCATTAGCGATTTCGAGGACCAGCCATTAATAATCGGCTCGCATCTCGGACCCTACGCCATCGTCACCGTGGGGGTGATCAAGAACCTCGATTCCCTCGCGAAGATGTCGTTCATAAAGCGCACCACGCATTTCTCCGAGATGAGCGGAGGCGGCATCAATCCCACGGAGATGGTCGCGACGCTCATCAACCAGGAGGCGAATTTCGTCGACGGGATATACCGCGTGCAGGAGTCGATCGAGGGATCCTGCTCCATTCTCCTGCTCACGGAAGACGGTATCTACGCGGCGCGCGACCGCGTGGGCCGCACCCCCGTCGTGATAGGGAAGAAGCCGGGCTCCCACGCGGCGGCCTTTGAAACCTGCTCATTTCCGAACCTCGATTACGAGGTGGCGAAATACCTGGGGCCCGGCGAGATCGTTCACATCACCGAGGACGGCTTCCGCACAGTTCAGCAGCCGGGAGACCACATGCAGATCTGCGCGTTCCTCTGGGTGTACTACGGCTACCCGCCCTCGAGCTACGAGGACATCAACGTCGAAGACGTGCGGTACCGATGCGGGGCGGCCCTTGCGCAGAACGATTCCGCCGAGATCGACCTCGTGGCGGGAATCCCGGATTCCGGCGTGGCCCACGCCATCGGGTACGCCAACGAATCCAAGAAGCCCTACGGGCGGGCCTTCGTGAAATACACCCCCACGTGGCCGCGGAGCTTCATGCCCCAGGACCAGAGCATACGGGACCTGGTGGCGAGGATGAAGCTGATCCCCGTGAGGGAGATGATAGAGGGGAAGCGGATCCTCTTCTGCGACGACTCCATCGTGCGGGGGACCCAGCTCAAGGACACGATCAAGCGCCTTTTCGATTACGGGGCGAGGGAGGTGCACATGCGTCCCGCCTGTCCGCCACTGGTCTACTCATGCAAGTTCCTCAATTTTTCAAGGTCGCGGTCCGCCATCGACCTGGCGGGACGGATATCGATAAGGGAGCTTGAAGGGAACGACGATGCCTGTCTTTCGGAATACGCATCGGGCCGTGGCGAGCGTTACTGCGCCATGGTTGAGAAGATACGACTCCGACTGGGACTGACATCGCTCCAGTACCAGCGGCTCGAGGACCTCATCGCGGCCATCGGGCTTCCCCGCGAAAAGATATGCACCTACTGCTGGGACGGAACGGATTTTTAACATAGTATTCCGTCCCGGGGTAGGGTAATCGCGAGAATCTCCTTCCGCAATTACCTGCATGCGCGGGGGAGCCGGTGACTCCTTATTGCATTTATAATCATGTGGAATTTGATTACTACTGATCGCATGGGTGTTCTGCAGGCTGACCAGTGAAGGGAGGAAAAAAAACAGCGGCTGCCTGCCGCTGTTTGCTATGCTCCCCCGGTTGGACTCGAACCAACGACCCAGTGGTTAACAGCCACTTGCTCTACCAACTGAGCTACAGGGGAATGCTCTCGTCAATGCTTCACTCGCGTCCAGTGGGCGATCCCGACCGCGTCAGGATACTACAGGCTGAGCTGCGGGTGAATTTTCATCTGGTAATAAGAATAGGGACGGTAACGGTGTCAATGATTTTTTCCCAAAATTTTGGACATGGTCCCGTTTTTATCTTGATTTAAAAGAAATACCGAATGGAAACTACTGAGACTCACTGAATATTGCGTGGTGAACCCCGGCATACGCTTGACGGGCATGCCCGGGGTGTGGTATAATCGTGTAGCAATCTGCTCGGGGTTAATGCTGAATGTCATTGGTTGAAGAGATAAAGGATCTGGCCCGGAAGAAAAACGCCCTGATCCTCGCGCATAATTACCAGCTGCCGGAGGTCCAGGATGTCGCCGACATGAGCGGCGATTCACTGGAGCTTGCAAGGATGGCCGCCGGGACCGACGCGGTACTCCTCATCTTTTGCGGCGTGCATTTCATGGCCGAGTCTGCGTCGATTCTCTCGCCCTCCAAGAAGGTGGTGATACCCGACCCGACGGCCGGGTGCCCCATGGCCGACATGGCGACGGCGGAGGACCTCGTGGAGATGAAAAAGGTCCATCCCCGGGCCGCCGTGGTGACCTATATCAATTCAACCGCCGAGGTAAAGGGGGAATCCGACGTGATCTGCACCTCGTCGAACGCGCTGAAGATCGTCGAGAGCGTTGAGGCCGACGAGGTGATCTTCGTCCCCGACAGAAACCTCGCCGCCTACGTGCAGAGGTTCACGAAAAAGAAGATCATCCCCTGGAACGGCTTCTGCCCCACCCATGAGCGGTTTACCCTTGAGGACCTCGAAGCTGTCAGGAAGGCCCATCCCGATGCCCTGGTGATGGTGCATCCCGAATGCCGCCCCGATGTGATCGACCGCTCCGACAGGGTGCTCTCCACGGGGCAGATGGTGGCGTTTGTGAAGGAAACCAACGCGAAAAAAATCATCGTGGGCACTGAAATTGACATGCTGCACAGGCTCAGGGGCGTGGCCCCGGGCATTGAATTCATTCCCGCCACCGCTTCATTCGTTTGCCCGAACATGAAAAAAATCGATTTGCCGAAAATTGCCCGGGCCCTGAGGGACGAAGAGACCGTTGTGTCAGTGGATCCCGTTCTGCGTGAAAAGGCGAAAAGGGCCCTTGACAGGATGCTCGAACTATCAGGCTGAATGGACCCCGTGATGATTGATGACCAGACACGTTCCCGACAGCCTGAACGCGACGGCATTGGGAATGAACGAACAGGGGAAGCAGACCCCCTCCCCGAAGGGTGGGAGGGGGAACACGCCGATACTGAATCGGTCAATATCATCAGGAATAAAACCTTCAACCCTGAATTACGACGCCTGGTTGAACGCGTTCGCGATAACGAGCCGGGTGAAGCCCATCTTTCTCAGGATCCCGTCACCGGCCAGCGGCCTGGCGCAGAGGAGCTTGAGATGGAGCTCTACCGGCTCTACTACAGGGCCCGGACCCTCAGGGACAATCTTAACGTCAATATATCCTTCAACCCCTTTGACCTCCAATCGAACCTCGCATCGATGGATATGCCCGAAGCCATGTTCGCGCATATGGCCGAGGAAATGAAAGCACTCTCGTACCCATCCTTCGCCATACTCAGGTATGACATCGAGAGGAAGGGTTTTGTCGCGGCGCGCCACGTCCTCGAACGCCATGATGCCGGGAATATAATCATAAGTCTCCGCGACGGAATTTTTCTCGAAATGCTCGGCGCCGGTGAAGGAATCATCGTCGATGAGAATGCCATCCGCAATGACAGCTTCCTGGCGAAACGGTTCATGCCCGTCGACGGATCAGAGGCGCGTCCGCTCTATTTCACGGCACTTTCGACGCTGGGGGACCTGGTGGGCAGGGAACTGGATACCGGGGAAACGGCATTCCCGCTTCCTTTCCTGCCTTCGTCGATCCTCATGGCGGAACTTCCCCCGGGGGAGGGCAGGCGTGATCCGGCAGACATTCATGAGGCGTTGCGAAGAAAGATCGCGCTTCACGCCTTCCTGCTCTGTGATGACGATTCACGATCACGATCGCATTTCACCTGCGATGACGTGGAAAGCACCTACACCGTGCTGGACTACCTTTTCTCGGTTTTTTTTCTCCGGAAGGACTGCGTCTGTATCAGCGTCGTGTCCAGGGGGCGGGATCGTCCCGGCACGGGATACCTGGTCAAATATATAATAGCGAAAACGAAGCGCATGCTGTCATCGGACTCGACGATAATCCATCTCCTGAAAAACAGGTTGATTTTCATCGTCCCGGCATCGTCGCGTGACGGTATGCGTGAGCTGGTTGCTGAATTCAACAGGCTTTTCCAGGACAGATTCAGCATGAGGGAGTATCGGCCAGCGGATTTTCCAGATTCCCGGGACATCATCATGAACCTTGTCCTGGGTACCTGAGGTTCCCGTGAGGCGGCAGGACGTCATCCTCATCTACGCACTCTTCGCGATGCTTTTCCACGCGGCGGGAGCCCTGGGCGCCGGAACGGTGGGTACCTCCGGGGCGACGTTTCTGGAGTTCGCCGTGGGGAGCCGCGCCCTGGGAATGGGGGAGGCCTTTACCGCCGAAACGGACGACATCAGCACCCTCTATTTCAATCCCGCGGGACTGGGCAGCGTGCGGCTTCCCCAGATGGAGCTTTTTCACCATGAGATCATCATGGACTCGAGGCTGGAGAACCTGACGCTCTGCTATCCGATAAAAGACGGTTCTCTCGGCGTGGCCCACACCGTCTTCTGGGTCCCCGAGTTCGACAAGGTCGACATCAACGGGTTGACGGTCGGCAAGGTCCAGTTCTACAACGGGTGCCTCACCGTGGGGTATGGCTACGATTTCGATTTGCTGTATGTCGGTGGATCGGCCAAGTACATCTACCAGAAGATCGACACAAAGCTTGTCCATGCCTTCGCCGTCGACCTCGGTCTCCTGAAGGGCTTCAGGATGTGGACGCCCTTCGAGGCCCCCCTGAGAAATTTCCACATAGGCCTTTCCTTCCTCAACCTTGGAACGAAGGTCATGGAGAGCCCCCTGCCGCGTCACATGCGCCTGGGCATGTCGTACAAGCCCCTTCACTGGCTCGGGTTGAACATCGATTTCATCCAGAACTGCATCAAGGCGGACGACCTCGTCGATTTCACGCGGGGTTTTGACGAGAGCTTCCGCCTGAATATCGGCATGGAACTCTCCTATCTGAACCTCCTCTCCCTCCGCGGGGGGTGGAGGTTCAATGACACGGGCACCTACACGGTGGGGCTGGGCTTCAATTACGTTATCAAGAACGTTTCGTTCACCATTGACGCCTCCTTCGCCGACGCCGGGGATTTTAATCCCACCTATTCGTTCACCGTCACCTTCAAGCTGATACCGAAGGTGGTGACCCTGGAGGACCGGAAAATCGCCGAAGACCATTACCGCCGCGGCATACGGTCCTACGTGGGGGATGATATCGAGGGCGCGCTCAAGGAGTTCCGAACGACGAAGGATTACGACCCCTATCACCGCAGCATCGATAAAAAGATAAAGGATCTCGAGGAGCTCCTGGAGCTTAAAAAACAGAACAGGCTTGAAGAGCAGAAGGAGCTGGAAGGTCGCTGAGGGTCTTGATTCGCAACACTTCAGCACGTCCCGGGAGTCACAGTCCCCGCCGGACCCCCATTTTGGTTTACCCGCTCAATCATTTCGACACTATGTCCGATAGTAGAAGGGACGGGGGGATTGCCTCTTGATATGCTATCCCCGGTCGATTCGAGAGTATTACAGGTGGCGGGAATACCCATGAACATGAAGGTGACGATACACGGTATACTTTGCGCGGCGATAGTGTTCTGTGCCAGCCAGCGCCTCGGCGCACAGGAGCTCGATTTCCGCGACGTAGAGAACGGTGAACAACCGGGCCGGCTCGTTCATCTCGTTTCACCCGGGAACAGGCTCGTCAATAATCCAACCGCCTACACGCTAGAACGTGCATCCTATGCGTTCAACTGCTTTGTCCACGACGAGGGAGGCATGGAGATAAAATCGTACGTGGGGGTTCACGACAACCTTTATTTCGGGGTATCGTTCAACATCGACCATTTCCTGGGAGCGGAAGTCATGCGGCCGTCGATACCAGGCGTCGTGGCGAAAATCAAGCTCGTTGACGGCTTTTACTACGTGCCGGCCATTGCCGTGGGCTATGATTCGTTTTACCAGGGCAAGCACCCCGTCGTGGACGACGCGCGGAGCTTCAAGCAGAAGGTGAGAAACGGGCCCTATTTCGTTTTCATCAACCCCCTGGTGTACGTGTATCGCAAGAATGTCCGCAAGGACCTGTATTACAACCAGTATTTCGGCATACACCAGGGACCCTATATCGCCTTCACCAACCCGATCTATCTTTTCAAAAGCGAACAGTTCATTGTTTACGGTGTGAGGATGCCGGTGCAGCCCGATTTCCTTCCAAGGGATACCTCATACTTTTTTGGGCTTGACATACCCCTGGGGAAGTATTTCAGGATAAAAGCCGAGCTCGACCGCGTGTTCTGGGACCTGAGAAGACCGGGTGAATGGATCATCAATTTCGGGGCACGGGTAACGTTCTTCGATCAGCTCGGATTGGAGCTGGGTCTTCTCTACGAGCCCGGCGAACAACTTAACAGGGTGCTCAGAATCGAGTATAATGGCATGTTTTAGATTGGTTCTTCCCTCCATTCTGCTTTTTACCCTGGCGTGCCCTCCCGCCGGGGGAACATCATGCGAGCTTATCATCATCGGCGAAACAGGCGCGCGCGCTTCGCTGAGAGTGGAGGTCGCGGACACGGCCGCCCTCAGGGAGCGGGGCCTGATGTTCAGGAAGACCCTGGGTGATGACCGCGGGATGCTCTTCGTGTTTCCCCATGAACGACCCCTTAATTTCTGGATGAAGAATACCTCGATCCCCCTCAGCATCGCCTTCATCTCCTCGGGGGGCGTTATCAATGAGATACTCGACATGGATCCCCTCGATACTTCGGTTACCTATCCCTCTTCCCGACCCGCGCGCTATGCCCTCGAAGTAAACCGCGGATGGTTCGGAAAAAAGGGAATCACTTCCGGTTCGCGCGTCATTTTCGATGGATGCCTCGGTAAATAGAATTCCCTCGTCAAAGGACGAAAGGGCGTTGATATGCGGGATTCGCCTCGGGGGGGCCGATCCCGAGGAGTCGGCGATCTCCCTCGGCGAGCTCGAGCTGCTGGTGAAAACCGCGGGCGCCCTGGTCGTGGAAAAAAAGATACTCAAGCGCGACCGGATCGACGCCTCCCGTCTCGTCGGGAGGGGGCACCTCGAGGAGCTGGAGAGGACCATCCGGGAACGGGATATCAGGCTCGTGGTGTTCGATCTGAACGAGATACGTCCCGCACAGGTGCGCAACCTTGAGGACCGGCTGAAGTGCCGCGTTGTCGGCCGCACGGAGATCATCATGGATATTTTCGCGCGTAGGGCGAGGAGCGCCGAGGCATCGATACAGGTCGAACTCGCCCAGTTGCGATATATCCTCCCCCGGCTCAAGGGCCTCGGGGGCGTCCTTTCCCGGCTCGGGGGAGGCATCGGCACGCGCGGACCCGGTGAAAAAATGCTGGAGACCGACAGGCGCCATATCCTCAGGAGGATATCCACCCTTAAAAAGAAGCTCGAGAAGGTGAGGAGACACCGTGAGACCGCCCGTAAGTCCCGCCGGCGTGAACTCGTGGGGGCCGTCGTGGGATACACCAACGCGGGCAAATCGACCCTCATCAACACCCTGGCCAGGGACGATCTCTTCGTCGAGGACCGGCTCTTCGCGACACTGGATTCATACACCCGGGCGGTGTACCTGGGGGAAGACCGCAAGTGCCTCCTTGTTGACACCGTGGGATTCATTCGTAATCTTCCCTCCCATCTCCTTGAGTCATTCAAGTCGACACTCGAGGAGATACGCCTCGCCGATTTCATCATACACGTGATCGACCTGTCGAACCCCGACATGGCGTCGAACATCCGCACGGTGAACGGTGAATTGTCGAGCCTGGGATGCAGGGATATCGAGTCGATCCTTTTTTTCAACAAGGAGGACCTTCTTACTGACGTCACGGCCCCCGCGAGGGCGGTGCACAATTATCCCGGAGCCATCATCGGCTCTGCATCGATGGGATCGGGACTGGACGCTTTAAAAGCGAGGATACGGCTGATCCACGAGCGGCAATTCCGCCAGATTTATTATTGACGTAAAAAAAATGTGCCGGTTTAATGTACCGCGCCATGATATTCGCTCCCTCCTGTCACCCAATAATGGAAACCGGGGCATTCCGGCGGCCTCAGGCCCGGTATTCCGGGAGGCAACCGTATCGAAGGGTCCGCGCAAGAATCCCGGCGTCAGGTTAATAATGAAAGGAAACATCAATGGTTGATAAACTGTTAAGCATTTTTTTCGGGACCAAGCATGACCGCGACATCAAGAGGCTTCGCCCCCTGGTTACCCGTATCAACGAGCTTGAGCCCCGAATGAAGGCCCTCTCAACGGATGAAATGCCCGCCATGACCTCAAAATTCAGGATGCGGCTGGAAAAGGGAGAGAGCCTGGATTCGATACTCCCCGAGGCCTTCGCCCTCGTGAGGGAAGCCTCGGTGCGCACCCTCGGGATGCGGCATTTTGACGTGCAGCTCATGGGCGGCATCGTGCTTCACCAGGGCCGGATTACCGAGATGAAGACCGGTGAGGGCAAGACCCTCGTCGCGACGCTTCCGGTGTACCTGAACGCCCTCACGGGGAAGGGTGTGCATGTCGTCACGGTCAACGACTACCTCGCCCGGCGCGACGCAGAGTGGATGGGAACCATCTACAGGTTCCTCGGCCTCGAGGTGGGAGTGATCCAGCACGACATGGCACCCCACGCCCGGCAGAAGGCCTACCGCTGCGACGTGACCTACGGCACGAACAACGAGTACGGGTTCGATTATCTCCGGGACAACATGGTGGAGCACCAGAGCCTTCGTGTACAGAGGCCGCTGAATTACGCCATTGTCGACGAGGTCGACTCGATCCTGATCGACGAAGCGCGGACGCCCCTCATC
Source organism: Spirochaetota bacterium (assembly GCA_040768125.1). Lineage (GTDB taxonomy): Bacteria > Spirochaetota > UBA4802 > UBA4802 > UBA5550 > RBG-16-49-21. Next base: position 668,593 of record JAXGNG010000002.1, on the reverse strand, counting down.
ATTTCAGGATCCACCGAGGAGTCCACCAAGAAATACTACCTCATCACCAAGGTCATTCTCAATCTCAAGGAGCAGAATGACTACGAGGTGAACGAGAAGGACCGCCACGTGACACTCACTGAGGATGGGGTGCGCCACGTGGAGCGACTCCTGAAGATCGACAATCTCTACGACAACACCCATATCGACACGGTCCACCACGTCAACCAGGCGCTCAAGGCGCATACCCTTTTCCATATTGACGAGGATTATATCGTCAAGGACGGCCAGGTGATTATCGTGGACGAGTTCACGGGGAGGCTGATGCCGGGACGGCGCTACTCCGACGGTCTCCACCAGGCCCTGGAGGCGAAGGAGAACGTCACCATAGCCCGGGAAAGCCAGACCCTCGCCTCGATCACCTTCCAGAATTTTTTCCGGATGTACCGGAAGCTGGCGGGCATGACGGGTACCGCCGACACCGAGGCGGTGGAATTCAGTAAGATATACAAGCTCGACGTGGTGGTGATACCCACGAACATGCCGATGATACGAAAGGACCATCCTGACCGCGTCTACCGCACTGAGCGGGAGAAATTCGACGCCATCGTCGCGGAGATAACGGATTGCAACAGCAGGCACCAGCCGGTGCTGGTGGGGACCATATCAATAGAAAAATCCGAAAAGCTTTCCCGATTCCTCCAGGCAAAGGGTATCATGCACAACGTGCTGAACGCCAAGTTCCACGAGCACGAGGCGCGGATCATTGCCGAGGCGGGAAGGCCCGGATCCGTCACCCTGGCGACCAACATGGCGGGCCGCGGCACCGATATCGTCCTGGGGGGAAGGAAGCTCTACGTGGACGAGCTCGAATCGCATGTTCCCGTCCATGACATGAAGCCCTGGAACGAATTCAAACTGGCGGTGCTCACGTCCGATTTCAAGGCCGCCGAAGAGATTTCGGGAAGCCTCCAGGGCCAGGACAGCCACAAGGCGCGCGGCATCATACGGGGTGGCGTCGAATGGAACGATAACCACGAAAAGGTCGTGCACGCCGGGGGCCTCCATATACTCGGCACGGAGCGACACGAGGCCCGCCGGATCGACAACCAGCTCCGGGGCCGCTCGGGTCGCCAGGGAGACCCGGGATCATCGAGGTTTTACCTGTCCCTTGAAGACGAGCTGATGAGGCTCTTCGGATCTGAGAGGATCGGCAACATCATGCAGCGCCTCGGGATGGAGGAGGGCCAGGAGATTGAGAGCCCGATGGTCACGAAGGCCATCGCGAGCGCCCAGAAGCGCGTTGAGGGGCGCAACTTCGACATCAGGAAGCACCTCCTTGAATACGACGACGTGATGAACACCCAGCGGGAATTCATCTACAAGGAGAGAGACCAGATACTTCTGGGAGAAGATATTTCCGGCAAGATCAGGGAATACATAGCCGACATATGCAATGCGAAGATCGGCGTCTTCGCGGGAGGGGGCCGCCATCCAGAGGAGTGGGACCTTGAGGGCCTGAAGAACTGGCTCAGGTACAAGTTCGGGATCGATATCGATTACTCCGTCGTCGATCCCATGCAATTGAACTACCTGCAGTTCCAGGACGCCGTGGCGGGGTTATTCCTCGAGGAGTATGCTAAAAAGGAAGGGACGATAGGGCCGGCAGACATGCGGACGCTGGAGCGCATGGTGTCCCTCCAGGTGATCGACAGCAAGTGGCGCGATCATCTCTACAACATGGACGAGTTGAGGGACGGTATCTGGACGCTTAGTTACGGCGAACGCAACCCCCTCGTGGAGTACAAGATACAGGGATTCAACCTGTTCCGCGACATGCTGGATATTCTGAAAGAAGACATCCTTGAATACATGATGAAGGTACAGGTTGAGCGCGTCGTGGAACGCGAGGTGTCGGCCCCGCCCGCCGAAGTGATCGGGAGCGAATTCCATCCCGAGGTCGAGCAGTTCGGTTCCGGGGGGATCCCGGTATCGGCTTCCGCGTCAGTCCCCGGCGGGAGTCAACAGAAAAAGAAAGAACATCCGGCACAGACATCGGGAGGCGTGAAAAGGAAAAAAAGCCGGCGCAGCAGAAGGGGATGACCATGCCGTCGGTGCTGATGAAGGGCGTTTCGGGGATACGGGGCGTTGTCGGCGAGACGCTGACGCCCGACCTGGTATGGAGGGTAGGTTCCGCCTTCGCCAGATACACGGGAAGTGGGAAGGTGGTCCTCGGAAGGGATACGAGGCCATCGGGGCCCGCCATTGAAAAGGGAATTGAATCAGCCCTGCTCCTGTCAGGATCATCGGTGATCACGATTGGCACGGTGCCCACGCCGACCCTCCAGGTCATGGTGGAGGAGTCGAGGGCCGCTGGCGGGATCATGATATCCGCCTCGCACAACCCGATCGAATGGAACGCCTTCAAGCTCGTCGGAAGCCGGGGGAGTTTCCTCACCTCTGATGAAATCAATGAATTTTTCAAGCTGATGGAGGGCCCCTTCCAGTACCCGCGCTGGGATGGGATCGGCGAGGTCACCCATGAAAGTGATGCCGCCGAGGAATCACATCTTAAGAAGATTCTTTCCGTTATAGACGTCGAGGGTATTCGCCGGCGTGCCTTCAGGGTAGTCCTCGACTCCGTCAACGGCGCGGGATCACGGCTGACCCTGAGGCTCCTGGAGGAACTAGGCTGCTCCGTGGTGCCGGTCCACTGCGACATGACGGGCATATTCCCGCGGGGCGCCGAGCCGGTGCCGGAGAACCTGGGCGACCTTTCCCGCGCCGTGGGGAACGCGCGCGCTGACATAGGGTTCGCCCAGGACCCAGACGCGGACCGCCTGGCGATCGTTGACGAGTTGGGGACCCCCATCGGCGAGGAGTATACCATCGTCCTCGTGGCGGATCATCTTCTATCAAGGAAAAGCGGCCGCGTGGTGATCAACCTGTCCACCACGAAGGCTGTTGACGATGTTGCCATGAGGCACGGCGCCCCCGTGGCGCGTACCCGCGTGGGCGAGATCAATGTCGTTGAGGAGATGATGCGCCACGGCGCGCGGATAGGAGGGGAGGGGAACGGCGGCGTCATTTCCCCGGAGGTGCACCTGGGCCGCGACAGCCTTGTCGGCATCGGCTATGTTCTCGAGATGCTTGCCCTCAGGGGCGGGACCGCATCGGAAATCGTCGGGTCACTTCCGCGCTATTTCATGAAAAAGGGGAAGCTGGAGATTCCCGGCGGCGTGATGGACGAATCGATCCTCGAGAGGCTCGAGGAAGAGCACCGATCACAGAAAACGTCACGCATCGACGGACTTCGCATCGAGTTCATCAACCACGACAGGTTCGAAGGCGCGTGGGTACACATGAGGCTTTCGAACACCGAGCCGATCTTTCGAATCATCGCGGAAGGAAAAGACCCGGAGCAGGCCGCCGGTGTCTACGACTATTTCGAGCGTGTCATCGCGGGGTGATATAATCCCTGGCCGCCCTGCAATGGTCGTCTGTTTTTCGGCTTGACAATGCCTGGTTACGGAATGAATTGGCCAGGCATCGGGCGGGCGGTGTCCGGGCAGAGCCAGGGTGCCGCCCTGTGGATTACGACGAATGTGCATACTATCATACCAGGACGCGCAGCGGTTTCGCCATGAAGAATGAACGATCATATTGCGGTGAACTGAACCAGGGACATATCGGGAAGAGGGTTGACCTCGCGGGATGGGTCGAGAGCAACCGCGACCTCGGCGGTCTTCTCTTCATGCGGCTCCGGGACGTGACGGGGACCATACAGGTGGTTGTGGACGACTCATCGCCGCGGGATGCGAGGGAGGCCGCCGAAGGAGCGAAGAGCGAATTCGTGGTATCGGTCTCCGGGACCGTGCGGGCGCGGGAGGAGAAGAACATCAACCCGGAACAGGCGACGGGAAGCATCGAGGTGTGCGCCGAATCGATCACGATACTGAATGAATCGCTCACCCCGCCGATACCTATCGACGCCAAGGAGCCGATCGGCGAGGAGGCGCGACTCCGGTACCGCTTTCTCGACCTGAGGCGCGCGGAGATGCGCGAGGCGATCGTTCAACGTCATAACGCCATGCAGGCGGCACGGAACTACCTGAGCGCTCGTCGTTTCCTCGAGATCGAGACGCCCTTTCTCAACAAATCCACGCCGGAGGGCGCACGCGACTATCTCGTGCCGAGCCGCGTCAACAGGGGCCAGTTCTACGCGCTCCCCCAGTCACCCCAGCTCTTCAAGCAGATACTGATGATATCGGGCTTCGACCGCTACTTCCAGATCGTGAAGTGCTTCAGGGACGAGGACCTGAGGAACGACAGGCAGCCGGAGTTCACTCAGATCGACATGGAGCTTTCCTTCATGGATGGCCATGGGATAATGGGCATCGTGGAAGAGCTTCTCGCCGAGATTGTCCGTGCGATCACGGGGACAGCCGTCACGACGCCATTTCCGAGAATGACCTACAAGGAATCGATGGCACGCTTTGGCACGGACGCCCCCGACACGCGCTTCGGCCTCGAGATCGCCGACTGCGGGGACATCTTCGGAGAATCGGGATTTTCGGTGTTCAAATCCGCTCTCGCCTCGGGGGGCGTGGTTCGCGGCATCGCCGTTCCGGGGACCGACCTCTCGAGAAAAATGACCGATCGATACGCAGAGGAGGCGAAGCGCCTGGGAGCGGGGGGGCTTCCCATGTTCCGGTACAACGGCGAGGCTCCCGAGAGCGGGATCGCTAAATTCATATCCCCCGCTGAAATGACTGCCCTGCGGGAGAGGTTCTCCCTGGACGGGCCCGCGTATTGTTTTTTCGCCGCGGATACACCCGCCACAACGTCTTCCGTCCTCGGTTCCCTCAGGACCATGATCGCGCGGGAACGGAACCTTGTTGACGATAAGAAACTCGCTTTTCTCTGGATCACCGACTTCCCGCTTTTCGAGCATTCCGCCGAAGAGGGACGTTACTACTCGACCCACCACCCCTTCACCGCGCCAAAGGCGGAATGCGCCGCAATGCTCGATTCCCTGAGTCCCGAGACGGCGGATTCGGTGACCGCCCAGGCGTATGATGTCGTGCTCAACGGCGTGGAGATCGGCGGGGGGTCAATACGGATCAACGATCCCGGGCTGCAGAACCGGGTATTCAAGCTCCTGGGAATCACACCTGAGGAGGCCGAGACGAAATTTTCCTTTCTCATCGATGCACTTAAATACGGCGCCCCCCCCCACGGCGGCATAGCCCTGGGACTGGACCGGATACTCATGATCCTTCTCGGCAAACAATCCATACGGGACGTCATCGCGTTTCCCAAGACCGCCCGGGGGCAGTGCCTCATGAGCGGCGCCCCTTCGCCGGTATCGGCCGAACAGCTCCGGGAACTGAACCTCAAGATAATCGGCACGTGACATGGTCGAACAGCGTTTCGAAATCGACGACGCCTCACTCTTCACCCGGATATGCGGTTTCAAGGACGGCACGATCAAGAAGATCGAAAAGATATCGGGGGCGGAGATCATTCCCCGAGGGAATACCCTCATCGTGAGGGCGACGAAAGAGAAATGCGACGGTATCATGAAACTGCTCCACCTGATGAGCGACCTTCTCTTCGAGAGGGGACCTTCCTATGAATTCGACGATTTCGAGCTGCGCTACCTCGTGAATTCGGTCCTTTCAGGAAGCGACCTGAGGCCCGGGGATATTGCGCGGCTCAAGTCTGTATTTCCCGACACGAACAGGGTCATTACCCCGAAAACGATGAACCAGGCCGCCTACATCATGGCGATGCAGAATCATCCGATCACCTTCGCCACGGGGCCGGCGGGAACGGGTAAAACCTTTCTCGCCGTTGTCGTGGCCCTGACCCAGTTCCTCGCAGGAAGGGTCGACCGGATACTTCTTACCAGGCCGGCCGTTGAGGCGGGTGAAAACCTCGGGTACCTCCCCGGAGACCTGATACAGAAAATCAATCCCTATCTGCGGCCCCTCTATGACGCGCTTTTCGAGCTGCAGCCCTTTGAAAAAATTTCAAAATTGATCGAGAAAAACCTGATAGAAATTGCCCCCCTGGCCTACATGAGGGGAAGGACCCTCAACAACTCCTTTATAATCCTCGACGAGGCGCAGAACACGACCGTTTCCCAGATGAAGATGTTTCTGACCAGGCTGGGGTCGAACTCGAAAATGGTCATTTCCGGCGACGACACGCAGATCGACATTGAAAAGCCGAAGCGTTCGGGCCTGATCCAGGCCCTGCGGATACTGAAGGACGTCTCCGAGATCGGCTTTATACGCTTCGGCAGGGAGGATATTTCAAGGCATCCGGTAGTAGAAAAAATTGTTGCCGCCTATGAAAAGAGCGGCTATACTGATTAATCGGCACGGCTGCAGATGAAATCATCCATCTCCATCCTCACCCGCGTCACGCGGTATATCGCGGGATCACCCCCCATACGGTTTTCCTTTATCGCCGTATCCGTGATTATTCTCATATCGACCTTTCTGATGTCAGTCACGATGTTCGACGTGTCCTACTCATACGAAGTGGGCGACATCGCCAGCGAAGACATACGCGTCAACAGGGACATCGAGTACGTGAACGAGAAAGAGACCAGGATCGAAAAGGCCCGCGAGGCGGAAGCGGTTCCCATCGTGTTCGACAAGGACGGCGCGGTCCTCCAGCGGAAACTCAATCTCGCGGCCGCGCTTTTAAACCACGCGGCTGATACCGTAAAGCAGTTTCCCCCCGTGGGCAATGACTACTCCTTCCAGGTAAACGCCATGAAGGCGCGCATGCCGCGCTATCTTCAATATAACGATACGGTCCTTTTTGAGATCCTCAGGTACCGTGATCCCGTCCGGCTCAAGAAGGTCATGGCCAGGATATTAATATACATCTATGACGATCCCCAGATGGGAATTCTGAATAAACCCTACGGGAATCCGCTCAAAATCCCCAACAGCAATGTTTCGGTGCGCACCATCAACGTTCCCGAGGCACCCGATGAAACCTCGAGAAAGCTGGAGAGCCTCAAGGTGAGAGATGAGGTCGCGAGGGACATACCACGCATTAGCGCGTCCATCGCGCCGGAACTGCCAGCCGGCACCCTCGCCGCGGTAACGACCGTCATTACCTCCACACTTGAACCGAACCTCAGTTTCAACGCCGAGGAATCGAAAAGGCGCATCAACGAAATGGTCAAAAAAGTCAATCCCTTGACGGGGAAGCTGAAAAAGGGACAGACCATCGTCAGGGAGGGAGACACCATCACTCCCGACATCCTGCGCAAGATACAGATCTACAACAGGCAGACCACGAGAATCAACATCAGTTACATAGTGGGCATACTTCTTCTCCAGGCGCTCTTTATCGTGATATTCGGCTTCTTCCTCGTGGAATTCACGAAGATGTTTCTTCCAGACCGGAAGTCCACGATCATCATATTCACCCTCGTCCTTTTTTTCATGATCTACGCTTTTTTCGTTTCGAGGCTCGAGTCGCCCGTTAACGCGCGACTCTCGTTCCCCCTCCTTCTCCCCATATCCTTTACCACCATCATGCTGTCGGTACTCTACAACAGGTACCTTTCGATAATGGTGGGGATATATATTGTTTTCTTCACGACGCTGATAGGGGGGGGACACATATCGACCGCGCTGATCGCTTTCAGCACGGCCTTCGTGGGGGTCTTCGTCAACGAGAACGTGGTCAAACGTACTGATTTCCTCAGGGGCGGCGTGATCATCGGCACGATAAACGTCGTACTGGTCCTCTCCGTTGCGCTGATCCAGGAAATACCGGTGATGAACCTGAACTCGGTGCGGATAATGGGAATAGGGTTCGCCAGCGGGTTCATAAACTCGATCCTCGTCCTCGGGATACTCCCACTCTACGAGAATATCTTCGGCATCACCACGAAGTTCAAGCTTCTCGAGCTGTCGGACCTGAACGCCGACATCTTCAAGGAAATGCTGATGAAGGCGCCCGGCACCTACAACCATTCGATGATCGTTTCGACCATGTCCGAGGCGGCCTGCAAGGAGATCGGCGCGAATCACCTTCTCGCGCGCGTGGGCGCGTTCTATCATGATATCGGGAAGGTCCCCGACGCGGGGCTCTACATCGAGAACAGGGTGACGGATCCGAGGGCCCGGCTCCTGACGCCCAGGGACTACGCCCGGCTTATCATTTCCCATGTCGCCAGGGGCGTGGAGATGGCCCGCGAGATGGGCCTGCCTGAATCGGTTATCCGCTTCATCAGCGAACACCACGGCCAGACCACGATGACCTTTTTCTACCACCAGTATCTTGACGAGGCGGGCGCCTGGGAGGACGAGACGGTCAACAAGGCGGATTTCCAGTATCCGGGACCCAAGCCCGGAAGCAAGGAGGCCGCCGTGGTCATGCTCGCGGATTCGATCGAGGCGGCGGCCCGGTCGCTCCAGAGACCGTCCTATGAAAAGCTTGACGGCCTCGTGAGGAGGATCATATACAACAAGCTCAACGAGGGCGAGCTGGAATTCTCCGATCTTTCAATGACGGAGCTGCGCGTTATTCAGGAAACTTTTTTCTCTCTTCTCAAGGGGATATTCCATTCTCGAATAGAGTATCCGGAGGATTTTGACCTGAAAAAGCTGGAGAAGAAGGTAAAGAAGAACGGTGACACGGATTGATGTGTACACGGAAGGTGTGCGGCTGCCCTTCAAGGGGATCACGCGTAAGATGCTGCACGCCATCGCATCGGAGACGGCGGTCCACCTCGCGATGACGAACGCCACGCTCTCGATCATCATCTGCGATGACGAGTACATCCGCGCCATGAACAGGGAATTCCGGTCCATCGATGGGCCCACGGACGTCATCTCCTTTTCCAACAGGGAGGCCCCGTTTCCCGAGCTTGAAGCGGACCTCGACGAGATCGGCGACGTGTTTATATCGGCGGAGCGTGCCCTGGCCCAGAGCGTTGAGTACAGGGTCCCCCTGGCACAGGAAATGAAGCGCCTCATCGTCCACGGGATGCTGCACCTTGCGGGCTATGATCATGAACGATCGGAACGCGACGAGAGGATCATGCTCCAGAAAGAGGAAGAGATCTGTTCCTCGATCCAGCCCTGAAGGATGCCGGCCCGGGGATGGACGTTCATTTGATCGAGGCTATTCGCGAAAGAAGGTCTTCGCGGATTGCATCAAGTTTACACCCGATACTCTTCTTTTTCTCTTCGATGGATGACCTGTCCACGGACTCGCGGACGCTGAAGTAGAACTTGATTTTCGGCTCTGTCCCGGATGGCCTGAGCGTGACCTTGGAGCCGTCGGAAAGAAAGAACTGAAGCACGTTGGACCTGGGAAGGCCGTGAAGTTCCGAGGTCTCCCCTGTCCCGACATCTTTCATGCCGCCGCTTCCAATATCCGCTATTCGTTCGACCGGTATGCCGGCGAGGCTCTCCGGCGGTGCGTTTCTGAAGTGGTCCATCATCCTTACGATCTGTTCGCCTCCCTCCTTCCCCTTGAGGGTCATGGAGTGAAGGTCCTCGAGGTAGAGCGCGTGGGCGAGGTAAATTTCGTCGAGGAAATCGGAGAGTCTCTTGCCGCGGGAACTTAGCCAGTCGGCCATTTCGGCGAAAAAGTAGCAGGAGCTCACGGCGTCCTTGTCCCGCACGAATTCCACGGGCAGGTATCCGTAGCTCTCTTCGCCCCCGAAAACGAAACGGGCCTCCCCGGTGCGCTCGAATTCACCCATCTTCGCGGCGATCCACTTGAACCCGGTGAGAACGTCATAAATTTTGCAGCCAAAACCCTCCGCGATCTCGCGCTGGAGCTCCGTGGTGACGATCGTTTTGATCACCGCCGCGTTGCCCGGCAGGTCGCCGTTTTCACGATGCCGGGAAAGGAGGTAGTATTCGAGCATGGTGCCGATCTGGTTCCCGTTGATGAGGGTGTAGCCCCCCTCGTGGTCTTTGAAGCCGACGCCCATCCTGTCTGCGTCGGGATCCGTCGCCAGGACAATATCGGCATTGACCCGCTTCCCCAGGGCGACGACCTTTTCCATGGCCCGGGGCTCCTCCGGGTTCGGGTAGTCCACCGTGGGGAAGGAGCCGTCCGGGCGGGACTGCTCCTCCTGGAGGGAAACATGGGAGAAGCCGAAATGCCGAAGCACAAGGGGTATGATCCGGTAACCGGAACCATGGAGGGGAGTGTAGGCGATGGAGATATCCGATCTGCCGGGCTTTCTAAGGGAGGCCCCCTCGAGTTTACGGATGTACGCGTCGTATATGTCGTCGCCCAGCATGGTAATGGAGCCATCTGGCACGCACGCGTCGAAGGGTTTTTTCCTGATCTCACCTATGGATTGCACGAGGCCAACTTTTTCGATGATGTTCGTGTCATGGGGGGGGATGACCTGTCCCCCGTCGCTCCAGTAGACCTTGTAGCCGTTGTATTCCGGGGGATTATGGCTCGCGGTGATGACAATGCCCGCCGCTGCGCCGCAATGGCGTATGGCGAAGGAGGCGAGGGGGACCGGGGTGATGTCCTCGAAAAGGTACACGGGGATACCGTTTCCCGCCAGGATCGATGCCGCCTCCCTGGCGAAGGTATCTGACCTGCGCCGCGAGTCCCTGGCGATGACGACACCCTTCCCTTCGGGCCGCGCGGCCAGGATATAATTGGCCAGTCCCTGCGTGGCCATGCCGACGGTATAGATGTTCATCCTGTTGGTGCCCGCCCCGATCACCCCCCTGAGGCCTCCTGTCCCGAACTCGAGGGTACGGTAAAATCGGTCTTCAAGTTCGCGATCCTCTCCCCGCTCCATGAGGCCCCGTAGTTCTTCAATCGTTTCCGCGTCGAAGGGTGGGCGGGTCCATTCCGCGATCCTGTCTTTTATCGCCTTGTCCATCGGATACCTTCCTTAAAAAACTGCAGCCGCCGCTTCTCGTTGAGAGGCTTTCTTGTGTGTATCACTCGGGTTTGCCGCGGCCGATTATCAGGATAGTTGCCTGATAATGGTGGAGTCAAGAAAATTAATGGACAGCACGCGGCTTCCGGCATAGACTACCGCAATGGATCCCCTTTTTGAAGAAATCGCCGGTTACATTGACCGGGAAGGACTCATGCGGAAAAACGACCGCGTGCTCCTCTCGATGTCGGCGGGAAAGGATTCGATATTTCTCTTTCACGCACTTTGCGCGATCGGCGAAAGGGCCGGATTTTCCGCGGGGATCTTCCATCTCAACCACATGGCGCGAGGCGACGAAGCCGATCTCGATGAGTCACACCTGTACCGTCTTGCCCTGGAGCACGGCGTGGAGTTCCATGCCGAGCGCGCTTCCGTGGGAACCGGCCCTTCCTTCGAGGAGCGTGCGCGCGCTTTACGCTATCGCCTCCTGGAAGACACGGCCCGCCGACACGGATTCACCGCGGTCGCCACGGCCCATCACCGCGACGACAACATCGAAACCATCCTCATGCGCGTTCTCTCGGGTACCGGGATCCACGGGCTCCGGGGCATACCTCCCCGGAGGGGAATTATCGTTCGGCCTCTCCTGGATGTGTCATCGGATGCGATAAGGGTTTATCTCGAAAAAAACAACATCCACTGGCGTGAAGACGCCACCAACCTGGACCAGGTCTACACCAGGAATTTCATCCGCCATGCGGTCATACCCATGGTGCGTGAGCGATTCCCTATGGCTGCCGACGCCCTGGCCGCGCTTTCAGCGACCGCCCGGGAGACCGCGTTACTCCTGGATGACCTCGTGGATCGATGCTATCCTGATATCGCACAGTGCTCCGGAGATGAAACGTGGATTGACGTCCCGCGCCTGATGGAGAGCAGGCCCCTTTTCAACCATGTCCTCGCTCACGCCCTCCGCGGGCGTCACGGGATGAGGGTGACGCGAAGCATGCTCGATGAAATATATCGTTCGTACCGCGGGGGCAAACCGCGCGCCGAGCTCTACCGTGACGCCACGACACGCCTTACCGCAGTGACGAGGGACGGCCGGAGAGGCATACTGGTAGCGCCGCGTGGCGCTTTACCCGGGTCCTCGCCGCAATGGGAGTACCGTCTTGAAACCGGTGAGAGCGGCCGCGTATGCGCGGAAATCCCTGAAGCGGGCATGACTATCGCCGTTGAACGCGTCGATCGCGTTTTTTTCGATGCGCACAGAAAAAATTCACGCTATGCCTTTATCGGGTTGGACGAAACTCCGGGGACCCTGTATATTAGGGGCAGGAGAAGCGGGGACAGGATTCTTACGGATTGCGGATCAAAAAAAATTAAGGACCTGCTGATCGAGCTAAAGCTTGACGAAGCGGCAAAATCTCGCGTACCCATTCTTGTGTTGAATGGAACCGTGGCCGCCTTTCTTCCCGGCTTCGAGCATGATGTGTGCAACAGGATTTCACGGGATTTTCTGGTGGACAAAAAATCGGTGAACGTTCTTGCTGTCTACAGGCTGTCCGGTTCGAAATTTCAGGGAACCGGGTGACAGCGGTTCCGGCGCGCCTCCCTGGGAGCGCCGGCTGAGGAGATGCAGATGAGTAAAACGACAAAACAGATCGCGCTGATCCTGCTGATCGGCCTTATATTGATCGCGATTTTTCAGCTCAGCCAGGGCGACCGCGAGAAAAAAGTGCTAAATTACAGCGAATTCCTCAAGAAGGTCGAGAACAGGCAGGTGGGGAAGGCGATCATCGAGAACAATAAAAAGATCTACGGGTTCTACAAAGAAAGAAAGCTGGAGCAGTTGAAACAGCCGGGGATCAAGGGTTTCGCCAAAAAGGAAGAACCGGATTTTCAAACGGTGATACCCTATGACGATCCCGGCCTTGTGAACATGCTCACGACAAACGACGTGATCGTGGAAGGCCGCGAGGACGATGACAACGCCTTTCTCAAGGGGCTTCTCAGCTTTCTGCCGTGGTTGCTCTTTTTTGGGTTCATCTGGTTTATCATGATCCGCCAGATCCAGTCAACGGGGAACAAGGCCCTTTCCTTCGGAAAAAGCAAGGCGCGCCTCAATCCTGAAACCAAACGCCGGGCGACCTTTGACGACGTCGCCGGGGTGGACGAGGCGAAAGAGGAACTCGGTGAAGTCGTGGAATTCCTGAAGGAGCCGAAGAAGTTCATCAATATCGGCGCGCGCATACCCACGGGAGTGCTTCTCGTTGGCCCCCCGGGCACGGGAAAGACGCTCCTCGCCAGGGCAATAGCCGGTGAGGCGGGAGTGCCGTTCTTCTCGATAAGCGGATCGGATTTCGTCGAGATGTTCGTCGGCGTGGGCGCGTCAAGGGTGCGCGATCTTTTCGAGCAGGGGAAGAAAAGCGCCCCCTGCATTATTTTCATAGACGAAATCGATGCCGTGGGTAGACTGAGGGGAGCGGGCCTCGGAGGCGGTCACGACGAGCGTGAACAGACCCTGAACCAGCTCCTTGTTGAAATGGATGGATTCGAAACGAATGAGGGCGTGATTATCATTGCCGCGACAAACCGGCCCGACGTGCTTGACCCGGCGCTCCTGAGACCGGGGCGATTCGACCGGCAGGTAGTCGTGGACATCCCCGACGTCAAGGGAAGGGAAAAAATACTGGCGGTCCACACCAAGAAGATCCCACTCTCCCGCGATGTTGACCTGAAAATAATCGCCCGGGCGACACCGGGATTCACCGGCGCTGACCTCGCGAACCTGGTAAACGAATCGGCCCTGCTTACGGCAAGGAAGAACAAGAAGCGGGTCACCATGATCGAGATGGAGGATGCCAAGGACAAGGTAATGATGGGCCCCGAGCGAAGATCCATCATCATTTCCGAAAAGGACAAGGTCGTCACCGCCTACCATGAGGCGGGTCACGCCATCCTCGGCATACTGACGGGGTCGGATCCGGTGCACAAGGTTACCATTATTCCCCGCGGCAGGGCCCTGGGGCTCACCATGCAACTCCCCCAGGAGGACAGGCGCCTGTATTCAAAAAAGCACTGGCTTGACACCATCACGGTGCTTTTCGGAGGGCACCTCACCGAGGAGATGAAATTCAAGGAAGTGACCACCGGTTCGAGCAATGATCTTGAACGCGCCTCGGACATCGCCCGCAAGATGGTGTGCGAATGGGGGATGAGCGACACCCTGGGGCCCATTACCTTCGGGAAGAGGAACGAGCAGATTTTCCTCGGAAGGGAGATTTCACAGCACCGGGATTACAGCGAACAGACGGCGCAGATGATCGATTCCGAGGTGAACGCGATCATCTCCTCGTGCAAAAACAGGGCAAAGCGGCTCCTGAAAAAAAATATGGCAAAACTCGACAGGCTTGCCCAGAGTCTTATCGAGCGCGAGACGCTAAACGGTGAAGAGATAGCGAAAATAATGGCAGGACAGAAGCTCCCTCCCATCGCCAGCAGCATGCATGCCGAAAAGCAGAAGGAGAAGCAGGGAAGAGACGGTGCCGGGATCGGACCCGCGGTCGCGGCTGAAAACTGACCATCCGGTGGATCAATGAAGGATATCGACGAGATACTTCTGAATATCGACAGAGATGATGTCAGCGACCTTGTCCAGAACACTTCGGACGAGGAACGGAAAAAGGACGAGCTTGCGGGAATAATCGAATCCCTCGATGAGACGAATGGCGGTGAGGGCGCAGCCGTACCGGTGGAAGAGCCGGTTTCCCGGGAGCCGGCTGTCCCGAAATCGCTGGAAGAAACCCCGCAGCCTGTTTCCTCCGGGGATGGCTCTCCATACACCATCCGCGGGACAAAATCATGGAACCGCCGCGAGCCGTACCTCATCTCCATCGATCCCAAAACGCTTTCGAATGATTTAGAGAATCTGAAGAAGTCGTTCTATTATATTGACGAGCCGACCGATCATGAGACGGTGCGCATCCGGGTCAAGCAGGAGATCGTCACCTTCATGCGGAGACCCGATGATCACATAACGGAACGATACGCGGGCTTTATCTGCGCGATGATTGCCGCGGTTGTCGACGGGCTTGTAAAGTCATTCGAGATAGGGACCGATATTACGCAGCTTTTCATCTATCATGCGGGCCCTCTCACTATTTACAGGATCATAAGAGATCGGTTCGCCCGACACAAACTCGGCCAGTGCTACAAGTATCTCCCGGGTAACAAGGCCGCCCGGTATTATCCCGAGGAATACATAAAGCATATCGTCCTCCGCTGGTTCGAGGAAAACATCAATACCCTCGAACTTCCGTTTGACAGCATTCACGACTACGAGGCAATCCGCGGGATCGTCATGAAACGGTATCAGAACGACCTCCGGACGTTCAACACGCGCTTTGACCAGATTGTGGAGAGGATAGGGCATGAAAAAAAATTCAGCAGGAACGCTCTTCTCGCCATGAAGGGCGGGCAATGGTTCGGGTACGAGAATATCGAAACCTACCGAAGGTTCCTGGGCACCACGATTTTTCTCTGACGCGCCCCGCTCACCGCATCATGAAAGAAGGGAAAGCATTTTCTTCGTCCGTATCCCGTTGAAATTCTGACGCAGGCCCGGGGGAAGGGTTTCTTTCTCCCCAGGGTTTTCATCCGGGGCTCGGGACGCCATTTCATCCGCGATGTCCCGTGCCGTCATTATCAGGTCCATGTCCGTCCCCAAATCGGCAAATTCGAAAAAGCCGCCGTGTCCGTGCTGGCGTTGTCCGATCAACTCCCCGGCGCCGCGCTGCCTGAGGTCCTCCTCGGCGATCTCGAAGCCGTCGCTGGTCCGCACGATGGTGTTGATGCGCTCCGCGCTTTCATCGGACATGTCATCGGCACTGACAAGCACACAGAACGATTCGTGGGCGCCCCTGCCCACGCGGCCCCGGAGCTGGTGGAGCTGGGCGAGCCCGAATCGTTCCGCGTGTTCTATCACGATCACGGTGGCGTTGGGAACGTCTATGCCGACCTCGATAACCGTCGTGCAGACCAGTATGTCGATCTCGCCCTCCCTGAACCTCCCCATGATCGCGTCCCGTTCATCCTGCTTCATGCGGCCGTGAAGGAGTTCCACCCTTCGTCCCGGGAAGATGTCGTTCCGGAGGTGGTCGAACACATGCGTGGCGGATTTCAGGTCCATGCGTTCCGAGTCCTCGATCATGGGAAGGACGTAGTAGACCTGCCTCCCCATGGCGATATATTTTTCCATCGAGCGGTACACGCCGGGGAGGCGCGAATCGGGAAATGACATGGTGCGGATGGGGGGCCTGCCAGAAGGAATCGTCCGTATCGACGTAACGTCAAGGTTGCCGTAGAGGGTCAGTGAAAGGGAGCGCGGTATGGGAGTTGCGGTCATGACAAGGAGGTCCGTCGCTTCGCCCTTGTCGCGCAGGGCGGCCCTCTGGGATACGCCGAACCTGTGCTGCTCGTCGATGACGATGAGCCCGAGATTCATGAAGGCCACCCCTCCCTGGATAAGGGCGTGGGTGCCGATCGCGAGGTCGATGGAACCATCGGAGAGCCCGGCTGCAATCCGCCGCTTTTCCGCAGCCGCAAGTGCGCCGGTGATGAGGGCGATCCTGAGGCGGTCCCCGAGAAGTGTTTTAAAATTCATGAAATGCTGATTCGCGAGTATTTCCGTGGGGGCCATAATCGCGGCCTGTCTTCCCCTGCTCCTGGCGAAGAGCACTGCCGCCATGGAGACAACGGTTTTACCGGACCCCACGTCGCCCTGGAGGAGACGGTTCATGGGAGCCGGTGATTCCATGTCCCTTTTGATTTCATCAATGGCGTTGACTTGGTCGGCCGTGAGAGAGAAGGGCAGTGTGCTGACGAAGTCGCGGTAGACCGTTTCATCGACAGGTGCGGCGCCTTTTGCCGCGTGCAGTTTTTCGCGGCGCCTAATGAAGGCGAGACACGCCTGGTGGAAAAGCAACTCGTTGAACGCGATACGTTTCCGTGCCCTTTCGGCGGATTCGACTGATTCGGGGAAATGGACCTCATGAAGGGCCTCGCGAAGGACCGGCAACCTGAGGCGGTTGAGAATGGCCTGGTCCAGGGGCTCACGAATCCCTTCGCCGTGACTATCCAGGGCGGCCATGATGGTGCGGCGAAAACCCCGGGAGTCGAAACCAACGGACTTGAGCTTTTCAGTGGAGCGATAGAGGGGTATGATCCTGCCGGTATTGACCGCCTCGCGGCCCTGTTCGTCAAATACGAAGTCGAAATCAGGATGAACGATCTGCTTATGGCGGTAGAAGCCAACCTTGCCCGAGAACACGACCGTGTCGCCGGCAACGAAGATTTTTTGGAAAAAGGATATGGCTCCAAAGAAAACCCCGCAGAGGGAATCGGAGCCGTCGTCAATCTCCACCTCGAGGAACTTTCTGCCGCGTCCCGACACGCCGACCCGCCTTATGGTTCCCGCGACGGTAACGTTCTCGTTGACGAAGCAGTCCTTGATCGCCTTGAAATATGAACGGTCGATGTACCGCCGGGGAATGTAGTAGAGAAGGTCCTCGACGGTTTCGATCCCGGCATCTTCCTTCAGTACGACGGCTTTCCTGGGTCCGATTCCCCTGAGAACGGTAACGGCCTGATCGAGCACGTCATTCCTCTTCGGCGATATACCATACGGAATCGGGGATCTGGACGTACTTGTTGTCCCGGGTATAGAAATACGTGTAATTTCTTTCGCCCGTTGCACGGACATCTCGCCCCGAGGTGATCTTCTGGACCCCGGTCCATCTCTTTATGATGCGCCCATCCCATCCGAATATCGTGATCGTGAGGTTCATCCCCGTGACCGAACCGATCTGGCGCTTGATCTGCTGACGCTGTTCAAAGGTGAACAGATACCTGAAAAAGATCACGAGGCCGATGACGAAAAACAGTGCGATTATGGCGCCGATGATTTTTATTTTCCGAGACCTGATCATGGTCTGCACCCCCTGTCCTCAGTCTGTCCCGAGCGATGGCATGGCGATATCGAAGAAAGAGGCGCTTTACTTCCTTCCGCACACCGGGCACTGCGGGTTTTTCGTTACCGTGATGGTTTCGAATTTCATTGCAAATCCGTCTATGAAGAGCAGCCTGTTCTCCAGGGTTTCTCCGATCCCCGTCAGGTACTTCACTGCCTCCATTGCCTGAATCGCCCCGATGATCCCGGGAGCCGCGCCGAGCACATCACGGGGGGAAGTATCTTTTTTATCGGGAAACAGGCAGGCGAAACAGGGCGTTTCCGGCGGATGGAAGAGCGACACCTGTCCCATGAAGCCAGAAACGCCGCCGTGCACCACGGGTATGCCTTTGGCTACGGAGAACCGGTTGATTACATGACGCGACGCGAAGCTGTCAAGGCACTCGACGATTATGTCCGCATCCCCGATAAGATCATGGGCGTTTTGATCGTTTATTCTTTCAACGATTGGTTCGGTTCGAATGAAAGGATTGAATTCATCGATGGTCGTTCCTGCCGAATCGGGTTTCGGCATTCCGATCCTGTCATACCTATGGATGATCTGCCGGTTGAGGTTGCTGGCATCAACTGAATCGTCGTCGCACAGGATGAGGGTCCCGATACCCGCAGCCGCGAGGTAGTATATTGCGGGGCTACCGAGTCCGCCGCATCCGGCGATAAAGGCCCTGGCTTTCTTGAGTTTTTCCTGGGTGTCGATTCCCCACGATGGTATTGAGAGTTGTCGCGAGTACAGGCCGCGCTCTTCGTTTGAAAGCATTGTCATGTCCGGCAGTGTGAATATTGATCGTTCGCAACGCCGTCGCCTTCGGGTTGCGGTTGCGGCACCCTGTCCCCATGGTTCCGCTACGACGCCGTTCGCCAGGTGGATCGACCGGTACATCCCGGTGAGGCCCATGATCGTGAAGATGTGGTGAGGGATGGATTCGAACCATCGAAGGCTACGCCGGCAGATTTACAGTCTGCTCCCTTTGGCCGCTCGGGAACCTCACCAATGAATTATTGCTAGCTGGCGAGAGGAATTGAACCCCCAACCAGTTGATTACAAATCAACTGCTCTACCGATTGAGCTACGCCAGCGGTCTGCAAGAAATACCTATATCAAATCATGTGGGACAACTGTCAATAGTTTTTTTACCCTTCCACCACCGAAAAATCGGCCCCGGCGCGGGCAATATGCGGGCGTGATGATGTAACCATGATCGCGGCGGTGAATCATATACAATCATGAAATTCATGTCGCTTCGCGTGGATCCCGGGCGGTGATAGCATCGACATTTAAATTGTTGACATATATCTCTTGCCAATACTATATGCTAGTTTGTTTATGTCGTGATAAAAGAGAACTCGACGATTATCGGTAAACCGTTTGTATGATAATGGATTGATCTGGTTTGCCGTGTAGTATCTGCGATACAAGTCGGAATCCATTCCGCAATAGCCAGGATTTGTCATGAAACCCTTACCCGTCACATTTCTACTTGCGTTCATCATGGCGTTTTCGACAGCGCGGGGTGACGATACCCCGCGTGAGCTGGCGTTGAATGAATGCATCAACATTGCCCTTCATAATAATACGTCGATCCGCGTATCCGATGAAGATGTCAACAAGGCCCTTGCCGAGTACCGCGTTGCGAGGGGGCAGAGGCTCCCATTCGTTGCATTTGACATAAAGAGCCAGCAATACCCGAGGGTCGTGGATACCGGCTGGATCGCCTATATCCCTGATCCTGTATGGAAATACTATCTCACCAAGCAAAAAATTGACGAAGCCAACCGGGATAACCCGCTGTCGAAATACTACAACCTGGGGATTTCCTTTGGAGTCGTCGCCGGGGTAAGTATTTATAATGAAAAAAAAGCAAGGATGCAGGATGTCGCGGAAAAGGGGGTTTCCATCTCGAAGCTTAACGCGAAAAAGGCCATCTCCGAAACCATTCTTAACGTGAAGCAGGCCTACTATTCGTACGCCATGGCGCGCGAATACGTGGCCATGCGGGAAGACCTCGTCAAGAGCAACGCGGACCGTCTCAGGGTAACGGAGATACTCTATAAAAACGCCCAGCGGCCCATCATTGACCTGAGCAAGGCCCAGTATGAATACGGGAACTCCCAGCTTGAGCTCGAGAGGGCCAGGAACAACGAACGCGCCATGCGCGTGGAGCTGTTCAAGATAATGGGTGTGCCCGATCCGGGGTATGATATCGTCCCACGTGACTATGAACTGCCCGGTGAACTGAAGTATTCACTTGACGAGCTCAACAGCTACGGGGAACTTAATTCGATTGACCTGCAGATCATACGCATGCAAAAAAAGATCAACAAGCTCAAGGTGGATGTCGAGATGGCGGGTCATTACCCAGAGGTCGAACTCCAAGGGGGCATGGCATACGAGAATGGATATTTGAACTTTGGATCATTCAGCGAGAATTTTAAAAGCAAGGCATGGCGAAGTTCATTCAGCGCGGGATTCGTAGCGAGGTTGCCACTTTATTCAGGCGGAACGGTATGCGCGAGGGTTGATTCGGCCAAAGCGGAATACCAGAAATCGGCGATCAAGGAAAAAGATGCCGCACAGTCCGTGCGCACGACGATACGAAATTTTCATGATACGCTCGGGGAGCTGAAAAAACAGCTTGAAGTATCGATCCTGATGGAGGAAAACGCGAAGAAACATATGCTTCTTGCGAAAAAAACCTATGAAAGCGGCGCGGGCACCCAGCTCGAACTCCATGACGCGAATGTTTCCCTCGCCAACGCCAGGATGGGTTATTTAAAGGCAAAGAACGACTATTTGATCACGATCGCGAAGCTTTCCAGCATCGTGGGATTGGGGGAGGATTCCCTATGCCAAAAATAAGCAGGAAAAAAATCCTTGTGGCGGCAGGAGTGGTTTTTTTCTTCATACTTCTCTGGGGCATCACGAGGAGCTGCGGGAAGAGTTCGAAAAATTCCTATGAATATGAGGCGGTTTCCCTTGGAAAGGTTGAGAAGACGATCTCCGTCGCGGGTGTTCTGGAGGTAACTGACACCTACAAGGTCCTCGCGAAGACGCCGGGCATAGTAAAGCATATCTATGCCGATTTCAACCAGCAGGTTTCAAGAGGGCAGGTCCTTGCTCTTCTCGATTCAACCGACGCGGACCAGCGCCTCGCGAGGATAGCGGCACAGATCGAAAGCGCGCGCCTCGAACTCGCCATCGCAGCGGAGGATCTTGAAAGCAAAAAAAGCATGTTTGCCGACAACCTGATTTCCGAGAAGGGCCTTGAAAGGGCCGAGTTCAACTACAAGTCAGTCCAGCTGAAGCAGAGGCAGATGCAGATCGACTATTCGATAGCGAGCAAGGCCAGGTCCGATACGCGCATCACCGCGCCGGTTTCGGGGATCGTGATCGCGAAAAACGCCGAGGTAAATTCCCCGGTGCCACAGCACGCGCCGCTCTTTATAATAGCACCGACGCTGAAAAGGATGAAACTCACCATCAGTATCGATGAATCCGACATCGGTCTCATGAAGAAAGGGCAGAAGGTAACCTTTACCGTAAGCGCCTTCCCCGATACAACCTTCCGGGGAGCGATTGACCAGGTGAGGATCACTCCCGTAATGAAGGGTGGGCTCGTGACCTATGAATCGATCGTCATGTGCGAAAACGATGAACTGCTGCTCAAGCCCGGCATGACGGCAACCGCGACGATCGAGATATTCAAGAAGGAAAACGTTCTGCGGGTCCCGAACCAGGCGTTTTTGGTGTCCCCAATGGGCATACCAAGGGAGACGGAGCCGGATGTCGTGTGGAAAAAATCATCGCAAGGAAAGGACGGACTTCCCGTCGTGAAGGTCCCGGTGGAAATCGGACAGCGTGGTGACAATTACACCGAGATTAAGAAAAACCTGGAGAAGGGCGACCAGGTGCTGATACGATACACCAGGGGGTCGGGCGATTGATGGACGACCGGCTGATAGAGATCATCAATCTTGAAAAGACCTTTTACCTGAGCGAGGAGGTGCAGGTAAGGGCGCTGCGCAACGTGTCCCTCACTATCGGCAGGGGTGAATACCTCGCCATCATGGGAGCCTCCGGTTCAGGGAAATCCACCTTCATGAACATACTGGGTTTCCTTGACACGCCCACTGCGGGGAAATACTACCTCGACGGCATTGACGGGAGCACCCTCGACAGAGACCAGAAGGCCGAGATACGAAACAGCAAGATAGGATTCGTGTTCCAGGGATTCAACCTCCTGGCGCGGACAACTGCCCTTGAAAACGTCGAGCTTCCGATGTTTTACAAGGGAGATCTCCCGCCCAATTCGCTTACCGCCAAGGCGAAACACCATCTCGCTCAGGTGGGTCTCGGGGGCAGGGAGGACCACCATCCCAACAAGCTTTCCGGCGGCGAGCAGCAGCGCGTCGCCATTGCCCGCGCGCTCATCAACGATCCCGCGATCATCCTCGCAGATGAGCCGACGGGCAACCTTGACACGAAGAATACCCGGGAAATAATGGAGCTCTTCACGAGCCTTAACAAGGAGACGGGTATCACCATCATCATGGTGACCCACGAGCCCGATGTCGCGGCCTATACCGACAGAAAGGTGGTATTCAGGGACGGCCACATCATCGAAGACGCAGCCGTAAAACGGAAGCCGGCGAGGACCAGGGCGTCCCGGCGATAACTCCCTCCGCCATGCGTTCTTTCACCTGTTAGGCGACATAATAACTCTGCCCCTGCCAACCGGCGGGACATCCGTGCCGTCCCCGGATTTTTCCCTCGACCGCCCGACGGTTTTTTTATATAAAAATTTAATCCTAAAAAAAGATAATTTTTTATATAAAATTTCAACTTTTCCATAAATAATTAAGACATAATCTGATGGTACCGATAATTAATTTGTAATTTGTCGTTATTCGAATACATTAATTAATATAACTTACCTGGTAGATATTTTCCATAGTGGAATAGGAGTGGATAACATCCGCTCAGGAGACATGACGTGAAAGAAGTCCAGGCCATCAATCGTTTCAAGCGGTTCCTTCAGGTAGAGAAGGGTCTCTCTGAAAATTCGATCTATTCATACACCTATGATCTGAAGAAATTCAGCGATTTCCTGTCGTCGAACAATAAAGACATAATGAGCGCGACACAGGAAGATATTCAGCAATTCCTTTATTTCGAAAAGACCAAGAAAAAGAATTCCTCAAGGACCCTTGCACGGTCCCTCGCCGCCATACGGCAGTTCTACAATTTTATCTCGGATAAGATTGAAGCGATAGACAACCCGACCATGCGGATAGAGTCCCCCCATGTCGAGAAGACGCTTCCCGACTTTTTGACCATACAGGAGATACATGTACTGTTCAGCTCCATATCCGAGAGCGATCCCTACGAGTTGAGGGACAAGGCCATATTTGAGCTCCTCTACTCGTGCGGTCTCAGGATAAGCGAGGCAATTGAGATACTTCACGACCAGGTGGATTTCGAGAATTCCCTCGTGCGGGTCCTGGGCAAGGGCAACAAGGAAAGGCTTGCCCCGATAGGCGAAGAGGCCAAACGTCTCCTGAGGAAATATCTGAGGGAATCCCGGAATGAAATATGCGGGAAGCGTGAATCTGAATACCTTTTCATCAGCAAGAAGGGCTCAAAATTAAACAGGAAATCTGTTTGGCGCCTGCTCAAGAACTACGTCACGCGGACCCGGATAAAGAAGAACATCACGCCACACACCCTGAGGCATTCATTTGCGACGCACCTTATCGAAAACGGCGCAGATCTCAGGTCGGTCCAGGAGCTTCTCGGTCACATGGACATATCCACCACGCAGGTCTACACGCACCTTGCGAAGAAGAAGCTCCAGGAAATCCACAAAAAACACCATCCAAAGGGCTGACATGGGTGCACGAAGAGCCGTGAGATATTACCCTGCAGCCCTCGCGCTCTGTATTCTGTTTTTTTCATGCTCGCCCTACCAGATGCGACGGCACGCGGGCAGTTCAGACGGCGTCGCCTCGGTACGCGTGCTCATACTTGCGAAAAGTGGTGATGTGACGATTGCCTCGTCGTCACTCATGGTCGTACGTAATTCGGAAAAAACGAACGGGAAAGAAGACCGGAATGCACGATCGATCACGATACGCCCCGGCTCTTTACGTGCGCCGATGACCGTCATTCCAGGCAAGTCACCCGTGGCGGTCAACGGCACGGCATACAGGGGCAGCATGGTGGTGAGGCCAGCCAATGGATCGGTCCAGGTGATCAACGTGGTAAGAATGGACGATTATTTAAAGAGCGTCGTTCCCGGTGAAATTCCTGCGAACTGGGAAATGGAGGCGCTCAAGGCCCAGGCCGTCGCATCACGAACATTTGCCTATCACAGGATTATAGCTGCAAGAAAAAAAACAACGACCTACGATCTCGACGCGACGGTCCTCTCCCAGGTATACAGGGGCATTTCGGAGGAAAAGCCGTCGACAAGCCGTGCCGTCGAAGCAACATCCGGCGAGGTGATACTTCATGGCGGGGGTCCCATACTGTCATATTTCCATTCAACATGCGGCGGAAAAACCGTGAACGACAGGTACGTGTGGAAGGCAAGCGACAAACCCTACCTCGAGGGAGTAAGGTGCGGATTCTGCGGTGGTTCCACGCGATACAGCTGGGAATCGAAGCTGTCTCTCGACGACATCAGGTCAAGGCTCGCATCGAAGTACGGCGCAATCGGCGCGATCAGGTCCATATCGTTCTCGAGGAAGGATGACCGGGTTACCGAAGTCACCGTTCGGCATGGAGGAGGGGCCCTCGTGCTGAACGGGAACGATTTCCGGCTCCTTTTCCCGGATGACACGATACAGAGCCTCTATTTTACCTCGAAAAAAACGGACGGGGGTCTTCTCCTCCAGGGGAAAGGCTGGGGACATGGCGTGGGTATGTGCCAGTGGGGAGCCAGGGGAATGGCCCGGAATGGATATGGTTATAAGCGAATACTGAATCATTACTATTCAGGAGTGCGCGTCGGCACAATCGGAAGGGACCACGGTGCGTCAATTCTCTCCTCCGCCGAACATCATCATTGATCGATGCGTGAAGATGATTATTCCCTCGACGACTTTGATTTCAGCCTTCCCGCTGAGTTAATCGCCCAGCATCCTCCCGGCAGGCGCGAGGACGCGCGGCTCATGGTCCTTGAGCGGGCCACGGGCCATCGAATCCATTCGTCATTTTCAAGACTCGCCGGGTTCCTTGTCCCGGGGGACCTTCTCGTGTTCAACGACGCGAGGGTCATGAACGCACGGGTCCCCTGTCGTCGGGATACGGGCGGAACGGTGGAACTGATGCTCCTCGAACGTACCGGGACATACCAGTGGAAAGCGCTCTCAAGCAGGACAAAGAGGTTGAAACCGGGCGCCAGGCTTTACCCGCTGTCGAAAACCGATGTAGAGTTCACAGTGGTGGAACGCGAGGAGACCTCGATCGTGATAGAATCGAATCTCCCTCTTGACCGTGAAACCCTTGACGGTATCGGCCAGGTGCCCCTCCCGCCGTATATTGAAAGGGAAGCGGACGTGACGGATGCCGAACGCTACCAGACGGTGTTCGCGACGTCCGATGGAGCAGTTGCCGCCCCCACGGCGGGTCTTCATTTCACACATGAACTTCTTGGCGCTCTTGTTGACATGGGAATAGAGATGGCCCATCTCACGCTTTTCGTGTCTTGGGGGACATTCCAGCCAGTTCGAACAGAAATAATATCAGAACACCGTATGCACGCGGAGCGGTATCACCTGGGAGCGGAGGCCGCAGAGGCCGTCAACCGCGCGCGATCGGAAAAGAGAAGGGTAATTGCCGTCGGCACGACGTCCCTCAGGGTCCTCGAAAGCACGTTTCTATCCGGTGTTAACCGAGCCGGGGAAGGAGAAACCGATATATTCATTTACCCTCCGAAGAGGGTTTCGTCCATCGATGCCCTGATCACGAATTTCCATACTCCCCGGTCAACGCTTCTGATGCTCGTTTCGGCCTTCGCGGGTCATGACCGAATAATGTCTGCGTACCGTGAAGCAATAGAAATGCGATACAGGTTTTTCTCCTACGGCGACGCGATGTTCATCACCTAGCAATTCAATCATTTTTCTATTGACATATCAGAGGGAAAAACAGTTATTCAATTCCATGCCGTGTGCGCGAACAGCGGCGGCATAATTTCATGATCTGAAAAAATGTGACCTTTTTTAACTTATCAAACGTATAGATCATATGAAGACCGAAGAGTTCATGCACCTCCTCGATACAATGCTGAAACCCGAGTTACAGGATTCCTACGACAATTCCGGTCCACAGGTGCTGTTTCGCGACGACGAGGTGGGGTCGGTAATGATCGCCCTTGATGCGGACTGCAGGGTCATCGACGAGGCCATTGAAAAAAAATGTTCACTGCTCGTAACGCACCATCCCCTGTTTTTCAAACCCATGGTAACAATCGATTCCTCCGAAGCGATATCCAGTCTCGTCGTACGATTGATTGATGAGCGGTTGAGCCTCTACTCCGCGCACACGAACCTCGACAGGCTGTACCGTGATCGCCTCGCCCGCCGTATCGGACTCGTCGATATCGCGCCCCTGGGGGTTACGGAAAAAGACGGCCATTCGGCCATGGATGATCATGGGGTTCGTGGCAGGCTCGATCGCCCCGCGAGGCTTCACGAATTAGCCGACATCATAAAATCGCGGCTGGATCTTGACCATCTCGTTCTCGCGGGCAACAGCGGGGGCCCGATCAGGCAGGTAGCGGTTCTTAACGGTGCCGGCGGACGCAGAATTGAGGCTGTCATCGCTTCAGGTACCGTTGATTGCGTCATCACGGGAGATGTGGGATATCACCAGGCACGCTACGCTGAACAGGCCGGGGTCGCCCTTGTCGACGCAGGCCATTTCGGGACCGAAATCATTTTCCCCGCCATGCTGGCGGATGATCTTCGTGTATACTTACGGGACTTCCATCAGGAGAACGGGGTGACGGTACATGTTTCTGAATCAGAAAAATCCCCCTTTACGGTGTATTGATGCGCCATGAATAAGGACATAGAGACAATGATCAGGCTCCAGAAACACTGGAGCGACATGCGCGCCGCCGAGTCGGCTATCCAGAGGATCCATGATTCGATTCGCTCGATAGAAAATGAGGCGGACAGCGCGCGCAAGGAGATTCAGAAATCTGAAGATGTTCTGAAAACAAAGCGCATTTCCATCAAGAAACATGAAAACGATCTCAGGGAACGTGAAACGAAAATTGCCGGCCTTGAAAAACGCAAGGATATGATACGCACGGATAAGGAATTGAAGGCCATCGAAAAGGAAATCGACGTGCTGCGCCTTGAAGCGGAAAACGCCGAGGAGTCAGCGCTGATGCTCATGGAGGAACTTGACCTGGCGGAAAAACACCATGCCGAACTGGAGGCGGTTCTGGAAAAAATCGAAAAACGGCTTGGCGAGGCGCAGGAAAGCTCCGCGTCATCGCTGGCTTCGCATCAGGAAACGGCGCGCGTGAACCGCGAGGCCTTCGATACACTTGTCGTTGACCTGTCGGTCAAGGTGAGATCCAAATTCGAGAAGCTGATCGGATCCCGCGAAGGAGTCGGGATTGCAAGGGTTGAAGGTGAAATCTGCGCCTTCTGCAATTTCAAGATACCGGCGCATCTTGCCATCGCGGCGGGCAATGACTCCGCGACGGTAAACTGCACGAATTGCGGAAGATATATTTATCGGTAGGGTGCTCACATGCTGCTCAGTATTGACAGAGTTCTCAAGCTTCTGGCGGAAGGCAAGACCCTGGAAAAAATCGCCGAGCTCGCGGGATGTGGCGTTTCCGATGTCGTTGACGTCATCGAAGAAGCCATTGCCCTGCTGAATAAACTTGAAAAACACTCCGCACGCAGAAAGATAATCATCAGGAAAAGCACGTCGGAAGATGAGGTGAGTGATGGGGACAGCGCTGCCCCCGGTGGAGCCACCGAAGAGTCCATCCTCTTCGAGGGAGCCGACCTTACTACCATCCCAATGAACTCATCCCTCATGATGTACACCGACGGCGCCTCGAGCGGAAATCCCGGGCCATCCGGCATAGGCATAGTTATACTTGACCATGACGGCCGTCAGGTGGGGAAGGTGTCTTCCTACATTGGAAGGCGGACCAATAACTATGCTGAATACTCCGCGCTGCTTCGCGCCCTGAAAATAGCCATTTACTTTAAAACGACCGATTTGAAGATTCGAACAGACTCGGAATTGATTGTGAAACAGATGAGCGGAGAATACAAGGTAAAGAACGAGCAGATAAGGAAGCTGTACGACGAAGCAGTGCATCTGGTGAAGAAAATCGAACGGTGCAGGATAGAGCACGTTCCCCGGACCCAGAACGAAAAGGCTGATTACCTCGCGCGCAGGGCCGTGCAGTAGGCCATGGCAACCTCACCGGATTGCATCGGGACCGAAGACGCGGTAAGTCTGCATGCGGAAAATTTCGGGCTGAGCCCGCTTATAGTCGATATCATCCGTTCCCGCGGCCATGAAACTCCCGAGGCCATCCGCCGGTTCATTGACCCTCGATATTCCGATATGCATGGCCCATTCGAGATGCACGGCATGCGGGAAGCGGTTGCCAGGCTTCGGACAGCCATTGACGCCGGAGAAAAGATCGGCATCTTCGCCGACTCAGACCTCGACGGGATAACTTCGCTGGCCCTTCTCAATGAGTTGTTAAGTCGTTTTCGCATTGAACCCTATTTACGGTACCTCTCGGGAGAGGAGACGTACGGGATGACCGACGAGATAGTCAATGAGTTCCACCGTGCCGGGGTTGGATTGATCATCACCGTTGATGCAGGCACGCGAGACGTGCCGCAGATCGCGCGCGCCAGATCCCTGGGAATGGACGTCATCGTCACGGACCATCACGAGGAGGACAGGGTGCTTCCCGACGCGATAGTCGTGAACCCGCGCATCGCCCGCTGCGGCTACCCCTTCAAGCACCTCGCGGGCGTCGGCGTCGCCTTCAAACTTTGCCATGCTCTGCTTCTCAGCTATCTTCCATCATTTGAGAAGGAGTTCTGGATCGCGTGTCCCTCGGGAGAAGGATTCGACTATGCGGTAGTGCGAGATTACTCAATCCTGCGTTTCGAGAATTCACTTTCCCGTGAAGAAATAATGCGCGCCCTTTCGGAAGCGGGAATCGATGCGCGCGTCATCATCCACCGCCATGAAGGGATCATGAATACGGTGCGTGAGAGGGGAATCGCGGCCCATGAATTTTCCGATTTCATAGGCATAATCCTTTCCATGCCCGGGGCATCCTTCGAATCGATCCGCGAGCGTCTTTCCATGGCAGGAACTCAGCAGGGGGAATCGATCGATACACTTGCCGCGATTTTACTGGAGGCCCAAATAATCGGTTCTGAAAAAGTTCGTTCATTCATCGACGCCGCCATGGGCCTCGTGGCGATAGGGAGCATCGCCGACGTGGTTCCCCTTGTGGAAGAGAACAGGGTCCTGGTGAAAAAGGGACTGGATGGACTGAACGCCGTGAGTCATCCGTCCATTTCACTTTTATTGAACGGAAGTCCCGCCACGGGGCGCAGCATCGGCTGGACGGTCGCGCCGCACCTTAATACGCCGGGAAGGATCGGGAGGACAGAGCTTGCCGTTCAGTTTTTCGTTGAGCGCGACAGGGGCGCCCTGAGGCGCATTGTTTCCGAAATCAGGGGCCTTAATGATGAGCGTCGAGAATTCATAGCGCAATTCTGCAGCGGGGTGCTGGAAGATATACGAAACGGGAATATCGACGACTCCGGTGGCATTATTGATGTGCGGGCCGATGGAATTCCGGAAGGCTATGCGGGGCTCATTGCGAACAGGATTACCGACGCGACCGGAAAACCGGTAATTGTGTCGGTCATGCCCCCCAAAAATGGCCTGGTAAAGGGATCCGGCCGCTCAAGGGGAGGGACCCCCTTTTTCAGCATTGTCCAGGAACTGCGCGGGCGTTTCGATCGTATTGGCGGGCATGAGAATGCCTTTGGATTTACCGCGCCCCATGGGGAACTGGACGCTATTTTATCCGAAATCTCAGCCATGTTTAAAGGAACGTCGATAATTCATCAGGAACAACCTTCGGATGTTTTCGAGATATCGGCGAAGAATATTGATGCCGGGCTTATCCGACAGGTGGGACTACTCGAGCCCTTCGGAAGCGGCAATCCAGAGCCGTTGTTTCGCACTTCAGGCATCATTCCAATGAGTTTCAGTGAATTTGGTTCACGACACGGGAAGTATCATTTCAATGGAAACCAGGCGCTTACCGCAATCGGCTGGGGGATGGCTGATGCCATGAGGGAGTATTTCGAGTCCGGGAAGCCCCTCGATCTATTATTCAGGCTGGAGAACAATACCTTTAACGGTACAGTCCGTCCAAGAATGATTCTCGGCGAGGTAAATTACTCAACGTAATAAGGGCGCTAATTTCACTGTATATTTAAAAATTTCATTTGACGCCCGGCCAGAATGTTTTTATACTAATGTGAAACAACCTAGGGAGTCCCTGTGCCATGGAAATCGTGATAAATGAGGAAAAGGACAGGGTCAATATTTCGGTTACCGGTGATATCGAGATGATGACCATCAAGACCTTCAAGGAAAAGCTCTTTGAAATAGGTCATGATATTGAAAAAGACATATACATCGACCTTTCAAATGTTGATTATATTGATTCATCGGGAGTAGGGGTCCTCATAAGCCTTCTGAAACTGCAGAAGAAAAAAGATAAAGCCCTCGTGATTTCCAAGGTCAGCCCGAAGGTGATGAACGTACTCAAGCTGAGCTCGCTCTCCGACGTGTTTGAAATGTAGATTACCATGGAGTCCTTGAGGATAGGATGCGGTTATGACGTCCATGCCTTCGTATCGGGGAGGGACCTCTATCTCGGCGGTGCGCGCATTGACTTTCGTTTCGGCCTCGCGGGCCACTCCGACGCAGACGTTCTCGTCCACGCAATAATCGATGCACTTGCGGGTGCATCGGGTCTGCCCGATATCGGACGTCTATTCCCCGATGATGACGATCGTTACCGAAACATCAGCAGCATTCGTCTCCTGGAAAACGTGAAGAATCAAATGGATGAGATCGGCGCGGTTATCATCAACATAGATTCAGTCGTGGTGTGCCAGGAGCCGAAAATCGCCCCACACATTGATGAAATGAGGCGCGTAATGGCCGGCGCGCTCGGGATCGACGGCACCATGATCGGCATCAAGGGCACGTCAACGGAGGGACTCGGTTTCACCGGAAGGAGCGAGGGCGTTGCCGCATATGCGGTCGCGCTGGTTCGAGTGTGTAGAAAGCAGGGCTGATTTCAGGGACGGGAGGGATCACGGCATATAAAGGTTCGGGCCAATATTTATCACAATGAGACATAATATATCTTATCGGAAGTTATTGCCAATCAGGTATATCGGCCCGCAGTGTCAGCCGTGTCGCAACCGCTCGAAGAAACCTTCTATAAGATTGGTAAGACGCACAAGCACCAGTGCGCTTATGGCAGTGTCAAGGTACGGATGGAGTTTAATCCCAGTTCCATTGAAAAGACTGATGACGGCAACTTTATAGCAAAGCACCAGGGAAAGCGCAATGATGATCAGGTCGCGCGTGACTCGCACGGGCCTGTTTTCGGAAATATCCTTAAGGGCGGTCATTGAAAAAATCGCCATGACGCACGATTCAAGTATAATGGCGATAATGAAAAGAACGAATACGTTTTGTATCAGCATCTCGAATTTCATACGCAACTCCCATGGAAGTAATCACAGTCGCTGACCCTTACAGCATATATAATAAAGCGCACAGGGCCGGAAAAAATGCAAGCTGATTTTTACGGGAGAGCAAAATAGTACGCCGAGGCGGGTCATCGAGGAATAACCCTGGCGATCCGTACTATGTCCCGTTATCATGATAGTACTTCTCGTATTCGGCGGGAGACATCAGCTCTGCGAACTCATCGACGCGACTGACATCGACCATGAATAGCCATCCCCGTCCCTGGGGGTCCCGGTTAAGGAGGCCCGGATCATTCGCGAGATCGTTGTTTACCGCAACGATGATGCCCGATAAGGGAGACAACACGTCGAAAATATCGATATCCGATTCCACACGTGCGATCTTCTCACCCATGCGGACAGGTAGATCAATTTCAGGGAAATCGACAAACCGTATGTCACCGAGCCGTTCCAGCATCACGCCGGATATGCCACAGCGTCCGATGAAATCGTCCTCCATTTCAATCCACGAGTGATCCCTGGTGAATTGTATTTCATCCGGGAGCGGACGCACTGTCACCTCCATGATGTTCCGGCATGGTATAGAATGATTAGAATCCATGTCGCGTGATTATCAAGCATAAAACAAACGCCCCCGACAAGGGCTTGAATTTTTAGCTATCTGAGGAGGGAAACAAAAAGATTCTTGACTAAATTCCCATGATACGGTACAGGTAAATAAATGAAATAATACGACACAATACCATATAATGGAGTTGTGCGGAGAAATCCCCTCGTTACCGATCGAGCACCCGACGACCTACCCCAATCCCGGATTATTATCAATGAACCTAGATAAAATAGACGCAGTATCCGGCCACCCCCGCTAGCGTTACTGAAAGGGAATCCGGATGATTGACGGCGCCACCGCGCTTATCAGAAACGGTGCGATGATCATACGTTGCGTTCACGGGAAAGCCATTTCTCGAATTATCACAGGCTACCCATGAAAATATGATGTATGTTTCGAGGTGGAGTATGTCAAAACAGATCTATGCGGGAAATCTGTCCTACCAGATGACCGATGAAAATCTTCGCGAGATTTTCACGCAGCACGGCGAGGTCTCAGACGTTAAAATCATCAGATATCCGGATTCAGGGAAATCGAAGGGATTCGGATTTGTCGAGATGGTGAACGACGAAGAGGCGGATGCGGCCATTGAGAAGCTGAATGGAATGGACGTGCAGGGGCGATCGATTCGGGTCAATATCGCAAGACCGAAGAAAAACGGGCAGGAATGACCGTCCTCGCCTGGAACCTGTTCCGGTTCAAGAGACGCCTTCGGCGATCTTTCTGAGGAATAGAATCAACGAATCGTCCCTGCAGCTCCGGACAAGCATTCGCAGCTGGTCGTCATCAAAGACGATGTGCTTCAATATTTTCCCCCGGTTTTCTGGATCAAGATCAATGAACGCGGGGTCGTTCTTCAGAACGGCTCGCGCGCGGTGGAGGGCGGAAAGGGTCTCTTCGATATCTCCAGGGATGATACCCTCGATTTCCCTCCTGAGCCGGGCCGCAAGGGCCGGAGAAATCCCGCTGGTTGATACCGCCACCACCAGCCCTCCCCTGCTGAACCATGAGGGAACGAAGAATCCGCAATGATCGGGATCATCGACCGCATTCAGGAGCACGTTAAACTCGCCGGCTTCATTGAACACGCGCTCCGTAACCGATTCATCGTCAGTCGCGGAAAAGACGATAAAGGCGTCCCGGAGATCTCCGTCCGCGTATTCCCTGTGCACGATTTCAATTCGTCCGGAATGCTGCACCTGCAGTTCGATTATGGCAGGGTCAACATCGGGGGCGATAACCGTGACGCGCGCCCCCCTTTCAACGAGATCAGTCACCTTCCGTGCCGCGACGCTGCCGCCGCCTATCACCACCGCATTCCTGTCTTCCACGGAGAGCATGAGTGGATAAAGTTTCATGTCGTGGCCAGCTCCCTCGGTACGGGGAAAACTTCACCCGTATCTGAAAGTTCCTTCTTCTTGTCCGGATCGAGGCCAATCTCGTCATCGGTAAGATAGCACTGGGGATCGGGGGCCCACGGGTCGCCGTAGGTCCTGAACGCGCGTACGCGCATGGAACCGGTGCAGAGAGACACGTAGCGGCAGAGACGGCACCTTCCCTTGATATAATCGGCCTTGTGCTTCAGGCCCTTCATGAGTTGATCGCGTTCATCGAGCCAGATGTCGCCGAATGATCTTTCCCTGATGTTGCCGAAGGTGTAATCCTGCCAGAACTGGTCAGGGTGGACGTTGCCGAAAAAATCAATATTACCGATGCCCACGCCGGTGGAATGGGCGCCTCCGCCATTCCACGCAAGGAGACGGCGTACCTCTTCCGCCCGTTCTGGGTCCCGGGACATCAGGGCGCGGTACAGATACACGCCGTCGGCATGGTTGTCCACGGTGAGGATGTTGATATTGAGATTTCGTCTGAAAAAATCAGCGGTCCTTTCAAGTATGATATCCATTGCAAGCCGGGATTCCGCGTGCGTAAGGTCGTCGGCGTAAAGTTCACCCCCGCGGCCTGAATAGACCAGATGGTAGAAGCAGGCGCGGTTTATGCCTTCATGCTCGATGAAATCGAAAATTCGGTGAAGATCCGTGAAATTTCTTTTCGTTAAGGTGAGACGAAGTCCCACTTTCTGTCCAACCGCGGCACAGTTCTCGAATCCCTTCATGGCGCTCCGAAACGCTCCTTTCACTCCCCGGAAAAGGTCGTTTACCTCCTCCATGCCGTCAAGGCTGATCCCGACGTAGACCACTCCGGTGTCCTTGATGCGTTGTGCCGTTGGTCGGTCAATGAGTGTCCCGTTGGTTGAAATTACCGGACGTATATTGCGTTCCGACGCATGCTGGATGAGCCTGAAAAGGTCCCTTCTCATCATTGGTTCTCCGCCGGAAAAAAGAAGTGATGGTATCCTGAACGATGCGAGATCATCGATGAGATCGAGGCCTTCGTCAGTGGTCAGTTCACCGGAATACACGCCGGCGTCGGAGTCGGTATAGCAATGGACGCACTTTAGATTGCAGGTGCGCGTTGTGCTCCATACCACGATGGGACGTCTCTCCATCGCGAGGGGAACCGCATCATGAGGTTTGTTGCCGTGGCAATCAGGAACGGTTTCAGTCCCATACCGAAGGGGGTCGCCGATCGATGTGCCGCCGCAGTAAAGTTTGCCTATATCAATCATATGCCTGCATCGACCTCCCATTCTTCGAATGATCGCGAAAAATAGATGACCCTTTCCTTCTTGAATTCGCGAAGCGTCGGCAGCACCATGTAGTCGTCGATACCCGTGATTCGGGAAAGGGTGACCACAATTTCCGAAAGCTCCTCCTGGCTTCTTGCGTGGACCATCGCGAAAAGAGGGTGGTCCCAGGACCCCCTGCGAGCGCGGCGGAGATAGAGATGCGAAACTGACCGGCTTTCGCGAAAAGCGCCGACTGTTTCATCAAGGGGTCTGCTGATATCGGGCCTCCAGGCCGTCATGGCGTTGGCCTTGAATCCGATCTCGCGATGACGGAGCACGGCTGAATATCGTCTCAGGACGCCCTTTTTTCTCAGTTCCGACCCTATCCGCGCCACATTATCGGCGTCGAGATATGACCCCTCCCGTTCAACCAGTCGCGCGAAAGGATTCGGATCAATGGGGCAGTCCGCCTGGAGGATTCTCACGGCCTCAATTTCATCATCTGAAACGCGTTCGTGTTCAGCGGCCGCGTTTGCAGGGGATGGAGCCTCGTGGCCATTGTTGGAGCTCCCGGATCCATCGGTATTCACGGTGAAATGCACGCCAATTTTATACATCTTTTCTACGGGAAGTACCAGGAATTCACTGGCTTCCGCCCGGTGTGCCAGTATTGATGCGTAGGCGTCAAGACGCTCCCGGTCTGCTGCCGAAAGGGTGAACCAGATGTTGAAATGATGATCACGCAGGTAATTATGGCTCACGCCGGGATGTGCGTTTATGAAAGACGCCGCGGACTCAACGGATGATGAACCGACAGAAAACGCGATAAGGGATGAGACGTAGCCGAGGCTTTCGGGGTTGAATATTCCCGAAATGTTTCGGATAACCCTTCGCTCCTTGAGGTCACGAATTACATCCAGAAGATCATGTTCGTCCATCGCGAGATCGAGGGCCATGGCGTTAAAAGGTCTGGTACCCCCGGGGAAATCGCGTTGCAACCTGTCAAGGACCTTCGCCTCTTTTTCGGTAAAACGCGTCATTTTCTCATACCGGACGGAACGTACGTACAATAGGGTTCGTCGCAAAGGTAATCGCCCGTATGATGATAGGCCCTGGCCCTGCATCCAGCGCAGACGGTCTTGTACTCGCACACACCGCATTTTCCTTTCAGGTTCCCGAGATCGCGCAATTCGAGGAAAAGGGGTGACCGCTCCCATATCTCCACGAATGAATTTACCCTCACGCTGCCCGCATCAAGGGGCAGATACCCGCATGGTCTCACTTCCCCGCGGTGGGAGATGAAGCATACGCCGGTGCCGGCGAGGCACCCCCTCGTCACGGCGGCCATGCCGTCCGACTCAAACGAGAGTCTCCTCCCCTCCTCCCTGGCCCTCTGCCTCATGATACGGTAGTAGTGAGGGGCGCAGGTGGCCTTCAATTCAAGGGCGGTGGTGCCCGATTTATCGTAAAACCAGTTCAACAGCGTCTCGTATCGCCCGGGAGAGATCATTTCCGTTTCAGCGATTTCAATGCCGCATCCGACGGGAACAAGCATGAAAATATGCAGGGCCTTCGCGCGGAGCTTCTCCGCGAGGGACATGATCTCATCGACCTGGTGCTCGTTCCGCCGGGTTATGGTTGTATTTATCTGGAATTCCACGCCGGCCTTGGAGAGGCGGGCTATCCCTTCCAGCGCCCGGTCGAAAGACCCCGGTATGCCCCGGAAACCGTCGTGAGTCGCTGCATCGGCGCCGTCCAGTGAAACGCTGACACGCTGTATGCCGGAATCCCTGATTCTACCGGCGACGTCGCTATCGATCAAGGTGCCATTCGTGGCCAGGGCGGTCCTAAGTCCCGCGTGTCGGGCATGGTCCGCTACGTCATAAATATCCGGGCGCATCAGGGGCTCGCCGCCGGTAAGAACTATAATGGGCGAGTAGCGCGAGGCGATTTCGTCAAGCACGCGCCGTATCTCTTCCAGGGCGAGCTCCCCTTCAAAGGGTCCCCGTTCGGCCTCGGCGCGGCAATGTATGCAGTTAAGGTTGCACGCCCTCGTCAGTTCCCAGAAGACAAGGCGCGGGACATTTTCCATGATCATATTTTGAAGAGTTCCTCGATGACCTGAATCTTCTGCTTGATCGCCTCCTTGGTGTGATATCCCTGGAGCTGGAGTGACTTGTTTTCCTTGATCGCCATGATTGGATTGTGAAGAATCTTTGATATGATCTGCCGCGTGAGTTCCTCGACGAGATTCATTTCTTCTTCGGTCACGTCGTTACCGCGGCGTTTACGATATTTTTCGATTTCCCTTTCCCTGATCTTTTCAAAGCTCTGCTGCATCCGGACGATCATCGGGACCATCTCGAGTCCCTCGTACCATTCGAAAAGCTCGGCGGCATCTGTATGGACGATCTGAAGCGCGGCCTCGACCTCGCCGAGCCTTGTCTTCATGTTCTCGTCCGCAATCGCCTTGAGGTCGTCAATATTGCAGAGGGTTATGCCATCAATATTCACGGCGTCCGGGTCCACATTGCGGGGGACGGCAATATCGATCACGCAGAGAGGGCGCCCTCCCCTTTCGGACACGATGGCGTTCAGAGCGGCAGCATCAAGGACATAATCATGGCACGCGACGGAGGTGATGATGATGTCGACCCGCGCCGCCTCGCCGGCTATCTCGGACATCGGTATGATGCGCGCGTTCCCGTTGATCCTTTCAACCACGGTTTCCGCGTTATGGAGAGACCGGTTCGCAACGATGATTTCACCGATGTTTTCCTTTGTGAGGTACTTTAAAATAAGCTCCCCCATTTCCCCCGCTCCGACGAGAAGGGCACTCCTGCCGGTGAGACCGCCGCTGAATATCTTCCTCGCCTGCTCAACGGCGATGTAGGCTATGGAAAGGGGGTTCTGGGCTATTCCGGTGCGGGTGCGGACCTTTTTCGCCGTGTTGAATGCCTGGTGAAAAAGGCGGTTGAGCAGTATGCCGCTGTTCTTGTGCATGACTGAATCGCGATAGGCCTGCTTGATCTGGCCGAGTATCTCGTTTTCCCCTATCACCATCGAGTCGAGGGACGAGGCCACGGTGAGGAGATGCAGCACCACGTCACGTGAATCCTTACGGTAGATATAGGGATAAAAATCATCCCGTGACAATCCCGTGAAGTCCTCGACGAGTTCCGTAAGCTTTACCACCGCGTGGTGACGGTCCCCCGCGGTGAAATAGAGCTCAACGCGGTTGCAGGTTGCCAGGTAGACAACCTCTTCGATACCGCACGAAGGTACCAGTGAGTAGAAGCGGGACAGGGTTTCCCTGTCAAACGTGAACTGCTCACGTATCTCGATCGGGGAGGTTTTATGGCTCATCCCGATCAGTACTATTTCCGATGTTTCGTCCTTCTTGTTCATCTTCCGTGTCACATTGCAAAAACAACGTCAAGGGATTCACTGAACGCAGCGGCGGTGAGTTCGATGTCGTCGTTTTCGTGGGCTGTTGACAGAAAACCTACCTCGTATCCCGACGGAGAAAGATATATCTTTCTCTTTAGCATCTCGGCATGGAAACGGCCAAAGGCGTTCATATCGCATGATTTTACCTGTGACAGGCTGCGCACCGATTCTTCCCCGGTAAAATAAACCGAGAATATCGATTCAAGCCGCTGAAAAAGAACTTTGCCTCGATGACGTTCCAGCGCTGGACGCAGAAGCTCATCCATCAACTCGCCCTTCTTATGAAGAATTTCACAGGCGCGAATTTTGTCCAGTTTTTTTAATGTCTGTATTCCCGCAGTCATGGCGAGAGGATTACCCGAGAGGGTCCCGGCCTGGTACACGGCGCCCTGTGGGGAAACGTGATCCATTAATGAGCGCCTGGCGCCGTATGCTCCTACGGGGAGGCCCCCTCCGATTATTTTTCCAAGGGTCGTGATGTCCGGAGTGATGCCGTAGTATTCCTGGGCTCCACCGGGTGCGAGTCGGGAACCGGTAATGACCTCGTCGAATATGAGAAGGGAACCGTTGCGGTCGCAGAGCTCTCTCGTCCCGGTAAGAAAGAACCTTTCGGGGATTATAAGCCCGTAGTTGCATGGCACCGGCTCCATTATTACCGCGGCGATTGATGCCCCTTCCTCATCGAATATCTTTGACAGTGATTCGATATCATTGAATGGTGACACGATCGTGTCCCTCGCGTTGTTCCGGGTGACACCCGCGGAATCAGGCGTCCCGAAGGTCGCAAGACCGGAACCGGCCGCCACGAGAAGATGATCGGCGTGACCGTGATAGCACCCGTCAAACTTGATGATCCTGTCTCTCCCGGTGACACCCCTGGCGAGGCGGATGGCGCTCATCGTGGCTTCAGTGCCGGAATTTACGAAACGAAGCATGTCGATCGAGGGGAACCTGCGGGCGATGAGACGCGCGAGGGTGATTTCATGGGCGTTTGCGGTCCCGAAACTGGTGCCGTTTCTGGCCGCGCGACGGATCGCGCGTATCACATCCGGGTCGGCGTGGCCGAGTATAAGGGGGCCCCAGGACATGCAATAATCGATGTACTCGTTGTCGTCCTCGTCGACCATACGGGAACCGGCCCCGCGCTTGATGTACACCGGCTCCCCATCAACGGATTTGAATGACCGGACCGGAGAACTAACGCCTCCCGGCATCAGTTTTCGTGCCCTTCGGTAAAGGCTGCGTGATTTATCGATGTTCATTAAAACCACCCGTGCGCAAAAATGTCCCGCGTGTGGTAGGACAGTATCATGTCGGCGCCGGCCCTGAAGATGGATGTGATGATTTCGCGCGTCATTCTTTCCTCGTCGCAGTATCCCGCCGCGACCATGGATTTTACCATCGCGTACTCGCCGCTCACGTTATAGGCGCAGAGGGGAGCGGAGACCCGGCACCTCACCCGGTAGAGCACGTCAAGGTAGGAGAGGGCCGGTTTCACCATTATTATATCGGCACCCTCTAGGATATCCCTTTCAGCCTCCATTTCACCTTCCCTTGCATTGCGGAAATCCATCTGGTAGGTGCTGCGATCGCCGAACCTGGGGGCGGAACCGGCGGCCTCGCGAAAGGGCCCGTAAAAGGCCGAGGAGTATTTGGCTGAATAGGCCATGATGGGCAGGTCGTCAAACCCGTTCCTGTCGAGAGCGGCACGAATGGCCCCCACCCTGCCGTCCATCATGTCCGAAGGGGCAACCATGTCGGAACCCGATTCAGCGTGGGAAAGGGCCGTTCTTGACAGGAGTTCAAGGGTCGGGTCATTGAGTATCTTCCCGCCTTCCACAAGCCCGCAGTGGCCATGGTCGGTGTACTCGCAGAGGCAGACGTCGGTGATGACCATGACGCCGGGAAGGTGCTTCTTGATCTCCCGCAGGGCCAGCTGCACGATGCCGTTTCGATCATAGGCACCGCTTCCCACGTCGTCCTTTTTGGAAGGAATGCCGAAGAGAAGTATCTTGTCGATGCCGAGTCGGTAGTCGGATTCGATTTCCTTGAGAGCCATCGGGATGGAATGCCTGTATATGCCGGGCATGGAGAGGACCGGTTCGCTCGCGGAGTCTCCCTCCATGATGAAATGCGGCATTATAAGTTTTTTGCGGTCAGGGACGGTTTCCGCCACGAGCTCACGGACCTGGTGTGATGCCCTGTTCCTTCTTGGCCGATGGTGATTATGTTCCAAGGCGATTGCATTCCCGGCATTTTGAGGATACAAGGGAGGTGGAGAACAGCATCGATGGGATTCCTCGATCCATGATCAGTTCCCGCCCCCTGAAAATATACTATCATAAAACAGTGGGATATTTTGCAAGAAAAATACTTGCTTGATTTATATATGCCCGGCCGGTTAACGTTACGTCAGCGGAGAAGGCATGGGATCAAGGCGAACGATACGCATCGGATCACGGGGAAGCAGGCTTGCAGTTATCCAGAGCACGCAGGTGCGTGATATTCTCAGGCAACAAAACCCCGGTATCAATGTTGAGATACAGGTCATCAAGACCACCGGCGATAAAATCCTGGATACCCCGCTTTCCAAGATTGGCGACAAGGGACTCTTCACGAAAGAGATTGAAAAGGAGCTCCTCGCAGGGACCATCGATCTGGCGGTTCATTCAATGAAGGACATGCCGACGGAGCTCCCCCATGGGTGCGTCATTGGAGCCATAACCGCGCGCATTGATCCGCGTGACGTGTTCATATCCAGGAACGGCAAGGCGTTGGCGGATCTACAAGAGGGCGATATCGTCGCGACGGGAAGCCTGCGAAGAAAAGCGCAGCTCCTCGGCTACAGGCCGGGCCTCGAGATAATCGATATTCGCGGGAATGTGCAGTCGCGGTTGAAAAAAATGAGGGAAGATCCCCGCATCGAGGGAACGCTCCTCGCGCTCTCGGGTCTTGAGCGACTCGGCATGAGGGACACGGCTACCGAGATCATACCGGAATCAATCATCATTCCCGCCGTGGGTCAGGCGTCCCTGGCTGTGGAGATACGACGAGACGATCATGATATCGCGGAAATCGTCAGGGCTCTCGACGACCGTGACGCCCGCGACGCGGTGCTCTGCGAAAGGGCCTTCCTTACGGCACTCGGGGGAGGATGCCAGGTCCCCATCGCGGGGCTCGCGCGGGTTGCTGGAGATGCGATCAACTTTACCGGTCTTGTGGCGTCACTCGACGGGGGTACGATATTTCGGGAATCTGCGTCCGGTAGCAGGTCACGCCACGCGGAGATCGGCTCATCAGTTGCTGAAACACTCATGAAGATGGGAGGGAGAAAAATTCTTGATGCAATATACGGCAGTGCGACCTGATGCTCACCCCGCGAGAACAAGGGGTCTAATACCGCGCGAGGTGCTTCCGTGATGGGCGGTAGGGGAAAAGTCTATCTTGTCGGTTCAGGTCCGGGGGACCCCGGCCTTCTCACGATACGCGCGAAGCGCCTTATTGAAACATGCGACGTCCTGATCTACGACAATCTCGTGGACGAGAGGATCATAAACTCCTTCGCACCGGAACGATGCGAGAAGATTTTCGTGGGGAAGAGCGGATCGTCGCACACCATGGAACAGGATGAGATCAATGAGCTCCTGGTCAGGAAATACACAGATGATACAATCGTCGTTCGTCTCAAGGGCGGCGACCCCTTCATTTTCGGAAGGGGCGGCGAGGAAGCGTTTCACTGCGCGGAATCGGGCATACCATTCGAGGTCGTAAGCGGCGTTTCATCAGCATACGCGGTGCCGGCATCGGCGGGTATCCCGGTCACGAACCGTGGTTGCAGTTCATCCGTGGCATTCATTACCGGCCATGAAGAGCCGGGAAAACCGGAATCCGACATACGGTGGGACCGACTTGCCACGGGTGTACAGACACTCGTCTTTCTCATGGGAGTAAAGAACCTTCCCATGATCGTTGAACAGCTCACGCGTCACGGCCTTGATGCCGCGACCCCCGCGGCGGTGATTGAAAACGGATGCGGACCCCAACAGCGAACGGTGACGGGCACGCTGGAAACCATAGCGGGCAGAGCAAGAGCTGAAAAAATAAATCCACCTTCCATAATCGTGATTGGCGAGGTGGTATCCCTCAGGGAAAAGATTTCCTGGTACGAGAAGCGTCCCCTCTTCGGCAAGACGATAATCGTGACTCGTTCAAGGGAGCAGTCATCGGAGCTGACCGCGCGGCTGGAGGAACTCGGCGCGAGGGTAATCGAGACCCCGTCGATAAGGATCCTCCCCCCGGAGAATAGCGTTCCCCTCCGGGAGGCGGCGGGGAGATCGAAGGATTACGACTGGATCATCTTCACGTCGGTAAACGGTGTCCGTTTCTTTTTCGATGAACTGCATGGCCAGGGGCTCGACGCAAGGAGCCTTGGGCGGTGCCGCGTGTGCGCCATTGGAACCGCCACGGCGGACCACCTGAAAAGCCATGGTGTCATCGCGGATCTTGTCCCCGAACGATTTATCAGCCAGGAACTGGTTAAAGCCCTTGAGGAGCGGGGTGAAATCAGGGATAAACGCTTTCTCCTTCCGAGGGCCGATATCGCCCCCGGGGAAATGGCGGATGCACTGAGGGCGGGCGGCGCCGCCCGCGTGGATGATCTCGTGGCGTACCGGACAGTTATGGATGAAAGCACGCTGCCAGGGGGAATTGTCTTCGACCTCGTCACGTTCACCAGTTCTTCGACCGTTAAAAACTTTGATGCCGTCTACCGTCGGGGAAATGATAATGTGAAGGAATCGCCGCGCTGTGTCGCTATTGGACCGGTCACCGCCCGGACGGCGCGGGACCTTGGCTATGTTGTCGAGCGTGTCGCGGAGGAGCACACCATTGACGGGCTCGTGAAGGCGGTTCTCGATCTCTACCGGCAGGAGACGGGGTTTATCGGTTGAAGGGCAAGACTCCTAGTAGACTATCATGTTGTCGCGGTTGATCGTCTCGCCGAAGATATTTTCCCCGAGGATCTTCTTTATTTCCGCGCTCTTTTTCCCCTTTATGAGCATCAATTCGTTGCTGCCGTAATTGGCGATGCCCTTGCCTATCAGCATCCCGTCTGGATCGGAAAGATCAACGATGTCGCCCATGCCGAAGGTTCCTTCGATGCCCGTAATGCCCGAGGCAAGGAGAGATTTCTTGCCCTCGCATATGGCGGTAACGGCTCCGCGATCCAGATGGATGGTCCCCGCTGACTTGCGGAGCGCGAGCCACCTTTTTCTTCCCGAAAGGTGGCGGTCATGTCCCACGAAGAGTGTGCCGATTATCTCTCCATCCATGATGCGGTTCAGGACCTGCTTGCGCCGTGCGGGAGCGATGATCATTCTTTCGCCGAACTGCATCATGATACGCGCGGCCTTTACCTTGGAAAGCATGCCGCCCGTGCCGTAGGTAGATCCCGCGCCGCCGGCTCTGCGTAGAATATCGTCATCAATGACCCGGACCTCCTCCACCGGAG
This sequence comes from Spirochaetota bacterium, assembly GCA_040768125.1. Classification (GTDB taxonomy): domain Bacteria; phylum Spirochaetota; class UBA4802; order UBA4802; family UBA5550; genus RBG-16-49-21. The sequence goes on along the minus strand of JAXGNG010000002.1, from coordinate 624,668 downwards.
AGGGGTCGTCAAGATGCATGTAGAAACCGTCGATGTCGGTGAGAAGCACAAGGAGGTTCGCGTGGACCAGGCTCGCGACGTGGGCCGAAAGCATGTCATTATCTCCGAAGCGTATCTCATTCACCGCGACGGTATCGTTCTCGTTTACTATGGGAACGATACCGAGCTTGAGCAGCGCCTCGAGGGTATGCCGGGCGTTAAGAAACCGCGTGCGGTGCCTTACGTCGTCCTCAGTGAGGAGAACCTGCCCGACGCGAATGCCCCTTCTGTTGAATTTATTCCGGTACTCGTTCATGAGAATGGTCTGGCCCACTGCCGCCATGGCCTGCTTCTCGGGAATCGTGAGATGCCTCATTGATTTCCCCACGAGGCCCGCGCCCGCTGATATGGCGCCCGACGAAACGATCAACACCTGGTATCCCCGCTCTACCAGGCCCGCAACGTCCGTAACAAGAGCTGATATCTTTCTCCCCGAAAGCACGCCCCTGCAGGTGAGAGACGATGACCCGATCTTGACGACGATTCTCCGTACGCCTTTCATGAGACTCTTACGCGGCATCACCTTTCTCCATGAGCATGTCGAGTATCGACTCGATAGTATCCATGTTCGTGCCATTTTGAGCGGATATGGCCAGCACGTTTTCGTCACCCATGCGCAACAACCGGTCCCTTACCATTGTTTCGTCAGCAAGGTCCGCTTTATTTAGCAGTATGTAGTATGGTTTTTTTATCAGTGCTTCGTTGTAGGTGGCAAGCTCGGACTTGAGAAGACGCAGCGCGTAGGCCGGATCCTCCTCCGTCACGTCGATCATGAAAATAACCGCCTTGACCCTTTCGATATGCCGCAGGAATGAAAGGCCGAGTCCCTGCCCGCGATGGGCTCCCTCGATAATACCGGGTATGTCCGCTATCGTGTAGATCGTACCGTCATCCTTCTGCAGTACGCCAAGGTTTGGAACAAGGGTCGTGAATGGGTAATCGGCGATTTTCGGTTTCGCGTTGGTGATTTTCGAAAGGAGTGTTGATTTACCCGCGTTGGGAAGGCCCACCAGTCCGAAATCCGCGATAAGTTTAAGATTGAGCCGAAGGCGTCTCTCCTCGCCGGGCAAACCGGGCTGTGAAAAGCGGGGAGTACGGTTGGTGGATGACTTGAAGAATGCGTTCCCCTTCCCTCCGATGCCTCCTGACGCCCCCTTGAAGCGCGTGCCCGGGGCAACGAGGTCGGCCAGGATCTCCCCCGTTTCCTCCTCTATGACCTGGGTTCCCGGCGGCACCTTCACGGTGAAGTCGGCGCCGTCCCTGCCGTTTTTATTGCCCCCCATCCCGGGTTCGCCGTTGCGCCCCCTGTAAAGCCGGTCTTTGAACAGGTGCGACAGGGCGTGATAACCTCCATCAGCCTCGAGGTACACGTCGCCGCCCCTCCCCCCGTCACCACCGTCAGGCCCGCCTTTCGGGATGTACTTCTCCCTGTGAAAGGAAAGCCCTCCCCTTCCGCCGTTGCCCGCTTTGAGACGTATGGTTATGGTGTCGGTAAATCGTGGCACAATGCGTAATCCTCTGTGGAAATTCGAGGGGCGCATGACGGGCCGTGATTGCGTCATGCGGTGCACGCGGGGCGACCCCGGTTAAACAACAAATCGCGTATTGGTCAATACGCGATCTGACTCGTTTGTGTGCAACGCCGTCCCGCCTCAGGCTGATGGATACACGGATACTTTTTTTCTTTTTTTATCAAGTCGCTCGAACGTGACGATGCCGTCAATCAGGGCAAAAAGCGTGTCGTCCTTGCCCCTGCCCACGTTGTTGCCGGGATGAATTCGCGTTCCGCGCTGGCGCACGATGATCGTGCCTCCCCGAATCAACTGCCCGCCATATCGTTTAACACCGAGGCGTTTTGACTCGGAATCACGGCCGTTTCTTGTCGATCCGCCGCCCTTTTTATGTGCCATGGTACTTCTCCTTTCACTACGACACGGCAGAGCCGTTACGTTTTTTCAAAGACATTCTGTATCTCTATGAAACCGGGGTTCTCTTTCTGTAGATCGAGCATCCCGATTATAAAAGATTCAAGCAGAACCGCAAGGGTACTGACCTGTCGCTCGTCAAGCCCCAGGAGAGACAGCGAGATGCTCATGAAGCCGTCCTCGCTGACGTAAACGGGCCGTATGCCTGTCATGATCGCAATTGATCGCAGCAGGTTCAGTGACCCGAATGATACCGCCGCGCACACCAGGTTCTCACCTTTTCTGAGGCCAGGAACCTCATCGGGGAGACCTTGTTTATCAGCAGCTCCCGGAATCGCATGCCCCTCAACCGTCACGCCAATCAAGCCCTTTTCAGAGTCAGAGAAGGCTATCCCCTCCGTGTACTCGACATTGGTAAGCGTGACGGTGATCACCCGTGCAACTAGTTGACCTTGAGGTCGCTTATGAGTATTCGGGAATAGGTCTGGCGATGACCGAGGGTTCTCGTATGGCGTTTCCGCTTCCCGAATTTTATTCCCCGGACCTTGTCGCCCTTCTCCTCTCCCAGCACCTTCGCCTGGACGGTGACATTTTTCAGATACGGCTGTCCGATCAACACGTCTTCGCCATTCGCCACGAGGAGTATCCTGTCAATCACGAGACTCTCGTCAGGCTTTTTATCGAGCCTGTCGACATTGACGGTCGCGTCTTTTTCTACCTTGTACTGCTTGCCGGCTATTTCAACTATCGCATACATACCGATTATATCCTTGGCGCTGTTTCGTTGCCGTGGGCCCAGAAGGATTCGAACCTTCGACCCCCTGATTATGAGTCAGATGCTCTAACCGACTGAGCTATGGGCCCAAAATGCTACTGTGCCACGTAATATAGAGCGCGTCATTATGTCAAGAAAATATTATGGATCCAGCCTAGAGAAAGGATACAAGATTTCTCCCGTTGCGTTTAGATAGATAGAGGGCCCTGTCCGCCCGTTCGATAAGTGAATTTTTCGAGCCGTCGATCTCCTGGTCAAACTGGGTCACGCCGATGGAAATAGTAGAAGCAAGGTCCCTGTCATCGTACCGCACGAGCATTTTTTCGATATTCTGCCGTATCCTCTCGGCCACTATGAGAGCCTCGTGTATCTCCGTGCCGGGGAGGATCACGGCGAATTCCTCACCCCCGTAGCGGGACGCGACGTCGCTCTGCCGAATGCTTTCCTTGATAATCCTTGCCACGTTGACCAGCACAATGTCGCCCGCCTGGTGGCCGAACGTGTCGTTGAAATCCTTGAAATGGTCGATATCGGCCATGATGACGGAAAGTGGCCGGCTCATCCTTCTCGCGCGGTCAATTTCCTCGACGATGAGCGTCTGGAAATAGTGGTGTATCTTCAATTTGGTCATCATGTCGGTGGTCGCCATCTCGTAGAGCGTGGCGTTATGTATCGCGATACTCGCAAGGGACGCGATATGAAGAAGGAATTCCCTGTCAGACTCGGAAAATTCCTTCTCGATCAGGCGTTCTCCCAGGATGATTATTCCGTTGAGAGCTCCCTTGCTTATGAGGGGAACGATCAGCGACGGGGAGAGAAGCGTGAGTATTTCCATGGAATGGTCAGACGTGGTGCCCTTCTGAAGGTCGTCAAGTGTGTAACAGCGTAAACTCTTCTCGATGAAACGAACCACCTGGGAATCAGGCGGGAGGTCGTAGTCGATTGAATGATCGAGTTCGAAACCACGGTAGTTCCTGTGGAGACTGAAATTGTCATGACCGATTCCCTTCCGTAGGAATATACCGGCGCCCGCGAGAACCATCTGCCCCATGCACGTGAGGAGTATGGATTCGATAAGGTTGTTATATTCGAGGGTGGAGTTCAGACCCTTGCTTATTTCTATGAGCTGCTTGAGATCGTATATCTTCCGCTCGTACTGCTCGATCTCAACGGGGAACTTTATGATTTCGTCCATTTCGTCGTTCGTGCCCATCACGTCAATCCTGAGTAAAACGGAGAATAGCCTCGCGCAGGTTCAGCCTGCCATCGTAAATCGCCTTGCCGGTAATGCAGCCCATGAGGCCTGGCAGCGCAAGGTCCCGGAGCCTCTGGATATCTTCCATTGACGCGATGCCCCCCGATGCGACGAGCTCGATATCAGGAAACATCGCGAGCACCTCGGCTACGGCGTCGATATTCGGGCCGGAGAGCATCCCGTCCGTGGCGATATCGGTATGGATGAAACGTGATACGCCCTTCGCGCGCAGGTTCCCGATGACATCCATGGCTTTTACGGATGACGTCTCCTTCCAGCCGTGCGTGGCGACCATGCGGTCCCGCGCGTCGATCCCGGCGACCATGAAATCGGAAAATCGATCGATTAACTCCGCGGACTCATCCTGGAGCAGGATGGTGCCGAGAATCACCCGTCGTATTCCCGCGTCGATGTACGCCTGTATCGCGCCGGCCGTGCGTATGCCGCCGCCAATCTCCACCGGCACAGAAACGGCGCGTGATATGGCGGCAACGATGGCATGGTTGACGGGCGTTCCCTCGAAGGCCCCGTTGAGGTCAACGACATGGATCAATCGTGCCCCGGCATCCTGAAATTCCAGGGCCATATCTACAGGGCTGTCGGAATATACCGTCTGCCTATCCGGGTCTCCCTGTGCCAGGCGGACGCATTTGCCGCCCCTGATGTCGATGGCGGGTATTATCAGCATAACGAACCCACGAAATTCTCAATGATCCTCAACCCTGCGGAATGGCTTTTCTCGGGGTGGAACTGCGTCGCGATCAGGTTCCCCCGCCCCACGATGCACGGGAACATCTTCCCGTAATCGGCCTCTCCGATAACCCATGAGGTATCGTCGACTCGGGGATAATATGAATGAATAAAATAAAAGTAGCTGTCCGTTTCAATCCCGCGAAGAAAATCTGATTCCATGGTGAGGTGCACCCTGTTCCATCCCATGTGGGGGACCTTCAGGCCATTTCCCGGGAACCTGATCACCTCGCCGGAAATGAGATCGAGTCCACCATGGGAGCCGAACTCTTCGCTCATTGAAAAAAGAAGCTGGAATCCAAGGCATATTCCGAAGAAGTGTCCGCCCCTCTTGATGAAATCCTTTATCGGATCGATCCAGCCTCTCTCCGTCAGGTGACTCATGGCCATCCCGAATGCGCCGTCTCCGGGCATGATGAGCGCCGATGAATCGTCCACGCATTTCGGATCCGAGGAGATACGAACGTTCCGTGTGAAGATTTCCACGGCCTTTGTTACGGAACGCAGGTTGCCCATCCCGTAGTCAATAACCGTTATCATAGGCTCCCTTTTGTTGACGGGACGTCGCCACCGAGGCTTTCGTCGATCTCGATTGCCTTTCGAAGAGCGATGCCAAGGCTCTTGAAAATCGTTTCGTGGACGTGATGCCTGTTCTGCCCGTACGAGACGGATACATGAAGGTTGATTCCCGCGTTGATCGCGAATGCCCGCAGGAACTCACCGGTCAATTCCTCGCTGTATGTTCCGATTGAACCGTTCAGGACCGGACCGGTATACTTGTAAAATGGTCTTCCCGAGAGATCAATCGCGGTCATGGTGAGGGCGTCATCCATGGGCACCGTGGCGTCGCCGAAGCGTCGTATGCCGGCCTTTTCGCCAAGGGCCTCCCGGAAAGCGGTGCCCAGGACAATGCCGACGTCTTCAACAGAGTGGTGGTCGTCGATCTCGCGGTCGCCATGGCAGGTGAGATCAAGGCTGAATCTCCCGTGGGCTGCCATGGATTCAAGCATGTGATCAAAGAAGGGAACGCCGCTTTGTATGGTCGACTTCCGCGGTCCGTCGAGACGAAGCTCGATTGTGATGTCCGTTTCCTTTGTTTTCCTCTTTACCGATGCCGTGCGTTCCATGTGATCCCGCCTGATGGTGCGATAAAAACATCGCAATGTCCGTTTACAGGTTATCCTTTTACCAGAGGGCCGAACAAAGTCAAGTTATAAAATTGTGAACCTGGATTCAACGGTCCGTTATCGGGATCCCCGAAACCGCGCTGATGGGAACCGTGCCAATGATAATGCCCCATCCGGATTTTTTATAGATAAAGCAGGCGAATCTTCTGCCGTCCGGAAACCATCGCGGGCGTGATGCCAGTAATCCGGGGATTTTCAGCTGGAGATTTTCTCCGGATTCAGCGTTATACCTGCAGATTGACGACCAGCCCCGTCTATCCGCAGTGTAAAGGATCGAAACACCGTCAGGGGAAGCCGAAGCGTGCATATCATTGCCTCCGGAATCAACCGCCATCAAGCTTTTACCTGTGCGTAGATCGTGCACGAAAATGGAACACTGACCATGGCCGTAGCCGCTGTCCGCGCTCCTGTTGGATGAGTAAAGCACCCTTTGGCCATCAGGCGTGAATGAGGGATGTGACTCAAAAAACGCGTCGTCGGTAACCCTCGAAATTTTCGCCGTCTTGCGGTCGACGATGTAGATGTCCGAAGAAGACGAACCTACTGCAGAAAAAACGATGCGATTGCCGTCGGGTGAAAACGAGGGATGCATGACGACGCTGAAGGGAAGTGATATCATTTCGGTGATAACGCTTGATCGTGTATCGAGCATGTAAAGCGCCGGTCCGCTTCTGCCCGAAACGGCGAAAAGCAGAACCACGCCATGATTGTCCCATGAAAGGTTGTTCTCTGCGTGTATCACGACATGGTTGCCTTGCCTGAGAATCGAGCCGGTTATGCCAATTGTTTTCTCCAGCGCACCCCCGCCGGTATCGTGGATTCGTATGACCGGATGGGCTGATCCTCGTTCCAGGATGGCGATGCGCCGTCCATCGGGGGAAACGGCGAGCATGCCGACCGCGCTATCGCTTCTATCCATTGCCACAGGTATGTTAATAAAGCCATGTGAACCATCATCGACTTCTGGCGAGGAACGTGACGCGCAATAATCACTCCATTCGCGCCACAGCCTTTCATCGCGCATGCCGGTGACGGCGGCGAGGGATGTATCGATATCCCCTGTTTCGCCGAATTCCCGAAGGAGGTCCCCCATGGCGCGACCTCCGAATCGGGAATCAAGGAAGCGAAAAAAAGCAGGGCCATGGGCTGCCATGTCCGCGTCTGTGGCAAGGGAGTGGCCGGCATCCCGGGATGGACCGTCTTCCGCCGGAATGGCGCATGAATAAAATGGTCGTTCGCCTTCGGAAATATACCGCGCCATGCCTCTGCGCATCCATTGGGGAATACCGCGACGTGACGAAAGCTCACGCGTGCCCGGAGTTCCCTGGAGGATGTCTGTCTGAAACGAAAGCGCGATATCAAGGGCAAGGCGCCTTTTGCAATCGGCATAAGACCCGTTGAACGGGATAATGGTGGCGGCACCGTGGCGGGCGGAAAGCGTCTGATTCACGGGGGCGACCCGAATGGCGATTACCCTGCGCATGTCATGGGCAAGCAGATCGGCGATGCATTCGTATTCCGACTCGGCGATTCCGGCAACCCTCATCGCCAGATCATCCATTCCCATCGGGACGCGGATATCGAAATGAAGGGTGGAATGCGTGTGACGCGTCGGCGGGTTGACGTGCGGCAATAGTCCTGTCCTCGAACCGCATGACGCGACTGCGACGCACATGATGAAGACACGCAAGGGCGTAAAGCGGATCAAAGGGCCTGGTCGTCCTTGCCGAGAAAATAGAGGGATTTTATCTCTTCCGCGGATACTCTCCCCTCCGAGAGTATCTCAAGGCTGCCACCGCTGATGTCAATAATCGAGGGCGGGGTATGTTCCCTGCATAATTCATCGATGATGAGCATGAGATCGATTTTCCCGTCCAATGAAGAGACGATATCCTTCCTGCGGTACACCGAAGCATTACGGGAATCGACGAGGGGAACATAAAACAGGGGTATGCCCGTGCGCTCGATGATATCCTGTGTGTAATGGCTCCGCGGCATGCGCACCATGACGGAGCGGTCCTTTTTGACGGCACTCTTCATCACGACGGTTATTTCGCCGGGCCAGATGCGGTGAAGGAAATCGAATTCAAATTTACCTATTGAGGCGACGTTATCCAGCATTTTGAAGGAAGATATGATGCACACGCTCTCCGAGGATCGCACCTCGCCGCGTCGCTTTACCAGTTCCCGAACGGTACGCCGGTCTTTGGACAGGAATCCGTACATGAAATCAACGGGAGCCACCACGGGCTTGCCCGCCCGAAGCATTTCAGCTATTCTTTCGGAAACAGAGGCGTCGAGTGTCCCGTCTTTTTTCAGGCGCTTCAATGTGATGATGTTCGTTTTCATGCCTGCCAGGGATTACCGTCCATGGAATCACCATGCTTTTTTCTTGATATCCATCCGTAAATAAAAATGGATACGACCGCGGCAATTGAAATTGCGATCCATGCTATTCGAAGGTACGTGATGGACATGCCGCGAAGTGGAGACGCGCTACTTGTAACCGATTCATCAGGGGCCCGTTCGCCCCCCGTGATTGACAGAACCCTGTCACCCGGCCTTATGTATCCGGAATGAAGGGTGTCTTCAGGAGGATATGTCCCACCGCGATAGCGCTCAAGCAAATTTCGCAGTCTCTCATTCTCCATTTCAAGGGACCGGTTGTTTTCAGCTATCTTCTTTTTCGCTCGTTCGATGGTCATCCGTTCGAGTATGCCACCATCGCTGAAAACGATAAAATAAACAGCTGTAGAAATAATCATGGCCGCGTAGAGGGCCATCCGGTGCCTTCCCCTATCCAATATTAAAAAAAATCCCCTTGCCGGAAAATTTTGCCATGACGCCAAGCTCTTCCTCGATGCGGAGGAGCTGGTTGTATTTCGCTATCCGGTCCGTTCGTGAACCTGATCCCGTTTTTATCTGGCCGGTGTTGAGCGCCACGGAGAGATCGGCGATGGTGGCGTCCTCGGTTTCACCGGACCGGTGTGATATTACCGAGGTGTATCCCGCGCGCCTCGCCATCTCGACGGCCTGTATGGTTTCGGTGAGCGTGCCAATCTGGTTTACCTTGATCAATATGGAGTTCGCGATACCCAGGTCAATTCCCTTCTTCAGCCTCTCGGTATTCGTGACGAACAGGTCGTCTCCGACGATCTGTATCTTCGAACCCAGGCGCTCGGTCATCATTTTCCAGCCGTCCCAGTCATCCTCGGCGAGGCCGTCCTCGATGGATATCACGGGAAAATTCTTTACCATCTTTTCGTAGAAATCCACCATGGCGGCGCTGTCACGCTCGCTCCCGTCACTCTTTGAAAAGACATATTTTTTCTTCTTTTTATCGTAGAATTCGCTGGCCGCCGGGTCAAGGGATATCATGATATCCTCACCCGGCCTGTACCCGGCTTTTTCGATTGCCGCCATGATATGCTCGAGGGGCTCCTCGTTTGATTTCAAAGACGGCGCGAACCCACCCTCGTCGCCGACGCTGGTCGAATAGCCCTTTGATTTCAAAACGCCCTTGAGGGCGTGAAAGGTTTCTACGCCCATCCTGAGGCCCTCGGAAAATGAAGAGGCGCCCACGGGCATCACCATGAATTCCTGGAGATCAACGCTTGAATCGGCGTGGGACCCGCCGTTCAGTATGTTCATCATCGGCACGGGGAGCTCCGTGGCGTTAACACCTCCGATGTAGCGATACAGTGGAAGCCCCACAGATTCCGCAACGGCCTTCGCGCACGCGAGGGAAACACCGAGTATGGCGTTGGCGCCAAGGCGGGACTTGTTCGGTGTTCCGTCAAGCTCTATCATCACGGCGTCGATCTCGGCCTGGTTGGATGCGTCCATTTCGATGAGGGCACCTGAAATCACGTTATTCACGTTTTCCACGGCCTTGAGAACACCCTTCCCGTTATAGCGAGTCGAATCACCGTCACGCAGCTCGACCGCTTCGTGTTCTCCCGTCGATGCTCCCGAGGGAACGGCGGCCCTTCCGACAAACCCCGATGAAAGCTCTACATCTACCTCAACGGTGGGGTTTCCCCTGGAATCCAGTATCTCCCTGGCGAATACGTCCATTATGCTTGTCATATCGCGTCTCCTCGATCAGCGTGATGTCGCGCGTTCATGCAAAGATCTCTCATTAATTCCTTTGGGCGGTGACGCGCGGTTTCAATAGCGCCGAGACAGTTTAGCAAGATGGCATGATTTATTTCAAGCACTATATCATGCCTCCCGTGGTCTCCGGTGAATGGTCCATCGACATGCCGTCCGGTCATTTTTTCTGCCATGCGAACAGAAGGGAACCCATGATGATGCACGCCGCAGACATTATGCAGAGCATGAAAAGATGGGAGCGCACCTCAACGATGCCGGCCCCGTCATTCATGATCATGCGGGCCGCCTCGATCATCTGCGTGAGTGGAAGCGCACGCGACGCCTTCTGCACCCAGGGACGGGCCCCTTCGAGGGAAAACCATACCTCGGAAAGAAACATCATCGGCCAGGAAATAACATTGAGGACCCCGCTCGCGAATTCCTCGCTGGCGCTGCGGGACGCAACAACGAGCGCGAGGGATATCATGCTGAAGCCCCCGGCAATGAATACGAGGAGTAGCGCCACGTAGGACCCGCGCATTCTGAAACCGTAGAGGAGCATGCAACCCGCGAAGACCACTGACGTCGTGATAAGGAGAAGAAACATCCTGGATAGAATCTGGGCCGTTATGAATTCCCAGGGCCTGAGGGGAGTAACGCTCATCCGCTTCAGCACGCCGTTCTTTCGGTACGCGACCACCACGTATCCCACCCCGAAAAGCGCGCTGAACATTATGTTCATGGCGAGGATACCGGGGAAAAGCCATTCTATGTAGGGGATTTCTTCGCCCTGAACGGATTCCTTTTTCATTCCCGTTTTCTTCGCCGTTCCGCTCGCGACAAGGAGCTTTTCCACGACATATCCTGACGGCGACGTGCCGCTGCTCCAGTACACACCCCTGGCGGGATCGATCAGGAGGTCGATGCGGTGGTGCCGCAGTGTGTTCATGGCATGACGCATTGACGCGAACTCGATGAATTCTATATGGCGCATCTCGCTGAATGCCTGCAACTGCGGCCCGTATACGGGTTGGGATGTTTCAAGTGGACCGATTACGCCGACCTTGTAGAGGGGCCTCGATTCAGCGCTGAAGAGAACGCTGAATCCAACGATTATCATAACGGGAAAAATGATACTCCATGCCAGGGCGGAACGGTCCCTCAGAAATTCGAGATTGCGCGCATTGAAAAGCGTCCATATCCTGCGTATCACGTCCTTATCCCCGTTGCGGTTGTTCCGGCCAGACTCACCGCGTCACGATCTGAGAGAATGCCCGGTTAATTTTAAAAACAGGTCCTCAAGGTTCTGGTGGCGAACATGCAGAGTCGTGAGATCGATACCGGATTTCATGAGGGCATAGAGGCATTCGCTGGGCGATTCGGTGTGGATCTCGATGCCGTCCTGCTTGCGAAACCACCTGCAGGGCAGTTTTCCGAGAAGGCCCTCATCCAGGTCCGATCGCAGGGTAATGGCCGTACCGCCGCCGTGCTCCCTGAGGAGCCCCTCGGGCGTTCCCATGACGACTATCCTGCCGTTGTCAATGATGCCGATCCGGTCACAGAGGATTTCAGCCTCTTCCATGTAATGCGTCGTGAGCACCAGGGTCTTGCCCCTGGCCTTGATATCCCGTACGATGTCCCAGAGGTGTCTTCGCGCTTGGGGGTCAAGGCCCGTGGTCGGCTCGTCAAGGAATACCAGCTCAGGGTCGTTTGACAGGGCCATCGCCAGAAGGAGGCGCTGTTTTTGCCCTCCCGAAATTTTCCGGTTGTCCCTGTTAAGGATATCAGCGAGTCTGCACGTTTCAATGAGATAATCAAGTTCGGACCTTCGGTCATATAGATTTCGGAATGTGAGAAGCGTCTCCCGGACCGTCAGGTAGTGCGGAAGTTCGGTATTCTGAAATTGAATACCCACCTCGTTTTTGTACCGGGCCCCGCGGCGCGCACCCCTGTAGAGGATTTCCCCGGACGTCGGCCGGAGTATGCCTTCAATCACCTCTATCGCCGTTGTTTTACCCGCGCCGTTGGGGCCCAGGAGGCCGAAACAGGTGCCCTGCTGGATGTTAAAGCTGATGCCGTCGACGGCCCGAACACCCGGGTAGTATTTCCTGAGATCATTGACCTCGAGTATGGGCGTCATAGTATGGAAATCCCAAGTACGGAATCTATTTTTTTCAAAATACGTGCCAGTTCAAGGGATTGTTCGCTGGATACCGCGCTTCGCACGCCGTTGAGATCGGTGAGTCGCTGCCGGATTCGCTCGAAGGCCGTACCCGCATCCAGGTCATTGTCCATGGCGGATTCAAAATCAATGGCGAGGTTTCGTATTATGGAATCAACGCGCGCATCAGTCCGTTTCCCCGGCGATTGTATCCTGGCAAGGGAACGGGCGAGTCCCCTGAACGCATCGATCTCCCGGCACGACGCGACGTACTTCCCGCGGGTGAAGTTCAGCTTTTTCCTGTAGTGCGTGCGAATGAGGAAAAACCTCAGGTCCTCTGCAGTGCCGCGGTAGCCGCACACGTCATCGGGATAGAGGATATTCCCCCTGCTCTTCGACATTGTTTTTCCGTCAACGATGAGATGGGCGCCGTGCAGATATATTCGCGCGAATTCCTTGCCGGTGAAGGACTCCATGATCGCGATATTGTAGTCATGGTGCCTGTAAATATTGTCGATTCCGCCGCAATTTATGTCAATCTGCTCACCGAGGTGACTGATTATCACCGAAGGATCCTGTATGTTCCAGGATGGCCTTCCGGGGCCAATGGCGGTGTCCCAGCATGGAAGGTCATCGTGCCGATGGCCGTGCCACAGGATGAAGTCTCCCAGGTTCCACCTGTTTCCGTGATAGGTGTCACGTCGGAAGCGCACTTTTCTGGTGGGCCATTTCGACATGTCAAGGCCGAAGAGCTTGCCGAATCCGCTGAACGTGAGGGGATCAAAAAAAACATCACCACCGTGCCTGTAGGCGTGTCCCTGGGCCATGAGGGCTTCGATTATCCTGACGGCCATGTAAACACACTCCGAGGTGCGCTGCGGCGTATCGGGAAACAGCATGTTAAGGGACTTCGCCTCGCGGGTGAAAAATTTTTCAATTCCGCCGGTAAGTTCCCGTATGTCCTGATTCTTTTCCCTTGCTTCAGAAATGGTCTTATCCTCTATGTCGGTAAGGGGTATGGCGCGTTCAACCCGGAAGCCGCGATACGCCAGGTACCTGACGAGAAGATCTTCATAGAGAAAGGTGCGGTAATTCCCGATATGAGGCCTGCGATAGATGGAAGGGCCGCAGGTGAACACCTTGACGATCCCCCTTGTGCGCGGTTTGAAAGTCTCCAGGGATCGCGACAGCGTGTTGTGAAGCCTCAGCATGGTCTGGCCGCCTTGGATAATTTCGGGCCACTATGGCCATGGCCTGGAAAAAAGTCAAATGAAAGAGGGGCCCGCCCTGGTCACTCGGCGGACGCCGGGTATTATCATTGACACAGCTCCTGAAATCTGAAATCAATGGAGCATGCGCCCCTGTGGACCAATACCCAGAAGGCGCTCCGGCATGACTCAGTGAGCCGGTATAGCGAGCGGGAGTAGCCATCCGTGGGAAAAGCGGTACAGATACTAGCCGGTGAATCGGCGCTGCGCATCATTCGAGACGAAGGGCTGAAATCGCGCCGGATTCGCGTAGTCGCTGGCGCGGCGGGGGGGCCGAAATGGCTCGTACTTGCCGGTTTTGATAAACTCCTCATGAACGCCTTTTTCCGTGGAAGGAAAGATCCGCTCTTCATGATCGGATCTTCCATCGCTTCATGGCGATTCGCGGCCCTCGCCCGGAAAAACGGCGCGGCGGCAGTGGCTGGATTCCTTGATGCCTATCTCGCCCAGTCCTATTCGGCGCAGCCCACTCCCGGTGAAGTGACAGTGGTCAGCCGACGTATTCTTGACTCGTACCTTCCGGAGCGAGGCATAAGGGAGGTAATGACGCATCCCTTTGTCAGGCTGGGGATACTCGCCGTGCGATCGGGACTGATTTTTTCGGCTGAATCGAGGTACGCGCTCCTCGCGGGGATGGCCCTTGCGGGGCTCTGCAATGCGGTTTCAAGAACCAGCCTGGGCCTGTTCTTCACCCGGGGTCTTTTTTATGACCCGCGGGACATACCGCCGTATCTGCACATCGAAGAGTTCCCCGTCGATCGCGTGCCTCTCAATGAAATGAATCTCAAGCAGGCGATAATGGCGTCTGGTTCCATACCCCTCGTTATGCGGGGACAGGACGCGATCCACGGCGCTCCGGAAGGCGTGTACCGCGACGGTGGCATGATCGACTATCACCCTTCAATGGAGCTCGACCAGGACCGGGAGCGTATCGTCCTCTTTCCGCACTACACCGAAAAGGTGATCCCCGGTTGGCTCGACAAGCATGTCCCCTGGCGAAGGGCACACGTTGAAGCGATGCGAAACGTGTGCATGGTCTGCCCTGCTCCTGGCTTTATCGCGAAACTTCCCCATGGCAAAATACCCGACAGGAACGATTTCGCGCGGTTTCGCGGACGGGATGGAGAGCGCCGCGCTTACTGGTCACGCGTCGCGGCCATGGGACAGATCTTCGCGGAGGAGTTCTTCGACGCGGTGGAATCAGGAAAAATCCGGGCAATGGCGACGGCTTATCGACGCTTCCGATAAACAAATCGCCCCACGGGGCTCTGCTTTCCCGTGGGGCGATTTGGGTTCAAGCTCATTGCGCGGCGTTATTTCAAATACCCTGCCTTTATCGCGTCATCTATCATCTTGCGATATTTCGATGTTTTGGCGGCCTGGATATATTTATCGAGTTTGACCATTTTTTTCATTCCCTGCACCGACTTATAGGGAAGATCGCGGATCGTGATATTCGCGATGGGCACCGGTATCCCCTTGTCAAGATCAGGATCAATCATGAACGATGCCCGGGTGGTATTCCTGTCAACCCATTCAAGCCTCCACTCCCCCGTAAAGGAAGGCATACGCACGACGTTGCTTGCCGGGGGATAGCTTACGTCATTCGTCGACTTGGTCCCGATGTACGACCATCCCTGCTTGTAGTTGAGGATCACGTTTGATTTCAGAACCATGTCGCGGTCTTTAAGAAGCGGTACATTCTGGTGGAGATGGAATATGTAAATATCCTTCTGATCGTCCACGACCTTTAATATTTTTGTGGACTCGCAGTCCGCCATCCATGCGGGGAAATTGGGTATGTCGCGGAGCACCACGCCTATTACCTCCATGGGGGCGTTGATGACTTCGACGCATTTCGCGGCGATGTAATCCTTCCCCTCGACTTCACTCGTGTAAATGAGAGCCCCGCCGCTCTTTTTAACCAGCTTCCAGTTGTATTTTGACTGGCTTGTACTTCCCGACTGGAATGCCATAATGGCAAATAATGTAATGGCTGCGACGATGAGATGCTTTTTCATCACACAAAACCTCCGGATTATGATACTGAGTTACATCTGGTTCGCCGGAGCATATCAAGAATCCACGATGACAGTACAGGGGAATCCGTGACGTCTCCGTTTGCCTTGATCAACCGGGGCAGTATGGAACATGCCAGAAATTTGTCAAGAAATAAACTGACGTGTCAGTTTCTACTTTTTAAATTTATGGTATACTCCTTATCCACGACGCTGCGCATGAACGGCTGTGTTATTATCCAGCAGGCCAACAGCCCCATGCGTCACAACATCGAGAAATAGTATTTTTCTATCATCTCGAAGTTCCTTTTCACCCTGTCGGAACCGGTGACAATTTCCATGTGGCCGGTTAGCAGATATTCAATGTCGAGATCTGAAATTTTTTTTATGCTTTCTATCAGCGCCTTGCCGTCACCGCCGGGAAAATCGACCCGTCCAACGCTCTGGTCGAATACGAGGTCACCGCACACCATGGCCTTCTTTTCTTTCCAATAGATGCAGATGGATCCTGGAGAATGACCGGGAGTATGGAATATTTCGAGCTCGCCGCCACCCGGGTTCCATATGCCCTCTTCTAACGGCACGTCGAATTCAATTTTCGGAAAGGGCATGCCGAACATCTGGAAGAATCCGGGACCCAGTTTATTGTAAAACTCGATTTCCTTCCCGTGCATTGAAACGGGGACCTTCTTATCGGCAAAATACAGTGATCCTTCAAAATGATCCGGATGGCAATGGGTGTTTACGACTCGCGCAATGCTATCGATCTCGATACCATCGCTTTTCATATCCTCGAAACGGACATCGAGATAATTCTGCAGGCCCGGATCAAAGAGAATGTTGAATGGCTCCCCGAAATAGAACATGTTCGCGTTATTGACGAAATGCCCGCGCCACACGTAGGCGTAGACCCCCTCGCAGACTATCATCCATTTCCTCCTTTTCGCGCCGAAGGAACGGGGCGGCCCGTTCTCGCCAGCACTTTTTTGATGTCATCCCATACCTCCCTCCGAAGGGGGCTCGCGTCCCCCCCGTTCCGGAGCAGATAACTAGGATGGTAGGTCGGCATGACGGGAACTCCTTCGAAATCGCCCCAGTTCCCGCGAATCCTCGTGATTCCCTGATCGGTGCCCAGAAGGAACTTCGCGGCGGGCGATCCAAGGGCGATAATGACGCGCGGCGCGATGATCTCGATCTGTTTCAGGAGATAGGGTACACAGCTTTCAAGCTCATCACGATCAGGCGGACGGTCACGAACAAGCTTCAAATCCACCGTGGGCCTGCACTTCACGAGGTTCGCGATATACACCTCGTTCCTGCTCATCCCCATTCCGCGTTCAATTATCCTGGTGAGCAGTTCCCCCGCGCGGCCCACGAAGGGACGTCCCGTTATATCCTCCTGCCTTCCCGGGCCCTCGCCGATAAACATGACTTCCGCCTGGCAGGAGCCTTCACCGAACACCGTGAGCCTCCTCGTTGAAGCGAGGCGGCATTTACGGCAACGAGAAACCTCGAGGCGCAACTCGGCGAGACGTGATTCTTTTTCCTTCATTAATCCAATAGTCATTCATGGGTGACCATTTGTCAAATAATCATGGTTATTTACGGTAAAAAATGATCACGATTCGTTCCTTGTTAACGTCATGTGCGCGAATGCCCCATCAGCCGCGGCACCATCGGATTTCTGCTTGCCTTTTCGCACCGCACATATAGAACGTGCGCATGGAATATTTCTCGTCATTCTCGAAAAGGCCATGGATCAGTCCCGTGAACGGGGTTCGCATAAAAGAAGTGCATCTTGACAATCTCATGTTAACCTGGATGGAATTTGATCCATTCTCTATCCTGCCTGAACACGCACATCCCCATGAGCAGATAAGCATGATCGTCGAGGGCTCAATGGAACTTACGGTCGATGGCGTAACCCGGCTGATGAAAAAAGGTGACGTCGCCGTGGTTCCGCCGAACACGCCCCATGGGGGGCGCACCTTCGAAGACTCCACCATCGCCGTGGACGCGTGGCACCCCAAAAGGGACGACTACATCCCGTGAAACCAGGCAATCGCGATCCTGATCCGTCCGTTTCTGATGGCGAATGGATTGAAAACGGGGTATCGCCTGATGAAAGCCCGGATGAAGGAGGTGAAGCGAATCGACCTTCCGGCCCGCTTTCACATTTTCCATCGGCCCGGTATGCCCGCCCCGCCGTCATCGTCTGCGGTGTCTGTTTCATGTTCACCCTCCTTTACGGATCAGACAACCATCGGGACCTCCTCTGGGTAAGCGGCGGCGCGCTCTACCATCGACTCGAATGGTGGCGCCCCTTCACGGCCCTCGCAACCCATGCAGGTCTGGCCCACCTGCTTTCAAACTCCCTTCTTGTTATCGTTTTCGGCTGGATGCTCCATGCCTATTACGGCATGGTGCTGTTCCCGATTGCTTCGCTGGCCGCGGGCATCATTACAAACTGCATTACGGCCTGGTTCTATGATCCAGCGGTCCGGCTCCTTGGCGCTTCCGGCATGGCCTACGGGATGGTCGCCATGTGGCTGGTATGCTATCTGAGCCATGATTCTGACAGGAGGCTCCCCGTCCGCGTCATGAGGGTAACGGGATTTGCAGCCGTCATGCTCATTCCCGCGGCGATAGAGCCGGGTGTGAGCTATCTGTCCCATGCCGTCGGTTTTGTCGTCGGGATCCTCATGGGGCTTCCCCTGGCGCGAATCCGCGGTCCGCGCGTACCGGAAGGGCCTTCGTGGAACCGCGGAACTGAAAAAAGTTCTTGAAATCACCGGTGATTTCCCTGATCTCTTCTGTAATGAAAGGCCGACATGTTTGGATCTGCTGAAAAACATCTCTCGCGCCGCGAGCTGGCATCATGCATGGAACTCGGCAAGGCCCTGACGGCCGAGCTAGATCCGGACAGGCTATTCGGACTCATCATGGGCAAGCTCTCAGAACTGATACCCGCCGCCATTTGGTCGCTACTCCTCGTCGACAGGGAAACCGGAGAACTCTTTTTCAAGTTGAGCGTCGATCTCAACGCTGAGACAATGCGCGGCGTCAGGATAAGCCCCGGCCAGGGGGTGGCCGGGCGGGCCGCCCAGATGAAACGGCCGATCGTGGTCCGTGACGTGAAGGCGTGCCAGTTTTTCGACAACCGCGTCGACATCATTTCCGGGGTCGAAACAAAGTCGTTGCTCTGCGTTCCGCTGATTTTCGGCAGCGAGTGCGTGGGGGTCATCGAGGCGATCAATCCCCGGGATACATCGGGGAAAACCCTGGCGCTGCTCTACTACATTGCGGAATACGCGGCAATAGCCGTGGAAAACACCAGGCGGTACCAGTACATCCAGGCCCTGTCCGACACCGACAACCTCACGGGGCTCTATAACACAAGGTATCTTTACCGGACGCTCGCCGCACTTCTTGAAAGAGGCAAAGCGAGGAGAGAGAATTTCGGGCTCATCTTCATGGACCTTGACAATTTTAAAAAAATCGTCGATACCTTTGGCCATCTCAACGGAAGCCAGGCAATCCAGGAGGTAGCCTCCACCATACGTGAGAACCTGGAGCACCCTTCATTCGGCGTCAGTTACGGCGGTGACGAGTTCGTGGCGGTTCTTCCCGGTTTATCCAAAACGGAAACAACCGCAAAGGCCGACGGGATACGCAGGGCCATTCAGCGTACCGTGTATCTTGCCAATCGCGGTCTCCACGTGAAATTGAGCGCCAGTTTCGGCGTCGCCGCCTACCCTGAAGACGCGACAAACATATCACGCCTTCTTTCAATAGCCGATAAGGCCATGTTCAATGTCAAGAGTCGCGGTAAAGACTCGGTGGGAACGGATATCTAGCCATTAATCAACCGGAGGCCGCACACTCACGGCCTCCTGGGGTTTGAAAGTGGGCGTGAAGCGATCCGCGACTAATCGCAGATAAATATTGCCGCGGCGATCACGGTGGTCCAGTAACCGTGTTTGTTCCCCTCGGCTGACTGGCATATATTCCTGGTTTTAAAGATGTGACCGCTGGTGCGATACACCTGCTTCCTGTCGTCCCAGGCCTGGTCCGGGTCAAAGGGAAGTCCCAGTGTCGAGGCAAGCATGGTGGCCGCGAGGTCTTCTGCGAAATCACCTGAAACCTTCGCTATTTCTCCGAAGGAGTGGTGCTCCGACAGGTAGCCGTAGTTTTCGGTATCACGCGGCATGGCGATGCCAATCGAAGCGGACACAAGCCTGTTGGGCTCGTTGGTTTCGTTCCGCGCCATGACGCAATAGGTTATCTGGCCCGGTTCCAGAAGCCTTGTACCCGCATGCCGGGAAATGATTTTACACTTCGGCGGCATTATGCTTGAAACATATACCAGGTTGCATTTTTCAATTCCCGCGTTCCGCAACGCAAGCTCGAACGAGGAAAGCTTGTTCTTATGAACTCCAACGCCTTTCGTTAAAAACAATTTGCTTGGTACCATGCCTGCCTTTCTCTGACTAAATTTTATTGCGCCCTACCCGCTACGGAAGATGGGGTGTGACCTGTATCCGACGTTAAGCCGGGTATGCGCGCTTCGACCCACCCGTGCCGGGTCTGAAACGCCAACATCTCATCATGTGGAAATCTTACAATTCACGCCATAAATGACAAGGATTTTTTTTATAGCCGGGAATGTTTGTCGTGACGGTTCATGGATTTCGCATCGATTACTGGAAAAATTTCGGTTGCACCGATAACCTGATTCTCATGCGAGGGAATGTTCAGGATGGGTGGCAAACAGGGGTATGCGCAATGATGCAACAGTCCGGTTATTTTCCGAAACAATGGTAAAATCATCATCCGAGCCACCCATGTTCCTGAGCATCATGGAAATCAGTATAATCCCGAGACCCGCTCCCTCCTCGTTTTCATCGTCAATTGTTTCCACTTCTGAAAAATATTCGCTGATGTCATTATACCGGGATGCGCAGTCAAGCTTGAAGCGCACATTGTTTTTTTCCCTTTCTGTCATTTCGACGGGGTTCGTGACCGTGATATTGAGGTCCCTTGAGCCGGTCTGGATGATCACTTCCGCTTTCATGTCGAACTCACGGGCGAGTTTTTCAAGATAGTCGGCGTTCTCCCGGCTTAATTCGAGCTTGAAGAGCTTGAGGGCGAGTTCATATTCCAATATGCTCTCCGAGCTATTCTTCGATGAATATCCTTCAAAATAGATATGCTTAAAATTCGCCTTGATCGCGTTGATGAGAAGCTCCTTGAGACATGTATACACGGGGGGAACAAGATCGGGTTTTTTATACTTGGTGAAGACTATCTCGAGGATTTCCTTCATGCGATGCTCGACGTAATCGCTGACTGAATAC
The DNA here is from genome assembly GCA_040768125.1 of Spirochaetota bacterium. Taxonomy (GTDB): domain Bacteria; phylum Spirochaetota; class UBA4802; order UBA4802; family UBA5550; genus RBG-16-49-21. The sequence goes on along the minus strand of JAXGNG010000002.1, from coordinate 603,838 downwards.
GCCAGTATCCGTATTCTCTTGTTTTGCTCGATGGCTTCCTTCAGCGTTAACGCCATTGTCGTCACATCACCTCAATAATTAACGATGCCCGTGCGATTCACCAGGTGCTTCCGCGTAAAGATGGAAACATTATTGTATAGTCACCTCATGAACCGCACAACAATATCTATCACGTTGCAAGAGTTTTGCAAGCAGAAAGCAGTTCATACAACAAGCACCAACCTGTTGCTCCCGGCGTATGCCGAAGATTCATTTCCACCGCTCTCCATGCGCCATATTTATTGCTATATTATCATTCAATTCAAGTCTGTAACAATTTCAATATTTTTTTTGAAAAAAATACAAATTCTTTTAAACGTATAAGCCCCTTCGCCTGAGCGGTTCCCGTTACCAGATTGCCAGGATATAAAGGCGGCCATGCGGATGAATAATGAATTTAAATCGCCTTGCTTTTTGAACGCCTATACGCGTTATGTCGTCAACGAAACGATACCGATGGAATTTAGATGCATGGCACCAAGGGATTTACACCCTATGAGATATCGGCCCTACGGGAAATTGAATCCTGGGAATCAAAGGGATGTCCTCTGGAAGGAACCGCGCTCGAAATATTCGGTGTACCCGTTCGCGCGGCTTTAATAAATCCCCTTTTCCACCAGACAAGCCGTTCGCAGTGCCGTGGAAGGGTCATTGGAGATGCCCAAGGACGTATCGTGTTGGACATATTCTGAAAAGCGTATACTGAAGAGAGCTAATAAATTGAATATTCCCGTAACCGGGATACCTGGGCTGGCAGAAAAGGAACTGAAATCCCTTGCTATGCTTGCCCGTGAGTCCTTCACGGGAAAAAGGATCCTTGCCGCGCTCCAGGGTGCGGGTTGCGGCGCGGGCGGCCCGGTGCTGATTATCGACGATATACCAGCCCTGTTCGCCATGGGATTAAGGAAGGTTCAGCAGATCGGATCATCCTACGGATTCGACATGCGCAGCCCGTACATGACGCCGGTCATCATGGGCATCTATAATGCATGTCCGGGCATACCAGTTGCCGCAAAGTCTCTGCTCCTGGCGGACATTTCGCCCGTGGCGGTCTGCAAATTTCCAGTCTTGTATCCATCCATCATTAAAATTATAATTAAATTGAATTATTTTCTGCCAGTTTTTTAAATTGATAGTCCAATATGATAATTATTGATGGTTTTTGCCGAAATTATACATAGGGAGAAACGGAACCTCATGCAATTGATTGTTGTCCAGCTAATGCATCCTGTTGCAGATGTGAAAAGAATGAGCTGTTATTCAATTTTTATATAAATATATTGAAAATTGGGTTGAAAAATTGATTCGGTAGAATAGAATTATTAGAGGAATGTAACCATTATGGCTAAAAGAGAACGGCTCTTTCTTGATATCCTTCGCGACAACAGCTCCGTGCACGACATCCCGGTTATCATTTCAAAAAAAAGGCTGAGCCTCTTCAAGCAGCATAACGTTAAAAAGGCCTTTTTTATCGCCTCCGCGCCGGTAGATCCTGATTTTTACCGTGCGCTCACCGGGACATTAAAACAGGCGGGAATACAAACAACGGGCTATTATCTGGAACCCGGCGGCGATGATATCATGGACGCAGTCCGTACAGCCACGGCGGATCTGCAGGAGTCCCTGGAAGAAGGAGGCTCTCTCGTCATTAGCTACCGTTCACGTTTTGCGCTCCCCCTGATCGCGTCACTGCATATCGCCGGAGGCAGCGGTATAGACGAGGCCATAAAGGCGGTTCAACGGATGAAACGCGACGCCGGGGACCTCGCTGAATTCCGGGGAATGTTGCAGACCTTCAAAAACTCACTTGTCGTACCCCTCGCCCCCGCCGCTGTTCGCAACGCGATCAGGATAAACCGTCCCGCTACCTCAATAAAAGCCACCGCGTCACAAGGCTCCACAGGAAAAGCAGAAGCATCACACATGGCAAAGACGTCCTCCGCCCCGCGGGGAACGGGCACAACAGATGCACAATCACAAAAGGCGTCGGTTATACCATCGGCAGGCTCCGGGCCCTTTTACCGGTCAATACGTTTTAAACTCATTTCCATTATTTCATTCATAATTATCGCTTCACTCGCGGGAATGATACTCCTTGCAAGTTATTTTTTCAAGAATGACAACAGGGTACGTGTCCAGGAAAGCAACTTCCAGATAGCTGAAGTTATCGCCCTCAAAATTGAATCTGAAATCGAGCGATACCGTCTCATTTCTACGCTCATGCTCCAGGATGAAGACGCTGACAAGAAGGCCGAGGGACAGGAAAATTTGATCGCCGCCGGTGAGAATGAGATACTTTTTTCCGGAATCGTCACGCGCCGGGCCGGCAATAATGGATTCGCCTTCACGCGCAGGTATCTTAACAAAATCCTCATGGGACGGTATGGCGTCAGCGAAGAGAATGTCACAACCGCCAATGCCAACCTCGAGGCCGCATTCCCCCTGTCATTCGGCGGAGAATACCAGCTTTACAACCCTTCCCCGCAGCTGGAGCATGAGACATTTGCTCTCATTTTCCCGCACCTGAAAACACCTTCCGGAGAGGTTCAGTCCATCATCGTCAGCTATATCACCGCTGAAAACCTCACGAAAACGTTCAACATGGCGGGCATCACCAGGTCTTTCATGACCAACTTCAAGGGGGACCTGATAATTCACCCTGACATGAAGCTTGTCCGCGCCGGTACAAATTTCGCCGCCATGCCGATATGCGCCATGATGATGAAAAGCAAGCTTGATAATGGACAGACTCGTTATCGGGACAGTGATGGTGTCTTTTACCTCGGTTCTTTCAAGAAAATTGACCGCGGCGGTTTTGGCGTTGTCACCGCCGCACGGGAAGACGAAGCCTACCGCGCGGTATACAAGATCCAGCAGAGGAACCTGATCATAACCGCGATGGTGGTCATCGTCGCGATACTCATCATTTTCTTTTTTGGCAAAACGATCACGTCACCCATCATCCGTCTCGTCGGTGAAACGAAGAAGATCATCGCCGGGCAGTACAATGTTGATATCAGGCCGACATCGAAGGACGAAATCGGACAGCTCACCAGCACCTTCGTCGAAATGGGAAGAGGCCTTGAGGAGAGGGAAAAGATCAAAAACGCCTTCGGGAAATTCGTCAACAAGGAGCTGGCCGAGGCCGCCCTGAGGGATGAATTGAGACTCGGTGGAGAGAGAAAGACCGTTACGATACTTTTTTCGGACATCAGGGCTTTCACAGCGATTTCCGAGCGTCTCGAACCCGAAGAGGTGGTTGAATTCCTGAACCTTTACATGACGCGAATGGTTGAATGCATTGAGAAAACCAACGGCATCGTGGACAAGTTCATAGGTGACGCCATCATGGCCGTATGGGGAACCCCCATATCAAAAGGTAATGACACTGAGAACGCCCTCAACTCCTCGTTGCTTATGAGGAATGAGCTGGTGGAATTCAACAGGGACAGGGGCGGCACCAAGAAGCCCGTCATTAGAATAGGCTGCGGTATCAACACGGGGACCGTCCTCGCGGGCCAGATCGGTTCAGAGAACAGGATGGAGTATACTATCATCGGCGATGCCGTCAACCTTGCATCGAGGATAGAATCTCTCAGCAAGGCCTTCGGAACCGATATTCTCGTAAGCGAGGATTCGTACCGACTCGTGAAAGATATCTTCGCTTTTGAAAAGATGAAGCAGATAAAAGTCAAGGGGAAGATAGAACCACAGCAGATATACGCCCTTCTGGGACGGCTTGACGACCCGACACGACCAAGGACCCTGAAGGAGCTGCAGTCCATCATCGGGATTAGCGAGCTACCTGAATACTCCGACGAGGCCCTTGCCAAGATGATCACCCACGGCGAAGATAAGTATGAGATTATCGAAAAGTGACATCCTGATTCCGCTTGCGGGGATCGCCGCCCTTGCGGCCCTCGGGTATTTCCTCTATATTGATTTCACCCGCCCCGGCGGACCTGGCGGTACTGAATTGATCGGCACCCTCGTTGCGAAAAGCAACGTGGCTGAAAGAAAGTATACCCGTGACGTCATCTGGTCGGAACTCGATAATGATTCCGATTTATATAATTACGATACGATACGCACCTCCAACCGATCTCAGGCCCACATCCGACTTAAAAACGGAACTGAAATAACACTTAATGAAAACAGCATGATACTGCTTACCCTCGACGAGGATGAAGTGGGCATTCAGTTTCTCGGCGGCAGCATTTCAGCGGCCCAGAAGCCGGGATCTGGTGACGACGGTAAAAAGGTCAACATCATATCAGGCGACTCAGTAGTTTCCCTTGAGGACAGCGAAGTTGTGCTCGCACGCGGCGGTGACGACAAGCTCCAGATGACCGTCAATCGCGGAACCGCCCTCCTTCAAACGGGGGATGCGGAACAGCTCGTTCTTGAAAATCAGGAAGTCAGCACGGGAGATGATGCGATCAGGATCGCGGACCTCGCGGTGCGTCTTATTGCCCCGGAGAACAACCGCCATTTTCCCGTGACAGGAGACACCACACCCGTTGATTTTTCCTGGGAAACCCTGAGGGGAGCATTCAGGACCACGCTCGAGATCGCGGGTTCCATCTCGATGAACGATCCCGTCAGAAGCGTCCAGGCGGGGAATGGGAAAGGCAGGGTCATGCTTTCCGACGGAGTCTACTACTGGAGGGTCATCGCGGTCAACACCGCCACAAAGAAAGTGGAAACGAGCGAAATCCGTCGATTTGTCGTGATGAACACGAGGCCCGCAAACCTCCTCCTGCCCGAGAATGGCGCGGTTATCAGGTACCGTGACAGGGCGCCCCTTATCAACTTCGCCTGGTCGGGAAACGAATCGGCATCCGGTTATACCATTACCGTGTCAAAAAAGCCCGACATGTCATCACCCGTTATCGATACGGCAACGTCGGTAAGCCGCGTATCGCTCTCGGTTCCCGGCGAGGGAACATATTTCTGGAAAGTATCCATCGTTCCCGACTCGGAGCAGATTACTAGTAAAATTGAATCCGCAATATATAGTTTCAACGTCGTGAAGACCGATAGGCTCGAACCTCCCTTGCCACTGGCGCCGCTCGACGACAAGGCGATACATGCGGCCCTCGTGGAACAGAAGGGGCTCACCTTCAGCTGGCGCGTTGGCCCGGAAATCGCCCAAACGGAACTGGTCCTTTCGAAGGACCGCGAGTTCGCCCGAATCGTAGAGAAAAAAATTGAAGCGCGCACCCTTCTAAGCCTCCCCGGCCCTCTTGAGGCAGGACGGTATTACTGGCGCCTCCGCGGCGTGCTCGGCGACGGCAGCCGTACCGACTTTTCTTCGATACGCACCTTTACTATCGTGACGGAGGGCCGCATCGGTCTAATCGAACCTGCCGACATGTCGGTTATTCAGCCCGGTGAAGGGAAAACAACTGCCGTGCGCTTCACATGGTCAGATACGGGACTGGAAGGCTCCTACCTGCTGAAGATCTCGCGGGATAAGAATTTTTCCGCTCTTTTCAAGGATCCGACCATCGAAGGCAACACCACGGGCATCGACGGTTTCACCGAAGGTGATTATTTCTGGAAGGTCACGCAGATCAATGAAAATGGTGAAGAAATCATGGCGAGCCAGGTGTACACCTTCGATATCGCCGGTGAACTGGCGAAACCCGGCGTAATAGAGCCCCTGGGCGGCAGCACCGTTGACATGGTTCGCAGGGACTCTCTTGACTTCTCCTGGCGGCCGGTTCCCGGTGCCAATCTCTACCGTCTTTCGCTCTATCAGGTCGTGGGAGGAACACAGCGTGCCGTTACGAGGATCGAAACCAGAAACGTTTCGTACAGCCTCACGGACCTGAAAAAACTCGACGTGGGAAGTTTCATATGGACACTACAGGCCATTGAATCCTATCCCGGGACGAACAGGGTTAAGAGAAAAAGCGATGAAGCGAGAATCCCCTTCAACATCACGCTCGGCATTAAAGGCGACCTGAAGATAGACGCGCCGAGCATGATAAAAACGGAGTGAGCTCATGAAACGCATTTATTGTCCAGTTATTCTGACAGCACTCATCGCCGCGACGCTTGCACTGGCCACGCCCCGGGCAATTGCCCAGGATGAAAACGCAAAAAATTTCGTCATACGCTGGGAATCGATAGAGGGCATCATTCGATATACCGTGCAGGTTCGCGATTCAGCGGGCACTTTAGTCGTTGAAAAAACGGTCGATACGAATTTCGTCGAAATGCAATTGGCTCCCGGCAGCTATAGCATCCGAATTGCCGCGATCAACAAGTTTGAAAAGTTGAGTTTCTGGACGGACTGGAAGGATATTAAAATCTCAGACCGCAGTACCGGAAAATTCTTCAGCACCGCCTATCCCGCACGAACGGGCTTCGCGATACGAGGCGGACTTTCCTACAACATGTTCCTGCCCCCCTGGAGCGGCAGGTACAAGAACTCGACATTTTCAATGACCCATCTCAATTACAACGGAGTTTTTTCCTTCCAGTTCGGAAATTCGAAATTTATTGATGCAAAAAATTTTATTCGGTTCATGGGAATCGAACTCGAAATGAGTTACGCCCGATACAGCGGACAGAAAACCCCCACGTTCACATCCCGACTCACTCATATTTCCGGCGGAGCGAACATATCGTTGTCTACACGCATGGACTCGGTTATAAATTTCAGCGTCCGGTTAGGCGCCGGGGTGACGCAGTCGACCCAGTACTTCACGAAAAAGGATATCACGGGGATTCCCTATAACAAGGGCTCAATAAAATCGCTGGATCCCTACGCGAAGGCGGGGGTTTCAATGGACCTCTCCTTCCTCTATGCCATGACCGCCACCATCGGGACTGATTATATTGTTACCTTCTACAAGGACCGGTACATGCAGCAGTTGCGCTATTATGTCATGGCAGGAATTAGATTCTGAAAGTTTCCCGAATAATTCCATCATCTATCGCTCGTAGTTTGCTGTTTCTCAGCGAACTGCTAATCGGCACCATCGAATAATTGTACCGCACCATCGTCACCGGGAACCGATGCAGAAGATTTCGCGCAGGAATTCCAGTCTTTCCCGTACAGCGCCACGAGGAGCATGTCGGTAACGTGATGTGACCTGATCAGTAATTCACGATCCGCGGCAGGCGGGGTAATGCGCATGGACTGCATGTACTCGCATCCATACCTTGCTGCAAGCGCTGCGTAACGGTCCATTCGGTCCATGAGCGTCTCGCAGGCGCGTCTTTTTCTGCAAAGCGCATCATATAACGTATCGCCGGTACCGCACTCAGAGAAAAGATCCACGATGAATTCGATGCCCTGATGAAGCAGATCGTCACAGATGGAATCATCGGGAAAGAGCGATGTATAGGCCCATCGCAGTTCACGGTCACGATGTTCCGTTCGGGTGTGACGCGCATGTCTCACGATGATACGTGACTCGATGTGGCGTCGGTCTGTTCCGTGATTGCCGATAATCGGAATCCCGCCAATGGGTACCTCGACGGAAAGCTTCATGCGCTGGATAAATTTTTTCCAGATGAGAGGGTTTACCGTTTCTTCAGTGCGATATCGTGTGCCATTGATAATGAAATCCGGTGGAGAGATGGAACTGCCCACGATCCGTATGATTTCCGCAACCGTCATGTCGGGCAGGCCCCGCGGGGGAATGAGCGTTTCGACATCATACGCGAGAGTCCGGTCAGGGACATACACAAGGTCGACGAGACCGTCCCCGTAAAGATCGGAATCCGATATCAGGCGCAACAACACTTCATCCGATTCCACGCCGAGACATGATCGGGCGAATTCAAGGACATCATCTCCAACGATTATGCCGGGTTCAATTCGGAAGAGGATATGCCGGGCGATTGCGTCAGCCGCGTGATCCATCGCGTGCGAGCTTAGGACCACCCGTAGGTTTCGGCTCCGTCCTCAACCAAACGTGCGAGGCATCCAAGCCTGAAGAGACGGTGAATTTCTGACGATGCGTGTTCCCTCTCAACCCCGGCCTGCTCGGCTATGAAATCAATGAAATGCTCCATCCCGCCGGGGGTCGAGCCATTGGTCCGGAATTTTTCAATGATTTTCCCGTTTATCAATCTTGAGCTGAAATCGAAGGATTTGATATTGTTCACCATCTCCTCGTTCTCGGCGCTCATCGATTCGCCCCTTTCGCTTCTTTCCAGGATATTCCGTATCAAGCCGTTTATCCCGTCATTGAACTCGCTCACGATCCTGTCAACTTCCTGGTGAGGAAGCAGTAACGATTCGCACACTGACTGGTTCGCATCATACCGGTCCCAGTCATTGGTAAGTATCCTCATGCCGTATTCATCGGCCTTTTCCCTGACCTCGGTGCCCGGGAACGGTGCCAGGATATGGAAGCCGTAACTGTTGCACAGGTTGCGCGCGAACTCGAGGGTTTCCCGAACGGTCTCTGGAGATTCCCCGGGAAGGCCCATGATGTACGACGCCATGGGGATAACCCCGGTTTCCCTGCAGAGTCGTATTGCCTTCTCGATTTTCGCCAGGGTTGTTTTTTTCTTCACGCGGTCAAGTATCTCCTGGTTGCCGCTTTCGATGCCGAAACAGAGCATAGTGCAGCCCGCGCGGCGCATTGTCTCGAGGAGTTCCCTGCTTACGGTATCGACCCTTGCGAATGCGGTCCACTCCTGTTGTATCCCGCGCCGCATGATATCTTCGCAGATCGCAATGCACCGTTTCCGGTTCGAGGTAAAAAGATCGTCTACGATATTGATCTGTTTAAACCCTTTTTTTGACAGCATTTCGAATTCATCGACGACCCGTTCAACGCTGTAGCAGCGCACCCTTCTCCCCACCATCTTAGAGCCCACGCAAAAAATACACTCATAGGGGCATCCCCTGGACGTTATCATGTTCAGGGGCAGTCCAAGGGCCTTGTATTTGCTGAGCTGGACAAGATGCCGCGCGGGATAGGGAAGTATGTTTATATCCGGGATGAATTCCCTGCTCTCATTGTGGATTATATCATGCTCATTCCTGAATGATATGCCCCTGATAGACGCATATTTTTCCTTGTCCCCGAGGTGCTCCAGCAGCTCAACGGTTGTAAGCTCCCCTTCCCCCCTCACGATAACGTCGACATGGGGACAATCAGCGAGAATCGCCTGCGCATCGAAAGTAACATGGGGCCCGCCCATGACAATGGTCGCTTTCCCTGACGCTTCACGGTAATCGGCGAGAATGCGAAGTGCCGTATTAATATTCATGGTTACGCCTGTTGAGCCGATCATGTCAGGGTCGAATTCTCGCAGGGACGCGCGCACACGGCCAGGGGAATATGGGTTGACGATATAATCGTCGATCCTGACGTCGTAACCGTTCTGAATGAGAAATGCCGCAAGTGACATGAGGCCGAAGGGGGGGGATGGTGATTCCTCCATCGGATAGGGCGGATTTACCAGAAGCACCCTTTTTTTCATGCCGTTGTCTCCTTGACGGGGTTCGCCGTGATCGTTTTTGTACATGGTCCTTAACGTTTGGAACTTGTCAACACTTTCGCCGGCAGGACCAGGTGCCGGGCCATCATGTTATTCCGGCTGTTTTTTCGGCAGAAGTGCTTTCACGAGTGGAACATTTCCGGTGATAAAGCCGTTCGCCCCGGAATCAAGAAACCGCCGTATCGAATTCTCATCGTTGACATCAAGGAGATACACCCTGAGGCCTCTCTTTCTCGCCGCCTCCACAACTCCGGGGCTTGCAATATAGGAGACGCCGATTGTTTCGGGAAGCATGAGGGCGTCGCCGTTGAAATGCCTTCGTGCCGAAATGAGCCCCGATCTGTAAAGGGCGTAGAATCCCAGTACCCCCGTGAAGGTAAAGGTGGTGGCGATATCCGGCATCCTGCCACGGATCTTTTTCATCATCTTGCCTGACGCGGAAACCAGGACCCTGTTTCCGGCCTTCGACCCGCTCAGTATTTCGAGGAAAATTTCGGCAAATCGTAGCGTGGTTCCGTTCAGAATGAAGAGAAATCTCTGTGAAGGAAAGGTATCGAGAATCGACCGGAGCTCCGGAAAGAGCTGGCCCCCGGTGCCTCGTTGATCACCTGGGTCGCTACCATCAAATAGCTCCACGAGTTCTTTCCGCGTGTGCGTTTCAATGCCACGTAAGCGTATGCCCGGGTTATGGAACACATCCCTAGAATGAATCACCATGGAATTATCAGCGGTGAGCGAGACATTGTTGAGAACCACGTCAGAGCCGAGTGCAATGGCATTGGCGACATTATCCACGGTGTCCATCGAATGACCGGGTTCACCCCCTCCAAGCGTGAAAATCAGCGGCTCTGGACTGAAGAATACCTTTGACATGGCCATACCGGGTATAATCTTAAAATAACCACAAGAAGCTTTTTGATTGGCGCGTCAAGCCGAAATAGGCATCTTTATAAATATAGAATCAGGAAATAGTACAAACCGGATCAAGAGCCGTCTGGCCATTGATTAAAATATGTTGACAAATAACCAACCGAACCTAACATTATATCCATACAAGAAGGCAGGTAGCGTAATTTAAGGAATGACATCAGACAGTAACCCTCCGGACGGCCGCCCTCGACGTTTGTCGAAAGTTTTCGGGCAATTCAAGAAAACGTTCACACGAAATAAAAACGATATCCTGGCGAAATGCGATTATGAAAATTTGGACATAATCCGTCAGGAGATGATACGCGGCATCATCAAGCTCCCCGACCTTATCGCCAGAGATATCATGATTCCCCGAGTTGACGTGTTTTTCATCGATTCCCAGACGGAACTAAAACCCATCGTGACGGCGGTGTGCAAAGCCGGCCATTCGCGCGTGCCCGTATACGAGGGAACTATCGACAACATCATCGGCATGCTGTACGTGAAGGACCTGCTGAAGCTTCTTCTCGAGCCCTCTAAAAAGAAATTCCACCTGAAAAAAATCCTCCATGAGCCGTACTTCGTGCCTGAAACCATGAGGCTCGACGAGCTGATGCTGGAATTCAAATTCAGAAAGCTCCACATCGCCGTTGTCGTGGACGAGTACGGGGGGATCGGTGGTATTGTCACACTCGAAGACATACTCGAAGAGATCGTGGGAGACATCAACGATGAGTTTGACCTTATCGAGCAGCCTGAAATTGAAAAGATCGGCAGGAACACCTACGAGGTTGATTCCCGCATGCCCGTCACCGAGCTGAACGAAAAGCTCGACCTTCATCTCCCCGAGGATGATTTCGATACGATAGGAGGCTACGTATTCGACCTTTTCGGCAAGATTCCGGAAAAGGGCGAATCGATCAAGGACAACCAGGTTCAGTTCACCATTAAAGACATAAGCGGCACCGTCATCAACCGCATCACCCTTTCGATAATGAAAAAAAAATAGCCCGCCATGGAGATACTCAAGACGACCGGCATAGCCCTCTCCTCCCATGATTCAGGTGAGGCGGACCTTCTCTGCAATTACTACACGAGGGAATTCGGCAAGCGCGCGTTTATCTTTAAAGGCCTCAGGAAAAGCAGGAAAAGGCAGCGATCCGCCGCGGAGCCGGGCGCCGTCGCGCGCCTTGTCTATTATTACCGTCGTGGCAGGGAAGCCCATGTGGTCAATGAGTTCAGCGTCGAGAAATTTTACCCTTCCCTTACCGAGGACCTCTCGAGAATCATGCACCTCTGCTTCATCCTCGAGTCGGTGGAAAAGACCAGCGGTTATGACATGCCTGACGAATCGACATACTTCCTGCTCAGGGCCGGGATCGAGGAACTCTCTCATACGGTTAACGCTCCTCATCTCACGGCATTTTTCCTCCTCAGGCTCCTCAGGAACCTTGGCATAATCGCGGAGCCTGACAGGTGCAGGTTGTGCGGAAGCACGCGACTCTCGGCATTTAAAATGGACATGGCGGACTTCGGTCCCGTCTGCGGCTCATGCCTTTCTTCAAACTCCCCAGCCGATCGATCCGTTGGATGCCTCATGCGGGGAAATGCCCGGGACTTCATGGCGGAATGCCTCGCCGCCAAGTTCATCTCCATTGATCCCGCGCGCTACCGAAACGAGGACATCCTGGACATACTCTTCAGCGCCTCGCTCTTTATCGAGGGATACTTTCACACTGAACTGAAAGCAAAGCAGTTCATTCTTTCGGAGCGGTTTCAGCGTGAGCCGGTCGGTTTCCGTTGAGACGGTTGAATATCCCGGCATTTTTTTTGTAAATCGATAGAAAAACCTGGAAAAGCTCATCGTAGATCTTCCGATTCTGCGGATCCGGCTCGAACACACCTTCATATTGCACAAGACCGGGGATATCATCGAAGGATATCCAGCCGAGGCCCACCGCGGCAATGAAGGCGGCACCGCGCGCGTTGGATTCTATTGGGTCCCTGACCTGGCGTATCCGCCGGTTGAACACATCGGCGAATATCTGGCACCAGAGTGAAGACATTGCCCCGCCGCCGATGATATTGAGGGTGTCCATCCTGCGTCCCGTGAACCTTTCCACGTAGCCGAGACTCCACCTCGTATTGTACGCCACTCCCTCAAGGACGGCCCGCGCGAAATGGTCTGCAGTCGTGGTGAGCGAAATATTGTAGAATCCACCCCGGAGCGTCGTCGAATCCACGGGGGTCCGCTCGCCGTTCAGCCACGGCATGAAGATCAGGCGATCACTTCCCGGTCCCACGCGGGAAGCCATACTGTTCAGCAGGTCGTAGGGTCGTTTCGGGTTTTTGCCCTGGTAAAACTCGTTTTTATGCTGGATTATGTTCCTGAGGAGAAACGAAAGACATCCTCCGGCTATATCCTGCTCGTTGATGCACTGGTACCGCCCGGGAATCGCCGATGGCAGGCTCGCGATACTGTGGAACAGGTCAGTCTTCTTGAAGGGCACAAGGCATTCTACCCATGACGACGTGCCGATGTACACATGCCCGTCGAAATCACGTATGGCTCCGGAACCGACGAGGGCAGCCTGGTGATCTGGTGAACCCCCGACTACCTGCACCTCCCTGCCAAGCCCCAACTCCGCCGCCACCTCTTTCCTCAGTTTGCCGATTACGTCAATGGAACGAACGAGTGGCGGAAGCTTTTCCAGGTCAACGCCCATTTCAGACGCAAGGGACGCGCTGTACCGGACATTATGTATGTCGCGGGTGTCCGTTACCCAGAACAGCATGACCGAATCGTGCGTCGCGGCGATTTCACCCGTGAGTCGCATATTGAGATAATCCTTGCTGCTCAGGAAGGCGTGCGTGGCATCGTATATTTCAGGATGCCGTTCTTTGATCAGGAGAACGTGCGCGATGTCATCCTTTCCGGATAGGGATGGGCCACCACCAGTGTGACGGATCCATCTGAGCATCTTGAAGATGTTGTACCCCATTACGGTGGGGAATCCGCTTACAAGTTCTTTAACGCAGGGGGCTCCCCTGGAATCCATCCAGGTGAGGCAATTCATCAACGCTCTGCCGCTCCTATCGACGGCCACGGTGCTGGAAAAGGTGCTGGATACCGCGACAGCGGTTATGCTGTCCCGCCGCACACGTCTCCTGCCAAGAAGCTTTTTTGTTGCGTCAATAAACGCGCGCCACCAGTCTTCAGGGTTCTGCTCGGCGCCTCCTCCGGGGAAATGGAAGGTCGGGGTCGGTTCGAATTCAAAATCGACGATCGATCCATGACCGTTTACCAGCGCCACCTTTACGCCAGAGGTCCCGTGGTCCAGGGCCAGCACGTGCCGTTCATCGCGCCCGCGTTCTTTCATGCGTGCTCCTGCCATTTATGCCCGTCCTCATACCCCGTTTCCGCCGCGCCGTGCGAGCAGTAGTGCCCTTTCACCTTACGTGCAAATCGATAATCGGACTTCCCTGTCTGAATGCGGGAGACTCGACACGGGCCCTTACGAAAGGCATCAAAATATTCCGAATTGTTTGATGTCAATGGGTGATACAGTCCCCGTTTCATCGACGGTTTCGAGAATGATTCTCGCCGAGGAGCCGCCCCTTTTTGAGCCGGAAAGATCGTACACCTCTCCCGTTGTCTTGAGAAAATCGATCGATTTCAAGCCCGCTTCAGGGGGCATGACCCCCGTGCCGTTCACCATTCCCCTGTTCATCATTATCACGCCGATGGCCGCGGGAATTCCCGTACCTTCGCCAAGGCCTTCGCTTTCAGAAAGAAGATGAAACCGGTATTCCCTGTACGCACCGTCTTTTTTCCCTTTCGCGATGACGGATACGCATCCCTTTGGCCTGTTGAAACCCGCCTCCTTCAGCATCCTTTCCCGTTCTTTCAGGATATAACTGACGGCAAAATCATAGGGGACCACCATCTGCCCTTTTACGTCAATCGCATCCCTGCTGTTCAGGCCCAGACCGCATAGATCCCGGGTGAGATTGTAGTACTCGTTCGGGATTACCGAGCCCTTGTTCGTTACCTGCCTTAGTTTCATGTACCTGGGCATGGTCACCTGTTCTGGGTGCGGATAGGGATAGAGGGGCACCTCCCCGATAACGGGGAAGTCGAAGCTCTGCCTCAGTGCGATGCCGTCTTCCTCGAAATATTTAACGTATTTCAGTTCACCGTCAAGATACATGGGGCAGTCAATGGTCATGCAGTGAAACCTGTGGCCAATCACCCCCTCCCCCTCGATTTTCTCGCCGCCATGAGTATGGAATATATCTATTGAAGTCGTTTCATCGAGGAGCAGTTCATAGGCGAGTTTGCCAAGGAGGTTGGTGATACCGGGTGAATTGCCCATCCCGAGAAGGACCGGTATCCCCGCGGCTTTTACCCGTTCATCCATCTGGAGGATTTCAAGGGTGACATCAACATCGTCGCACACATCGATATACTTTATCTTCTCTTCAAGGACAACATCGAGAACCGGTTTCACCGTGCTGTAAAAGGGACCCACGCAGTTGCATACAATATCCGCGCCCCTGATTACCGAGCGAAGGCCTTCACTGTCATGGACATCGACCCTGGCCGTCTCGACTTTATTTGATTGCAACTCCTTCGCGAGTGCCGTGGCTGATTCCAGTTGATAATCAGCGATGACGACTCTAGAAAATTCACCTTGTTTCGCAAGAATTTTAACGGCATTTGAGCCCACAGCGCCGGCTCCGCCAAGTACCACGACCTTTGACATTCTATTCCTCCAAATAACGAATGTTAATGTTAACATACGTTATATTAATATTATTGTCAAGGTATTATTAAAATTTTTAAGATTTTTTAATTATTTTTTTCTGTTGGAACATGGATCTTACTTACGAAAAAGTACATTATCAATTATTTGTTTAAAATATTGATCCGGATCAGAGACAGCATAGCCGACCAGGTTGCTCCTGCGAAGCAGGAGCATTCCATGGAGAGTGCACCATATTTCAATCATCCTGAGGCGGGTTGCTTCGATGTCGTTGACATGAAGAATGGTCATCACGCTACTCGCGATTTCCATCGCAAGGGAGATGATCTTCTCTGAATAATCAAGCTCTATCCTGGCCACGGATTCAAGCGGAGTCCCGATATAGTCCATGTATTTCGGTAGATCGGGAGAAAACATGATTTCATAATAATGATGCTTCTGCATCCCGAAATCCATGTAGCTCTTTACGAAGCCCGTGGCCCTTTCAAGGGGAGTCTCATTCTTATCAAAAGCCCGCCGAAGATCTTCGTAAAGAAGCCTGAATCCCCTGATAAGTATATGAATGTATAGCTCATCCTTGTTTGAGAAATAATTATAAATATTCGTGGCCGACATTTCCATTGCCGAGGCGATCTTTCGCATCGTCAGTCCCTGGAAACCTGATCCGTGCATGATTTCCACGGCGGCCTCCAGAATGGCTTCCCTGACCTTTTCGATCTCGCCGGCATCCCGTGGTGGCTTTGTCATGCGCCGGTCCTTTCGCTCTTCATGTCCTGGATCCTGCGTTCTACTCGCGCGAGCTTTCGCGCAAGGGTTCCGATGGTATTCTCAATGCGGTCACGCTCCTTCAACAGCGCATCAAGATCATTTTCGTTCTTCGCGCGGGAAAGGAATTCAGCCCGTACCATGTCGGGTGTTTCTCCGCTCATGAATGCCTTCATGGCTTCTGCCCTGGCTTCATCGTCGCGAATCCGCGCAACGGTTTTCATGTTTTCGTATCCGATGCCGGGCGCTATGTCATTTTCACGTAGCTTCATTAAAACCTTCGCCGTGGACCTCGGGAGGAGGAGCTCGCGGTCAACGTAATCATCGAAACACGCGTTGCTGGCTTCGCAGAGCTCCGCCGCTTCAACAAGAAGGCCGCCCAGTTCCTTCATGAGGCCCCCGTTGACAGAAAGATATTCCTCCCTGATTTTACGCGTGAGGGCAATGAATCGCTGGTCGGTTTTGAAGATGTTCGAATACAGTCCTTTCTCCTCTGCGTGGAAAAGCAGCCTGTGGAAAATGTCCCAGAACCTGTTCGCATGGGACCTCATCGAAACGGGCGACGAAGAACGGGTATGATGAAGATGGTGGGCGAATTCATGGATCGCGGTATAGACCAGCTGACTGTCGTCGGTAAAATTTTTATTGTGTATGATGATTTCCTTCCGGTCTGGATAATAGAGCCCATCCACCTTGCGGCTTGTCTTGCCCGTGAAGGTGACCGTGAAGTCCTCGGCATCAGGATCGAGCTTTCGCAGCAGTTCCCTGACCTGTTCCTGGTTCATCGCGTGTGCCCCCATGAATGTAGGAACCTGCCGCTCCCTGAGGCACGGCCAATTTCCCTGGCTTCAAAACTACCCTATTGTTCGACTGGGGTGCAAATACTTATTTCTCGTGACATGAAAAAAAACTTGATTTACAGCCATATGGTGTTTTCAGTAAAGTATGTAACGATCCTCTGCCACCGGCATCCGGATCATCATCAATTCCACTTGATGCGAGGCGCGCGACATGATCGAGCGGTATTCCCGAAAGGAGATGGCGGTGATATGGGAGCTCGAAAACAAGTTCAGGATATGGCTTGAAATCGAAATTGCCGTATGCGAGGTCCATGCCGACGATGGCATCATCCCACCAGCAGACCTCGAAAGTATCAAGAAGAAGGCCTCTTTCACCGTCGACAGGATCCTTGAAATTGAAAGCAAGGTCCACCATGATGTCATAGCCTTTCTTACCGCAGTGGCCGAAAACGTGGGACCCTCTTCGCGTTATATCCATTACGGGCTCACTTCGAGCGATATCGTCGATACCGCCCTCTCGATACAACTCCGGCAGTCGGGCGCAGTCATACTGGCCGGCATCGATCGCCTTATCCAGGTGCTCAGGGATCTCGCCGTCAGGTACCGCGACACGCCCTGCATGGGGAGGTCACACGGCGTCCATGCTGAACCGACCACCTTCGGCGTCAAAATGGCGCTTTATTACGAGGAATTCCGCCGTAATCGTGACCGCGTCAGCCGTGCAATCGAAGCCGTATCCTACGGCAAGTTCTCGGGCGCCGTGGGGACCTTCAGCAACATCTCCCCCGAAACGGAGAGAAGGGTATGCGAGAAGCTCGGCCTCATGCCCGATCCCATCTCCACGCAGGTCATCCAGCGTGACCGTCACGCTGAATTCATGGCATCCCTCGCCATATGCGCAGGAAGCCTCGACAAGCTCGCCACTGAGATACGCCATCTCCAGAAAACCGAGGTACGCGAAGTCGAGGAACCATTTCAAAAAGGACAGAAGGGTTCTTCGGCCATGCCGCACAAGAGGAATCCCATACTCTGCGAGCGTGTCACCGGCATATCACGCGTCATCAAGGCAAACATGAACGTTGCGCTGGATAACATGACACTCTGGCACGAGCGCGACATCTCACATTCGTCGGCGGAGAGGATCATACTTCCCGATTCCCTCATCGCCCTCGATTACCTGATAGACCGCATGATATTCATCATGGGCAACCTCCACGTCTACCCGGATGCCATGCGCGTGAACATCGACAGGACCGGCGGGCTTTATCATTCACAGAGCCTTCTGCTTGCACTTGTCGAGAAGGGATTGTCGCGCGAAGACTCCTACTCCATCGTGCAGGCCCTCGCCATGCGCGTATGGGCCGGAGAGGGCAATCTCCAGAAACTCGCGTGCATGGACCCCGTCATAACCGAGAAGCTGTCCGAAGAAGAACTCGGGCGGATATTCGATCTCGATCGCTACCTGGTTAATATCGGTCATGTCTATACAAAAATCGGATTGCGCTAGCATGAAGAGGATCTTCGAGCCCGGCGCCGTGGCGGTAATCGGCGTATCAGCCGAAGGGTTCGGCTTCGGCAGGGGCATTCTTCTTTCACTGAAGACCATCGGATTCAACGGCGCGCTGTACCCCGTCAATCCCCGCGGGGGAGTGATTGACGGTTATGTCGCGTACCGCTCCGTGGAGGAGATACCCGGGCCGATCGATCTCGGTATTATCGCGGTCCCGGCAAAACACGTTCCCGCTGCCATAGAGTCATGCCTCAGCAAGGGGGCAGCCGGCGTCGAGATCCTCTCGTCCGGGTTCAGCGAAACCGCGACGAGTGAGGGCATTGCCCTTGAGAACGAAATCTCCCGACTCGCCGCAAAGGGCATCCGGATAATCGGGCCCAACTGCTTCGGGGTATACAATCCCCGTAGCGGCCTCACACTTCTTCCCGGACCTGATCTGTCGCGGGAACCTGGTCCCGTTGCCTTCATATCACAGAGCGGAGGCATGACCGTTGATTTCGCCCACATCGGAAAGTGGCGCGGAATAAGGTTCAGCACCATGGTAAGCTTCGGCAACGGGGTCGACCTCAGGGAAACCGAACTGCTCGATTACTTCGGATCTGACCAGGACACCGGCGTTATTGGGCTCTACGTGGAGGGTCTCAGGGATGGACGGTCATTTTTTGACACGCTGAAAAGCGTCTCGTCACGAAAACCTGTCATTATCTGCAAGGGAGGCAAGACTGATTCCGGCGGCAAGGCCGCCATGAGCCATACCGCTTCAGCCGCCGGAAGTTCCGAGGTATGGAACGCCGTGATGCGGCAATGCAACGCGGTTCCTGCAGCCGACCTTGACGGGCTATGCGACATCGCACTCGCGTTCACGTCCCTTCCGCCGGGGACCTACCGCGGCGTTTCCATCATCGGAGGGGGAGGCGCTATTGGCGTGGCCGCTGCCGATGCGGCATCGCTCATGAACATGAAGGTGCCTGAATTCGGCGATGAACTCAAAGCGTCAATTGAACCACACCTCCCCCGCCCCGGTTCAAGCGCGAGGAATCCCGTCGACGTCGCAAATCCCTACGTGGCCCCCTCTTCCATGAAGGAAATACTGCTTAACGCCGCGCGCTGCCGGGAGGTGGATATCCAGATTGTCGTTCAGCTACTGTATCACTATAAATCACTTTCAATCCTCATGCCCGGGGCGGCCCTGGAAGACGTTATTCCAATAAGTGAATTTGCCGATGCGTTCAGCCTGGCAGTCGCGGAAACCGGTAAGCCCGTTGTCCTGGTGCTTCCCGAACACAAACAGGAACTTGAGGCCCTGGATATCGCAACGGTTACCCGGAAAGCCCGTTTGCTGTACGCGGAAAAGGGAATACCCGTATTCGGAAGCGTGGAACAGGCCCTGTATGCGATACACGCCGTGTCGGACTACTACGGTCGCCTTCTTTCACGCGCATCGCTGACAAATCGTTCATAGCGGCCCCGGCCGCCATTGCCACCCATCGCGTCACTGGCACGGCCAACCCGGCTCATGCCGCGCTGTCCCCTTCGAAATATTCATTGACATTGATGCACGTTCTCATCAATTTGCACTATCATCCTCGTTCCGGCAGTTGTCCGGAGATAACGCCACGTTCAGGACGCGTCGCATGGAAAACAACATAAAGCATATCGGTGAAAGTCTGTACAGATTCCAGTCCGCGATAAACGAAAGCGGCTCGTCTCTGGGCGACTACATCACGGAGCACTACATAAATAAATGGAGCTCCGAGAAGATGTACCATGTCTCCGCCATACGGACAAGCTTTGTCAATGCCGCCACCCGTTTTCTCGCCGACGAAGGACTTTTTAACCTTGAAAAGGTCATGCTCAGCATCATCACCGATCCCCTGGCGCACGACATCGAGCATACGCCGTCGATCCAGTACAAAGGGCACACCTACCTCACCACGCACAGCATGATCTACAGCAAGTTTTTGGCATGCTCGAACCCGGCGATCAAGGGAATCTACGTCGACTCGCCCAACATTCGTCTTGAAATCGAAAGCCCGATGCGCATCCAGAGGGGTCGCTACCTCGCTGACTTCTCCCAGATCGACGTTGAACTGCGGCGAAACAGGGGACTCTCGATCGATGATTATTTCGGAAAACCGAAGCGCGTGATTGAGATCCTCAACGAAGACATGGCGCTGGTGATGAATTTTTTTGAGCGGATGATCCTGGCGGCCTGTGAGGAGATAAATAAAAAAAATGCCGAGAGCCTCAAGGCGCTTGGCGTCGTCCTCGAAATCCCGACCGTCCCTTTCCCCTGCTTCGAGAAGGACACGAGCGTGAAAAAACACGGACCCCGCGCTTACGAGGAAAAGATCGGTGAAGAGACTCCGTCCCAGTTCTTCTGGATCCGGGGGCTCCTGAGAGAGAATTACGACCTCGTGTATCCCTATCTCCTTCCCGGTGGTAAAAAGGTTGATACGCAGACGATTCCTTCTGCGAACATATTCAACTATGACATTCTCGCGAAGGGTATCGACGCGAAAACAGGAGCGCACCATGACGCGAAGGAAATCCTGTCCGGCGCCATACGGGAATGGCTGTACGATCCCATAATTGAACGAATAATCGACAACAAGGTGCTGCCCGCCAGGCCCGTCTTCATTGACGGCAACATCGAGAACATTAACGAGCTCGGCGGATATGGGCCATTCCTTTATTTCGCTTCCATGAAGCGTCCCGACGGCACTTCGTTATTCCCTGAGACCATGGGTGGGGGGATTGGTGTTGAGCGCACGCTTTTCGCCCTGCTACGGGGCGAAAAAATAACGAAAATTGACGACGTGACGTTTTTCGGGAAAAATCCCGATTCGCATCCGCTGTACCTTTATTAATCGAGGCACCGCTTACGGCGCGGTAAACACACTGAAAATATCACCATATTCAAGAGGGACTATGCGCACACCCGATATCTCAGAAATACTCGCAATGGAGGGAAAGGGGTCCCCGGTAACCGCCGAAGGATGGGTCCGGACAAGGCGTGAATCGAAAGGCGTAACGTTTATCGAGATCAACGACGGCTCAACCATCAAAAATCTCCAGGTGGTTCTTGACGAATCGATGGAGGAGTATGGTTCTCTTGTCAGGGAACTCAGCACGGGCTCCAGTGTCGTAGTGCGGGGGAGCCTCGTCGAATCGCCGGGCCAGGGTCAGGCCGTCGAAATAAAGGCCCGATCACTTGCGATACTGGGATCTGCCCCTGTCGACGATTACCCGCTCCAGAAAAAGCGACACACCTTTGAATTTCTCAGGGAAATCGCCCACCTTCGCCCCCGCACGAACACCTTCGGGGCCGTGGCGCGGGTGCGAAGCGCGATGAGTTTCGCCATACACAGGTTTTTCCAGGAACGGAACTTCGTCTACGTGCACACCCCGATCATAACCGGCAGTGACTGCGAAGGCGCCGGAGAAATGTTCCAGGTGACCACACTCCCACTGGAACATCCCCCGCTTGTTGACGGCGCGGTCGATTTCTCGGAGGATTTTTTTGGTAAGAAGGCGTCCCTCACCGTCAGCGGCCAGCTCGAAGGAGAAGCCTACGCCTGCGCCCTGAAAAAGATATACACCTTCGGGCCCACATTCCGGGCCGAGAATTCGAACACCTCGCGCCATCTGGCCGAATTCTGGATGATCGAGCCCGAGATGGCCTTCTGCGATATCAATGGAAACATGGATGTAGCCGAGGAATTCCTGAAATATATATTCTCCTGCATCCTCGACACCTGCCCGGACGACATGGATTTCTTCAATGAACGCATAAGCAAGGGCATCATAGACAATCTCAGGAATATCATCGGGAGCTCATTCAAGCGCATCACCTATACCGATGCGATTTCTGAGCTTGAAAAATCCAGGGCCACATTCGAGTTTCCCGTACGCTGGGGAATAGACCTCCAGAGCGAGCATGAAAAATTCCTTACGGAAAAAATTTACGGGATCCCGGTCATCATTACCGACTATCCCAAGGAGATCAAGGCCTTCTACATGAAGGTCAATGAGGACAATCGTACCGTAAGGGCGATGGATATCCTCGTTCCCCGACTTGGAGAAATCGTGGGAGGGAGCGAAAGGGAATCAGATTTCGAAACCCTCACCGCGAGGATTTCTGACTCGGGCCTCGACCCGAAGGATTACTGGTGGTATCTTGACCTCAGACGCTTCGGTTCGGTGCCCCACGCGGGTTTCGGCCTCGGCTTTGAGCGCGTGATCCAGTTCGTAACCGGCATGCAGAACATACGTGATGTAATACCCTTCCCCAGGGCGGTAAGGACACTTGATTTCTGATCCCCGTCCCGGGATGAATTGCAATGATGATGGATCGATTCATGTGCATGATACTGCGTCCCGTAGGCACAACTATCGCATCGCTATTCATTCTTCTTGCGTGCTGTGCCGCAACAGGTGCTGCCGCTGAAAACGGCGTCTTCGATACCGGTGAGGACCTTGAGCCTGAATACGCCAGATATCTCATCTACACTGACGAAAAAAGGACCCCCGGCAATTTCCTGCTTCCGATGAATTTCTTCCTGAACATGGCCTTTGACAGCGTTCAGGTACCCAGTGCGTTCAAGCAGGCCGGATATTTCGGCAGATACAAAACCGTGCTGGATATCGTTATCGACCCCGTCAAGTCAATAAACAAGGACGGTGGGTTTAAAAAATTCTTTCTTGATGAATTCACCTCCTCGCGCGCGGTTCCCAACTACATGCTCCACGTCATCGGAGGCGGGTACGATTTTCGTATGCTCGCGGAATGGTACACCTACAACGGCGTTCCGGGGGGCTACGTCTTTTCTGTCCTCACCGCCTATCTTGCCCATTTCAGCAACGAGGCCCTTGAATCGTCGAACCGGAACCTGACAAGCCATGACTTCATTGCCGATCTGTTTTTCTTCGATGCGGTGGGCAAACTACTGTTTCTAAACGATACGATCGTAAGATTTTTCCATGATTTCTGGCAGTTCAGGAACTGGATGGGTCAGCCAATGTTCGACGTGCGGAAGGGCAGGATACACAACGCCTCCTGCAACTACGTGTTCAGGCCATACATCTATAAAAAATCAGTTCGATTCTTTTTTATGATGGGATACCATTATATCAGCGGCTTCGGTTTCAAGGTGGGCGATCATGACTGGATAACCTTGAGCGCGGGCGTTGCGGTGGTAAAAGGGTTTGACCCCGATCGCCAGAAACAGGCTAAGGACGCGGTGAAGAATTTCAGGACCTGCGGCGGAATATTCTATGACCGGAACGGGAACCTGATGGCGTCCCTTATCATAAACGGTACTGAAAATTACCGTTTGCGCCTTAATGTCTACCCGGACCTTCTCAATATCGACAAGGTGAATTTCGGTGTGTTCCTCGGGGTCGATGATTACAACAGGGTTTCCGTTGGCCTCACGATGTACACGCTGATGGGACTCTCCGTCACGATGTGACGCACGCATTGACGTTGTGGAAGGGCAACTGCAGCTGCCTCTCAATCGAGTTTTCAATGTTTGAGATGCTGATGCCCACGAGGCGGACCTTCCTAAATCCCGCCTCGGTCCTTCGAAGGAGGTTCCGGGCGTGCATGAATAGTTCATGTTGATCATGACAGGGGCCGTCGAGCGTTATGCTTCTGGTTATCGTTGTAAAGTCGCTGTAACGGACCTTCAACGTCACGGTTCTGCCCAGGTGCCGTCCCGCTCGCGTGGCCTCCATAACGCCCCCGGCTATGCCGTCGATCACGGATTCAATTTCCTCTATCGCGTGGAGATCATATGGCAGCGTAACCTCCCTCCCCACGCTTTTTCTATCATGATGTGTCTCAACGGGACGATTGTCAATCCCCATGGATATCATGTGATAATATTCACCCGCCTTTCCGAAAATACGCACGAGGTCGACCCGGGGCATCCTCCTGAGGTCCGCCCCGCAGCGGATGCCCATACTGAGCATTTTCTTTTCGGTTGCCCTTCCGATGCCGTGGAACTTCCCGATTGGTAGCAAGTCTATGAACCAGATGGCCTTGTCCGGCGAAACGACGGTAATGCCATCAGGTTTCCTGTAGTCCGAGGCGGCCTTGGCCAGAAACTTGTTGTACGATACCCCCGCTGAAGCGGTAAGCCGAGTCGCTTCAAGGATATCCGCACGGACCCGGCGCGCGATGTTCGTTGCCGATGCCTCTCCCCTCATGTTCATTGTCACATCAAGATATGCCTCGTCGAGAGACATCGGCTCCACAAGGTCTGTGTAGCGGTGAAATATATCACGGATCTGTCGTGAAACCCTCACGTATTCGTCGAAATTACCGGGAAGAAAGATCGCGTGGGGACAGAGCCGTGCCGCAACGGATGATGACATCGCCGAATGTATGCCGTATCTTCTCGCCTCGTAGGAACAGGCTGCGACAACGCCCCTTTTCCCCGGGGCACCGCCGACGATCACCGGTTTGCCCTTAAGGGATGGATCGTTCCTCTGCTCGACGGCGGCGAAAAACGCGTCCATGTCCACATGGATAATTTTCCTGCATTCCACGCAGCGATTCCCCTCCAGGAATTTTCATCCTATCATGAGAAAGAGATTCTCGGGATTGCTCACTTCATTATCGCATCCCGAGAGGTTAAGGAGCCGTTCGGCGACAAGACGGGTCGAAATGACGTCTCCCATGCAATAGCGGATCAGTGTTTGTCTCGCGTGGGCATCTCCCTTGAGCCATCGGTAGTAGAGCTCCACCGCCTCAAAACCGTCTATCCCCTCTATATGGGACGGCCTCCTGATTTCCATTTTTCGTTCTATTGCCTTCAACCCGCCGCGATATCCCAGGTGCCACGCGATCCACCTCAGATCGACATGGGCCCCGCAAATGGCTGGGACGTTGAACGCCCTCTCAAGAAACGGGATATCAAATGAATTGCCGTTGAAGGTGACCACGAGGTCGGCCTCGTCCGCGCAATCAAGAAAATCGTCAAGGTTCTCACCCTGGACGAACGAATAAAGTTTTCCGCGATGGAGGGCCGCGATAACCGAGACCTGGCTCGCGTGCCATGAAATGCCGGTCGTTTCAACGTCAATAAAAGTCGCGTCATCAAAATATTCCGAAAGGATCCTCCAGTGCTCAGATGTCGGGAATGATGCGGTAAAAAATGCGATACGCCTTGCACCCAGGGCATCCAGGCTTGTTCTCACCGAATCAAGAAACGCCATCCTCCTTCGCCCGTTGAAGGGGATATCACCCTCGCGGGAAAGGCACTCGTGCCAGGAGGTAAGCCCCCTTCCCCTCAAGGCGGCATCCGTTTTGCTGCCTATACCGCGTATATGCCTGAAGCATCCCCCTATCAATGCAGGCGCTCCCTCCGTTCGTTGAGTATCTTCGCTGCCCTTCCGAGCTTTTTCATAAGTCGCGCCCCTTCGATGTCAGGGACGGGAACCCGCCCCGCGTCTATTGGCTTCCTGATCACGCGGATGTCCGGTATTCGTATGCCGTTACCGAGCATTGAATCAAGCAAACTCCTGGTACATTCCACGGCTGCGTTTGATTCTACCATGAATTCCTCCATCTCGGCGCTGTCAACGCCCGGCGGAATCGGAGGGACGCATGATGGACAACCCTGTTCGCACCCGCAGTTTGCCAGGATTTCAGAGCAGAAACGGAGTGCGTTCTCGATGGACTCGAAGATCCTTTCGGAATACCCCACGCCTCCTTCGATGGCGTCGTAGAGATAGAGCGCGCTCCGCCATTCTCCCGGTCCCGCCTCGTAGAGGGAACTGTCGGTCTCGATGTCCCTTACATCGGACATGCAGAACAGCGTCGCGGCGTGTCGAAGTATATATGCCAGGCCGTATGTTGCGGCCCCCGCGTAAAGCCTGTTCGCGGTATCAACGGTCCTTCGCCATTCCGGGGAAGCGACGATGCTGAACCCCGTCGTTTCGTATTCAAAGGCCGGAAGGGTTATGGGTCCATACCCGATGTTCTCCAGGCTGCGTTCCCGGATTTTTTTATAGAGCTTCGGCTGCCTGTTCACCCGAACGGGACCGAACTCGATGCGGCTGCCGTTAAGGAAATGGGTTTCTTCCGAATCGATGAGGTCAACCCTTCCCTCCCAGACCGCCTCTGTGAAGTAGTCAACATCAACCGGATCCACGCGGCACAGCTTTTTATCAAGATCAAGTTCCATCGACATGTATTTATTTCCCAGGTGCTGGTAGATCGCGTCTTTATACACCGTGCCGCGCGCCCCGATAGGATCTATCTCTCCAATTACCTCGGTGCCGCAATATATCTCGACATTGTAATCCGTCATGCCACGAATATTCACTCCACGGGCCGGATAATCCTGGAGGGCGAAACGGTAGGTGTCGTGGTAGGGAAGCAGAGTTTTCTGTTCCTTCAATATTCCAAGGGCTCCCCCATAGACGGAAGGTTCGAATCCATTCTCAATCTCAGCCAGGGGATGCTCATGGGCGGCGCAGGGAAGGTGCTGCAGTATGATGTAGGGATTATCCGGGTTGAGAAGCGCCTGTTCAACAGGGGAACTGAGGAGGAAGTCGTGGTGATGCACGAGGAACTGGTCGATGGGACCGTCCTTGGCGACAAACACGATCACCGGGGATTTTCCTCCACGCCCCACCCTGCCGGCCTGCTGCCAGAAACTCGCGATCGTTCCGGGATGTCCCGAAAGGATGCAGAGGTCGAGGCCGCCAATATCAATGCCCAGTTCAAGGGCGTTGGTGGTGATGATTGCCATTAACGTGCCGGATGCGAGGTCCCGTTCAATGCTCCTCCGCTCGTTTGGTAGAAGGCCGCCACGATAGGGTTTTACAAGGTTTCTCAATTCAGGATGATCGTCGGTGACGGCCCGGTAGAGACGCTCCACCTCCTGTCTCGCCCGGCAGAAGCAGATGGTGCGTATCCTCCTGCGGACCGCCTCGCGTATCAACGGAATCGAGACGGAGGATGTTCCTTTCCGGTATCGCGCATGCCCACCGCTCTGAACCGTAGTGGGATTGATGAAATAGAAGTGTTTCTCCGGCTGTGGGGAAGAATCATAATCAATGACGTGGAAGTCACGGTGCATGAGCAAACCGGCGTGTTCCCCGGGGTTCCGGACGGTCGCCGATGAGCAGATGTATACGGGCCGGGTCCCGTGCACGGCGCAGACCCGGTCCAGCCTCCTGAACACGTTTGAGACGTGGGAACCGAAGGCGCCGCGGTAGATGTGAACCTCGTCGATCACGATATATCGCAGGCGCGAGAGGAAATTCTTCCATTTCCTGGCATGGTTTGGCAATATGCCGCTGTGGAGCATGTCCGGGTTGGTCACGATAAAATCAGCCGCGCGCTGTATCCTCTGACGCTCATCCCGCGGGGTATCGCCGTCGAAGGTCCCGAGTTTACCGCTTCGTTCAACAGCCTTCATGAGCTTTCCGAAGGTGCTCTCCTGGTCCCTGGAAAGGGCCTTCGTGGGATAGAGGAGGAGTACAGTAAAGGGCTGCGGCGCCTGGAGGTATTCGTTGAATATCGGAAGGAAAAACGAGAGGGTTTTTCCGCTTGCCGTGCGCGACACGATCAGTGTGTCCCTGTTTTCACTGATGCGCTCGAATGCCTCCGCCTGGTGTGCATAAAGAGAAGATATCCCCTGTTCACGGAGCATTGCCGACAATTTCCCTTCAAGGGACGGTGGAAATTCGACGAAGTTTCCTCCACTGCCAGGCGTGACAAAACGGGCCCTCGTCTCGCCATGAAATTCAGACTCGATGAAGCGTATAATGCGGTTCATGGCAATTCTCCTTCCGGTGTATTCATCCCGAAATTTTTACCATTATCCTGGCGCTATCATCCTACTTCCTAAAAGCGTCCATGATGACGTCATTATACGCGACATGGGATTGAATGTCAACAATTGTTTGGTATACGCATGACTGTTATTATAAATTAAATATACAAGAGGCAGCGAGCATCGTTTCGAACCAGAAGCTCATGTGCGCGGGTAATGTCTGGTATTCAGCAGAATAAGTGTGCGCCTGCAATGGATTTAAATCGGTTCCTCGCGGTATATACCGCGCGCGGGTACCAGCGGGAAAAAAACAGGTGAACCGGTGACGACGCTATTCCTGATTGTTCATTGATTCGAGATCAATTCCCCATTCCCTGCTCATGTAATTGAGGATGCCTAATTCCCTGGGATCGAAATTGGCGTCTGCACGGGAAAAATCAAGTGATCGCTTGAGGATATTTTTCCTGCTCTCAGGGTTTGTGACGCGCCTGATGAGCGCTTCCAGGTCTTCCTTTGACTTGACGGAACGGTCAACTTCATCGAAAAGGCCACTGAAATCCTCAAAACCCGGCTCATGGGCGAGGTCGTCTATGCCTTCCGCTTCGGAATCGGTGATGACGGAACCCGCGGTGACGATGTACCGCATCACTGCGATAAGCACGATCTTTTCTTCCCGTGTCATTGTTGAGGCCATTCGTTCCTCCTCCCCGGTAATATGGCCCATACTACCATCGGGTGATCTTGCCGCACAAGTATTTTTTACCGTATTTCGCCGGTATCGCAGGAAATCCCTTCGGGCCGGGGCATGGCGGGTGATAGCACTTGACATTTCAGACGCTCCATGTCGATACTAGCAGCATCCTGATCAAATTTTTAAATGGTCATCAATGTTCACAAACATCATCACCTATGTTCTTTTAGCCATTGGGGCAGTCGTCCTGTATGAAATCATACGCTTTGTGATCAAGGAAAAGGTGATCCGGCGCCTCAATCGCTCGGTCAGAGCGCAGATCAAGCGATATGACATCAAGCTCGACAAGTACAAGTTCATGAACAAATTCATCGTGAAGCAGGAGCTCATGAACGATGAGGAGGTTCGCCTCGCCATACTCGAACACGCCCGGACCCACGACCTCGATGTCCAGGATGTGGACGAGTTTGTCGATCAATACATTGAGGAAATTGTGCCCTTCTTCAATCTTCTCTCGTATTACAAAATTGGCTACTGGATATCGAATTTTTTCCTCAATGCCCTCTACGAGGTGGTGATCGACCGGGAGAACGCGGAAAAGCTCGCGCGGATTCCGAAAGACGCGGCAGTCGTGTTCGTGATGAATCACCGGAGCAACGTCGACTACGTGCTCGTCGCCTACATGCTGGCGCGCAATATATCAATAAGCTACGCCGTGGGCGAGTGGGCTCGCGTGTGGCCCCTGGAGTATATATTCAAGTCCTTCGGCGCCTATTTTCTCCGCCGGCAGTACCGCGAGAAGCTTTACCACCTCGTGCTGGAAAAATATATCCAGATGATAAGCCTCCACGGGGTAACCCAGGGCATATTCATCGAGGGGGGTCTTACCCGTGACGGTCGCTTCAGGGACTCGAAGATCGGCCTTCTCGATTATATCGTGAAGATAAAGAACAACCCTGAATTCAAGCAGGATATCGTGTTCGTGCCCGTGGGAATCAATTATGACTGGGTCCTTGAAGACCGTGTTCTTATCAAGGAATGGAAGGAAAACAAGGAAAAATCAGGTTTTCGGGAAAACATAAGCTCCCTGGCGCGCATTCTTTTCAAGGCGCCCTTCATCCTTGTCATAAACATGATCCGCTATGTCACGGGCAGGCTCAAGCGGCACGGCTACGCGAGCGTCAGCTTCGGCGATCCCGTGCCGGTTTCACGTTTCATGAAATCGCACAAGAATTTCTTCTCCCTCGAACGTCCCGAGCGCCTTCGCCTGGTGAAGAAATTCGCCGACGACCTCCTTGACCGCATAGGCGACGTGGTACCGGTTACGCCGGTTTGCCTCACGGCCCACGCGATACTTTCTATAGGGCGCGTGCGATTCGACCGCGCCGAATTGATTCAAAAAATTATCGAGATCAATCGCGTACTCAGGAAACGTGAAAGGCGCATTGTCATAGGAAAAGCCTTCGCCAGTTATCGCAATGCCATGGATCATCTCGAGGATGAAAGAAGTACCAGGAAAAAGGAACTGGTTTCCTTCGAGGAGGATTTCCTGGGCGTCAACGAGGCCCGCAACATGGCCCGGATCGCCCTCGGTATACTCAGGCGACGCGGAATAATCTCCATTCGGCGCTCTATCATAACGATACATCCCCGCAATAAAGCATTGCTTGAATATTACTCAAACCTTCTCAATTTATGATAATTGACGCCGCAGATGAAGAAGAATCCATGGTCAAGAAAAAAAGGCGCGGTGCGGAACGCATCGATAGCCCTGGCCTGTGCCGCGTGCTGTACCCTCGCCGCCGGTCTGGCCTGGCGCACCCTTCGGGAATCAAAGGAGCCAGGAGAGATGATCAGTAGAAAACCCGGATCAGAATGCGTTATTCTCGTCCATGGCCTCATGAGCAGCCCGCGCGCGATGAAAAAAATCGGCGATGAACTGTCCAGGAACGGCTATAACGTGCGTGCCTTCGGATACGACAGCAGGACCAGTTCAATCGACGAGGTATCGGCGGACCTGGGCCGCGCGATTCGCGACGAGGTGCCGGATACATGCCGCGCGCTCCATTTCGTGACCCACAGCCTCGGCGCCCTCGTAGTCAGGTATTATCTTTCAGAAAACAGGGTAACGAATATCGGTCGTTTTGTAATGATAGCCCCGCCCAACCAGGGATCGGCATGGGGAAGGACGCTCGTGAAAAACGTACCCGCCTTGCGGTACCTCCTCGGTCCCTCAGTTGACGATATCCAGTACTCCGGCCGGTACCGCCCGCCAGAGCCACCGCCCTGTGAATTCGGGATCATTTCCGGCGGCACAGGGCGCCCCCGGGGCCTCAATCCATTGATCCCGGGGGATAATGACGCGACCGTGGCGGTTTCCGAAACCCTTCTCGAGGGCATGAAAGACCACGTGGTCGTCAACAGCCAGCACACCATGCTCCTGTTCAACAAAAGGGTCATCGATAACGTTGTTTCTTTTCTCGCGACCGGAAAATTCATTTATTGACGTCATTACCGCCCTTTCCGATCTCAAATCGGAATATGGCGCGCGTTTGTCAGGCCCCTCGAAATCTGGATTTATATCATGAAAATCCTACGGATCGCCGATAGAAGAAATAAACGGCCATACGGAGCGTGGCATGAAACCCAGATGCGTAAACGGAATGAACATCATGAATTATTCAGAAATTGTCTGCTCGGCGGTCAGGCTCGGCGTGTCCCTGGACGATTTGCTCAAGGAAACGAGAAACTATCATGGTCGTGATTTCGGCAATCGCGTGGAAAAAGTGGTAAAAACAATTCTTTTCTTCGACTAGACGCCAATCCGAGGATTATTCCCCTGTCGTGGCCCCCTGCCCGCAGGCAACAACTGTTGTATCCTTCCAAAACCCCTTCACCGTGCGTCCATCCTGGTAGCGGTAGGTCCCCTGTCCGTGCATCCTGTTATCTTTCCATCCTCCCACGTAGCTGTCACCCCAGGGCCAGTGGTACGATCCGTATCCCTCTCGCTTTCCATGAACCCAGTTGCCGGAATAACGCGAACCGTCCTCCCACCGCATGGCGCCGTTACCGTGCATCCTCCCGTCGCGCCACTGGCCGGAATATACAGATCCATTTTCGTATTTCATGACGCCGCGACCATGGGGAACGAAGCCCCTAACCCGGTCGCCCCTGAACCATCCGGTATAGGAGCCGTTCTGGGTGAACGACCCGTACCTCGCGCCGTCGAGGAGAATATCGTTCGAAATAATCCTTCCCTCGACAAGCCTGCCCTTATCATGGACCACCATGCGGCGGCGCCCGTCAGGGTGATGGTATAGCCCCCTGCCATGGGGGTGTCCGAGGAAGAAATCTCCCCGGTATTCCGATCCGTCAGGCCACACCACCCTCCCCCTGCCATGAAAAGCACCGTTGCGCAACGCCCCCATGTACTTCCTGCCATCGGGATACCGGACTCCATGCGGACCCGGATCCGCACTGAGCAACGGGGCGGTTGCGCAGAAAATAGCGCTGAATGCCAGCAGCAGTACCTGGCCGTTACTCGTCATCGCATTGTGCCTCCACGCATCGCTCTGGATCGGATCACGCGCGTATTAAATCAACGCGGGCTCACTGATGCCGTTTCGCTTCAATGAATAGGCTTGCCCGAAAATTCAGGCCTTTACTTGAGAATCGGCATATCCGGGGGAAAGATGAAGGGAGTTATCAAGTCCCGATAGACGATGCCACGCAAGGTGCGAGGTCCACGGAAAAATCGCGAAACCACAACAAACATGATTAGAAATGAAGATTATTTTGAATTCAGGCGGGGGATGTAGGCCTCCAGGTCCCCGGCGGCGACCTTCGGGCCGGTAATCTTTTCCATCCCGGCGAGATCGAAGGCCCGGAGAAACTCCTTGAGCCTGTCGGTGTTCTGGTAGTCATCCTCATCGTCGTCGGCGATAAGGCGTATCTCTATCCGGTCATTGACAAGAATCCATACCCATTTGTTTTCATAAATTTTTGCCGGATACTTGCCGAATGTATCGGTTGAAGTGAGATAACTCTCCTTTATCGAGGCGTCATCAAGGTGGTCGAACACCTGGAACCAGATAACGCGCTGGCCATTCTTCTTTTTCACGCTTGCCTGGATCCAGTCATGTATACTGACATCTTCATATTCAAGGTTCCTGAAGGCCGAATTCGCGCATGAAAGACCGAAGGCGGCGATAACCGCAAACGACAGGAACAGGATAATTGATGAAGTTTTCATCTGGTCCTCCAGTCAGCGCTCATGGCGTCGCAACGAACCCGCAGGATATTCGGTTCGTTATCATTTCAGATATCGTTGCTTTGCTCCAGCCCGACAGTATACGTATATCAGATATGGAATTGTATTCAAGCTCTTTTTCGATACGCCATGGAGCGTGGAAGGAATCAAATACTTCAATCGGTAAAGAAGATGATCAATGCCCCCTTCTGATGGGCAGAGAGGAGGAAGATCCTTAATTTATTGGAGAATTCATGAAACATCCTTGATTGGACATGATCCAAACCAGGAAGGGTCCGGTTACTATTTTATATATCCCTGGTGATTTTTATCCGGTTCAATTCACTTATTTTACCCACCAGTATCTCATCCGTCTTTGCGAGCCTCTGGGCGAGGGTATGGACCATCTTCGCTGCGAAGACGGGGTTCCTTACCAGGAACTCCCTGAGCTGTTCAACGTTGTCGATAAACGCGAGCTTCACGTTGCCCACGGCGGTTGCCGTCGCGCTTCGGGGGTTCTTCGTGAACAATGAAATCTCACCGAAAAAATCACCCTTCTTCAGCTTCGCCACCACTATTTTCTCAATTTTATCCGTCAGGGTGATATTGACCTCTCCATCAAGGATGATAAACATCCTTGTTTCAATGCTTCCCGCCTCGATTATCTTTTCGCCGTTCTGATAATAGACAATACTTTTAGACATTCTTTTCCCCTGCATTACCGGCATTCCAGCTGATATGCGCCGATCATATCTTCTACAGTATTTATCGTTCCTTTCTCACCTAAAAATTAATCCTTTGCGAGAAAATAGCCCTCGGTACTCCCCGGCCCTGGCGTATCAACCTGACCGGCCTTGCACGTCTGTATCATTATTTTCTCCTGGATCGCCTTGCTTATCATTCCTGTCCGGACGTTTTGAGCTTCGGCATAATCGGCAACGCTCCTCGCCGCATCCCTGGCAGGAATAACAGTCGTGACAGGGATGTTTCTTGACGGCCGCTCCGGGCCCGTCCGGCACGTAGACCAGTCCCTCGCAACCCGGCATGCGAACAAACCCCATCTTTTTCCCGTCCAAATCTGATTCTGATCGATGAAACCGTCCGTATCGTCTCTGACCAATCCAATGGTTGACGTTTATTCAGGACGAATACATAATGGACAGCGGCCTCTGCCACCATGACCAGTTAACGAATCAGAACGCGCCTGTCCACCGTTTTATCATTGACTGCGGGGCCGACTGAGATGATGTTTGAACGCGGCAGTAATCGAAGGATATGCACAAGGCGCCCTCTCATATCATCAGGTCTATCGCGATTCTTATTATACTGATGCGCGTGTGTGCCCCGCCTGCAGAGGCGAAGTGCATCAGCGGCAACTGCCGTGATGGACAAGGCACCTATCGCTACATCAACGGTGACATCTATACCGGGGCCTTCCTCGAAGGTAAGCCGCACGGCATGGGGACCTGCCGATTTTCTTCAGGGGACAGTTATACCGGCGTATTTCACGATGGAAAGATCCACGGCAGGGGAGTATACCGTTTTACCACCGGCGACCGTTTTTCCGGGATATTCGATTCCGGGTCCATGCGGCACGGAACCTACTTCTTCGCGAACGGCGATCGCTACATCGGCTGGTTCTTCAAAGACCGGAAGCATGGAAAAGGTGAATATGTCTACCATGAGGGATTCCGCTACAGGGGCATGTGGGAGAACGACCATAAGCACGGTTTCGGGACGCTCTTCCGCGGTGACAGGGTCCTGGCGCGGGGCATATGGAAGAAAGGCCGTTTCACCGGAACGACTACCGAAAGGAACGACTGATGTAACCGTTGCGTGCATTCATTCTGGCAGTGATAATACCGGCAATAAGACCGCAGAGATGGCTTTCCCATGAGACGAAGCCCCCCGAGGGGAATATCCCCCAGACCGCGCCGCCGTAGAGGAAAAACACAGCGAGGGAAACGGCGATCGTACCAAAGCTACGCTTGAATATGCCGATGGTGAGCAGGTAGCCGAGAATGCCGTAGATGATACCGCTTGCCCCGATATGGACGTAGTTGCTCCTTCCGATCAGCCAGGTCCCCAGGCCTCCCAGGATCATGATCTGGAGCAGGAGATACACCGAAAGCTTCCGCTCCAATGAAAGAAACACCGAGCCGAGGATGATAAGGCTGACGGAATTCGCGACGAGGTGATCAATCCCGGAATGGATGAAGGGAGCGAACAGTATTCCCGAAAGGCCGGCCAGCGTGCGTGGGCGTATGCCGTATTCGTTGAGTGGCAGAATCATTCCCGCCACGAGGATAACCCAGAGGAGCGCCACGATCCCCAGCAGGACCTTGAATGAATCCCAGATGTTTCTGATGCCACCGGCGCCCATCCCGCAGTATCCTTCCGCAATGTTTCTTCATTCCCCTCGCGTCAAGCGGGCCGATTATTTTGTATCTCTACAAACCCACAGGTCAATCAAAATTTATCAAACCCGGCAAGATCCGCACTGTCCCAACCGTGATTGTTAATACGGTTAAATTGAGTGATAACACTTGACATTTTTTTGTAGCGGAAGGTATACTCACGCTGCTCTGCTTCAGGTGATATTCTCTGTCGTTCCAGAAAGTAACGGCGAAGATACCAACTTATCCAGGAAGGAAGGTGAGCCGCATGCACACGAAAGAATGCGATGTGCCCCTCTCGCTGACGAACGACGGGATACTTGAACTCGTCTTCGTCGGTGTCGGAAGCGCCTTTACCAAGCGGCAGTTCCAGACAAATCTCCTTGCTATCAAGGGGAAGGACCATATCCTCGTGGATTGCGGCACCCGGTGCGTCCAGGGGCTCCATGAGCTGGGACTTGGAGTGGCAGACATACGGAACATCCTCATCACGCATTCCCACGCGGACCATATCGGTGGCCTGGAGGAAATAGCCCTGATGGGGCGGTACGTGACGAAAAGAAAACCCTCCATGGTCATAAACGAAACCTACCAGCATATACTCTGGGACATGTCCCTCAGGGGTGGGTGCGGTTACAACGAGGAGGAGGCCCAGGTGCTGCTTTCACTGACCGATTTCTTCGATCCGATCCGCCCCGAACCCCTGCCAGGCTACCCGCGGGAAACCATGGGGACGGACGTGGGCTCGATGGGAGTAAAGATGATGCGGACGAAGCACATACCCGACTCCTCTTCCGACTGGTCGAGCTCCTTCTGGAGCTGCGGGGTTATTTTCGATGACAGGGTCTTTTTCACCAGTGACACGCGTTACGACCCCGACCTTGTCTGCCAGTACGATGAGCGTTTCGATTTCGACGCGATATTTCACGACTGCCAGTTTTTCACCGGCGGCGTCCACGCCGGCATCGAGGAGCTGGCGCTGCTGCCCGGGGCCGTCAGGAAAAAGATCCACCTCACCCATTACGGGGACAACTGGGAGCAGTTCGAGGACGCCGTGGCACGTCACGGCTTTGCCGGGCTTGCCCGGCAGAAGACCAGGTATATTTTCGATTGATCCGACGGTCCTTCACATGGTAATAAAGCTAATTCTCGCCGCCTCCCTGAATGATCCTCTGCGGAAAAACGATCCCTTCATGCCCCTTTCGCTCCCGATACTCGCGGGCACCGTCCCGGATCATGATTATCGCTTTATCGATCTCCTCTGGGAAGACGACCCCCGTTACGACGAGCCCGTCGACCTTGTGGGCATCAGCGTTCGCTACACGGCTGAAAACCGCGCCTACGAGATGGCCGATGAATTTCGTCGCCGTGGCATTCCCGTCGTGCTGGGGGGGCCCCAGCCTTCCGTTGTGCCCTTCCGCGCCCTGCAGCACGCAGATGCCGTGGTCGTGGGTGAGGCCGAGGAACTCTGGCCCGTGATCGTTGATGACGCCTCCCGCGGGTCCCTGAAGCGACTCTACGTCTGTTCCCCCGATCCCTTCGACGCGAAGGGAGAATCCGTCTACCAGACCAGGTCGTATCCTGATTTTGGCGCACCTTTTATGCCAAACCGAGGCCTCTACAAAAAGAATTACGTCTTCGACACGGTCTTCGCGGTGCGAGGATGCCCGGTCAACTGCGACTTCTGCTCGGTTACCGAGATATTCGGCCCACGATTCCGCATGAAGCCCGTTGAACACGTCGTTGCCGAGATCGACGCCTTTAAAAATTACTACTACCTTCTCGATGATTCGGTATTCGGGAAACCGGAAACCTACGGATACTACCAACGCCTCTACGAGGCCATTTCGGGCCTGAAGAAAAAGCGATTCTGGACGGGACAGGCCAATCTAGACGCCGCCACCCGCGAGGAGGGTCGCGAGGTCATACGGGCCGCCGCCCGCTCGGGGCTGCTCTACGCTGCCGTGGGCATGGAGTCGATCAACCCGGGCACCCTCGCCCGATCCGGCGCGATCCGGAAAATGGGCGTGCGCGGCGGCCACGACGTTCTGCAACGGATGAAGGACTCCATCCGCTTCATCCAGGACCAGGGGATCATCGTTTCAGGATGGTTCGTCATCGGCTACGAAGACGACGATATCGACACGTATGACCGTACCCTGGAATTCTGCCTTGAAACGAATGTCATACCCGTCGTCTTTCCGGTCAAGGCCCTGCCGGGGACACGGCTCCACGAAAGGCTCAAGAGGGAGGGACTGCTCGACGATTCAAAATTGATAAATTTCAGGCATCCCGTGATCCGGGACGATGAGATATTCAGCGCCCTGGGGCGCATCGGTGAAAGGGGCTATTCGGTGCGGGAAATTATTCGGCGGACCCGGCATTATATCCCTCGATTTAAAACGGACAGGATCCATAAAACGATTTTCGCCCTTGTCCTGCAATCGAAGCTCAGGAGCGCCATCGACGTGTCAAAGGACGAATTCTTCATCGAAAAGGGCGTATGAGCGCGGGACGCGCCGTACTATTGTTTCCTGTCCTCCTCGATGAATTCCGCGATTGTGCCGATGGTTCGAAGAATAAACCTTGACTGGTTGCGGTCGTCAATACGGACGCCGTATTTTTCCTGGAGCGCCATGACTATTTCAAGCGCGTCGATCGAATCAAGACCCAGGACATTCCCCTCTCCGAAAAGTGGCGAGTCGTCACCCACTTCCTCGGGACTCACATCCTCTATATTCAGGGTCTCCATGATCAGGAGCTTAAGCTCTTGTTTCAGATCCATGCTCACCTTTCACCACCTCGTCTTTTCTTTTTTTCCTCTTTCGCAAGTTTCAGCAGATCATTGAAAAACCGTTCCTCTTCGTCGGCCCTTTCGCGAACCATGTCACCGAGTTCCCGCAGGCGACCAGCTCCAAGGTCTCGCTTCCTTCCGATCCTTGCGGCGAATAGCGATATCTCGCGCCAGCGGTCACCTGTCGCCATGATACGCCGGGACATCTCAAGGAGCTCGGGGTCATTCAGCATCTCGGATGCTTCTCGCAGGAAGGTGGCGTACATGAACCGGAATCCCGCGCCGCCGGTCCCCTGGTCCTCCAGGAAAATATGTATCTTCATGATCTCATGGGACAGGTGCTCGATATCCCTTGCCAGTTTCGGCCATTCCTCGAGCTTGCGGGCGAAAAGCCTGATCCCTTTCACGCCGAGGAAGGGCATGGGGAGCTTCACCATCATGAAGGACGCGCTCCGTATGCCCTTCCAGATCGCGGTCCTGAAATCGATCCGTTCAGGTATCCGTGACGGGTAGAACATGAACCCCCTGGGCGCGAAGCTCCCGCCGGCGAACCGGGCCTTCATGAGAGAATCCCTGTCGAGTTCCGCCAGGGCCGGTGAATAGCAGTCACTCACCGTGTACCTGTCCCCCGATCTCCCGACGACCACGATGAAATGCACATTGATGTGGACGCGCACGTGGTTGGGAAGATAGTCCATGTAGAAGAAATCGGTCTGGCACGCCGTGGGGATGCCCCGGGCGAGGAGCGCATCGAGTTCCCGCTCTCCCTTCGCTTTATCGCGGAAACGGCACTCATGGAACTTTATGCCGGTTCTCCTGGCGCAATTCGTGCGGATCTGCCCTGGTCGGTTGCGCACCACGAATGTGGGAAAGGGAAATTTTTTCGATTCAAAGTATCCGAAAAAGATGCCACCTGATATGCCGAAAACCATCGGCTCCGAAATTTCAAGACCCGCGTGATTCAGGAGTGCCGCCACCGTTCCCGATTCGCAGTGGGCGGCCATCCTGTGTGTGAAGGCAGTGCCCGTCATCGCTTCTTCCCCCTGATGCGGAGTATGCTGAAATAGGGATTATTCGTCTTCTCCTCCCGGAGCGTCAGATTTTTCGCGTCCGTCATGACCGCCTGGAGCAGTGACGTTACGGGTACATTGAACACATCGGCGTAGCGTTTGAGCTCTTCGATTGTCACGGAGCCGAAACGAGCGGGATCCAGGTGCTTCCGCACCTTCCGCGCGGGAATTCCCGCCCGTGACGCAAGCTCCGACGGGGTCAATTCCTCGAGGGTCATGTAGAAGGCGATCGGTGTTATCTCTCCCTTCCGTATCCGCTCCAGCGAGCTCTTTTCAAGATTGGCCCTTTTCCGCCAGTAGTCATCCACGTAATTTTTAGTGATAAACGATCCGGTCTGGAGGGGTCCGTAGGATCCGTCCTTTTTTTCGACGTAGAGCACCAGCTGGTGTTCCCGGTAATCCACCGCGGCCTCTTTTTCCTTCATGAGGTCTTCCTCCGTTTACAGCCTGAACCGATTTTCAGCGCCCAGGGGCACATGGTAATACTTGAAGGGCTGCTGGAGCGCCCTGCTCGCCAATGTTTCAGGATCTTTGAAGCAATCCTTGACGAACTCCGCGAGGTTCACGGAGATGCCGATAAACATGTTGCGCTCCCTGTTTTTCCTGTTTATCATCATCTGCGTCTCGCCCCAGCGGTAATCATATTTCGTAAAGCCCGTCGTATAATATCCCACGTCAAACTGTATATAGCGAAGGAACTCGGGTATCTTCACTCCCACGTTTTTAAAACCGGCGAGCTTGATGTTTGCCATGAATTTCCAGCCGCTGTAATCGTCGAGGAAAAGATAGAGTCTCCGGGGGTGCCTGCGGAAATACTTCGTCGGGATGTAGCCGGCGCTCAGGCTTATGAAGCCGTCCACGGCGGGGAATTGTTCGAGAAGGGCCGCGACGCCGATGCCGATGAATCCCATGGAGAGATCCACGAAACTGAAGCCGTTCTGGTTTTTGCAGAATCCGTCGCCGATCTCGATGCCGAGCGCGATTGCCCCGGTAATCCCGGCGGAATAGGCCCACTTCAGGGGCCCCCCGCTTTCCGTGTAATCGTAGACATTCCAGAGGACCCGCATCATGACATAATGGGCGTAGAGATGGGCCAGCTTGTCCGCGCCGCCGGTGTAGGTCCCCTTTCCGAACCAACCCTCGTTGCCAAGCCTGAATCGCCGGGTTTCACCCCAGTCCCAGGCCAGGAACGCCACGGTGAAGGTGTTTACCGGCACGGCGACGAGGACGGAATAGCGGATCGATCTCTTTTTAATCTTTTCGATCTCGTTCCTGGTCTCATCTTCGGGCGCAATACCCGGTGCTTCTTTTCCTAGGTCATCTCCCCTGTCGGCAATGGCTGCCGGGGCCCGGGCGATTTCAATTCCATCCCGTACGTCATCAACCTGGACGGGAGCGGCCGAGA
Source organism: Spirochaetota bacterium (assembly GCA_040768125.1). Taxonomy (GTDB): domain Bacteria; phylum Spirochaetota; class UBA4802; order UBA4802; family UBA5550; genus RBG-16-49-21. Next base: position 563,176 of record JAXGNG010000002.1, on the reverse strand, counting down.
TGGGCGCGCCGAAGGCAGCCGTCAACGCCAGTGACGCAAGCGTGGCGGCGGTAGTTCTTCGTGCCATGGACATTTTCTTCAACATCAAGGGTGCGATCTCCAGCGGTTCGACGGCGAGCCCGTCAGTCAACGGCGCTCGGCGCGTCGATATTGTAGGTACGCAGCAATTCCTTCTCGCCCCTCAGGGCCTCGTTCCTGTCGATAACGATCGTGGTGGCGCCTTCAAACTCGAATACCACGTATGCATCCTTAAGCGCTTCCAGTGTTTTCTTCAGGTGGGGCACGCTCTTGATCGTGGTGCCGTTCACCCGAAGCAGGGGCAGGTTGTTGTGCTCCTGATATCCCCGGTTGACCGTGCCTGGAAGAACCCTGCTCATTATCACCACGCTCTCCCTGCCCCTATCGCCCGATAAAACCCTGACATTGTCATAGTAATAGAGAAGCCTCTTGTCGGCTCTCTTGCGCCATTCGGTGCCGAATGCCTCGAGGTATCCGATAGAGAGCTCCTGAAAAACAAGCCCGCCGAAAACAAGGTAGCGAGGGTCCGCGCCATTCGATACAAGGGGCATGAAACAGCACCGCCCGGGTACCGGCTTGAGATCGAATGAAACCCGAATCTTCTTCCCGTCGCGCAGGATTTCCATTTTGACGGTCTCTCCCACGAACCTGTTCATCTGGACGAGCCCGAAATAATAGAGCTTTCCGTAGGGCGAATCATACATGCCGTTATCGTCGATGGCCCGTCCGTCGATGGAAAGGATGATGTCGTTCATCCGGAGCGTTCCGGCGCCGCTTGAAATAGACGGGACCATGGTGACCAGCACACCGCCGTCGCCCCCGGACATGCCGAAGTAGTCGCGGAGATTATTGTTCCCCTGCATGTCAACGCTCTCAATCCAGAAGAAGGGGATGCCGTCATACCTGCCGTCCTTCGCATCGACGAGGGTGCGCCGCACCACCTCGGCGGATAGCACGTAGAGCGTCTTTGTTTCGGCGTTCAGTCCCGTCGCGATGCCCGCCAGGCTGCCGCCTATGAATACCGGCTCCCCCTTCCCGCCCTCGTTCATGCTCGTTGAAAACTGATGCATGAGAACCCCGCAGGTGGGCTCGTAAAATCGAATCGAACTTTTGGCGAGTTCTGCCGTGTATTCCTTCATGGTTCCCAGGGAATCCCACGTGTAGACCCGGGCGCTTCGACCAATCATTTTATCAGCTGTGGAAAGTTCGGAAGCCCTGAGGTCATTGAAGAATGTATCATCCTCGACCGAGAGTATCGCGACACCCGCGTGGTAGTCGTTGATTTCCGCCCGCGCCTGGTATTTCCTGCTCTCACCCTTCTTCAGCACCTCGAGCATGACATGGTTCGCTATGGCGTATGATGACGTGACGATTTTCTTGCCCCCGATAACGCAACCCGTGGCCTTCGTTCGAAGGATCGGCCCCTTCTGCCAGGGGGACGCGTGGTCATGCTTCTGGGAGGTGACTATGATGTCGACAACCGTATCCTCCGCCCGCGGGGCCTCGGCGGGGAGGCTGAACGGAGCGGCGATCAGGACCAGTAACGTCAGCAGTGTGTACTTTTTCATCGCCATGCCCTTCACTCAAGCCTCATCATCGCCGGTATCCCGTACGTTTCCTGTATCCGCCTGTCCGTGCCCGCCAGATCGGAGGCCTTAATTACCAACGGGAAGCTCGTGCCGTCGACGCGTATCACGTGGTAGCCCCTGACCGGCTTTTCGAAGGCCCCGGGGACGTCCTTGAGGCTCCGAATGGGGACCCCATTGATCGTATCCACGACCCTGTCGCGTATATCCGTGAGATAGGTATTCGCCTCGTCGGGAATCACCATGTTCAGCACCACGAACTCCCTTCGCTCCGGCTGGACCGCGTCGCTCAGGTAATACGAGTAATAGTAAAGAAGGCGACGGTCTGCAGAATGCCACCACTTGTCCCACGTCTTGAGATACTCCTTTGACAGAGGCTGGAAAACCATGCCGCCGAATATGCAGTACCGCGGCAGGGTTTCGTACTCGTTGAACCATGATATCCGGTAGGGGTGTTCGACAAGACGGTACGTCACCGTCATGGACTTCCCTTTTCGGTATATCCCGAGTGAAATCGACTGTCCGATTTGCTTGATGTCCACGAGATGAGAATAGAATATCCTTCCCTCCATGAACGGGAAGGTCCCGTCGTTCGCTATCGGAACGCCATCGATGCTCATTATCACGTCCCCCCTGCGAAGCGCCTTCTCCGCGCCGCCCCCGGGGATGATCAGTGAAACGATGACGCCGCTCTGGCCATCCTTCATTCCGAGGTGGCGGCGGAAGCTGACGTTCTCCAGGGTGTCGGTAACGGCGCCGAGGGTGGGAAATCCGTCATACACGCCATCGGCAACGTCGTCGAGAAAATGGCGTATGACCGGAACGGGGATCATGTAACCGATGTTTTCGGAGCGGGTACTCGCCTGGAACGCCACGCCGACTATCTTCCCGTCCTGGATGACCGGTCCCCCGCTGTTTCCGGGATTGATGGCGGCGTCGGTCTGGATCATGAGGTAGGAGACGTTTCCCATGTGAGCGTATTCACCGATGTCGATCCGCGATGTCACGCCCTCGGTGATCGATATCCGTGTCCCTCCCCGGGGATACCCGTATGTCGCGACCTTTGAGCGAAGTGGGGGAATGCCGCCGATGGGGATCTCCGCGGAACCACGGTAAAAGGCCCTGTCCTTCACGGAAAGAAGCGCGAGGTCGCAGTCATGGGCGACGAACATTATCTGCGCTTCATATGTCTCCGGATCGTTTTCTTTCCTGGCCTGGATGTACGTCGCGTCGGACACCACGTGGGCGTTCGTCAATATCATGCCCCCGGAAATAATGGCGCCGGAGCCGACCGAGGTGACGGGATCCTTCATCTTCCAGGGATGATTATAGTCGGGACGGATCGAGGTGGTGATGATCTTCACGGTTGAACGGCTGATATGCCCTGTGCCCTCCATCCCCGGGAGAGGAATGGGAAACAGCGCCGCCGCGAGGGCCGTCATAATAAGGATGCGAAGATGACTCATTGGACATTCCCCGATTAATTGGTGGGTGCGGCGCGTGTCCGTGCATCGTACCCGGTCCCTGGCCGGGCGAACGCGACCCTGCTGGTAACGGCCGGCAAACGGAACGACCTTACCGGCAGGAGGCGTTTTTTGTCAAAATGTTTTTTAATCAAACCCTGGGCCAGATCCTGAATTCAACATTCAAGTGCAACAAATCAGTTCATTCAACAGCGATCTCGGGGTACGCCACCCACGGGATTTTCGGGGCCTCGAATTTATTGCACAGAGGATATCCTCAAAATCATCATCGGTCAAGTGGGCAAAACTTTTTTTCTTAGGGATATACTGGCGGATGCGTCCATTGATATGCTCATTTAACCCACGTTGCCATGAACAATATGGATCGGCAAAGAAGACCTTGCATTCCAATGCTTTTTCGATATTCTGAAATAAGCTGAATTCACTACCATTATCGAATGTAATTGTTTTAACGAATCCGGCAGGTAAATCGTTCAGTGCCTCCACGACAGCTCGGGATACGATTTCCGCATCCTTGGAATGGACTGGAACACCCCAGATATGCGCCAGTTTGCGGTCAACCAGGGTAAGTAAATATGCATCATTCCCTGCACTGGTAATGAGATCACCCTCCAAATGGCCGGCGACAGTCTTTTCATCAGCCTCTATCGGACGTTCACAAATGTTCCGTTTCCCAGCAATAAGTTCTCTTTTTTGATATATCAGGGACCGTTTCTGACGTTTATTCCTCTTTGTGAACAGATAATTAAGCAATAACATATTGTGGTACTCCCCATGCTGCGCATACACCCATTGATAGATGGCTTCAGTTGATATATGCATCTCAGGATCTCCGGGAAACTGGCTCCTCAAATAATATGATGTGACTTCAGGGGAATTTCTCTCCATAAGCAAAGAGCATACAAGAAGCCGTAACACACCATTGCTATCGAGCTTTCTCCGACGCCTATACCTTCGGGCGCAATAACGTTCATGTGCATCTTGATAATGATAGCCTTTTGTCCTGTTTCGTGTATGCTCTCGATAAATGGTAGATCGATCGCGTCCCAGATATTTGCTCAATTCAATCTTTGATACGCTAGAATAGAGCATTTTTTGGATGACATGGCGCTCGTCTTTCGTTATGTGTGAATACAGTCTCATGGGTGGTTCCTCCTCGGATTATGTTCTGTCAAACTCAATCCTATGGGAAGAGCCCCCATGAGACTACTATTATTACTGATTCCTAATGTTGCACTTCATCCTTGAATTGAGGGATCACGACCGGCATCATTCCATGCCACGCGTATGTTCACGAGGGCATCTCCCTGTCGAACATTCGGTACCGTATTCGCAGGAGGCTTCTGAACATCGGTTCGTCCAGTCGTTCCCTTTCACGCATCCGGATCGCATCCCGCATCATCCCGGGTGGCGGGCTCGTTTCGGTTACGGGAACGCAGTTCGGCCTTCTGCGCGACGCTTCCCCGATCATTTCGAGCAACCGTTCCCTCCCTACCCCGGGGGAAACATAAAACCTTGTCCCGGTAAGGGGATCGTCCGCCGACACCTCGCCCTCTTCCACGGCAATGCCGTGAAGCGCGGTCCCGGGATAGACACGAAGGCCGCAGGTCATATGGACCATGTCCCTTCCGCTGATATGGCCGTCGATAAAATCGAGGGTTTCGCGAATCGTGTCTGCCGTTTCCCCGGGGCCGCCGAAGACAAAGAACCAGATCGTGGGCAGGTCGAACTCGCGTATGATGCGTGCCGTACGCTTGAGCTCCTCACGCGTGAAGTTTTTCCTGAGGTTTTTCAGCATAACGGCCGAGGCTGTGTCGGGCGTGCAGTCAATCTGGGAAAACCCGGCGGCGACCATGACGCTGAAGAGGTCCTCCGAGGCGTTGCAGGGGTTGATTCCCATGGTCCTCAGCCTCGGTCGGAGTCCACGCCCGGAAAGCTCGCGGCATATCGCCTCGGCGTGCCCCGGCGGGTCGTTGAAGGTGGAATCGACGAATTCGAAGGTAATATCCCCGAGCCGTCGCGATGCCTCCTCGATTTCATCGGCAATCCGCCCGGGTGAACGAAGACGGTAACGGCGTCCCTCGATGCACGCGTAGGTGCAGTAGACGCACCGGTGGATGCATCCCCGCTTCGTCTGCACGGGGTAGGCCCCGCGCGAACGGTACGGTTCGTAATCGATCCAGCGATCGATGTTCGAAAAGGGAAGCCTCTCCAGGTCGTAGTATTCAGCGGAACAGGGTACCGCCGGCGCGTCGCCAACAAGGACTCCCGGGATTGTGGCGGCATCCTCCCCCCCGTCGAGGCAGCGGAGCAGTGCCGGGAGAAGCACCTCCCCCTCACCGCGAATTCCGTAATCCGCGCCGTAATGGCGCATGTAGTATTCGGGGAATATGCTGAAGCCGCTTCCCCCGAGAATTATCGGCGCGCCCGTTGTCGCGTTGAGGGGGGCGACGAATTCATCCCGTATCGAGTCGATGTATGAGGTGGGGGCCTGGATGTCCATGTCGTCGATATTCCTGATGGAGAGGGCGATATAATCAGGGTTGAAATCACCCACCGTATCGATCAGACCCGATGCTCCCCGGAAGGTCCCGTCATGGATCAGGACCTCGTAGTCATCTTTGATCGTGGCGGCAAGGAGGCAGAGGCCGAGGGGCGGCACCGGGTAAGGTTTCGTTTCCGTATTCGTGTTTACGAGAAGCACCCTTTTTTTTCGCATCACGACGTCCTCACCATTTCGCCGACGGCCGCAGGACATTGCTGCCGTTCATTCGATACTCGTCGTCAAGGACCTTGCGCAGAAGTTGCCTTCCCCATATTTCCGCAAGCTCCATGGGCCCCATGTCGATTCCCATGGATTCGCGTATGGCGCTATCGAGATCACCGTCGGCGCAGAATTCACGCTCCATGGCGGAAAAGCATGAATTGATGAACACCGCGACAAGCAACAGAGAAAGATCATCGTAACGATCACCATCGTCCAACCCGGTGGTCATCCCGGTGCGTAAGGGATAATCGTAAAAACCCGCGCCGCTTTTCCTTCCCTTTCTGCCCCCATCCACGAGCGCTCCCAGCGCTCCTATCAGGGGCGCGTAATACCAGGGATCGGATGAACATTCAGCATAGGAGCTCACTGCGGCACGGGCGACGTCGATCCCGACGGCGTCAAAGAACTCGAAGACCCCCGACGGGTGAAGAACGCTCTTCACGATACCATCAAGAACATTAAGGGGTATGTTCTTTTCAAGATGGACGCGGTACGCCGTCGCCTGGTAGTCCAGGAGCACCCTGTTCAACAGAAACGACTCAGACTCGGGCAGCTCGATATGCCGACTTCCGATGGCGTCAAGAAAGGAGCGAATGCTGTTTCGTGTCACCTCTGAAGATCCCTCGGGGAAAACGATTTCAGCGATGTTTCTCATTTTAACCGGGTAAAAAAAGTGGATGGCCGCGAAACGTTCACCGCGGCGCAATCCCTGGGACAGCAGGGAGGGACGTATCGATGAGGTCGTTGACACAAGCACCGTCGAGTCACCTGCACATTGTTCAATGACATTGAAAAGATGGCGCTTTGCATCGACTTCCTCGGTTATCGCCTCGAAGATGATATCGCAGCCCTCGAGGGCGTCGGTTGATGATGAGAAGAGCACCGAATCCACCCTCCCCCGCATCCACGCCGCGTCCGCGGCCCGGTTCCCGACAAGGCGTTCGCATCTTCGGGCATGCCTTCGGGAGAACTCGCCGCATTGCTTCTCATTCCTCACCACCCACACCAGCGGAAAGTCAAAATCCGAAAATAAATTAAACAGATCTGTCCCCATGAGACCGCCGCCAACGAGGCCGATTCTGAAGCGGGGGGAGATTTCATTACTCATATCGCGAATGGTCATGTGTGGCGGTAATTTTGCAATAAAAAAAATCCGCCCCCGCATCCTTGTTGACATGGTTCAAAAGGTCCGGTGATAATGAATACACCGGTGGCGAGAGCCGCCGGACGCGAGAGGGGATACGAAACGTGGCACATGAAATGCGGCTGACGGTCCGTGGTTATGAACTCGATTCCTTCGGCCATGTCAATAACGCCGTGTACCTCAATTACATGGAACAGGCGCGCTGGGAGATACTTAAAGAACTCGGCCTCTATGTCCGTCTCTTTGGAAACGGCTTCATACTCGCCGTGACCGAGGCGACCATACGCTATTCCCGCGAGGCGAAGGTCTACGACGAACTCGTAATCCGAACGGAAATGAAGCACCGTCCTCCCTATCTCCTTTTCACCCATGTCATCAACCGCGCGGATAACGGCGATCTCGTCGCGCGGGGGACGATCAAGACCATACTGGTTGACGGCGATCGGATACCCCACGATATTCCCGAATCGCTTATACCGGAGGAAAAAGATAATTGATCGTGGAACGTTCCGGTATAATGACCTGGCGCAGGGACGGCTCAATCGGCATACTGGCCATTGACAATCCTACCCAGAACCGCATCCCCGCGCCTGACTTTGCAGAGCATGACCGGCTCCTCGAATGGATCGGCCCGGCCGACCTCAGGGGCATCATCGTCACCGGCAATGGAAAACACTTCTCCGCCGGTGCCGATATCGACAAGCTCCGTGTTGCCGCTCGGGATCCCGAGGGGCTCGCCGCGAGCCTGGAGCGGGGCAAGCGTCTTCTCGATCTCCTGGAAAACCTCGAGATTCCCTCCATCGCGGCAATTCGAGGCGCCTGTTTCGGCGGAGGACTGGAAATCGCCCTCGCATGCCATATACGTGTATGCGGTCACAACGCCCTTTTCGCCTTTCCCGAAGCGAACCTGGGAATCCTCCCGGGATTGGCCGGGACGGTACGACTCCCCCGCCGTATTGGCCCCGGTCGCTCACTGGAAATGTTCCTCGGCGGAGACACCCTGGACGCGGAGCGCGCCATGGCGATCGGCCTGGCTGACCATATCGTTCCACCCGGGGATATTTTTGATTATTCCATGCAGCTCATGAAAAAAATGGTTGATGAACGCCCCCTCAAACTGGTGAAATCCATCGTCAGGGCCGTGAAGAAGTCAATGACAGCCCATCCTGACGAGGCGATGCGCGAGGAGACGCGGATATTCTGCGACCTCGCACGCGATATTTCACCGGGACGATGAAACACCTTCAGGGAGGAAGAGCGGGAGGCTGGTACGCCATTCCCCGCGCACGATTATGCGCAACCCCACATGGTACATCCATGGCACGATCGGCCACCTTGTCCTGAACGATCCCCCTTCAAACGGGATGGACCGGTTTTTTTTTCTGAATTGAAGCGCCTCATCATCGAGACGATTCCCCGCTCGGGCGTTACGGGAATCGTTATCCGTGGTGAAGGCAGGCATTTCTCCTCCGGGGCGGACCTTGAAGACCTTTTTGAGATGCTTCGGGAGGAAGAAGTCCCTGAGGGTTGCGGCTCCGCGGGATCGTCACTTCTGGTTGAACACCTCGACAGCTTCCGTTATTTCCAGAGGTGCGAGGTTCCCGTTGTTGCCGCGATACGGGGGGTCTGTCTCGGCTCGGCCCTGGAGCTCGCCCTCTTCTGCCATCGCCGTGTCTGCGGACGGGGGTCTGTCCTGGGCCTCCCTGAATCCACCTTCGGTCTTATCCCCGGCTGCGGTGGCGTGAGCATGCTGACCTCCCTTGCGGGATGCGGGAGGTCCATGGAGCTCATACTCTCGGGAGAAACCTTCAGCGCCGAAGATGCTTTCCGATGGAACATCGTCGATCTCGTCTGCGGAAAGGATGACGTGCTGCGCGAAGCCGAAGGTTGTATCGAACGAATAAATCAAAGATCACTCACGATCATTGATGGGGAATGATTTTCGAAAGGAACGATCATGATGAAGAATGTATATGTGCGCGTCGCGGGAAGCGGCACGTTCCTTCCGGGGGAACCGGTGCCATTTGATGAAATCGACCGTTACCTCGGCGTCATCACCGATGCTCCCGCCAGGGTCATGCGATGGATGGAACGCATAAGGCCCGTCATGAAGGAGATGCTTGATATCGAGCGGTATCACTATGCCATCGACCCCGGGACGCGCCTGTTTACCGAAGACAACGTCACCATGGCCGTAAAGGCCGGGGAAAGCGCCCTGGCCGTCGCGGGAATTGATGCGCGCGAGATTGATCTTATCGTTTACGGAAGCGCCCACATGGACCAGATGCCCACGCCCACCGTGCGCATACAGGAGGCGCTGGGCATAGAACGGTGCGCCGAGCTTTCAATACACGCGAACTGCACGTCGGCGTACAAGGCCCTCCTCGTGGCCTTTGACCTTATTCGAAACGGCAGGTATCGAAACGCCCTTGTCCTTTCATCGGGAATATCCTCCTCAGAGCTGCGCGCCGAATACTACAACCAGCGGCTCATAAAGAAGGAAGACGTGTTCCTCAGGTGGTTTCTCTGCGACGGAGCCGGTGCGCTCGTCCTGAAGGGCGAGGATGAAAAAAACAACGGGCTCTTCATTGAATCGGCCTACATTGAATCCGTCGGCGGGAACAAGCCCTCCCCGATGTACAATCTGCGCCCCGCCTACTGGATGAATCCCCGGGATGAATACGAAGAGGGTCGCCACCATCTCGTGCAGATGTTTCAGCAGCTCCAGGAGTATTTCAACGAAGCGGACGGCACGGTTTTCTTCAAGGGACTCAGGCGGATGATACAGGATGAAAAAATCGACCTCGGGGGCCTCCGGTTCTTCCAGGTCAACCTTCCCTCAAAGCATATCGCCGAGATGGTCCGCGACGAATGCGAATCGCTGGGAATACCCTCCTCGTCGCTCTACACGAAGATGTCCCGTCTCGGCTATCCGGGGCCCCCGATGGCCTTTATCTGCCTCGATTCCATCCTCCGTGAAGAGACGCTCAGGGACGGAGACCTTGTTCTCAGCTTTGTCACCGAGGTGAGCAAGTTCATGCAGGCCGGCTACGCCATGCGATGGCGCGGTGGGGCTTCCCGCCCCGGTTAAATCACGTCGGGCCCTTCTTTTATGAGCCAGAGACGTCCCACGTTTTCATAAAACTCCTCGAGGGGCATCGTTGTTTCGTACACGCAATTGAAGAAATTGTATCTGGCGAGGTCGTGATCGACGATTTGATCCCTCGTCTCCGCGTGCAATACGGATCCCGGCATGGGGGTGAGAATGGTATACCCGGCATACACCACCCGATGCGAAGAGGCGTAGTCGGCCATTGAACGAAAGTCCCCGGCGGTATAGTCGGGCGGAATGACGTAATTGCCGCGCACCATGATCCCGTTATCGTGAAACACGCGTATCGCCTCCTCGATGAGGCGGGCAGGGGCTTCCTTCCGATAGCGCCGCAGGTCTTCCTCCCTGAATGACTCAAACCCGCAGATGACAACCCTGAGCCCTCCCCGGGCGAGCTTTTCGATCAGCGCGGGATGCTTCACCGCCGTATCGAAGCGCACATCCATGATGAAGGTTTTTTCTATTCCCTCCTCCAGGATCCGGTCAAAAAGCCTGTCGATAAAGTCCCTGTTGACTATCGTGTTCGCGTCGGCAAAGCGAACGACGGGATATTCACCGGTCATTCCCAGTTCATCGATGACGCTCTCCACCTCGCGCTGGTAATACCGGCCATCGAACTGGGACCAGATCGAGCAGAAGGTACAGCGATAGGGACATCCGAGCGAAGTGAAAAGGTATGTGCTCGGCCCGGGGGCGTCGCCTACCCGGTAGGTCGATATCCAGCGCGCGAGGTGCGAGCGGTCGGGGAAGATGAAATCCCTTCCCGCGGCGTCCCAATCCCTCGAAGCGGGAGAAGTGAGGCCGGGGCCTCCGGGACCGTTCAGCATGATGCCGGGAACTGTCTCGTCCCTGCGGCCCGCTTCCCGGGACCTGATGAAATCCATGAATGCCCCGGGGGACTGACCCGGCATGACGATTTCTACGGATGGATCCCGGAAATCGTCGGGACACACCGTCGCGTGGAGCCCTCCCGCCACGGTCGTCACGTCAGGATCAATGCGCTTGGCCGCGCGGAGTATGGAGATGGCGTCGTCGAATTCCGACGCGATGACCGTGACGCCCACCACGTCAGGTTCTGTTTTGACCATGTACCGTTCAAGAAGTTCCGCCGGCGACGGCGCCAGGGGGTCAAGATCGTATTCGCCCTTCATGTCGAGGACCGTGACGTCATGATCGCGTGCCGCCGAGGCAATGGTGATGAGTCCCAGCGGCGGGCCGATAAGCTTCTTGTGAATGAATGGTTTTGCTTCCTCGGGGGCGAACTGAAGTATTCCGTTGTGAGGCGAACGGGGTGGATTGACGAGAAGTATCTTCATTCCCCTTTACCGGGAAAGCGCCCCGGCCCGCATGGGGATGTCCTCACCGATCATCACGTGAAGGTTCTGGATGTTGACCGCGGTCGCCTCGGGATCGATGAACCTGAGCATTCGGCAGAGGCTCTTACCGGGTCCGCACTCGATGAAGGTATCGACGCCGAGGAGGGTCATTCGCCTCACGGCACGGTTCCAGCTGATGCCATGGTGTATGTTGTCGACGAGATCACGCCGCACCTCGGCGGCCGTGGTGATGAGCCGATGGTCAATGGTGGATACGATCGGTATCCTCGGCTCCTCTATCTCGTAACGTGGAAGCCCCTCCTGAAATTCAGAGGCCGCCGCGTCCATGAATTTCGAATGGTAGGGAGATCCAAAGGGAAGGAGCCGGGAGTGAAGCGCGCCTTCCTCCCTTGACCGCTCGAGCAGGCGCATGACGCCCTCAAGGTGGCCCGATACGAGGAAGCCGTGCTCGCTGTTTTCATTTACTATCTCCACGTCGGTGCGCGTGCCGATAATCGCTTGGAGGTCGGCCCGGTCGAGTCCGGATATCGCGCCGGTTCCGAACGCACGACCCGCCGAAGCCGCTTCGATGGCGTCATAGGCGTTCCGGATCATGGAAAGTCCAGTCTCGAAACTTACCGATCCGGCGTGATGAAGGGCGGCATAGAGCCCCATGCTGTAACCCGCTGCGCAGGCGGAATGGACCCTGCCGGTGCGGAGAAGCCGCGATACCGTGGCGCCGTACACGTAGACGGCATACTGTGACTGGAGTTCGCTCTCAAAGGAACCGTCCCGAGAGGCCTCAAAGGCCATGGCGTCAAGACCCGCATAATCGGCTGCCCGCTCGATATGGTAATCGAGCTCACCGCCGAGACCGCGAAGGATCTCCCCCTCGTTACCCAGGTAGGCGCAGCCGAAGGCTGGAAAGATTGCAGCAATTTTTGTCATCGGGGTGCCCTACACTCTCGCCGGCTCTACGTGAGTTCCGCGATTCCGTTTTCATGCTCGATGATGAGCATCGTCATGTCTATGATCGCACCGATGGTTTCAGCCGGGTGTTTGACCACGTACTTGCCCACGGTTTTCAGTTCAATGGTGAGACCGTATTTCTTTTTGAATATTTCAAGAAGTTCGAGAAACATCAGGGAATCACCTTCCAGGTCCTTTATGACGTTCGTGGTGTCCTTCAGGTCGTCAAAGGGGACTTCGCATTCCTCGGAGAAGAATTCGTACACGATCCTTCGGACCTCGTCTTTTGTACCGCTATCAATCTTTGCCATGTTTTTCTCCAGACATCGACAGGCAACGGAATCCGTCACCCGTACTTTTTCAATACCAGAGAGGCATTGTGACCACCAAAGGCAAATGAGTTCGATATTGCAACATCTATTTTGTGGTTCCTTGCGTCGTGCGGCACATAATCAAGGTCGAGATCGGGGTCGGGACTGTCGTAGTTGATCGTGGGAGTAACGATGCCTTCACGGACCCCCCGCGCCGTGATTGCGGCCTCGATGGCCCCCGCGGCGGCTATCGTGTGACCGATCATTGATTTTACCGATGAAACGGGAATGCTTCGCGCGTAATCGCCGAAAACCTTTTTTATGGCCATGGTCTCATAAAGATCATTCAGGGTCGTCGACGTGCCGTGGGCGTTGATGTAATTCACCCCTTCCGGAAGTACGCCGGCATGGCGGAGGGCACGGTTTATGGTTGCGCGCATCCCCTCCCCGTCTTTTTTCGGTGCCATGATGTTATAGGCCTCGCTGGTGAGCCCATACCCCGCGAGCTCGGCCTCTATCGAAGCGCCTCGTCGAAGCGCCGATTCCTCCGATTCAAGTACAAGCACACCGGCGCCCTCTCCTATGACGAATCCGTCCCGGTCCGCGGTGAAGGGCCTGCTGGCGCGCCCGGGTTCGTCATTCCTCGTGCTCAGGGCGAACATCTCGTTAAATCCCGCTATCTCCTCGGGATTGACTGTCGAATCGGCGCCGCCGACGATCACGACATCCGCGTTCCCGCTCTGTATCATGTCGTAACCGAAGGCCATGGCGTACGCCGATGAGGCGCAGGCGGTGTTGACCGAATAGTTGGGGCCCTCTATCCCGTAATGGAGCGCGATCCATGCGGGGATCGCGTTGCTCATGCATTTGATTATCCGGTTCTTTGACGTTGTCCCGCGTTCCACGCTCGAATTCCCCGTGGAGACGGTTCCGAAAACCACGGCGCACCGGGCGGGATCAACCCGATTGAAATCTATACCCGCGCGCTCCACCGCACCTATGGCGCAGGCATACGCCATGCGCGTGACCCTGGTCATCTGCTGGGCCAAGCGCTTTTTTATCATTCCCGATGAATATTCATCAAATGACGCGGGCACCTCGGCGGCGATTCTCGTTTCGAGACCCGCGGGATCAAACATCGTTATCGGACCGACGCCGCTCTTCCCGGTCATGCAGTTTTTCCAGTTTTCCTCGATATCAAGACCGAGGGCCGAAATAACGTTCAGGCCCGTGATGACCGCTTTCTTTTTCATTCTCTTCCTGAATCATTCAAGGCAACATTTTTGCACGCCCGCCGGCATGCGAACCATGCGAATTATTTTTTTTATATGAAGCCGGGTCAAAACCACGTCAACCTGCGAAACGTATCCCCGGCACTGTCCCCTTCGCGCATGCGCGCGGGTTTGAATAAATTGACTGGAGACAACGAGTGATTTTGTCAACTATTTTCAGCGTCCCCATCGGCACCTGAATCGCTTACCCACGGCAGTTCCGGATCAGTTTCCGTGGTACCGCCACCAGCGTCGCGTGATTTCATCATCTCCGCGAGGTGGGGATAGTATCGCATGGATTCTTCGATCATGAGGTCGATCGGAAAATCTGGAAAGGATCCATAGTCATGGACATATTCCATGTGGCGCCTCCCCTTGAGGTCCAGGGGATGAAATATGGAATCATCCCTTCCGTTAAAATCAAGGGGACGAATGCCGAATTTATCGCAGAGCGACTTGTTGAAAGCGGGGGTAGACTTCACCCATTTCCCCTCGATAAACAACTCGTTGTAGCCGTGAAACACGAAAAGGTCCGTCCGCAAAAGCTCCCGGAGCCGCCTCGTGGTAAGATGGTTGACCACGTTTGCATATCCCACGCGGCAGGGAATCCCGACGGCACGCGCCGCCGCGGCGAGAAGTATCGCCTTCTGCACACAGAAACCCTGCCCTTTTTCAAGGATCATGGATGCGCGGTAGGCGTCCCTTTCGAATGTATAGCAATAGGGATTATAACCGATCCCGTCCCGAACGGCGTAATAAAGACGGACCGCCCTGTCGATAGCGCCGCCGTTTCCCGCCGATGTTCGCGCGAATTCGATCACGGCGGGATGGTCACTCTCTATAAATAAAGTGGGGGCAAGATATTCGTCCATTCTGACATTTCCCATGCAGCGCATGAAGAAATCAATTTATTTTTTACCGTGCCCGGGGGATATCATCATGACCCGGCGGTAGTCTCGAACCTGTACATCATCGCGCTGGTTTTTGAAATGAGTTTTTTTGTCCTGGATGGCCACCTCCCGCAAAGAATTTCATGAGGGTGATATTATCATTGACAGCAAAAATGGGCCGTTGCATCACTATATCATTCAAATACAATGAGGTACCCTATGGATTTTTCCGAGACAAGATGCGAAGTATTCCAGGCCGATGAGAAGACCAATCTCCTCGCGCGGATATGGCTCCCCGATGGGAAGGTCAAGGCGGTCCTTATCGGCATACACGGGGGCCTGGCCCACGCCGGAGACTGGGTGACTCCGGCCAAATATTTCCAGAAGCATGGGATCGCCACCTATGCACTGGATCTGAGATGGCACGGCACATTTCCTCAGTACAACAAGGGCGGCAAGGTGATGTTTCATGTCAATTCCTACGACGAATACACCGCCGACATACACGCCTTTTATCTCTGGGTAACGAAGCAGCATTCCGGCACCCCGATATTCATGCTGTCACATTCGAACGGCGCCCTCATCGCCCTCAAGTACGGTCTTGATTACGCAGACAAAACCGGAGTAAAGGGATTTATCGTATCATCCCCCTGGCTCAAGAACAAGGTCAAGATGCCCGCCCTCCTCGTGAAAATGGCCGGCTTCCTCGCCAGGATCGCCCCCACCATGACGGTAACCCCCGAGGACTTTACCGACCGGCTTACCCATGACCCGGCGATTACCGCCCGTCATCACGCGGACACAAAATCGGGCCTCCGCGGCACAAAGGCCACGGTGAAACTTGGCGCTGAATCCATGAAAACCCAGGAATGGGTGCTCGAAAACATCCATCGATGGAAGCGGTTCCCCGTCTTCGCGGTTGTCGCGGGTCAGGACGTCCTTGCCGACGCCGGCGCGAGCATCGAAGCCCTTCGTTCCATGGATTCGAAGCTGCTCACGCTCACGGTCCATGACAATAATTTCCATGAAAATTTCAACGAGCTGAACCGGGAGGAAATCTTCTCCGATATACTGAAATGGATCCATAAACACTCCGGTGCGTAGCAAGATGTATCTCGCGGATGTGATGCCTCCCCATATGGGTCTCGAAGAACTTATCCCGCGGACATCGGCCAACGACAGGGACGTCACAAAGGCATGATTGCCCGATTTTTCCTGCTGAACCGCACGGTTGCAACCGCCCTGGTGCTCCTCTCCCTCACCTGCTGTGCAGGTGAAAGGGTAGAAAACCTGGGCATCTTCGGTGAAAGCAGAAAGGAATCCATTCTCGGCCAGGACGGATGCACGCCGGTGCCCCTTGACGGCATCATGATGTGGACATTCGGGGACACGATCCTCGGCTCATGGAAGGGCACCCTCTCCGTGAGTTCAACATTCGAGGACGCCGCTTCCATGAAGGGAATGATCAGCAATTCCCTCGCCTTCTCGCCCATTCCCGATGCATCCAGCCTCCGGGAGCTGCCGTTCACGTTCCACCGTGAGGGCGGATCGGTGAAGCCCTTCATTAAAAACAGTCCGGGGGAGGACCCGCGGCGCTGGCGATTCTGGGCCATCGACGGCATCCTTCTTGACGGAATCGTCTACGTGTACTATATCATTGTCTATGTAGATCCCACGATACAAAAAAGCGAAAGCCTGCTGCCGGTACGCATCATGGGTGTGGGTCTCGCTGAATGGAGGATGCCGGAGGCCTGGCGCCCCGGTGATCCCGTTGCCTTCAGGCGAACCGCGAAGATTTTTCACGAAGGGGAGCCTGTGTTCGGCGATTCGGTCATTCTTCGTGGTGACTATCTGTATCTTTTAGGCCACGGACCCGCAACGAAGGACCGTGTTCCCGCCTTCATCGCGCGCGTTTCCCCGAACGATCTGAAAAACAGGGACCGGTATCAATTCCTTGGAAAGGGAGGCGAATGGCACGCTGAAATTGACCGTGCTATGCCTCTGGTCCAGGACGTGATGGGCGAACCCTCGCTTTCATACAACGAATACATCGATCAATATATATTCCTTTATTGCAGTCTTGACGGGAAAATCAAGCTGTCATCGTTTTCGGATTTCCCGGAAATTGAAGAAGTAACTGCCGGGGTTATCTATACCCCGCCACCGCTGCCCAGAATCGAATCCCGGGACCATATCTTTTACTATTCCGGAAAGGAAATTTTCCATACCTCAAAATGCATCTACGCCATTTACATCAATCCCGCAATTTACCAGCCGATCCTGCTCCGGATTCCGCTTTCATCCCTCCCGGGACGCACGTGCGATCGAATCCTCGACTGGCTACCATGGCGTTATCAATGATAGAATCAGCCCCTGGTACATTTCCCTGCGGTGCCTCCGTTCAATACACCGGAATCATTCTTCGGCACGGCACAACCCCGCCCGTCCCTGCGGTACGACCGGGGTATTCCTGCAGAATTTAACTATTGACGTAATTGTGGATTTTTTATGTCATTTTAGCATAAATATCTATTGACAATAAATAAATCCATGTTCAATAGTAAACTGAATGGTTATATCGATTTCATGTCATTTTCAGAACCGAAACTAACCTGACAATATATTATATTAACCGAGATGGAGGTATCAGATGTTTAAGAAATTGCTAATCATTTCGATCAGCATGGCGCTCGGAATGATGTACGCCGGTATAGCGTACACACAGAATGAACCGGCGACCACGGAACCAGTCGTGAGCGAGGACGCCGCCGACGAAAGCAAACCCGCACTTGTCGACGAAACAAAGACAACAGAAACCGTAAAGACCGTGGAAGAAGGTTCCACCTCCGGCCTGGCGCCCGTGGCGAAGTCCTACACTGACGGTAAAACCACCTTTGTGAATTCGAAGGTCAGATTCAAGCTCACGGCCGATGATGATCTCGCCATTGACAAGATTCAGTACCGCGTCAATGACGGCGAGCTCGCGGTCTATGAATCACCTTTCGCCATTGAGAAGGAAGGCTACCACACCATCAGCTACTTCGGTATCGACAAGGCCGGCAACAGCGAGCCCGCAAAATCGTACATCGTTGCCGTTGACAATACCGGACCCGAAGTCGTCATGTCCACCGACAAGCCCGTAAAAAAGATCGGCGACAAAATTTATTACCCCAAGAACGTCCTGTTCGCAATCAACGCAAAAGACGCCATGTCCGGCGTTGACAAGATTGAGTACTCCACCGACGGCACCACCTACAAGGAATATGTCGCTCCCTTCTCAATGCCCGCGGAAGGCACGGTAAACCTTAAGGCACGGGCAGTTGACAATGTCGGGAACCCCACCGAGGCGTTTTCCTTCCGTGTGCTTGACGAAGAAGGAAACCTGATCGATATGAAGGAGGCGACCATACTTCTCGCGACGGACACGACCCCGCCGACACTTTCGATCAAGCCTGACAAGGAATTGAAGGTCATCGACACCTATAATGTCGCCAGTTCCGACGTGAAATACAGCATTCTCGCCGAGGACGCGGAATCCGGTGTCGGGGCAATCTTCTATCGCCTTGACGGGAAAGGAGACTTCGTTCCCTACAAAGACGTGATTCAGTTCCTGACCAACGGCAAACACCAGATTGACGCACGGGCGGTAGACAAGGTCGGCAATTTGTCCGACATCGTGTCGTTCACCATGTATGTCGACATACTGCCTCCCACTTCGGCGATCGAGAAGGTGGACCAGTAACTCCCGTCCCGCTCGAACATCGAATGACAGAAAAGCCCGCTTAACGGCGGGCTTTTTTTTATCTTTGGGGCTCACTCCAGGAGTTTCGCGCTGGCGGTGATCACCGGCATCACCTTTATGATGGCCCTCATTTAAATTTTTTCACAAGGACCACGCGGCTTCCGCCGTTATGATAGGAGATTTCATCGAATATCCCCTTCGCAAGGGCTATGCCCCGTCCATGGGCAAGAAAATTTTCACTGGCAGGGCCGTCCTCGGAAAGGTACGTGGAAAAATCGAACCCCCTTCCCTCGTCCTGGACCACGTAGATGACGCGGTCCTCGTTCATTTCATATTCCACCGTCACGGTCCTGTCTCGATATCGCGGATCGTTCTGCCTTTCACTGAGATACGAAAAGTATGTGTCCCTTGATGTCTCCCTCGTCTTTTCGTCAAACGTAATGCCCAGGTTGCCATGCTCGATCGAGTTGATTATTATCTCCCGGATGGCAACGCGCAAAAGCGACCGTTCGCTCTTGCCCGTGTAGCGACCGAGATTCCTGGTAATCCGATAGCTCAGGTCGTCCGCAACGAGAAGGAGATTACCGATCCTGTAGCTGTGGCGCTCGGCAAGAAGGAACCGGTTAAGCATGTCATCCGTAACGCGGGTCGCCCTCCCGAATATCTCGTTCCTCCCTTCGATCTGAATGTATTCCAGCCGCACCTGCATCGTAATTGGCTCGATACCGAAACTGTTCCTGAAATCAAGCTTGATATGTATCGGTTTTTTTTCCCGCATGAACCGATCGAGCTTTTCCTGGACAAATTGAACGGTGACCGACATCATGCCCGGTTCTCCCTGAAGCAGATCGAAGAGGGTCTTTGTCCGTATCTTTTCCAGATCTACGCCGAGTATTTCGTTAAGCGCCCTGTTAGCCGCGATAAACCTGAAATTTTCGTCCAGAGAGAATATGATATCCTGTGAACCCTCCACGAGGAGCCTGAATTTTTCGCGTGAAAGTCCGTATTGCAGCCTTGTCTCGGAAAGATCCCTGGACTTCCTGTCGAGATCCACGTGCAGCACGTCAATTTCACTGTAAAGTCCACGGAATCGGTTCGAGAGCACCCTTGTCACACCCATGATGAAGATAAAAAAACCGTAATTTGCCGTTACAAAACCAAGGTTAAAATAAAGCGCGTTCAGGACGTCAAAAACAGTGCATGCCGCGATAATAAGCGCTCCCATCATCAGGTTTCCTGGCACCGTCTGCCGTATCACCCACGCGATGGCTCCACCCACACCCGGATGCCGGTTGTCCCGGGGAGACACACGAACGTTTTTTACCTCCCTCAAAAACGGCAGGCCGAGCTGAAAAACCAGGAAGTAGACAAGGGGTATGATCGCTGAAAACTGCCATATCCTCAGGACATCGATCCTGAAGGGAAATGGCGTGGGAAGAGAAACGGCGATCAGGAGAGCGCAAAAAAGCGTGTAGGTTCGCGTGAAAATACGTATCCGGCCCCTGATGATAAGTTCCATGAAGATCAGTATAAGCGGGAACAGGGTGTACAATGATATGAATTCGATAAGCACCGCGAGATTCGTATCAGGTATGAATTCATAGATCATGCTCGTCCTGCAGATAAGGTAGACGGAGAGCATAATTGAAAAAACACCGAAAAGGAGATTATATCGCTCACTGGGACGGATAAAAAAGAGAGAGATATGGTACAGGCCAACGAGGAGATAGATGGCTATGAGCAGCAGAGAGATTATCCTGGTTCTCTTCCGTGCCAGGGAAGGATAATGCTCAATCAGTACCGGTGAATTTTTTGAGAGACCGGTGTCAGAGAGCGTGGGGTCGCCGTATATCCTGAAGGCAAGGACATTCTCCCCCTCGTTGATCATGCGGGGATTCAGATAGGTCAGGACGTCACGTTCCCCCCGGTGGCGTACAATACTCCCGTCCTGCGCCACGTGCATTGCCCTGTGTATGGCCCTCCCGTTCAAATATATCTCCCAGTTCTCCCCGATCTGGGGAGTGAAAAGGCCAAGGAACAGGTCGTCACGTGCGACTCCGGGTGGAATAACAAAATGGGTCAGGAGAGTAAAATACTCCGGTGGAAACTCTTTCAGTGAGAAGGGACGCCGAAGAGGCTTCCCCTTGTAATCGATATCATTGATACGAACGCTTCTCCTGCCGTCGGGACTACCCGGTATTTTCAGCCAGTCATCTCCTCCCGGGGGATAGCTCATTATCCATGATCGGGAAAAACCTGATCTAAAATACATATCGTTTTTATTGATGTTAACCGACAGATCCTGAGCATATCCCAAAAGGCAGTGAAACAACAGAAAAACGGTTATGACGGGAAGGGTCTTTTTCAATGTAAATATCAGGTAATGAAAAAATCTGGTTTTTCTCCACGGATCAGGGGCACGGCCAGCAGGAAATCACTTACCCACCCCTCGATGCCATACCAAAGGCACTCTTTAAAGTAACATACAATTTTTCAATAAATAAATTCCATCCAGACGGTTTTTTTCTTGCCGTGGAGTATATTGTTGATTATATATCCAATTAGTAGGCGTTCGGGTACTTATTATTATAAAACGTTCGTGCAATATGAAAATCAATAATATGAACACTATTGCCACGGTTGTCGCATATGCCATTACCGACGATGTGGAAAACCAGGTAAAAGGCATTCTGACTGAGATACTCGAAAAACATGATTGTTCTGATCTTTTCGCACCTGTCTATACCAGCGTTAAGGAACTTCTCATCAACGCCATAAAAGCGAATTATAAAAACATTTTTTTTGAGAATTACTCACCACGGAGCGGCCTTCACAAAACATTTGACTACCAGACGGGCCTGCAGCTATTCCAGCTTGAAATGAACAGGGAAAACGCGGGCTACCTGGAACGTATTGCGCGCAGCGAAGGGATCAAGGCTGAAATCGCCCTCTGGGCTGCTGACGATGTGCTCCATGTTGAGGTGGTGAATCCCGTGATGATGACCGACATCGAGCTCCACAACGTGAAAAAAAAATTGTCAGACGCGGAGTCATGCCGTGATATCGCGGAATATTTTATACGGAATATCGATGATCCACTTCGCGAAGGCGCAGGCCTCGGGCTTATCCTTATAATAATGATGCTGAAAAGCCTTGGCGCCCCGATGGAAAGTCTTGCCATCACCTCGGATGAAAACAGAACCACCGCCTACCTGAGGGTTCCGATCGTTCCCTGAAATACGGCAATGGGCTCAAAGATCGTTCCTGTTGAACACCTTGTTCAGTGGATATTCGATTATTCCATCCGCGCCTGCCTCAATCAGCTTCGGGACGACCTCCCGCGCCACCGCCTCGCTTATTACCGTCTCCACGGACATCCAGTCCGACCGATAGAGCTGGGCTACGGTCGGCGAGGTGAGGCTCGGCAGTATGGCCACGACGTTCTCAAGCTGGGACTGCGGAACATTCATTTTAAGGCCCACCATCTTCTCCGCGTTGAGGGCTCCCTGTAACAGCCGGGATATCTGGAGGATCTTCCCGTTTTTCCAGGAATCTTCGTAGCTCGCCTTGTTCGCCACAAGCTTGGTGTTCGTCTCAAGAAGGGTGTCGATTATCTTCAATCCATGTGCCCTTATGGTCGAACCGGTTTCGGTGACCTCGACGATGGCATCGACGAGCCCCTCCACCACCTTCGCCTCCGTCGCCCCCCATGAGAACTCCACATGTACGGGTATGTTTCGCTCCGAAAAATATTTCTTCGTATAATTAACCAGTTCCGTGGAAATTGTTTTGCCGGCGCAATCCTTAAGCGATCGAATATCCGAATCCTCCGGAACTGCCAGCACCCATCGCGCGGGTCGTGTGCTCACCTTCGAATACACCAGGTCCGAAATAATCCGCACGTCCGCCTCGTTTTCAAGAATCCAGTCAAGTCCCGTTAGGCCAAGATCGAGAACGCCGCTTTCAATGTACCTGGCCATCTCCTGTGCCCGAACAAGTGAGCAGGATATTTCCACGTCGTCGATAACTGGAAAATAGTTGCGAGAGGACACTGAGATCTTCCACCCCGCTTTCTCGAACAAGTCGATAGTTGCGTTTTCAAGGCTCCCCTTGGGTATTCCCAGCTTTATCATTTTTTTCATTATTTTTCTCCGTATACTTCTTTCGGATCAAAAATGCGGACCCCGTCCACCTTGAGCTTCCCGTCTCGAAGCACCCGGAAAAAACAGCTGCGGTATCCCTCATGGCAGGCTGCGTCGCCTATCTGGTTAACCTTTATCAATACCGCGTCATTGTCGCAGTCAACACGTATCTCGCGAACTTCCTGCACGTTGCCCGAAGACTCTCCTTTCTTCCATATTCTCTTCTTCGACCTGCTCCAGTAGTGAACGATACCTGATTTCAGGGTCAGATCCCAGGCCTCCCCGTTCATGTAGGCGATCATCAGGACCTCGTTTGTCCTGCAATCCTGTGCTATGACGGGGACAAGACCGCCGCTCTTTTCAAAATCAATCAGTTCCATGTGCATCACCCGGTGTTTGAGATGTGACAATATTTTTCCAGGTCAATATTTTTACAATAACATTTCTTCTATTTTCCAGGGCGCCCCAAGACGGAACATGATTCGCCCCTCTCCGCTCATCCATCGCTCCATGGAAGCAGATCCTCGCTGTCCCGCTCCCGATCACCGTCAGTTGAATGTATTCGTTTTCCGAAGGTAAAGACGAATAACTTCTCTTCAGCATCCCTCAGGCATGCCGCATCGAACGCCCGGACCCTGTTGATGGCCTTCGAGGGAGACTCCCCGGCACGGACATTATAGCACGCGACGAGAAGCGGGGCAAGGCTTCTGCCGTAGGAGAGCACGAGACAACTTTCCGAGGTGAATCTCCCGACGATCTCATCCAGAACCTTGACCATGCCCGTGAACAGGGATTCCTCCGCCAGAGACAGGTGGATATTCCTCACCCTCATCCCCAGGGATTCAAGCATTCCCACCAGGAAGAGGTATTTTTCCGCATCGACTTCCTCGGAGGAAATGATGAAAACAGTCCCCACGCCATAGTCGTCTATTCTATGCTTCAACGCATCGGAAAAGCGCTCGTTTTCCACCGCGTCTTCCGGGGAATATCGTTCCCATAAAAGCCTTCGTCTCGTGTGCGGTCGCAGATCACCCATTGCTTTCTATTATTCGCTGAAAAAGATTATATCATGCTACCACTTCCCGTTGAACTCAACAACAATTTTTTGGCTGTCATTTGCAATATGCGTAGGTTCCCGTAACGCCTTGGCGCGTTATCCTACCAGGTTAATCATCGGAAGCCAATTTTTTATCTCTTGACTATTTATCCGCCGGTAGTATTACATCCACTTGCGAAAGCGGCACATTGACACTGAGGCTGTCATGGCCGATACCGACAGATCATTACGACCGGCGGGTGATGACGATTCAGGCTTCACCCGCATGGCGGGTACACCGCGAGGTATTCAAAAAATGTGTGGAATCGTGGGCTACGTCGGCGGGAAAAGCGCCGTTGAAGTGATCCTCAACGGTCTCAAACGCCTGGAATATCGCGGGTATGACTCCGCCGGTGTCGCCCTCGCGGGGGACGACCTGTATGTTCGCAAAAAGAGCGGGAAGCTCTCCGTCCTTGAGAAGACCCTGGCGGGTGAGGACTCATCAAAATTACTGCGCTATCGTACGGGCATCGGGCACACCCGCTGGGCGACCCACGGCGCTCCCTCTGACCTTAACGCGCATCCCCATACCGACTGTCATGAACGGATCGCCATTGTTCATAACGGCATCATCGAAAACTTCAACTCGATCAAGACCATGCTGCTACAAAAAGGTCACACCCTCAAAAGTGAAACCGACACCGAGGTCATCGCCCACCTGGTCGAGTATTATTATGAAGGATCCGGAGACCTGTTGCATGCCGTGATGAAGGCCGTGACGAAACTCGAAGGCACGTACGGTCTCCTCGTCGTGTCGAAGCTTGAACCGGGTAGGATCATCGCCGCACGAAACGGCAGTCCCCTGCTCATCGGCGTTGGCGACAAAGAGATGATAATCGCATCGGACGCCAGCGCAGTCGTCGAGCATACCTGCAGCGTCATTTATCTCGAGGACCGTGAAATCGCCGACATCACCATCGACGGCTTCACGACCTACGACCTTAACCTGAATTCAATCGAAAAAGAGGCGGAGGATATCGATTGGGACATCACCTCGATCGAAAAAATGGGCTACGAGCATTTCATGCTGAAGGAGATATTCGAACAACCCGAGACCATTCATGACGCGTTCCGGGGCCGGGCCGTTCGGGACTCGGGCCTCATCCGCCTCGACGGTCTTCGCCTCACCGATGAGGAATTCGGCGATATCAAGCGGGTCATCTTCATCGCCTGCGGCACCTCGTGGCACGCCGGGCTCATCGGCGAGTACCTCATCGAGGAATACGCGCGGATACCCGTTGAAGTTGAATACGCATCCGAATTCCGATACAGGAAGCCCGTGTTGTCACGCGGCGATCTCATCATTGTGATCAGCCAGTCCGGCGAAACCGCCGACACGCTTGCCGCGTTGCGCGAGGCAAAATCAAAGGGACTCAAGGTCCTCGGGATCACCAATGTCGTGGGAAGCACCATTGCCCGGGAAAGCGACGGCGGCGTGTACATCCACGCGGGCCCCGAGATCGGCGTGGCCTCCACGAAGGCCTTCACGTCCCAGGTCACGGTGCTCATACTGCTTACCCTCCTCCTCGCGCGGCGAAGGGACATGAACACTGAAGAAGCGAGGGTGTGCGTCGAGCAGCTCCACGAAATTCCTTCGATGATCGCGAAGCTTCTCGATTCGAGCGCCCACATCAGGTCCATCGCCGAAACCTACAAGGACAATCATAACTTTCTATACCTGGGACGAGGGGTGAATTTCCCCGTCGCCCTGGAGGGCGCCCTCAAACTGAAGGAAATATCCTATATCCACGCAGAGGGTTATCCCGCGGCGGAGATGAAACACGGCCCCATCGCGCTCATAGACGAGAACATGCCAGTGGTCTTCATCGCCCCCAGGGACATTATCTATGATAAAATCATCAGCAACATGGAGGAGGTCAAGGCGCGGGGCGGCCGCATCATCGTTATTGCCACGGAAGGGGACGAAGGTGTCCGGCGGTATTCCGACCACGTGATTTACGTGCCCGAAGTAATGAAACTATTCTCGCCCCTCCTTACCGTGATACCACTCCAGCTCCTGGCCTATCATATCGCCGTTCTGCGCGGGTGCGACGTCGACCAGCCCCGCAATCTCGCAAAGAGCGTCACAGTGGAGTGACACGGGCCCAGCCCAATAAGAGCCGCCCTGCATGTTCACGAAAACCGACATTCTTTCCCTTCGCTCCTTCGAAATTTGTTCAATACGGCCGCCCACCGAGAACTCGAGCCTCACCTTCCGCCTCACGAGGAACTGCTACTGGAACAGGTGCCGGTTCTGCCCCGTCTACAAGACTGGCTCGGCCTTCTCCAGGCGGAGTATTAAAGAGATCAGGGAAGACATCGCCAGGGCGCGCGCCATGGACGACTTCATGTTCGAGAACGGCATGGGGTATCCGGTATACTCACATGCCGATTTCGGAAGGGTGCCCTCCCTCGCGGATTCCGTCACCAGGGCACATCACGAAGCGGGTATTCTCGGCGATGTGAAAGCCCACGATAAGGACGCCGATGCGATAGTAGATTCCCGGCTCGCATGGTTCTCATCATGGTTTGACAGCAATCCTGGCATCGCGGGGTGCATGAACCATATACTATCATGGCGCATCGCCGGAGGCGCCACCTGTTTTCTCGGAGACGCAGATTCCCTTATTCTTTCCCCGGATTTCGTTCATGAGACGATCGACGCGCTTCGTTCATCCTTTTCATCCATCAGGCGCATTGCCGTCTACGGGAGAACCTCCACGGCATCACGCAGGAAAACGGTGAAGGATCTCCGAGCCTTCAAACAGGCGGGCATCGACAGGGTGCATTTCGGCCTGGAAAGCGGAAGCGACCGCGTGCTCTCCTTCATGGAGAAGGGAGTAACGGCGGCCGAGCATATTGACGGATGTCTCAAGGCCAAGGAAGCGGGCCTGTCCTGCTCGGTGTACGTGATGCCCGGGCTTGGAGGATCTGAACTTTCTGAAATCCATGCCGTCGCAACGTCGGAATTGCTCACCCGGATAGCACCGGAATTCGTTCGACTGAGGACCCTGGAAATATTCCCGGGAACACGCGTTGAAACGGCTGTTGACAATGGTGAGTTTATCGAGGCCACGGAAGAAGCGACGGTCAAGGAAATCCGGACAATCGTGGAACAAACCGAGTGCGCCACGGAGATATTGAGCGGCAGCGCGTCAAACCTCCTGGATATATCCGGGAAGCTCCCCGGGGATCGCCGCGCAATGCTTGCCGATATTGACGGGTATCTCTCCCTCGATCCGAGGAAAAAGCTGGAATTCAGCCTTCACGCGCGTATCAGGTCCTGCATCGGTCAATACGGCGGGCTCCCGGAAGACGTGCACCGGGCGCTGCTTTCCCATGTCCGCCGGGACCGTCTCATGGTGGAAGCCATGGATAATGATGAGCTCCAGGACATGATACGGCTGATCAGGTCAAAACTGATGCCATGATCCGTAGAAACGCGTTAAAAATTCTTAATTTCAGTTGCACATGACGAAAAAATAATGTATATTGATCCTGTTGTCTGGGTAGCTTCATGAATGAAAATATCATGCTTGTTGAAGATGAAATGATCACCGCCCTTGACATAAGGCGGATGCTGGAAAAGGTGGGCTATCGCGTTTCCGCCACTATCTCCTCGGGCGAGGAGGCGGTGCGGCTCGTAAAGGATATTCTTCCCGATCTGATTATCATGGACATATTCCTCGGCAACGACATGGACGGCATCGAGGCGTCATCCCTCATCGCCCGGGAACATGACGTGCCCGTCATCTTTCTGACCGCCAACGCCGACTCGACCACCATACGACGGGCAGACCGCATCCGTCATTACGGGTATCTCATCAAGCCCGTACGGCAGACTGAACTCGATTCAATAATTTCAACCGCGCTTCAGCGCCATGAAATCGAGAAGGGCATCCGGGGCAACACGGTCGTGTGATCACGCTTTTCAGCGCGATTCCGAAATCCCGATATGACGCATGAGGGCATCGAAACCGAGACGATACGAATCGATACCGAAGCCCGCGATCTGCCCTACACAAACCGGGGCTATGTGCGATACGCGCCTGAAATCCTCCCGGGCATGAATATTGGAAAGGTGCACCTCCACCGCCGGAATCGCCGTGGAGGCGATCGCGTCCCGTATAGCTATGGAAGTATGCGTGAATGAGGCGGGATTGATTATCAATCCCTGGGCATCGAGATGGCGGTGAAGGTGATCGATGATCGCGCCCTCGGAATTCGACTGGAAGAATATCACCTTCACGCGATAGTCCCCGGCCCTGCTTTCAATAAGCTTTTTGAT
Source organism: Spirochaetota bacterium (assembly GCA_040768125.1). GTDB lineage: Bacteria > Spirochaetota > UBA4802 > UBA4802 > UBA5550 > RBG-16-49-21. The sequence continues at coordinate 535,040 of JAXGNG010000002.1, read as the reverse complement.
ATCGTCCAGGGAGGCCGTGCCGTAAATTTCCGGCTCCCTGGTCCCCAGAAGATTCAGGTTGGGTCCGTTAACAACAAGTACCGATGGCGCATCTTCCATGTCAACCCTCCGTCCGCCAACCGATGAGAAGGTTTACGGCGCTTTATATTCGAATTGCTCGACCAGGTTCACGGCCTGCGTGTTCGCGTTTCCTTTTTTCGTCAGTCGCAGTATGGCCATGAGGCAGTCACGCGCTTTCATTTCCTCGCCTTTCTCCCTGTGGATCAATGCCATCTCCACGAGCGCCTTTACCCTGAAGGCATTACCCTCATCGAAGTCCTCGAGCAGCGCGGAAAATGCATTCCCCGCTGTCTCGGCGTTGCCGAGCACGAGGAGTTCGTGAAGTCCCACGTGGTAGAGCGCCTCGTCCCGGTACGGCGTTTGCCTGTCGGAAAGCTCCTTGAAGTGCCGATACGCAACCGTGAAATTCCCCGCCTGGAAGTTCAGTTTCCCGGACAGATGGTCAATCAATTCTTCATTGCCCCTGTATCGCGCGAGAAATGTAGCATAACGCCGGAATTGCTGTAAATCCTTTTTTCTGTAATAATGATCAAGGGCCAGTTTCATCACCGGCTCTCCGCATGGGCACCGCAGTAGGCCCCGCTGCGCCTTTTCCGCAAGGGCAAGCGCCTCATCCGGCATGCCCAGGGCAAAATGACATCGGATCAAAGTCGCGTTCTTCCAGACCTGGATATCCCCCCCCGCCGTGACATCGATGCCTGCGACAAGGGCGAGCGCACCCCGCGGATCCCCGCCCAGGAGCCGAAGCTCCCCAAGGGAAATCAGTGCCTGCCCCTCCTGGACGGACCCCGGGAATTCATCCACCACCCTTCTCAGGTACCGTTCGGCTTCACCGGGGTCCTGCCTCTCCATGTAAAACCGACCGATGAAATACAGTGATTCCGAGTATCGCTCCCTGTCGTTCTCGATAAGTCCCAGGGCCCTCATTGCCGAGGGCCGGTCCCCGACTCGGAGCGCGCACTCCAGGAATATGCGGAGGTCGTCACTCCGGTAGTCCCCCAGTCGTGACGAGTCAAAACTTTCGTACGACTCCCCGTACCGTTCAAGGCGGTACAGGGATCGGGCACGGAGGAGCCGCCATTCGGCGAGCCCCTTAGAATCCATGCCGTGACCTCCGCCTTCACCGGGCGCGGCCGCGATTTCATCGTAACGTCCCAGCTCGTACAGGCACCTTGTTCTTCCCAGAATCGCTCCACCCCTGTGCGCGGTATAGGTCGTGGCAAGATAGTCGCTGTAATGCCGGAGTGCCTCCCCGTACCGCTTCCTGTCATAGTGGTCGTTCGCGATCAGGTAGTCGAGATCTGCGCCGTATTCAGTACCTGTGAATCGTGCGGCGAGAGCTTCGAGCTGTTTCGTCGTTGCTACGCCGGCCGCGAGAAGGGCCTCGGCATACTCAAGGAGGGCCTCGTCAAGGCCATTTTCTCCTGCGTGATCCCGCACCAGCACCGCGACGGTTTTGCCCGCACCGGCGAAGTCTTTCTTCCCGACCAGGAGCCTTAGCAGCAGAAGTGCCGCCTCGTACTTCTTCGCCGGAGCCCTTTCCCTGAGGTGCTCCTCCAGAATTGATATCGCCCCCGCCGTGTCTCCATTCCTGCTTCGAGCCAGCGCGAGGTAGTATCTTGATTCCGAGTAATGTCGTGAAAAAGGATGGTCCCGACGTATCGTTTCGAATGCTTTCATGGAGGATTCGAAATCACTTTTTTCGAGGTAGGAAAGCCCGATGAAAAAACCGGCGTCATCCCTCTCTCCTGCGAAAGGCGCATCCTTGATGATTGCCGAGAATTTCGCAATGGCATCGTCATGACGGCCGGCAAGGGCATACGCCCTGCCAAGCGCGAGGAGAAGACCGCTGCGCTCCTCCACGGCGGCACCCGCAAGGGATTCCTCGAGGTAGGCAACCGACCTTGCGGGTTGACGATCAAGATAGAACAGCCCCAGGAGCTTCGACGCGCGGACTCTCGTCTCCTGCCGCGCCTTCGAGGACCTCACCCCTTCGAGGAGGTCGATCCCCTCGGCGCTCCCGTCTCCCGCCATGAGCAGGGCGCCCAGTTCACAACGGGCTTCCTGGTACATGGGCGCCTCACCGCCATGCCGCAGGTATCCCCGGAGGAGCCCTTCGCCGGCCGCCCGGTTCCCGAGATTGATCTGCGACCGCGCCTCGTAGAAGACCGAATCCCTGAGGTCCGCATCATGCTTCATCTCGACGGGAATGGATTGGAACGCCGCGGCGGCGTTCCTGTCGTCGCCCAGCTTCTGATACACCATTCCAGAAAGCACCATCATGCGTGCGCCCTCACGGCCGTTCACTATGCTGCCGGGACGTGGAAGCAGGCCGAGGGACTCGTCGTACCTGCCTGACTCGTATAGTGCACGTGCCTTCCGATACCGAAGCGAGCGTTTTCTTTCATCATCGGCCCCTTTCAGGATTGCCGCGTCCCACTCGAGTATCGCCTCATCGCCGCGTTTCTGATCATAGTACATGTCTCCCATGCGCTCATGGGCACGCGAGGCGAGAGATCCTGACGGACTTTTCTTCACGTAGCGCCGGTATTCCTCCATGGCCTCGTGCGTGTCCCCCAGGTGATAGCGGGATTCACCCATCCAGAATCTCGTCTCAACGGCGAGGCTCTCGGTGGTGCACCGGTTCAGGAACCTGTTAAATTCAAAAAGTGCGGATGTATGATCACCCCTGGCATGCATAGAACGGGCGAGATGGAACCATGCGCGGTCGCGGTATTCGTCCGAACCCGCATCGATGGTCTTTCTGAAGAGAAGTTCGGCTGATAGGAAATTACTTTTTTTGAATGCCTCCATGCCCTGTTCGAAGAGCCGGCGCGCATCCTGGGCGCGCACAGGCAATGCGTGGACGGAAAGCAGAAGGAGCAAAGATGATATGAGTATTTTTCGTGACACGACCAGCAGCCATTCCCCCAATCATCCGGGCCCTCGATTGCGGCCAGGTATGGTATATGACCCCTGTCTACGGGAATTGTTTCATCCCTGATGAGGACGGCCTCGCGATCCGGGCTTTTTCAGGATTCGACCCAGGGGCATGGGAGACCTCACATCCCGTCGAAAAGATGATCACGCAGCATTTCGATGGCAGCAAGGGATGCGAAGGTTCGTATGCGGTCCCTGCCGCCACTGAAGATTTTCGTATTGGTCCGCACACCCCCCGAATACGCCATGCCGAAACAGACCATTCCCACGGGTTTGGACGCGGTACCGCCCCCGGGACCGGCAATGCCCGTTATCGCCACGGCGATATCAGTCTTCATAGCCGTTATGGCCCCCGTCGCCATTTCCGCGGCTACATCTTCGGATACGGCGCCTTTTTCAGCAAGGGTCGCGGGTTTCACGTTGAGCAGCGCCATTTTCGCTTCATTCCCATAGGCCACAACGGCCCCCGGGAAAACATCCGAGGCGCCCGGAATATCCGTGATTCTCTTTGCCACGAGGCCCCCGGTGCACGACTCCGCGAGGGAGACGGTAAGCCCCGCCTCACGAAGTCGCTGGACCACCTCCTCCTCCGGCGACCGAAATCGCGGATCGAGATAGCGTGGGCCGAATGACTTCCGCGCGCGGACGATCACGTCGTTCCAGGAATGGCGCCCCGGCACACTGGAGACGAGCGTCACGGCCGCCACACCGCCTCCGGCGGTGATGCCCCATTCAATTGCATCCCGTGGAAGATCCATCTCCCCCATAATGGCATTTATCTCCGATTCCTTCATGCCCGTCACCCTGAAGGTGATGCTGCTTCTCTCGGGTAATCCCAGATCATTGACAAGATACGGCACGACGCTTTGTTCAAGCATCACACGCATTTCTCCGGGAACCCCGGGAAGTGCGATTACCACGACGCCGCGCTCATGAATGATAAAACCCGGCGCAAGTCCCGTGGGATTCTCGACAGGCCTCGATCCCGCGGGTATCTCGACCATTTTTAGATCCGCGGGGGACATTTCGATGCCCATTGATGCGAAGAACGATTCCATTTTTTTTTGCGCGTTTTTATTGACGCACGTTGAGAGACGCAGGATGCGCGACAGCGCGGCTATGGTGTTGTCGTCGTCGGTGGGGCCGAGCCCTCCGGTGATGATGAGTATTTCGCTCCCTTCAAGGGCGATCCCGATCGCCCGCTCCAGTTCGTCGATATCGTCACCCACGACCATGATCATTCGGACGTCGACTGCGAGGGGATACAGCAGCCCGCACACCTGCGACGCGTTGATGTCGCTGACCCTTCCACTGAGCAGTTCGCTGCCAGTTGAGAGGACCGTGACCCGTTTCATCAGCCTGGGCCTCCGTTTACGCCGTGTCTACATTCTTTCCGGTGCCGTGACGCCAAGTATTCCGAGTCCGTTCGCCATGACGATCCTCACGGCGTCGGACAGGGCGAGGTAGGTAACGGTCCGCTCGATATCATCGGTCAGAATGCGGTGCTCGCTGTAAAAACGATGGAAGGCCTGGGCCACCTTCATGAGATACGAGGTGACCCTGTGGGGTTCGCATTTCTCAGCGGCGTCAAGTATCTCCTCGGGGAACCTGGCCAGGTGCTTCATGAGAAGAACCGACGCCTCATGGCAAAGGTGCGATTCGATGGCGGACGCCGGGTCGTAGGGAACATTCCTGGTATTTCCCTCACGGAAGAGAGAACAGATCCGCGCGTGAGCATACTGCAGGTAGAATACCGGGTTTTCCGAGCTTTCCTTTTTCGCCAGGGCGAGGTCGAAATCGAGGTGGCTCTCGAGTGATCGCATCACGAAGAAATAGCGGGCCACGTCAACACCGATCTCCTCGATGAGATCACGCATCGTCGAAAACTGTCCCAGGCGCTTTGACATCTTCACCGTTTCCCCTTCCAGGAGAAGGTTCACCTGCTGGGCAACGAGGATGGTGAGAATTTTCCCGAATCCCAGGGCGTCCATTGCGCCCTCCATCCTGGTGATATGGCCGTGATGATCGGGTCCCCATATGTCGATGAGATGGTCGTAACCCCTCATTATCTTGTCATGGTGGTAGGCGATGTCCGCGAGGAAGTAGGTGGGCCTCCCGTCATCACGGACGAGCACGCGGTCCTTGTCGTCGCCGAAACCGGTCGACCGGAAAAACTCCTTCCCCTCGTCGGAATACACGACACCTCGGGACCTGAGCGCGTCAAGGGTGCCGCCCACCCTCCCCGCGTCATGGAGCGTTTTCTCCCGGAACCAGTTCGCGAATCGCACGTTGAATGCCTCGAGATCCCTTCGCTGGCCATCAACGTTGTACTCCACGGCCTTGCTCGCGAGATATTCCACGAGCCCAGCCCCGTCTTCAATTCCCTCTGTTTCATCCCCGCATTCCTCAAGTATATGACGCGCGATATCCCTCACATACTCGCCATGGTATCCGTCCTCGGGGAACTCCGATTGCTCGCCCCGAAGCTCCCGCATCCGCTCCCGGACGGAGAGGCCCAGCAGATCCACCTGGTTGCCGTGATCGTTGACGTAAAATTCCCGGTCAACGATATCGCCGGTGAACTCAAGAAGGTTCGCGATCGTATCGCCCACGGCCGCGGCCCGCGCGTTTACGATGTTGAGGGGACCCGTTGGATTGGCCGATACGAATTCGATGTTTATCCTCTTCGGTTCCTCCTTTTTCACCTTCCCGAAGTCCTGCCCCTGGCGGATGATCTCCTTCATGGTATCGAAAAGAAACTTTCTTGAGATGAACATGTTGATGAAACCGGGTTTCACCACTTCCACGGTGTCGATTCGACTGTCCCCGCCCATGTAGGGTGCCAGGATTGAGCCAATCTCCATGGGGGATCTCTTCATCACCCTGGCCGACTCAAGGGCGAAAGGAGTCGCGTAATCACCGAATTTCTGGTCGCGGGGATACTCGATCTTGACGTCGACTCCGCGAATTTCGGGTGGGATTGCGCCGTCATCAACGGCCGTTGCAACGGCATTTTTCACGATCTCGGCTATCTGGTTCTTAAGATTCAACGTATTACCCACGTCGCATGTATTGTATGTTGATGCCGGCAGTGCCGCTCGTGCCGCCGTCAGGCCCTACACGTCTACAATGGACCCATTTGTCAAGAATTATTACCGCGCCCAGGTTTCTCCACCATCCTGAAAGCCCGCCCCACCAGGGCCATGCGTACCGTCGGATTTTCACTCAATCTCAGATTAATCACTTGAAATTATTCACCGTGAGCCTCAATCTATTCGCAACCGTAGCTGCGATCAATCCTTTCCATGAGGCGGGCATATGGCACTTCCCAGTTTCGAACGAAAACATCTCATGGGCCTTCTCATCTCCATAGGGACCTTTATCCTGATTGTCATACTTTATTATTCTGCGATATTCGAGCGGATGGAACTCGGGGCCACTGACTACATGTTTTTTTTCCGCGCCCCGGGGGAAGTCACGAAGATTCTAAAAAAAGGCGTGGAGCGAAGGGAGCCCAACAAACGAGCCAGGAACGACATCGTCATACTCGGTATCGACGAAACCACCATACGCCATTTCTCCGACATGGGAATACAATGGATGTTCCCCTGGGACATCCACGCGCGTTTCATCCGCTACGTGGGTTCCGGTCTTCCCCGGGCGATACTCTTTGACGTGATGTTTCTCGATCACAAGGAGGGAGAGCAGGAATTCGCGGAGGCGATACGCCGGAGCGGCAACGTGTTCCTCGACTATCCATTCGAGACCAAATATGTCGACAAGAGCTACGGCGACCAGAAAGAACGGATAGCCATACTGAACCGCATACGCTTCCCCGTTGACCCCCGTGACACGACGCCGGACAAGGTTGTCGACGCGGTGCCCCCGACGCCGATGCTCTCCGATGCCGCCAGGGGAATTGGCTTCGCGAATATTTTCGCCGGACCCGACAACGTGGTAAGGACGATGCCCCTTGTCATCAAGTGGAACGGCTGGTATTATCCGAACGTGGACCTCCTCGTGGTTATGCACTATTTCGGCATAGGCGCCAAAGACGTCGAAATCGTGTGGGGCAAACACGTCCGGCTGAAGAACCTGCCCGTTGATAGAATGGCGAAACCGAACAAAAAGAGGGAAATCCTGATTCCCATCGACAGGCACGGATTCATGGACATCAACTTCATCGGCGGGTTCGGAAGTTTTGAACACTACCCGTACAGCTACCTCTGCCGTGACGGCGACATGATGAAGGAAAACAACGCCTCCCTGAAGGACAAGATCGCCCTGGTGGCGGCCTATAGCGTGACCGGTATCGCTACGGATGAGAAGCAGACCCCCTACGGCGCCAACTTCGGCATTGAACTTCACGCGAACACGATCAACACGATACTTGACCAGGAATTTCTTATCAAGCTTTCCGACACCGAGAACATCATCATCATGCTGGTCCTGACGTTCATCCTGGGGCTCGTGCTCACGCGTCTCTCCATTCTCCGGTCACTGATTTTTACCGCGGTGATCTCATTGCTGTATATTCTCGGCTCGTACCTGCTCTTCCATTTTTTCAACTATGTCTCCGCACTTACCACCCCCGTCATCCAGATAGGCTTTGCCTTCACCGCCACGGTCGTGTACCGGGTGCTCACGGAGGAACGGGAAAAGCGGCACGTGCGACAGACATTCTCCAAGTTCGTTTCAAAATCCGTGGTTGACGAGCTGCTGAAAAGCCCTGAAAAACTGAAGCTCGGCGGTGAAAAAAAGGAGCTCACCGTTCTCTTCTCCGATATTCGCGGCTTCACCACGCTGTCGGAGCGCATGACCCCGGAGGAGCTGGTCGTGAAGCTTAACCACTACCTCCAGATCATGACCGACATCGTGATACACTACGATGGCACCCTCGACAAGTACGTGGGGGACGAAATCATGGCATTCTGGGGAGCTCCCATCCCGCAGGACAATCACGCCCTCCTGGCGTGCAGGGCCGCCGTCGAAATGATCGAGCGCCTTGATGAAATGAACCGCCAGTGGCGCGGCCAGGGACTTCCCGTCCTTGATATTGGCATCGGCATCAACTCCGGGCCGATGATCGTCGGAAACGTCGGATCAACCTCCCGCATGGATTATACCCTCATTGGCGACAATGTCAATCTTGGGGCGCGTCTCGAGGGAACCAACAAGATATACCGCACGCACATCATCATCAGCGAATTCACCTACGAACAGGTAAAGGACCAGGTCGTCGTTCGTGAACTCGACCTCATCCGCGTCAAGGGGAAGGAAAAACCGGTAACGATCTATGAATTGCTCGACATGAAGGTCGTCTAGGGAGTTTAACCGTAGTCAGAAACAGAGGTCCGATGACTTTTCTTTCCCGGTGATTTCGATGCATGGTGTGCCGAGCTGCCCCTTGAGCTGGAAGGGGACCGTAACCGCCGAAGTTTCCCCCCTGATCGAGGCGCTGCATTTACACCGGAGACCACGCGTGTACTGGTAATCGCCGAAACAGTTCGATACGAGCTCATCTCCCCGTATCCCCAGGCCGCTTATCCAGAAATGCTCCCCCTGATGCGTACCCGAAAGGGACACCGAGTCAAAAATAATGTTTTCGAGAGGTCCCGCGGCATATCCGTTCTTTTTAAGGAAATCCGCGAGCCGAACCTGGAAACTCGTATTCTTCATCTCGCCGGCAGCGATGGTGACCGAATACCTTCCCTTCGAGTTGTTCAATATATCCGATGTCCGTGCCGCGGATACGTCGTATCCGAAATCAGCGCGGGCCGTACCGGTCATGATACCCTTCATGCCGCTGTCTGAATAGAAATCCGTCACGTTGAAATCATCCACCCTGCCGTCTATCTTTACGTACGGCATTTCACTGTTAAAATAACCCTGGAGCGACAGCGCGTACCGTGCCCCGTAGCCTTCCACCTCGAAATTTGAGAGAAGAAGCGTCCCCCTGGCAAGATTGATCTCGGCGTTGCAGTTACTCCACCGCGCCTTCCTTCCGAAAAAAACGGTATCAAACCCGCTCCGGAGGCGGATCGTGTTGTTGAACATGAACTTGCCAAAATAACTTTCCGGGAACGACGGCCTCTCAACCGGACCGCCCCTGTCTCCATAGGCGGAGGCAAACAGCGCGTCGCCAATGGCCGCAAGGGTTACACCCAGGGCATCCAGGTTCATCCTTCGGGAATGGACCGATATCTCCGTTTCCGATTTCAAGGGGATCCACCCCGCGATCTTCGTTTCGCTTTTTATGGAACAATCGGATCCAAGGGGCCTCATTTCCAGCGAAACATTCATCACGTCGTTTTTCAGCATGATCCGCGCGGATGACCGGTCCATCACCATGACAGGGTCGCCCTTCGTCTGCCTGGCAACAGTGAAGTCGTCAAGAACGAGATTCAGCGCCATGCCGCGCGCATCGCCCCTTGTGAAATCAATTTTCATGCCGCCGGCGCATTCCAGGAATCCGGCATAAGAGTAATCCCGATACGGCGTGATTCTTTCCGCGAGGTCCGCGAGATTCGTCCTGTTCGTTTTGAACTGGAGCTCGAGTCGGTGATCCTTTTCATCTCGAACATAGAGCCCCGACGCATCCATGGAAAAAACCCCGTCGGAGAGTCTCATTCCCCTTATTGCGAATTCCTTTGCACTCCGGTCGATCGACATGTCGACATCAAGGTCGAGGTTCTCATTGGATATATAATCGTATTTCTCTTCAACGTCAGTCACTGTCAGGGTGTTCGTTTCCGCGGTTCCCTTCAGGAACACCTCGTTCTTTGAACCGGTGATCTCCATGTTGACTGACGCGCCGCCCTCCAGGGACACCATTGCCCACTTGTTTTCAATGATGTACTCATTCAGGTAGCTGAGATCAAAATTATTCACCGAAACAGCATGCCGGAAAGAATCCAATTTCGAGACATCCACGGAGCCGGTGCAGGAGAAATTTCCTCGTCGAATAAACTCCGTTCGTTGACGGCGGATGTCACCCTTCAGTCGGTAGGAAAGAGATGCGTCGCAAAGGGAGATCGTCCCGTTCACGTCGTCGAACCTGACGATTACGATCCTGTCGCTGAGTGATTCGCGGTATTCCAGCGTGGCGTCCCTGACATGAAGGGCAAAATCCCCGCCCCCCTTCCGGATATGGGACAGGAATTTCTCGGTGTCGATGGCCTGCTGGAGGGATTCGCGGTATGTTTTTCCGTACCGTTTAATGAGGGTGATCACGGGATCGTTAATATCGATTTCCCTCACCGTGACGCGGCCCGCCATGAGCGGGAAAAACGCCAGGTCGATTACGCTCTTCCTGCTTTTCACAAGGCTGATGTTGTCATTGAAATCGCTCGTGATGGATATATCCAGGCCGTTAATGACGAGGTTGCCCATGTGGTCGAATGATACATACTCGAACTTGACGGCCTTCCCGAGGCTCTGCATGAAATATTCCGCGATACGCTCCCTGAGCATTCGGTCGGGATAGGCAACGGCGAGGGCAAGCCTCAGGGTGGCCAGAGACTCGAAAACAACCAGCAGGCACATGATGGCCGTAGCAGCGATTTTTTTTCTTTTTTCCTTGTCCATTAAATACTGTGCCCTTCAGGCGGTATTTCCCAGGTCGGCGGCACGTCTCTACCATTCAGAACGCCCTGGCTTCGTCAAGATAATTTATAAGCTGTATGAAAAATTGAATCCCGTTCGCCGCGCCGTCCCGGGCAGTGGCGAATCCCATCAATTTTCTCTTCACGCAGAAAAAATGTTTGTAAAAAATCGGCCGGCCCCCGCAAATATTCTCAAGCAACAACCCCGGACTTCCGGGGCCTGAAGGCACCACCATGCCGGACACATATATTCGACACCTGATTGAGATTTCGAAAAAGAGGTATGATATTGAAAAATATCATGGTACGGACATTCGCGCCACCCATCTTGATTTCGAAGGTACGCCCAGGAAGCACCCTTATGACGACGATTTGATGGTACTCCTTTCAGATCCATTTTCCAATGACAGGGATTACCTTGAATTCAGCGTCGAATCAATCGGAAGAATTGACGAAATCGGAACCATTACGGATACAAACGGGGACAGCGCCATGAGAGTGAGGGTCTGGATACGAAAAGGGACCCCCGCGATCCGGTCGAAACCCTTCATCGTTAGATAGCAGGTACCATCTATGCTCAACGTGAAAGATCTTCTTTTGGGGATGGTGCCCTATACCCACTTCATATCCTTCGGCCTTCTCATTCTTGCGGGCCTTAACATTCCCATTTCCGAGGACGTGGTTTTCATCATCTCCGCGTCCATCGCCGCGACCCTGGCGCCGGAAAACCGCTACCTGATCTTTGCAGGGTGCTTCCTCGGGGCAATGTGCAGCGATATCATCGCCTATTGCATAGGCAGATACGGGATAAACCGAATCCTTTCCAGCCGCACTTTAATCAAGCTGAAGTTGATCCATCCCGAGAAAATGGAACGTCGCATCCAGAAGGCCGTTGATTATTTTGATCGTTACGGCGGTAAAACTATCTTCTTCGGGCGCTTTATTCCCTTCGGCGTGCGCAATGCCATTTTCATGACCTGCGGGATTATCAGGATGAATCCCTTGAAATTTCTCCTGATTGACCTATCCGCCCTCGCATGCACATCGACCATTCTTTTTACCCTCGGCTATACATTCGGTAACAAATACGAGGATCTTTTTCCTTACATGATAAGATATAAATTTGTGATAATCGGGCTGATCTTTGCAATCGCCCTCATCCTGTTCATAAGGAAAAAATATTTCCTGAAAAATCCCGGCATCAATGAATCTCTACCTCCCAATCAGATCGATTTTTAATGCCGGCCACGTAAAATGTGTTGACGAAAACCTACTTTCCATTATGATTATATATAAAAAATTAAATATGTATAATTCCTGACATGGGTCACGCCGGAGGTAAAAGCGCCCTGAAGGAGCGGAAGGGTTCCACCGTTAATGCAGAATGTAAAATATCATACCCTCAATATCCTGTCCGTCATGATCTTCTCACTGGTTCTCGCTTCCACCGTCAACCAGGTGATTAAATACTGGATATCGCCCACCTATACCTCGGCACTGTCAGGCGCCCCTAAGCGTGGTGTCGGTCTCGCACGAAAAAGCCTTGAGGATTACCGTGTCATCACCGAGAGCGGGTTCTTTAAAATCGCGGGTCCCGAAGATGTTTCCGGCGAGGGCCCGGGACAGTCCGGTTCCGTAAGCGAATTGACACTCCTCGGCACCATCACGGGTCCGACCAGCATCGCCAGGGCCATGATACTTAAGACCGGGGAGAAGAATCCCGGAATTTTCGCGCTTTACAAAGTCAACAGCGAGATATCCAGTGATGTGTACGGGAACAGGCTTGTATGGATTGCCGATTCAAAGGTCTACCTGGACAGCGGAGGTCAGAGGGTTATCCTTGGCCTCTACACCAAGCAGACCATAACGCCCGGCACTACCGCATCCCAGGGCGCGGGAGATTCTGGAAGCAGTTTTAACCAGACCCTGAGCAGGGCCGAATTGCGGCAGAAGGTTTTTAATAACATGGATAACGCCCTCAGGGGCATCCAGGCAGGCCCCTACAGGGTAAACGGAAAAATCGTCGGATACCGCCTGATAAACGTGAGGCCATATAGCGTTCTCTATAAACTCGGAGCGCGGAGCGGCGATATCGTTCGTCGCGTGAACGGACAGCAGCTCGACAGTACCGAGAAGCTGATGTCAATGTGGGAATCGGTGAAAAATGACCCAAAGATCACCGTCGACCTGGAGCGGGGCGGAAAGCCCGTCCAGTTTGATTTTAACATAACCGACTGAGGGCTTACGGCTCGCACCCGAAGTCCTGATCAAGGAAAGGCCGATGAATCCATCAATAGCGAAAAAAACAGTCCTCGTATTCATGCTTGTATCCATAATACCCTTCGTCCATCTGTCCGAACGGCCCGGTAACGTCGGTAGTTCGGCTGCCCACGCTGCGCGCAAGGCAAAAAAGCCCGCGGGCCCCAAGATGTTCGCGTTGAACTTCAAGGACGTTGAAATCGCCGAATTCATTAATATCATGGGCCAGCTTATCGGGAAGAACATCATCATCGATGACCGCGTGAAGGGTAAGATCTCCATCAGCTCTGCCAAGAAAGTTCCCCTGAGCGAGGCCTACAGCGTCATGAAGGCGATCCTTGAAGTCAAGGGCCTTGCGGTCGTTGAAACACCGAACCTGATCAAGATCCTTCCCATAGAGGACGCCATTAAGAAAAACGCCGATATAATCGTCGACGGAAGCACCGTCAGCGACGAAAAATCCATTACCTATCTCCTCGAATTGAAGAATACCGACGCCAACGAGGTCGCCGGCGCCCTCAGGACCCTCAAGTCAAAGACCTCGGACATCGTCGTCTACCAGTCACTGAACACGCTGATCATCACCGGCATCACCTCGGAAGTGAACGGACTCATCAAAATCGCTGAGACCCTCGACCGCAAGGGGGGCGGCGGTGACGCGATGGAGCGGTCCGCCGGCAACATCCACGTGGTACACCTTGAGAACGCAAGCGCCGAGGACCTCGCAAACGTGCTTTCGCGGATACCGTTTTCCGAATCCGCACTCATCGACACCTCACCCGTTGCGCAGCCGCAGCCGCAGCCGAAAACCCCGCGGCCATCCGACAGGGCCCGTCGCGTTGTCCAGCAGCACGGCGCGTCTCAGGCAAAGCCTTCCAAGCTTTCTATTATCGCGAACAAGGACACGAACTCCCTCATAATCACCGCCAGGCCTGACGAATTCACCGAAATTCTCCGCATCATACGTGAACTCGACATCGTTCGCGACCAGGTCCTCATCGAGGCCATGATCGTCGAAGTGAATGTTGAGAGCGGATGGGGGTTCGGCGTTGACTGGATGCTCGGCAACAAGTCGGGCATACACATATACGGAGGATCGTCGATAAACAGCACCAATATCCCCAACTTCAAGCTGCCCGACTGGGCGGGCACGAAAAAGCAGCTCGCGGTGCCCCTGGGGACCGGGCTCCAGCTCGGGTACGTGCCCGACCTTTCCGTCCTTGGCTTCGCCATATTGAACGCATCCGCGACGGACAGCAATTTCAATATACTTTCGACTCCCCAGATACTCACCGTTGACAACACCGAGGCGGAACTCAACGTGGGCGAGGAAATCGGCGTTCCCACGAATAACCGCATCACCGACCAGAACACCACGTTCCAGACCTATGAATACAAGACCGTCGGCATCAAGCTCAAAATAACTCCCCATATAACCAAGAAGCAGCGCATCACCCTGGATCTCTACCAGGAGGTAAACTCGATAATCGGCGAAACGCAGCAGCTTTCGGGCGGCACCCTCGTTCCTCCAAAGCTTGGCAAACGCGACATCAAGACCAAGGTAACGGTCCATGACGGAAAAACCATCGTCGTGGGGGGGCTCATCAGCAACAAGAAGGACACCGCCGTGTCGAAGGTCCCGCTCCTCGGCGATATCCCGGTGCTCGGATGGCTCTTCAAGCAGAAATCTGTCAGCTACAAGAAGACGAACCTTCTCGTCTTTATCACCCCGCACATCGTCACCAAGCAGGACAGGCTCGAATCGCTTACCAAGCAGAAGATGGAAACCCAGAGAAGACTGAGAGAAAAGTAACCGATGGCGAAGATAAAGACCAATTACCTGGGGAAGATCCTCGTCGAACGCAAGGTGATCACCCAGGAGGAACTCCAGGAGGCCCTCCTGGCTCAGAAAAACACCCCTCTCCGCCTCGGACAGATCCTTATCAAAAAGGGGATGGCCACGGAGGTTGATGTGCTGGGCTGTCTCGCCGACCAGTATGACATCAGCTTCACGCAGCGGATAGAGTTCAGCGATCCGGAAGGGCTTTTCAGCTCCATCCCGGTTCACTTCATGAAAAAGAACAGAATGATCCCCTTCCGAAAAAAGGGCTCCGTGGTGCAGGTCGCCATCGTTGACGTCCTCAACATACAGCCCCTCGATGATCTGAAAATGATGTTCCCGGGATACGATTTCGAGGTCGTGCTCACGACACACGACGAGATACAGAACGTCATCAACACCCAGTTCAGCACCCTCAAGGAAGAATCCACGGACGATGTCATTGAGGACCTTGAGGAATCCGATTTCGAAATCCTCGCTTCCTCAATGGCGGAGACGCAGGACATCATGGACATGGCCAACGAGGCGCCCATCATACGCCTCGTCAACACGTTCATCAAGCAGGCCGTGACGGACCGCGCGAGCGACATACACGTTGAACCCTACGAGAAGGAGCTGGTGGTGCGCTTTCGCATCGACGGAATCCTCTACAACATGTACACGCCTCCGAAGAAATACCAGGGAGCCGTCATTTCGAGGATCAAGATAATGGCGAACCTCAACATCGCCGAAAACCGACTCCCCCAGGACGGGCGCATCCAGCTCAAGATCGCCGGGAAGGATATCGACATACGCGTCTCCACCTTCCCCACCTACTACGGGGAACGCATCGTCCTCCGCATTCTGAACAAGTCGGACATGAGCTTCGAACTCGCCGCCATCGGTTTCGATGATGACACCCTGAAGAAATTCAACAATTTGATCCAGAAAACCTACGGCATAATACTCGTAACGGGCCCCACGGGAAGCGGGAAATCAACCACGCTCTACAGCGTGCTCCAGAAGCTCAAGAGCGAGGACGTCAACATCCTGACCGTGGAGGACCCCATTGAGTATCAGCTCACGGGAATAGGCCAGATGCAGGTGAAGCCGGGCATCAACCTTACCTTCGCCAGCGGCCTTCGCTCGATACTCCGCCAGGACCCGGATATCGTCATGGTGGGTGAAATAAGGGACCTTGAAACCGCTGAAATTGCCGTCCAGGCGGCCCTCACGGGGCACCGTGTTTTTTCAACACTGCACACCAACGACGCGCCGAGCGGGATCACTCGCCTCATCGACATGGGGATCGAACCCTTCCTTATCACCTCCTCCGTGAACGCCTATCTTGCCCAGCGGCTCGTGCGCAAGCTCTGCGTCGCCTGCCGCGAGAGCTACAAGCCGTCGCAGAAGCTCCTTTCGGAACTTGGCCTCAAGCCCTCCCGCCTCAAGAACGGGAAGCTTTTTCGGAGCCGGGGCTGTTCGGAATGCCTCAACACCGGCTACTCGGGAAGGATAGGGATCTTCGAGCTCCTGGAACTCACGGCGGGCGTCAGGAAGATGATCATGACCCACTCCGAGGCCCCCCTGATCAAGGAGTACGCCGTCAAGGAGGAAGGCATGGCCACGCTTCTTCAAGACGGCCTCAACAAGGCGATCAATGGCATGACCACCGTAGAGGAAGTCCTCCGGGTAAGTTAACCCCCGCCAAGGAACCGAACGATGATATTTCACTACCAGGCCCTGGACAGAACAGGCAAGAACGTCGCCGATTACATCGACGCCGCCTCGGAAGCGAACGCGAGGCAAAAAATCCGCGGCCAGGGCCTGTATCTCGTCAAGCTTAAGAAACACGAAATTAAACCCGACGAGGGCGGGCCCTCAACGCTCCGCGCGCTTGCCCTCCGCATCACCGACATCGTCAGGCTCCGCCTCAGCCCCAAACAGCTCGGCCTCTTTTCCCGCCAGCTCGCGACGCTGCTCAGGGCGGGGCTCCCCCTTCCCGTGGCGATAACCGATATCGTCGAGCAGATCGACAACAAGCACTTCAAGAACGTCATTGCCGACGTCAAAGAAAAGATCGAGGAAGGGTCTTCCTTCTCAAACGCACTCGCGCTTCACCGTTCGATATTCCCGGAGATGTACATCAGCATGGTCCGGGTCGGGGAAAACCTTGGATCACTCGACCAGGTAATCGCCCGGCTTGCGGACCTCGAGGAGAAAAAGAACACGCTTACCAGCAAGATACGCGCCGCCCTCTGGTACCCCGCGTTCATGTTTCTCTTCGCCATGGCCGTGACGGCGTTCCTCATGACCAACGTCATTCCCACCATCGCCGATCTCTTCGAGGAACAGCAGCGCGCCCTTCCCCTGGTGACGAGCATCATCATCGGCATAAGCAACTTCATGTCGCGCTTCTGGTACGCGCTGCCCATACTTGCCGTGATCCTTGTGTATCTCTATCACCGCTATTCCCAGACCCCCGAGGGCAAGCGCCGCATCGACGAATTGAAGCTGAAAATTCCCCTCTTCAGCAATCTTTACCACCGTCTCATCGTGTACCGCTTCACCCAGAACCTGGGCATTCTTCTCACCAACAGGGTGGACCTTATCAAATCGTTTGAAATCGTGAAGAAAATCGTCGGCAACGTTGTTATAGAGGAAAAGATCGAAGAGGCCGCGAAAAAGATACGGGAGGGCGCCTCCGTTTCAAACTCCCTCGCGAAATCGGGGTTCCTCCCCAAGATGGTGCTCGGCATGATTTCCGCCGGCGAGGCCAGCGACAACCTTGACACCATGCTGGTCAATATCGGGACCGTCTACGAAACGGAACTTGATCTGACGGTAACCGGACTCACGAGCCTTATCGAGCCGCTCATCATCATCTTCATGGGACTCGTCATCGCGCTCATCGTCATGTCGGTGATCCTCCCGATCACCCAGATGAACCTGATGCTCCAGTGAAGGTTCGTACCGTGTAACAACGAATTGCGGCGGGTATCTATTAATGTGTGAGATAAAGAGCCGAACATTTTCACCAGCTTCGCAACGAAAGCCGGGATAACGACGAAATCTGTACGCACAGGAGGAAACTATGTCAATCACTGCGAGGTGCCGCGCTGCGGCAGCAAGAATCACGACCACCCTCAGGTCCGACAGGGGATTCACCCTCATGGAGATAATGATCGTGGTGGCAATCATCGCCCTGCTCTCTGCCGTTATCATCGTCCCCAATGTGACCCGCTCCCTGAGCCGCGCCAAGGTCGAGGCCACGAAGCTTCAGATAAAGAACTTCCAGACGCCCCTCCTGGAGTACAACAGCGTTCATGGCAACTACCCCACCACCGATGACGGCCTTGAGGCCCTTGCCAAGGAAGGCTACCTGAAAAAAGTGCCGCTGGACCCTTGGGGGAAACCGTTCCAGTACCGCTATCCGGGAGAAATCGATACTGATGAATATGAGATCTGGAGCTACGGCGCCGACGGGCGGGAAGGCGGTGAGGGCTTCAATGCCGACATCAAGAGCTGGGATGAATGATGGCCCCCCGATCCGGGACCGGATTCGCCCGGTTTTGAATAGCATCACCGTACGACGCCACGACGGCTTCACCCTGGTGGAGCTCGTCGTGGTCATTGCAATTATATCGATTCTATTCATGATCGCGGTTCCCCGCGTGAGCAGGATCTTCACCACCCAGAGAGAGCATTTCGCGGTCCTCACCGGGGTAATCGTCAAATCCTTCGATGACGCCTTTCTTCACAACAGGACCAACTATCTCAAGCTCTACCTCAAATCGCCCGGCGCGGCAGTCACCGCCGACCAGGGGGATGACGCGCAGAGGAACAACGGGTATGCCGTACAGGTGATCGAAGACGGCGTCATGAAAGACCATCGGCTGGCGTCTCTTCGATACCGCTCGTTCTCGGATGATTTCATCATCGAGGAGGTAATTACCCAGGCCGGCGGGAAAGTCACCGAGGGAAGGGCGATAATACCGTTTTATCCCCAGGGATACTCGGACAATGTCATCATACACATACTTGTCAACGGGTCCCAGCGATGGTCCGTTCGCATCGACAAGCATATCAAGGAACCCAGGGTCGTCGAGGGTTATAAAGGCTATGAAGAAGAAAGCATATAGCGCGGCCCCTTGCCGCCGATGGCCTTGCGCGGGTTTTGTCCTCGTGGAGATACTGATCGCGCTTTCCATAATGTCCATCGTGCTTCTCAGTGTTATTTCCGGAGTGACATCGAGCATCCGCGTCATATCGGGCATGAAGAACTCCACGCGCGCGATGTTGATCGCCCGCACCTGGATGAATGATTTCATACTCCGAAGGATGAGGGGCACGGATCTCAAACGGGAACCTGTCAAGGAATCCCCCGGGTTCTTCCTCACGAGGGTGACAACTCCCTTCGAGCATCCGATGATAAACATCGGGCCCCTGGCCACGGTAAAGAAAACGGAGATCGCCGTCACATGGCAGGAAAGCGGCCGTGAGCGGGAATATTCAATTTTTTACATCTACCAATCGCGATGATCCAGCGAACACGACATGGCGCCCCCGCGCGATGCCCCTCGGGCAATGAAGGCTTCACGCTGATTGAAATCATGGTGGCCATGGCGATCGCTTCGATCATATTGATCATGGTCTACGCGTCCTACCGGTCCATCCTTGATTCAATCAAGCGCTCCTCGGGCCACGCGGAGTTCTATGAAAACGTCAACCTCGCCATCATGAAGATAGACAAGGATCTCGCCAACGCCTACTTCACCCGGAACAATAAATCCATCACCTTCACCTCCGAAGCATCGAGGGGGAACAGCGCCATTACCTTCGCCGCCGTCAACCATAATCCCTACATGATCTCCGGCGCCTTCGGGGGGCAGTCGGCGATGAGCGATATCATCGGCGTTTCCTATTTCCTTGAACCTGACACGGCGACGAACGGGCTTTTCAGGCTCATTAAAAGGGAGCGGACATCCTACTGGGAAGAAGATGCGGGGGACGCCGGCTCGAACAACGTCCTGCTGCCGAATGTGGTGAGCATGAAATTCGAGTTCCAGCGCGGCACCGGGTGGGAGGATAACTGGGACTCCCGACAGACCAACCTGTTCCCACGTGCCGTCAAGACGACACTTGTTGTAAGGGATTACCAGTCCCGGGATGAAAGCTTTGAGTTCATCACCATACTGAACATTCGTGAATACAGGTAATGCCGTGATGTGGTCATGGTTCATCGACAACTACCGGAAGAGGGAACGCCTCCTCGAGGAAAGGGGGGCCCTCCGCTATCTGCGTGAATCGAAAGGATACGTATTGATCATCGTGCTGGTGATAACGACCCTCCTCATATCGGTCGCGGGAGATTTCATCGTCATGGCCCAGACTAACATCGGCTACGGACAAAAACTGAAAAACCGCCTCAAGGCAGGCTACCTTGCCAGGTCCGGGATACAGCTCGGCCAGTTCGTTCTCTATGCCGACCTTCAGGGCGCCAACGCGGAAATGCTTACCGGCAAGCCAACTGACAAGGAGGTTGACAGCTATAACGACATCTGGGCGATTGACTACCCGGCAATCCCGATCGATGACGGCACCCTCAAGGTGCGCATCTCCGATGAAAACGCCAAGATCAACCTGAGCGTGCTTGCCAACGAATATACGGGTGATGACAACACCAAGTTCTATTATTTCACCCAGAATTTCTTCATGAACATGGGGTTCCTCCCCGATATCGCCGATGTCATCCGCGACTGGGTCGACATCGACGACTCACGAATGCCCTACGGCGCCGAGGGCGCTGATCATTACCAGCGCCTGCCGTCCCCCTATCCCGCGAAAAACAACGCCATGGACAGTATCGACGAACTCCTCCTTCTGAAAGAAGTCACCCCCGAGATTTACTACGGACTGGGAGGAGGAAACTACGAGTCCGAAAAAAGGGAGCAGAACCTGGTGGACAACAACATGGGAAATGTATCCCTTGATTTCGACAAGATACAGGAAATGGTGGGGGGCTCGGACGCGGGCGAGAAACCAACCGACGACTCTGACAGGCTCCTCACGGCCATCGGCAAGGAAAAAAGCCGTGAGCTCAGGGACTACTTCACCGTATACGGCGACAGGCAGGACTGGACCAGCGAAATGAATAAAATCAACATCAACACCGCGTCATTTCGCGTCATATCAGCGTTGACAGATAAAATGACCCCTGATATCGTGACGGAAGTGATACACCGCAGGCTGGCTCAGCCATTCAAGTCCGTGGATGAAATAAAGGACCTCGTGGACGACCAGACGGTATTGGACCGGCTTACCGTACGATCATATATTTTCAAGATCGTTTCCACCGCCACGGTGGGCGATACCAGCGTCACGATCACGACGTTTTACAACAGGAACCTTCGCGCCATTTATTACTGGGGCGAAGAATAAGGCACCGGGGTGCTGTTGTGTTTGAAAGCATAGCCGCCATCGATATCGGGACCTCCTCGATCAAGCTGGTAACCGTCAGGACCGGCTTCCGCGATTTCCAGCTCAAGGCCTTTAACTACGAGCAGATCGATCCCGGCATTGAAAATCGTTCAGAGGCAATCTCCTCGGCTCTGAAGAAAATCATTGCCGAAGAAGACCTCGAGGGTCATCGCCTGGTAACGAACCTCCCCATGGAAATGGAGATAATCCGCACCATATCCTTTCCCTTCAGTGACGTCGAAAAAATCGCCGACGCAATACCATACGAGGCCGAGGAAAACATCCCGTTTAAAATCGATGAACTTATTCTTGATTTTCAATCTCTGAGAAGCAACCGCGAGTCCGAGGGAAGAATACTGCTGGCCGCGGGGCGCAAGGAATCACTCCATGAATTCCTCCTGCCGCTCAACGAAAACGGCCTTCAGCCGGTACGCATGGGCATGGAGGCGAACGCCCTGTACGAGTGCTACCGCTATTTCAATAAAATCGAAAACGAATCGGTGGTGCAGATAGACATAGGCCACCGCAAGACAATCCTCAACTTCATCTCGAACAATCAACTACTGTTCACGCGGTGCGTCACCGTGGGCGCCGGCGCCATGATAGAAACCCTTGCCACGTCATCAAAGATTTCCTCCGGCGAGGCGATTCGTCTCTTCGAGAACCTCAATCTCGACCTCACTTCCTTCGAAAATAACGTCCAGCGCGAACATTACCGCACCCTCGGCATAAGCAGGACGCAGATGAAGAAGATCTACGCCGGGGCCCTGGAAACCGCCGAATCACTCGTGGATCAGATCATCATTACCATCAAGGCCCTTACCGCTGAATGCGGCGAGATCATTTTCAACAGGGCCCTCATATCGGGTGGGGGTTCTAACATATCGGGCATCGGCACCCTCATCTCGCGGGAGCTCGATATCCCTGTCGATGCCCTTCCCTTCCTGGAGGACTACAAGGAACGCCAGATACGCAGCCAGTTCCCCATAGCGTTCGGGACCGTCCTGGCCTACATCAACCGACGCCGCTCATCAATCAATTTCCTCAAGGGCGAATTCATTCCCGATATCGCGAGCGAGTCGAGGAAAATCTACTATCTCTCGGGCGGCTTCGCCATCCTGGCGGTCATCATCCTCATTGTCAATTTCATACTCACCGCGATACTCACCGCCAGCTCGAACCGCCAGTACAACAAGATTCTCGCAGAACGGTACATCCGGTACTTCAACGCCAAAGACGTCTCCGATGACCCCATCGGCGACGCGAAAAAGCTCATCAAGAATGAACAAAAGGAACTCGACGCAATCCTGAAGCTTGTGCCGGAGAGGGGGTCCTTTCTCGACATCATGAAGGAAATACTTGCCTACTTCCCCCAGGAGGGAAGCTTCACCCTGAATAATCTCGTGTTCAATGAAAGCATCGTGATGATAGAGGGCGTGTCCACCTCCAGCGCGAGCATAGATGACTTCAAGGAAA
Organism: Spirochaetota bacterium; assembly: GCA_040768125.1. Lineage (GTDB taxonomy): Bacteria > Spirochaetota > UBA4802 > UBA4802 > UBA5550 > RBG-16-49-21. The sequence goes on along the minus strand of JAXGNG010000002.1, from coordinate 512,402 downwards.
AACTGATAAAAACCAAAAAATACGACTCGGTGAACATCAATATACGGCAGTCGCGTCAGGACGAGGTCAGATTCGCGATGAACATCAAGCACAAGATCACCCCCGAAAAAAAAGCGGATTGAGGCGCAACCGGAATGATAGAACTGAACAAGAGGGAAAAACGGCTCCTGCAGATTCTGGCGGTACTGGTCGGCGCCCTTGCACTGTATTTCCTGATAATTTCACCGATACTTTCCATCCACGAGCATATAAGCAGCGAATTTGCCGCCAACATGTCCAAGCTCAACACCCTCGACAAGCTCCACGATGAATATCGCGAAATCCGACAGGCGATATCGCGATACCAGTCCCAGCTCAACAGTACCCAGGGCCTCACGTCACTCATCGAAGAAAACGCCCAGAGCGCCAATATCGCAAAAAACAAGACCTACAACCGTGACCGGCCGACGGTCCCCCAGGGCAAGTACAAGAAAATTTCCGCCGACGTGCGCTTCGAGGGAGTCGACATCAACTCATTGTTGAATTTCATCTACAAGATGGAAAACTCCGGCATGCTCGTAAGAATCAGTTATCTTCGCATCAACCAGACCGTCAAGGGAAGGAACACCTATGACGCGACGATAACCTTCAACAGCGTCACATCGCAATAACCGCGAGGGGTCGATGGACATAGCAGGCATTAAAAATCTTATTCTTTCAAACCTGAAATCGTTTGTTAACTTTTCGCTGCTGTGGAGCAGGGTCAAGGAGGCGTTGAAGCTCCCTTACGCGAAAACCTATATCGCGCTTTCGCTATTCATGACCCTGGTATTCATCGTGGTCACGTTCCCCTATGACATGCTTATACGGAACAGGCTCGCAGCCATGGAAAAGACGGTGCTGAAGACCGCCCATGCCAATGAGATATCCGCGGGTCTTTTCGATACAATCACCCTCGGCAATCTCTACATCCTGCTGAGAACGGGAAGTGAGATCTCAGTGCGCAACGCAGAAATTGACCTGTCCCTCTTTCGGATCCTTTTCGCCAGGGACGTCAAGGGAACCGTGCAGCTCACAGGGTTCAGGTACACTTCCGACACCTCGCAGGTCAATCTCAATTGCAACGGCAACGTGTTCCTCGATTTCAAGACCTTTTCCGAGTTTCCCAGAAGCGGCTCCGTCACCGCAATAGTTGACAACGCCGTTATCAAGCTCGGAGACCTCAAGCTCGACAGCCTGGGGGGGCTGCCACTGACGCTCCCCCCGATGATGATAAAATCCATGAAAATCGAGTCGGAGATATCCGGAAGGACCATCCGTCTGAAGAGCGTGCGTCTTTTCGGCAACGACCTTAACGGATCCATCGCCGGGTCCATCACCATTGCGAAGCATTTCCTCAATTCGCGCATTGACGTCGTCATCACCCTCAACCCTGAATCCGTCGCCCTGGCCGATTACCGGGACTTTCTTGCCCAGTTTACCAACAGCAGCAACCAGATCGTGCTGCCCCTCAAGGGCCCGCTCCTGAATCCCCGTCTCGACATGGGCCGGGTTGAAGCCGCGGGACCCGGTTCGAGCGACCACCCCATCGACCAGATTCTACCCGTCCCGTAGGCGCGCTCACATGAAGATCACACTGGCACGGCATTCCGGCTTCTGCATGGGCGTTCGCAATGCGGTGCTGAGAATCGTCCGCGAGTTGAATTCACCTGTTACCGGTGAGCTCTTCGTCTTCGGGCCCCTCATTCACAACCCCCAGACCATGGACGCTCTTGGCCACAGGGGCCTGCGGACGCTTCATTCAACAGATGACATCGATGACAAGACGATCGCCATTCGGACCCACGGCATCCCGAAGGAGGAACGACTGCTTCTTCGACAGCGGGCTGAAAGGGTAATAAACCTCACATGCCCGAGAGTGGCGAAGGTACAATCGATAATAAAAAAATACTCGGCGAATGGCGCCCACACCGTCATAACCGGGGACAGGGACCATGCGGAGGTACGGGGACTCATCAGCTATGCCCTACACGGCGCAACCGTCGTCTCGGATCCGACGGATCTCGCGACTATTCCCGACGCGGAAGCATACCTGGTCGTTTCGCAAACCACCTTTGACCGTGATCTCTTCGTTGCCATCGCCGATCATATGATCTCCTCCCATCCGCGCACCACCGTCGTCGATACCATATGCGACGCCACACGCCTCAGGCAGGACGAGGTCACACAGGGCATCGACGGTGGAATCGACACCCTTGTCGTAGTGGGGGGTAAAAATTCCGCCAATACCAAGCGTCTGGCCAGAATTGGCATCGACCGCGGCATCCGCACCTTCCATGTCGAAACGGAGCATGAACTTTCCAGGGACGGATTCAGGGGCTCACGGCATGTTCTTGTTACCGCGGGCACATCCACGCCGGGATGGATCATTAACAACGTGCTGGACCGGCTCTACTCCATTCAATTCAGCGTACAGAACATCTTCACAAGGGCGTTATTTTCAATTACCGAGTTTGCCGTGAGATCGAACCTTCTCGCTTCGGTGGCGGCTTTTTTCATGACCCTGGTGACCCTCACATACTCCGGCATTCCCGTGGACTACACGCTTCCGCTTATTTCGTTCCTCTACATATTCTCAATGTATTCGATCAACAACATTCTTGAAAAAAAGGTGCTCAAACTCAGCAACCCGTTCAAGTACAGAATATACAGAAGATTCGGCGCCCCCATCCTGGCACTCTCCGCTGTGGCCCTCGCGATATCGCTCATGCTCGCCTTTCGCTTCAACCCGGAAACAGCCGCTGTTGTCGGCGGGGCCTCGTTCCTTGGGATCATCTACTCCAGTTCTTTCGTAAAATCCCTGGTGAAGAAGATCCGGTTCGGGCCGCTCAAAATCCTCTACAGCTCCAAAATCATCACCTCGCTTGGATGGTGCATCATCACGATACTCGTTCCCATGATTGCCCTTACCATGAAACCAGCCTCTCTGGTATCGCTCTCATTCTTTGTTTTTCTCCTTGTTTTTCTTCGCAGCACCATACTCGACCTTATCGCCTTCCAGGGCGATCTCATCATCGGCAGGGAGTCGCTTCCCCTTCTGATCGGCACAAGGCGGTTCAGGATACTCACCGTGATCGCGTCTTTACTCTGCGTAGCGGTCTTCATCTTCATTACTGCCAGCCTCGCCATGTTGCCCTATCTTTTCCTGTGCCTTACTGTCGCCTATTATCTTATCCTTATATGCGTCATCGAGAAGCGTAATTACCTCATATCCCTCAAGTACGAGGTCCTCACGGACCTCAACCTCGTTGCCATGATACTCATCGCCGTGGCCCTGAACGTCATCCGCTGACCCTCCATCTCCCTGCGAAAAGGTAAAAATCATTGACAAATTGTCCCGAATGCCGGATAGCCTTGTCAACCCTATGGCAATCAGTTCACACACACAACTCTACGCAGTGTTCGGCAGGCCGGTCAGGCATTCCCTTTCGCCAGTGATGCATAACGCGGCGTTTCGTGAGTCCGGCATTGATGCCGCGTATCTCGCCTTCGAGCCTGACTCCATACGTGATGCCGTCGATTCAATGAAGTCTCTGGGAATGCCGGGAGCCAGCGTCACGATCCCCTTCAAGCTCGATGTCCTCGCGTGCCTTGACGATATCGACCGCCATGCCGCCGATATCGGGTCCGTGAACACGCTGCACAACCTGGGCGGAAGTATCGTCGGTCACAATACAGACGGTCGCGGGGCCGTGCGCGCCCTCGTTGAAAGCGGCGTTGCCATTGAGGGCGCCTCGTGTCTCATTATCGGAAACGGGGGTTCCGCGCGCGCCATCGCGTTCTCCCTCCTGGCGCACCGTGCGTCGGTACTCATTGCCGGCAGGAGCATTGAAAGGGCCCGTGCCCTCGCATCAGATCTCGAGAGAGATTCCTCATCCGTCCGTGCGATCGGCATCCCGGAAATCGGTCCCGCCATAATGGAGTGTGTCGACATCATCATCAACACCACCCCGGTGGGAATGGCCGCCGATGCCCGGAATATCCCCATCGCGGTCGACCTTATAGCCCCTCGCCATACCGTGTTCGATATCGTGTATGTGCCACGGACCACCAGGCTCCTTGACGAGGCATCTAAGCGACGGGCCCACACGGTGCACGGCATGGACATGCTCGTTTACCAGGGCGCCCTTCAATTCGAGCTGTGGACCGGCCTGGAGGCCCCCGTCGAGGCCATGTTCCGCGCGGTCAATGAAGCGCTCCGGACGCCACGATGATTACAAAGAAGCTCGCCCGCTTTATTAACAATGAGAGCCGGGCATCATATCTCGATTATTCACCCGACCACGCGCGGCGTCTTCTCGAACGTTTCGGCAACCCGCATCGTCATATCAGGACATTCCATGTCGGCGGAACGAACGGAAAGGGGTCCGTGGCCCACATGCTGCATTCGATACTGGACCGCGCCGGCTATGCGACCGGCCTCTACACGTCCCCTCACCTTCTCTCGGTCAACGAAAGAATCAGGGTTGGATCGGTTTTCATCGGTAATTCCAGCCTGGAAGCATACGTTGACGACATCAACCGCTTTATCGAATCGGACCCTTCTCTCACCCCCACCTACTTCGACGTGCTGACCGTGTGCGCCTTCAGGCATTTTCACGACTCCCGTGTCGACGCGGCGGTCATCGAGGTGGGGCTCGGAGGCCGTCTCGATTCCACAAACGTCATCACACCCCTCGTGACCGTCATCACCGATATTTCGATGGACCATACATCGCTGCTGGGCGTCACTGCCGCCTCAATCGCCCGCGAAAAGGCCGGAATCGTGAAGCCGGCGGTGCCGCTGGTGACATCATTCCAGGGACCCGATGTCATGCCGGTTCTCGAAAAAACCGCGCACCAACGGGGAGCGCCCCTGTTCCGGCTTGGACGCGAATTTTCGGCCCGCAACCAGAGTGAGATCGATGGCGGCCACCGTTTCGATTACCGGCTCGAGGGAAACCCGGGAATATATATCAGGGACATACAGATCGGTCTCGTACCTCCGTTCCAGATATCCAACGCCTGCTGCGCCGCTACCGCCGCCCTGTTGTCCCGACGTTCCTTTACCCGGATAAACGACGATACGGTCATGGAGGGTCTGCGGGCATGCAGTATCCCTGGCCGCTTTGAAATTCTCGCCGGGGCGCCCCTGATCATCTTCGATCCCGCGCACAATGAGTCCGCCATGGCGCTGATGATCGATCTCGTCGTGAAGCGCTTCCCGGGGATGGAAATAATCCCCATCGTCACGTTCATGAAAGACAAGGACGTGTCATCCATGGCGCAACTTTTTCGCGCTCGCCGCCTTCGGGGCATCTATTTCGTCCTGCGTGATGAACGATGCCATAATCCCCTTACGGCAGCGGAGATGGTTGACGTCTTTCCCGAGGTTGTAGTCCATGATGAGACATCCCTATTTGACACACTCGACGCTGTTGCCTCGCCCCGCTCCCTCTTCTTTTTTACCGGTTCCTTCAGGCTCTATGGTACGGCGAACAATTACGCCTCCCGTTGCGCCTCTTCCGGCACCGAAATGACCTCCCGCCTGTACTAGCTCGACCCGCAATGGCGTTCATCGGCGTAAAATAAAAATATGCTTGAAATCCCATGCATGAGAGCCTAGTATTTACCGTCCCATGCCATCGCGTACCGCCGGAAGCCACGCGCGTAGAGCGCGGACCGCGATTAGCCGTACCAGCCGGGGCTGTTTTTCAAGGGGGGGCGTTCATGCCGTACACTGCGCAATCTCGGTGAAACGCAATTATGGACACGAAAGAAATCGACATATTGATCGGCCAGATCCGGGAAACAATACAGAGACGGGCCAGCGGCACCCTCTCGATTGAAAAAACGAACCATGTCTACCGCACCCTTTTTGCCCGTTTTAACTCACTTGAGAAAAGGCACCACTCTGACCGACCCGGCGGTTACATAAAAGGCGTCCTTCATCACCATAACATCCAGAACCATTCCTCTCTCACGGCGGTTCTCGTTCAAAAAGAAGACGCCACGATCCCTGTCGCCTTTGCCGGTGACGCCATACTTCTCCAGGCTCTCCCTGAAATCATCGAGCGCGAGGCTCAATCCATCTCCGCCGGCAATTCCGTGCGCATACCCCTCGGCGACGGGAGCGGTCACACGCACGTGATGTCGCTGAAGAAGTTTGAGACCGGTAACGAAACGATTTTTGTCGCCTCCGTCACCTCGACGCCGCTTTTCGACCTTTCCGGCTTCGACTATATCGCGGAATTCGCGTGCTCGGTGTACGAACGTTACTCCGCCTACTTCGTTCCGCCAACGCTCGATTACATCCAGCGCCTCTCATCTGAACTCGTCGCCGTCTACGAATCATCCATGGGGGTCCTCTACGCCGATCATTTCATTCTCAAGAATCCCCTCACCTCGCTTTCCCTCGCGGGCACGCGGACACTCATCGATTTTTCTGAATTCATCGTACAGACCCTGTCCGACGCCTATCCCGAGCCGGTCGTTGTGCTCGTCGTTTCACTGGCCGATTATCTGGTTCTCTTCGACGACGGGGCGACGTCCAACGCCGACGTACGGCACAACCGCATCGATATCCTATATAACACAAACCTGGTCCCCTACCGCTCCACGCGGACCGCGATCGATTCACCCGGGGCCCTTGCCGTATTCATCGAGGAACTGTGATGTGGTATCCCGCGAGGAAAAAGCAGGTTGTCGTGATCGGATCATCGGAAAACACGGGGCACGAAACCGACGCCGTCGCGCTGGGACGTTTCATTGCCGAAAAAGGATATGTGCTGATTACAGGCGGCAGGGGAGGAATCATGGCGGCGGTGTCCCGCGGTGCGTCGGAACGCGGGGGTATGGTCGTGGGGATCCTTCCGGGGGACTCACTCGATGGATCGAACCCCTACTGTTCGATCGTAATACCCACGGGACTCGGCTTCGCCCGCAACGCCGTAAACATACTCTCTGCAGACGTGGTCATCGCAATGGGCGGCCGATCGGGAACCCTCACCGAAATCGGCTACGCGAGGGTGTACGGCAAGCCACTGATCTTCTGCGTCTTTGCCGGTGGCTGGAGTTCCGCATTTCCCCTGGTGGAGGTGGAAGATCATCCCGGCGCTGATGAACTGATAGCACGCACCGTTGACGAGGCGTGCAGTGAACTGGAAAGACTCCTGGGGTAATTCTTTTCAGGGTCCGCCCGTTTCGCGCGCGTCACGCCGAACCGCGCATTCACGAAAGCATGTTCGCGAAATAATCGGCCAGTTCCCTGTCGATGACCTTGACGCTCCCGTCCCTGACGGTCGTGATTCCCCTTCTGTCGCAATAGAGGAGCCCCCTGCGGGCGATTTTCGCTCCTCCCTCGTCGAACACCCTTTTCGTGCTGGAAAGATACGCCTTCACGAGCCCCCCCAGGGCGTCCCTTGGAACGCTGTAATCGTTGTCCGCCAGTATTTTACAAATCACGTGATGGGGGAAAAACTTCCTGTCACGGTCCCGTATGGCCGCGATCACGCCGGGGAGGCCGATTATCATATGCGGCTGCTTCGTGTATTCGGAGAGAAACACGGGTTTTGAAAAATTCACCCGCGCGTAGTTCGCCAGGACGTCCCGGTAGCGCAAGCCCCCTGTCTTCAGGCGCTCCGGCCTGTCGAGGTATGATATCTCAACGGGAACCACGGCCATTTCCACCGTGTGGTCGTACAGTGATTCCGTCACGGCCTCAAAGAATTCATCGCTCTCACTGCCGTCCGTATTCTTCCGTGAAGTAAAGTAGAGGACAGGAACCCCGTGACCGGCAATAGTAACAAGATACTGCTTTAGTGTCTCCCGGTACACCATGCTCTCCAGACGTTCCCTATCGACGACAAACCCCCCGCAGCGCCTCAGCAGGGAGAGTTCCCGCGGTGTTCCGGCTGCCGGGTCAAGGAAAAATCTCGGGAAGGGAAGACGCTTCCTTGCGATCGAGAGCAGGACGATCATCGGGTCGTAGGCGGAAACAAGATCAGAGAGATAAAGCACGTTCACCGAGGGGCTTACCGCGCGGATATCCTGCGTCGCCCCGGAAATACGTATCCTCCCCCTCATCCCGGTGATGAAGTTGACCGCCCTCAGCGCGGAAAGATATATGAAGAGCATCCATTTGAAAAGTGGGGTGTAATTATCGGCGATGCTCCCGGCATAGTGGCGGGACAGGGCAGCGATCGATTCAGGGAAGTTATCCCTCGTGATCCCGTCAATTATCTCTCCTTCACGTTTTCCGGTTATGGCCCCTTTTACCCGGAAATCTTTGAGATTGGCGATCACCGCGTCAGGATCGTGCGGCGACACGCGTGTATCGCCGCCCCCGCCGAATGCCGCAACCGTCCGCGCGACGATCATTTCCCTGAAGGCCCTGCCCTTCACGCCCTCAAGGCCCCTTCTCTTGTCGGATATCCTGATTTTCGTGCTGAAAAAAATCTCGTCGAACTTCTCCGGGTTTTTAATTGATTCAACCAGAAGCGAGGGGTCCTTCTTGTTCCTGAGGACTTCATAGAGCGCGCGGTACACGGGAATCTCGATGTTGTGGGATTCAGCTAGTTCAATGAGAGGTTCAATGGCATAGGCTCCCTCGGCGAGGTAGTTGAGCCTCTCGCTCATTCGTTCGATGACGCTTCTCGGTCGTATCCTTATGGCAAGCCGGTCATAGAGCGTCAGGGTCTTTCCCTTTTTCTGTATCTGCCTCGATATATCCTTTCCGAACCGCCTGTTCCTGCTGTGCTCGCTCAACGCTGTGGCGACGAGGTCCCCGAGACCCGATATCTCCATAATACGTTCCGGGGTGATGTTGAAAATACTCCCGAGTCGTACCATTTCCTTGAGCGCCTCCGACACGAGGGCGCCCGCAAGGTTGTCCCCGCATCGAGGCAGCACGCTTATCATTCCCGCGGCGATGGCCGCGGGGTTTTTCAGGGTTCCCCCCACTTCCACCCCGAGAATATCATCGGTCTCGAGGCACTGCACGTAGTGGGAATTGAGGAGACGGGCGATGACGGCGCGGGATGTTTCCGACTTGCTCCCCACGCTGAGGCAGGTGTGAAAACGACGGGCGACTTCCTCCGCGTGGCTCGGTCCGGAAACGGCAACCACCCTGTTCCTTGTCATGGGGATCGCACTTTCCAGCGCCTGGGATATGGTCATTATCCTCTCGTCGATTTTACAGAAACCCTTGGTCAGGAAGGCGACATGGGTTTCCTTCCCTATCATGCGGGAGATTTTCTGGGCAGTGTCATAGACAACCTTGGACGGTGTCGCCAGTATCACAACTTCCGCTTCCTGGACCGCGTCCTTCAGGCTCGAGGTCGCCCGGATGCCGGCGGGAAGGGCTATCCCGCGCAGGTACTCGGTATTTTCATGGGAGGAATTTATTCGTGCGGCAACTGATTTCTCGTACGCCCAGAGCACTACGTCGATATGGGGATTTGACTCGGCGATGTCCTTTGCAACGGCGGTGCCCCAGGAGCCCGCGCCGATGATCGCGACTTTTTTTATCCTCTCCATTGCGCCCCGGTTATTGAGATTCCATATCCGTCGCCGGCGGTGCATGCAGCGCCGGTGACGAGCCGGTCAGATATGATCGAGGTAATCCTTCAGCTTCCTCGCGCGGGTCGGATGACGCAGTCTCCTGAGAGCCTTGGCCTCGATTTGACGAATCCTCTCGCGCGTTACCTTGAACACGTATCCCACTTCCTCCAGGGTGTGTGAGTATCCGTCGTCGAGACCGAATCGCATTCGTATGACTTTCTGTTCACGCGCAGGCAGTGTGGACAGCACGGTGTTGAGCTGCTCCGAGAGGAGGCGGTAAGCCGCGGTGTTTGCCGGCGAATCCACCTCCTTGTCCTCGATAAAATCCCCCAGGAGAGAGTCCTCCTCCTCGCCGACGGGTGTTTCAAGGGAGATCGGTTCTCTCGCGACATTCTTAACGGCCTTTACCTTGCCCACGACCCATCCGAGACGGTCGGACAGCTCCTCGGGGGTCGGCTCGCGGCCGAACTCCTGCTGAAAGAGCCGGGTTTCCCTCATCACCTTGTTGATCTGTTCGATCATGTGGACAGGGACGCGAATGGTCCTCGCCTGGTCCGAAATCGCCCTGGTAATCGCCTGTCGTATCCACCAGGTCGCGTAGGTGGAGAACTTGTAGCCTTTCTTGTATTCAAACTTATCGACAGCCTTAATGAGGCCGATGTTGCCTTCCTGTATGAGATCGAAAAAATGCATCCCCCTGTTCGCGTATTTTTTCGCGATGGAAACGACGAGTCGCAGGTTGGCGTTGATGAGCTCTTTTTTCGCCACGGATATCTTCCGCTGTCCGAGGTTTATCTGCTTTCCCCAGTCCATGATATCATCCGCCGAGGCGCCCGCCTCCTGTTCGATCCGCCGTATCTTCCGTTCGTTGTTTCTCACGTTTTTAATGACGTCGAGGACGACATCCTTGTTCTTCACGCCGAGCTCCTTGACGATCTTCCCGACCGTCTCTCCCTTTTCGAGCTTCCGCGCGAGGTGCTTGAGGTCCTTGAGCTCCTTGCCGTACTTCTCCTCTATCTCTGAAAAAAAGTCGTAGGTCTCCTGGATCCGTGCGACCATGGACTTGATTTTTGACGAAAGCTTGTTGATTTCATTGTCGTTGATCTCAAGATTCCGTATGGTTTTCCTGATATTCTGACGTGACCCCTCGATCTTTTCCCTCAGGTCTTCCGCCTTTTTCGATTCGGGATCAAGCTTTTTCATCTTGTTCCCGTTCTGTATGATCCTGTTGTCCTCGTCGATGATGACCTTCATGGTTTCATGGAATTTTTTTTCAAGCTTGTTGAGATCAACCGATGAAAAGTAGTAGAGCCTGTTGATCTTCAGAACGTCGGTGAGCTTAATCTTGCCGCTTTTTATCTTTGAATAGTTTTTTATGAGATCATTGATAAGAAGCGATGAATTATAGACCGTCTCCTCGATGAGGATCTCTCCGTCCTCGATCCTCTTCGCGAGGTCGACCTCCTGGTCGCCGGAAAGGAGTGACACCTTCCCTATCTCCTTCAGGTAGAGACGTATCGGATCGTCGACGTGGGACGATTCCGCCTGCGGAGCGGCGGTTTTCTTTGATGCGCCGCTTGATTTTTTCTTCACGCCGGGAACGGCCTGGTCCTTTCGGGTCGATTCCTCGACCACCTCTATGCCGAGCTGGTTCAGGAGAATGAACACGTCGTCAATTTTTTCTGAATTTAGCAGCTTGTCAGGGAGGATATCATTAATCTCGTCATAGGTAACTTCGCCGTTCTGCTTACCCATCTCGATAAGTTTTTTCACTTCCGGAACGGCATCCAGCGTCATCTCTTTTTTGCTCATGTCAATCAGCTATCCTCTCGTGGTGTATTCTCCCGACTGCCGAAACGGCCGACCGGTCAGACGAACTTGTTGTAGATGTACTGGGACAGTTTTTCCTTTTCTCTACGCAACACTTCTATTTCCGATATATACTCATGGGAAGCGCCGTCGGGTGACGACTTGATTTTTTCGGCGTACCTGTCTATTTTATCGTCAATTTCACGGACTTTCATATTAATATAAATTTCCGTGTAGGCGGCGCCGGGATTTGCAACCGGATGTTCGTTATGGAAAACCTGGTTTAAGAAGTCCATTTCCGGGCCGGACGGAAAAAAGTCAAATATTTTATCGATGGTGAAGTTCTGATCGGAAAAATAGAGATCCGAGAGCTTTGAGATGACCGACCTGGATATCTGGTCCGGTATGTCCTTTACGGTAAAATCAATAACCGCCTTTTCGATCAATTCAGGATGGCGGCATATCAAGGCCGCGAGATCCCGGTAGCTTTTCGTCACCAGGTCGGTCACGTCATCAGTATCATTATGCGGCGTGTCCGGCTCCCCCCGCCTTCCTTTCGTCATGAAGGATTTGAAATCCGCCCGTATCGAGTTCTCATCCAGGTCCATGAGGGTGCTTATCTTTTTGAGATAGACACTCCGCTCAGTTTCAAGTGAAAGACCCTGGATGACCCCGAAGAGTTTCATCAGCGTGGCGACCCTGCCGGCGCGCTCAAGGTCTTCCATGATCCTCGCGATCCTAAAATCCACGGGTTTGAGGGCCCTGTCCACCACGACCATGAATTCCCGGGGCCCCTTCGCGGTTATGAAGTCGAAGGGATCCCCCTCCGGGAGCATTCCGATGCGCACATCGAGATTCGTTTCATCGGAAACCTCGATGGAACGCATGCCCGCCTGGAGCCCTGCCGAATCCGCGTCATACATAAACACGATCTCAGTACAGTGGTGGCCAAGGAGACGGATCTGGTCCCCCGTTATGGCCGTACCCAGGGGGGCAACCACGTTGCTGATTCCCGCCTGGTGGCACCCAATGACATCAAGGTATCCCTCTACCACGATGGAACGGTCCAGGTCCCTTATCGAATCCTTTGCGATATGAAACCCGTACAGGACCGATCGCTTTTTGAAAGATTCCGATTCCTGTGAGTTGATATACTTCCTTGGATCATCGCCGATTGTTCTTCCGCCGAAGGCAATGACGGCGCCGCTGGCATTCATAATGGGAAAGATTATACGGTTCCTGAATACGTCATAGCGGCTGTCAACCCTTTTCTGGCTCTTCCTCAAGAGGCCGACCGATTCGGCCAGTTCGATGTTACGACTGGACCGGAGGACTTCCCGCGTCAGGTAATCCCATGAATCGGGAGCATACCCGATCTTGAATGCGTCAATGCTCGCCTCGTTGATGCCCCGGGCGGAAAGATACGCCATCCCCTTTTTCCCCTGTGGACCCTTGAGGGAGCGGTGATACGCCTCCATGACAGCTGCGTTCAATCGATGGATCGCGTCAAGGAGCTTCGCTTCCCCGGTGTCGTGCTGGTCAAGCTCAATCCCGACAAGGTTCGCCACGAACCTGACGCTCTCCGGAAATTCCAGGCGCTCCATTTTTGATATGAAGCTGAAAACATTTCCCCCGGTATGGCATCCAAAACAGTAAAACATCTGCTTGTCGGGGGAAACCGAAAAGGACGGGGTCTTTTCCTTGTGGAACGGGCACAGGCCGACATAATTCCTGCCGCGCTTCTTCAGGGAAGGAACATACCGCTTTATTATTTCCTGTATCGCCGCCCTGTTCCTTATAAGATCAAGGGTTTCTGGTGGTATATACAATAGAGCCCCGCCGTAGTGGCATTGATGACGCAGAATGTCATATGAGGTTGCCCACCCAAGGGGTTTATAATTCCCCTCCCGCCCATCACACACTTCCTGGGATACTGTCGTCTTCCCACATGAAGCTTCACTGGCGGGTCATCTCGTTCCACCGTGCTGAGGCAGAATCACCCACGATAGTTCTGTGTCTATAGCTAAAAATAAAAAAAAATTGCTGGCTTGTCAACATCCATAAAAAGATATTTGTAATAAATATAAAATATTGTGTATAAAAATTCATTCTATCGCCCTGTTCAACCGATGCCCCCCCTGTTCATCCCTGAAAGGTCGCCGATACGCTATAAATCATGCGTATCGGGGAGAATTTACCGCTCCGTTTCCGGGGAAAATGTCGATACTTGATGATAGATATTATTTTTCTCCGTGACCGTATTATTGCCTTTACAGGAGAGAACCGTTGAAGAATCGTATCTTGACGTTGCATTTCCGGGCGTCACTCCATGCGTTACTTCTGTTCTTGATAGCAAAGAGCACCGCGCATAACAATACAATCCTGAGGTAAAGATGAAAAAAATCGGCCTGTTCCTTGTCATTTCGGGAGTCGTTCTCCTATCCGCGCACCTCGCGCTCAGCCATTTCCCTTCGTTCAACGGCATTGTAATGGACACCGTGGCCGTCGCCCAATCGGGGGCACGCACCGATTCGACGGCGACAACGCCGGCCGCGACATACCGCTATCCTGATTTCTACCGGGGCCTTTACCTGAACGTGGCATCGGCAAACAATTTCCAGAAACTGAAGGGGTTCGTCTCAAAGGCTAAGGAAGCGGGCCTCAACGCCCTGGTCCTCGACGTGCAGAGCGCGCGGTATGTGAAATGCATGGTTCCCGAAACCCACGTGCGCCATTGCATAAACAACGGCGTCCATCCCATCGCGCGTATCGTGGTATTCCCCGATGGACTCAGGAAATACCCCGTGCCGGACAGTTACCTCGATGAAAGGATCGCTATCGCCGAGGACGCGTGCAGGAACGGATTCCGGGAAATCCAGTTCGACTATATACGATTTCATGATTCCGGCAGCACCCGGCACCTCACCCACGCGCAGCGCTACGCCTTCATCGAGGGCTTTATCACCAGGGCGCGCAAAAAGCTCAGGAGTTATAACCCGAGAATAGCGGTTGATGTCTTCGGCCGCATTCCCCTTAACAGGAACGATATCATCGGCCAGCAGATGGAAAGCCTGGACCGTGTCGTCGACATGATCTGCCCCATGGCCTATCCCTCGCATTACACCTGGAGCAGAAAGTTCTACGCCGATCCGTATTACACCGTGCACAAGACCTCCCTCCGGGCGAAAGAGAGGACGAAAAACGCCATGATCGTAACATACATCCAGGCCTTCAAGATGAAGATGTCCGGAATACCCTATGACAGGTATGTCCGCGACCAGATCAAGGCCGTCCATGACGCGGGTGTCCGGGGATATATCATGTGGAACGCCAGGCAGGACTACGCCCTTCCCCTCGCCGTGGCACGTGAATACTATTCGAGCAGCATATCCAGGAAAGAAAGAGCGGAAGATTCAGTTATCGATTAGCAGGTCCCGGCGCGCACGCCTTCGCATCCATGCGGGGCGTGCGGGTATCCGCCAAGGCCCGGTATCCGCTTCCGGCGTGGACTCAGCCCGGGCCCTTTGTTCAGTGCCTTTCATAATCCACCCGGTACTCAGCTTCACCATTCGCGCCAGTCCTTTTTTCCACGATGACGATCCTGTTTTCGGGCAGATCGAAATAGACATAGTTCGGCTTTGGCTGGTCGATGTTGTTAAGCTTGATATAACGCCCGGATTTTTGATCAAGGACCCACTTCTCTATCGTGACAAGGTGCCGATTCGGCGCGAGCGTCGTTTCAAAGACCTTCTCCTGTGACTCGAGGCCGATAGTGGTCCGTCCCTCCTCGGCCTTGTCTATGTAAATTCTGTAATAGGAACGCCGATCATTCGCGGGGTTCTCTATTCCGTCATCGTAACCGATGAACCTGAAATTGTATTTCTCCGGGGTCCGGTATCGCCCACTGTCCCTTCCTTCATCATCACGTGAAATTTCACGCTGTCCGACGCAGCCCCAGATACACGCGAATGCGAGAAATGCCGCCACCCATGGCGTTCGAAGATTCATTGCCCCCCCTTCAGGGTGATGGTGTACGTATTGTCATAATCCTCGGAAACCGAGTCGACTATCAGATATCCCTTTTTGTCAATGGTTTCATTGAATACCGCTTTCCGCTGGCCCTTTATGTCGACGCTTCTGATTATATAGCCGAGCGGGTCTGTCACGGAAACCCTGATGGCCCCTCCTTTAGGACCGGTGACCTCGAACCGTTCATTGACCCTCCGATCGCGGGTGATGATGAAGAAATCCCTGTCACCGTGGAACGAGGTATAACCCGACATGGCAGATGTCGGTATCCGGTTCGCTCCGGTTAGATCATTGTTAGGTTCCCTCTCCAGGTTTTCAGCTGTTCCCAGGGATGAAATCGTCAGGAGGTAATCGACCTGTGATGGGGCTGACCCCGTTTTGGCGGCGATGGATATGTAAAAGCTCCCTTCCGAATAAAAATTCGGGTACACCTCCCGCTTCCCCCTGCCTTCGTTGTTGAGGTCGACAATCCGCTCCTTCTTCATGTCATGGATGGTGGCCACGCCGTCCATATCCTCAGGGGTCCTCAGCTCAATCCTGTAAAGGCCTGGTGCGTCCGCCGAATGGAGGAACACATCACGGTCATCGGGGCTGTTCATGCGACCCACGATATGGTTGTCAACTATCTCATTGGCGGTTTCGAAGTCGTTGTTGGCTTCGATCTCCGCGCCCCTGTCGTGTTCCCGTACGGCGACGGCAAGGGTATAGTGCTCATCATGGTTGGATGCGTAGTTCCGCGCCGCGACCATGACATACAGCGTCCCCGAACTCCTGACGCCGGTCCCGATGATCGATTCACCCTCGCCCGTTCCGTTATTATCAGCGGCCATGAGCTCGTTCCCTTCACCGTCGTAAAGGGCGAGTACGGGATTGATTCCGGTAACACCCGACAGGGTGACGTCCATGAGCCTTGGTGTTCCATAGGGAAGCTCCACGTCAACGCGGAACCAATCCTCTTCGCGATCCGGCTGCTCGGCGCTCCTGTTCATCCGGTTAAAAGACGGAGAATAGTATCCGTTCATGGGGGTATCGGGAACGATTCGGTCGGCCCTGTCCGGCTCATCGTTCGGCTCGGATTCCTCGGCGACGGCGTCCCTTACTTTAAGTTCCAGTTCGTAGCTGTCTTCACGGTTCCCCTTCCTGGGGTCCCTGTCGCTCTGGAAGATTTCGAAAAACCACGTTCCCGGCTCGACGTAACAATTTGTGAACCGCTCCGGGGAGGATTTCCTGTTGTCATCGATCAGCTTCGCGAGTTTCGGCTCGCGGCGACCCGAATAGATCCGTGCCGCGAGGTTCATGCCCCGCGCACCGGAGAGTCGCACATCTATTACGGCGGGCCGCTCCACCTCGAGGACATAGACGTCCCTGTCATTCGGCGTGTCCATGTATCCGCGGTAGCGGTGCCCTGGCTCGATTTCATTGGCAGTTGAAAAATTGCTGTTCGGCTCCTTCTCAACCCTCGATTTTTTCGAGCAGGAGATCGGAAGGACGGCACACCATAGCAGTGCGAGTATGACACACAGTCTGTTCATGGTGAGTTGAATGGGCAACGTGGCCCCCCGGGAATTTTTTTCATCGACTCGCGGCCCTGACATTCTATTTATTCCATTCCCGGCAGTCATGTCAAATAATTTTTACAGAGACATCCCGGCTGACCTTCGCCCTCGCCTTCATGGCCGCCCGATATTTTTCATGACCGGATGATAATAATCATTGCCACCCCGGCCGGCGCTGGTAGTGTCTGATCCTTCAGGGATGGCTCCCCGCCGTGTTGTATTCTGGGGATTTTCGTCCCGAATCGGCCCTCCCCGGATAACATAGGTAAAGGGCCAGGATGTGACACAATGGACGCCACCAGGATTATCACGCTCGGAAACCCGGCCTACGGCGGGTACACCATTGGCCGCGACGGGGGGAAGGTGGTTATGGTCCCCTTCGGTGCGCCCGGAGAAACGGTGCGAATAAGAATCACTGACGAACGGAAGGACTATTCCGTTGGCGCCATAGTGGATGTCGTCGAGGCCTCTCCTTCCCGCATCGCCCCGTCCTGCCCTCATTTCGCCACCTGCGGTGGTTGCGACTATCTTCACCTCGCCTACGAGACCGAGCTTGAGATAAAAAGGTCGATTATCAGCGATTCCCTTTCACGGATCGGAGGGCTGCGGAACGATGACCTCCCGGTGGTTCACACCGTCTGCGGTGAGCGTTTTCACTACCGGAGCCACGCCACGCTCAAGGCCTCGTTTGGTCGCCACGGCTTCCACGGGAAGGGTAGCAACGATCTTGCCGCGATCGATACAACAGGCTGCCTTCTCCTTGCCCGGGAACTGAACGACTGGATCATGGATCGTCCGGAATCCACTCCCGATTACCGTGTCGCCATCGACGCGGAGGGCCGGGTGATCAACTCGTTCTCAGGGGAGGGCGTTGTCAGGGAGTTCATTGGCGGTTACCATTTTTTCCGTGACGTGAACTGTTTTTTCCAGGCGAATCGATATCTCCGCCCTGCCCTGCTTGAGATGGTCCGGGAACTTTCGGCTCCCTCGCCGGGCGAGACATTCATGGACATCGGCTGCGGCGTCGGTTTCTTCACCATCCCCTGCGGGACGGGCTTTGCGTCCGCACGGGGCATCGATAGGGAACCCGCAAACGTCCGGTGGGCCATATTCAACATGGTGAAAAACAATTCACCGGTAATCGATTTTATCGCGATGCCATCGTCACGTCTTCATCCAGGCCGGCACGGCGCCGACGTGGTGCTGGTCGATCCGCCGAGGGCCGGACTGGACCGTGCGACGCGACGGTCGATACGTGCCATTCACCCGTCACGCGTCATCTATGTATCATGCAATCCCTCCACTTTTTCTCGCGATGTAAAGGATTTCGCTGCCGGGGGATACGCGCTTGAATCGCTCACGATGATTGACATGTTCCCGGGAACGCGGCATATCGAGCTCATCGGACTTTTAACCCGAGGAGTTTCCGCATCCACTCCATGATGCGCCGCATACAGCGCGCGAACCACAATCCAAGTTTTTCGAACCCACCCGCCGTGAGGTACCGATGCTCCTCCTCAAATCGGACCATGTCAATCGACGTGAGATTCTTCCTGGCGCGGTTCTCTTCCGCCTCCATCAGGAGCATCTCGACTTTCGAGGCCGGCGCCACGACCCTGCACTCTATTTCATCCATCCCGAGCATCCGGCATGCCGCGATACGCCGGTACCCCGCCACGAGTTCAAGCCCCTCCGTAACGGTGACGGGATTCATCAGGCCGTGTCGCCTGATCGAATCCACGAGGTCGCCCAGGTCCCCGGCATCCCTCCTGATGCGCCTTCCGATGATTATGGCATCTATCCGTACCTTCATGTCTATTTTCCCCCTAGATCGAACCGTTCATGATGAGGATGATTAAACGTGAAACAAAAAACGCTCCAATCACAAGGAAGAACGGAAGCGTGCCGAATATCCCGAGAAACTCCATTTGTTTGACGATACCCTTTTCGTAAACCTTTTTCCCGAAAAAGCTGATATGATACCACTTCGGGTCCTTGCTCCTGACGTAGATGTTCCTGAATATCAGAATCTTTATGGCGAGGAGGAGTAAGGTCACGAAACCGGAAAGAAGGAAGAAGAACATCTTCAGGTTCAGGGCGCGGATCAACTCGGGTTTCGTAAGCGTAACGATAATCATTGCGCCCGCGATGGTCATGTTGAGGGCGACGGTCGCGATGAACCAGTAAAAATACCTGTTGTCCCTGGACTTCACATAGAGGACGATGATGATGATATGGCTGGTGAAGGAGGTGAGGAGACAGAAAAAAAGAAGGTAAATGATCATATAATTCCCTGCATACCAGTCATCACCTTTACAGATGAAAACGGCATGTCAAGAAAAATACGGTCCCACCGCTGAAGACGGGTCGACGGGGACCATCACGCGCCCGCACGCGCAATGGCGCGCGGTTCTCCCGGGTCGGAGACCCTGGATCCCGTCTCATTCCATGTCCCGTGATCCGTCGATCTTCCTCAGCATGGCACGCGCCCGCTCATTGCCGCTTTCGGAGGCGAGGGCCTTTTGGGCATAGAGGCGGGCCTTGTCCTTGTTATCGTGCCTGTAATAGAGTTCCGAGAGGCACACTAGCGCGCCGGCGTGACCTGGATTCAGCTCAAGGACTTTGAGGAAATAATCCTTTGCCTTCCTGTCATCCGGATTCGGGGAGCGGTAGTGAAATATCCCCAGGTAATAATTCATGCGTTCCGAGCCGGGGTAGATCCGCAGCGCCTCCCGGCAGACCCTGATCGCCTCGTTGCGGTACTGTTCCTTCAGCGACTCGGGTATGAACGATTCATATACCTCCCGGTACCTGATTTCGGCGATATTCCTGAGGAGCAGGAACCTGTCCTCCCTGTCGTGGAGACGGTTGATGGCACGGTAGGCCTCCTGATACTCCCTGAGGGCGAATTGCTCGAGACCCTCTTTTAAATACGCATTTCCCAGGGCCAGTCTCGCCGATGGGTCATTCCTGTCAAGTTCCAGGGCCCTTTTGTACTGTTCGATGGCGGAGCCCCGCTCCCCGATATTCTCGTAATAATCCCCGCGGGCCTTGTGGATATACGCATACCTTGACACATCCTCGGACTCCTCCCTCACAACACGGTCGTTTACCGAGGCAAGTCGAAAGTTTCCGTAACCAACGAGCATGTTGCCAAAGGACCTGCTTGAGAACATGAGCCTCACTTCCATCTTCGCTACGATCAGGTTCTTCTCGTTAATGACATAGAGCATGTCGCCTTCATGGATTCCCTCGGCGTCGTACAGCCGTACCGTCGCCTTGTTCCTGTCCTGGGCCTTTCCGTACACGTCGTTCTTATCGAGAATCTCCTTCGCTGAAAACGAAATAATCTTTCCTTTCAGCACGGCGCGTCGGCCCTCGCGGTCATTCATGGTATAGAAAACCTTGAGGCGTCCGGCTCCCTCCTCCATTATCATGGAAGAACGCGCGTCAACCGCGAAGAGAATGAGCATCAGGCCCGCCACCGTTATGATTCTCCTCATTTCAGAAACCTCATGGGATTCAGAGGATTGACGTATTTTCGTATTTCAAAATGAAGGTGCGCCCCCGTCACGGCACCCGTCATGCCTGAATGGGCGATGACCGTTCCCCTCGTAACCATCGCGTCGGCATCGACAAGATTCCTGCTGTTGTGCGCGTAGACGGTGATATATCCACGCTCGTGGCGCAGTATTACCACCTTGCCGTAGCCGTCCTTCCAGCCGCTGAAGATGACCCTCCCATCTGCCGAAGCGCGGATGGGCGTGCCGACATTCGAACTGATATCAACGCCGCAATGAAAGCTTCTTTTGCCCGATAGAGGATCGCGTCTGTTGCCGAAACCCGACGTTATCCTTCCCCTGAGGGGCCACATGAATCGTCCCGGCGCAGAGGCCGCCACCTCCCGCCCTTCCTTCTTCCGTACAACGGCGGTGACCCCTGTATCTTTCGGCATCGCCACTTCCGGGAGAAAGAGTTTCTGCCCCGTCCTGATAATATCGCCCTGTATCCCGTTGTGGGTGGCTATTTTCTTCACAGGGATCCCATATTGTCTCGCGACAGCCGAAAGGGTGTCTCCCTTCTTAACCTGGTAATATATGCCTCTCCTGCTCGGGACCTTGATGCGCTTCCCGGCTCGGACCATGTCGGGATTGGTGATGCCGTTTACGCCGATGATCACATGCTGATGTACGCCGAATCGCCGTGCAATCTTCCAGATATTATCATTGCGACGTATGGTGTAGCTCACGAGATGCCAGCGGCCGTCACGCTTCCTGAGCTCTTCGAATGCGTCGGATTTCTTTACGTTCCCGCGATCATCCTTCTTTTTGACGGAATCGTAATCAATTATGGTGTCCGAGAATGAATCATCGTAGATGATCTGCCCATCCCCCTCGTCATCCGAGTCTGCCTGGGGGGTGTCCGATTCCATGCGTATGCCATGAATTATGATCGCGTCCTCGAGTTTTACAGGGTCTTCGTCCAGGTCATGACCCATGGATATCTGCGACAGGACGATTGAGGCTCCCGCGATAAGGAGAAGGCACGATGCGATGACAATATACTTCTTCATATACTATACATCGGCAGACAATCTGAATATCTTTACTTCAGCGTCAACAAGGTGTCCTGACTGGATCAATAAATGTTGCGCAAAACAGGAAATCCCCCCGAAGGGGGATTTCCTGTTTTGTTTCCATTAATCCTTCCCGCGACGCGCAGCGCGGCATGGTGTTCTCTATCACTCGTTTTTACCGAATGCCATGACCACCAGCACCTGCACCTCATGACTGCCATAGGCAGCCTTGGAAAGCCCGCTCTGCTGTTTGAGCACCGCGTTCGCTGATTTGGCACGGGTCGCGTTGAACCCGTAGGCGTAATCAATAAAGAGAGGCAGCAGATTCCCAAGAAGAAGGGAAAAACCGCATGATGCGCTCATATAGACGGTCCTCGGATAGTTCCGGAGGGCCATGTGGGCATAGGGGTTGGCGGGATTGAACCACACGCGGTTCTTACCCCCAAGGCCGGCCACGTCGTTGCCCTTCGGCATGTAGAGCATATTGAAGCCGGGCTGTATCCGGGCGCTCCAGAAGGGGATTGGTACTCCCACCTGCACGCGTGAGATCACGTACATATTGTGGTAGAACTCGGTGTTGAAGTAACCGGGCATTGCGGCGTAATCGGCCTGAATATATCCGATCTGCTCCGCATTGTTACGGTCTACGCCATACATGTATCCCCCGTAACAGTCGAGCTGAATGTTATAGTTGCCCTTGAAGTTGTAATACGCGCCCACGTTGAAATAGATCCGGTGCGTGTCCTTGATGTTCGACTTGTACCAGACGCCTTCGAACATGTTCGCTCCCAACGAGGGCGGGAACTAGGTGACCGGAAGCCACATCCCGTCGTACCGTTCTCTCGTGAAGACCCGGTCGTAATCATACCAGGTACCGTAGCCGATACGCCGCGCGTACTGATAGGTGCCCTTCAGGAGATAGCCATGCTTCACGCGGTTCGTTTCAGACGTACGCACGTCTGAGAGCTGAAGCTCTATTGAGGGCATCATCTGCCAGTGGCGATTCGGCATGTTGACGTACTTGTGCTCGTTCGTCGCAAGGACGGGCATGCGGTAGATGTGATAGGATGGATGGAAGTTTATCTTGGCTGAGAATATTCGCACGAAATTGTACTGAAAAAACGCGACGGCCCCCACGTTGCTGCCCCGTACGGCGCGTCGTTCGTCCCCGTATCCGCGATTATAGTAACGCCATGCGGAATAGGTCGAATGCTGCACCAGGGGCCTGATGCCGGCATAGATTCTGTCGGTCTTGTATGCCGTGATGAAGCTTATCTTTGTGGTGCTCATGTAAAACTGCATGTAGAGGTCCGGGTTCGCAAAATTCTCTCCGAACCAATAATAGGTAAATAAAGGCGAAAGTTCATTTTTCCCTTCACTGATCGGACGATTGACCCCAATAGCGAGAATGTGCCTGTATGGCATTTTCGACTTTCGTGGTGTCATGTCGCTGAACGCCGGATCAGAGGACTGGCTCATGGCGGGTAGATAGAAAAGAGGCAGGAGTAGCAGGGTGCACAACGCAAAAATTTTCCGCATTATACATACCTCCAAAATTTTTAAACATTTAGCACGATATGTCTGGAAGGGCAACAAAAAAATTTTCGTTCGGGAAAATATCGGATGGATTCTCTATGCGGTTTTTACGGGCGTCGCTTGAATCGCCAGTCGATCCCCCTTTTTTTCAGGTACCGTTCGAATTCGACGCGAGTGCTGAAGTATTCACGATAGGGTGAATCAAAATATTCGCACTCCTCCTCAAGATTGCCGTGGGAGCGGCATATGGAAGGACGAATTTCATATATGGCGCACTTTCCGTCGTCCATAAGGTTCTCGCATGGGCTCCTGAATTCCACGTACCAGCCCCTGTCATGATCGATGAATACGTTCACGTTCTCATGTGAGAGGTACCAGCGGATGTGGTCGTAGTCCGTTTTAGTCCGCGGACGGTCCATTCCAATGGCGACATAGCGGCAGCATTGACCCCCGCACTTGTCGCAGGGCGGGGTGAAATCCTTGTTCTCTTTGCTCATTGTTTTTCCCGTCGGTGCAAATTAATAATCCATGGAAGGGTTAATTCCAGGTCCCCGGGGTGTCCATCATTTTTTTCCCGGTGGATTTCATGGATGGTTATTTGATCGCGGGCATATCCAGAAGGAGCGCCATTGATCCGCGTATCCTTCCCAGTATATCCGTGGACTTCATTACCGCATGAGTGCCATCGTCGCGATGGAGATCCGCTGCGGTACCGTGAATCCATGCGCCGGTCGCGGCGGCATCAATGGCGGAGAGCCTTCTGAGGAGGAGCGCGCCGATGATCCCCGAAAGAACGTCTCCCGAACCGGCCGTGGCAAGGCCCTGGTTCCCCGATGTGACGATATAGCGCCGGTTGCCGTCCGATACAATGGAAGCGGGCCCCTTCAGGAGGACGACGCAGTCGTATTTCCTGGCCACCTTTTCCGCCGCGCTGATCCGGTGATTCGAAATTTCCTGAACGCTCATCCCCGCGAGGCGCGAGGCCTCTTTGAAGTGGGGGGTCAGTATCCATTCAATTCCCCGATCGAGGGAATTGCCGGCGGGCAACCGGGATAGATGATACAGCCCGTCACCGTCGATCAGTCCCTTCCTTACGCCCCAATCTGCCGCGAGCGCAATGGCCCGACTGAATGACCGTGCCGAGAAATCAGTGCGACCGATGCCGGGACCGATGACGAGGCCGTCAATGCGCCTTCCGTTCCGGGCACGCTCCAGGGCCTCGTCTATGGCGTCATCGGAAAGCGCGGCCCCATCCCCACCCGGAGTGATCGACGCGGTAATCAGCTCGGGAACGGCCCCGGCCACAGCGGAACGTGCTGATTCCGTTGTGAACAGGACGCCGAGTCCAATGCCCGTTTCAAAAGCGCCCCGGGCGGAGAGCAATGCGGCCCCCTCCATCCCGTCAAAGCCGCCCAGGACGAGGAGCGTTCCCCTGCTCCCCTTGTGTGCGTCCTCGTCTGCCCTGTAGGCCAGTTCAATTCCAGGAATTCCCCGGCTGTTGAAAAACCCTTCGTCCACGAGCTCGGTCTTCAGCGAGTCCGCAGACGTCAGGGCAGCGGGAAATCCGATGTCCGCAACGGTTACCCGGCCGGCGAATTCCTTCCCCGGATAGGTAACCAGGGAAATTTTCGGCAGCCCCATCGTCACGGTCTCGTCGGCGATGATCGCCTCTCCCTCGGGCGCTTCTCCGTCGGCGCCGAGGCCGCTCGGGACATCCACCGCAACGACAGGGATGTCCGAATCATTTATCAGCCTTACCGCGTATTCCGTCTCGCCGCGCAAGGGTCCCGAGAATCCGGTGCCGAGCAGCGCGTCGACCACGCAATCATAGGTATCGAGTTCCATGTCAGAACCGGTTAGGCCCGGCATGTCGCGCTCCGCGATGCCGGCTGCCCGGCACAGCCGGAGGTATAATCGGGAGGACTCGGATCGGGGTTCCACGGCGGGGACCTGAACAAGGTGGACCGCCTTCCCCGCGTTATGAAGAAAATAGGCGGCCACGTAGCCGTCTCCACCGTTATTGCCGGGACCCGCGAACACCGCCACCTTCCTGATCGATTCGCCCATGGACAGCACGCGATCGGCAACGGCCCTGCCCGCAAGGCACATCAGGACGACCCCGGGAATTCCCGTTTCGTTGATCGTGATGCGGTCTATCTCCCGC
Organism: Spirochaetota bacterium; assembly: GCA_040768125.1. GTDB lineage: Bacteria > Spirochaetota > UBA4802 > UBA4802 > UBA5550 > RBG-16-49-21. The sequence goes on along the minus strand of JAXGNG010000002.1, from coordinate 487,153 downwards.
ATCTCCTCCGCAGTGACCGCCTTCATCGCCCTACTCCCATTTGAGGATTTCTATGCCGTCCCGCGTGACATGGTAGGTATAGATCTTTCCCGACTCGTCGAGAACGATTCTCGCATAATGGCTCCTCTTTTCCAGAACGTCCATGTACACATTGTTGATCACCGAACCGTCAAGGTTCGTCACCTCGAAGCGTACCCGATCGCCGCTCACGTTCCAGAGATAGAGGTATTTGTCGTCGATCAACTCAAAAAGCACATTCCTGGGGTCGGGGATCTCCCTGACCATCTTCTCGATTTTTCTTTCCGGTATCGAGTATTCGAAGATTTTAATGTACTTCAACCTCAGTCCGTGATAGTACGAAACCGATATGAGAAGACGTTCACCGTCGCTGAATACGCGGATTGAATCGATGCGGCCATCGAAGATTTCACCCTCCTGGCGGTCCCGAAACTCGAGGGTCCCCAGGTTCAGCAGGACTTCCCTCTCCTTTCCTTTGAAACGGAACACGTTCCATGATTCTATGGAGCGTGAGATGACGAAAAGCCTTCCATCGGAATCAAGGGCGAGGCCGTCGATATGGTAAAAGGGCGTATCGGGGGTGCCCTTCTGTCCTATGGTATACTGAAGCTCCCCGTCCCGGTCAAATGCCAGGATATAGGAAGGAGCGAAGTCCATCCCCTCGGCGCGGCCCCCTGTCTGAGCTACCGTATCCCTGATCGTCGAAAACTTATTCTGCACGTAAATTGTATCATCATCCATTGCCATCGCGCCGATCGCGCCGAAATTAAACTGCTTAGCCCGCATGCTGCCGGGTGCGATGTCCTTCAATGATCCGACCAGGAGCTCCACGGCACCCCCCGGCTTGATGACCTGGAGCCGCCTGAGAAGGTTGTCTGCGACGATAATCCGTCCATCAAACACATTGACGACCATGGAAAGGTCCTCCAGACCGTAATCGTCCGTCTTCACAAGCACCTGGCCCGGTTTACTCCCGTTTGCGACGAAAGCCAGCCGTCGCGGGTCCAGGGAGGTCGATTTGAGTATCGAGCAGCCCAAAGAGATAACGCAGGCGAGGCCCGCGGCAATAAAGGCGTGTTTCATACATCCTCCCGAATAACGGGGTGCGAATTTCACCACCCGACCGAATCCGGACGAAGGTCCGGTTTCCACAGCTGCCGATTTGATTCCATGGCTCATTATTTTTCAAGATAATTTTTACTGCCTGTGGAGCCAAAAAGGCGCCACGCCGTTATTTCCATGACCATGAAAAATCGTCACAGGCGCCAGTCACCGATGTATTCGCCTTGACAAAAATCGCATGTCTTAAAAATTGTATTTACAGAGCAGCTCTCGACGCACGAGGCTGCGTCACACAACAGCAGAAGAACAACCATCTCACGCGATTATCCTGCCGGATCGCCACCAATACGGCGCCTCCGGTCCCGTGCGGCACTACCGCGCGGTCATTTCTCAGTTTGCGAGGTACGTCATGGATTTCACGTTAACCGAAGAACAACAGATGCTAAAGGACACGGTACGGCAATTCGCCGAAAACGAGCTCAAGCCCAAGGCCGAACATTATGACAGGACCCATGAATTCCCCATGGAGCATGTCAAGAAGCTGGGCGAGATGGGAATCATGGGGATCGTGTACCCGGAAGAGTACAACGGTGCCGGCATGGATTACGTGAGTTATGCCATCGCCGTCGAAGAGGTATCCCGGGGATGCGCCTCCACGGGCACGATCGTTTCGGCCCACAACTCGCTCTGCCTCTCCCCCATATATTATTTTGCCAGCGATGAAATCAAGAAGAAGTACCTGCCGAAACTCACGACGGGCGAATGGGTGGGTTGCTTCGGCATCACCGAGCCTGAGGCAGGGTCCGATGCTGCCGGCACCAAGACCACGGCTGAGCTGAAGAACGGCTCGTGGGTTCTCAACGGCACCAAGAACTTCATCACGAACGGCGCCGTGGCGCACGTGGCCGTCGTCACCGCCGTCACCGACAAGGGAGCAGGGCATAAAGGCCTGAGCTTCTTTCTTATCGAAAAAGGAACCCCGGGGTTCAGCGTCGGAAAAATCGAAGATAAACTTGGAATCTGCGCTTCCTCAACAACGGAGCTGGTATTCGACAATTGCCAGATTCCCGAGGGAAATTTACTCGGGAAGCGGGGCGAAGGCTTTAAAATCTCCATGCACACCCTGGATGGCGGGCGTGTCGGTATCGCCGCACAGGCCGTGGGCATAGCCCAGGGGGCCCTTGACTTCGCGGTCACCTACGCAAAGGATAGGAAACAGTTCGGCAAATCGATATCCGATTTCCAGGCAATCCAGTGGATGATCGCCGACATGGCGACTGAAATCGAAGCCGCCAGGCTCCTCGTCTATCAGGCGGCGGCGCTCATCGGCACCGGCGAGCGCCAGCGGTATTCAAAATACGCGGCCATGGCAAAGCTGTTCGCCTCAGAGACCTCCCATCGGGTCACCCACAAGGCGATACAGATACTCGGCGGCTACGGCTACATCAAGGAGTACCCCGTGGAGCGATTTTATCGCGATGCGCGCATCACCGAAATATACGAAGGCACCTCCGAGATACAGCGCCTGGTCATCGCAAACAACGTCATAAAGGAATACTGAGCATGCCGCGTCGATCTCCGGCGTATTGCACAGATCATCGAAACCCGGGAGGGACCGAATGAAAACGCAGATCACAAAAATTTTCGGCATCAAGTATCCCATCGTTCTGTCAGGCATGAGCTGGATCAGCACGCCGGAACTTGTCGCGGCGGTCGCCGAGGCCGGCGGCCTCGGCATCCTCGCGACGGGGATACTCAACGCGGATGAAACGGCTGACTATATCAGGAGAACGAAAAAGCTCACCAAAAAACCATTCGCCGCCAACGTTACCCTCTATTTTCCCGGGGCGGAACGTAACGCGCGCATTATCATAGGCGAGAAGGTGCCGATTGTCAACTACGCCCTCGGCAAGGGTGACTGGATATGCAGGGAGGTGCACGCCTACGGCGGGAAGGTGATCGCCACGGTGACCACGCTCAAGCACGCCCTGGCCGCCCAGCGGGACGGCGCGGACGCCCTCCTCGTCACCGGTCACGAGGCCGCAGGGCACGGGGGAGAGGTTACCTCCCTTGTCCTGGTCCCCTTCATCGCCGACTCGGTCACCATCCCGGTGATTGCCGCGGGCGGCTTTGCCGACGGCCGCGGACTCGCCTCGGCCCTCGCCCTGGGTGCCGAGGGGATCGCCATGGGAACCCGTTTCATGAACACCAGGGAAAGCCCGGTCCATGAATCACAGAAGGCCATGAGCAATGAGCTCGACGTGTTCTCCACTGTCTATACCAACAGGGTGGACGGACTGCCCGCCCGGGTGATCAAGTCCAAGGGGTCATCACGGCTCATCAATAAACGCCTCAATCCCCTTTCCGCCCTGTTGATGTCGCGAAAAATCGCAAAGCTCCTCGGATTCCCCTGGCTGAAGCTTGCCGTGGGCATACTGTTTATGGGCGTTAAAAGATCACTGCAGATGGCACGCATGGCCATTGGATTCGACGCTTTCAAGGCAGGGACCATGGACGGTGACAACGCAAAAGGAGTACTTCCCATGGGGCAGATTACGGGTATCATCCACGATACCCCTACGGTGAAGGACATGATCGAAAGAATCGTCAAAGAGGCGAAACAGACGTACCGAAGCATCGGATCAAAACTCTGAAGATAACGGGGGCTCCCGGCGCCCCCTTTTTTTCGCTCTTTTGTATTGACAAGGTTTCCTTCCTGGGATAGATACAATCCATCACGGGATGAAGGAGAAATGCAATGGGTATACTCAAGGAAGCGGGAGAGACCATCGTCAAGTACGGCGAGATCGTTGTCAGCAAGACCGAGGAACTCGCGCGTATCGCAAAGATCAATCTCGACATCAAGCGCCTCGGGATCGACCTCGGAATCGCCGAAAAGGAAACCGGGAGACATGTCATCGCCGCCATCGACGGGGGCGCGTCGACTATTGACTGCAAGGAAAATAAAATCACGGAGCTGTATGAAAAGGTTAATTCGCTCAAGCGAACGATCGAGGAGAAGAAATCAGAAATCGAAAAAATAAAAGCCGAATCAAAAACGGCAAAAGCAGCAAAGGCAGAACCGGAGCAACCCGGGGAGGGCAAAGAATAGCCGGATCCATGCCCGTCACATCGAAACACGTTGTATCATTTATCGCCGGCCTGAATGGCGACTTCACACGCAGGGATATCACCGCAGAGCTTACCCGCCACCACGTGGGCCCGCCGAAAGGCGGCCGGAAGAGCCATTCGCCGGAGCGAATCGCCGCCATCATCGACAGGACACTCGAAGAGCTCACCGACGCAGGGCTGCTAAAAAAAAAGCGCAACACCTATTCGAAGGCAATTCCCTTTCTGTTCGAGGGACGCATCCGCATCACCGGGCGCGGGAACGGGATCGTGAGGCTTCCCGACGATGACGAGATACACGTATCCGCCGCCTCAAGCGCCGGGGCCCATAACAACGATCTTGTCAGGGGCTCCATAACGGGGGCCAGAAAAGGCGTCATCCAGGGCGCCGTCGATGCGATCATCGAACGCTCCAGGACCTCGTATTTCGCCCGCGTGATACACGGCACCAGGGACTCGGTCATTTACGCCCTCATGGACGCGCCGGGCAACCGCGAGGCCTGCTCTGCGCGGAACGACGGATCCCCCGTTCCCCGTGTGGGCGACATCGCCATGGTACGCCTCGAGGAAGACGCATACCGTGGCCGGCAGCGATGCAGCGTCATCTCGACATTTTCACCCGACGATGAAAGCTATGACCTCGAACGCGTTTTCATCAAGCACGGCGTTCCGGGACCGCACGGGAACTACCCCGAGCTTGACGAGCCTCCCGAGCTTGATGAGAAGAAACGAAAAAGCTACGCCCATCTCTTCACCATCACCATCGACGGGAAAGACGCCAAGGATTTCGACGACGCCATCTCGCTTGAAAAAAACCGGAGCGGCTTCACGCTCTACGTCCATATCGCGGACGTTTCCGCCTACGTGCGCAAAGGATCCCCGCTTGACCGGGAGGCGCTTTCGCGCGGCACGAGCTATTACCTCGGGAACGCCGTCGTACCGATGATCCCCGAGCAGTTGTCCAACGATCTCTGCTCGCTCAGGGAGGGGACCGATCGTCTTTCCATGACGGTAGAGATTGACATCGATCGCCACGGGTCCGTGCGGGACCGGCGCTTTCACAGGGGCGTGATCCTGGTCGACCACCGCCTCACCTACGAGAGCGCCGACGCCCTGATACGCGGCCCGGAGAAGGGCACCCTCAGGGTCGCCCTTGATGACATGTATCAACTCGCGTCGGTGCTCAACGCACGGCGTCTCAGGGAGGGGAGCCTTGAGCTCAACCTCACGGACCAGTCCCTCGTGTACGAGAACAACGTGGTGACGGACATCAAGTACATCGAGCGGCTCAAGAGCCACCTTATCATCGAAGAATTCATGCTCTCCGCCAACGTGGTAGTATCCCGGGCCCTGCGTGAAAGCGGCAGGCCCTCGCTCTACCGAAACCATGATGAGGTCAGTCCCGACAGCCTTCTTCTGCTGCGCGATTTTCTTCGCCAGCTCGGCATTGCCTTCAGGGCATCGGGAAACACCACGGCCAGCATCCAGCATGTCCTCGAACTGGTAAAGGGAAAGGATATCGAGCATGTCGTCAATCTCGTGATCCTGAAATCCCTCATGCAGGCGAATTACGGCGTCACGCCCGACGGCCATTTCGGCCTTGGCTTCAGGGACTATACCCACTTCACTTCCCCGATCCGCCGCTACCCGGACCTCGTGGTGCACCGCTGCCTGAAGGCGCTCATCGACGGCTCCCCGTCTCCCTATGCCCCCGAGGAACTCGCCGTCATCGCTGAAAAGAGCTCCGAAACGGAACGGATCGCCCAGGCCGCCGAGCGTGACTTCCGAAGAATCAAGTCGTGCCGCCTCATGAAAGGGCGCGTGGGCGAGGAATTCACCGGCATAGTGAGCGGCGTGAGCCGCTACGGGTTTTACGTCACCCTGAAGGACATTCCCGTCGAGGGGATGGTGCCCCTCCGCGCGCTCACCGACGATTACTACCTTGTCATGGAGGACGATTTCACGGTTATCGGAAAGCGCCATGGAAAGCGCTTCCGGATGGGTGATTCGGTAAGGGTGAAGCTCACCGGCGTGGAGATTGAAAGAATGATCATTGACTTTGAACCGGCCTGACAGGAGGGACACCATGGAGATTACCGCCAGAAAAATGCCCGCTTCGTTCTCGCGGAACGACACCGTCGTCATTTTCCTCGAGGAGCGCGGTGAAAAGAAACCGGGACCGTATCTCCCACCCGGCTTCGAATACGTTGAATCGACCACGGACATCGGCTTTTTCAAGGGCAGGCAATCCGAGACGTCCTTCCTTCCATTCTCGAAGCACCCCAGGGTGATACTGTGCGGGATAGGAAAAATCGGGGAAATCGACGCAGAATCACTCCGCAGATCGGCGGCGAGTGCCGTGAACCTCTGCAGGGAGAAATCGATCAATTCCATCCAGGTTGTTTTGCCGGGGAAAACCGGACTTGACCCCGGGATAACTATCGCCGCGGTAGCCGAGGGACTCCACCTGGGGAACTACCAGTTCGACGCCTACAAGACAAAAAAGGACGACGACCGAACCACTCCCCTGCGCAGCGCCCGCATCTTTACCGATCTAAGGAACGCCCCTGACATTCTTCGCAGGGTCGCGATCATATCGCGCAATACCCTGCTCTGCCGCGACCTGATCAATGAAACCAGCGACAGGAGCGATTCACGGGGGATTGCCCGCCAGGCGGCCGCCCTTCGATCCATCCCGGGCGTCACCTGCAAAATATATGGAAAGCGTGACCTTGTAAAAATGAAGATGGGTCTGCTCCTCGCGGTCAACCGGGGAAGCAAGAAGCCGCCCCACCTTGTTGTCCTCACCTACCGGGGAGACCGTAAGAACAACAGGTTCCTCGCCGTCATCGGCAAGGGAATCACCTTCGACAGCGGCGGAATCAATCTGAAGCCGACGGGCCATATCGAGGATATGCGTACCGACATGGCGGGCGCAGCCGCCGCCCTCTACGCGTTCAAATCCGTCGCGGAGCTGGGACTCAGGAAAAACATGTACGCCGTGCTTCCCCTGACGGAGAACATGCTCTCCGGCGAAGCTTATAGGCCCGGCGACGTCTTCAGGTCGTATCGTGGCCTGACGGTCGAAATCGGCAATACCGACGCCGAGGGACGCCTCATCCTCGCCGACGCGATCGCCTTCACCGAAAAGACCCTGAAACCCTCGTGCATGATCGACATTGCGACCCTGACGGGGGCATGCCTGGTCACATTCGGCGAGCTCGTAGCCGCGTACCTCACCCGGGACGACGCCCTCGCCTCCCTCCTGGAGGAATCCGCCCGCGCGACGGGGGAATCCCTCTGGCGGCTCCCCCTCCTGAAGGATTACGAGGAAAACATGAAATCAGACATCGCGGACCTCTGCAACATATCGTCCGAAAAAAACGCCGGCACGATCATGGGAGCGATATTCCTGAAGAATTTCGTCGACGGCACGCCCTGGGCCCATATCGACATCGCGGGAACCGCGCGGTTCTCCAAGCAGAGGGGATACCGACCGAAGCACGCCACGGGCTACGGAGTCCGGCTCCTTGTAGAGGCCATTGCCAGCTGGAAGTGATGCGGCGCCCAGTGAAGGAATCCCATCGATATTGGCTTGACAAAACGCTCCCTGAGCCGAGAATCTGCTGAAATCATTTGCGGGGTGTGCCATGTCATATTCAATCAGGGAAATCATCGACATCGCCGTCGGCGTTGAGGAAACGGGATATGAATTCTACCGTGAGGCGATAAAAAAATTCAAGGACCCCGCGATTTCAGAGGTCTTTGATTTTCTTGCCGACGAGGAGCTCGTGCACAAGGAACTGTTCCAATCCATGGCGACCGCGAAGGCGGAGGCGGGAGTATTCACCGACGAATACTTTTCCTACCTGAAAGCGATCGGCGGGCCAAGGATATTCAATCGCGATTCAGTGGACGCGCGCAAGGTACTTGCCGGCATAACCACACCCCGCGGTGCGGTCCAGTACGCCTTCAACGCGGAGAAGGATTCCATACTCCTGTACAGCGAGATGAAAAGGCTGTACCCCGATGGAAGCGAGAGTATCGCCGTCCTTGACAGGATCATCGACGAGGAACGAAAACACGTCATCACGCTTATCGAACTTACCGACAGGCTCCTCCTCGATGAGCGATAGTGAATCTCCCGGTCCCGGACGGGGTCCGGGCGGGTCATTTAAAGATATCGCCGGTTTCCCTGTACCAGAGCACGAAATCAAGATGGCCCATGGGGATCCCGATTTCAGCCGCGAACCCGCCGAGGAGTTTCTCGCAGGCAAGGTAGCGAGAGGGGGATAGCGTCCCGGGCAATTCGTCAAGCAAACCAAGGTTCACCATGTTCCTCAGGACATGGCGGTCAAGAATCGCGAAATTCTCGCCGATGCCGATATTCCTCATGAAATGGCTCGCCTCCTTGTACCCTATGCCCGTCACGTTCGCCGCCAACCAGCGCCGTGTTTCGTAAGGATCACACCCCCGTGACCGATGGATTGCACGAATCGATTCGCCCCCCTCGACAAACCTCTCTCGCGCATCAACAAGGTACCGGGCCTTGTTGTTCCTGAAGCGCACCATGTTAATCGCCCGACTTATTTCCCCGCGGCTGCCGCCGAACAGCAGACCCCGGTCGACTAGGAGCTCGATGGCCCTGCCGCATCGCCGGGCCCCCGACTGGGGCGTGAGTATGCAGAAGGCAAGCTCGGTGAAGAGCTCCCCATCATCAGCCGATTCCCATAACCTCCTGAAGTCCTCGAGGCGCGCACCCACACGCTCCCTGATGGCGCGGTGCATTTCCAGTATTTCGCCTATCAATCCGCCTGATTCTGCGCTTGACATTCCCTTGCTCCTTGGTATGATTGACGTGCCGGCTGTTGCAGTAAACTCCCGGCATGTTAATCCCGGAGCCGACGATCCATGATATGACCGATGGACCTCCTCTGGCCAATTCGGTTCATGAAACAAAAATGGAGATGCACGCAGATGAGCAAAAAACTTTCCCCCGGTGCGGCCGCCCCGCACTTTATCCTGCCCGATTCCGAGGGTGAGGCCGTGTCCCTAAGCGACTTCCACGGACGCTGGGTGGTGCTCTATTTTTATCCCAGGGACAATACCTCCGGGTGCACGACTGAGGCCCTTGACTTCACCTCACTTGCGCCTGAATTCAACCGCCTGAAGGCGACGGTCATTGGCGTAAGCCCTGATTCCTGCGAAAGCCACGGTAAATTCATTTTGAAGCATGATCTCGGTATCACCCTCCTTAGCGACCAGGGCAGGGACGTATTGAAACAATACGGCGCCTGGCAGCTGAAGAAGATGTACGGTAAGGAAACCTACGGCGTAGTGCGCTCTACCTTTCTCATTGACGGGAAAGGTATCATCCGGCACGTCTGGGAGAAGGTCAGGGTCGCCGGCCACGCTGAGCAGGTGCTCTCCACGCTTCGCGAAATAAAATGATAATACGCGCCATAACGGGACACATGGCGGAAGTCACAGGATCCCCGCCTGGACCTGTAAACCCGCGGAGAAACCCCGAAAATCGCCGTCGCCGATACCCATGTAATCTACCCCCCACGTATGCCGGTAGGATGTACCGATTCCTATCCTGGCGTATCGGGGAAGGTTCACGAAGATCCAGATCTCCGGCTCTACGAAATAATATCGCGTCCCGGATCCCTTCAGGTAATCACCGCCCAGTCGCCCCAATCCCGCGATGGCCCCGAGGGAAAAATTGACGATGCGGTCATGAAAGATATGGTACGCGAGATACGCCCCGCCGTAGAGCGTCCGTATCGCTCCAGGCGACCCGGTGTTGATGGCGTAATACCGGTCCGGCCTGATCGATCCTGATGACTGGTAGAGCGAAACCTCGCAGGCGCCCCCGATCGCGAAAATATGGTCGACCAGGAACGCGGCCCTGGCCCCGCCCTGGATCCCCCATCCCTTCCGATAGAATGCCGCCCTCCCCGTTGCCCCGATATAGAAACCGTTTTCTATGAAGCGGTTGTAATTGAGCATGTAAAGATCGCTTCCCCTTCCCTTTCTCGGAGTTACCGGCTCGGCATCCAGGGCTAACGCCGTGGTTGGTACCCACGTGACAACGCTCGCGAGGAACCCCGCAAGAAGACAGAAATACAACACCTGACCCGTTGCCTTTTGAATATTCATCTCGTCCGCGGGAAGGGGCTCCGCCCCGTAGAACAAAACCCCGCTTTTCCCCGGCCCCCTATGGTTTGATCGTGACGCGGTCAGATGCCATGAGGACCGAGGGAATTGTAATGGCACCCTTTCCTGCCACTGCGTCGATAAGCTCCTGGGGCGCCAGGCGATACCAGAGCTTCGCCTCGACCGTGAAGGGGCCCTTCGAGCCATCGGGTAGCTTATAGGATTCCGAAAGGCTCTTCATCGCCTCTATCCTGCGGTCCTTCAGTATTTCCCGGGCCTTCGCGACATTGTACACCGGATTACCCTTCCCGTCGCCGAATACCACATGATAGACCACGCTTGAAGGGTCGAGGGCGCCGGTCTTCTCAATTTTTCCGCTGTGGAGAAGGGTCTTTCCCCCCTCTCCCGTCACCTTTACTTCAAGCCAGACCTGCCGCACATGGGCGAGTCCCGTGGGGATGCTGTGACCTGCACCGGTGTTCTTCACCGTGACACGGATAGCGCCACCCTCCGCCGATCCGTCTATCGATAACGTCGCAGCGTTTTTCAGCCGCTCCTCGGCAAGCCCGGCGTGAATGGAGCTTCCTGAAAGAGCGGGCACAAGGGAATTCCCGCCCGCGAAATAATGCGTGTGGACATGCTCCCTTTCAGGCCCGCCGGACGCCGATTCTCCCGGATTCGACGGACGCTCGGTTGAGCCCGTGGCGGCCACCCCGGGGCGCTGATACATGTGGCAACCCTGGCAGGGAATCCCCTTCGACGGATAGGGGCTCGCTTTCCATTCCTCGTAGGAAGTCTCGAGCTTCGTTCCGAAGACAACATGCCGCACATCATGACAGGCACCGCATATTTCAGACTGCGTGTGGAATTTTGAATAGGCGGTTTCATGATAATCTGAAACGGAATCGCGGCGTGGCCCGCGCTTGGTCCCCGGATTGTCCTCCCCCATCCCGGGATCAAGCCGGAGGTCGGCATTGTATATTTTTCCCGCGCCGGTCGTTGAATGGCAGAAATCGCACTGTACGCCCTTTTGGGCCAGTTCGGGGATTTCCTTCACATGGTCCGAGGTTTTTACGGGCAGGCCGCTCACGAACCCCACGGGCGTATGACATTTCACGCACAACTCGGCTTCCTTGATTTCATCAGGATCGGTGAGCCCCTTCAGATCGTTCAGGGCAACCTTCAGGTAAATCGGATCGCCATGGGAAAGGCTGTGCATCGACCCCTTCCACTGGTCGTAGATATCCCCGTGACACCCCGCGCAGGTCTCGGGCGACACAAAACGAGAGAGCTCGAAATGCCTGGTGCGCGTGCAGGCCGTTAACGGAATCATTGCGGCAACAAATAACGCCGCCGCGTACTGCATAGAAGACTTTCCCATGTCATCCCTCCCGGTTTCTGGTATGATCACAGCCTCATCATGCTTAACACGTGAAAGGCAGGCAACCATTTTTTTTGTTTGATAAAACCGGAAAATTTCGGCCGATTTAAATGGATTTCACCATGGTCCCATTGTTTACTTGACAAATATCCTTAGTCCGGTGAAATCAATCCTAATGAATACTGACATAAAAAGCATCCTCATCAAGCACGGGATCAATCCGTCATTTCACAGATTGAAGATTTTCGAGTATCTCCGCGACACCCGCCAGCACCCTACGGTTGACACCATTTACGAGGATATCGCGGTTGAGATCCCCACGCTTTCAAAGACAACGGTCTACAATACCGTCAGGGCACTGGCGGAAAAAGGACTCGTGTCCGCCATCACGATCGAGGACACCGAAGTGCGCTATGACGCCGACACCTCCCTTCATGGCCACTTTAAGTGCACAGCCTGCGGAGCGCTTTATGACATCGACATGCGCCAGCTCTCCATCGGCAACGCCCTCCCAACGGGAAAAAAGGTGCAGGGCCATCTTGTTACCGAGCGGCACATCTACCTGAAGGGTATCTGCCGGGAGTGCCAGAGATAGTAGTGTGTCGTTTCTGTACCCGGCATTACACCGCCGGGACGATTTTTTGCAGATAAACCCTTTTTTTTATTGCGCTCAGCGGGGGCATCCTCTATTTTGTTATTATTACAATTGTTAGTTATTCTCAAGGCCCTGCGAAAAAAAATTGTTTGATATAATTGTGTTACCTGCTATATTCGTATCAATGCAATTATATTGTGGCAATGTCGCCTTCTTCGCGTCGGTGCGTTGCAACTGAACATAGTATCAATTCACTTGTTGATAGGGAGGTTCATTTTATGAAAAAGTATATCTGCTCAGTGTGCGGTTATATCTACGACCCGGAAGCCGGAGATCCCGATGCCGGCATCAAGCCGGGTACTTCTTTCGAAAAGCTGCCCGATGACTGGGTGTGCCCACAGTGTGGAGTCGGGAAGGATCAATTCGAGGCATACGAGGAGTAGCAACACGACGAAACAAGAAAAATTTCGCAAAGGGGGTTTACCATGACGGCACGTTTACAAGTGTATAAATGCGAGGTATGCGGTAACATTGTCGAGGTTCTTCACGAGGGTGCAGGCACCCTGGTATGCTGCGGCCAGGATATGACGCTTATGAATGAAAACACCGTTGACGCTTCCAAGGAAAAGCACGTACCCCATGTCACCAAGTCGGACAAGGGGCTCAAGGTCCAGGTCGGCGAAGTGGCCCATCCCATGGAGGAGAAGCATTACATCGAATGGATCCAGGTCATTGCAGCTGACGGCACTTCAAACAGGAAATTCTTGAAGCCCGGCGAAGCGCCGTCGACGGATTTCTGCTGCGTCGATGAGGGCGCAACGGTGAGGGAGTACTGCAACCTGCACGGGCTCTGGAAGGCCTGACACGTCACACACCAACCGGAGCGCCGTACCGGCGCTCCGGTTTCGTTTATATTACTGGAGGAAACGATGAAAAGCGTAAAAGGCACTAAGACCGAAAAGAACCTGCTCGCGTCCTTCGCGGGGGAATCCCAGGCGAGGAACCGTTACACCTACTTCGCTTCAAAAGCAAAGAAAGAAGGGTATGAGCAGATAGCCGGAATTTTCCTCGAGACCGCCGAGAACGAGAAGGAGCATGCGAAGCGGTTCTTCAAGTTCCTCGAAGGCGGCATGGTCGAAATAACCGCTGCATACCCCGCCGGGATAATCGGTTCAACGGCCGAAAACCTGAAAGCAGCCGCCGAGGGTGAAAACGAAGAGCATACCAAGCTCTATCCCGAATTCGCGGACATCGCGGACAAGGAGGGGTTCAAGGAAATCGCGATCGTGTGGCGCAGGATTGCCGATGTCGAGAAACACCACGAAGAACGCTATCTCGCCCTGCTGAAAAACGTCGAGGACGGTACCGTGTTCAAGAAAAAGGAAAAGCTTCTGTGGAAATGCAGGAATTGCGGCTATATCCATGAGGGGGATTCCGCGCCTGATTTATGCCCGGCATGCGCACACCCCCAGGCCCATTTCGAAGTCCTGGCCGAAAAATTTTAAAGATCAGTATGCCATGGAATTTTCACACAAAGAACGCTCCCCTTCAGGGGAGCGTTCTTTTTCGGCATGCATACCGGGCTTGCGATCAGCAGGAAGAAGCTCCCTGAACGATGAATCCTGACCCACCCCTCGTTTCAAGATAATCAACCGTCAGCGACGGAACGCTTTCCAGGTAATGAACAATCCTCTCGTCAAGGAGCACCTTCACTCCTTCACTATCGATCACCTTGTCTCCATTGCTGTCCAGCTCATCCAGAGCCAGTCCCAGACGGGGTCCTCCTCAACCGAATCCCGAGAACATGAGACGCAAAGCGGGATTTTTAAGATCGGATTGAGAAAAAACCCCCTCCAGTTTCTCCCTTGCCGTACTTGTAATTGAAATGTTCAAGGCTCCTCCATAAGCATAAAAGATTATTTAGAATATACTTAATTTCTTAATATTCGTCAATCTTTTTACTATTTTTTCTGAAATCTGTCCATTACAGGGAAAAGGTTCCGTTCCCATCAAGGTAAAGCATAATTGTCTTGACCCGCCATGCCACGGCATGAAATACTATGGGCGCCGGGGTTGGGCATGCGTCCACTTTCGTTCCACGCATGGGCGTCGCGTCACGTGCCCGACATGGCCCGACCCGGATCGCGTCGATACCGGAAGGCACATCAAATGAAGAAACATTACAATCTCCTCATTATCGGCGGCGATGCCGCGGGAATGAGCGCCGCGTCCCAGGCCCGTCGAACCGACGAAACGCTGAGCATCGCGGTGCTGGAAAAAGGCGGCCATGTTTCCTACGCTGCGTGCGGCATTCCTTATTTCATCGGTGGCAGGATCAACGATCCGAATCACCTGATCGCCATCGATCCGGACGCCTACGTGAAAAAGCGCAATATCCAGATAATGATGCATACCGAAGCGGTTGCGGTTGATGTTTCGAAGAAACATGTCACGTCACGGTCCGCCGGCGTCGAGGAGGTGATCTCGTATGATACGCTCATTATCGCGACGGGGGCCCGTCCCGTAGTTCCTCCCATCGAGGGGATTGACGCCAACGGCGTTTTTTTTCTGAGGTCCCTCTCGGACGGGATCGCGATCAGGGATTTCCTCGCGGGGAGAAGCGGCGCCTCCGGCCTCATCATCGGCGGCGGATTCATCGGCCTGGAGATGGCCGAATCGCTCGTGAGTCTTGGCATGAAGACGACCATCATCGAACGCCTCGATTCCGTCGCCATGACCATGTCGCCGGACATACGGGGCCTTATCACCGAGGCCCTTCGCTCAGGGGGCGTCGACGTCCGCGTCGGCGTGACCGTGACCGCGCTGCGGCAAGATGATGCGCGCTGCGTCGTGGAAACCAACGCGGGGTCGTTCCCCGCCGATTTCGTCCTGGTTTCCGTCGGCATTGCCCCGAACACCTCCTTCCTGCGCGGCAGCGGAATCGCCATGACCGAACGAGGCGCCGTGATCGTCGATGAGCATTCACGGACTTCCATACCGGGCGTCTACGCGGCTGGGGACTGCGCCACCGTGAAAAGCCTCATCACGGGTAAGGACGTCTACATCCCCCTGGGCACCACGGCGAACAGGCAGGGCCGCGTTGCAGGACTTCACGCCGCGGGGATCGATGATGAATGTTATCCCGGCTCCGTGGGTTCCCAGATGGTAAAGGTGTTCGATCTCGAGGTCGGCAAAACAGGCCTGAATGCTGAGGACGCCCTTCGCGAGGGGATCACCCCGGCGCACACGACTAACGCCTGGAAGTCACGGGCGGGCTACTGTCCCGAGGCGGAGAGGATACTCGTCAATCTCACCGTTGACACGGCCACGGGACGGATCATTGGAGGCGAAGTGGCGGGCAGGGACGGCGCGGCGCTTCGCATGAACGTGATCGCCACGGCCGTGACGGCGCGCATGACGATCGGGCAGGTGGCCTATCTTGATCTCGGTTACGCGCCGCCCTTCTCCCCGGTCTGGGACCCCATAAACGCCGCGGCGCAGAATCTGATGAGGAAAATCGCCCGTGGGAGCTAGATCCCGAGGCCCTGGCTGAAAAGATGCTCCTCGGGCCTTCCCTGGAGGATGCGCCCCCCCGGCGGCACATCCCTGGTGAGCCAGACGTTCCCACCGATCTCGGCGCCCCGGCCTATGGTTACCCTGCCGAGGATCGTTGCGCCGGAATAGATGATCACGTCATCTTCCACCACGGGGTGCCTCGGAATCCCCTTTATGGGCCTTCCCGATTCGTCCAGGGGGAAGCTCTTGGCGCCCAGGGTAACCCCCTGGTAGATCCGCACGTTCCTGCCGATCACCGCCGTCTCGCCGATGACGGTGCCGGTCCCGTGATCGATGAAGAACGATTCTCCTATTCGCGCTCCCGGATGGATGTCAATCCCCGTCTGGGAGTGCGCCATTTCCGATATAATCCTCGGTATAAGCGGCACCTCGAGGAGGTAGAGCTCGTGGGCAATGCGATGGTGCGCAAGGGCGGTAATGCTGGGATAACAGAAGAGGGTTTCGCCCACTCCTTTCGCAGCCGGATCCCCCTTGAAGGCGGCCACGGCGTCCGTCGAGAGAAGCCTGCGGATTTCCGGCAGCTTCTTTATGAGCTCGCGGGAGGATTCACGTGATCGGCATTCGCACTCCACGCATGTTTTGACATCTTCGCCAGTCTTCTCGCACGCGAAACAATAGCCCCTCCTGACCTGATCACCCAGGAGGCGGTACACCTCGTCGATCGTTGATCCGAGGTAGTATTTCATCGTCTCGGGCTTCAGGTCGGAATAGATGAAATACCCGGGGAAGAGCACGGCCTTCAGGCAATCGACGATGCGTCTTAGCGTCTCCACCGACGGCATGGGAAAATCATGGGAGCTACGGTGATAGACCTCGCGGTATGATTCCGGCGCGCAGAGCTCATCGACGATTTTACCCAGGAGCTCGTCGACCACTTTTCCGTTGTTATCGTGTGTATCACATTTCATGGGCGTTTACGCCTTATCCGCACGACATGCCGCCACCGAGACTGCATGAGCCATCGCTCTCAGGGAGGGCATATCGCGCAGACGGAACGGAATACCTCGGTGGAAAGGTACCTGTCTCCACGGTCGGGGAAAACTACGACAAGTGTCGATCCCCTCGGGAGGTCGTGCCCGATTGTCATTGCGCCCCACATCGCCGCGCCGCTCGATATTCCGCAGAATATACCCTCAAGAAGGGCAAGGTTGCGGGTGGTGTCGAAGGCATTGTCATCGGTACATTCAAGCCTGGCGTCAAGCAGCATGGGATCGAAAATCGACGGGACGATCGATTCCTTCATGTTTTTCAGGCCCTGGATCCGATGGTTGAGGGAGGGCTCGATTCCCGCGACTTTTACCTTGTGATTGTTATCCCTGAAGAACCTGGCGCACCCCATGAGGGTGCCCGTAGTCCCCATCCCCGCGACAAAGACATCAACGTTGCCCCCGGTGTCGCGGATTATCTCGGGTGCCGTTGTCTCATAATGGGCACGCCAGTTCGAGTCATTCTCGAACTGGTTTGGCATGTAGTACTGTTCCGGGAAATGTTCCTGTATGTGATGCGCCCTGGTGATGGCGCCGTCGGTCCTGTCGCAGCCCGGAGTGAGCTCAAGTTCCGCCCCCATGGCGATGAGGATCGATCTGCGTTCCTCGCTCACGCAGGCGGGCATAGTGAGTTTTATCCGGTACCCCATCGCAGAGGCTATCATCGCCATCCCGATCCCCGTGTTTCCCGACGTGGGCTCAAGTATGACCTTTTCATGGGTAAGATCACCGGCTTCCACGGCTTTCTTTATCATATAGAAAGCAGGCCGGTCTTTCACGGAACCGCCCGGGTTGGCCCCTTCAAGCTTGGCCAGGATCCTGACACCCGTTTCATCGGGGTTCCAAATCCGGTCCATCTCGACAAGGGGGGTATTGCCTATGGCATCAAGTACACTTATGGCGATCTCTCCACGGGACTGACGGATGGTCCCAGTCAGGATTCCACTATCAGCGATTTCGCTCACCTATTTGCAAGTATTTTTTGAGCACCCCAGAAATAATTGTACCTCAATTCAAGGATGAAGTGCAACATTAGGAATCAGTAATAATAGTAGTCTCATGGGGGCTCTTCCCATAGGATTGAGTTTGACAGAACATAATCCGAGGAGGAACCACCCATGAGACTGTATTCACACATAACGAAAGACGAGCGCCATGTCATCCAAAAAATGCTCTATTCTAGCGTATCAAAGATTGAATTGAGCAAATATCTGGGACGCGATCGATCTACCATTTATCGAGAGCATACACGAAACAGGACAAAAGGCTATCATTATCAAGATGCACATGAACGTTATTGCGCCCGAAGGTATAGGCGTCGGAGAAAGCTCGATAGCAATGGTGTGTTACGGCTTCTTGTATGCTCTTTGCTTATGGAGAGAAATTCCCCTGAAGTCACATCATATTATTTGAGGAGCCAGTTTCCCGGAGATCCTGAGATGCATATATCAACTGAAGCCATCTATCAATGGGTGTATGCGCAGCATGGGGAGTACCACAATATGTTATTGCTTAATTATCTGTTCACAAAGAGGAATAAACGTCAGAAACGGTCCCTGATATATCAAAAAAGAGAACTTATTGCTGGGAAACGGAACATTTGTGAACGTCCGATAGAGGCTGATGAAAAGACTGTCGCCGGCCATTTGGAGGGTGATCTCATTACCAGTGCAGGGAATGATGCATATTTACTTACCCTGGTTGACCGCAAACTGGCGCATATCTGGGGTGTTCCAGTCCATTCCAAGGATGCGGAAATCGTATCCCGAGCTGTCGTGGAGGCACTGAACGATTTACCTGCCGGATTCGTTAAAACAATTACATTCGATAATGGTAGTGAATTCAGCTTATTTCAGAATATCGAAAAAGCATTGGAATGCAAGGTCTTCTTTGCCGATCCATATTGTTCATGGCAACGTGGGTTAAATGAGCATATCAATGGACGCATCCGCCAGTATATCCCTAAGAAAAAAAGTTTTGCCCACTTGACCGATGATGATTTTGAGGATATCCTCTGTGCAATAAATTCGAGGCCCCGAAAATCCCGTGGGTGGCGTACCCCGAGATCGCTGTTGAATGAACTGATTTGTTGCACTTGAATGTTGAATTCAGGGTATGCCGTCAAATTCATTTCGCGCTGTTGACAATGCCTCCGTTTGATTGCCAAAAACCAGGTTCCAACTCGGGTACTATCGGCACTATTCGGATCAAGAAGAACCGGATGACCGCATCATTGATGTTTTTGTCTTGATTATTTAACCATACATCATATTCCTGTCGGATGCACCCCCGGATTCCGGGTCACGCTTTTCCCCTGGCGCCCGGGCCCGGCATAACAATGGGCGCGTTATCACCTACTTGATTTTCCACCGGGAGACAGGATACTATGCATGCGGCACTCACGGGAGCGAGCGGGCACATCGGCGCAAGCCTGGGGCGAATGATACTCGGCCAGGGACGCGACCTTCGCGTACTTGCGCGCAATGACCGCCGCGCCATCGAGGGCCTTGATGTCGAAACCATCACGGGTGACGTCCTTGATCCTGATTCTCTCATCCGGCTCTGCGACGGCGCGGATACCGTGTTCCACCTCGCGGCGCGCATTTCCCTTGCGGGTTCCGACGGGGGCATGGTGGAGAAAGTCAACATCGAAGGCACGAGAAACGTGATCGAAGCCTGCCTGAAGTGCGGGGTAACACGTCTGGTCCACTTCAGTTCGATACACGCCTACCGCTCAATTGGCCCGGAAGAAGTCATTGACGAAACAACCGAACTCGCCCTGGGTCGCGATGAATTCCCCTATGACCGCTCGAAAGCCATAAGCCAGAAAGATGTGCTGGAGGCAGTGGATCGCGGCCTCGATGCCGTGGTCCTCAACCCGACGGCGGTGCTCGGGCCCCATGACTTCAAGCCTTCGCGCATGGGGGAGACCCTGATGAATATCTACCGCAACCGTTATCCCGCCCTCGTTGATGGAGGATATGACTGGGTTGACGCGCGCGATGTCGCGGCCTGCGCCCTCGCGGCGGAAAAGAAGGGACGGGCCGGAGAAGCGTATCTCGTGAGCGGCCACTGGCGCCACGTCTGTGACGTCTCGAAGGTCGTTTCCAATCTGTATGGAAGAAAAACGCCCACCTTCGCGACACCGATGTGGCTCTGCGTTTTCCCGGCACATCTGGTTCTTGCCGTATCGAAGATCACCGACAACGACTTCAATTTCACTCCCTACGCCCTTAAAACGGTTCGGAGCCATCGGCTTATATCACATGAAAAGGCGAGCCGGGAACTCGGGTACGCGCCCCGCCCCATCGAAGAGACGATACGCGATACCATCGACTGGTTCATCTCCTCGGGTATACTCGACGCGTCCTGATCATTCCGGGACAACCCGCTCCGCCGTCTCATTTCTTGCGATGCCGCAGAAAGAACCCGCAGATCAATTCAACCGCGTCTTCCCCTCCCCCTTCTATCGCCCGTGGCCTCCCGTCGCGCATCCCCGCCCCCGGCCAGCCGTGTCCGCCGCCCTGTATGGCAACCAGGACCGTTTCCCTGGAGGAATCACCGCATTCAAATGACAACCGATAGGCCCGCGTACCGTTCCCCCCCTGAAATTCTGGCATGGGTTCGACACCGGCCCTTCCCGCGCAACCGTTATTCCAGGCCCAGAAGAGGAACGTATCGAGCACGGAGAGCACCTCGCCATGATCTTCCTTCTTTCTCACCAGACGCCCTCCCCTCCATGGGACCGTGCGGTCCTCGGTTCCATGGACAAGTAGCATCGGCACGGGAGTCCGCCGCTCCCGACGGGCTATCTGCTTTGGCAGGGTACCGGAAACCGACGCGACTGCCGCGATGATTTCCGGAACCTCCAGCCCGACCCTCAAGGCCATCATGCCGCCGTTCGAGAATCCCGCGACGTAGACCCTGTCCGGATCTCCGCCATGCTGTTCAACCACGTGGGCCACCAGCCGTTCGATGTATTCGACGTCGTCAACGCCATCCCTGTAGGAAGGCGAATGCGGGTCGACCCTTCCGTCGTTCCAGAAGGGTCCCGCCGCGTCGGGATACAACACCATGAAATCGTCCCGCTCCCCGAAGCGGTTGAAGTCGAGAAGTTCTCTCATCGCGGCGCCGCATCCCTGGGCTCCATGGAGAACGACCACGATGGGCCGTTTCTCCCGATTCCCCTCTTCCGATGGGATGAACAGCTCGTAGGCGCGCTCACGGCCACCGACGTTCAGGGTGCTGCTGACCAGCCTGCTTTCCTCCGCCTCGGCGCCGGGAGCATGAAAAGATGCCACGGTTACCGCGGCGTAGATAATGAAACAAGTAACAGGTCTTCGCATATGCCGATCCTTTCGTGTGGAAACAGATACATTACTTCACTATCCGCGGGCAAGTATATTTTTTCATGACAACAATAAAGGTATGGAGGCGTCCAGGAACGTTTCATGCCCATATCAAAAAACACCTCGACTCGACCGTGAAAATCGAAGCATTTTGCCGTTGACAGGATACCCGGACTTGATCCCATGCGTATATCAGCGAGGAGGTATACGATGAACCTGAACGACTATTTTGAATCAACGCGCGGACTGGGCATTCTGGCAACCGCGGATTCCGACGGCAACGTCAACATGGCGGTCTATTCAAGGCCCCATGTTATCGATGATGAAACCATCGCGTTCATAATGGGGGACCGGAGAAGCCATCGCAATCTACTCGCCAACCCGAGGGCCTCGTTTCTTTTCCGGGAAGGTGACGCGGGTTACGCGGGGATGCGACTCTATATCGAAAAAATCCGCGAGGAAAAAAACAGCCCCCTGATCGATGACCTTCGAAGGAAAAAGAGGGCTGAATCCGCGAAGGTCGAGGACGCGGACCGGTTCCTGGTATTCTTTCGCATCACCGGGCGTCGTCCACTGGTGGGGGATTCAGACTGAGGAAGGCGCACCATTATATCGTTGACAGCGTGCGGTGCAAGGGCTAGTATCACGCGAAAGGACAGTTACATGCTTCCCTCCTGCTACGATAAAAAGGGCGAGGTGATCGACTTTTACGCGATTTTCAATCTCGCCCCTTCGGCGGGACTCCCCGAGGTACAGGCCGCTTTCCGCGCACTCGTCAAACGCTACCATCCCGACACGTCGAATAAACCGGATGAAAATCTCACTGAAAAACTTGACCTTATCATCCGCGGTTACCGCATTCTCGCCGACGAGGGACACCGCATCGAGTATGACCGCCTTCTCTTCGCGAGCTCGAAAAGGAACGTGCGCGGCGACACGATCATTTCGAAGAAGCGGATAAAATATTCCGCGACCCTGGGCGAGATGCTCAAGGCCCGTCTCCTGCCGAAAGGAATGAAAAGAAAGGACATCATCTACAACTTCGGGCAGGACATAGAGATATTCGTCACCATGTCCGAGGCCCGGAGGGGGGCCGTCGCCTATCTCGATCTACCGGCGAGGATGATCTGCCCGCTGTGCCGCGGGAACCAGTCCGATGCGTCGGGCAAATGCCGCGTCTGCAGCGGCGTGGGAAGGATACATACCACTTCGCAGCTCGAGGTGAGGATACCTCCCCACGTTGACGAAAGCACCTACATTGACGTGGATCTTATGAAAATCCGCCCCGACAAGATGACGGGATTCACCATGAAAACCCTGCGGATAAAGATAAGCCTTCTCGATGGACCCTGATGGAAACGACGGCCTCACCCCAACAGCCTGCGGATATCATCTTTGAGTCGAATCATGACATTGAGATCACCCTCCACCTTGAGACGCCCGGAGGTCCAGGCGTCAAGCTGGTTGAGTTCACCGCTCTGAAGCGCGCGCCAGTCCTCTAAGCTCGATCTCACGGTGCACAGCGGCGCGTCGAGGACGCCCACTTGACGCTCGGCGCTTCCGTCATCCCATATGATATACCAGTCCCCCCCTCCCGGTCCCGAGAGGTGGAACTGAACCGTGAGCCTTCCATCACTCCCTTCGGTCGGCGCACCGGGCTGCGCGCCCGGGGACGGCATCCCCAGGAACGACGCGAGCGTCCTCGTGCAGTGATTGTTGCCGATCATGTCCCCGTAGTCATGCATACCGAGTCGCATGAGTTTCTTGATGACCGAGACGAGTATAAGGCCGAACCGCGTGGCGGCGAATATCTCGTTGTATCGGCCGTGCCTCACCGTGTTGCCCGTAATCTCCTCGTACCGCCGCGCGGTCTCATCAGGCCCGGGGAGCCCTTCAAGCCGCGGGAGCCGGTATTCCTCGGCAAGATATCTGTCGATAAACATGAACCACGCGAGGTCCGCCTCCGGATCGCCGAGGAACGCCATCTCCCAGTCGAGGACCGCCACGATCTCGCATGTCTTCTCGTCGTAGAGCATGTTTCCGATTCGCGCGTCGCCCCAGCAGAGGGAAATCCTCTCCGGCTCGTACCTGTTCTCCCGGAGCCACTCGAGGGCCCTTTCGAGTACGGGGTGTTGTTCCGATGGATCGTCTCGCGTCCATTCTAGGTATCTCGTCCAGTAATCGAGCTGCCGGTCGATCGGGTCGGTCCCGGCGCCGGGAACACCCAGGAATTGAAGGCCCGCCGCCTTCCAGTCCGTCGCATGTATCCCGGCCATGACCGAGAGGGAGTCCCACCAGAGTGCCCTCCGCTCATCGGGGGTCATCTCCCAGAGCATGCCGGAGCCATGGTAGGAGGGATAGTCCTTCGGCATGGTTCCCCTGAGCCGCTCCATGATATAGAAGGGTGTTCCGATCACATCCTCGCGCTCCTCGATTCCCCACATCGCCGGCACCGGCACCGGTGAGCCCTTCAATGCATTCATTACGTGATACTGGTGCGAAAGGTGGTAATCGGGAAAAACGCGATGGTCGGCCGGGGGGCACCGCAGGACCAAGCCCCGCTCATGCCGTGTTCCCCCTTCCTCCCAGGACAGGTCGAAAAGATAGGTTTCGTTCGAAAGGCCCATGCCGGGCTTATGTATTCCAGAGATCGTGATCCCCGATGCGCCCTTCATCATTTTTTTGAGCCAGGGCGTCAGGCGGGAAACTATCCGTTCAGCGGTATCAAGTTCCTTGTTCATCGCATGAGCATGGGAGATTGGCAGCGCCGCTTCCCCCTCTTCACCTCCTCGTCATCACTTCACCGCCGGCACGGGTCAGTACGACAGGTACCCGTACCGCGGATATTTCCCTATGAGCACGAGCTCGACGATGCCGTACCCCACCTCATTGCCAGAGCGAAGCTCGCACATAAAATCCTCGAGAAACGAAACCTCGCGGAAAACCCCGGGATCGGTAAGATCGAGGGTGAACCCGTCGCAGTACTCTTCTCCCAACCAGAGGCCGTGGGTGAATCCCCGGAATCCAAAATATCCCCCCGCCCTGATGTGGCACGTGGAAAGGGGGCGCACTTCAATCTCCACTGAATCGCCGTCTTCAGGATGCAGAATAACCGATCCCCCGCGTATCTGCCTCACATCGGGCCGGAATGTGAATGAATGATTTATGCCGGATAGTATTCTTTCACCCTTTCCCGATTCTTCTGGATACACCATGGCACCGCTGAAGGAGAGAACGCGGGAATCCCAGTCCTCGCGCGTATGGTAGGTGACGCCCCAGCCGTCGAACTGTCCCAGCATGAAATTGTAGAAATACCCGACGGGAACTTCGCCCGGCTGCACGCCGGTTTCGGGGACCCCGCCGCCACGACGAATGCCCCATGAATGGTCACGCTCGGCGCGCCAGGATGACCGGTCTATCTCAACGCGGGTTCCCCCGGCGCGAATCCATCCCTCGGGTCGCCCCACCTGCACGTACCGTTTTACATTTTCCAGTATCCGGCCCCTGGTGCGGTTGATCTGCGCGGCCTCCTCGTGGGGCGGCATCGCGGCGATGAAATCGATCTCACCTTCGAGACCGTGATCATTTGCACCAATGGTGAGGCGCACCCTTCTCATCGGTTCAATAATCTCGTACTCTAGGGGCCCGACACGCACGCGGTCGAAGCCTGGCCGAAGGACCCGGGAGGCTCGCAGGCAATGCTGGATCTTGCCTTCGATGACAAGGCAGGCGAAGGCGTCCATGATGTTCCGGTTCGGGTAGTGGCCGAAACCCGCAACGAACTGGTACCGGCCCGTCGTGTCATGGACGGAGCACCAGATTCTTTCCGTCCATTCCCTTGCGCTCGTGGCGACGCTGTCAAAGGTATCCACGGTCTGATGGCACAGGAATTCATCATACCTGGTAAGCATGGCGGCCTCGTGTCTTTTTATTTGAACAAGGCGTGCATGACGCGGCATGCATATGTTTAATCACTCATCCGATGGTAATTCTTGACCATGCGTGATTTTTTGTCAATACAATTGATCCCACCGGTGTTTGCTCGTACAAAAGCGCTTTACTCGATTATCCCTTCGCGTATGATTGCCCCGAAACGGGCGAGAAGACCCTCACGGGTACCGTGGAGGAGCGGAATAGCGCGATGAAAAGATATTTCAACCATGACACGCGGGGACGCACCGCCGTCGTGACCGGCGCATCGAGCGGTATCGGCGCAGCCTTCGCGCGCCGGCTCGCGGCTGAAGGCTTTGATCTGGTGATTATCGCCAGGAGAAAAAAACTGCTCGACGACCTCGCCGCTGAAATCGCCGCGAACCATGGCGTGCGGACAAGGGTCCTCGCGACGGACCTCGCCGACGAAAAGGGCCTCATGCGGGTTCTCAGGTTGATCGGATCCGACGAAACGATCGAGCTACTCGTCCACAGCGCCGGGTTCGGGACCAGGGGTCACCTCGTGGACGTGGCCGGGGAAAAAGCCGACGCCATGATCCGCCTTCATGTTTCCGCCACGACGGCCCTCGCAAGGGTGGCCGCGGCCGCCATGAAGGCCCGGGGAAGGGGCTGGATCGTCAACGTATCATCCATCGGCGCGTTTTTCACCACCTCCCACTACGTCGTCTACTCCGCCACCAAGGCCTTTATTAACATGTTTACCCTGGGTCTCAGGGACGAGCTCGAGGGGACCGGCGTCGTCATACAGGCCCTCTGCCCCGGCCTTACCGATACAGGCTTCATGCGAACCGAGGAGTACCGGGACTTTAATTACGGCGCCATACCCGCCTTCGCGTGGATGACACCCGGGGAAGTGGTGGAGACCTCTCTCAGTGCACTCACACGGGGGAAAACGGTAGTGATACCCGGTCTCGGCAACAGGATGTTCGTGTCCCTCCTCACGGCGCCCCTTATCGGGAGCCTTATCGGGGGGGTACTCTCCCTCCTGGGCCGCGGTAAAAACGCCTACTGAAAGCCCTATGCGGGCCTGAAGCCCCACTCGGTAAAGCCATATTTCGTGAAGGGCGCGAATATCATGTTTTCAATGATACCGTATCCCGTCTCGCCGGCGCAACGCACCTCGACCACGGTATCGTCAAGGCCGTGCACTTCATCGGCCACGGCGCCATCGCCCACGTTCCAGGTCTCCCCGTCCTCCCAGTAATCGCCCATCCAGGTGCCGTGCCGGTAGCCCTTGTACCCCACGTACCCGCCGCCCCGCAGGTACATCGTGGTCAGCTCCTTCATCGAAAGCTCGATTTTCGATCCGTCATCGCAGGTAAAGGTCATTTCTCCGGACTGCATCCGCTGTTTGCCGGGATGATAGGAAAACCGGTGATCCACTCCCCGTATTCCCAGCGGCTCCCTGCCGCTTCCGATTCTGTGCACGACCGAGCCGCTCAGGAACTGTACGGTCCCGTCGTTTTTTTCCATGAGGTAGCAGTAGATGCCGCGGTCCGCGAACTGGACCGTGAGCCAGTTTATCATCATCGCGGTGAATTTTTCATGGTCAGGCGCCTGTACGCCCTGCTCCGCCGCACCGGTGCCCATGCGTATGCCCCAGGAATGGTCCCTCTGGGCGTAGAAGTTCATTTCATCCACCGGGAATTTTTTCCCTCCCGCCTTGATCCATCCCCTCGCGCGGCCCAGCTGTGCATAGCGGCGTGTATCCATGTACACGCGTCCCCTGCTCCGCCCGAACTGGGGTTCCTCCTCACCCGGAATCATCGTCGCGATGAACTCGATGTCGTAGGCGATGCCATAGGCGTTCTCCCCCATGGCAATCCGGACTTTCTTGAAGGGCTCGATCACCTCGTATGAGAGGGGGCCCACTGCGATCTCGTCGATACGCGGCCTGAGCGTTCGTGAAACGCGCATATTGTACTGCTCGCGGTTCTTGATGTTCACGCACCCGTAGCCGTCGATCACGTTGCGGTTGGGATACACGCCGAAACCGGTCGCGAGGACCAGTTCCCCTTTCGTGTCGTGGAGATTGCACCAGAGCTTTTCGGTCCATGCGCGGTCGCTCGTCCCGGGGTGATCGAAGGTTGAGGCCACCTGGTGGCATGTCAGTTCGTCGAATTTCGTGAGCATGGCTTCCTCCCCTGTCCCTGTCGCCGGTGGATAATGGCTCAGCTTCGACAGTGAAAGGCGCGAGGTCAAGACCTTTTCACCCGGGGAGATGAACACGCGATCAATACGTTCCGCTTGAATCGAGCTTGAGCACGTACACGTCATAGCCGTTCGAAAGACCGGTGAACGTGCTTCCCGCCACGACATAGCCGCCGCCCGGAAGACGATCTATACCATGTCCCGCGTCGTTATCGGCTCCTCCGTATGTCCGTGACCATACCTGGTTCCCTTCCCCGTCAAGACGTGCCACCCAGAGGTCGGCCGAATAAGCGCCTCCGTTACCGAATGACCGCGTCTCTCCGGCAAACACGCACCCGTCGCCGGTCAATGTTATCGCGTAGGCGATGTCGAGATACCCCCCTCCGAGTATCCGCTCCCATAGGATGTTGCCCGCGGAATCCACCCGAAGGATCCACGCGTCGCACTGGTTCTCCGGGATTATGTCCACGCCCCTGTACCCGGCCGCGACGATGGAACCGTCCCCGGCGACGTCGATGTCCCGGATCCAGTTGAAGCGCGAGGCGTCTCCATACACCGAGGACCATATTTCTCCGCCAAGTGAATCCGTCCTGATAATCAGGCCCATCGATCTCCCGGTTCCGTCGATGCGGGAGCCTGCCAGAACGTAGCCTCCACCGGGCGCGCCTTTCACCGAATAGGCGACGTCCGTGGAGTCCCCGGTCCCGTAGGTCTCCTCCCATTCAATCACTCCCGAGGAGTCAATCTTCACGGCGAGGAACCTGCTTCCCCCGAATGAATGCGTGTAGCCCCCGAGAAGATAGCCGCCCCCGGGAGACGCGGCAACGCCCTGTGCCGATTCATACATCTCATGGCCGTAGACACCGGTCCACTGGATCGTACCGGTCGCGTCGAGCTTTACCGCCATCATGTTGCCATAGCTGCCATGATTCTCGGGGTCCCCGGGACCCGTGGACTCAGTCACGCCGACAGCGATGAATCCGCCGTCAGGAGTGTGCGTTACATCATAGGCGCAATCGCGTCCGCTCCCGCCGGTGGTGCGCGACCAGAGGACCTTGCCATTCGCGTCAAGCCTCATGATTAGAAAATCACCCGGATTTCCGCTCGCGGTCACGGACTCCCCGGCAAGGACGCACCCACCGTCCTCCAGGGCCAGGACCGCATATCCCTCCTGGTTATATTTCCCCCCGTAGGTCTTGCCTCCCCCCGCATCATCGCAGGCGGCGATCAACAGACCGCATGCGACCAGCGCCATGATGGATACCGCGGATTGGAATCGATTCATTGTAATCTCCATGTTGTTTTTTTTGTGAATGATGACGCGTCAATGATTCCCGCATTATGGAAGCCCATAAAACCTGTCAAATTTTTTTATATAAATATTCCAAACCGTTCAGACGGTACGCAATCTAAAAAAGGACCGTCCTTCACCAGTCATCATCCTGGGAAATGTGAGCTTTCATGAATAAATATTCATTCGGGCGCAATATGGTGGTTGACAAATAATCACACTACCCGGGACATGTATTGTTTGATTGTATATACATTTAAACATATTATACCATGGAGATCATCATGAATGATTCACACGCGAAACCCCGGGCATTGCCGCGCATCATCCCCCTTGTGGGAGGGGTCCTGGGGAGCACCACCTGCGGCGCCCTCCTCTACGCATGGAGTGTTTTCATCAGGCCCCTCAACGCGGAATTCGGGTGGAGCAGGGCCGATATCGCACTGGCCTTTGCCATCGCCTGTCTTGTCTTCGGGCTCATGACTTTCCCCGCGGGGAAGCTGAGCGACAGGTTTGGACCAAGGATCGTCGTTCTGACAGGATCGATTATCCTCGGGATCGGATTTATCAGTTCCGGGTATATCCAGGAGAAGTGGCAGCTCTACATAACCTACGGGGTCATCGCCGGCTTTGGAGGCGGGCTCATCTATCTACCTCCCATCGCCACTGCGCCCAAATGGTGGCCCGACCGCCGTGCCCTCGCCACGGGATTTTCCGTCGTGGGTCTCGGCCTCGGTTCCTTCATCATGGCGCCCCTCGCCACCTATATAATCGACAACCACGGCTGGAGAAACGTGTTCATCTACGTGGGCGCCGCCATGGCGGCAATGGCGTTCATCGCCGCCCTCTGCCTGCAGAATCCTCCCGCCGGATGGAAGCCCGCGGGATGGAATCCCGGTGAAAAAGGCGGAACGGATACATCCGGGGCTTACAGGGACTACACCCACGGTGAGACCTACCGGATGCCCCAGTTCTGGATGCTTTACGCGGCCTATTTCTGCGGTTCCTTCGCCGGCCTGATGGTGATCGGACATATCGCAGGGCACGGCATCGATAGCGGCCTTGATCCTATGACCGCGGCGGGTGCCGCGAGCTGGCTCGCCATCATGAACGCGGCCTCCAGGGTCCTCATCGGCCAGTTCGCCGACAAGGTGGGCACCAGGGTCAGTTTTCTCGCTGTCTTCGGCCTCCAGGTATTCGCCATGGCGCTCCTCTTCCCCTCGGGAGGGACCACCTGGGCGATCTGGCTTGTCTCCGCCCTTATCGGCTGGAACTACGGATCGATGTTCACCCTCTTTCCCGCCACCTGTCTCCATTACTTCGGACCCACGGCCCAGGGATCAAACTACGGGCTCCTCTTCACCGCCTGGGGCTTCGCGGGATTTGCCGGACCCTACGTGGGGGGATGGCTCAAGGATTCGACCGGCACGTATTCAGCCCCCTTCATCGTGGCTGCGGTCATGGTCGCGATCGCCGTTGTTGTCCTGGCCGTGGTAAAAGCGCCGGAAAGGAAAACGCGATAACCGGCCTTCAAGCTCCCGACGAAGAGAACCTGTCGGCCTTCGTCCACCCGCGGTTGCAACGTATCGGCGACCGGGGTCGGACGAAGGCTTCATTTTTTATAATCTCCCTCACAAGCGTTTATCAGCGTGGGCACTTGGTCCTTCTTTATACCCGCTATACCATTCATGGATCTCGGCCTCTTTCAATTCAGTTCTCAACACCGCGTTTCGGTAAAAAAGGGTTAAACTTCTTGACATCTGCTTTTTTTGGGGCATGATACACTTCAAGGGATATCATTATGCTTTCAAAATACTCCTTTTCCCACTTCCGCCAGGGTCGATGGATGCATGCTGTCGCATGCGCAGATCCGCCATCAGTATTTCATGCGTGCGGGGACCGTCTTTATTCATGGGGGCGCGACTAGAACAACCATGCCCAAATTAATATTAATCGCGAACAGGCTGCCCGTAACAGTCGACATAAAGAAAAACGGCGAGGTTTCCTTTTCTCCCAGCGTTGGCGGGCTCGCCACGGGCCTTTCATCGCTCAACGAAACCCATGACTGCATCTGGATCGGCTTCTGCGGCGTGAGCGCCGAAATGATGAAAAAGCACGACGCGAATGAGATTCACAAACGCCTTATTCGTGACCATCGGTCATATTCCGTACCGCTCTCTTCCCAGGACGTGAGACTCTACTACAATGGATTCAGCAACCGGACCATCTGGCCCCTCTTCCATTATTTTACCCTCTACACGAGCTATGATCCTGAAACATGGAAGGCCTACATCTCGGTGAATCGAAAATTTCTCGAGGCATTCAAAGAGGTCTACGAGGAGGGAGATCTGGTCTGGGTGCACGATTACCATCTCATGCTACTCCCGGGCATGATACGGGAGGAGTTCCCGACGGCGAAAATCGGCTTTTTCCTCCATATCCCCTTCCCGTCCTACGAGGTCTTCCGCCTGCTACCCTGGCGGCAGGAGATCCTGCACGGGATACTCGGAAGCGACCTGATCGGATTCCACACCTTCGGTTACCTGAGGCATTTCCTCAACAGCGTCCAGTGGATCCTCGGGATGGAGCACAGCCTCGGTGAGCTCCATCTCGAGAACAGGACGGTCAAATGCGACATCTTCCCCATGGGAATAGATTATGCCCGATACTCCGATTACACCGGTAACGCCAAAGTAACGAAGGAAATCGCGTCCCTCGGTAAAAGCATGGCGGGCAAAAAAATGATACTTTCCATGGACCGCCTTGATTTCACAAAAGGAATCCCCGAACGTCTCGAGGCGTATAATCGCTTTCTCGAAAAATATCCGGAATTCCATGAGAAGGTCGTTCTGGTCATGATAGCCGTGCCCTCGCGTGACAAGGTCGAGACCTATATCGCCCTCCGCGACAGGATAAACGAACTCGTGGGAAGGATAAACGGCAGGTTTAGCACCATGGCGTGGACACCGATACGGTACCACTACCGCTCGTTTCCCTTTGAAAGCATCATGGCCTTCTACCACTGCAGCCGCATTGCCCTCGTGACGCCCCACCGGGACGGCATGAACCTCGTGGCCAAGGAATATGTTGCGTCACGCGTGAACTGTGACGGCGTCCTGATATTAAGCGAGATGGCGGGCTCCGCCGAAGAGCTGGGAGAGGCCCTGATCGTCAATCCCAACAATACCGAGGAAATCGCCGACGCCATCGCCGACGCCCTCTCGATGAACGAAGATGAACAGCGGGAAAGGATGTCGGTTCTCCAGCATCGCCTCATGCGCAATGACGTTTTCCGCTGGGCGGCGCTCTTCGTTGAAAAGCTCTCAGGCCTCCGCGCCGACCAGCGGACCCTCACGATGAACATACTCCAGGAGCCGGATGTCGATGCCATCATCCGGCGCTACCGTGCCGCGCGGCGGCGGCTGATCCTTCTTGATTACGACGGCACCCTTGTTCCCTTCCAGACCGATCCGGCTCTCGCGGTCCCCGATGATGATCTTGTTTCCCTTCTCGTTCTCCTCGCGGAGTATCCCGGGAACACCGTGGCCATTATCAGCGGCAGGAACAGGGATTTTCTTTCGTTGCATTTTTCCCATCTTCCCATAACACTGATCGCCGAACATGGCGCGCTCATCACCCGCGATGGCGAGTCCTGGACGCCGACGGTTTCCCAGGGCAATCAGTGGAAGGAACAGATCCGTCCCCACCTGGAAATATACCGCGACCGTACACCCGGATCATTCATCGAGGAGAAGGAGTATTCCCTGGTCTGGCACTACCGTAAATCCGACGCGCAGTTCGCCCCCATACGCGCCATCGAGCTGAAGAGCAACCTCATGGAGATGGTGGCGAACCTGAACCTCGGCATCATGGAGGGGAACAAGGTGCTCGAAGTAAAAAGCCATGAATCGAGCAAGGGCCACATCGCGTCGCGCATTATACTGGAAGACGATTTTGATTTCATCCTCGCCATCGGCGATGATGTTACGGACGAAGAACTCTTTTCCGCCATCCCCGATGATGGCATCAGCATCAAGGTTGGGCTTACCCCCTCGATCGCCCGCTACCACATGGCGGGACAGCGCGAGGTCAGGCTTTTCCTGCAACGCCTGGCCATGGCATGACATTTAAGGACCGGAAAAAAACGGCCGTGACCGCGACATGGTATAAAACCGCCATTATTTATGAATTGCACGTGAAGGCGTTCCAGGACGGGACGGGGGACGGCATCGGAGATTTCGCCGGACTCATCTCCCGTCTCGATTACCTCGTTGAGCTGGGCGTCGACTGCGTGTGGCTTCTCCCCTTCTACCCGTCACCGGGGCGTGATGACGGGTATGACATCATGGACTACTGCGACATCAATCCTGATTACGGCACGCTGGAGGTCTTCCGGCGATTTCTCTCCGAGGCCCACGCCCGTGGCATCAGGGTCATCGCGGATCTCGTGCTGAACCATACGTCAGACCGCCATCCATGGTTCATCGATGCCCAGAACGACCCCTCTTCCCCTTACCATGATTATTACGTCTGGTCGGAAACCCCGGACCGGTATGAAGACGCGCCGATAATCTTCAGCGACTATGAGTACTCGAACTGGACCTATTCACACCAGGCGGGTCAATACTACTGGCACCGTTTTTATCACCACCAGCCCGACCTGAACTATGACAACCCGCGTGTCCGCGAGGAGATGCAGAACGTTTTTCGCTTCTGGCTCGACATGGGTCTTGACGGATTCCGCGTCGACGCCGTCCCCTATCTCTTCGAGCGGGAGGGGACATCCTGCGAGAACCTTCCGGAAACCCACCGGTTCATAAAGGAACTTCGCTCCCTCATGGACAGGCATTATCCCGGTGCCATCCTCCTCGCCGAGGCGAACCAGTGGCCCGAGGACCTTGCCTCGTATTTCGGCGAGGAGGACGAGTTTCACATGGCCTTCAACTTCCCCCTCATGCCCCGCCTGTTCATGGCCCTGAAGCTTGAGGACCACGGCCCCGTTGTTGAAATCATGAAGCGCCTTCCCGCGATCCCCCCTTCCTGCCAGTGGGCGATGTTCCTGCGCAACCACGACGAAATGACCCTCGAGATGGTTACCGACGAAGAGCGGGACTACATGTTCAACGCCTACGCGGAGGACCGCCAGATGCGTCTCAACAAGGGGATCCGCCGGCGGCTGGCGCCCCTCCTCGAAAACGACAGGCGAAAGATAGAGCTCCTCTACGCGATCCTTCTCACCCTCCCGGGAACACCCGTGATTTATTACGGCGACGAGATCGGCATGGGAGACAATATCTACCTGGGAGACCGGAACGGGGTGCGCACGCCCATGCACTGGGATGACGGAAAAAACGCGGGATTTTCGAGGGCGAAGCCATCCCGGCTTTACGCCCCGGTGATTACCGACCCCCTGTACAACTACCAGTCGGTGAACGTTGAAGAAGACAGGAACAACCCCAGCTCACTCTTCAGGTGGCTGAAGGGAATAATCGCCCTTCGCCGCGGGCACCCCGTTTTCGGAAACGGGAAACTGGAATTTTTATTCCCGGAGAACAAGAAAGTTCTCGTATTCATCATCGCCGATGAAACAACCTCCATGCTCTGTGTCTTCAATCTCTCCGGGTCCGCCCAGCCCGTCGAACTCGACCTCTCATCCTGGGCCGGGAGCCGTCCCCATGAAATACTCGGCACTACCGATTTCCCCGTGATCGGCGAACTCCCCTACCTGCTGACCCCCAATCCGTACGGATATTATATTTTTCAATTGATAAAATAACCGCGGGAAACTAGATGGCAAACGGAGATTCCAGGAAGGGGGTTTATTCGATTAAAATGAAGATCAGGGCACTGGTGAACCCGAAGAAGCTGCTCGCACGCTTCCGCTTGCAAACGGAGCTCTACCGCTACGTCACGTACGTGTTCTTTTCCACGCTCCTTGGCCTGCTCGCGGGCCTGGGAGCCGTGCTGTTCCACTATCTTCTCGACCTGAGCAGTAATTTCTTCGAGGATGGAAATTTCGCCAGTATGCTCACTATCGATGCCAGGTTCATAGTTCTGGTACCCGTTATCGGGGCCCTGGCGACGGCTTCCATGACCAGGCTGTTCCCCGAAACCGCCCGCCAGAAGGGGGTTACCTCGGTCATAAAGTCCGTCCTGATTCACAACGGCTATATCCCCTTCAGGGTCACGCTCTTCCACCTGGTCGCGCCCCTCATCTCGATAGGCACGGGAGT
This sequence comes from Spirochaetota bacterium, assembly GCA_040768125.1. Taxonomy (GTDB): domain Bacteria; phylum Spirochaetota; class UBA4802; order UBA4802; family UBA5550; genus RBG-16-49-21. Next base: position 452,272 of record JAXGNG010000002.1, on the reverse strand, counting down.
CCCCCTGGGACCCGAGGGTCCCGCCGCCAAGATCGGAAGCGGCCTTGGCTCGTGGATGTGCCAGGTCCTCCGTCTAAGCCAGCAGGAGATGAAAATGTACGCGGCCGCGGGTGCAGGCGCCGCCATCTCGGCGGTGTTCAACGCTCCCATCGCCGGGGTCTTTTTCAGCATCGAGATCATCCTTCTCAACGACATCAAGAACAGGGTGCTCGGCGGATTCATCATAGCCGCCGTCGTCGCCAATCTCCTCTCGAGGGCGGTCCTGGGCGATACCTCGGTATTCACCATTCCGCCCTATCATTTCCCCGCGCTGTGGGATTATCCCGTATTTCTTCTCCTCGGAGTTGTCTGCGGCGCGATGTGCCTTCTTTTCTTTCTTCTCAACAATGCCGGAAGTCGCCTTATCAGGGACCGCCTCAAGATCAAGAACGAATTCGCGCTTCTGCTTCCCCTGAGCCTTCTTTTCGGCGTCGTACTGCTGTGGTACCCCGAGCTTTTCGGAGTAGGGTACGGAGCCATGAACGACGCGATAAACGGCAGCTACGAAATGGGATTGGTTGCCTCGCTTCTCGCACTCAAGATCGTTTTCTTCGCGCTGTTTCTCCGCGCCGGCGCATACGGGGGGCTTTTCGCCCCGGCACTGTATATCGGGGTCTTTACCGGTTTACTTTTCTCCGGGATCTCCAACGCCCTCTTCGGGCTCTCCACCGACCCCGTTCTCTTCTCCCTCGTCGCCATGGGCGGGGTGCTGGCCGGCATACACTCGATGCCCCTCACCGCCATGATGCTCGTCTTCGAGCTGACGAACGACTATCGCCTCATACTCCCCCTCATGTTCGTTTCAGTCATCGCCTACCTGGTCGTCATCTACGTCAACAGGGGGTCGCTCTACACGCGGGAACTTCGCGAAGACGGCATCAACGTGGCGGTATATGGAGAGAGCACCCTTCTGTCGAAAATCAGGGTGAGGGACCTGAAGCGGGTTGATTTTGAAAGCGTCTATACCACGACACCCTTCAGGAAGATCCTGCCCCTCCTGGGTGATTCGGGATGCAATGATATCTTCGTGGTGGACCAGAATCACGCGCTCTCGGGGGTAATTTCGATTCGCGACATCAGGCACGTCCTTCTCTCCTCGGATATGGCCGATGTGCTTCTCGCCATGGATATCTCATCGCCGGCCCCGGTACTTACCGATGGGGATACCGTTGCCGAGGCGCTCGGAAGAATCGAGGAATACGATATCGAGAATATCCCCGTTGTCGAATCGGAGGAATCAAGGGTGGTCACGGGCATGATCACGAGGCATGACATTCTGAAGGCGTACAACAGGCTCCTTGAGAGGAGCGACAGGATCAACCTCTAAGCCCCGACATGGGCGCAACATCGCCACCCCTGGTGCTTCGTTTACTTCCGGGGCTCGAGGGAGGCCTCGAGCACCTTCAGCAGGTCAGCCCGACTTACGGTTATCATGTTCCCGGAGTGGCAGGGATCGGCATGGGCGTCGTCGGCCAAGGCCTCGAGATCCCCCTTCTTTACGCCATGGCGCGTAAGCCCCAACTCTATGCCCGTTTCCTCGAAAAAATCACGGCAGCTTTCCGAGAGACTGCCCCTGGCGAAACCGTTCAATTCAAAAATTCCCCTCACCTTCTGTATCTTCGCGATCTGTTCGTAACTCAGTGCGGCCTGTTCCAGGAACAGCACCGATTCCGGGGCCACCAGGGCATTCGCCAGGCCATGGTGGAGCCCGTGGCGGCTCGACAGTGGATGCGCCATGGAGTGTATCATGCCGAGTCCCTTCTGGAATGCCACGGCCCCCATGGTGGCCGCGATCTGCATCTTTTCCCGGGCCTCGAGATCGGACCCGGTGGTGCAGGCGACCGGCAGCCAGCGCACGATGAGTTCCATGCCCTGAAGCGCGATCCCGTCCGCCATGGGATGGAACATGTTCGAAAAATACGCCTCGAGGCAGTGAATGAAGGCGTCGATTCCCGTCGCCGCAGTAAGGAGCGAGGGGAGACCCGCCGTCAGCCCCGGCTCGAGTACCGCGATGGCGGGCATCAGGTCGGGATGGAAAAAGATCGTTTTTTTCCCCGTTTCACGCATTATTATTACTCCGGAACGACCCGCCTCGCTGCCCGTGCCGGAGGTGGTGGACACCGCGTACAGCGGCGGCATCGGCTTCGTGATACGGCTGTCGCCTCCCAGGCAATCGTCGTATTGCGCCAGGGGTGGAGGATTGGCCACCATGATCTTGATCACCTTGGCGACGTCTATGGGGCTTCCGCCGCCGATACCGATAATGCAGTCGCACTCCCCCTTCCGGTAGGCCACGACCCCCTTCTCCACGTCCTCCTCTATCGGATTCGGGTGCGTATCGGTGAAAACATCGAAGGCGATCCCCGCTTTTTGAAGCAGCGCGGTCAGCCTTTCCACGATGCCGATTTCAACGAGCGTCGCGTCCGTGACGACCAGGGCCTTCCGGTGGCCACGTTCCTTGAGTCGATTGGCGAATTCATCCAGGGCGCCCTGGCCGAGCAGTATTACGGTTGGGAAGTTGTACTGGAGCATACACACTACTCTCTTGAGCGTGATCTGGGGCCGCGCCATACCCCGGACAGTGTCCGGAAGAACCCGGTGCGCCCTCTTGAGGCTCAATTATATAATCGCCATGAATATTCCTGTCAAGACAAATCAATCTTCCCCCTGGTGTTTTCTCCCACTTCCGCAAACATTCCTGGCGACGGCCATTCAGCAACATTACGCAGATGCCAGCCTCAGAGATTCGACTTCCCTCCCCGCGACCTCAGGTAGAGCAGGAATGTAAGGAACGCGCTTACCGCTGCCATGACAAGAAGCATGAAGACCACGGGATCAATTGCGTCATGATACCTGTTTGACATCCATCCCACTATCTGTTCCTGGAAGATGGGACCTATGGAGCCCATGCCGTTAATGATTCCCGCGGCGGTAAGGGCGCCGGAACGCGACCCGACGTCAATGGCGCCCACGCCGGAAAGGAGGGAGTCGGGGCCGAAGAGCATGAACCCCGCGAGCCCTATCGTCGCGGCAAAGGCGAGGAGATTCCCGGAACCCATGCCGTACATCGCAAGAAACGACAGGGTCATCATTGAAAGCATAATGAACGAAAGGAGTGCCCTCCGGCCCCTGAAAACCCTGTCCGATATGAATCCACCGGCGATGACACCGGCGAATCCGCAGACATCGAAGATCGTGGAGAGATACCCGGCTCCCGCCTCGGTCATGCCGTAGTTTTTATTCAGGAACCAGGGGAGCCAGCTCCAGAGGGCGTAACGGAGAAACTTGATGCAGAAATAGACCATCCCCATTATCAGGATGGTGATGATCACGTCTCGGTCCCAGCCAAGCCCGGGTCGTCCAGGAGCGGAGCCACCCGCCTCGCTCCCGGCATCCTCCTCGCCCTCCAGCGGCGCAAGTCCCGCGTCCTCGGGGCGGTTGGGGTGGAGCCAGAGGACGATTCCCCAGATGGCGAGTAGCACGATGGATCCGCCGAAAAACGACCAGCGCCATCCGGCCATTCCGAGGAGAAACGACGCGAAAAGCGTCGCCGCCAGGGATCCGAACTGGTAGCAGGTCGACCAGAAACCGAGAACGGTCCCCCGGCGGTCGCGCCTGAACCAGCTCGCGAGACTTCCGATGCATCCCGGCCATCCCGTGCCCTGGGCAAGGCCGTTCATGGAAATCAGAAGCATGAGGGTCCAGAATCCGTTTGAGGCTCCGAAGAGAGCGGTACTGAGGATGGACAGCATGATCCCCGCCAGGAGGAGAAGACGCGGGCCCAGGATGCGCCCGAAAAATGCGCTCGAGAACTGGCCCACCATGTAGGCGGCAAGGTAGGCGGTACCGAGATGCGCCAGGTCGATCGACGTGAGGTCCAAGGCGCCCGCGATCCCTACCTTCGCCACGTAAAAGGGCTTTCGGCAGAAATAGTATCCCGCGTAGGCAAGCCAAGTCGCGACAAGAATCTTCACCTGCCATGGACGGTATGTTGATGCTTCCCCATCCGTTGACGTCATTATCCCGACCCCGGGAGATATCCCCGATTCAATTTTTCTTCAGCACTGTCCGCGGAAAAGCTCAGAGCGCCCAGTCGAGGCCCAGCTCGCGGAGTTTTCCCGCGCCAGGATTCCCCGTTTCCCTTTCCCATCCCATGATGGAATAGTATTCCTCCTTCATGCGATCGAAGTCCTCCTCGCCCACGTGCCTCCCGGCGCTCGGCCCGTCGGGAAGGGGCGAAAAAAGCCTATCGGGAAGACCGTCATGCTCCTTTCCGAAACCCCGCCTGGCGTTGATGAGACGGAACATGTTGATCCTCCGTTCCCCCGCCTTCATGAGCTCCCACAGGGTGACCTCCCATCCCGTCGCGAAGGAGACAAGGTCCTCCAGTTCCCTGTAGGGATAGAGGCTCCCGGGCCCCCACACGAACATGCAGAGGGACAGTGAATCGAGAAGGCTGTAGAACATCTGCGAATAGGCGGTCATCCGGACCTTGTTGAGGCTCGTCGAGGGATTGTCCTCCTGGCCGGTAATGGCAAGGCCGCGCGCAACCTCGGAGCCGCTGGCAAGGAGCCAGTCATGCTCCGATGACATGTGGTCGGGTCCTATGGGACACACGGCGTACATGAGGGAAAGGCTCGGTTTCACCTGGGGCATGTGCACGGGCAAACCCGCGCCCTTCACGTGTACGGCAAAGGGCCGCGTGCGCTCCCCGAAGTAGCTGACGAGCGCCGCGAAACCGTCTGCGCATATATCGCCGATACCCTCACGGGCAGCCGTGGCGCGGACGAGTCCCAGGAGGGCATCGGGATTGCCGAAGCCCCGGGCGAATCCCCCGGCCTGTTCGGGGGTTATCATCCCCTCCTCGAGACATTCGAACACGTATCCCGCTATTGATCCCATGGTAATGGTGTCGATGCCCATGTTGTTGCACAGCTCGTTTGCCGCTGCAACGGCGGCGGGATCGGTGATGTCGAGGTTCGCCCCCAGCATCCCCAGGGTCTCGAATTCGGGCCCCCCGAGGCCGTCGCTGACAGAGTAGGGCCCGCCGATCTTCACCCGCTTGCGGCACCCCACCACGCAGGCAAAGCAGGTGGCGCTGCCGGCACCCATTGAAGGCTCATAGGTCTCGCCGTGAAGTTTCATGTAGTCAGGATGCCAGCCGCGGGAATAATTATGCGTGGCGAAGTTTCCGGCCTCAGCCTGGAATTTCACCACGCCCGGAGTGCCGAATTTTTTCAGCGTCTCGGGGAATCCCGATCCGGAAAGTCGGGACGCCCCTGACTTCGCCAGGGACTTCATCCCCCCGGGGTCCGCGAACGCGGGCTCTCCCGAGCCCTTCACGACTACGGCGCGAAGGTTCTTGCTTCCCATGACGGCACCCATGCCGCCCCGTCCGAAGGCGTCGCAGGTGTCCGCCATGATATTCGCGAATCGCACCAGCCGCTCTCCCGCGGGGCCGCACTGCATCACACTGGTCCCCTTCTCTCCCTGTTCAGAGACGATGGCCCGGTGCACCTCGATGACGCCCTTCCCCGCGTGGGCTTCGGCGTCCCTCACCGAAGCCCCCGCTTCGTCAACCAGGAGGAAGGAAAGCCCCGGCGCACGGCCCCTGATCACGATTGCGTCGTATCCCGCGCGCTTGATCATGGGACCGAGGTTCCCTCCCGCCTGGCTGTCCACCGCCATGTTCGTCAGCGGCGAAAGTGAGGTCACCGCGCAGCGGCTCACACCCGACACCGCCGCCCCCGTGGCGACTCCGGGGGCGATGACGAGCAGGTTTTCCGGTGAGAGCGGATCGGTATCCGGCCCGGTCTCCTGCAAGAGGAACCACGCCCCTATGCCGCCACCCCCCAGGTAGCTCCGGTAAAATTCCTCCCCGGGGCTGAATATCTCGCTTTTCCCCGTCCCGAGATCCACGATCAATATCCTGTTATAAAAACCCTTGTTCATCGTCCATTGCTCCTGCGGGTCATTGCTCCCCCGGGTGATTATCGATCAGCAGCCTATTGCCTACCGTGGAGGAGGGCCTCGGCGATGATCTCGGAATACGAGGGATGCACGTACATTCCCTCGAGGACCTGTTGCGCTCGGATACCCGACGTAGCCATGAGGGACAGCTGGTTCACGATATCTCCGATCTCCTCTCCCACTACTGCGGCGCCGATGAGTCTCCCCGTGGGGAGATCCTCCATGAGCTTGATGAATCCCGCGTCCCGTCCCTCCACGACGGCCTTGCCGAGGGCCTTGAAAAAATATCGGTACACCCGGAACTCACGACCTTCCCTCGCTGCCTCTTTCTCGGTAACGCCCACGCTTCCCACCTGGGGCATGGAAAAAACGAGCCGCGGCATTGTGACGTAATTGATGGGAGGCGCGCCAACCCCCGCCATGTGCCGAACGGCGGTCTCCCCCTCCCTTGCGGCCGCGTAGGCCAGCATGGGAGTATCGATGCAATCACCGGCGGCGTAAACAGCGCGGTTCGATGTCCTCATTGCATCATCCACGTTTATGAATCCCTTTTCCGAAAGACCGACCTCGGCGGCATCGAGGCCCAGATCGGCCGTGGCCGGCCTCCGGCCCGTCGCCTCAAAGATGACATCGTATCGATCTCTCCGCTCACCGTCGCCGGAGCCGAAGACCACTTCATTCCCCGGAGTTATTTCTTGTACGACGCAACTTCCGTACACGCCGATCTTTTTCTTTTTGAACTCACGCACCATGGCGCGCACCGCCTCCTCGTCCTCCCCGTAGAGGGGTGATTCCATGGCTTCGACGATATCCACGGCGCTTCCCAATGCCGACAGCAATGACGCGTACTCGCAGCCCACGACGCCGCCGCCGATGATGAGGGCCCGGTCCGGTGTCCCATCCATGTTGAATATCCCATCGGAGGAGAGCACGTTGGGCTGGTGAAAAAGCCTCCTGGGAAGGGAGCCCGCGGCGACGAGGTAGAAGGATGCGCGGATAATGCGCCCGCCGACGGAGAGTTCCCCCTTCGACATGAAGCGCCCCTCCCCCGGGATGACCTCCACGCCGTGTCCCTTGAGACGCGATCTCAGTCCTTCGCGCAGGGACCCGACCCGTTTCATCACCAGGTCGCGCATCCCGGCGTAGTCCCTGGAGAAATGTGAATGGTAGAGCAGTCCCTTGAGGGGGATGCACCCTTCGCCGAGGCAGACCCCCCCGAGGCGTGACGGTTCCCGCTCCACGATGGCGGTCTTCATGCCATGCTTCACCGCCTCGAAGGCCGCGCCGTGACCGGCGGGACCCGATCCGATTATAACCAGGTCATACTCGCCCATTGTTCATCCCTCCGCTGTCCAGGGGGCCTCGCTGTCTCCGCGCGACAGATACGCCTCAGCCATGTAGGAACTTCTCACGTAGGGACCGCTCTCCACATGAAGAAATCCCATTTCAAGAGCCTTCCCCCGGTATCGCGCGAAGGCACCCGGCGTGATATACTCCGTCACGGGGATGTTTTTCCTTGCCGGCTGGAGGTACTGGCCCAGGCTCACGTAGTCGCATCCGGCCCGCCGCAGGTCCCCGAGAACGTCCAGAACCTCCCCTTCTTTCTCCCCCAGGCCGAGCATCAGGGCCGACTTCGTGCGCATTGCGGGGGCTCGCTCCTTCACATGGGAAAGGACGCGAAGGCTCCGCCGGTAATCGCCGCCCTTTCTCGCCCCGTAAAGAGAGGGCACCGTTTCGACGTTATGCCCGAAAATATCCGGCCCCGCGTTGATGACGGCTTCAATGGAAGCGGCATCACCCCCGAAATCGGGCACAAGCACCTCGATGGCGGGAGATGGTTCGACCCGCTTCAACGCACGGATCACCTGGACGAAAACCGCGGCCCCGCCGTCATCCAGGTCGTCCCGGGTGACCGACGTGATCACCGCGTGACGCAATCCGAGCCTTCCCACGGCCAGGGCAACGCGTGCCGGCTCATCCTGGTCGAGTGGCAGTGGGACGCCCTTTGACACGCCGCAAAACGCGCATCCCCTGGTGCAGATATCACCCATGATCATGAAGGTCGCGGTTCCCCGGGAAAAGCATTCGGAGATATTGGGACAGCGCGCCTGGTGGCATACCGTGTGAAGTGAAAGGCCGGCAAGGGCGCCTTCGGTGGCGTGCATCGCGCGAAAGTCCATTTTTTTATCGAGCCAGTACGGTCTTGCTGACAACCTCGCCCTCCCCGTCGCCATTGACAGTCCATCGTTCGCTCATGTATCTTCTTTCCATGATGGCATCAATCTCATCAAGCTCTTCGCGGTCTAGTTCTTCCGGTGCGAACCGTACCCCGAGTGTTCTCTCGAAGGATTCGATGAGGCGCTCCGAAGCCTCGTGAATATCGACTTCCCTGCCAAGCGCTTCGCCGAGTGTAACATACTCGCCCGTGGCCGCGTCCCCGGCAAAGCAGGCCCGGACCTTCCCCCTGTCAACATCAAGGGGGATCGAGCCGTGCTGGAATATGGTGTTTCCGGCCCTTCGCTGGGCATTGCCGCCGATTTTTTTCCCCCCGATCATGAGGTCATACCGCTCCCTTCCCGCGAAGCAGAAGGGCACGCGCCGCGATGAAGGGCGACCACCGTTATTAACACCGGAATATTCCGCGGCAAGCCCGAAGGCTGAATAAAAAGATATCATCGCCCCGTTGATGAACCGGAAGGAATCAGGCACGGAAAGGCCGTTCCGCGTCATGACGGTTTCCCCGCAGGCCACGGCGTAGGTGAGCTCTCGGTCGTGGAATATGGCGCCCCCGCCCGTTATCCGCCGCACCACGTCGATTCCGGCACTGCGGCAGGCGGCCCGGTTGACGCACCCCTCGTCCTGGTACCTCCCCAGGGTTATCGCCGGTGGATCCCATCCGTACACGCGCGCGACGCTGCGCCCCGTGCGGCGCCGCCATGCAATCATGAATTCATCGATCGCCATGTTAGCGTAACCGCTCCGTGGCGCGTAGGGAATCAGTCGTCCCTGCGACATGTCAGCTTCAATTCACGGGCGGCCCTGGTCTCGTCGGGGCGCGTGACGGTGGTGTTGCCCGGGGCATTCAGTATGCGGTCCGGGTCGGTTTTGGCCAGGTCGGCGATCTCTATCATGGCATCGATGAACGCGTCGATGGTCTCCTTCGATTCAGTCTCCGTCGGCTCGATCATCATCGCCTCCTCGACCACCAGGGGGAAGTAGACCGTGGGGGGATGAAATCCCCTTTCGATAAGCGCCTTTGCGATGTCCACGGCATGGACCCCGCTTTCCCGCGCCTGGCGACCCGCCGAAAAGACGCATTCATGCATGCAGATCCTGTCATGGGGCAGATCGAAATAATCCCTTAATTTCACCCTGATGTAATTCGCGTTAAGTACCGCCTTTTCCGACACGTCAATGAGCCCCTCGCGGCCCAGCATCGTGATATAGGAAAAGGCCCTCACGAGAACTGCGAAATTCCCAAAGAAGGAGGCGACGGGGCCGATGGTGAGAGGAGCTTCGAAGTCAGGATAATAGCTCCCCTTGCTGTCCCGGCGAATCGCGGGAACGGGCAGGAAATCGAGAAGCTTTTCCGATACCGCCACGACGCCCGAACCGGGTCCACCGCCCCCGTGGGGCGTTGAGAAGGTCTTGTGAAGGTTCATGTGCACGATGTCGAAGCCGATATCCCCCGGGCGCGCCTTGCCGAGAATCGCGTTCAGGTTGGCCCCGTCGTTATAAAGCAGCGCATCGTGCTTTCGGGCGGTTTTCACTATCTCATCCAATCCCCCGGGGAAGAGCCCCAGGGTATTCGGAACCGTCAGCATGACCCCGGCGACCTCATCGTTTATCTTCTCCTTGAACAGTCCCACATCCATGCCGCCCTGGCTGTCCACGGGAATCGAGATTACCGAGTACCCGCCCATGGCGGCGCTTGCAGGGTTTGTCCCGTGGGCCTCCTCGGGAACGATCACGTATTTCTTGCTGTTGCCACGGCTACGGTGATACGCCGCCATCATGAGAATTCCCGTGAGCTCGCCGTGGGCACCCGCGTAGGGCTGGGTGGTGACCCCTTTCATGCCGGTCACCTCGGCCAGCAGTTGGGAAAGGCGGAATACCAGTTCCAGGGCCCCCTGTACCGAATCCCCGGCCAGGTAGGCCATGAAGGGATGCAGGCCTGCGAAGCCGGGAAGCGCCGATACCGCCTCGTTGACCTTCGGGTTGTATTTCATGGTGCATGAGCCGAGGGGATAGAAATTTGTGTCCACCGAAAAATTCCCCTGGGACAGTCGCACGTAATGCCTCACCACGTCAAGCTCCGAAACCTCCGGAAGCCCGTTTTCCGTTTTCCTGAGGCAGGATTCGCCCAGCACCTTCTTCGCGCTGATCGAGGTGCCCCCCGCACTGACTCCGGCCCTGCCGGGAACGCTCTTTTCAAAAATTGTTCTCATGACAGCACCTTCCGGAGGGCCTCGGTGAAGCCTTCGATTTCTCCCGCGCGGCGCTTTTCGGTGACGGCGATTATCAGTTCCTTTTCCCGTCCCTCGAAAAAGAGAGACGCGGGTATCCCCGCGACATACCCCTCTTCCCGCATCCGACCGACGACGGCGTCGGCCCGGTCAGGGAGCTCAACGGTGAATTCGTTGAAGGTGGGCCCCTCTTTTACGGACACGCCCGGGATCTCCCGTATACTCTTCTTGCAGTATTCCGTGCGCTCGAGGTTCAGCAGGGCCGTGTTCCTGAAACCCTCGCGGCCCATAAGCGAAAGATAGATCACGGCCCTGAGCGCGCAGAGCGCCTGGTTCGAGCATATGTTCGACGTCGCCTTCTCCCTGCGGATATGCTGCTCACGGGCCTGAAGGGTGAGGACGAAGGCGCGGCGGCCGTTTCGGTCAATGGTTTCACCGACGATCCTTCCGGGCATTTTCCTGAGGTATTTCCCGCTCACGCCCATGAGGCCGAGATAGGGCCCTCCGAAGGAGAGTGGAAGCCCGAGGGACTGTCCCTCTCCCACGGCGATATCCGCCTTCATTTCCCCGGGTGTCCGCAGGATTCCGAGAGAAAGCGGATAAAACGAAAGTATGCCCACCACGCCGAGGGAACGGGCCTTATCGAAAACCACCTCGTAATCGTGCAGTGCCCCGAAAAAGTTTGGATTCTGCGCAACCAGGGCAGCCGTATCCCCATCCAGGAGGGATTCCAGCTTCTTCATGTCCGGATGGATGTCCGCGAGATCGGCCACGACGATCTCCGTGTCTATGTTCACAAGATGGGTGGCGAGTATACGCCTGTGGAGGGGATTCACGCCCGCGTCCACGACGATCTTTCTCCTCCCCGTCGCCCGGAGGGCCATCACCACGGCCTCGTAGAGGGCGGTGCCGCCGTCGTAAAGCGACGCGTTGGCGTACTCCATCCCCGTGATGCGGGCGATCATGGTCTGGTATTCGAATATCGCGCAGAGGGTCCCCTGGGACGCCTCGGCCTGGTAGGGCGTGTAGGCCGTGACGAACTCGGAACGGGACGACACGGCGTCAACCGCCGAGGGTATAAAGTGGTCGTAGTATCCGCCCCCCGCGAAACAAATGTAATCCGATCGGTTCCTCCCCGCAAGGTCAGCGAGAAATCCCTGGGCCTCGTTTTCCGATATGCCGGAAGGGATGGCAAAGGACTTTGTCCTGAGGGACTCCGGAATCACCGCGAATAGATCCGCCATGGATGCGACTCCAATGGCATCGAGCATCGCCCGTACCTCTTCATCCGTATGGGGAGTGAATCCCGCCATGTCTATTCGAGCCCCTTGGCGTAAGCGCGGTATGCCGCCGCATCCATAAGCCCCTTCGACTCGTCGGGATCGGATAGTTCGATCTCGGCGATCCAGCCGCCCTCATAACATGATGAGTTGACCAGTTCGGGAGCGCCTTCCAGGGCGTCATTGAACGCGTCGATCCTTCCCGACAGGGGAGCGTAAATATCGCTCGCCGCCTTGACCGATTCAATGCCCGTGAGAAAACCGAACTGCTTCACCTCCTTTCCGACCTCCGTCGGCTCCACGAAGGTGATGTCACCCAGCTTCTGCTGAGCGTAATCGGTGATTCCCACCTTCGCCTTCTTCCCTTCGATTTTGGCCCACTCATGCTCTTTCGTGAACAGATACCCGTCAGGAACAGAAATCTCCATGGCGTGTCGCGCCTCCGGTTATTTTATTGAAGTTTTAGTGATAAAGGGAAACGTCTCGATGACAGCGGGGAAATCTCCCTTCCCCGTATCGACCGTGACGGCGGTGCCGCGACCGCTCCCTCCCGTTTCTATGTACCCCATGGCTATTCCCCGCCCCAGGTGCGGGGAAAACGCGCCGCTGGTCACGACACCCGCCCTGCGGCCATCCCAGATGAGATGGTTCTCGTGCCGCGGCGTCCTCCGCCCCTCTGCGAGAATGCCGACGAGCCTTCTTCGGGCGCCCTCGGCTAGCCCTTTCTGAACTGCCTCCTTCCCGTTGAATTCCTTTCCCATGTCGAGGAAGCGCTCCATTCCCGCTTCCACGGGCGTCGTGTTCTCGTCAAGCTCGTGTCCGTAAAGGGGCAGACCCATTTCAAGACGCAGAATATCGCGCGCCCCGAGTCCCGCGGGGCGCACCTCGGGCCGTTTCAGCAGTTCCGCCCAGAGCAAGGCGCCCACTTCCGGGTTGCTGTAGATTTCGTATCCGAGTTCACCGGTATAGCCTGTCCTGCTTATCACGCATGATGCGCCGAACAGTTCAAATTGAGCGAAACCGAAGTACGAGAGCGCCGCGATGCCCTTCCCCGCCACATCTATGAGAACGTCGCGAGACATGGGACCCTGCAGATCGAGTTTCAGGATCTCCGACGAAATGTTCGTTATGGATGACGCGTCGGAAAGCAGTGATCGAATGGAATCGAAATCCCTCGCCTCGTTCGATGCGTTCACCACGAGCATCCACTCATCATCCCCGAGGCGGTAGGCAATAAGATCATCGAGAAAACAGCCCTTCTCGTTCAGCAAAAAGCCATATTTACAACGGCCGGTGCGCATGGATGTGACCGGAATGGTGATCGCGTAATCGAGGGAGGATGCGCCCGGCTCCTCGCGGACGATGAACTCACCCATGTGAGAGATGTCGAAAAGGGAAACCGCGGCCCTGGTGTGCCTGGCCTCGTCGAGTATGCTCCCGTAATGAATGGGCATCTGCCAGCCCGCGAAGGGCGCCATGAGCGCCCCCAGGCGTACATGCTCATCAAAAAGCGGGGTTTTTCTTTCCATGGGATCCATCGTTCAAACCGCCGAGAAATAGCGACCGGCCCGTGGGGGAGCGGGCGCCAAAGGGTATCGCGCAATCAGATATCACACGCAGAATCAAAATTTTAACCGATTTCTTGAAAAAGACAAGTTAAATTTTATGTCGTATGATTTTTTCTTTTAATCTTGACCATTTCGCCCCTGCCTCCATAGTGTAGGTACGCTGGCATTCCAACAAAAGGCATAGACATGAAAAAACGTCCCTCCTGGTGGCTCAATTTTCTCAGGATCATCTGGCCACTCACGACACTGAGCGCGAAAATGACCGGCTGGCCCCTGGTGGGCCCCATCCTTTATCGCATGGTGAGGCCCCTCTTCACCGGAAAGAATTTCAACGTGACGCACATCCCCGTAAACAGGGAGATCCAGGGGTCCGGAAGCTCCTTTCTCCCGGAACTGATTCTCGAGGCGCTGATACGAAAGTCATCGCACAGGGTCACCATCAACCGTTGCACCTGCAGGGAATCGGAGGGATGCGTACTCTATCCCGTGGAGAACGCGTGCCTCCACCTCGGCGAGGGCACGCGCCATCTCGATCCCCACATCGCCACTCCCCGCACCGTCGAGGAGGCGCTTGACCACGCGCGGAAAATGGTGGGGCTCGGCCTGATCCCGATGCTCGGGCGCGTGCGCATGGATGATTTTTTTTACGGCACGCCGAATACCGGCAGGTCCCTCACGATCTGCTTCTGCTGTCCATGCTGCTGCACGATCTTCAAGTCCGCGCGTTTTTTCCCCGGCGAGGTCAGGAATTCCCTGGTGCGCCTCAGGGGACTCCGTCTGACGGTCGATCCGTCGCTCTGCAAAGGCTGCGGCACATGCGCCGATGCCTGCTTCACCCGGGCCATCACGATATCGGATGGAATCGCTATCCACGACGACACCCTCTGCAAGGGATGCGGGCTCTGCGCCTCTGCATGCCCTGAAAAGGCCATATCGATCGGGGTGGACGATATCGAGGAAGCGGTGAATGAACTGACGGGACGCCTGCGCAGCCGGATCACTATCGAATAATCATCTTTCCGCCGGTTCAGTTCCGCGCAACAGTCCCGCATGCATTTTTTTACGGCGTTCATCTACGAAGGCACGGGAAGATCGTGAAGTTAATGGCAATAAAAATGGCGCGCATCGTAACGACGGCGCCTTACCGGGTCGATCCCTCTTCGGAACCCTGACCGTTCATTGTTCTCGAACCGCGCGGAATACCGGAGGAGGCAATCATCGGGGTACTGCCACCGGGAAAAACCGTCTCCCGTTCCCAGTTATGCCTTCGTGTCTATCCTCCATCCCTTGTTGACCGCCTTCGCCTCCTCGGCCTGGTCGTTTTTACCGGTGGTAACCCGCTCAATCCGTTCCTTGTTGAACCTGTCGTAGTTTTCCATCACCCCGGGCTGAACCTGGGGCTTCTCAATCTTCTGTATCGCCATACTCGCCTCCCTCCCTGCGCGGCGTTTGTGACATGGAACCGGCATCCTCTCGCGGCCGCGTTCCATGAAGTCAATATAACCCCCGGCAGATGAAAATTCAATAAAAAAACCGGCTTGTCCCGGGATGGACCCGGGGCACTCATCGTAAAAAATATTCTTGATTTTTGAAGGCGCGCCACGCCTACTTATCGGGTCGCATGAGCCGTCCGGGACACGATGAACGGGTCGCTACTACGGGGAATCGCCTGACCATGGGAACAACCTACCACATCGAGACCTTCGGGTGCCAGATGAATAAACATGACTCTGAGCTCATGGCCCTTTCCATGAGGGAAGCTTCATTCATCCCCGCCCCCGACGCTTCATCTGCCGATATCGTCATTTTCAACACCTGTTCCGTGCGCGATCACGCCGAGCAGAGGGCCCTTTCACGGATCCGGTCACTTGCGAAGCAGGGCGGAAAGAATGGCCGCATCGTCGTGATCGCCGGCTGCATGGCCCAGCGGATCGGCCGTCGTCTTATCGACGAGGGGACGGCTGATATCGCCGTGGGTCCCTACCAGTCGCCCTCTATCGGAAGTCTCGCCAGGGCGTACATTGATAACCCCTCCCCCGGGGCGCACCTCTCCCAAAAAACGGAGGACTTTTCCCCTCGCGTAGTCCCGACCGTCAACGATCGTATCGGCGGGCCGCCGTGGCACAGCTGGGTGACCATCACGCACGGCTGTGAGAACTTCTGCTCCTACTGCATCGTCCCCTTCGTAAGGGGCAGGCTGATCTCCTTTCCCTCGGAACAAATACGTGCGCATATACGAGACCTCGCAGGGAAAGGTATCCGCGAGATCACACTCCTCGGCCAGAACGTCAACCAGTACGGCATTGATACCGGCGACATACCCTTCCACCGCCTTCTCGCAACCGCCGCGGAGGTCCCGGGCATTGAAAGAATCGGATTCCTCACCTCCCACCCCGCCGATTTCCCGGTAGAAATTCTTAAGGTCATACGTGATCACCCGAACATATCGAGG
Source organism: Spirochaetota bacterium (assembly GCA_040768125.1). Lineage (GTDB taxonomy): Bacteria > Spirochaetota > UBA4802 > UBA4802 > UBA5550 > RBG-16-49-21. The sequence continues at coordinate 436,497 of JAXGNG010000002.1, read as the reverse complement.
TCCATTCACCTCCCACTCCAGAGTGGATCCGACAGGGTCCTCTCCATGATGAACCGCCGTTATACCTTTTCTGAATACATGAAGATAGTCGCCGCGGCGCGGTCAATCCTGGATAGCTGCGCCCTCTCTACGGACCTCATCGTCGGGTTTCCCGGTGAAACCGCTGATGATTTCGAGGCAACCCTTAACGCCGTGGAAACGATACGCTTCGACGACGCCTTTACCTACGCCTATTCCCCGCGATCCGGAACCCCGGCGTACTCAATGCGCGAGTCCCTCACGCGGCCTGAAAAACTTGAGCGGCTCAGGAGGCTTATCGAGGTGCAGCGTCGCATATCCTCCCAGAAACTTAACGAAAGGATTGACCGCGAAGAAGAGGTCATCGTGGAAAAATTCAGCAAGAAATCATCGGAAAAAGTAATGGGGAAAACATTCCTCAACCACGTGGCGGTGGTGCCCGGGACCGCCGAGGATTTCGGAAGGAAGCTGAGGATCCGCGTCATCGGAGTGCGCGGGACGACCCTCAGGGGGGCGCGGCTTGCGTAACTCCGCGCATGCATTATTATTCAGCGCCATTGTCATCCTCTTCGGCGCCCCCGCCCTGATTGCCGGCAACCCGGCGGGTACCGCTGAATTTCGGCGCATCGAATCCCTGCTGAAAAGCGGCAGCGCCGTCGAGGCGAGAAACCTTTCATTGCGGTTCATCGAATCGTTCCCGCGGAGCCCCCATGTCCCGGATGCTCATCTCGTCATTGCCGAAACAGAATCCTCGCCTGAAAAAGCGGTTTCGCGGTACCGCACCATTACTAGACGGTACCGTTCCTATCCGCGGCTTGATCATGTCCTGTTCCGCGTATGCGAAATCCACTTCCTCCAGGCGCGGTGGAGTGATCTCGAGGACGCGGCGCGTGATGGCATGTCACTGCGTGATAATTCCCATTATGACGATTTCGCGCTTTTCCTCGTCATATCCCTCATTCGTCGAGGCAATTACAACCGCGCCGAGGGGGAATGCCGGAGGCTGATCGAGCGCAACCACGAGTATGAAAGCCTGGCCAGGAGCCTCCTTATCCTCGCCTACATTGATCGCCGGTCCTCGGGTTTCTCGCGGGATTACATCACCACCCTCCGCCAGATCGCAACAGGATATCCCGAATCGGACGCCCACCCGGCCACGCTCTACATGCTCGGGGAGTTCTACGAGCAAAAGAAGATGTACAACGAATCCTACTCTGCGTACAGCGACCTGCTCGGACGATTCCCCGAGTCCCCCGAAGCCGCCGTTGCGCAGGGCAGAATCCACGCCATCATTCGGCACAGCCCCCGGAGGGTGCCCTATCTTCCCGATCGGGGGATCATCGAACGCACGGAGACGCTCGATATCCGGCCCCACGAAGAGGTCCCGGAGCGGGATGAGACGGCTTCATTCTATTCCATCTCGATAGGTCCCTTCGACACCGCAGGCGGTGTAAAAAAAATACGCGTTCTCCTTGGCTCATTTGATTTCCTTCAGACAGTTCGGCTGAGGCGCGGATACGTGCTCTACGTTGGAAGGGTTCCTGACAACGAATCGGCCCTGGAACTCAGGATCAGGCTCGCCGAGGAGTTCGGCATCAACGGAAGGATCGTCCGCATCGCCGGTGAAGGCAGGCGGGCCTATATCTACGGGGATTAGCGATGGAATCGAAAACCACTCCCGCCATGAAGCAGTTTCTCGACATGAAGCGGCAGTACCGCGAGGAGATCCTTTTTTTCCGGATGGGTGATTTCTACGAGATGTTCTACGATGACGCGAAAGACGCGTCGAAGATCCTCGACATCGCCCTCACCTCCAGGCAGAACGATATTCCCATGTGCGGCATCCCCTACCACGCGGCCGAAAGTTACATCGCCAGGCTCATCAAGGCGGGAAGACGCGTCGCGATATGCGAGCAAATGGAAGCGGCGCCCTCGTCCGGGCCCGTGGTGAAGCGCGAGGTCGTCAGGGTGATAACCCCGGGAACACTGATAGAAGACAACCTGCTCCAGTCCGATGACAATAACTATCTCGCTTCGGTCATCATCGCCGGCGATACCGTCGCCCTGGCGTTTGTCGATGTGTCGACGGGCGATTTCTACATTTCCTCGACGGGGAAATCGCCCGATCTTTTCCGAGGGGAAATCATGAAATACGGGCCCAAAGAGGCCGTGGTGCGGGACGGTGACGACCCCGCGTCGGAGCCCTTCATCGAGTACCTCAAAATGCGCGAGATACCGATCTTCCGCATCAACGACTGGCTCTACGACACTGAATTCATGCGCGACCTGATCTGCGAAACCTACGGCACCGCCGGAACCTCCGGGCTCGGCATCACCGATGACCTCGACATCATGAGCGCGGGGGCGCTCATCCAGTACCTCAAGGATACTCACAAAAAAGCCATTGGTCATCTCAAACCCCCCCGCAGGCTTTTCTCGCGCGACACCATGGTCATGGACGACGCCACGATCGCCAACCTTGAACTCGTCAGGAACCTCCAGGACGGCTCGAAACACCGCACCCTTTTTTCAGTCCTGGACCGTACCCGCACCGCCATGGGAAAGCGCGCCCTTGAGAGGAATATCCTTCAGCCGCTCACCGACACGAAGGCCATCGGGACCCGCCTTGACACGGTCCAGGAGCTGTGCGAAGCCCATGACAGCACCGTGCGGATATCGGCCCATCTGAAGGAGGTGCATGATATCGAGCGGCTGCTTTCCCGATTTATCATGGGCAAGACGCAGCCGAGGAATTTCATCGCCCTCATGCACTCCATTCAGGGCGCCATGAAATCCCGCGCCCTGCTCCTGGACTCCCCGGGGGAGCGAACCGCGGCGATTGCCCACCGCATGCCCGACATGGAGGCCCTTGCCAGGACCATCGCGAACACCATCGAGGACGACCCCGCCCTCACACCCGAACAGGGGAGGGTGATCCGACGCGGATTCAACCCGGACCTTGACCGGATATATGAACTGAAAACAAACGCCAAGAACTGGATCGTGGAATACCAGGAAGAAGAGAAGAAGAGCCTGGGCCTGCCCTCCCTGAAAATCCGCTATAATAAGATCATCGGATACTACATAGAGGTGAGCAAGGCCCAGGCCCGGGCGATGCCGGAGACCTACCTCAGAAAACAGACACTGGTGGGATCGGAACGGTTCACCACGGAAAAGCTGCAGAATTTTGAAACTGAAATCCTCAGCGCCTCGGAAAAGATCGTGCATATCGAGAACGAAGAACTCGACCGTCTCACCACTGCCGTCCTTGCGGCCCGGGAGGACCTGCAGTCGCTTGCCGGTGCGGTCGGCGACCTTGATTTTTTCGTATCCCTTTCGAGCGTTGCCCTGGAAAACCGTTATATCCGCCCGGTTTTCAACGAGGGAAACGCAATACATATACGCGAAGGGCGCCATCCCGTGGTGGAAAAATACTACACAAGGGAGGTCTTCATTCCCAATGACGTCTTTCTTGACGACGGGGGCACCATCATAGCCATTATAACGGGACCGAACATGTCGGGAAAATCCACCTATATACGAATGGCGGCCATGATCCAGCTCATGGCCCAGATAGGTTCATTCGTTCCCGCCCGGGAAGCGGTCCTCTCGGGGGTTGACCGCATCTTCACGAGGATCGGCGCCTCTGACAACATCTCGAGGGGTGAGTCTACATTCCTCGTTGAAATGAACGAAACAGCCCACATCGTCAACAACGCGACGCCGCGGAGCCTCGTGGTCATGGATGAAATCGGGCGCGGCACGAGCACCTACGACGGCCTCTCCATCGCCTGGGCCGTCGTCGAATATCTTCTCGGCTATCTCAAGGCGAAAACCCTGTTCGCCACCCACTACCACGAACTCACACGCCTGGGGAACAGGAAGGGTGTCGTGAACCTCAACGTCATGGTGCGGGAACGGATCAATGGCATCGATTTCCTCCATAAAATTGCCCCCGGCGCTGCCGACAAGTCGTACGGCATACACGTGGCGAACCTCGCGGGAATTCCAAAACCAATCATCAGCCGCGCCGAGGAGGTTCTACGGGACCTGGAAAAAGGCAAGGGCTCCATGAAGAAAACGAATGAAGAGAAGGGTGACAAGTCGGGCCAGCTTGAAATCTTCAACGCGTCAAATCACCTTGTAATCCAGGCCGTCAAGGGAATTGATCTCGACGCGATTACACCCCTTGATGCCCTGAACGAGCTTAACCGGCTGAAAAAGCTCATAGAATAGGGCGCGTCCCGGTTACCCTCCAGCAACCTGCCCGCCACACGCACGCCATGACGCCAGGGGGGGGCATACAGCCAGAAATGGACGAGGTTTGTAAAACATCGGCGTAAAAATATAAAAGGGTGGAAATTACTTGATTTTTTGCCGAATTTATTGTTAGTGATTACCATATCGGTTCGGTAGAAACGAAGAGGAAGAATGAGCGATACCCAGTTTAAAGTCGAGAATTATCTCGCGAATTCCTTTGTCATCGTCGAGGGCAAAAAAAACGCGAATAATTTCTATATCATATTGAAGGGCAAGGTCAAGGTGGCCAAGGAGAACCCGGTCCTTTCCACGGATCCCTTCTCGATCCTCGGACCCGGCGATTTCTTCGGGGTCGTCTCCTGCATGAGCGGCCATGCGCGCATCGAATCCGCCGTCGCCCTTGAGAACGTGTCGCTCATATCCGTTGAACGCGAAAAATTCGGGCTCCTCATCCAGAAGAATCCCGCCGTGGCGATGAAGATCATCAGGTTTTTCAGCAGGAAGCTCCGGGACTTCGATCAGGCCATAACGAACCTCACCTTCAAGGATGTGGCCGAGGAAGATCCCACGCACCTCTTCACGACCGGTGAGTATTACATGAAGCAGAAATCCTTCAATCATGCCGCCTACGCCTACCAGCGCTACCTGCAGTACCGCCCCGATGGGACCAACCGCGACAAGGCCATACAGCGCCTGCAGTCGCTGAAGGCCCCTCTCAAGGCGACCACGCCCGGGCAGCAGGTGGGAATGAACCGCCGCTATCGCGACAACACCATGATCTTCTCCGAGTACGAACCCGGGGATGAACTCTTCATCATACAGCAGGGAAAGGTCAAAATCACGAAAATCGTCAATGAGGAAGTGCTCCTGGCGGTCCTGAAACAGGGCGACATTTTCGGCGAGATGGCGATTCTCGACAACAAGCCGCGGAGCGCCTCGGCCATTACCTTCGGCGAGGTTGAAGTGCTCGCGATCAACAAGTCAAACTTCGAGAGCATGGTCCAGGCACAGCCGCAGCTGGCGACCCGCCTCATACAGCTTCTGAGCGAACGAATCTGGACCGCCTACCGCCAGCTCGAAAACCTTATGATTCGCGACCCCCTGGGCAGGATCTACGACACCCTCCTCATCCAGATTGAAAAGCATAAAATCAGGATCTATCCCAAGCAGGTCCACAATTTTGAATTCGGGACGAGGGAGCTGATAAACATGGTGGGACTTCCCCCCGAGAAAGGCGACATGTACACCGTACAGCTTCTCGAGGACAAGCATTTCCTTCTCGAAGCGGGCAAGCTGATCTGTACCGATCTCCAGGAGCTTGAAAAGACGGTCCTTTTCTACAGGAAAAAGTCTGCAATGGAAAGGAAACGTGAAGCCAGCAAGAACAGCTAGTATTGCCCTTGTCATCATCGCATCCCTGCTCCTTCTCATTTCCTCCGCCGCGGTGCTGTTCATGCTCCTTTATCCGAAGGAAAAGCTGCTGGCATTCGCGGCGTCCCGTGCGAGCGCGGCCCTCGGCAGGAGCGTATCGGTCAGCGGGATAGGCTACCGTTTTATCGGGCTTACCCTCGATGGCGTCACAATTCATGAGCGTGACGTATCATCTCCCGTCCTCATAGCGGCCGACAGGGCGCATCTCAACCTTTCTCCCTCCTCGATTCTTCAGATGCGCCTCGATTTCGATTCGGTTACCCTGGAGGGGGCCTCATTATCCATTACCTTCGACGCGAAAGGCCGTTCCAGCATCGAAGAGCTCCTTGATGAGTTTGGCCGCGAGGAAGGATCGGGCGTCGATGCGTCTCTGTCGCGCCTCAGGCTCAGGGAAGCACGCGTTATCCTGGCCGACCCCCCGTCGCGCCTGGCCCCCCTCGAGGGCGACTACCTCATTAACGCAAGTGTAACGTTCGGCGAGAAAACCGAGATCCGGGACTGCGAGATCATCCTTCCTGATAATCGCGGCATCCTGCGCCCCACGCTTTCAATAACGCCGGGGACCGATCCCGCCGTATCGGGGAGCATCAGGCTCGTCAATACCTCCCTGGCCTGGGCATATCGCTGGGCGGGAGGGCTCGACCTTCCCTTCCGCGTGGTGAACGGAACCATCGATGATTGCGTCATTAACGGAGACACGGTGAAAGGAGCCCTCAGTATATCGTCGACCATCCGTGGCTCCGACGCCCCATTGCGCGTGGCCGGCGCCTTCACCGTCGATATCCCCGGCCGCACGATAGCCGTGGGACCGCTGCGCGGCACTGTTGATGAATCGTCATTTCTTATTGAATCGCTTGTCATTCCCATGGGGAAAAAACCTTCCCGCTTCAGGATCTCATCGATCGACGCATCCGTGAGGGACCTGGCCCCCCTCCTCTCCTTTATTCCCGCGCGGCTGTCGGGGAGGCTACGGGGAAACCTGCGATTCGAGCAGGGCCTCTACAATGGCTCCCTTTCCATAAGCGAGGGAGGATACGATCCCGAGGGAGGGTTTTTGAGCGGGCTCAACGCCCGGATCGATATCGTCGACGGTTTGTTCAACCTGCCGGGCATCCCGTTCCGGTTCCTCGGCAACCCGTGCGTGCTCTCCATCGCATCAACGGATTCATCCCTCTCGCGCATCTTTGTCACGGTCAGGTCGGAGTCTTTCGTTTATGACAGCGGCGCGCGTCCCTCATCCGGAACCGGGGGGCCGCTAAATATACCCATAGAGATAACAGGCCTCGTGGAGGCCCGGCGCCTCGCAATCGGATCGCATGAGATCGGAGGGCTCAAGCTGAACTACCGGCTCACGGGCGACAGCTTGGCATTATCCGATTTTCACTTCATGTACGCCGGTGGAGACGTATCCGGGCGCGGCGTGATCACCATGCCCCAGGGGCCGCCGCGGATATCGCTGTCCATGGATATGAACAATCTCAGGGTCCAGAGTGCCCTCGCGCACAATGAAAAATTTCACAACAGGTTTTTCGGGATACTGAAGGGGAAAGCGACCGTTGATACGGAACTGGGAGCCAGGATCCTTGATTCGGCCACCGGCTCAGTGGAGTTCAGCATCGAAAGGGGCAAACTGGTCAACACGGGGATCCAGGACGGCCTCGGCATTCTCCTGTCGGAACTCAGGTACAGGATCAGGGACATCGATTTCTCGATGATATACGGCAACGTGGGAATCAGGGGGGAACGGTACCAGGTCAACTCCTTCGTGTTCAATTCCCACTCCCTCCGGCTCAAGATGTCGGGATCTTTTGACAGGAAACTTGTCGCGAGCCCCCTGAACATCACCCTTGAATTCACGCGTGATTTCATCCAGGACCTTCCCGGCGTCATCACGCCATGGCTCGGCGGTTACCTTTCGGGGGAATGGTATTCCGTGCCTTTCGTGATGACGGGAGATATGACTGACGGGAAAAACCTGAGGCGCGCGGATTGAGGGGGTAACGGGGATCAGTACCGCGAATCGGCGAAGTCGACCCATCCCCCCGCCATGACGAGCTGGCGGTCAAAATCGGAAAGATTGAAGCCGATCCGCTCCACCTCCCCGCCCGCGGTAACGATGAAAGTCGAATTCTCAATATCTGTTTCGATCGAAACATCATGCTTTTTGGCGAGGTTGAAGAGCATATCGATCGTCCGGGCCGGAAGCTCCACGGCCATCATGCCGCAGTTGTACATGTTCTGACGGAAAATCCTCGCGAAGCTATCAGCGATGACAAGGCCGATTCCGTTCACCTCGAGGGCCCATGGCGCGTGCTCCCTGGATGACCCGCATCCGAAATTTGAACGGGTGACGATGATATGCCTGCCCGCAAGGTCACTCGAGGGATTAAAGCCCTCGAGTGTGAGTCCTCCAAGTGCGTGGGGGCCCAGGGCTTCCTTCGTCATCTCCGTGAGATATTTCGCCGGTATGATCTCGTCGGTATTGATGTCCGACCTGTCGAGAAACAGGACGTTTCCGCTGAATTCCCTCATTACCGGTCCTTTCCTTCGTAGAGTTCTGAATTGATAATAGAGCCCGCAAGGGCGGTGGCCGCGGCGGTGGCGGGACTCATGAGATGGACCATCCCCCCCTCTCCCATGCGTCCCCGGAAGTTCCTGTTTGTCGTGGCGGCACAGGTTTCGCCGGGGGCGAGAACACCATTACTCATGCCCAGGCACGCGCCGCAGGTGGGATTGGTCACGCAGAAACCGGCATCCATGAATATCTTGAGGATCCCCTCCTCCATCGCCTTCCGGTAAATGGTCGGGGTAGCCGGGGAGACGACGCCCCGCACCCGGTCGCTTATGGTCCGGCCCTTCAGTACCCGCGCCGCGGTCCGGAGATCCTCCAGGCGTCCGTTGGTGCAGGATCCGATATAGATCTGGTCCACAGGGGTGCCTTCGAGTTCCCGGACCGGCTTCACCTGGTCAGGGCGGTAGCCGAACGTCGCCAGGGGCTCGAGGTCGGACACATCGAGACGCATGAGCCGTTCGTACTTCGCGTCCCCGTCCGAAGCCCACCGCCGGTAATCTTCCAGTGCCGCCTCCCGCGAGGGATAGTCACCCTTGATGAACTCCCAGAGATAATCGACCGTCGTGGAATCCGGGAGACAGATTCCGCTTGTGGCACCCGCCTCGACCGCCATGTTGCAGAGGGTCATTCGCGATTCCATGCTCATCGCCGCAACGACGGGGCCGCCGAACTCGATGACCATGTTGGTGGCCCCGTTTACCCCGATTTTTGAGATGACCGAGAGGATCACGTCCTTCGAGAAGACGCCCCCCTGGAGGCTTCCAGCGATGTCGATTTTCAAGGTTTTCGGCGCCGTGAAGGCGCATACGCCCTTCAGGATCGCAACCTCGAGATCCGTTGTCCCGACCCCGGCAGCAAAGGCGCCGAACGCTCCGTGCGTGCATGTATGGGAATCGCCCATGATAATGGTGTATCCCGGCCTCACGAACCCCATTTCCGGGAAAAGCGCGTGGCACACGCCGTTGCGTCCTATATCGAAGAAATCGCGTATTCCGTGCCTGCGCGCCCAATCGCGCAGGACCTTCCCCTGAACGGCGGTATTGCTGTCCTTGGCGGGGGACACGTGATCGATAACGGCCTTGATCTTCGTGGGATCGAAAACCCGGTCCTTCCCCCTGGCAACGAGATCCATTATGGCGATCGGCGTCGTCACCTCGTGGCAGAACACGGCGTCTATTGACAGTACGTGTATCCCCGAAGCGGGGCTGTCGATGCGGTGCGCATCGAATATCTTTTCAGCTATTGTTGAACCCACCGGTCACCCGCCATCACATTCGTGTATTGCCGACGGATTCGGGCTCACGCGCCCGTTCCTCGCCGTCGACGACGGCACTCTCACCCGTTTGCCTGAAATGAATCGTCCTGCCCCGGTGAAGCACCTTGAGGGTAACCGGCTCATGGATTTTTCCTCTCAACAACTCGTCGGCAAGCCTGTCCTCAATTTCGTTCTGTATGAGCCTCCTGAGGTTTCGCGCCCCGGAGTTGTCATCGAATCCCTTTTTCACGAGATATTTTTTTACCCCGGCCGAAAATTCAAGCCGAATTTTCCGTTCGCTCAGTTTCTGGTTTATCCGGCCGAGCATCATATCGACGATTTTTCCGAGATGCCCCCGGTCAAGGCGGTGGAAGTACACCACCTCGTCGATCCTGTTGAGGAACTCCGGGCTGAACGCGCGCCTGAGTTCATCGGTGACCTTTTCCCTGGCCCCGTCATCCCTTGTCTCTTCTCCTCCGAACCCCATCTTTCCCATCTTCTGGTATTCGCGGGTCCCGAGATTGGAGGTCATGATCACGATAGCGTCCCGGAAGCTGACGGTGGTCCCCGATCCGTCGGTGAGCTCTCCCTCCTCAAATATCTGCAGGAGGATGTTGAACACGTCGGGATGGGCCTTTTCGATTTCATCGAGGAGAAGGACCGAGTAGGGTTTCCTCCGGATCCTCTCGGTGAGCTGACCGCCTTCTTCGTACCCGATATAACCAGGAGGCGCGCCTATCAGCCTGGCCACGGAATGCTTTTCCATGTACTCGGACATGTCCACGCGGATGAGGTTCCTCTCGTCGCCGAAAAGGAATTCAGCCAATGCCTTCGCCAGTTCGGTCTTCCCCACTCCCGTGGGCCCGAGGAACATGAAGGCCCCCATGGGCCTGCCGTCGCTGCCCAGGCCTATCCTGGATCTCCTGATGGACCGGCATACCGCGCTGATCGCGTCATCCTGCCCCACGACCCGCCGGTGGAGCTCCTCCTCCATGCGTATCAGTTTCGCCGACTCCGATTCCTCGATGCTCTTCACGGGGATGCCCGTGCTTTCTGAAACTATCAGCGATATCTGGTCCGGCGTCACCAGTATTTCGTACTCGTCCCTCTTTTCATGCCAGCTCTCGAGCTTGGCGGCGAAGAGCTCCCGCTTTTCATTTATCAGGTCCCTGACCGCTGCGGCCTGCTCGTATTCCTGGGCCAGCACCAGCTCGTTTTTCTTCGACACCAGGCCCTCGATCTCCGATTCAAGTGCGACGATATCTTCGGGAAGGTCGTATTTTTCAAGGCGCGCCATGGCCCCCGCCTCGTCGATGATATCGATGGCCTTGTCAGGCAGGCACCGGTCATTGATATACCGCTCCGCCATTGTCGCCGCCCGGACCAGGGATTCCTCCATGAATCGCACCTTGTGGTGTCCCTCGAAGCGCTCCCTGAGCCCCCTGAGTATTTCAATCGTCTCGTTAACATCGGGCTCTTCAACCAGGATCGGCTGGAAGCGCCGTACCAGTGCCGTATCTTTCTCAACGTACATCTTGTATTCGTTCAGGGTCGTCGCACCGATGCACTGGAGCTCGCCCCGGGCAAGGGCCGGTTTCAATATGTTAGCCGCGTCGATGGCCCCCTCGGCGGCTCCCGCCCCGATCAGGGTATGCACCTCGTCGATGAATATTATGATGCCCGTTTCATCGATTATTTCCTTCACCACCCGCTTGAGCCGCTCCTCGAATTCCCCGCGGTATTTTGTCCCCGCCACGATTGCGGCCATGTCGAGCGACAGCACGCGCTTGTTATGGAGGGGCTCGGGAACCTCCTTTTTCACGATACGCTGGGCAAGGCCTTCGACGATGGCGGTCTTCCCAACGCCCGCCTCGCCGATCAGGATCGGATTGTTCTTCTTTTTCCTGGAAAGTATCCGGATCATGCGCGACAACTCGTCCTCGCGGCCAATTACCGGGTCAAGGAGGTTATCGAGGGCCATTCGCGTGAGGTCCCGCGCGAACTCCTCAAGGGCCGGCTGCTTCGCCGCCTTAACCTTCGTCTGTTTATCCCCGTTGATTTTCACGCCCAGTACCCGGAGGATCTCGTTTCTGATCACACCGTAGTCGATTCCGCTCCGGAGAAGGGTGTCGAGACCCGCGCAGGTCCCTTCACGGAAGATCGCGAGGAGAAGGTGCTCGGTCCCTATGTATGAATTTCTCAGTTTCCGCGCCTCTTCCTTGGACATCTCGATTATTTTACGGTACTGTACGCCGAGAGGTATTTTGCCGAGGATGATAGTGGCGCGGTCCCGCCTCGCGGCGATTTCGATTTCCTGGATGAACCTGTCGAAGTCAATGCCGAGGTTTTTCATGATCCGCGCGGCAACGGACTCATCGTCCTTCAGCAGGGAAATCATTATATGGTCCGGCTCGAGCGTTTCGGCGTTGAGCCTTTTCCCCTCGCTCTGGGCCATGATTTCCAGCACTTTCCTGGATCTCTTGGTGAACTCGAACATCATTCCACCCCGGAATTATTCAGTTGGTTTCTCAGGTACTCGGCGCGATACTCGTCACATTCAACCGAGTTTTTAAATATAATGCCGTAGTGCCGCTGCAGGTGCGCCCACTGCGAGCGGACCATCATGTCGTTCACCGCCTGGATATCGGTATTCTTGATAACGGCGAGAATCACCCCGAGCCTTACACCCGAAAGGTGCTCCATGGCTTCAACATAGCTCATCCGACGAGCGCATGACAGAACGCCGAAAGAACGAGACACGGAGTCCTCGACCTGAAGCCTGTTTTCCGAAAAGAGCTCATCGCGGAGAGAATCCTCGATGTCGATTATTCGCGCCATCACCTCATCCGCTATCTCGATAATGTCAACCTCGGAAAGACCGAGGGATACCCTGCTCGCAAACTGGTGAATCCCTCCCAGGGGCCTGTTCGACCGACCCGCCGTACCCCGTATCTCGACGTATTGCTTTTTTTCCTCCGGGACAATGTCCTGTACCCGGTTTTTCATTGTCAGCACCGGAAGGTGCAGAAGGGCCGAAACACGCAGGCCCGTGCCCAGGTTCGAGGTGCATGACGTCAGGTAGCCGATTTCATCGGAAAACGCGTAGGGAACAAAACGATTAAGCTCGCTGTCGATCGCGTCAGCCATCCGGTAGGCTTCCGTGAATTGAAGACCCGGACGTATCACCTGTATCCGGAAATGGTCCTCTTCATTAATCAGGATGATAAAATCCCCGTGTCGGTCCACCGCCACCATCGCGTATTCGGAACCCTCCATTTCAGGGGTGATGACGTTCCTTTCCCGGAGGTAGCGTTTTTCATTATCGTGCATGCGCCTCAGTTCCATCAGGTTCACGCCTTCACCGAAGGAAGATTCGGTGGCGAAGTGTTCCATGGCCGCGCGTATCGGGAGCATATCGTCGCTCTCGAGGCGGTTAGGGAATGGAAGCGACCGCATGTTCCTGGCAAGTCTTGCCCTGCTTGAAAGAACCACATGGCAGAATGGACCCGTGGCAGTCCAGAACGCCGAACGCTGTAAGGCTCCCTCGAACAAAAGACTACCCTCTCCTCTGTCCATGTGATTCAAGCTCCCGCAGGGCGTCACGCAGCACCGCCGCCTCTTCATAGCGTTCTTCCCGGACGGCCTGTTCAAGAAGATCGCGGTATTCCTCCGCCTTCATCCTCGCGGGCCGCATGCCATCCCCGGATGGACGGACACAGGCGCCGGAATCATCAGCGGCAAGGGGATGCTTGCCCGCATGTCGCGTAGCTCCGTGGTATCCCGCGATAACGGAGTGAAGGGACGCGCCGAGGTACTCGTAGCAATCAGGGCATCCGAGCCTGCCCTCCCGGCTGTAGTCCAGGAATGTTACCCCGCAGGTTGCGCAGGCGCTCCCCTCAGGGCACCCCTCGATCTCGTTCACGTCAAGGAACGAAAGCATCTCCGGGATCGAAAGGGAAAAGTTCGAGAGTTTCGCATTAAGCCCTATATCGCGGGCGCACTTCTCACAGAGATGCAGTTCGGATTTCACATCCTTAATGATTTCCGTGAGGTGAATGGTCGCCTCGCTTTCTCTGCATCGTTCGCAATACATGGTCCTTTCGCTGCAACCTTCCTTTCCGTTTTTCGCGTTGAGCGCACAGAGCCTTTGCAGGCCGTCCATGCCATTTTGACGGCATCCTGATGCGCCGTCAATGTCAATATACATTATTATCGCACGACGTGGATAATTTGAAACGATTTTTTCATCACAGCATGTAAAATATTTACGGACCTCTCAATCATAAACCCCGATCGTTAACCCGGACCATGACCTGACACGGCGTGAGACGGGCGCTTTATTTTAATTTGCATATTATATATTTACCCCGTCCCGCTCTGCCCCCGGACACACTTCCGTGACTAACGGTGCCGGAAGATCACTTTACTCACCGCCACCCGTCTTGTCCCGTAATAGATATTGACTTTGCGTATCATGGCCCGTATTCTGGTTGACGTTGCCCATCAATGGTCGGAGTATACGCCATGTTCTCGCGCATGCGCACACATCAGCCAATCCAGTTGTTCGTTTCAATTGGCGCCGGCCTGAACCAGTTACCGCTCATCAGGGAAGCCAAAAAACTGGGATTCCAGGTGATCGGGGTAGATACAAACGCCTCGGCTCCCGGCTTCTGCCACTGCGACCTTAAAATCCAGGAATCCATCAGCAACCACGCGGCCATTCATAAAAAGCTCCTGGAACTCCTCGTGGACGGCGAGATCCTCGGGATAATGACCAAGTCTTACGGACCCGCCATGCAGACCACGGCGTACCTCGCCGAAAAGTTCAGGCTACCCTTCCTCCCCTTTTCTTCGGCGGGTATTTTCCTTAACAAGCGAAAGATGAAGTCTATCCTGCGCAAACATTCACTGCCGACTCCACCGGCGGTTCCGGTTTCATCCCGCGACGGGAATCTCACGATCCCCGAACAGGCCTTCCCGATCGTCATGAAACCCGCTATCGGCCACGCCAAGATGAATGTCCGCCTCATCGAGAGTCTCCCCGAGTTCAGGCGTCACGTCGTTCCCCTCATGGCGGGGGATTCGGACATCATCCTTGAGCGCTTCATCCCCGGTGATGAAATAATCGCGGCGGGGGTTATCCATGAAGGCACCTATCACCTCGCGGCCATGACTGACAAGATAACGTCGCCCCCGCCCTATTTCGTCGACACCATGCACGCGGCGCCGTCGCGTCACAGCGCCCTGGCTGAGTCGATATCGGGAATGGGCCAGAAAATCGCGGATGCCTTCGGGATCGTCTCATCGCCCCTCATCATGGAATGCGTCATCTCCGAAACGGGCCCCTGCATCATCGAGGCCGTCCCCGAGTTCGGGGGCGAATTCATCCCTGATGTGCTTATCCCGGCCCATAACGGGTACCATATCATTCGTGAATCGATACAATCCATGTCGGGCCGCGGATTCGCACCCCCCGGTTCCGCGCGCCAGAAGCCGGTCGTGGTGAAATATATCACCGGGACGCCCGGGGTCCTTGCCTCATTCAATCCCGAAGGGCCCCGCAAGGTCAGGGGAATTCTCTTTTCGAGGATATTCAAGGAAATCGGTTCACCCATCAGTGAGCCCACCACCAATCATGACCGGATCGGTGTCGTCGCGGTAACGGGACGCACCCTCGACGAGGCCGTCGAACGTGCGGGAATCGCCGCGGAAAGCTACAATATCAGGATCAAGTGAACGTTGGATACTCGCGAGTGGGACGAACACTATCGAAGGGAACGCTCGGACCTGTCATATCCCGACGAAAACCTGGTGCGCCTTCTTAAGAAACACGTCCCGTCTCCGGAGACCGCGGAGAGGTTATGGGCTTTCGATCTCGGCTGCGGGGGGGGGCGTCACCTCCGGCTTCTTGATGACATCGGGATTTCCCGGATCACCGGCCTCGACGCGAGTTTCAACGCCCTGGCGCTCGCGCGTAATCACACGCGGGCGAACCTCGTGTGCGGGGAGATAACGCGTCTTCCCTTCAATGATGAGAGCGCCGACATCGTCATCGCCTGGGGTTCCCTGCACTACTCCGGCAAAGACGATCTCCCCGTCATGCTTTCAGAAATATCGAGAATACTCTCACGGGGCGGGCATCTCTTCGCGACGCTGCGCTCCTCGCGAGATACCCACATGAAAAAGGGCACCCACCTGGGCGGTGACACCTGGCGCACGGGGGTCGATGACATCAGTGGAGCGATCGCTTCCTTTTATACCGAAGAAGAAATGGCATCCGCGTTCTCGGTTTTCGCGGAATTCAGGTACGGGCTCATGGAAAGGACCCTTGTCGGCGATACCGGCACCGTCATCTCTCACTGGGTCATCCGCGCCCGGGCCTGACACACGGGGTCCCTATGCCCGATACGAACGCGAGAGAAAATAGTGCAGGAATCACGCTGGCAAGGTGCCCCCTCTGCGGCGGGTCCGAAATCGGGACCCGGTACCGAATCACCCGCTACGAACCTCCCTTTATGATTGACTGCTGCGCCGACTGCGGTTTCCTTTTCAGGAATCCCCGCCCGTCCTCCGATGAAATCATGGAGCTCTACCGGGAGGGTTATTACACCGGCGAATCTGATTATTCATACCTCGATGAAAGGGTCTCGGAAAAATTCGCGCGTCACGTGTGGGAAAAAAGGATCTCCATCCTGAGGCGTTTCGCGCCTCCGGGGAGCATCCTCGACGTGGGGGCTTCCTTCGGCGGACTTCTCAGGACGGCGCGACCCTACTTCGTCCCCCATGGCATCGAGCTGTCCTCATACTCCGGAAAATTCGCCCGGAGTGAATTCGGCGACGCCATGCATATCGGCACGCTGGAAGACCATCCCTTCCCGAAGAATTTCTTTTCCGCCATCACAATGATCGAGCTTCTTGAACACATCCCGGACCCCGTTTCCGCACTCGTTGAATGCCACGACCTTCTGGTCAGCGGCGGAATACTGGTTATACAGACCGCGAACATGGCGGGATTACAGGCAAGGCTCCTGAGGGATCGCTACGCCTATTTCATGCCCGGTCACCTCTCCTATTTTTCCAGGCGCAACCTCACAGAAGCCCTCTTCCGCTGCGGATTCGCCAGGGTACGAAGCTTTCATCCCGTTGAATTCGGCCTTATTCCGAAACTGAAGAAATCCCGGGGAAATTTCCGTTCACTCCTGGATTACCGCTCCTGGGCCCGCATCGCGGCCTATCACTGGCTCGGTAAAATCCACATGGGTGACTTCGCTATGACCAGTTCGATGGTTCTTTACGCCTTTAAAGCATGAAACGACTGTCGTGAACCCCGCGCAAAATGCTTGACCTGAAGGCGGGGCCCGGCTCTTTGTAACCTGCAATCCCGCCGGCATGCACGGCATTGAAAAACGGCAGGTCATCAAATGACGTGGAAATCCCTGCAAAAGCTGGTCACGCGCTACGATTCGATCCTGGTCCTCTTTCTCGCGAACGGAGCCTTCGTCCTGCTGGTCCACGGACTGTACCGAATCAGCGTCTACAGGCAGATCGAATCGATCTACCCGGGAATACTGGCAGGCCTGCCGGAATACCTTGCCCTCACGCTCGGCACTGACAGCCTTACCTTGCTCGGAACGCTTCTTTTCCTTCTCATCCTCGCGATGGTCACGGGAAAACCCGGTTGGATTTCATGCGGCATCCTGGCCATCATCCAGACGATCTATTCCTTTTTCATGCTCTTCTCGCTGCATTTTTTCAGGGTTTACGAGACGACATTCCAGACGTCATACGCGGGGAGAGAGCATTTCACCTCCCTGGGCAACATTGTCGAATCAGCGCGCTCGGAATTCACCCTTGACTTTTATATTGTATTCTTCCTCCTCGCCGCCCTCGGCACCGGATTGAATATCGCCCTCATCATGCGTGAATCCCGCTTTGCCCGAGACGCGGGACGTGCGGACGGCATAACCAGGACGGTACAGGTCCTGAGGCTTCTTCCTCCCGCCGCGATATCCATCCTGTGCTTGCTGTCTCTGGCCACGGATTCATCGGCTCCCGTACGCATTGCTTCGCGCCACGGCGCCGTAAAAGCACCCGCGGTGATTTCAATGCTCCGAGAATTTTCAATGCACCCCCTGGCCAATCTCTTCGCGGGCGAAGAAAAAAAATCCCCCTCCGCATCATCGAGCGATGTTGACGCGCCATTCACGTGGAGATTCGCCACGGATTCGATAGAATCACCCCGGATGAACCCGCGCCTCGGGGCGATCCCCCGGAACGACCGCTACAATATCATCCTCTACTTCTTCGAATCCATGCCCGCGAAGTACTACGACATGGAAATCAATGGAAGGCCCGTGGTCCCCTCGTGGCACCGGCTTGAAAGGACCAGCGTCTTTTTCAAGAAACATTACTGCAACTATCCCCTCTCGGCAAACGCGCTCCTCTCGGTCTTCACCTCGGCGTACGGCCTCTATTCCAAGGACATGGCGATCCAGAAACACCCCGACCTGGAACTGCCCACCATGCCCGAGATTCTGCACGATCACGGATACCGGACCTGCCTGATCCATACGGGTGGCCTGGGATACGCCGGGCAGAACCGGTTTCTCCGGAACAGGAAGTTCGACCGGATCATCGATTACAACCAGCTCATACGAATCCCGCCCTACAACCGGCAGGTCGGATGGGGAGTCGACGAGCGCGCCATGATCAGGCCATCGATCGAATTCATCGAGGAAAACAGGAACGAGCCCTATTTCCTGGTCCTGATGCCGGTCAATCCCCACCATCCCTACGCAATTCCGGACACCTCGTTCCGGATCACCGGAGAAATCCCGGATGGAATTGACTATAAGAAACGGAACTGGTACAATTATCTCAACTCCCTCCACTACGCCGACCACTCCCTCGGCATGCTCATTGACGAACTGGAATCAAGGGGCCTCATGGAGAACACCCTTCTCTTCCTTTTCGCCGACCATGGCGAGGCGTTTTACCAGCACAGGATGAACTATAATCATCCCCTCTTTCTCTACGATGAAAACGTTCACGTCCCCTTCCTCATTTACAACAGGAAGCTGTTCCCGAAACACGTTGCCTACAGGGGCATCACGAGGCATATTGACATCCTCCCCACGGTCCTCGATATCCTCGGAATCCCCCGGGACCCCAGGCAGGAGGGCATTCCGATATTCGCCGCCAGAAAGGACCAGATGGCCCTCCTTCACACCTCGTGGAAGGATGACTTTCTCGGGATCGCCGACGGACGATGGAAGTACATCTGCCGGATGAAGGACATGCTCGAAGAGCTCTATGACCTTGAAAACGACCCCCAGGAAACGCGCAACATCGCCCACGCGCGGCCTGAAATCACCGCACGTTACCGCGATATCGTTTTGAACGCGAGGGAGCACATGAAGGAGTATTTCCGCCGTATACGGAAGTGACGCGGTTATGGCCCGGATCGACCGGCCTGAAGCGCCCGCCGTGGCGGATCTCATCCGGGGCGCCGCGCCCTCTTCCGGGCCTGGCTATCGTATGTGCGGGAAATCGATGAGGACTGCCGTCATGTCGTCTTTCTGGTTCTCCTGGCCACCGATGTGGTCGTACACGGAAGTGAAGAGTTCCTGCACGATCACCTGGGGCATGAGGTTATTGTATTCAGTAAGCACCCTCGTGATCCGGTGTATTCCAAAATCATCACCGTTGCGGTCCCTATCGCAGGCCTCCACAATCCCGTCGCTGAAATAGAGGATCGAATCGCCCTCATAAAGAGTGAACTCGCAGGGCGGGGTGACCATGTATCCCGCTCCCGTGAGGGTTTTTACATCGACGCTCAGGAGATACCCCTTTCTCGGGATCCACCCTTTTTCATGGTTGTTGAGATCATAGACGCCCATGATCCGCCTTTCGAATTTTCGGATAATAACGGGAAACAGCATGCTCCGGTTATAGAACCTCAGATGGTACTTGTCTCCCTCGTTGTAAATGAAGGTGAAGAGCACGGAGGCGAAATCCTGGGAATTGGCCCCCTCCATTATATCCGTGAACTTCGCGCTGATGTCCCGCACGAGAAAATCGGTGTCCACCGTTTCCGCCTGCTCGTAGATCCGCCTGGTCTCTCCCACGCAAATGGTTACGGCGGACCTGAGCCGCACCAGCGTGGTATAGGCGGGAAGACCGTGTCCGCTGATGTCGGCGAAAATAAAGAGGTAGTTTCCGTCGGGGAGCTTGATGAGGTCGAAATAATCTCCGGAAAGAATCGAACCGGCCGAGCGCTCGAAGCCGATCCCGACGTTGAGCTTCTTTCCGTAAAAGCTCTGCAGGAGCCCCCGGACGAGGACCTTGTCCTTCTCCCGTATGGTGTTCGCCTCGGCGATGAGCATGTCATACTGCCGCAGCTTCGACTCGTCGCGCGACCCTGCGCCGCCTGAACCACCCATGCGCGCGGACATCGCCGTTTACCCGCGTTCCAGGCAGTAACGCATCAGGGCGCTCGTGGAGGAATCGTGGCCCCCGTCATGCCAGCGCCCCTGCTCGAATTCACCAATTATCCTGTTCGCCAGGGCCTTGCCCAGTTCCACTCCCCACTGGTCGAATGAATATATGTTCCAGATGATCCCCTGGACGAATATCTTGTGCTCGTAAAGCGCGATGAGCTTGCCCAGGGTACGCGGGTCGAGTCGATCGGCGAGGATGACCGTGGAGGGCCTGTTCCCCTCGAATGTCCTGAAGGGGATCAGCCTTTCGGGTATGTGTTCCGCGCGAAGCTGATCGGCGCTTTTTCCGAAGGCAAGTGCCTCGGCCTGGGCGATCATATGCGCCACAAGAAGCCGGTGGTGGTTCCCCGCCTCCCAGAGGGGGCTCGCGAAGCCGATGAAATCAACCGGGACCAGCCTTGTTCCCTGGTGAAGGAGCTGGTAAAACGCGTGTTGCCCGTTGGTACCGGGCTCGCCCCAGACAACGGGCCCCGTCGCGTAGTTGACCCTGTTCCCGTCTCGATCGGTGCCCTTGCCGTTCGATTCCATGTCCGCCTGCTGCAGGTAGGCGGGGAATCGCCGAAGGTACTGGTCGTAGGGAAGTACCGCGCAGGATTCCGCTCCGAAAAAGTTCACGTGCCATATCCCGATAAGGGCGAGTATGACCGGCATGTTGCGCGTGAAGGGCGTCCGGAGAAAATGCATGTCCATCTCATGCATGCCCTCGAGCATTTCGAAGAAACGCTCCGGACCTATCGAGATCATCAGCGAAAGGCCTATTGCCGAAGCGAGGGAGTACCTCCCCCCCACCCAGTCCCAGAACTCGAACATTCGCTCGCGGTCTATTCCGAAGGCGGCCACCGCCGAAGAATTGGTGGACACGGCAACGAAATGCCGGCGGACGGCGGCATCGCTTCCGAGGGAATCGACTACCCATCGCCGCGCCGTGGCGGCATTGGCCATGGTTTCCTGGGTGGTGAAGGTCTTCGATGCGACGATAAAGAGCGTCTCCTCGGGATCGAGTCCCCGCAGGGTCTCCATGATATGGCTTCCGTCGACGTTCGAGACGAAAAAGGAGCGCAGCTCCCGCCGCGAATAGAAGGCCAGGGCCTCCGTTGCCATCGAAGGCCCCAGGTCCGAGCCCCCGATGCCGATATTAACGATATTCCTCACGGGACGGCCCGTATGACCCTTCCAGTTCCCGTCCCGGATTTCGTCGGAGAATTCCCTCATCCTCTCCAGGACGGCGCGCACACCGGGCATCACGTCAATTCCGTCAAGGATAATCGGGTCCCCGCCGAGGTTCCTCAGGGCGACATGGAGGACCGCCCTCCCCTCGGTGGCGTTTATCTTTTCGCCGCCGAACATCCGGGCGATTTCCTTTTCAAGGCCGCGCGACATGGCAAGATCGTTCAGGAGCGCCATTGTCCTGGCGGTGACCCGGTTTTTTGAATAGTCCATCAGAAGGCCGCACTCACTGACCGTAAAGGCCCCCGCCCTGGCGGGATCTGATGCAAAGAGCTCGCCCAGGGTCATTCCCTTCACCTCGTCATGGTGGACCCGGAGGGCCTGCCATTCCTTCGTGGCGGTAGAGTCGCGTGTTGTCATGCCCGGTAACTCCGCTGATGGTTCAGGATTGAGGCAGTATACCCGCGGGCGCGGCATCGTCAAGGATTTTCGCACAGAGCGGCTCGAGGCAGCAGTCGGCGCAGGAGGGACGTTTGGTGCAGTAATCCTTCCCGTGGGCGACGATGAGGGCGTGAAATTCGTTATATACTGACGCCGGGGACGGGAAGAGGCGATGCACCATGGTGCGGATCCCCTCGTAGCCCTCACCCCGGCGAACCATTCCGATGCGGGTGAATATCCTCTTCGTGTATGCGTCTACAACGAATGTTGTCATGCCGAGGGCGTAGAGGAGAATCGAATCCGCGGTCTCAGGGCCGATGCCCGATACGGCGAGCAGTTCGCTCCTGAGGAGGTCCCGGTTCAGGGCGGCAAGGGCCGATGCGTTATAGCCGAAGCGCCGGTACCAGGCGGTGAAGTGCTTCAGCTTTTTCGCTTTCTGATTGTAATATCCTGCTGAGCGGATCATCGCGCCAAGGTCCTGAAGCTTCGCACCTTCAATCTCTTCCGGACCGAGCATTCCCGCCCGCTTGAGATTGCACAGGGCCTTCTCGGCGTTTTTCCACGCTACATTCTGGGTAAGAATGGCCCCGGCGCATATCTCGAACACCTCAGATCCGTTCCGCGGGGCGTTCAGATGATAGGTGCCTGATCCACGTTCCGGATCGAGGATGGGCCACCATCCCTGCGGCCCATGGAAACGGAGAAGCCTCCGATAGACGTGTCTGATCTTCTGCATGGTACGTTGAAAGGGGCGCGGACGCGCGCCCCCGGGCCCCGGTCCGGGAGGTGAATGCCTACAGGGTCACCGGCAGGCGCTTGGATTCATGCTGGTCCACCAGGATGATGCCGTCTTCCTTGTATTTTTTCAGCAGAAAATGCGATACCGTCGATTGCACGCCGTTCAGCGTGGCGAGCTTTTCGGAAACAAATTGCGCCACTTCGCGGAGGTTCTCGCCGACCACCTGCACGAGAAGATCATATCCCCCCGACATCAGGTAGACCGAACAGACCTCTGGAAACCGGTAGATCGATTCCGCCACGGAGTCAAAGCCCACCTTGCGTTCCGGTTTTACCTTTACCTCGATAAGCGCCTTTACTTCGTTGAGGCGAATTCTCTGCCAGTTGATGCCGGCATGATACCCGAGAATGATGTTGTCCTTTTCGAATTTCTGGATCCGTTTATTCACTTCCGCCACGGGAAGATCCACCTGGCGGGCGATATCCTCGGCATCCAATTTCGCGTTCCTGTGGAGGATGTCGAGAATTTGCTCTCCCGCATCATCTACCTTGTAGGGCCTCATGCACAGCGCTCCTGAAAAAGATTTTTCCTACCTTCCGCGAAACGCCGACGTCTGTTCGAAGGGCGGGACACGTCGCAGCCTTTCACTCCTTTTTTGATTCTTCTTTTTTTTCATCGCTTTCACCGGAAATCGATTTTTTGAATTCCCGGATCCCGCTGCCGAGGTCCTTGGCAATCTTCGGGAGCTTGTTAGCGCCAAACACCACAAGCACGATAAGGAAAATCAGTGCCAGCTCCCACGGACCGAGGTTTCCGATCAGGGCAAGATTGACGGTTCCGAAATCGGTAAGCATGTGCAACCTCCAATTAAATACTCGATGCGGCCGAAATTATCGACCACCGAATCCGGTCCCTGCATAACATGCCATGGTCCGGTAGGGACATTAAGGTACACGGTAAAAGTTTGTCAAATAAATTCCGGCGATCTGCGGAGAATATGCGGCCCGGGGAAATCATACTGCGGGACTGAATCGAATGATCTTCGCTTCCGTGTCCTCGTAGTATTTCACGTTGTCGATGATGCTTTCAACGCGTTTGATGCTCTTCTTTATGCTGACGATGGTGCCGGGATAGGCCTTGTTTTTAATGATTATGCACGGTTCACGTTCCAGCTTCAGCCGCTCCTGGATCTCCCTGCTCACCTCAAGGTGTTTCTTGAGTTCGCTGTTCTTGTCGCTCAAATCCTTGAGCATGAGAAGACAGTTCTTTTTTTTCATGCCGGGAAGCTTCGAGATGTATTCCTTGGGATTTTCGAAGACCGCTTCGCCGAAACTCACCTTGAGCTGGCGCATCGATTCATCAACCGCCTTTCTCCACGTGATGATCTCCTTCTGGACTTCCTCCAGCTCCTTCTCGATGAAAAGGTTCCTTCCCACGGAAAGCTGGGTCTCGGTTTCGTTTGGCGACCCTGACACGTTGATCACTATCTCGTAGAGGGCCGTGGTCTTCCCCCCGATTATCTTTCCCTGCCGGGCCACAACGCTTACCCGAAAGTTGGAAAAGACGTTAGAATTTATTATCGAATCATCCACGATGATTTCGCCGGCCGCCTCCACCCTGGCGTTCAGGAGGTACTTGGCCACAACTTTTCCCCCGGCGACGAGCACCGCGTTTTCCTTGCCCACGACTCCCATCTTCACCGTGATGTCGCCCTGCGCCTCAATATGAGAGTCGTCGACGTTTTTTTCAACGATAACGTCGCCCTTCGCCTTCACGCTGAAACCTGGAAGCACCGACCCCATTATGTGGACCGATCCGTCAAAATCGATGTTGCCCGTTTCGTAATTCACGTCGCCGTGTATAAACGCGATGGGAAGAACCGAGACCCTCCTTCCGTCCACGTCGAGGCATCCATCGATCGAGGCGACGAAGATATTTTCATCAGAGGGGCCCTGCTCTATGTTTTCTCCTTTCGCATATCCCTCGACCCGCTCGAACTTGGCGATGGATTTATCCCCGTATATATCATACCCGTCAACGGCCTTGACGCCCGGTACCCTCTTCAGTATATCCTGGCCCTTCTTGACCTCGACTATTGAGCCGACCTCCTTGAAATCAATGCTCCCGTCCTCCTTGATTTCTCCGGCCTTCTTCTGGAAATTGAGGAGCGGAAGAAAGTATTCATCGTGCCCGTTTACCGGCTCCTTCCCCTGGGCAACGAGTATCCTGGTGAATCTCGGCTGGTCGGGATTGATCGACTGGAGCTGTTCCTCGACCTGACGCTTCTCCACGCGTGACAGTATCTTGTAACGGTGCAGGGCCTCCTCGATGTCCGCATAGGCGGGGATCCTTCCCGTTTTGGTGGGGTAGATGGAATAGTAGGCCTTCAGCTTGTCCCTGCTCACCGAGAGGGGCGATATCCACCGCAGCTTCTGGTTATCAAGAACCACGAAACCGTATTCCGCTGCCTTGTAGGCGTTTGCCGACTCATCGTAGTATATTCCGGTATCCGCCTTGATCGTCTGGAAATCCAGGACGCGATAGTAGCTGTACCCTGGATCAAGCCTGGTGGGGATCTGCTCTTCGTCGTCGATATTGATCACCCTGGCTACGATCTCAGATGTATACACGAAATTGTGGGGCGACGAGAGGACGATCTTTTTCTCTCCGCTTTCCGTTACTTTTTCAACCAGGATCCTTTTCACAGTAGGATCGAAATAGCAAAGAATTTTTTTCATAGTGTCCGTCTGCTACTCTTTATCAGGGAATAGTATCCCACACCCGTCTCCCGTGAATCCATTTCTCAATGAGCTAGACAATGTGAAGTATATGATATCATAATCTGATAATTATTGCTATAATAATTTTCGTAATAATTACTATAAATATTAAGCAATTGTACATAAATTCAGCAATAATTATGGATCATCAATCAATATCGCGATGCTATTCGTCATGTCGGCTCCCGGTTCATTGAACAAGCGGCCGCGTCCCTCCCATCCGCTCTGTCCGCGGGGATTGTCCTGAATAACAAAAGCCCCGGAGATGGCGCTCCGGGGCTTTTGTTATTCAAAAACAAGCTCGATGGTTTAGATTTTCCCTTTTTTGATCAGGAGTTCGGCGATCTGGATCGCGTTGAGCGCCGCTCCTTTCCTGATGTTATCGGATACGATCCAGAGGTTGATCCCGTTGGGTATGGAATCATCCTCTCTTATACGGCCCACAAATACATCGTCCTTCCCGGCCGCGTGGATAGGCATGGGATACTCCTTTGACCCCGGGTCATCGATCACCGTCACGCCCGGGGCTCCCGCGAGCAGTTCTCTTGCCTCGCCCGCTGAAAGCTTTTTCTCCGTTTCCACGTTCACCGATTCTGAATGGCCGTAAAGCACAGGGACCCTGACCGTGGTGGCGGTCACCCCTATGGAATCATCACCCATGATCTTCCTGGTTTCGTTCACCATTTTCATCTCTTCCTTGGTATAACCGTTTTCAAGGAAGACATCGATCTGGGGGAGGACGTTGAAGGCTATCCGGTGAGGATACACCTTGGGAGCCGGGACGTTCCTCCCGGCGACGATGTCGCCGGTCTGGTCCATGCATTCTTCAATCGCCTTCAGGCCCGTGCCCGATACCGCCTGGTAGGTGCTGACGACGACCCTCCTGATGCGCGCGGCGTCGTGGATCGGCTTGAGGGCGACCACCATCTGTATCGTGGAACAGTTGGGATTCGCGATGATCCCCGCATGACGGTCCACATCGTCAGGGTTGACCTCTGGAACCACGAGGGGCACATCGGGATCCATCCGCCACGCCGAGCTGTTGTCGATAACGACGCACCCCTCCTCCACTGCCCGCCGGGCAACCTTCCTGCTTATATCGCCGCCGGCTGAAAAGAGCGCGATTTCCGACCCCCTGAAGCAGCCGTCAACGACGGCTTCGGAACGCACCGTACGTCCCCCGAAATCGTACTCCCTTCCCACGGTGGTCAATCCGAGGAATTTCATCGATCCCACGGGGAAGTTGCGCTCAAGCAGGATTTTCCTGAATTCAATACCCACCGCTCCCGTTGCGCCCATGATGACGACGTTGTACTTTTTCATGATCTACCTCCCCGGCGCGCGCCCCGTGTCCCTTTCGCAGCGGCATGGGCGCCGCTCCATTGCGGCAACTTGAAGAGGGTCGCGGCTATTGTCAAGAAGAATGCGGGATGCGGCCGGTATTTCCTGCGGCGGGTGTAACATCATCAGGCCGGAAGAGAATGGCGATATTTCCGATGATCGTAACCAGAAAGCTTCCCGTCGACCCTGCAAGCTCTTCGGCGAGATCTTTCTTCTCATCCTTGCAGTCTATGAATTTCACCTTGATAAGTCCGTGGTCACCCAGGGCCCTGTCGGTCGCCTCTATCACGGCGCCGCTCATGCCGCCACGGCCGATATACACCACCGGCCTGAGATGGTGGGCCCTTGTCTTGAGGCGTCGCTTCTCATCGGCGGAAAGTCCCGTCATTGCCCTCCCCTCCGGCATCGCTTATTCCCAGGGCTGACGGCGTGGGCGGGGCCCCGCCGGCGCACCATGTGAGGCGGTGTTGATTAAGGCATTACGCCATTGTTGTCAAGATCAATGTTCAGTATCATCAAGTCGGTCTTGGGAAGAAGTACGGTGGTAAGCGTATCGGACGTCCGGTCGATTGCTCCGTTCCACCCCTGGTAGAGATCGCCGGTCGAGGGCTCCCCGTCGCCGTTGTCATCGTAGATCACCTCGAAGTAAAACGGAAAGCTCCCGATGGTAAGACGTGGCGTCACGAACATACGCGTCGAAGATGACATGGATAGCCATTTACCCGTCCAGTTATTATGAAGATAGAACACCAGGAAAAGCTTGTTCGCCGCGCTCACCGGATGTGCCATATCGTCAAGATTGACGTTGATGATGAGATAGGGACTCTTATCCTCGGCCGTGTCGCAGGCGCTGACGATGGCGAAAAGAAAGAAAAGCACCATGGCCAATGCCGCTCGTTTGAAATTATTTTTCATATAGTCCTCTCACGGAAAACGGTATTATAACCGGACCTCTGTCAATACACTATCGCTGGATCAAGGGTAATGGTGACCTCCCGCCATTCGAGGGGCAAAAGTGTGAGCATATCCAGCTCGTCCGCCGCTGCGTGATCCGCATTTTTCCATCCCGTGCAGGGTTCCCCCGCATCCACCACTCCATTTGAATTGGCATCCCAGAATGCGGCGATATACAGTGTCTTCGACAGGACCACGGGATTTATGATCGTGGAAGTGCTTGAACTCTGCTGAAGCCATGGATTGGTCCAGTTCTTGTTTACATAATAGATGAGATGCACTTTCTGGGTCGCGCTGATAGGGATGGCCACGGGATCGGTCACTTCAATATTAACGATCAAGACCGGGTTCTGATCGTCAAGATCGTCAAACTTGGCGCACGTGACGTTGGCCGACACGATAAGTGCAGCGGCGAAAACTGAAAAATGTCGGAATATTCTTTTCATTGTTGTTCGTTCCTCACGTGACGTGGTTCCCCCTATGATTATTATCTTATAAACCGACATCTTCCTTGATAAAATTATCCAGGAAATTCCGCACTGTCAATAAAAACCCGCCTTCCGTGGCAACCGGATTCCTCGACTCCGGAGGCTTTTTCCGGTTTTATTCTTGCTCTGACCGGATTATTCTACCATGATGCATGGCATGAGGCAACCATTTATCGCGGCCATGACGGTTTTATTTCTCCTTCGCTGCGGTCCCTCGCCCGCCGATGGGGAGGAGCCTTGCCGGTGGGGATACCTGGTTCACTCCTCAGCCGCCGGTGGGGGCTATCTTGAAAAGGCGCTCCCCGGCTATACCGTGGTCTCGCTGACTGGATTCAGGCTCGAATCTCCTGGAACGATAACGCCCGTGAGGAGGGATATTCTCAGGCGCCTCACCTTCCTGTCAAAACGCCACGGTTTCGCCATCTATCCCCTGATTTCCTTTTCCTCGACCGCCCGGGGTCGCGGCATACTCGCATCGGAGGAATCGCGTGAACTGGCCGCCAGGACGATTTCCAACCTCGCGCATGCCGAGGGCTTCCCGGGGGTGCATCTCGACTTCGAGTACCTCCCCCCTGAAGACGCGGACAGGCTGGCCCTTCTTTTAACCCGGATAAGAATGCGTTACAAGGGCAGGATCACCATGGCCATCTTCCCCCAGGTTGATTTCCCTGAAAAATGGAGCAGGTTTCACGATTTGAGGAAAATCGGCCACCTTATCGACGAGGCGGTCATTATGTGCTATGACTACCATGGGCCCCATAGCGAAGCCGGCCCGGTCACCGACCTTGCCTGGGCAGAGGACAACATCCGCCATTGCCTGAAGTTCATGAAGCCTGAGCAGGTCTGGCTCGGGATCCCCGCCTACGGATACCTCTGGTGCGGAGGAAAGCCCGAGGCGATATCCGCGAAACGGGGGGCACCGCTCGCCAGGGCCCGGGGAGCCACGCGTGATCCTTCGGGAACACTTTTCGCCCATTTCAACCGTGGAGGAAGCACCTGCCGTCTCTATATTTCAGACGCCACAACCCGGTCCCTCCTGACTGACCTGGCGCGGCGGTATCGCCTCAGGGGCACGGCCCTCTGGAGAATCGGCTTCGATGATTAATTAATTTGTACTAACAATTTTCTATCAATATATATAAAAATTAATCAAGATATTAATTGATAAACCGATATTCAACATGGGACATAACAATCAGCCCGGCTGTCCTGACAGAAACCATTATTGAATATCGAGGAACCGACATGGCACAGAAAAAAACGAAGAAGAAGAGCTTCAAACAGCTGCTGTCAAAATATCTTGATATCAAGGGACTCGATATCGTCATTGTCCTCGACGACGGCAGGGAGATCGAGCTCTATAAAAACAGGTCAATCATCGGGGACATGATCGTCACCTTTGACATTAATTGCGGGGAAAGAAAGATACCCCTCAAGGGCATAAAACACGTCGACATGTACGCGGCCTGAGGATTCCGGCGCGTCACGCGGCCGGGGACTTCCCCGGCCGTGCGCGCGTCGTTATCGAAGCTGTGAAACGTCCACGAAATCAAGCTTCAATTTTTTCAATGTTTTCTTTTTGGGTATCCCGTCTGCGTCCCATCCCCGGATCCTGTAGTATTTCGGCAGCATCTTGTCAAGGCGCACGACCGTTTCTGGCCTTCCCTCTATGAGTGGCTCGTGGGTGAACCGCCGCGCCAGGGTGTCCTTGTCCTTCCTGATCCCTTCCCTCAGGTTGAAAAGCTTTTCAAGATTGTAGCCCCTGTCCCCGATCCTCGTCCAGTCGCCAAAATATATCTTCATACCCGTCGCCTCAGAGAGGGCCTTTGAGTGCGGCAGCAGAAAGGGGAGGTGAAGTCGCAGGAGCCAGGGCGGGGTCTTGATCGTGGCGGTGATCAGCCACCCGATGTTGCTCATGATGGCGGTGAATAGTTTCGAGAGCAGAAGGCTCCCGGGGACCTTGTAGGCCGGCTTCGGCACGAAGGTCCACCCGGTAAAGAGGCAGTTTCCCCCGGCGCTTATCACGGCCATCAGGTTCTGCGTGAGGACGGTCCATGGGGGCTTCCCCCGGTACTGGTGCTGCTTCATGGTGATCGGCCCCGTGA
This sequence comes from Spirochaetota bacterium, assembly GCA_040768125.1. Lineage (GTDB taxonomy): Bacteria > Spirochaetota > UBA4802 > UBA4802 > UBA5550 > RBG-16-49-21. The sequence goes on along the minus strand of JAXGNG010000002.1, from coordinate 406,447 downwards.
CCTCCATGTAGACCTCGTAACCCGCGTCAAGGTGACAGGCCCCCCTGGTGGCCGTGGCGTACCCCAGGGCCTGGGCAGTGGTCCCCCGCGGCTCGTAGGCCGCGATTTCGAGTCCCTTGGAATGGGGGGCGAAGTCCTCACCCCCGTATTTCTTCGAAAGGGCCCTTACCCCCTCGGCGAGGTCGTTGCCGATGCCCCGTCGGTAGGCGATATCCTTGATCGTCTTTCCGATGGACTTCTTATCGCCAAATTTGATGCCGTTTTTCCACAGCCCCTTCTCGTTGAGCTCCGCAGCGAAGCCGAGGACCGTGCCCGTGCTTATGGTGTCCATGCCGTAAAGATCCATCTCGTAGTTCCAGTTGATGATGGCCTCCATGTCATCGATCATGAGGTTGGATCCCATCAGGCAGAGTATCTCATACTCGGGGCCCTTGACTTCATGCCCCTTGATGTTGACCACGCGTCCGCAGCGAATGGGGCAGGAAATGCACCCGTAGGTTTTTACGAGAAACTCGTCGGCAAGCCGCTCGCCGCTGATGCTGTAGGCGTTTTCGAAGCTTCCCTTCGAGAAATTCTTCGTCGGCAGGGTGTTCCGTAACGAGAGGGGGATGAGTGAAAACGCAGTGCCAAGGCGCGGAGCGATCTCGCCCGTGGCGGGATGCCCCTGGAGAAGCTTGATCCACTTTTTGATCGTCTCCTTGAACTTCTTCTGATCATGGACCTGTACGCTTTTCGTGCCGCGGGCCACCATCCCTTTCAGGTTTTTGGATCCCATCACGGCCCCCATGCCGGTCCTCCCGTGACAGCGCTCCTGCGAAATGACCGCGGCGTATTTTACAAGGTGCTCCCCGGCCGGACCGATCGCCATGGTCCCCCCCTTGCCCCCGGGCCCGAGAAGAGCCTTCTGTGATTCCTGGGTATCGAGGCCCCATATCTTCGCGGCGCTTTGAATGGATACCGTATCGTCATTGATCTCGATATACACCGGCTTCTTCGCCTTCCCCCGGACCAGCATCCCGTCCCATCCCGCTCGTTTCAGGTTCATCCCGAAGTTGCCGCCGCTGTTTGAATGTCCGATCGCTCCGGTCAATGGGCTCTTCGCCGAGATATCGTACCTGCTCGTGCTGGGCGCTCCGGTTCCCGTGAGCGGCGAGGTCATCACCACTAGTATATTATCTTCGGAGAGCGGATCGATCCCGGGCTTCAGCTCGTCCCAGAGTATCTTCGTGCTGAGGTACCGCCCCCCCAGAAAGAGTTCCCTGTCCCGGTCGCTTAACGGGTACTCACCCACCTTTCCGGTGGTGAGATCAATGTCCAGCATCCTGCCCATGTATCCTTTGTACGAAGTCGCCATGACATGCTCCTTGTGTGATAATTCTGCATACTCCCTATGCAAGCTCCCCGGTTACACCATCTCCGGCCTCATCTGATACGCCGAGAATCATATCGAGGTCCCGTATCACGTTTATCATCACCCTCAGCTGTTCCTCGGGGTAGCGCGAAAGCCGCTCGATGAGTAGTCCCCTGATATGCGATTCAATGCGTCCGACCGTATCAAATCCCGACGCGGTAATCCCGACGAAAATATTTCTGCGGTCCCTGGAGTCCCGTTTCTTTTCCACGAGACCATCTGACTCAAGCTGGCGCACCAGGCGCGTCCCGGCAAAGGGAGGAATCCGGAGTTCCTGGGATATCTCGCTGACCCTCAGGGGAGACCTCCTCTTCAGGATTTTCAGGAGGTACATCTGCTGGTAATCGAGGCCAAAGGTGTCGACCTCAGACCGCTCGAACAGGTAGATCGTGCGAAGGGCGTGGAAAAGGATCTCTTCAAGAAGATCTCCGGGCAGACTCTTGATAAGCGGCTCAACCATGGAGACATTATATGATATTATATGCATTTTGCAACTATTTTTTTCAACGCCGGGAAAAACGGCCCAGGCACACCCTGATGGGAAGGCCCTGAAAAGAATCCTTTACAAAACCCATGGCATTACCAACTATGCGAAGAGAGATCCCGGACATCTCCGTGATACCACGTAAACGGTGATACCGGCAATCATGGGTCTCCGATACACCAGATGAGAGGACTCCATGCCAATGCGTGCCACATTTCGATCACTACCAGGTATCTTCAAAGTGAAAGGCGAATCAAGCCTCACGAGGCGCTATATTGTCATTGTCGCCTTGCTCCTGTCTCTGTTCATACTCACTCTCTCCGTTTCGTTCCATATCGCCATGAAAAGAAGCGCCATGATCCTGCGCAAGGCTATTGCGTCGCAGAATGCCGACTCGCTTTTACGCGCCACGCTCCCCCTGTCGGAACAAACGGAGCGTGGCTCCATCGAGGGGGCGTCCCTTCGAATAAGGGAACGCGGAGCCGCCATCGAAGATCTTTTCATGGTGAACGTATTCAGAAAGACCGAAGATGAGAATTTCTTCCGCGTGGCGGAGACGATATCCTTTCTCGATGGCCTTCGGCCTGAAATCGAGAAATCGGACACGGTAAAGGAAGAAAAGGAGATGAACTATCTCAAGCGGGGTCTTCTCGACCCCGTCGTGGACCCCGACATCTACTACCAGGACGGCCGTGCCTGGCAGAACGTGTATATCCCCCTCGGGATCGGCGGAAGGAAGGCGGTAGCACAGTGCCGGATGAGCGTGGCCGACTCCTGGCACGCCATACGCACCTATGTCCGTGAAACCAGGATGATACGGATCTCCATGGCACTGGTGACACTGATCACGGTACTGGGCGCCATCGCGCTTTCCATCATTCTGGCGCACAATTACTCGCTCCTCATACGCAACCTGTCGGACACCATGGAAAAAGCGGCGGGCGGCGATCTCGGCGTGGCCCTCAGGGAAACCGCAGACACCGAGCTCAGCCGCCTTGCGCTGTCCTTCAACGCCCTGGTCGAGGAGATGAAGGAGAGGCCGTCGAAAACGGCCCCCCCCGCGGCGGACACCGCTCCCCTGTTCTCCACGGGTGTGTCCCTGTTAAAGGACGGCCGCCTTGACGATGCCATCGCGGTGTTCAACGCGATAGTCGCGATCAAGCCGGCGGGGTTCGGGAGCTATTTCAATCTCGGCGTCGCCCACGCCAAAAAGGGGGACTACGACGGCGCCGAGAGAATGTTCGGCAAGGCCCTCGCGATAAATCCATCATTCCGCCTCAGCGCGGAATACATTGAAAAGATACAAAGGCTCAGGGAGAGAGATGCCTGAAGTCAATCCGGTCCATGCACGACTGAAGACCTTCCCCTCGGGTCCCGGCGTCTACCTGATGAAGGACGGCTCCGGGTCGATTATCTACATAGGCAAGGCGTCGTCCATAAAAAAAAGGGTCGCCTCGTATTTCCGTGAGAACGTCATCGATCCGAAAACGAAAATCCTCGTAAAGAACATCCGTGATATCGAATGGATACTTACCGATTCCGAGATCGAGGCGCTCATACTTGAAAGCTCTCTCATCAAGAAGCACCGCCCCAGATTCAACGTCCGTCTCAAGGACGACAAGCGCTATCCCTATATCGCGGTGACGCTCGGCGAGGACTACCCGAGGGTCACCTATACCAGGACGATCAGGAAGGACGGAACGAGGTATTTCGGTCCATACACCGACGCCAGGGCCGCAAAGAACACCGTGGACCTTATTAATTCCATCTTCAAGCTGAAGACCTGCAGGAGGAACCTCCCCCTGGCCCCGCATGAGAGGCCCTGTCTGAACCGGCAGATCAACCGGTGCGCCGGGGTATGCCAGGGAGTGCTCTCAAAAGAGGAATACCGGGCCATCGTGGACAACGCGATCTCCTTTCTCGAAGGGAAGATCGCGCCCGTGGTGTCGAATCTTCGTGAATTGATCAAAGAGCATTCCAACCGCCGCGACTATGAACGTGCGGCTGAACTGAGGGACATGCTGTATGATATCCAGGCGATTTCGGAATCGCAGAAGGTGCACGTTCCCGCCGCAACCGACCAGGACTCAATCGGAGTCTCGGTCTTCGACACCGAGGCGGTCCTGGTGCTTTTCGAATTCCGCGGCGGCGTCCTCCTCGGCAGAAAAATCGGGATCTGCGAAAACGTGGAATACGCGGCGCCCGGCGAGATCATCGGCGGATTCCTTCGGGACCACTATGACCGCGCCGACGTGCCCCACCGCATCATCACGGCCCACGACGTCCCGGACCGGCAACTTCTCGAAACGTTCCTTTCAGGCAAATCGAATCAAAAGGTCAGGATTACGCGGCCACGGACCGGGGATGATCGGGGCATCATCAACCTCATTCAGAAAAATATCGACGTCATCGCCGCGGAGCGGTATGCCGCCCGCGCCCGGGCGGACACGCGCGAGGGACTCGAAGAGCTCCGCGGCGTCCTGTCTCTCGATGAGATTCCCCGTGTCATCGAGTGTTTCGACATATCCAACCTGGGCGGGTCCGACGCCGTGGCATCGATGGTGGTATTCCGCGACGGTCGTCCCGATCCGTCTGGATACCGACGCTATAAGATTCGCGGTTACGGCGCGCCCAATGACCCCGCCATGATCCACGAGGTGGTATCGCGCCGCATGCAGCACCTTGTGAACGAAAACCTTGAACTTCCGGATCTCATCGTAGTGGACGGAGGGAAGACGCAGCTTTCCAGGGCCATGGAAGGAATACGCAACTTCAGTAAGACCGTCCGTGTCGTCTCCCTTGCGAAACGATTCGAAGATATCTACACCGAACCCGGGAGTCCCCCGATAAGGCTCCTTGCTTCATCTCCCGGACGGACGATCCTGACGGCCCTGAGAGACGAGGCCCACCGCTTTGCCCTGGCCTATCACCGAACGCTGAGGAGCGCGAGAAGCAGGAAATCCCTCCTTGACGGCCTTCCCGTCGGCGCCGCGGCAAAGGCCGCTCTTCTCGGCCACTTTCGGTCGATCCGGGCCGTCAGAAACGCGACCGTCGAGGAGTTGCAGAGCGTACCGGGGATAGGGAAAAAAACGGCACGCAGGATAGCCGAGGCCCTCAAGGAAATGGCGCCCGACTGATACTCCCGTCACCCGATCTTCCGCGACATTCGCCGCGGGTGTCACAATAAAGCTTGACGGGCAGGGGGTTATGACTGATTATGGCCACCGTCGTTGTCACGGCTCATCTCCGGCCCACAATCCATCGTCCTCTCGCGGGTTGATCATCGGGTTGGATGCGATTCCGGCGACATCAGATTCGGGGCGTGGCGCAGTCCGGTTAGCGCACTTGACTGGGGGTCAAGGGGTCGGAGGTTCAAATCCTCTCGCCCCGAATAGCTGCTTTTTTCTATTCCATTTTTACCGGCGGGCATCTATGGATCTTGAAGGATTTTTCGACCGCAAACAGGTTATCAAGATAAAATCCACGGAAAAACAGCTGGTAATAAAGGAACTCGTCGACAAACTCCAGGAACTGGGTTACATAAACAACAAGGAACGCTACTACGCCCAGATTATCCACCGCGAATCCCTTGAAAACACCGGTATAGGGGGCGGCCTCGCAATACCCCACGCCCGCACAGAATCGGTATCCGATCTCATCGCCATCTTCGGCATCCTTGAAAGCCCGATCGATTACCAGTCCATTGATGACAGGCCCGTCAAGTACGTGCTTCTCAGCATCTTCCCCACTGAGCTGAGCACCAGGTACCTGTATCTTATCGGGATGATGGCCAGGATCTTCTCGAACAAATCGAAAAGAAAAGCAATCGAGAGCGAAACCGCCCCTTCAAAGATATACGCGCTGTTAAAAAAAGAGTCAAAGGCGTATTTTGATTCCCTGTCCGAGAAGGTCTCCCCGAAGGCCGGCACCCCGGAGAACCTTTCAGGTGTCCCCTCCTCCGACCTGGACCTGTTGATCCGGCTTGACAGCCTCTACAAACTCTACGACGAGGGGGACCGAAACCCCGCGCTCCAGAAGAAAATCGACACCCTGAAAAAGCTGATAGACAACCGTTCCCTCACCTACTACGAGCGCATGAGAAAAAAAAAGGAGAACCCCTTCTCCATCGTCGAGAAAAACAGCTGTTCCGGATGCCACATGGAGATTCCCCCGTTTTACGTCGAACAGACGAAAAACCGGGAGGGAATATCACTCTGCACCCACTGTGGCAGGTTCCTGATCGTCCTCTAGTCCCGTCGTCGATTTCCGGGCCCCGCCGTGATACGCTCCTCGAGACGTTCGAGAATGCCCGGTGGTATCAGTTCGCCCTTTCGGTAATACCCGATGACCTCGTCCTTATCTCCATGGAAATCGCTTCCGCCGGTAATCAGGAGTCCGTACCGCTCCCCCAGGGCGCGGTAGGCTTCAGCCATGTCCGGCGTGTGCATCGCCGCGTAGGCCTCGATACCTTCAACTCCCACATTGACGAACCCCCTGAGAAGCGTCTCGAAATGGTCCATGTCGCGGCATTCCAGTGATACCGGGTGCGCGACAACCGGAATCCCCCCGCAGGCATGGATGAGGTCAACCGCATCTTTGAAGGCGATGCGCGTCTTTTTAACGAATCCGGGCTTCCCCTTTACAAGGTAGCCCCGGAAAAGATCCTTTATCGTCGCGGCGTATCCCCTGTTCACCATGACACGTGCCACATGAGGACGTCCGATCGAGCCGCCGCCTGACTCGGCGAGCACCTCTTCGATCGGGATCTCGATTCCGTGGCGCTGCAGGTCATCGATTATGCGATACGCCCGCTTCTCCCGCTCCCCCGTAAGAAAGCGGAGTTTGCTTCTCAGGGCGGCGTCGCCATGGTCAAGATTGAGGCCGAGGAGATGGAACGATCCTTCATCGTAATCTATGCTGAACTCGATCCCCGGGTACAGCCTGAACCCCACCGAAGCTGCGTATTCCATGGCCTCGCCGAGGCCGTCAACCGTATCATGGTCGGTTATGGCCATGGCGACAAGGCCGTTGCTCCTTGCGAGGTCGATCAGCGCCCGGGGGGAGTATATGCCGTCCGAGGCCGTGGTATGGGTGTGAAGATCGATTTTTTTCATAATGGGGAAGCCTACAGAGCCGGCGCCTCCGGCGCAACCAGTTTTTCATGCCGTGAATGATTCTCACTATGGCGCGGCAATAACGCTGGTCCGCAAGGACGCAGAGCGGTTGACGGGGCCGCACGCATGGACACTTTTATCATTGATTTTTTTTCTGGCAGGAAAAACATGTCCGTAAGCCGTTTCTTCCGGACACGGCACCACGCGTGGAGAAGCCTCCTGATGGGAACCAAAGTCAACGAATTAAACAGGGCCTGGGCGCGAATCAGCAGGATCGAGCAGGCCATCGCGATCCTCCACTGGGACATGGAAACCTGCATGCCCGAGGACGGTTCGGGACCCCGATCCGAACAGCTCGCCCTCCTCGCGGAGGTTGGTCACGAATGGCTCACCTCCGACAGCACCGCCCGTCTCATCGAAGAGGCCGAAAAGGAGGTCGCGGGGGCCGGACACGATTCACGGGAGGCCGCCCTGGTGCGCGCGGCCAGGAGGCTTTACGACCGGAAAGCGCGGATCCCCTCGGACCTGGTGTCAAGGATGGCACGGACCGTCGCACGGGCCAACAGCGTCTGGATCAGGGCACGCGCTGAATCCGACTTTCCATCCTTCGCGCCGATTCTCGGCGAAATCGTGGAGCTCAACCGGGAACAGGCCGATGCCCTCGGCCACGGAGGGAACCGTTACGACGCGCTCCTGGATCTATACGAACCCGATCTCACCACAGCCGAGACGGAGCGCATTTTTGACGAACTGAAAGAGGTGCAGGTCCCCCTGGTGCGCGATGTCGTCTCCCGGAGACGGGATGAAGATTTGGATTTTCTCAAACAAAATTTTTCAGTGGACCGCCAGGAGGCCTTCGGACTCGAAGTGCTCCGCGATCTGGGCTTCGATTTCAGGAGGGGACGCCAGGACCGTTCGGCCCACCCGTTCACGACATCCTTCACGCCCTACGACGTCAGGATCACCACGCGCTTCTTCGAGAAGGACCTCCTCTCCGCCCTTTTCAGCACCATCCACGAGGCGGGACACGCCCTCTATGACCAGGGCCTTCCCCTCGACGCCATCGACACCCCCCTCTGCCAGCCCGTATCCCTGGGCGTGCACGAGTCCCAATCGCGCCTCTGGGAGAACATCGTGGGAAGAAGCAGGGGATTCTGGGAGCACTACCTGCCGATTCTGAAGCGGTATTTCCCGGGCCAGCTTGACGGCGTGGACACCGAGCGATTCTACCGCGCGGTCACCGCGGTGACACCCGGTCTCATCAGGGTCGAGTCCGATGAGCTCACCTATAATCTTCATATTTTTATCAGGTTTGAAATTGAGAAGGATCTTGTCACGGGGAACCTTGCGGCGAAAGACATCCCGTCGGTCTGGAACGAAAAGTACCGGGAGTACCTGGGCCTGACGCCTCCCGACGACGCCCGGGGCTGCCTCCAGGACATCCACTGGGCCCACGGCGCCATAGGCTATTTCCCGACCTACACCATCGGGAATATCCTTGCCGTGCAGCTGTACCGCAGGGCCGTCGAGGACCGGCCCTCGATACCGGATGAAATCCGCGGGGGGCGGTTCTCATCGCTCCTTGAATGGCTCAGGGAACAGGTACACGTCCATGGCGCGCGCTACACCTTCCACGAGCTGGTACACGCGATCACCGGCACCCGGCTGCGTGTCCCGCCCTACCTCGAGTACCTGAAGGATAAATACGGCGAATGACTTTGAGCTCTAGTGCCGGGGTGAATCGAACCGGGTACCTTTTTCAGTGCCTCATTCTGCTATTGGAAAAAAATACTTTACTAAACAGCGTCTAATTTTTGGAATTGATACAATAACCTTCCCGGCGGCATCCACCTGAGCCGGAACGGCATTACGAATCTGGAGAATGCAACATGTTTGCGGGCATTGATATCGGGGGCACCACCATAAAGGGAATCCTTACCGATCCTTCAGGGAAAGAGCTCAGCTTCCGGAGGATCGATACGGCGAAATCAGCTGAAACAATCGACACCAGCATCGCCACCCTTATCGAGAACCTCGCCACATCGGCATCGGTATCCAAAATCGACATTAAGGCGATCGGCATCGGATGCCCCGGGCCGATAGACAGGGAGCGGGGACTCATACTGAGCGCGCCGAACATTCCCTCGTTCCGAAACCACCCCATCGTTAAAAACATCGAGTCACTGACCGGCGCGAAGGTTTTTCTTGAGAACGACGCCACCGTCGCGCTTATCGGCGCGTGGTGGAAGGAGAACGTCGGCAAGTACAGGAACTGGATCATGATTACCCTGGGAACGGGGGTCGGCGGGGGCCTCATCGTGGACGGCAAGGTCTATGCCGGACAGGCGGGCAACGCGATGGAGGTCGGCCACATGACCATCGAACATGAGGGAAGGGAATGTCCCTGCGGGAACCGCGGCTGCTGGGAGCGCTATGCCTCGGCAACCGCCCTGGTCGAGCTCGCCAGGCAGCACCTGAAAAAGCACAGGAGCTCTTCCCTCGCGAAACGGGCGAAGCATGAAGAACTCACGGCGGCGCTTGTGCACGAAGAGGCGCTGAACCGCGACGAGGCGGCCCTTGCCATCCTCGATGAGTACGCGAAATACGTCGGCATCGGCATCGCTAACCTCGTCTCGATCTTCAACCCCGAAGCGATCCTCATCGGCGGAGGGGTATCACACGCCCACAAGCTGATCTTCCCCGTGATACGACAGACCGTGAATGACCGCGTGCTCAAGGGATTCAAGGACAGGTACCAGCTCATACCCGTGCAGGATCCGGGCAAGCTCCCTTCATTCGGCGCGGTGAAAATCGCCATAGATTCCATGAACCGATGACACATTTTCCTTGACATTTACCACTCCGGCGCCGTACTGGTCGTGAACAAACAGGATTCCGGCTACGACATGGAAAACCAACTCGCCACCATACGCGGTGACGCCCTCGCGGCGATCAGGGACGCCGCCCGGGCGTCCGACCTCGAAGAGGTCCGGATACGATTCCTGGGAAGGAAGGGCGAACTCACCCGGATCCTCCGCTCCCTCGGTGAGCTTGATCCCTCCCGCAGGGCCCTCATCGGCAAGCTCTCAAACGAGTACCGGGATGAAATCGAACAGGCGATCGTCGCACGCACCCGCGCCATCACCGAGTCGTTTTCCGACGAGATGATTCGGCGCGAACGCATAGACGTGACCCTTGACCTGCCGGGGGAAACCCGCCCCCCGATCTACGGAAGGCTCCATCCCATCTCACAGATCCAGTATGAAATCGAGGACATCCTCACCTCCATGGGATTCGAAATCCATGACGGCCCCGAGGTCGAGACGGACCACTACAACTTCGAGGCGCTCAACATTCCCCCGCACCATCCCGCCCGTGACATGCAGGACACCTTCTGGACCGAGGACGGAAACCTTTTACGGACCCATACTTCCGCGATCCAGGTCCGCGCCATGGAAAGGGTAACACCTCCCTTCAGGATCGTCGGTCCCGGTAGGGTGTTCCGCTACGAGAGCACCGACGCATCCCACGAAAACACCTTCTACCAGGTGGAGGGTATGATGGTCGACCGGACCATTACCGTGGCCAACCTTATATTCGTCATGAAACAGCTCCTCAGGGAGATATTCCATCGCGAGGTAACGGTGCGTCTCAGGCCCGGATACTTTCCCTTCGTCGAGCCCGGTTTCGAGCTGGACATCAATTGCCTCATATGCAACGGCACGGGGTGCAGCGTCTGCAAGCAGTCGGGATGGGTGGAGCTTCTCCCCTGCGGCCTCGTCCATCCGAACGTCCTCCGCATGGGCGGCGTAGACCCCGCCGAATGGTCCGGCTTCGCCTTCGGTCTCGGCCTGAACCGCCTTGTAATGATGAAGTACGGCATCAACGATATCCGCCATTTTTTAAGCGGCGACATACGCTTCCTGACGCAATTCTGACCATGGAGTTCCTCAATGTGGCTTTCCCTGAACATACTTTCGCAGATGGTGGACACCGCCGGCATTGACCCCGAGGATCTTGCCCTTCGGCTCACCATGGCCACGGCTGAAATCGATTCGATTGAACGCATCAACGCGCACTTTGAATCAATCATCGCCGCGCGGATTCTCTCCGTCGTGCCGCACCCGGGTGCGGACAAACTGACCCTCGTGGACCTCGATTCCGGTGACCGGAAGCACCGCGTGGTCTGCGGCGCGACGAACATAGCCGAGGGCGACATCGTTCCCCTGGCGCTCCCCGGTACCCGCTTCGGCGAGGACATGGTGATTCAGAAAACAAAGATCCGCGGCGAGCGGTCCGAGGGAATGCTCTGCTCGGAACGGGAACTGGGCCTTTCCGACGACCATTCCGGCATCATGATCCTTCCCGGAGACACCGCTCCGGGCACTTCCCTGGCCCGCATGTATCCCCACCGGGCCGATGTGCGCTTCGAGATCGACAACAAGTCGATCACGCATCGTCCCGATCTCTGGAGTCACGAGGGATTCGCCCGCGAAATCGGCGCTCTCTACGGAAGGCCCTTCCGAAGCGTCGTCGACCCCGGAATTCTTGATAACGTGAAATCCTCCACGGGCCTGAAGGTTCGCATCCTCTCTCCCGAGGCGGCGCCCCGCTACAGCGCCCTTGAGATGTCGGGTATCGAGATCGCGGAATCACCCGACTGGCTCAAGGCGATGGTGGAATCGATCGGCATGAGGCCGATCAACAACATCGTCGACATCACGAACTACGTGATGGCGGAACTGGGCGAGCCGATGCACGCCTTTGACAGGAAAAAACTGAGAGGCGATGAAATCATCGTCAGGATGGCGCAGCGGGGAGAGCCTTTGACGACCCTTGACGGCTCGTCCTTCGAGCTCAACCCGGAGGACATCGTCATCGCCGACTCCGGAGGCCCCATCGCCCTGGCGGGCGTCATGGGAGGCGGAAACAGCGAGATCGACGACACCACCACGGACATCGTCCTCGAGGCGGCGAATTTTAACCCCGTCAACATCCGAAAAACCGCGGCGCGCTACAGCCACCGCACCGAGGCGGCCATACGGTTCGAGAAATCCCTTTCGCCGGGCCTGACGATCCCCGCCCTTCTCCGCTGTTACGATCTCATATGCCGCATCATACCCGGCGCCGCGGCCCGTTCAGGCATCATCGACGCATATCCCCGTCCCGCGGAACCCATCGTTATCAAAACCGACACGGACTTTATCCGGCGTCGCCTGGGTGATGCGATCGACGACGAACGCATTCTTTCGATTCTGGAATCGCTCGATTTCTCCGTTTCGACCAGAGGGAAATCCCTCTCGATCACGGTTCCGCAGTACCGCGCGACGAGAGACGTATCGATTGCCGAAGATATCGTCGAGGAGGTGGGAAGGATCTACGGGTACGACAACATCGCGTCATCACCCCCCATGGTCCCCTGCGCAGCCCCGGCGAAAAACTACCCCCGGCTGTTCGAGCGAAAGGTAAAGGAGACCCTGTCGGGGCACGGCGGCATGATAGAGGTCAGCGGATACTCGTTTACCGGCGAGACGGTCCTGGACAGGCTGAAAATCAACAATGACGCGGAACTCCGCCTGAGCAATCCCCTCTCACGGGAGCAGGACCGCCTTCGCCGGAGCCTGGTGCCGAATATCGTTCAAAACATAGAGCATAACGTGCGGTTCCACGAGGAGTTCCGCATTTACGAGCTGGGACGCGTCTACCTTAAAGACAAGAGGACTTCGCCTGACCTCGCGCGGGAACGCACGATGGTGACGGGAGCCTTCTTCGGAAAAAAACCTGAATACCCCCTTTTCTACGATGCCAGGTCGATCGTGTCGGCCCTCATGGAACGATTGAGGGTTCCCGGCTGGGCCTTCAGGCCCTCTCCGGAAAGCCTCCCCCCCTACGCCCATCCGGGACGGTCAATCGCCCTCATGGTGGGAACAGAGAAGGCGGGTGAAATCTTCGAGCTTCATCCGGATACCCTGGAAGCATTCGATATCATCGGAGCCGCGGCGCTCTTCGATATCGACCTTGACCTTATACGCGCCGCCGGGACCCGGGACGCCGCCTTCATCGAAATCCAGAAATACCCGGAAGTCCCTTTCGAAGTGAGCGTGCTTGCCCATCGGGACGCCCACGGCCGCGACATATGCGCCATCGTCGAGGGGGTGGACCCCTCCCTGGTAAGACGCGTCGATGTGGTGTCGGTGTACGACGGGGCCCCCATACCGGAAGGAAAAAAATCCGTTTCACTTCGCGCCATCTTCGCGTCCAGGGAGAAGACCCTCTCGCCGGAAGAGATCGGATCGCTTCAGAAACGCACGGTGGAGGCCCTCGCCGGCCGGGGCTTCCAGCTCAGGTAGCCCCCTTCCGGCCCGCTTTATCCCGACCGCTGTGGAGGGAAACCCTGTTCCTGCCCTTCTCCTTCGACGCGTAGAGCGCCGAGTCCGCGCCGTCGATGAGATCGGCGGAATTTCCCGCACGGCTTTCCCTCAGGGAGGCGACCCCGCACGACACGCTCACCCGGATGGTGCCCTCCTGGCATTCTATCCTCATCCCTTCAATGGTTGAGCGAATTCTTTCTGCAAAGGCCACCGCCGCGCCGGCCCTCGTCTCGGGGAGAAACACCGCGAATTCCTCACCGCCGAATCTCCCGGCGATGTCGATGGAGCGGCATCCGTCGATAAGGACCCTCGCGACCTCCTTTATGACCCAGTCCCCTGCCTGATGTCCGTAGGTGTCGTTGATGACCTTGAAATGGTCGATGTCGAACATAACGAGGGAGAGATCGTGTCCGTTGCGTATCGACCGGTTCCATTCCTCGATGAATCGCTCCCTGAAATACTTTGCGATGTAGAGTCCCGTCATGCCATCGCGAATCGCCGAATTGTACAGGTCGGCGTTATTGATCGCGATGGCGGACTGCGTTGAAACGAACTGGAGTATCTCGAGATCAAAGTCATCGAAGACGCCTTCGATCTTGTTGATTCCCTCGATGACGCCGATGATCTCGCCGTTCACCGTCAGGGGGACGGCGATGATGGTGCGGGTGACGGTGCGCGCCATGATGTCCGCACGGTTCGAGAACCGGGGATCGCCCTGGGCGTCGTTGATGATGATCGGGATCCCGCTCTGCCAGACCGTCCCGGCTATCCCCTCCCCCATCCTGAGGCTCGTGTCCTTGAGCACTTCACCCTCCTTGTCCTCGCTCAGGACCGCGAAGCTGAGGCGCCGCAATTCCCGGTCGACCAGGAGGATGCTGCTCGACTCGCACACGAGAAGGGCCTTCGTGCGGTTAAGTATCCGCTTCAGCACCTCCTCTTTTTCAAGGGAATTGGCGATGTAGGTGTTGATTTCGATCAGCGTGCGAAGCTTCCGGTTCCGTTCCTCGAGCGCGGAGAACCTCAGGGTCTCCTCGCGCCGTCGTTTTCCTTTCCAGAATCCTGCCATCGTTCTGCTTCCATCGCCGCACCGGAACCGGTCACGCCCCGACGCCGCCGTCTCCCCCCCGCAGTATCAGCTCGAGATACGATCGTCTCTCGAAGGATTCAAGACCGAGCCGTTCAGCCATGCGGAAAAGCTCATCCTCGGCGGACTGACGGTTCGCTCCCTTTTTTTCAAGCTCCACGAAGTCCCCCAGGTCCTCAACCCGGTCAAGGCTTATCTCGATTCCCTCGAGAAGGAACCGATCACGATCCTTGACCACCGTCCCGACCCTCGAAAACCCGAGTGTCTCCAGCATGAGAAGCACCGCCTCAAAATCACCGACGGAGACCTCGATCTCGCGCCTGGTCTTCGCGGCCAGCCCCATTTTCGGGCCCTTGTAGGTCATGATGATTGAATCCCCCGCTCGGCGAAGGCGCAGGGCCTCATCGGTGGCCCCGAAGTCCCTGGAGGGATGATTGAGATAGAGGTCACGCTCGCGTATCGATCCGAGGGAACGGGCCCCCAGCCCTGCGAGCCTCTCCGCCACGGCCGGGAGATCATCGCAATAGGCCTTTACCTCGATCTCCAGGGGCGCCATCACCTGCTCCGCGTGCGGGGCGCCCCGATGGAAAGGCCGTCCGCCCCGAGGGTATTCCTCCGACTTCCGTTGACCTTTATGAGAACGGCGTCAACATCGGGGAACTCGGTAAGGGTATAGATGATCTGGTCCACCCTGTTGATAAGGATGCTGCCGGCTGCGCCCTCCTCGATGACGCCGTTAAAGTCGACCTCGGCGACGCGATTGCTTACCTTCACGCTCCTCACCCGTAGATCGGGAGGGACCGCCGTAAGGAGGCCCCGCTTCTTTTCAGCCGCCGTGGGGCCCCTGACCAATTCACGCAGGGCCTGGTCCAGACGTTTTTCCCGGGCCACCTTTCTCGTTACGGGCACCAGTCGCAGGCCGTCGTCACGCTCGTCATGACGCACGAAATAGATTTTCGCCGCCTCGAAAACGGTGGCGGGCGATGGGCCGCCCGATTCACGGGAAACCTGTTTCGATTCAGGCGCTTCCCTTTTCGGTGACTCCTTCTCATCCGGTTCATCGGCCCGCGGGGCGACGACGCGTGTCTCTTTTCCCCCGGAAGCCGCACCGGGGTCCCCGCCTTTTCCGAGATAAAGGTTATTGATCATAAGGGCGATGACGGCCAGCAGCGCCATGATCGCCAGGACCGCAAGGGGAACGCCGCTGCGCCCGGCAGGCGCGGCGGCGGGCGCGGCAGGCCTGGCGGCAGCGCGGGATCGCGCGGGACCCTTCGACGCGGTTTTTTTCTTGGTCGTTGTTTTTTTCGCCGATGCCGTCTTCTTCGTGGCCATCACCATGCTCCCCATGGCGCGTTGGACCATGCAGGTCCGGCCATCTCGCTGAATCGTGAGGACACGGCCCTGAAACTCGCCGTCGCTGCAATGGAACCGGGCTCAGGGACGAGTAATCCTGAAAAATAATTTCTTGAAATATTCCCGTTCATTCGATACATTTCCTACTATCCCGGTCATGCAACCTTTCATCGGTGCCACTTTATCGATGGGAGACGGTAGCATTTCCCGTTCATTGTGCTCTCCACGCACGCTACCATGACATGCAGGAAAGGCGGATTATTTCAAGATAATTTTTCCCGCGCGTATGGCGTGACCATGGGAAGGATTCCAGGCGGGACCGGCGCCATGACGACTATAACCAATCAGATACACATCATCGGGAACCGCGGACTATCGGCCCGGCGCGGGCATGCGCTTCAGGGCGTCCTCGCCCCATTGCTTTACTGCATCATTGCCGCAACCGTGCCGTCATGCGGTCGCGGCGGAGGAGAGACATCGATGGAACAGCTTCGCGAGCGCATGGTGAAAACCCAGATAGAAGACCGCGGCGTCAGGGACGAGGGCGTGCTCAGGGCCATGCGGGAGGTAGAACGCCATAAATTCGTGCCGGGTCACCATCACGCAAGCGCCTACGAGGATCACCCCCTGCCCATAGGCCACGGGCAGACCATTTCCCAGCCCTATATCGTGGCCCTCATGACCGAGCTCTGTGATCTCCAGGGGGACGAGAAAATCCTCGAAATCGGCACGGGCTCCGGTTACCAGGCCGCTATCCTTTCCCTTCTCGCGAAATCGGTATTCAGCATAGAGATCGTCGAGCCCCTGGGTAAAAGCGCGCGGTTGAAGCTGAAAGAACTTGGCTATGACAACGTCCAGGTGCGCATCGGCGATGGATACGGGGGCTGGCCCGATGAGGCGCCCTTCGACGTGATAATTCTCACCGCCGCGCCGCCTTCGATCCCCCAGAGTCTCATCGACCAGCTCGCAGGGGGAGGCATACTGGTCGCTCCCGTGGGGGATTACGCCCAGGAACTGGTGACCCTCACAAAACGAAACGGCAATGTGACGAGGAAAACCGTCACCTACGTCCGTTTTGTTCCGATGATCCACGGTCCGGGGGAGCGTTAAAAGTATTGACAAAAGCCCCTTTGATTTCCAATCATTGATACCGTCGCGACAAGGGCTCCCTGCGGGGATTTCATCCTTGTGGGCGAATCGGCACCGCGTCGTCGCGCGCCGAAAAAATGGCCGTGAAACGGCCTCTTTCATGTCAAACGATCATGCCGAAAGAAAACGTACAGGACAAAAGATTCCCCTTCCTTCACTCGCACATCGCGCGCGAGCCGCATATCTTTGAGGTCCTCAACGAGATCATGGCATTCCAGACCAATTATCTCACAACGGGTCTGGGACGCCTCGCGACGATGGAGGATCTGAAGACGTCGCGAAACATAAAGATTCCCTTCACCATCGCCCGCAACAAGATGATCGTCAATCACATGACAATTCTCACGAAAACCTATCCCGGCGAGGTTAAAAGCATTGTCTCGTTCTCGTTTGCCGTCGAACCGGAATCCAAAAAGCTTTCGATAGCGGAAAACAGGGAATTCTCGATACTGCTTAGCCACGATGAATTCAACCGGATACAGAACGAGCGCAACCGCGTATCGGCCCGTAATTTTCTCGAGCTCATATCCCAGTTCAGGCTTTTCAATCTCACCAAGCTTTTGAGAAAAACCGGTGAACGCGCCCTCCTCACGCAGGCCATCAAGGGCGAGCTCAATACCGGAGTGTTCACCTACAAGCATTATTCAATCGACCGTCAGGGCGTTGAAACTGCCGAGGATTTCTGCTTCCACAGGGACAACTACGAGTCGGTCAAGGACGCCCTCACCATGGAGCGCCTCAACAAGGTGATCGCGCACCACACCGCCCCCGTCCTCCGGCGCCTGAAAAATTTCGGGATTCTCAATGCCGAATTCAGCGACTACCGCGATACGAAACTGGACTACATACTGAGTGTTCTTCTGCAGGATATATTCCCCTCTCTTTCCAACGCGGAGCAGACCGAGGTCAAGAATTTCAACTCCCTGCGCTCCTGCCTTCTCAAGGTGGAAACCCTGATCGATCCAATCGTCACCGCAGGCGCCGATATCGCCGCGCACGTGAGGGAAAGCCGGTTCTGTTCCGTCTCGGCGATCACATCGCTTTTCAACGGGCTCACCGAGCAGTCCGTCATCGAATGGGCCGGCGCGCAGGGACCCCAGCACAGGATCGCCCTCTTCAGGGATGAAGACGGGGTGCATTACCTCATCGACGGCGACCGGCTTCTTTCGCGCATGGAGGAACTCCACGCCCTTGTCGTTTCGGGTCCGGACGCCCTCGCCGGCGCGACCCAAACGGAAAAGGAAAGGATCCTGGACGAGACCGGCATACTCTTCAACGCGGGAAGGAATCTCATGGGCTCCGAGGAGCGGGCGAAGGCCTTCATCGGCAACGTTGAGTCGATCAACCGAATGCGACGCATGATCGATGAGTACGACAATTACCAGAACAGCCTTGCCCTCGGGGCGGCGGTGGAGCGCGATGAGCGCGAGGTGAAAAAAAACAAATCGATATTTGAATCGATTACCGATTTCTTCAGGTCTATTTTCTCGTCGAGGAAGGAAGATTCACACGCGGGAACCACCCGGCAGCAGGGCCATGACCATGAGGCCTATCGTCCCATGGCGACCGGAGAGGCAAAAAACATACTCAATAAAATCAGAAACAGCGGCCAGAAAATAATCCCCCTTTCGAACCACATTGACCTCCTTCCCGCCAACGAGGACCGGATAGAAACGATAATCCAGGATGTCAGGAAGCTCAACCTGAAAATCGTGATCCCGATTTACAATGCGCGGAAAGTGCTCTACCCAAACCGGAGCCAGCTTTACCTGATCCCGGACATCGAATACCTTATGGTCGATACTGATCTGGTCCAGTCCCCGGAGCTCATCCGCGAATTCATCGATTCCCTTGCGGGTGAAAAGATAAAGGATGAAAAAATGACCCCGCAGGCGCTGCTCAACATTGAAAAATACCTGATGTCCCTGTATACCCAGAAAAAATCCCAGATGATGAAAAAAGTTAAATCGAGAAAGTAAGTGCCTATACAAAAAAGAGCGCCCCTCGCGGAGCGCTCTTGCAGCAACAGCATGGACATGGGCTTTATTGGCCGGCACTCACTCCGACGAAGCCCCGGCGGGGCAGGTTGCCGAACAGTTCCCGGCGGCAGGACACAACGCGCCTTCCGACGAGGAACCCGCACCTTCTTTTTTCCCTGGGTTCTTGTAATCATTCACGTAAAATCCGGATCCCTTGAATATGATCCCGGCTGAGCTGAAGAGCTTCCGTACCCTGCCGTTGCACTTCGCGCACGTGCGAACCGGCTCGTCGTTCATCGACTGGAAAAGCTCGAACCTGTCTTTGCACTCAAGGCATTCGTATTCATATGTGGGCATACCCTATACTCCCTTTCCCTGATGCGATTACGGGCAAGAGCCCTTGCGTGGCATTAATTGAAATGGCGCCGCAATGTCAATATTTTTTATAATGTGGCCAATCTTTTTGAAAAAATCCTTGAATATTCGAAACCACCATCTAGGCTCGATACCGACGGCCGATTGCCGTCAGTCGCCACTCAGTGCCGGTTTTGTATCATGGCTAAAAAGCGCATCACTATTCCCGTCTTCATCCCTCATTCCGGGTGCCCGCATCGTTGCGTTTTCTGCAACCAGTGGGCCGCCACGGGACAGGCGGCCCCACCCTCTCCCGACCATGTCGACGCCCTGGTGTCGGAGTACTCTGCGCATATCGGGTCCTCCGTGGACCGTGTTGAACTAGCATTTTTCGGCGGCAGTTTCACCGCCATGGATCGCCGCATCCAGGAAGCCTATCTCGCGAGGGCCCGGAGACACCTCGAAGCCAACGTCATCCAGGGCATCCGCCTCTCAACGCGCCCGGATTGTATCACCGATGAAATCCTCCGTTTTCTCCGGGACCGGGGTGTATCGACGATCGAGCTGGGAGTCCAGAGCTTCGACGACGCTGTCCTCGAGTCCTCGGGACGCGGCCATGACACCGGGACTACCTACGCTGCCGTTGAGGCCATCCAGCGGCATGGCATCGACCTCGTGATACAGCTGATGCCGGGACTCCCTGGGGAAACCAGGCCTTCAGCCCTTCGTTCGGCGCGCATAGCGGCCGGCCTTGTCCCCGCCGCTGTCCGGATATATCCCACTGTCGTTATCCGCGGCACCGTCCTCGAAGAGAGGTACAGAAAGGGGGAATACTTTCCCCTCGATCTGGAGGAAGCGATAGAGCTCTGCAGGGATATTTACGGCATCTTCGTTCTCCGCCGCATACCGGTCATCAGGATGGGCATACACCCCTTCACGCCGGAAAGGGCGCACGCGGTAATCGCCGGCCCCTACCACCCCTCTTTCGGACACCTCGTCAAGTCGCGCTTCCGGAGGGACGAGATGATGGTACTGGCCCGTGAGCACCTGTCTTGCAATGACAATGTGCGCACGATCAGGTTTCTCATACCCTCCCGCAACACCGGGGAATATATCGGCTACCGCAGTGAAAATCTACGTCACATACAACGTTTTTTTAATCTCAGCGGGATACGTTTCACGGTGGTCGAGGCATCCGGCGTACTCATCGCCCGGGATGCCTGAATTATCGGCGACCTGTTCGCCATGGAGAAAGCAATGGGACATCACACGTCACGAGCCCTCATCTGGATTACCGTCCTCCTCTCCGCTTTCATCACCGGCGGAGGCATGATCACCGCCGCGCCGCCCGCCGCTGGTGTCGGGCCCTCGCCCCCTCCCGGCAAGATTGGCGCCGTGACCGGAAAGCGGGTTCTCGCCGATTTCCGCACAGTCTATCAACAGCCCGATGGGACGACGGAACGCAGAGTCACGTACGCCGGTGGTGTGCGCAACGGCAGCGTAATGAAGGGCGGAATAGCGGTCCCCTCGCAGGTCCATCGCGTAACGGTCGATATCATCATCAACGAATGCGGTCTTCCCCTTCGTGACATATGGGATGCCCATTATTACCGCCTTGAAACAGAATGGATCTTCGATCGCATTGAAAAAACGGTATCGAAGGAAGTCGGGGCGCCGAAAAAGAAACTACCCGCCCTTGACGACAAAACGGCTCTCTCCCTGGTCCGCCAGGGCCTCGTTGAACGCCGCCCAGGGTGGGTAGTGAAGGAGGTCGTGGTGTTGAAAAAAACAGCGTCCAGGGAACGATGTACGGCCCGCACCCTGGTGACCTCGCGGGCCGTCATTTCCCGTAATGACGATCTCACCAATACCCTTTCCACCTATGAATGCCTCATGCGCTCTACCCTTGAGAATTCGGGCGGGGAATGGCGCTACGCGGGCGATGCCTGCGTCTTCAGGGGAAAGGACCGGGTTGAGTGCTTTATCCCGACGATGTGCAGGAACCTCTCAACCGACGGCTCCTTGCCGGAAGTCAATGACGAGGAAGCCCTTCAACTGCTGAAGAAATCCCTGGCGGAGGAATACGGACTCAAGAAGGGGAACGTCGACATCGAGAAGCTGGAGATCATCTCCAGGGGAGAGCCAGAGGCATACCGCACGAAGATACCCCTGACGGGGCGGGTCCTTTTCTCAATAGATGAACCCGGGGAATCCGTTAAGGATGGAAAACCCGGGCTCGTGACACGTCGTGTCGTCTATGAATGCGTTGTCCGGGCCTTTCTCTTGTATTCAAGGGAGCGCGCACGATGGGATATCTTCCTCGATTCTTGCTGCTCCGATGAAAATATCAATTGCGGATACTCCTGCTCCCAGCCTGGCAAGGGTTGTATCAGGATCGGTGAAAAATGACCATGTCAACCGGCCATTCCCATGCCGCGACTTCTGCCCCGGGTAACGACCTGAGAGGGACCGACACCCTGACGCGCTACCTCTGCGAGGGCCTGGGCCTGAGGGCCTACACCGCCACCACGCTCGAAACCGTGCGGATAATCACCTCCCTTCACGGCACCACGCCAAACGCAACGGTCGCGATGGGAAGGACGATCACCGCTACGGCCCTTCTGAGCGCCACCCTGAAACCTCTTTCGGACCAGAGCCTGGTCCTCCGGATAGAGGGAAGCGGTCCCATCAGGGAGCTGCATGCCCAGGCCGATGCCCGAGGGAACATCCGGGCCTATGCCGGAAATCCCCGTCCCGATGAAACCGGTGAACTGGACACCATCAGCTTTTCTAAAAGCATCGGCGCTGGCCTCCTTACGGTACGAAGGGAAACAGGCCATGGAGAGCCCTACTCCGGCGTCATCCACCTCGAGGCGGGCGACGTTGCCGCGGATGTCGCACGGTACCTGACGATATCCGAGCAGGTCCCCTCGGCCCTCATCATCGGCCTCACCCTGGGGAACGACGGCGGCATCACTTCCTCCGGGGGCGTCCTCATCCAGACCCTCCCGGATACGCCTGAAACGTCGGTGGCACGGGTGGAGAATGCCATCACCACGATGGAACGTTCCCTTGGCGAAAAACTGAAAGACGGCGAACCCATGGAAGCGTTCCTCGCGGCCCTTTTCGGCGGCGAACCCCTGACCATCCTTGGGTCCCAACCCCTGAAGTCCGCATGCCGCTGCAGCAGGAGGCTGATACTCGACATCCTGGCCCACGTCAGCATGGACGAACTGAAAGAGATGCGGGAACGCGACAACGGGGCGGAGGTCACCTGCGCCTTTTGCGCGCAGCGGTACCGGTTCAGCGGCAAAGAGCTCGAAGTGTTGATTGACAACAGAAAAGTAACGGGAAGCGACAGGGGAAACGCCGACGGACCGGAAATCCATTAATCCTTCCATTTTTCCTTGACGCATTCCGGCATTTGCTGTCATGGTATCTTTCGACAGGTCCTTCGCGGAGGCATCATTGTCCACCGCGGCGATGCACCGCACTTTTCCGTCACGCCGGAGGCCTCGCTGAAGAACTTCGGCCGCCGGTGAAATCACATCAATGAAAAATATCGAGACAGAAGTCATCGTTGTCGGCGGGGGTATTACGGGAGCCGGCATTATACGCGATCTCTCCCTGAGGGGCATAGCTGCCACGCTCGTCGAAAAGGACGATATCGCCTATGGCGCCACGGGGCGGAATCACGGCCTCCTCCATTCCGGAGCGCGCTATGCCGTGAAAGACCTTGAATCCGCAAGGGAATGCATCTCCGAGAACAGGATACTGAAACACATCGCCCGGCACTGCATTGAGGACACGGGGGGGCTATTCGTCACCCTCCCCGACGACGACCCGATGTACCACCACGACCTCATCGCGGGATGCAGGATCGCTGGCATTAAAACCGAGGACGTCAGCATCAACGAGGCCCTTCGCCTCGAACCCAATCTCAACGAGAAAATACTGTCCGCGATATATGTACCGGACGGCATCGTCGACCCGTTTCGACTGACGTCGTCGAATATTCTCGACGCCGAGGAACGCGGCGGCAGGGTCTTCAACCATACAAAGGTAACCGAGGTGCTGACCGGGGGAGGACGCGCCCTGGGCGTCCGTTGCCAGACCGCC
The DNA here is from genome assembly GCA_040768125.1 of Spirochaetota bacterium. Classification (GTDB taxonomy): domain Bacteria; phylum Spirochaetota; class UBA4802; order UBA4802; family UBA5550; genus RBG-16-49-21. Next base: position 383,029 of record JAXGNG010000002.1, on the reverse strand, counting down.
GGGGGCGATATCTTCGAAATCCATGGTTCAATCGTCATCAACGCTTCGGGGGTATGGGGGCAGCACATTTGCGAAACCGCGGGCATCGAGCTGAAAATGTTTCCCTCGAAGGGATCCATGCTTATCATCGACTACCGCGTCAACAACATCGTCATCAACCGTTGCCGGCCTCCCGCGGACGGCGATATCATTGTCCCGGGGGATACGGTTTCGATCATCGGCACCACGTCGAGGCAGATAGATTACAACTGCATCGAGTATCTTACCGTGGACGACGACGAGATCGATGTGCTTCTTGGCGACGGCGAGAAACTGATCCCGAACGTTTCCCGGGCAAGGGCGCTCAGGGCCTACGCCGGTGTCCGTCCGCTGGTCGCGGTATCGGGCGAAACCAGCGGACGGGACATCAGCCGTGGCATCGTCCTTATCGACCACGCGGAACGCGACGTGCTTGACGGCTTCATCACCATAGCCGGCGGCAAGCTCATGACCTACCGCCTCATGGCGGAAATGACCGTCGACATGGCGGTGAAAAAGCTCGGCGTGAAAAAGGGCTGCGCCACCCATCGCACTCCACTGCCCGGTTCCGAACGAAAGCTGTCACGCGGTAAAACCGTCAGGGCCTTCACGGGCATCCCCAACTCCGTCGTGGGTTCCACGCTCTACCGACACGGGCACCGCGTTCACGGGTTCCTGAAAAGGGACCGGAAAAATTACCGCCTGATATGCGAATGCGAGATGGTCACCGAAGGCGAGGTGGAGTACGCCCTGAGAAAACTCAACGTCAGGGACCTGGTTGACCTTCGACGGAGAACGCGGATCGGCATGGGACCATGCCAGGGAGAACTCTGCGCCTACCGTTCCGCAGGCCTGTTCCAGGAGTACGGATCCGCGACACCGGTTGAATCCGCGAAGCTGCTCAGGGACTTCCTCGAAGAAAGGTGGAAGGGCGTGAAACCGGTCCTCTGGGGCGATTCGCTCAGGGAGTCGGAATTCACCTACTGGATATACGAGGGACTTTTCGGGCTCGGCAACCTGAAAGATTAGGGAGAGTAACGAACTCAATCATGGCGTACGACTGTCTAATCATCGGCGGCGGCCTTGCGGGCCTCACCTGCGGCATCAAATGCAGGCGCGAGGGCCTTCGCACGGCCATCATTTCTTCAGGGGCCAATTCCCTTCATTTCTCATCGGGGTCGATAGACCTCTACGGGTACACCCCGGAAAAGAACCCGGTCGCGACCCCCCTGGAATACATCGAGGGGATCGCTGCGGTCAATCACCATCACCCCTACGCAAAAATAGGGACCGCCGTCGTTGCCGAGGCAATCGAGTTCTTCATCTCCGAGGCCGCCGTGGGCGATATCGCCCTTCACCGCAACGGCCGCGAAAACCACTTTCACGTTACCGGAATCGGCACCCTGAAGCCCACGTACCTCTCCCAGGCGAGCGTGTTCAACGAGCGCATCCGCTCCGCGTGGGAGAACAAAATCCCGATCGCGATACTCAACTTCGAGGGATACCGCGACTACTACGCGGAAATCGCGGTGGAGCAGCTCAAGCGCCAGCCCCTTTTCGCCGACACCGAAATCATCACGGGGCGCATAAGGATACCCCGCCTGGCCCGGCCCGAAAGAAATCCCCACGAATTCAGGTCCATTGACCTTGCGCGCATCTTCGAGACGGAAAAATATCTTCCACGCATCGCCGGCGAAATCAACGCCGTAGCGGGGAAGGCCGGTATCGTCTGTCTCCCCTCTTTTCTCGGCATACGCAACTTCGGGGCAATCCACGCACGACTCGAGGAGTTGACGGGACGCATCATCTACGAGGTCCCCTCTCTGCCCCCGTCGATCATGGGGATGAGGATCGATGACGCACTGAAAAGACGATTCGCGGCCCTTGGGGGTGAATTCTCCATCGGAGACACGGTAACGGGCGGCGAGATCGTGAACGGCTCGGTTGATCATGTTCACACCAAAAGTTACGGCACCACGCGCCACCATTCGTCCTCCTTTGTGCTTGCCACGGGGAGCTTCTTCAGCAGCGGCCTGAGGAGCGAATTCAACAGGATCGAGGAACCGGTACTGAATCTGTCCGTCAACGCCCCTCAGAAGAGGAATGACTGGTATGCCGCGCGTTTTTTTGAACCTTCGAGTCATCCCTTCCTCGAATACGGCGTCCAGACCGACGACAACCTGAAGGCCATCGACGCGAAGGGGAACATGGTCAACAATCTCTACTGCGCGGGTTCCATTCTCGGCGACTACAACCCCATCAGGGAGGCCTCCGGCGGGGGGGTCGCCATCGCCACGGGATATCACGCGGCCCTCATGATTACCGGGAAAGGGGCGATGCGGCAAAAATGATACGACTCGAGAACATCAGCTTCGACCAGTGCATCAAATGCACGGTGTGCACCATCTACTGCCCCGTGGCGCGCGTGACCCACCTCTTCCCCGGCCCGAAACAATCGGGTCCCGACACCGAGCGCCTGCGCATCAAGGACCCGCTCCTGGTCGACGCGTCGCTGAAATACTGCTCGAACTGCAAGCGCTGCGAGACGGTCTGCCCCTCGGGCGTGCAGATCGCCAGCATCATCCAGATGGCAAAATGGAATTACGTAAAACGCGGATTCTTCAGGCCCCGCGATTTCTTCATGAGCCGAACCGACCTCGTGGGCTCCATCGCAACGCGGTTCAGCTCCATCGTTAATTTTTTCCTGCGTTTTCCACCGGTCAAGCTCCTCATGGACCTCGTGATGAAAATCCCCTCACAGAGCGTCTTCCCGTCCTATGCATCGGGGACCTTCGCGAGAAAATTCAGAAGGCTCAGGGGCGACCAGGCGCGCTATGAAAAACGGGTGACCTATTTCCATGGATGCTTCGTCAACTACAACGACCACGAACTCGGGATGGACCTGGTAAGGGTTCTCAACGCCATGAACATCGGGGTCGAGATCACAAGGGAGAAATGCTGCGGCGTTCCCCTCATCGCGAACGGGTACATTGAAAAGGCGAAGGCAAACGCCCTCCATAACATTAAGAACCTCTCCGTACGTAAAGCCGCCACGGGGGGAAAAATCGTGTCGACATCATCGAGCTGTTCCTACGCCCTGAAGCACGAGTACTCGCACTTTCTCGATCTCGACAACGGCGCCATTTACAACGACGTTGAATACATCACCAAGTTCCTCTTCGACCAGTTCGAGGCGGGCAACCTTCCGGATCTGAAGCCCGTCCCTCTCCGCGTGGCGTACCATTCGCCGTGCCACCTGGAGCGCCAGGGCGGCGTGATCTACACCATCAATGTGCTGAAGAGGATACCGGGCCTCGATCTTGTCATCCTTCATTCGGAATGCTGCGGCATCGCGGGAACCTATGGATTCAAGAAAGAGTACCACGCCATAAGCACCGACATCGCGTCGCAGCTCGTTCAGCTGATCGAACAGGCCAATCCCGAATTTGTGGTCACCGATTGCGAAACATGCAATCTCCAGATTTCCCGTCACACCGAATACAAGGTCCTCCACCCGGTCAACCTCCTGGCCCAGTCAATTTCCGGCGCATAACCCTTTGCCGCGTTTCCGCGCCGATTGACGACCCGTTCCACGCGCCACGACGTCTGATATTTATTTTGACAGGTCACACGGCGTGGTTTATCGTATCACCACACACCAGTACCGGAGGATACAATGAAATCCCTTACCGAACACCTCACTTTCAACACGAAGAGCCGCAGGGAGTATATTAACATCACCGACAGGGTGGAACAGCTGGTGCAGAAGAGCGGCGTCCGGGAAGGCCTCTGCCTGATTAACGCGATGCACATCACGGCTTCCGTGTACGTGAACGACGCCGAGAGCGGCCTGATTCAGGATTTCGACGACTTCCTGGAGGGCCTGGCCCCGCATGAGCCCCTGTCCCGGTACCGCCACAACAGGACCGGTGAGGATAACGGGGACGCCCATATCAAGCGTACCATCATGGGCCGCGAAGTCGTTGCCGCGATAACCGGCGGAAAGCTCGATTTCGGCCCATGGGAACAGATATACTACGCCGAGTTCGACGGCAGGCGCCCTAAACGCGTTCTGGTGAAGATCATAGGGGAGTGACCGTGAAGCTCGTTGACGCCCACTGTCACCTTGAAAGCGACCGCTTCTCGGGAAAGCTGGACGGGGTCATATCGGACGCGCGCGAGGCCGGAATTGTCAGGCTCATCACCTCTTCCATTGTTCCCGCCCAGTGGGAGACGTCCCGGTCAATCGCCGCGCGGTATCCCGACGTTGAATTCGCCATTGGCATCCATCCCTGGTATATTGAAGAATCCTTCATGGAGGCGCTCCCCTCCCTTGCCGCGGCGAAACGCCTGGGCGCCGTGGCGATAGGTGAAATCGGCCTGGACAGGAAAATTGAAGGCGGCGACTTCGCCCTCCAGGTGCGTTTCTTCGAGGCGCAGCTCGCCGTTGCGAGGGAGACCGGTCTCCCGGTGATCATGCACTGCCGCGGGGCCTTCAACGAGCTGATTGTCTCGCTGAAAAGAGTCGGCCTCCCGCCGGCCGGGGGGATCGTGCATTCCTTCTCAGGGAGCGAGGAAATCGCGGATGCGCTTTTGCGCCTCGGGTTGAGTTTTTCGATGGGTGGGGTGCTGACCTACCGCAACAGCAAAAAACGGGCGGCGGTCCTGAAAAAAATCTACCCGGGAAATTTTCTTCTCGAGACAGACAGCCCGGATATTCCCCCGGTGGAAAAGAAGGGCGAGGTGAACTACCCGCGCAACATCCTCTACAACCTCCGTGGAGCAGCGGACATCCTGGGCGAACACGTTGAAGCGATAGCCGCGCACACCACGGCAAACGCGTCGCGCGTGTTCGGCCTCGGCATCAGCTAGAACCCGCCATGTTCAATTCCTGCCGATGGAAAAATAAGTGAATCCCAGTTCCTTCATTTTCTCGGGTTCGTACTGGTTCCTTCCATCAAAAATCACGGGCTTCTTCATCATCGACTTCATCTTTTGAAAATCCGGCTTTCGGAAATGGTGCCATTCGGTGAGAAGAAGAAGCGCGTCAACCCCTTGCAAGACGTCGTAATTGTTCTTCAAGTACTCGATGCGCTCGTCCCCCAGGATGTCGCGGGCGGTATCCGCGGCGATCGGGTCATAGGCCCGGATCGAGGCGCCCCGTTCCCGCAGGCCGTTGATGATGTCGATCGCGGGAGCTTCGCGCATATCATCGGTCTGGGGCTTGAACGCGAGTCCCCATACAGCGAAGGTGACCCCCTTCAGGTCCTCTCCCATGTGCCGCGTGATCTTATCGAGGAAGCTTATCCGTTGCTGACGGTTTACCTTCTCAACGGATGATAGTATCTCCGCGCCGAAGCCGTGGTCCTTCAGCGTGTGGATGAGCGCCTTGACGTCCTTGGGAAAGCATGAGCCGCCGTATCCGATCCCCGCGTAGAGAAAGGCGTTGCCGATCCTGCTGTCCGAGCCGATTCCCTTCCGCACGCTCTCGATGTCCGCGCCGGTCAATTCACAGAGACTCGATAGCTCGTTCATGAAGCTGATGCGGGTCGCAAGCATCGCGTTGGCGGCGTATTTCGTGAGCTCCGCCGAGGGAATGTCCATGACCATGACCCTGTCACCCTTGCGCACGAAGGTCGAGTACAGTTCCCGCATGAGGTCCGCGGCGCGGGCGTTATCCGCGCCGATGATGACCCGGTCGGGCCTTATAAAGTCCTCTACGGCGCTCCCCTCCTTGAGAAACTCCGGGTTTGAAACCACGTCGAATTCAATCTCGCCGCGCCCCCCCCGGTCAAGCTCTTCACGTACCGCCTGGCGCACCTTTTCCGCCGTACCAACGGGCACGGTGGACTTGTCTATGATGACCAGGTACCCCTCCATGGTCTTGCCGATTTCCCTGGCCACGTTAATGACGTGCTGGAGGTCAGCCGAGCCGTCTTCATCCGAGGGGGTACCGACCGCGATGAAGGCGAAGGTCACGTCCCTGATGCCCTCGCGAAGGTCCGTGGTGAACCGAAGACGGCCCTCGGAATAATTCATCTTCACTATCTCTTCGAGGCCCGGCTCATAGATAGGAAGAACACCCTTCTTGAGGCCCTCGATCTTCTTGCTGTCGATATCTATGCACCACACGTCGTTGCCCATATCCGCGAAGCAGGCGCCGGTCACCAGACCGACATACCCCGTGCCAATAACCGCAAGTTTCATCGTATGCTCCAGGAATGATTTTTAACGTCGACGGGACCCCGCGAAGGGATTCGCGGCGATTGATTGCCGTCACATTTTAAAGCATCGTAATCAGCCGTCCCTGATGTCAACACTTTTATCGCGCGCGGGGTACTCGTGAACTGAGCGCCGGGGAGAGAATAAATTCTTTTCTTTCGTTGATTTCCATCGAAACGCAAAAGGCCGCCCGAAGGCGGCCCCCAGCACCCTTGTGTGAATCAATTAAAATTGCTTAGCCTTTTTGAGAAATTCTTGCATGCCATGTTCCGAGTCCTTCTGGCCCTTCATGTAGGATTCGGCGATAAAAAGAATAGAGCTCCGGAAATAAACGAGATGTGGTATGAAAAACTCCCTCTTTATGTCATTGCGAATCGGGAAGGCCGTGGTATTCTTGATCTCTCCAAGACGCTTGTTCTCAAGGTACGTCTTTCCGTTGATGATGTTCGTGAAGGTCACATTATCTGTTCCCTGGGCCATGGGCGAGGGATCGACGATCCGGACGATGTTGGAAGTGCCGCCATAGTAATCCCGCTCATAAATCTCCGACTCGATCTTCGAGACTGTTTTGCCGTCGGTGTATATCTTGATCTTTCTGCTCTGGAGGCCCGTGATGTCCCTTCCGAAAACACCCTCCTTGGTGAAGCTGTGCTTCTCCATTTCGATATAATTACTCCCCATGATATAGGTCATCTGGTAGGGGACCCATCGTATTCCTTCCGCCTTCAGGAGCTCATAATTGCCGATGATCTCCCCGATCTTCTTGTTGAGATCGAATATCTGCTCATCAAGCTTCTTGCCCTCCTGGTCAAGGCTTTCCGAGGTCAGGGAGGCCTCCTTTGTTTTTCCGGCTGGCTCCTGGGCGGTTGAAACGCCCATGGCGATGAGGAGACATGCCGCTGCGATATATGCTTTTTTCATTATGTCCTCCAGTTGGCTTCGAAGCCCCCCGCGCGGGAGGCCTGGGTCCATCGATCACTCTATGCACTAAAGGGATGAATTTTCAATACATTTTTCGACATCCCGGGACCTTTTTCACGACAATTTTTTTCTTGCCATAACCGCCGTCCAGTACTACCGATACTCATCGCGGCTCAATTGGGAACAGGGCCTCGCACCGGAGCAGATCATGCATAACGTGCTTGTTGTTGATTATTCGGACTTCAGGGAATCCATCGCAAGGGTTTTCAATGAAAGCGGCTACCGCGTCGAGCTCTGCGAGTCCGCATATGACGCCGTCGCGAAGCTCAACGCCCTCGACTTCGATCTGGTCGTTTCCGAGGTCGAGCTCCCGGGCGACAACGCCTTCGATCTCTACAACTACATCTCGCGGCATTTCCCCTACATCCCCACGATCATGACGACGGACAAGAACATGGACGACTTTTTCGACGCCATCTTCCGTGAAGGCATCGGCAACGTCCTCTGCAAACCCATTAAAAAAGACGAGCTTCTCAATCTCGCTGACAAGCTTATTACCGGGGACCGGATCTTCGGCCTTGAAAACTACCTCCCCGGCCTTGTCGATATAAAAAAAATCAGGATTACGGCGTCGCGGCAGATAAAGAAGGCCATCGACATGATCATCGATGAAATCACCGCCTGGGGCATGCCCATCCGGAACCGTATCACCCTGAGCCTTATCCTGAACGAGATGGCCATAAACGCGGTCTACCACTCCCACGGCCATACCGACCAGAAACAGCGGAGGATCCCGGTCGAACTCGCCGAGGGCCAGTGGGTCGACCTCTTTTTCGCCCGCTCCGACGACCGCTACGGCATCGCCATAGACGACTACCGTGGCAAGCTTTCCAAGATGACTATCCTGGAAAGCATCAACAAGGTTATCGAACAGAACGTGCTTCTTGACCGCGCGTCAACCGAAGACGAGGACGTCACCTCGTTGATATCCGAAACAGGCAGGGGGATCGACCTGGTGAGGAAACTGGCCGGCGAGTATTACTTCATCATCAAGAAAAACGTCCGCACGGAAATATTGATACTATTCGACACGCGTTACGAAAACGACATGTGTATCACCCATCCCTCCCTGAAGATCATTGAGGACCGAAGCCAGGACTGACGCCGTCCTTCTTCCTTCCCAGAACCAGTTGGACCGCCGAACCGGTTCCGAAGGCTATCAGGAATCCTACCGGAACGTACCACGGCCAGAACAGGGGGGTCACGATTGATATCGCGAGCACGAGGGCGATGCTGAGGACTACTCCCGAAAGGGCCGCCCCTTCGCCGAACCGCCGGAAAAGCGCGCCCTGGATGAAAATCCCGAGCATCCCGCCGTAGGTTATCGAGGCGATGCTCAGCCCCAGCTCCACGAGGGGACTCTTCGTGTTACGCATCGCCATGGCGAGGGCCATGAGCACCAGGGTCCACGCAAGGGAAATGAGCCGCGACACGAGGACCTTCCGCTTCTCAGGAAGATCCTTCCGCGAGAGCATGAGAATATCAAGCGCCGTGGAGGAAGAGATCGAGTTTATCGACGAGCTTATCGTCGACATCGCCGCGGCGAATATCCCCGCGAGCATGAGCCCCCTGAAGAACGCGGGAACGTGATTGATGATGAAAAAGGGCATGATGGTATCGGGGAGATCGAAGGTTTGCCCCCTGAGAAGGACATGGATGCAGAGCCCCAGGATCATGAATATCGCGAACTGGAAAAACACCAGCACACCGCTCCCGATCATAGCCTTCCGCGCGGAGGAAAGGTCTTTGCAGGAGAGGGCCCTCTGGACGATAAGGTGATCCGTGCCGTGGGAGGCGAAGGAAAGCATCGCGCCTCCGATCAGCCCTGAGAAGATGTTGTAAGAGCCGAATATGCCGCGCCAGCCCTCCTTGATTCCCGTGGAAAACAGGACCATCCCCGAAGATGGTATGCGGCTCAACAGCGAACCCGCCGTGATCCCCATGCTGTGGGCGATGACCATGATTCCCGCCACGGCGCTCACGAGGTATATAACAAGCTGGATCGAATCCACTACCGCTACTGACCTCATCCCGCCGTAAAGTGTGTAAAGGAATGTCGCGAGTCCGACGATTACGATCGCCTGCCAGTAACCCTCGAAGCCCAGGAGGAGGGATAGCGGGATCGCCGTTGCGAATAGCCGTATGGCGTCGGCGAGAAGACGCGTGACGTGGAAGACCACGGCGATCACGCGCCGAGAGAGGAGCCCGAAACGGTTCTGGATGAATTCATAGGCGGTTTCCAGGTTTCCGGAAAAATACCTCGGGAGGAGGATCGCCGCGACAAGGACCCTGCCAATGATGTAGCCGAGTGCAACCTGGAGAAAGCCCAGGTTCGATATATACGCGAGACCCGGGATGGAAATGAAGGTGAGGGAGCTCGTCTCGGTGGCGACGATTGAAAAACAGGCCACGGGCCAGGGAAGATTCCTGCCCCCGAGGAAATACTCGTTGAGGGTTGATGCCCGCGTGCACGCGAGGCCGATCAGGTTGACCCCGACAAGGTATGCGGCGATGACGACGAGGGCCGGGTCAAGAGGCATCACGATTCACCGTAAATATAATATTCCCTCACTGCCTCCAGGGCATCGCGCTCCTCTTCGGCCCAGGAATCGAGTATCGTGTCGAGCGCCTCACCCCCCTCGATCATCTCCCTTATGGACGCGCTTCCCGCGAGAAGGTCAAAGGCGGGATGCTCAGAATTGAATTCATATACCCCGCGCGTGAACTCGAAACCCGGGCACAACTTCCGCAGAACCGTCACGAGGGCGACCCCGGTCGCGAAGGGCCTGAAGAGTTGCCTGTCCGTTACGTGTATGAATACACCCCCGAGGGTCTTCCCGCAATGCTTGTTGAATGTGGGTCGGTACCAGAGGGGGCGGAAACGGGCCCCGGGGAGGGGAAGCCCGTCCAGTTCTGCCGCGAGTTCATGCGGCACCACGCCGGGAGCGCCGATCACCTGAAAAGGCGTGGTGGTGCCCCTCCCCTCGGACACGGTCGTTCCCTCGAAGAGGCAGGACCCGGGATACACCAGGGCGGTATCCAGAGACGGCATGTTCGGCGACGGCGGTACCCAGGGGAGGCCCGTTTCGTCAAAGAACATCCCGCGATCCCATCCCTCCATCTCGATGACGGATAGCTCGAGATCGAGGTCGAAGTGCGAGAGGGCCAGCCGGGCGATCTCACCCGCGGTGAGGCCGTGCCGTACGGGAACCGGTAGAACCCCCACGAATGATTCATAGCCATCCTTCAACCCCGGACCTTCGACGCTCAGGCCTCCCAGGGGATTTGGCCGGTCAAGGACCATGAACTCAACGCCGCGCCCGTCGAGGGCCTTCATGAAGAAAACCATGGTGTTGACGTAGGTGTAATACCGGCTCCCCACGTCCTGGATGTCAAACAATACGGCGTCAAGACCCTCCAGGTGTTCCTCCCTGGGCGCGAGGGTGGCGGAGGAATCCCCGTAAAGGCTTTGCACGCGATCCGGAAAAGAGGGCACCTTCGACACCGGCTCCTGGTCCTGCTCGACGCCGAAGAGCCCGTGCTCGGGCGAAAAAATGATCCGCAGGTCCGCTCCCGTCTCCCGAATGAGGTCCCACCCGTAATGCAGATCGGCATTTACCGATGTATGGTTGGCGATAAGGCCGATGCGTCGGTTCCGGATGATGTCGTTTCGATCAAGAAGGCGATCGAGGCCTGTTTTTACCATTACGTTCTTGTACCTGTTGCCGCCGCGGAACGCCCGAATGGAGAGAGGCGGCGTCCGATAACCGGCGCACCGCCGGTGCCGCTGTTATTTCACCCGCCCCCCGGAGGGGCGTCAGTCAACGAATTTAAAGGAAAGCCTCAGCTTCACGCGGAATATCATCTTGCCTTCCTCGACGTTGATGTCCAATTCCTTGACTTCGGCGACCCGGATTTCCTTCAGGGTCTTGGACGCGGCCTCTATGGCTTTTTTCGCCGCGTCTTCCCACGATGTCGTGCTGGTTCCGATTATCTCGATGACCTTGTACACGCTGTTCATGACGAACCTCCTCCATGTATGGTGGTCCGGACGGCGTTCCTCCTCCAATCCGGAAACTCCTATCGTACACCCCGACAAAAGAGGTTACAACCATTTTTTCCATGAAAAGGCAAAATTCACCCCTGGTCCGGTAAATGCCGGACTCATTGATTGAGGGAACATCAAGGCAAACGGGGGCCGTCACCCCTTCACGAGATAGACTTCATCATGCTCACGCACGCGATCGGCCACCTTGATTCCTATAGAATCCCCCTTCCTGGCCGTGTCCACCTGGGCGTGCTCCACCTGCATTGATTCGATGACCTGGTTGAAGTCAGTGCTGTGCCCCCGGAAATGAAGGGTGTCGCCCACCTTCACTTCGCCGTCAGCCACCTCGATTGCCGCAACACCCGGCTTGGCGAAGAATTTTACCACGGTACCGACTTTGATCTCTTCCATAACCGGCCTCCTTGGTCTCACGAAACTGGTGTATCCGCTCACCGAAAAAGTCAAGGAAATAATACCCTGTCGTCGAGCCTCCCTCCTGAATTCAACATTCAAGTGCAACAAATCAGTTCATTCAACAGCGATCTCGGGGTACGCCACCCACGGGATTTTCGGGGCCTCGAATTTATTGCACAGAGGATATCCTCAAAATCATCATCGGTCAAGTGGGCAAAACTTTTTTTCTTAGGGATATACTGGCGGATGCGTCCATTGATATGCTCATTTAACCCACGTTGCCATGAACAATATGGATCGGCAAAGAAGACCTTGCATTCCAATGCTTTTTCGATATTCTGAAATAAGCTGAATTCACTACCATTATCGAATGTAATTGTTTTAACGAATCCGGCAGGTAAATCGTTCAGTGCCTCCACGACAGCTCGGGATACGATTTCCGCATCCTTGGAATGGACTGGAACACCCCAGATATGCGCCAGTTTGCGGTCAACCAGGGTAAGTAAATATGCATCATTCCCTGCACTGGTAATGAGATCACCCTCCAAATGGCCGGCGACAGTCTTTTCATCAGCCTCTATCGGACGTTCACAAATGTTCCGTTTCCCAGCAATAAGTTCTCTTTTTTGATATATCAGGGACCGTTTCTGACGTTTATTCCTCTTTGTGAACAGATAATTAAGCAATAACATATTGTGGTACTCCCCATGCTGCGCATACACCCATTGATAGATGGCTTCAGTTGATATATGCATCTCAGGATCTCCGGGAAACTGGCTCCTCAAATAATATGATGTGACTTCAGGGGAATTTCTCTCCATAAGCAAAGAGCATACAAGAAGCCGTAACACACCATTGCTATCGAGCTTTCTCCGACGCCTATACCTTCGGGCGCAATAACGTTCATGTGCATCTTGATAATGATAGCCTTTTGTCCTGTTTCGTGTATGCTCTCGATAAATGGTAGATCGATCGCGTCCCAGATATTTGCTCAATTCAATCTTTGATACGCTAGAATAGAGCATTTTTTGGATGACATGGCGCTCGTCTTTCGTTATGTGTGAATACAGTCTCATGGGTGGTTCCTCCTCGGATTATGTTCTGTCAAACTCAATCCTATGGGAAGAGCCCCCATGAGACTACTATTATTACTGATTCCTAATGTTGCACTTCATCCTTGAATTGAGGCCTTCGCCAGGGAAGCCCGTGAAATGTCTTGACGGCAGCATCCAGCGGCGTATCTTTTCTCAAAGGGCCACCGCCTCTCATCGACCTTCGGAGCGCTGGCCCGCGCTGGAGGAGGGCCGCCTCATGGCAGATAGTCGTCACGCATGCCGGATGAAAAACACCTGGTGGCGGCGATGCGTCATTATTATCGCCATTTTCTCGATGCTTTTCGCAACGGATTGCCGTGGCCGCCTCTTCAGAAAATACCTGATGAGCAAGAAGCTCGCGGGCCTTGACTTCTCGGGATTCGATCTCTATAACCTTAACCTTGAAGAAATCAATCTCACCAGGGCGAGGCTCGTGGGGACGAATCTAAGTTTCGCCAGGATGAAGAACTCGGTCCTTGTTAACGCCGACCTGCTTGGGGCGGATCTGAGCGGGACCGACCTTTCCGGTTCGGACCTGCGCGGCGCCAACTGCCGTCATGTCGACGCCCGGGGGGCATTCCTCCGGGACACCAACCTGGTAAACGCCTACTTTTACCACGCCAACCTGAGCGGGGCGGATATGCGGGGCGCCCTGCTTGTGCAGTCCCCTGCCGAAGAAAGCCTGGTGGCCCGGGGCACACCGAGACGGGATATGGACGTTTCGCCTTACCACGCCCATTTCAGGGACGCGGATTTCACGGGCACGGCGGTTAGTGTCAAATGGAAGGATTTTCTCCAGGGACAGGGCGTAAAGAATTTCGACAGGATTATATGGGCGCGATGAATGCTTCACGCCTTCGGCACGGTTCAGTTAAAAGGGGAAAGGGTACCCTTTCAGATTAAACTCATCCTGAAGGGCGATGATATCCTTCCTGAGGCTCATGTTGACCGGTACACCCCTCTCCTTTCGATCAACCCACGCGAGGTATTCCTTCTCCCCCGCCGTATAGATCCTCTCCCGACCGGGCATTTTTTTCGAGGACCTGAGCTCCCTGAGAATGTCTCCCGCCGTTTTTTTAAATTCGGATGGCTCGATAAAATGGGAAATGTTTATGGCCATGAAGAAATGGCCGAGCCGGTAGGGGATTTTTTTCCCGTTTTCGAAGCCCGAAAGCATTTTGAGGAAGTTGCCCGCCTGGAGCGCCGCGCTCAATATCTCCACCACCGTCGCGTAGCCGTATCCCTTGTACCCTCCCCCCTCCTCGCCAATGCCGCCCAGGGGGGCGAGGGCCGCGGTACCGTCAATGAGTTTTTCCAGGGCCAGGCCCGCATCCGTCGTCGATTCGCCGCGCTCGTCGACCACCCATCCCGCCGGAAGTGCCTTGCCTTCGCGGGCATAGACCTCGATCTTGCCCCTCTGCGATACCGAGGTCGCGCAATCTATCACGAAGGGGAAACCCTCGTCCGTGGGCATGCCGAAAACAAGGGGGTTGGTGCCGAGCATGTTCTCCACGCCGAAGGTCGGGGCGATGCTCGGACGCGCGTTGGTCCCGGTAACGCCGATCATCTCCGCTTCGGCTGCCATGATCGCGTAGTACCCGCATATTCCGTAGTGGGATGAATTGCGCACGGCCACCATGCCCATGCCGTACTTGTCCGCCTTGTCAATGGCCATCGCCATGGCGCGTTTCCCTATCACGTGACCCATGCCGTTATTGCCGTCCAGAACCGCCGTGGTGGGTCCCTCCCTGACGATATCGATCTTCGTGACCGGCGAAAGGATCCCGTCCCGGATCCGGTCGATGTAGATCGGTTTCAGCCTGTTGATCCCGTGGGAATCGATCCCCCGCTTGTCGGAAGTGATGAGCACGTCGGCGCATATTTTCGCGTCTTCCACGGGAACGCCCGCCGCGATGAACACGTCGGTCATGAATCGCTCCATGGTATCGAAATCTATCCAGACCACCGTGTCTTTCATCTCATTCAACTCCCGCGTGAGGCCGCCACCGCTGCGGCGTCAGTATTCGAGGCTCGCGAGCCTTCGGTAGGAATTATATCGCCACCTGGCGTTCTCCTCCGCGGCCTTGAAGAGCTCATCGGCAACGTCGGGGAATTCCTTCTTGAGGGACGTGTACCGCACCTCCCCCATGAGGAAATCCCGGAATTTATTCCAGTCAGGCTCCTTCGAGTCAAGAACGAATGGATTTTTCCCCTCTTTCTCGAGAAGGGGATTATAGCGGAAGAGGTGCCAGTACCCGCATTCCACCGCGAGCTTTGATTCAAGCTGGCTCTTGCCCATGCCGGCCCGGAGGCCATGGTTGATGCACGGCGAATAGGCGATGATGAGAGAGGGGCCTGGATACGCCTCCGCCTCCTGGACAACCCTGAGGAACTGTGACTGGCTGGCTCCCATGGCCACCTGGGCCACGTAGACATACCCGTAGGTGATCGCCATCATGCCGAGGTCCTTCTTCCTGATCCTTTTCCCCGCCGCGGCGAACTTGGCGACGGCGGCCACGGGCGTTGCCTTGGATGACTGTCCCCCGGTGTTCGAATAGACCTCGGTATCCAGGACCAGGAGATTGACATCGGCGCCCGACGCAATTACATGGTCGACGCCACCGTAGCCGATATCGTAGGCCCACCCGTCACCTCCGATAATCCAGATCGAGCGCCTGGGGAGATAGTCCCTCAGGCGGAGGATTTCACGGGCGTTATCGTCTTTTTCCGACTCAAGAAGAGGCACGAGTTTCGTCGAAGCTTTTTTTGATTTCTCCGCGTCGTCCCGGCCTTCGATCCATTCGCTGAGCGCCTCTTTCAGGGCCGGGGACGCGCCGCCCCTGATGAGTTCCCGCGCGCATTCCTCGACCCGGTCCCTGAGCTGCTCGACGCCAATCTTCATGCCGAAACCGTATTCGGCGCTGTCCTCGAATAGGGAACTCGCCCATGATGGACCGTGCCCTTCAGAATTGACGCAGTACGGGGTGCCTGGCGCGGAACCGCCGTAGATCGATGAACATCCCGTCGCGTTTGCGATCATCATGCGGTCACCGTAGAGCTGCGTGATGAGCTTGATGTAGGGGGTCTCCCCGCATCCGGCGCAGGCGCCTGAATACTCGAAGAGGGGCCGGGCGAACTGGCTCCCCTTCACGGTGCTTTTCGCTACCAGGGTGTCCTTGTACGTGACAGTGCGGCTGAAATGGGCCCACCGGGCACTTTCCGCCATCTGGTCATCAAGATTTTTCATGATCAGGGCCTTCGGTTTCGCGGGACAGGTCTGTTCGCAATTGCCGCAGCCGGTGCAGTCCAGGGGGCTTATCTGTATCCTGAACTTGTAGCCCTCGAGTCCCTTCCCCTTGGCGTCGACAAGCCGGGTCCCCTCCGGGACTGCGGCCGCCTCGGCGTCGTCAAGGAGGAAGGGCCGGATAACGGCGTGGGGGCAGACATAGGAGCACTGGTTGCACTGGATGCATTCATCGGGCTGCCATTCCGGCACATGGACCGCGATACCCCGCTTTTCGTAGGCCGTGGTACCGGGCGGGAAAGTGCCGTCGGGCATGTCCGAAAATGCGCTCACGGGAAGGCTGTCTCCATCCAGGCGGTTCATGGGGTCCGCGATTTCGCGCACGAATTCCGGGACCTCGCCGCGCGCGGCGTCGGCATCCGTCACGATGTCCTTCCACTCCGCCGGGACCTCGACCCTGACCAGGCCCTCGGCACCCTTCTCGATCGCGGCGTAATTCATCCTGATGATATCGTCGCCCTTTTTCCCGTACGTGGCGTCCACGGCTTCCTTCATGTATCCCGTGGCCTCATCGTAGGGGATGACGTCCGCCAGCTTGAAAAAGGCCGCCTGCATGATACTGTTGGTTCGGGTGCCCAGGCCTATCTCCTCGGCGATTTCCGTTGCGTTGATGATATAGAAACTGATGTCGTTCTCGGCCAGGTACTTTTTGATATGGTCCGGGAGTCGCCGCTTTGTCTCCTCGGCGTCCCAGATGCTGTTCAGCAGAAATGTCCCGCCCTTCTTAAGGCCTTTGAGCATGTCATATTGCTCCAGGTAAGAGGGGACATGGCACGCCACGAAATCGGGACGGATAACAAGGTAAGTCGAACGTATCGGCTTTTTGCCGAAGCGGAGGTGCGACACCGTGACCCCTCCCGACTTCTTGGCGTCATAGGCGAAATAGGCCTGGGCGTACATGTCGGTGTGGTCGCCGATTATCTTCAGGGAATTCTTGTTCGCCCCCACGGTTCCATCGGAACCGATGCCGAAGAACTTTGCGGCAAAGGTG
This sequence comes from Spirochaetota bacterium, assembly GCA_040768125.1. Classification (GTDB taxonomy): domain Bacteria; phylum Spirochaetota; class UBA4802; order UBA4802; family UBA5550; genus RBG-16-49-21. The sequence goes on along the minus strand of JAXGNG010000002.1, from coordinate 365,957 downwards.
CCTTTCGGCGCGGTGCTGAAGTTTTCCTTCACCGAAAGCGACGTAAAGGTGACGTCATCCGTGATGCCTATGGTGAAACCGTTTTTCGGCTCCGGCTGTCTCAAGTTGTCGAATACCGCGATAATCTGGCCCGGGGTTGTGTCCTTGGAACTGAGACCGTACCGCCCACCCACGATAAGGGGCATGTTCTCGCGGCCGTAGAAGATGTCCCTCACGTCCAGGTAGAGCGGTTCGCCGGTTGCCCCTGGCTCCTTGGTCCGGTCCAGGACGGCGATGCGCCTGACGCTCTTCGGAAGCATCTTGAAAAAATGCTTCGCCGAGAAGGGCCTGTAGAGGTGGACGGTCATGAGGCCCACCTTGTCTCCCTTCTCCATCATGTGGTCGATCGTCTCACGTATGGTTTCCGTCACCGAACCCATGGCTACGATGATATGCTCCGCGTCGGGAGCGCCGTAGTACACGAAGGGATGGTATTCCCTTCCGGTAAGCGCGCTCATGTCCCTGAGGTATCCTTCAACGATGTCCGGGACCGCCTCGTAATAGGGATTCGCCGCCTCCCGAAGCTGGAAATAGATATCGGGGTTCTGCGCCGTACCCCTGGTAACGGGATCCATCGGGTTCAGGGCTCGCTTCCTGAACTCCTCGATCGAAGTCCAATCCGCGAGCTTTTTCAGGTCCTTATACTCCAGCACCTCGATTTTCTGGATTTCATGCGAGGTCCTGAAACCGTCAAAAAAATGAAGGAAGGGAACCCGCGATTTGATAGCGGCAAGGTGCGCCACGCTCCCGAGGTCCATCACCTCCTGGACGCCACCGCTGGCGAGGATGGCGAAACCGGTCTGGCGAACGGCGTAGATATCGGCCTGGTCACCAAAAATCGACAGGGCGTGCGCGGAAATTGACCGGGCGGTCACGTGCATGACGCCGGGAAGCAGCTCGCCCGACATTTTATACATGTTGGGGATCATGAGAAGGAGCCCCTGGGATGCCGTGAAGGTCGTGGCCAGCGCCCCCGCCTGGAGCGCGCCGTGCATCGACGCCGCGGCCCCCGCTTCGGACTGCATCTCCGCGAGCCTGACCTTTTCGCCGAATATGTTCTTCAGCCCATGGGCGGCCCATTCGTCGACGTATTCCGGCATCGGCGACGAGGGGGTTATCGGGTAAATCGTCGCGACCTCGGTAAAGGCATAGGCGACATGGGCGGCTGCCATGTTGCCGTCCATGGATTTGGTCATCTTTTTTTTGGACATCAATCGGCTCCTTTTCGACTGGTGTTCATCTGGTATATCATGCTCTCGCCCCGCGCCGGTCCAATGACGCATGCACGCGCATGCTGTAAAAATCGGCACACGGGTCAGACACTGTATCCGCTGCTTGCCGCGGCCGGGGACCCCGCGCCGCTTCGGCGGCACCGCTACCCCCGCTTCTCCACCGGCACGTAATCAGCGAGATGCGTTCCGATATAAACCTGACGGGGTCGTCCGATTTTAAGGGGCGTATCGTCATGCATCTCCTTCCACTGGGCGATCCATCCGGGAAGCCGACCGATGGCGAACATCACCGTGAACATTTCCGTGGGGATGCCCATCATCCGGTAGAGAAGCCCGCTGTAGAAATCAACATTCGGGTAGAGACGGCGCTCGATGAAGTAGTCGTCCTGGAGGGCCGCCTGCTCCAGCTCCATGGCGATGTCGATAAGGGGCTCGTGAATGTTGAACATTCTTATCATCTCCCAGCATTTTTCCTTCAACAATGTCGCCCGGGGGTCGTAACTCTTGTAAATGCGGTGGCCGAAACCGAAAAGCCTGAAGTTGGAATCCCTGCTCTTCGCTTTTTCAATGCACTGCCGCACCGTGAGACCTTCCTTCTGGATGCTCTCGAGCATTTCGATCACGCTCTGGTTGGCGCCTCCATGGAGCGGGCCCCAGAGGGCGCAGATTCCGGCGCATATCGATGAATAGAGGTTTGCCATGCTGCTTCCCACGAGCCTCACCGTGGAGGTGCTGCAGTTCTGCTCGTGATCGGCGTGGAGAATGAGCAGTATGTTCAGCAGCTGGTGGATGAAGGGGTCGACATCGTACGGTTTCGCGGGGCTGTGAAACATCATGTAAAGGAAATTCGCGCAATAACGCAGATCGTCCCTCGGATAGATAAAGGGCTCGCCGATTGAATGCTTGTATGAATAGGCGGCGATAGTGCGTATCTTCGAGATAAGCCGGACCGCCATCAATTCAAAGGTGTCGCTCTCGAATTTGTCCGTGAAGAACAGTGGATAGTACACCGAGAGCGCATTGACCATGGTGCTCAACATGGCCATGGGATGCGCCGTTACGGGGAAACCGTCGAAAAAACGGAGCATCTTCTCGTGGATCATGGAATTCTCGGTGAGGCGCCGCGAAAAGAGCTTCTGCTCCTCCTCCGACGGCAGGTGGCCGTGGATGAGCAGAAAGGCCGTCTCGGTGAAGGAAGCCTTCTCCGCCAGCACCTGGATCGGAATTCCGCGGTAGCGGAGCACTCCCTTTTCCCCGTCGACGTAGGTGATGGCCGAGAGGCAGGATCCTGTGTTCTGATAACCGGTATCAAGGGTTATGAGCCCGGTATCCCTGTGGAGATTGCGGATATCGATCGCCTTCTCCCCCTCCGTCCCTTCAACGATGCCGAGGGGATAGTCGGTCCCGTTATAATGCAGTACTGCGTCGCTCAACGGCAAGACCCCTTCCTGTAATGTCGACATGCCCGGGGCGCGGCTGCGGTTAACCTGTTGATGCCGCATCCATCATTACAAAAAAGCCAACACCCGTTATCCCCTGAAGGAAACGATGCTGGCTTGCAGACAGGCCCCATACACCCGTGAGCCTTCAAAGTGGTGCCATGGTCGCCGCTCTGCCATCTTGACCCGCACGTTACGAAACCCCAGGGCGGCACTACGAGTCCACAGCATCGGACTCCGTTCCATAGGAATGAAACTTCCCCCTCGGTTCAATCCTTTTTTTTGGAATGCATAGAAAAAATGGGATCCCGTTTTCAGGGATAGGGATGCCGTTGGCAAGTCGGAGGCAGGTTGGTTATTGCTCGGTAATCGTCTCCTCGACGGCCATGCCGAAATGACGCCCGCCGGATTCACTGCACCCAAGCACGACATCCCCCTCCCTGAGCGATGCGACGCTCAGGGCCTTTCCGTCAGGCGAGGTAAGACGAATGGTTTCCGCGTTCTGGAGGACAGTGGAGTACTCGTGCTGGCCGTCCGTGGCGTACACGACGAGCATGGGCCTTTTTTCGATTTTCGATCGACCCACGTAGGACGTGTAGGTTTTACCGTCCTTGTCCACGATGAGGACGGGATCGCCCGTGCGAAGCTCGCCGAGGTACACCGTCCTGCCGCCGGGCACCCTCACGTAGGAATGCACCGCCCCGGCGTTTATGCGGAAGGGACGGGGAGCGACGTAGGGGTTTTCAATATTCTCGGCATGAACGAGGAACATCCCCCGGTTGCTGTTGCCCACCATGAGTCCTTCCCCGGGCCCGAGGTTCCCGCAGGTGTCCACGCATACGCGGTCGCCGATGCCGATGCCCCTGATCCCCGTGATCGTGAACGATGCCATTTCGCATGCCTCGCTGTCCATCTCACGGATGTAGGACGCCACGCGTCCTATCTCGGCGGGGTCCCCGGTTTCAATAACGACACCCGCAACGCCCTTCTCCATTATCGCGGCGGCGAGCCTCGCGTCATCCAGATGCCTCACGAAGGTATAGAGCCGCTCGCCCCCCCGGGGTATCAGATTCTCGATCGGTATGATGTCCCAGTCCGTGGTGCGAACAATCACCGCGCGAGAGGCCAGGGAGGCCGCGGCCCTCTCCTCGTCTTTTTTATCCTTTATGACAACGATCTCCACGTCGCCGGGAATGTTGCGGTCGCCGCCGTCCGGGGCGATCACCATGATCCTTCCAAGTTCGCGAATCCGCTCCACGAGGTCGGCCGTCGTCACGATCGCGTTTACCCCGGATTCGAGGGCCTCCGTAACGAGGCCCTTGTTCCATGATGGCAGGTGGAGCCAGACTTCCTTCATTTACCGCCGCCGTGCACGATCTCCGCGATTTTTTTCAATATTATCTCCGGGCTCGGGTGCTGGAACACGTTTCGGCCGATCGATACCCCGGCGCCTCCGGCCTCGACCGATCCCCTCACCATTTCAAGTATCTCCTCATCGCTTTCCATCTTCTCACCGCCGGCTATCACGACCGGCACGGGGCACCCCCTCACCACCTCGTCGAACGACTCGGGCGATCCCGTGTAATTGACCTTTACGATATCGGCGCCCAGCTCCGCCCCCACGCGGGCGGCGTGCTTCACCACGGCCACATCGTATTCGTTTTTTATCTTAGCTCCCCTGGTGTACATCATGGCGAGAAGAGGCATCCCCCAGTCCCTGCAGCTTCTTGAAATGTAGCCCATGATGCCGAGCATCTCCGCCTCGGTGTTCGCGCCGATGTTAACATGAATCGACACCGCGTCGGCGCCGAGGCGTACCGCCTCGTCAACGCTGCACACGAGGGTTTTCGCGTTGGAGTCGGGAGCCAGGGAGGTGCTCGCGGAAAGATGGACGATGAGCCCTATGTCCTTCCCGCTGGACCGATGTCCCGTTTCCACGATCCCCTTGTGCATCACGATGGCGTTCGCCCCTCCGTTCGCGATCTTGTTGACGGTATCGGCCATGTCGATGAGACCGGGAATGGGACCCACCGTGACACCGTGGTCCATCGGGACGATGATCATCCTCCCCGTGTTTCTGTTGATTATTCTCTGCAGGCGTATCTTCTTGCCGATCATAGGAGCACCTCGCATCACCACGGGGCCCATTCGATGCGGGATCGTCATACCCGCACACCAGGCGGTGGGAACAGCGCCGCCGAAACGCACGAATCCCCCACCCATCCCGTTTTTTGATGCAATTGTTGAACGAAAAGTTTCCACGTCAAGTAATTTGGCGCCGGGGACAAAAATTATTGACGGGCAGAAACGGATGGAGTAGCGTACATTACCTTCATCCACACGGTTGGACGGCGGGCATGGGACAGGAAACAAACGACGACCCTTCATTCCAGGATTATCGCGAACTCTGGAATTACAATCTCCAGAAAATGGAGCGGATCCAGAGTGCCGTGGAAAAATCCCTGACAGCCCTTGAACACAAGTACGCGGAATTCGAGCCGCTCTACGACGATATCATCGGCCAGCTGGACATTCTCTGCTCCATTTACTCGGCGTTCAACACGGTCGGGGGAGGCGAAGACCTCCTCAGGCTCAGGGCGCTTCTTGAATCCTACAGGAAGCAGTACACCAGGGAGGGCCTCGATTTCAATCTTGTACAGCGGATCCTGGGTAAAATATCGGATTCCCGCAACGCGTCCTTCGAGGAATTTCCCTCCCTCGACCACAGGGACGCGCCAACGGTTGTCGAAGGGATCGCGGACCACCCTGAGGAACTCGCGCTGAGGAAACACCGATGGATAACCTTCGAGCGGAACAGGTCATGGTTTATCGCCCCCTTCACGTCCATCGAAATAATTCCCCACCCCCCCTTCGCCCTCCTGGGCGTCGAAGAGCCGGACATTCTTCGCGTAAGGATCAAATCAGAGGTCGTGGGCATACGCGACCCTCTCGCGAGATCGCTGGAAGAACCGGTCCCACCCCGGTTCATTCTCCTTCTGGACAATGGCGAAAGGAATTACGCCGCGAACCGTATCGGGAAGAGAATTTTCGCCGACCGCGATTTTATCTCCCCCCTCATGAGGCCATTCAAAAACGCGCCGCCGAACCCCCTTTCACCCGGGAGGGTCAGGCTCTTCGGGAAAAACCACATCCTCATCAGGGATGCGAGAAAGCTTCCGGGCGGCGCCGGCAGCGACGGGCGCGTCATTGCCGATCAGCCTTGACCTCAACCCCTATGACGGTCACATCGTCACTCGTATTGATCCGCTCTTTCCCGGTGAAGGATCGGACATCGTCCAGGATATTCCTCGTGATCGACGCGACGGGCTCCCGTGAATGACGCCTCACAAGGTCAAAAAGCCTTTTCTCGCCGTACTCCTTGAGATCCATGTCAAACTCTTCGTAAATCCCGTCTGAGAAAAGGATGAGCTTGTCCCGTGGTCCGAACGGCGCCTCGCCGAGTTTATATTCAAGGCCCCTGATGAAACCGATAATCTTGCCGGTCCGCGAGAGGACGCTGACGTCGCCATCATGCAGCACGTACTGATCGGGATGTCCCGCCGAGGCGTAGAGGACCCGGCCCGCGTGAATGTCGATATCCGCGATAATGCAGGTATAGAGTACGGGAAGGTTCGTGTAGCGCCCGATGAATTCGTTGTTGATGGCCTTCATGATCTCCGAGGGAGGGACATCATCGTATTTGAATTTCCCGTATTCGCTCTTCACGAGCATCGTGACGAGCGCCGCCTGTATGCCGTGTCCGGTCGCGTCGGCGAGAAAAACGCGAAGCACCCCCGGCCTCAGTTCAACGATATCGTAGAGATCCCCCCCCACTTCGCTCATCGGGTAGAAATGGATATCGATGGTGAAGGGCGAACCTCCATCGAGGGCGTACGCCAGGAGGTTTTCCTGGATCCGGCGTGCGAGGGAAATGTCCTCCTGTATGATGCGGTACGCCTCGGTTACCTGGTCATAGGCGAATTCGAGGGCCCTGGTCCGTTCCGTCACCTTCTCCTCGAGGTTCGCGTAAAGCCGCGCGTTGTCGACCGATACGGCCGCGTATGAAGCGATGGTCTTCAAGAGCTCTATCCGCTCCTCGGTAAAGGCGTGCACCGTGAGGTTGTTTTCCGCGTAGAATATCGCCGAGAGCTTCGCCTGGTGCATGACGGGGATGCAGAGAACGCTCTTGCATCGATTGCGTTTAATATGGGGATCGTTGATGAAAAGGCCGACATTCGCGGCATCATTCAGCACGAGATTTTCCCGCGTCCGGGCCACATAGTGGACGATGGCCGGCGATATCTCGCCGCTCGATTCAATGGGTTGACTCTGCAGAACGGTGATACTGCCCGCGACGATATCGCCGCTGGCCTCTATCACCAGCTTCCCTTGCTTTTCGAGTATCATGGCGCCGTTCGTGGCCGCGGCGGATTCGCCGATCACCATGACAAGCTTTTTCAGGAGCTTTTCCAGAACGATCTCGCTCGATATGATCTGCGTCGTTTTCAGGAGTGTCGCCAGGTCAAATGCCATGCCCCCGGAGGAGCCGGTTGAGTGCTCGGTGACATCGCGCCGCAGGGACGATTCGGCCTGGCCCTGTGCGTGTTCGGGATATTTTCGTTCAAGTTCCTCCACGACCGCCGTCGCGCCGTGCCGCGAAAAAAGATTCATCGCCTCGGTGATATAGGCCCCGGCCAGAATGTCACGGCCCCGGTGCGCGCAGAATTCTCCGGCCCGTGCGCACGCGATACCGGCGGTCCTGACGAAACCGTTCTCCCGGGCGGAGCGGATGGCCTCGTCAAAAAGCCTCAGGGCGCGGGCTTCCCTGCCCTTCATCGCGGATCTTTCGGCCTCCACGAGCAGGTACCCGTGACGATAGTTATCGGGACACTGGATGGACCATTTTCTCATGGCCTTCTGGTTCCTCGCGATTGAGGCCGAAATGCGACGCCTCCCCCGTCGACCCGATCCACGGTAGAGGGCGGCAAGGACGAGTGAATGGACCAGGTTGAAGATGGTCACGTTGGTCTGCGCGTAGAGCACCTCGCCGATGGTTTCCCTGATGCCTTCGGCAACCTCCAGGGCCTCCTGGTATTTCCCGTCAAGATAGAGAGAGGCCATCTTCATGATCGAATAACTGTGGGTGGTGACCCTGTAGCGGCTGATTTTTTCCCTGAAGGCGTTCTCGTCGAAGGTGTCATCGCCGTAGTCAGAGAGGGACTTCGTCCTCCCCTTCTGGCTCAGGATATACTGCCGGACGAGGATGAACTCGTAGATGAACTCGTCATTCCTCGTTCGGTACACGAAGTCATTGAATCCCATCAATTCATGGAGCACATGGTCGAGATTGTCGCCGATCCATATCCTGTACTGGATCAGGTTGACCGCCGAGTACACCGCGTAATTCAGGTCCCCCGTTTCAACCCCGACGCTGTAGGATTCGCGGAGAAGGCGAACGGTTTCAGAATAATGTTTGCGCCAGTGGCTTATCAGAAAACCGAAAATAAAGAGAATCCTGGGAGTGAGGTCGACGTTGTAAAAGGCGGCATTGAGACCGAGGGCGAGTTCTCCGAATGAAAGCGCGGTTGTATAGAAACCCAAGCCGTATCCAAGGATGAGGCCGAAGGAAAGGTAGGCGAACGAGGAAATCCTCGTGTTGCCGCGCTCCAGGGACATATTTACCAGCTTCATGGCGAGAAGCGCGACAATATTGTTGTCCACGAAGTAGGCGGCGGTCCCGGTATCCATGCATATTGTCATCGCCATGATCACATCGGGATCATCAACCACGGGGGAGTCGACAAGATCGGGAATACGCCTTCTGCCGAGAAGGAATTTCGCCTTCGCGATCTCTCTCATGATTGATGGGCGGCGCACCGTGCGGGGTATCCGTATCCGGAACAGGCGGAGCGCCTCGATCCCGAATTCCACTGCCCTGGCCTGTTCCCCCATGTTCGTATACATAACGATAAGCCGGTCGTAGATCCTTGCCCGGTCGATCAGGTCAGGAGAATGGCCCATCACCACGTCGAAGAGCGAAGATGCGGCGGCGAAATCACCCTTGAGATACTCCGTTTCGGCCATCTCGAAATGGAGGTCCCAGGCAAGGCGGTACTCCCGGTCCCACGATTCATCGTCAATGAGGGCGATACCCTTTTCGAAATAACCCGAGGCCTCCGCGTAGGCCGTCGCTTCCTTCGCCTTTCTTCCCGCCGCGAGGTTGATGGCCGACAACCGCACGCGCTCCTCCCGGCGGTTCATCAGGGAAACCCCGGCATTCAGTTGATGCGCCACGTAATAAATCTTTTCCATCAAATCGGCCTCGTTCGCCTTCTGGATAAGAAGGGTGCCGATTCTGTAATGGATCGCCGCCCGTTCACCGGGTTCGATCATCGAATACAGCATCTCCTGGATCCTGTCGTGGACAAAGTGATAATGGCGTCCCTCATGATACATGTAGCCCTGGTGTACCGCCTCCTGGATGTCCGACAGCACATCGGCGATCTCCCTTCCGGAGAGAACCACGAGGCTTTCGATATCGACGCGGTTTCCCACGCATGCGGCAAGCGCCATGATGTCACCCGTTCCCCGGGGCAGGTCCCGGATCTTTGTCGCCATCAATTCGGCCACGTTTTCCGACACCCTCATCGCACTGATGCCGCCCATGTCCCACTTCCAGCCAAGGGGAGAATACACGAGGAGACCGCTGTCGCATATGCTTCTCATGAAGCTCACCAGGAAGAAGGGGTTCCCATCGGTCTTCCTATGGAGTTGTTCGGCGAGATCCCCGAGATTCCCCGTTTCCACCTTCATCATATCCCCGAGAAGCTCACCGTACTGGCTGCTGGAGAGCGGCCCCATCTCGATCCTGCTTACCCGGTCACCCATCTCCCCGAGCATCCGGTGTATCGGGTGATCCGGCCCGACCTCCGTGTCCCGGTAGGAGAGCAGCAGGAGGAGATAGCTCGACTCGATCCTTCCCATGATGCTGGCAAGAATGGAAAGGCTCGCGTGGTCCGCCCAGTGAAGATCGTCAAGGAACAACACGAGGGGGTGTTCGCCCGTCGAAAAAAGGCGGACGAAATCCCCGAATACTTTCGTGAAACGGTGCAGGGTTTTCTCCGATACTATTTCCGGAAGCTCGGGATGTATCTCAACGATCATTTCGAGCTCAGGAATGACGTCGATGACAACACGGCAGTTGTCGCCGAGGGCCGACAAGATTCTTTCTTTCCACCGGCTTACCCGTTCAGGACCCTCGGCGAGTATACGCAGTATCAGTTTTTTAAAGGCATGGATAATGGCGCTGTAGGGCGTATTGCGCCTCACCGACTCGTACCGGCTCGAGACAAAATACCCCTTCCTTGCGACAACCTCCCCCTCGAGATGTGTCACAAGGGTCGTTTTCCCGATCCCCGGCGGGCCCGAAATCACCACTGCCTCGCACCCCCCCTGGCTCACCCGGTTGAAGGATTCAACAAGGCGTGTTAATTCTCTTTCCCTTCCCACAAAAGAACCGGTAACCGAGAGACGATCCGACGTGTCATAACGGCCGAGCTCAAATGGTGAGACGGATCCCTCCGTCCTGATGCGACGCAGGCACTCCTCGAGATCGGCCTTGAGACCGGCGCAGCTCCGATAGCGGCTGTCCAGATCCTTCGAAAGAAGCTTCATGACGATATCCGAAATCGTTTCCGGCACCGCGGGATTGATTTTCGAAGGCCGCTCCGGCTCCCTGGCAAGGTGATCGTAGATGATTTCAAGGGGATCTGCTGAAGTAAAGGGCACCCTTCCCGCAAGCATCTCGTACATCGTTACGCCGAGGGAATAAAGGTCGGTCCTGTAATCGACGGGACGGCTTATCCTTCCCGTTTGTTCGGGCGACATGTAGGGAAGCGTCCCCGTGACGATCCCGGGATCGTAAATGTCGTTCTGGTCCCGGGGAAGGAGCGTCGAGATGCCGAAATCAGTCACCTTCACCGTGCCGGTTTCGGGATTAAAGAGGATATTGTGCGGTTTAATGTCCCGGTGGATGATATTCCTGGCGTGGATGTACGACAGGGTTTCAGCGAGCGAAATCGCGATCTCGAGCGATTGTTCAATGCCGGGGGAATGCGATCGAAGGTATTCCTTGAGGGAGAGGCCCCTGAAATCCTCCAGCACAAGGGCGACACGGCCGCGGTCCTCGACCATGCCGTGCGTGGCGATAACACCCTCGATTCCCATCTCCCGGATTATTTCGTACTCTTTCTTGTATCTTTCTATATCCGATGCCGAGGGACGGGACTTGGTCATCACCTTCAGCACCACGCCGAGGCCGTCTGAATCACGGGTGGCGCGGTAAACGGCCGATTTGCGGCTTTCGGCTATCTTCTCGGTGATGGTGTATCCAGAGAGAATGCTCATTACGGGTGTTCCATGAATAGTATCCGATGAAGATACTCCGCATACCCCCGCCATTTTTCAAGACAATAATATTTTTTCTTATGCAGGGGACGCGTCAGGCGAAACAGGAGAGAGCCAGGAGCAGCTGGGCGGGCGCGTAAAGGGACCACACGATGACCGATTCGCGCGGATGCGGCCTTATGAACGTGAGAAAGGCGATAAGTAGATCGGAAACGAGGAAGAGTGTCGCCCCCGCGATGACGAAGACAACCCTGCGGTGACAGCCGTGTCCCCCGTGCGCAATGGCGAAGTAGATCATCACGCCGATCACAATTGAATAGACGAGAACGTAAATATCCCGACCGCCGGTCCGTCCCCGCACCGAACGGTTGAAGAGCAGAATCAGGAAAACGATGAGAATGGCCGGCGCGGCGTGCCAGGCCTCGAAAGAATAACCGAGGACAAACGCGGCGATGAAGGCCCCGTGGGCCAGCATGAAATAGACGATGCCGTATATGAGCAGGTCGCCTTCCTCCACCATGAGCATGGCGTCGGCGACCAGTGAGAAGATGAGGGCCGCCAGGACCAGCGAGCGGTACAGCGTAATTCCGTCATCGACCATGGAACAGAACGCGATGGCCGCAACGGACGCCGTTACCAGTGGCGTGAAGAGATACTTGAGGGCCCGTTTCGATGAGAAGGCCCCCCACTGCCTGAGGACGAGCGACAGGATGAAGAGGGTGAACAGCGTCGGGACGCCGGTGATCGAGAAAACATGCATCGACTGCCTACTCGGTTTTCCCGCCGTCCTTTCCCTTTTTCAGGAAATCGGACAGCTCCTTTAATTCCTCAGGCCTCACCCGGGAGTCTCCCGCGGCGATATTTTCACTCTTGATCTCTTCGTATATCTCTTTCCGGTGAACCGCCACGCGTTTGGGAGCCCGGATACCCAGTTTTACCTGGTCACCCTTAATATCGATCACCACGATCTCGATATCGTCGCCGATCATAATGCTTTCGTTCAATCTTCTTGCAAGTACCAGCATGAGCTTACCCCTTGGCGGCCTTTTTCATCTCCTCGAGTATGTTGTGCCGTACCCGGTAGGTGTCGCTGAGGGATATCGCCTGCCGCCCGAGTCGCGTCGCGGTATTTATGATAATGGGACCCTGGAGATTCGCGGTCATTTCCGCAGGGTTTTCCGGGATGGTGACAATGGCGAAGACGAGGAGCCCTTCCGGTTTTTTCGTCCCCACCGCGTCGAGGTCCGCCGATGAAACCAGGAGTTTGTAGCTGCCCATGAAATCCGATGGCCTTATTATGACGAACGCCAGTTCGGGCTCGCCGATGGCCTGGAGCCATTTAAGCGGTGAATTATCATTCTGGGTGTCCAGAAGCGCGAACTGTTTCACGTAATCAAAACCGAGTATGCCGTCGGGAAAGTCTATCAGTTGGCTCTCCTGGATCTCGATTTCACCGAAGGGCCTCGTCAGTATCGTGATACCCAAATCTCTGCTCCTTATCCGGACTTTTTTCAAAATGACCGAACATCGGCCGTTCCGGTGCCTTCCCGCAAGGCGCGGGGCTTTCGCTGACGCACTGACGGATGGTGCCGGTCAGGCACGCCAGCGCAACAACTTTTTTCAGCGCCGCTCATGCCGCCCGGCGCGAGGCGCGTTCGCGCCTCAGCGCAGGAAGTCCATGAGCGTCGGCATGATCGTCTTGGCGCCAACGGCAAGGGCGTAACGATGCACGCTCTCGAGCCACTTGAAATTCATTATTGTTTCCGCGTAATCAATGCCCTCCGAGGCGGAAAGCATTGCGAGGACGTTCCCCTTGTCATACTCGGTCCGCTTGGCCAGTTCATCGACGCGGCTCGTTTTGGCACCCACCGCCGCGATGTGCTTCAGTATGTTCTCGAGGCCCATATCGATGAGGCCCAGGTCGCGCCCCCCCACCAGTTCCTGGTCGCCCCGGACCAGGTCGTCACGGAGCTGGATCACCATCTCGAATATCGACATCCCCCCGATGGTGACGGTGGGATCGATATTGTTGGGCGGATTCGGGAACGTGGCGTTGACGAGTCCCAGGTCCTTCATGACCGTGCCGCTCCCGACGTCCTCGAGCCATATCTGGTGCGGCGTCGTCGTTTCCAGTATGAGGTTGTTTCTTCCCCCCTTCGAGGCCCGAAGGCTGAGCCCCGCGTTGTTGATCTTGTCGATGATGATATCGAGGTTATCCCCCGCCGAGATCCCAATCTCCACCCCGTCAATGCGGATCGCCTGGTTCGCGGGCGCCGTGTAGGCCGCGGAATCCCTGTTGGATGTCAGGATCTGGTTCGTGGCCCAGAACACCTTGTTTCCCGGGACGCCGACCTCCATGTACTCGCCCTTTGCGACCTCGCGGAGAAACTCGCCGATGTTCCCCCGGTACTCCACGCCGATCATGGCGTCCCCCTGGTTCCCCGCCGTCAGCGTCTGGTAGATCGGCACGAAGGGATTGGGCCGGTCCTCCGTCCCCGTCTGGTGGCCGCCGAAAATCGATCTACCCGTCGCCCCCTTGGTATTGGCGATGTTCACCAGCTCTTCAAGGAGCTGGTTGATCTCCGTCGCGGCGGCCTCCTTGAGCTCGAAGGAGGTGTAAATGCCGTTTGCCCCCTGCACCGTGAGCACCCGGAGGCGCTGGAATATGCGGAGCGTTGACTGGAGCGCGGTGTCCACTTCGTCGAGGCGGGACTTTGACTCGCCGAGGTTGCTCAGGTACTGCTCCACCTCGGTAAGCCTGGTCCGGTACAGCATCTGGTTGGTCGCGGCGATCGGGTTGTCCCGCGGGATGTTCACGTTTTTTCCCGTGGCCAGGGAATTCTGAATTTTATCCATCTCGCTCTGGTGCCGCTGGAGGTTGTAGTTCATCGTGTTCTGGATCATCTGGTTCGTTATGCGGTTCATCGCTTACACCCCCATCCTGTTGATAATGGTATCAAGCATCCTGTCAATCGCGGTAATCACCCGCGCCGCGGCGTTGTAGCCGTGCTGGTACGCAACCATGTTGGACATCTCCTCGTCGAGGTTGACGCCGGAAATCGATTCCCGGAGATTCGCAAGGTTTTTCAGTAGTGTTTCCTGGTTCCTGACCCTGTCCTGCGCCTCCTCACCCTGGGCGCCGACCCTGGAGATGACGGCGTTGTAAAAATCGTTGAACGTCGCGCTGACGTCGACCATGCCGTTCCTGTGGCGAAGGCTCGCGATCAGGAGGGCGTTGCCGCCGTCGCCGATGCCGTTCGAGGTGTTGTAGTCACCCGTGCCGCCGATATCCATCCCCCTGGCGGCGCTGATCCGGTCCACGTCACGCTCGATCGCCTCCGATATCGAGAGGTACGACGCCGGGTTGAACTTTGGCGTGATGGTGATATGCTCCCTCCCGGGCAGGAACTTCGCGATATCGTCCGTGCGCCGGTAATCGAAGGACCCCTGGGGGCCGCTCTGTTTCAGTATCCCGGCGAACCCCACGAGAAAGCGACCCGAGTCTTCAAGGTGCCGTATCATGAAATTCTTCGCGTCGTTGTCGGCCGCAGTGGTAGCCTTGATGGCCAGGTTGCCATCATGGTTCATGTAGGCCACGACGCCGAGCCGCGCGTCGTTGATCTTCTTGATCACGGTCAGCGCGGTGTCGTTCACGTTGTAATCCACCTGTACCGTCGATTCAAGCTCGTTGTTAACCACAAATGTCAGGGTGCCGGTTATGCCGATGGCGGCCGACGCGTCGATCCTGTTGTTGCCCGTGACCCTGAATATCGCGCTTACCTCGTTGATGCCGTCGTTGTTGAGATCGAAATTCCCGTCGGGATTGTCGCTTGCCGGCATGTGCCGGAAAAAATCGATATTGGTCTCATTTCTGCGGCTGAATCCGTCGCGGTGCACCTCGTTGGTGAGATCCGCGAGGTTTATGGCGAAGCTGTTCACGTCGTTGATGTTCTCGCGTATCACCCTGTCCCGGACCTCGATAAGGCTTCCCAGCTCGCCCCCGGTGTTCGTGATGTCGCGGCCCGTGTCACGCCACACCACCTTGAACATGCCGCTGTTGTCCGGGTCCATGACCGCCTCGATGGGACGTATGATCTCCCCCTGGACGAGGTTCTCCCCGGCGATATAGACGATCGTCTCGTCCCGGTCGCTTCTCCCGACGGTGATGTCCACGAGTTCCGACAGCTTCTCGATGAGGGCGTCCCTCCGGTCCTTGAGATCGTTGGGATTGTCTCCTAGCGCCTCGGCCTTCAATATCCGTTCGTTAAGGTCCCGGATGTTCGTGGCGTAGAGGTTGATCTGCTTCACGCGGTGCTCCACCTGGGCATTGGCGTTCAGGCGGAGCTCGTACAGCTGGCGATAGGTGTAGTTGACCTGGTTGGAAAGGTTCACGGCCTTTTCTTTAACCACTTCCCTGGTGGAACGCTCTTCCGGGTATTTTGAAAGCTCCTCCCACGCCTTCCACAGCTCGTCAAGCTTCGACCGCATGGACTGGTCGCTCGGCTCGTTGTAGACGGTTTCCACCTGGTGCAGGAACTCGTTGCGCACCTTCCAGTATCCCGTGGCGTTTTTCTCCACCACGATGCGGTCGTCTATGAAGCTGTCCCTGATCCTCTCTATTGACTCGACCACGGACCCCTGGCCGATATTCCCCGGAACGTTTGCCCGGGAAAGGCTCGGAACGTAGAGGGGGTCGGCCGCGGTTATGACAACCCGCTGTCGTGAATACTCCTTGTTCTCCGCGTTCGATATGTTGTGCCCCGTGACATGGAGCGCCTGCTGGTGGCTCGACAGCCCCTTCTTGCCTATTTCAAGACCCATGAACGTTGAGCTCATCGTCATCCCCCTTTACGCCGTTTGATTGAAGAGGATCGAGTTCCTGAGGCCGTCCTCCTCCCTGCCGTCTCGCCCGTACCCCCTTTCCCGGGCGGACTCCCTGCGAAGACCCGTCAGGAGAATCTCGTAATACTCCATGTTATCGCGGATAAGCGCGTGGTTTTTCTCGCGCATTCTCCCGAGTTTTCCCGCGGCGTTGCGCACCGCCGCGCGCCGTTCCCTTAGGCTCGCCGCGGAATCACCGTCCAGGCGGGCAATCATGTCCACGAGGGTCTTCACATCCCGGTCGATGCCGCGCGCGGACCGTATCGACTCCATCCGCGTCATGCGCGTCGCCTCCAGGGCGGCCATCCGTTCCAGGATCGACTCCTGGTCCCGTGAAATCCGCTCCAGGTTCTTCCCGTCATGGGACATGATCACGTGGGTCTTCTTCTCCTCCAGATCGCACAGGTTCGCGAGGCACTTCGCCTCCGCGTCCAGGATTTCACACATGTTAACAATGAGACGGTCCATGGAAATACGCTCCAAAACGCTTTGTACGCAGATTACGTCACTATATGATCGGACGTTTCCGGAAATAAAATGAGTATTTATTGGGGAGCGTTTTTTTCACCTGCGCCGCCTCCCGTGCGCCCGGGTCAGCCGCGGGGAAAAAACATGAAAAATAATAAAAATTGTTATTGTCCGATTGCCCCGCGATGGATTATTTTTTTCATGGCTCTTCAAAGATGCCTTGATGTGGCGGGTGATTACGTTGGGAGACTCCGGATACTGCAGTATTGATACGGAAACGCTGCTAACGGCAGCGAAATGGACCGTGACCATACTGGTCATGGGGTTCATCACACAGTTCGGCAGAAAGCTTGCGAGCTACCTCATGGGGAAGGCGGCCGCGCTGAGGAAAGGAAAGAAATCATCTGCCGCCACCGCGGAGCCGCCTTCCGCTCCCGGAGAGACCGCCGCCGCCGACCTTGCCAGGGAAAAAGCGAGGTATAAGCTGGAAAAAAAAGCGGCAAAAACGAGGGAAAAGATCGAAAAGAAGAAGACGGCCGGGTGATTGCATCAGAGCGACTGGAGAAACTCATCGTAAATCACCTCGCTCAACGCGTCGATATGGGCGATCTCAAGGCCGACCTTGATAAACCCCCCTTCGTTGAACACGGTGTTCCTCACGACAACTCCCATTCCCACCCTGTGGCCGTCAGGAAGGGCCATGTCAAGTATCACCTGGCTGTTCTTCTGGAAGTATTTCATGAGGCGGCGGTCCCGGAAGACAATGCCGAGACCCTTTCCCGAAACGTCCGTCACGATGAACTTTTCCTCCGATGGGACGAAGAGGTTGATCTTGAGGAAATAATCGTTGATCATCGTGGCCAGACGCTTGATCACCGTGAGGTGGTTTTCCGTCATCTCCGAGGTGTTGTTGGCCTGTATGTAGCCGTAGGGGATCATGTTCCTCAGCACAAAGGGTACCGAGACCTCGGAAACAAATTCTTTCTTGCTTGAAAGCTTGTAATCCTTCGCGTATATCTCGTTGACAAAGAAATTGAAGCTCTTTGATTCCGCCTCTTTCGGCTTTGCCCGTAAGTCCCTTACAAAAATCGGCGACCAGGACGTGAGAAAAAATTTCATCCGCACATCGATCCTGGTTTCGTTGATGAATACCACCCGTATGTTCTGGAAGCCTGCTTTCAGCTGTTCCGTGATCCGTTCCCTGACCTGCGCCACTTTCTTCTCGTTCGAGTCGAGGTAACCCTGCAGCATTGATTGGGAAATGATATTGCTGACGAAAAGCACCTTCTTCCCGGCGGCGTTTTCCAGGCTGGTTCTCTCCTCTCTTCGCTTCTCTGAAACGACCTGTATTTTCAAGGGGAGAAAAATAAAAGTGTCCTCTTTTCGTTCAAGGGTCTTCAGGCTGGCATAGACCGTGCTGTCCCCCGTGTGGGTCAGGGTCACAACCGTCTCCGGGGCGTTCTTCACGCGGGGGATCCTGAAGGCCACGTTCCCCTCACCGAAACCGAGGAACTGGACCTTGAGATCCCCGCTTTTCGTTTTCAGGTAGACGTCACGGTTTGAGAAATATTTATTAAATAATTCCTCGAATTGACCGCTGTCCGTTATGGTTGTTATCGATTCCGCCATACCCGGTCCATCAAGAGGCCGCAGGGGCGACTCCGGCCATAGAAAACTTTCGCCCCGCGGCCGTTTCGCCTGCCTGCCCTGGGGCGCCATCGGCGTTTAGGCGCGCTGCCATTCTTCATATGTTATTCGATTATCACCCTGCTGTCAAGTCATTCATGGAGACAGGACGCGGCGGGACGCGTGGGACCGTCAGTCGACTATCGCGCCGTCAATAAGCGTCACGGTCCTCCCCGTGCGCCGCGCGATATCCCGGTCGTGGGTCACGATGACGATGGTGGTGCCGCCGTCCTTACCCAGGTCCAGAAGCATATCGGTAAGCATCTTTGAGTTTTCGCTGTCGAGGTTCCCCGTGGGCTCGTCTGCGAGAAGAATGTCCGGCTTCCCGACAATGGCGCGCGCGACGGCCACGCGCTGGCACTCCCCCCCGGAAAGCTCCGCGGGCTTGTGGTGCGCGCGCTCGGCGAGATTGAACTGCTCCAGGAGGCGCAGCGCTTCCGCTCTCGCCTTCTTCATCCCCACCCGGCGTATCATCAGGGGGAGCATTATGTTTTCCAGGGCATTGAACTCGGGAAGGAGATTGTGCGACTGGAAGATAAAGCCGATATGCCTGTTCCTGAAGCCTGACAGGTCCTCCACGGACAGGGCCGTGACGTCCTTCCCCTTGATGTGCATGGCGCCTCCCTGGAAGGAATCCAGGCAGCCTATCAGGTTGAGGAGGGTTGATTTTCCTGCCCCGGAGGGCCCCACGATCGAAACGACCTCCCCCTTCAGTATCTCAAGGGAGACGCCCCTGAGTACCTTCAGGGCGCTACGCCCGAAGCCGTATATCTTTTCTATGCCTTGTATGTCGATAATTGCCCGGGATTCCATCGTTCACACCCTATTCGTACCTGATGGTCTCTACCGGCTGGAGACGCGAAGCGTTCCAGGCCGGGAAAATCGCCGCCACGGTGCAGAGAAACACCGCGACGATGGCGATGAACACCACCAGTTCCGGCTTCACCTCCGTGGGGATCCCCTCTATGTAATAGACATGGCTCGGCACCAGGTTGACGGGGCTGAACAGGCCCAGGTTCAAGAGCTCGCACACGAACCCCATGACGGCGTTGATCGATTCCTCCACGTAACGGATAATCGCGTCAAGGTTAAGAGCCGCCGCGACCCCGCCGATCACGCCGGCGAGGGACCCGATAATGCCTATGAAAAAGCCCTCGAGAACGAATATCACCATGATCGAATTCGGCCGGGCCCCCATCGATTTCAGGATGCCCACGGCCTTCCGTTTCTCCATCACCACCATGACCAGGGTGCCCATGATGGTGAAGCCGGCCGAAATAATCACAAGGAAAAGGATGATCATCATGATCAGTTTCTCGAGCTGCAGGGCGTAAAAGAGGTTGCGGTTCTTTTCCTCGGCGGTCATGGTCATGAAATCATATCCCAGGGTGGCGTTGATGCGCGCCGCGACCCTGTTCATCCGGTAGACATCATCGATCTTGACCCCAATACCGGAAATGGCGTCGCCCACCTCGAAGAGTCTCTGTGCCTGCGGCAGGGAAAGGATCACGAGCTTGGTGTCGAAATCATAGTACTCGGTCTTGAAATAACCGATTACCCTGAATTGCTCCATTCCGGGAGTGAGCCCCGTCTTCGCGGTGAGGGAACCCCTGGGCACGATAAGTTCTATGTAATCGCCGACAAGTATGCTGTTATTGAGGGCCATCTCCTGGCCGATAAAGACCGTGCGGGCGCTGAAAAAATCGCGAAGCGTGTTGTCGGGTAGCCCCCCCTTCCCCTTCGCGCCGGATTCCCCGGGCTCCTTCACGATAAACTTCGCCACCTCCGGGGGAATCACGCCGCCCCTGCCGCTCCCCCTGATGATCACCGGGGAAATTGTTGAACCGAACCTGAAAAGGCCCTGGGACATGATAAACGGCTCGGCGGAGCGCACCTCGTCAACGGAGCGGACCTTCTCGATGAGCCCTTCGTAGTTTCGAATACCCAGGCTCTCGGCGGAGCCATACATGCTCCGGACCGTGATATGCGAATCGACATCAAGGATCTTGTCCTTTATGGCGGCCTGGAAACCGTTCATCACGGAGAGCACGACAATCAGTATGAATACACCGAGGAACACGATAACAATCGAAAGGACGGTATTCGAGGAAACGATCCCCTGGCTCTTCTTTGACTTGAGATAGCGGAAACCCACGAACAGTTCATAGAGACCCATGGCCAGATACCCGTTCCTACCGGTCAACCCGGACAATATTCCGGTTCCACATGAGCCACCCCCTTTTGGCGGGAGCGCCCTCGAGGAACCGTATGAAATCGACCTCGCCCCTGAGGACCCTCACGTGCTTCCGGTCCCTTCTCCGGACCTCCGCGCATTCAAACTGGACAGTCCGCATCAGGTATCGACCCTTCCCGTCTGCGGGGGGATCACGCCGCTCAACGGCGTCACCTATTTCCATGGGCATCATTTCTGAATAGAAGGTCTCTCGAAACGTCTCCCTGAAGACCCCCTCTTCCTTCGGGTAGGCCTCGCAGGACGCGTAATCAGCATAATTGAGGGTTTCAGTCGCCCGAGTCCATTTCGCGAATACGTACGCCGGCTCAACGAAGGGCTTCTCTTTTTTACACCCCGGGACGGCCAGAATCAGCAACAACAGCGCCAGCGTTATTTTCCTCATTGCACACCTCGGTCAGGTCAATCCGGCGGATCGCCGGCGGATGACATAGTGGCTCACCCCTCAACCACGTCAAGAGGGTTTTGCCCGTTCCAGGAGGAATACCTGCCGTCGTCGCTGAAGATGCACTGGGGGACCTGCACGGGGAGTCCCTGAACGCCGAGAAAGCCGTCGGCCCTCCAGTCCCCGGGAGGGGGGGACTTGATCAGCACGACATACAGAATGGTGTCTTCAAAATCCTTCGCGCCGAGATTGTCCTCTATGCCCAGCCTGGCGAATCGTGCCTCGCCGCCCCTGATTATCCCGCTCCCGATTACGTCCGCCCCATGCGCCCTGTTCTTTATTATCCTGCAGTTGACGTAGACGCTCTCCTTGCTGAAGGGATGAAGCTTCATGGAGGCGTAGCCGCCATCGACAATTTTCGCGGCCATCCATATTGTCCGTGCGCCGGAAGGCATCCTGTGGCGCACGGCCTGTTTGAAGCTGCTCTCCTTGATTTCTTCGCTCGTTGTCGAGGGAAGCTTCTCGTCATTCGAGTAGTAGAGCTCCGTCGTTATGACGCCCTCCTCGCTCCGGTCCCGGGCGTACCAGAGTCCCACGTAGCCGTAATCCCCCCGCAACCGGCCCATGTCCAGGTGAAGGGCATCGCCCTCACCCTCG
The DNA here is from genome assembly GCA_040768125.1 of Spirochaetota bacterium. Classification (GTDB taxonomy): domain Bacteria; phylum Spirochaetota; class UBA4802; order UBA4802; family UBA5550; genus RBG-16-49-21. Next base: position 344,513 of record JAXGNG010000002.1, on the reverse strand, counting down.
CGGAAATGCATACCGTTGACTATCCGTACGCTTTCTTCAAGCATGATTCACTCCTCTTTTTTCCGATTCTGCGTTTATCCCCTCGCCCGGGTGCACTTGCCGGCCTTCGGAACCTGTCTTCCTTCCCCGCGATATTACCGCGGTCCCGGCAGCATGCCAAGCTCGATTTCCCCGAAAACCTGTGCTGAGAATTTTTCGATCCTGGTGCCATCGACGCGCCAGGCGTCACCCGGCAATCCCGCCTTGTAGCAGGTATGTTCCAGGAAGGCCCGGAGGTCCCAACCCTGTTCCGTGGCCACCTGGGGGAGGAGAAGGCCGGAGCGGTTCCCCCGTGAAACGATGAGTCCATCCCGCCCCACCACGATGTCGGATACCGATGTGACCTCCTCGATGGGGGACAGTATTGAAATCTCGATATCGATCCGGTCGAATTCCTCCCTGGCAAGTGGTGGAAACCGGGGGTCCCTGAAGGCGGCCGCCCGGGCCATGTCGGTCACGGCCTCGGGTATCGGTTTTACCCCCTGGATGTAACCGATGCAGCCCCTGAGCTTTCCTCTCTCATGGAGAGTGACGAAGGCGCCGCATTCGTTCCTGAACACCTCGTCCGAGAACTCAGGCAGCACGGGAGCGGAGATGTCGAGTGATTCGGCGATGACGGCCCTCGCCAGCCTCAGGAGGGCCGCCTGCTGTTCCCTGTCCAGTTCCTTCATGCGATCAACCTCATTTTTCGAAAGAGGCGGCGAAATATCCCACCACCTGGTCGCGTCCCCCGGCGGTGTCGCCGGAATTCGCGTACCTGAGCACCTCCGCCTTCGTCGCGCCCAGGGCCTTGCAGAGGGCCATCCCGGCGATCACGGGCCCCTCTCCGCAGGCCTCCGCCCTTCCCGACTCGACCGCCTCCTTTACTTTCGACTCGTCCATCGTCGCGACCGCGTCGATAAAGCGGCGATCAAGCACCTTCGCGGATTCGTAGGTGTGGTAATGCGAGAGGTCGGTTGATATTACCACGGCGGTCCTGACGCCGTCGCCGTTCAAGACCCCGCTCAATCCCCTGGCGATCTCCCGGCATAATGGCAGGTCCGTGGTGCCGATAACAATGGGCACGATGGTGAACCGCGCGAGCACCTTCTGGAGGAAGGGAACCTGCACCTCGAGGGAATGCTCGAGCTCGTGGGCCTCCCTGAAGGGGGTGAAATGGTCGAGTGATGCCAGGGCGCCGGATATCACGCCGTCAATCTCGACGTCCCCCAGTGGGGTTTCATAGCAGCCCTCGGGAATAATCGCGGCGCCGTTAAATCGCCCCCGATGTGACGGGGCGAGGACCACGACGCGCTCCACCTTTGGATTGAGACGCCGGAACGCGAAGGCGGCGACAGGGCCGGAGTAGACATATCCCGCGTGGGGGGATATGATCCCCACGGGATCCCCCGGCTGGACCTTCACCGACGCCTCTTCGAGGCAGGCGTCGATCATTGCGCCAAGGCGGTCAGGATCGGACGGGTAAAAGGAACCCGCCACGGCGGGCCTTCTTCGATACATTGCGCACCTCCTCTCCCGGGGCCTCCGCGCCAATAACGCCGGGGCCCTAAAAGGCAAGCAGATACTTTGGCAGCCTGGATTCGACCTCATCCAGTATGCGCGCGGCGACCTCGCTCTTTGATATCATCGGGAGCTCGACCCTGCTCCCGTCCCTGAAGAAAATGGTGACGATGTTGGTGTCGCCGCCGAATCCCGCGCCCCGCCGCGAGACGTCGTTCAGGCATATCATGTCGAGATTCTTGTCCCGGAGCTTCCCCAGGGCGTATTCCTCGATTCGGTCGGTCTCCGCGGCGAAACCTACGGTAAAAACGTTCCGCACGCGACCCTCTTTTTTCAGGGCCGCGACGTTCATGAGGATATCGGGGGTCTTTTTCAATTCAAGGGTAAGCCTTGCACCGCCCTTTTTTATCTTGGTGTCGGATTTTTTGTCCGGGGTGTAATCGGCCGGCGCCGCGGCCATGATGAGCACGCAGTTCTCTTCGAGCTCATCCACCACGGCGGCAAGCATATCCTCCGTGGTTTCAACGGGCGCGCAGCGGAATCTCTTCCCCCTCACCATGGCCGCATCGATGGGGCCATGGACGAACACCGTCTCCCGGGCCCTGGCGAAACATGCCTCGGCGATGGCGACGCCCATTTTGCCCGTAGAGGGATTGGATATAAAACGCACGGGATCAAGCCACTCCCTGGTGGGTCCGCCCGTCACGATGGCCTTTCGTTCACGCAAGAGCATCCATGGCCGTCCTGTGGATGGTTTCAACATCAGCGAGCCTGCCCTCGCCCTCGTCGCCGCAGACCACCTCGCCCTCGGAGGGCGCGATGAAGCGCACGCCCCAGGCCTCGAGGATATTGATGTTCCTCCTCACGGCAGGGTGCCGGTACATCCCGGGATTCATGGCCGGCGCGATCATGACCGGGCAGGTCACGGAGAGGAAGGTCGTCGTGAGAAGGTCGTCGGCGATCCCGGCGGCGAACTTCCCCAGAACGTTCGCCGTTGCCGGGGCGACGAGGAATAGATCCGCACCGGCCTTGAGTTCAATATGGCCCATCTCCCTCCGGTCCCGCGAATACTGTGAGGAGTAGACGGGATTGCCGGAGAGCACCTCCAGGGTCAGGGGAGACACCAGGTGAAGGGCGTTTTCCGTTGTCACCACGTGGACCCCGTGCCCCCCCTTCACGAAGAGCCTGATGAGGTCGCACGCCTTGTACGCCGCGATCGATGACGAAATGCCCAGGATGATCTTCTTCATGGTTCCTGCCCTCTAGTGACGTTTAAACATCCTCTCAATCTCCTCGCGGGAAAGCCGGTAGACGAAAGGCCTCCCGTGGGGGCATCGTAATTCACGTTTTCCATTGAACAATTCGCCAGCGAGACGCTCCATGTCCGACGCGGTCAGCCTATCGCCGGCCCGCTTCGCGGCATGGCACGCCACCGTGGCGGCCATCTCACCCGCGACAGGAAGATCGGCCGTACCGCTTCTCGCCGATTCAAGAAAATCCTCGAAAATTCTATCCGCGTCCTCACCGCGGGCGACGGCGGGAACGGCGTTGATACGTATTGAATGATCTGAAAAATCCTCGATGTCAAACCCAATTTCAGCAATTTTTTCAATATTTTCCATGACCAGGGCGTGGTCATCAAGTGAAAGCTCCATGATCTTCGGGAAAGCGAGCCGCTGTACCTCGAATCCATCCCGACGTTCCATGAGGGAATCGAAAATAACGCGCTCATGGGCTGCATGAAAGTCGATAATGCAGAGCGCGCCGTCCCGTTCAACAAGCATGTAGGTCCCGAAGGCAGTACCGATGATCCGGATGCCGCCTTCCCGTTGTCCCTCGCCGTAGATCGCGCTTCTCCCGCCAATTGACGAAGGTGAAGCGAACCCGGGGCCGCCCCCTCCAACGGTACGGTCGTAATGCGCGTTTCCCTGCGCCCCCGATGGAAACACGCCGGGAAACGCGTCGGATTCAGAGACGACCTCGCCGGCAGCAGCCGCCGGGTACTCCGTCCCCGGAGTGAACAGCCCCCCGGCCACCCTGTGCTCCCGGTTCAGCGCCTTCCTCGCGAGTCCAAGGATCAGCTGATCGATATAACGGTGATCGAACAGCTTCACCTCTTTTTTCGCGGGATGTATGTTTACGTCCACCAGGCCCGGATCAATATCAATGAAAATAATCCCCGCGGGATGCTTCCCGGATGGCGCGATCCCCTCGTAGGCCTTCCCGAGCAGAAAGCCGAGACGGCGATACTCGACGGGACGGCGGTTCACGAAGAGAAACTGCATCGCCCTGGTTCCCTTCATGAAGTGCGGCCGTGAGAGATAACCGCTCACGGTCACGCGGAGGTCCTGGAGCAGTTCCCGGCTCAGGTCATCGAGAATCGCCGGTCCGTACACCTGGGCGATCCGCTCGTCGATGCCATCCGCGGCATTCAGCGTGATGGCGCGCTCCCCGTCCACGTCAAGGATGAACGAGACCCGGTAGTTCGGGAGGGCCGTCCTCAGGAACATCTCCCTGAGGGCGCGGAGCTCGGCACCCGGAGTCCGGAGGAACTTCTTCCGGGCGGGCACGTTGTAGAATAGATTTTCAACGATGACGGTGGTGCCCCGCGGACCCGCGTACTCGCCGCGCTCGACGCCATTCTCGTCCGCGACGACCCGCGCCCCGGTCTCCTCCTCCTCCCTCCGGGAAAGGATGGTGAACCGCGATACCGACGAGATGCTCGAAAGCGCCTCGCCGCGGAACCCGTATGACGCGACACCTTCGATGTCCTGGATGTCGGCGATTTTACTCGTGGCGTGTTCCATAAGGGCCAGGGGAAGGTCGTCCCCGCTGATCCCCCGGCCGTCATCACCGACGGTTATCTTCTTAAGTCCGGCCTCCTGGACCCTGACCTCGATACGGGTGGCCCCGGCGTCGAGGGAGTTCTCGATCAGCTCCTTGACCACGGAGAAGGGTCCCTCCACCACTTCCCCCGCCGCTATCTTCCGCTTGACGACGTCAGGGAGTATCCTGATCCGCTCTGAAGGGGGAACGTCCATCAGGATCGCAACCGCCTCACCAGTTCCGGGAGGGTCGTGCCGGCCCTCCCCATGATGAAAAGATCCGTCGCATACCGCGTCAGCTCCGTGGATTCGGTATTGAACTCGATGATCCTGGCATCGTGCTGCTTGGCTATGAGGGGAATCCCCGCGGCCGGATACACCACGGCCGACGTTCCGATTACCAGCACCAGGTCTGCATCCTGGGCCTCGGTCTCAGAAAGGATCATCGCCTCGCGGGGTATCATTTCCCCGAAAAAAATTACGCCTGGCTTCAGTACCCCCCTACAGCCGGCGCAGAGGGGCGGGACCCTTTTTTCGGCGATTTCATCAATGTCGAAATCCGATTCGCCGTACACGGCGCCGCAGTGAATGCACTCCAACCGGCTCACGTTCCCATGGTATTCGATCACGTTGACGCTCCCGGCGGCCTGGTGAAGATTATCGATGTTCTGGGTGACCACGCACTTGAGGATGCCCATTTCCTCAAGCTCGGCCAGGGCCCGGTGACCCGGGTTGGGACGGGCTTTCCTGGTCAGGTCGATCATATCGAAAAGCATTTTCCATACCTTCCCGGGGTTCGCCTGGAATGAATGGATAGAGGCGTATTCCGCGGGATCGTATTTCTGCCAGAGGCCCCCGGCGCTCCGGAAATCGGGGATTCCGCTCTCCGTGGAGATTCCCGCCCCGGTGAGGGCGATGACGTGCCGTGCGCTGCGCACCATCTCGGCCGCTTGTTCGATGGCCTGTTCCATTTTGCCGCTCCGATCCATGATGGGGCCCCGCGCGGGGTCCCGATTCACTACACCTTCCAAATAATTGGATTTGTCAAGAAATTATATCTTGACAGGTCCGTCGTCGGGATAAGAATTTAAGGTCCAGCCCCATCCGGGAATGATCTGACCGTACAAGGTGAAGCCATGGAATGTGATTGCGGAGGCGCACTCATAGACGGGAAAAGCTCCTATCGAGTGAGCAGAAAGAACTTCTCCCTTATCATCGACAACATACCTTCCTTCAAGTGCACCCGCTGCGACAGGGTCCTCTACGACGACGAGACAGTGGAAAAGGTCCAGGCCCTCATCAACCGCATCGAGCGTGACACGAGGGAAATCGTGACGCGACGACCCTCGACGAACCTCTACGAATACTGATCGCTCCGCTCAGCCGGTCAGACATTCAGGCGCCGGCTTTTGTGTTGACAGGGCCCGGCGCGGGAACAACGATGCACCGGAGCGGCGTTGACGCCAAGGAGTCATTATGAGAGTGAGATTCGCACCGAGTCCCACGGGATATCTTCACGTGGGAAACGCACGAACGGCCGTTATCAACTTCCTGGTGGCGAGAAAATTCGGGGCATCCCTCGTCCTCAGGATCGAGGACACCGACATGGAGCGAAGCACCCGGGAGTCCGAGGAATCGATCTACCGCGATCTCGCCTGGCTAGGCATACGATGGGACGAGGGTCCGGACATCGGGGGCGCCTTCGCGCCCTACCGCCAGTCGGAGCGCTTCGACACCTACCGCTCCTACACCGAGCGTCTCCTCGCCTCGGGTCACGCCTACCCCTGCTACTGCACGAAGGAGGAGCTCGATGCGGTGAAAGCCGGTGACGCCGATTCCTACGTCTACTCAGGAAAGTGCCGGGACCTCGACGAAACGGCTCGCCGGGCCCTCGAAGCGGAGGGCCGTCGTCCCACCGTGCGATTCCGCGTCCCCGATGGTGAATCCATCGTGGTCGATGACCGGATCAAGGGTCGTGTCGAGTTCAACAGCAACAATATCGGGGGTGATTTCATCATCGTCCGGTCCGACGGCGTCCCGGTGTTCAATTACATCGTCATCATCGACGACGCCCTCATGGAGATCAGCCTTGTAATCAGGGGCGACGACCATCTCTCCAACACACCCAAGCAGATACTGGTGGCACGCGCCCTCGGCCTCGCGGTCCCGGAATACGCCCACCTCCCCCTGATCATGGGCCCCGACCGCTCCAAGCTTTCAAAGCGCCACGGCATCACCTCCGTTTCGTCATACCGCGACGAGGGATATCTCCCGGAGGCCCTGATGAACTACATGGCCATGCTCGGCTGGGCCCTGGACAGCGGCGACGAGATCGTCCCCCTGGAGGATATCATACGCCACTTCGACCTGGAAAATCTCTCGAAGAGCGCCCCGGTGTTCGATTTCCAGAAGCTGAAATGGATGAACGGCGCCTATATCCGGGATTACGCCGTGCCGGCCCTCACGGACCTCCTCCTGCCCCACCTCGAGGCGGCCGGCTACGATCCGGGCAACGTCGACCGGGAGCACCTGGAAAAGATCGTAGCCATTTTAAAAAACTACTGCGAGATACTCCCGGATATCGGCCGCTTCGCCGGTATCTTCCTCGACGAGGTCCCGGAGCCGGACGCCGAGGCCGACGCCATGCTCGGGAGCCCCGAGGGACGGGCCGTGGTCCAGGCCGCCTTCGATCTCTTCCGGACCGAACTCAACGCCAATAATTTCTCGACAATCCTTGTGCAGCGCGTCAAGGAAACGACGTCACTCAAGGGCAGGCACCTCTTCATGCCCCTCCGGGCGCTCATCACGGGGCGGCAGAAGGGTCCCGAACTCGACCAGTCGATGCCCCTCATCGGCTTTGATCGGTGCGCGAAACGCGTCGCCCACTACCACGATCGGTACTGCGGAACGGAGACACTGTGATGAAAAGGATGATCCTCGTTGCCGTCCTCCTCCTGGCGGCCTTCACCGCCTGCCCGCGAGGCCTCGATTCAATTCCCACGGGAAGCTGGAAATACCGCCTCCTGGTAAACGGCGCCGACATAGGACACGCGGTGATGTCCAACACCCTGGAAGGAAACCTCTGGGTATCGACAATGGACATGGAAATGGACGCGGGCTACGTGCGCAACACCACCAGGCAGGTCGTGACCGAGACGAGGGAGTTCAGTCCGGTGAAGCTCGAGGTCGACACCGCCACGACAACGGAGGCCGGTGTCACGACGATGAAAACCGTGGCGCGCTTCAACGGCGGCCGTGTTGACCTCGAAATTGACGGCAGGAAGTCCTCGGTCACCATAGAGGAGCCCTTTATACTGGAGGGCAACTACTTCATGAACGAACTGATCAGGAATGGCTTCAAAAAGGGCACCATTGTCCGACACCGCATCTACGAGCCCTCCGTTGATATCGAGGAGCCCATCCTGGTGATCGTGAAGGTGATCGGCAGGGAGCGAGTCGAAATACGGGGGAAGAAGGAGACCCTGACCCGCATCGGGTACGCCATAGAGAACCTTAAGAACATGGACGTGTATATCGACGAGAAAGGCGTAACCAGAAAATCCGTCATCACCATGCTCAACAACCGGCTCGAACTGGTTGCCGAATGAACCGCCGGCTTTTGCCTCTCGCCCTGATCCTTGTCACGGCGACGGTCCTCCGCGCCGATCTTCCCTTCGATTTCACCGTCACGCCGACGGGAATCAGTGACGCCGTGTGTCGGGAAGCGGTTTCCCGCTTCCGTCTCGCCTCGAGCGAGGAGGACTTCACCCTGCCCCTGACGGGAACCCAGGCAATTCTGCGCCGGCACCGGGGTAGCGGCGAAACGGTCATTATTGTCAGGACCGGTCTTTCTCGGAAAGAGGCCCTCACGGAGGGAGCCGCCGCCGCATCGCGTGCGGACACGCGTTTCCTCACCCTTGACTCGCCGGGCATACGCGGGGCGGCTGCGCGTCTCCGCGGATCCGCCGACCCGATCGCGGCCGTGGAGCGATTCGTCCATGAACGCATCGTCGACAAGTCTCCGGGCATTCCCCTCATCCCCGCGGAGGAGGTGCTCAGGATCCGCCGCGGGGACTGCACGGAGCACAGCGTCCTTGTGGCGGCGCTCCTCAGGAGCCTCGGCGTGCCGTCGCGCGCCCTCGTGGGGGTGTACCTGGCGGAGGAATTCATGGGGAAGAAGGACGTCTTCGTCTACCACATGTGGGTCGAGGCATACCGTGACGGGGGATGGCGGCTGGTTGACGCCACGCGCCCCGGCGAAAAGGCGGCCAACCGGTATATCGCCTTTGGCTTTCACAATCTCAAAACGGAGATGCCCCGTTCATACCTGAGGGCCATTGGTTCCATCCGGGAACTGTCGATCCGTTACTGCGGAAAAGGCGAATGCGAATGACCGTGCGTCACCCCGCTCCCTTCCGCATTCTTGCCCAAGAATCCCTGAGCGAGACCGTCCTGTTGAAGACAAGATTTGTACCGTCGGAATCGGGATCCACGCAGAAATAGCCGAGCCGCTCGAACTGGTAGCGGGCCCCGGGCACGGCAGCAGCCAGGGAAGGTTCTATGCGGCACTGCGTTGCCACGCGAAGGGATTCGGGATTAAGGGAATCGCGGTAATCCCCGCCTTCCCCCGCGTCCTCGGGCTCCGGAGAGGAAAAGAGATGGTCGTAGAGCCGCACCTCCGCCGTTGATGAATGCTCCGCGGAGACCCAGTGTATGGTACCCTTGACCTTCCTTCCGTCCTTCGACCAGCCTCCCCGCGTCTCGGGATCATAGACGCAGCGGATTTCCTCGATCTCACCATCGTCCCCGCGCGTCACGCCGACGCAGGTGACGTAGTAGGCGAACTTGAGGCGCACCTCCCGTCCCGGGGCGAGCCTGAAATACTTCGGGGGCGGGTCCTCATTGAAGTCGTCGCGCTCGATGTAGATGACCCGAGAGAAAAGCAGTTTCCGCGATCCCATGGACTCGTCCTCGGGATTGTTGACCGCGTCAAGCTCCTCAACCCGGCCCTCGGGATAATTTTCGATCACCAGCCTCACCGGGTCAAGGACCGCCATGACGCGCGGGGCGCGCATGTTCAGGTCTTCCCTGAGGCAGTGTTCGAGGAGGGCGACGTCAACGAGGTTGTCGGCACGCGCGACGCCAATCCGCTCAGCGAAATCCCTGATCGATTCCGGGGTATAGCCCCGCCTCCTGAGGCCGGATATCGTCGGCATCCTCGGATCGTCCCACCCGCTCACATGGCCGTCGCGTACGAGATCGAGGAGCTTCCTCTTGCTCATCACCGTGTGGCTCAGGTTGAGGCGGGCGAACTCGATCTGCCGCGGCCGGACCTTCCCGGGCTCGACGATCTGTTCGAGGAGCCAGTCATAGAGGGGCCTGTGCACCTCGAATTCAAGGGTGCATATGGAATGGGTGATACCCTCGATGTAGTCCGACTGGCCGTGGGCGAAATCATACATCGGATAGATGCACCAGGCGTCTCCCGTGCGGTGATGGGACGCGCGCTTGATCCGGTAGAGCACCGGGTCGCGCAGGTGCATGTTCGGGGAGGCCATATCGATTCTCGCCCGGAGGGTGCGGGAACCGTCGGGAAACTCGCCGGCCCGCATCCGCTCGAAGAGACCGAGATTCTCCCCGACGCTTCGCGAACGGCCCGGGCTCTCCTTCCCGGGAACCGTGGGGGTCCCACGGGACGCGGAAACCTCATCGGGGGTCATGTCACACACATAGGCCAGCCCCTTTTCTATGAGCAGCCTCGCCCAGAGGTACAACTGCTCAAAATAATCCGATGCATAGTAGAGGTGCTTCCCCCAGTCAAAGCCGAGCCATCGCACGTCCTCTACGATTGAATCGGTATACTCCACGTCCTCTTTCTCCGGGTTCGTGTCGTCCATGCGGAGATGGCACCTGCCCCGAAACTGCTCCGCCAGTCCGAAGTTGAGGCAGATGGATTTCGCGTGGCCTATGTGGAGATACCCGTTCGGCTCCGGGGGAAAGCGGGTCACGACGCTCCCGCCGTTGACGCCGCTCTGAATGTCCGCCTCGACGATGTCCTTTATGAAGTTCGTTGGGCTGCTTCGTGATGGGGTATCCATTGTGTCATCTCCTGGTGATCTGTTCGGCCCGTCCCGCGCGGCGCGTGACGGGCCGTTACGCGAGCGCCGTTGCCGTCACGCCGCGCCCCCCGTAATATAGCGAGTCAGGGACGTGGTGCCGTAACGTTTCGTGGCCCCCAGGGAGAACGGCGGTATCTCCTCGAGCAGACGGTTCCCGCTGAAATGCTGAACGATAACCGAACCACCGGGTGCCACGAGGCCATGAAGTGCCATCGCGTCAACAAGATCGCGGTACGCCCGGGCGGCGGCGTCGCTTCGGTCGTAGGGCGGGTCCAGGAACACGTTATCGAACCTGAATCCGCGGCCCGCGAGGTACGCCATGGCGTTCAGGGCCGCCATGTTCAGGACAAGGGGCGATTCATCCATGTCAAGCCCCCGGATCCATGAACTGATGAAACGATGGCGCCTGGGATCCGACTCGTTCATCACCGTGGGCCGCGCGCCGCGGCTCATGGCCTCTATCCCGATCTGTCCCGATCCGGCGAAAAGATCGAGAAAGGATGTGCCCGCAAGCCTCTCGCCTATCATGGAGAAAAGGGCCTTCTTCACCTTCTGGGGTGTGATATCGGCATCGTCATACTTCCTGTTGGTGAAGGGGATCACCCTTCCCCTGAGTTCACCGGCGATGATCCTGATCCCTCCCATCTCACTTCAGCGCTTCATTGAGCTCGGCCAAGAATTGCTCCATGTCCAGCCCGTTGCACAGGGCGATCTTTTCAATGGTCTCCCGGGGCAGTTCCCTGCACCCGGGACAATAGAGATGGTGCTTCATAAAGACCTGGATCACGGATCCGGGCATCCTGAGGGCGTCCATGGCCTTCGTGTCTCTCGTTATCTTCATGGCGTGGATCCTTTTTCTCGTCTCATGCATCCAGAAATAATCGTTTTACCTGTTGTCAAGATAATTATACCCTCGCCATATTGCCGTCATGTAATATTACCCCCCGGGAGCAGCCCGCCCCGCGAAATGACTCATGACCGGGCGGACCGGTCATCTGCGTTACCCGCGCTCGCGTGTCATGCCCTGATTATACTGCCCGTGTATCTTCAACAGGGTAACCTCGATACATATCTAGTGACGTTCACTCCTCTACCCTTTGAAGGTGGATCTTGAAATTTCCGCCGTGGTAATAATGAAAATTCATTTTTTTCAATATGTCCATAAAATAGTTGAAAAAAATCGGGCAAAAATCGATAGTGTCACACCATACGGCATGCCGTGGCGCCCGAGGCGCACGAATACCCCTTATTTCAGTCTGAAAGGAACCTGCGATGGCGAAATGCGATGTGTGCGGCAAGACGATACAGATAGGAAACAGCGTCAGCCATTCCAACAAGAAAACCAAAAAAATCTGGCGTCCCAATATCAAGAAGGTCAGGGTGCTCGAGAACAACCGTCCCGTGAGGCGTAATATCTGCACACGGTGTCTTCGTTCAGGCAAGGTCGCCAAGGCGATCTGACAAAGGCCCGCTTCTCCATCCTTCCCCGGTACAATCTCGGCATCAACCACGTCAACGGGAATGAGAGGGGCATGTCCGCGTCGTCCTTCGCGGCAGGCCCTACTTCCCGAGGGCATCCAGGAGCGCACGCGCGCTCCTGGTGAGCGCTCGCCCCGTGGAGTGCACGGAGAAGAAAGACCGCCGAATTTCGAGCTTCTTCACATCGACGATCTTCATCCGCTTTTGTTTCACCGCCAATTCCACGGCACGACGCGAAAGGAAAGACGCCCCAATACCGCTCGCGATCGACTCCCTGATGCCCTCAGTTGAGGAACACTCCATGACGACCCTGAGCGACGAGGGCACGATACCGTGGCGACCCAGGGCCTCTTCCGTGGTCTTCCTGGTCCCTGAACCCGGCTCCCTGACGATGAGGGGCAGCCCCGCCACGTCGGCAATGGTGATCCTGTCGGGAAACCCGGGAGGGGCCGCCAGAACGATTTCATCATCGCAGAGGGGCGTGAAGACGAGGGAACGATTACGGTATTCCTTACCCACGATGCCGATATCAGCCCTCCCCTCCTTCACCATCTCGACGGCCTCCCTGCTGTCGGTCACTTCAATTTTAAAAAACAACCCGGGATGACGCTCCGCGATACCGGTAAGACGCGGCGGCAGTATGTAGGCCGCCGGTATGGTGCTCGCGGCGATTACGACGGGACCCATGGCGGCATCGCCTGCGAGCTCTGCCGCCAGGACCTCCACGTTCCTGAGGAGGGCCTCGCAGAAGGACCTGAATGCCCTGCCATGCTCGGTCACGTTGATGCCGCGGGCCGTCCTGTTTATCAGCCGTACCCCGAGGGTTTTCTCAAGCTGCCCCACATGGTGGCTGATCGTCGCCTGCCCCACCTTCAGCCTTCTCGAGGCCCCGGTGAAGCTGCCCTGTTTCAGCACTTCGAGATACGATTGAATCTGCTTCATGTCAAAATTGAATTGGTCCCGCATCATCATTCCCCCGGAACCCCCTCTTTGCCGGTCTTCGTCATATCGCGCCGTGGTGCAGGCCGGCGCACCTGGCTACTCTTCGACATGCTGTTTCCATCCCCTGAGATAATAGCGGTACAGCGCGGGCTTGTTGAATGTGTTGATCGTCACGGCCGTTTCAGATGAATCGATGGGGAAATGGAGCGCCTGCATGAAGGTTTCCCGTCTGTAGTACCTGAGACCATCCGGGGGCTCATCCATCTTCTCCAGATCCATGGGACGCTCCATTGCCAGGTTGAAACCCCAGTCACCGAAGGAAGGCACGTAGACGTGGTATGGCATGACATGCCCGAATGCTTTTTTCATCGTGGCGTTGATGCACCAGAAGGCCTCCCTGGCGAAAAGGGGCGACGTGGACTGCGTCACGAAAACGCCGCCATTGCGGATAGAACGCCTGACAAGGGAAAAAAATTCCGCCGTGTAGAGCTTCGATATTGTTTCATCATGGGGATCGGGGAAATCGGCGATGATCACCCCGAATTGACGCCGGTGCGTTACCAGGTACCGGTACGCGTCCCCCGCCACGATGCTGACGCGGGGGTCGTTCAGGGAATCCCCGTTCAGCCTGCGAAGCGAGGAATTTTTCTTCGCGAGGTCGAGCATCGCCGGGTCGAGTTCCACGAGGGTCACGGCGGCTGCGGGCCATTTCAGTACCTCCCTCACGGCAAGGCCGTCCCCGCCACCGAGGACCAGGACCCCCGAATCGCCGCTCCGGTTCATGAGAAGTGCCGGCGCGACAAGCATCTCGTGGTAGCGGTATTCGTCTACCGAGGAAAACTGGAGTGACCCGTCAAGGTAGAGACGAAAATCACCGTCGCTCCTGGTAAGCACGATGTCCTGGAACTGTGATCGCTTGGTAAACACGATGTCGTCGTAATAGATGCGTTTCTGGATGATGGCATTGATCCGGTCCGAGGAGGCCGCCATGAATGCCAAGAGCAAGAGGAGTACGAACGGCAGGACGATGTCACCCCTTCGCTTCCCGTCATACTCGAACCTGGCGATGATGACAAGGGCCACGGATATGTTGAGGGCGCCGACGAGGATGCTGGTGATCAGTCTCCCGAGGAGGGGAAAGAGAAGGAGGGGGAAGAGAAGCGAGCCCGCCAGCCCGCCGATATAGTCGAGGGTGAGCACGTTCGAGAGGATATCCTTCAGGGCGCCGTATTTCCGCATGATGCGCATCATGAGCGGGATCTCCATTCCCACCATCGCGCCGATCAGGATGAGAAAGAAGATATGCAGCAGGTAGAAGGTCGCTGAAAAAGAGAACATGTAGCTCAGGAACAGCACGGAGAGTCCCCCGGTGAACCCGAGGGCGACCTCGATGGCCACGAAATTCCTGAGAAGGTTCTTCGTGAGGAACCGGGAAAGGTAAGAACCGAGGCCCATCGAGCTGAGGAAGAACCCGATGGTGATCGAATACTGCTGCACCGGGTTTCCCAGGAGATAGGTCGCCAGGGACGCCAGGACCAGCTCATAGATGATCCCGCACGTCGAGAGAAAAAAAACAGAGAATAACAGTATTCTCTGCTCGGCCGGCGCGAAGTCCCGTTTCACCGGCATCCGCTTATTCTTTTTTCAACTCGGTTACCGCCGCCGTGTTCCCCTGGATCTTCTTCGCCAGGTAATCCCCCCCCGGTGAGGACAGGACGCCGGCGACGATGATCGCAATACCGATGATAATGGCGCCCATGACAATGCCGAGTGAAACGTTCTGGTCATCCTCTATCTCCTTTTTCACGGAGAACGGCGCGACCAGGCAGACGAGGAATATGCCGATGCCCATCATCAGGATACCCACCAGGCAGTAAATCACCGTATCAAGAATTCCCTTCGCGTATGCTGACCAATCCATGCTGGCACGACCTCCTTGCGTTGAAAGCTAATCTTCAAATTTCCCTGCCGCCCGGGGCTATTTGCCTCCCCGTATCCCACCCGAACCAGGACGGCCGTAATAGTATCCGGGACGTATCGACTTGCGCTTTTCCTTCTGTTTCGATATGTATTTCTCGCCGGCCCGGGAATACCCGACATTGAAGGCCGTCAGGGCAAAGGAACCCCCGAGGAGCAGCGAAATTATTATGAGTGTCCTCAGCACGACATCACTCCCCGCCCTAGGACATCCGGTAGGGCATCTTGTTATATGTGCGCGAAAGCGTCCTGTTCACCAGAGCAAGGACGGCAAAAACTATCATGGCTATCATGAAATAGCGGTAGCTCTTCACCCGCTCGAACGAGACCTCCACGGAGGAAACGAGGCGCGGCTTCTGGCTCGCAAGCTCGAGGTAGGCGTAATAGGTTCCCGCCTTTTCGAGGAGAAAATCATCCTCCGCCGCGACATCGCTCTCGTGCCAGTAACCGTCGTCGTATCCCTCCTCGTCCCAGAAATCGCCGCTCAGGGTATAGCACTCAAGGGGGTCGGCGAAGGCATCCACCTCCTCGAAGAGCCCCGCCAGTCCCGCCCGCGTGAAGGGCGGGGCCAACCGCCTGATGAGCCGCTCCTCCGGCACGAGGAGGAGACGGAAGGACTGCCATTCCAGGTTGAAGTTCTGAACCGATCGATTAATCGAAACCCGCGCGCCGTAGAGCCTGTTTCCCTCGTTCAGTGAGAAGGGGCCGTACACTACCTCACTCCGGTACATCCGTTCGGTGCCCTCCACTACCGGGACATTCTCGCTCACCACCACCCCGTTCTTCATGGCCCCTTCAACGGGAGACGTGGAGAAGCAGCCCCCCGCGGCAAGGACCAGCGCGGCGATGGCGGCGACAGTGTAGGCCATGGCCTTTCGGGCGTATCCCTTCCTCGCCCTGACCGTGGCGCGGTACAATTCCCTGTCCTCTTCGCTCCCGAAGGCCTCGACGATATCCTGGAAGGGTACCTCCTCGCCCCGCGTGACCGAGACCTCGCCCTCGGATTGCTCGATCGAGTACTTTACGCCGTCCTTCTTGAAATCGTACATGGTCGCGGGCTCGCCGATATCCGGCGTCCAGGGCAATTCCCCCTCGGCGTAGACGATGCGCCCGGTGAAGCCCCCGTCCCTGGATATCCTTCTTCCCTCGAAGAGGATAGCGCCGGGGTCCGATTCAAGATCGATCGAGTGCGGGGTGTACTCCCGGAAAAAGTGCACCCTCCCCTCTTCCATGACGATGTAGTGATGTCCCCCGTCAGACGAAACGGCGAACCACTCGTCCCATGTCGTCTTGTCCCACTCTTCCTCTTCCTGGTAGCGGATCCTGCCGATGATCTCGTACTCGACGCCCTTCACGGTCCCCCGGGCGCCAAGCCTGAAAAGCGTCACATCCCGGTCATAGGTAAAGTCGTCGGCGAAAAACCGGTAGTAGTCCGGGGTTGACCTGTCATACTCGGCACCGCAGGCGGCGCAGCGCGCCAGGGGCACGCGGACGTTTTCCTCGTCCTCGTCGTCGTACTCCATCCGGTAACTCTTCACCAGGTCGCCGCCGCAGGCGGCGCACTTGATGGCCTTGAGTTCGTGTGTTTCGGAACCCATGGATCCTCCGGATTGGTTCGTTTCGGCCGGCCCTGGGGGAAAGGTCTATTTTCGTGTCAGACCGACCCACCGAGATGCCGCGCGCCGTCATTGCAGCGGGACGCGCGCTACTGAACGACGATATCCCTCTTCATGATCGATCTCCCGATGAACATCTCGATCTCGTCATCGGTCGCCTCGATCGAAACCTTTTTCCCGTCGGCAATGCCGTCCATGTACGCAACCTTCGTCCCCGGCTTCGCGTAGAAAAGGAGCTCGCCCTCCGCCCCCGCCACCTCCGCGACGCCCTTCTCCTTCACCATGACACGCATGCCTCCCACCTCCAGGTTCCCTCCCGCCCGAAGGCCGCTGATATCGGGTATCTCCACATCCCCGACGCTCTCAATATAGAGGGAATAGGTCCCCTCGTCCTCGGCGAGCCAGGCCGGGGACCCGTCGTAGTCCAGGAACCATTCATCGAAATGACCGCCGGGATAGGCATAGCGCATCCTCCCCATTGCGGTGAAGGGCTTCCCCAGTATGGTGCCCGTGGAACCCACCGAGAAGATGGACGGGAACTCCGCGAGCTTCGGGTGCGCGGAAGATGGGTCGAAACCGTCGCCGGTGACCCTGAGGTGGCTGCCGCAGTAGGCGCAGACCAGGACCCTGCTGAACCTGTTCTTCACCTCCACGGGAGCGCCGCAGGAGGGACATTTCGACGCGGACATCCCTGCGCTTCTCCTATGACTGGGCGGCGCCGCACTCGGGGCAGAACTTCGCCCCGGCCTGGAGCTTGGCCCCGCACTTCACGCAGGCCGAGCCTTCCAGGTTCGCACCGCACTCGGGGCAGAACTTCGACCCGGCGGGTATCTTCGCCTTGCACTTGGGACACGCGACGCCGGGGGACATCTCCTTGCCGCAGGATGAACAGAATTTCGCCCCGGCGGTATTCGGCGTGTTGCATGAAGGACACACGATCTGCGCCGTACCCGTGGCGCTCCCCATGGCCTGCCCCATCATCTGGGACATCTGGTTACCCATGCCGAAGCCCATGCCTGCGCCCATGGCGCCTCCCGCCATGCCGTCGCTTCCCGCCGCCTTCTCCATGGTGTCGAAGGTGCGCCGCATCTTGTAATCATCCTGGCCCATGATGCCGATCTCGGCCTTGTCCGCCAGGGCCTTCTTGAGCCGCTTGACCGATTCGTCCTCCTGGGGCACGTTGATCGATTCAATGGCGAACCGCACGAGCTCGATGCCGAAGCTGGTGAAATCGTCCATTATCTTCGCCTTGCCCGAGACGGCAATCTCGTCGTAATGGGCGGGAAGCTTCAAGATGGTGACGTTTTCCTTGAGCATGAACTCCGCGATGAGGTCCTGGAGCTTCTGGAGTATGATCTGGTCGCGCAGGGTGGCCTCCACGGCCTCGCTCGTATAGGCCTGCCAGGTCCCGATCGCCATGGTGAGGAACGTCTTGTTGTCAAGGATCCGGATGGAAAAATTTCCAAAGGCCCTTATGGGGACGGCGATGTTGTAGACCGGGTCCTGGAGATCCAGGGGCACCTTGGTCCCCCACTTTAGATTCGGAATCTCCGTCTTGTTGAGGAAATAGACCTCCGCCGGGAAGGGCGACTTCCCGCCGAAGGGAAGGTTCACGAGCTTTTCGAGAATGGGAATGTTGCCCGTCTTGAGGGTATGACGACCGGGGCCGAAGCTGTCAAGTGCCTGCCCCTCCCTGAAGAAGACCGCTTCCTGGTGCTCCATCACGATGAGCTGCGCACCGATGGATATGGCCCCCTCGGGGAAACGGTGGAGGATCTCCCCCTTCTTGTTTTTCCATTCAACGACGTCGAGCAATGCCATTTAGAGCACCTCCAGCAGGACATGTTTTCTCTCTTCAAGGTTCGTATCGAAATCAGACAGAAAGGACCCCGCCCTGTCGATCGCCGGGCCCAGTTCCCCCGGAGCCGCGGTCCCCAGGGCAGCGACGCTCTTTTCAAGCTCGTCGAGGGAGGAGAGGAGCCTCCAGTCATATTCCAGAAGACGGTTCTTGTCCTCTTCCGAAATGGCCGCGCCGGCAAGGGACGGCGATGAGCCGAAATCGGAATGGAGACATTTCTTGATGATCGTTTCCATTTTAACGCTCAGGGCATCCAGGGCGCCGTGATGGCCGCGCTCGCCCTTTTTTTCCAGGGCGGTGAGGGCGGAATTGACCGTTCCCTTGAAGCCCCGGATACGATCGGCAAGAAGATTCCTGATGATCCTGTCCGCCTCGTGGATCTCCGCCTTCTCAACGTAACCCGTGAATCCGGGCACCATCATGGTGATCCGGTCGACAAGGTCCCTGTTCTCCTGGATTTTTTTCTTAAGATTGTCAAGGTTTGGTTGCATAGGCCCCACCGCCATTCAGTAATATTGTTTGATTATTGCGTGATTTATTGAAATTCGTCAACAATTATTATTTCAACACGGCGTCCTCCGGACAGTGCGCCGGTCACTCCCGGGAAAACTCCCCCTGGATTAATTCAAGGAGCTCGAGGTACTCCTTCCGGGCCTCGAGGAATTCCATTATCATCCCGTTCTTCGCCACGGCGGACGCCATCTCATCGTGGGCCTCAATCTCAAAGCCCTCGATGATATCGCCGATTTCCCTTCTTCTCCTCAATTCCCCTTCGAGGGATGAGAATTTTTCCAGAAGGGCCAGTGACCCGGGCTCGGACCTGAGCCGCTCGGAAGCCCCGATGAACCGCCGTCCCGGCCCGGTATCCCTGATCATCCTGCCCAGTTCAGCGGCAAGCTCGAGAATCTCCTCCATGCGCGCCTCCTTCACGGCCCTTCAGGTTAGCCGCGGCGAAGCCACAGATCAAGACAAATTTTCCCTATGCGGTCATTCACGATTCTATTTGACATTTTTCATGGGTTTTTTTACTCTACCAGCCTGCGCCGGCTTATCGAGGGGAAACCCGCGGCGGCGCATTTCCCAGGCAGCAAACGCAAGAGGTGCAGAGCCATGGCGGATCCGAAAGAGCTGGTCGAGGACGAGAATAAGATCGACACTGTCATCGCCGACGACATATCGTTCAGGGGCAGCCTTAAATTCAAGAATTCCCTTAAGATCAAGGGAGCTTTCGAGGGCAAGATCGAAACCGAGGGCCAGCTTATCGTCGGCCGCGAGGCGAAAGTGAGCGCCGAGATCCGCGCTGCCGAAGTCACCCTGAGCGGCATATTCAACGGGAAGATCAAGGCCACAAAAAAAATCGAGCTGCTGAAAAAATCGAAAACCAACGGCGACCTCATCGCGCCGGACGTCAGCATCGAGCCGGGATCGCTCTTCAACGGCACCTGCATCATGGATGAAAAGGGCTGAAGCCCCGCTCATCAACTTCCGCAAAATAAAAACGCGCGGCGTGTCACGCCGCGCGTTTCTGTATTCTGTTCAGCCGCTCCCGGTCTAGAGCTTTTCTTTCATTGCCGGGATAACCTCGAAAAGATCGCCCACTATACCGTAGGTCGCGATATTGAAGATCGGGGCCTCGGGGTCCTTGTTGATCGCGACGATGCATTTCGAGCCCTTCATCCCCGCCACGTGCTGGATGGCGCCGGAAATACCCGCGGCGATGTAAAGGTCGGGACCGACGGTCTTCCCGGACTGTCCCACCTGCCTGGCGGGATCGGTCCAGCCGGAGTCGACAACGGGCCTGGAGGCCGCGTACTCGGCGCCCATCTTCTGGGCGAGGCCCACGATGATGTCCTTGTACTTGTCGGCGTCCTTGCAGCCGCGTCCGCCTGCCACGATGAGCTTGGCCTGGGAGATGTCGACCGCACCGGCCATGGTTTCGATGATCCCCTTCGACTTGGTCCGCACGTCGCCGATGGAAACGCTCACGGCGGTGACGGTGCCCGCGCCGCCCTCGGCCTCCATGTCATAGGCGCCTTTCTCGAAGGTTGCGACGAACTTCTCGGTGTTGACCTTCTTCTCTTCCTGGATCTTGCCATTGTAGGTGTTGCGGGTGAAGATCACGCTTCCGCCATCAACGTGCGCCTTGTTGCAGTTGGACACGATCCCCGCGTCGATGGCCATGGCGACCTTGGCGGCATAGTCAACGCCGTCATATGAATGGGCTATGAGAACGCCCTTCACGTCCTGCGACTCAACGACTCCCTTGATCGCCTGGGTGAATCCGTCGGCGGTGTAGGTCTCGAGCTTCGCGTCAGCCACGGCGAAGACCACGGGAATATATTTCGCGACTTCCTTGGCGAGGGTGTCATCCTTCGCGAATATCGCCGCGGCGGGCTCGGCGCCCATATCGGCGGCAATCGCCTTCGCCGCCTTGCAGAGCTCGCGGGAGGCGTCGGTAAGTTTTCCGTTTCTGTGCTCGGCTATCGCTAAAATCTTTGCCATTGTTCGGCCCTCCTTATATCACCTTCGCTTCATTTTTCAGTTTTTCGACCAGCTTGGCCGCGGCCGTGGCTGCATCCCCCTCGATGATCTCGGCCTTGTGCTCCGAGACGGGGAAGAACATCTTGATGAAATCGGTCTTGGATTTCGCGGAAACCCCCAGATCGGCGGCCTTTTTCACGTCGAGGCGCTTCTTCTTCGCCTTCATGATGCCGGGAAGGGTCGGATAACGGGGCTCGTTGATACCGGACTGGACGGTGAGGACCGCGGGGGCGGTCATCTCAAGTACCTCGTTCAGACCGCCCTCGAGCTCGCGGTTGACCGTGAGGTTTTTGTCCGCCACTTCAAGCTTCTTGACGTTGGAGCAGTGGGGCCACCCCATCAGGTCGGCGAGGATAACGCCGGTCACCGCGGCCTGGTCGTCTTCAGCCTGAACGCCGGTAAGCACCATGTCGACATCACCTATCGTCTCGATCGCCTTCTGAAGGGTCGACGCCACGACGAAATTATCGCCCGCTTCCACTTCCGGGTCGGATACGTGGATTCCCCAGTCCGCGCCCATGGCGAAGGCCTGGCGGATATCCTTGGCGGACCGGTCGGGCCCGCAGGTGACGATAACCACTTCGCCGCCGAATTTTTCCTTCAGCTGCAGCGCCGCCTCAACGGCATAGTTGTCGAAATCATTGATTTTGAACGCGATCTGAGATTCATCGATTTTCTTGTCATCAACGATTTTGAACTTGGATTCCATGTCAGGAACCTGTTTTAAACAGACAGCAATCTTCATCTCCTTTCTCCCTCACTTGAATTTTTACGATGATACTCGCTGCGGAACCGTCGCGGACCTCTTCCCCGTCATCACGACCCGGAGACGTCACGGGAGGCGGTCGTTTCCACAGCCTCTCGAGTTAACACTGGCGGGATCCGTCACGCGCTGCCGCGTTCAGGACCCCAAATGGATTCGCTGCTCATTATATGTACAAATCAGAATTTTAATATATAGTATGTAAATCCTGATGCTGTTATAGTACCCATAACAGAGCAACGTGTGAGTTCAGCGTGCACATTCTTTAAAACATGCCTGTAATTGTCAATATTAATAGAAAGCGTGCATATATTTTTTATTCGGGCGGCGGCGGTGGCGCGCCCCGTTCACGATGCCGGCCATCCATAATCCATTCATGCATGAAGAAGCTCCCGTATCCTTCCCGCCAGGTCCTTCCTGGGAACTGCAACGGGATCCCCGCCCCTTCGGTCCTTGACCTCGGCCTCGCCGGAGCGGAAGTAGTTTTTCCCGATGGTGACGCGCACGGGAATGCCGATAAGGTCCGCGTCGGCGAACTTTATACCCGGGCTCGCCTTTCGATCGTCGTAGAGCACGTCCAGCCCTTCACCGCGAAGCGCTTCGTATATGGCCCCGGTTTCCTTCAACTCGTCCTCGCTCTTTCCCAGCCCCACGAGATGCACGTCAAAGGGCGCCAGGGACGGCGGCCATATAATGCCCTTCTCGTCATGGTGCTGCTCCACCACGGCCGCCATGGTCCTGTTCACTCCGATGCCGTAGCAGCCCATGATGGGAACAACCTCCTCCCCCCGCTCGTTCAGCACGGAGACTCCCATGGACTTCGTGTACTTGTAACCGAGCTTGAAAATATGGCCCACCTCGATGCCCTTCTTCGCGTAGAGGGCCGCGCCGCACCGGGGGCACGCGTCGCCCTCCTCGGCGCAGGTGATGTCGCCCTCCTCCTTGATGGCGAAATCCCGTCCCGGGTTCACCCCCTCGTAGTGGATGTCTTTCGCGTTGGCGCCGGTGATGGCGTTGACCGCGCCCCTCACCGCGCTGTCGCAGATGACGCGGATGTCACGCCTGGTCACAGGCCCGGCGAAACCGACGGGTGCTCCCGTGACCTCCTCGACCACGGCGTCGGGGGCGAGCTCGAGGGCCGAGGCGCCGGCGGCGCGGGCCAGCTTGGGCTCATTGATCTCACGGTCGCCGGTCACCACGGCCATGACCGGCTTCCCGTCGGCATGGTAGACGATGCTTTTCAGGAAACGGTCCGCGGAAACGCCGAAGAAGGCCGTGAGGTCATCGATCGTCTTGACGTCGGGCGTCGCCTTCTCGGTGAGGGGTTTCGGTGTTCCCGTTTCAGCGGGAGCGGGACGACGATACTCGGCCTTTTCCCTGTTGGCCCGGTAGCCGCAGGAGTCACAAAGAAGCAGGGTCTCCTCCCCCACCTCCGATGCGACCATGAATTCCTCCGAGTCGCTCCCCCCCATGGCGCCGGTATCGGCCTCGACGGGGATCGTTTCGAGGCCGCACCGCTCGAAGATACGCCGGTAGGCCGCGCGCATCGACTGGTAGGAAGCGTCGAGCCCCGCCTCGTCCATGTCGAAGGAATAGGCGTCCTTCATGATGAATTCCTTGCTCCTGATGACGCCGAACCTGGGCCGGATCTCGTCCCGGAACTTGGTGTTGATCTGGTAAGCGTTCAGGGGCAGGTCGCGGTACGAGGAGACCAGGCCGCGCACCGCGGCGGTGAATGCCTCTTCATGGGTCGGGGCCAGGGCGTACTCCAGGCCGTTCCTGTCCCTGATCCTGAACATCTCGGGCCCCATGGTCTCCCATCGCCCCGATTCCCTCCAGAGGTCCGCGGCGGTCATCTCCGGCATTAAAAATTCGTGGGCACCGGCCCTGTCCATCTCATCGCGCACGATGGCGATAATCTTCCGGAGGACGCGCCACCCCAGGGGCAGGTATATGTACATCCCCGCCGATTCCCTGCGTATCAGCGCCGCGCGGGTCATGAGCCGATGACTCAGGACCACGGCGTCAGAGGGATCTTCCTTTAACGTGGGAATGACATATCGGGAGAGTTTCATCGCGTCACCTGCATGCATGATCGATAATAATGAAAGGAAACGCCTTCGCCAATCGAGTGACCCGCGCGGCGCTCATTTCATGATTCGTACAGGGGGAAGGCGTGTCAATACTTTTTGGTGAAGGGAGGCATCATGCCCCTTTTCTCGCGGGTAGATGTTTCCCGCCACGAAGCTCCTTCATGGTTAACGGCGCGTTACTCGCGTCATTCCGTCCCGCCGCAGTTCCCGGCGGGAGCGTCGCCCACGCAGGGCCCGATGTAGATTATACCGAGGAACTTCTCGCTGTTCTGTTCGACCACGCCGGGAAGCCCGCCCAGGGTCGTTTTCACGAGGCGGCCCTCCCGGGCATAGCCCGCCCTGTAGGCGACCACCGCCGGCGTGTCATCGCGGTAGTACTTTCTCAAAACGGGCATGAGCCGTTCGATCTCGTGGAGACCCACGAAGATCGCCACGGTATCCCCGTGGGCCGCCGTCGCCGCCAGGAGGGGCTCATTGGATAGTATTCCGTCCGGCACGGTGATGACCGCGGAGCCGTTGTAGACGATATTCCTGCCTATCATCGCGTTCCCGGCGTTGAAAGCGCTTATGCCGGGGACAACGCGTATGGCGGTGTTCCCGATCGCCCCGGGGAGCCAGTAGGTCCAGCTTCCGTAAATGGTGGGATCGCCATAGTCGAGGAGTCCAACGATCTTCCCGGCATGGAGCTCCCTCGTCAGCGCCTCTTTGTTCCTTTTCCTGTTCTCCGCCATCATTTTTTTCGCTTCTTCGGCGTTCAGGCGTGGATTGGTTTTCTTGATGTAGAACATCTGGGACGTCAGGGGATCATAGAGCACAGGTTTCCCCGCCATGTAATGGGAAAAGCGTTCCGCGATGTCCTTCGTGGCGATAAAACAATCGGCCTTCGCCATGGCCGATATCGCGGCAAGGGTGACCTGGGCAGTATCGCCGGGACCAACGCCGATCACCAGGAGCTTCCCTTCCCGGCGCGCGGGCGCCGCCTCGACGATCTCAATGGTTTTCAGTTGCTTGACCCATCGATCGGCTGATGAATCGCCGGGGAAAATCACGTTAAAGGCGCCCTCTCGCCCCAGGGGCCTGCCCTCCAGGCGATCGGCCACCATGATCGACCCTCCCCTGGCTCCGAGGGTGAGCTCCCCCGCAGAGAGGGCGCTCCGGTAGCCGTCCGAGGCGGTAAGGTATAGTATGGCATTCCCTCCCGGGGCGAAACCGTTTTTTTCAAGCACCCCGGCGAGGGACACGCCGGAATAAGTCTTCAGGCCGTGGAACCCTTTTCCGTCCCCCACCTGGCGCGCCTCGATTTCAACGCGCGCCGCGCCCTCAAGGGACGCCACCTCCCTGGTTCGTTTTCCGTCCGTGATGGTGAACGATTCGGGCGAATCTCCCTTCCCTCTCCGGGGTCCCGGGACGATCTCCAGGACCTCCACGGATCTTACCCCTTCGATGGCCCGCGAATCCCGCGCGTCCCCCGGCATCACGAGACGGGGCAGGCCGGGCCGCCGATCCATCGGCGCCCGCCATTTCTTTTCCTCGCCCCCCGTGTGGCAGCTTCCGCAATCCTTCATCGGCATCGCGGCCTTCGCGTCCAGGGCGATAATGAATTCCGAATAGCCCCCATACATCACCTCGCCCCACGAAAGAATAGAAACGCCCCCCTTTCCGTCCCTGATCACCACCGCAAGGTCAATGGGCTTCGAATAGCCGTCCCCGTCCTTGGATATCCTCGCGTGTTCCAGAAGGGTTTTGAGTGACACGCCGGAATAATCAAACACGCCTTTAAAATCCCCCGATCGTCCGATCTCACAGTACCGGGCGCGGACGGCTTTGAAATCGCGAAGGTCCCCGGAACTGTACACCGCGGGCTGCTTCACGAGTCCCGACACGGTCAGATGATACGCTTCTCCCCCGGCGAGAAGAGCGGTCACCATGCAGAGACCCGCGAGAATCGGCAGGAACATGTATGATGCGAATTTCATTCCGTGTATCTCCTTCGAAAAAGTATTTCACTATCTCATACAGGGTTACCGGTAATTGGGTCCGGCCGATTCCTGAACGATACGAGCCCGATGTCCAATTACCTGCTTTTTCAGACAGCGGCAATTCGATCGAAACATTCTTTCCTGATCATTGCCAGCAATAATAGCGCCGGAAAAAAGTTTTCATCACGACATTTCCGGAGGTAATACGGCATCCATACAAGATGTTGCAGGTGAGATTCAGGCTGCGGATTAATCAATGATAAAAGTGGTAAATACAAACTTTTTACAACATTTTATTACCAATAATCTAGATTTTGGGTTGATTTTAATTGTACTCTTATAACTATTGGATATAGAAGCGACCAGGTAATGTTTGCCTGATATGATGAAACAAATGTAACAAGCGTCAAGGAGGCTCAGGCAGGTTCCCCCTTCGTTGAGATTCCCTTGATGAAGGGGCCGGGCACCCGCTGATACGCACACCACATGGAGTTCGCTATGAAAAGGTACGGGTTCGTTTTACTGCTCATGTCATCATCAATCCTATCATGCCAGCTCGATCCCTGGGTCGTGACCAACAGCCCCACTGACAGGGTCTCCGTCACCAAGGTCACCAGGTTCGCGACGATGGATGACGGTGTTACGCCCCAGAAAAGCCTGGTGGGCACCGTGATTTTTTCCCACAAGACGCACGAGGCGATGGGACTGGAATGCGATTACTGCCACCACAAGAACGGAAACGACGACCGCATCAAGCAGTGCGCGAAATGCCACAAGGGTTACGAAGGATACGACGTCATGCACGGCCACTGCCTTGACTGCCACATGGAAAAGGGCGGCCCCGAACGCTGCATGGAGTGCCACTGAGGACATATGATGCGCGGCAACGATACGGTGCGAGGGACCCTGGTTCTCGGCATCGGGAACATTTTAAAGAAGGATGACGGGGTCGGCGTCCACGTCGCGAAGATGCTCCTGGATGATTTTCCCGAAGCGGCGGAACACGCGGAAATCATGGACGGGGGCACGGCGGGACTCGATTGCGTGCCCCTCATGACCGGGCGGAAGCGCATCATCGTCATCGACGCCCTGAAGGCGGAATCCGATCCGGGGAGCGTCTACCATTTCAGGGCGGAGCATCTCAAGGATGACGGATCGCCCTACTCGCAGCACCAGCTCGGCCTCGCGAGCATCGTACGGATGCTGAAACTGCTGGGACATGAACCGGAAATCGAGGTGATCGGAATTGTCCCGGGGGATATTGCAAGCGACGAAATCGGCCTGACCCCGGCAGTGGCGTCATCAGCTCGGCGCGCCGCCATGATGGTCAGGGAAATAATTGGTGGATCCGCACCAACAACTCAGCATGGAGGAAGATGACATGTCTTTGAGCAGACGCGAATTTCTGTCGTTGATGGGGGGCACAACGGCCGCCCTGGCGTTCCCGAGCGTACTTCTTCAGGGATGCAAGAAAGCCCTTGAAGAAGCGAAAAAACGGACACCGGTAATATGGCTCCAGGCACAGTCATGCTCCGGATGCTCGGTGTCCCTGCTCAATACGATGAAGCCGGACATCACGACGATCATCACGGAACACATCAGCCTGAACTATCACCAGACCATCATGGGCGGCACGGGGCACACGGCTGTCCAGGTCCTGGAAGAGGCGGTGAAGAAAAACCGCAGGGACTTCGTGCTGGTTGTCGAGGGCTCCATCCCGGTGAAAGATGATCTCTACTGCACCATCGGCGAGGTGGATGGAAAACACGTAAGCGCACGGCAATGGGTGGAGGAACTCGGATCCCGCGCCGTCGCGATTGTCGCCGTGGGTTCCTGCGCGACCGGCGGGGGGATTCCCGGCGCCAAGCTCAGGAGCGACGGGAGCAATCCCACGGGCGCATCCGCCGTTTCAGAAATACTCAAGGGAAAAACCGTGGTGAACGTCCCGGGCTGTCCCCCCCACCCCGACTGGATGGTGGGCTCCCTCATCCACCTTCTCCTGAAGGGCGGCCCTCCGCCCCTCGACGAGTACAACCGGCCTCTCCTGTACTACGGAAAAACCGTTCACGAGCAGTGCGAGCGCCTTCAGTACTACAAGCGGGGCCAATTCGCGCGCTACTGGGGAGACGAGGGGTGCCTCTACGAGCTCGGCTGCCTCGGGATGGACAGCTGCTGCGATATCCCGAAGCGCAAGTGGCTCGGCGGCATTAATTCCTGCACGGGAAGCGGCGCGGGATGCATCGGGTGCACGGAAAACGCCTTCCCGGATTTCGGAAAGCGCGGCCTCTTCCAGCATAACGTTGCCGACCGGGGGAACATTACGGAAAGCGAAAAACTGACCGCACGGGCGGTACTCAAACAGGGAGGCGTGATCAATGGCTAAAATACTTATAGATCCCATTACCAGGATCGAGGGCCATCTCTCGATCGAGATCGACGTTCAGAACGGCAAGGTAGTGGACGCGAAGAGCAAGGGGGACATGTTCAGGGGATTCGAGAAGATACTCAAGGGAAGAAATCCCGTGGACGCCAACCAGATCACCCAGCGGATATGCGGCGTCTGCCCGATATCGCACGGCATTGCCTCAAGCAAGTGCCTCGAGGGCGCCTTCGGGATCAAGCCCAACAACAACGGGCGCATCCAGAGGAACCTCATTCTCGCGGCGAACTATCTCCAGTCGCACATCATCCACTTTTATCACCTTTCCGCCCTGGACTTCGTGGACATCACCCAGGTGCTGAACTACAAGGGAAGCGACGCGGGCATACTCCACCTCCAGGAGTGGGTGAAGAACGACCTGGCGGTCAAGAAAGGTAAACCCGACGAGATCACCACCGGCGCGCCCTTCCTTCCGAGGTTCGGCGGGCTTACCGGCAGCGGTATGTACCTGAAGGACCATGACGCCAACATCGACGCCATCGCCGGATACGTGAAGGCCCTGGAAATGAGGATGAAAGCGCACCAGATGGCGGCCGTGTTCGGCGGAAGGGTGCCCCACGCCATTGGCCTGGTTCCCGGGGGCGTGACCCAGGTGCCCGAGAGATCGGGGATACGCACCTACAGGAAGCTCCTGAAAGAGGTCGAAAAGTTCGTCAACAACGAGTACAGGAATCACATCCTTGCCGTCGCCGGTGCCTTCGGCGATTACTTCAAGCTCGGGAAGTACTCGAAATTCCTGAGCTACGGCCTGGTCGACCTTGACGGTGACGAGAAAAATTTCATGATGGAGCGCGGCGTGGTCGACGACCTGAAGCTCGAGGCCTTCGATCCCTCGCACATCCGTGAACAGGTGGGATACTCCCGCTACTCATCGCCTTCGAACCTGCACCCCTATGAGGGCGCCACGGAGCCCCAGCCGAACAAGGGACAGGCCTACACCTGGCTCAAGGCCCCGCGGTACATGGGGAAACCGATGGAGGTCGGCCCCCTGGCGCGCGTCATGGTGGCGTATCTCTCCGGCAACAACGCTATCAAGAAGGAACTCCGGGACCTCCTCAAGGTGCCGGACGAGGCCATACCGGGACTCGCGAACTCCGTGCTCGGCAGGCACGCCTCGCGCCTTATCGAGTGCAAGGTCATCTGCGAAAAGGCGAAGGGCTGGCTCGACGAGATCGAGACGGGGGGCGCACCCAGGTCCCACTACTCGATCCCCGACGAGGGACAGGGCGAAGGCCTCGTTGAGGCCCCCCGGGGCGCCCTGGGGCACTGGATCAAGGTGAAGAACAAGCTCATCGACAACTACCAGTGCGTGGTTCCCACCACCTGGTTCTGCGGACCCCGGGACGATCGGGGCGTCATGGGACCGGTGGAAGAGGCCCTGATAGGAACGCCGATCATGGATACCGAGAACCCGATCGAGGCGGCCAGGGTGGTCCGCTCCTTCGACCCCTGCATCGCCTGCGCGGTCCACGTGTCCGAGGGCGACAGGGAAATCGGGAAATTCAGGGTCTGTTGACCCGTGAACCTTATCGCGCAGTGCCCGCGGCTTTTTGACGAGGGGCTCATCAACCTTCTTCATCCCGCCGCGGGCCCCCTGCTCGATGGGGCCATGAAGGGATTGACCATGCTGGGCAATCCCTTTTTTTATTGTATCGTCCTCGCGCTGCTCTACTGGTGCGTGGACAGAAAAATGGCGGTCCGGCTGGGGATCGTCTTTTTTTTCTCTGCCGTGGTGAACACCGTGGCAAAGGAACTGTTTGCCGCGCCGCGCCCCGATCCGGATAAGCTGATCGAGCCCGTGCGCCGGCTCCTCGAGGGCCATACGCCGAGGAGCCCGGGTTTCCCGAGCGCGCACACCCAGAACGTGACCTCCTTCTGGGCCGGCGCGATCTGCATTACGCGATCACGAGCCGCCTGGTGCGCCGGCGTACCCCTCATGGTCCTGGTCCCCTACTCCCGGCTTTACCTGGGCGTGCACTTCCCGGGGGACATCCTGGGAGGGTATCTACTCGCCCTCGCTTCCCTGGCTGTCGTGATCCCGGCGGTGACGCTCCTCGGTCCCCCGCGCCGCGCTTTGCCCGGTCTTCCCGCCGCCCTGACGGCCATGGCGTTCCCCTGGCTCGTGTACCCGCTGATGCCAGAGGTTTTCCTTCTCGGGATACTTTCCCTCTGTTCCGGCTGCGCCGCGGGGATATTCCTATCAGGGGAGATAAACGATTTCGATTCCCGGAACCGTATCCATATACAGGGGATTAAAGCGCTTATCGGGCTTGGAGGGCTCGGGGTGATTATGCTCGCGTTCTCGCCATTGCCGAAGATGGCGCCGCTTCATTACACGCGCTTTCTGCTCTCTGGGTTCTGGATCACCTGGGGCGCGCCCTGGGTCTTCTGCCGGGTACCCTCGCTGGCGCGCGGGAGGGATGATCCTCCTTCTATTCCGCCAGCTGGAATGTCGTCTTAAATTCCACCCGCGTGCGCGCCGTCATGTCCCGTATGGTGATGGCGGCGTGACAGGTTCCGCCGCGCTCCACGGACCCAATCGGTATCTGGAAATACATGGGCACCGTTTCCTCAAATGGCGTCGAGCCGTTGATGAGGTTCTTCCTGTCGAGCCCGAGCTGGGGTATGACGAGATCCGCCTGGACAACCACCAGGCCTTCGCTGTCGGCCTTCAACCCCTGCAACTCAAGGTTAATGAATACCGATTCACCGGCCTTGAACGTGAGATCTTCCTTTTGCGCCCCGTATTTTTCCAGTGAAACGCTGGTCAGTGTGACCTTTATCTGGGATGAAACGGGAAATACAGAGGACTCTGACGGGGCTTCTTTCTTCTCCTGGGCGGGAAGCGAGACGGAGAGAATGAACATCACGATAAAAACAAGGGCCGTTCGTTGCATGGTTGTCTCCTTCGGCGGGATTCGCTGTTTCAAACGGTCAGCACCACACCTTACATGGCCCGAAGATAAATAGCAACTATTTTTCCCTTCACAATCAGGGTCATTCTTGACATATTTAACGCCACCGGCCATCATCATTCAGCGCCCCGTCGATGCGATTCACGGGAATCAAATCGCAGGGGCGGCGGACCAGGAAAATCGAGAAATGACGAAAAAGCGCCATGGCCCCATCCCGTCTGAAAATGAATGCTACGAACTGATGCATTCCTCCGGCATGCTGGAGAACATATTCCGGCACTCCGTCCAGGTAATGAGGGTTTCCATGGCCCTCGCGGGGGCGCTCAGGGAACCTGCGTTGATCGACGCGGACCTCGTGCAGGCCGGGGCCCTTCTCCACGACATCGCCAAGACCAGGACGATCCACACGGGCGAGATGCGGCACGATCTTATCGGAGGGAGAATCATGCGCGACCTGGGATTCGAGGACGTGGCGCGGATCGTGGAATCCCACGTGTTCTTCGATGGATTCGAGCCCCGGGGGCCCCTCGAGGAGCGGGAGATCGTCTTCTACGCGGACAAGCGGGTGATGCACGACAGGATCGTGTCTCTCGATGATCGAGTCGACGATCTCGTTAACCGCTACGGCTCGACCCAGAGGATCGTCGACCTGATCATCGAGAACAAGCAATTTGTCCTCGACCTCGAACGCAAGCTCCAAACCCACCTTTCCGCCGCCATAGAGGAAATCCTGTCGGGACTGCAATGAACGCATGCATACTTGACTGCTACGTCGACGAACCGGCATGTTTCGGCGTGCCGCCTTTCGTGTCGCCCTACCCGCGCTACATCTTCGGCGCACTGGTCGACGCCGGCATCGATCCATCCGTCATCGAGTATCTCACCATCGACGATATCAGGGGCCGTGACTACCGCATCCCGGGAGCGCGCGACATCGTGTTCCTCGTGGGGGGCGCCGTGGTGCCGGGGAGGTACCTGGGCGCCCGCATCGGGAGCGTCCCGGAGATATCCCGCATCATCGAATCAAATCCCGGGCACCGGTTCGCCGTCGGCGGCCTCATCAGCCGGCTCCTTGAGCCGGCCCGCAACGCCATACAAATACGGCACGACATCGAGAAATACGCCCATGGTTTCGCGCGGGGGGCGCCCCTGGACGCGCGGCGGACGGCGGGTGAAATCGCCCGATGGGCCCCCCCCGGCGCAGCCGTGGTGACGGCACACCCCCGTCACCCGGACCTGATCTGCGAGATAGAGACCTACCGGGGCTGTCCCCGGCAGCGCCACTGTTCCTTCTGCTCCGAGGGGCTCATGGGTGCGGTCGAATATCGCGGGACGGATGATATCCTCGCCGAGATCGACGCGCTTGCCGAGCGGGGCATTCGCCGCTTCAGGCTCGGTCGCCAGGCGGACATTCTCCAGTACGGATCCGAATGCGCCGAATACCGGAACGGCTTCCCGCGGCCGTCGCCCCGCGGCATCGCGCCCCTTCTCGCGGCCCTCAGGGAAAGGATGCGCCGCGGTACCATCGACGTCCTGAACATCGACAACGCCAATCCCGGCACCATAGCCGCGTTTCCCGAAGAATCCGCCCTGATCCTGGAGGACCTGGCCGAAACCGTCACGCCGGGTGACACCATGGCGCTGGGGGTCGAGACTTTCGACGACGCCCTCCTGGCGGGGAACAACCTCAAGGTCACGGCGCGCGAGGCGATAAGGGCGATCGAGACGATAAACGAGATCGGGGGGCGACGGCGCAACGGAATCCCGGCCCTCCTGCCCGGGGTGAACCTGCTCCATGGCCTTTCGGGAGAGAGGATGGAAACCTTCGAGATCAACTACCGGCATCTCGCGGAGATTCTCGACCGGGGGCTCCTGGTGAAAAGGATCAACATCCGGCGGATCGTTCCCTTCCCCGGCACCCCTCTCTTCGAGAATAGGACGCCCGAAAGGAAAAAGGTCGAAAATCGATTCCTCTTCTACAGGGAAAAAATCAGGTCCGATATCGAGGGCCCCATGCTGGGGTCGCTCTATCCCCCCGGCACCGTTATCGAAGGATGCCAGGTCCTCGAAGGTGATGAACGGCGCTCCTACGGGAAGCAGATCGCGAGCTATTCGATTACCGCGAGGTTCCCCATGGGCCTTCCCCGTATGAAATTCGTCGACGCCCTGGTCCTGGGCCACCGGGAGAGGTCCCTCGCGGCACTCCCCCTTCCCGTTTCCCTGAACGGGCTCCCGGCGGGGGCGCTCGAATCGATACCGGGAATAGGCAGGAAGAGGTCCGCGGAGATCGTTCTCCGTCGACCCTTCAGGTCGCTGTCGGAGGCGGAGCCGTTACTGGAGGGAGTTCCCCCGGCCGTCAGGGAACGGATCGGCCTGTAGGCACGATCAGAATTTCTTCCTTTCCCGGTCGTGGCTCAGGCGATTCATGATATAGAGCGCGGCATAGGCCCCGATGAACCCCGCGATCATGTTCACCCCGATCCCCCTGGAAAGAAACTCGAGGACCATCACGGAAATATCGTAGAAGAGATAATCAAGGATATACCCGCCGATGATGGCGCCGATGAAGCCCACCACGAGACCGCCGATATACCCGCCGAAGAGGTCCCTCTTTCTCAGGTGATAATATATGAACGAGACGATGGCCCCCAGCCCGAGGAAAATGGCGATGGCCTTTACCACGTTCAGCAAGTCTCTCAGTCCCTCAAGCATAATCTCACCTCGTTTCGTTTAGTGCCTGCCTGATGGCGGTCGTAATTCTGAGACCGCCATCAGGCTTTTGTTTCAAAAATCACGATCCCCTTCTCCGCCTTCGGTGACCCCCCGGGCGTGAAAAAAAATCTCACCCTTCCCCACGCGCAGGACAACAGGCTCATCGCCCGTGAAATCGACCACCGTCGAAGGCTCCGATTCCCTGGGTCCCGCGTCGATGACAAGGTCGACCTCGTTGCGGTATATCTTCTCCAGGTCCCTGGGCTCCACGATGTAGTCACCCCCCGCGGTATTGACGCTGGCGGAGATGATGGGCCGCCCCAGGGTGCGCACAAGTTCCAGCGCGATATTATTGTCGGGTATTCTCACACCTATCGTCTTCTGGTTGGTGATGGCGACCTTCGGCACGAGCTTCGTCGCCCTGAAAATAAGCGTGTAGGGTCCCGGGAATGCCTTTTTCATCACCCTGAAGGCAGGGTCGGATATGTTCCTCACGTATTCGCTGATACCCGAAATATCGCTGAAAATAAAGCTCAGGGGCTTGTTGCGCCCAATCCTCTTTATCCAGTAGATTTTCTCTATGGCGCGCTTGTCGTTGATGTCACAGCCGTACGCATAGACCGTATCGGTGGGATAGATGATGACCCCGCCCTGGCGAAGGACCTCAACGGCCTTGTCAATGAGCCTCTTCTGGGGATTGTCCTCGTTGATGACAAAAATCATGACAAAATGGACTGACCTCGAATGATATTCGCGAGGGGCGACCCGCGCGGGGCCCCGTCACTTTCAATTATCGTATGAAGGCGTCAAAAGAATGATAGGGTCGGTAGAAAAATCCCGTGACGCACTACCCGCTCAATCAGAGGACCGTCGCTTCGAAGCCCTGCCTCACGGCGGCGGTAACGGCGCCGCAGAACAAAAAAAAAGGCTTTCACATGAGTGCACGCTGCAAAAGCCTTCAACCTGGTAAATGATTTGATAGGAGTGTATCAATAATCACTATATTGGTCGGAAGTGTTCGGTATTTACTTAATACTATTTTTCGTGAAAAAACAAAAAAACAACGTTACGGGCCAATGACCATGCCGCCCTGTCTGGAAAAGATTGGCTAAAAATTGCTTGCCATGGGCCCGGCAAACGTGTCTGCTGCAACGAACGGAGGCTCTGCATGAAAAAGATACTGGTCATACTGCTTGTACCCGCGGCCCTCTGCTGCGGCGGCGTTCCTAAGATCGAGTTTGCCGACCTTACCCATGACTTCGAAAAACAGGCGCAGAACACGCAACTTATACATCACTTCACGTTCATGAATACCGGCACCGGAACCCTTGTCATCGAAAAACTCGAGTCCGGTTGAGGATGCACCGCCGCCCTCCCATCCGGGAGGGAAATCCCCGCCGGAGGCGAGGGATATATCGAAATAACATTGAGCACCGGATCGCACGGAGGAATGATCAGCAAATCGATACTGGTTCACACGAATGACCCCGAACGGAGGACCGTCCGCCTGCGGGTGACTGCGGAGGTGGAATGAGCCGATGGGCGGTTACCTGAAAGAGCTGCGCGTTTCACCGGGCCATCCCCTTCCCCTGGGGGCCCGGCATACAGGCCAGGGCATACAGTTCTCCATTTTCAGCAGGCATGCCGAGGGGGTCATCCTTGTTCTCTTCCGGTCCGATGATCCCGTCGGGGAATTCCGCGAGGTATCCCTTGACCCCGATGTTCACCGCACGGGTGACATCTGGCATATCCATATCGACGGCCTCCCCGAGGGCCAGCTCTACGGGTACCGCATCAAGGGCCCCTACGACCCCGCCGCGGGGCACCGCCACAACCCCGCCATGCTCCTTCTCGATCCCCATGCCCGGGCCCTGACCGGCGCGCGGCGGTGGGACCTCTCCAGGGCCCTTGGCTATGATCCAGGCTCGGAGGACCATGACGGCATCCCGTCGCATGAAGACAGCGCCCCCTTCATGCCCCGCTGCATCGCCGAGCCCGTCACGACGATCATCGCGGGAAAGCGCCCCCGCATCGACGAGAGGGACCACGTGATCTACGAGCTTCACGTTCGCGGCTTCACGATCCACGAGTCCTCGGGGGCCAGCAATCCCGGCACCTTCAAGGGACTCGTCGATACCATCCCTTACCTCAAGGAACTCGGCGTCAACGCGGTGGAGCTGATGCCGGTCCAGGAATTCGACGAGGAGGAGAACACCAACACGAACCCCGTGACGGGAGAGAGGCTGAAGAATTTCTGGGGATACAGCACCATCGCCTTCTTCGCCCCGAAGGGCTCCTATTCATCCTCGGGACGCATGGGCGAGCAGGTGGAGGAGTTCCGCTCCATGGTGAGGGCGTTCCACGAAGCGGGCATCGAGGTGATCCTCGACGTGGTTTTCAACCACACGGCCGAGGGCGACGAAACGGGCCCGACCCTTTCATTTCGTGGAATCGACAACTCTATCTACTACATGCTCCGGGAAGACCGACGGCGCTACATGAATTTTTCCGGCTGCGGAAACACCTTCAACTGCAATCACCCCCTGGTGCGCGATTTCATCCTGGAAGCCCTCAGGTACTGGGTCATCGAGATGAACGTTGACGGATTCAGGTTCGACCTCGCGTCGATACTTGGGCGGGACCAGGAGGGAACCATCATGAGCAACCCCCCCCTGATAGAAAAAATCGGCGAGGACCCGATCCTCCGAAGCGCCAAGATCATCGCCGAGGCGTGGGACGCCGCCGGCGCCTACCAGGTGGGCGCCTTCCCGGGACGCTGGGCGGAATGGAACGGGAAATACCGCGACGACGTGCGGAGGTTCTGGCGCGGGGACAGGGAGAGCTCCGGGCCCTTCGCCACCCGCGTGGCCGGGAGCTCCGACCTCTACGGGACCTCCCCCAAGGGCCCCCTCCAGAGCATCAACTTCGTCACCTGCCATGACGGGTTCACCCTGAACGACCTGGTGAGCTACCGGGAAAAAAGGAACATGGAAAACGGCGAGGACAACCTCGATGGCGAGACGCACAACCTGGAATGCGCCTTCGGTCCCGACGGGCCTGACGAATCACCGGAGGTGACGCGGATTCGGAAGCGCCTGATTAAAAACTTCATCGCGACCCTCTTCCTTTCCCAGGGCATCCCCATGCTCCTTGGAGGCGATGAGTTCAGGAGGACACAGAAGGGCAACAACAACGCCTACTGCCAGGACAACGAAATATCATGGGTCGACTGGCGCCTCAGGGAAAAGAACGAAGACCTCGTGCGATTTACGCGGGAGATGATACGATTCAGGAAGGCGCATCCCCTCCTGAGAAGGGGGGAATTCTTCACCGGCACCCCCCACGGGGGCATCGACCTGCCCGATCTCACCTGGTACGGTCCCGACAGGGAAACAACTCTCTGGGGGGCCGATTCACATTCCGTGGCAATGCTGATCAACGGCCGGTATGCCGGGCTTTCCAACGGCAGGAACGATGATGATATCTTCTGCATATTCAACGCCTCGTGGAAGGCGGAGACATTCACGCTTCCCGAGGCTCCGTCGGGTGGTCCATGGGGGAGGGTTCTGGACACGTCACGGGAATCCCCCGAAGACATATCCGATGCGGGAGGGGAACCCGTGCCGTGCGGGGGAAATATCACCGCGGCGCCCAGGAGCGTCGCGGTGTGCGTCGCGCCGCCACGTCAATGAGGGGCCCCGTGCCCCGGTTCACACCGTGGCTTTCTGGTTCAGTTCCTCGACCAGCTTCTGGATCATGGCGTCATCCATTCCGTGGGCCCTGGCGCCCTGTTCGATGGTCTCGCTTACCGCGATGTGGCACCCGATGCAGTGAAGCCCGTGTCCGCTCAGTATCGGCCCCGCCTTGGGATAGGCCCTGAGGAGATCGCCGAAATTCATGTCTTTTTTTATTTTTTGCTCTGCCATTTCATTCTACCTTCCCGTTTTGTTCCTGATTTTATA
The DNA here is from genome assembly GCA_040768125.1 of Spirochaetota bacterium. GTDB lineage: Bacteria > Spirochaetota > UBA4802 > UBA4802 > UBA5550 > RBG-16-49-21. The sequence continues at coordinate 306,753 of JAXGNG010000002.1, read as the reverse complement.
AGAAACCTGCCGGTCCCATGTCCACCTTTTTTTTCACCCTGGTGGCATTTTATCCGGGCATCCTTCATCATTATGTCGAAAACTATAGTGCGGGGTTACGTCGCAGTAGTGGGGTGAAATCGCATTTTTTCTTGCAAAAACCAGGGTAGGCGCTACCTTGTAGGTGCGGAAACAGCGAAACGCCAGGCCATGAACATCATACTGATAATCATTCTTCTCGTAATTATCCTGATCCTGATCTGGGCGCTCCTGGGCGGGAAGAGCGACATCATGGAAAACCCGGAGGAGGGGGCGAGGGACCAGGACGCGACCTTCCGGCGGCGCGCCACGGACAAGGAAATCGAGAAGCAGTACCCGGAGGAGGAACTCCATCCCCGCAGGCGGAAAACCGACGCGGCCGAAGAGCCCATCCCCGACGAGCCGGATGCGCCCTTCAAGCTCCCCTACCTCGCCGACGAGATCATTCCGGCCACCTCCCGTTTCAGGATTTACCGGCGGACCCTCCTTAACTCGGAAATATACGCCGGCAAGGGTGACTACGCCACGGCGATATCACTCTACGAGGGCGTGCGTTCCCGCATCCAGGACGTCGATACCCGTTTTAAAATCGACGCTAATATCGAATACCTGAAGCATGCCAGGAAAAAGCGCGAGGAACAGGCCAGGCAGAAGGAAGAGCGTGCCCGGCGCGGTGAAACGGACAGTGCCGGCGCGGGGAATGAGATCAAGATAACCCTTGGCGGCAGCCTCCCGGGGGCGATCAACATAGACTCCCTGCCTGAAAACATCAACATCGGCCTGGTGGACGCCGCGCAGAATCTTGATGTGGACACGATCGTCGACAGGGTCACCCGGCGGGTGAAAGGCGAGATCGACGAGGTGAAAGGGGAAATGGAGAGCCTGAAGCGCGCGTCCCCCCCGGGGGCCGGCGGACAGGAATCGGCGGGAACCGCGCTTCCCCCCCGCGAACCCGTTCCCGCCTCCGCGGGCCCATCGGTTGACTCGGAGATGGCGGAGATCGGAAGGGGCATACGGGACCTCGGCAGGGCGATATCGGATATGACCGCGGCCCAGGCCGCCCGTGACGCCGCGGGGCCCTCCCTGCCCGCTGCGAAGTTCGACTCCCGCGGGGGGGGCCTGGAAGAGGCGCTGCGCCGTAAGGCGCCGGATCCCTCCCCGGTCAGGGCGCCGGACCACTCGTCGAGAGAGGAAATCACCCGCACCACGAAGGATGGCGATGAAGGTGACGAATTCGAGCTCCTCAGCGAATACGGCAAGGAACGCGACGGCGATGAGCTGAGCGACGAAGAGATCTTTGAGAAGATCCTCCTCGAAGACGCCAAGGGCAAGGCCAAACAGGAATTCGAGATCATCGGCGAAAAGAAAGACCGGTCCGACGAGTACGTCATCGCCGGAGGGGAAACGGACAACAAGCGGCAGGAGGAGGAATCCTTCTACCGGAAGCTCCTTTCGACGACCAAACGCAAGCAGAAGGAGCTCCCCATCCTGAAGGTGAGCTACGATTTCACCAAACTTCCCGACGAGATCGGCCTCTCACGGGAAAAAAACATCATAGAGTACGCCTTCTACAAGTACAAGCCCATGCTCGAAAAAGCGAATGATTTCATCAAGAAAAGGAAGGTGCGCGACGCGATAAACTATTACAAGGTGGTCATGTCCCAGAACATTCCGCCCGAGTTCAAATCGATGATCCGCAAAAACCTCGACGACCTGAACGAGTACCTCGGCAAGTATCTTACGGGCGACTAGGACGCCGTCCGCCCGGCCGTCAGACCACCTGCCTCTCCTGGAAGCGCGTGAACCACTCCATCTCGGACTCGGTAAACCCGTCCACGATCCCCAGGTCGGTGTAGTAGTCTTTCAGTATTTTGAGGTGGAGGATCTCCTCCTCCTCTTCGCCGATCTCAGAGTGGTTCATCGCCACTACCGCGTCATAGGCCCCGTCGACCCATTCGAAGAAGGAGGGTTCCTTTTCCGAGAAGATGACCCAGGCGGCCACCATGTCGAAGCGGAGCGTATCCACGGCGCGGTTGAATTCCTCGTCGGGAAGCACGAGGAGGGACGTTGCCATTTCCGTCTGGAAATAATCCCCCCATGTGACGACATCGGGACGCGCCCCGTAACGGTCTTCAAGCTCCCGGGCGGCGGCATCCCCGATGTACTCCCTGCCGGCGATGCGGTCGATGAAGTCCCTGACGTAGATGAGAGCGTTTACCCTCCCCATCGTGAGAGTGCCGTCGCTGACGAGGGGAAGTATCGATCGGTTCAGAAGTTCCTGCATGGCCATCACTCCGTTTTCCGGATTGTTCTCCCTACTATCATCGACACAGGGGACGCGTTGCCGTAAATTTTTATTTCCTCCTTCCGGTCGGCGGAACGAATTCCTGCTTGATTTTTTTGGCGCTTTTTTCAAACTTACTACCATCGAGAATATGATCAGGCGTATTACCCGTGGCCCCGGGTCCGCGCAGACGTGTCACGCAACTCCGCGTGGCATCCGGGACCGGCGCGCGCCACGGACCACGGTGTTGGTGCCGATCGAAAAAAACCGGGAGGGGAAGCGGGCGCAAAACCCGCGAAGGGAGAAACCCGCCATATGGCAACAAGTCCCGACATCGTCAAAAGCATCAGGGCCCTCGAGGTCAAATTCCACAAGTATAACGACATCCGCCTCAACAACCTGAAGCGGTCCCTATCGGAGCAGGAGCTGATTTATCTCCTGGAATTCATACCCTATCTCCTGAGCGTCAACATCCCGGAGCTTCCCGGTTACGTTCCCTCGGAAAAAACCCCTTTCGGGGTGTTTGAATACGGGGCCTCCCAGAAACTTTTCGACTTCATTGCCAAGCGCTTCGGCGGGCTCGAGGCGCCCCGGGGCAAGGCCACCCGGCCCTTCATACAGATGATCGCCCTGATCGGCAGCTGCGGCACCATCGCATACACCAGGCAGTCGGACTTCGATTTCTGGCTTTGCTACAAGGAGGACGGCTACGACCGGGACGCGATCCAGCAGTTCCGCCTCAAGTTGAGAAGCATCGAAAACTGGATCTTCGAAAACCTTAACATGGAGATCCACTTCTACCTGAATGAAATCGGGCGCGTGAAGGAAAACATCTTCGCGGACGACAAGGAACAGCTCTCGGGGTCCTCGATCGGCGAACTCCTCAAGGAGGAGTTCCTCCGGAGCTCCATCATCATCACCGGCAAGATCCCCTTCTGGTGGGTTACCCCCGTCAATTCCGATAACGAAACCTACGAGGCCTGGCTGGCCGCCTCGACGCAGGCAGGCCTTTCAAACGTGTTCATCGACCTGGGGAACATTTTCAGCATCCGGCAGGAGGATTTCCTGGCGGCGGGGCTCTTCCAGATCCTCAAGTCCCTGGGCAACCCCTTCAAGTCGATCATGAAACTGGGGCTTCTGGAGCGCTACATCAGCAACCACATGGAAAACCCCTTCATCTGCAACATCATCAAGTCGAACATCCACGGCGACCGCCTGGGTCACAACGAGATCGACGCGTACCTGATCATGTTCGACACGGTGTACGATTATTTCAGCTCCATCATCAAGGACAAGGACGCCCTGGAGGTGCTCAAGACATCCTTTTACCTGAAGGTTGAGCCGATGCTCTCACGACACCTCTCCCGGCCCCAGGGCGGGTACGAGGCCGAAAAAACGCGCATCATGCTCGACTACGTAAAGAAATGGAACTGGTCCGGCTCCAAGGTCAAGGAGATGGACAATTTCAACAACTGGAGCATCGAGCCGGTAAGCAAGCTCCTGAACAACGCGAAGAAATTCGTTCTCCAGGAATACCGGCGCATCCTCGGATTCATCGAAACGCAGAAGGTGAAGCACCGGTTCACCGACGAGGAGATCAAGGCCATCAGCAGGAAGATATCCTCGCACTTCCTCGTCGCCGACAACAAGATCGACAACACGCTGAGCTTCAAGAACTATCCCCCCGAAAAGCTCCTGAAGATCGAGTACATGCGGGACAAAAAGGGAAACGAAACGTGGTTCCTCTCGAAGCGCCTCATCGTTGACAACACGCCCAATATCGTCATCCTCCACAAGGACAAGACGCTCCTTGGCCTTTCCGTCTGGGTGAGCATGAACGGCCTTTTCAAGAAAGACTACACCCGGCTGGAGATCGATACGGGGCTCCACAGCCTGGAGACAAATTTCCTGCGCGAGCTCATCTCCGACATCTCGACGAATTTCATGTTCAAGAAGATCAACGCCTTCCAGGAGGATTACCTGAAGGACCCCTACCCCGTCATAAGCTACATCATCTTTAACCTCTACTCGAAATACTCCCGGAAGATCGACGAGATATTTTTCCTCTACCACGACAGCTGGGGGTCAACCAAGTTCGAGGTGTTCAACCGGGAGATGGACCTCCTCCAGGTCCTGGTGCGCGTCCTGAACGGGGGCATGGTCACGAGGGCGGATTTCGACGGGGCGCTGAACGTGGTGTCATCCTCTCCCTTCAGCTCCACCAAAGATTTCATGCGGCTCAAGGGATTCATCCGCGACCTCTACGGATTCTTCATCGAGGGAGAGCGAAAGGCGAAGAAAAGCTACGTTACCATGATGGGTAACCAGCATATCGTGATCTACACGAAGCATTCAGCGGGGAGCACGCTGGTGGACAGCCTCGTCTGCGAATCGGAGATGAAAATGCTCTACAGCCTCTCCTTCAATTACGGCATCCGGAGCGAGATACGGGTCGATCCCACCATCAAGGAGCTCCAGTTCCTGAAGACGATCGTGGAGAGCCACGTTCCCGGCACCATCCAGATCTTCTTCGACAATGACAGGAAATACAGCTACTTCTACGTCCTCGACGAGGGAGGGTCCCTCTACTTCTTCCGCAAGCCCGCGGAAGACCTTTTCGATTACCTTACCAGGCTCTACCTCTTCGCGACCGACGTGACGTCCCGCGTGGTGCGCCAGAACCAGAACTCGCTCCTCCGCAAGCATGAAAGCCCCGTGGGGATCTTCCAGTTGAAGAAGGACCTCTACATGAACTACACCGTGCACCGCGTCGACCCCGAGCACTCGATGCGCATGGTGGAACTCCAGAAGAGCATCACTCCCCTCCTCCTCTCCGTGTCGATCGACGCGAAGAAGGAAGTCCACTACCGCGTCACCCTCCCGGACGGCCGCCTCTCGAACCCCTTTTCCCGGGCCACCATCGGCAGCGTCGCCGGCCAGCTCGTCGGGACGGGGCCGGACGGCAAGGAATACCGTCCCTTCGTGACGTCCATCGACCTCTCGAGCCTGAAGCACGCCTTCTTCCAGCACTTCACATCCTACGCCTTTTACGAGAAGATCCGCGCCGAGCTGATGCTCGAAGGCGCGCAGAAAATCGCGGGAAAACGCCAGTAAAACCGCCGGGCGGCCAGGGGCTTACATGTAATACCGTTTCTGCTCTCTCACCGTGGACCGGGGATGTCGGCCGTAATGGTGCCCGGGCCAGACGACCGTATCGTCCGGGAGGCTCAGGATCCCTTTCCGTATGGAATCCATGATCTTCTTCATGGAGCCGTCGGGAAGGTCCGTGCGTCCCATTCCCTCGGTGAAGAGGGTGTCCCCCGTGAAGACATGGCCCGGGGAATAGAGGCAGATGCTCCCCTCGGAGTGTCCCGGCGTGTGGATCACCCTGAGATTCGCGCTTCCGAATTCGATCACGTCCCCGTCGGCAAGCCCCCCTTCTGGCTTCGGCGAGGTTTTCCCCCCCATGGTGCGGGAGAAGAAGCGGCTGGTGAGGCTCCCGAGCTTCGGGATGTCCGCCGAGTGTATCAGGAGGGGAGCGCCGGTCCGCTTCATGGCCTCCTCGTTCCCCGATGTGTGGTCAAAGTGGCCATGGGTATTTATAATGTATTTAATGTTCACGCCATGCTTCTTAACCGCGGCGAAGACGCGGTCAAGCTCACCGGCGGGATCGATGAGCACCCCCTCGCCGCCCTCGCGGTCGGCCACGAGGTAGCAGAAGACCGCCATGCCGGTCACCAGTATCTGTTCGATGATCATTGCATTCTCCTTTTCTTTCATTTCGTGAACGGATTCATTTCCACGAGGCGATGATCAGCCGCTCTTCCGTGCCGGGCCAGGACCAGAGGCCCCCTGAACTGATAACCCGCATCGATTCGAGACAGCGGAAAAATTCCCCGTCTGCCGATGAGCCGGGACTCCCGATGAAAATCAGCGTCCTTCCCCCGGCCTCCCTGTGGCGAATAAGGGCCTCCCGCGCCATGGGGCTTCCCGGCGGCGGCCAGCAGAGGAAGAGGGCCCGGTCAGGGTGTGCCGCCGCCATCTCCGTGCCCCCGGGTACAACGGTGGACCAGATATCCTCGAACCAGGGATTGGCCTCGCGCCACTCCCAGGGGGGATCCTCGCCGGGGGGCCGGAGGTCAAAGGCCAGCACGTCCGCCCCGGCGTCGCGCAGGCACATGGCCCAGTAGCCGGTCCCCGCGCCGATCTCCACGATGGGCGAATGGCGCGCGATCTCTTCAAGGATATCGATCGTGGGGACCGCGAAGGCGTAGCGTGATATAAAATCGGCACGCCGTTCCATGAGAAATCCCAGGAGCTCCTCACCCCCCCGGGCACCCGAGCCCTCCACCAGGGCGAGGAGCTCATCGAGGTAGGGATTCCGGATCTTCCCGTCCTCCGGGCGCGGAACGTAGCGGGTGATGTCGCGCATATCACCCGGAACCACGCCCTTTCCGTCCACGGGATGGGGGATGACGCAGAGACCGCCCGAGGCAAGGCGTTCGGGCGCCGAGACGATCGCCTCCTTCCGCGCCCTTGTCATTCCCTTGACAAGGGCCTCAACCCTCAGGGCGACGCCCCGCCCCCCGAGGACGCGCCAGGCCGCGGCAACGTGCCGGGGCCTGAAGCTCCTGGTGTACTTCGACCGCGCCGATCCACTGCGGTGCGCATCGAAGCGACGCGCAACGTCGTCGGTGACGCCGGTGTAGAAAGAGCCGTTTTCGCACTCGAGGATATAAACGAACCAGGGCGAGGACATGGCGGCGCCGGAATCCCTGGCCGATCCGCTCCGGGCCATGGCGCCTAGCGCTTCCTTTTTTTCTTCGGCTTCGCCTTCGCCTTTGACCCGGAGGTTTCGTGCATGCTCTCGAAGAGCCAACGGGGATACACGGGCTCGGCGTCGGCGACCTTTCGCGCCAGCATGAAGATGTTGCTTCCCCTGTTCCGCGTGGTGAGGAGCTGCATGAGGCCGCGGAAGCGCTTGATGGTAAGACCCTGGACGTTGATCGCGCCGGTCACCTTCGTGTAGAGCCTTTCGACGCGGAAGCCCAGTGCCTCCACGAGATCGCGGAGCTCCGCCGGGGTGTATTCCCGGTTGTGGCGGCCGTAGGGGCCGTAGCCGGAATAGTGGTCATGGACGTTCTTCCCCATGATCAGCTTGCGGAGATTGTCGTGCCTGAGGACGTTCGGCGTGGTGATGACCATGTGCCCGCCGTCCCGGAGGATCCGGTTGATCTGCACCAGGGGATGGACCGGGTCCATGGTGAGGTGCTCGATAATCTCGCAGAAGAGGACCAGGTCAAAGGAGCCGTCCCTGTAGGGGAAGCGCTCCCGCTCGACGTTGAAGTGCCCGAAACGGAACCGGTGGGTCTCGCCGAAGCGCCCGCTTGTGAGGACCTCCACGTCGCTTTTAAAGCGCCCCTCGCCGAAAAAGTTTGCGTATTCGAGCCGGCACCCGTATTTCCTCAGCATCAGGAGGCTCATGAAATAGGGATTGGCCCCGAGCTCAAGGACGCGACTCTTTTCGTTTATTCCCTCGGGAAACACCTCCAGGGTCTTCAGGAAGCGGTCCAGGGACACGTTCAGGTAATTGCTCCGTTCATCGGCGTTGAAGTCCTTCAGTTCGAAGCTCCCAAGGTACTCCATAAGTGAGTCTATTTCCTTCTTCCTATAAGCCATTTTCCACGCCCCTTTCCGCTTTCGCTGAATCGCAGCGACCCCTCCCCCCCGGGGGGACCCGCAGGCCGAGCATAGTAAGCAGTGCAGGATGCAATCAGGGTTTTGGCAAGTTATTTTTACGATGGGAAAACGGGATCAGAGGCGGTCCCGCCACGACTCCAGGGCGGGACGCGGGTTTCCGTCTTCGTCGTAGAGGCCCGTGTCGCGCCAGGCCTTGAGGATATTCTCAGGCGAGCCAAGCTGAACCCAGAGGGCGTCGTAATCCTGGACAAGGAAGTAGACCACGAAGCGCATCCCCAGCCTGTCTGCCTCGGTGAGGAGCCGGTCAACGTAATCGCGCTGTTTCTCCGGCGTGCCGCTAGCCAGGTAGGTGGGGTAATCGGACATGGTGAGGGTCTCCGCCAGGAAGCTCGTCTCGGTTATGCAGGAAGGCTTGTCGCTCATGGAGAAAAGTTCTTCAAACATGTCATCCGGGACCGCAAGGTCCGGGATGATGGCGCTCAGGTGCGGATGAAGGGAGATGGCGAAGTAATCGGTATAATCGATGACGTCCGCCAGGGCGGCCATCTGGTCAGCGTGATCGACGGCCGTGTATCCCTCCAGGAGGTCCACGCCCGTGAGGGTCGCCATTATCGGAAGGCGCGGGTACTCCGCCTTGAGTGCCGCGTACACGTGCCGGTGAAGTTCGAGATACGCGGCCCATCCCGTCGGGGTGTTGTGTCTGAGCAGATTCACCTCGATGCCGAAGGCCAGGTAGTCGGGATCGAAATAATCGACGACGCGCCGGCAGTAGTTCAGGTAAGCGGCCTTCACGTTGTCATGGTTGAATTCATTTGCCGCGGCGTAGCCGTCCCAGGGGGGCGCGAGGGGCTCGTTGTCCTTGACCGCGGTCCAGGCAGGGGCCAGTGCGTCACGATCGCTGTCCAGGGGCGTCACCGCCACGTAGACCTTATGGCCCGCCGGGGTGTGGGTTCTGCGATAGTCCCAGTCGAACATGATGTTCGCGGGATAGGGAGCGCCGCTCAGGGACTCGTCCCATGGTATGCCGTTGTCGAAGTGATGGGCCACCAGGTCGGCGTTCCCGCCGATGGCGTCGTAGATGAATTCCATGGCGGGTAAGCTTCCGGCCTCGCTCGGGAAGGGGGTGAACCCCATGTGGTAGGGTCTGCCGCCGAGGGCTGCCAGCAGCCAGGAATTGTCCTCTTCCCCGCTCGCGCACGACGGCATAATGCCGAGCGAAACGAGAAGAAGTGCGATATAAATATTCGCTTTTTTCATAGTACCGCATCCAGAGGGTAATCCGTGAGAAGCTACAAAAAAATACAGGAAGAGGCAAATATTTTCCCAATAAATTACGTAAAATTTATTACCTGGTACTTTTTTTACAAGAAAGCCTGGCGGGGTTTGTAGTGCTGCGTGATAACCCCTTTTTCATCTTGCGTAAACCCGCACCAATGGACAATACTGACCTCATGACACCCGCTTCAAAGCCCGGCGCCCAGCCCCTTCTAGAAGACGCGGAGCTGATCGCCCGGCACAACCGGTTCGTCGCCTCGGTGCGCCTCCGGGGCCGCGCCCTGCGCGTCTATGTGCCCAACACCGGTCGCCTCTCGGAGCTGGCCCTGCCGGGGAGCCGTGTACTCCTCGTGCCCTCGACGGGAAAATACCCCTACAGGATCGAGTACATCTACTTCCGCGGACATCCCGTGATGATCAACTCCACGCGGAGCAACGCCCTCTTCGGCGAGCTCCTCGTCAACCGTGGTGTCCCCGGCCTGGAGGAGTACCGCCTGGTGAAGCGGGAACCCGCCTACGGTAGGCACCGCTTCGATTTTCTTTTGGCGGGACCAGGGGGCATCGAGCACCCCCTGGAGCTGAAATCGTGCACCCTGGCCCACGGGAGCGTCGCCTCCTTCCCCGACGCCGTGAGCGAACGGGCGGCGCGCCACGTGGAGCTCCTGGCAGAGCACCGCGGGATCCTGGTCTTCTTTCTTCTCCACGGGGGAATTCGCCGCTTCGTGCCGAACTACCACACCGACTTCGCCTTCTACCGCGCCCTGAAGGGGGCCTTCGACTCCCTCACGGTTCTCGCCCTCTCCGTGGAATACGACGACAATCTCTCGATTAAAATACTCCTGCCCGTACCGATAACAATACCCGACGTGGAGCCGAAGGGATCCTACATCCTGGCCTACCGGAACACGCGGTGCCGGCGCATCAGCGTGGGTGCCCTGGGGACCATCGCCTTCGACGCGGGATACTACCTCTACTGCGGAAGCGGCATGGGGGACCTCTTCGCGCGGATCGAGCGGCACCGGCGGAAAAGCCCCGTTCGGCACTGGCATGTCGACTACCTGAAGGACGGGATGACGATGACCGCGCACCTTCCCGTCGCGGGCGACCAGCCCGGGGAGTGCGGCCTCGCGGCGGGCCTCGCCTCCCTGGGGGGGAAGCCGGTGCCCGGTTTCGGATCAAGCGACTGCCGCTGCGGGAGCCACCTCTTCCACTTTAGCGAGAACCCCATGGAGCGGGACAGCTTCTGGGACTTCATCGGCGAGGCGCGCTTCGGCACCTACCGGGAGCGCTCCTAGATGCCGCGGTCGAAGCGGTTCATGAAGGCGAGGAACCCCGCGCGGCTCCCGCTGATTTTCAGGCCGCCGGAGGTGATGGCGGCCAAAGGGCCCTCTATCTTCATGGCGACCCGCCGGTAGGCCATGCCGTCCGCCGTCACCGTGGCAAGGGGCGACGGCGTGCCGGGAAGCGCCTTCCCTGGAACCACCTCGGCCACGCCGCGCCGCACGGTGACCGTGAAGGTCTTCTTCTCGCCGGGAAAATCGAAGCGAACGGACTCGTGGACATCCATGGCCTTCTCCGGGATAAGCTTCGACGCCATGATGGCGAATATCATCTCCAGGGGCACCCGTCGCACCAGGTCGTCCCCCACGGCCGGCGCCGCGGGGTCCTTCACCCCCTCCCCCTCCTCGATGGCGCTCTGGAGAAGGTAGCCCCGGCCGTTGGTGTTGGGCACCGAGGCGGCCAGGCCCCGGTAGCAGCGCGCCAGGCGCTCCGCCGTGTCGCCCTCCTCCCCGGCGTTCCGGAGCTTTGCCAGGAGGCGGATTGCCCAGGCGTACTCCCCCGCCTTCTCAGCCTTCCCGGCCTCCTCCCGCACCTTCGCGGCGCCCCCCATGAGGGCCACTTCGCGCCTGGCCGCCTCGGCGGCGGGCATGGGATAAAGGGCATCGGCGCGGCCGTCGAACCATCCGAGATAATTGTCATAGATGGCCCTGGCGGACCAGCTCACCTGGCCGTAGTATTCTCCGAGCCATGGCTTCGAGGCGAGGTGCGGCGGTAGCTTCACGTTCTCGGCGATGGAGTCCACGCCGTCGCCCCGGTTGGCGCGCCGTACCACCTCGTCGCGCACCCACTGGATTGCGTCGCGGTAGCTCGACAGGGCCTCCTCGATCTCGGCCCTGCCGCGTATCGGCTTCGTGTGCATGGGCACCATGTTTTCGGCTCCGAGTCGACGTACCATGTCGAGGCCCGCGATCCAGGCGTCCACGGGGCGTGGGCTCGTACCCCGAATGGTGTAGAGGTTCGGGAATGACCAGTAGAAGTTATCACCGGGAACGATGGTTTTATCGCCCGGGATCCAGACGCAGAGGTGGTCGTGGGTTTCGCCGTGGGCCTCGATCATCTCGATGGTCACGCCCCCGAAATCGAGGGTCTTCCTTCCCGAGAAGGTGCGGTTGGGCAGGCGTATGCCGCTCTCCATGGCGGCCTGAATATCGGTCCGCCTCCCGAGGCCCGAGCAGGGAACCTCGTCAAGCGGCACGTCGTGGGCGAACTGCCGGCGCCCCCTGATCATCTCGGCCCGCCGGAAGAGGCCGTACTGCTTGAAGAAGTGCGCCTCGAAGGCCTCCGTGGCCCAGATCGGCGTGTCCTTCCCGGCCCACACTGAACCCCCGCCCACATGGTCAATGTGGCTGTGGGTGTAGATGATCGCCGCCACGGGCCCGCGGGGCGCCGCCGCCTCCAGGGCCTTCTTCACCTCACGGGCGCGCGCGGGACTCATTGAAACGTCGATGATGACGTTCCCCTTCGGGGTGTGCACCAGGACGGTGCTCGCCAGGTCGAAGCCGATGGCAGCCCAGACGTGCTCAGAAATTCTTTCGACACGGGGCTTCCCGATGACTTCTCTGCAATACTTCGCCAGGTCCGCCGGGGGCGCGGTGGGCGCCGGGTCTCCGCCGCGGCAGGAAATCGAGGTGAAAAACAGGAACGATGCGACAACCAGAACATAACCCTTCATACCGGCACCCCCTGCGCATATCTACGGTGATGATACATCGCCGCGTCGTCGGTCGCTACACGCCGCGGCCGGACAAGGATGTCATCGTTTTTTCCCCTTGTCAAATCATTCACCCTCACCGGCAACCGACGCGCCGGGAATTTTTTAATTGCAATTCATCCCCCGCATCGTTTAGTATACACGATGGCCCGGCCCCGGGGGGGGTACGCCGGGAGTGGAGGCATATGGCCGATACTACGGGCACCACTATCCTCCTCGTGGAAGACGAGGCCGTTACCGCCCTGGCGGAAGCCCAGACCCTTGAGCGGCACGGCTATGCCGTGATCACGGCCCAATCAGGCGAGAGGGCCCTTGGGGCCATCGCGGAGAACCCCGCCATCGACATCGTGATCATGGACGTCGACCTGGGTCCCGGCATGGACGGCCCGGAGACGGCGGAAAAAATCCTGGAAAAGCGCGACATACCCGTCCTCTTCCTCTCCTCGCACACGGAACCGGAGATCGTCGATAAAACCGAGCGGATCACCTCCTACGGCTACGTGGTGAAGCACACCGGCGTCACCGTCCTACTGGCCTCGATCAGGATGGCATTCAGGCTTCACCGCGCCAAGCTGCGCATCAAGGACCAGAAGCAGGACCTTCAGTCGGCGATCGAGGAGCTTGAGGCGACCAACGAGGAGCTCGCCCGCTCCTGGGGCGAAATCCGGGCGAACGAAGAGGCCCTGCGCATGCAGTATGACCTCAGCCTTGCCCTGAACACCTGCACGGACCTGGTTGAGGCCCTGGGCCTGGTCCTTGACACGGTCTTGAAATTCGAATGCATCGACAGCGGCGGCGTCTACCTGGCCGAACCCGAAACCGGGGCCCTGGATCTCGCGGTCCACAGGGGACTTTCGCCGGAGTTCATCGACCGGGTCTCCCACTTCGACACCGATACCGCCAACGTGCGCCTTGCCCTTGCCGGCGAGGCGCGCTACATCCCGTACGACGAGATACGCCCCAGGGACGACGCCATACGCGCGAAGGAGGGCCTCCGCCATCTCGCGTTCATTCCCGTGTTCCACGATGAGAATCTCATCGCGGTGCTCAACCTCGCCTCCCACAGCCACGACTCGATTCCGGAGACCGTGCGCCGCGTGCTGGAATCACTGGCCCTGCAGATAGGCGGCACCCTTGTTCGGATCCGCTCCATCGAGAAGGAAATGGAAAGCAGGGAGCGTCACCGCTCCCTGATCGAAAACCTTCCCATCGGGATATTCCGCACCACGCCGGGTCACCGCGGGCGCTTCATCATGGCCAACAGCGCCTTCGCGCGGATGTGCGGTTATGATTCCGTGGAGGAGGTGCTCGCCATTGACGTGGCGGAGGTCTACGCCGACAGGTCCCAGCGGGCCATGATCTCCGACGAGCTTGAGCGTCACGGCCAGTTCGAGGGAAAGAACATCCTTTTCCGGCGAAAGGACGGCAGCACCTTCGTCGCTTCGGTATCCACAAAAGCATTCGGGGAACCGGGAGCCGCGCGGCACTTCGACGGATGGATGATGGACATTACCGACCGGCTGCGCGCCGAGGAATCCCTCGCCCACGAACGCTGGCGCCTCAACAGCATTATCGAGGGCACCAACATCGGCACCTGGGAATGGAACGTGCGCACGGGCGCGACGAACTACAACGAACGCTGGGCGGAAATTATCGGCTACACCCTGGATGAGCTCTCGCCGGTCAGCATCGCCACATGGGAGCGCTTCACCCGGCCTGATGACCTTGAAAAATCGAGACAACTCCTGGAACGTCATTTCTCCGGCGAACTTCCCTACTACGAATGCGAATGCCGCATGCAGCACAGGGACGGCCACTGGGTCTGGGTCCTTGATCGCGGCCGCGTCATTACACGGACCCCCGAAGGGGAACCCCTCATGATGTTCGGCACCCACCTGGACATCACCGGCCTGAAAGAAACAGAGGAAAAGCTGAGGGAGAGCAAGGAGCTGCTCGAACTCTTCTTCTCTCAATCGCTTCACGGCTTCTTCTTCATGACGCTCGACGAGCCCATTGAATGGAACGATGGGACCGACAAGGAGAAGTCCCTTGACTATATTCTCCCGCACCAGCGCATCACCCGGGTCAACAGGGCCATGGCCGACCAGTACCGGGCGAACGACGTGGCGGAACTTCTGGGACTGACATCGGAGGATCTCTTCGCCCATGACCCGGCACTGGGCCGCCGTACAATTCGCCAGCTCTTCGACAGGGGGCACTGGCACGTTGAAACCGACGAGCGGCGCCTCGACGGAAGCCAAATGTGGACCGAGGGCGACTACATCTGCCTTTATGATTCTCAGGGCCGAATCACCGGCCATTTCGGCGTCCAGATGGACGTCACCGAACGCAGAATAAGTGAAAAGGCTCTGCGCGACAGCGAGGCCCGCTTTCGGATTTTCGCCGAACTCGCGCCGGTCGGCATCGTCATCGCCGACCGTGACGCCCGAACCATCTTCGTGAGTCAGAAATTCATCGACCTTTTCGGCTACACCATCGACGACATGCCCTCCGTGGATGAGTGGTGGCCCCTGGCCTATCCTGACGAAGCCATGAGGGAGCGCGTTCGCAGGGATTGGACCTCATCCATCGATGAGGCACGGACATCGGGAGGGGACGTGCCTCCACGGGAATATCCCGTGACCTGCAGGGACGGGAGAGTCCGGATGATCGAGTTCCGGACGCGCATAGCCGCAGACATGATCATCGTCCTCTTCGCGGACGTTACCCAGCGCAAGAAATCCGAGGAGAGGATCCAGACACTCCTGGAGGAGAAGGAGGTGCTCCTCAGGGAAACCCATCATCGAATCAAAAACAACCTCGGGGTGATACAGAGCCTGCTCAACCTGCAGTCAAGCGAACAGGAGGATGGAACGGCCCGCGAGGTCCTGTCCGACGCCGCAGGACGCGTGCAGAGCATGGCGGTGCTCTACGACCGCCTCTATCAATCCGACATACACCACGAACTCAGCCTGAAGAAATACCTCCCGCCGCTCATCAGGGAGATCATCGACGTATTCCACGCTCCGGGACCGGTGAAGACGGATCTCCGCATCGACGACATTGTCCTGAGCGCCAGGAAACTCTCGCCAATCGGCATCATTATCAACGAGCTGATCACCAATTCCATGAAGCACGCTTTTCCCGATTCACGGGGGGGACGGATTACCGTGACGGCATCGAAGAAGGGCGACAACGTGATCATAACCTACAAGGACAGCGGACCGGGTCTTCCCGAAACGATCTACTTCGAAAACAGCCCCACCTTCGGCCTCCAGCTCGTACGCCTCCTGGTGGCGCAGCTCGGCGGTTCCATCTCCATCGAGAAAATGAGGGGAACGAAGTACGTTATCACCTTCAGGGCGTAGTGAACCTCCCGTTCATTTCCCCGCTTTGACCGGCCTGTTGCTTCGTTATGATTCGCTTCACGATAATCGTCACAGTGGTGCCGCATGAGTCTATCAGCGCGCCATATAGGCGCAGACGGCCCTGAAGGATTATTCGGGTGTATCGAGATATGGGTCACAAGTGTTGCGAGGAATGCGCGCCTGGCAGGGGTCGAACCTGCGGCCTACGGATTCGAAGTCCGGCGCTCTATCCAGCTGAGCTACAGGCGCACGCGTTTCCCGGGCGCGTAATGCCGCCCTGGGAAGGGATATCCTTGCCGTGTACACTATCCTGTCAAGGATATTTACCCGGGGAGTCACTCGAGGAGCGGAAGGAGCGCGGCGCGCCACACCTGGTAGCCCGCGCCGTTCAGGTGGACCCCGTCGATGGTATACCGGGCGTCGAGATCGCCCCGGTCGTCGACCATCAGGGAGTGTAGATCGATATGCCGCGCGCCGCTTTTTTCACAGAGGGATCGGATACCCTTGTTCAGTTCCATGATCGCCTCCGGGGTGAGGGGAGCGCGACGGATCCGTGTGGGAAGCACGCTCTGGGCGTAGATCGCCGTCCCCGGAGAGGAGGCACGGATTCCCGCGATTATCCGGGAGTAGTTTTTTACGATGGCGGCGGGTTTCCTGCCGATGATGAGGTCCGCCCCGCCTACGAGGATGAAGACCTTCCGGGGCTTCATCCTGTTGATCTCCCCGAGTCGGTTGAGCACCCCGTCCGTAGTGTCGGCATCGATCCCGCGGTTGGCGATGTCGCGCCGTTCGAAGAGTTCGGCCCACTCACACCGGTCCGTGAGGCTGTCCCCCACGAAGACGATGCCGATCCCGGAGCCACTCAGGGTCTCGAAGTGCCCCAGGCGGTTCAGGTAGTAGTTTCTCAGGTAGGGAAGCGTGATGCGCCTGTGGCGGCCCGTTACCACGAGAAAAATCGACGCGAAAATAAACGCTGCGTTCAACGCGAGGGAGACGACAAGAATGATACGCGTTTTTCTGTTCACCTCTCAATCCCGTCCGGTTCCGATTCCGGCCCTTCCTGGCCCGGCTCCACACTTCCGAGGGGCTCCCCGACGTTTACCGACGTGTCCAGTGAGCTGTCCTCGAAGAGGAGCTCATCCCGCACCACGAAGGCGGTATCCCCTTCCGGACCTCCTGCCGCCAGGTCGACGTCTCCGATCACGCCGGGATCGAGCGCTTCGTCATCGAACTCCACCTGCGGAAAGGAAGGTCCAGGGCCGGGGTAATCCGGAGCCCCCGATTCCGCCTCCCCGCCTGTTTCGGTCCCCGCGTCACCGTCTATCAGGTAGGCGTCATCGGTCTCCATGTCAACGGCAATTTCAGGGTCAACGCCCCCCTCGTCTTCCCCGGCCTCATCAATCAGAAACGGCCCGTCCCGGGGCTCTACCCCTGTCTCCTCTCCTGAGGGCTCCACAATAGTTTCAAGGGGCGCGGGTTCCAGGCTCCCGGTGATTTTGACTTCACCGGGATCATCATCCGCCCCCGCCATGACGTCGGTGTTCTCGCTTTTACTCCACTCTCCGATAAGTTCTTCGAAAAGACGCCGCTTCGGCTCCTCGATCGATTCGTCACGTTCCCAGTCCCGGAGGACGCCGAGGGTGATCGCGCGCGCCTCATCGACTCCGAACCTGAGTTCGTTTTTCCTGAACACCGCCTCGACCAATCGGCGAATCCGGGCCTGGTCGTTCTCCTCGATCCTGTCCAGGCTTTTCAGGCGAAGCACCCTGGCGTAAGCGAGAATCCGGTCTTTCATGCCATGTTCACGGGGTCCAGTGTCAGCCCTGCCGGCATCGCCGATATTCGGTTGCTCACCGGGAACAGTTGTTTTGATTTCCCCCGGGAAAGGAGCCTTCTCTTCACTATGGTTGATCAGGGTAGACGACCCGTGCAGACGACGGAGAAATATCGTGGCCGCACCGCCACCGTCCCGGTCACTTAACTCCCCGGCGATCCTCCCGGCATGCTCCCGCCTGGCGGCCTCATCGTCTCCGGGTAATTTGCTCATTTCAACCATGGCAAGCTCGACTGAACGGAGCGTTCTAAACAGGTTACGATCGATTCTGCGCACCACGAGGTCGCAGAATTTCACCGCCATGTGGTGGCCCTCCCGTTCAGCCATGGCGATTATGATATTCTCGAAGGCACCGGCATCCGGCTCCGGATTTCCCTCGAGGAGACGGTTAACATCCGGGGAATAGCGCCCGTAACGCTCAAAGAAATGATTGTTGATCATGAATTCGGAAGCGATATTAAGATCAATCCGGGCCAGGAGCGGATGAAGACGCCGCGCCAGACCCTTCTCAAACTCGTAGAAATCGGAGAAGGGACCCTGGCGCAGGAGCGTCGAAATGCGCCGCGCGAGGCCGTACCTCGGAATGTTCAGGAGGAGCCGGTTTGAGCCGGCAACGAGGCGTTCAATGGCCTCGTCCCTGTCACGGGGATTGTTCATGAAATCCCCTGCGAACTCCTCGGGGTTCTTGTACACCTGTTCCATCTTCCAACCATGAGTGCGCGGAGCCGCCCCTCGGCAACCCGGGCGACACGCAATTCATCCCTGCGACAGTATCCCATGCAAAAGAATTATACAATAAAAAAACAATAAAAAACAACTGGCCAACCCCTCGTGAATAATACCGCACCCCGGGGAATTATTCTTGACAGCCGCCCGGATGGACGGTTCCATCAGTGCCCGTACAGGTGAATTCGATATCGCCAATTTGCAATCACGCGTCAACCTGAAACAACAATGGAGGCTCTGAGGCATTATGGAACCATCCGCCCGCGAACACTGGGGGTCGAAACTGGGATTCGTTCTCGCCGCGACGGGATCGGCCCTGGGCCTCGGAAACATATGGAAATTCCCCTACCTTGCGGGGGCGAACGGCGGGGCTGCCTTCGTCCTGGTCTACCTTGCATGCATCCTCGTCCTGGGACTGCCCATCATGATCGCCGAGCTGGTCATAGGGAGACACACCGGCAAAAACCCCGTCGGTGCCTTCAGATCGATCGGCGGCGGAAAATGGACCGGCGTGGGGTACATGGGTGTTCTCACGGGCTTCCTCATCATGACCTTCTACAGCGTCGTCGGTGGATGGACCCTTGGGTACATGGTGAAAAGCGTTACGGGTGCGATCTCGGCAATAACGGACATAGAATCGTCGGGAGAACTCTTCACTACCTTCAGCGCCAACGCCTGGGAGTCGATTGCATACCAGATCCTTTTTATGGCGGCAACCATGTTCGTAGTGATCAGGGGAATCGCGAAGGGGATCGAGCGATATACCAAGATCCTCATGCCCCTCCTTTTCGTTATCCTCCTCATACTGATCGTGCGCTCCCTCACCCTTCCGGGTGCCGGCGAGGGACTTCAGTTCTACCTGAATCCCGACTTTTCAAAAATTAACGCGAAGGTGGTGATCGAGGCCCTGGGCCAGTGCTTTTTCAGCCTGAGCCTGGGAATGGGCGCCATGATCACCTACGGCAGTTACCTTTCGAAAAACGACAGGATACTCACCTCGACGCTTCAGATCGTTGGACTCGATACCCTGGCGGCCTTCCTCGCGGGCCTTGCCATCTTTCCCGCGGTGTTCGCCTTTGGCATGACGCCCGAGCTCGGGCCCGGCCTTACCTTCAACATCCTCCCGGTCGTTTTTTCTCGCATGGCCTACGGGTCGATTTTCGCTTTCCTCTTTTTCACCCTTCTCTTCATCGCCGCGCTGTCATCCGCGATATCTCTCGTCGAGGTGGTGGTGGCCTACGGGACTGACGAGAGGGGATGGAGCAGAAAAAAAGCCGTCCTCGTCTTCGGCACCGCGATCTGTGTCCTGGGCATACCCGCAGCGCTTTCCTTCGGTGCCATGAGCGAGGTCACGGTCTTTTTCGGCCTGAACTTCTTCGACTTCATGGACCGGCTGACCTCTGTCTACATGCTCCCGATCGGCGGTTTGCTGATCGCCGTCTGCCTCGGCTGGAAATACGGCCTCGACAGGACCATGCACGAGCTCGACGGAGATACGGCAATCGGCCCCGTCAGGAGGATCTGGGCCCTGGCAATCAGGTATATCGCGCCGGTAATCCTCATCGTCATTATCCTCTATTTCGGCGTCTATCGGGTGTTCATGGGATAACGCCCCGGCGCGCCGATCGCCCCATCAAGGCGGAGACCGGCGCGCCCTCCGTTTACCTACCCAGGGGCTGCGGGCAGGGCTGGTATGACCATTTAAGCCGGTCAAGCACCGTTCCACGCTCCGGATCCACGGGAGTGATGTCGACACCATGGACGTTGTACGCCCGGATGCTTCCGTCAATGACGAAATTCCTGTACGATGACAGGTGGAATATCCCCAGCCACGCCTTTACCGGCGAAAAACGGACGAGTTGCGTCTCGGGCTTCTCCGGCGTCACCCGCAGGTCGAAAAAGAATCGCTTCATCTGGGCACTGGGCAAAAACCACCCCTTGTAGTAATTGCATGCCACTGATCCTTTCAGCCGGCAGTATGCCGTGCCGGCCGGCATCTCATCGACGGAACAGAGAATGGCCGCGTCGAGAGTGCGTGTCAACGACTGCCCGGGGAGAGAGCCAACGACCGGGGGACGATCCCAGTCGAAGTAGCACTGCAATCCCCCCTCGATGCCTGTCTCGACCTCGCATTCCACCCGGGGCCCCGCGAGATTGTTGAGCGTCACGGCGCGGGCCCTCACGGTATAGAGACTCCGGGGGTTCAGGTCGTTGACCGTGTAACGGGCTCCGTTCCAGGCCAGGCTTCCTCCCGTTCCGTCATAGGTGTCGTGGGCCGACCATATGTCGTCGCAGGACTCCTTCCATTCGAGAAGGTATCGGCATTCATCCCCCAGGGGCGCGACATCGATCGTTACAGACCTTCCTTCAACGCGCGCCTGGAGCGCCGGTGCCGTGAGGGGCGGTGACGAGGGATAGGGCATGATGAACCGTATGTTGTCACCCGAGCCGTTTTTATCAAAAGCGAATCTCGCTTCGCTCGTCCCGTTGAGGGCGCCGTTCTTTCCCACCACGGCCACAGCGTAGTACTGGTTCGCCTCACAATCAGGAAGCACCATGGAGCAGCTCCCCCCGGCGTCCGGATAGGCCATCGCCATGTTCCAGTTGCTCCTGTCGGAGGATAACGGCGCCGCGGCCTCCGCATCCCATCGAATCTCCTCGACGGTCAGGGGCGCTCCATATGATGCGCTGCGGTCGAACTTCCGCCACCATATCTCGTATGAATCCGCGTAGCGCGATTCGATGGTATTCAGGTAGATGCACCGGGGCCCGGGAACCGCGCTAAAGGAAGGCAGGTCAAGCCTTGTTGGCCTGGTTTCCACCAGACTGTCCGGTTCAGCGAGCATGGCGCTTACCAGGTACTTCCTCTGTTCAAGGGGAGAGAAGAAGTACGCGGCATTGCTTTCCACCGGCTCAACCAGGGCAGGGCCTCCGCCGCCGTAGCCCAGGGGCGACGGGATCCTCCAGCGCCCGATCGTTTCCTCGAAGCGGGAGGCGTCGGTTTCATCAAGGCCCTGCCAGTAGGAGGCAAAATCGTTCACATCAGGCCCCGTGATAACGCAAGATCCCTCCTCTCCGAGGACGTGATCCCCGGAGAGGTTCTTCATCCAGAAGGTATCCCTGTAGCGGTTCTCCGCGACGGTTCGTATATAGACGTCGACCTCGTCATCGCAGCTCCTGAATACATTGTGAAACTGGTTCGATTCGCCGGCCGGGGGAGTAAAATATACCACGAAGCGCTGTCCCCGGTAGTCCTCGACGATGCTCGTAAAACGGCATTCGATCTCCCGCCCCCCGGCTCCGCGGTCGTCGTTCGCAAGCTTCAGGCGCCACCATCCGGAGCCCTCGTTGAAATTCACCTCGAGATCGATCGCGTTGAGATCAAACGACCGTGTCGGCGCCGCGGCATCGGCGTCACCTTCGGATTCGGGCACCCATCGCCTGGGGGCCACCTCCCGCTGGTAGCGGTAGGAATCGTACTCCACGTTGAGGTAAACCGGGCCCCCCGCGGCCTCGGTCCGCTCCAGGGATGTTTCGCGTTCCACCCCGCCGGAAAGGCAACTCTCGTTCACCGCATGGACCCTTACTTCATACACCCCGGGATCCCGCGCCTCCTCCATGCCCGCGTAGGGATGATCTATCTCGATGACATTCAGCCCCGCGTGGCCCCGCACCTCCTTCACGGGGGAGCCCCCGCCCCCGTAGTTCATGGGACCGTAGCACCGTATCAGGAAATATTCTGTGTTGGGCAGGGTGGATATCCTCACGAAAAGCCTTTCCCGGTAGAGGCTCATCGCGCTGAAGCTGAAGCTGTTCGACGGTTCGCGCTCCGTGGCGTCGGCAACCGTAACCGCGGCATCCGCGAGACCGTTCGCCGCGCTGGGGGTCTTCACGGGATATCCGTAATTCTCTCCATGGGCGAACACCGATACCGCGTAGCGCCCTCCCCCTATCCTTCCCAGTTCGTTTCCGTCCTCGTCGATTGTCTTTCCGTGGAGATACACCTCTCCGTTCGATTTTTGAAGATCCGTCGCGGTCACCATCATTTTCCGCGAGGTAGGCCCGGGGTCGGAGTCGTCACTTATTTCAATCACGTAATATCGGGCGAACCGCGACCCGTTGATGCACACCCGCAACGAGTTCACACCCCCCTCGGCTGCGTGAGAGAAGCTCTCGGGTATGCCGTTCGGCTCCCTTTCCTCAGGCTCGAGGGTATATCGGAAATCCCGCCATGCCAGGGGGCTCTCCTGCGCGAACAGATCCAGGGGCTGCGGCACTCCACCGGAGGGCGAGGGATCCAGCGAGCGATCGAAGAGGAACCGCGATTCTTTGAGGTGAACGTCAAGGCGCACCACGTCCCCGCGGCGAAGGCTCCCCAGATGTACGGCCCTGGCCATCTCGTGGGAATCGTTCACAAGTGCGTTCCAGCGGGTGTCAAACCTGATCAACTCGCGGCTCTGGAGGGGGGTATACACGTAATGCTCCATGTGAGTAATGAAATCCTGCATGTTGTACAGGATTATCTCATACCGGTCCCCAGGCCAAACCGGGTCGTTGATGTCGCCTTCGAAGTATTTCCCGTTGTGGAGTATCACCCAGTACCTGGTTTTCAGAAGTTCTCCCTCGGGGAGGGACTCGTTCTCGTCATAGCCCGGATTGTCGTTCCTGCTGAATGGATTGTATTTCTGGTTCACGTAGTTTCCGAACGGGTCGCGTTCGTTGCCGATGCGCTTGATGGTCTCCAGGCGGCGGAGGGTGTTGAATTCGTCGGTATAGGTCTTCACCTCGGTGGCGAAGTAGTCCCACTCGTTCCCGGACCTGTTCTCCCCGTAGAGGTATTCGTGGCCGCCGCTCCAGATGTCCCCCTCATAGGCCGTGTGCCACCAGAGCCCTTCCTTCCTCACAGTGAGTATCCGGTTCAGGGCGTCCTGTTCCCAACGCTCTCCACCCTTAAGGGGGGAGCGCAGTATGGAGAAGAGCGCCTTCTTGAGGGAGATCCCCGGCGACAGGGCGCCGCCCTCCTCCTCGTCGAAGGCGACGACGCGATGGATGTCCCTCCTCCCGGGGGCGGTGATCTTGATGACCGCGGTACGGCCCTTCGCCCCCTCCTCGACCTGCTTCAGGTTGCGCACCCCCGGTCGGTAGGAAGAATCGTCGACAATGGTCATGTCATAGGAGAAAATTGAAATGACGGGAAGATGCCCGTTCTTGAGGGCCTGTCTCACCTTCTCTGAATTGATTCCCTCGACCACCACGGCATAGGGGGGCGTCTCATCGCCGCCCCCTATCTCCACCTCAAAGGGACGGCCGCCGTCGAACTCGAGCCTGAAGTTCGTGATCGCCTCGAGGCGGCCCCCCGGCAGCTTGAAGAGAAGGGTGCATATCACGTTCGAGAGCTTCACCGGCATCGCGACCGATTCGTTCCTGAAATAGATGGCCGCGCGAACCGCCCCCGCCTCGGGCCCCAAGGTGACGGTGTCGTGCGCGATCTCGCTCGTCCGGTAGCGGTTTTCCATCTCGATGATCTTCGAGTCCCTGAGTTCCATTCCCGCGGCGTCCATGTTGTCCCGGTAGTTGACATCGTCGAACACGGTCTTCTCGCTCATTGAGGAACGGTTGAAGCTGTTGGAAAAGCTCCAGTTCTCGCTCCTGCTCGTTTTCTGGGTCAGTCCCAGCCCCGTTCCAATCTTAAAAAGTTCTAAAACGGCGAAATTGAAGCTGCTGTTCATGGATATCTCGTCGGAATTGGCATACCCGTAGGAATTGGCGCTGCTTCCCGCCTCTGATTCGCTCGACTTGACCACGTAGGGCGTGGTCTTCTGGTTGAGCTTCGCGTAATGCGTCTCGTCCATGTTCTGGGTCCTGGTGGACCTCGTGTTCTCCTCCCCGATCGTCTCCGAGTGGACCCTCGTCTCCCCCGACCTGTTGTAGACAAGCTCCATGATCACGGGATGGCCCGTGCGGACGGAAATTCCGGGATGGTCCGTCACGCGGGGGTTGGTCCCCACGGCGATCTCCCGATCGTTCGGCACGCCGTCGCCGTCCCAGTCGCTCGTGATGGACTCACCCGTGGCGTCCGCGCGGGAACCGGCCACGACGTTTGAAACCACGCTTCCCGGGGCCAGGGAAAAAATGGGGTGCAGGCCACCGGGGGCATCCGGGAGCGCACCACCCATACCGCTCCCCTCCTCCTCGGGCCCCTCCGCCTTCGTCACCACGAGGGGTATCGGGTCCTCGCGGCTGCCGCCGCTGCCCCCGCAGGAGAAGACCGCCCCCGCGCACAGTAGCAACACCGCCGACATGAACTTCATCTTCATTCCACGCTTCCTCCTGTCATGATGCATCATCGTATTCCAACGCGACCGCGCTGGCGCGGGAACTCATCCACGGGGGACACGACACGGATCGCCCGCGAAGCATGTTGCCCGGTTCAATAATGGGAGAGCCCCGGCCGGAGCCCCGCACTAATGAGCAACGAACGGGGCGTTGATCGCACAAAATTTTTCAGGGGCAATTCAAATTTTTCGCGCCCTCTTGTGCGCCGGCAAGCCCGCCGTGGGACCGGAATATTCATCATATTCCATGGAACCTTTCACCGGATACCAGGGTCATATATGATTCATCACGGCATTAATTGTTGACATGTGCCATAACGTGATGCGTGCTTATAGTCAGCATTCCGGCGATTATCAACGCGGTCAGGCTCGCAATGGATGAAAAAACGGAGCGGTTTGGGCGCGTGGCGCGCATGGATGGTCAGCCTATTCAGATATCGGATGGTCGTGATATGAACAGGATACTCATTATAATAATTGCGATGATGATTCTGATGGCAGCGGCGGCATCACGCCCGGCGCGCGCCGCGGAGCCATTCACCTGGAATGAATGCGTCGCCTACGCGACGGCGAACAATCCCGAGCTCCGGTCATCCCGTGAGGCGATCCAGCAGGGCAGGGCCGATGTCGGGATCGCCCGGAGCGCCTACCTGCCCCAGATCAGCGCATCCCTGGGCATGGACGTCTCAAGGAGGGAGAGCCGCAGCGACCTGGAGAGGGTGAAAACGAGCGGCATTCAATCGATCGCCGAGCTGGAATCCATGGTGCGAAGCGACCTGACGGCCACCGGCTCAGTCAGCAAAAGCGCCTCCCTTTCCTACGGCGTCAGGGGAAAGCAGCTTGTCTTCGACAGCATGAAAACAATATACGACATCAGGTCCGCATCACGCCTCCTGGACAGCTCCCGGTACGACCACGCCCTCACCTCTGCCAGGATCAGGCTGGAACTCAGGACCGCCTTCATCGATCTTCTGAAGGCACAGGAGAAAATCACGATACTGAATGAAATCGCCGAAAGGAGCAGGAAGAACCTCGCCCTGGTGACCATGCGCTTCCGGGCCGGCCGGGAACACAGGGGCTCGCTTCTGAACGCCGAGGCGAGCCTGGCCAGCGCGCGGAACGACCTGGAGCAGGCCCGTCGCGATATCGCCGTGGCCCAGAGAAGCCTCCTGAAGCAGATGGGCGTCGCCGCTAATGTCGATATACGCGCCGAGGGTACCCTCGCGGCCACCGCCCCCGGAAGCGAACAGAAACCGGACCTGTCCGAGGTGGCGGCGGCGCACCCGGGCGTTCTCCAGGCGAAGAGCAGGAGCGAATCGGCGCGGCATGCCGAAAAAGCGAAGATCGCCGGGTTCCTGCCGGTTATCAGCGTGACCGGCAGCGCCGACAGGTCCGCTTCCCGCGATGACGGCAGGAGCAGCGTCAACAGGACAGGGTCCATCAACTATTCCGCCGGGATCGAGGCGACCATGCCCCTCTTCACCGGGGGCGGCACCTATTACAACCTGGCGAGGGCGCAGTCCCAGACGAGAAAACTCAGGGCCGACGAGATGGAGGCCCGTCAGCAAGTGATCCTGGCCCTGGAGCAGGGGTGGAAAGACTGGCGCAACGCCATCGGAAATGTGGACGTTCAGCGAAAGTTCCTTGATGCGGCGGAGGAGCGTGCGAAAATTTCCGAGGCCCAGTACTCCCTCGGGCTGATGACCTTCGACAGCTGGATCATCATCGAAAACGACCTTTCACAGAAAAAAAAGAGCTACCTGGAAGCACTGGCGGAGCGATCGCTCTCGGAGGCCCGGTGGATACAGGCTCGGGGAGGCACCCTCGCGTATGATCAATAAGAAAAAAACCATTATCATCGTTGTTGCCGCCGCCGTCGCGGCGGCCGTCGCTATCATCCTGGTCATCAGCCGGGACGGTGAGAACGGCGTTGCCATCTCACGGATCGAGACGCCCGTCCGCGGCACCCTCCGTATCACCATCGCCGCGACCGGCACGGTGCTCCCCTACAACCGCCTCGAGATCACGCCGCAGATCAACGGCAGGATGGAACGCGTCCTGGTCCAGGAGGGCCAGAAGGTGCGCACCGGTCAGGTAATGGCCTGGATGAGCTCGACCGAACGGGCCGCCCTGATCGACGCCGCCCGCTCACAGGGGGCCGCCGCGGTAAAGTACTGGGAGGGGGTGATCAAGGAGATCCCGATCGTCGCCCCGATACACGGCACGGTCATCGCCCGGGACATCGAGCCGGGGCAGTCCGTATCGACCGCGACGGCGATCCTGGTGCTGTCGGATCGCCTGATAATCAAGGCGGAAGTGGATGAAACCGACATCGGCAGGGTGAAGAAAGGCCAGCGCGCGGCCATTACCCTCGACGCCTACCCCGACGTGCGGGTGGAGGGGCGTGTCGACCATATAGAATTCGAATCGGAAACGATCAACAACGTCACCATGTACAGGGTGAACATCATACCCGACACGGTCCCCGAGGTCTACCGCTCCGGCATGACCGCCGACGTGGAGATCGCGGAATGGACGAAGGAAAACGCCCTCCTGCTCCCCCTTGACGCCGTGATCGCTGAGGGTGACGGCCATTACGCCTGGGTGCTTCCGGGCGCTTCGAAGAGGCCGGTGAAAAAAAAGATCGGCGTCGGGGTGTCGGACGATCGAAACATTGAAATCGTCAGCGGGCTGTCAGCCGGGGACCGCGTCGCGGTGATGTCGAACGGCGTGTCCCTCGACGCGAAAGAAAGCACGAACCCCTTCATGCCCCAGCGGAAAAGGAAATAACAGGCCGCATGATTGAACTGAACAACATATCGAAGATCTACGACACCGGCAAGGTGCAGGTGCAGGCCCTGGACGACGTCTCCCTGAGAATCGAGTCCGGGGAGTTCGTTGCGATCATGGGCCATTCCGGCTCGGGAAAGTCCACGATGCTGAACATCCTCGGGTTCCTGGACAAGCCGGACTCGGGGTCCTACCGGCTCCTCGGGGACGACATCACGGAGCTCGACGACGACGAGCTTTCTCTGCTCAGGAACCATATCGCGGGCTTCGTGTTCCAGCAGTTCAACCTCCTCCCCCGCATGAACTCCGCCGAAAACGTCGGGCTCCCCATGGTATACGCCGGCAAGGGCGATTCCCGCGGCGAGGCCTCGGAGCGGCTGCGGCAGGTCATGCTGTCACACCGCGAGGGCCACTACCCCAACGAGCTCTCCGGCGGGGAGCAGCAGCGCGTGGCCATCGCCCGCGCCATGATCAACCGACCCCTCATCCTCTTCGCCGACGAACCGACGGGGAACCTCGACACGAGGAGCGAGGCGGAGATCATGTCGCTCCTCGAGGAGCTGAACGCCGCGGGCATTACCATCGTCATGGTCACCCACGAGAACGAGATAGCGCGGCGCGCGAAACGGATCATCACCATGCGCGACGGCGCCATTATATCCGATACCGGCACTCCCGGGAAACGGAAGGCGGCATCCGCCGCGCGCCATTCCTCCATACGGGACATCCTCGCGGACGCCCGATCATCCTTCGGCACGGCGGAATTTTTCGACTATCTTCGCCAGGCCATCTCCTCCATCGTCGCGCACAAGCTCCGCTCCCTCCTCTCTATCCTGGGAATTCTCATCGGCGTGGCCGCGGTCATCTCAATGATCGCCATCGGCGAGGGGGCGAAGGAATCGATCACCCAAAGCCTGAGCTCCCTCGGATCGAATGTCGTCTCGGTGCGTCCCGGCTCGTTCCGTCGGGGCCCCGTCGCGCTGGAATCAGGCGCCGTGACGCGCCTCACCATGGAAGACGCGGAGGCGATCGGGCGCCTCGAAGGGATCAGGAGCGTGTCACCCGCGGTCAACGGCAGGGCGCAGGCGGTGTACGGCGCGAAAAACTGGAACACCCAGGTCTACGGGGCGGGCGTTGAGTATGCCAGGATCAAGTCCGCGGTTCCCATCAGCGGGCGCTTTTTCACCGACGAGGAGCTCCGTTCGAGGCAGAAAGTCGCGGTCCTCGGCGCCACGGTCATCAAGAACCTCTTCGGCACCGCGAACCCCGTGGGGAGGACGATCAAGATCAACCGGATCAACTTCAGGGTGATCGGCATCCTCCCGGTCAAGGGCGTCACGTTCATGGACCAGGATGACGTGATCGTGATACCAATAACCACCGCCATGTACAGGGTCCTCGGCAAGGAATACGTCGACGCCATCGACGCGGAGATACGCGACCCGAACAGGATAGACGGCGCGATCGCTTCGATACGCGAACTGATCATCCGCCGGCATCGCCTCGACACCCATGACGCGGACTCCTTCAACGTGAGGGACATGACCGAAATCCGGGAGATGATGTCCCAGACCACCAGGACCATGAGCACCCTCCTGGGGATCGTGGCGGCCATCTCCCTCATCGTCGGGGGTATCGGCATAATGAACATCATGCTGGTGTCGGTCAAGGAGCGGATCAAGGAGATCGGCCTGCGCAAGGCGATCGGCGCGCGGCGCAGGGACATACTGGTCCAGTTCCTGATCGAATCATCGCTCCTCACCCTGGCGGGGGGCCTCTTCGGCATAATCCTCGGAAGCACGATATCGGTTCTCATATCGCACTTCGCCCAGTGGTCGGTGAAAATATCCCTTTCCGCGATCATGCTTTCCACGGTCGTATCGATTCTTATTGGGGTCGGTTTCGGCCTCTGGCCGGCGTTCCAGGCGTCCCGGCTGAACCCGATCGAGGCGCTGAGGTGGGAATAACCCCGGAGGGACGGCGGACCGGATCCATAAAAAAACCTGGCCTTTCGGCCAGGTTATGAAGTGCTTGTCAATATTGTCCCCACCTAGGAAGTGATGGTTCGAACGGAAACAGCACGAGGTCCTTTTTCGCTTTTTTCGATTTCAAATTCCACTCTGTCGCCTTCATTGAGGACCTTGAAGCCCTCGCCGACGATGCCGGTGTGATGGACGAACAGATCCGCGCCACCGTCCTGAGAAAGGAAACCGAAGCCCTTCTTCTCGTTGAACCATTTTACTGTGCCTGTAGGCATAAAAAAAACTCCTGTAAATTGTGAATAATGCGGGTTACCCCTGCTGAATAAGCCTCATTAAATCGCAATTTATTTTCCGACGAGACACGCGGGTTAAAATTGTGGAATTCGATGATGCTATTCAACAAACCGACATGTAAGAAATAAATTTAAAAATGTCAATTATTTATTTTTATATGAAAAATAAATTTTTACACCCGGCCAAGGGCCCTTCTCGAGGATTCCCGCCATATCTCCCTCAGCGCCCCGCGCCATCTCTCCTGGGTAAAGGCCCTGCCCCGCCACAATGCCCCTCCTGATCCCGATGATTCCAGGACCATCCAGGCCCTCGGGTAATCGAAAACGCTCCAGAGGGTACCCGCCTTGAAGATGAACTCCGGGCTCCCCGTCTCGAGAAGCCTTTCAAAACCGCGCCGATGGTCGAATTTTCGCCAGTAGGAGCCCCCGTAAAAAATGTATTCGGGGCTCCCCATCCCCATCAGGGCCTCGAACCCCGCGTCGTAATCGAATACTTTCCATTCCTGGCCTGCGTAGTAGACATAACGGGCTTCCCCCATGGCGATGATGATTTCGAGGGCGCGCCGGTGGTCGATGCCCCTCCAGAACCTCCCCGCCCGGTAGACATACTCAGGCTCCCCGATCTCCGCCAGGGCCTCGAGACCCGCCCTGAAATCGAAGGCGCGCCAGAATATTCCCGCCTTGTGGAGGAACTCGGCGCTCTCCAGGGCCGCCAGGCGCTCCTGCCCGGCGGTATAATCGAAGTCCCGCCAGTCCCTCCCAGCGAGAAATATCATTTCAGGGTCATCCATGGAAAGGAGCGCCCGGCACGCCGCGGCGTGGTCGATCTCCCCTGCCGATCCCGCGCGCCAGAGTCCCGCGGCGTTCCCCGCCCTGGCGAGTTCCTCAATTATTGATTCCGATACGCTCATGGCATGCCCGCCGCGGGGGCGGCGCCCGCGTTCACCGCGGCATGCCGTTCCGCGCCGATCCTCACCGCCCTTCCGAAGGGGGGATGAAATGGTTCGCGCCGCCCCTCGGCGATCACCCATATGGTGGGAACGTGGCGCTCGAGCCGCTCGATGTCGTAGATGTACCCGTCCGTGATAACAAGGAGGGTCTCCCGGCGCCCCTTCATGTAGCGGTTGAAGAGGGGGGCGAAGAATGTGGTGCCGCCGCTTCCCGTGCGTATGAGGCGCCAGTCGCCCCGACGGTAGACGAAAGGCCGGTCCGTCCGCTTCGATGGGACCAGCCCGTCCCCGCCCCGCTCCGGGACGAAGAGGTCCTCGTCCAGGCAGAGGAGGTGCACCCGGTATTTCCCCATCAGCGTCTCGATGACGCCGAAGGCCGCTTCGATGTCCGAGGGCGTTGTCACCATTGACCCTGACACGTCAACGGCCACGATGATGCGCTCCCGTTCGCGGAACATCCTCCCCGGGGAATAGATGCCCTCGGAAAAATAACGCCTGTTGAACCTTCCGTAGGAATATTTCCATTCGCTCGAAGGGGCCGAGCAGTCCACCAGGCTCCGGAGGGTCCGCGCCCAGGAGGATATGTCCGTTTCCCTTGCGCGCTCGATGATGCACCGTATCTCCTCGAAGGCCCGCTCCCGGAGGCACTCGCCGTCCTCTTCAGCCAGGGCGATGACGGCGCTACGCTTCGCCTCCACCACGGACCTGGCGTCCTGGAAGAGGTGTACCCCCGTGGGAAGATAGGAATCCTCCGTGTCGAGGAAGGCCATTCCCCTCGTGCCGGAGAGATCGATCGTGTCCGCCCCCCGTTCCCGTGCGTCGGCGGGGCCGATATCGAAGGCCTCGCGCATCTTCTCGAAGGGTGAATCACCCCCCGCCGCGGAGTCCGGGCCCGCCGTGCGATCCGTGACGGGGGGCCCCTTCATCTTCCTGAGCCAACGGTAGAGGTCCTCCCAGGCCGGGTCCGCGTTCCCCGTTTCCTCGATAAACGCCGGGGGTACAAGGGGAAGCCCCGGTGGGAGGACAAGCCCGGTCGCCTCGCCGCCCTCCCGTCTCGAAAAAAAGGTTTTTTCGTGGCCGGCGATGTAGGAGTTCACGACCATATCCTGGGCCAGGTTTCGGAGGTAGGGATCGTCGCCGGGAAGGGCGCGATGATCGTGATTCAGCACCACATGGAGCATCTCGTGGACCAGGAGACCGATCAGCTCCTCCATGGAGATCTCACCGACGAAGCGTGGGGAGTAATGCATCACCATCCTCGCCTCCCTGACGCCCAGGGCCAGCGTGGGTACCGCCTCGGCGGGAACAAAGCGGACGGCCTGGTAAAAAAAGGATACGAACCTGCTCCGGCGCCAGAGGGACTCCAGGGCTGATTCGAGGCGCTTACTCATGGTCCCCGTCAATGATTGAGCCGAAGGCCTCGAGGAGTCGGTCCCGTCGCTCCGGGTCGGGGATCAGCGCCAGGGCCTCCGGAATCTGCGCGAAGATGCCGCAGTCCCGGATCATCAGGTAAAAGAAGGAGAGGCGGAGGTCCGCCCGGGCGTGACCGATGAAAAGAAGGACATTGGACAGAACACGGAGCTCGTCGCTTCCCAGGGGGCCCCGCGAGGCCGTCTTGATCTCCCTGAGGGAACGGACGGCGCCGGAGAGGGCCCAGAGAAGGTCCTCCGGGGGAATCTCCCCGCCGATCATCGCGGAGAGCCTGTCGCCGTCCCCGGAAAGGATCTCATCCGTTGAGATCAACCGCGGCGCCGTGACCTGGGCCGCGAAATCCGACCCCGCGACGTTTCCCACCAGTGACTCGATGAAGCGCGGGAGGGAGCCTCCGGGATCCGAGACTATGCGCGCCGCGAGCTCCTCCTCGCCCTCGATACCGTACGATTCAGTGATGGCGCGGGATACCTGGTGCCATCCCCGCGGATTGGGATTGATCCGCTCCCGGTCCCACAGGCGCTCGGGGAAAAGGGTGATGTAGCGGCGTATGGAGGGATGGATCCCCTCCTCCTCCGCCCAGGCGAGCCAGTCCCGGGCCGAGGGATTAAGCTGGAAGAGTGCGAGCCTTCCGTCAAGGGCTGAGTCGTCGAACTCCGTGATGGTGGTATCGTCGTCCTCGCCCAGGTTCCCCGCGAGGACGATGGCGGTGCCAGCCGGGAGGGCGTGCTCGCCGCAGGTCCCCTCGGTGATGATCTGGAAAAGGGTCTGGATCACCGTGGGGTGCGCGCGGTTTGATTCGTCGAGGAACCAGGCAATGCCGCGGTACCCATCCGGAACGCGCTCCGGGGGGATGAAGCGTGGCCTGTAGTAGACCATGCGCCGCGCGCCGTGATCGGGCACGGGGTAGCCTCCCAGGTCAATGTTCTCCTTGAAGGCGAGGCGCGTGTCGATGAAGAAGAGGTTGTTCCGCTCCGCGGCCTGCCGCACGATGGCCGATTTCCCGATCCCCGGGTGGCCCACGATCTTCAGGGCGTAGTTAAGCCTCGGTGCCGCGGCGAAATAACGGTCCAGGATCTCGGGGAGCTCCGAGCTGCCCACGATAACCGGTTTCTTTCTCACGGGACCGCCCTCGCCCCCGCTATGCTCTTCTCGAGGATCTCGCGGAAGACCTTGCCCACCTTTTTCATGTGGTCGATAATCGCCTCGTCGCTGCGGCCCTCGAGTTTCCTGAACGTTACCAGGATGCCGTTCAGCATGGCGAAGCAATAATGCGCCAGTATCCGCGTGTCGCCCCTGTAACCCATGGCGAGGAACACGGACTCGAAGAGGTCAAAGCCGCGGCGCACCACGCCGTTCAGCTTCTCCATCGATTCCTGGTTCAGGCTTCCCACGGTCATGAAGGTCACCATCATGCGGAAGTAGGAATCATGCCTGGAGATATAGTCGATGAATGCGTCGATCACCCGGTCAAGGATCGGCTCCCCGGAATCCGGGCCATCGAGCATGGTGCGCATTTCCTCGATGAGGGTGGAACTGTCCCTCACCGTGGCCTCCACGAAGAGTGACTCCTGGTTCGGGAAATAGGTATAGATCGACGAGGGGGCGATACCCGCCTCCCGGGCGATCTCCCGCATGCTTACCCTGGTGAAGGGATTGGTGGAGAAGACCCGCTCGGCCGCGTCGATGATGAGATCCTTGCGGTCCTGTCGCTCCTTTGTCTTCATCAGGGAGAGGGTACTGCTTTTTTTCATACCATTTTCCTGTGCTGCTGCGTGCTGGTCATCACAAACCCCGTTAAAAAAAATTACAAGGAATTTTTCCGAAATATGTTTGACATTACGAACAGCGTTCGGGCTTTTGATATGTACTTACCATGGTCCGTCAAGGGGCCGCGCAGCCGCCCCGAAGGGTCCATAACCACATTACAACAACGGCGAGGCGGCTTATGATTCTCCTGCACCCCCACCACCACAAGAGGAAGTATCCGGACGAAAAATCCAGGGAAATAATGACCAAAACCATCGAGTTCTTCGAGAAAAAGGGGCTCAAGCAGATCAAGAAGGACTGGCATGAAAAGAAATGGAATTATGACTTCGTCGAATTCCTCAAGAAGAACCAGATATTCGCCACACTGATGACCCCATCGGGGTACGGTGCGAAGGATTCACGGTGGGACACCTACCGCAACTGCGAATTCTCTGAGATCACCGGTTTTTACGGCATCACCTACTGGTATACCTGGCAGGTCTCCATGCTCGGCCTCTGCCCCGTGTGGCTCGGGAGCAACGAGGAGGTGAAGCACAAGACCGCGAAGCTTCTTCAAGACGGCGCGGTCTTCGCCTTCGGCCTCTCTGAAAAGGAGCACGGCGCGGACATCTACTCGAGCGACATGATGCTCTATCCCAACAGCGACGGCACCTACCGCGCCAACGGCGACAAGTACTACATCGGCAACGGCAACGAGGCGGGCCTGGTCTCCACCTTCGGGAAGATGGCCGATACGGGGGACTACGTCTTCTTCGCCGTTGACTCGAAGCACGAGAAGTACGAGTGCGTGCGCAACGTGGTCAACGAGCAGAACTACGTTGCCGAGTACGCCCTCCACGACTACCCCATCACCGACGCGGACATCATGGAGAAGGGCCCCAAGGCCTGGGACGACATGCTGAACACCATCAACATCTGCAAGTTCAACCTGGGATGGGGGGCCATCGGCCTCTGCACCCACGCCCTCTATGAATCCATCGACCACGCGGCAAACCGTTACGTCTATGGGAAGTACGTCACCGATTTCCCCCACGTGAAGCGGCTCTTCACCGATTCCTACTGCCGGCTCGTGGCCATGAAGCTCTTCGCCGAGCGCGCCAGCGACTACATGCGCTCCGCGGGCCCCGAGGACCGGCGCTACCTCCTCTTCAACCCCATGGTAAAGATGAAGGTCACCCGGGAGGGCGAGGACGTGATGAACATCCTCCACGACATCATCGCGGCGAAGGGTTTCGAGAACGAGCCCTTCTTCGAGATCGCCAAGCACGAACTCCCGATGCTCCCGAAACTCGAGGGCACCGTCCACGTCAACATGGCCCTCATCGTCAAGTTCATGGCCAACTACTTTTTCAACCCGAAGGAGTACGCGCCGGTTCCGCGGCGCGACGACCCGGCGAACGACGAGTTCATGTTCCGCCAGGGGCCGACGAAGGGCCTTGGCAAGATCCAGTTCCACGATTACAACATCGCCTACAACGCCGTGGACCTTCCCAACGTCAACGTCTTCAAGGAGCAGATCGCCCTCTTCAAGGAATTCCTGGTGAAGGCCGGCCCCGACAAGGCGCAGTCCGCCGATATCGACTATCTCCTGGCCCTGGGTGAAATACTCACCCTGGTGGCCTACGGCCAGCTCATCCTGGAGAGCAGGGAGTTTTTCCCCGTGGACGACGATCTCCTTGAAGAGATATTCGATTTCATGGTGCGCGATTTCTCTAAGTACGCCCTGAACATTCACATGAAGCCGGGCAACAGCGATAAGCAGAAAGAGCTGTCCCTGAAGATCATCCGCACGCCGGTGCCGAACCCGGCGCGCTTCGAGAAGATATTCATGGACCACGTCTACGCCCTGAAGGGAACGTATGCAATGAAGGATTGATATCCGGTTCCATTGCAGAAGGCGGGGTCCCGTGGTTGAAGGCGGGGTCCCGTGACCCCGCCTACAACCACGTGCAATAATTTCAAGGAGATACCGCATGGAAAAAATTCTGCTCAACCCCAAGCTCAAAAACCGCACCTACGCCGATGAGGAATCGAAGCAAATCATCGAGAAAACGATCGATTTCTTCGAGACCAAGGGACTCGCGAAGATCAAGGACGACGATCACAAGCGGGTCTGGTACGATGACTTCATCCAGTTCCAGAAAAAGGAGCAGATCTTCGCGAAGCTCTTCACCCCCGCCGGGTACGGCGACAAGAACGCGCGGTGGGACACATCCCGGATCGTGGAGTTCGCCGAGGTCCTGGGATTCTACGGCCTCTGCTACTGGTACACCTTCCAGGTCTCCCAGCTTGGACTTGGTCCCATCTTCATCGGAAAGAACGAGGAGGTTAAGCAGCGCGCCGCGAAGCACCTGAAAGAAGGGGCCATCTTCGCCTTCGGCCTCTCGGAGAAGGAGCACGGCGCCGACATCTACTCGAGCGACATGATGCTCTACCCGAACGGCGACGGCACCTACCGCGCCAACGGCGACAAGTACTATATCGGAAACGGCAACGAGGCCGCCATGGTCTCCACCTTCGGGAAGATCGCCGACAGCGGCGACTACGTCTTCTTCGTGGTTGACTCCCAGCACGAAAAGTACGAGTGCGTGAAGAACGTCATCGACAACCAGTCCTACGTGGCGGAGTACGCACTCCACGACTACCCCATCACCGAGGCGGATATCACGGACAAGGGGCGCGACGCCTGGGACGCCTCCCTGAACACCATCAACATCTGCAAGTTCAACCTGGGGTGGGGTTCCATCGGCATCTGCACCCACGCCTACTACGAGGCGATCAACCACGCGTCGACGCGGAACCTCTTCGGGAGCTTCGTGACCGATTTCCCCCACATAAAACAGATATTCACCGACGCCTACTGCCGGCTGGTGGCCATGAAGCTCTTCGCCCTCAGGGCCACGGACTACATGCGCTCGGCGAACGAGAAGGACAAGCGCTACCTCCTCTACAACCCCATGGTGAAGATGAAGGTCACCACCCAGGGCGAAGAGGTGATCAACCTCCTCTGGGACGTCATCGCCGCCAAGGGATTCGAAAAAGACATGTACTTCGAAATGGCGGCGCGCGACATCAGGGCGCTGCCCAAGCTCGAGGGAACGGTTCACGTGAACATGGCCCTCATCATCAAGTTCATGCCGAACTACTTCTTCAATCCCGGCGCGTTCCCGGAAATACCCCAGCGCCGCGACGCGGCCAACGACGCGTTCCTGTTCAACCAGGGGCCCACGAAGGGCCTGGGGGGCATCCAGTTCCACGACTACAACATCGCCTACAACAGCGTCGACATCCCCAACGTCAACGTGTTCAAGGAGCAGATCGAGGAGTTCAAAAAGTTCATGCTGGCATCCATGGACAGCATGAAGGAGCAGGGAAAGGACATCGACTTCCTCCTCAACGTGGGCGAGCTTTTCACCCTGGTGGTCTACGGCCAGCTCATCCTGGAGAACAAGAAGATCTACGGCGTGAGCGACGAGCTGATCGACCAGATATTCGACTTCATGGTCCGGGACTTTTCCCGCTACTCTCTCCAGATCTACGGCAAATCAGTGACGACGGAGAAGCAGCAGGAACTCTGCCTGAAGATGATCAGGCGCCCCGTGGTGGACCTCGATCGCTACGGGAAGGTGCTGAACGACTACGTCTACGCCATGAAGGACCAGTACACGATGAACGAGTAAGAAAATATCCCCCCCCATTCGGGTACGGATATCGTCCCGGCGAAAAAAAAAGACCGGCGTTCAGAAGACGCCGGTCTTTTTCATGCGATGGAATGGTTCCTCAGTTCACGGCGCGCACGCTCACGGCGCGGGGGCCCTTATCGCCCTTCTCCACCGAAAACTCGACCTTGTCGCCCTCGTAGAGGACCTTGAACCCGTTTCCCTCGATGCCCGTGTGGTGAACGAACACTTCCGTGCCGTCCTCCTGGGTGAGGAAACCGAATCCCTTTTTCTCGTTGAACCATTTGACTGTTCCTTTCGCCATACGACTACTCCTGTTAAATGATGGGGATTACCCCGGCGAATAAGTCTCAACACTATCCAATGGCTTAAGCTGGAATATAATTCGAGGTAAGACACTGTGAAAATCTGATGAGGCTATTCATTGGGATCATTTAAACGGACAGGGCGGTTCTGTCAAACATTTATTGTCGAGAACCGGGAAAAGCGGCAGATTCTCCCCGGCCCTGGGCCGCGCTTCATGAAATTTGCTCTTGACATCGGCCGGGCGGGAAAAATAATGGCCTCTCAAAATGGTGGCTGTAGTTCAATGGTAGAGCCCTGGATTGTGGATCCAGTCGTTGCGGGTTCGAATCCCGTCAGCCACCCATGTCCCCACAGAAGCCCCGGGTTTAAACCCGGGGCTTCTTAAACCGGTTCCTCACCCTGAGATACGCCATGGCGGCCCGGGTCGCGAAGTCGGGCTTTTCACCCTCCCCCTCACCTTGCATTGAGGCCGACGTTGGGTCGATCATCGTCGCGTCGGGGCCGTACATCTCGGCGAACATCTTCAATACGTTCTTCCGCACCATGCCGCGGAGGGGGATGTTCGCGATCATGCCGTACATGGCCGCGCCCCCGGTCTCGGCAAGCTCCGGCCTCCCCTTCACCTCCCGCACGGAATCCCGCAGGTCTTTCAGGTACTTCGATACGATCTTCCCGTGAAGGGGGGTCACCATGGCGTGGAGCGCCTCGGGGAACTGGAGACGGTCAATCTGCCATCCCTTCGCCTCCATCCGGTCACCCACGGCATAGATGTTCACGTCCCTGCTCTTCGACGTGTAGGCGAAGACGCTTCCCGTCGGATCGCCCAGGACCTCGAGTTCGGGAATGGCGTTGATTCCCGCGCGCAGCCTGTCCGCCGTGTCGAGGATGGTCTTCGCGAGCTTCCGGTACCCATCCTCGCCGATTGACTGGAGGGACGCCCAGGCCGCGGCATAAGCGCCTCCGGGCCTGGTGCCCAGGAGGGCCGGTGAGGCGAAGATCCCCCCGGGCCAGTTCTCGTACACGAAGAGCTGGTGTTTCAGGATGTCGAGGCTCCGGTAGGTGATCACCGAGGCGCCCTTGGCGCTGAAGCCGTACTTGTGGACGTCCGCGGAGATCGAGGTCACCCCGGGGACCCGGTAGTCCCAGGGGGGCACGGGGCGCCCCAGCATCTCCGCGAAGGGGAGGAGGAAGCCCCCCAGGCAGGCGTCGACGTGGAGCGGTATCTTTTTCTCCCCGGCGATCTCGCCGAGGCCCCCGATCGGGTCGATCATGCCGTGAGGATACTCCGGCGCGGAACCGAGTATCATCACGGTGTTGCGGTTCACGAGCTTCCTCGCGGCCCGGAGGTCCACCCGGTGTGATTTATCCAGGGGAGCGCGCACGGCCTTCACCCCGAAGTACTCGGCCCCCTTCTCCCAGGCCACGTGGGCCGTGACGGGTATCACCATCTCCGGCTTCCTGATCCTCTTTTCCGCGCGGCCCATGTCCCGGTAGGTCTTCACGGCGAGAAGGCAGCTCTCGGTCCCCCCGGAGGTCATGACCCCGACGACATTCCGGTCACCGTGCAGGAGGCCCGCGGTGATACGCACCACC
Organism: Spirochaetota bacterium; assembly: GCA_040768125.1. Lineage (GTDB taxonomy): Bacteria > Spirochaetota > UBA4802 > UBA4802 > UBA5550 > RBG-16-49-21. Next base: position 267,366 of record JAXGNG010000002.1, on the reverse strand, counting down.
TTGTTTTCCAGGCGCTTCAGGCTCCGGAAAACCGTGGGGTTCAGGCCATTCGCCGAAAAGTAGGCGCCGTAGGCGTCGAGCAAAAACTTCGTGTGCCCCTCGCCGAGGTAGTAGACCAGGCTCCAGGTCCGCATATGTTTATAATCGGGATCCTCCTTCCCGAAGTCCCGAAGCTGTTTCAGGATATCCTTGCGTCCTCTCCCCTTCTTCGGCAGGCGAATGTCGTCGTTCTTCATTGCTTCCTCCTGGAATACAGAGTTCCTGATCCATTGACGTTGAATTGTCAATGAATTATATGAACCACGGATGGACACGGATTAACACGGATAGCATGGCGGCATTGACTCATTTATAAAACAAGGCCCCATGCATTCACTTTCAATTATGGACACATCGTAAAATTAGATTTTTCATTTTGAAAGTACCCAGAAGGAAACATCCAAATCTGATTCTTGGATATCCCCTATTATTCATCCGTGTCTATCCGTGTTCATCCGTGGTTCAAATGATTTTATTCTGTTTATACATCCCTGCGGGAGGGCGCTAAAACAACGTCCGCAGGGCGATCCCCAGGGATATCCCCAGATAATTTCCGATAGCATAGCCGATGATCCCCGTCGTGAGACCGGAGAGGAGCACCTCCCGGTTCTTCAACCCGTCCACCACGACGGGCACCAGGGGGGGCGAGCAAATGGCCGACGCCGACACGACGATGAAGGTGTCCCTGTCGATTTTAAAGGGCGCGCAGAGGAGCGCGTGGAGGACCATGGAACCGAAAATCGAGAACACGATGAAGAGCATGATCGCCACGTCAATGTTCACCAGGGCCTTGAAGCTCGCCATGGAGGCCACGGTGAAGCAGAATATGTAGATCACGTACATCCCGAACTGGAAGGTCCGGGCAATGGCGCGTATGCGCGGAACGAAGGAGGCGGCGATCCCCAGGGTGGTGATCGAGAGGATGATGAAGGACGTGGAATAATCCTTTGGCAGGAGCGACCCCAGGAACACAGATATCCCCACGATCCCCGCGGCGATCCCAAGGGCCGCGAAAAGCCCCGGAAGCACCTTCCGGCTGAAGATATCGGCGTAAGCGTGGATATCCTCGGTCTCGAGGCCTCCCGCGCCTGTTCCCCCGCTCCCGTCCCGGGCAGGCTTCGCGAAGGGCGGGAGAATCACGCCGAATACCCTCCGGGCCGCGGTGATGCAGAAGATGATGTACACGATCGACACCACGGTGTCGTAGGTGTGGACAATGACGAAGCGCGTCGACTCCACGTTCAGGGCGGTCTTGATGGCCGCCAGGTTCGGCGTGCCCCCGGTATACACACCGATGGCAAGGGCCGCGAGCTGCCAGGCGTCCCCCGCGTAGGGCCGCACGAGGAAGAAACCCGCCACGGCGACGACGATGATGGCGATCGTGGCGAGGAGCATGGCCAGGAGGGTCTTCCCGGCGAGGCGCGCCCATTTGCGCACGTCCATCGAAAACAGGAGGAGCGGCAGTGCGATCACCACGCTCACCTCGGAGAGACTCTCCTGGACCGGGTACATTGTCTCGGGGAGCACGCCGATGTTTCCCAGGGCGATACCCGCGAGGTAGCAGATGACCACGGCGCCGATCTTGTTGACCCGGGGATACCGGTAGCAGAGATAGATGACCAGGGCCGGGAAAAGGATGTACAGGGCGACAACTATCGGTACCGGCATGGGAGCCTCCTTGCGCTCGATATAATATTTCGATGTATCATCAGGTCAGTCCATTCGTCTTCATTCCCTCGACCAGCCGCGTAACGCCGTAGCGGTAGATCTCCCTCTGGTCATCGTCCTTGAGGATCGTCCCCCTGAGCTTCCTGAACTGGATGATGCCGTAGAGGAGACCCCAGAGCACCACGGCGCACCGTCGGGGATTCACCCCGCCGAACTCCCCGTTCCCGGCTCCCTCCACTATGATCGACTCGATGAGGGAGAGGGTACGGTTGCCCTGGCGGTCGATCCGGTCCTTGAGCCGGTCCGGGAAGATCACCTGGGGGGCCGACAGGAAGTAGTTTATGATATGGTAGTAGTCACGGTGCGACTCGCTGAATTCGAAATAGGCCTCGGCGATCGCCTCGATCTTTTCCGAGGCCGTGCCCGGGCGCGCCGCGGCGGACCGTACCGCCTCGTGGAGGATCTCGAGGCCCTCCTCCTGGAGGGCGGCGAAGATCTCCTCCTTGCTTTTATAGTAAAAATAGATGGTGCCCACGCTAAGTTCCGCGAGCTTCGCGATCTGCTGAATCGTCACGGAATGGATGCCTTTTTTAAACAGCAGGGTCCGCGCGGCGTCCAGTATCTGGCTCCTCCGGTTCTCCTTCTCCCTGGTGCGCCGTTCCTTCACTCCCATCTCGCCGAACCACCTCGCCCTTCACCGCCGCCTTTTACCGGGCAATTTCATCGCGGAGCTTCCGGGCCATTATTTTCTCGTATAGATTGGGGGCAAGGGCGTTCATCCATCTCGTGACCACTCCTGTGCCGCTCAGGACGAGGTGCTTTTTCCCCTTCCGGGCGGCCTGGAATACTTTTTCCGCGACCCGTTCAGGGGTGGATTCCGCACCTACCCTCGACTGGGGATGTGCCGTCACCGAGCCGTCCCCGTCCAGGGCGCGCGTCTGGAGGTTCGTGCGGGTGAAGCCGGGACATACGATCAGGACCCCTACCCCGGAGGGAGAGAGCTCCGCCCGGAGGGTGCGGAAAAATCCGTGGAGGGCGTGCTTGCTCGCGCAGTACCCCGTGCGGCCCACCAGGGGCGCGAATCCCGCGATGCTCGAGGTGACGATGATCATGCCCCGCCTCGCCACGAGGCTCACCGCCGCCGCCATGGTGCACGACACGGCGCCGAAAAAATTCACGTCCATCACCCTCCGGTACACCCCGATCCCCGTGGACCTGAAGGGGCTCCGCTGGGTGATCCCGGCGTTGTTGACAAGGAGATCCACGCCCCCCATGTCGCGTATGACCGCCCCGAGGGATTCACGGCACGACGCCTCGATCGACACGTCGCACTCGTAGCCCCGGGCCCTGACCCCCGAGGCCTCCAGATCCCCCTCGAGGCGCGCGAGTCCCTCCCGGTCCATGTCGAGGGCGGCGATGATCGCGCCCGCCTTACCGAAGCGCTCGCAGAGGGCCCTGCCGATGCCGCTCGCCGCGCCGGTGACCACCACCACCCTGTCCCTGAAATCACGCCGCATGAGGCCCCCCTACCATATGGTATAGCTCCCCGTGATGCCACCCACGACGACGATGGCCGTCGCCACGCAGAGTGCCGCCGCCAGGGTCATGACGACCCCCGCCTTCGCCATGTCCCTGATGGAAAAATATCCCGCTGAATAGGGGATAACGTTCGTCGGCGATTCCGTGACAAGTATGAAGGCAAGGGATGACGAGAAGGCCGCGGGAGCGCATATGATCCAGGGGTTGATGTTCAGGTCCTTCGCCAGGGCGATCAGGAGGGGAATGATAATGGTCCCCGTGACCGTGTTGCTTGAAAAGGCCATGTGGAGCAGGCAGACCACGACAACGATGGCGAAAACCCGCACCGCCCCGGGAAGCCGCATCACCGGCTCCAGGATGAGCCAGGCGGCCCACCGGGCGGCCCCGGTCTGGTAGACCACCATGCCGAGGGAGATGCCCGCGCAGATCAGGATGATGCCGCCCCAGTCGACGTCCTGCTTGGCTTCCTGCCAGGTGAGGACGTCGATGCCGGGAAGGAAAAGGAACACGGCGCCCCCCAGGGCCACGGCCTGCATCGGGATGTCCACGCGCCCCGCCGTGAGATCCTTCACCAGGGGCGAGGCAAGCCAGGTGGCGATAACGGCGAGGAAGATAACGATTGTCCAGACCTCGCGCGCGGCGAGGCCGCCCTCCGCGGCGCCCTTCGAAAGGAGTTCTTCCTTCGTGAAGGGGAGCCGGTCGATCTCCGGGGGAAACATCTTTATGATGATGAGCCATCCTGCGGGGATCATGAGGAGCGAGGCGGGCAGTCCCAGGCTCATCCAGGTGAGAAAATCGATATTGACCCCGGCGAGCTGCTTCAGGAAGCCGATGGCGAGAATATTGGGGCCGCACCCCGCCGGTGTGGCGATCCCGCCGATCAGGGGACCCCATGCGCAGGAGATCATGAGCCCCCTCCCGAAATCGCTCTCCAGGGGCTTCATTCCCGCCTGCTTCAGTATCGCCACGCCGATGGGGAGAAGCATGGCGGCCACGGCCATGTCCGTGACCCACATTGAGAGCATGGCCCCCACGATGATGAACCCCAGGATAACCATCCGTGTCCTCGTGCCCATGACCGCGATGATGAGAAGGCTCAGGCGCCTTCCCAGTCCCGTCCGCGTGAACGCAGAGGAGAGCATCAGCACCCCGATAAAGAACACGATGATGGGGTTGCCGAAGCCGAGCTTGATCACGCTGGCGAAGGTATCGATGCCGAAGAGGGGAACCAGCACCATGACGGCAAGGGCCGTGACGCTGAAGGGGATCACCTCGGTAACCCAGAGGATGATGGCGGCGGAGAGGATCGCCAGGGTCGCCTTCCCCGCCCAGGTGAGGGGCACCGTTTCCCCCGCCCTTTCCAGGGGGCCGGGCGCCGGCGCCAGGATAATAATCCCCATGACGAAGAGGGCGACGAGGAGATAGGCCATTCGCCGCAGGGGAGACCGCCTGTCCGCGAGGCCCGCGCCATTTTCGCATCCTATCCCCATTTCATCGAGCGGTTCCATTGTTCATCTCCTTGCAAATATCTGCCGGGCGTCCTTACGCCGCCTCCGCCGCCTCACCCACGGGAATCTTTCTTCTTGAAAAGAAAAAAGCGGCGGCAAGACCCGCGATGATGTGCCAGATGCCCCACCAGGCCACGAGTATCGCCATGCCCCCGAGGCCCCCGAAGAAATTGAACACGAGGACGAGACCCAGGGCGGAATTCTGTATACCCACCTCGATGGAGACCGCCCGGGAATCGCGTTCGGAAAGCCGGAGGAGCTTCCCGGACCACCAGCCGATGTTCAGGGCAAGGAGGTTGTGGATGAAGACCGCCAGGATGACGATGTTCACGTAGTTGAGAAAATGCTGCCAGTTCGCCCCCAGGGCACCGGCCACGATGATGATAAAAAAGACCAGGGAGAATATCTTGAAGGGCTTTCGCACCCTGTCCGCCAGGCCGGGAAAGATGCGCGAGACCGTCATGCCTATCGCCATGGGTATCCCCAGGATCACGACGATGGTAAAGAACACGTCGAAGGGGCTCAGGCTCACCTGCCGGAGGATGGCCGCCGTGGCCGGGTTGAGGCCGCCCCATATCGCCAGGTTCAGGGGCGTCATCACGATGGCGGCGAGCGTCGAGACCGCCGTCATGCTGATCGACACGGCGGTATTCCCCTTCGCCAGGTAGGTGATGATGTTCGAGAGGTTGCCACCGGGGCAGGCCGCCACGAGGATCATGCCGAGCGCGATCGACGGGGCGGGCCTGATGATCAGGGTGAGAAGGAAGGTAAAGGCCGGCAGGAGTATGAACTGCGCGGCGAGACCCACGGCGGGCGCTTTCGGTTTCACGAAGATCCTCTTGAAGTCGTCGAGCTTCAGGTCGAGGGCGACGCCGAGCATCATGATGCCGATCGCCGCGTTGATGACGAGAAGCCCCTGGGGACTGAAATTCAACCGTACCTGATCCAGGGCTGCAGGGTCCATACCGTTCCTCCTTGAAGTAAACAGTTACTTGCGAACCGCCGGGGGTGCCGCCGCGCCCGTCATGGAAGGTACTCCTCCAGGCCGAGGAAGCGGGCGTGCTCCTCCGTCACGCGCCCCTCGCGGTCCCATCCGCGAAACCGGTACAACTCATCCTTCATGATGTCGAGATCCGGCAGGACGCCGGCCGCTCCGCCGGATCCGCGCCGTTCCGCGATCACCCTGTCGGAAACGACATCGCTTTCCCTCCCTGCGCCGAGGCGCTGGTTGTAGAGCCTTTTTATTGTATAGATCCTGTCTCCCGTGTCAAGAAGCTCTTTCTCCGTGAGTGATATTCCCGCGGCCCCCTCGAGGAAATCCCGGAGCTCCCCGGGGCCCACGCCCCCGATCATCAGGAACTTGCAGAGCCCCAGGGCGTCGAAGACCGCGCTCAGGTTCTGCATCTTCGCCGTGATCTCACCCTTGCCCGACGACGCGTGGGGGTCGACCCTCTCCGGGAAGCCCATGCCGCTGATCGTCATTCCCTGTTCCACGTAGTAGGCCATCGACTCGTTGTGGGACCCGCCGCGGTTCCCCGTGGCGTAGGTCACGGCGGAGCTGACAAACCCCCGCGGATCGTGCATCGGGAGTTCCAGGCCCCGGGAATGGACCGCGAAGGCCCCGCTTCCCCTGCCGATTTTCTCCGCCGCGCGCCTCACCCCGTCTGCAAGGAGGTCACCGATCCCCTCGCGAAAGGCGATCATCCGTATAAGCTCGCGTATCGCCGCGTTGTTGCCCCAGGCGGGTTCGACCCCTTCCCGGCCAATATCCTCCCTGGTAACGATCCCGCGCTCAACGCACTCGAAGAGAAAGCCGATGACCACTCCCGCGGAGATGGTGTCGATACCGTAACGGTTGCAGAGCCTGTTCTGGAGGGCCAGCTCCTCGGGGTCGTCATTCAGGAGGTTGGACCCGAAGGCGGCGATGGTTTCATACTCCGGCTGGGAGGTCTTCACCCCCGCGCGGTCCCTCGTCGTGACCTCGATGGACTTTGCGCAGGCGATGGGGCATGCAAAGCACGCCAGGTGCTTCCTGTTCCTCCCCTCCCCGTAGACGCTTCCGGCTATCTTCGCCGCCCCCTCAGGCCAGGTGCCGGCGGAAAAGTTCCTGATGGGAAGGTCCCCCACTGCCTCGCGGTAGGGCACGCTCCCCCCCGTGCCGTCGAGGTGGAGCTTTTCCGCTTTCTTCCTGATGTCAGGGATCAGGCCCCGGACGCGCTCCCTCAGGCCCCCGGGGTCGGCCGGGACCGGGCGGCCCGATCCCTTCACGGCGATTCCCTTTATCTTTTTCGCGCCGAAAACCGCCCCGCCGCCGGTCCTGCCCGCGGCGCGGGGCACGGCCCCCTCGAACATGATGGAGGCGAAGAGGACCCCCCTCTCACCGGCGGGGCCGATGACACCGATCCTGGACCCCGGGGGAAGGGCCGACGCCAGGGCGTCGTGGGCCTCGAAGGTATCCATGCCCCAGAGCGCTGCGGCGTCACGGATCTCCACGGCGCCGTCGGAAATGAACAGGTATGCCGGATTCGGGCTCTCGCCCCGTATGATGATGATGTCGATCCCGGTTTTACGGAGCTCGGCGCCCCACATGCCCCCCACGCTCGTCTCGCCGAGAACCCCCGTGAGGGGCGACCTGAAGAGAAGCGAGGTCTTGCACGCCGTGGGGACCGGGAGCCCCGTCAGGAGGCCGTTTGCGATGATGATCACGTCCCCGTCATCGGAGTCGATGAGGAGCTTCGCGGCGATGCCCCCGCCGCCGAGGAAGCGGCGGACGTCGCCGTCAGGGAGCCGCCTGAAGGCGACGGTTCCCTCCGCGAGATCGACGTCGGCGATCCTTCCGTAGGAGTCATCAGACACGGCCACACCGCCGCGCCACCGTTGTCAGGGACTTTTTCACTGCGCCTTGTATCCCCCCAGGTTCGCCAGGGCCACGCTGCCCGGGCTAATGGGCGTCGGGTCGGTCATGACGTTGACGCACACGGTCTCCCCCGAGGCGAAGGCCTCCTCCAGGGCGGGACGGATATCATCGGGACTCTCCACGAGCATTCCCCTGCCTCCCAGGTCCTCCACGAGCTTATGATACGGCACGTTGCCGATATGGGTTCCCGCGGCGATGGCGTGGCCGAGACGGAGTTCCTGGCTGTGGCGGATCATTCCCCACCCGAGGTCGTTGTTCACCACCACGACAATGGGGAGCTTTTTCCTGATGGCGGTCTCGAATTCCATGAAGTTGAAGCCCACGGAGCCGTCGCCGATTATCAGGCAGACCCTCTTGTCGGGATGGAGGAGCTTCGCGGCGTTGGCGTAGGGGAGCCCCACGGCGAGGCACCCGTACAGGCCGGAATCGAGGTACCGCCCCGCCCTGCGGATGGTCCTGGTCATCCCCATCCATATCTGGGTGTCCCCGCCGTCGGCGACGACGATGTCGTCCTCGCCGCTCATGAAGTCGTTCACCTCCCGGGCCAGGCGTATGGGCAGGATCGGGACCTTGTCGCTCTCCCAATTGGGCGCCTGGGTGGCCTTGGATTCACCGTCCGCTTCGCGGAGCCGCCCAACCCAGGGGGCGAAGCGCCGTTTCAGGGCGGCGCCCTTCTTCCGCTCATCCACGACGGAGGCGCAGGCATCGAGAAAGGCGCGCACGTCGCTCATCACGGGAAGGTCGATGGTCCTGTTGCGCCCGATCTCCTCCGGCTTGAGGTCCACCTGGATGAACTTCGCGCTCTTCTGGAAGATATCCCCGAATATGTAATAGAGGCTGACGCGCGCCCCCAGGAGGACCACCAGGTCAGTGTTCAGGTTGGCGAATAACGCCGCACCGGGGCGGATCGCCAGGGAGGACTCGAAGCAGAGGGGGTGCGTGTCGGGGATCGTGCCGCGCCCCAGGGCCGAGGTGAAGACGGGGATGCCGGTCTTCTCCGCGAAGGCCGTGAGCGCTTCCCCCGCGTCTGAATACCAGGCGCCGCTCCCGGCGATCAGCACCGGCCGCTCGGCACTTTCAATGAGGTCAAGGGCCTCCCGTGCCTTCGCCATGTCAACGGGCCTCGAGTCAACGAGGGTGTTCAGCTCCTTGATCTTCGGCGAGGCGGGATCGATCGGCGCGTTCAGCACGTCCACGGGGAGCTCCAGGTAGACGGGACCAGGCCTGCCAGACATGGCCGTGCGGTAGGCCATGTCGATGAACTCAGGTATCCGCTCCGGGGTGTGGCACACCAGGGCCTTCTTCACCATGGGCTCGATGACCGGCGCCTGGCGCATGTCCTGGAGATCGAGCTTCTCGCAGCACTCCAGCCCCACGCACCCGGAGATGAGCACCAGGGGAGAGTTCGCCATGTTCGCGTTTGCCACGGCGGAGAGCGCGTTGGTGAACCCGGGCCCCGCGGTTACCATGGCGATCCCCGGCCGCCGCGTCATCCGCCCCCACGCCTCGGCCATGTAGACCGCGGCCTGCTCGTGGCGCGTGTCGAAGATTTTGATTCTGGAGTTCTCGAGGAACTGGTAGATCGGGGTGATGTGCCCCCCGCTCAGGGTAAAGATGTACTCGACGTTTTTCGCGACCAACGCCTTTTCAACGAGCTGTGCCCCAATGTCCGCCATCACGACCTCCCCCTGTATCGGTATACGGCGGCCGGCATTACCGGCGGCCTCAGCACTCCATCAGCTGGCCCCCGGAAATGTTTACCGCCTGGCCCGTCATGTAAGATGATTCCTCCGAGGCGAGAAAGGCGACGAGGTTAGCGATCTCTTCGATTGAGCCGATCCTTCCGAGGGGGATGGTCCTGCACATTTCCCTCTCGCGCTCCTCCGGCGTAGTCTTGTAGAACTTGGCCTCGAGCTCGAAACGCCACTTTTCAAGATCGGTCATCACCTGGCCCGGGCATACGGCGTTCACCCGTATCCCCGCCCCGGCAAGCTCCCTGGCCATCACCTTCGTGAGCATGATCACGCCCGCCTTGGCCACGGCGTAGGCGCCGTTGAAGAGTGGCGGCACCTTCCCGGCCCGGGACGATGTGTTGACGATCGTCCCGCCCTTTCCCATCATTGGTATGACGGCGCGAGAAACGCGGAACACGCCGTGGAGATTCACGTCGATGGTCCGTATCCAGGCGGACTCGTCGTAGTTCATGACGGAATTGGGAACGCCGAAGGAGGCCCCGGCGTTGTTGCAGAGGATGTCGATCTTACCGAAACGTTCGCGGATCGCGTCGGCCATGGCGCCGATCGAGGAGGGGTCGGTGACGTCGCAGGGGACCGCCAGGGCGGCGACATCGAATTCCTTCGAGAGTTCCGACGCGATCGTTTCCATCTCGCCGAGGGCCCCGGTTTTTACGGGAGATGAAGCGTCTTCCCTCCCGAGGTCGGCGATAATGACATCCGCACCGAGGGAGGCGAGTTTTCTCGCGATGGCGTACCCGATGCCGGTTTTCTTACCCGCCCCGGTAATCAGGGCGACCTTCCCTTCGAGGGTTTTCGTCATGGCAGGACCCTCCGCATCGGAAATATCGAACATAGTTCAGTTTTTAAACTGTATTCGAATCAAGGCGGGAAAGTCAAGTATTAATTGTTTTATTCCAGGAACAGTCCTAATGACAATTCAGAACCACGGATGGACACGGATAGACACGGATCTTAAATTAAAGAGATTCCTCTATGCGAACAGGTAGATAGGTCGAATCATTACCAGACGATAGTTCAATAAATAGTATGATTTCAGTATTACATACCCGAGCAGATTAGATAGATTACATCTGTGTTCATCCGTGTCCATCCGTGGTTCCAACCAGAGTTTATTTGTGCGTAATTCTCCAGCATCTGTGAACCCGCGGGTTTCGCTCGAAATCACGCGGGATCGTCTTCGCGGATATCTCCTCGATCGAAAATCCCTTCAATGACCGGTCATCAAGCCTGAAGTTCCAGCGGTTGACGCTGAATATCATCACGCCCCCGGGGGCCAGGAGGCGCGCCGCCGATTGGAGGAGTTTCGCGTGGTCCCGCTGGATGTCCAGGTTCCCCTTCATCCGCTTCGAGTTCGAGAAGGTCGGCGGATCGAGGAAGATCAGGTCGTAACGATCCGAAGAGTCACGAAGCCATTCCACGCAGTCGGCGCGGACAAGGTTGTGGGCCCTGCCCCTGATGCCGTTCAGCTCCAGGTTGCGACGCGCCCAGTCGAGATACGCGGCAGACATGTCCACGGAGGTGGTGCGCGCCGCGCCCCCCCGCGCCGCGTGGACCGTGGCGGTCCCGGTATAGCAGAAGAGGTTCAGGAAGCGCTTCCCCCCCGCCAGGTTGCCGATCATGGCGCGGGTGGGACGGTGGTCGAGGAAGAGGCCGGTATCGAGATAATCCGTGAGGTTGACGAGGAAGCGGCAGTCTCCCTCGCGCACCTCGAAAAAATTCCCCCTCTGGTCCATCTTTTCATACTGGTCCCTGCCCCTCTGGCGCCGCCGTACCTTGAGTACGATCCGGTCACTCTCGATCCCCAGTGCCCCGGGGAGGACCGCCATGATATCATGAAGCCGCTCCTCCGCCTTCTTCGGATCCACGCTGGCCGGGGGCGCGTATTCCTGCACGTGGGCCCACCCGCCGTAGAGGTCGACGGCCACGGCGTACTCGGGGAGATCGGCGTCATAGAGCCGGAAGCACTCGACACCCTCGTGCTTCGCCCATTTCCCGATCGTTCGGAGGTTCTTCCTGATCCGGTTCAGGAACGCGTCGGCGCCGCGGCACAGGGCGCCTTCGATCTTCCGCTCCGCGGCGCGGGCGTCCAGGGCCTCCCGGTCCACGAAGCGTTCCGGGTCCACGCGAAACCGGAGAAGCCGGCAGGGGATCGCGCCGTTGTAGAAGAGGTTCGAGCCGGTGGCCCGAAGCCCCATTCGCTTTCCCATCTCCGGCTCCCCCGTGAATACCGCGGCGCTCCATCCCCGGAAGTTCCTTTTTATCGCGTCCCCCAGGGACGCGTAGAGGGCGGGCAGGTCGTCACCGCCGATCCGCACACCGTAGGGCGGGTTCGTGAGAAGGAGACCCGTGGTCGACCCTTCTTCCGGGAGGGCCGCCTCGAGCCTTCGCGTTTCGAACCTGGCCACGGCATCGACACCGGCCTGCTTCGCGTTTCGCTTCGCCCCCCGGACCGCGGACCGGTCGCTGTCGTAGCCCGCGCAGTGCGGCGATGTCTTCCTCCCGGCCTCGAACCGCTCCCGCGCCTCGTCGAGAAGTCGATCCCAGGTGGCAGCGTCGTGGCCGAGCCACCCCATGAATCCCCAGGACTCCCGACGCAGGCCCGGCGCGCCGTCGGCGGCAATGAGCGCACCCTCGATCACGATCGTTCCGGATCCGCAGAGGGGATCGACGAATGCCCCACCCTCACGGGCGATTGCAGGCCACCCCGCCTTGAGCAAGAGCGCCGCGGCAAGGTTTTCCCGCATCGGCGCCGCCACGGTTTCTTCACGGTAGCCCCGGCGGTGGAGGCCCCCGCCGGAAAGGTCGAGACGCAGTTCGATCTTTTCTCGATGGAGGCGGCAATTGAGGAGAAAGCCGGGGCTCTTCTGGTCAACGGTCGGTCGCGTACCGCGGCGCTCCCTGAGCCGGTCCACGAGGGCGTCCTTCACCACCTGGGCGCCGTACATGGTGTTATCGATCCCCGATCCCGTTCCGGAAAAATCGACCGCCACGGTAGCGCCCGGCGCCACATGGTCCTCCCAGGACAGGGAGCGCCCCGCCTCGTAGATGTCGTTTTTTTTCACCGCGTCGAAATCGCCCAGGATCAGAAGGACACGGCTCGCCGTGCGGGACCAGAGGCAGGATCTGAGGGCGGTTTCGAGATTCCCGGCAAAGCGTACGCCCCCGGCGGTTTCACGGCACGAGGCCGCCCCCAGGGCGCGCAGCTCCCCGGCGAGAAGGGGCTCCACCCCCCTCGCCGTGGAGGCGAAGAGTTCGAGGTCAGGTCCGGGCATCATTGCTCACTCACGGTCCTGGAGTCGGCGCGGTGAAGGAACGGCGTTTCACCGATCTCAACGAAGGCGGGAGCAGCATCCGAATGAGGACCAGGGAGGCGCGGATATGACCGCTGTCATGAGCCGTCCCCCCTCGATAAACCATTCCGGAGCCCCTATTCAAAATTAACGGAAGGAAGGTCTTCGGCGGCGATGGGGCATCCGTTCATGATTATCTCGCGGTGTTTTGCCAGGGGGGCGCACTCCCGTTGCCGGCACCATCCGTCCTTATCAACGTATTGAGCGTAGACCCTGGTATACTCATGGAGGGACTGGTAGAGCCGTATCCGGTCTTTCCGGTAATCCTCGAGCTCCTTTCTCTTCTTCCTCCGCTCCTGGCTGCTCAGGTTGTGCCACCGTGTCGTCGAGGGCATCATGGCCTCGTTCTCCTCGGTGCAGCGCGCGGCGAGGTCCTGGAGCCGCGACTCGCTCACTTTTCCCGACAACGTGGCGCAGGCGACGAGGGCCGCCGTTCCCATTACCGCGGCTATGAGTATGCGTTTCATTCAATTTTTACCTTTTTTAAAAAAAATATTTTTCCCATGTCACCGAGAACGTAAACCCTTCCGAGGGGAGGGTCAACCGTTTTTTTCCACACTTTCTCTCCCATGGGCGGAAGAGGCACGGACGCGGGGGATCCCGCCTTACACGGGGATTACGCGCCCCGTGATCTCCTCGGCGTATTCCCAGAGCCGCATGCCGAGTTCCGGTCCGCCTGTCAGCCTGGGCTCCTTCTGCCGCATGAAGCGCCAGTAGCCCCCGGTCATCCCCTCCACGTCGGGCGACATGGAGAGGTGAAGGCACGTCCGCGCCGCCCGTTCCGGCTTCGGGAAGGTGAGCCGGATGATCGCATGGGCAATCTTCGGGATCCATCCCTCCTTGCGCGCGATATTTGACGCCACGGGACCCGGGTCCAGTGCATTCACGGTGACGCCCGAGCCCTGGAGGCGGCGGGCGAGTTCCACGGTAAAGTGGGCGACGGCGAGCTTCGAGCGGCCGTACACACCCATGATGGAGTAGCGGCCCTTTCTCCCCTCGATGTCGTCCTGATCGATCGAAACGACCCGGTGCGCGTCCGATGAGACGTTGACGACCCGCGCCGGCGCGCTCTCCCGCATCCGGTCCAGGAGAAGCATGGTGAGCTGGAACATCGACAGGTAGTTCACCGCCATGGTCTCCTCCACGCCGTCCACGGTCTCACGGAACGACCGGTTCACCATTCCCGCGTTGTTGACCAGGAGGTGGAGCGGGCGTTCCAGGGCGAGGAACTCCCCGGCGGCGCGGCGCACGTCACGCACCGAAGAGAGGTCGCAGAGGACTATCCCGGGGGTCCGCCCCGTCACTGCGGCGATTTCGTCCCGGACACGGTGGCTGCCGGCTTCGTCCCTGTCGAGGATGAAGAGTTCGGCCCCGGCGACCGTCAGGGCCTTCGCCACTGCCTCGCCATGGCCGCTCGCGGCTCCGGTGACGAGACATGTTTTTCCTTCCATCAAAAGCGACCCGTGCATGTTTATTATTCTCCGTAATCCATTCTCTTTCAGTCCGCATCATCAATGGTGATGCCGGCAATTATTTTTTCATCGATGAAGAAAAAATCCCTCCCGGGGCCCACGGCAGTGGATCATGCCGGGATCGCCGACATGCGCTCCGTAATGGATAATTTTTTTTAAAAAAATCGCGTAAAAATTTGACGATGCCTTTCGGCGTATATATATTCACAAGGTTTGACCAAAAATGGGGTTTTAAAAAAACCGGCCCCATGTGGGGCATGGGGCCGGCGCCGGGGAAATCCCCGGGGATCGACATACGCTTTATCTGCCATCCGCAGGAAAGTTACTGCAAAAAAAGCGTGGTGTCAATCCAAAACCCCGCAATTTCCGATTTCAGGAGGTTTTGGAATGTACCGGGCAAGAAACGACGAACGGGCGAACAGGATCGAGAACGCAATACGGAAAAAAGAACGCCTGGCCCATGAAGCGAAAGCCAAGGGCATGCACACCACCTATGGCAACTACCTGATGGAGATATCGGTCCTCCGGGCGGAGCTCCAGAAGGTGTCCTCGGGACTCCGGCGCGCGGTTTGAGGCGCGCCGGGGGCACCCGCCTAGCATTCCCGCATGGCGCGGAGGATCAACGGCATGGCTTCCCCGAATTTCATGGGGACATGGACGTCGGTGATATCCCCGAAGGCGTTCTCCCGGGGGTTGATCACGATGATCGGCGCGCCGCTCCTCCTCGCCTCGTAGGGGATCGCGGCGGCGGGAAACACCGAGCCCGAGGTCCCCAGGACGAGCATCGCGTCGCATACCCGCGCCGCGTGGTAGGCCCTGGGCAGTTCCCTGACCGCCTCGCCGAACATCACCACGTCGGGGCGCATCAGGGAGCCGCAGGCCTCACAGCGGGGCACGATGGCCGCGAGGCCCGGGAGGGAAAAATCGGTGAGACGGCCGAGTCGTTCTTTAAGATCGACGATGAAGGGGCGCCGTTCATAGACCCGTTCTTTTCCACAGGAAACGCAGACCAGGCGGAAAAGATTTCCGTGGACCTCGACAAGATCGCCGCTCCCCGCCTCGCGCTGGAGGTTGTCGATATTCTGCGTGATGACGGTCTTGAGGACACCCATTCTTTCAAGCTCCGCAAGGGCGAGATGGCCGGGATTGCACTCGGCCTTTTCGAAGGCCTCGACGAGCTCAAGGGCCAGGGGCGCGAGGCTCCTTGGATTGCGGGTGAGGGAGGAAAGGAATCCCTCCGGCGTGCCCACTTCCATGGGATCGAAGCGGTCCCAGATTCCCCCGGGGTCCCGGAAGGTCGCGATCCCGCTCTCCGCGGAAACGCCGGAACCGCAGAAGGCCGCCGCCTTTTTCGCTTTTCCGATGAGGCGGGCCGCCTCCTGTATTTCCCCTGCGTAATCGGTCATCAAGCGAACCATGGGACGGCCGATCCCGGTGACCTGCCGTTATTGAATCATATCCCGCACCGCGGGCCTGTCAATACAAATTCAAAAGGAACCCGAACGACATGAAACTCGGAACCATACTGCCATTCATCACCCTCGGCGCCATCCTCATGGGCGCCCCCTGTGCGCCGGGCTTCCAGCCGGACCTCATCGAACCGGCCGGCGCCACCGTGGCTGAGCGTATACGACCCCCGAAGGGGTATGAGCGGATACCCGCGGCGGGGGGGACTTTCCTCGAATACCTGCGGGGACTCCCCCTGAAGCCACACGGAAGCCCCGTCCTCTACTACAACGGCGAAGAAAAGCCTGCGCGGGTCCACGCCGCGGTGGTCGACCAGAAGATTTCCCCTCGTAATCTCCAGCAGTGCGCCGACGCCATCATGCGCCTCCGGGGAGAATACCTCTTCGGACTGAAGCGCTACCGCGAGATCGTCTTCACCCTGGCCAACGGGATGCGGAGCGCCTACACTGACCGGGTCGGTCCCGACCGCTCCTACGGGAGGTTCCTCTGGTACATGGACCACGTCTTCGCCTACGCCAACACGGCGAGCATGTTCCATGATACGGTCCCCGTTCCCCTCGAGAAGATACGCCCCGGCGACTTTTTCCTCCAGAGGGGACGCCCCTACGGCCACGCGGTCCTGGTCATCGACGTTGCGGAGAATCCCCGCTCGGGGGAGCGGGTGATGCTCCTGGCCCAGAGCTACATGCCCGCCCAGGAGACCCACGTGCTCATCAATCCCCTTTCCAGCCAGTCACCCTGGTACTCCGTCGACATCGGGCCCCGCCTCGTCACGCCGGAGTGGGAGTTTCTCCCGGGGGACCTCAGGCGCTACCGCGACAGCACGCCCTGAGGGTCCCGTTCCCGGCCTGTCGAAGGTCCTCTAACGGCTACGCCTGTATCGACACGCTCCATGGGAGCATGACAGGCGCAGCAATCTCATCCTTTTTCACCCGGCATCTCCCCGCCGGTAAAAAAATTCTGGACACGAACGCGCGTTTCACCCCATACTTTATCGCTGATTTTACCGGGACCCTCGCCAGGCGGGTCCCGCTACATTCATGGCATGGGGAGTATCAATTCAGGACATGAAGTCCCCCTTCAGGTTTCTCAAGACGCGAATTTTTTTCCTGCTCTATGTTTCCGTGGGCGTCATGTTCCTTGTTTTCACGGTTATCGTGTACCACTGGTACCGTGCCGACATGACCTCGAGGATCCACAGGGACCTGCTCAACCTGGCGCACACCGCCGCACTGGCACTCGATGCCACCCTCCATGAGGGGATTCTCCAGCGGTCCAGCGAAAATGCCGGTGATTATATCGCGGAAAACGAAAAACTGAGGCACTTCCGACGGGCAAACAGCGAGATCAAATATATCTACACCCTCGCCCTGAAAGACGGGCGGATCGTCTTTGTCCTTGACCCGACGCCACCGGGCGATTCTGACGGTGACGGGATCAACGACCACAGCCATATCGGCCAGTTCTACAGGGAAGGCCCGAAAAAAGAAATCATGCTCGCCTTCTCTGGAAAAGAGGCCCTGGCGCGATATACCGACCGGTGGGGCAATTTCATCACCGCCTTCGTGCCCATCATCCACTCCGGCAGGGTCGTCGCCGTCCTGGGGCTCGACATGACACAGGAAAACTTTGCAAGGCTCCTGAAGGGCATCTTCTTCCGGATGTTCTGCATCCTGGTCCTCGGAGGGATGGTCCTCATCGGCCTCTCCTATGCGATCACGTCCCTTTTCATGCGGCCGATACACCGCCTCGCGGAATCGTTCCGCTCCGTTGACCTGGAAGGCAACAAACAGCTCCCCGCCTCGGCGATGCACCAGGAGCTGAGACCCTTCGCTGATACGATAAACCGGTTCCTCGACAAAATTCGAAATGAGCTCAGGATGCGGGAAGAGGCGGAACGCGCCCTGAGGCTGAGCGAGCAGAAATTCAGGGAGCTGACCGATCTGCTACCCCAGACCATTTTTGAATGCGACGCATCGGGACGGCTGACCTTCGTCAACCGGTTCGGATTCGAGAATTACGGGTATTCACCTGAGGATATGGAACGGGGGATCAGCGTTGCCGACCTCATCGTTCCTGAAGACCGGGAACGCGCGGCACGGAACATCGCTGATATCGTTATTCATGGAAAAACAACCGGGGCAAACGAATACCGGATCCTCCGCAGGGACGGAACATCCGTCCCGGTCCTCATTTATTCGTCCCCCATCCTGACCGGCGACGTCGCATCCGGGTTCCGCGGCATCATCATCGACATCACCGAGCGCAAGAAGGCGGAGGAGGACCTCCGCCAGGCACAGAAGATGGAAATACTCGGCAGTCTTGCGGGGGGGATCGCCCATGATTTCAACAACGTGCTCTCGGGGATACTGGGCACCATTTCCCTCATGCGCTTCTCGGTGGACGAGAATAAATACAATTACCTCGAGCTTCCGGACGACCTCGCCATGCTCGAGTCCGCCGCCCTGCGGGCCGCGGACCTGGTGAAAGAGCTGCTTACCCTGGCGAAGAAGCAGGAACTCACCATGGTGCCCATGGACCTGAAAGAGGCACTCAAGCGGGTCATCAACATCTGCCGCAACACCATGAGCAAATCGATAGAAATCAGGATCGGGAAAGCCCCCGACAGCGCCGTCACCAGGGCCGACATAAACCAGATAGAGCAGGCCCTTCTCAATCTCAGCATCAACTCGAGCCACGCGATACAATCCGCCATGGATACGGACCCGCGGAGAAAGGGATTGATCGAGATAACCCTCGAGGACCTTGACCTCGAAGAGACAAAAACGGCCCTGGGCGAAATCATGGCGCCGGGAAAATACTGGCGGATCGGGATCAGGGACAACGGCAGCGGCATGCATCCCGGTGAATACCGGAAAATCTTCGAACCCTTTTACACCACGAAAAAAAGCGGCACGGGCCTGGGATTGACCATAACGAAAAGCGTCATCGCCCAGCACGGTGGATACATCGATATCAATTCCGAGCCGGACCGGGGAACGACATTTCACATCTATCTGAGAAACGAGGGATCCGATCAGACGGGGACGGTCACAGCCGAAAATGAAATCGCCCTGGTCCGGGGAAGCGGGAGGGTGCTTGTCGTGGATGATGAGGAGATGGTACGCACGACAATCGTAAAAATGCTCAGGAGCTGCGGATACACGATGTTAAGCGCGGAGAGCGGGGAAAAGGCCCTCGCCCTCTACGGCGAGAACGCCGGAAGGATCGACCTCGTCCTCCTGGACAGGGACATGCCGGGCCTTACGGGCCCGGAAACCCTTGACGCCCTCATCGGCATTGACCCCGGCGTCCGCGTACTGATGATGTCGGGATATCGAAACGAACCCCTCGGATCCGGACCCGTTCCCGGGAATGTCGCGGGTTTCATTCAGAAACCCTTCACCCTGGCGGAGATAAACAGAAAGCTGGTGTCCGTACTGGGGAAGGAAAACACGTGTTCCTAGCATCCATCCGCGAGTACCGGACTCACGGGTAATCCCGGGGCATCACTGCTTCAGGTCACGGTTCGCCGCCGGCATAAAATCCTTGCCTTCCGCCGCCGCCCCGGTATATGCTGGGCCATGATGAAGAACGCCGCGAAATTGCTTTTCTTCCTGTGCGTGCTCTCCGCGACGGGCGGCTGTTCCTCCGCAACGGGGGAAGGCTCCGTCGATCTTTCCGGGCCATGGAAGCTGGTCCCCCGTGACGACCCCGCCGCCCGCCTTCCGGGTTACGACGACTCGTCCGCCCGCGCCATCGATCTCCCGGGGACCTGGCCTTCCCTCATGAACGCGAACCATGACCTCACCGCCACGGTCTGGCTCAGGAAGAATTTCGAGGTCCCCCCGTCCCTGGCGGGGAAACCCCTGGCGCTCTCCCTGGGGAGGATCGCCGTCGCCGACGAGACCTATATCAACGGAATCCACGCGGGGAGCGAGGGTTCATTCCCCCCGGACAACGGGGGCCTCCGGTACGGCTACGCGTGGCAGAAAGAGCGGCACTATTTCATTCCCGCCGAATCGGTCCGCGCGAAGGGCGACAACGTCGTGGCCATACGCGTTTTTTCACACGTCATCTGCGGCGTGGCCGGCGATCTCCGGATCACCGGTCATGAAGGCTGGAGCGAAGCGAATGTCGTGAAAGAACTGTGCACCCTGCTTTTCAACCAGGGCGCCCTCATCCTGAACGTCATACTCATCATTTTATTCGTCATAACCCTGGAGTGGCGGACCCAGTGGAAGCTCATCACCTGTTCAATATGCCTCCTTCTCGCCGCGTCCTGCGTCCACCTCCTCGTCCTCGGCGTCCCCTCCATGGAGGGACTGGCGAGACTCAAGGCGTCACTGGTATTGATCGTCCTGGCCCATTACCTGTTTCTCCTGGGGGTCCGTGAATTTCTGGGCATGCCCGCCCGGACAATCGTCATAGCCTCCTCCCTGCTGATGGCGGGGTTCTGCGTCCTGGTGATCGCCGCGCAGGACAGCCGCTCCGCCATGCGCCTGGGCCATCCCGCCTCCTTCGCGGTCATCGCGGCCTTCTCCGCGGGCTTCACCTGGCTCTTCATACGGGCACTGGTAAAGGACCCCCTCCGCTACCGGGTCCTCGTGTTCGCCGCCATACCCCTGGTTGTCTCCTCGTCGCATATCGCGGGCCTCGTCCTCACGGGAAACATCTACCGTCTCACCACTTCCATCGCCGCGCATTTCCCCCTTGTCCTCACCGTGGTGATGGCGTTCATGGTCATCGACCTGAAGACCCTGCGACGCGAAAACGCCGGCCTCACCCGCGCCCTTCTCGGGAGAAACCGCGTCATAAATGAACTGAAGCGAAGGGGCGCCGAGGAGGGGAAGACGGTGCCCCGGGAGAGGATCAGCGACCTGGTGGAATTCCTGGACGAGAACTACATGGACCCCTACGACCGGCGGGAACTTGCGCGGAAATTCGAGTTCAACGAGGACTACATGCTGCAGCTTTTCAAGAAGCAGACGGGAATGACCATCTCGCAGTACATCAACGCGCGCCGCGTCGATGCGGCGAAGCAGCTCATCTCCGAAACCGACGGCACCATCATCGACATCGCCTACCGCGTTGGATTCGACAATATCACCTACTTCCACCGCATTTTCAAGAACATGACCGGGACGACCCCCCGGGAATTCAGGCGAGGCGGGAAGGCGCCTGCGGGGTGACCGTGGAAAGGGCCTTCGCGTCCCCGCGGGCATGGCAATTCGGTCAGCGGTTGCGGCGGAGGTCCATGACCCCCTTTTCATAGAGGATGACGATGGAGGCGATGGCGCCGTTCACGGCCTGGCGCGCCGCGTTCCCCCTCGTCACGGTGTCGGTGTTCGACAGGACGTCGTGGTCCGAACGGTGCCCCAGGAGATAGGTGAGAAAGGACCCCTCGGTGATAACGCGGTCCACGGCGCCCGTTTCCCGGTTGCTCCTGCTCCGGACCATCGCCGTCACGGTGGAGTAATTTTCGAAATTTTTATTCGGATCGCTTCCGCCGGAGACCCGGGCCCCGTAGCGGTCCTCGATCCACGATTCGTAATCGGTGTGGTTGAACCCCGAGGTGTTCCATACGTGGTGCGCCACCGCCGCGTCCCCCGCGTAGTGCATGATCAGGGCGAGGTAGGCCACGTCGGCCGAGGGGAGGGAATAGTAGCGTCCCGCAACGGAGGCGGGGTCAAGCTGGCTGTTCCTGCTGGCGCCCCCCTCGAGAAACCACTCGTTGTAGTAGAAGGTCGCGGCGTTGTCCATGGGTTCGAAGACCACCCAGTCCTGGTCCGAGGTGAAATTGTCGTCATCACCGGGATGGACGTTCGGGACCTGGTAGAGGTCGCCGATCTTCTCCCCCCGGTCGGGACAGTCGTTGGGCCAGGTGCAGTCGCTGTAGCAGTTATAGCCCGTGCCGTCGTCCGATCCGACGGCCTTGGAGCCGTGGGGGTTCCCCAGGGGGTTCGTCGAGCCGTTCTGCCGGTAGTCCACGGCGGGGTTCCCATTCGGAACGAAGGTAAATCTGTCCGAGCAGTCGGAGCAGTTGGGCAGGTCGATGGTCATCCACGCGTTGTTCATGTAGGAAGCCACGGTCCAGTCAATGCCGAGGCCCGGGAAGCCGTAGGCCCCATTGTAGGAGTAGCCGTCGAAATCGTTATAGTTGTTATACTTAACCTGGTCTCCGTCGCTGTTTGCATCCAGGAGATTTATGAAGTGGGTCCAGCTCGTGAAGTTGATGCCCACGGCGTTCCACCCCCAGGTGGTGGTGTCGTCCCACCAGATGTCCTGGGAATAGTCGGGGGCCGTGGCGCCGGCCCGGGCGATGTTGATGAAGCCGTACTGGACCCCGTCCCCGTTGTTCGGGTCGAAGCCCGATCCACCGGTGAGGCGGCCGCCGGTCTTAGCCTTCAGGTAATCAGCGGCCCACCGCTGCTGGTTCGTGCCGTGGAGCTCCATGTAGACCACGGCGTCCTCGGCCGTGTTCTTGTGGGTTTCCCCGTAGAAGGCCTGTACCTCTCCCGGAAAGACCGCGGCCACCGCGGCGACGATCACGGCCAGGAGCCATTCCCCCATGGATGTTGACAGCGCGTTTCTCATCGTCCCCGCACCCCGACCCGGTATTTTCCGTCTTTGATAACGACCCTGCGGCGGGCCTTCCCCTCCCCGGGGATAACCGCCACGCCGGAAAAGGTGCCCCGGAACTCGGTCATCCCCGCCTCGGTCACGGTTCGCTGGACAAGGAAGAGAACGCTCCCCTCGAGGCTCTCCTCGCGCACGATGCCCCTCCCCCGTGCGATTCGCTCATCCCTGTCCATCCTTCGCCATTCAGGGGCGCGGCGGGAGGAAACCCTCTTGTCGCCGTCTTCGGAACCGCGAAGCGCGCCGCCGCTCCCGCGGGCCATCTGGAGGGTCGGCACAATGAGGAACTGGAGGTCGCGGCTCTTGTAAACCATGCTGATGTCAAAGTAGCGCGTGTCAAGGTGCAGTTCATCCCATTTCAGTTCCGCGGGCACGTCGGCGGAGAGCTGCAGCATCACCCCTCCCGCATCGTCGCGAAGAGCGATGATGATGCGCGCAAGGCCGTTGCCGATATCGGTGACCGATCCCGCCATGGGCCCGGCGAACCGGTGCTCCCTCCCGTCGATGGTCACCGCCACGGTATCAGGTTCGAGATCATCGGGGCTCCCCTGGAGCGCCGCGGCGCCGAGGGTGAGGACCCAGGAGAGCGCGATCAACAACGCGTATCGTCTCATCATTCACTCCTCACCAGGTTGAAATACCCCTCCGTGACCGGCACCGTGGCGCCGGTCTGGGTGACGGCCCGCATGGTGCCGGAGAAGCTTCCCCGGGCCATGCCCCCGATACCCTGCATCATCGATATCGTGATGCCCCCGGCGGACCCCGGCTCGTTATGGCCGGCGATATAGATCCTGCTGTCGCCGCAGTCGTACCAGGAAAGAATGATCTCGTCGAGGTTCCAGCTCCCGGTCATGCCGGAGACCTGGTTCGGCCCCGACACGCCGAGCTCGTAGAACCCGTAAATGCCGTCGTCCGTCCCCCGGACCCTGGCGAAGTACCAGCCCTCGCCGAGATTCGCGTCGACCCTCCCATTGGCGCCGTCGCCGCCGTCATCATCCCCCTCGAGGAGGTTCCCGTCCCCGTCATAGACCTCGAGATAGGTATCCGTGCTCCCGAAGGTCTGGACCGTGAAGTCCCCCCCGTCCGACACGTAGAAGTGGTGCGTCGCCCAGGAGGTCATGCCCGCCAGGGCAGTCCGGGGGTCCTCCGCTATGCCGGCCTGGAGGTACCCCGAGGCGTACGCGCCGTTCACGGCAACCGCCGCGGTGTATTCCCCGTCGGGGGAGGCGGGCTGGTCGGGATCGTCTGTATGCAGGTAAAAGGTGGACGCCGTGTTCAGGTCGGTTCCGTTCCGCGCCGAGAGGGTGAATCCCGTGTTGCCGGTAAGGAACCGTTCCCTGGTCTGCTTGACATGATGACTGAATTCATGCTTCTGGCCGCTGATGAGGGCCCGGATGCCTATGGGGAACAGCGTGATCTGTCCCAGTGACTGGGGCGATGACCCGTCCACCTCCACCGGAATCTCCCGCCGTTCCACCAGGACGTCGCCGGTGTACCCCGTATGCGACACCTTCAGGATATACCCGGTACCGCCGACGAAATTACCCGTCACGGTAAAGGAGCCGCTCCCGTCGGCCGTGGCGGTGCGGGTGATGCCGTCCTGGTCCATGATCGATATCGAAGCCGGGAGCTTCCGGGTACCATCCCAGTCATCGGCAACCACGCCGGTAAAGGCGTAGCCGGTAAAATCCCTCGGCTCCATGGTTACGGTACCGATCCCGTTGTTTCCCTCCTGGAGCGGCGGGGTGTCAGTATCACTGTTTTCGTACACGGCATGGGTGAAATAGAGTGCGTAGGATACGTTCTTCCTGAAGTCATCGCTCGCGAGGGTGAAGGACCCGTCGGCCCCCGTGGTCGTCGTCGCGAGGACCTGGTGCGCGTCGTTCCGGGCCTCGACCGACACGCCGGTTATCGGCGCCGCCGAGGGGTTTTTCACCACACCGCTCACGGAACCATTGATCATCAGTTTCACCGGATCGATCGAGACCGGATTGTCTTCCGTTGAATCGATGGTGAGGGTAAACGCCCGGGCATGATAGCCCGCCTTGGTGATTGCGACCTCGTACTCAAGGGACACGTAGAAATCGGTCCCCCCGAGCCTGAAGTTTCCGGATGAATCCGTCTCGGCGGTCACGGTGTTCCCCCTGCCGTCCACGGCCGAAACCGCCGCCCCCGCCAGGGGGTCGTCAGTGAGGTCGTCCATCACGGTCCCCGTGACGGCGCCGTATTCCCGGTAGAGCCTGACGGGATTGCCGTCGATGGTGCTCTCCGCGCCGGCGATGGTCACGGTCACCGACGAATCGGCGATATAGTGCTCCTTCGAGACGGTCACTGCGTAGGAGCTGCCGATCATGAAGTAGTGGCCGCTGAGCTCGAAGTTGCCCTCTCCGTCCGTCACGCCCACGACGGTTTCATAGTGGGAGTTCTGTGCGGTCACCGTGGCGTCCGGCAGGCCCGCCGATCCATGGTTGTCCAGGACCCGCCCCGAAATCGAGCGGGTCTCCTCAGCCCCGGCGATCATGTCGGTCATGTACACGTCCCCGAGGTCGACGGGAACGCCCTTTTCCTGGAACACCGCGGCCCTGGTCAGATCGTCGTACTGCTCCCTGGAAAAATTGACATTGTAGCCCTCCCGGGCCCTGACCTTCTCCACGTCAAGAGAGAAGGTTCCGTCGGAACCGGTAAGGACGGTATAGATCCCGCCCCGGACCACCACCTTCACCTCAACGCCCTCGATCGGCAGGTCGTTGAATTCATACAGCACCCTTCCGGTAACGGTCCCGGTGAAGTAGGACTTGCCCAGGAGGAGCAGGTATTTCCATTTGTCGCTTTTCGACTTTTTGCAGGAAAGCATGAGCCCGGCGATGAGTATGCAGATCATCGCGGCGGTCTTACTTGGTAAACCGTTCTGTTTCACGGGCCGTGCCATATCATTGGATTTATAAAGCAGCGCAACGGAAAAAACCGTCCCGCTAGACTGATAATAGCATTGTCATGATAAAAATGCAAATTTTTACCATGTACCAGGCCTAGAAAAAGCGGTATTTTATTAATTCCGTGCAATAAAAAGGTGTTGTTTAATGGCCTACCCGCCCTTTTCATCGACCCCGGCCATGCGCACGATGTAGCGCGTACCGCCGGTCCGTTCGATGTCAAGCGTCGCCCCCATCTGGCGCGCCCAGCCCCGCACCAGCGTCAGGCCCATGGAGCCGCCTCCCCGGGGACCGATATCGTCGGGCAACCCGACGCCGTCGTCGGCCACGGTAAGTTCTATCTCCCCCCCCGCGGCTTTCTTCATGGCAATGGAGATGAGGCCCTTCCGGCCTTCCGGGTAGGCGTGCTTGAGCCCGTTCACCAGGAGTTCATGTATCAGCAGACCGCAGGGAACCGCGTCGCGGATCCCCAGGGTGATTCCCGTGATGTCGACGCGCATCGCGATGCGGGCCGGGTCGGCGCCAAAGGCGCGGTACACTTCCGTCGCGAGCTCCCTCACGTAATCGCCCATATCGAGGGCGGAGAGGTCCCCGCTCCGGTAGAGCATTTCATGAATCAGGGCCATGGAGTAGATTTTCCCCCGCATCTCCCTGAACAGATCGAGGTCCCCGGCGTCCCGGACCCTTTCCTCGTTCAGACCGAAAAGGCTTATCACCGACTGGAGATTGTTCTTCACGCGGTGGTGCACCTCTTGAAGAAGGATCTCCTTTTCCCGCAGTGAGCTCATGATCCGTTCTTCGGCCATTTTCCGCCCGGTGATGTCATTCACGGCGCCGTATATGGTCAGCGGCGATTTTTCCGTCATGACGGGCTTCACGAATATCTGTATGTGCCTCGTGGAGCCGTCGGGCATGATCGAACGGCATTCAAGGTCTCCCTCCCTCATTTCCCGCACTGTCTCGTCTACGAACTCCATGAAAAGATCACTGTCATCAGGATGAATGATCTTCATCCAAAGATCATCGGTTTTCACGTCCTCGATGGTCCGGCCGCGTGTGAGGTGGGAAAAATTCTCCGAGACCCAGGCAAGCTCGAGGCCCCCACCCGGGCCCCTCCGGACCATGAACACGTAATCCGTGATCATTTCGGAAATGATCCGGTTCAGCTCCTCGCTCGTCCTGAGGGCCTCCTCGGCGCGTTTGCGCTCCGTGATATCCTGGTGGAGGCCCATGTAGTAGTCTTTTCCCTCGGCATGGACCATTTTGCAGGAAACGTTCAGGGTGATAACATGGCCGTCCCTGTGATAGTGCTCCACGTCGAAATTCAACGCCTCGCCCTCCCTGATCCGACTCAGGCGGTCCGGCGCAAGGCGCGCGGTTTCAGGCGTGTCGAGCTCATGAAGTTGCACGCGGCTCATTTCCACGGGGCTTTCATAGCCATGCATGCGGGCGAAGGATTTATTGACCACCAGGGTCGAATCGTCCAGTCCCATGAGGGCTATCCCCTCGGCGGCCTCGTCAAAGAGTGTTCGGTACTTCTCCTCGCTCTCCCGAAGGGCCCTCTCCGCCTCCTTCCGCCCGGTGATGTCGCGGTAATTCACCACCACGGCCTTTACCAGGGGGTCATGGAGGAGGTTGTTCCGAACCCCCTCGATCCACCGCGATGAGCCGTCCCGGTGAAGGAACCTCCCCTCGTAGTGCATGACGGCCCCGGTCTTCTCCGTGAAGGCGGCAAACCCCTCCCGCATCCCATCCCGCTCATCCGGGTGCACGAACTCCGTTACGTTCTTTCCCAGGAGTTCGCGCGGAGCATAGCCGAGAATCCGCGTGACCGGCGGGGAGCCGTATAGTATGGTGCCGTCAGCGGCGACCGTGATAACGCCGTCGTAGCTGTGTTCGATGAGGGCGCGGAAGAGCTGTTCGCTCTTCGCGAGGGCCTCCTCGGCGCGCCGACGGTCAGTGATGTCCTCGCCGGAGCTCAGGGTCGCCTCTATCCTCCCCTCCCCGTCCCGCAGCACGGTGTTGTGCCACGCGATGAGCCTCTCCTCGCCGTTGCGTCTCGTCACGACATTCTCGCCGTATCCCAGCAGGTCGATCTCTCCCCCCATGATCCGGCTAAAGGCCGATCGCACCCTGTCGCGGACACGTTCCGGTATAGCGGTTTCCAACCAGTCGCGCCCGATAAGTTCGTCCTCCGCGTAACCGAGGACCTCGCAGGTCTTCCGGTTCGCCAGAACGACCTTCCCCGCCGCATCCAGGACGACGATCATGACTCCGGCAATGTCAAGGTACCGCCGGGCCCTGTCGCGCTCCCGCGCCAGGGCCTCCTCGGCGCGCCGACGGTCCGTGATGTCGAAAAGAACCCCCGTCCAGAGTATGTCTCCACCGGGAAGCGCCCTGGGCCGCGATTCGAAATGCACCCTTCGCGCCTCGCCGCGCACGATCATCCGGCCTTCCCACCTGAAGGGCTCCCGGTTCCGGTTGGCCTTTTCATTCAGGTCCGCCCATTCGTCATAGTCCTCCGGGTGAATCTGGTGGAGGGTTATCGTCGGGTCCGCGAGGAGCGCTTCCTTCGAGAAGCCGGTCAATTCGCAGTACCTGTCGTTCACGAAATCGTACGCGTAGGGAGGCGCGTCGGGGGATCCCCATGATTCCGAGGACCTGACGCGAATGCGGTAGATCCCGGCGATCTGGTTGTTCACCAGGTCCTGGTAGTCCGCCCTGGATGCGCGGTGGGCCCCCTCGGCGCGGATCCTTACGATGGCGGCCCCGGCCTGGAACGCGATGGCCTCGAGTCCCTCGATGATGACTGCGGGCATCGCCTCAAGGGTCCGTGAAAAATAATTCATCACCGCCACGGGGTGTCCCTCGTGCATAACGGGGACCGCGCAGAAGGACATGAAGCCCTCTGCGACGTAGTGGGGATCGCCCAGGGCGAGGAGCTCCGCATGCCCCTTGTGATAGGTCTTCCCGGTGCGGACAAAGGCCGCCCTGGGCGACTCCGGACCGAAATGGGCGTTATCGCGTATGAAGTCATTCCCGAGACCGCGGTGCACGACCAGATCGAGCCCCCCGGTGTCTTCATTAAAAAGGTAGATGCCGCCACCGTCAATGTCGTCGAATCCAAGGACGACGTCGTGAACGCGGGAAAGGGCCTGGACAAGGTCTCCCGCTTCGCCGAATATGATCGCGATGTCCCTCTGGGCCCGGACGAACAATTCCCTGAGCCTGGAGGCCGTGATGTCCCGCGCCATTCCCTGGACCGCGTAGACATCTCCATCGACGCGGGCGATGTGGCCCACGGTCTCTATCCAGGCATGGCTCCCCCTTTTTGTCCTGACGCGGTATTCCGCGACGCCGTCAAGGCGGCCCCTCGACACGAGGGCCCGGGCGGCCCGCTTCATGCCCTTCTCGTCGAGGAGCGACGCGAGATTGATCGATCCGATTTCATTTCTGCCATAGCCGAGAAGCCCGAGGGCCGCATCGTTCGCCGTGATGAAGTTCCCCTCGAGGTCGTGAACGTAGGAGAGGTTGAATGAGTCTCCGAGCATGGCGGCGAGGGTCCTGTTCTCCCCCTGGCAGAGATCGAGCTCGAGGGCTGTTCTTTCCAGGGAGGCCTGAAGCGCGCGCATTTCCTTCCGGACCGCGGCGAGATCCTTTCCGGCGTCCCCGCCCTTCGGCCGGGAACCCCCCGGTGGTGCGCCGCGCCCCGCTTTTTTCCGGGGTTGTTCTCCGGGAACGGATTTCTTGCCCATCTGTAGCTCCTACTGGATCGTACCGGCCCTTCGGGACGCCATGCCCGGGAGGCTTGCCATGGACCGGGATGGGTGAAGCATAGACCGCGGCGCGAATAATTGCAATCGAATATTGCCTTTTACGTCACACGGAAATAATTTTGCCGTCTGGTGGGTTTTCGGAGCGCGTATCGAAGCATACGCCCCTCCCCGGGCACGCTTCCCCGCTGTGCGTGATTGAATCCGTGCCGATGCCATGGATGACCTCAGAATATAAAAAAATCGATTGCTAAATCAATAAACCTATGGATTAGTAACCATCTACTTGTTATATTCAATTAGCTACTTTTAATGTATCCATCTGGAGGGTCACCATGCAACACACACCTGGAAAAATGATGATGATCGTACTTGCAATCGCCATCGTAGCCGCATATGGATGCAAAAAAGAGGATACGGGAGCCGGCGTGGTTACCTTCACCCTCGGATCGGTCAAGATCCAGCACCAGGGACAGGAGCCCGCGGCCTGTAACGTCAAAGATGCGGTCAGGGAACCCGATACGATCGTAACCGGTCCGGCATCCATGGCCGTGGTGCAGTTTTCAAACGACTGCACGGTCCAGATCTATGAGAATACGTCTTTCAAAATCCTCGCCTCGGGGGAAAAAAGCCGCGAGCTTTTCCTCAAAGATGGCCAGGTGCTGACGAGGCTGGTGAAGAGTGAATCCTCGGGCCTGAACGTGAAGACCCCGACGGCCATCGCTGGCGTGCGCGGAACACGGTTCAGCGTCAGCTACAGGAAAGGCGTGACGCAGGTCGCCGTGGACGAGGGGAAAGTTGGAGTCAGGGCGTCCCGCCAGGATGAAACGGGATTGGCGGCCGACGAAAGCGCCGTCTCAAAGGAAGAGGTCGTGACCGAGGCGGGGAAAACCGCCGTCGTAGAGGCCCAGGCGCCACTGTCGGCAGGGGAAGAGGCGGCGCTGGCAATCAACGTGCGCGACATCACCAGGGACGAGAAGCAGGAGCTGAAAAATTTCGGCACGGTGCCCATCATCGAGGACATCGAAAAGAAATCTGTTGAAGAGATCGAGTCGGTCATCCGGAAGGGCATCGGTCATTACACGCAGGACCAGCAGTCACGGATCAAGGCCCTCCTGGCCAAACCGTCGCGCTCGATCGATGAAATCCGCGAGGTGTTCAACCGCGTCGACGAGGTCACGCTCTACAACGGCCGCGTGATAAAAGGGGCGATCCTGTCCCGGGGTGAAACCTACCGGATATTGACCCCCGGCGGCGTGGAAACGGTCGCGGAAGATGAGATAAAAACCTCCGCGGCAGCGGAATAACATATCAAGGAGATGCGCAGCATGAGATACCGTCGTCCACTTATCGCGATACTCACCGCGGGCTGTGCCATCGCCCTCGCCGTCACCGCCCGGGCCGAACATGTCTTTCTCAAGGACGGGAAAATCATCTCCGGCAGGGTGCAGGCTGAAAACAAGGAGGCCGTGACCCTCGTGTTGCCCGAAGGGGATACAAGGGTCGTGCCCAGGGCGAACATCCTGCGCACCCTGTATTCGGAGGATTTCCTGTCCAAGTCGGTGATCCAGCTCACCAACGGAGAGAACTTCGAGGGTTTCATCGTGAACGAAAGCCGCAAGGAGTTTACCATCCGAAAAAAGCTCTATGACCCCGACGAGCAGGTGATACCGAAAGACCAGATCAGCTTCACCGCCAGAAAGCGTCCGAGCCAGCTTGTCGCCAGGCTCATCAGGGGCGGCTTCCTGCTGAAATGGAACAAGCCCCTGGGCTCGGTGAAGAAATTCGTCGTTTACATGAGGGAAGGCGACGAGCCCTACAGGGCCGTGGCGGAATCCTACGCTCCCCAGGCAGAGGTTCGCAGGGGCGTCAAGGAGGGCACAGCTTACGAGTTCCAGGTGCGCCTCGTGGACAACGACAACTACGAATCCCCTCCGAGCAACGAGGTGAAGGCGACGTCACTCAGGAAGGGCGAGACGCCGCCGGTATACAAGGATGACGATGCCGGAGGAAAGACCGAAAAAGGCAAAATCTCCCTGGCCCTGGGCCCCTTCGGTTCCGCCGGCATCGGGCAGCAGTGGTGGAACGGTAAAAGCGGCATGGCGGGGAATGCCGGCGGGGGGATCATCATCGACACGGCCGCGGCGAAGAATGTCCTGATGAACTACCGGACGTCCATACACCTCGCCCAGGATTACAACTTCAGGTACACCAGGCGGCCCATGGTCGGTTTCGTGAATAACCTGCTCGGCACTACCGCGAACACCACCGTCACCAGGTATTACCGCGGCAAGGACCTCGTCAGGCCGATGTCCATCGACCTTTCCCAGGCAATCGGCTTCGGCTTGGTGCGGACCCCCCTGGTCCGGTTCTGGCTGGGGCCCGACATCGTCCTGAAGCTGGTAACCGGCTTCGATAAAAAGCTCTACCTTGGTTTTTCCGGAGGCCTGGGAGTGGTACTGGGGCTGAATATCAATCTGGGCAAGCTGGTGACCCTCACCTTTTCGGGGAGCTGCAGGGCGCTCTATTCCTACCGGTATACGGAATATACCGTCATTAAATCCAATGACGTCGTGCCGAGCTCCGTCGGACTTCCCGATATATTTTTCCCTGACCCGAGGAAGAAGGCGAACGACCAAAACCATGGCCTGGGCATATACGGTCAGCTGAACATCGGGGTCCTTTTCAGGATCAACGACAGCTACGCCATGTGAAGTCGCGCCGTGCGTGCCATGCATGGCAGAAAAGCGGCGAAGCCGATACACTGCGGGGCGCCTTTGCCGGCGCCCCGCACCGTCATTACCCGCACGTAATGAAAATTCGTCCCTTCACTGGGTTACCGGGTAGTAACCAACACCGTTTCAATTCCTATCTTTTAGCACTCTTCTCAAGGGAGTGCCAGAAGCTCTGCTCTTCACGATAATAAAACAGGCGGCTTCTGGTATGAATCCCAGGCTGTGCTCCGGAAGAGTTCGCAGCCGTAAGACAAGACTGTGTAGATGAAGGATCGATCCTTTGAAAAAGTGATGGACAGAGGCGGCGCGTTGGGTCACCCTAGGTTCCATCACGAGACAGGAAGGAGGACGCCATGGAACCAATCGATCCGAAACCCGCGCCTGATTTCCAGCTCAAGGACAGCAACGGACAGCCGATACGGCTTTCGGATTACAGGGGCATCAGGACCGTTGTCCTCGTGTTTAACCGCGGCTTCATGTGACCATACTGCCGCAGGCACATGGCGCAGTTGCGCCAGGACTACGATGAATTCGTGAAACGGGGAGCCGAGGTCATCGCCATCGGGCCGGAAGGCGAGGAAGCCTTCTCAAAATGGTGGCGCGAGCACGACATGCCCTTCGTCGGACTCGCGGACCCTGACCACATCGTATCAAAGCTCTACGGCCAGCAGGTCAAGATCTTCAAACTGGGCCGTATGCCCGCGCAGCTGATCGTGGACAAAAGCGGCATGATTCGCTACAAGCATTACGGAAGTTCGATGTCCGACATTCCTGAAAACGGCGATATACTCGCGATACTGGACGAACTTAACAAAAAATAGATGCGCCTGCACAGGTTACAGACACTCCATCTATCCATAGAAGCCCTCCGGCGAGTTCCCGCCGGAGGTTTTGCAATCCGGGAAAATCCGCGCACACTCACCACAGAGGCACACACATGAAGAAGAGAATGCCGGCCTTCTCAACGCTTTCTATTATGGTGCTGGTCCTCGCGGCGACCCACGTGTCCTGCTCGAAGGGGAACGCGAAGGATCCCTGGGACAGGGTGCCGCGCTTCAGGCCACACTTCAACCACGCCCCCGTCATAAACGAGACATTCCGGACGCCCCAGGACGTGACCAGGAAATGCCTCTCCTGCCACGAGGAGGCGGCCGATGACTTCATGAAGACCGCGCACTGGCGGTGGGAGCGGTCCGGGGTGAAGATACCCGGGAAAAAGGGGACCTTCAGCATCGGGAAAAAGAACCTGGGCAACAACTACTGCATCGGCGTACAGGGAAACGAAAGGTCCTGCAACAGCTGCCACGCCGGGTACGGGTGGAAGGACGCCTCCTTCGATTTTTCCAATGCGGAGAACGTGGACTGCCTGGTGTGCCATGACTGGTCGGGAACCTACACCAAGGGTGACTACGGCATGCCGAGCAAGGGGGTTGACCTCCAGGCCGTGGCGAAGAACGTGGGCTACCCGAAGCGCAACAACTGCGCGCTCTGCCACAACTACGGCGGGGGCGGGATGGGGGTCAAGCACGGCGACCTGGACGAGAGCCTCCTCAACGCCTACGCGGACCTTGACATACACATGAGCAAGGACATGCTCTGCATTGACTGCCACGTGACGGAACACCATAATATCAAGGGGGCCTCCTATTCCGTCAGCGTCGACAACCGGAACGGGATCAGCTGCACGGACTGCCACGACGAGAAGCCCCACAAGGACAGCAGGATCAACACCCACGTGAACGCCGTGGCATGCCAGACCTGCCACATCCCGAGGTACGCGCGCAAGGCGGCGACCAAGACCTTCTGGGACTGGTCCAAGGCCGGCAACTTCGCACGAAAGGACGACCCCCACGAGTACCTGAGGATCAAGGGTGAATTCACCTACGGCAAGAACCTGGTCCCCGAATACTACTGGTTCAACATGAAGGTGGAGCGCTACCTCTGGAATGACACCATCGACCCCTCGAAGGTCACCGAGCTTAACACGCCCCTGGGGAGCGTCAGGGACCCCTCGGCGAAGATATGGCCCTTCAAGGTCCACCGCGCCATCCAGCCCTACGACAGGGTGTACCGGCACCTGCTGCAGCCCGTCACCGCCGGCGAGGGGGGCTACTGGAGCGAATTCAACTGGGACAAGGCCTTCAGGCTCTCGGAGGAGATATCGGGCATACGCTACAGCGGCAGCTACGGTTTCACCCGCACCGACATGTACTGGCCCCTGTCGCACATGGTCACCGCCGGTGACAAGGCCCTGCGGTGCAACGACTGCCACGGCCCGGAGCCGCGCATGGACTGGAACGCCCTGGGATACCCTGACGACCCGCTTGACTCGGGGGGCCGCGAGAAGCTCGCGCCGGGAGGGGCCAGATGATAAAGTACAGCTACTTTATAACCGCCGTGGCCGCCCTGGCACTCTCGGTCTACGCCGGATTCGGCGAGCCGCAGAAAAAGATGACCTGCCCCAAGTGCTACGTCATGCACCCGGAGTTTCTACCCCTTGACAGGGCGGGAAACAGGACCGTCAACCCCGCGGCCCTTTCGGAGGAGCGCACCTGCGGGGAATGCCACAACGCCGAATACATCAACGCCCACAACAGCCACTACACCGACATGGCGAAAATCGAATGCTCGGCGTGCCACGTCGACGGGGGAAAAATAACCCTGGCGCCGGGGACCATCAATCCCGACGGGACGGTCGACCGCGACGCCATCAAGATACGGGTGCCCTCCAATGCGAACTGCCTGGCCTGCCACGGCGTGGGCTCGGTGAAGGGCAAAGAGGTCTTCATCCCGGAGGATTTCCCCGGCGCCCTCGTGAATTACGAGGGGGGCAAGTGCTTCCGGGTGACGTGCAAAACAGGGGAGATCCTATCCCCGGAGAACATCTCCGATTCGCTGATCAATATCAAGGACCGGGAGACCCTCCAGTATCCCTGGGACGTGCACCTCCAGCGAGAGGTGATGTGCGTATCGTGCCACTTCACGAGGAACGACCCCCGGCGCGCCGAGACGCGGGTCTCCGACCAGGCGCACCTTTCCAACGACCCGCGCAAGTCCAGCTCGATAGGGAAGTATCTCTACATCCCGGACCACCGGCTCCTCCACGCCGATTGCCGGACGTGTCACTCCCCGGAGAAGGCGCACGACTTCCTTCCCTACCATGACCGACACTTCGCGGTGCTCTCATGCCAGTCGTGCCACGTGCCGAGGCTCTACGGCCCCGCCCTGAAATCGGTCGACGAGACGGTCATCACCGCGGAGGGGGGGCCGCGCTACGAGTTCCGGGGGCGCGACACCGCGAACGGCGCCAACCTCAACACCGCGTACACCGAGGGGTTCCAGCCGTTCCTCCTCTCTCATAACGAGAAGAAGCCCGGGACGGAGGAGATCACCGGCGTGAAGGACGGCGTATCCCCCGTGAACCTCATGGTCCGCTGGAGATGGACCGGGAACGGCGGGAAGGACGTGCCATTCAGTGTCGTCAGGAAGGCGTATCTTGATGGTAAAAAGTACCATGACGACGTGATCGGGGCCTTCGACGCGGACGGGAGCGGCGACATAGAGCGCGGTGAGCTGAAACTCGACACGAAGGCCAAGGTCGACTGCATCGGAAGGCGCCTGGCCGCGGCGGGGGTCAAGGACCCGGCGATCAGGGGGACCGCCGAGCCGTACCGGGTCAACCACGGAATCGCCCATGAGAAATCCCTTACGACCGACTGCCTGGCGTGCCATTCCGGCGCGTCACGGTTCGGCGCGGATGTCGAGCTCGCGTCTTTCATCCCTTCGGGCGCCGCGGTGGCAACGGGCGATATCGCCGAGATGGGAGGACTCGCCTTCCACCTGGACGGAGCCATAAAGGCGGGGACCACAGGCACGCGCCTCGTGAAGGACGGGAAGGTCACCAACCGCTATGTCTTCGGGTACAGCAGCCACACCTGGCTGAACGTGCTGGGCATCCTCATCCTGGCGATGTCCGTGGCGGGAACGGCGGGCCACGGCGCGCTGCGCTACCTGGCACATCGGGGAACCGAGGGAAAACACGGGACCGTCATCCGCGTGAAGGTGTACGCCCTGTACGAACGGATCTGGCACTGGGGGATGGCCCTGTCGGTCATCGTGCTCATCATTACCGGGCTGGAGGTGCATTACGCGGGGAGCTTCGCCCTCATGGGCTTCGATAACGCCGTGGACGTGCACAATTTCTTCGCCGCCCTGGTGACCCTGAACGCGGCCCTGTCGCTCTTCTACCACCTGGCGACCGGGGAGATCATGCAGTATATCCGCGTGCGCAGGGGCTTCCGCGGCGAGGTCCTGGTACAGGCGGCCTACTACATCTACGGCATCTTCAGGGGTACGGGACACCCATTCGAGAAAACGGCGGAGCGGAAGCTCAACCCCCTGCAGCAGGTGACCTATTTCGCCCTGCTGAACGTCCTCTTCCCGGTCCAGATCGTGACGGGCATCATGATGTGGCTCGTGTCGGTATGGCCCGGATTCTCATCCGCCGTCGGGGGGCTCACCCTGATCGCCCCGGTGCATAATTTCTTCGCCTGGCTCTTCATCACATTCCTGGCCGTGCACCTCTACCTTATCACCACGGGGCACACGGTGTTCAGCAACCTGAAGGCCATGATCACGGGCACGGAGGAGATGGAGGAAGGCGCCTCCGCGGAGACAGCCCGGGACTCGCTCGCGGGCGTCACGGTCAGGGACATCATTGAGAATATCAGGAACATTGCGGAAAAGGCACTGCGAGGTAAATCATGAAAACGGATACCGCCGCGAAACCGTACACAAACCCCTATATCGGGGGGATATTCCTTGGAATCGTCCTGTTCATCGCGTACTACATGACGGGAAGCGGCCTGGGGGCCTCAGCCGCCCTGAGCAGGATACAGATATGCATCCTGGACCTCTTCGCCTCGTCGCACGTGGACCGGGTGGCCTACTTCGCCGAGAAGGGAGGCGGGTCCCTCATTGCCATCGACCACAGCTCGATTCTCATGCTTGCCGGGACCTTCCTGGGGGGTACGATCTCCGGCCTTCTGCACCGGCGCTTCAGGGTCGAAACCCGCCGGGGACCGCGGATCACCGACCGCCAGCGGTGGCTCTTCGCCTTCATCGGCGGGGCCATCATGGGATACGGGGCGCGCCTCGCCCGGGGCTGCACCTCGGGGCAGGCCCTTTCGGGGGGCGCCGTACTCGCCGCGGGGAGCTGGGCCTTCATGCTCTGTGTCTTCGCCGGGGGCTACATGCTCGCGTGGTTCGTGCGAAGGCTCTGGCAATAGGAGGATGATATGGCACCCCATGACGCAATGCTCTTAGGAAAATTCGCGGGATACGCGGTCTACCTGGCCATCGGGATCGGTTTCGGCATGGCCCTGGAGATGTCAGGGTTCGGCGACTCCCGCAGGCTCGCGGCGCAGTTCTATTTTACCGAGATGCGCGTGCTCAAGGTCATGTTCACCGCGATTATCGTGGCCATGCTCCTCATCTTCCTCTTCTCGGCCTTCGGCTGGCTCAACTTCGACACTATATGGGTGAACCCGACCTACATCTGGCCCCAGATAGTCGGCGGAGTCATCCTGGGGATAGGCTTCATCATAGGGGGATTCTGCCCGGGGACGTCCCTCGTGGCGGCCTCGACGCTCAAGCTCGACGGCGTGTTCTTCGTTCTCGGGGTCCTCTTCGGCGTGTTCCTCCTGGGCGAATCCCTCTCGATCCCGGCCCTGAACATGTTCTACCACTCCGGGGACTACGGCAGGCTGACGCTCCCGACGCTCTTCGGACTCGGCACGGGCACCGTCGTCGTCCTCGTCATATTCATGGCCCTCTTCATGTTCTACGGGGCGGGGATCAGCGAGAAATTCTTCGGTGAAAAGGTGCCATGGAAGGACATTTCCCTCAATCCCCTGAAGCATGTGCATCCCGCCTTCGCCGGCGTCCTTATCCTGGTCGCCGTCGTGATACTGGTGAAGGGCGAACCATCCCTGGAGGACCGGTGGAACATGCTCCCGGCCGGGGAGCGGCAGAAACTCGAGAAACGCGAGGTATACATACATCCCGCGGAGCTCCTCTCGGTGATGAACGATTTCCACCTCAAAGCGCGCATTCTCGACCTGCGCGGCCAGTCCGATTTCAACACCTTCAACCTCCTCAGCTCCGTGAATGAGCCGGCTTCGGGGATCAACCGGCACGACCTGATCATGAGCCTGAGAAAGGAAGCGCCCAACACCGTGGTGGTCCTTGTTTCCAACGGCGAGAAGGCCTCGACGGAGGCGTACCGGCTCCTCCGCGTGAGCGGCGTGCAGAACCTCTACATACTCGAGGGGGGCATTAACAACTGGATCGACGTGTTCGGGGCGGACAAAACCGTCGCGAAAAGGAAAGATGCCGCCGCGCCGGAAAGCGACGGAATGTCGTACCTCTTCACCAGGGCATACGGGTCGAGCCTCCCCCTTTCCAATCCGATCGGTGACCACGGGGAGCTGCCGGATATACGGTACGAGAAAAAAGTGAAGCTGCAGCTGAAGGTGGCCAAAAGCGGGGGATGCGGGTAACCGCCCCTGGCGGGAACGGCTGGCCAATTCATGCACGAAGCGAACGAACAGATCCGCAGCATCGTCGAGCAGTTCAGTAAAACGGAAATCTTCTCCGGCCTGCCAGTCGACGACCTGGAAATCCTCGCCTCGCGAAGCGGCTTCGTCGAGTACCGGAAGGGCAAGATCATCTTCGAGAGGGGTGTAAAGGCGAGCCAGCTCTTCATCATCACGACGGGCGAGGTGGTCATCGCCAGCAACCTGGAGAAGGTCCACGGGGGTGGCGATCCCTCTCCCTCCCAGGTGATCGCCCGCTTCATCGACGGGGAGATATTCGGCGAATTCGAGTTCTTCGAGGAGGACGCCCGGACGGCCTTCGCCATGGCCGCCGAGGACACCACCCTCCTCACCTTTCCCCGGGAAGGGATCGACCAGGAGCAGTTCCTGGACGAATACGCGCATATCTTCGCCAAGGTCTACCACAGGCTCATCTCCGTGAACGCCGGCCGGCAGCGCATGACCCACCGGCTCATCAGCGAAAAGGCCGGCTGGATCGAGGAACTGAAAAAGCAGATGTTCTTCGACAAGCTGACCGGGGTGCACAACCGCACCTACCTGGAAGACGAGCTCGCGAAGAATTTCTCCTTCCTGGGCCCCCTGTTCAGCCTCCTCGTGTTAAAGCCGGACAACTTCAAGCTCATCAACGACACCTTCGGCCACGAGGCGGGGGACGGGGCGCTCCGGGCGATATCATGGAAGCTCTCGAGCCTTCTCCGCCCGGGGGACCTGGCGATCCGCTACCGCGGCAACGAATTCATCATCATCTTTCCCGGGACTCCCCTGGAGGAGGCGGCGGAACTTGCCGCGGCCTACCTCGCCGAGATGAACGGCTTCGACATCGGGGCGAAGATGGGAAGGCAGAGCCTCATGCAGACCTTCAGCATCGGCATAGCGTCCTACCCGGAGCATGAAACGGAGATCCTCGAACTGGTCGAGAAGGCCTTCACCAGGGTCTTCGAGCAGAGGGAAAAAGGCGGCAACGGAATTCTCCTGGCGCGTTCCGGAGAGGACGAGCTCACCACGTTCCTCAAGAAGGTCAGCATGCTCTCGAGCCTGAAGATATCGGAAATCCACCAGCTCGCCCAGAGGCTCAGGCCGGTCCGCCTCGGGAAGGGCAGCGTCGTGTTCCGGGAAAAGGAGGGCGGGGACGAGCTCTACATAATCATGAGCGGCGCCATGTCGGTCCGCATCGGCATCCAGGACGGCACCGAGCGTGAGATCGCCCTTCTCAAGTCGGGTGAATTCTTCGGCGAGATGGCGATCTTCGACAACGCCCCGCGCTCGGCCACCTGCGTCGCCGCCGAGGACAGCGAGCTCCTGCGCCTGCACAAGGACGACTTCTTCACCATGATGCGGTTGGCCCCGATCCCCGCGATAAAGGTGATGAAGAACATGCTGAACAAGACCACGGACAGGCTGAACGCCAGCGGCCAGGTGATCACCCAGATGGTGAAGTGGGGCGAGGACGCGAGCCTGCGCGCCGTCACCGACAAGCTCACCGGGGTGTACAACAGGCGGTACCTGGAGAGCGAGCTCGACGGCAGGTTCGCCGCGGCGGAGAAGAGCGGCGCGCCCCTGGTCCTGGTCATGGCCGACATGGACAATTTCCGCGAGGTGAACGAGGGATACAGCCATGAAGTGGGCGACCGCTACATCGTCGAGGTGGCGAGGGTGTTCACTGAGACCTTCCGGAAAACGGACATCGTGTCCCGCTACGGCGGCGACGAGTTCACCATCCTCCTCCCGGACACCGACCTGGCGACCGCCATGGAGGTGAACGAGCGCGTGCGACAACGCGTCGAGGACCTCGACTTCCTGAAAAAGCTCGACGGGCCGGAGCTCCGCACCTCCGTGAGCCTGGGGATTTCCTGCTACCCCGCCACGTGCCGGACCCTGGCCGAGCTGAAGGAGCAGGCCGACCGGGCCCTCTACGCCGCCAAGCACAACGGGCGTAACAGGGTGGAGCACGCCCCCCTGCGGGAAGAGGATCCCCCCTGCCCCCCTTCGCAAGGGGGGGCCGAATGAGGTCGCAGTTACTGCAATACGAGCCATTCATTGCATGAAGAACCCCCCTTATTAAGGGGGGTGGCGCGCAGCGCCGGGGGGTTCTCCCGCACGATCCCCCCACTGCCCCACCTTCGTAAGGCTAGGCTCAACGCCGGGTGCGGGATAGTATTGAGAATATTTCAGGCATTCCCGAAAATTTGCCTTGCAAATGGATTCCGATATTCCATCGTCTTTCCCGAAGCGTCCCAGGCAGTCCCATTGACCTGCACGTGACACGCAAGGCAACGTTCTTCCCCGACAGCTGCGGGCATGTCGAATGGTGTTTCTTTTTTTCAGCACAGGAGAGCGAGCTTCAGCCGCGCTGAGGAATGAGGCTCCTTGACCATACAGGAGGAAACGAGATGTGGGCATTAACTAAAATCGGTATCCGTATTTTCCAGTTCTTCTTCTTCAAGGGGGCCTATGTGCTGCCCTGGAAGCAGCCGGAACTCATCGAGGGCGACGGCTCCTTTGCCAGGCTGCCGGAATTCGTTAAAAGCAAGGGATTTGACAATGTCATGGTCATCACCGACAAGGGGCTGATAAAAACAGGCCTGTTAAAGCCCCTGTTCAAGGCCCTGAAGGTGTCCAAGGTGGCGTATGTCCTTTTCGACAGGGTGGAGCCGAACCCCAAGATCGACACCATCGAGGAAGCCGTCACGATGTACAGGGAGAATAAATGCCAGGCCCTCATTGCCGTGGGGGGCGGCTCTCCCATGGACACGGCGAAGGCCGTGGGCGCCCGGATCGCCCGGCCCCGCAAGAGCATCGAGCGGATGGGAGGCACCCTGAAAGTCCTCTGGAAAATCCCCACCCTCTTCGCCGTTCCCACGACGGCGGGCACGGGATCGGAAACCACCGTCGCCGCCGTGGTCACCGACAGGGAAACCCACCACAAGTACTCGATCAACGACCTGTTCCTCATCCCGCCCTACGCGGTCATGGATCCCCTGCTTCACGTGGGCCTTCCGCCCTTCATCACGGCCACTACCGGTATGGACGCCCTGACCCACGCCGTTGAGGCCTACATAACCGTGGACAGGCCAAAATACTGCCGGGAGGCGAGCGAGGAGGCCGTCGTGGCCATCTTCAAGTACATACTGAAGGCCTACAAGAAAGGGAGCGATATCAACGCGAGGCGGGAGCTCCTCTACGCCTCGTACAAGGCGGGCCTCGCCTTCACGCGATGCGGCGTGACCTACGTGCATCCCATCGCCCACACCCTGGGGGGTCTGTACAACGTGCCCCACGGCCTGGCCAACGCGGTCATCCTTCCCTACTGCCTCGAGTACTACGGCAAAAAGATCCATCCCCGCCTCGCGCGCCTTGCCGACCTCACGGGAATATCAAAACCGGGCCAGTCCGACGGGGAAAAGGCGAAGGCATTCATCGCCGAGATCAGGCGGATGAACAAGGCCATGAAGCTGCCGGAGAAATTCGATTGCATCAAAGACGAAGACATCGACCAGATCGTCGATTGGGCGCTCCAGGAGGCCCACCCGATGTACCAGGTGCCCGTGCTCCTCAACGGCGACCAGCTGCGGGAGATCATCGCGCGGATACGGGCATGA
Organism: Spirochaetota bacterium; assembly: GCA_040768125.1. GTDB lineage: Bacteria > Spirochaetota > UBA4802 > UBA4802 > UBA5550 > RBG-16-49-21. The sequence continues at coordinate 225,353 of JAXGNG010000002.1, read as the reverse complement.
GGCGGGTTCATCCGGAGTGAATGAGAAAAACCCCCTGGCGCCGCCAGGGGGTTTCTTTCGCGCCAGGGAGGGACTGTGGTACGTTGTCATTGCGATTTACGACGAGGGCGCTCTTCTTCATAGCGCGTTTCCCGAAATCGTCGGCAGGTGCTTTCCGTGGCGGGACTCCCATAGATAGTCCGGGCAAGGCGGTTCTCCTTTCTTGGGCGAGGGGCGCACCGTGATGATTCCCGGTGCGGCAACCATGACCATTTCAGGTTTTTTTGTTGATTCTGAAATGATTTGCAGTATCTTTGTCATAAGAATAGCCGGCTCGATTTCAAACGGCCAATTGAAATGCAACGGCAGCACGCACATATCGGGAGAAAGGCAGTATCAATGCTTCCAATTAAAGAAAACTACATCGTCGACGGTAAAGGCAAACCGGTAAGTGTCATCCTTCCCAAAAAGGACTACGATAAACTGCTGGAATATATTGAAGAGCTGGAAGATATCGCCGCCTATGACCGCGCAAAAAAAGAGAAAGCTCCTCCCAGGCGCTGGGCTTCCGTAAAACGTTGAATCATGCACGAAATTTTCATCGCCCCCTCGGCCATTCGGGATTACAAAAAGCTCCCGGAGCGGGACATTCCTGCCGTTAATGACGCCATCGACGGCCTCGCCGACAACCCGCGCCCAAAGGGATGCGTAAAACTGAAAAACCGCGATGCCTATCGTATTCGTGTGCGAGATTACCGGATAATCTATGAAATCAACGACAAACGGGTTACCATTCTTGTTCTTCGAATCAGGCACCGCCGGGAAGTCTACCGGAATGCATCCCGGTGAACAGCGATAACCGCTTTTGGCGTCGTCATTCATCTACCTGATCCGACCCGTCGATGTCCGTTCATTCGCGATTATCCGCGTTATGGTGAAGACTTGGTGAACGTTATGCAAATTTGTATGTCTAATTTGTATAATAAAAGAAAGCCCCGGTGACGAGCCGGGGCTTTTACTCTGCATTGAATTCGATAATTATGGTCTAATGATTCTTCCCGATACGTAAACCCGCATTTGTATCAGTTGCCTCAGGATCACCAGTTGATAAAGTTCCAACTTGTAACCATCCCGGAACATCACGCCAGCTTCCACCACGCGCAAATCGCAACACTTCATATGATCCCGGTGCCCAACCAAAACAGAACTCAAATACATTTCCACTCATATCATAAAGCCCCAAAGCATTAGAATCTTTGCCGGCAACGGCATGAGTAGTGCTACTGCTATTTGCATTATACCAGGCTACCAGACCAGTAGCTGCTGGATCACTGATATCACTAGATGCACCACTCGCATAATTCCACGGGTAGTACTCGTTGCTATCAAGAATATCTCCATCACTATCTGCATCATTTATATACCTTGCAGCCAGTTCCAATTCATCACTTGTCAACAGACGGAACCCCGTGCTATTACAATTCGCCATATCAGTATTACCATCAACATCAGCCATGATAAATGGCTTATCTTGACATCCATCCTCTGTACATACAGATGCGGCATTATCAACTTCACGTACTGGTACTGAATAGGATTCGTCAGTATAATACGTACACGTATAAGAACTTCCATTCATTGCATTGTACCATTCGGTAAGCGCGTTACACCATACCATTGCATCCCGCCAGTTTATTGTCGTCACAGGCTCATAACGCGCCACAGTAGGCGCAGCACCAGCAGGATCAACCACTATACCATCGTGACCTTCCCGGCCAGGGTTGGCAAAACTATATCCATTAGCGATTGCCCATGCATGAACCGCATACCATAATTCATACGTAACCTCTGTCTCTCCGATCCAATATGGATTAGAAACTGTCGCGGTATCTATATCATCTTCGCCGGTTTTAAATGTTTTACCCGGCACATACGCCATCTTGAAGTTTATACCATCTGCAGAATATGACTCCTTATTGCCATCCCATTCATCTTCATGATACAAAGCCAGAATTTCAGCATTAGAAAGGACTCGATTATATGCTCGAATATCATCGATGTATCCCTGGTACCACCTCGAAGTTCCTCCATACCAGTAGCCAAGTACAAGGTTCTGATTTCCATCATCATCCCCGACCCAATTATTTGTCCCAACACATGTTCCATTTACATATACAGAATAAGAGTTTTCATTCTGTATTAATACAATGTGCGTCCATTGATTGTTTTGAATTGATGAATATACACCTCCAAAATCATATATAGTTGAATTCGGTTGCACTTGCAGACACCAACGATTAGTAAAATCATGATTATTCTCAATAATATCAGAATAATCAGTGGAGATTCGAGTATTCTTAACCCATAAGGAAATTGAGAATGTATGCAGGGTGAAAAATGTGCCAAGATCGATTCTATCATCTATCCCATCAAAATAATAGGATTTGTTAGAATTATTAAACCTATCACTTGACAATGCCGCTCCTGTCACAGTCCCATTATGGCCATATCCGCTCGTATCATTTGGATTTCCCGAGAATAGCCATTCCCCCACAAGGCCTTCCCTGATATTGTATGGCGTTTCAGCAACAGTGCTTCCGGTCGATTTGTTCCCATACAGATCAACAGAAACAACCGTGAAAGTATACTCGGTCCCATTACTGAGCCCCAGCACGGTATAGGTCTGGTTTCCTTTGGGAACGGCCACGGTAGAAGTTCCTCCGGGAGCCCAGGTAATCTCAATATGATCAAAATCAGCATCTGTCGGGTCGGTCCAGTCCAGCGCTATCTGCCCGTCACCGGTCGATGCGGTCAATGAGGATACCTCGGCTGGGATGGTAGCATCATTAACCGTTATCACGCAAGAATCAGTATATAAACCATCCTCGGTGATTGCAGTTATCGAAGCGGTTCCCGGCGCAATAGCGGTGACAAGCCCCCCTGCCGTAACAGTAGCAATCGACTCATTCGTGCTGATCCAGCTCACATTCTGATTTGTCGCATCATTGGGGTCGATGTCCGCGGTTAGAAGTTCGGAATTTCCGACAACCAATGTTGTCTCGTCCTTATTAAGCATGACGTCAGCAACTGCTACTGGAACCGCTGAAACAGTAACCTCGCAGGTAGCTTCCAGATCACCGTCTTCCGTAACCACGGTAATATCGGCAATGCCCTCATCAACGGCGGTTACCAGTCCATCGGGTGATACTGTCGCCACCGAGTCATCGCTGGAATCCCATGTAACATTTTGGTTCCCTGCATTTTCGGGAATGATATCAGCAGTTAGCTGCTCGGTCCCGCCTACAAGTATGGAAGTGCTGTATTTATTCAGAATGATGCTCAGTACTTGCCTGGAGTTACCAACAGGAATCACCATAATGGATTCCTTGTCATTATTACAACCAGTTAACAATACGATATCAATCATAAGCAGCAGTACAGCAACCATCATTCGTTTCATTAACAGACCTCCACCTGGCATAATAATTCGTGAATACAACAATTGAACATCATACATACAGGGAATAGATCGAATAGCTACTCCCTGCCATCCACTTGCCATCCAGATCATTATTTACAAGGATTCCCCTTCGCATTGAAATAGTGAGGGCATATTTCCCTGGTTGCATCGTCTGTTGCGGAAGCAAACCCTTTCATGTCGAAACCGCCGCCTGCATTCGCTTTATTTATCTGCTTCTTGAAGGCACAGGTTTTTCTCACTTGAATACGACCGAGAGTGGTGGGGTTATCGTTGCCGGTATACCGACCGATGCTCGCGTAGTTTCTTCGAGTTCACTAGCATCAGTAGTACCACTTAAAGCTGAACACATTCCAGAATCATATATTGATTCGTATGAAATTGATATTATAGAAGAAGTACCATCTTCATTAACTGTTTTATATCGATATAACTTAGAATCTGTTCCATATAGTGCAAACTTTCCGTAGCTCGGATATTCAATCAAACTGTCCCGATAAACATAGGCTGTACCTGTACAACTTGATTCACTGAAATAAATCGGCTGAGTTAAAAAAGTGCCATCCCACTTCATTATGTACATGTAGTTATTTGATGAATACATTGTAATAATATTATGCATAACCATTAATGCTCTACCAATTTCACCATTTGCATCATTTATATAAATATTCTGTGATGATATTGATCCGCCACCACCTCCTCCCGCAAATCCCAACAACAACATCGAATTTGAATTATCTTTCGAATCGTTGAAGCACCCGAAGGATGCAATTAAAGAAACAGCGATAATAGTAAGTAATGTTCTTTTCATCATGCTTCTCCTTGTTATTAAATCTGAATGACTATTGTTCCGATTATTGATGAGATCAACACCAATGCGCTCATAATAAAACCGGAAGCAGGTCGAATCTTTTTATTACTCCACCTCACGACGTAGATACTCCGCCGGCTGAATGACCGTTAATCATACCGCCGGTGCACAATAGGATTCGCAAACGTGTGTGAGCCAGAATTGATGAATGTGTTTTATATATAATAATTGTAACTATTACAAATTTCATGTCAAGTAAAATAAACCCAACCGGGTGGTTTTTGAATAATTAATCACTTGTAATTATGATCATAAATCGATTATTGTAGTAATCAGTGAAACAAAGGATAAACCAGCATCCCCCCTACTCCCACACGAACACCCCGGGCCGGACCTCCTTCATCTTCGTGGACCTCTCACCGGTGGCCTTGATCACGGGCTGGTTCACGGTTCCAGCATAGCCCTCGCTTCCTGCATCACGTGACGGCTCCCCGTTCCCGCTCTCCGTCATCTGCGTGTATATCTCGTAGGCAAGGGCATAGCACGCGTTGTTGAGCTTGCCGGCGAACGAATACATGGAGTAGGACATGTGGAACGAGGTTCCGTATGCGGAGAACTTTGTCACCACCCTCCCCGTCCCCATGTCCCGTATCGAGATATCGGCAACGATGCTGGTCTGCGGATCAATCGCGGCGTTCGAGAAGTATATCGCGCACCCGTACGCCGGGGGTCTTTCCCCGATCTTCGAGGCCCCGGTTACGGCGAAACCCTTCATGTAGTCCCGCACGAATTTCTGAAGCCCCTGATTGACATCGGCGATGTCCCTCTCCCATTCCTCCCTGGTGGGATAGCCGTACTTCCTGAAATCAGCGGCCCTGAGGTCAAGCCAGCCGACATAGAGCTCACGGCTGCCGGAGAATTCCTGGCGCACGGATCGGGTACTGCAGGAAAGGATGAAACCGCACGCAATAAGTATTACCATGAATTGTCTCATATATTCCTCCTGTTGCTGGGAATAATATAGCACGCGATGTATGACAGGTAGCGTCATATACGTATGTATAGGTCATCTCCTGTCGTACCTGCCATTGTACCTTGAACATGAAGCGCACCGCGTCCCCGACGGCATTCCTCCATGCGCTGCGAGGGCCGGCATTCGATCCTCCGGGGGGGTGGACGGATGCCGGCCTCCCGGCAGCCTCCCGGGGGGGCCGGTCTGAATTCTTAAAATGATTGACACTCATGCGTAATGAGGTATGCAATAAATATCAAGAATCGTACCAATCTCTCGATTATTATACTAATTCGGATAATTGCACATGGCACGACCAAAGGCCTCCCGGGCGAAGAAGCCCAACGGCGCCGCCCTGGGCTTCGAGGCCACCCTCTGGCAGGCGGCGGACAAGATGCGCGGCCACATGGACCCGGGTGAATACAAGCACGTGGTCCTGGGCCTCATCTTCCTCAAGTATATCTCCGACGCCTTCATCGAACGCCACACGAAGCTTGAATCGGAGCTGGCCGATCCGAAAAGCGAATGGTACGTGAAGGACCCCGGCGCGCGCTACGAGGCCCTGGAGGACCCGGACGAGTACCGTGCGGAAAACATCTTCTGGGTTCCCAAAGAGGCCCGCTGGTCCCATCTTCAAGACAACGCGAAGCAGCCCTCGATCGGCAAGCTGGTGGACGACGCCATGGTGGCCATCGAGCGGGATAACCCCTCCCTGAAGGGCGTGCTCCCCAAGGACTACGCCCGCCCCGCCCTCGACAAGACGCGCCTCGGCGAGCTGGTGGACCTCATCGGCACCATCGGCCTGGGCGACAGGGAGAACCGCTCCAAGGACATCCTGGGCCGGGTCTACGAGTACTTCCTCTCGCAGTTCGCCAGCGCCGAGGGGAAGAAAGGAGGCCAGTTCTACACGCCCCGCTGCGTGGTGCGGGTCCTGGTCGAGATGCTCGCGCCCTCGAAGGACCGCCGCATCTACGACCCCTGCTGCGGCTCGGGGGGGATGTTCGTGCAGAGCGAGTCCTTCGTGGAGGCCCACGGGGGCCGCATCGGCGACATCTCCATCTACGGCCAGGAGTCCAACGCCACGACCTGGCGGCTGGCGAAGATGAACCTGGCCATCCGGGGCATCGACGCCAACCTGGGCCAGGAGAACGCCGACAGCTTCCACCGGGACCTCCATCCCGACCTCAAGGCGGATTACGTCCTCGCCAATCCGCCCTTCAACGACAGTGATTGGGGCGGTGACCGACTCCGGGAGGACGCCCGGTGGAAATACGGCATCCCCCCGACGGGTAACGCCAACTTCGCCTGGGTCCAGCACTTCATCCACCACCTCGCCCCCACGGGCATCGCCGGCTTCGTCCTGGCCAACGGCTCCATGTCAAGCAACTCCTCGGGAGAGGGGGAAATCCGAAAGTCCATCATCGAGGCGGACCTGGTGGACTGTATGATCGCCCTGCCGGGCCAGCTCTTCTACTCCACGCAGATCCCCGTGTGCCTCTGGTTTATTTGCCGGGATAAGGGTGCAAGGGCGAATAATCATTCGCCCCAACGCGACCGCAGGGGTGAAACGCTGTTCATCGATGCTCGTAAACTCGGCAACATGATCGACCGGGTACACCGGGAGTTGACCGACGAGGACATCCAAAAGATCGCCGGTACCTACCACGCCTGGCGAGGGGACAAGGACTGCAAGAAGAAGTACGAGGACGTCCCCGGCTTCTGCTTCAGCGCGAAAATCGATGATATCCGCAAGCATGGTCATGTGCTTACGCCGGGGCGATACGTAGGGGCCGAAGCCGTGGAGGATGACGGAGAGCCCTTTGACGAGAAGATGAAGCGGCTCGTAGCGCAACTCAATGAGCAGACAAAACAGGCGCGGGAGCTTGATAAGGCCATAGCCCGGAACTTGAAGGAGTTGGGGTATGGGGAGTGAGTGGAAAGAATTACAGTGGGGTGATATCGCGACAATTGAATATGGACGCGCCCTTAGAGGATACGAAGAAAATATTGGAAAGTATCGCGTTTATGGTACAAATGGACCAATAGGATGGCATAATGAAATATTGTGTAGCCATCCTGGTGTCATCATTGGTCGGAAAGGAGCATACCGAGGTATACACTATTCACCTGAACCATTTTATGTAATTGATACAGCATTCTACTTAAAACCAAAGATTGATATAGATATTAAATGGGCATACTACGAATTACTCACACAAGATATCAATGGATTAGATAGCGGGTCTGCGATTCCATCTACTAGTCGTGATTCTTTCTATTCACTACCAGTCAGCGTTCCTCCCCTACCCGAACAACGCGCCATCGCCCACATCCTCGGCACCCTGGACGACAAGATCGAGCTGAACCGGAAGATGAACGAAACCCTGGAGGCCATGGCCCGGGCCATCTTCAAGAGCTGGTTTATTGATTTCGACCCTGTCCGTCGTAACATGGCTCGCAGGCTTGGTCGAAATCAACCCTCATCCCCCGGCCCCTTCTCCCAGGGGGAGAAGGGGGGTACCGGTGCAATCCACCCTCTCCCTCTGGGAGAGGGCCGGGGTGAGGGTGGCATCGACGAAATCGATGCCTTATTTCCGGATTCGTTCGAGGAGTCGGAGTTGGGGGAGGTGCCGAAGGGGTGGGAGGTTGCTAAATTTTGTAGTATAGTAGAACATCTTCGTATACAGGCAAATCCCCTTTCCTCACCCCATTCTTTGTTTCACCACTACAGCATACCAGCATTCGACGAGGGGCAAAACCCATTACTAGAGTATGGAGAAAGTATAAAAAGTATAAAGTGGCAGGTACCAGTAGGCACTATCTTATTATCAAAGCTAAATCCAGAAATTGAACGAGTGTGGCTAGTCGACATACGGGCCGACCAGAAGTCTGTTTGTTCAACCGAATTCTTAGTGCTTCGCCCAAGGTCTTCATTTACTCGTAGTTATGTATATTACTTAACTCGCTCACCTATATTTCGACAGACGATTAAAGGTCTTGTAACAGGAACATCCAAGAGTCATCAACGAGCTCAGGTTGAATCAATTCTCGGAATTCCGGTTATTATCCCTTCATCCCAGATAATTGCTGAATTCGATAAATTATCAGAAAACCAATTACAAAGAATATTATATAGTCGGCGAGAAAATCTCACTCTTGCATCTCTTCGTGATGTACTTTTACCGAAGCTGATCTCAGGGGAGATTCGGGTGAAGGATGCAGACCGATTTATCAAAGAGGCTGCGCAATGAAAAATATCCGGTGTGTGCGTGCCACCTGAATAGCCTTAAAATCTCAATACTGCTTATAATTTATGACAATGATCGACCATATGTAATACTTAACCTGCAATAACACAAATAGTTATTGCAAGTTCATGCCCTATCTTGCAATAATAGTCAATCCTATTGCATTAGATGAAATAGCGGAAACCGATGAAACGAGAATCCACGGGAATATGGCTGGAGTTCAACGGCAGCGAGCCGTACCGGGCCTTTGTGCCTCACCCGCTCCCGCCGGACCCGCCGGTGGCGCTTGACGCGGGGCTCCAGGACATGATGGACCAGGCCCTGCTCGCCCTGGGGCGGCTCGACAGCGTCACCCTGCTCCTCCCGGACGCCTCGATATTCCTCTATTCGTACATCCGCAAGGAAGCGGTCCTCTCCGCCCAGATAGAGGGGACTCAGTCATCTCTATCCGACCTGTTGCTGTTCGAAATGGAGGGCGTTCCGGGAGTCCCCATTGACGATGTAAAAGAAGCCTCGAATTACGTTGCCGCCGTAGAACACGGCCTGAAGCGGCTCGGCGAAGACTTCCCCCTGTCATTACGGTTGATCCGCGAGATACACGCGGTCCTGCTTGCCGGAGGGAGGGGCGCCACGCGCCAGCCCGGCGAGTTCCGCACCGGCCAGAACTGGATTGGGGGCACCAGGCCGGGCAACGCGCGGTACGTTCCCCCGCCGGCCGACAGGCTCATGCAGTGCCTTGGCGAATACGAAACGTTCCTCCATGACGTGCCGGCGCGCATGCCGGTACTGCTGAAAGCGGCCCTCGCCCATTCGCAGTTCGAAACCATCCACCCGTTTCTTGACGGTAACGGCCGGCTGGGACGGCTCCTCATCACCCTTATCCTCTGCAACGAGAAGGTGCTGCGCCAGCCGATGCTGTACCTGAGCCTGTATTTCAAAACTCACCGCGACGAGTATTATGAATTGCTCCAGCAGACCCGTGTTGACGGCGATTTCGAGAAATGGACAGCCTTCTTCTTCACCGCGGTGAAAGAAACGGCGGACCAGGCGGTCGGCACGGCGAACAGGCTCCTGTCGATGGCGGATGAAGACCGGAAGCGCGTGCAGTCCCTGGGCCGGGCCGCCGGGTCCGCGCTTCGCGTGCATCACGCCCTGCTCCAGCGCCCGGTTCTGACGATTCCCAAATGCCAGGAGCTCGCCGGCCTGCAGCCGAATACGGTCATGAGCTCCCTGAATCATCTTATCGCGCTTGGCATGGTAAAAGAATTAACAGGGAAGAAAAGGGACCGGGTGTTCGGTTACGGCAACTATATCAGGATTTTAAACGAGGGCACATGAGCGCCGCCTTCACCGAATCCTCCGTCGAATCAGCCACCCTGGAATGGTTCAGGGAGCTCGGGTACGCCACGCTCTTCGGGCCTGACATCGCCCCGGGGGAACCGAAGGCGGAACGGGACTCCTACAACCAGATCGTGCTTCACGGGCGGTTGAAGGCCGCCCTCTGCCGGATCAACCCGGCGCTTCCCCCGGACGCCATCGAGGAGGCCTTCAGGAAGATCACGCGCCAGGAGCTCCCCACCCTCATCCAGAACAACCGCGCCTTTCACCGGTCACTGGTGAACGGCGTCACGGTCGAATACAAGCTCAAGGACGGAAGGATTGCCGGCAACCAGGTACAGCTCGTTGACTTCGATAATCCAGACAACAACGACTGGCTGGCCGTGAACCAGTACACCGTGGTCGAGGGGCACTTCAACCGGAGGCCGGACATCGTGGTATTCGTGAACGGCCTCCCCCTGGCGGTCATCGAGCTGAAGAACCCCGCCGACGAGAACGCCACGATCTGGAGCGCCTTCCGGCAGCTTCAGACCTACAGGGAGCAGATACCGGCGCTCTTCGCCTATAACGAGGCGCTTATCATCTCCGACGGGCTTGAGGCGCGGATCGGTTCATTGACCGCGGACACCGAGCGCTTCATGCCCTGGCGCACCGTCGGGGGCGAGGACCTGGCCTCGCCGCTGCAGCCCCAGCTGGACGTGATGATAAAGGGCGTGTTCGACAGGGGGCGCTTCCTTGACCTGATACGGCACTTCATCGTGTTCGAGGACGACGAGGGGACCGTCATCAAGAAGATGGCCGGGTACCACCAGTTCCACGCGGTGCGGAAGGCGGTGGAAACCACGATAGAGGCCTCGGGGGCGAAGGGGGACCGGCGCTGCGGCGTGGTGTGGCACACCCAGGGATCGGGCAAGAGCCTCACCATGGCCTTCTACGCGGGGAAGCTCATCGTGCATCCCGCCATGGCCAACCCCACCCTCGTGGTGATCACGGACCGGAACGACCTGGACGACCAGCTCTTCGGCACCTTCGCCGGGTGCCACGAGCTTCTGCGCCAGGAACCGGTCCAGGCCGAGGACAGGGACCACCTGCGAAAACTCCTCTCCGTGGCCTCGGGCGGGGTGATTTTCACCACGGTGCAGAAGTTCTTCCCCGAGGAAAAGGGTGACCGGTATCCCCTGCTCTCCGAACGGAAGAACATCGTCGTTATCGCCGACGAGGCGCACCGGAGCCAGTATGACTTCATCGACGGCTACGCCCGGCACATGCGGGACGCCCTGCCCCACGCCTCGTTCATCGGCTTCACCGGCACGCCCGTAGAACTCACGGACAAGAACACCCGGGCGGTGTTCGGGGAATACATTTCGATCTACGACATCCAGCGGGCGGTCCAGGACGGGGCAACCGTGCCCATCTATTACGAGAGCAGGCTGGCCAGGCTTGAGCTCGACGAAGGCGAGAAGCCGAAGATTGATATCGAATTCGAGGAGGTCACCGAGGGCGAGGAGGAAACCCGCAGGGACAAGCTCAAGACCAAATGGGCCGCCCTCGAAGCAGTCGTCGGCACCGACAAGCGGATCAGGGTGATCGCCCAGGACATCATCTCCCACTTCGAGCGCCGCCAGGAGGCCATGAAGGGCAAGGCCATGATCGTGTGCATGAGCCGGCGCATCTGCGTGGACCTGTACCACGCCCTGGTGGCGCTGAAACCGGAGTGGCACGACGAGGATGACGCGAAGGGCTGCATCAAGATCGTCATGACCGGCTCCGCCACGGACAAGCTGGAATGGCAGCAGCATATACGGAGCAAGCAGCGCCGGGAGGAGCTGGCGAAACGGTTCAAGCAGCCCGATGATCCCTTCCGGATCGTCATCGTCAGGGACATGTGGCTCACGGGCTTCGACGTGCCCTGCCTCCACACCATGTACCTGGACAAGCCGATGCGAGGCCACGGGATGATGCAGGCCATAGCCAGGGTCAACCGCGTGTTCAAGGACAAGCCGGGGGGGCTCGTGGTGGATTATTTGGGCCTGGCCGACTCGCTTCGCAAGGCCCTGGCCCTGTATACCGAGAGCGGCGGCAGCGGCGATACCGCTGTTGACCAAAAAGAGGCGGTTGCCGTGATGCTCGCCAAGTACGAGATCTGCTGCGGCCTCTTCCATGGATTCGACTGGACCGCCTGGAAATCCGGGAAGCCCGCCCAGCAGCTCTCCCTCCTCCCCCCGGCGCAGGAGCATATCCTCGCCCAGGATGACGGCAAGGCGCGCCTCCTCGCAGCGGTGACTGACCTGTCCAAAGCCTTCGCCTTGTCGGTTCCCCACGCGGAAACCATGCGGATCAGGGACGACGTGGCCTTCTTCCAGGCCGTCCGCTCCGCCCTGGCGAAATCCTCGGGGACCGGCAGTCCCGTGGACACGGAGAAAATCGACCAGGCCATACGGCAGATCGTATCCAGGGCCATCACCGACGAGGGGGTCATCGACCTCTTCACCGCCGCCGGGCTCAAGAAGCCGGACATCTCCATCCTCTCCGACGAGTTCCTCGAGGAGGTGCGCGGGATGCCGCAGAAGAACCTGGCGATAGAGCTGCTCCGCAAGCTCCTGGGCGACGAGATCAGGACACGCTCCCGCAAGAACGTGGTGGAGTCCCGCACCTTCAGCGAAATGCTTGAACGCACCATAAAAGCCCTGAAGAACCGGGCCCTGGAAACAGTGCAGGTCATAGAAGAGTTGATCAAACTCGCGAAAGAGATGAGGGAGGCCCACCTCCGGGGAGAGAAGCTCGGCCTCTCCGAGGACGAGCTGGCCTTTTACGACGCCCTTGAAACGAACGACAGCGCCGTCAAGGTCCTGGGCGATGACATACTCAAGGCAATCGCACAGGAGCTTGTCGAGAATGTCCGCAAGAACGTCACCATCGACTGGACGGTCAAGGAATCGGTGAGAGCGAATCTGCGGCGCATGGTGCGCCGCATCCTCCGCAAATACGGCTATCCGCCCGACAAGCAGGAGAAGACCACCCGGACCGTGCTGGAGCAGGCTGAAGTCCTGTGCCAGGACTGGGCGGCATAAGCATTTCCACTCTTAACCTTTTTACTAAATAACAATAATAACGCTTGACTTTGGCACTAATTATTTGTATATTTTAGTACAACTATTTGTACATTTTAGTACAATTTATTGTATGTTTTAATACATTTATGGAATATCGAACAAATAAAGAAAGCCTGTTGACGACGCTGGGAAACTGGAACAAGTATCTTCGCCGAAAGATTCACCTGATCGCATGCGGCGGCACGGCTATGACATTGCTTGGCATTAAAGACTCGACAAAGGATATTGACTTTATCGTGCCGGACGGGCACGAGCATGAATATCTTGTTAAAGTTTTGAAAGACCTGGGATACACGGAGCGGTCCGGATCCGGGTTTTCAAGAGATGGCATATCCATCTTTGATTTATTTAAAGGCGAAAAAGTTCATACAACGAATTTATTGGAATCACCCCTTCTGGATGGGAATAATATTCCAGTACAGGAATTCAGCAGGATATACCTGGGAGTTCTTAATTACTATGATATCATTATAACAAAAATATTCAGATCATCTGACGTTGATATTGATGACTGTAAATTATTATATGAGAACAAAAAAAGCGAGATAAACATCGATCGTCTAAGAAAGCGATACATTGAAACAGCGCAGTATGATGTTTCTGAAGATAAACTATTAACAAATCTGGAATACTTTTTGCATGAGCTGGATGTATAATGATGAAAAGAAACGAGCTGATTGAAAAACTTGGCTACCTGGGCTTCCCTCTTTTTACTACTGAAAAGAATGTTAATGCCAGCGAGGTACTTGCAGAGGTTATTAGAAGCAATGATCCAAGACTCATTGAAAGCTTCCCGGTTGTGTTTGCCAATTGCAATGAAAAAGGACTGTGTAATTATGATGACTTGAAAAATCAATTATCAAGTAATGCCGAAAAAGCGAAATTATCCATGATGATTGCCGTATCCCTGGCAATGTATAAATATTATAATTTAAAATTCTTTTGGGCTAAGGAATATCAAAAAATACTGAGTAGCACCGTGGCTGAAAATGGAAACTATTACCTGAAATATCTAAAAAATGACAGGAATATTGTTCTAAACAGCCACAAACTTTCTGCTCAACGTTTAAAAAACACTTTCCGGAATTATTATACCGGTTCGCAACCGAAAGTAAAAGATGTTATTTCACAAAAAGATGAATTCGACCTGGAATTCGCTCTTTCGCAGGTATTTTCCCCCAAGCAAAAAGAGTTGTTCTTGAAAAAAATCAACGGGAAAAAATTGACGAAAACCGAAAAGGAATACTACTCCCGCACGGTTAAGAAAAAAGTCATCGCATTATCGAACGATACGCTCAACAATATGGCTAAAAAGCTGCTGGATTAACACGATTGGGCAACCTACTTACTGGATAATAAAAAGCCCCGGCATGACTCCGAGGCCCTTTTCGCGCCAGGCAGGTATCGAACCTGCGACCCACGGCTTAGAAGTCGAACCTAACAGGCGTTTGTCTATGTTCACCCGCGATCGAACGCGATCATCGACGTTAAACTGCGTGTTTCTACGACAAAATCAAACTATAATCGTACCCGATCCGACCCGTCGATGTCCGTTCATTCGCGCTTATCTGCGTTATGGTGAAGATTTGGTGAACAGTATACAAGTTTGTATGTCTAATTTGAATAGCAACTTGTCATCTCCCGCATCCCCTACTCCCACACGAACACCCCGGGCCGGACCTCCTTCCTCTTCGTGGCCCTCTCACCGGTGGCCTTGATCACGGGCGGATCCACGGTCCCGGAATAGCTTTCACTCCGTGGCGGCTCTACGTTCCTGATGCGGTATTCCAGGATCTCCGCCCTCCTGTGAACCCAAACTTCATCATCCCTGGTCATGGTCCGTACCTTGTACTTAATCCTGTACACGTAACGGTTGCCCCCGGCATGGGCACGCCACACGCTCAGGCCCGAGGACGGCGAGTAGAGAATATAGTCGTTCGATCCCAGGAAATTGTAACTCCAGTCCTCGAACACTGCGGCGTTCGCCCGGGACCAGGCGGCCTCATTCTCCGCCACTGCCACGAAGAATTCCCGTTCCGCGATGGTCAGTGTCGTGCATGACGTGGCGAGTCCACACGCAATAAGTATTACCATGAATTGTCTCATTTATTCCTCCTGTTGCCGGGACAAATATAACACGCCTGGTATGACAGGTAGCGTCGTACACGGATGTATAGGTCAGTTCCTGTCATACATGCCACTGTACCTTGAACATGATGCGCTGGACTACCACGCACAAGGAGGACGTAATGAAGAACGCGCTGTACTGCGGATTCCTGGCCCTCGCCATGGGATGCGCGTCATCCCAGCTTGCCGGGCCCGCCGAGAAGGTGATCGACCTCCCCGGCATGACGAAAAGACAGATCTTCGAGAAGGCCAGGCAATGGCTCACCTACCGGTTTGTCTCGGGCCGGGCGGTCCTGGACTACCAGGACTTCAATACCGGGAGGCTCATCGCGAAGGGCACGCTGACGATTCAACAGCCCATGGGTTCCCGCGTCGAGGTGCACGTTATATCGACAATTGACTCCGTGGCGGGGAAGACGCGGATCACCGTGGACTCCACGGACTGCGCCTCGGTGGCGCCCAACGGCGCAAGGTACCCCTGCGAGGGTATGTTCATCTCGCCGGGGGCCCGGGAAGAAGTCCTCAACCTGCCGGAAAAGTTCGCGGGCGATTACGAGTCGTACATGAAAGGCGGCGCGGCCCCCGCATGGGACGGGAAATAGCGCGTCCCCGACGGCATTCCTCTATGCGCTGCGAGGGCCGGCATTCGATCCTCCGGGGGGGTGGACGGATGCCGGCCTCCCGGCAGCCTCCCGGGGGGCCGGTCTGAATTCTTAAAATGATTGACACTCATGCGTAATGAGGTATGCAATAAGTATCAAGAATCGTACCAATCTCTCGATTATTATACTAATTCGGATAATTGCACATGGCACGACCAAAGGCCTCCCGGGCGAAGAAGCCCAACGGCGCCGCCCTGGGCTTCGAGGCCACCCTCTGGCAGGCGGCGGACAAGATGCGCGGCCACATGGACCCGGGTGAATACAAGCACGTGGTCCTGGGCCTCATCTTCCTCAAGTATATCTCCGACGCCTTCATCGAGCGCCACACGAAGCTTGAATCGGAGCTGGCCGATCCGAAGAGCGAATGGTACGTGAAGGACCCCGGCGCGCGCTACGAGGCCCTGGAGGACCCGGACGAGTACCGGGCGGAGAACATCTTCTGGGTGCCGAAGGAAGCCCGCTGGTCCCATCTTCAAGACAACGCGAAGCAGCCCACCATCGGCAAGCTGGTGGACGACGCCATGGTGGCCATCGAGCGGGACAATCCCTCCCTGAAGGGCGTGCTTCCCAAGGACTACGCCCGCCCCGCCCTCGACAAGACGCGCCTCGGCGAGCTGGTGGACCTCATCGGCACCATCGGCCTGGGCGACAGGGAGAACCGCTCCAAGGACATCCTGGGGCGGGTGTACGAGTACTTCCTCTCGCAGTTCGCCAGCGCCGAGGGCAAGAAGGGAGGCCAGTTCTACACGCCCCGCTGCGTGGTGCAGGTGCTGGTCGAGATGCTCGCGCCCTCGAAGGACCGCCGCATCTACGACCCCTGCTGCGGCTCCGGCGGGATGTTCGTGCAGAGCGAGTCCTTCGTGGAGGCCCACGGGGGACGCATCGGCGACATCTCCATCTACGGGCAGGAATCGAACGCCACGACCTGGCGGCTGGCGAAGATGAACCTGGCCATCCGGGGCATCGACGCCAACCTGGGCGAGGAGAACGCCGACAGCTTCCACCGGGACCTCCATCCCGACCTCAAGGCGGATTACGTACTGGCCAACCCGCCCTTCAACGACAGCGATTGGGGCGGTGACCGCCTACGGGAGGACGCCCGGTGGAAATACGGCACTCCCCCGACGGGCAACGCCAACTTCGCCTGGGTCCAGCACTTCATCCACCACCTCGCCCCCACGGGCATCGCCGGCTTCGTCCTGGCCAACGGCTCCATGTCGAGCAACTCCTCGGGCGAGGGGGAGATCAGGAAGTCCATCATCGAGGCGGACCTGGTGGACTGCATGATCGCCCTGCCGGGACAGCTCTTCTACTCCACGCAAATCCCCGTGTGCCTCTGGTTTATTTGCCGGGATAAAAAGAACAACCGGTTCCGTGACCGCCGGGGAGAAACCCTGTTCATCGACGCGCGGAAGCTCGGGTCCATGATCGACCGGGTGCACCGGGAGCTGACCGACGAGGACATCCGGAAGATCGCCGGCACCTACCACGCCTGGCGCGGGGACGCGGTGGCGGGTGATAACGCGCCTTACCAGGATATCCCCGGCTTCTGCTTCAGCGCGAAGATCGATGATATCCGCAAACATGGTCATGTGCTTACGCCGGGGCGATACGTGGGGGCAGAAGCCGTGGAGGATGACGGTGAGCCCTTTGACGAGAAGATGAAGCGGCTTGTTGCCCAGTTCAATGAGCAGACCAAGCAGGCGCGGGAGTTGGATAAAGCCATAGCCCGTAACTTGAAGGAGCTGGGGTATGGCGAGTGATAATGCAACAAATTGGAATCAGGGAAAAATGAGAGATGTTGTTGAATTCTATTCCGGGGGTGATGCTTTTCTAAAACTTGAATATACTGATCATGGGATACCAGTGCTTGCGAAAGGTGATGTCAAACCTTTTGGACTCATTGTACATGGTGATAAACGCTTCATTAGTAATGAATTGATTGATCAACGTAATTATAGGAAAACTATAGCGGGTGATTTCCTACTTACCACAAGAGATCTTACACAAGATGCAGATTTCTTAGGATTACTAGCTCCAATTCCAACAGATCAAGAATATCTTGTAAATCAAGGTGCAAATATTGTTCGATTCAATAATAAAATCGATCAACGTTTCATAGTATATTGGTGCAACGGCCCAATATATCGTTCTTATATAAAAAGACATCATGTTGGATCTACACAGATCCACATAAGAAAAGATGATTTTCTTGATGCACCACTATTTATGCCTCCACTCCCCGAACAACGAGCCATCGCCCACATCCTCGGCACCCTGGACGACAAGATCGAGCTGAACCGGAAGATGAACGAAACCCTGGAGGCCATGGCCCGGGCCATCTTCAAGAGCTGGTTCGTGGACTTCGACCCGGTGCGGGCGAAGGCGGAAGGCCGGGATACGGGGTTGCCGAAAGAGATTGCGGACCTGTTTCCGGATTCTTTTGAGGAGTCGGAGCTGGGGGATGCCTCGGCTCCACTCGGCACGAGGGTGCCGAAGGGGTGGGAGGTGAAAACCATTGGTGATATTTCAGAAATAGTGGGCGGCAGCACTCCAAGCACGAAAGAATCAAGATATTGGATAGATGGTACTCATTATTGGGCAACACCGAAGGATCTCTCAGACTTGAAAACACATGTGCTATTTGGAACTGAACGGAAAATCACAGATGATGGATTATTACAGATTGCATCAGGCTTGCTTCCACAAGGGACGGTTTTACTCTCCTCACGTGCACCGATTGGCTACTTGGCCATTTCTGAAATTCCAGTTGCCATCAATCAGGGATTCATTGCGATGCTTCCGAAGAATAATGTTTCGAATCTGTTTCTTCTTTTTTGGGCAGAATGGGCACAGGAAGAAATTGTCAGTCGAGCAAATGGATCAACATTTCTTGAAATCAGCAAGTCGAACTTCCGTCCAATCCCACTTGTGGCTCCTTCCGATCCTATCTTCAACGCATATGAAGAAATTGCTCGTCCTATATATAACAGATTAATTTGTTCAGTGCGTGAATCCCATAATCTTGCCACCATGCGCGATGCACTTCTGCCGAAGTTGATTTCAGGGGAGATTCGGGTAAAGGATGCTAACAGATTTAGCAAGGTAATAGAATGATTGATCCAATGGTTTCATTAGCTTTCAATATTTATTCAAATAAAGGCGTTTATGCGCTCCTTCTTGGTTCGGGAGTATCACGTTCTGCAAGTATTCCTACTGGTTGGGAAATCATTATAGATTTAATCACCAAAATTGCTCATCTCTCAGATGAAAGTATATCCACAGATCCGATAACCTGGTATAAGGACAAATATGGAGAAAACCCTGATTATAGCAAGTTACTTGATGGATTATCAAAAACACCTACAGAAAGAAATGCATTACTACATTCATACTTTGAGCCAACGGAAGATGATGTAAAACAGGGGAAGAAGATTCCAACAAAAGCTCATAAAGAAATTGCGAATTTGGTTCGTGATGGTTTTATTAAAGTAATAATTACTACAAACTTTGATCGATTAATTGAAAATGCAATTAAGGATGTTGGGATTATCCCTGTTGTAATAAGCACAACTGATGCAATCAAAGGAGCTCTACCAATAATACATACCTCCTGCACAATCATTAAGATTCATGGCGATTACAAAGATGTCCGTATAAGAAATACTATAAACGAGCTTGAAACATATGATAAAGAATTTGATGATTTACTCGACCGAATATTTGATGAATTCGGATTTATAATCTGCGGTTGGTCAGCAGAATGGGATCCCGCACTCTGCAATGCGCTATTACGTTGCAAGAATCATCGTTTCTCAACCTATTGGACATCAATCTCTGATCTAACAGGTAGAGCAAAAGATATTTTTGATTTCAGACAATGCCAATTTATCAAGATCAATGATGCCGATTCATTCTTTTCATCAGTTGCCGAGAAAGTATCTGCATTAAATAATATCAACAAGTCACATCCTTTGTCTGCGAAACTTGCAATACAAACCATAAAGAAATATATTATTGATGAGAAACAGATTATCAATCTTCATGATATGATCAATGCTGAAACCGAAAAAGTATATAAATTACTTCAAAGTAATCGTTATGACACACTACATGATCCAGCAGATGATGCAGAATTACTCAAGAGAATTAATCAATATGAATCTGATATTGAAATATTACAGTCAATGATTATTTATAGCTGCTATTGGGGAGATATAGATCATTGCAAGAAATGGATAAAGTCAATCAACCGTTTAGGAGTATTGCCACTTCCGAAATCATCATATGATATATGGCTTAATTTATTGGCTTATCCGATAATTATATTGTTTTATTGTGGAGGCATGGCAGCACTTGCAGCCAATAAATTTGATATATTCAAATCAATTCTCCTTGATACTATGATTTCATTTATGGGCAGAGAATCGAAAATGATACTCTATCTTTCAAGTGAAATACATTTAATGACCGAAGATAGGACCAATATTCTTGGAGTTCGAGGGCATCCAAACAAACTTAGCAAGCTATTTTTCAATAATCTTCGAGAGCCCTTTCGTGAATTAATACCCGATGATAAAGAATATATGATTAACTTCGATAAATTTGAATACTTGATGTCTTTAGTACATGCATTCTTAGTTAATAAACAAGGTCAACATTATTGGAGCCGAGGTGGATGCTTTATCCAAAGAAGATTCGCGCAAGATTCATCAAATGTCGTTAAGACTATTGAAGACGAGATTAAATACCAAAAGACAGAATGGCCATTGTTGAAGATTGGTTTATTTGAGGGGAACATTGACGAATTATTAAAGACTAAAGAAGCAATTGATGAAGAAATACGGAGAGCACCGATGATAACATTTTAATGGCAATACTATGAGCTATCTTAAATATAATGATAAGAAACTATTTGAAAGTTTATTCAACATGAGAATGGGATATGTACTTGATTTCACCAATGCCTCATTTGAAGAGTTCTTCAATGATTATAAAATAGATATATATAATGTTAAATATGGATTCAAGGGTGAGTCAAAAGCTAACAGGCTCCGTGCATTCTGGGAAATTGGGCCACATGATATTCTTGCAGATGTTCTTTCAGGTTTACTTGATTGCTGGTGGAGAGTCAATCCTCAACCAGCATTTGACGACATGGATGCAGTTGAGGGATGTAAGAAAATAATACAAAACATACGATTACAACTTCATCAACATCCTTCCTTGAAAAACATTATGCAACTTGCTGAGTCATTTAATGCTGAATATCTTGCAAATCAAATAAAAAGGATGGAACAATCAATCGAATCTGATCCTTCGCTGGCAATTGGAACAGCAAAAGAGTTGGTTGAAACATGTTGCAAAACAATTCTTAGAGAACGAGGTTTGACTATTCCAGAAAAGCCTGAAATTCCTGTACTCACAAAAGCAACCATGAAAGCATTGAATCTTATTCCTGATGATGTTCCTGATAAAGCTAAAGGGAAAGATACGATAAAGCGGTTACTAAGTAACTTAGCTACAATAATACAGTGGCTAACGGAGCTCAGAGGTCTATATGGAACAGGACATGGTAAAGATGGCAAATCAAAGTCCCTCAAACCTCGTCATGCAAGATTGGCTATGGGAGCAGCTACAACTTTGGCAATATTTATGTTTGATACTCACAAGGAGAAAGAAACATGACAAACGTCTGGTGTGTCCGTGCTGAATTTGGAACGTACACTAAACATTTCGTAAATGGTGGCTATGTTGCAATTGGTTGGATATCAAAACGCGATCTTTCAGATATTAAAACACGAGATGAACTATATCCTATTTACAAATCTGAATATCCAAAAGATACAAGCAATATTGTTATTGGCCAACAAGTTGGACAAATCGCACGATTTCTGCTGGAAATTCAAACAGGTGATTATGTAATAACTCCAGCTGCAGATACTGAATGGTTGCATTATGGCCAGGTTTCTGAATCACCTTCATATTTCTATGCTACTAATAGTGATGGTTGTCCTTATCTACATCGTCGAAAAGTTGAGTGGGAACCAAAAAGGTTAAATCGCAGTGAGTTTTCAGTCCCATTCCAGAATACAATAAGATCATCTCTAACAGTATTTGCTGTATCACAACGCGATGAGTTTCTTGCTATTATTGGTCGTTCCGATCTGAATCCTAAAACTGTCGTTTTAAAATATGATCCATATAAAGTTGCCTTAGAACAGCTGTTGGAATTAGATGCTCAAGAATTTGAAATCCTCGTTGGACATTTATTGACTGCTCTTGGCTTTGAAGGATCTGAAGTTACTGGCGGCATTGGTGATGGTGGAGTCGATGCAACTGGTGAACTTAATGTAGCTAATTTAGCAAAAGTTAAGGTCTATGTTCAGGCCAAACGTTATAAACTTGGAGCAAAAGTTCCCGCTAACACTGTAAAACAGCTTCGTCAATCCATACCATCTAGTGGGCAAGGAGCATTTATTACAACAGCTGACTTCCAAGCTGCAGCTTCTGATGTCGCACTTGAATCTGGCTTCCCAAGAATTGGTCTAATCAATGGCCGACAACTTGTAGATTTATTGATTGAACATTGGGAAGATATACCTCCTGAGTTTCGTGAAAGATTAGGACTTAAACCAGGTTTAGTTAGAATATGACCTCAATCTTCACCGAATCCTCCGTCGAATCCGCCACCCTGGAATGGTTCAGGGAACTCGGGTACGCCACGCTCTTCGGGCCTGACATCGCCCCGGGGGAACCGAAGGCGGAACGGGACTCCTACAACCAAATCGTGCTTCACGGGCGGTTGAAGGACGCCCTCCGCCGGATCAATCCGGCACTGCCCCCGGACGCCATCGAGGAGGCTTTCAGGAAGATCACGCGCCAGGAGCTCCCCACCCTCATCCAGAACAACCGCGCCTTTCACCGGTCACTGGTGAACGGCGTCACGGTCGAATACAAGCTCAGGGACGGAAGGATTGCC
Source organism: Spirochaetota bacterium (assembly GCA_040768125.1). Lineage (GTDB taxonomy): Bacteria > Spirochaetota > UBA4802 > UBA4802 > UBA5550 > RBG-16-49-21. The sequence goes on along the minus strand of JAXGNG010000002.1, from coordinate 202,600 downwards.
GGCAACCAGGTGCGGCTCGTTGACTTCGATAATCCAGACAACAACGACTGGCTGGCCGTGAACCAGTACACCGTGGTCGAGGGGCACTTCAACCGGAGGCCGGACATCACGGTATTCGTGAACGGCCTCCCCCTGGCGGTGATCGAGCTGAAGAACCCCGCCGACGAGAACGCCACGATCTGGAGCGCCTTCCGGCAGTTCCAGACCTACAAGGAGCAGATAGGCTCGCTCTTCGCCTATAACGAGGCGCTTATCATCTCCGACGGGCTTGAGGCGCGGATCGGGTCATTGACCGCGGACACCGAGCGCTTCATGCCCTGGCGCACCGTCGGGGGCGAGGATCTGGCCTCGCCGCTGCAGCCCCAGCTGGACGTGATGATAAAGGGCGTGTTCGACAGGGGGCGCTTTCTCGACCTGATACGGCACTTCGTCGTGTTCGAGGACGACGAGGGGACCGTCATCAAGAAGATGGCCGGGTACCACCAGTTCCACGCGGTGCGGAAGGCGGTGGAAACCACGATAGAGGCCTCGGGGGCGAAGGGGGACCGGCGCTGCGGCGTGGTGTGGCACACCCAGGGATCGGGCAAGAGCCTCACCATGGCCTTCTACGCGGGGAAGCTCATCGTGCATCCCGCAATGGCCAACCCCACCCTGGTGGTGATCACGGACCGGAACGACCTGGACGACCAGCTCTTCGGCACCTTCGCCGGGTGCCACGAGCTTCTGCGCCAGAAGCCGGTCCAGGCCGAGGACAGGGACCACCTCCGGAGGCTCCTCTCCGTGGCCTCGGGCGGGGTGGTCTTCACCACGGTGCAGAAGTTCTTCCCCGAGGAAAAGGGTGACCGGTATCCCCTGCTCTCCGACCGGAAGAACATCGTGGTCATCGCCGACGAGGCGCACCGGAGCCAGTATGACTTCATCGACGGCTACGCCCGGCACATGCGGGACGCCCTGCCCCACGCCTCGTTCATCGGCTTCACCGGCACGCCCGTGGAGCTCACGGACAAGAACACCCGGGCTGTGTTCGGGGAATACATTTCGATCTACGACATCCAGCGGGCGGTCCAGGACGGGGCAACCGTGCCCATCTATTACGAGAGCAGGCTGGCCAGGCTTGAGCTCGACGAAGGCGAGAAGCCGAAGATTGATATCGAATTCGAGGAGGTCACCGAGGGCGAGGAGGAAACCCGCAGGGACAAGCTCAAGACCAAATGGGCCGCCCTCGAAGCCGTCGTCGGCACCGACAAGCGGATCAGGGTGATCGCGCAGGACATCATCTCCCATTTCGAGCGCCGCCAGGAGGCCATGAAGGGCAAGGCCATGATCGTGTGCATGAGCCGGCGCATCTGCGTAGACCTCTACCACGCCCTGGTGGCGCTGAAACCGGAGTGGCACGATGAGGATGACGCGAAGGGCTGCATCAAGATCGTCATGACCGGCTCAGCCACGGACAAGCTGGAATGGCAGCAGCATATACGGAGCAAGCAGCGCCGGGAGGAGCTGGCGAAACGGTTCAAGCAGCCCGATGATCCCTTCCGGATCGTCATCGTCAGGGACATGTGGCTCACGGGCTTCGACGTGCCCTGCCTCCACACCATGTACCTGGACAAGCCGATGCGGGGCCACGGGATGATGCAGGCCATAGCCAGGGTCAACCGCGTGTTCAAGGACAAGCCGGGGGGGCTCGTGGTGGATTACCTGGGCCTGGCCGACTCGCTTCGCAAGGCCCTGGCCGTGTATACCGAGAGCGGCGGCAGCGGCGACACCGCCGTTGACCAAAAAGAGGCGGTTGCCGTGATGCTCGCCAAGTACGAGATCTGCTGCGGCCTCTTCCACGGATTCGACTGGACCGCCTGGAAATCCGGGAAGCCCGCACAGCAGCTCTCCCTCCTCCCCCCGGCGCAGGAGCATATCCTCGCCCAGGATGACGGCAAGGCGCGCCTCCTCTCCGCGGTGACTGACCTGTCCAAAGCCTTCGCCCTTTCGGTTCCCCACTCGGAAACCATGCGGATCAGGGACGACGTGGCCTTCTTCCAGGCCGTTCGCTCCGCCCTGGCGAAATCCTCGGGGACCGGCAGTCCCGTGGACACGGAGAAAATCGACCAGGCCATACGGCAGATCGTATCCAGGGCCATTACCGACGAGGGGGTCATCGACCTCTTCACTGCCGCCGGGCTCAAGAAGCCGGACATCTCCATCCTCTCCGACGAGTTCATCGAGGAGGTGCGCGGGATGCCGCAGAAGAACCTGGCGATAGAGCTGCTCCGCAAGCTCCTGGGCGATGAAATCAGGACACGCTCCCGCAAGAACGTGGTGGAGTCCCGCACCTTCAGCGAAATGCTTGAACGCACCATTAAAGCCCTGAAGAACCGGGCCCTGGAAACAGTGCAGGTCATAGAAGAGTTGATCAAACTCGCAAAAGAGATGAGGGAGGCCCACCTCCGGGGAGAGAAGCTCGGCCTCTCCGAGGACGAGCTGGCCTTTTACGACGCCCTTGAAACGAACGACAGCGCCGTCAAGGTCCTGGGCGACGACATACTCAAGGCCATCGCACAGGAGCTTGTTGAGAATGTCCGCAAGAACGTCACCATCGACTGGACGGTTAAGGAATCGGTGAGAGCGAATCTGCGGCGCATGGTGCGCCGCATCCTCCGCAAATACGGCTATCCGCCCGACAAGCAGGAGAAGGCCACCCAGACCGTGCTGGAACAGGCTGAGGTGCTATGCAAGGACTGGGCGGCGTGAAAGCCGTATACTACCTACCGCCCGACCGTAGAAACAACGTCCCCTGACAGATCGGGGGGCACAACCAGTTGTCCGATACCAGCCAGTTGCTGCCGATTCTCCGCAACCCTCCTGGCCTTCATTACATCCTGGGTTTCCGCCTTGTCCCGAAGCTTGAGATGGTCAGGGTTGGTGCAGTTGGTATTTCCGCATACCCGTACCACGACCTTGTTCGCGGGAATGCATCCATGGATTGTTTCCCAGACACACCGTTGAATAACAGCCATGTTGCCGGTATCGGGATGCCTGAACCGTGGATAGCCGTTCGCTTTGAGCGAGTAATTCTCCACGATCCAGCAGCCGTCCCCGGTAATCCGACAGACAACGCGATTGAACATCGCCAGATCCTCAGGCTCCGCCATTCCATGTAACAAATCACTTAACGTGTGCAGCATAAGATCCATACAGGACCTCCTTCATTGAGTAGAATCTAACCGGACAATAGTCTCAGTCAGTGTCTCCATTGTACTATGCGACTATCACAAATACAACTGGCGTGGTGCCACACAACCTCCGACCTGGTATAACCTCAGTTATCAACCGATCTGCCTCCGTAACGGCGCCCAAGGAATACTAACCACTCTGCATTTCATGCATTTATCAAACTAAAATATGCAAATTTACATATGTTTTATACATACCATGCTGTCGTGTCAGATTTTTTGATACACTCCGAAGCACTTCCCTGAAAATGGGTCCCCGGGGCCCATTGGGCCCCGGGGAATACATCTACTTCTTGCCGTTCAGGCTCCGGACGATCTGCGCCGTTGCCCGGAGGGCGTACTCGATCGACTCGTCATCGAGTTCGCCCCAGCCGTCGATATACTCGCTGCAGCCCTTCGGGATGCCAAGCGTGAGGGCCGAGAGGAAGGCGCAGCACTCGGCCTCGACCTCCTTCCGGGCCCGGGGAATCGTCTTCCTCTCCCCGGCATGGCCGAGCATGACATGGGCAATCTCATGGATAATCGTCATACACCGCCCTTCCACCGGGTTGAGGGCATTCACCCAGACGGTCCTTCCGTCCGTTGAACCGCCCTGGGCAAAAGGCATGTCGATCTCCTTGACCGCAAGCCCCGCATCCATGGCCACCTGTTTCAGCCGGGCATACACTTCGTTCGGATCACGGGTGACAAGGGCCCCTATCGGCGGCACTTCGAGCTTCTCTCCGGAAGTCTGTTCGAACGCAAAAACCGCAACCTTCTTGAAGCCACGGAACACCTTCACGACCTTCTTCTGCGCGGCGTCCTTGACCTCATCCTCCACTTTCTTGAGGAGCGGAGCGAAGATCCAGATCGCCTTCTCGCCTTTCTTGACAGCGCGGCCAAGTTTCTGCCAGGTCCTAAAACCGGCAACCTGGCTGGCTCCGGCGAACTGGAGAAAGATCAGCAGGACATTCCAGAGTGAATAGTTGTGAAACTGTTTCATGAACCGCTGGAATTTATCAATCATCTGCGGATCCGACGAGATGTTACGGATCGCGTCGATGATCTCCTTCTTGATCTCAATTACCGACTTGCCCTTCAGGTCGAGAGAATTAATCTTCCCTCGCAAGGACATAGCTTTCCCCTGTTCTCTCTTCATCGCAAACCTCCTGATAGTAGTGTAAGTTTTGAAGCTACAAACTGGCGGGACGTGATGTCAGAAAATCACGCTGCCTTTGATGGGACGGATCGTTTCCCTGGGTTTCGCCTGGGACGCGGAAACGCCTTTCCGGCCACCATTACCGTCGGCCTGGGACTTAACCGGGACAGGTTTGTCCACTACTTGGTACCGGCCATTCATAAGAGCATCTGCCTTAATCAGCTCATCATGAAGCCCCTGCCCTTCCCGCTTCATCAGCTCCTGATCGAGCCACAGTTCTTTCTCCCGCTGTATCAACACAGCCAGGGACTTGTCCAGGGCCGCGTGAAGCACCGGGCTTGTTGTCCGGTTCTCACTCTTCACCGTCATCCCGACAGAGATTTCCCGGGTGACCGTGTCTTCACCAAGTTGAATCGTGAGCGATTCTTTCCTTGTGACCCAGAGTGACTCGACCCAGATCGCCTGCTTGCCATTGCCGTTGCCATTCTTGTTTCCGTTGGTATTCATAATCCTTCTCCTGTAATTAAAGTAGACGCGCCGTGCCCCGGCGCGGGAGCGGCACTCCCGGCCGGGATAGACGCAGGTTCCCCATTCGTGAGTAGCTGACTCACAAACGCAATTCCAGGGCACAGGTATCCCACCATGGGATCCGCACGCCGATGAAATTTACCTGGATTTAGCTCTGAGGTAGGCGGCTTTTGAGGTGATCGCCTTGAAAGGCTGGAGGGATGCGGCATATTCGGCGGGGATGTTGTTCGGGGAGATCTGTTCCGGAAGAAGTGTGAGAAGAATCGCGGCGAGTTCCTGCTTCACCGCGTTCTCGTCCAGGAGAAACCGTCCTTCGGCAGTCGTGATGGCCCGCTTCAGAAGGTCATCGAGAATCGTTTCGACCACCTTCCGTGCCGGATACGTCGTCGAGTTTCCCGTGATGACCTTGTAGGAAGCCTCGACGTCCGTATCGCCGCCCTCATGGCGCGCAAGGAGGGCAGCCTTCAGGACCTTGACCCTTTCGTCAAGGAGCCTGGCCGCCGCTTCCCGTGCGCCCAGTTCCTCTACGATCTGACTCGTCGAAAGCACCTGCGGTTCCTTCGTGTCAATTACCGGATTGACCATCACCTGGTACGCCTTGCAGACGCCCACGGCCAGGCAACCCAGGCAGTCCCCGGGAGTGTGGGACACGGCCTTGATGTCACGGCTAGCCACAAATCCCTCCCGGAGGCTTCTGATCTCTCCGAAGACCTTCTGGAGATACTCCTCGTAGTGACCGAGGTCCTCGGCATCGACGGTGTAACGGTTGACTACATTCATCCTGAGGTAATCGAGTGCGATGGTGATCCTCTCAGGCTCGACGCCCTGGCTCCGGGAAAGCAGGTACGCGTAGGCCAGTACCTGCTTGCGATCCTGATTCCAGTTCGGGCAACGCCCGGTCTTGTAGTCGACGACGAGGAAGCCGTCGCCTTCCCTGCAAATCCTGTCGGCGATCCCCTGGAAGGATCCCCCGGCTACCGGTACCTCCATGTGGACCTCATTCACTGACGGTAGCGTAAAATACTCCCGCTCCTGAAGCAGGGAGGCAAGCTCGGTCAATTCCTCCCGAACCGCCCTGCCCTCAAAATGCAAAATCGACGCGCTCTTCTTCTCGTCCAGATCGAGAGCCGCGATCTCATGGAGAAGTTTCCCCGTCCGGGCAAGCTCCTGCATTTTCCGGGAATCGATGCGGGGCAGTATCAAATACGTGTACAGGTACCTCGCCTTGCAGGACTCGTAGGCCCGGATGCCGTTGGGGGAGAGGCGCAAGCTTGCACCCTTCCCTTTCGTCCGTATTACTTTCCGTTTCGGTTTCGTGTTCGGTGCGTTCATTTCATTCCTCCTCACTAGATAAGATTTTCGAGCTGACAGTCGATCTCGGACTTCGCTTCCTCGGTCTTACTCGAATCAGCACGTCCGCCGTTGCCCTTCCCGGAAAACCTCGCGTCACCCTGTTTGAAGATAATCAGGCGCTCGGCCTCGGACTTCGCGCTCCGGGGCTTCACCATGGTGATGGTGACGACGCTGGTTCCGATTTCACAAACCACGTTGGCCAGGTCGAATGATTTGGACCAGACGTAGAGGTTCCCGTTCTGGCTCGTCTTGATCTCCGCTTTCACGAAGAAAGCTTTACCATTGTTTTGAGTGTTATTCATGACACTCCTCCTGTTTGATAATTGTTTTACGCCCTCGTGGGGCAACCGGACATACCTCGCCGGAGAGGAAAGATCGTCTGCCGCGTTTATTCCGTCCTGAGGCAGTATGGACGTATGGCTTTTGTTAATCAGAAACAGTGTTGAGGTGGGATTAGAGATGTGTTACGCAGCAGGTTTGTTAGTCTTTCGATACGCGCGCCCTGGCCAATCGCCTCTTATTTATGAAGCCGACCAAGCCGACAGTCTTGAGATGCTCGCGAATCTCGTTGATCTTGTACTTGCGTTGGTAGTAGATTGGCATCAAAAAGCCAATAACCACAGACGCACCCAAATTTGCGAGTCCGCTTGACAATCCCGCCCCAGTAAGCCAGGCGATGATTGCCGAAATCTGCAGATTCACCAAGAAACCGCCTACCGGGGTAACGATAATCCGGAGAAGCAGCAGCTTGACCAATCCGTCCGGTAATTCCAGAACGCCCTCCATGATGAGTTTCATGATATGGAAGGTTATCACACACTCAATACCCAGCAGAATTAACGCGAACATAAGCATAATGAGCCTCCTGAAATGTAGTTTGTTATTCTTGCAGGCTGGCCTTAAAGGTAGCCGGCCTCTTTTAAACTAAGGTATGCGTCAGTTTCGGTGAAGATAATGTGATCCAGTAACGTCAGGCCAAGAAGCCTGGCGGCTTCATCGATCCTTTTGGTCACAGCGATATCTTCAACGGAAGGAGTGAGTATGTTGGTGGGATGGTTGTGCGCGATGATAATACTTGTAGCCTTTCTAACAATTAACACCGCATGAAATAAAACTCTCAGATCGATGAGAGTTTCGGTCACGTCCTATTCAGTGTGTAAACCTGCCAGACGAGGTAATCAACTTTTCTTCCAGTGACTCCTCTTCGACCACCGCTCGTTTTGCTCTCTCACGATACCCATGAGTATACCATAGCAGCCATACTCGTTGTCAAGCGAATCCATCACCTTGGTTCGTCTTCTCACCTCTCGGATGACACGCTCAATAAGATTTGTATTCCGTATCGTCTTTCTATGCTCATCAGGAAAAGAAAAATACCGAAACAAATCCTCACGATCTTTACATAGACATTCAATAGCCCTCGATGCTATGGAGCCATATTCAGATTGAAGCGTATCCATGTAACGATCCGCCTCAAGACGGGACGGCATGTTCCATAATCGCTGGAGCTTTGCCTTCAGCTCATCTCTCAGGTTTGTCGGACACTTTTCAATAATATTCTCGGTCTTATGAACCGTGCATCGCTGCACTTTGTCTCGTCCGAAATGGTCACCGATTGATTTTATCGGACCTTTTGCGCCATCAGTCGTCACCAGGCATACCGATTTAGCGTTCAGGCCCCTCCGGATAAGGCTCTGAAGAACCTCGTCAAAGTGGCGGGCGCTCTCGTTTCCTATCGTGAAGTGTAATACCTCCTTGTGACCGTCTTCACCTATTCCGATCACAATCATGGTCCCCACCTTGCGTTTTGAGGACTTACGGACCCTGATATATACCGTATCGACCTGAAAATACTTATAATCACGCCGTATAGGGCGATTTGACCATCTCAGATATTCCCGAATCAGCTCTTTCGATATATTGCTTACCGTGCTCTTTGAAAGACCGCTTACCTTGATCCCCAGCCGTTCAAAATTCCGTCGAACTTTCCTCGTGGATATGCCATTGACGTATAAATCAAGGGCAAGTTCGGCTAATCTTCCGGCTCGGCGGCGAAATCGCTGTATCAACTCTGTTGTAAAACCACCGGCACGATTCCGGGGCATCTTGAAATCCCGAAGGATCAGTGTGTCTATGGGAACCTGCTTTACCATTCTATGCCCGTTACGGTAATCCGTTATCGGTTTTCCGTCGCTGGCACGTTCTACAACCGCTCCACTGCGGTCTCCCATGAATTCCCTGAATGCACCCTCTACAAACTCTTCCAGGACCCGGTGGACGGTCGCCCGAACCGGATCCTCATAAAGCTGAACTAATTCTTCAAATCTGCTCTTCTCAATTTTTTCGTTGCATTCTTCGAGTTGTCTGGCATATTGATCTGAAAGCATTGGCTACGCCTCCTTCTGTTGTGTATTGCCAATTACAACTCTGGCAGGCGTACCATGCTTTTTTCAAGCATTCATTTTACACACTCAGATGGGCGTGACCGAGAGTTTCTGACAGACCGCCTCTGAAGAGTTCGGTCCGCTTTAGAACGTGCATCTTGTTGTCCATAACGATGAGAATGAAGTGTTCCTGCGAATGGTTAATCCGCATTTCCCGGATTAAGCGAACAGCTTCGGGCGGATCACTGACCTTCTCATCTTTGAGTTGAGCAATCAGGGCAACAAGCTCGGTCTTTCGCATACGCTCATACCTCATACTGTGCCTCCTGATTTTGATGCAATTGATTGTTGATAATCGACCGAGAAGCGTGGGATATTGGAGAGTACAATAGACGTCAGTCTATTGCAGATTATTTGGTGAGATCATTCATGTTCACATGATGAATGATTGATAATGAGGTTTGGTAGCTTGCTGTTAAAGGATTGTTAGATTGAGGATTTTAACTGTGGAATGAAAAATGAGAGTTTATTCATGTAATCATATTTTACCTCCAAATATTGATTTTACAGTAGAGATACCTGGGGGCTCGAAACGTTTTCGTGTTTACCCAATACTCTACTCCTGGTGTTGATTACCCAGAACTGGAATTTAAATTGAATTTGAGAGTCATTTAATTATGTTCAAATCACTATAAAAAATAGAGATATAAAACAAATTTTGAGAATGATATGAATTATTAAGATTACGGATATAGTGAAGAATCATCGGATGATAGTGATTAAGGTTATGATCCTGACCCGTGGGATGGAATAGATGAGCATGGACACCCCCTTGGGGATTAATCAAACAGACAACACCCTCGCTGGATAATGAATCATTTGACTTTTTTCATATATCCGCTAAATGACCAACCTGCTTTATTATTGTATCTAACCTTCATCCATTTCTGGTATATCCCATCTATGGTTTCATACGGTCCATTTATCGATAATATTGTTACAATGCCATTATAAGGAATTAATAGAATTATTTTCCCACTTAATGATGGTCGTTCTCTCAAATATAATCCTTTGGGGTCAGTCACCTTCCATCTTTGAACATATTGCATATATTCATTAGATGAATTTGTTTGTAATATCTTGTTTGAAGATATATTCAAATTATATGAGCTATCAATCATTTTCATAGCCCTTTTTGTCTCTTCACGTACATCGGGATTCGGATCGTTTAATAGATATTCCAGATCGTAAAGAGCATCTTTAGCTTGTGGTCCGAGATCTCCAAGTAAGCTGATTGAAAATAACTTTATATCCTTATGGTTGCTCTTTATTCCTTTAACCAATGAAGGAACACCTTGACTTCCTTTTTTGATAAATAAATTAATAATATTAGTTTTACGGATTTCGTTAGCATATCGAGAATATTGCAACAATCCTTCCAATATTCTTATTGAATTATTTTCAATCTGCATTAATGCTTCATAAGCAGAATCACGCACAGATGAATCGTTGTCTTCCAATAGTGGCAAAAGAGTAGGAACTGCTTTAACAGACAGGTCACTGTAAATACCCAGAAGATCAATAGCTTCAAGCTGTATTGCCCTATCTCGCGAACCTGCTAATTTTATTAGAGATGGAATTGCTGCTTGTGAATTATTACCAATTTTTCTAATAATATTCATCGATATAATTTGATATTCATTATTTTCTTCATTCAATAATCGAATGAATACTTTTAGTATCTTATCCTGATGAATTGTTGAATAAGTATATACTTGATATAAGAACTCAATAGCTTTTTTCTTGATTAGATTATTTGGATTAGATGCAGCCTTAATATATTCTGCAATTACTGATTCATCAAACACCTTTATGCAATACAATGCTTGCAGTGTTTCAATTTTTATATCCATGTTGTCAGAATTAATTACCTTCAGTAAAGCAGGGACGGCATCCTTTGCATCGGGGCCAATAATTGCTATTGTTTTGATGGCTGATACAGTAAGATTAATATTTTGTGTCCAATTATTTTCATTGGTAAGGATTCTTATAAGTTCAGGGACTGCTTTAGAACCAAAGCCTGCTATTTTATTTGAAGCAGATTCTCTTTCAGAAAGTATACCACTTGAGAGTTTACTGAGTTGATATTTAAAGTACCAGTCCATTCCTTTTGTGGCGGCATAGATCCCGAATGATATAAATCCAAGTAGTACTGAGAAAATAATTACTCGACGCAAAGATTTTCGATTTTTATTAACTTTTCGTTCATAGTGCTCATTATAGACTAATTCCAAATCAGGGAAAGTATCATTTATTAATTTATTAATTTTATTCTGTTTGATCGTTTCCATTTTCTCATTAATAAAAAATGAGAGCTTATCTGTAAATTCTTTCATGCTATTAATCATTTCATTGTCAATAGCATTATTAAGTGTCATTTTGGCCGATACCGGGTATAAGAAAAAATTATCTAGGCCAACTTTATTTTTAATATCATTTCTCACTGAATCTAAAATATCTTCAAGGCTTTGTTCGGTTTCATCAATCGTATCAGATTTGTTTAATAGGATGAAAAACGATTCAGTTTTTAATTTTAATTTATTTAGTATAACAGCGTCATTTGCATTGAGAGGTTGTTGAGCATTAATTACATAAATAACAATGTCGGAATAATTGTATATTTCTGATGCAATTCTATCATCATCGAAGTGAGCGCTATTCGTTCCAGGTGTATCAATCAGAACTGTACTATCACCAAGTAGGGGAACTGGATAAAATATCTCATATGTGTTTACGGCTTCGATTTCATTTTTGTTTCCAAGTAATTTTTGAGCATGGTTTTCATCTATTAAAGTAAGCTTAATTTCTTGAGAAGTTCCGTTTTTATAATTAATGCGCAAAAATGATTGCTTACTGTTATGGATAATAATTGGATGTGCGGTTGTTGGTACTACTTTCGTGGGTATAATTTTATATTCAAGAATTGCATCAATAATCGATGATTTACCAGCAGAGAATCCACCAAAGACACCGATATTAATAGTTAAATTTTCGATATCATTTAATAATTTGAGGGCTTTCCCATTGATAATGGTTTTTTGTTTGCTGATGAATTGAATTTTTTCAATTTCTGTCATAAACATCATTCCTCATGAGTTATAATCAATCATGGTAGTTAATGTCATATGGGATTATTATTATTTTGTAATATTGTCATTGTAGCCAATTCTCTTTTGAATGATTTTTTGCATGGCCACTTCAAGATGTGATATTTGTTCATTAAGTAAAGAATTTGTTTTCTCTTTATTTTGATCAGCTGTATTCCTTTTATTTTGTATTTTCGATATCTCCATACGAATATTATTTATCCTCTTGTCGGATTCGTCGGTGATCTGTTTGACAATATCATCAATTGATTTTATTAAAATATTGGAAAATAATTTTTTTAGTTCCTTTATTTCATTTATTGCAATGCTTTCAGCATTTTTTTTCATTTTAAAAACATCTACAACATTATTCACTATTGGAATTTTATTTATTATCTCATCACCAAAGTTCTTGCCCACGAGCCCTCCTAAAAGGGCACCACCTAGCAAACCTAATCCACCAGGAATTAAAAATGCCAGTATCCCACCTCCGATCGCACCGGCAATACCAAAGTCATTACCAGAATCCGTGTGTTCATATATATAATCAATTTTTTCAGACATAAAGTCAGATGCTTTAATTGTCGATAATTTTGAAGCAGTCGATTTATACTCTACCGATGGATCGAGCTGAACATCAACAAAGATAGATCGGTTAAAATTATCGAACAGTTCATTAATCTCTGGATAGTGCTTTTGAATGCAGTCTGAAAATTTTGATTCAATACTTTTTTTCTCATAATATATGTTCTTTTGGAATAGTTGTTCAATAGCTGTCGTATTGATTTTCTCATCATTTTCTACATCATTATCAATCTGTTTCCTAATATCAATTTCAAGGTTTGAAAAGTCAGGCTGGATTGCCTGTAGTTCTTTTTGTAATATATCAATAATCTTTATTATTCCTTTTCGTTTTGAGTCAAGATTTGGCATTAGTTTATTTGTAATTAGTTCGTCAAATTCATCAACGCTTTTCTGAATGCTCCATTTCTCAAGATTGATATCTCGAATAATATCATCGTGAATCCTTAATGCTCTGTCTATTGTACTATTAATTAGAACAACAGCTTTTTCGTTATTTAAAAAAACCGAAAGAGCCGATTCCAAATCCTGAAACCGACTTAATTCTATTGCTTTATCAGGAGAAATATCATTAATATCATCACAATAATTTATTAACATTTTCCTCAGTTCTCTTTCTTCCTGAGGATTGATATTACCTGATATTTTTATTCTACTATACAGGGCAAGTTTTGATGATATTGGAATTATATTAGGTTTAAAAATGCCGGCTTTTTTTTCTAGCTGATTTTTTACATACTTTAATACTTCTTCAATTGGCTGATTCTCAATTGCATCAATCGCATTTAGAATAAAGAAAAACTTATCTGTTTTTATCGAATTTCTTATGTTCTTGATATCTTCTAGGAATATCCAATCAGAATTTTTAAATGGTACAGGCGCATATATAAAAAATAATATCGCATCAGCCTTATCTATCAGGTTATAAGTCACATTTTTATGATAGTCAATAACTGAATCCGTTCCAGGTGTATCAATCCATATAACACCCTTCGGTTTCAAATGTTCCGATGGATATTGTACGATAATATCACGCACATATATGGATTCAAGATTCTCACGTGAAATATTAGTAAGTTCACTTATCGGAAGTGAAACAGATTTACCGAGATTGGGATATTGTGTATCTGCATTCTTATAGTCCTCAATTTTACTCTGAATATTCGATTTTAATTCTTCTGCAGATTTATAATTTACAATAATGCCAGATTTATCATTGTAAGTAAGAAAATTGATTGAAGCAGTAGTAGGTGTATGAAGAGAAGGGAAGATTTTTTCTCCAACTAAAGCATTGAAAAAAGTTGATTTACCGGAACTAAATCCGCCAAATGCAGCGATAAGAAAAGTGTTATTGTTTAATTTGGTAGCCAAATCAGAAATATTATTACAAATATTTTGATTTCCTCGTTCTTTGGCAACTTGAATCAATTTATTTAAGTTAAAGATTATTTCATCACGATATTGAAAATAATTATCAAGCATTTTAAACTCCTTATGATTATTATCAAGAATTACCGCACATTATTACACCGGTCAATGGGTACAAGTGGATTCTTGGTAGTATCTTTTAATAACGGGAGTAACATGACAAGAAAAAACTGGTGGACAGGCTCTATGAATAATATCAGTGCAATGTGCATAGGTTAGAACCTTGATAATTCATTACTTTCGCCAATACTTACAATGTGTATGGCACTATGAGTTGATATAATTCTAAGTAATAAAACAACTCTAACAGAATTCAGCGATGAAATGATCATATTACCTGCAACCTGATGCTGAAAAATGATGGGATTATACAGGGCATACTTGTGGTTTTAAAACAATATATAATAACGGGTGAGTCTTTGCGCATGCTCATGGAAGCCTTACATGAAACTTTGAAAGGAATATCGCAATATGCACTTATTCACCGGTTCCTCCCCCAGTGGGAGGAGATCCCGCTTCGCCCGGTGCCCATCCAGAGGTAGGCGTCCTCTCTCCAGTGGGGCGGCCGCTTGCCTTTCCTCCAGTCGTCGAGTTCGATAAACTCTCCTCGCCGGGCCCGGAGGCGCTTGGCATGGTGCCCCGCCATGTCCCGGTAGTTGTTCTGGAAGCGGTCCCAAGAACGGACGTAGGCGCCATACTCCCTCCGGAGCTTCTGGAGCTCTGCCGAGGGAGGACTGGCGCCACTCCATCGCCCGGTCCTGATGTATTCGTCGTCTAAGCTCTTGGACCAGGCCCGCGTACCTTCATTCCAGTCCTTCGCCGCCTTGGGTCCCACATACTTTATTCCCATGAAGGGACCGTAGACGGGCCCGCGGAAGATAAACCCCATGGACGCACAGCCGAAGAACGGGATCGTCATGAGCAATACCAGTATCCACACGTGTCGTTTCATACTGGGCCTCCTTCTCAGAATTGTTCTCTGAACGAGTTGTACAAGCAAAATTCCATCATTCCTGACCTCTCCTTGATAATATACATGAAAATAGTATCACCGGAGATATCGGGAAATTATGGTGTACAAGTTTTGTATCAATGGATTATACCATATTATCTATCAGGTAATAAAAATCAAGTAATTTTAAGCCCATATGGGCTTTTTTCTGCACTACTTATTTTCTGTTCCATTCCTTAATTATACTTCAAACTGGCCCGTACTCTTTATCCAACCCAATTGTTTTAGCACCCACTATGGGATAAGTAGATAGAATAATGACACCGGAGTCATATCGCGCCAGTCTGGCTCGCCCTATCGTCTGAATGAGCGAGGAGCGTAGCCACCATAACTGCTATCGGTGAATAATGTCAGGGCCCCTAAAGGTGTGCGAATTGAGCGGACGACCTTCTCCGATGGGTAGCCAGACAGAAGTACAGCACCGGGGCCCTCAAATCCCCTGGCGATCGATTGGTTGTGCCCGAAGTGTTGGCCAGGGTGAGCCCGGGAATCGTCGTACTCCCGGAGATCCCCTGGACTTGGCCCGAGCCAGACCCGTGGGGGAAAGGGAGGGTGGGACTATAGGGGGGGTGGGATAGGGGGTAACTCCCTGGTTGTAATTAGCATCGGGAAGGGACTCCCCTCCTCCCCTGGATCGGTCCTCCTCCCCGGACATGGTAAGGGACTCCCCAGTATGGACCACCGGTCCAGGTAAAGCTAGGGACTCTGGAATATAGGATACCGGGAAGGATTGGACTAGGGACTCCCCAGGTGTATCAATGTCCTCCCGGACGACGGCAACAAAGCCGTCGTCGTCCGATGAGTTAGACTTCCTCTCCAGGATAGTGACGGTATTAACACTGGGAATGGATGTTGATATGGACTCCCGGGGAGTATCAATTTCTTCCCCGATGCAAAGGGACTCTCCGGGGACTCCCTCTATCTCACCGGGTATATAATAACTCCCCTGGATAGTTATATAACGGCCACCCCAGGGACTCTGATGGTCCCTGGGGGTAATAGGATTAGTATATCCAGGGTATATAATTTCTTTGGTATAATTCTTTATAGATAATAGGGACTCACTAAGATATCTATGATATAAATACTGGTCAACTTGACCATCGGGGAATTCACATTTGACCATTGGGGAATGGGACTCTAACCGAGTTTCTCGGTGCTCAACTTGACTATCGGGGAATCCCTGATCGTCAGATTGACCATCGGGTGAATTATGGATCCTCACGGCCTCCGCGTTCAGGACGGTGAAGTCGTAAATAGTACCGAGGGGCCTATTCCCCGCCCCTGGTTCGTGGACTATTTCATATTTGACCAGTGGGACACCTTCCCGGGTGGTCAATTTGAGCATGGCCCTTTTCGTTCTTGTAATGGTGGACTGGGACATACTGGCCCGCGCCATAATTTGACCATCGGTAACGGGTTCCCCCGACGGCCACGACTGTATGGCGGCATACAATGCCACCATATTGGGGGTAAGGCCAAGGTCCTTGGCGGTGCTCAATAATATATTTGGTAGTGGGGTCCAGCCTTTCCCGAGGATCTCCTCGGAGTATCGGCCGTTAAGGTATGTCGGGGGTGAGTTTGGTTCCATGTTTACCGCTCCTCGTGTTATTTGTCTTACCTTCCAGGTTAAAGTGGTCGGCGGTTCGGGTGCCCCCTCCCCGCCCCTGGAGCGGTAAAGACCTAATATTATTATCCACCATCCGGTGCATAATTTTTTAAATGTGTTGATGCAGATAACTCAGGGTAGTTAGGGGTGGCCCATCGGAGGGGCGCTGCTTGCCAGGTTTGGCTTACTTTCTGACCACCGGGCGGCGATCATTGTATTTAATATAGTAGATTATGGGCCTATCGTCAATAGTAGGCCCAAAAAAAACACTCACCATACTCACTTTTTTGTTAGAAACACTTGACGATATAATAGTCACTAACTATATTGTTAGTAGTCAGTCAGGAGGCATGGACAATGCGGAATAAGATCAAGACAATTGCGGAAGCAGAGAAATTATACGATATGCTCCAGGAGTACTACGGGGAGTATATCAATTCCATGGCTAATAACCATGGAGGTTTTGAGCCCCTCGCCCGGGAGTTGAATACGAGTTCGAGCAACTTTTACATGGCCCTTTCCAGGAATAACCTTACCGGGCTCCGGAGGGTTGCCCATAGAATACACGAAAATATCAGCAATAATAAGGGAGGTAAGTAAGATGCTAAGCGATTATGCGACTTGGGCGCTGGGTGCTTTATATAATACTGGGCTGGATGGTTTACTGTTTACGTGTATCTCCGAATCGTATGAAAAGGTTGGTGATATTGAGGATATGTACAGCGCCATAATTGAAACGATGGAGCGGGGGTCTAATGCCGTGGTGCGGGTATCTTACTATCCGTCGATCGGTAGGGTGGAATGGTCCGGGCTATGGTCCGGGGGACGTAGGCCATCGGTCGGCTTGCCCGGGGAAGTCCTGTTGGCCGAGTATTACTATGGACGTAAAGTACTGAAAGGGGACGAAAACATGGAAGAGGTAATGTGGCACGGTAGAAGCATTAGCGATACCGGACCGGCGGTCGAGGTGCCATATTTCGCATGGAAAATGGATTATAGGAAGAATATGAGAAAAGACAAAGTGAGGAGCCTCCAAGAAGAAGAAATAAAAGACCACATAGCAGTTCAGATACGCGAAGTAGCAGAGCGGCTAACTAGCGAGAAGTATTGGCAAATAAATGAAGGCTATATCCGGTGTGGACGATATCTTGACTTCGGGGACGGCCGCCTGTACAATGTATCTAATGCCGACTGGCTTGGCTACGAGGAAATTAATAAAGTAGGAGGGCCGGCGAAAACACTACCAGTCTTGAACATTACCACCCCGCTGGGGGATATCCTCTTTACCTATGTCGTAGATATGGATTACGCTGTCCTCCCTGACAGATTTTGCTATATCAGGGTACTCCCCCCGCCCATGTCTAATGAAGAGGTAAAAGCAATAGTCCTGGACCTATTGCGCTCTGCGTAGATTTAGCCTTAGTGATATTGCTCCTGGCCCCCTCCCTAGAAGGAGAAGTCTTTTTATAACCTTTTCCCCTAAAGGGTTGACATGGAAAGTGCAATGCCGGGCATGGTATACCATAAAATATTGACAAGATTTCCATTGCCAAAACTATTATAGACAAGCCTACATTTTCAAACTGATCCCATTCAAAGTTCCCCATTCAAAGTTTCCTTATCGGAAACACACACAACCGTGCAGAAAGCACTTGTAACGGAGGAACATCGCATGGAAAAGACAGGGAAAAGATATCTTTCATCAACCGAAGTGTCGGAAAAGATCGGCCTGCCCGTTCAGGCTATCCGCCGCCTCGCTCGTGAAGGGCGCATCCCATCGTACAAGTTCGCGGGCAAACACCTGTTCCGCATCGAGGAAGTAATCGCCGCCATCGAAAATCATGCAGTAAAAGTCATTGACTCCGACGGTAAATCCAGTACCGTAGAACCGGTCGGACCGGGTACCCATTAGGAGGTACCCATGGGATATTCGGAAATCGCCCGGCACAGTGACACGGGCAAAAGGACGTACAGATTTGACACCCGCATCGATGGCAAGCGGCACCAGAAGCGAGTAAAATGCTGGCCGTCGGAGGTCAAGGCCCTCTTCCGTTCGTGGGAAATGGGACTTGAGGCCTCGGCGAAGCGGGCCCGCGAACCGATGCTCTTTGAAAATCTTGATCGGTTTCTTGACCATGTGAAGGAAACCAGGTCGGCGCAGACTTCAGGGCATTACAAAACCGTGGTTGAATCGCTTATCAAGCAGTTCTTCCACGACATGCCGCTCAGGGAAATCAGGCGGAAGCACATCGAAGAGTTCCTGAAATGGCGTCGAACCCAATGTCTCTGGACCACAAGGAAGAAGCCCGAGCGGGTTTCAGCAAGCACCCTTAATCATTCCCTCAATGTTCTCTCTTC
This sequence comes from Spirochaetota bacterium, assembly GCA_040768125.1. Classification (GTDB taxonomy): domain Bacteria; phylum Spirochaetota; class UBA4802; order UBA4802; family UBA5550; genus RBG-16-49-21. The sequence continues at coordinate 183,835 of JAXGNG010000002.1, read as the reverse complement.
GTTCTTTAACTGGGCGATAGTGCAGGAGCATCTTGAAGCAAATCCCTGTTTCAAATTGCGAACCAGGGAGAACAATTACAGGGAGATCAGGCTTACCATGGACCAGATCAGGGAGTTACTCGACAAAACTGCCGCCTATGACCGCCGTTTGAACCGCCTCATTCAGATCGCCCTTGGCACCGGGCTCCGGTTCGGTGAGATTATGAACCTCACCTGGGACGAAGTTGACTTTGAGAGGAACATTGTCTTTCTATCAAGACAGAAGACAAAGTCAAAGCGTGCCCGTGTCGTGCCACTTATCGGGCCGATACGCGATCTGTTTCTTGAAATGATGCGGGAGAGTGGAACACGTGAAAGGGTCTTCGCGTCTTCCTACCAGGCGCTTCAGCTTTCATGGAAGAGATTCAGACCGGCCCTGTCCTTCGAAACGGCACACGACGGTCCGTTGCGGCTCCATGACTTAAGGCACTGTTGCGCGCAGTTCCTGCTGGACAGGGGAGTGCCGATGGAGGATATTCAGGTGGTTCTCGGTCACCAGGACCTTACGACGACGCAAAGGCGCTACGCCCCCCTCGCGAGGCCCGATCTCGCCGAAAAGATGGAGCGGCTCACCGATTTGATCCCTTTCCGGCGTGCCGATGGTGAAGATTTGGTGAACTAAGCCTCCCCGGGGGGCGGGCCGGAAGGGTCAGGAACCGGAACCCCTGACCTATCCAGGAGTTAGCTTCGCGCCAGGAAGGGATCGAACCTTCGACCCACGGCTTAGAAGCGGGCGCCCCGTTCCGGATGAGGGTGCTTCATGGTGTAAGATGATGCTTTTTCATCAGAGAAAGTCAAGGAAAATCCGATCAACGTGCTGGGTCGTGCAGCCTGGTGTAGACTGATTTGCTACATTTTTGCTACATGGGATGAGGCCTGTTTTCAAGTCCATCTCCCCTGACAATTGCGAGACAACGCCCACAGGGATCGTTCTTACATGCATACTGCCCCATGCACTGAATGGCGTGTTAACCCCACCCAATCGATATCCATCGAGGCACTCATGCATAAAACCGTTCAAATCTTCCTTCCAGGAACCAATTGGTGCTTGACTTCTACAGTCGCTCGATAATCATTTAATAAATCCAAATCGCGTACAATCAAAATATAGTAAAAACCAATAGCACCCGCATGGCCGTGCCGGATGTCTATTGGGAAAAAACATATGGAGGAAAGTCGATGTCACGTCTTAAACTTCTATCCGTCGTATTGTGCCTGGCATTTTTCAGCTCATGCATAACCTTCTTTGATTTTGTTGGCAAGAAAGAGGAAATACGCGGCAACAAGCTGGCCGTAATTTCAGGATTAAAAAATCAGAACAGCGTCATTTTCGCGCGAATAGTGACGGAGGAGCTTGCCAGGGTCAGCTCGTTCACCATCATGTCCCAGCAGGAAATTTCCGCCAGGCTGGGGAATTACCCCTCGATCATCAGGGGGCCCTATGAATCGGCGTACATGAACATTATCGAAAAATACGACAATACCGACACCGCCAGGCTCAATGAAATCCAGAAAAAACTCGGCGTTGATAATCTCTATGTCATATGGGCGCCCGTACATGTTGAAATGCAGATCGGCGGGAGTACGGCAACGCCCTACCAGATACACGCGATAACGCAGTTTTTCTCATATCCCGGCGGCAAGGAAGTCGGGAGGAGCATGTTCAAGACGATGTACGCCGAGGGTTTTGTCATCGGCAGCAACGTGCCCCGAAGCCCCGAGGATGCGATCAGATACGCGAGCGAACAGATTGCGGTTAAAATCGCCAAAAAAACGGGAACGCTCAAGTAGGGTCAATCCCCTCATCGCCCAAACTGCCGGGGATGTTCCTTTTACAATCCCCGGCAGGGCAACGATAACGCCGGCAACCAGACTATTTCTGCGATTTCAGCGAACCGCTCAAGGCATTGACGATTTTTTCGGAATTGTCTTCAAGCAGCTTCCTGAACGCGTCTTCAACGAGTTTGCTGCCAAGCGTAGACAGCCACACCGTCCGTGACTCGGAGAAAAACGAGTAGCCGACGATCTCCCTGCCGGGATACACGATGAGGCGGGAAAACACCGTGGTCCGCACCTTCCCTCCTCCGTACTGCCCGGTCAATAGAGAAGTATTCTCGTTCCACACAAGGAGGACATAGTTCGTCTTCAATCTCGATTGCAGCGCGTTCAGGTTTGCCAGGGCATTGTCGGAAATATACGGATTTGAGTAGCAGTCGCTTCCCAAACAACGGAAATCCACCAGTTGCGCCGGGTATTGCGGGATGATCTGGCCGATCCTTTTCTGGCTCATCGCCTTGAATTTGGTATTTTCGTTTAATTCCTTCGTGATGAATTCCGCGGTTTTCACATCAAATTCCGAATCACTGCCGCTTATGACGGCTATGGTGCCGGGAACTGGGATTCTCTTCTCGTCTGAAAGCTTAAAATGCGACCAGGAAGCGCATCCGGATAGAAGTAAGGACGCATAGAGCGCCACTAAAAGCGTGCAGATTTTTCGTACATGCTGTTTCACATTCCACCTCACTCAAGTATATTTTTCAATTTATGGCGATTCAGAACCGCACTTTACCGAACTGTGATCAATCTGATCACCTATTATAATAAGAAGTAATCTTTTTTACGTAAACATAATAACGGATACTATCTTTCCTTTAAGCCACTATTATTATTCCGAAAATTAATTTTTGAAAGGACATGATCCATATATATAACAAAGCCAATGACCAATATTACATGCAGTACAACTGGAAACTGAAACACTTCACGGTTTTCCAATAAACATAGTAGAACCAATATAAACCAGGCGGCAATAATCGAACTAATACCTTTTACGTTTTCCTTGTCTGGTCTACTTCTAATAAACCAAATAATAAAAAGCAATAGAAAGCTTATACCAATACACAAGAGAAAAGCCACGAGGATCATCGTCGACAGCCGAGACAATCCCGATCCCCACCACGAAGAAAAACCGCCATGTATCAATCCCAATGATCCAACGGAAATAAAAATTATCCCGTATTCAAGAAATTTTGCATTAGGAATAAAATAGTTATTCTTTCTTTTTGAACTTTTGTATGACTTCATTTATAAGGAATCCAATATTTTGAAGATGAGAACTTGGCGGGTTTGGAGCTGTCCCTGAGTAAATTTCAACACCTTTTTTGATTGCCTCTAAGTTCCCCAACCCAATTTTATCGACTATCGCATTATTAGTCATGGTACCCAATTTCTCCGCGGCCATCCTGCTGGCCTGATTGCTCGTTTGAGGATTAACAATGCTTCGCAGTAGATTGGGAACCGAATGTCGTATCAGGCCCTGGGCATTCCGCAACATCAACTGCGGGTTGCCCCGGGTAATCGCAATACCGGCCCTCGGCAAAGTAGCTGCGATCATCGGTCCAGCCCTTAACGCAAGCCGTGTTGCATGTCTCATTAAATTTTGTCCGGCAGGTGTCGCGGCCAAATAGGCTGCTCCAACCGCTATGCCATACACCGCCGGAGGGATAAATATCGCCTCCCCATCCGGGTCCACCAGCTTCACCGGGTTCTGCCCCGCGTAGTGGTACATATCCAGATTTATGGAATTGAACACCCCTCCGATACCCGGCAATTTGGCACTCGCATCCTGCTCAAGATACCAGAAGTAGTCATGCTCCGTATCGAAGTCGTTCGGGTTCGGAAAATACTTATCCAACGCCGGGTCAACGGCGGTCCAGCGACTCAACCTTGCGTCATAATACCGCGCCCCGAAATAAAACCACCCCGTCTCCGGATCATATTCCTTCCCGGTAAACTTAAACGGCAGACTCTCTGCCTTGGCTAAAAGTTTGTGCACCCAGGTCTCCCCATACGGGAAGTACTCCAGGTGCTCATGCACCGCGCCCGCCTTCGTGGTGATACTGTTGCTCGATCCCAAATGGTCCCCATGATAATAATACGTCCCCGCATCCTTCCCCTTGTTCGCCACCTTCGTAACGACTCTGGCATTCCCCGCAAATATATGCTTCGACTCTATCGTCCCGTTCCGGATCGAGAGGTTCTCCCCCGCGTAGAAGGTCTCGCCGTACTTACCCCGCTTGATCGCCCGGATGCCCCCGTCGTCATAGGAATAGACGGTTTCGTCGCGCCTGTCAAGCGTCTTTGTCACCCGGTTCTCCTCGTCCCAGGTGATCTTCCGGTCGATTGCCGGGCCCTTCATGGTGGTCATGTTGCCGCTGGCGTCGTAGGTGTAGGTGGTGTCGCCCGTGGAGACCACGGCATGGGGCTTTGCGCCGTAAGAATAGTTGAAGGTATAGGTAGTGCCGGGCACCGGGGCCGCGGGGCCCTCCGCCGGGTCGAAGTCGTTCACCTGTACCTTGGTCAGGATATTCCCTATGGTGTCGTAGGTGAAGTCGTTCGTGTAGGTGTTCACGCCCTTCGGGTCGCGGTATTCCCCCTCGGAGGAGATCAGGCGGTGGAGGTCGTCGTAGCGCTCCACCGGGGCACTGCCCCTGACGGAAAATTACTATATCAGTATTGACAAAACAGCATGTCGTGTAGTATATTAAACGACACAGTGCTATAGCCTAAAGAATAGCAACATACACTGGAATCAGGTTAACCGAATGCTCAATATCACCCTTACCGACGAACAGGTCTTCTCCCTCATCTCTCAGCTTCCACGGGAGAAAAAAAAGGAATTGCTCGACCAACTGCGGTTCGAGGAGTGGCTTGATACTCCCGAAGCACTCAAGCTGAAGGAAGAACGCGAAAAGGAAATCCGGGACGGGAAAACCCTTACGCTGGACCAACTGAAGGAAAAGCTGAGGGCGCATGGAAAAAACATATAAACTCTTTCTTGCAGATTCAGTATTCTCCGACCTTGAGTCCATGAATTCCAAAGCCATTTCCAATGTGCTGAAAAAAACCGAACTCCTTGAAACGTTTCCCGAACTCGGATTCGCCATCACCGGTAAGAATAAATGGAACGGCTACCGTGAACTCATCGTCGAGGGTTACAAGGTCCTGTATACCCTTGATAATGTGAACAAGGCCGTGTATGTCCGCTTTGTAAAACATGGAAAAATGAATTTCCAGTGATTCTTGCCGGAAAGGCCAGGTATACGCTTAACTGTTACGAGTCACAGGTGCGCATTTTGTGGCCCCAACCTGTTTTATCCAGGGGACAACTATGTTGACATAAGGGGTCCTCACACCGACGGACCTCCTGTCCGTCGACTTGAGCCGAGTCTCCGCTTCGCTCCGGTCGCGGCAAACGGCGCGCCGCGACTAAACCCTCCGCATCCCTAACGCGGGGGGGGGGCGATACTCTGAAAATGATAGTTGGTTTTCAAAGAGCTATGATGATCAGTGTCGAATATTTTTTCCGCCATCATAATTATATCACCCATGCCACGGCATGTCTACTTGCCCATTCCGGTATTTTTTCCGACTCTATCCGCAACCTTTTCAAAAAAGTATGTCATTCCTTCTTCATGGCTGAATATCGCGGACGCAACGATAAAATTGCCGGCTTTTTCTTTCAAAACGATATATCTCCCGTTTGTTCTACCGACTTCATTCATGGCAGGACATTCAAACAACTGCCCTATTATACTCACCTCATCATTCCGGTATACCATGGCATACCTGTTTCCTATAGGAATACCGCTTTTTGTTTCGTACAATCCACTGTCCAAACTAAGAGGATTCCATATTACGTAGAGATACTTCACGCCAAGTCGTTGCTGAAGGGTGCGTAATTTATTTACGTCGGTCAGAGAAAAGTCTTCAGCCACCTTTTTATAGGCAGACCTGTACGGGCCCTGAATATTAAAGGGATATCCGGAAATTCTTTTACCAATCTGCTCCTGAGACATGACGTCAAATCGGGTCTTCTTGGCAAATGCTTCCGTCGCATACCGCGCCATCACAAGTACTTGTTCGTCGGACGAACCGGCCAGTACGGCAATGGACCCCTTGCCGGTCTTAATATCCTTTACCGTTGTCTTGAATACGGTCCCTCCGATTTTCTGCATACATCCGATCGTCAGCAACGCACTACACATGACCGATAAAACAGAGGTTTTCTTCATTTCGATTCTCCTGCCGAAAATATTTTTTCCACCATTGAAGATGCCACATCATTGACAAGTCGGTCATAATCTTCTTCACGTGGAGTTCCCCAAACGCGCCTGGATATAAAAAAATCAGAATGCCCGTGTACCCTATTGCCCGGGGAAACGACGATCTTCGCTTCAACGGACATATAATACATACTGTGGAATCTCCCGGAGATTTCTCCGTATTTTTTAATCCGTATAAAAAGCATCGAGTCGACGCCAAGCATCTCACGCACTTTTTTTACGGCATATTCTCCTTTGTCACCAAGAACTGCCGGATCATCCACATCCGATGCCTCAAAAAAGTCGGGCAATCCAGACGGATAGCGGGGTATTTTCTCGGCCATCTCGCGCAAGGGCGTGACAATAAAACCGTGACGAGTAATTTCTTTTACCAAGAGCCCGGAAAGCCTCTGTGCGATAAAACGGTTATCACGGCATACCACGGCGAGTCTTCCATTGGTCAGCGGAATTGCAGGATCAACCACACGGTAATAATCTCCGGAAAAGGTCGCACAGGATGGCAGGAGAATCGTTGCGAACAAGAATGAATTGATGCCAAACCATTTCTTCATAGCGGTTTCTCCACGCTTCGGCAATTCAAAGAGATTTCTAATCTAATCTGGTTTTTAAGGGTTTTGTCTGCCGGCAATGGCCAGGATATTGGATTCGTTATAACGAATCAGTCAGTCTCTTTTGTTCCGGGTCGTGACGGTGTTAAACATTAATAAAAACTCCTTGCCGATTTATACAAATCAGCTATTATAAATTGTCCGGGTTTATTTTTATTAATCAATATATTTATATCTGACCCATCTTTTTCAGCCTGAGAAATCTTATAATTGCCCCCTCCTATATCTTTTTTCTTTTTATAATTATGCTCATTGTAAAAATAACTAAATTCTATATATACCTGGTTAGATTTATTATATGAAAGTTTTTTTATAACACCTTTAACCAGTACTTGATTTGTTAGTATATTTTTGAAATAGATATACCTTGTCAGGATTCCAATTATGCATATAACCCCACCTGTTAAATGAAGTGATATAATAAATGGAGCATCTTTTTTAAATGTTACAAAACCTCCAGACCTGGTTCTATAACCTCCAAATATTTCTATCGAACCATATACATATATTAATACCAACAGTAAGCCTAAAAAAATACCGACAAAAACTTTACTTGCCTGATCAGTACGAAGAATTTCATAAATATTTATCTTTCGCTTTTCCATAATAAACCTTAATGCATTTGTTGTAAATTTGACAAACCGGAACCCCGAGGGTCAGTTGTTAGTACTGGATTACCTGAAGGATCTGTTCCGATTAATACACCAGGTGAATTGCCACTATCGCTTCGACCGGATGAACTCCCGCTCGATCCACCTCTTTGTGCGGTGTTATTAGCAACAGGTGCGGCAACCTGCTTAACGCTTTCTGTATAACCAAGGTCGATAAATTTAGTAATAGCCTCATTACGTCTTGATGGTTCATATATTTTAATTCCATCACGGAATAAAGCGCGCCCACCGCTCCAGAATTGTTGCCCAACTCCCCGAATTGCGGCGCTCCCGACTCTGCTGGCAGCATACGTTCCTACAAAGGTTAAAGCAGTTGATCGAAAAGTGCTATTTGGATTCTGAGAATGACTATAAGCGCTACTTCCTGCTCTTGCAATATGTTGTGATTCTACAATTGCCCTGCGCACCCAGCCGCCGGAACCAAATGAAGCAGCATCAAGTGCAGTTACTCCAACTGCAAATGCAATTTGTCCGCCATCACCTTCAGAAAAGGCATCATAAATATCATAAGCATCCATTGCTAATGCTGCACCACCTAATACAAGAACCCATACCGGGACCGCAGCACCCCCATCAGGGTCAATGTAGCAAATCGGATTGCTGCTTGTATAGTTATACAAACTGAGATTGACTGGATTATATACACCACCAAGCCCCGGTAATTGTGAATTCTTTCTGTCATCATATGGCATAAAAGATGGCAGAGCGGGATCAGCACTAATCCATCTACTTACTTTAGAATCATAGTAACGTAAACCGTAATAGTACCACCCCGTCTCCGGGTCATACTCCTTCCCCGAAAACCTAAACGGCAGACTCTCTGCCTTGGCTAAAAGGCTGTGTACCCAGGTCTCCCCATACGGGAAGTACTCAATATTCTCATGGACACTCCCGGTCCGTGTCGTGATGCTGTTGCTCGATCCCAGGTGGTCGCCGTGATAATAATAGGTCCCTGCCTCCTTCCCCTTGTTCGTCACCTTCGTGACCACCCGTGCGTTGCCGGCGAATATGTGCTTCGACTCTATCGTCCCGTTGCGGATCGAGAGGTTCTCCCCGGCGTAGAAGGTCTCGCCGTATTTCCCCCGCTTGATCGCCCGGATGCCCCCGTCGTCGTAGGCATAGAGGGTTTCGTCGCACCCGTCAAGCGTCTTTGTCACCCGGTTCTCCTCGTCCCAGGTGATCGTACGGTCCACCGCCGGGCCCTTCATGGCGGTCATGTTGCCGCCGGCGTCGTAGGTGTAGGTGGTGTCGCCCGTGGAGGTCACGGCGTGGGGTTTTGCCCCGTAGGTATAGTTGAAGGTATAGGTGGTGCCGGGGACCGGGGCCGAGGGGCCCTCCGCCGGGTCGAAATCGTTCGCCTGTACCTTGGTCAGGATGTTCCCGATGGTGTCGTAGGTGAAGTCGTTCGTGTAGGTGTTCACCCCCTTCGGGTCGCGGTACTCCCCCTCTGAGGAGATAAGGCGGTGGAGGTCGTCGTAGCCGTAGGTCTGTTCCGAGGTGGCCTCGGCGCCCCCGGCGGAGAAAAAGCCGCGGTTCGTCTTCATGAGGATGTTCCCCGCCCGGTCGTAGTCGTATTCCAGGTTCTGCACGGTCTTTCCCCCGGCAGTGGTGACAAGCCCCGTGAGGCGGCGCGTCAGGGGGTCGTACTCGTACTCGCTTGCCGCGTCATTGCCGTAGCGGAGACGCGTGCGGCTCCCGAACTCGTCGTAGGCGATGTCCCGCACGTAGCGCTCGAACACCCCTCCCTTCGAGCCGGATACCGCCATGAGCCTCCCCCCGTAGTCATAGGCGTAAATGACCGACTCGCCGTCCGGGAAGGTCACGGTGTGGTAATCATCATTCGGGCGTGCCCCCTCGCGCGCTTTTCTCCTTCAAATCCTCAACCCTGTATCGCGAGGGGTCGGGCTGCTACGGCCTGCGCTTCGCTTCGGTCGCGGCAAAAGGCGCGCCGCGACTAAACCCTCCGCATCCCTCACGCGGCGGTGATTGGGTGCATCGGCATGGTTGGTTTTCAAAGAGCTTGTTTTGATGCTGTCAGGTAAATATCGTCACTGTACACTTTATCGATTCAAGTAAATAATTAATATCATTACAACCAAAATTATCCAATAATATGGACTCGACATTGGATTAGCGATAACATTATTCTTTTTGCTATAAAATAATGGCAGAGAAGGGAAGGAAAAAAGTGGAGCTCTTGATTTGATATCCTTCAATTCTTTTGGATCAATATGGGAAAAAAATATAATGTCAAAAATTAATAATACGCAACTACTAATAAAAAATATTATTTTATAAATAATTGAAAAACCACTCAATGATTTATAAAATATAAATATAAATATAAATGATAATATCGCAAACAATATAAAATCAAAAACCATATTTATATAGAATAATTTCGAAACACTGCCTTTAATTTCACAATATCGCTTCTGGAAATCGCTATTAATAATAATTTTGACTTGTATGATAAGAGACGCAAGAATGACATGCACTAATGGAAATAACACATAAATTAGAATTACCACAATCAATATTGACATTTCTTGCTCTCTAACTATCTATTTGAATATTCTTATTTATCTTTAACATACGAACTCCACTCTTTTCCTTGCCTATTACATTCCCTTGTTGAATCAAAATAGCTTTTAATAAATGATAATGCCGTAATTCCTTTACCAAGCACCTTGCCAAGAATTGTTGGTTTCGGGGCTTTCATTTTTAAAGTATGGATATTCTTGTTTGTTTGTTTGTCTAAAGCTAAAGACTTTCTCATTGTATGCTCACCTTTTTCAAGTAATTGTTTTTTTACTTGATGGTTTTGCTTTATAACTCTATTTACATCTCTGCCAGTTTGAATTTTTCCTTTGATCGTATCGGTCGCCATCTCAGCGCTAAATCCTACAACATTATCAGCCATATTACTTCTTGATGTTCCAGAAGTACCATTTTTTTCAGAATAAAACAAAGAATGATGTTCATTGTCGTTTAATGGGGACAAATCACTTAACACAAAGACTATCGCAGCTATAAGGACTGGGACAAATGCCGCCTCCCCATCCGGGTCCACAAGCTTCACCGGGTTCTGCCCCGCGTAGTGGTACATATCCAGATTTATGGAATTGAAGACCCCTCCGATACCCGGCAGTTTAGCACTCGCGTCTTGTTGCAAATACCAGAAGTAATCATGTTCCGTATCAAAATCATTAGGATTCGGGAAATACTTATCCAGCGCAGGATCAACGGCGGTCCACCGCGAAAGCCTCGCATCAAAATACCTCGCCCCAAAATAATACCACCCCGTCTCAGGGTCATATTCCTTCCCTGTAAACTTAAACGGCAGGCTCTCCGCCTTCGCCAGGAGTTTATGTACCCATGTTTCGCCGTAGGGAAAATACTCTATATTCTCATGGACGCTCCCGGTCCGTGTCGTGATACTGTTGCTCGAGGCCAGGTGATCGCCATGGTAGTAGTAGGTCCCGGCCTCCTTGCCCCTGTTCGTCACCTTCGTGACCACCCGGGCATTCCCCGCAAATATGTGCTTCGACTCTATCGTCCCGTTCCGGATCGAGAGGTTCTCCCCGGCGTAGAGGGTCTCGCCGTATTTCCCCCGCTTGATCGCCCGGATGCCCCCGTCGTCATAGGCGTAGAGGGTTTCGTCGCGCCTGTCAAGCGTCTTTGTCACCCGGTTCTCCTCGTCCCAGGTGATCGTCCGGTCGATTGCCGGGCCCTTCATGGAAGTCATGTTGCCGCTGGCGTCGTAGGTGTAGGTGGTGTCCCCCGTGGATGGTGCCCCTCACCGGGGCGGGGTGTGACCAGGAGCTGGTCGAGCATTTGCGAGGGTAAGAGGACTACTCGCCCTCTTCCCCTCGCGCTCCCGTGCGGACAGGAGGTCCGCCTGCCACCGCCGCCAGGATGGCGAAAAAGCGGTGGCCATCTCCGCCGCTCCTCAGGCGCCGGAGGGCTGCGGGCGTAACTCGTCGAACCGGCTTCGCCGGATTCGACTCAGACAGACGCCCAATAGGTTGTCCGCTTTCAGCGGACGTTTGAGGGGTGGGTTGCCGTGAAAAGACCTATTGCTGGGCCATTCTTTTATACATTCATCATCAAAGACTGCATCATCAACTGGTTGCCCCGTGTTTGCGGAAGGCCCCTCCTGGGCCATCCTCGCACCGCCGGCCATCCTGGCCGGCGATTGGGACCAAGTCTCCGCTTCTCTCCGGCCCTGCGGGCCAGGCCCTCCGCATCCCTCACGCGGGCGAGAAAGGATGCAAAGGATTGTTGTTTTCAAAGAGCTTAATAACTTTCAATCAAATAATACTTCTTGCCGACTTATACAAATCGGCAATAATAAACTGCTTGGGGTTTTTACTATTTATCAGCACATTAATCCCTGTTCCCTTTTTGATCGCTTGAGAAATCCTATAATTACCGCCAGCTATATGCTTTTTTCTCTCATAGATTTGCCCATTGAATTCATAATTGAATGCAATAATTGGCTCGTTATATTTGTCATATGATACTTTATCAATGATTCCATTAACCGGTACTTGATTAGCCAATATATTTCTAAAATACAAATACCTTATGATGATTCCCAATAGGCCTACAACTACCACAACGATTTCAAAAACAAACGCATAGGGAACATCCTCCTCTGTAATCAAACCACCCGTGTTAGTTCTATAGCTACCAAAAATTTCTATTGATCCATAAACAATTATTGTCACTAATATCACAGCCATCATTGAACCTACGAACACTATACATGCCTGGTCAGTTCTAAGGATTTCATAAATATGTATTCTCTGTTTCATCGTTTTACTCTCAGCGCATGGGTTGCAAGTCTGTCAAACCTGACCCCCGGGGATTTGTTGTCATTGTCGGATTGCCTGAAGAATCTCTACCGATAAATGCATTAGATGTGTCATTGTTGTTGCCCCGGCCAGTCGTTCCCGGATCATTACCTCCGGCATGTACACTGTTATTGGCAACAGGAGCCGCGGCTTTTTTAACGCTTTCTGTATAACCGAAATCAATATATTTTGTTATGGCTTCATTGCGTCGGGATGGTTCATAAATTTTCATGCCATCACGGAATAAAGCTCTTCCCCCGCTCCAAAATCGTTGTCCCACTCCATTTATTACAGCACTCCCAGTTCTACTGGCAGCATAAGTCCCAAAAAAGGTTAGAGCAGTGGATCCAACCGTGCTATCTGGATTCCTTGAATGGTTGTACGCACCACTGGCTGCGCCTGCTATATGTTTTGATTCTTTAGCTAACCTGAGGGCCCATCCACTTGTGCCAAACGTAGCAATATCGAGAGTGGTCATTCCCAATGCAAATGCGATTTGTCCATTATCCCCCTCAGAAAACGCATCATAAATTTCTTTTGCATCCAATGTTAATGCAGCAACACCTAATAGCACAACCCAAACCGGTACTCCGCCATCAGGATCAATATAACAAAGTGGATTATTATTTGCATAGTTATATACATTCAAATTTACCGGGTTGTATATCCCTCCACGACCTGGTAATTGCGAGTTTTTTCCGTCATTATTCGGCAAAAACGATAATAGAGCAGGTTCGACGCTTAGCCATCCGCCAAGTCGAGGATCGCGGTATCTATGGCCGTGATAGTATAATCCAGTTTCCGGATCAAGTTCCTTTGAAGTAAACTTAAAGGGCAGGCTCTCCGCCCTGGCGATAAGGCTGTGTACCCAGGTTTCGCCGTAAGGAAAGTACTCGATATTCTCATGAACACTCCCGGTCCGTGTCGTGATACTGTTCGATGAACCCAGGTGGTCCCCATGGTAATAATACGTCCCTGCATCCTTCCCCTTGTTCGCCACCTTCGTGACCACCCTGGCATTCCCCGCAAATATATGCTTCGACTCTATCGTACCGTTCCGGATCGAGAGGTTCTCCCCGGCGTAGAAGGTCTCGCCGTACTTCCCGCGCTTGATCGCCCGGATGCCCCCGTCGTCATAGGCGTAGAGGGTTTCGTCGCGCCTGTCAAGCGTCTTTGTCACCCGGTTCTCCTCGTCCCAGGTGATTGTCCGGTCGATCGACGGGCCCTTCATGGTGGTCATGTTGCCGCCGGCGTCGTAGGTGTAGGTCGTGTCCCCAGTGGAGACCACGGCGTGGGGTTTGGCGCCGTAGGCGTAGTTGAAAGTGTAGGTGGTGCCCGGAATCGGGGAGGACGAGCCCCCTGCCGGGGCGAAATCGTTCACCTGTTCCTTGGTGAGTATATTCCCGATGGTGTCGTAGGTGAAGTCGTTCGTGTAGGTGTTCACCCCCTTCGGGTCGCGGTATTCCCCCTCGGAGGAGATCAGGCGGTGGAGGTCGTCGTAGCGCTCCACCGGGGCACTGCCCCTGACGGAAAATTACTATATCAGTATTGACAAAACAGCATGTCGTGTAGTATATTAAACGACACAGTGCTATAGCCTAAAGAATAGCAACATACACTGGAATCAGGTTAACCGAATGCTCAATATCACCCTTACCGACGAACAGGTCTTCTCCCTCATCTCTCAGCTTCCACGGGAGAAAAAAAAGGAATTGCTCGACCAACTGCGGTTCGAGGAGTGGCTTGATACTCCCGAAGCACTCAAGCTGAAGGAAGAACGCGAAAAGGAAATCCGGGACGGGAAAACCCTTACGCTGGACCAACTGAAGGAAAAGCTGAGGGCGCATGGAAAAAACATATAAACTCTTTCTTGCAGATTCAGTATTCTCCGACCTTGAGTCCATGAATTCCAAAGCCATTTCCAATGTGCTGAAAAAAACCGAACTCCTTGAAACGTTTCCCGAACTCGGATTCGCCATCACCGGTAAGAATAAATGGAACGGCTACCGTGAACTCATCGTCGAGGGTTACAAGGTCCTGTATACCCTTGATAATGTGAACAAGGCCGTGTATGTCCGCTTTGTAAAACATGGAAAAATGAATTTCCAGTGATTCTTGCCGGAAAGGCCAGGTATACGCTTAACTGTTACGAGTCACAGGTGCGCATTTTGTGGCCCCAACCTGTTTTATCCAGGGGACAACTATGTTGACATAAGGGGTCCTCACACCGACGGACCTCCTGTCCGTCGACTTGAGCCGAGTCTCCGCTTCGCTCCGGTCGCGGCAAACGGCGCGCCGCGACTAAACCCTCCGCATCCCTAACGCGGGGGGGGGCGATACTCTGAAAATGATAGTTGGTTTTCAAAGAGCTATGATGATCAGTGTCGAATATTTTTCCCGCCATCATAATTATATCACCCATGCCACGGCATGTCTACTTGCCCATTCCGGTATTTTTTCCGACTCTATCCGCAACCTTTTCAAAAAAGTATGTCATTCCTTCTTCATGGCTGAATATCGCGGACGCAACGATAAAATTGCCGGCTTTTTCTTTCAAAACGATATATCTCCCGTTTGTTCTACCGACTTCATTCATGGCAGGACATTCAAACAACTGCCCTATTATACTCACCTCATCATTCCGGTATACCATGGCATACCTGTTTCCTATAGGAATACCGCTTTTTGTTTCGTACAATCCACTGTCCAAACTAAGAGGATTCCATATTACGTAGAGATACTTCACGCCAAGTCGTTGCTGAAGGGTGCGTAATTTATTTACGTCGGTCAGAGAAAAGTCTTCAGCCACCTTTTTATAGGCAGACCTGTACGGGCCCTGAATATTAAAGGGATATCCGGAAATTCTTTTACCAATCTGCTCCTGAGACATGACGTCAAATCGGGTCTTCTTGGCAAATGCTTCCGTCGCATACCGCGCCATCACAAGTACTTGTTCGTCGGACGAACCGGCCAGTACGGCAATGGACCCCTTGCCGGTCTTAATATCCTTTACCGTTGTCTTGAATACGGTCCCTCCGATTTTCTGCATACATCCGATCGTCAGCAACGCACTACACATGACCGATAAAACAGAGGTTTTCTTCATTTCGATTCTCCTGCCGAAAATATTTTTTCCACCATTGAAGATGCCACATCATTGACAAGTCGGTCATAATCCTCCTCACGTGGAGTTCCCCACACGCGCCTGGATATAAAAAAATCAGAATGCCCGTGTACCCGATTGCCCGGGGAAACGACCATCTTCGCTTCAACGGACATATAATATATACTGTGGAACCTCCCGGAGATTTCTCCGTACTTTTTAATCCGAATAAAAAGCATCGAGTCGACGCCAAACATCTCACGCACTTTTTTTACGGCAAGTGCTCCCTTGTCACCAAGAACTGCCGGACCAACCCCATCCGATGCCTCGAAAAAGTCGGGCAATCCAGAAGGATAGCGAGGAATTTTCTCGGCCATCTCGCGTATGGGCGTGACGACAAAACCGTGACGAGCAAGTCCTTCGGCCAAGAGCCCGGAAAGCCTCTGTGCGATAAAACGGTTATCACGGCATACCACGGCGAGTCTTCCATTGGTCAGCGGAATTGCAGGATCAACCACACGGTAATAATCTCCGGAAAAGGTCGCACAGGATGGCAGGAGAATCGTTGCGAACAAGAATGAATTGATGCCAAACCATTTCTTCATAGCGGTTTCCCTATAACATGAAAATGATTGTTGGTTTTCAAAGAGCTAATTTATTATTTTCAACATACATCCTTCATCTTTTCCCGAATCACAAAGGAGTATAAACAATTTATGGTCACTCTGCACTGAATCAAAATACAGAATATCCTTGTACCGATATAATTTCCCAAAAACCTTTCCCGACTTGCCCTTGTCGGCCGGATATGTGCTTATCCATTTACCTCGATAGTGATTGCTGCCGGTAAAGACGAAATCATAGTTTGTATCGCCGTATGAATATTCAATTTTTTTCCCATTAAAACTGTGATCAGGCTTGAACATTGATTTATAGGCAATGCTGTCATCAAGTATCCAGCCTTCGCTATAATTAAATGTTTGGATATATATCCAATTACCATTGATGTTGTTATTCTTAGATTGAGCATTAGATTTATATTGAATTATTACCTGAGATGGAGGATATAATTTACCAATAGTACTTGAAACTTTTGAAGGTTTTACCTTTAAATCAGTCTCTTTCGATAGAACCACATAATAATAACTTTCAGTAGAATTGATCTTTCCATAAAACTGATCATTAATACAACCCCCCAATAAACATTTTTCTGGAATTTCTGGGGTTGCTGGGACTAATGATTTTGTATCAGCATTATTTGCACATCCAAAAAGTATCAATATCAAATATGAGATTACAACAATCAATAAATACTTCCGATTCTTTTTCCCACCACTACATATCCATATAACAACTTTCATCTGTTAATATTCCCTCCGTGTATGTGGTCTTTATGATCAGTTCGATATTTTGTTTCAGGATGAATAATCTGCAAAGCTCCTTCTCTATCGAATGCCTTGACTACATCTCGAATCAGTCCCATCTCACCTTTCTTATACATCTTCAATACAGCTGATGGCGATTCCGATGTGCTATCTTTGAATTGACTGACATCGCCATCTGCAGCAATTCTATTGATATCTACTGCATCCCCGGTTGTATGATATCCCTGGCCTTTGCCTCTTACGCTACTGTTGATATTGAACAATAGCCCTGTCTTCCTTGCCACACCTTCCACCGCCTTTGCCTGCTTGAAACTCACTTTCCTGTCGGTGCTTGGCTTGCTTCTTTCGTCATTGACAAAGGATATTTTTTGATCCGCCCAGAGACTGCGAATGCCGGTATGACCGGTTGGATCGATATATCTTCCAGAACTTTCGTTCGTTCTCCCCATACGATATCCACCGCCATCATTTTTCGGTATCTGCTGGAGATAAAAATAATCTTTTGTAAACGGTATCCTGAATAATAGTTTCCCATCCGGATCAACATACTTCATTGGATTCATTCCGCCATACTGGTACAGATCCATATTTATAGAATTGAATACCCCCCCAATCCCCGGCAATTTGGCGCTCGCATCCTGCTCAAGGTACCAGAAATAATCATGCTCCGTATCAAAGTCGTTCGGATTCGGAAAGTACTTACCCAGCGCCGGGTCAATGGTTGTCCACCTACTCAACCTCGCGTCATAATACCTCGCCCCAAAATAATACCACCCCGTCTCCGGGTCATACTCCTTCCCGGTAAACTTAAAGGGCAAGGACAGGTTGCTGAGCGGAGCCGAAGCATGTACCCACGTCTCCCCATACGGGAAGTACTCCAGGTTCTCGTGAACCGTGCCCGCCTTGGTGGTGATACTGTTGCTCGATCCGAGGTGATCCCCGTGATAATAATATGTCCCGGCGTCCTTCCCCTTGTTCGCCACCTTCGTGACCACCCGGGCGTTGCCCGCGAAGATGTGCTTCGACTCTATCGTCCCGTTCCGGATCGAGAGGTTCTCCCCCGCGTAGAAGGTCTCGCCGTACCTCCCCCGCTTGATCGCCCGGGTGCCCCCGTCGTCATAGGCGTAGACGGTTTCGTCGCGCCTGTCAAGCGTCTTTGTGATCCGGTTCTCCTCGTCCCAGGAGATCGTACGGTCCACCGCCGGGCCCTTCATGGCGGTCATGTTGCCACTGGCGTCGTAGGTGTAGGTGGTGTCGCCCGTGGAGACCACGGCGTGGGGCTTTGTGCTGTAGGAATAGTTGAAGGTGTAAGTGGTGCCCGGCACCGGGGCCGAGGGGCCCTCCGCCGGGTCAAAATCGTTCACCTGGGCCTTCGTGAGTATGTTCCCGATGGTGTCGTAGGTGAAGTCGTTCGTGTAGGTGTTCACGCCCTTCGGGTCGCGGTATTCCCCCTCGGAGGAGATCAGGCGGTGGAGGTCGTCGTAGCCGTAGGTCTGCTCCGAGGTGGTCTCCTCTCCCCCGGCGGAGAAGAAGCCGCGGTTCGTCTTCGAGAGGATGTTCCCCGCGCGGTCGTACTCGTATTCCAGGTTCTGCACGGTCTTTCCCCCGGCAGTGGTCACGAGCCTCGTGAGGCGGCGGGTCAGGGGATCGTACTCGTATTCGCTCGCCGCATCGTTGCCGTAACGGACCCGGGTGCGGCTCCCGAACTCGTCGTAGGCGATGTCCCGCACGTAGCGTTCGAACATGCCCCCCTTGGAGCCGGATACGGCCAGGAGCCTTCCACCGTAATCATAGGCGTAGATGATGGTCTCCCCGTCCGGGAAAGTCACGTTCTCCATCTGCCCCAGGTTGTTGTACGCGTAGGACATGGACACGCTCTTCGTGGCGGGCGACGGCTTCGTCACCTTCACGGTGCGCACGCTCCGCGTTACCTCCCCGAGCCTCCCGTAGAAGCGCTCCTCCTTCACCGATCCGTTGTCGACCGCGGCCACGCGGCCGGCCCGGTTGTACGGGGCCCCGGGGGGGCCGTAGGTGTAGGTGGTGTCCGCCATGTCGGGGTAGTCGATACGGTCAAGGCGCGTGAAAGAGTGGTAGTAGCGGATGGACTTCCCCGCGGCCCGGAGGTTCGGCGTGATCTTCCTCGTCACGTTCCCCGCGCGGTCGTAGAGGTACTCAACGAGCCCCGCGTCCGGGTTGTCGATGGCCGTGCGGCGTCCCAAAGAGTCGTAGCGTACCTGCGTGGCGTTGCCCCCGTCGTCGAT
This sequence comes from Spirochaetota bacterium, assembly GCA_040768125.1. Taxonomy (GTDB): domain Bacteria; phylum Spirochaetota; class UBA4802; order UBA4802; family UBA5550; genus RBG-16-49-21. The sequence continues at coordinate 164,784 of JAXGNG010000002.1, read as the reverse complement.
GATTGTCGCGATCTCACCCAGGGGGGTGTAGATATAGCTCGTGGCGTTCCACCGGCCCCCGCAGAGCTCACGCACCGAGGTGATGTTGCCGCGCACGTCGCGCCGCATCCGCCGGAGCTTTCCCTCCTGGTCCCGCGTCTCCGTGAGGAACCATCCGCCGTCGAAGCCGTGGGTCATGGCCACTGTGGAGGCGTCCGGATGGCGAATGAGGGTTTTGCGGCCCATGACGTCGTATTCATAGCGCGTCGGGTTTCTCATCTCCGCGGCCGCGTACTCCGACGAGGGAGACGGCACAAAGACCGGCTGCCCCTCGCGGACCGGGCGGCCCATGGCGTCGTGGACCACGGGGCCCGATATCGTCATCCCGAGTATATGGTTCACCTCGGCGCTCTTCTTCGTCTGTATCGTCCGCTTCAGGCCGTCCGCCGTCACCACGGTGTCCAGGGTGCGCGACATGGTGGGGCTCACCCGGTTCATGGTGCGGGCGTAGGCCGGTGCGGTGAGCTCCCCGTTGGGGCCCGCCACGGGCGCGCCGTAGTAAAAGGCCACGGTGGGCCGGTCCGAGCCGGAATCGTTGGGGCCCACGATCCGCGTCACCCGGCCGAAGCGGTCGTAGGAATAGGCAAAGGCGTTCCGGTTCACGTCCAGGGTCATCAGGGGGTTGCCGAAGAGATACTCGTACTGCGCCGACGAGGCGTAGCCGAAGGAGTCGCGGATCCCCGTGATGTGTGTGTTTACCGCAGGGTCGTAGGTGTAGGTCACGGAGTAGCGCTGCCCCTTCGCGTTCTCCGGCCCCGTAAATGAGGACAGGTTTCCGAAATCGTCGTAGAGGAGGGTCGTGACCGCCGCCGTGGCGTCATCCAGGAACTCCCGGAGCTCCCGAAGGTTACCCCGTGCGTCCCAGGCCCCCACGCGCCGCCTGAGGACGTTCCCCGAGGAGTCGGTGACGCGGATCAAGCTCGGGCGGTCCATGATGTAGGGCTCCGCCCTGTAGGCGTATGCAATCAGCGCCTGCACGTCGTCCAGGCTCGAGGCGTCGCCGTAATCGACGAAGCGCGTCACATTCCCGTATGCGTCGTAGTCGTAGGTGAGGAGGGACGATTTCCCCGGCGAGCCGTCGTCCTGCGTCTCCCCCTCGTAGTAGAGGGTCTCGACGCGGGTCAGGGCCGGGAACGCGGCGTGGCCCCGCATCGGGTGCCCCTCGGGGAGGACCGGCCGCGTTTCATGGGTCGACCGCTTCACGGTCCAGAGATCCCCGTCTGCGTCCCTGAGAGAGCTCTTCTTCTCCAGGCCCTTCAGGTAGAGACTCTCGTTGTGGAACTCCCGCTCGACCACGCTCCCGTCGGCCCGGGTCTCCGTGACGCGGCCGAAGCCGAGGAACTCCCGCTCGCCGCGGTGGTAGCGTCCCTCCTCGTACTCGAAGGAGGAGGCGTAGCGGTGGACGCTCCCGGACCCCGCGTCCAGGGTCTCCATGCCGTCCGTGGTCTCCACCCGGGTCATGACCCACCGCGACTGGGGCATTTTCACGGTGTTGCCCCGCCGCTCGTATTCGATGGCGATCTTCCCGCCCAGGGGGCGGGTCACCGATTTCAGGAGGTTGGTGCGGCCGGTCCGGTTGAACCTGACGCTGATGCCGCCCGCCCCGGACTTTACATGGTCGGGGAGGCCGTCGCCGTCCACATCAACCATCATCACGTCGGTCTTCTGCATCTTCCTCCCCCCCGACATGCCGGGATTGATGATGATGGCGATGAAGAGGATCGGGATTTTGATCGAAAAATACCCTGTAGGGCTCTGGTAGACCGTCTCGTTGAACATGATCGGTTCGTTGTGGTCGCCCCCGACGAAACAGGTACTCCCGTTCATGAATCCGGTCCCTGTATTATACTGCACGACAAGAGGCCCCAGGGGCACGATCCCTTTCGGTATGTGCAGGGAATTCTTATCGGAAAGCCGTTTGTAGAGGCGGTCCGGAAGGCCGTCGCCGTTCAGGTCGATATAGGTCGCCTCCGTTGCGGCCTGGGAATAGGTGACGGACACCCCGCCCCCCACTCCGGTTTTATCCGAGGAGTATGAGCCGCCTCCCCCCGCTCCCACTGTCGCCGTCTTTTCCAACTGGAAATGTTGAAGATCCCAGACTCCCCCGCCGTTGAAGCAATACCCCATGTTGTATACCACGAACGTGGGCTGACCCTCAAGCGCGGAAACCACTCGATCCGGGAGACCATCGCCGTTCACGTCAATATAATCATACGAGGTGTGGGTCCTCCCGAATCCCCCGGAACCGGAAACCCCGGTCGAACCGCCGTTGTTGCTCTGACCCTTGACGTCGCCGCTCCCCCTGACGTCTGTCTCCACCAGTATGGCCTCCATAGACTCGATACAATTCATCGGGTTCGCCATGCTGAGATTCTCGTTCTCGCTTCGGGTCGCCTTTACATCGCTCCCTATGCTGCCCAATCCGACTCCCCCCATCATTCCCCGTTTGTCGGTGATGAAATTGACGAAGGAATTGACGATATCCGGATATCCGTCGCCGTTCAGATCGAAATAGCCGATCATGGTATGCGAATTCCCTTCCGTGGTGCTGAGTCCGGTGCCCGCGCATGACGCGCCCAATCCTCGATGCTCCGACCTGGTGAAAAGTGGCACACCTATACCATTGACCTGTCCCATGCCGGTGGCGGCGAGCGTTATCTTCGCTTTTTTCTGTCCCGGGTTGTCCGGGTCGTCCACCTCGGGCCCGTCGGGGATATATTTCCGAATGACCCTGGAGGCGCTCATCTTCCCGGGCGATATCCAGCAGTCCCGGTCATGGCCGAACCACATGCCCCGGTCGCCGTCCGGAATCGGGAGGGTATGGGGGGGCGTAATCTCGTTGTTCTCATCCTTCCTGATGGGAAGAAGATCGGGAACCATGGAGGAAAACATGCGAACGCGCTCATTAATGGCGTTCGTTTTAGCCAGAAGCTCTTCCTCGGAATCAGATCCGAGGTTCGGCATCGCGATGCCGTCCTGTTCGTCAAGGGGCTTCAGGTACTCGGGAACGATCGCGTCATTTTCACCGTTCCAACGTCCGTAATACCAGGATCGATAGCCTCCGCCGAATGACGGTGTCCTACCCCTGCCGCGATAGACCATGGCGTCGGTATAGTGGGCGGTGGAGGGATCGACCGTATCAAGGCTGAAATTTTCAGACTGGTAGTACACCTCGGGCACTCCGATCTGGAGATACCGCGAGATATCGTGCCTGTCAGAGGCGAACACGAAATGAAGCGCGTCCCCTGAATCGAGGTCCATGACATGGTCGAGAATGATCGGCATCATGTGCGACCGCGACACTACCGCGCTTTCCTTCGCGACGAGCCTCCCCCCCTGCTTCACCGCCAGGGTGACGCGCGCCTCGTAATCGTCCGGAGGCGATGACAGCGGCGCGGCCTCGAAGATTATCCGGGCCTGTCCGCCCGTATCAAATCCGTCGGGAACCTCAAAGGGAGCAACCGGTTCCCGGTCATGGAGTGGGTAGAGCGCGGTCGTGACGGGGAGGGAATGTTGGAACACCCTTGTCCCGTCGAGAGGCACCGGCTTCTCCTCGCCGTTCTCGTCCGTATAGGTGAGTTCGATGCTCGTGTACGTCAATTCCGGTTTCCACGACACTGCGTTCCAGTCGATCGGCGTATCGGAGCGGAGGATGCAGTATACCCTGTCGGCGATCTGCCCTGCCGGAGGGGACGAAACCGATTCATTTTTTTCCAGCGATAACGACGCCGGGAGACCGAGGTCTTCTTCCCCGATGAAGTCGCCGGGGATTGTCCGTTCCAGGCGCATTTTTTCAAGCCCGTCGGGGTCAAGCACCAGCACCGTGGCGGTAATGTCATCGGAGGTGGCGGAATGTTTCATCAGGGACCCGCTCAGGAGGACTTCGCCGGAAAGGGGTGCCGTAAATGGATTGAGCGCATCCTGGGCGAGATTGAAATCCTCCGAGGCGCAGTATCGGTAAACAGATAGGCCATTCTCATCGGTCAGATCAGCGTCAACGCCCAGGTACTCGATCTCCGGGTCCCAGTGCACGATGTCATAGGCGCCGTCGTCAATGGAATTGACTCTGAAGTAGAGCTCGTCCCCCTGCTCCACCCAGATGTCGTCCACGCCCCAGGGCCGCACGGGCTCAAAGTGTCCTCGTGGAATGTCCTCAGACCAGAGAAGCCTGCTCCCGTGGTAAATGGAGGCCCGCACCCCGTCATCGGTGAGGTATTCCGGCACGTTTTTCTCAATCGTTATTTTCTCTGGAGGAGCAACCTCGCCCCCATCGTCCCCGTTCTCGTAATCACCAAGCTCGAAATCGTATTCACGCGGACCCGGCTCGGGCTTGTAGTCCCCGAGAATCACCTCGCCGGTCACGCGCACGAGACCGCGCCACGGCGCGCGCCACATCCTGATCGGATCGTCCCGGTAATACTTTTTTGCCTGCTCGCTCTTGAGGGGCATGGTCCCCAGGTCAAGTTGTTCGAGTCGAACATTCGGATCAAGACCGTCCTCCTCGAATTCAACCGGAGAGTCATATCGGGGAACGGTCGGGAGGAACACGGGCATCCCCCCGACATCATGGTTATATCTCACCATGCCGCCGTTTACAAAATCGACCCGTCCATCGCCGTTCACGTCCCGCCAGTAACCGAGCGTATTCGAAAAAGACCAGCTCTGGTCCAGAAAAGCGCTGAGGGCGATGTTGATCGTCGGCCCCACGTTGAAGCTCATGGTCATGTCGCGGCCGTGCGTGCTTATCCCCGGTAGAGGCATCGAAGGTCCGAAGCCGAGCCATACTCCCTCTTCAGATACGCCGAGATTCGGCTTATAGCTCCCGAGGAACACCTGATCGGGAAGTCCGTCGCCGTTGACATCCACGAATGAATTTATGGTTTCGCCGAATTCGAAGTTCCCGCCCCCCTTCGCTCCCACGGAGAACCACTTCCCGATCGAAAACGGAGTGACCGACAGGTCGGCATACGCGCTTATGGTGTTGCCGATCGCGGAACTCAAGGCGCTGTTGAACACGGGAAAGAGAATGAGATGAATCAAGGTTCTAAAAGCGCCCCTGCTCTGCCCTGAGCCGAATCCGGTAATGTAAGAGGGGTTATCCGTCATACCCAGGTCGTCATAGTACTCCATCGTATGTTCGTTAAAGAGCGTCGTCCCGTCCGCCCCGTACTGTTGGATTTTTTCAAGAAGGGTTTTTTTGAAGGGAGCATTTTCACAATACGTAAGGTCATACCGTCGCACCAGGCGTACGTTGTTGTATTTCACCTCAATCGAATCAAGGCGGCAGGAATTGACCGTCATGAAGCCGCTCCGCCCGCTCGTGAGGATGTCCTGCCGGGTTTCGGTTCCGCAGGAGCGGTTGAATGTGACGGTGTAGGCCCCCCCATCTATGGCGGCCCCCGGAGAGGCGCCCGGGGCCTTCCCCGTGTAGGCGATCTCCCGTAGGTATATCTGGACACCGCCGTGGGAGGATTCGATATCGTAGGCGTAGGTCATGGCGTTCCCGTTCGGGTCGATCACCTTCTCCAGGCACCACTGGAAAATCGCCCCGCCCCTGAGAAACGCGTTTCCGCTCAGGCGCGCCTGGGAGGTCATGCCGTACACGTAGACCGTGCCGCTCCTGTCCGTGACCTCCCACCAGTAGTCAGCGTAACTGTTTCCGTGGCGGCGTATCCGCTTGAAAGGCCCCTCGGTGCGCTGTCGGTAAAGCCCGGGCGACTCCTCCACGAGCTCCGCCCCCTCCAGGAGGTAGGTGTCACTGTCGTTGTAGCGCGGCACGCCGAATTTCGTGTCGATGGTGACCGAGGGCACCGGCAGGTCCCACCCCTGGCCGAGCCAGCCGTTCCCCCCGGAGGAGCTGTAGCGTATTTCCAGGCGGGGTTGCATCCCGTTCCGTCCCCGGGGCACCTCGATCGGATAGGAGAGGAACGCGTCCCCGTTGGGGTTCGCCTGGGGCGTCTCGATCAGGTTGACCCCCGCGGCGGGGTCCCCCGCCTTGATGTCCTTGATCGAGTTCGGGTTGTAGGCCAGGGGGTCAGGGTGCTCCGGCGCCGTCAGGGTGGCATTGATGATGTCGGTGAAGTGATCCGTCTCGGAGGTTACCGGAACGCGGTCCGTTGAGGCCGCCGCGTCCCCGTCGGGACTGATTACTGACTGCGACGGCGCCGATCCCCCTTCAGACGCGGCGGAATCCACGCGCCGGAGACGTGACCACCGCTTCCCCCCCTCGTCGTAGAAGAACATCGACACGTCGGCGTCGCCGTGCCCCGGGGGAAGACGGTCGACGCCGTAGGTGAAGGATATCCGTATCGGTTTTTTGAAACTGCCGTGGGGCTTGCCATTTACAAGGAACCGGTATCCCGCCGCAGGGGCGGTGACGTTGACCATGCCCTCGTTGAGGGGCGCCACCTCGGGCCCGGTCAGGGGGATGACGGTGATGACCGTGTTTTCGTCCACGGCCCCGGCGGGGATCTCGATCCGGATCGGGCCGAAGTCAACGGTCTTCGACGCGTCGGGGCCCACCGTGAAGGAATACCCGCCGGCGTCTTCACCATCCCCGCCGTCATCACCCGGGTCTCCCCCTCCCGCTCCGCCGCCGGACGCCGATCCGTCGTCACCGGGCGCGAGAAGGTTCAGCGAGAGGGGCACCGCCGCGGCGCCGTAGGTGAGATGGTCCCTCGCGATCAACACGGGGGCCCATTCCTCGTCGTCCCCCTGGTCCCCGAAGCCCGCCTCCTCCTTGGTGAAGGAGAGGCTGAAGGTAAGGTCCGATGTCAGGGCGTCCGTTGCCCGCGTACCGAGTGAAAGGGATATAAGTCCCGCGGCGTTCCGCGCGGGGGCCACGAAGCCCTCGACGCAGGCCTTCCTGCCGAAATATTCGCCGTTGCGGGGGTAGGTCACCACGACGCGGGTTTCGTTGGGCCCGGATGCCAGGGGACTCGCGCTCATGCGGATCCGGGAGATGGCGGTTCCCCCTCCTCCACCCGGCGCGGATGTTCCTATCCTGATCCCGTCGGCGGGGCCCGCGCCGGGCAGGCGCAGGAGGTTCCATCCCGGGACGAGTTTCCCGAAATCCTCTCCGCCCGAATACGCGCGCCATGCACACTCGCGCAGGGTCTCGACGACGATCCCGCTCCCGGCGGTCCCCGAGGCAAAACAGAGGAGGGCGTCCGGTTCCGCTGTCCGCTCCAACTCGATCTCGATCCATTGCGGCGCCGGGCCAGGGGGCGTTCCGGGGCCGTCTTCGCAAGCCGCCGCGGGAGCGCACGACGCGACATGATCCCAGCCGCCGTCCCCTTCCGTTATAAGCCTGAGGCCACGGATACCAACGTCGTCCCGCTCCGTGCGGAACTCGATGACGTTCTCGCCCGCTGAAAGGAGTCGGGGATTGATCTCCTCGACATGATCACGCCATTCCCCCTCCCCCTCGATATCGCCGGAAAGGTCGTGCCCGCCTATCCACTCGCCGCCGTTGATACGCCGCTCCACAGACATGGGGCGGAAACTATTCATTCCCTCGTAGCGGAGATAGGCCCGCCTCACGAACTGCGGGCGTCTCTCGAGGGTTAACGTGAATCGGGCGGGGGATTCCCCCTCGCCATCATTGCGCGAAAAGGACGCCTCGGCGGGAAGGGCCCGGGTCTCTTTCGTCCGGACGGGAATCGACGCAAGGCCCTGTTCCAGTTCATCGGGGGATGCGATTCCCTTCAGGCTTTCAATGGCGCCGCGGGATTCCGGATCGTCCTCCCATGTTCCCCAGAGCTCGATACCGCGAAGGGCCTCGCCCTCCTCCCCGGGAGGAATCTCGAACTCGACGGCCTCGGTCCGGATCGCCGCTTCCCCCTCATAGGCCCGCCATTCCCCGCCAGGAACGAAATCATCGCCGCCGAACCAGTGTATCCGGGTACGTGAGCCCCGGGAGAGCGCCCATGCCGCCATGCCGGAGGTCGCAGTACCGCGGACCTTGACGCGCCGGATGTTGAAACCGCTCATGAGATCGCACCGCATTCTCACCACGGCCTCGGATACGAAACCTTTTTCGGCCCCGCCCTCAAAGACCCTCCACGCCTCATCGATCAGATCGGGGGTCGTCTCGATCACCCCGCCGGAGGGATCGATGAAGACGAGGGAGCGGGGCTCGGCTTTTACGAGGATATCCTGGGAGTCCGTCCCGGTCGCGCGTGCAATGAGGAGGGACTCGATACCTTTTTTCGCGCCATCGTAGCATCCTACGGCGGCGAGGGCGATGACGGCCCCCAGGGCAAGGCGGAGAATTCCACCGTAGAGAAATCGCCCGATGCCTCCCGGGCCCCCGCCGCTGCGCCGCGTGATGGAATGATTCCCCGCCATCAGCGTATCCCCTGCCTGGTCCCGCTGATCTCGCCGTAACGGTCGGTCTTTATGATGACCATGTCGTCGTTCGAGCCGGTAACGCTTGTCTTTCCGGCGATAATCACGCCGCCGTCGAAAGTGGTCCCCGCGGCGCGGGCTTCATCGGGACCGCTGCCGACGCCCTGGAACCGCTTCATCCAGAGCTCCCGGCCCTCGCCGTCCGTCTTCACAAGGCAGATGTCCCGGTCTTCCCCTGCATCTGTCCAGGCATGTCCCGCGATCACGTAGCCTCCGTCGACGGCCCGGTCGAGGGAAAAGGCCCGCCGCTGCTCTTCAATAAATGGAGAGCCCGACCAGAGCACGGTCCCTTCATCGTCGGAGCCCCAGACCCAGATGTCGCTCGTGCCCGCGTCGCGCCATCCGGTAAAGCCCGCGGCCACGTAACCCGAAACATCGCCCCGCATCACGGCGTGGGCTTCGTTCAGGTCCCCCGTGGCGTAGCGTTTCGTCCATTCCTCGTTGCCCGCGTAATCGAGCTTCAGTAGCCACATCTCGCTCGGGCCGCTGAAGAAAAACTCCGTGGAGCCCGCCGCGATGAAGCCCCCGTCGCGGGCCTCCTTCACCGCGTAGGCGCGGTCGAAATCGCCGGTGCCGTACTTCCGTTCCCAGATCAGGTCGCCGTTAGGGTCCAGTCGCATCACCAGGTAATCGCTCAGTACCGAGCCGTCCGAATAGCCCGCGGCAACATAGCCCCCGTCGGCGGTCTGGCGGACCGATCGCGCCACGTCCCACTCCAGAGCGCCGTAGCGCCGCTCCCACTCGACCTCACCGCCGGCATCGATCTTCAGGAGCCAGAACTGGCTCGAATCGAATTCGGTTTCCCGCCCCCCCGCCACGATGTAGCCCCCGTCGGCGGTCTGGCGGACCGACCACGCGATATCGTAGTGCGCGCCCCCGTAGACGCGGTACCACTCGACGTCGCCGTAGAGGTCGAGCTTGACGACAAGGGCGTCGTAGCTACCGGAGCCGATGGAGTTCGTGTACCCCGCTACGATGAATCCCCCGTCGGCGGTTTCCACCGCGTCATGGGCCCCCTCGTCGCTCCCCCAGCCGAAGGTGCGGGCCCAGGTGACGACCGTGGCGAAACGAATACTCGCGATATCGGGATATGCGCTGTCGATGAAAACTGTATCAGGGTGGAAGGTGTACCCGGGAAGGGAGGGGCGGAGGAGATGCGTTCCTCCCCAGATACCGGGAAAGGTGAACACGCCTTCGTCGTTCGTGGTGGCGGTGAGTAACCCGAACCGCGGGCTCGTGAGGGTGAGCGTGACACCGGGCATGGGCCCGTTCCCCAGGGTCACCTCTCCCGTGATCACCGAAGGGACCGTGGTATCCTTGCATGAACATACCGCGATTGCCGCGATCATGATCAGACCATGCAACCATAACCGCGGAATCGCATCACGCACTGAACGTATCACGCGCGACATGGCCGGAAAGTAAACCCTCGAGTCTATTTATTTATCTTCTCTATTTATATAAAGCGGAACCTGTATATTTTTCGAGGGGCCAGCAGCCCTGCCCTGTTCCGCCCAGTCGGCTCATGAAAACAAGCAGGAGAGAGCGCCGGCACCATCGGCACCGCTCGTTGCATCCACACACGTTTTCATGGGTTGTCAGAAGAAATCAAAAATCTGACATATCTGTCAACTATTTTTTAGTTCTGTCCAATTTTTTTATCACCGATCAAATTTTTGTTGCCTTAACCAGCGGCATGGCGCAAACATCCATCGCACCATGACCTCCCGTTCAACCACGCAGGGCCGGTACGCCATTCCGGGGGTCGTGTATATTCATCCATGGCAGGTGTATAGTATGAAAATCGGAAACTACTCGATCGCACTCGCTATATTGTTCCTGCTCGCCCTCCCCTGCGCATCCCTTGGCCAGGAACATGACGAACCGCTCGCTTCGACACCTCCCACCCGCGCGCAACCGCCTGCGGCGGGAACCATGCTTTTCACTTTCCACGGCGGTCCCGGAGTCACCTACCCCACGGGGGAAATCGCGGGAAGCGGCGACCAGAGGCGACTGGCCGAATTAGGCTATTCCCTCGGCATGTCGATCAGCTACCTCATCTTTGATTGGGGAGGGCCCTTCGCGGGGGGGGAATACATGGCCCAGCGATACGGGATACGCCGCACCTATGGTTATTACCGGATGACGAACCGTCTCGATTGTTCGTTTTTCAACGTCCTTCTTGGATACCGGTTCATACTCTTTCGATACGCCTATGCCGACCTTGGGCTTTTCTACGGCGCGAATATCGCTTCATGGAAAGAAAGGACACGGTTCACGGATTATCATTATACGATCGTCACCACCGTGCCACGGGGACGGCGACATGATGCCGTCGGACTTATCCTCGGAGCGGGGGGCATGATACCCGTCACGCCGTATCTCCAGGTAGATCTCGGCATACGCTTCCTCGTCGGATTCGTCCCCGTTTTCACATACATGGACAGGCTCACACCGAATATCTGGCAATGCATGGCGGGCGTCACCTTCAAGGCGGATATTGGCGGTCGAAAGCAATCGCAGTGATCAGCGGAAAATAAAGACAGACCCCTCGTCGATACGGCCATCGATGTCGTCGAGATACGCCCCCGCGGCGAGGGCGTCTCCGTCAGCGGAAAGGGCGACGCACACGCCCAGGCGGTCTATGATCTCGCCCTCAAAGACCGAGAACCGCTCCGTCTGCACGTAGACGCCTTCGCGTAGCTCAAAGAGGTACGCCGCGCCCTGGTCGTACCTGCCGTCGACGTCCGCCTGGAAGGCCCCGGCCGCCACGAAACGTCCATCGTCGGAAACGGCCACGGAATTACCCGTGCGGTCGCCGTCACCCCTCTCGACGGCGAGAAGACGCTCCCGGCGTCCCCAGTTGTCGGGCCCTCCGCGGTTGCGTTCGAAGACGTGGAGTGACCCCCGGTCGTCCCCGTAGGAATCCACATCGTCCCCCCACGCTCCCGCGACGACGACGTTTCCGTCTCCGGACAGGGCGACGCTGTTGCCGAAATAATCGTCCTTTTCGCCCTCCCCGGCGGTAAGAGCGGCCCTGATCCCCCAGTTCGCCGCGCCGCCATAGTCGCGGTCATAGACATACGCGGCCCCCTGTCGCGTATTGCCGCCGACGCACTTCCAGAAGGCCCCCACGACCGCCCTGGTTCCCGGCGCGACGGATACGCTCACCCCGAACTGGTCCTGTATCTCCCCGCCCGGATGGGCAAGCGTCTTTCGTAATCCCCAGGCGTCCGGGCCGCCCAATGAACGCTCGAATACGCAGGCCGCCCCCCTTTCGTCGTCCCGCCCCGGTGCCCCCGCAATGAGAGTCGCACCGTCACGGGAAAGCGACACGCTCCAGCCGAACCGGTCGTAGTCCGCTCCACCAGGGACAATAATTTTTTTCATTTGCCCCCAGTGTCCCACGCCGCCATGGTCGCGTCGAAAGAGGTATGCTGCGCCGCGGCCGGTTCCATGACCCGGCGCGCCCACGACAACCGTCGATCCGTCCCCGGAGAGGGACACACTCCAGCCGAACCGGTCGCCGTCAACGGCATCGACCGGATAGAGCCGACTTGCCGCCCATGCCTCCCCGGTCCAATCAAACACGAAGGCCGCACCGGCGCCGCGGTCCGGGGCTCCCGCTGCAACGGTGGCGCCGTCCGAGGATATCGACACGCTCCAGCCGAAGTGACGCGCCGCGACGCCACCGGGGACGGTGATACGGTCCTCGTATCGGATGTCGTCCTCCATCGAAACAATGTCGCCGCTCCGGAGTTCAAACTCAGCCTCCACACGCCTCGAACCATGGCGGTTCTCGATGCGCCACTCCGGCCGTTCCGCGTAAACGGACCAGTCGCTCCACGTACCGTCGTCGTTGCGGAAACGCATCATCGATGCGCCCGCGACCCTGCAGTGAAGGGTCACGACAATACGATAGGTGAGATAATCACCATCGTTGATGAGGAAAGAATCGCCTGATGTCGGGATCATATAATCACGGGGATCCCTGCCGGGATGTTCTTCCAGCATGCCCGAACAGGCGAGGCAGAGTAGTACCGTCGCACAGGCAAGGCGCGCGCCATGGTGTTTTACTGAAGATCTCATCATAAAATGCCGTGGTTTCCAGGCGGCACAGAAGGGAAAGCCGCCGCAATTTATTCAGGGGAAGGACATCAGGGTTCAAGAAAAATCAAGCACAATTTTTGATCGTTGTCCAATAAAATGTAATTGATTTTTTTTGTGCCAGTAGCGATGTTGATTCCGTCAGTTCCATCATCCATATATATATAAAAACTTCTTATCCAAGGGAACCTCTAATAATCAGGTTTTTGATGTTCTCTTGTGGCACTTTCAAGATAAAAATTAGATTTTTCAGTTGGTTTCATCGATGAATAATCTAATTTATCGATGTGCCCATACTATACTTCGACAACATGACATTATTGGCACATACAACGATAGCTCAAACCGCAGGGGACGAGATTTGTCACTCTATGGGCGGTCTTCGGCCCATGGTGTTCCTGAAATCCAACATCCGTCCTTCGGCCGTGAGGACAGCCGTGGAACGGTTGAGGTCTTTCCTCGGCGCCTTCGCACTCCTGGTCGCGTCGGTCAGTTCAATTCACTGCGGCGAAGCAGGTAATCCCTTCTTCGTAACCGGTTCGCACCGGGAGCTCGTGGCCCTTTCAAGCACGGTCGCCACGCCGATGAACCGTCCCGTAGAATTCTCCCTCCAGTTCCGCACTTCATACGTCGGTGATCCGGATTTATTCATCGACGCGCAGCCCTCAAAGGGGACCCTTGCGAGGGACCCCCTGGGACGCAACCTCTGGACCTACTCACCGGGTGTCGACTTCAACGGAATCGACAGCTTCGAGTTCCACGCCGAGTACGGCTCGACGGCAAGCAACGGCGCCACCGTAACCGTGTCCGTGGGGAACGCCTTCCTTGTGCCCACTGCCTTCGATCAGTCCATATCGACCCCTGAGGACACGCCGGAAAACATCACCCTTTACGCAACGGATCCCGAGGATGACTTCCTCACTTTTTATATCGTCGATTACCCCCTCCACGGCACCCTGGAGCTGATTCCCGGCGGCACGGCGGAATGGCGGTATACCCCCGATGGCGATTACCACGGCGAGGACCGGTTCACATTTTACGCCCACGACGGCGTCTATTCGAGCGATATCGCGACCGTATCGATCATGGTCGGCCCCGTCAACGATCCGCCCGTCGCCTTCGATCAACCGGTCGCGACCGACGAAGACGTCCCCGTCGAGGTGGTCCTTGAGGCCTTCGATCTCGACGGCGACGAACTCGCCTATCATATCAGTGCACCCCCGTCTCACGGCTCACTGATTCACGATGGGCCGAATTGCGTCTACACCCCCGACGGCGACTATCACGGAACGGATTCCTTCACCTTTTATGTCAACGACGGACTCGACGACAGCCCCCCCGCCACAGTTACGATCACCGTGCGTCCGGTAAACGACGGGCCCGTGGCAATGAGCGCCAGGCATGTCGTCATCCTCGATACCGAGACCGAGATTAACCTCATGGCATCAGATCCGGACGGCGACGATCTTTCCTTCCATATCGATGAATGGCCCGTCCACGGCTCACTGGTGCAGGCAGACGGACCCCTCTGGCGTTACACGCCCCCCGCAGGGTACCTCGGCCCCGATTCTTTCACTTTTTATGTGGAAGATCCCTCCTCGGCCCGGAGCGGCACGGCAACCGTAACCGTGGCGGTCATACCGGAACAGATCATCTTCGTCAGGTCCGATGCCCCTGACGGGGGCGACGGCGCATGGTGGGACACGGCATTCAATCGTGTCCAGGACGCCATCGATGCCGCGGGACCGTCATGCCGACTATGGATCGCCGGGGGAGTGTATACGCGCGCGTCCTCCGAAGAAATCGTTCTCGCCGAATTGACGCCGGGGGTGACGCTTCTGGGGGGATTCGCGGGGTCTGAGTATCGCGAGGAGGACCGCGACCCGTCGTCGCATGAGACCGTTCTTGACGGCGAAAACACCGCACGGCATGTCATACGGGGCGCCCCCGGAGTCCTGATCGACGGCCTGACCGTACGCGGCGGCAATGCCGACGGCCCCGAGGGACACCGGGACGGCGGAGGGATGATCAACATCGACTGCAGCCCCGTGATAACGAACTGCCGTTTCGTCATGAACCGGGCGGCCGATTCGGGCGGCGCCATCCATAACGACAACGCGAGCCCGGTTATTTCACATACCACCTTCAGCGGGAACGTCGCGCTCAAGGACGGCGGAGCGATCCACAACAGGGCCGGGTCTCACCCGGTTGTAACACAATGCATCTTTAACGACAACAGCGCGAGCTATGACGGAGGCGCGATCTACGTCTATCTCGACGCCTTCCTCGATATCTCCGATTCGACCTTTACCGGCAACAACGCCGCGGATTACGGCGGGGCACTGTGCGATTACGGTGCATCGACCATCGCGCGGTGCATTTTTACGAATAACGCCGCGACCCTTGACGGGGGGGCGATTTGCGACAGGATCAACGCGTCAAGCATCCAGCAATGCGATTTCAACGGCAACGCGGCGGGACGAAACGGCGGGGCAATACTCATATCGAGCACATCGACCATAACGGGTTCCGATTTCAATTCCAACACAGCCTTCAACGGAGGGGGCGTCTTCATGGACGACTCATGGTGCGTCGTGGAAGAGGGTACATTCCACGAAAACCTGGCAAACGGGACGTCGGGGTACGGCGGCGGCATATGCATTATGAATGGCGGCGAACCAACGATTCGGAACATCCTTTTTCAGGAAAACGTCTCCTCCGAAGAGGGGGGCGGAGCCGTCTATATCGACGATATCTCCTTTCCTTCAATCACCGGCTGCGTATTTGAAGGGAATTTCCCGGCTCCGTAAACGGGCCGTCACCTCTTCCCCCTTTCACGCAACTTCGACCTCAGCTTTTTGTTCTTTTCCCTTTCTTTCAGGTACGCCGACCCGAGGCGCACCACGTTTTCATGAAGTCCTTTGAACTCATCCCTGTCCCGCAACGCGCGGGCCCCGGGGTCCTTTCCCTGCATCACGGTGTCGATATGTCTGTTCATTACAAGCACGGGCCCTGATATCCGGTGTGTCCTTCGCAGGAGAAAAAGATAATAACACACCCCCTGGACTATCATGACGAAGATGATGAATATAAGAAACAGGAGGTTCCGAAGGGCCGCCTTCCTGAGCACTTCGAGATAATACCGTATCACCCCGATGCTTCGTTCATGGTCGGCCATGATCTTGTTCGCCGCCAGGACGAGATTGGAATCCTCCACCAGACGGGCGAACTCGACGAAGGAACCCACGATGTTGTTTTGAACCTGTATGGCGCCATTCAGGTCTTCAAGGCTTTTGAAAATACCCATGTTGGTCAGTATGGCGGATACGATTAAAAACGTGATGACAAGGGCGAACCCTCCGATTGAGATCACGATGACCCTCGTGATAAGGCCCAGCTGAAATCGCCTGTCGATGATCTTGTGCGTTCTCTCGATCATTATCCCCTCCCCGGTTTACCGAAAATGGTACGCACACCCCGCCCCGAATGTGGCGTAGTGCCCGTACTTTTTTTTCTCGAAAAACATTCCGTAACCGCCGTATACCGCGATAAAAATATTTGAATGGACGTTATAGCCGATTTCCAGCCTGGCGTTCGCGCAGGGGTCCCCATAGGCCCTTTTCTTTCCCAATGAAGCGTCGTCGATATAATGTATCTGGTAGCCCCCTCCGAAAAGGGGGAGTATATAGGCCTTCCCGTTAAAGAGGTTGAAACCGTACCCTATCATGAGGCAAAACGGGAAGGTATGGAATCTTTTTACCTTATTCTGCGTATCCCCCAACAGATACGCCCCCGCGGAGATCATGATCCGGCTGCCGGAGAATCCCGCGTCGGCAAGTCCCGCCTCCAGGGTAACGCCATATCCGGATCGTATGATCTTCTTCAGCTTACCGCCAGGAGGCGCGAATCCGGAAAGGAAAAAGGACAGCACCGGGATGACCGGCCCCTTTTCGGACACCCGGGGAATCGGCCTTGGGAAAAAGTACTTCTTTAATTCTTCCAGAATATCGTCGATGGCGGCATCAAGCTCCTTCTCGTCCACCTTTTTCTGAATAACGACAAGCGTTCGCGCTTTTTCAACATCATGGAGCGCAATCTCAAGGGTATACTCGACGCGGCGCTTTTTCTTCATGATGTACTGATACTTGCCCTCGGATCCGAGCGGTTCAAGATAATGTATCACTTCGCATCTGATGAATCCCGTCAAGACCCTGTGCGCACCGGAAATCTCACCGCCGTGCAAGGCGCACGTTTCGTCATGACATTCCGTCGTCGCGCCGGCTTGTCTGAGAGCGTCGTGCATGTCGCGATACTGTACAAGTGTAAGATACGGGATGAGAGGGAGTTCATTCCGGAAACGATGCATCGTGTGCCGATATGCTGTATTCGTGCAATCAATTCGTTTCAGATTGAACAGAATCGTTCTGTGCGAACGGTCGGGTTCCGGCTCCTCTTGTACATCACGCTTCGATGAGGCGTATCTATCCCCGGCCGCATGCTCTTCCGGTGTCGCGGCCGCATGGAGTGACGGTGCCATCAATAATATGCACACGCCCAGTATACGGACAGGATTGCTATTCATTGCCCATTCATGTATTACTTATGGAGGATTATCGATGAATCTATTTTTTTCGTGAAAATATGAGCCTTGTCGTTTTTACGCAACCATTTTTTTGGTCTGCGTCCAATACATGTTTTCATAAGGGATGCCCAATGGATATATTGCCCGTAAAGAGACCACGGCTCATAGAAACGAAGAGCAGTATGGCGGGTTAAAATCAATACCCACGGCTTTGAAAGCCGTAGTCCGGAAGGGCAATGAATAACAGAGGTTGTAGGAATATGAGTTTTTTTCAAATAAATTGCAATAATGATACGATTAATGCAAGGTGAGTTCTATTCTGGCTGGTTTATGTTTGCTACGGTTGTGCTACAGATGTGCTAAAGGTCATTATTATATTAATCATTTGGCGATATAGACTCACCTTAATGCCGTATATAAGTTGGCAAGCTATAAACATTCCCAATGCCTGTTCGTCGGCTTGCTTTATATTTGAGGACCCAAAATAAATCGTGCTCGTTCAACACGTAGCATTTCAAATGGCGACATGCATTTAATACCGAGACCTATACAAGCATCGGGTATCTTGATTATTTTCTTGGATCCCGACGAGACTTCATGAGTTATTACCGTGTGTTTTCCTGCATGTGCCTGAGCAACAAGATAATAATCTGCCAGCTGAAGAAAAATATTGATGGCGGAGGGGTCATAGTCTCTATCAATTGCCCATGAACTAACAACTGCCAAAGATGGCATTACCGATGAATCTGGCTTTTTGAAAAATGATTCTCCTCGTTTAGAAGCCCATTCGGATAGTTCATCAGCAACGGCCTGCAGTTCACCTCCGACCTTTTCAATACTAAAAACAATACCAGAAATATTTTTTGCAATAAGCCATTCCCAAAAAGCAGGGCAAAAATCGAGACCATAATGCAAGTTCTTTGCTCGAATGAAAACATCAGCGTCCAAGAGATATGCCATTAAACAAGCACCCCCAGACTATGACCAAGATCCTTGAAGGTCGCCATTTTTTTAAATCCAAGCAACCTAAATGCTTCAGTATAGGAGGAAAACCCTTCTAATGTGCTGACCACCACAGCACGTGCAAAACGTTTGCCAACCCGGGAGCCAAGAGTTCGATAAAAATCTCCGCCACTACCAACAGGTAGGGTATGTAAGCGCTCCAGTTCATCCTCATACGCTTCCCAGAATTGTTTTTGATTAAGACCACCGGCATCATGAATTCTCCGCAATATAACAAGTGTACTTACCTTGTAACACTTTGCCAGGCGATTAGTTTCAACATTTAGATCAGCTCGTCTATTATACTCTTTCTTGAACATTTCCAGTGGGACAAGTAACTCAGCAGCGACGCGATTGCACCACTGTTCGATGTTATTATCAGGTATAGAGGATATTTCAATATCGGATACGGCAGATTCTCCCAACCAAATATGGGCAAGCTCGTGGGCGAGAGTGAACATTTGAGCTGATTTGGAATCGGATCCATTAATGAAAATTAGTGGAGCCAGTTTATCAGATAAAGCAAATCCACGAAATTCTGACGGATCAAGCTTACGCCGATTATTACTTCCCACAACTCCACTCACCATTACTAACACACCCAGCTCATCGGCTTGTTCGATAAATCTGCGGAGTGCATCAGCCCAAGTAGTTAGAGAACGTCTTTCTTCAAGATCGAAACCGATGGTCTGGCGAATATGATTTGCTATACGAACAACATCATCATTCAGGCGAGCTGCGCCAACAAAACCAAGTGATCTATCACCCATTTTTTGGGCAAAATCTCGGTACCATTCCTGTCGCTGTTGACAGATATAAAGAGTGTCAAGAAAATCAGGGCTTGGTCGTTCCCTCTTTTTATTGGCGACTGTTCGCAAATCCGGGATGGGCACACGTTCAATTGGAGGTGCTGGCAGAAAGAAAAAACCAATTGGAGCGTGTACTGCTTTTGCAAAGTTTTCCAATTGCTTGAGTGTTGGCATTTCTTTACCACTCACCCACGCGGGAAGCTTTGGGAATTTGAGAGAAAGTACATCCGTCTCGAATCCAGCTCGATTACACGCCCAGCGTAAAATTTCCGGTTTAACCTCAACTCTCATCGTAATTATTCCAGGCTGAATATTCCTATAAAGAAAATATAATTCAATTATCGTCTACTATGTCAAAACTATTGCCAAATGTCAACTCGTGAATATTTTTCACATATACATGTATTGACCTGCCCCCAAACGGTGTACCACTGATTGAGAGAATCTTTTTGATAAAAATTGTAAGAAATGATGGGCAATTTGCCAATACCCATCCAATACTAAAGGTAATATCATTTTCTTTGTCACCTAACAGTTCAAAAATACTATTAATTGGATTGCCATGTATATATATTTCAGCCAAAATGTACTTCCTCCATCGAAAACGCGGACCCTACACCTCAAACACCTTCAGCACCTCATCCCCATAATGGTTAATCACCATCACCGCGATCTTCCCCGATTCCGGCCTGTCGAAGAGCCTGCTTTTCGTGCTGTAAAGGCTTGACCAGGCAGCCTCGTCGATTTCCGCCCGCAGGGCGCGTTTGAGCTTGTCATACGGCTCCTCTGCGCCACACGAGAAGCATATCGTAGACATACATACCTGCACATCATTCTTTTGCTACTACGGTATCATACAGACCGTAATGAGTTAGTCCTTCATGGCTATCTATTCCCGTATATCTCAGCGAGGCGTCCTCATAGCGGCGGAAGGCGAAAACGGCCTGATTCATATGCTCGGTGTTGAACACCTTCAGACGCACGAGCAGGTGGAAGTCCTTTACCGACAGGCCGGTGACCGCCAGAAACAAGTCTGGTTCAAGTTTTGTGATGACATCCTGCAGCGTGTTCTCGCGGAAATCGGTCAGGTACATGAACGCGGGGATGCGCGTGGCGAACTTGATCAGCTTCTCCTGGACAAGCTTTCGTTTTGATTTGTACTCTTTCTCTTCTTCGGTCAGCTCCTTCTTCTTATTCTCGGGCAGGTCGCCTTTTTTGGCTTTATTCTTGAGCTTCTTAACCTTCTCGCTTTTATTGATGATTGTCTCGATGATGTTATCGCCGAGCGCGCGCCAACCTTCGATGCGCTCCACGGCGGCCATCGCCTCGGGATTATCCAGGATGCGGCGCAGGGTGTCGTTGTCCACATTCACCAGCAGCGCGGACTCCCACTTGCGAGCCAAGAGCGTGGCCGAGGTGCCGGCCATCGCGATGTCGAGAATGCCGCCCGCGTCGATCTGCGTCATGTTGGCGCCGTCATAGGCCAGCACCGGCAGGAACGATACAAGATTCTTAACGGCGTTCTCCGGGTTACGCTCGTTTGGCGAGAGTCCGATCCCGTACTCGGAAAGTTGCCTCAGCGCACGAGTGGGCGCGAAGTCGAATACGAAACAGACGGGTTTAAGGATCTCCTCTTCGTTTGGGTTGTCGCCATTGGGGTTCTTAATGGACCAGGGCGATTGCACGCGAAACGCGGCCTGAAAGTAGGTCTCGGGCGACGTGAGGTTACGCAGCATCAGGATGGACGACCACTGCGGCACAGTGACCCCGGTGGTAAGCTTGCCGCATGAAAGCGTGATCGTCTTCGTTTCGAACCCACTCCCGATAGCCGTGCGCACTGGCGGCAAGGCATCCAACCCGATGCCTGCCGACGCGCCGGCAGCGACTACGACCTTATAGTCGCGCCAGAACGTGTTGTGCTTCTCGGCCAGCAGTTTCGCCATCGCATGACAGGATGCGACGTTCGGCAGGAACCAGAACGAGTGCTGGAGGTATGGCAGAAGGCGTACGTCCGAGTACGGAAACGGCGGCCGCGTACCGGTCTTGAGGTTCTCGACCACCTGCGGCGCGTACGAACCACGGATGATGTCCAGCCACTTCTGCACGTCGCTCTTGTGCTTGAACTGCGCGTCCTTGCCAATGCCGGAGGCAGCGAAGAACTCATTGAGATCGAACTCATCGAACTCCCCGGCGCTCGCGATTGCCAGCAATTCGTCCGGCATCTGATAGGTCAGCAATCGCATCTGCGGCAGCGCGCCGTAAGGGTTCCACGTGCCGGGGTTCTTGGAGGCGAATTCCTCCTTGGCATGTTGTTCATCGGTATACGTCCAGTTGAAGATCTGCTCTTCGATGAACTCACCCGTGGCCAGCGCCTTGAACGGCGTGCCGGAAAGATAGAGATAGGCTCTGGTCTTTATCGGAAGGAACTCTGTTTCCTTATCTGAAAGCACGGTAAGGTCTTCGTTCATCTCTGCCAGGCCGCTGCCGTACTCAATCCTGGCCTCCTTCACTGCGATCGCATCGTCCTCACCCTCGAATAGCTCTTTCGCCGTTTCCCGCCACGCGCCAAAGTGGTACTCGTCGAATACCACAAGGTCCCACTTCACCTTGTGGAGCCATTCATTCTTGGGCTTGATGTTTCCAACCTCGTCACGGCCAAGAAGGTCCTGGAAAGAGCCGAAATAGACGACCGGTTTCTTGCGGTCAATCTTTGTGGGGTTCTTGTCCGAATTGCGGGAGAGGTACTGCCATCCATCGAAGTCTACGTGAGATTCGAGGTCTACCTGCCACGCATCTTCAACGGCGGGCTTGAAGGTCACCACAAGCATCCGCTTGACACCCAGCTTTTTAGCGAGCTGGTAGGCAGTGAAGGTCTTACCGAAGCGCATCTTCGCATTCCAGAGGAAGCGTGGAACCGCGTGCATATCCTCGTTCCAGATAGAGTGGAAATAGGCGTGTGTCTTGTTTACGGCCCTGGCCTGCTCCAGGCGCATGGGGAAGGTCTCGTGATGAGTGCCGGCAAACTCCCGGCCGGCGCGGAGCTCGGCAAGCACGGTTTTCACATCCGCGATCGAACAACGCATCCATTCGCCTTCGGTGTTCTCGAATTTCTTCCGAACGAGAGCCGCACGGACCTCGTGGTCGGTAACAACACTGCCGTCATCGCGCTCGGCGGGCTCGTCAAGCTCGATGCGATAATTCTTGATGGCGGCGGTCTTTACCTGCTCGGCGACGCGCTTCTTTACATCGCGTGTCGTCTGGCCCACTTTGAGTAGGCGCTTGTGTGCCTCGTCGTCAATGGAGTAGGCATAGATGCGAGGCCGGGCTTCGGGTTTGGGCGCGAGGATTTCCTCGATAGGCTTATTCATCTTCACCTTCATCGAGGCTGTCTTCATCAAAGAGCTCGATGTCATGCTCGGCGACTTGGGACTCGATAAAGGCTATCTCATCCTTAGTCAGGCCGTAACGTTTAAAGAGCTTGGCGTCTGTCCACTCTTGGTCCAGAGGCAGGTCTGGCACAAAGGCATAGACCCCGCGTGCAGCGTCTTGGGTTGGTTTGCGAAGAGATACCAAAAATCGAACGAACCGTGTGCGCAGATACTTAGCGTAGTTCGTCGCCTCGGTTTCAGTCTCAAAGACACCAGCAACAATGTAACTCTCAGTACAAGCTGTGCCTGGCTCAGCGATGATGGGCTTGCTGAGAAACTTGGTTTCAATAGCGGCGCTTGTTCCTTGTACACGTGTCATGAAGACTTTCCATTTATCAATCCACTGGACATTAGTGGTAATTTTCGAGCGTTCCACCCAACTGATCTTCTGGGAACCGAAGAGTTTGACAGGTTTCTTAAGATGCATGAAATCCGGCTTACCATGAAAAAAGGTGCGGAGACCAAATGGCTTCTGACTGGATACTCGATTTTCAAGTGTGGCCTCACCCTTCGTTCTGACCTTTTCTACTATTGGCACCGCCTCGTTGCGACGCACTAAGATATCGTACGCATCAAGATAGCGCGCAACTGCCGGTCCCATCGGCTGTCCATCCCATATTGTCTGAAATTCACACGGGCCGTTGTGTTCACGATCCCATAGGAAATAAGAAATACCGCCTCGTATTTTCACCCCAGGAAATCCCTCGTAGAGCTTCGGATAGTCCACGATATTTCGAAGATGCTTGTCGGAGAGCATGCGCTGACGATACTTATCGAGCCCCTTACCTCCGGCCATCCAGCGCGACGGTGTCACGAATATCGCGTATCTCGGTTCGAGTTCGAGCGCCTTCTCCACAAACAACTGATAGATGGGCGCCGCGCTCGAACCGTAACCTCCATCGTCCAACTGATACGGCGGATTCCCTATAATCACGTCAAACTGCATATTTCCTCCAAAGAACTCGGCTGCCCGAGCCTTGATATTGTCAGTGTGGATAAACGCATAGGCGTGGGTTTCAAGGCCCTCACCACGATCCAGCGCCTTTTGACTCGCACCGCAGTATTTACACTTACCATCAATCCACGTATGTTCGATGCGCTCGAACCAGATATTACCAGCGTCGCTTTCGAATGACCTGGCGATAGAGTGCTTGCCTTTTGCATGCTTTGAGCAATACACGCTCCGGCGTGCAAGCAGGCTTGTGAGATGGGTGATACCGATGCCAAACACCTGCCTGGTCAGGATATGATTGACCCGATCCTCAAGGTTTGGGATCTCGTTTGCAAGGCCCATGTTAAGGCGGCTCGTGATCTCACGAAGGAACACGCCGGACTTCGTGCACGGGTCAAGGAACTTCACTGAACTGTCCGCCCAGATGTTCGCGCCGCTGTTATGGGCCGCCCACGCCTCGGCAAGAGTGTCCAACATCCTGTTGGCGAACTCGGGCGGGGTGAACACCTCGTCGTTCGAGAGGTTCGCGATGCAGGTAAGCACATCTGGATTACGGCCGCGGAGCGCAAAGATGGCCTGGCCGGTCATAGGGCCTCCTTCGGCGAGCCTCCGAGAGTGGCCAGCTCGCTCACCGTCATGGGCGGGTACGTTTTTATCGGTGTGAAAATTTCGTGTTTTCCCAGGTGGGAGAAGAGCGAACCCTCCGCACTGAACGTCGACGACTGGGTAAGCGTGTCAAGGCGGAAGTCACGACGCTGGAACTTCCCCTTTCCGAGGTAGCCCCATTCCGCAAAGGTGATTGGGTGTCCGTCGCTGACGCGCATCTTCAGGGCATCGCCGTGCACGAGATTCTGTGACAGCACATAGGAAGCGGCCCGATACAGGTCATCCGACTCATTAAGACCAAGGTAATCAGCAAGAATTTCCAGCATGTTCGCGTGGCACTCGGCGATGTTATCCGCCAGGAGCTCAATCCCGTATGTGCACATGAGGGCAAGAAGGGCATAGTGCCGCTTCTCAAAATCGGACTTCGCGTACTTGAGTTCGACGACAGCCAGCTTGCGCTGCAGAATACGGACGAGGAAATTACCACTCCCGCACGCCGGCTCCAGGAAACGGGCGTCAATACGCTCTGTCTCGCCCTTGACAAGGTCGAGCATGGCATCGACCATCCAGTCCGGGGTGAATACTTCGCCATGATCGGCGACTCGTTGCTTTGACTTGATATAGCTCATAAGAACTCAGGGCATGTCCTATTATATCAATATCAACAAACAGATTTAACAGGGCGCCGTATTATTATAATTCTTAATAAATAATTTTATTTTCAAATTACATGGAAAAGTCAATAATAAAGCATATTGAATTCGGAATATAAAGGTTTTCGATACTATTAAAAAAATACCATAGACCTTATGACAGATAATGACCTATTCAATTGTTTAGCATCTTCTATTTCAGGTAGGTGGTTGAAAAGATTCAGCTTCGAAGTGTAAAATAAATGAGGGCGGTGAATTGCCGCCCTCCCGTGAGCTTTCAGCTCGACGTGTTATATCGCTCAAGCGTTGCCCTGCCCGGTAGATCTTTTGGGGCCGAACCCCAGGGACGGGACGAATGAGTGATATTGTAATTGGTGCCGTACAACTCCAGCCCAGTAGTAGCTTCTGGGGCCGAACCCCAAGGAAGGAGAGACGGCTACACCACTATCATAACTATAAACTGATCTCCTCGTCAAGAACTAATCCAATTTCTATCTATATCCTTGACTATTGAAAACTTTATTAATAATTTACCTTGTTTGAGGGGTTCGTTACGGACGTTCACAGCAAGGGTCGTATTGGCATCTGCTCCTCCCTCGACATTCGCCGTTTTAGGGGAAGCGTTTCGGACGTTGAGGGCTTCGGGGTCGTTATTACATCAGCTCGCCCTTTTTTAATATACATAGCCAGTGGCACAAAAGCTCTATTCCCTGAATGAATTTCCTTAAGATAATATTTTGGGTATCGCTATGCAGCAGTCCTCTGGCCGCGCCTATCACCTCTCAGCGAAAATATTTACAAATTTATTAAAAAAATTGGTCAAATTTTGGACGTTTTGGGCAAGTTGTAATGATCATTTATAATTGCAAGAATGGCTCACAAATTTCCCATCATGGCTATACATTACTATACATTCAGCTTTCGATACCTTGTCTGATCTTCTACGGTGATTATATTCATGACCTCATGGATCTCGATATGTATTTATTGTTAATTACAGTACTTCTCATCATGGCAATCATCCGCCGGCTCACGTCCGTCCCACTCTTCGGTCCCAGGGGCATTTACATAAATTACATTGCCTGATTGATCGCTTTTATCACTATACAACCCCATAATTTTTGCAAGTATGTCCAGTGCTCGTAACTTGTCATAAAATTCCACCTTGACATCGATAGCATCGCCCAGTTCTGTTTCCCGGCCCCTCTTGTTCAAAGATATTGATTTTATTGGGCGTGCATCAATAGCATCTGATGGATTTATAGCGATCCTTTTCGCATCCCATGCCAACACGTTCCTGATATCGGAGAACGCGATTGCTTTCAATTCCTCCAATACCCGCACTTTGTCAATAACGGCCTCCTCGCCAAGCATGTCGTCACATATCTCAATTAGCGCAGCTTTAAATCTGTAATTACCCAGCATCCGGGCAGCGCCGATCTCGGCCGTGCCTTGCTTTACTTTGGGATGCAAGGCCCTGTAGGCCTGAGTTCCATTGAAGCCCGAATGGATGTAATGGTGCAAAAAGATTTTTTGTTTCGGAGAAAGCTGATCGATGGCTTTGCTTTGTTTCAATCGTTGTTGTTGTCCCATGATTAATCTCTCCTTTTATTTCCTCTGTATCATCAAGGTTATTTTGCATTACCACCTAAAGACGTCATTCCTCTGATCAATTACATAGATTTTGCATTCTGCTGTCCTCTTTTGGTAGAAATCGCGTATATCGTTTTTCAAATTGTATCTCTGTCCTTCCGATTCTGCCCTTACGGTTTTTTGCAAAATATATATAGTGACCACCCCCTTTATTCTCATGGAGGAAGATGACCACATCAGCATCCTGCTCAATCGCTCCAGAGTCCCGGAGATCGGACAATACCGGTTCACGATCCCGGTATTCGATATTACGATTCAATTGCGAGAGTAGTATGACAGGCACCTGGTATTCCATCGCCGCCTGCTTGAGTCGTCGCGTAATGTCGGCAATGCGCAGATTCTGATTTTCCCCGCGCCCGCCTGCGATCAGTTGCAGATAGTCAATGAATATTGCCGATACACCTCCTCGACGGATAAATTTCCGGGTGATGCTAATGATACGGTTGATGTCCGAAACCCGATCAACTACAATGATGTCCCCATCCCCCGCTTTTATAGCTTCCCGCGCCTCGATGATCCGTGCCGCATCGCCACCGGACAATCTTGCAGTCTCCACTCGCCACGCTTCCACGTCTGCAAGTCCAGAAAGACGCCGCGCATAAATCTCGTGTCGCGACATTTCGAGGGAAAAGAAAATACTTGTACCTGAAAGGTTCGCTGCGATTCCCGCGGCCAGGCTTGATTTACCCATTCCAGGGCGTGCCGCAATTATCACAAGTTGACCGGGATAAAGACCGGCTATGGACCCGT
This sequence comes from Spirochaetota bacterium, assembly GCA_040768125.1. Lineage (GTDB taxonomy): Bacteria > Spirochaetota > UBA4802 > UBA4802 > UBA5550 > RBG-16-49-21. Next base: position 137,794 of record JAXGNG010000002.1, on the reverse strand, counting down.
CAATGACGTCTATCTTCGTCATTATGGGAGATTTAGTGCCGAACACATCGTCAAGGGGCCGTGTGGCAAAGTCCTTAATTGATGCGTATAGATCAGGGGATGGACACTGATCCGCAAAGTTTTCAAAACGTGCGGCCGCCTCCTCAATGGTGAGACCGTTCTTCAAATCCCCGAGTGTGTCGCGTAGAAGATCGGAAAGACGGCTCCGTCTTTTGTATCTACTGATCTCCGACAATAATCCATGAAAGTTCACCGTCACCGGGGCTCGTGAGATCGCCGCGATGATTTCTTTATATCGCTCCGGCTCTCGGTCCAGCAGTCGGAGGGATACTGTCGAAAGGTCAGGGTCCCCACCGTCGATTACGATTTCACGTATAGCCGCAAAGATGGCGATGGCGTCCGGATTGTTCAAGAGTTCTCCCGGGTCGTGATCTAAAAGTAAGTCGATACGATCGCGGTTCATGAGTGCCGAGGCAACAAGGGTAATTTCTGGGTTCATTGTAGTCTCTCCATGTCCTGGTAATTTGATTTTTTTTCCATTTTTCCAATAGAGTGATTATTTTTCTGTTTATTATTATAGGGAGGGCGCTCTGGTGACCCCTCTAATTGACAAGGCGACACCCTCTTATTTTTTGAAGGTGCTTTTATGGCAGGTCTATAATCATCCATAAATAACAGATGGTAGGTGTTTCGTGACCCGATACCACGTGAAAACCGACGCGTTCGCGAGAGGTAACCAGCACTAATTGCTTGATTTATTGATCTTGCAAGAGTTCTCTTCGATATTTTTAGATGCTTAATAATTTCATTGTGACTGGGCCAGCACTCCGTCCCAGCCCCGGTGTAGGCGAGAAGATAGCATAGTACCATTTTTGTAGTTATTGAAAGATCTTCCGCTTTGACCAGGAGTTTAGGGACAACTCCGTATCCTTGGCTGAATATTCCGGAAAGGGCGGTGCGCTTATACTGTTTATCAAGCTCTGGCGTGCTCATTCCTTCACCATTATTTTTTCAGTCACGCCTTTTTCAAGTCGCCACGTCTTTCCATGACGAATGACAGTTAGTGTCACGGTGCCGTAGTCTATTTGCTTGGCCTGCTCCTTAAGCCATTCCATCGCCTTTATCATCTGCTGTTCCAAATTATCCCTCATGGTTTTGGGATTCCCCACCAAAGTATTTTATAACTTCATCAGGGATGAAGCGAATCGATCGACCACCAAAAAGACGCACATAAAGATGAGCAGGAATCTTACCTGCACTCATGTCGTGCCGCAATTTATCCACTGATATTCTACAATACGCTGCGCATTCTTGATAGCGCCAGAGGGGTTGGCAGGGTTGATATTGAACAGCAGCCTTCAACACCTTGCCAGTGATTCTTCTTGGATGTTTGTGCATATTATTGCCCCGAAGTGTTTTTTCACTTATAACATACACCAAATTGGCCAGGGCGTGTAAAACCGATGAGTTTAAAAGAGTTTAGAAGAGTTTATTATGCGGAATTTTCTATTTTTTTTTCAAAATATTTTATTTTATTTTTATAGAACTCATTGTCTTTATTAACCTTCGTATATAGAGACCGTAGGGTATCGGGCTTGAATCCACCATTTTCATCTTTGACATCTTCTGTAGGTTCAAATACAGCATTGATTCTATCGCAGTGCTTTCCGATAGTATCGAAAATAATAAAATCATTATTTACTAATGCTTGCATAAAAGCCATTAGGTCCGTGGGGCCTAAAGTTGCTATCATTTTTGATTGACCTGACAGAATGTCATCCCAATTTTTTTCATCTGGGATACGGATTTTTTTGTCACGTTCCATTTTGTGTAAACAATCGTATAGTTGGTTATGATAATTCTTTAATTCAAAGTTGATAAATAAAGGCTCTTTGCCCGTCAATGTCATTAATTCATGTGGGTTAGGGGACTGATTAAGACCTTCTATACATTCAATTTCTTTTATAAGTTGTAATAGATTTATTATAAAAACCAAAATTTTTTTCTCTTCACGAATATCATTATCACTAAACATATTAGGAAATCTATTAGCAAAAAAATCATTGAGATGATGAGTGCTGCGTACATCGAGATATTTTATGATACCACCTGCTTTTTGAATTTCATCATTGATTTTCTTAATTAGGGCTGAAATATAGATGGTTTCATTATTAAAAATATCTTGATAATTTGATGCTGATTTATTATTCCTGATAATGTTATCCGAGTTATTTATTTCATTGATGGTAAATTCATCAAAATATAAAAATATTTTAATCCATGGGTTTTTTTCAATGTAGTACTCTATAAATTTAATTTTGTTCTGCGGATAAATCTTCAACTTTTCTTCAATCTTATTAAATTCAACATTGAAATCTTTAGGAGGATGCTGTCGACAATAATAAAAATAGTCCTTTCGACTTAATGGCATTTAACCCACCTCCATATTTATTTCCCTACTAATTCATAAAAAGACCATCAGGGATGGACTTTTCGATTAATCAGCAAATATCTATCTCTCTGAAAATTCAATAGAATATTACCCCAGTTCGTCAATCGATTAATACCATTTATCCAATAAGAGATTCTTGAACTATATCGACCACGTCACCAAGTTCATCAATATGGTAATAGTGCTGCGTCATCTCCGCGGTTAAGTGCCCCGTTAAGCTCTGGATCTTTTGTATCGGGACCTTTGCATTTATTAGCAGACTATTAAACCAATGCCGCCAGCTGTGGAAAGTTATATTGCGTGCCTTCCTGGCAATTCCATCTATCCCTATTACCTCCATCGCCTGGTACAATGTCTCCAGAGCAAGGCTACCCTCCATGGGTTTATGTTCTACTGTTGAATAAAATAAAAACGAATCCGGTTTCCCCCAGGGATTCATGTCAATGAGCCTGTCAATCTCCCTTTTCAACATGCCTGGAATAATGACTGTACGGCTCCGGCCTGTTTTCGTGGTTTCATTCATGCTGGCGCTGACTTCATCCCAGGATCGATTTACCTCAATATAGTCACCATGTACCTGTTTTAGCTGCAAGGCCAACAATTCACCGCGCCGCAACCCGGTACTGGCAGCAGCGAAATTCATAACATAGCAACGAAAGTCCGGCCATTCGAGGGCAAATAGCCTGCGCACTTCTTCAACAGTCAGAATGCCCCGTTCCTTGGCTTTGATCGATGCACGCTCTATTTTTGGAAGGTAGCGAATCAATGCTTTTTCTTCTGCGGCTTCGAGTATCACTTTAAGACAAGACAAAGATGCGTTGATCGTCTGGCCTGCATAGCCTTTTAAGAAGAGGTCGTTCCTGAAGGCTTTTATTGCGGTTTTATCTATCTGGGTAAGACGCATTTTTCCGAATACGGGAAGAAGCCTGCCGATGAGAATGGCCGTCTTCTCCTTGCACTGACGAGGGGTTACTCTCTTGCCGGTAACCTGCTTGTCCGTTGCCCATTCACCGCCCCAGTTAAAAAAGCCGGCCGTGAATTCCTCGAAGGTGATGTTCTCCTTCAGCACAACCTGACCGCCCTGCAGGTAATTGATAGCCCACGTTTCAGCCATGTTCCTGTTTGTGGTATTTGTGCATTTTCCCGAACCCCATGTGCCATCGGGTTTCTTGAAACGTGCGTAGAAGACGGGCTTGCCTTTTCTTGGTTTGCGCGAATAGAGGGAGAAGAGTTTTCCAATCGGTGCCATAACAACCTTCCTTGCGAAACGATCATGCAAAATATTTGCTACAATTTGCTACATCGTTCCGCTTTTTAGAGTTATCATGAAGCACCGGCTGTCCGGAAGCCTCAAAAATGATCGTTTTTGAATCATTTCGAGCCGTTTTTCGAGGCTCGCTTCGCGCCAGGAAGGGATCGAACCTTCGACCCACGGCTTAGAAGGCCGTTGCTCTGTCCACTGAGCTACTGGCGCATGTATTTTTTTTATGTGGCCCGGGGCCGCTGCGCGGCCCCGGGCCACGTGGAAGAAAAATCCCTTCGGGGTGAGAGGATTCGAACCTCCGACATCCTGCTCCCAAAGCAGGCGCGCTACCGGGCTGCGCTACACCCCGTAAAACCTGATCAAGCTAGTTGCGAGGGGGGTTTTGTCAATAGTTTTTCCGGGGCGCTACTCCGGGAGCGAATCGGCGTCGTCCCGCTCCGGCCCTTCGTCTCCGGCAGGCCGTTCCAAGCCCGCGAAGCGCTCGATGTCGCCGTGCATCTTCTCAACCCTGGAGACGATCGACTTCGTGGAGTCGGTGATCTGGATTATCTGGTGCGTGTTGCTCTGAGAGAGCTCGTTGATGGACCCCACGGTCTTCGATATCTCCTCGATGGCGAGCTTCTGCTCGTTCATGGAGTGGGTGATCTGCTCGGAGCGCACCTTGACGCGCTCGGCGTTCTCGTTGACCGTGCGGTTCGCCTGGTTCTGCTGGGCCATCTGCCCGGAAATCGTCGTGATCTTCTCGACGATTTTGTCGATGTCGCTGATTATGTAGTTGATGTGCTCGACGGTGACGGCGACGTTCCGGTTCCCGCTCTCGATTTCCTGCTCGTTGGTGCGGATCAGGGCGTCGATGTTCTTGATCGAGGAGGCCGTCTGGTCCGCCAGCTTCGATATCTCGTCCGCCACCACGGCGAAGCCGCGCCCGGCGTCCCCGGCGCGCGCCGCCTCGATGGCGGCGTTCAGGGAGAGCAGGTTGATCTTGTCCGATATGTCGTTGATGATCTGGATGATCCCGGTCATCTCCCGGGAACTCCCGCTTATCTTCCCCATGCTCTCGTCCATGACGCGCAGGGACTGCTCCCCGGACCTCGCGTTGACCGATATCTGCTCGATCATTGCCAGGGCCTCCCCGACGACGGCGTTCATGGACACGATGCTCTCGGAGAGGTGCCCCATGGTGTTCATCAGGAGTTCGAGGCTCCCGTACTGCTCGTCGGCGATGGTCTTGACGTTGTCGACCCCGGCGGTGATCTCCTCGATGGAGGCGGTCACCTCCTCAGTGGCCGCCGCCTGCTCCTGGCTGTGGCGGGTGAACTCGGATATGGTCTCCGAGAGGGTCTCCATGGAATCGACCAGGGTCCCGGAGCCGGTGTTCAGCACGTTCCGGATGAACTGGTTCTGCACCCGGTTCACCTCGGCTTCCTGGCTGGCGTGGGCCTCGGCGCGCTCCACCTCCTTCGACATGTCGATGAACTTCTGAAGCACCCCCCCCATGGAGAAGATGATCATGCCCGTGATGCCCACGGCGAAGCGCGAGTGGGGGCTGTCGGGGGTCAGGTCGTAATAGGTCATGGTGTATATCTTGAGTATGTCCACCATGGCGCCGTGGATAGCGACGAGGAACCCGATGAGGGGCGGGACGAGGTAGGAGAACCGCCGGTACCGCACCAGGTCAAAGACCAGGCATACCGTGGCGTAGATCACCATGATCCCCACGAAGAGGTCCCGAAGCATGTACACCGGCCCCTCCAGTCCCCTCCCCCACTCTGACTGCATGTAATCCCACTCCGCCTTCCCCGTTGCCTGGGAGATGAAGGAATCCGGGGCCGCGAAGGCGGCGGCGAGGATCCCCAGGGCTATGAAGAGGCCCGCGATGATCACGTAGCGGTTGACGCGCTGCCACGCCGGTGTGAGCTCCGTGAGGCCCCGCACGAAAAAGGGCACCCCGAATATGAAAAAGGCCCCGGCGATCTGCTCCACGCGGTGGAACTGACGACCCGTCGTGGATTCCAGCTGCCACTGCCCCACGGAAAGGATCATGGTTTCGCAGAAGACGAAGACGAAGCCGAGGAACGCCAGTATCATCATCGACAGGTGGAGGGGCTCCCTGGTCCGCATGTACATGTAGGCGAAGAGCAGCCACCCCAGGAGGAGCGTGCCGGAACAGAGCGCCGGTATGATGAACTGTGAGGGAACGATGAGTGTCGTGAATTCGTGCATGGACTTTCTCCCCTGGCGCGGGTAGATCGAGTGCTATTCTGGGGGGAAGATCGGAGAAATGTAAAGTAAAAAAACCGGTCCCCCTCCCCGGCGGGGAGGGGGATTGGACGGTTATCTCTTCTTCAACTGCTCGCGCATCCCGTTGAGGGTAACGAAAGGCTGTTTCACCACGGTCATGTTCACGAGGCCCGAGGGGAGAGATCCGCCCGGATCCGCGAGGTTCTGGTAGGTGACCTTCGTCTGGTTCGGCCCCACGCTTTCGAAGATCCAGACCCCGACCATCTTCGGCATACGCACAATCCCCTTGCGCGGGGGAACCGAGGCATGGGTTATCCCCTTGAAATAGCGCGTGATCTTCCCCGCCGTGCGGACGACCCTGGTCTGTATGATCACGTCCCGGTTGGACACCAGGGGGGCGGTGATGACGTTGTACTGGATCGGGTTAACCGGATCGCCGCTGATCACCTTCGACTCGATCATGTCGCACATCCAGTTGACCTGGTTCGGCACGTCGTTCATGAGCGCGTCGACCTTCGCGATCGGCGCGTCCAGCGTAATGACACCCAGGAACTCCTTGAATTCGATCCCCTCGACGTTGCGCACGAATACCTTGATGCCGTCCCTGTTCTTTTTCAGCACCCATGGATTGTCCTTTTTCCCCTCGGCGCGAACTCCCAGGGGCAGGATGACCATCAGCGCCAGGGCCGCCGCGACGGCCGTACGCCCGCGGTTTGTTTTCATCACCTTCCTCCTTGTATATCGGATGAGTGCATGCGTTGCCATTGAGCGCATGAACCTGTACCTTAGACCCCGCGGTTCCGGAATGTCAAAACAAAAAAACCGACTGGTCAGTGTTCAGTTGAAAAAATATTCAGGGTATCCGCCGTATCACCATGAGCGTGGCGTCGTCCTCGCGATGGTAGTCCTCGAGGAGTTCCATGACCTCCGCGAGGACCGCCGTGGCGGACTCTCCCCCCCGGCGCTCCAGGGCCCCGACCAGGCCTCCCTGCCCGAAGGAATCCCGCTCGAGGACACGGCTCCCGGAGACGGAACCCCGCGCCCAGGCGTTCACGACGCCGTCGGTATGGAGCAGCAGGACATCCCCGGGCTCAAGGCGAAGGCGCGCCCCCGTTACCCTGCCCCGGATATCCTCCATCATGCCGATCAGGATCCCGTCGGTTTCGTGGACCTCGACGGAACCAGTCGCCGCGCGGTAGAGGAGGAGGTCCTCGTGCAGTCCCGCGTAGCGCATCTCTCCGTCGTGGCCCACGGCGATGGCGGTGAGGGTCATGAATTTTTCCTCGCTGAAGCGCCTCGTGTTCTCGTAGATCACGCCGTTAACGGTTTCCAGGAGGCCCCGGGGATCGGTTCCGGGATTGTTTCTCAATATGGTGTGGATGGCGGTCCGGGCCATCATCATGACGAGCCCGGCAGTCATACCGTGCCCCGCGACGTCCCCGATCACCACCCAGTCCCCGTCGGAGGTGTTAATGACGTCGTAGTAATCGCCCCCCACGTGCGCCGCCGTCTCCATCCGGACCTCAAGGTCATAGCCCCCGATGCGGGGAGAACCGGGGAGAAGGACCGTCTGGATTCTCTTCGCCAGCTCCATCTCCCCCCAGAGCTCGTCCCGGGCCTCCCTCAGGTGCTCGTTGGCGGCCGTGAGCTCCTCCATGGCGGTGTTCAGTTCCTCGGTGCGCCGCTCCACGGTCCGTTCGAGATTGTCCGTAAGCTCCCTGTTCTTTATCATGAATTCATTCAGGGAGTCCGCCAGGTAATTGACGTGGCGCCCGATGATCCCCATTTCCCCGCGCGAGACCAGGGGAATGCGGACGTCCAGGTCGCCCTTCCTGAGCTTCTCAAGGGCACCCACCACCATGCGCACGGCGAGGCGGATGCTGACGCTCGACTCGTAGGCGATGATGAGGATCACCATGAGGGAGAATACCGTTATGACGCCTATGTGGAGGTTGACGCGGCCCGTGGCCAGCATCCCCTCCTGGGAAAGGAAAAAGAAGTAGCCGAACACCACGGCGGGGATGGATACGGCGGAAACCAGGGTCAGGATGGCGCGGCCGAAGAGGCCGAAGACGCGGCCCTCCCCGGGATGGCGCGGCGCCTCTCCCATCCGCTCGTCTCCCAGGGCGCGGGCGAGTATATTCTCCGATGTAAAGTAATAGATGGCGAAGCTGGAGGGTACGGAAATAAGCATAACCAGGGCGGACTCGACCCCGCCGAACACCCCCGTGCGATACCAGACGTACCCCGAGGCGATCGCTATGCCCCCGAGCCACCTGATCCCCACCGCCAAGGCCTCCCAGAGGGGGTGCAGGAGGAGGAGGTTTCGTATCCTTTCCCGGTCATCCTCGCAGCGATCCTCCCCGGACCCGCGTGACTGGAATGCGAGAAAGGGCCTGAGGCGAATGAACCGCGCCAGCAGGCCGGGAAGAAGGGTCAGCGGCCCGGCGATGAGGGCGCCGGTGAACACGTATCCCCCTGGGTATCCCCTCGCCTCTCCGCTTGCCACGACGAAGTAGACCGCCAGGGGAATGACAACCAGGAAGCCGTACCCCTCCAGCCTGACCGTCAGTAAAGCAAGAAACCGTTTCCCCCCCGGCATTGCGCCCCCTTCAGCGTGATTACCGGATGCCCTGCCGCTCCCGGCCCCGGCTTGGTGGTCTCACGGCGATACGCGTTTCCCTACCCTACCAGTGCATGGCGAAGAGGGCAATTGTTTTTTCTGCTGCGAAACGTCATGGTGACGGAAAAATCAGGGAAGGGAAAGTTCTTTACAAAATTCCCACCCCCGGTAGAGTCCGCCACGATGCGGGCCGCGAGGAACTCGCCGCCGTCCCCGCGCCGCCACGCGGCGCGGGGAGCCCGTGCTATTTCATTTCGCGAGGTCCCCGCATGCGACACAGACGAAGAACCCGCGCCGCCGCGCCCCTCCTGGCGCTGCTGCTCCTCGGCACCGCCGCCGCGGACGACTTTGAATGGAAACTCCGGAAGGAAAAAGACGGCATCGCCGTATGGACACGGAAGGTCCCCGGTTCCGGCTCACTCGAGTTCATGGCAGTCACGGAGATCCAGGCGACCATGCCGTGCCTGCTCGCCCTCATGGAGGACGTGAAATCCTACACCCGGATATTCCCCTCCGTGAAGGAGGCGAAACTCCTGGGGATGATCGCCTCCCGCGACCCGGTGCTCTACCAGCGCATCAACGTCCCGCCCCCGGCGAAAGACCGGGACACCGTCGTGAGGGTGTCCTTCGAGCGGAACGGTAAAAACGGGGCCGTCACCCTGAGGATGACGAGCCTCTGGGACTACACCCCCGAGCGGGAAAATATCGTCAGGGTCAAAAAGGTCGCCGGGCACTGGGAATTCGTCCCCGACGCGAAACGCGGCGTCGTGAAAGTGACCTATTGCCTGCATAACGACCCGGGGGGGGACCTCCCCCCCTGGCTCGTCAACGTCGCGGTGGTCAAGAGGCCCTACAACGTCCTCCGCAAGCTGAAAAGAATCGCCCGGGAACCCGCGTACCGCGACGCTCGTCCGAAAGACCTCAGGCTCTTCAAGATCCCCTAGAGGGCGTTCGCCAGGGCGGCGAGAAGGCCGTGTATGAGGGCGCAGAAAAAGAGGACCACGCCGGTCTTCTTGTGCACCCCTATCGGGACCTTGATCCGGTGCAGCCCCGTCATGAGCTGGAAGGCGAGAAGCAGCATGTTCACGACTCCCAGCAGAAGAATGATCGATACTCCGCCGATTTTCATCACTTCCCTCCTCACTGTTGATCGGTGTCCTGCCCTGGCCCGCTTTCGTTTACCGGACCTTCACGGCAAGGGTCCGGGAGCCCGTGCTCCCGTGGAGATTGCAGTGACCCTGGGCCTCGAACTCCACGGGACCGGTGACCGTGTACTCCACCTGACGCGTGAACACCTCGGCCTCGGGACGTGCGCCCCTGGTGAACTCCCACCGGGCGATCTCCTTCCCGTTCGCCTTGAGATAGACCCAGTCCGTATAGTGCATGAAATTGTTCCCGTCATGGATCACCCTGACGGTCACGGTGATTTTCGATCCGATTGCCGCCGATTCCGGCGCCTGGATCTCCACCGAGGTCTTATCCGCGAAGGCAGGCGAGAGAATAAAGGCCACGGCCAGGACGCCGGCATAGATGGTATGACGCGTGTGCATGGCTACCTCCAAGATAGTGATCACGCTTTTTCCGGGACACGGGACCGACCGGAACGCCCTGAACAACGCGGACCCATCCCGAATATCCCAGCATACCGAATCCCGGGGCCATGTCAAGACACTATTGCCCCGCCGGCCGCCTTTCCGCCGCGTCATGTTAATTTTGGTTGATAAAATTCGTACCCGGGGGCATGATGTTACCCGCTACCGCCATGCCGACGCAGCGGGGGGATTCAGCGGGCCCGATGCACACAGCGGTAATGGCCGGCAGTAACCACACCAAAGACTAAGGAGCGTGTCATGAAAAAACAGCACTGTATCGCCGCCCTGACTGTCGCAGCGGCGCTCATGATCGGGTGCGTGACGAGCCTCGACAAGTTCACCAGGGAGCCCTGCGTCTCCATGCCCAACGACAACGTGTTCAAGGCGCTCCAGGACAATTGCATCAAGTGCCACCCGAAGGATTTCACCACGAAGCAGGACATCTGTACCAGGAAAAACCTGATCATCGACGCAGTGGCGAAGGGCCGCATGCCCAAGATGGGAAAACTCTACGATCACTACAGGGAAACCATCGTGAACTGGAAATGAAACGCGCGGCGGGGGAGTCTACTCGACGCGGCGCCAGGTAAGGCGCGCGTACTTCGAGCTCATGACCAGGGTTTTCTCGTCAAGGCTGATTATTTTATAGTGCATCTCTATCTTCGGGAAGGTAAAGTAGATCCTCCCCTTCTTGATGCGGTAGGTTCCCGGCGCGGGCTTCATATCGTGCCCCACGACTTCCGCCGTGAAGGTACCGTCGCCCCGCAGGGTGAAGAACATGTCCTTCTCCGACGTCGCTTTCCCCGCGTTCCATTTCCCCACGACTTCCTTCTGGTAATCGCGGGCGCAGGAAAGCGCGAAGGCGGCGAGGACAAGCAGTGCGACAGGAAGCGTCGTGCGCATGGCATTCATGCCTTCATGGATGACACACCATGCGCTCCTGTCAACTAAAAAAACAAAGCGATACCCCGCGCCATGGATTGAACCGCCCTTCGCGCCGTCACGACGCCCCCGTCATCATCCGGTAAAGCCGTTCGAGGCTCGACACGTAGCCGAACTCGTTATCGTACCAGAAGTTCAGGTCCACCATGGTGTAGAGCTGGCCGCCCCTCTTCGTGGTCCTTCGATGGGTGAAGAGCGAATCGTAGATGGTGGAATGGGTGCTCCCGATGATGTCGGAGCTGACGAGCTGCCGCTCGGAATACTTCATGATCTCCGGGTTCCGGTCGCTGTACTTCCTGAAAATCCCGTTCATGTAGTCGTTGTCATGCTCGCCCATGAGGGAAATGTCGAGTATCACGATCGACGCGGTGTTCGTGGGGACCCTGAGGGATGAGGCCTGGGAGCCGATCCCCAGGGTCCGTATCTCCGGGATCACCTCGATCACCGCGTTCGCCGCCCCCGTCGTCGAGGGAATGATGTTGTTCATGATGCTCCGCTTCTTCCGGCAGTCCTTTTCACCCTCCCGGGGAAGCACGTCCAGTACGCTCTGGGAATTGGTCGCCGCGTGGACCGTGGTGAGGGCGTAGGATATGAATTGCTCGCCGAAATGCTCCACCAGGGCCTTGATGGGCGGCGCGCAGCAGTTCGTGGTGCAGGAGGCGTTGGAGATGACGGCGTGGACCGCGGGGTCGTAGCGGTCAAAGTTGACGCCCCCCACCACGGTGACCGCGTCATGGGGCACGGTGAGGCCCTTTTCCTTTATCTTGAAGGGCGCCGTGAGGACCACCTTCTTCGCGTTGTTCAGGTGGCCCCGGAGGGAATTCTCATCGTTCGACGTCGGGTCCGTCATCTTCCCCGTGGTGTCGAAGACCACCTCCACGCCGTGGGACGACCAGGGGATGCTGCCCGGGACGCGGTAGCGGGGCTCGTTGAGCCACACGACCTCCTTCCCGTTCATGTAGAGAGAGCCGTTTCGTGTTTCAATCGCCTCCTCGCGCCGGAACCCCGACAGGAACCTCGCGTAGGGACCGTAGGTCGAGTCGTAGGAAAGATAGGTCGCCAGGTCCTCGATGCTCCGTCCCGATTTTCTCCCCGTCGATATCACGATGCGCTCCAGGCCCTCCCTCGAGGAGAGGACCCAGGCTAACAGCTTCCCGATCCTGCCGATCCCGTTGATGCCAACGGGCGATGTGGCTCCTATGCTGCTCATAACGCGTCTCCTGAAAAATATTCTTATCGGTTAATGCCCCGCCCCTTTCAGAGCTGGAGGCCCCTCTTCACCGTTTCATGGTATCCCGCGAACACGTTCCCCGTGGTCCCGTCAATCGTGATGAAGTCCCCCTCGCTGATCACGACTTGCTTACCGCCGTCGGGGGGAACCTCCACGACGGCGCGGTTTGCATCCTCGTCTATCTGCATGGCCGAGAAATAGCTGACGCCTGTTTTCCCCAGGCGCCTCATCTGGAGCACGGCGTGGGAGGTCATGCCGCCGATGGAGGTGAGGATCCCGTCTGATTTTTCCATTCCCACCACGTCCTCGGGATTCGTCTCGGGGCGCATCAGCACTACCCTGTCCCCCGGAAAACGGTCTCTCACCGCGTCGATGCGGCCGATATCGAAGACCGCGCGGCCCGAAACGACGCCCCCCGAGGCCGCGAGGCCCTGGCCCAGGAGCGAGGGCTCCAGGTCCCGGGGGTCCTCCGCGAATTCCTCGACTTCAAATATGTGGTTCGCCATGCCCCGCACCTGGAGGATGTAGAGCACGCCCCCCTCGATGGTAAACTCGATCTGCAGGTCGTTTCCCCAGCGGTCCCGTATGCTCTGGACGGCGTTGAAGAGACGGGCGTAGAGATGGGGGAACCGCTCCTCGAAGGAGGGCATCGCGGCGAAGGTGGGGTACACCTTTTTCTGGTCCTCGCTGATGGGGAAGACGCGCGCCACCCCGCTCACGATATCGTGCCCCTGGGCGCGGGTCTTGTACTCGCCGAAGAGGTCTATCTTTTCGTTGCCGTGGTAGCGGCTGTGCACCACGCCCGTCACGCTGTCCGGGGCGGAATTTCCGAAGACCATGTTCTGTATGATCACCGCGGTGCCCCATTCGTCCGAGATGTTCACCATCTCGCGGTATTTCCGTGCCACGGGGGAATTCCAGGAGCGGAACACCGTGACGATGGAGTAGAGGAGCTGCTCGTAGGGGTCCTCGGGTATGTAGCACCCCCGGCGCTCCACCTCCTTCCGGTACAGCGTCGCGAGATCGGCCATCTGTTCTCCCGTCATCCGCTCCTTCAGGTCGACGCCGGCCCTTCTCTTGTAGGAGTACATCAGGGACTCGAAGACCTGGCGGTCGACGCCGTAATAGGAGATCGCCAGGTCCTGGATGAATCGGCGGTAGCAGTCCCAGGCGAACCAGGCGTCGCGGCGTGCGAAGTGTTCGAGTATCTCCGGCGTCATCCCCACGTTGGTGATCGTGTCCATCACCCCGGGCATGGAGAACACCGCGCCACTCCGCACGGAGAGAAGACATGGGTTCACGGGGTTGCCGAACCTGTTCTCCGAAAACTTGTCGATATATCGCCTCAGGAGGTAGATCGTCTGGCGGCGAGACTCGATGTCGCTCACGATTCCGTCGCCCAGGCGCTTGTAGAGTTCCGACGACAGGATGATCCCCGGGGGCGCGTTGACCCCCTCCATGTTCGCGATGAAGAGAAGGCCGTGGGCCTTGCTCCCGATCTCCCATACCGGGGCGTAGGGCTCCGTTTCGTCATGGGCCCCGGCGTTCTTCTTTATGTCGTGGATCCTGGCATAGCGGTCCCCCTCGTAGGGATCAAAGGGGTCGAAGGGATCGCTCGGATCGTCCAGGAGCTTGATCACCTCCCAGACGCTGTTCCCCACGCCGGGTGGCCTGTGGTGCTCGTTGAGGCAGATGGTGTCGCCCCCCTCCTGCATCTCCCGGGCGACCCGGTCCCTGAGCGATATGAGGAAATTGTCGAAAAGCTGCAGGAGGGGCGACTGCATGATCTGGCTGCGGACGAACCGGTCGATGATGACCTCGACGCTTCCCCGGTCGTCGTGGGGTATGTACTGCCGGGCGATGCGACCCACGCCAAGGTTCTTGATCGCCTCGCGGCAGACGTACTTGAAGGTCTCGTTGAAGCGATCGGATATCTCGCCGTGTATCGTCAGGGTGTGGGTGACGATGTCGCGGAGCTGGGAGAGCTTCATGTTGGGGGTCTCCAGGAGGTTGTGGTAGTTGAGCATCTCCTGGTTCGCCAGGCCGTCGATGACGAAGGTCTTGATGAAGAGCCTCAGGATCTTTTTCACGTCGTTGTAGGGAGGCATCGAGCCCCCGGCGATGTCCATCCCCTCGATGATTCGCTCGAAGAAACGCACCCGCATGAGGTTCATATGGAAGAAAACCTTCAGGGTGTCGAACTTCCTCTCCTTGTAGGAACCGTACATCGAAGGGATGCCGAAGGCGATATGCCGCTTGAGGTCGATGGTATCCAGGGGCTCGAAGACCCGCTCGGAGAGGAGGATCTCATCCTTCAGGATCATCTGCATGCCCAGGAGCACGTCCAGGGCGATCAGGGTGTCGGCCCTTTCGATGATGTCGAAGAAATTCTCCGGGGCCTCGAAGAGCCCCTCGGCGGCGTACTGGCGGAGTTTCTCCATGACCCGCACGTCCGTGAAGTTGTACTTGTCGAAGAGGAGGCGGTATACGTGGAGGAAGGTGATAAATTTTTCGATGTTCACCCTGGATATGTCCATATCCCGCGCGTCATCGAACATCTTCCTGAAATCATCGTCGGAGATCTCGTAGACGTACTTCCATATGACCTTCTGCGACACCTCGAGGGAAAAGCGGTCTCGGATATAGTGGAGCATCTTGGTCATCTCCGTGGGAAGCCGCGTCTCGAAATAGCGCGAGACGGAGGCGAGGACACGGTTCTTCTCGTCATCCGTCACGCCCGGGAAGTCGCGGTCCCGGAGGAAGGCCATGAACTCTTCCTCATCCACGTCGTTCAGGAAGTCCCAGAACTTCTTCCCCGCGTGATCGGGAAACCGCTCCCGGGCATCCTGGTAGATCCGCCGTGGCGCCTCCTCCAGGTCAAGGTTTATGAGCCGGAAAAAATCGTCCAGGCCTTCGTAGACCTCGTTCGGCACCATGTTTTTTAAAAGGTCCCGCTCCCCGGTCATCCAGAATTCCATGACCCGCTGTATCAGCACCACGGTCTGGCTGCTCGACTCGACGTGGACCTGCTTCCTCATGAAATGGATCAGGTCGTCCATTTTATGGTTGGTGTCGATCCGCTCGGTGAAGGCCCGGATGTCCCCCGTCGCCCCTATGTCGTGATAAAAGGCGGGAAAGACCGACGCCAGGGATATAATGAGGTAAAAAACGTCCCTGTAATCGCTGTTCAGGAGGCGCGAGACGTCGCGCTGGAACACGTCGGTGTCCTTGAGGAACACGCCGTAGAGCTTCAGGTTCACGATGAGGCTCGCGCACAGCTTTTTCATCACCGGCGGGCGCGTCTCGATCAGGTTCATCCAGGTGCGGATGTTCTCCAGGTGGCTCGAGTTCACGATCACCGACCAGTCCGACGCGATGCCCGATATTTCCGGGAAGCTGAACTTCGAGCGCACCAGGACGTCCTCGAAGAAATCGATGAGGACGATATTCCCCGACTCGATGATCGATCTCCCGATGTTGTAGATGGACGAGAAGGCGGAGGTGAAATTCCCCCCCCTCTCTATCTCGCCCACCAGCACCGGCATCACGAGCCCCACGACTTCTTGAAGAAGGGCGAAGCGACCTCCACCCGCAAGGAGCGCGCAGAGGGACGAGAGCGTCCTCGAGATGAAGAGCTGGAGGTTCCTGTCCCCGCCGTCGTTCGATTTGCGTATCAGGAACTCGAAGATGTGCATGATCGACCGGTCATCGTCGATCTCACCCGCCTCGATGGACGCCTTCGCCATGAGGCATATCCGCTCCCAGAGGAGCGTGTTCTGGTTGAAATCCGGCCTCGCCCCGCCGGCGGCGAAAAGCTCCCCGGGGCGGGTGCGCGCGCGGCGCTCGATTTCTCCGCTCAACCGCGCGTAGGCGGCAGAGGACACCGAGCGGAGAAGGTCGATGAGGCGCTCCCTCCCCTCGGTGCCGCCAAAGACGGCGTACATCTCGTGTATCTCCGCCTCCTCGACGATGATGGCGCGACTGACGTAGAGGCGGTACTGCCGCAACAGGAAACCGGCCAGGAGCGCGATGGCGTCGCCTCGCTCACCCCCCCCGGCGGCCAGGAGCGCGCCGAGGGAGAGGAAGCGGTCATGGATGTTCTCGAAGAAGTACCCTTCGTCGCTCAGCTCGCACAGGAGGGCGAGGTAATCGGGAAACACGGAATCGAAGTACGCCCCCAGGGCGGCGAAGCGACCGTCGCCATCCCTTATCCTCTGGAGCACGAAGGCGTAGCGGTCGAAGAATGTGTCGCAGGCGCGCACGGCCGACACCTTCTTCCGTTCCGTGGCCTCCCTGAGGTATCGGTAGACGATGGGCATCACCATGTCAGCGTGGGGGGCGATATCGAAGATGTAGTCGAAGATATAGCCGCGAAGCCCCGTGATGACGAATTTCCAGTCGATATTGGGGTGCTCCAGCTCCGCGATGAGCTGCTCGGTCTTCTGGACGGCGCCGACCATGTGTTTCACCGGGACGATAAGAAGGCGCGCATCATCATGGACACCCGGGTCACGGGCACTCATCACGCTCATCGCACCTTCCCCTCCGGTAACACCCATTCGGTCCCTCGTAGGCACCCCCATGAAGGATGCGCGATCCTCCACCGGGGAAGACGCGGCTCATCGGGGATGCCGCGCCTGAACCCGCGAAGACATGGACCTTCCTCGCGGGCAACGCACATTAACCGTACTCATTTAGAATGTATACCCGATACGAAGGAGGTGTCAATGCCGGATAATTGCTATAATGCACTCACAAAAATCGATGAGGGACGCGGAGACGGCGCGATACCGCCTTCCGGCATCAGGAAAAGGCGGAGTCACCCGGCGCGGCGGGTTTCCCCGGAAGCGCCCTGAGGACGGCCCGTGCCGGCGCTCCCTCCAGGCCGGGAATGTTCAGGGGAAGGCAGACCAGCTCCCAGTGGCCCGCCTCAACGCGGGAGAGGTCCAGGCCCTCGAGAATGATGACGCGGTTCCCCAGGAGCAGGCGGTGCACGGGGTTCCCGGGGGCGTGGAAGGACTCCACTGAGAGGTAATCGATCCCCACGAGGATGGTCTCCATTTTAACGAGGTATTCCGCCGCCCCCTCGGAAAGTGCCGTGAAATCCTCGCGGAACGCGTCGATCCCTTTTCCCCAGAATGACGAGTTGTCCGTTTTAAGGAGGATGCGCTCCCCTTTCCCTATGCCGCGACCCTCCAGGTCCTCCCGAGCAACGAGGGCCCCCGGCGCCGTTTCGATGACCCTGCATGGTCCGATCAGGGCAGCGAGGGGAATCGATTCCACCCGGTGCCCTTCCTCGATGAAGTGGTAGGGCGCATCGACGTGGGTACCCGTGTGGGCGCCGAAAACGATACGGGTGAGATTGCATGTATCTCCCCGGGAAATCGACCGCGTCCCCTCGAGGCGGGGCCGCGGGTCACCCGGCCATACCGTCATCGCTTCGCCGATCGGCAGGGATATGTCGACAAGACGCCGTCCGGAGGTTTCCTTTCCTTTCATTGTTCGCTCACCCCGCGGTTGCCCCGGTTCCAGTTGCCGTGGTGGCGCTCCCCCGGGGACGCGTCCCTCCGCTCGAAGCCATGGGCGCCGAAATAGTCGCGCATGGCCTGGATGAGGTCCGCCGGGAGCCGTTCGGAACGGATCGTGTCGAACCAGGCGAGTGCCGCGGACATCGCCGGGACGGGAACGCCCCGGTCGATCGCGATCCCGAGGGCGCGGCGCCATCCCCCCTGCCCCTCCCTCACCGCCCCGGCGAAGGGCCCCTCCGCCAGGAGGGTCGCGGCCCCGGGACGGGCGCGGAACGCGTCCTCGATGTCGTCCATCATCGCCGACCGTATGATGCACCCTCCCCGCCACGTCCGCGCCACGTCGGCGAGGTCCAGGCGCCACCCGTACTCGGCCGAGGCGGCGCGCATGAGGGAGAACCCCTGGTCGCAGGAGACCGCGGCGGAGCAGTAGAGGGCTTCCTCGAGGTCGCGAAAGAAGGCATCGCCCCGCGGGAGCGCGGGACCCGCGGCGGGAAACTCCCGGGAAAGGCGCGCCCTGAGGTCACCCCGCGAGGAGACCATCCGGGCGAACACCGCGGCGGCCGGCACTGACGAGGGAGAGGCGAGCTCAAGGGCCGCCGTTACGGCCCGGCTCCCGGTCCCCTTCTGGCCGGCGGAATCCCGTATCATGTCAAGGAGCGGCGTGCCGTCGGCTTCCCGCGTCGCGAGGATATCGGCGATCATCCCGGCGAAATAACTCGCGAGCCTTCCCCTGTTCCATTCCTCCGCCACCGAGGCGATCTCATCATCGGGCATCCCCAGGCCCCTCCTCATGAGATCGAAGGCCTCGGCATGGACCTGCATCAGGGCGTACTCGATGCCGTTGTGGACCATCTTCACGAAATGGCCGGAGCCGCCGGGACCTATCCAGGCGCAGCAGGGGCTCCCGTCCACCAGGCGCGCCGCCACGGATTCGAAAAGTGGCCTCATCAGCTCCCGTGCCCCGGCGCCCCCCCCGGGCATCAGGGAGGGCCCGTGGAGTGCCCCCTCGGCACCCCCGGAGACGCCGCACCCCACGTAGAGTACGCCCCGCCTATCGAACGCGGCGATGCGGCGCTCGGTGTCCAGGTAGTCAGAATTTCCGCAGTCAACGACCACGTCCCCCTCGAGAAGAAAAGGGGCCAGGCGCCCCAGGGCCTCGTCAACGGGGGGTCCCGCCTTTATCATCAGAATGATCCTTCGCGGCGGTTCAATCGCTGCGAGAAATTCTTCGATGCTGGCGGCCCCCGTTATGCCCCTGTCCCGGTAGCTCTCCAGGAAATGGCCCACGTGGACCCGTTCCGACGGGTCGTCACGGTTGTACGCCGAAACGGCGTGGCCCCGCCCGGCGAAATTCAGGGCCAGGTTCCGTCCCATGATACCCAGCCCGTAAATGCCGACGGCCGATCCGGACATCACCCCTCCCCTCCTTCCCGGCGGGGAAGCGTTCCAAGGGCATCGAGGATCCTCCCGCAGATCTCCTGGGGTGTTCCCTCTATCGAAACGGTCACCGCGTCCCGGGGCTCCTCCAGGTCTTCGAACTGGCTTTCAAGGAGTCCCGGCGGAAAGAAATGCCCCTGGCGTTCCTCCATGCGGCGGCGTATCAGCCCCGGGTCCCCCTCGAGGTACACAAAGGTGACCGCCTCCTTCCCGTTCCAGCCGAGCATGGCGCGATAACGCTCCTTTAAGGCCGAGCACGCGAGGACCGCTCCGCCCCGCAGGTTCCACCGCGCGACATGGAGGGCCAGGTCGAAGAGCCAGGGAACCCGGTCCTCCTCCGTGAGGGGGTCTCCCCGCCTCATCTTCTCCACGCTGGCAACGGAGTGAAAATCATCGCCGTCGTGAAAGGGAAGGCCCAGCCGGTCCGCGAGGAGCCCTCCCACGCATGTTTTACCGCTTCCCGATACGCCCATCAGAATGTATACCATGATCTCCGGCTCAACGAAATCCTTATTTCCCCTCCAGGCGCCACGTGCTATCACCCGACCGGCGGGGACACGACGAGGCCCTGGCGCTCGTCCCTTTTGATGAGGAGCATTATCCGGAGCTTCTTCCCATCCCCGGTCACGGCATAACCGTAAAGGGCCGCGTAATAACCGGCCCGGTCCGTTTCATAGCCGATGAACCTGATCAGGACGATCGAGGTAAGGCGGGGGTAGGTGGCGTCGGGCACCTCCTCGAGCTCATCCGGATTGAGGCCAATCCCCTCGATCAGGTACTGCTCCCTTGCGATTCCTATGGCAAGCTGCGAGCGGTAATTCTCCCGGTCAAAATAGCCGAAGAGGCCTTCCCAGTCCCTGCGGCCGAAGGCCGAGGCGAAATCGTGGGCGAATGCACGGAGATCGGCGGGGGCGCTCCGGATCGGGTACAGAGAGACGCCCTCCATGGGGACACGCACGGGATGCGAACACGCGGCGATTCCCGCGATGAGCGCCGCGATAACCGCGCTCCATCCTTTGGGTACGATGATCGATATCATCGACGGCCTCCCCTCATGGCGTGAGCACCAGTGTGCTCTCCGCATGTTCCCGTATCATCCTGTCGCTGAACCACCAGTAACGCGGCTCGCCGTTCATGTAGGCCTCGACCTGGTCGGTCGTGTGGGGATTGAACACCCTTCCGCTCACACCCCCGGGGAGCACCGCGAGGACCCTGTCGGAATCCCCCAGGTCGACGACCATCCGCAGGCCCGCCGCGGTGCTTACGCCGAAGGGTTTGCCGAAGGTGTAGGTCGCGCGACAGAGCGTTTCGGCCGACCCGTCCATGGGGTGCGATCCCCCGCCGAAGAGTCCCCGGAGCGGTCCGCTCCGCATGATGGGGCTCACAAGCTCAAGGCGGTGCGCGTCTCCCCATTTCCACTTCCCTGGATCGGAACCGAAAGGCGAGGAGAGCTCTTTCTTTACCGCCAGGCCCGCGCGGCGAATAATATCATCCCTCGACTCCCGCTCCTTCGTGGAAACATCGTCGAAAAAGGATGACGAGTTTTCCTTCACCATGCGGTGCAGGCGCTCCTTCCAGTAATATTTCTCGTCAAGGAAAAACATCGCGAAATCGTCCCCCATCTCGTCCCGAAACACCTGGAGGGCGAACTCCCGGTAGACCGCCTGGAATACCAGGGGCGCGGGCGAGCCGGTCCCCTCCACGTAATCCCACTGTTCCAGGATGGCGGCCATGTCCGCCGTTCCTTTTTCCTCCTTCAGCGCCGCCGCGACGATCGGGGCGATATCCGCCGCCATGAGGTTCTTCGCGTCCCTCTGCCAGCGCCAGTGATCATTGACGTCGCTCCGGGGCGCGCTCGCCACGAGCTCCCCGAGCCTGCGGTACCGGTATCCCGGCGAAAAGAACGACGACACGTAGTAGGGATAACCGCGGGGAACGGTGTCGTGATTGCAGGTCCCCACCCATCCGGAGGGTGGATCCTGGCTCCCGAGCATCCTCTCGTAGGGGATCCAGCCGATCCAGTTGTCCCCGCCCCCCGTCACCGGAAAGGGGGCCACGCTCCCGCCCTGGGCGCGGATCGGCAGCCTCCCCGAGGTCTGCCACCCGATGGCGCCCGCGCGGTCGGCGAACACGAAGTTGAACATCGCCATGGTGATGTTTCCGATGGCGCGCCGGAGATCCCCCGCCGATCGCGCGGTGAGAAAATCGTCCAGGCCGATCTCGGGGGCCATCGTTTCGTAGGGAGACCACCGGACCGTCACGACGCGGTCCGTCGCGAATCCCGGGATCACCCCGGAGATCACGGGTCCACGGCCCGTGAAGCGCAGGCTCACCGTCTCCTCGCGGTAGCCGCCCTTCGCCGATTTGTCCCGTATCCTCAGGGTCTCGGTGATTATCGAGAAGGGGAGCGAACGCCGCCCCTCCAGGTAGCGGTCCGGATTCTCCGGATCAAGGGTCTCGATATACAGGTCCTGTCCGTCTCCGTAGGAGTTCGTCATGCCGATGGCGATGTGCTCGTTTCTCCCGATGATGATCCCAGGCACACCGGGGAGTATCACGCCGACGGCGCGCACCTCAGGGGTGATGATTCCCGCGGGATGGAGCTGGCAGGGCACCATGCCCGCGTCGAGGTGGGGATCGTTCGCCACGATGGGCATCCCCGATTTCGAAAGCCGGGGCGCCACGGCCCAGTTGTTGCTCCCGATGGCCGGGGAATGGCGCGGCCTCCGGGCGAGCAGGTCAAGCATCGGGTCATCCTGGAGCCTCAGGTCGCCGCCGACGCCCGGGGGTTCCGGGGAGCGGGCGACATGCGCCTCGCTGGTGTCGGGATTGATGTTAAGGGGAAGGATCTCCCGTGCCCTCTCGGGGCCGATCTTCTCATGGAGCATCCGGGTGACCATTTCGGTCTGGATGTTCGCGGACATGCTCCACCCCATGTAATAGAGAAGGGCCATGGAGTCTTCGATGGTCCATGGTCCCGGGGTGATCCCGGCGAGGCTGAACTCCAGGGGAAACTCTCCCTCCCTTGTTTCGATATACCGGTTGACGCCCTCGAGATAGGCCGTGAAAAAAGCGCGGCACTTCGGCGACAGGATCGCGGCGTGCCGCTTGCCCTGGCGAAGGAACCCCAGGGCCCGCATCTGGATATCCAGGCCCCGGGCCTTCTCGCCGACAAGCTCGGATATCCTCCCCTGGGACATCATCCGTGAGAGTTCCATCTGGAAAAGCCGGTCCTGGGCCGTGATGAATCCCTGGGCGCGCAGGGCATCGGGTATGGACCCGGCATGAATGTAGGGCATCCCCTTTTCGTCGCGCATCACCGTGACCGGCGCGCCGAGGCCCTCAAGCCTTATCTCCCCGCCGGTCTGCACCCGGGCTGCGCCGCGGATATAGAAAAACGCGGAAAGAGCGGCAAGTACGAGGAACGCGGCGATCGCGATAACTATTTTTTTCATGGCACACATCCTCCGCCGATACGGTCATGTCTCGTGAAGCTGTCCCGCGGGGCGGTCAGGCAATGGCCTTAGCCGCGGGGTTCGCCGGGTCAAGCGCCCCTGCAACCATTGATCCTATTGGATTTCCCCGACCGCGTCAATGACATTTTACCCTGGCCGACGCATCGTCATGGAGATGACCCCGGCCCGGCGTGATTAAATTACAAGGGAGGAAACAGGACCATCGAATGAACCGATCGAGGCGCTGATGGCCCTGGCCCGTATCATGGGAGGGATTATACATACCCGATCTCATTGGGTACCTGGGGGAATTTACCTGTTTCAGCTGCGACCGGGATCCCGGCGCCGGGGAGGGACCTACCAGGCGCTCATGAGGGACCGGACATAATAGAAGATCATGACCCCCGTAAGGGCGAGTTTCAATACGGTGCCCAGGAGCGTGCCGGCCAGGGATCCGAAGGAGGCCCTGAGGGCGGCGGCGAAACCCTGTTTCATGGTGAGTTCCCCCAGGAGTGCCCCCACGAAGGGACCCACGATGATCCCCAGGGGCGGGAAAAAGATGATGCCGATGACGAGGCCTATGACGGCCCCGACGACACCGCGACGGGAGCCGCCGAACTTTTTCGTGCCCCACGCGGGCACCATGTAGTCAAGGACGGTCACCAGGACCGTGAAGGCACCGAGCACCAGGAAGAAGGCGAGGGAAAAATCGCCGTACCTGGTGGCCTGCAGGAGGAGGAGCCCCCCGTAGGCAATGGGCGGGCCCGGCAGAACGGGGAGGAGGCACCCGGCCAGCCCCACGATCATCAGGATTCCGCTCACGATGAGCAGGATGGTGTCGAGTGCGGGCATCTGTCTCCTCCCTGGCTGATTATTCCGGACGGGTCAATTCCTCGAGCCTTTCCAGCCGCGCGAGGGCCTCTTCACGGGAATTGCCGCACATCTCCCGCGACGGTTTCAGCTCCCGGCATACCGCGGGGCGCTCGTCCTTCCCGAAGAGGAGGCATCGGTTGTCCCCGTCGAGGTGGAGGCACCGCATCCCAGCCGGCTTCCCCAGGGGCATGCCTGGTATCGGCGAAGTGATGGACGGGGCGGTGCAGCAGGCCCCGCATCCCTCCCTGCATTTCACGTTCAGGACCCTCTTCCATGCAATCTAGAGTTCGAATTCCATGCCCTCGTAGGCGATGTCGATGGACATGTCCCCCACCCGCTTCTTGTTCATGGACATGTAGGTCCTGGCGTTCAGGAGAACGTTCTCAAGCTTTTCGTCGTCGTAGTTGGGCTCGTGGTGGAAAAGGATGAGGCGCTTCACGTTGAACATCCCGGCGATGTCAATGGCGATCGCCGCGGAGGAATGCCCGAACTCGAACTTGTCAATGGCCTCGTCGAAGGTATACTGGGTATCGAAGACCACCGCGTCGGCGCCGTAGAAGAAATCACGGTATTTCTCGATATCTTCGATCTCGTTGATGTTGAATTCGCAATCGCTGGTATACACAAAACTGGCGCCGCCTTCCTCGATCCTGAAGCCGTAGGAAGACCCCGGATGGGGCATCAGCCTGCTCGTGATGACGGCTTCATTGAGGTAAAGCACCTCTTCCGGACTGAGGGTGAAGAACTCCTTCGTGGACTGGAGGTAATCGAAGCTGACGGGAAAATGCGTCAGGGCCTGCTGGTAATCCAGGCGCGCCTTGAGGTCGGGGAATAACGAATAGAAATTGAAGCGGTTCCCCTTGATGTAGAAGGGGACGAAAAAGGGTATGCCCTGCACGTGGTCCCAGTGCGTATGCGTCATCAGGATATGCGCGACGCCCTTCCCCAGTCCGAAATCTCCCTTCATCAGCTCCGCGCCGAGGCGCCGCAACCCGCTGCCGCAGTCGAGGATGATGATATCGCCGGCGCCGGTCACCACCTGGATGCAGGTGGTATTGCCCCCGTATGTCCCGCGGAGCCAAAAGGGAAGCGAATCAATGAAGGCATCGATCGCCTCGGCTGAAGAGATATCCCCCGGGCGGGCCAGGGAAAGCACCGTCCGCAATTTTGTTTGTACGTCCTCCCCCGAGAGTGGGGTCGGAAGGGAGCCCCGGGCCCCCCACAGCTTTATCTTCATACCGCCATGCTTCCGGAAGGGAATTACGGGGCGGAACCGGCTGATGAGTGCGGCCCCCCCGCGACATCGGTAGTATAGCATCGACGCGTATTACGTCAATATAAATATCTGCGATGGGCGCTGACGGTATCCCGCTCCCAGTACCCGGGACAACACGGATGGGCCTGATATCAGGATATGCCGTCGAGCGATATAACGCCCTGTATACGCGCACCCACGTGGGCCACGACATGGGAGGAAACGTAGCTTCCAATGCGACCGCACCGCCCTGCGTCATACCCCCGGGACAGCCCGAAGAGAACGCCGGCGGCGTACATGTCCCCGGCGCCGTTCGTGTCGACCACGTCGGCGCCGATTGCGGCGATCCGGTGGACGGTGCCACCGCTCTTGATGATGCTCCCCTCGGATCCGAGCTTGACCGCCGCGAAGCCGCAGAATTTCGCTATCTCCTCCAGGGCCCCCTCCCGCTCCCGGCCGGTAAAGGCCCTTGCCTCCTCCTCGTTCGCGAAAACGATATCAGCGTAATCACTGACGACGCTCTCCAGGGTCCCGCGGATCCTTCCTATGAGGCCTGGATCCGAAAGATCGACGGAGACGAGGACCCCGTTCTTCCGCGCCATCTCAAGGGCCTGGAGGGTGGCGTCCCGGGGCCCCGGCGGCTCGAAGAGATAGCCCTCGGCGTGGAGAATCTTGCTTCGCATGATGTCCTCTTCCCGCACGTCGTCGCCGTTGAGAAGCAGGGCCGCCCCGAGGTGGGTCGCGAAGGTCCTTTCGGAATCCGGCGTGATGAGGGTGATCGCGTGACCGGTAAGGCTTTCATGCCTCCTGAGGTCCGCCTTCACCCCCGCCTCCTCGGTATCCTTGAGATAGCGGTCGCCGTGATGGTCGTTTCCCACCGAGCCGAGGAACACCCCGAGCCCTCCCATGGCGGCGACGCCGGCCAGTGTATTGGCCGAGCTGCCCCCCGGGGTCACCACCATGGGTTTCCCCTCCAGGCTCCGCAGTATTTCCCCGCTCTTCTTCTCGTCTATCAGGAGCATCTCGCCCTTCCTGAGACCTAGGCGCCCCAGGTCTTCCTCGCTCACCGTTATGGTGAGATCGAGAAGGGCCGAGCCGATGCCCAGCACGTCGTAGTCCGCCCGTGTGTTCCGGATTTCCATTCGATTATTCCTTATCGTTGCATGCGCCCTGCCGGGCGGGGGGCCCGCGCGCCGCGGAACCGCTCTGGTCATTCATGATACAGAGAGGCGTCCCCGGAGTCAAGCAATCCGGAGTGGGCGAAAGAAAAATGATTTGCTTTATTCCGGGGGTCGGCGCAGAAAGTACGGAACCAACGGGACCGATTGCCGGCCGGGGAGACGTTATCATCAGGGCGCTGCTGTTCGACATCGACGGGACATTGATCAAATGCTTCGGGGCGGGAAAGCGTTCCCTTATCCGGGCCTGCGAGGAAATCTTCGGCACCGTGGGAACGATGGAGGCCGTCGACTTCCAGGGAAAAACCGATCCCCTGATACTCCTGGAATCACTCCGCGGAATGGGATACGGGGAGGAGGAAATAAACCGGAACCTGGACCCCCTGAAACAACGCTATTTTCATCACCTCGAGATCAATATCCAGGACGGCGCCTCGGTCATGCTCCCGGGCGTTACGCCTCTCCTGGAACGCCTCTCGCGTGAAACGGGAATACTGCGAGGGCTTCTCACGGGAAATTTCAGGGAAAGCGCGCGGATAAAGCTTGAACGCTTCGACCTGTACCGCTATTTCCCCTTCGGCGTCTTCGGTGACGACGCCTCCCTCAGAAACGACATGCCCCCCATCGCGCGCCGGAGAATCCGGGATCTCTTCAACGTCGATCTCGATTACGGGGATATCGTCATAATCGGCGACACGATATATGACATCGAATGCGCCCGCGCCGTCGGCGCGGTCTCCCTTTCCGTCGGTACCGGGTGGGTTGAACGGGAGACCCTCATTTCCCTCGAACCGGATCACTACTTCGACGATCTAAGTGATACCGACGGGATCCTCGAAGCGATCCTCGCCTGATCAGAACCGGGGTCCGGGAAGGGAATAGAACATTTTTTTTTGAAAAAATCCTATGCACGGCGACCAGGGTATGGTACAGGAAGGGAATACGGCCATGAAATCACGAACCACCATGTTGCTCATAGCCTTCGCACTCCTGACGGCGGGCCAGCTCCAGGCCCGCTACTATGAACAGGGGCGGCGGCACTACTCTCGGAAGGAGTACGACCAGGCGCGGGAGATGTTCCTCAAGGCGGCGGAGTCAGAGGGTTCGGGGAACGCCCATTATTTCCTCGGGGAAATCGAGAAGATGCGGGGCAACTATCGCGAGGCGGAAGAGCACTTCAAGACGGCGATCACCCTGCCGAACATATCGCGGCAGTACCTCATCAACTCGTACTGGAGCGCCCTCGTCATGGCCGAGCAGCGTCACGATCACGAGAGCGTGGTGGCCATCTGCCGCGCCATGTGGGAGAGAACGGGTGACGCCTCGGCGCGTCAGCGCATCGATACGCTCATCAACAAACTTCTCTGGAGCAACAACGAGGAGGCCATCGCGAAATACCGGAAGGGGATCGAACTGAAAAACAGGGGGTCCCGCGAGGCGGCAGAGGGCGCGTTCCAGGACGCACTGTCCCTGGACGGTTCATTCCTTGCCCCAAAATTCGAACTGGGCATGGCGGCCTACAACGCCGGGGCCCTTGACCGGGCCGCGGGGTATCTTGAGGCCATCGCGTCGCGTATCCCCTTCTACGCCGAGGTGCAGCTGGTCCTGGCCGACATCAATTTCCGTAAATTCAACTACCGCGGCGCCATCAGCCGCTACGACCGGGTCCTGGAATTCGGGTTCATCGATCCCTCTGCGGACTACGGGATCCGCATCCGGAGGGGAACGTCCTTCTACAACCTCGATGACTACCGGGGCGCCGAAAAGGAGATCGACCGGGCCCTCTCCCACAGGCCCGGGTCCGTCGACGCCCTTCTTCTCCTGTCCCTTGTGAAGATAAAGATGGGAAAATACGATGACGCCATGAAGGCCCTCAAGCGCGCGAACGCCGCGGAGCCGGAGAACCCGGAAGTGCATTACCAGATCGGCAGCGTCTATTACCGGGAACACGACGGCAGGCATATCGGTCACTTTGAGAAACTCTTCACCCTGACGGAGAAGGCAAAGGACCGTCCGACGAAATACAACAGGGTCTTCCAGATACTCGCGGCCCATTATCATGAAAGCAATAACCACCGGAAAGCCATCTCGGTGTTGAAGTCCCTCGGCGACGGGTCCACCGACTATGAAACGCGGCTTCTCCTGGCGAAGTCCCATTACGGCGCGAAGGAATACGATACCGCGATCGAGCTCTTCGAGGGCCTGTCCCTGGGGAGCGAGGACAGGTACCTTCTCTGCAAGGCATACGCCTCCAGTGGAAGAAAGGAGAAGGCCCGCGCCCTCCTCGTCGAGCTTTCCGCCGCGGGGGACTTCCTCGCCCGGGCGAAGCTCGATCCCGCCCTGGCACCCCTGGCGCGGGAAATCGACAAGGGCAGATCCCGGCCGGAGCCGGGGCCCGATAAGGATACCGCGCCGGTTAAGGAGACCAGAGAAAACGACCCCCCCGCACCGCAAAAGGAGTCCCGCGGCGACGGCGGAGAGGGCGTGAAAAAACTGGATAAGGGCGGTGAGGACAAGGGTCCTCTTCCTCCCGGGGATGACCGCGCGCCATGATCGTGCTAGACAACGTCGGCCTTGCAATCAGGGGCAGGGCCGTTCTTGAAAAAATCAACCTCGCCTGCAATGACGGCGAAATCCTCGGCATAGCCGGGGCCTCGGGCGCGGGAAAATCGTTGCTGCTCAGGGCCATGGCGGGACACCTCCGCCCTTCCTCGGGGTCGATACTCCATAACGGTGCCCCCCTTCCCCGCCGTTCCCGGGATTCTTCCAGGGTCGTCACCCACCTTGACGAGATTCCCCCCTGCTGCGGCGACGAGAAGCTGGAGAGCTATCTCCTCCTGGGGCGGAACATCCACCGCGGCCCCTTCCGTCCCTACTCTGATTACGACCGCCAGGTGGTGGAGGAGAACATGAAGATACTGGGACTGGAGGCCATGAAGGATATCGGGGTGGGCTCCCTTCCGGGAAGCGCCAGGAAGCGCGCGATCATCGCCCGCGCCCTCATCCGGGATCCCCGCGCCCTCATCCTTGACAACCCTGAGTGCGACCTCGACATCGCGTCCGAGCGCCTCCTGGTGAAGGCCCTGTCCAGATACGTCATGGAGGGTACGCGCCTGGCCGTGATCGCCTCCGGCGATCTCAACTTCCTGTCGCGGACGGCGGACCGCATCGTAATCATGGAGGACGGGGGTATCGCGGAAATCGGCGATGCCGAAATCCTCACGGCGGCGACCATAAAACGGTATTTCGGCGTAGACGTGATCGTGTCGCGGAACGTCTACAGCGGCAAGCCGGAGATCCAGCTCTTCCCCGACACATGAGACCCCTCCTTCGCGTCAGGTGAAAAACTTGATCTTCAGCTTCGCCTCGTCGATACTCTGGGCGAAAATCAGGTAATTATACACACCCACGGTCTCCGCCATCTTCTGAAGTTCCCGGTCCGGCCAGAGGATGATGACGCGCCGGTCATGGTCCTTGGCGAAAAACGAAACCTCGACCAGGGCGTTCAGCCCCGCGGAGGTGGCGAGGGTCACGTTTTCGAAATTTATTATCAGGCTTTCCCTCTCGGTCACCTGCTTGGCTATCGACACGAAATTGTCAATGGAATCCGCGGCGAGTATCCCGCTCACCGCCAGGACCTTGACTCCCTCGATCTCATTGATGGAATAATTCAGCATGCCGTTTTCCCCCCGTCATGGGATGCCGCGCCGGCCTGGCAGGGAAGCTCAGGACAGCACATCGCCCATTACCTCCTTGAGCAGGCCGAGGGGAAGCTCCCGGTTATACACCGGGTTCCCTATTCCCTCGAGCATGACGAAATTGATCGCGCCGCCGGCGTTCTTTTTGTCGTACTCCATGTGGCGGCACACGTCATCGATATCGACCCCGAGGGGCCCCGGGGTGAGGCCGTAGGTTTCCATTATGGCGCCCACGCGGCGGGCCTCGGAATCGGACAGCAATCCCATCCTCCGCCCCGCCTCGACCTTCACGAGAATGCCCGCCGCAACCGCCGCGCCATGTGATATCCCACGATAGCCCTTGTGCGATTCGATTGCGTGCCCCACGGTGTGGCCGTAGTTCAAGACCGCCCTCAGGCCCTTCTCCCGCTCGTCTCGCGACACGACATCCGCCTTGAAGGCGGCGGAGAGCTCCACGAGGTGCTCGATAACGTCGGGGCGAAGGATCGTTTTCATGTCGTTCTTCTCAAGAAGGTCGAGGGTCTCCCCATCGCCGATAAGCCCGTGTTTCAGGGCCTCGGTGAGCCCGTTGCGCATCTCGGATTCGGGAAGGGTGTCGAGGAAAAGGGTATCGGCCGCCACCATGATCGGCTGGCGGAACACGCCGACGATGTTTTTCCCCGCGGTGAGGTTCACCGCCGATTTGCCCCCGATGCTTGAGTCCACCATGGCAAGCAGCGTCGTGGGCACATGGAGCACGGGAATTCCCCGCATGTAGACGCCCGCGCAGTATCCCGCGAAATCGCCCGTAACCCCGCCGCCGATCCCGACCACCAGGGAATTCCTGTTCAGCCGTTTTTCGAGAAATATTTCGAGGAACCGTCCCCCGTGCTCGTAGCTCTTCATCTCCTCCCTGTCGTCCATCAGCATCAGGTGGCTCCGCCCCCCGAAAAGCGCTATCGATTCATCGATGTAGGCGCGGTGGAGGGAATACACGCGGGAGCTCACGATAACGGCGACGCATTCGAAGGACTCAAGCCGTCGATCGCCGAAGGCCCCGGCGAGGATCGAGGTCCCGATCAGGATGTCGTACCCTGCCTCCCCCGCCATGGCGGTGATTCGTTTCTTTACGCTTCCCATAGGCTCCCGAGGTAGGGCGGGTAGTCACCCCGTTCAAGAATCGCCAGGAGGGTGTCCTGTATGGGCGGGTAGATCGTCATTCCCGGAATCTCCTTCGCGCCGAAAAATCCGTAGCCGCAGACGCGACGGTCGCCGCCGGTGGAATAGTCCCCGTCCCGGTGGCGGCACATGAATGAAACGTTCATGATATGACGCCTGCCGAAGGGATCGATAGAATCGCAGGCGAAGAGGAACCTTCCCGTCTCCACCTCGATGCCAAGCTCCTCCCTGAATTCGCGGCGGAGGGCATCAACCAGGGACTCGCCGTACCGGACCCCGCCCCCCGGGAGGAGCCAGTAGGTCCTCCCGCGCTTGCGATGTGCGACGAAACATATCGTGTCGTCACGAATCAGCACGCCGGAAACCCGGATGCTTATACCGCGTCTGAATGGTCTACAGGTCACCTTCCTCTTCCTCGATGATCCTGAGGGAGGCCCGGGCCGCGTTCATTTCCGCCTTGCGCTTGCTGGGCCCGTCGGCGGTAACGATCTCCCTGCCCCGGATCAGCAACTTCACCGTGAATTCCTTGTCGTGGTCCGGTCCGCGCTCTTCCACCACTTCGTACACCGGACGCTCCCGGTACTTTCTCTGGACGTATTCCTGCAGGGCGGTCTTCGGGTCCCTGCTCTGGCCGAGTTCCTCTGATTTCTGGATCTCGTCCCTGAGGAGCCTCATGATGAACTGGCGGCTCGCTTTCAGCCCCGCATCCAGATAGAGGGCCCCGATCACCGCTTCGAGCCCGTCGGCGAGGATCGAGGGACGCTCCCTCCCACCGCTGTTCTCCTCACCCCTCCCCATGAGGAGATGGTCGCCCAGGTGTATCTTCTTCGCGATCTTCGCCAGGGTGGTCTCGGACACCACGGACGATTTTATCTTGGCGAGCTTTCCCTCGCGGTAATCCTCGTAATGGCGGTAGAGATATTCGTTCACCACCAGGGCGAGCACCGAGTCGCCCAGATACTCGAGGCGCTCATTGTCCCCGATTCCGTTTCCATGTTCGTTTACGTAGGAGCGATGAGTGAGGGCACGCCGGAGAAGTGAGGGGTTCTTGAACGTGGTCCTGGTGACCGCCTGGAAATGATCGAGGCTCTTCTGCCGTTCCCTGTTCCGCCTGCGTCGATCTGCGGCTGACCCGCCCGGTTCACGTCCCATGTCGCGTCGCGGCCCCGTCCCGAGAATCGCGCGCCGTCAACCGAGGCGCGCCTTGAGATACTTCACCACGTCATCAACCTTGATGAATCCCTCCGCGTCCTGCTCAGTGATATCGATATTGAACTCGGCCTCGAAGGCCATGACGAGTTCCACGGAATCTATGGAATCCGCTCCGAGATCATCGGTGAAGGACGCGTCACCGGTAACCTGGCTCTCGTCGACGTTAAGCTGTTTCATAATGATCTTCTGCACCCGATCAAACAGTGCGGGCATGGCGTTCCTCCATGATCGGCGAAGAGGCGTCGCGATAAGGGATCGCGCGGCGCTCATTCTGTTGCGTTGAGTGAAAATTGTCAAGATATAATACGAAACAGGGGTGCCCTGGGCACCCCTGTTCATGTAACGATATCGGGTCGAGGTTATTCTTTTATCTTCACCTTCTTCTCGACGATCACTTCGCCCTTGTACGACCCGCACTCAGCGCACACCCTGTGGGGTAGCCCATAGGCCCCGCAGCGAGGGCACGGGCGAAGATTGGGGACCCCGAGGGCATGATGGGAACGCCTCATCCTTGATTTTGATTTTGATTTCCTTCTCTTTGGTAACGCCACGATCGCAACTCCGTCAATGATCTATTTACTCCGCCGGCCGGGGCCCCGCGGTTGGTATCCGAATCCGGATCCACCATGTCATTCGGGGATTGTCTTGATCCGGGACGGATTCTGTCAAGATAAATTTTCCGGAATCCGGCCCTTCCGGCGGGTTCTCCGGCCTTTACCGAGCCCCCAGCATGAAGAGCCGTTTCCTCGCGCGCTGGGCGAAGGTTGACTCGGGGTAGGTATTGATGACCTTGTTGTAGTGTGCTTTCGCGTTCGCGAGGTCTCCCGTGAGGGCACACGCCCTGGCGAAATGATAATATATCTGGTCGGCCACGACGCTGTCGGAATATTCATCCTCCAGCCTGCGGTACACCACCAGGGCGCCCTTGAGGTCATCCGCCTCCTCCAGGCATATGGCGGCCTTGACCAGGGCGAGAGGGGCCAGGACGGTGGCGCCGTTGCCCTCCGCGTAGAGGATGAAGTACCGCGCCGCGTCCTTGAATTCCTTCCTCGTGTGGAGTATGTCCCCCAGGGTGTAATATCCAAGGCTTCGGCCCGGCCCGATCCGTGAAGACTCAATGAACCCCTTCAGGTCTTCGATGACGGCCGTGACCTTGACGCTGTCCCCCGAGGGCGCGATCCGGTTGTACTCGTCCACAATCTTCTCGAAGCGGGCCTCGTTCCGGGACCTGATCCCGTCCACGACGATCAATCCGATCACGACGATCACGATAACCGCGAGAAAGCAGAGCGCGCCGATCAGGACGGCCCTTCGGTTCTTTTTAACGAAATCCTTCACCTGCATGAGAAAGCGCTCGATGATGTTCCTCTGGATCTGGATATCGCCTGAGCGCTGCTCGTTCCTGTACCTGGGTTTACGCGCCATGTCCTATTTATTCTCCAGGTTAATATTCACCATGTCTCCCAGGGTCACGGTGCGGGGGCGGGTCCCCTTCATCACCCTGTCCAGCTCCTCTTTTTCGGTCACCGCGTCGTACGATTTTATGCTGAGTGAAAGGCGCTGTTTCGCGACATCGACATCGAGGACCACGACCCCCACGGGATCCCCGATCTTGAAATGCTCCTCGATGTTCTCGACTCTCTTCCGCGCCACCTCTGATATGTGCACAAGCCCTTCGATGTTATCCTCGAGCTTCACGAACACCCCGAAGGAGGTAATCCCGGAAACGACGCCCTCGACGCGGGAGCGCGGCGGGTACTTTTCCCTGATCATCTCCCAGGGGGACCTGCCCAGCTGCTTGATCCCGCAGCCGATCTTCATATCCTGGCGGTTGACCTCGAGAATCTTGATCTCCACCTCGTCGCCCGCGGCATAGCCGTCGGGCACGCTTTTGAGGTTCCCCTCCCAGGTGATGTCGGAAAGGTGCACGAGACCGTCGATCTCGTCATCAAGCTCAACGAACATGCCGAACTTTACGATCTTCTTTATTTTTTTCCTGTGTACCGAACCGACGGGAAAACGCTCCTCGGCGGTGTCCCAGGGGTTCGGCATGAGCTGCTTGTATCCCAGTGAGAGCCTCCGGCCTTCCTGGTTGATGTCGAGGACCATGAATTCCGCGGTCTCCCCCTTGTGAAGCACGTCCTTGACGTTGACGCCGCTCTTGCTCCAGGAAAGATCCTGGTTTCCCACGAAGCCCTCGATGCCGTCATCGATCTCCACGAATGCCCCGTGGCCGGTCAGGGTAACGACCTTTCCGGCAACGCGGTCACCCGGATGGTAGCGCTCGCTGATGGTAAGCCAGGGGTCATCGACCAGCTGTTTGAGGCCCAGGGAAATCTTCCTCTCCCCGCGATTGATATCAAGGATGAGGAACTCCTGGTCCACGCCGAGCTTCAGCACCTTCCTCTGCTTGAACACCTTTTTCCATGACATGTCGTTGCGGTGGAGGAGTGCGTCAAGGCCCTCGACGCGTACGAATATTCCGAATTCAACGTACTTCACGCCCACGCCGTTGACGCGGTCCCCGGGCTTGTAGCGGGAGGTAAAGGCGTCCCACCGGGCCTCGAGCTCCCCTTCAAGATAATCCTTGCGGGAAAGCACCACGTTCTTTTTCTTCTTGTCGATACTGTGTATAACGAACTGGTAATCCTCGTTCGAGGAGGAACGGCCCTTGAGGTCCGCGCTCAGGGAAAAAGGAAGAAATGCCTGGACACCGCCGCAATCGACGATCTTTCCTTTATCTACGGAACTCGTGATCCTTCCCTCAACGATCTTTTCCCCCTCCTGGTGTTTTTCAAGGAAACGCTTCCAGTTCGTCTCAAGGGCGGCCGACTTCACGGAATACTGGTGCATTCCGTCAACGGTCCCGTTCTTCATGAGCATCACGGGCACCACGCTTCCCAGGGCGGGGGGCTCATCGAATTCATGGATTGGTATGCGGCCGTCGGTCTTGGTCCCCACGTTCACGTAGGCATACTCCTGGTCCATGGTCACGATTTCACCCTGAACGATCATGCCCGGGCGTATGTCCTCGCCGGCGGAATCCGCGACATGTTCCATGTCGATCTGCTCATTCATTTCCTGGGTGTGCGGCTCCATGGCGCTCCATCCTGATAATAATCTCCTGGCTGATTCTCTCAATCACCTGGTCCATCGTCATGCGGGACGTGTCAATGGCGAGCGCGTCAGGGGCGCGGACCAGGGCGCCGAAGGGACGCCGGGTATCCTGCTCGTCCCGCAGTATAATCTGTTTTTTGATGAGTTTTTCGTCAACATTTTTTCCCAGTTCCCGATATTCATTAACGCGCCGCAGGGCCCTCACCTCGGGCGACGCGTCCAGGTATATCTTGAGGTCGGCGAAGGGAAACACCACGGTGCCGATATCGCGGCCGTCCATGATGACCGACGACTCCCTCGCCCAGCCGCGCAGGAGCCCATTCACGTGCTCCCGCACGGGTCGGCAATCGGAGATGATGCCGATGCTGCCGGTTATTTTTTCGTCGCGTATGCGCGTCGACACGTCAGCTCCGTTGAGCCAGGTGCGGCATGCACGGTCGGGTAGAAATTCCTGCTTGATGTCCGCTTCGGCGATGTCAGGGGTGAACTTGAAATCGCGCTCAACTGAGCCGTCACGGGTAAGGACGAACAGGGTAATGGCGCGGTAGATTGCCCCGGAATCGATGTACCGGAGCCCCATCTTCGCGGCGACATGGCGCGAGACGCTGCTCTTGCCGGATCCCGCCGGTCCGTCCACGGCGACGATCATGCGCGTCACAGAAGCCCGTCCCTTGCGGCTTTTGCCGCCTCGAGATACCCTCCGACCGCATCCGAACGGGAGGGGTCCTCTTCCATCAGCTTTTTAAGAAGCGCCAGCTCGTCGATCATCCTGTCAACTGCGGACATGATGTTCTCCCGGTTCAGCGCCGAAATATCCCGCCACATCTCCGGCGATCCCGAGGCGACGCGGGTGGTGTCCCGGAACCCCCCGCCTATGAACAGGTCAACGCGCTCCGGCATCCCGCCTTGCCGGAGGCTCTCGTCGATGACCCGCACCAGTGCGGCGGCGACCATGTGGGGAAGATGGCTCGTGCATGAAACGATCAGGTCATGCGTATCGGCGGGCACGACGGCCGTCAGGGCCCCCAGGGATTCCCAGAATTCCCGCACCGCACCGACATCACCCTCCCGGTTATCCCGGTGGGGCGTGATGATGACGGAAGCCCCTTCGAAAAGGTCCTCGCTGCTGTTCATGTATCCCATTTTTTCCGATCCCGCCATGGGGTGGCAGCCGATGAACTGTGATGAGCGCTCGTGGGACCGCGCCGACCGCACCACCGCGTCCTTCACGCTTCCCACGTCAATGACCAGGGCGGTCGGGCCTAGCTCAGGGTCCGAAAGGATGCGGGAGATGATTTCCATGGATGCCTCCACGGGGGTCGACACGATGGCGAGGTCCACGCCCATGAGTGAGGCCGATTCGATTTCCCCCGCCGCGTCTATGGTGCCCTCGCGCAGCGCCGCTTCAAGTCGCGCCCCGCTCCTCCCGAAGGCCGAGAGACGCACACCGGGGTATCTCCGCCTCACCCCCCTGCATACCGATCCCCCGAGGAGGCCCAGACCGAATACCGCTATATGCTCAAACATGATCCTCACCCCGCACCGCAGCCCCGGTTTCTTCGCATCCGCCTCACCCCCCCGCGGGGTAGGAACCGAGAATCTTCAGAAAGACCGTCTCGCGCCGCATTTTTCCAAGGGCGTCCCTGACCAGGGAATCATCGCGATGGCCCCCGAAATCAATGAAGAAAATATACTCCCACATCTTCTTCTTGTCGGGCCGCGATTCAATCCTCATCATGTTTATGCCGGCGTCGCTGAAAGGGGCAAGGAGCGCGAGGAGGGCGCCGGGACGGTCCTGCACTGCGCACACGATGGAAGTCTTGTCGCTCCCCGTGGGGGCCGGGGAGCCTTTCCCCATGAGGAAAAACCGCGTATAGTTCTGCCGCGAATCCTCGAGCATCGTGGCCAGGGTAGTGAGGCCATAGAGCGCCCCGGCGTTCGATGACGCGATGGCGGCGGAACCATCCTCCCGGGAGGCCATTTCAGCCGCCGTGGACGTCGAGTCGACCGCTTCCATCGCCGCACCCGGCAGGTTGGCTCGGAGCCACCCCTTGCACTGGCCCAGGGACTGGGGATGACTGTACACCTTCCTAATCGACGCGCTCTCCTGTTCGCGCGAGAGAAGGCTGTAGGTGATCCTGACATAACGCTCGGAAAGTATCTGCAGGTCCGTCTCGACAAGCTCGTCGAGGGTGTAGGTCACGGAGCCCTCGGTGCTGTTCTCCACGGGTACCACTCCGAAACGCGCGGCCCCCGACTCCACCTGCCTGAACACGTCCTGGATGGTGCGCTGGGGCAATGCCACTATCGATTCGCCGAGAAACTCGTGAACGGCAATGCCGGTGAAGGTCCCCTCGGGGCCGAGGAAGGCAACGGTGACCGGCGACACGGCGGCGAGGCAGCCGGAAAAAATCTCGAGGTACAGCCTCTTCATTATTTCAGGGGTAAGAGGCGACGCGTCCGTTTCGTCGATAAGCGCGAAGGTGCGTCCGCGGTGGCCGGCATCAAAGGCCTCCTCCGGAGGCAGGTTTCTCAACGCCTCGACATAGAGCCCGGCCCTCCGAGAAATAAGCCTGAGGATTTCCCTGTCGAGCTTTTCAAGTTCTTCCTTTTTACTCATCCCAGTTGACCGAGAACTCCTTGATCTCCGATATCTTCGGAAGGTCCGACAGGCGGTTCAGGCCGAAGCACCGGAGGAATTCGTTGGTGGTCCCGTAGGAAAGGGGGCGGCCCGGGATCTCCTTGCGTCCCGTGGGCTTCACGAGATTGCGCTCCATGAGCTTCACCACCATCGGGCGGGAGGAGACGCCCCGAAGCTCGTCGATTTCCGCGAGGACGATGGGCTGCTTGTAGGCGATTATCGCGAGCGTTTCGAGCATGCTCTTCGAGAGCCCCTCGCGCTTCCGGATTCCCATGACGCCGCGGATCTGCTCGCCGTAGCGGGGATTGGTGACGAACTGGTATCCCCTGGCGATCTCCTGAAGCTTGATCCCGCCGTCGCGTTCCTCGAACTCGTCGACGATCGAATCGAGAATGATCTTCGCATGGGTCGCGTCGATTGAAAACTGCTTCACGAAAAAGGAAAGGGGGACGGGCTCGTTGCTTAAAAAAAGCACGGCCTCGAGAAGCCCCTTTATCGAGACATCGTCGCCCTCGTGGGCCTCCTCCGCGATAGTTTCCTGGCCGTCGACGTCCACGACATCATCCTGTAGCGCTGCCATGTCACCTCTGGGTTTGATTCGCCCTCCCCGGTGGGTGGCGGGTCTATCATTACCGGTGGCGGCTGTTCTTCCCCCCCCCCCCGCGCCCCCCTTTCAGGAGGCAGCGGCGTTGTGCCGAACGATCCGTATAACGCCGAAGGTCCGGTGCTGGAGCAGCCTGATGATCCTCGTCCTGGCCATCTCGAGAATCGCCATGAAGGTCACCACGATCTCCATCCTTGACGGCCTGGCGGTGAAGATATCGGGGAAATGAACCACCTCTTTACTGGAAATCAATGCCTTGATATAATCAATCCTGTCACTGACGAGAATCTCGTCAAATATTATTTCTCGTTCCTCCTCCGCCCTCTGGGCCTCCAACACTCCCGCAAAGGCCCGGAGGAGATCAAAGAGGGAAACCTCGCCAAAATCATCGATCTCGATGATATCCTCAACGGGATTCTCGCGACAGAGGATATCACCGCTTGCCTCGTATTCCCTGAGGAGCCCCCGGGCCGCGATCTGGAATTTCTTGAATTCCAGAAGCTTCTGCACAAGTTCGGGGGGAAGCGGAGGAACGAAATATTCGTCCTCGATCGAGGCCGAAGGGAGAAGCGCGCAGCTCTTGTAAAAGAGCAGTTCGGAGGCCATCCTGATGAAATCCGTCGCGATCCTCACGTTCAGCTTTTCCATCAGTTTCAGGTAACCCAGGTACTGTTCCGTGATATGCGAGATGGTGATCTCCGTGACGTCAATTTTCGATTTCTTAATGAGGTCCCAGAGGAGGTCGAGGGGACCGTCGAAATTCTCGATGTGGATGATCGGGCTGGCCTCTCCCTCCGACGGGGAAGCGTGTTCGTTTGTTACTTCGCCTTCGCTCATGGGTCCCATCCCCCGGCCCCCCATCATGTGGAAACCCGCCATGCCATCAACGCCGCGTTCCCGGGATTAAAAAAAACCCCTCGAGAAGCAGGGGTTCCTTCCACGACCGGCGGGGCAACTGACAGGCGGGTGCTCAGGCCAGGGCCTTCTCCGCCGCTTTCTGCAGGCGTTCCGGCGGGAACGGTTTCACGACGAAATCCTTCACGCCGAGCTTGATTGCCTTGGTCAGGAGATTCTCCTGGCCCAGGGCCGTGACCATTATAATTCGCGCGTTGGTATCGGTCTTCAGTATTTCTTCCGCGGCCTCGATACCGTCCTTCTCCCTCATCGTGATGTCCATCGTGACGAGGTCGGGCTTCAGTTTTTTATAGAGCAGGATTGCCTCGTTCCCGTTTTCAGCCTCGCCGATTATTTCGTGACCAGCGGGAACCAGCGCGTCCTTGACGAGCGTCCTCATGAATTTCGCATCATCAACAATAAGAATGGTCGCCATGAACCTACTCCATTTACCGATTCATCGTTACGGCCTGAACGCGCAAGGCTTACAATGATACTGTCTCCTCAATTATCACCGCGCTCCGTCGCGGCGGGATTACCAGCGAAGTATCATTTTCCGCTTAATACACACGGACCAATTGTGGTCATATTAAAGCATTGTGTTAAATATATTCAACAATTTTTTTTGGAATTTCCGATAAAGGCACGATATCATCGACTTTCCCCTTTTCCACGGCCACCCTGTTCATGCCGTACACCACCGATGTTTCCTCGTTCTGCGCGATGGTCCGGCCCCCCGATTCCTTGACGCGCGCGATTCCCGCGGCGCCGTCCTTGCCCATGCCCGTCATTATCACCGCCACGGAATCCCGGCCCGCGTGCTTCGCCATCGATTCGAAAAGCACGTCGATCGAGGGCCTGTGCCCCGATACCTTGTCCCCGCTGAACACGCGCAGCGTGCGCCCGCCCTCCCCTGGTTCGACGGAGATATGTCGGTCCCCCGGGGCGACATATCCGCAACCGGGCCGGAGCGAATCACCGTCCTCGGCCTCCTTCACTGCGAGGTTGGAAATCATGTTAAGGCGCTCCGCGAAGGCCCTCGTAAAGCCCTCCGGCATGTGCTGTACCACCAGGACCGACGCCGGGAAATGCATGGGAAGCCTGCTGAATATCTGTATGAGCGCCGCGGGCCCCCCCGTGGAAGTGCCAATGCCCACGAGACGGGAGCTCCGGCTCCCCGGTTCGAAGTGGCGCTCCCTTGCCCGATCGGCGGCAACGGGACGCGTGCCCGCCCCCTTCGACGGCGCCTTCTCGCGGGGACGGAAAACCGAGCGGACCTTGGTCCTCAGCTGCTCGCCGATTTCTTTCACCGACATGGAAAGCATCGACGATGGCTTCGGTATGAAATCGACGGCGCCGTATTCCAGCGCCCTGAAGGTCTCCTCGGCCCCATGCTGGGTGAAGACGCTCATCATGATGACGGGCTTGGGGTGGGCGGCGATGATCCGTCGCAGGGCGGAGAGGCCGTCGAGGACCGGCATCTCTATGTCCATGGTGATGACGTCAGGGTCAAGCTCCTCGTTCATCCGAACGGCCATCTCGCCGTTATCGGCCGCTCCCACGACCCTGATCCCGGGATCCTTCTCCAGTTCATCGGTTATGATTTTTCTGACAAGGGACGAATCATCAACCACCAGCACTCTGATTTCGTCAGACATTCGACCTCATGCGCTCGACGATGATTTTCAGAGAGTCGGCCTCCGGAAGGAACAGCAGGTTCCCGATGATTTTATCGTTCTCGAAATAGAAGGCCGTGTCCATGACGATGGCGTAATCATTCATCATGTTGTGCAGTACCAG
This sequence comes from Spirochaetota bacterium, assembly GCA_040768125.1. Classification (GTDB taxonomy): domain Bacteria; phylum Spirochaetota; class UBA4802; order UBA4802; family UBA5550; genus RBG-16-49-21. Next base: position 96,599 of record JAXGNG010000002.1, on the reverse strand, counting down.
GATCGAATCGATGACCGACTGGAGGAAATCGTGGACGATGGTGGGGAGACCCGCGCGTATCACCAGGCCCGTTTTTTCCGAAAACACGTTAATCACCGAGGAACCCACGATATTCGTCAGTTCCTGGAGCGCGGATTCACCGTCCTCCGTAAGCTGTCGCGTGGTGCTGGTAGTGGTGCCGTAGAGGAGATCGATCACGTCAAAACCGATATCCTCCTTGAATATGAAGAGCACCGTCCCGCGGGAATCCCCCAGGACCGGCATCATGACCCCCATGTAGACGCTGTCAATATCGCCGATATGCTTCGGGATCTGCTCAATCGGCATCAGCGTGACCTCGGGGATCGATAGATCAATCCGCTTGTTCATTATCTTCGACAGGGATTCCGCCGCGTTGGCGGCCCCGACATTGGCAATGAGCTGGAACTCGTTCAGGTCCTCCCGGGTAAGTTCCAGGGAGCTTATGATATGGTCCGAGGGGAGCCCGCTTTCCGCCGCTGACTTGATGCTGTCCCTGAGCTCATGCCTGAAGTCCTCCAGGGCGTCGTGAACCCTCTTCTCTATCTGTTCATCATTTCCCGTTCCCCTTCCCTTCTCAATGCGCCTCGTTTCGGCACCGGCGATGGGCGTGACCGTTGCTTCGACCCTGTCTTGCTCTTTTTTCTTCGGTGCCGCGTCTACACCGCGCATTTTCTCCGGCGCGGGTGGCGGAGCCGCGGCGGCACGCGGCAGGGGAGCCGGTTCATCCTCCTGGGGAATCTCCTCGACGGCGGCCTCCGTCGACTCGACGACGCGGCGCTTCTCCGTCCGCGAGACACGGTCCTGCTCCGCGATCACCTTGTTAATCATCGACGAGATATCCAGGATCAGGCATATGCTCCCGTCCCCGAGTATGGAGGCCCCCGCGAGTCCCTCCACGGTCTTGTAGTTCTGCTCCAGGGACTTGATGACGATCTCCTGCTTGCCTTCAAGCTGGTCGACGATGAGCCCGATCTTCCTGTTGCCGAACCCCACCACCACCACGGGCATCTTGTCATCAGGGCCCAGGCCGCTCTCAAGCCTGATGAAGCGCGACAGCCGGAGAAGGGACAGTATTTCACCGCGCAGATTTATCACCTCGTGGCCCTCGATGGTGGTGATGTCGGCCTGGGATATCTTGATGGTTTCGATAACGTCCGAGAGGGGGATGGCGTACATCTCCTTCCTGACCTTGACCATGATCGCGGGTATGATCGCCAGGGTGATGGGAAAGGAAAGCACGAAGCGTGTGCCCATCCCCCATTCGGTCTCGATGGCGACCGAGCCGTTCAGCTCGTTCACGATCTCCTTGACCACGTTCATGCCAACGCCGCGTCCGGATATGTCCGTCACCCTTTCGGCGGTGGAGAAGCCGGGCGTGAAAATGAAATCGTAGATCGCGGCGTCATCGAGGGCCGCGATCATCTCCGGCGTCGCGAGCCCCAGCTGCACCGCCTTCCGCTTGATGTGATCGATATTCAGGCCGCGCCCGTCGTCGCTCACCTCGATAAAAATCTGGTTCCCGCTCTGGTAGGCGTTGAGGGTGATCTGGGCAACGGGCGGCTTGCCCAGCTTCTCGCGCTCCTGGGAGGATTCGATCCCATGGTCAACGGCGTTCCTGAGAAGATGAAGGAGCGGCTCGCCAATCGAGTCGATCACCTTCTTGTCGAGCTCCGTCTCCTCGCCCTTTATGAGAAGGTTCGCGCTCTTGTTGAATTCCTTCGCGAGGTCGCGCACCAGGCGCCTGAAACGGTTCAGCACCTGCCCCACGGGGACCATTCTGGTCTTCATGATGCCGCTCTGCAGGTCCTTGGCGATCCGGGACATCTGCTCCATCCGGCTCTTGAACTCGTTGATGATCGATTTTTCCTCGCTGATCTTCCGCATCTCCTCGTAGAGCTTGTAAAATCCGGAATTCGCGATGACGAGCTCGCCCACGTTGTTCAGCAGCAGGTCGAGCTTGTCAATGGAGACCTTCACCGTCTTGAGAACCGATATCTTCTTCCTTTCCTGCTCCGTGCGGTCCCCCGTCCGGACCGCGACGACGTCCTCGCCCAGGACCTCCTGATACTCCTCTTCCTCATCATCGCCCCCTCCCGCCGCGGAATCGGCGGGAATGAGATCGTCACTGGAAAACCGTTCGCCGTTCGTGGCGGGAACGCGGGCGGGAACCTCGTCGCTGGAATAGCTTTCGGTCTCCCCGAACTTCAGGACCACCTTGTCGTCCTTTTGAGAAACCTGGAGTGCCCTCAGGTCGATTCTCTGCACGAGATCCACGTCAGCGGCGCGGCGGATCTCCTCGTTGGTCGAGTCGGTGAGCATGACGATCCTCACCACGTTGTTCATCTCGTCATCGCTGAGGTCCTCGATGGACGGCTGCGTTGCCACGATATCGCCGATCTTCTCCAGGTTGTTCAGCACCAGCTGGGCCTTCACCCATTTCATCTGCGCCTTCGGGTCGATGAATACCGTCACCTCGCAGCAGGAACTGCCCGATTCCAGGCCCCGCCGCACCATCCGTCTCGCATCTGCGTCGAGCATTGAGCCCAGGGAGGAATCGCCCCCCCGCCCGGCGACCGCCTTTGCCGCTTTTCTGCTCCGGCCGCCGGCGGCCCTGTTCGTCTTGTCGCATATGGCCTGGATATCGTTGATAAGCCACTGGAGGTCCTGCTCCGGCTTCTCGCCAGACGAAATCGTGTCGATCACGTTGTGTATTTCATCGAAGCATTTGAATATGACGTCAACGATTTCAGGGGTGACGGCCATGCTGCCGTCACGGATCCCCTGGAGAAGGTTTTCCATCATGTGGGCGAGGTCGCTGAGTTCGTTCAGGCCGACGAATGCAGCGGAGCTTTTCAGGGAATGGGCCGCGCGAAAAATGTTGTTGATTATTTCGATGTTCTCGGGATTGCGCTCCAGTTCTAGTAGATTCTGGTTAAGTTCCTGGAGCTGTTCGTCCGCCTCCTCCAGGAAGATGTCCTGATACTCACCGAGAGAAAATGCCATATTGCAACCCCGCTAGTTCGTTACACTGAAAAAAAATGACCGGCCTTCGCCACGGTCGGCGCCACCCTAGTCCTCTTCGAGGAAAAGTATGTTCGAGAGGTTCAGAATGACGATAAGCCTGTCCCTGAGCCTTCCGATGCCCCATATGTAGAGCTCAGATACACCCTCGATCAACTCCGAAGGCGGATCGACGTTTGCGTGGGATATCCTCACCACCTGGTGCACATTATCCACCATCAGACCGACCAGCTTGTCAAGCGTTTCGATTACGATAATTCGCGTGAGGTCCGTCACCACGGCACGGGGAAAACCGAAACGCATCCGCACGTCAACGACGGGGATGACATTGCCGCGAAGGTTAATGACGCCAATGATGAAGTCCGGGGTATTCGGAACCCTGGTGACTTCCGGGTACCGGAGAATCTCATGGACGGCGAGGATATCGATACCGTACTCCACGTCCTCGAGGACGAAACTGACCAGCTGTATAATGGCGCCCTCGACGGCGGCCTCCCCTTCTCCGTTGACGTCCACCGCATCCTCAAGGCCGTTCTGGTTCTTGATCAGCTCGTTCAAATTCATAACCCGCCACCTGCCAACCGGGCCGGGGGAGCGCCCCTCTCCCGGCGGTCATCCGGAATGAAAAGCATCCTTCATGGTTCCGGCATCGCAACTGCCGGTACGCCGCCACTCGAAACGCCGGCCGGGAAAACGTGTCCCGGAGGCCAAACGGCACCTCTGTAATCTAAAACAAAAGGCGTACATTTCAAGCATTTTTTTCGGGGAGAATAAAAAGTGAACCTGGATGAAAAACCCGCCGCGCTAGAGCCGGGCAGGCGCTCTGGCCCGGTTTCCGCGGCACGCCCACGCCCGGGACAGGAGGCCCTGTCACGCCTTTGACGTGGGCGAGCTATGCGTAAACACGTCGCCTATGAGTCCCCTGTCAAGCATGGATATGAGCGCCAGGGTCCTTTTCTCAACCTCGCTGTCCGAGCCGACCTTCAGTTTTTTAAGCTGGAAATACTCGTCCGCCACGTTCAGCGCGGCGAGTATCGCCACCTGCGCCGGATTGCTTACGGCGCCCCCGGCCCTGACCTCCTCCATCTTGGCGTTGAGGTATTCGGCGAGCTGAAGGATGTAATCCCTGGGAGCGTCGCCATGGATGGTGTAGGTCTGGCCGAAAAGTGTCACTTTAACGCTGCTTGCTTGCATGGTGCACCCTCGTATCGGTCCCCCGCCGTTCAGTCATCCTCGATGATAAGAAACTCGTCGTCTTTTTCATGGCGGGTTTCCTTCTTTTTGGGAACAATCTCATCCTCGTCTATGATAATCGAATCCTTCTCTATGTCGTCGATCACGATTTCCTCGTCTCCCTCATCGAGAAGTATAATGTCATCCTCGCCCTCGGATACCGTTTCAAGTGCCACGCCAGCGCTGTCTTTCGAGGAAAGATCTCCTTCATCATCGATGATGATGATGTCGTCATCATCGTCCATGTCGGGTTTTTTCTTCTTGTCGACCGTTTCGATCCTGATATCTTCATCGATATCGTCTATGACGATGGTGTCTTCCTTTGATGATGTCCGCGCCTGTACCCTGCCGGAGCTGGCAGAGGGGGGCACGGCTGATGAAAAACTCTTGCGCGCAGCCCTGTCGCCGGCGGGTATCCCGCCCCCGGGAGAAAGTTCATCCAGCTTGCCGAGGAGGGCGACGACTTTCTTCTCGAGCATCTCTTCCTTCGCGTTAAGTTCCTCGAGTTCCCTTGTGGCCTCATCGAGCTCGCGCCGGATTTTCTCGATTTCCTGCTCCTTCTCCTCGAGGCTCAGCTTGGTCTCCTCCAGTTCGCCCTTGAGGTCCTCGTTTTCATTTTCAAGTTTGGAGTTCTCGCTCCTCAAATCGCCTATCAGCTGAAGCGCCTTCACCACCCGGTTTTCAAGCTCTTCTAGTTGCTGCATGGAAATCATCGCATCTACCTCCCATTCACCGGGCCGGGCGGCAATGAAGGATCGCGCGAACCCGTTTCGGTATGCTATATTTTCGGCTCGAAGCCCCCGGGGCATTACACAATATTGACCCACGCCCCCGGAGCGGCATGTCGCTTCATGGGTAACAGATAAAAGTAATTACGTCAAGCCATATTTCCGGCCTTTCCGGGCGGACAACCGTTGTGCGTTTCAATCACTTCAGGGGCGCGCGCCATGCGCCATCCCGCCAGCGGCGTTTACAGCTGGAAGCTCAACTCAAGGCCGTAGATCGCCTGGATAAACCCCTTCTGGGAGGCCCGGATGGGATTCTGAACCGTATAGACACCCAGGTATATCGCCTCCCTGAAAAAATATCGCAGCCCGGCCGACATCAGGAAGGAATTGTATCTGGCCGCCTCGATGGGCACGCCTCCGGTATCGATGTGCGCCCTGCTCACGCGAACGGCGCCGCGTAATTCGATATAGGGCACAAAGGGATACAACCGGCCGGTATTAATGGCCAGTGCCGCCGTGAAATAATCGTTCTTCAGGCGGTTGACGCCGAGGAAGGTGTCCTTTTCCTTCGGGTTGAGTCCGAAGACCTTTTTCCATGTCTCCTTCTCGGTTATATCGAAATAGAAACCCCCGAAAAAATCCTCGGCCCGGCCCTCGCGAAATGTATAGAACAGGTTGCAATGAAGAAAGAGGATATCGACGATATCAAACCTCGCGAAGGGACCGAAGGTCAATTCGTACCGCCCCAGGGCAAGGTTGCGCCAGTACGTGCTGCCGTAGGCGTCCTTCCCGAGGGGGAAGCGCAGCTCGATGAAGAAACCGAGGTGAACATCGTTTCCCGCGTAATCGCCGATGAAGAACTTGCCCTTGAAGAAAAGATCCCCGATTTCAGACCTGGTAACCTTGAATGGACCCTGGCTCAGGTAGTCAATGCTCATCCAGAGCGAGAAATCATCAGTCACCCCGAAACCGAGACCCGCCGAATCCTTCCTCGCGTACCGGTCGGTCTGGAAAATCTCGTCCCTGAAAAAAATCTCGACGCTGTACTCCGGGATCATGTAGATCGTCTCGGTGAGGGGCAGCGCACGCGCGTCGTTCCACCGGGGCAAAAACAACATCAGCGCTATCACGATAGCGCTGATGTTCACGGTACGGCGTGTCATGTTCGATCTGAACGCGATGTCAGGCTGCCTTTTCCCTTACCTTCTCGACAAGCTTCCTGAACACTGCCATGTCCCTCGCCGCCAGATCGGCGAGCATCTTCCGGTTTATCTCTATCTGCGAGGATTTCATACCCGCCATCAGGGCGCTGTATGAAATACCGCACATCCTGGCGGCGGCGGCGATCCTCACGATCCAGAGGGCGCGAAACTCCCGCTTTTTCCTTCTACGGTCGATATAGGAATTCTGAAGGGCCCTCCTTCTGGCGTCCTTGGCCGTCCGGTATATGGTGCTCCTTGCCCCGATATATCCCTTGGCGTCTTTTAATATTTTCCTGCTTCGTCTGCGATGCACTTTTCCCGTTGTTGCTCTCGGCATGGTCATTCTCTCCCGCAAATCATGTTATATAGCTGCGCGCCGCGAACGGGGGCCCCGTGCCTGCATGGACACGGACTCACCGGTCACGTCACGCGTCAGGCGTAGGGAAGCATCCGCTTGATCCTTCCCGTCTCGGATGCGCTGTTGACGGAGGTACCCCTCAGCCTGCGCTTCCTCTTGGGCGACTTCGCCTCGAGCAGATGGCTCTTGTGCGATTTCGCGCTTATCGCCTTCCCTTTCCTGGTAATGCGGAACCTCTTCTTTGCCCCGCTGTTGGATTTTATCTTCGGCATTGTCCCGACTCCTCTCCCGTTATTTACCCTTGACGAATCCCGGTTTCCCCGAGACGAACATCGTTATATTCCTTCCTTCCTGTGACATGTCCTTTTCAATGACGACCATTTCCTCGAGCTGCTCCTTGACCCTTTTCATCACGTCAAAACCGAGCTCGGGATGCACCATCTCCCTTCCGCGGAACATGAGGGTGAATTTCACCTTGTCGCCCTTTTCAAGGAATTCCTTCGCGCGTTTGACCTTGTGCTCGAAATCATGGGAGTCGATATTCGGCCGCATCTTGACTTCCTTGACGTGAATGACCTTCTGCTTCTTCTTCGCCTCTTTCGCCTTCTTCAGCTGCTCGAATTTGAACTTGCTGTAATCGATGATCTTCGCAACGGGAGGATCCTGGTTCGGCGAAATCTCGACGAGATCCATCTCCGCGGCCCTCGCCATTTTGAGCGCCTCGTCGGTTGCGATGACGATCGGATCCGTGCCATCGCGTATGAGCCTCACGGACTGCGCCCTGATTTCCTCGTTCACGTTGTATTTGTCGAATTTATCTGGTCCGGATCGCCTTCCTTTGTCAACCAAGCGTTGCAAACCCCCTGCGTTGTGTTAGTGTCGGCCCGGTATTAATTCCCCGTAGCCGCGTGAGCGCCATGCAGGCTGTCAACCTGGGAAACCCGCCACCCCGAAGGTCGCAGGGATCGGCACATCGACACCCTGAATGGAACATTTTACAAAATCACCGCACTGTCCATGAAAATCAACTAGTTTTCTGCGGGGCATACCGGTTTTTTATCGCTTTGCCTCCTGATCGGCCAGTATCATTCCAATCAGGTCGTCAACGCTGACGGGCTTAGAACTGTTCTCTCCCCTCTTCCTGAGAGAGACCGTTCCTTCCTCGATTTCCTTTTTCCCGATGACCGCGATATAGGGAACCCTGCGTCCGATCGCGTCGCGCACCCGGTATCCCATCGACTCGTCACGGCCGTCGATCTCCGTGCGTAACCCGGCATCCAGGAGCCGCTGTCTCACCCCTCCGGCGGCGGCGGCCTCCTGCTCGGAAACGTTTATCAGCATCACCTGCACGGGGGCAAGCCACACGGGGAATTTCCCCCCGTAATGCTCTATCAGGATTCCGATGAACCTTTCCAGCGAACCGAGAAGGGCCCGGTGTATCATGATGGGGCGATGCTTTGCCCCGTCCCGGCCGATAAAGTTTATGTCGAATCGCTCGGGAAGGTTGAAATCAACCTGGATGGTGCTGCACTGCCATTCCCGCCCCAGGGCGTCCTTGATCTTGATGTCTATCTTCGGGCCGTAGAACACGCCCTCACCGGGGTCCACGGTGTACCCGATCCCGCCGGAGTCCAGGGTGTTCTTCAGGGCCGACGTCGCGAGGTCCCACCCCGCGTCTGAACCGACCGATTTCTCGGGCCGGGTGGAAAGGTAGATGTTCCTCTCGCTGAATCCGAATACATCGAGCATGTAGAGGGTGAAATCAAGGACATTCCTGATCTCGTCCTCGATCTGGTCCTCGCTGCAGAAAATATGGGCGTCATCCTGGGTGAACCCGCGCACCCTCGTGAGTCCATGGAGCACGCCCGACCGCTCGTAACGGTAGACGGTCCCCATCTCGAAGCCGCGGTAGGGAAGGTCGCGGTAACTCCGGATAGAGGAGGTGAAAATCTGGATCTGCGAGGGACAGTTCATCGGTTTCAGGTAATAATCCTGCTCATCGATGCGTATCGGCGAATACATGTTGTCGCTGTAAAAATCAAGATGCCCCGACGTGCGGTAGAGGTCGGCCTTGGCGATATGGGGTACGCTGAAAAGACGGTAGCCCCGCTTCAGGTGCTCCTCCGTGGAAAAGCGTTCAATGATATAGCGCAGCACCGCCCCGTGGGGGTGCCAGAGGGGAAGACCCGCACCGACCTCGTTGCTGAATGAAAACAGGTCGAGCTCACGTCCCAGCTTACGGTGATCGCGCTTTCGCGCCTCCTCGATGATGGCCAGGTGCGCCTCCAGGCGTTTCCTGTCGGGAAAGGCGATGCCGTAGATCCGCTGGAGCATTTTGCGCTTCTCGTCACCGCGCCAGTACGCCCCGGCGATCGACAGGAGCTTGAAGGCCCCGAGCATGGAGGTCCGCATGACGTGGGGCCCGCGGCAGAGGTCGAAAAACTCCCCCTGGCGGTAGATCGAAACACTGTCCCCGGGCATCTCCTCGAGCATCTCAACCTTGTATATTTCGCCGGCGCCGTCGAAGAGGGCGATCGCCTCCTCGCGGCCCATCTCCTCGCGGCGCACCTCGAGGTCCTCGCCGACGATCTTCTCCATCTCCGCCTCGATGCCCTGGAGGTCCTCCGGGGACAGCGCGGCCTTCATGTCAATATCGTAGTAGAATCCCCCCTCGATGGCGGGACCGATGGCGAACTTCGCGTCGGGATAACGGCGCTTCACCGCCTGGGCCATGAGATGTGAGGCCGAATGCCAGAAGAGATCCCTTCCGCCCGGGGAATCGAAGGTGATCACCTCGAAGGCGGCATCCCGCTCCGCCTTCAGGGAAAGGTCCACGGGTTCACCGTCAAGGCGCGCCGCGAGGGCCGCCTTCTGGAGGGACGCGCCGATTTTTCCGACAACCTCATACAGCGTCTCGCCCTTCCTAGCCGAGACGGCGGAAGAGTCGGGAAGGGTCAATGTGACGGTGTCGCTCACGCCAATGCTCCCTGTGAATTTCATTCCCCGTTTCTCCGGGGCTCTCCCCTGCCCCGGCGCGTACATGCTGCGATGCGATGCCAGGGACTCTTGGGACGGCAGGAGGTTCGTGGGACGGCGGTGTGTTCCTATCCGGGTGGGATATCGAGGGCGCCGGGGACCCCTTTTTGCGGGGACCGCGGCCCTTCATCGCTGTGATCTCGCAACCCCCGCGGCGTCTTCCGGACTTCTTCACCGCTTACGACCGGGGGGAGAAAAACGTAACTGTCCCGCGCTCCTGTGGGCGATACTGGAGTTGAACCAGTGACCTCCTGCGTGTCGAGCAGGCGCTCTAACCAGCTGAGCTAATCGCCCGATTGCGGCCTCTTCTTCGGCCCGTCCCATGACGCGGATACGGATCGCGAGACCGACAACGGTTACTATTTTTAGCGGGGGGTCATTGTCAACAATTTTTTGGCCACGAAGGGGGCGTCGACAGGACTAATCGCCGAGCTGGATCGTCTGTTCTATCCGGAGGGACTCCTTCCTGATATTTCCGCTGTTGTACTGCTCCAGGAGGAGTACCAGGGCAAGGTAGTGGTCATGGTACTGGGCCGCCACGGACCTCCGGGAATCGACTTTCTGGAGGTCCCCCAGTACGTACGCGTACTTCTCCCCCGTACTGGCCGAGTAGGTTATCTTCACGGGGCGGAGGTCCTCGCTGCCGGGAGTCGCGGTGGATATGCTCTTCTCCTCGCGCACGGTGTTGCTCATGTTGAACTGGTAGTAGCCGAATTCGATCGAGGCGATCCTGTCCTGCGCCATGACGAATTTAGCCGTCCTTCTCACGACGAGCCACACAAGGTCGATCGGATCGAAGCGGGCGCCGGACTCCAGCGTGACGAGGATCTCGTTTCCTCCCGCGGCGCGCAGGTTCAGCTTTTTCACTGCGGCGACAAGCCGGGCATGGAGCCCCGGGATCCGGGGATCCCGCACGGAGTCGTCGTCACCGGCGGGCCGTCCGCCCTCCTGGGCAGCGAGGGCGCAGAGAACCGACACGAGGAAGCCGAGCGTTACGATGAGGATGCGAATTTTCACGGCGCCACCCTTGGTATGGAATCGCTATTAATAGTATCGGCGCTCCCGGCGGACCGCAATGAGAAAAATACCTCATTTTCCATTTTTTCCTTGTCTAAATCGAGGCCCTGCGGGATGACATGAAGAACGGCACGACGTCGGATCGCGACTCCACACCCCCCGGTGGATCCGCGCATCGGGCCGGCAAACCCCGGGTCCAAGGAGAACCGCCATGATACAGCAGCGCGTGGAAGACGGCGTCATCATCGCCACCATCGAATACGGCAAGACCAACTCCATCACGGAAAAGGCCCTCGAAACACTGGATGAGATCGTGCGCAATCTGAATGAAAACGACGAACTCAAGGGATTGGTACTCACCGGGGCAGGAAAGACCTTTTCCTCCGGCTTCGATCTGCCGATGTTCCTGGGCTTCAAGGACCTCGAGGAAGTCGTGGCGTTCTTCAGGAAGGAAGAGGAGATACTGATCAACCTCTTCACCTGCACCAAGCCCGTCGTGGCGGCCCTCAACGGCGCCGCCGTCGCGGGGGGATTCATCACCGCCATGGCGGCTGATTACCGGATCGTCAAGAACCATCCCAAGATAAAGCTCGGCATGAACGAGATCAAGATCGGCCTCGGGCTTTCCATCGTCCAGACCGAGGTCGTGCGCTTCGGCCTCGACAGCGACCGCACCTACCGGGACGTGATGTATTTCGGCGAGCTCTACGACATCCAGAAGGCGAAGGAGATCGGGATCGTCGACGAAATCGCCGAGGAGGCGGACATGATCCCCAGGGCCAAGCAGGTGGTGTCCCAGTGGATCGACAACCCCGGGCGGGCCTTCAGGCTGCTCAAGGGATCGCTTCGCAAACCGTACGAAAACAGGATGCGCCAGCGCCTAAGGGACGAGGAATGGGAACCCCTGTTCAATATCATGTTCCATCCCCAGACGCGCGCCCTCCTCGAACTCGGCGCGAAGATGCAGCACCCCTCGTAAGGGGCCACGCAACGGGGAAGCGGCGTCTCAGGCGCGTAAAAAAGGCTTGACTTTCGCTGAAAACAATCCTCATCTGAGGAAACCATTCGCAGGGGTCCAGGGCCATGAAATATCTCGAGGGTAAGATCGACGCGACGGGCACCACCTTCGCCATCGTCGTATCCAGGTTCAACGAGTTCATCACCAACAAGCTTCTTGGAGGAGCCGTCGATTGTCTGAAACGGCACAACGCGGGAGATAACGATATCTCCGTGATCTGGGTGCCGGGATCGTTCGAGATTCCCCCCGTTGCGCGGCTCCTGGCCGAATCGAAAAAATACGACGCGGTCATCTGCCTCGGGGCCGTGATCCGGGGATCGACGCCCCACTTCGATTACGTCGCCGCCGAGGTGTCGAAGGGAGTCGCCGCGATCGGCATGGCCACGAAGGTGCCGGTCATTTACGGCGTACTCACCACCGACACCATCGAACAGGCGATCGAACGCGCCGGAACGAAGTCCGGTAACAAGGGTTTCGACGCCGCGATGAGCGCGATCGAGATGGCGAGCCTCTATAAACAGCTCGAATAATGGGTCACAGAAGAAAAGCCAGGGAGTACGCCCTCCAGGGACTCTACATGCATGCGGTGGCATCGACGCCCGTTGAAGAGCTCGTCGGCCTCGCATGGGTTGACACCCCGATCCCCGATCCCATCCGGGAATTCGCCGTCACCCTCATACGGGGCTCCATCGCGCACATGGATGAAATCGACGAGCGGATAGTACGGCACTCCAGGAACTGGAAATTCGAGCGGCTCAGCACCGTTGACAAGTCCATCCTTCGATTATCCATTTACGCCATGCTGTACCTGAACGATATTCCCGTCATCGTCACGATCAACGAGGCGATCGAGCTGGGCAAGATCTACGGCGGCGAAGGCTCCGGCCAGTTCATAAACGGCATCCTCGACGCGGTACGGAAAAACGAAATCAAAGTGGAGCAACAGGAGACTTCGTGATGCAGGATACCCAGAAGCCCGGTACTCCGGGAAACGGCTTCGATCGGGACGAGCTCAATCTGGAAAAAAACAGGATCAGCGGCATTTCCATTGAGAATGAGGGGCCGAAGGCGCGCCCGGCCCTCGATAAAAAGCCGATCATCATTCTCTCGTCGATCGCCGCGTTTCTCATCATCCTGATACTGGTCCTCACGCAGTTCGTATTCAAGAAACCGTCCGGATTTCTCTCCTCGGGAGAAACATCGGGCTCGACCTTCGAGGGAATATCACGGGAGGGCGCCCTGACCTCCGATCATCCCGGCATACAGCGGGGCAAGGAGAGCTACGCCCGCGGGTATCTTGCCGACGCCACGACGGAATTCAACGGCGTGGTGGAATCGGACGCGGCGGACCGCGACAAGGCGATCGCCCTCGCCTACCTCGGCATGATCAGCGACGACCGGGGCGAGTACGACAAGGCCGTGGAATTCTTCAACCGCGCCCTCAGGTACGACGACACGAACCCCGACATACACAAGAACCTCTCCCTCGCCCTGCGGCATAAAAAGGACATGGAGGGCGCCCTCGAGGCCGCCCGGCGCTCGGTGACCCTGGGCGCGAAGGATCCCGACTCGCGGCTCCTTCTCGGCAACATCTACTCGGAATCGGGCCGGTACGACGAGGCGATCGGCGCCTACCGCGACGTCCTCGAACAGGCGCCGGACAACCCCAGGGCCCACTACAACCTCGGCTGGGCCCTTTTAAAGAAGGGAGACGAATTCGCCGCGGCGGAGCACTTCAAGAAGGCCGCGACGGAGGACCGCATCGGCGAGGTCGCACACCGATCATATTCCCGTCTCGGCGTGATGCAGCTTGAACGGGGCAACCTGGGAGAAGCGGAACAATACCTGAAAGAGGCGGTGACGATACGCCCCGGCGACGCCGTGAACCACTACAACCTGGGCATCGCCTACCTGCGCCAGAAAAAAACCACGGAGGCCGCGGAGGAATTCGCCAGGGCCGAGGAAATGGGGCGCGGGGACAACGCCCTTCTGGAAAGAATCGGCGAGGAGTACCTCGCCATGAAGGAGTACGACAGGAGCCTCAATATCTTCGAGCGCATACGAAAGGGAAACGAGCGCAATGTCAGGATACTGTCGCAGATCGCCCGCATCCATTACGAGAAGGGCGAGCTTGACAGCGCCTACGACGCCTACCGCCGGATCACGGAGATCGAGCCCGCCACTGAGAACGCGCGCGTGGCCTACCTGAACATGGGGATCATCCTGGACGACGCCCAGCGATTCGACGAGGCGATCAATGCCTATCGGAAGGCCCTGGCCATCAGCCCGAAGGACGACGCGGCGTACTACGACCTGGGCATCGCCTACAAGAACGCGGGGAAGCCGGAGCTCGCCATCACCTCGTGGAAGAAGGCCGCCGAACTGAACCCGGAGAAGCACGCGGCCCCCCTGGCCATCGCCGACTACTACTACGAGCGGGGCTTCAACGATCTTGCCGAGGAGGAGTACCGGCGGATCATCGGGAAGTGGCCGCGGATCCAGGAACCGCACTTCAAGATGGCCACCATGTACTACAAGCGCGGCAACTATGACTACGCCATGAGCGCCTACGAAAGGGTTATCGAGCTTGATCCGAACTCAGACCTGGCCCGGAGGGCCCTCATCAACAAGGCGATACTGACATCGAAAACCGGATCGGGGGAGGAAGCGCTCGCCCGGTCAATGAACGAGATACAGAAGGCCCTCCTCATGAAACCCGGCGACCCCGAGGCCCTCTTCGCCCTGGGTATCATCCAGATGAAGCGGGATATGTACGACAGCGCCATTGACACCTTCTTCCAGGTGGTCAAGGGCACGCCGGATAACAAGCTCGTCGCGGACGCCTATAACCATATCGGCAAGTCCTACTATAAAAAGCGGATGTACCGCAAGGCCCTTCAGGCCTTCACGCGGGGCGTGGAGGAAGACCCTGGGAACGAGGAAATCAGGTTAAACCGCAGGGCCGCCACCCAGGCCTACGAGGCCGAACTGAGCAGGGAATGACGATGAGGGTCGACCGTGCATTCCTCCAGGAGGACGAGAAGAGGCGCCTGGCGCCCTTCGCGTCCCTTTCCTCCGCCACGAGGGGACGACGCTTCCCCGAGGATCCCCACCCCTACCGCACTGAATTCCAGCGGGACCGGGAGCGCATCATCCACTCCCGCGCCTTCAGGCGCCTCGAATACAAGACCCAGGTCTTCATCAACCACGAGGGCGATCATTACCGCACACGCCTGACCCACACCATCGAGGTGGCGCAGATCGCCCGCAGCATCGCCCGGGCCATGCGCCTGAACGAGGACCTCGCAGAGGGTATCGCCCTCGCCCACGATCTCGGCCATACCCCCTTCGGACACGCCGGAGAGCGGGAGCTGAACCGCCTTCTTAAAGACAACGGCGGATTCGAGCACAACCGCCAGAGCCTCCGCGTTGTTGACAGGCTCGAGAAGCGCTATCCCGATTTCGACGGCCTCAACCTCACATGGGAGACCCGCGAGGGAATCATCAAGCACTCCTCCGCCCATGACCATCCCGAGTACCGGGACTTTTCACCCGGCACCATGCCATCCCTGGAGGCCCAGATCATCGACCTTGCCGACGAGATCGCCTACAACAACCATGACCTGGACGACGGCCTCTCCTCGGGAATACTCCTGCCGGGGGAGGTGAAGAAGCTGAAGCTCTGGGAAATGGGGGAGGCACACCGTGGACGCGCCGGGGGGGACGACCGGGGAATGGCCCGGCACGGCATCATCCGCGCCATCATCGACATCCTGGTGACGGACCTGATCGAGCACACCGTGGCGAGGCTGAAGCTCTTTTCGATAACCTATGCCGGGGACGTCGCCCGGGCGCCGGAAAAGATCGTGACCTTTTCGCCGGAGATCGCCGAAGCCAACGGCGAGCTGAAGTCGATGCTGATGGAACGCCTCTATTTGCATTACCGCGTGGCGAGAATGACCATAAAGGCGGAGAAGGTGATACGCGATCTCTTCCATATATACACGGAGCATCCAGACACCCTTCCCGATGAGTACCAGAAGCGCTGCCAGAAGGACGGAGTGGTGCTCACGGCGACCGATTACATCGCGGGGATGACCGATCGGTTCGCCCTGGAGGAACACGGCAAGCTGACGGACCCTATGATCCGGGTCTGACCTCGCAAGGAAACGCAGCGAGACGTCGATTCCGCCTGAACAAGAGGAGAAAACATGACCGACGCCTACCCCGAGCTGCCGGAGGAGATACGGGAAATTCTTGACCGCGGTGAAGCCATCGACGAGATACGCCTGGATAAAAACGGGAACTGGTTCCACAACGGCGAGCCCTTCACCAACAGGAAGATCATCGATTTCTTCAACCGGTCCATCGACGTCACGCGGGAGGGGATCCACGTCATCCACTACGGGCCGTACACCTACCCGATCGTCGTGGAGGACGCACCGGTATTCGTCACCGGCGTTTCCTTCCGGGGCTTCGGTGAATGGGAAACCGTGACGATCAACCTCACGACGGGGGCTTCCGAGGCCCTGGACCCGGAAACACTGGAATACCGGAACGACACCCTCTACTGCCGCGTCAGGGACGGCAGGCTCGCCGCCAAATTCAGGCATTCGCCCTTCTACCATGTCATGGAGCGCCTCGACGAAGAGAATGGCGCGTACTATATCACCCTCTGCGGAAAAAAAATACCGGTCACAAGGTGCTGAACGATGAAGAAATACGTCTACGCGATCCTTTTCCTTTCAATAGCCGGCGCGGCACTCTCGGGCATGCTCCTCCTCCAGCACTACTATCCCGACTCCGGTCCCGGATCGCTCTTCTGCGGCGGTGGACTGGTCAATTCATGCCTCACCCTGGCGCAGTCGCCCTATTCCACCCTCCTCGGGATGCCCATGGCCGCATTCGGGCTCTTCTGGCACCTGACCGCCGTCTTCATGCTCCTCATTGCCGACTACGCCAGGGGACGGTATTACGCCTATTCCCTTGCCGCCCTCCTGCCCCTGGCCTGCGCGGCCGTGACAGCGGACATTCTCCTCGGCGCACTGCTCGTGAAGACTGGTCTCTTCTGCGCCCTCTGCATCGCCACCTACGGGGTGAACCTGGCAGTCCTCGCCCTCCTGCTCCTCTGGTCCAGGCTGGACCGAGAGACCGGTGGAACCGGTCTTGCCGCCACATTCCGTGAGATCCTCTCCGACCGCGAGGCCTCTCCCGACCGGAAGGCCTTTTACGCGTCCTTCATCCTTTTCATGTTTCTTCTCGCATTCGCCCTCTTTTCAACATCCCATATCATGCGTCTCAAGACGGAGCGGAAAAGGATGCCCCCGGAGAAGATAGAATCAATTCTCCAGGAGTTTTACCGCACCCCGGGCCAGGAGATCGCCTTCCCCGAGAGCGGCATCATCCTCGGGGATGCCGGGGCCCCGGTTACCATCACGGCCTTTACCGATTTTCTCTGCAGCGCATGCCATGAATTCTATCGCATGGAGAAATTCCTCCTCTCGAAGTACCACGGACGGATACGCATCGTCTACTTCAACTATCCACTGGACGGGGAGTGCAACCCCGACGTGAGGAGAACCCTGTACGCGAACGCTTGCCTGGCCTCAAGGGCCATTATCGCCGCGTCGGAGGCGGGAATCCTCGATCGATATATCGTATCCCACTTCGCGGATTACGGGCGCATCCACACCGGCTACGGCACCGAATCGGCCCTCGAAGCCTTCAGGAACAGCGGCGCGAAGCGGGAGGGAATCGGCGAAAAGGAATTCACCGCCATGATGAATTCCGAGGAAACGACTCGGCGCCTCGAGAGGGACATCGCCCTGGCGAAGGAACTCGGCGTCAGCGCGACGCCGACGCTTTTCATCGGGGGCAGGAAGATGGAGGGCGTGCCGCCCCTGGAGATCCTGGACCGGATGATCGCGCGGGAGCTCGCGGGGCGGTAGGGGTCACATCATGTCGTAGGGATCGATGTCTATTTCGAGATAGACGTCGGCCTGGGCAATGGCGTCCCGGGCCCCGGCGATCACGGCGCGGAGCGCGCCCAGGTCCGCCGATTTCAGGATGATATGGTGCCGGTAGTTGCCGGCGATTTTTTCCAGGGGCGCCGCGGAGGGACCGAGCATGGTGATCCCGGCGCCTGCCTTCGCGATGCCTTCCTCCAGGGCGTCCCTGACGCTTCCGATGGCGGCGATCACGCGATCCCGGTTGCTCCCCCTGGCGAGAAGCCGCGCGATCCTGGCGAAGGGGGGATAGCGAAGGGCCCTCCGCGCCTCCAGTTCGCTCCGGTAAAACCCGTAATAATCCTGGCGTCGTAGAAATTTAAAGAGGGGATTCTCCGGGTCCAGGGTCTGGATGATGACCCTCCCGGGGGATTCGCCACGCCCCGATCGGCCCGCAACCTGGACCAGGAGGGAGAATATCCGCTCCGACGACCTGAAATCGGGAATGTTCATCCCGATATCCGCGAGGAGCACCCCCACGAGTGTCACTGTCGGGAAATCGAAGCCCTTGGCCACGAGCTGGGTACCCACGAGAATGTCGATCTCACCGCTCTTCATCCTGGCGATGAGATCCGGAACCGTGTCTTTTTTCCTCGAACTGTCCTGGTCGAGACGAAAAATCGAGCAGTCGCGGAACTCCTTCGCGATGATCTCCTCGAGGCGCTGGGTCCCGGCCCCGACCTTTTCCACGTCCTCGGAGCCGCACTTTTTGCACGTCGCCGGCACGGGGTCCTGTCGCCCGCAATAGTGGCAGAGCATGTTCCTGTCCCGGTGAAAATTCATGGCGATGCTGCATTCCGGGCATTCCACGGTCCAGCCGCAGCGGTTGCAGATTACTATCGGGGCGAATCCGCGGCGGTTGAGGAGATAGATAACCTGCCCCTTCGCGTCCACGGCGCGACGCGTGCGGAGCTTCAGGGGCGTCGAGATGATGTCCCTCGGCCTGGTGGACGCGATCCTCACGATTTCCACATCGGGGAGCGCCGCGTCGCCGTACCGCCTGACCAGGGTATGAAGGGCGATCCGGCCGCGCTCGCAGGCGTAGAGGGTCTCCACGGCGGGCGTGGCGGACCCCATGACCAGGAGCGCCCCTTCCTTCTCGGAGCGGTGCATGGCAAGCCGCCTCGCGTTGTAGCGGGGGGTGCGATGCTCCTTGTAGGAGCCGTCATGTTCCTCGTCGATAACGATCATTCCCAGCCTGGGGCACTGGAGAAAAACGGCGGACCGCGTCCCCACGGCGACACCCACCTCTCCGCGGTAGAACTTGATCCAGTTTCCGAGCCGCTGGTTCGGCGTGAGATGGCTGTGGTAGAGTATCAGGTCATCGCCGAAGACGGCCCGGAGACGATCGAAAAACATCGAGGAAAGGGATATCTCGGGAACCAGGTAGATAACGGAAAGGCCCTCCCCGCGCATCCGCTTCGCCGCCTCGATATATATCTCGGTCTTTCCGCTCCCCGTTATGCCGAAGATGAGATGGGTCCGGGCATCGCTTCCCCGGGAATCCATGATCCGCTCGTAGACGGCGCGCTGCTCGTCATTGAGCGTGACCGCCCGTGAGGAGGCGCCTCCGGTGACGGATGGATCGCCTCCCCTTCTCGTCACCCGCATTCCCGATGGAAGGGCCATGGCCAGGGCCTCGCCGACTGAAGAGAGATAGTTCTCCGCCGTATACTTCGCCAGATCAACGAGGCGGGAATCGAAAATCGGCCCGGGATCAACCCTGGCCAGGATATCCTTGACCTCGAAACCCTCGGGGGGCTCCCGGTGAACACGCTCGACATAGGCGGTGAGTTCCCTTCCCGCGAAATCAACTCTCACCCTGGTGCAGGGTTCCATCTCCATCCCGTCGGGAACACGGTAGGTGAACAGCTTCTCGATGGGATAGGGGATATGCAGGTCCGCGTATGTTCCGTCCCTCTGAACCTCCACGAAATGATTCTCTCCTTCCGAATGGTATGGCATCCGGCATTATCAGCCGGGGTGGGAAAAAGTCAATGTAAAAGGAGACATAACAAACGGTCTTGGCCATTTTCCGACGAATACTGCGCGCCGGCATCTCCATGGCGCTGCTCTACGAATAACCATCCGCTCAGCATTATAATTTTATTGGTAAGAAAAAATTATTGACACTATCGAATAAATCGTCACAAAAGAACGAGTCACTACTTTTAATTATCAGGATACTGCCATGAGCCTCCTCGAACGAATAGACGCGGATCTGAAAAACGCGATAAAATCAGGCGACAGCCTCAGGGCCGGCACCCTTAAAATGCTGAAATCGGACATATCCTACGAAAAGGGAAAAACAGGCAAGGACCTGGAAGAAGAGCAGGTTGTTGAGATCCTGACCCGGGCGGCCAAGCGAAGGAAGGAATCGATCAAGGAATTCCAGAAGGGCAACAGGGAGGACCTCGCCGAGAAGGAGGCGGCCGAACTTACCGTCGTCGAGGAATACCTGCCGCAACAGCTCACCAGGGAGGAGATCGAGGCGCACATAACGGAAAAGCTCGCCGGAATGGGAGAGATCACCCAGAAGGATTTCGGCCGCGTCATGGGAGAGATCATGAAGGAACTGAAGGGACGGGCGGACGGCGCCCTGGTCAAATCGGTCCTGGGAGAGAAAATTGGCGCATAGGGCCCTGGTGTTTGCCCTTGCCGCCTGCGCGGTGCTGTGCGGCACGAAGGCCATATCCGGGCCCGGCATGGATCAGGTCGAACGGGAGCGACCCCCTGTGTTCGTCCTCGACCTCGAGAACGGATTTGAGCGCCGTTTCTTTCACACGCTGTACCAGATAGGGGGGACGACACTGTACCGCGGCGGCGCCTACCGGTCCCACTTCCCTATCAGCGAGCTCAAGTTCCCCGTCGACGTGTTCATGATCTACGCGGACCTCGGCTTCACCTTCTTTGACCGCGTCACGCTGCACTACTCCGTGCGGAAAAACCTCAACGAACGGGTCGGCAAGATGGAGGATTCCGACTGGGTGCCCTATGCGGGGATCAAGACCATATACTCCGAAAGCGACACCCGTGTCAACGCCCTGTTTACTGACGCGGACCTCATCGCGCGGCTTTTTACCGTGTCCTTTTTCACCCTCAGGATGGGGGCAGGGTTCACCCACCAGTACCTGGACTACCGGTGCAGCAACGTCGAGCAGGTGAGCGTGTACTCGACCGTGAGCCCCTACATCGGCCCGCCGGAGGTCATTCGAATTCCCGGACGGGTCCTCACCTACACCATACATTACTACATCTTCACCCTCCAGGTGACCCCCGTGTTCACCGCCCGCTTCGGGGGGGGATCGCTCGATATCGCGGCGGCCATCCGTTTTTCCCCCTACCTCAAGGGCTTTGATGATGATAACCATATCCTGAGGGCCAAGCGATCGAAGGGTGAATGCAGGGGGACCGCCTTCATGCCCCTCCTGAAGCTTCGCTACCTCTTTTCGAACCGCATATTCATCACCGCCACCCTCGATTACATCTGGATATCGGCGAAGGGCACGCAGAACCAGTCCTACTACCTCCCCGTCCCGGAAGCTGGCGGCATCCCGGGATGGTACGCCAGGATCGACCAGAAGCAGAAAAGCCAGCAGCTCACCGTGGGCCTCGGGGCCGGGTACTCCTTCAAATTCCCGGGAGGCGTTTAAGCGAACGGAAACCGATACGGGGCCTCAGGGAAGATTCAGCTCCCTGAGTTTCGCCATGACGAGTTTCAGGGTGTTCCATGCCGGGCGCTTGAGTTCGGGGTTCTTGATGATGGTGATCGGGTGCTCGATGTTGTACCAGAATACATCGGCGCTCATTTTGATGATACGCTGGAGGGGCATGATGTCGCCGAAGACCAGGGCGACACGGGGGGCGAGGACCTCTATTTCCCGCATGATGATGCGCTCGCAGTTGCTCACCACCTGGCTCGGTTTGAGCACCGGGTCCCGCACCTCGCACTTGACCAGGTTCGTGATGTAGCTTGCCGAGAAATCGATGCCCGCCGCCCCGAGCATTTTTTTCATGAGCTCCACCGATTCGGCGCGGAGCATTTTTTTCTCGACCAGGTTGACCAAGGGAGGAGAGTTGAGAATCACCATCACGCGGTTCTCGCCGGTGCCGATTCCCATCTTTTTTTCCGACGCCCCGGGACACCTGTTGCACTCCTCGATAAGCCCGCGCAGGTCACCGTCATCCCTCCGTCCCGTCGGCGGCGCTTTCCTTTCGAGCCATTCCAGCAGCCGCGCGCGTTCCTCCTCCCCCCGGTAGAGAAGTATTCTCCCCTGAAACGAAGGGTGCGTCAGCAGAACCGCGAGATCCTGTTCGACTGAACCGCTCGCCATGTCGCCGTTCATCGCTTCCAAAGACGGGGACCCCTAGATGCGGTCGGCATTGATGCCGTACTGCTTCATTTTCCTGTGCAGGTTTGTTCTCTCGATACCGAGCTCTTTCGACGCGGCAGTCACGTTCCCCTCGCTGTTTTTAAGTGCCCGTATGATGAAATCCTTTTCAAAATCCTCGCGCGCCTTCTTAAGGGAGGAGATATCACGCGTCATGAAATCATCGTAGTCATAGGACTCCATGTGCTTGCGGATATCGTCCCGGCCGATAACCTCTCCCTGGACCATTATGCTCAGCCGTTCGATCATGTTTTTCAGCTCCCTGACGTTGCCCGGCCAGCCGTGCCGGGAGAGCTCCTTCATCCCCGCCTTGTCGATCTGCTTCAGCCCGATCCCGTGCTCCTGGGAAAAGCGCTCGAGGAAGTAATCCACGAGCATCGGGAAATCCTCCATCCTTTCTACCAGGTTCGGCATGTGTATGGGGATCACGTTCAGGCGGTAGTAGAGGTCCTCCCTGAAGGTGCCCTCATCCACGGCCTTTTTCACGTCAACGTTCGTCGCGGCGATTACCCGCACGTCGACGGTGAGGGTCTCGTTTCCTCCCACGCGCTCGAACTGGTTTTCCTGGAGCACCCTGAGGACCTTGGCCTGGGCCGCCAGGCTCATGTCGCATATCTCGTCGAGAAACATGGTGCCGTTATCGGCGAGCTCGAACTTCCCCATTCGACGGCTTATGGCCCCGGTAAAGGCCCCCTTCTCATGGCCGAAAAGCTCGCTCTCTATCAACTCGTGGGGTATCGCGGCGCAGTTCACCTTGACGAAGGGCTTGTCCATTCTCCGGGAACGGTAGTAGATCGCGCGGGCAACCAGCTCTTTGCCTGTCCCGCTGTCACCGGTGATGAATACCCGGGCGTTGGTCTTTCCCGCGGTTTCGATTATATCGCGTATCTCCTGGATCCTCGGGGAGTTCCCGATCATCTCGTCGTCAACATGGAACTCCTTCCGAAGCTTGATGTTCTCCCGCTTGAGACGCATGTGCTCCAGGGCGTTGTTGACGGAGGTGATCACGCGTTCCATGGCCAGGGGCTTCTGGATGAAGTCATAGGCCCCGAGCCTGGTGGACTTCACCGCGATGTCAATTGATCCGTGACCGGAAATCATGATCACCGCTATCTCCCTGTTCAGGTTCTTAATCCGTTCAAGAAGGTCTATCCCGTCAACGTCGGGCAGCCACACGTCGAGTATCGCCAGGTCAACATCGTTCGTTTTAAGCAGTTCCATCGCTTCATCGCCGGTCCTGCCCGAGTACACGATATGCTCCTCGTCCTGGAGAATCGAGCTGAGGGTCTTGATGATGTTGATCTCGTCGTCAATTACAAGAATCTTTGCCATGTCAGGTCCCATCCTTTTGATCCGCCGGAAGATCGATTATGAACTCGGTGCCCCTTCCCGGTTCCGATCTGCACGTGATATCCCCCCGGTGCTCCACGATTATTTTATGCACGATTGCCAGGCCAAGTCCGGTTCCCGATGACTTGGTGGAAAAACCCGGCTGGAATATCTTGTCCCGGTTGAAATCCTTGATTCCCTCGCCGTCGTCGCGTATGGATATCCTCACGACCTGCATGCCCTCGGCGAAGACCATTTCGGATTTTATGTAAATATTTCCTGATTCACCCACGGCGTCAACGGCATTTTGCAGAAGGTTATTCAATGTCTGCTTCATCAGCATTCTGTCAATAGAGATTTCAGGTATACGCCCGTCGAGCTCCACGTGGAAGGAGATGTTTTCATGGCCGGAGAAGAGGTTCACGCAGTTCTCTATCAGGTCGTTGATATCATCGTTTTTCGGCTTCATTTCGGGCAGACGGGCGAACTCCGTGAACTCGCTCAATATGTTCATCAGGACGCCCACTTCCTCGATAATGGTTTCCGTGCCGGAGAGAACTATGTTCCGGATGTCGGGGTGGTCCTCGATATACCGCTTCCGTATCCTTTCCGCGGAAAGACGTATGGGCGTCAGGGGGTTCTTTATCTCGTGCACGACCCGGCGCGCCATTTCACGCCAGGCCTCCAGCCTCTGCTTCTGGTACAGGAGCTTCCGGTTGCGGTTCAGCTCGTAGACCATGCGGTTGAATGACTGGAAGAGGGTGCCGAGTTCATCGTCGGATTCCCGGGACAGGGTGACGTCAAAATTCCCCCGGGCGAGCTCCTTCGTGGCGTCCGAAAGCTGGATAACGGGCCTGGTGATGTTCTTGGAAAGGTAGAGGCTCACCAGCACCGAGACGAGTATGATGAAAAGCGTGAGCCCGAAAAGGTAAAGGCCCGCATTGCTTTTTAAATCGTTGATAATGCTCGCGAGTCGCTTATGGTCGGCCATGGACATGGAGAACAGTTCGTGGCGGACCGCCACGTCATCGGGGACCTTGCTGCACAGCACAAGGAGATAGTCTCCATGGCGCATTGATCCCGCCAGGTAATCACTGCCGTCTATGTTTACCTTGTCGATCCGCGTCCCCGCACCCCTGTCCGAAACACGGTAAAAATCAGCCATGGGCCCTTCTATCTTCGCGGCGGAATGGCCCAGGGTGTAGAGTCCGGCGGGACCGTCGTGGAAGATGAGAACCGTGAAGCCCTTCATGGAGTAAATGCGGCGAAGGTATTCCCTTCCTTCACCGCTGGCGGGCGACAGGGCGCCTCTCTCCACCTGGTACCCGAGGGCGTCGAGCTCACCCTGGATGATATTCCTCATCTGGATCACGGGCTCGTTGGTCATGGTGATCGCCTCTTTCAGGGCGCCCGAGGTCTTGTCTATGATGAGCCCCGAAAGGGTCTGGTTCAGGAGATAGTTCGACGTGAACACGACGGGGAGCGAGGGAAGCACGGCGACGAACACGAAGGCGATGGCCATCTTGTTTCGAATGCTCGATCCTATCTGGTCCGCCCCGGTGTACAGGTTCTGGCGGAGCGACATGACGATGAAATAGAGAGCGGCGACAAGGGGCACCGTCATTACGGCATAGATGAAGAGTTCGTGCCCCTGCACGACCATCACGCTTGTGCCGGGGAACAGGCCTATGATGAGTATCGAAATGAACACGAAGATCCCCACCAGGAACAGCACGTCCTGGACCCTGGCATCCTCGGGAAAGAGCTTAATTTTTCGGAGAAGGTTCTTCATCGAGCCTGAAGTTGTTTTCTATCATTGACACGATCGAATCGACCGCATCTTTCTCGCCCTCGCCATGGGCGCGAACGATCAACCGTGAGCCCGAGGCGATCGCCAGGCCCAGCACGGACATGATCGATTTGCAATCCGCCTCCATCGTTCCCCTGACAAGGGTGACGTCGCACGGGTACTTCATCGCCGTCTTCACGATCATCATGGCGGGCCTGGCGTGCACGCCGGCATCGCCGTTCACGATCACTTCACGTTCGGTCATGCTCCCGCACCACTCCCTTCTTCAACGACTCCTGGATGCTCCTGTCAAGCTCCCGGGCGGTAAATATACCCTGCTTCTTCAGCCTCTGGTTCAGGGCGGCGGTTTCTACAATAATAGGTATATTCCGTCCGGGGCGGACCGGCACCATGATGCTGGACACGTCGAGATCGAGGATTGAATACGTCATTTCCTCGAGTCCCAGTCGGTCGTATTCCTTGTTCTGGTCCCACTCCTCCATAATGACGACGAGCTCGACCCGCTTCCGGTCACGGACCGACCGGATGCCGAAAACGTCCTTCACGTTTATAATGCCGAGTCCGCGGATCTCCATATGGTGTTTCAGAACAGGCGCCCCCGAACCCATCAGTATGGCCTCGTCAACGCGCTTGATTTCCACCAGGTCATCGGCTATGAAGCGGTGCCCGCGCTCTATGAGCTCGAGGGCGCATTCGCTTTTACCGACGCCGCTGCGGCCGATCAGGAGGACCCCGATGCCGTACACGTCAACGAAGGTGCCGTGAATCGTCTTCGTGGGCGCGAAGGCCTCGTTCAGGAGGTAGACCACGGAGGTTATGAACTTGGTGGTATCCCTGCTCGTGACGAAGACCGGGACCCCCTTCTTTTCCGCGAATTCGACAAAGATGGAATCGGGCTCGTTGTCGTGGGTGAAGATGCAGCAGAGTACATCGTAGGAAAAAAATGTTTCCAGGACCCGTTTTTTATCCGTCTCGCCGAGCTGTGAAAGATACGCGCATTCTCCGAGTCCGAATATCTGGATGCGATCGTAGGCGAAGAAGTCGTAAAATCCCGCCAGGGTCAGACCCGGCCTGTTGAAATCCCCGTCCCGTATCTCCTTCTCAAGGCCCGAGGCGCCGGCGACCAGGCGCATGTGTAGATCGATCGAGCCGGTTTCCTCAAGAAAATCTTTCACCCGAACTCTCGTATTCATGGGAACCGCCGTAAGGCCCGCACCGGCCGCGGTGACCTTGTAGTATCATCTCCTGTCCACGGGGCCGCTTCGCCGCGGCACCCCTTCGCGAGCAGCCATGCCCCCGGGGAAATGCCGCCGGACCGCCGGTATCCGCGCGGCTTCCCGCCGTCTTCCCGGGGCATTTCCCGGGCGTGGATATATGCCCTTCCCGTGGCAAACAGATACCCCGGGCCATATTCGGTATCGCCGTTGTCACTCCCGGGGAGAAACGACGGTCCGCGGTCCGGCTAAAAGGCCGGCACCATGACTTCGTACCGATCGCCGTTCCTGAAAATAATGTTGAAGTAGTCGGAATCGGTATTGAAAAACGGCATGAAGGAACGGGACGACTTATCCATCTCCAGGATCGCCTCGTTCAGGGTACACGTGGTGAAATCGCTGCCACTGAGTTTCTTGAATTTGATTTTCGGGCTGGTCCGGGAATCATCGAACACGTCAAGCTCATAGGAGATGAACTTGCCCGCCTTGTGCCCTTTCCCCTTTTTGTCGAAGTGCAGTTCCACCATCCTGAGAGAGCCGTTCTCCCTGAAAATCACCGCGTAGTTTTTATTCGCGTAATCCTTCTCGGACTCGATTTTACTCACGCCCTTTTTAAACAGGATGAAATCACCGTTATCCACCTGCATCTGCAGATAGGCCTCGATGCTGTCGACGGGCTTGTTGCTGACCTGACGGAGGAGGACCCTTGTCCCCGCCGTGTCCGGATAATCAAAGGACGCCATCTCCCCCTTCTCGGGTCCCTTGTGCATCTGGTGCTTTTCCTTGTATCGGCGGATCTGCTTCTCCATTTTCTCATGGAGAAGGTCTATCGCGGAAAAGAGATCGGCCGCTTTTTCCTTGGCGTGAAACTGGACTCCGTCGCCGTTGATGAGCACCTCGCAGAAATGATCGAGTTTCACAACGGAAAAAACGATATGTGCGTCGATCAACTGGTTGAAATAGCGGTCGAGCTTCTTGATCTTCTTCTCCGCGTAGGCCCGCGTGCTGTCCGACACGTTCATGCGTCTTCCCGTCACTGAAATGTTCATTGATGTTCCTCTGGTCGTATTTTATGAATCTTTTTTCTTTTACTGGACGGCGGGATGCCCAGCAGCCCCCGGTACTTGGCCACGGTCCTCCTCGCCACCGTTATCCCTGCTTTGCCGATTATTCGCGCGATATCCTCATCGCTTCGGGGGGATTCGGCATCCTCGCTCTGCACAATGTCCCGTATAAGCCGCATCACCTCGTCCGAGGACGCCTCGTCGGATCCGGTTGATTTAAGGCGCGAAACAAAGAAGTATTTCAGGTCATGAACGCCCCATACGGTCTGCACGTACTTCCCGCTCGTCACGCGGCTCACCGTCGACTCGTGGAGATTCACATCCTCGGCGACCTCACTGTGGGTGAGCGGCTTCAGATGGCCGGGCCCCCGCGCCAGAAACTCCCGCTGGCGCTCCATGATCGAACCGACAACCCTCAATATGGTATTCCGGCGGTTCGTAATGTTTCTCAGTAGATGCCGCGCGGAATTCACCCTGTCCTGAATATAATCCCGCAGGTTTTTTTCAATGTTTTTTTTCCTGAGCATGGAAATATAGCGGGAATTAATGCGTATTCTCGGGACCCATTCGTCATTGATGGTTACAATTATCTGACCGTCCACCAGCTTGACGTCAAGATCGGGAACGATGTACCTGATGGCCCTGTTCGAATACTGCCTCCCGGGATAGGGGTCCAGTCCCTGAATGATTTTGCTCTTTTCGATTATCTCTTCCTGGGGCACGTCCAGGCTCTTCGCCATGGCCTGATAATCGAGCTTCTCAAAGCTGGGAAAGCACTCCTCGAGGATCCGGATCATGACATCGTCAGAGGGATAAAAATACCTGGACTGCACGATAAGGCTTTCCCTGACGCCATTCACCGCGCAGCCTACCGGGTCGAACCCCTGAATTGCCGACAGGATGCGCCCGACATCGGCGGGGGGCACAAGGCCTTCCAGGATCCGTGCCGGATCCTCGGATATGAAGCCGTTCTCGTCAAGCCCCGTTATGATGGACTGGAAAGCCTCCAGCTCCAGGGAATCGCGGGCTGTGAGCCGCGCCTGCCAGAGCAGGTGCTCCACGAGGGATTCCTCGTGGGCCACGGCGTTCTCAACGTAGCTTCTTTTCCTCTCCTCGTCGCCCTCCCCGTCATATCCCGTGTCACTCGAGTCCTCATAACCCGCCCTTCGCTCCTCGCCACGGTAAAGGCCCTCGTCATCACCCGTGAGATTACGGGCCACGCCCGTGATCATTTCCGATTCCACGGGTACCGGCGCTGATGCCAGGGAGGAATCCTCTTCGATTACGGGATTTTCGACAAGCTCGCTCGATATCCTGTCATACAATTCGACATTCGTCAACTGCAGTAGTTCTATGGCCTGTTTGAGAGACCTGGTAAGCGCCAGCTTCTGGGATTGCTGTATGCCTGTCTTGAGAGAGATCTCCATATGGAATAATCCGGTTGCCGGCTCACACTCCCTGTCTATTAATTATATACACGGCCCGGGATAAAATCAACACGGGCCATAAAAAAGTTGTCCAGGGCCGGGCACCGCGCTGCTGGATGAAGTGCCCATCGTGTCAAGGCTGATATTATCACTATTTCACGACGCACACGCTGCAGGGAGCGTGATGGACCACCCTGTCGGATATTGAACCGAGAAGAAATCTCCCGATTGCGGAGCGGCCCTTGCTGCCCAGCACGATCATGTCGTAGTTGCCGCTCTCGGCGATCTCGCAGATCTTGTCTGCCGGGTAACCCTCGACCACCATGCGGTCCCAGTCCACGTTCTCGTCGTGCAGCATCGGATGCACTTTTTCGAATCGCTGTTCCGAAAGCCAGGCGACCCTGTCGACGCCTTCCGGGGCGGCCCCGTAGAAACCGGGCAGCGGACCGAACTCCTCGACCACTTCGAGCACGGTCAGCTTGGCATGGGATTCCTTGGCGATGACGATGGCCAATTCCAGCGCCTTTTTTGATGCGTCAG
Organism: Spirochaetota bacterium; assembly: GCA_040768125.1. Classification (GTDB taxonomy): domain Bacteria; phylum Spirochaetota; class UBA4802; order UBA4802; family UBA5550; genus RBG-16-49-21. Next base: position 67,185 of record JAXGNG010000002.1, on the reverse strand, counting down.
AGCCGTCGACCGGCGCGAGGACTTTGTTGATATATCTTCTCATGTTCTATACTCCTGTGATGGCATTCTAATGATTATTATTCCCGTATGCGCCTCGAGTCAACTTTTTTGCTCTGACCATGGAATATTTTTTACCCGATTATCGCACTGTTTTTCCGCTTTCATCACCAGGACACAATTACACGCATATAAACTGAATAAACCGGGAAAACATGTGTGGAGTGAAAAAAGTATCCGTTCGGTGGTGAAAAGCGTAGTGGAAGCACCGATGTGTGGTGCGTGTCAACAACGCACCGGCCGGCACCGCAGAGGGGGCCGGGAAAACATGGGAAAATCATCTGTTTCCCGGTTTTCTCCCCGCGCCTCTTTCGAGGGCGGCACGCATGAAATCCCTGAAAAGGGGGTGCGGGTCAACGGGCCGTGATTTGAACTCGGGATGGAACTGCGTGGCAACGAACCAGGGATGGTCGGAGATCTCGATGGTCTCCACGAGATCCGCCGGGGGATGAATTCCCCCGAACACCATTCCGTTTCGCTCGAAGAGGCCCCGATAACGGTTAGTGAATTCATAGCGATGTCGATGGCGCTCCATCACCGAGTCCTTCCCGTAGAGATCCCTCACCCTGCTCCCGGGAGCGAGGGAGCAGAGGTAGGCCCCGAGCCTCATGGTCCCCCCCTTGTCAAGCACGATCTCCTGGTCCTCGAGGAGGGAGATGACCGGATCCGGCGTGGAGGGATCGAACTCCTTCGAATTTGCGTTAGAAAGACCACAGACGTTCCTCGCGAATTCGATCACCGCGCACTGAAGCCCCAGGCATATCCCGAAGAAGGGGATCCCGTTCCGCCGGGCGTGGGAAACGGCGGCAATTTTTCCCTCTATGCCCCGGTCCCCGAAGCCGCCGGGGACCAGGATGCCGTCGACGCCATCGAACGCATTTCCGATATCGTCGCAGGAGCGCTCCAGGTCCTCTGAATCTATACGCACGACCTCGAGGCGCGCGCCGTTCGCCACGGCCCCGTGGAGGATCGCCTCGTAGATTGAACGGTAGGAGTCCTGGAGTGATATGTATTTCCCCACCACGGCTATCCGCACCTGCCGCTCCGGGTTCCGAAGGGACGCCATGAAACGGTCCCAGGCCGGCATACTCAGGGGCTTCACGTCCATCCTGAAATGCTCCAGGACGATGGAATCAAACTCGTTATCACGGAACATGAAGGGGATCTCGTAGATCGAACCGGCGGTGTCCACCGCCGAGATGACATTGCGCTCCGAGACGTTGCAAAAAAGCGCGATCTTGCTCTTCAATTCCGGCGTCAGGGGCCTGGCGGTGCGGCAGAGAAGGATGTCCGGGATAATGCCGAGTTCCATCAGCTCCTTCACCGAGTGCTGGGTCGGCTTTGTCTTCTGCTCCCCCGCGACGGAGAGTGTGGGGACCAGGGTGACATGGATGTTGAGGACCCGGTTGGCCCCCAGCTCCTGGCGCACCTGGCGTATCGCCTCAAGGAAGGGTATCGATTCGATGTCCCCCACGGTGCCGCCGATCTCCACCATGACGAAATCGAGGTCGTAGCTCGCCGCGACGTGGTAGATGCGGCTCTTTATTTCATCGGTGACGTGGGGTATCACCTGGACCGTGCGCCCAAGGTAGTCCCCCCTTCTCTCGCGCTGTATCACGGTATGGTAGATCTGCCCCGTGGTAACGGAGTTTTTCCTGGTGTACTCGGCCCGCGTGAATCGCTCGTAATAGCCGAGGTCAAGATCGGTTTCGGCCCCGTCTTCCGTCACGTAGACCTCCCCGTGCTGGAAGGGGCTCATGGTGCCCGGGTCGATATTCAGGTAGGGATCCATCTTGATTATCGAAACGCGGCAGCCGTGCCCCTCCAGGAGAAGCCCCAGCGACGCGATCGAAATGCCCTTGCCAAGCGAGGAACACACACCCCCCGTGACAAAGATGAAGCGCGTATTGATGTTCATCGTTCCACCCCCGGGGGAGACTCCGCGATGCCGGATCGCCCCGATCGCTCTCTGCCCCCATGATCTCCACGGGCAGGATAGCGAGGGACATAAGTCGATGTAAATAACATTATCGCCGTAATATTACGGCGGTGTTAATTTAGGCGGCGCCGACCCGTATCGTCCCTTGGAAACCCTCCCCATCGAGAAAAATTTAATCCGCAAAATGCCAAAACATGGCTTGACATCCCGGTTTCACGGGATATAGTATCATGGATTCGGCACTTTCCGGTCAAGGCAGCATACCATTGAGAGGAAGCCATGGTGGAAAAAAGAAAGTATCCCCGGTATCCCTGTTCGATCAAAACGAAATTCGGCTACTACAGGGGAAACCCGGATGAAATCGAAAAGAGTTCCGGCTTCCCGATGAAGGCAAAGGGAATCATTGCCGACATCAGCTGCGGCGGCGCCCTTATCATCACGGGGGAAAGGGTCTCCGTGGGCGTCCCCGCCCAGATGCAGTTCAAGACGGGGAAAACGAAGCAGGCCCCCCGGGGCACCATCGTGAGGACCGGGCTCCTGGTCAACAACCCCACCGAGGTGGCCAGGAGAATGGCGGGATTCGCCGTTCACGGCGACGCCTACGTGGCGGTCCAGTTCGACGAGCCGATCGAACTATCACGCGACGACCTCTGATCGAACATGAAATACCTCATCATAAGAATCAACGACGTATCCGACATCGACACGTCGAGAATATCGGTGTACGATCTCAACAACCGGTACGTCGACTCCCTCGGGAACATGTACGGACTCAAGTACAACAAGTCCCTTCGAAAAATCGAGGTGATCAAAATCGTCAGGACCCCGGAAAAAACCGCGGCGGGTTTGCGGCAGAGGATCTCCATAAAAAAACGCACGGCCGGAGAGGCTTCACGCGATGACTCCTACGCCGCTGACGAGAGCGGGGGAGAGGCGGCGAGGGAGGAAGAAGACTTCATCCCCGAGACATTCATAGAGACCACCATGGAACTTGTCCGCACGCACAGGGAGCGCCTCAAGGGCATAATCATGAACATCAGGAATTCCAACATCGTCCTGAAAGAGCACAAGACTGAGAGCAATCAGCTCGATGATATCTTCAGGAACCTCGAGATCGACGGCATCCAGGCGGCGGACAACCTGACGAACTACCAGAAGGAGCTGATAAACTATCCCCGCTCCCTCACCTATTACCAGGCAAAGATGGACGAACGCGGCCGCTCCATCATCGAAACCCTGGCCGGAAGCGACAGAAAGGTGATGCGCTTCATCTACCTCGCCGAAATGCTCGAGAACATCAGGGCGCTGTACGTGACGATCGGGAAATCCGTCAGGGGCCTCAAGTCATTTCTCGAAGAGCGAAATCCCGATGAAATGAAATGGGTGACGAACCACGAACGGCAATCGTTCCGCGACGGCATGGTATCGATCGAAACCACCATCAGCGAGATCGAGAGACTGCAGGACGATCTCCGTATTCTGGAAGAGTACACCTACACCCTGGAGCATTACAACTGATCGCGGCGCCCCTCTCCGGGGACTGCGCCGGTGACACCTCCACGTACGGTCCGCCCCTCCATGCTCCTTCGCAACTGATTTTCCCCGTCGCACACCCGGCATAAAAAAATATTCTTGCGCAAATCCGGCCCTGGCCAATCTTTGAATCGGGTCATCGATGATACTGAAACCGGTCATAGATTCGTTCCGTCAATCCGGGGAATTTCGTTCCCTGACGGAACTCCTCGCGTCCCCGCGCAGGGGAGCGCTCATCGAGGGCGTCACGCCTGCTTCCTTCCCCCTCATCGCCGCGTCGCTCTTCTGCGAAGAGCCCGTCCAGATGATCGTGGTCACGGAACAGTATCAGAAGATGAACGAGGCATTCCTGGACCTCTCCGCCATGGTGGACGAAAGCGTTCTTTTCACCTTTCCCCCCTGGGAAACGCTTCCCTATGAATTCGTGTCCCCCCCGGAAAAGACCGAGCGGGAAAGGATAACGGTCCTCTACCGCCTGATGCGGGGGGACCCCTCACTCGTGGTGACCACGGTGGAGTCACTCGTGAGAAAGATACCACCACGCGGTTTCCTTGAAAAAAAAGGTGTCTCCCTTGCCACGGGCGGAGAGTATCCCTTCGACGAGATCGTCGGGCTCCTTGCCTCCTACGGTTATTCCCGCGAAAAACGCGTGGACAGTTTCGGCCAGTTCGCGGTCAAGGGCGGCATCATCGACGTGTTCCCTCCTTCCCACGAGAATCCCCTTCGTTTTGACTTTTTCGGCGATACCCTCGAATCGATCAGGGAGTTCGATCTCGCCAGCCAGGTGTCACGGGAGGCGATCGAAGGGGCGGTCATCTACCCGAGGCGGGAGATCATACTTCTCCAGGATGAAAAAGAGAGGATCAAGAAGATAGTGCGCGATGCGCGCGACCGCGGCCTGGAGATCCCCGACCGCGTGATGGCGGCCCTGGATGACCAGGACCCGGAGGAGGCGGGGGGCATCGAAGACCTGTTCCCCGCCGCCATGGGGTCCTCGACTCTCCTTTCCTACCTGGGGAAGGACGCCAGGATCGTTTTCTTCGAGCCGTCGGAACTCACGGCCAGGAGGGACCACCTGGCAAAAACCTTCGACGATCTCTACCGGAAACGGAGCTCCCGCGCCCTCTGCCTTCCCCCCGATGAGCTCTTCGACGGCGAGGCGCTAGACGCCGCGGGCCCAGGCGCCATCCGGCTCCAGACCTTCACCGCCTCCCGGGAATCCCTCAGGTGGCACATCAAGGGTATACCCAATTTTCACGGCAGGATATCCCACGTGCGGGAGGAAATCGCCTCCCGCCTTTCGGCGGGATGGCGCGTCGTGGTGACCACGGGCTTCGATGGACAGGCGCGCCGGCTCCGCGACCTTCTCGGGGAATTCAATCCCGATCCCGATTTCAGCCGCCATACCGACACCGCGATGAACATACTCCTCTCCCCCCTCACGAGCGGGATGGAGATCGCCCCGACGAAAACCCTGGTTCTCTCGGACCATGAGATATTCGGAAAAAGCTACCGCAAGAAGAGGGATTTCAAGGGCAGGAAGTCGCGGCCCATCGACTCCTTCCTCGACCTGAGGGCCGGCGACGCCGTGGTGCATATCAACCACGGCATCGGCATATTCAAAAAAATCGAGCGGATGACCGCCGGGGGCGTGGAACGGGATTTTCTCCTCATCGAGTACGCGGGAGGGGACAGGCTCTACGTTTCCCTTGACCAGATCACGATGGTGCAGAAATACATCGGCGTCGAGGGACGCACGCCGCGCATCGATCACCTCGGGAAGAAATCCGCGTGGAACAGGATCAGGGAACGGGTGAGGAAATCCGTGGAGGAGATCGCCTCGGAACTGGTCAAGATCTACTCGGCGCGGCGGGCCCTGAAGGGGTTCCAGTTCCCGCCTGACACGCTCTGGCAGGAGGAATTCGAAGCCCTTTTCGAATTCGAGGAAACGCCTGACCAGATCACGGCGATCGAGGACGTGAAGGACGACATGGAGAGCGCCAGGCCCATGGACCGCCTCGTATGCGGAGACGTGGGCTTCGGCAAGACCGAGGTCGCCATACGGGCGTCCTTCAAGGCCGTCATGGCCGGCCGCCAGGTGGCCGTCCTGGTGCCCACCACCGTCCTGGCGATGCAGCACTTCGGCACCTTCAAAAAACGCTTCGAGGAGTACCCTATAGAGATCGACATGCTGTCCAGGTTCCGCTCGCCCGGGGAGATACACGCCATCAAGGAGAAACTGCGCGAGGGAAAAATCGATATCATAATCGGGACCCACGCGCTTCTCGCCAGGGACATCACGATCAGGAACCTGGGCCTCCTCGTCATCGACGAGGAACAGCGCTTCGGCGTGCGCCACAAGGAGCGCCTGAAGCAGTTTCGGGCCCTCGTGGACGTACTGACCCTTTCGGCCACGCCGATACCCAGGACCCTCCACATGTCCATGGCGGGAATCCGCGACCTGACCCTGATCCTCACCCCGCCGGAAAACCGCCAGTCCATCGAAACCTACGTGCTCGAGGAAAACCCCGAGATCCTCCGCATGGCGGTCCTCAACGAGATCGAGCGGGGCGGACAGGTCTTCTACGTGCACAACCGCGTCCAGACCATCGAGGCCCACCTCTCGTATCTCAGGGAGCTCGTGCCGGAGGCGACCTGCGCCGTGGCCCACGGGCAGATGAACGAGCACGATCTCGAGGACGTAATGCTGGCCTTCCTCGACAGGAAATACGACGTGCTCGTCAGCACCTCGATCATCGAATCGGGGCTCGACATGCCTAACGTGAACACCATCATCATCAACCGGGCCGACGCCTTCGGGCTCTCGCAGCTCTACCAGCTCAAGGGGCGCGTGGGCCGTTCCATGAGGAAGGCCTACGCCTACCTGTTTTACCCGGTCCATCGCCCCCTCACCGAGGAGGCGATGAAGCGCCTGCGGGTCATCGCCGAGTACTCGGAGCTCGGGAGCGGGTTCAAAGTGGCCATGAAGGACCTGGAGATACGCGGCGCGGGCAACATCCTGGGAATGGAGCAATCGGGCAACATCTTCGAGGTCGGGTTCGAGCTCTACCTGCAGATGCTCGACGAGGCGGTGCGCAACCTGAAGGGAGAGCCCGTGGCCACGCTTTTCCGGACACCGGTTTTCCTAAAGACCGATTTTTATATACCCGACGGCTACATTGACGATGAAAAGCAGAAGATCGAGTTTTACAAGCGGTTCGAATCGTGCGATTCCGAGGAGGAAGTGGCAGCGGTGGAGCGCGAGATGGTGGACCGCTTCGGCCCCTGTCCCGACCAGGTGCGGATACTCGTGGAGATAGAAGCCATTCGGGCCATCGCCTCACTCCTGGCCATCGACGAGATACTGGAGGACTCCAGGTCGATACGGATAACAATATCCGGGTCGTCGAAGGTCGACGTACAACGCCTGGTCGAACTCATGAAGACCGACCGCCGCCTGGCCATCGATCCCGTCGACCGTGAAACGCTCGTGTTTACTCCGGAGTCGATGAAAACCGAAAAAAAGGTGGAGGCGCTGAAAAAATTGTTGCAACAATTGGCATGATGGGACATCCCATATCAGTCATTTGACAGATAAAAAACATCCCCGAGGAATAAAGTAATGAAAAGAAGGATCCCCGCACTCGTGACCGCACTCATCGTCGCTGCCGGCCTGTTTTCTGCATGTAAAAAAGAAGGCGACGAAGTTGCCGTAGTCATCGACAAAAAAAAGATTACCGTCAACGAATTCAACCGTTACTACTACATGTTCGCCAAGATGATGCTCAACATGGACAAAGAGGACGTGGATAAAATGGCGAGCAATCCGGAGATAGAGAACCACCCCAGCCTGAGCCTCCTGAACAGGAACAAGTTCATGGATTTCCTCGTCAGCAGGAAACTGCTCTACAACAAGGCCTTCGATGACGACTCCATGAACCGCGATGACCTGAAAACGATATCGGAGCTTTCCGATCTCCAGTTCGTGTCATCCTACTACCTCAGCGTCAAGCTCAAGGACGACATCCAGGTCTCTGACGCGGACGTCGACGAGTTCTACAAAAGGAACATCGACAGATTGAAGGGAGTCCCCATGAACGATGAGGCGGTGAACTGGATGAAGCAGCAGGTCTTCATGGAAAAACTCGAATTGAAATCGAACCAGTTCATCATGGACCTTCTTGCCGAGAGCAAGGTGAACCGCGAGGGTTTCCGGAAGTACCTGACGGACCTCGAGAAAAAGAAAACCAAGAAAGAAGATAAATCCGATGAAAGCGGGGACGGCAAAAAGGCCGACTGACACCTCCGCGTTCATCTCACGAAGGAGCGTCCGGATGAGAAGAAAAGTGATACTCAGCCTTCTGATTGGCGCGTCCCTTATCGGCGTCTCCTGCGGCGCGGGAAAGTCGGTAAAATATCTCGCGCGGCCCGTCCCGGCCAACTCGGGAATCGCCGTCATCATCGACGCCCCCAACCGGGTGAAGAACGTCGTCATGTCGCGCTTTCTCGCCCGGGGATTCTCGGTCAAGGCCATCAACGCCTCCGACTTTTTTTCCGTCAACGACGTGTTCGACATCAGGGACTTCAAAAAAGTCTCGTACATCGGGCAGGACGACGGCTTTCTCTCCCTTGAAAAGACCTACAACAATCTCTTCAAGCTGAACTTCTACAACTACGAGGTGAACAAGGCCGAGATCCTCGCCGAGATGCGGAACAAATGGAATGTCCAGTACCTGGTACTGCTCAGCGTTTCGGGGATCGGCGGCTCCTGGGGCCGCGCCATAGACCTGAGGACCAACGACGTCATCTGGATTGAAAACGGCGGCATCGGCGACGCGGGATCGATCACCGACGGATTCATTGACAGCATGACCGGGAAGTGATGGCGCAGAAGCTTCGAATCGCCGGGTGGGTCCTTTTCATCATCATTATCGCCGTGCCGGCCGGGGCGGCGCCCACCATGGCCTTCGGATACCTGGCGAACAGGTCGGAGAATCCCAACTACGATTACCTGGAAACCATCTTCCCGAATTCCTTCGCGTCGTCGATCCTCAACCTGTTTCAGGTAAACGTGATCACCCCCGTCCGGGTGGACAGGCTCCTGGAGCGCCACGGACTCTCCCTGGAGAGGCAGTACCCTCCCCACGAGCTCTACGACCTCACGAAGAGAATTTCCGCCGACTATTTCGTTGACGGCAGTTTCACCCTTCTCCAGGGGAACCGCATCCGGATCACCATCCGCCTCTACCGGCGGGGCACGAACAGGATATTCTCCTTCACCAACACCGGCACCATGGAAACGGAGATTTTCCGTCTCGTGGACCGCATCACCGCCATCATGGTCTCATTCCTGGGCAGGAACAACCTCTACATCGCCGGGACGATACCCCGGGGATCCCGGATCGGGATCATCACCAATCTGGACGGCGCGGACCTCAATGCCCTCTATCACTCGTTTCTCACCGGAGGTTACCGCGTCGCCTCGATCCAGGGGAACTTCCTGAGGGGGGGACTTCCTCCCGGCGGAATCGACAGGTTCAAGTACGTATCGGGATTGGAGAGCTATTATGACATCGTCTCCGATCCGCGCCCCCCGCGATTTCTCCACGGCACATGGAGCGGCCCTACGTACCAGGAGACCGTCACCCGCATCATCGAGGCCCGCAGGCATTATGACTGGGACTACCGGGTCCTCCGCGACGATGCCCTGAAAAAACTGACGGATTACCACGGCATTGACACGCTGCTCATCGTCGCCTTCAACGGCTCAAGGAGGAGTGCCTGGGTCCGCTCAATCGATGTCCGCACGGGGGAGCTCCTCTGGATAGAATCGGGCATTTCAGGTGACATTACTGGTATTTGCGCCGGTATAATCGACCGGATGACCACGATCATCGAGCGGCGATGACCGGTTGACGCGCCGGCGAGGCGGAATGGAAAGGCGAGCAGGGCATTATTGATGGTTGACAAATCATGGATGATAAATCTATTGTCCAGATATTCATAATAGTTATAGCTGGATAACCAGCCCCAGGACCGTTGCCATGAAAAGACGTCTCGTAGCCTGCGCCCTCCTTCTCGCCGCCCTTATCCCGGGATGCGCGAAGGAGGACGAGGAAAAGATCATTCCGGGTTATCTCAGCCCCGGTCAGTTTCGCCCACGGGGTGTCCTGGACACCAAGAGCATCAGCTTCGGCAACGCATCGTTTAACAAGAGCTGCTCAGGGGAAGAGTGCCTCGCGGTCTACACCACCTGGCTCGCCGGAACATTCCTGGTCTCGGGCTTCGCCGTCAGCGACAAGAACAGCGCGACCCCCACCTACAGCATGAAGGTGACCCAGGACCTGGTGGGATGGAAACTGGTCCTCGTTATCGAAAAAGGCGGCACCCGGGGAGTTAAATATGAGAAGATTATTTCCAGAAATGATTTTACCCTGTCCTTTTGTAGAAGCTGCGAATATTCATTCCCCCTGTGTTGTCAGACTAATACGGATCCTGATTATATCCCGGGCGAACCATTATGCCAGAAACGTTACGAAGCTAAAGGTAGCCAGCTCGTCCAGGCGACGATCACCTTTAATAACGAAATCATCCTCGAGAACGATAATCCCATTTACGGGAATGTAATAATTGACGCAGGGGACGTAATAGTGGCCCAGGCCCATAATGTATCAGTTGACACCTACTGTGCCTCCTGCCCGTAATCTCCCCTCCCAGGGGGCATGATACGGTCTGCCCTTTGCCGGCGTTTCATGGCAGGGTGAGGCTTCCTCGTCTCGGGGCAACAGCGCATCACCACCCTCTGTTGCCTTCATGTGAAAAACTTATTTTTTTCCGTCAATTCAATTTGTGTTTGAATGTTTATCCCGTAACCGCGAGACTCTTCAGCGTCCCTATCATTCGTTGTTGGGACAGCGGCCATGAACAGAACACATTATCTTCTCAGCATACTCCTCGCGGCGATAGTCCTGTCCCTGCCGTCCACGGGGGAATCGAAGATACACCGCCGGGTCCACGCCGACGGCACGGTGGAGTACTACAACAGGCCCGACCCCCCTCCGCGCCTTCCCTCCCCGTCCCGGCGGGTGGTGACCAGCCGCTTCGACGGCCTCATCGAGGAGACCGCGGCGAAACACGGCGTGGATCCCCACCTGGTGAAGTGCGTGGTGCGGGTGGAATCGGACTTCAATCCCGACGCGGTATCCCCGGCCGGCGCCATGGGGTTGATGCAGATCATGCAGGAAACCGCGGACCATTACTCCCTGGATGATCCCTTCGATCCCGGCAAGAACCTGGACACCGGGATCCGCCATCTCCGGTTCCTTTTGGATTATTTCAAGAACGACGTCCCCCTTGCCCTCGGCGCCTACCACGCCGGAATCGGGAGGGTGAAGAAGAACATGTCCCTGCCGCCGATACGGGCGACCATCGATTACGTGAACGCGGTGATGTTTCTCTATACCGGCAGGAGGGATTCCTATTCAGCCATGGCCGTGAAGAGGCTCTACAAGAGGATCGAAAAGGACGGGACGATACTCATCTACAGCAGGTGACTACTCGACGTACGTGTCACCGCCCCGCAGGCGTATGGAGCCGTTGTCGTCCAGGGCGCGCATGATGGCGACGATCCTGTCGCGGCTGTCCTGCACCTCCGTGAGGCGTATCGAGCCCATGGCATCCATATCCGCGAGTATATCCGTGGCCCTGTTCTGGCTCATGTTGCGCATGAACTTGAAGCGCACCTCGTCGCCAGCCCCCTTGAGGGCCCGGGCGATCAGGGCGTCGTCCTTGATCTCGTCGATGAGTATGCGGACCTCTGCGTTGGTGAGGTTCACCACGTTTTCGAAGGCGAAAATCCTTTCGCGTATCCGGCGGGACACGTTCGGGAGGACGGAATCGATTTCCTCGATTATCTTGCGCTCGTCGTCCCCCGGCATGTGCTTCAAAATGTCCACAAGGGCGTCAAGCCCCCCCGTCGGCACCCCCTCGTTTTTCGAGCGGTACTCCCGGTATTTCTTCTTGATCGTCTTGACGACCCCGGCGACGGCCTCCGGGACCACGCGGTCCATCCTGGCCATCCTGACGGCCACCTCCTTCGTGACCGGGGCGCCCATGGATCGAAGAACCGCCGCCGATTTGGCCGGGGCCAGGAATGAAAGCACCACGGCGATTGTCTGGGGATGCTCGTCTTTAAGGAATGAGACGAGGGCTTCGTCCTCCATCTCGTTCATGTCGGCGAACTCGCGGTCGATATCAACGCTGGTGAGCTTGCCGAGAATGCTGTCGGCCCGGTCGGGACCGAAGGTCCTGGTGAGCATTTCACGCGCCGTGCCCTCTCCCCCCTTCAGGCGTCTCTTCTCCCTGCGGAGGTCGATGAGGAACTCGCCGATCAGGTCTTCCCGCTCCTCGGGGGAAAGCCGGTCTATCTTCGCGATCTCCAGGGAAAGTTTCTCTATGCTCTCCTCGTCGAGGTGCCGCATTATCTCCGCGGCCGTCTGGGGGCCCATGGCGACCAGAAGCGCCGCCGCCCTTTCGACCCCGCTCATCTCGAATATGTCTTTCATGTCGTCGCGACGACCTCGTCTTCCTTCACCGCGGCCTTCTCCGCCCCGCCGGTGGCCTTTTTCTGGTACTTCTTCGACCGCTCAAGGGGATGGATCACCGGGACGGGGCATACTTCCACGCACCGGTAGCACTGTATGCAGAGATCGTAGTTTATGCGCGCGAGAAAATTGTCCACTACAATGGCAAGCTCGATCGTCGCGGGGTCCTTCTCCGGGCTGCGCTCCCCCAGGGCCTGCCGGCAGGCCTTTTCGCAGAGCTTGCAGGCGATGCATCCCACGCTGCACCCCTTCTTCATCACCGGCGCCTTCTCCTCGTTCATGCACATCACGAAGATATCGTTGCCCTTGGGCTCGAGGCTGATGATGCCGCGGGGACAGGCCGCGACGCACTTCCCGCACCCCGTGCATTTGTCAAAGTCGACGACCGGGATTCCGTTGTCGTTCATGTGCAGCGCGTCGAAGGGGCATACCCTGGCGCAGTTTCCGAACCCGAGGCATCCGTACTCGCATGTCTTCGGGCCTCCCATGGTACCGTGGGCCGCATCGCAATCCCTCGGCCCCTCGTATATGAAGCGGTTACCCGCCTCGGCCCTTCCCCCGTGGCAGCGCACCCGTGCCGTGACGGCCTTCATCCCGCCCGAAGGCTCGACGCCCATGATCCGGGCGATGGCATCGGCCGACTCGGCGCCCCCCACGGGGCAGAGGTCGATCTGGTACTTCTCCTCGACGATCCTGGTGGCGTAGGCCGAACAGCCGGGAAGGCCGCAGGCGCCGCAGTTCGCACCGGGAAGGGCATCAAGGATTTCGAGTATCCTCGGATCCTTCTTGACCAGGAGTTTGAGCCGCGCGACCGAAAGAAGAAGGCCGAAAAGAAACGCGAGACCGATGAGGGTCAGGAGGGATGGAAGTGAGGGGAAAAACATATCGATCATGGTATCTGCTCCGGATGTCCCATTATCGCGGATAAGGGTAATTAATGCTTGAAAAAAATCAATGATTTATTTGAAGCTGGATGGATATCGGGGACAGGGGCATGCTGAAAAAGAAGACCGACGCACAGTACCAGACCGAGATATTGACTGCGCTTAAAAACAGGAGCGACCTGGTCTTTATCACCTATGCGACCCTTGAGGACACCGAGGAAAAGATCAAATTCGCCCTTGCCAAAATACTGGAACGCTTCAAGAAGGAAGAGCTCTTCACACCCATACTCTCCTGCGTCAAGGAGCTGATCGCCAACGCCACGAAGGCGAACGCGAAAACGATCCTGGTCAACGAGGGGAAGATAAAGGGAACGGACGACCCGGCCACCATCGTGGCCCAGATCCGAAGGATCCTGAACGAGGAGGCACTTCTTGAATACGGCATCAAGGCAAAGAAGAACAAGCTCTCCACGCGCACGTACCTGAAGATCCACAACAACAATCTCATCATCGAGGTGATCAACAACGTGCCCCTCTCGGAGAAGGAGATGAACAAGATAAGCGAGCGTATCGAGGTTTCGTCAAAGTACGACAACATCGCCGAGTTCTACATGGAAAACCCGGATCCCGAGGCGGAGGGAATGGGCCTTGGACTGTCGATGGTGGTGATCCTCCTGAAAAACATCAACATCTCGCACAAGAACTTCATCGTGACGACGGACGGGACCTCGAAGACCTACGCGACGATCCTGGTGCCCCTGGCCTGAGTCCCTAGACGACCCGGTAGAATTCCCCCCTCTCGAGCCGTTCCACATTCACCATTCCCGATTCCCGCAGTTTCGCGAGGGCTGCTTCGAGAAGGCCGGGATCGACTCCCAGGGCGGCGCGCAGATCATCGATCGTCGATGGCCTTCTTCTCAGGGTGAGCAGAATGGTTTTTTCCAGATCGGGGGTCTGCCTCGACGGAACCGCTTCCCCTTCCGCGGGGCCCCCGATTATCTCAACCTCCAGCGGCGCAAGGCGCGCCGCGATCGCATGCAGCTCCTCCACCGTCGCGGGACGGATCCACTGGACCGCACCGGGCCGGTCAAGGGTGTTGAGCTGTATCCTGTCGGGCCTGATCCTCAGGCAGGCATCCTTCAAACCAGCGAGAGCCCCATCGCCGTCGTTCACTCCCGGCACAATGAAAACCTCGAGCAGCAGGGTCCCGCTGAATTCATTCCTGAAGGCGACGAGCCCCTCGACCACCTCGTCTATCCTGACGCCGGGAGCGGGTCGCGCGATTCTTTTGAACATTTCCGGGTCCACGGCGTCAAGGGATGGGATAACGATATCGGCGTCGTTGATCGATCGGCGCACCCCAGGATCAACAAGCATCGTTCCGTTCGTCAGAACGGCGATCCGGTACTGCGGGTAACGCTTCCTGACATGGCGTATGACCTCCCCGATGCCGGAATGGAGGGTGGGCTCCCCGGAACCGGAGAAGGTGATGACGTCCAGCCTGGGGGAGCCATCAAGATATGCGTCGAGCTCGGCGATCACGTCTCGCGTGGGCACCCATTCCGCGACATCGGTCACGAGGGCCGTCGTGTCGCCGCACTCGCAGTAAACGCAGTTGAGCGAGCAGGTCTTGTGGGGGACCAGATCGACGCCCAGGGAAATCCCCAGGCGGCGTGAATTAACGGGGCCAAAAAGGTAGCGCATGACGATTCGACCCTAGCGGCGCTTTGCCAGCTTCATGTCTATGGCGATCGACAGGTACCGATCCATCTTTTCTCCGACGACCACGAGGTCCGTCATCTTATCAACGAGAAGACGCAGGTCCTCGTTCCGGTACGAATAGAGCGAAAGCAGCGCGCCGAAAAAGCTCTCTTTCTTCAGGCGCGTGAAGAAAAAAACGTCGGCGCCCAGTTTCATGTCTCCCCCCATGGCGGCCTCACCCGCGCCCGCTTCAGGTGAGGCGAGGGCCAGGCTGATCAATTCAACATCGTTCCCCATGTAGAGGCCGCGGTTGTCGCATACGGCGTGGTTCCTGTTGTTCTTTGAATCGATATACCAGAAGGAATTCCTGTCGCCAATTCTCCCCGTTCCGAATCGATCCGTGCCCTCGTATTTTTTCCTGAGATAGGCGGATGATTTCTCCCAGATCGCCTTCGCCTTCGACGCGTCCTCCATGGGAACATAGATGATGAATCCTCCCCCGGAGCCCCTGGGAGGGCCCGCGATGAGATTCACCACGCCGTTATAATAGGGAAGGAGGTCCGCCTGGAAGTCGATCCCCAGGTCCTCCCGCATCCCCTCCTTGATGCGGGCGTACTGGCGGCATCCCGGCGAACCCCGCCGGCAGAGGTCCTCGATTTTCGCGAAATCCAGCGAAAGGAATGAATACGTGGCTGCCTCCCGCACGCGGAGGGATCGGGAGGTCATGCCGGTCTTCAGCACGTCAAGGAAGGTAGTGACGGTGGGACTCGTGTCGTTGAACTTGAAGCCGAAATCGATCCTGAGGGACCCTGACCGCGCCGAGGCCCCCAGGAAGGCGTAGTCAACGGCATTGAAAAGCGAGGCCCCCGAGGTGAAGCCCTCGCGCTCAGCGGAGGCCATGATCAGGGCGCGCCCCCGGGTCCAGGCACCGTCATCCCCGCCATTCTTCTCAACCCCCTCGCCCCCTGATTCCTTTTTCTTCCTTTTCGTCATGGCATCTTTCAGGAAATCCCTCGTGGCGAAAACCCTCAGGTCATAATTCCCGGCTCCCCTTGCGCTCCATTCCCTGTACCTGGGATCAAGGGCCAGGTATCCCGCGCTGTCGGCGCGAATATCCAGTATCTTTCTCAGGAGCTCCCCAGTCGACGCCATGACGAAGACCCCGTCAAAGGCGACGGTGAAGATATCCCTGCCGATCTGGTAGGTCGTGTATCCCCTGTATTCCGTGATCGCCGGGTAGACATCCGGGTCTTTTCCCGGGGAGGCCCTTTTGATCATGTCGACGAACGCCAGGGGAAATGTCTTTACGTCCAGCACCGGCAAAAAGAGCGCTATCCGCTCCTCCCCCCGGGTCCCCGCTGGGAAAATCGCCAGCCCCGCGCGCCGTTCCACGTCAACGCCGGCTTTCTTCAATGAATCAAGATCCAGGAAATCGATGCCGGTCCTGTCCCTGAAGGAATTTTTCTCCTTCATGAAGGCATCCGTTCTACCCGGCGATAACAGGTTCTCAACGACATACGTGACCGAAGTGACGAAATCATTGATCCTTGATGTTTTAATAAAAAGTATCGCCGATGAGGGAGTCAGTGAATCGATCTCATCGGCACGCTCCGCCGCGGCGCCCCCGGTGAAAAGGGCAAGGGCAAGGATAAGGGAAAATGGTTTATACATGGCATACTCCGGTAGTGGCGATCGGTTCCTGCATAGGATAACAGACCCGCAGCGGCGAGGCAAGAAAAAAAGCTCCTTTCCGCCGGGAAGGGTTGAAGCCGGAATAAAAAACAGTTGATGAAATACCTCCCTGGATGTAGGTAACGTATCGATCTCCCCTGATGAGGGGCTTCAGACAGGCGGGACGTGCAGGCCGTTCCCGGAGCATGACATGGACGGAATCGAAATCAAGAAAAGCTACGAAGAGATAAACGAGAAGATACGCAGGGGGACGGCCGTGGTGGTCACCGCGGAGGAAATGCCCTCCATCGTGGACGACGAAGGGGTCGAGGGCGCCTTCCGAAAGGTCGACGTGGTTACCACGGGGACCTTCGGGGCAATGTGTTCCTCCGGGGCCTTCATCAACTTCGGGCACACCCGCCCCAGGCTCAAGGCCTCGCGGGCCTGGTTCAACGGCGTGGAGGCCTACGGCGGGATCGCCGCGGTGGATTGTTACATCGGCGCCGCCCAGGTCAGGGACAACGATCCCCTCAACATGGTGCCGCCGGGGGCCTTCGCCTACGGCGGGGGTCACGTCATCGAGGACCTGATCGCGGGGAAGCGGATCAACTTCAGGGCATCGGGGTACGGCACCGGCTGTTATCCCCTCCGGGAGCACGAGGCGGAAATCACCATCCACGACTGCCGGGAAGCCATCATGTTCAACCCCCGCAACGCGTACCAGAACTACAACTGCGCGATAAACGCTTCCCAGAAGACCATCTACACCTACATGGGCATCCTCAAACCCGACATGGCGAACGTGACCTATTCCAGCGCCGGACAGCTCAGCCCCCTCCTGAACGACCCCTATTACTGGACCATAGGGCCCGGCACAAGGATCTTTCTCTGCGGCGCCCCGGGTTCCGTGGCATGGCACGGTACCCAGCACAACCCGGGATGCCGCCGGGGACCCGACGGAATCCCCCGGGAAGGCGGCGGGACCCTGGCCGTGGTGGGCGACATGAAGGCTATGGACCCTCGCTTTGTCCGCGGCGCCTCCTTCACCGGTTACGGCTGTTCGATCATGATCGGCATCGGCATCCCGATACCGATGCTCAACCCCGAACTCGCCGGTTTCACCGGACGCTCCGATCGCGACATTTTCTGCCCCGTCGTGGACTACGGAAACGATTTCCCATCCGGGATCGCGCGAAGCCTGGGAGAGGTGAGTTACGCGGAACTGAAAAGCGGCAGCATCAACTTCATGGGACGAACAATCGACTCCTCGCCCCTTTCGAGCTACTCCATGGCGAGAACAATCGCCAATGAGCTTCGCGATTGGGTGATGAACGGCTTCACGCTCGGGGCGCCCCAGTCCCCCATTCCCACGGTGCCCCACGGGAAAAACGATGAAGCGCGCTGAAAGGTTCTACCGGGCCAGTCCCGATACGGAGCGCTGGACGAGCTTCCGCGTGAAGGTCGAGACCTCGGACCTTTACGTCAGGGCCTCTCGGGATCTCTCCGCCGAAGCCGAGGCGGTCGTCCGTCAGCTCCGTGACGAGCTGCGGGCCCAGATCGCCCTGCAGGGATCCTTCCATACCTCATACACCCCGGTGGAGCGGCGCGAAGGATGCCCTGAAATCGCGACCATGATGTACGACGCGTCGGAGAAGGCCGGCGTCGGTCCCATGGCCGCGGTGGCGGGCTCCGTCGCTGAAATGACGGGCCGCGCGCTCCTGGGCGAATCAGTCGAAATTATCGTTGAAAACGGCGGCGATGTCTGGATGAAGCTCTCGAGGCCCGCCCTGGTATCCGTCTATCCGGGAATCGATGCCTTCAGGGGCCTGGCCCTTGTTATCGACCCCTCCATGACTCCCTGCGGCGTATGCACCTCCTCGGCGCGGATCGGCCCCTCCTTCAGCTTCGGAAGGGCCGACGCGGCCACGGTCATCGCCCCCACGGCGGCCCTGGCCGACGCGCTCGCCACGGAGGTGTGCAACCGCGTGACCCGGGAGGAGGACATGGAGGACGCCGCGTCCTTCGCCATGGGCCGCGGCGCCCGGGGAGTGCTCATCGTCCTCCGCGACCGCCTCCTTGCCCTCGGCCAGGTAGAGCTGGCCGATATTTCCAGGGGAGCCTCGTCATGATAACCAAGAACGTGCTGCTGATTTTCAACAAGACGATCATGTACAAGCCGATCATCTACCGGCTCGCCCGGGACTTCGACGCGACCTTCAACGTCCTGGAGGCGAAGATCCTGCCGAAACTTGAGGGGAGAATCATACTGGAGCTCCGGGGGAACAGCGAGGAATCGATCGCCGCGTGCCTGGAGTATCTCGCGCGGGAAGGCGTGACCATCGAGCCCATCGTCGACCGGATCTCACGGGACGACGAGCGGTGCATTCACTGCGGCGCCTGCACCTCGGTATGCCGCGTGGACGCCCTGTCGATCGACCGCGCCACCATGGAAGTGCACTTCAACCAGGAAAAGTGCGTGGCCTGCGGCATGTGCAAAACCGCATGCCCCGTGAAGGCCATGTCGGGGACATCCATCGACCTCGATTAGCAACGCGGGTACGTTCCGTTACGGGATGATGCCGAGCTTGCGCCCCACCCTGCCGAACACATCGAAGCTCCTGTCCAGGTCCTCCCTCGTGTGCGTCGCCATCAGGCCGAGCCTGATGCGCGATTCCGAAGGGGGAACGGCGGGATGCACGATGGGCGACGCGTAGACGCCCTCCTCGAAGATCATCTTGTTGAAGGTCATCGTTTTCTCGACGTCGCGTATGATGATGGGCACCACGGCCGTGCGCGAGTGGCCGATATCGAAACCGAGGTTCTTCAATCCGGCCTGGAAGTACCGGATGTTATCCCACAGCATGTCGCGCCAGCGGGGTTCCTCGTCGAGAAGCTCGAAGGAGCGATAGACCCCCGCCGCGGTCATGGGGGGCAGCGAGGCGGAGAATATGTATGCCGACGCGTTGTGGCGAAGATGGTCTATAAAATCCGCGGGGCCCGCCACGAAGCCCCCCACCGCTCCGGCGAATTTGGAGAAGGTGCCCGCGACGATGTCGGGGGCCTTCGGCATGTCGAAATGGTCCGGAAGGCCATATCCCCGCGGACCGAGAACTCCGAGGCTGTGGGCCTCATCGATCAGGAGCATTGCGTCGTAGGTCCCTTTCAGTCGACTGAGCTCCGGCAGGTCCGCCCAGTCACCGTCCATGCTGTAGACGGAATCAACGACGATGAGCATCCGGGCGTATTTCTGCGACACGCGTTTTAGAAGCGTCTCGAGATCCTCCGTGTCGTTGTGAAGCCACATTCGCTTGTCGCTTCCCGAAAGGGCGACGCCGTCGATGATGCTCCGGTGTACAAGGCCGTCGAGGAGCGCGACGTCCCCGCGTCCCACGGCCGCCTGTATCGAGGCAAGCAGCGCCTGGTAGCCGCTGGGAAGGAGCACGCAGGCCTCCTGCTCGTATATCCCGGCGATCTTTTCCTGGAGCCGGTAGTGTATATCCGTGGTGCCGCAGGCAAGGGGAGACCCGCCGATACCGAGGCCGTACTTCTCCATTGCCCCGGCGCAGGCCTCGAGCACCTTTGGATGCGTTGAAAAACCCAGATAGTTGTTCGATATGAAGTTGATGCGCTCCTTGCCGCTCACCACGATGCGGTTTTCGCAGGAGGAGGTGACTTCGAGACTGTACGTGTAGATGTTTTCCTTCCTTAGCATGGAAAGAAGCGCCGCCTGCTTTTTCATGTTTTCGCTGATAAGCCTGCTCATGGTGCAATTCCCCTAGGCCAGTTTTTTTTCCAGGTACCGGATCACCTCGATGACCGTCTGGAGCTCCATCACCTCGTCGAGGTCGGGATCGAAATCATACAACTCGGTTATCCGGGAAATCGCCTCCATGCTCTTGAGACTATCGAACCCGAGATCCTCCCTGAAGCGATCGCCGTCCTTCAGCTCCTCGGCCTTCCTGCCGGCGAGCTTCGCGACGATCCCGAGAAAGTCCCTGCGTATCGTGATCGGATCTATTCCCATTTCATTTTCTCCTTGGTGCGATAAACCCGCGGCATACGCCGCGGGCGAATGCTACAACGGCCCTTCGATTTAGCAACCAGTATTTAATGTGTTCCCGTCAATGAGGCGCGGTTTCCTCCTCTCCAGGCAGGGCCGTCCCGGCGGCCTCGCCGGACACTCAAATCCGGAGAGGTGCCGTTTCCCTTCAGTTCGACAGGCGCCTCCGAAAGAGATGGAAGTGGCTCGCGAAGAAGGTCCTGGCAAGGACCAGGAAATTCAGGTGCTTTTTCGGTACAAAATCGTCTTCAAGGTAGATTTTCTTGCAGAGTATCCGCTGGACCTTCCCGCTCGTGGTCTTCGGTATGGTCCCCTTGGGCACGAGCATGATGTCGTCGGGGGCGATCCCCAGCTTGGCCAGTATTTCCTCGCGAACGTTCCGCTTTATTTCGTCGTGCACCCCAGCGTCCTTTTCAGTCGTTTCGCATACAAGGACGAGATCCTCGGTGCCCTGGGCTTCGTTATGCACGTCAAAGGCTGCAATGCATCCCAGCCGGACGCCCTTCACCGTGGAGGCGATCCGCTCGACATCGTATGGGTAGATGTTTTTCCCACGCTTGATGATCATCTCCTTCTTCCTGCCGGATATGAAGAGCATGCCGTCCAGGATGAATCCCATGTCTCCCGTGTGGAGCCATCCGTCCCTGATGGTCGCCGCCGTGGCCTCCGGATTCTTGTAGTAACCGGAGGTCAGGCTCGGGCTCTTCACGAGGACCTCGCCCACCTGCCGCTCATTCAGGGTGGAACCATCCTCCCCCGAGATCCTTACCTCCTGTCCCAGGAGGGGGTAGCCGACGGAAACCAGGTCAATGTATTCTTTCATGTTTTCGCTCCCGGTGTCCTCGGCGCGCTGTTCGAACTCGAGAACGTCCCGCTTGAAACGCCTCGCCACCGTGGTGGCGTCCAGGGAGGGGAAGGTCGCCGCCAGGCTGTTTTCCGCCATCCCGTAGACGGGAAGAAATATATCGTCCCTCAGGCCTGCGGGTCTGAACTTTTCAACGAACTTCGTGAGGGTGCCGCGATCTATCGGCTCAGCGCCGTTAAGGGCCAGACGCCACGAGGAGAGATCAAGCCGGTCCACGTCGTGATCGTCGATCCTGGTGACGCAGTAGTGATAGCCGAAGTTGGGCGCAACGCCCATGGTGACCCTGTATTTCGATATGTTCTCAAGCCACCAGATCGGTCGAAAGATGAAGGCCTCCGGCGACATCAGCACCAAGACCAGGTCCCAGTAAAGAGTGCTCAGGAATCCTCCTATGAGTCCCATATCGTGGTACATCGGAAGCCAGCTGATCCCCACGTCATCGGGCGTCATGCCGCTCGCCACGCCGATCCCGTGGATATTGTGCAGGAGGTTCCTGTGCGAAAGCATGACGCCCTTGGGTTTCC
Source organism: Spirochaetota bacterium (assembly GCA_040768125.1). Classification (GTDB taxonomy): domain Bacteria; phylum Spirochaetota; class UBA4802; order UBA4802; family UBA5550; genus RBG-16-49-21. The sequence goes on along the minus strand of JAXGNG010000002.1, from coordinate 45,348 downwards.
CCGTTGTGCCCGAGGTATACTGGATGAGCGCCAGGTCATCCGGCCCCACGACGGGAAGCACGCCCCTTTTCTCGGCGGGAACCGGATGGGCGAATATCTCGCTGTCGAGTATGAAACCGTTTACCAGGGCGGGGATCTGCATCAGACTCCCCGCTATTGCCTTGATCTTGTCATAGGTAATGAAGAAACGCGCTTCGCAGTCATGAATGATGTGGGTCAGGTTGTCGAGATACTTGCCGATATTAGCGGTCCCCGCGGGCTGGCTCACCGGCACCGGGATACCGCCCGCCATGATGATCCCGAAGTAGACAAAGGCAAAATGCGCTCCCGTGGGTAGCATGATCACCGCCTTGTCGCCCTTCTTCATCCCAAGGTCAGCAAGGTAGTGCGCGACCTCACCGCCCTTTTCGTGTACCTCCCTGGCCGAGAGGCGGGATTCCCTGTTCTTCAGGTCCATGAATATCAGGAACTCGGATTTCCCCCGCGCCCTCATGTCCAGGACATCGAGAAGCGTTTCGGCCTTTAGATCATAGTGCTCCCGATTCGCCGCGTGTGCAGTATTTTTCTCCGTCATCGTGCTTTTCATTTTTTTCCTCACCTGTAAAATTTCACAATGCATATCCCCATCTTTCACCACATGGATGGTGATCGCGTCATATATAAAAACGGGGGACAGTCGGCGTGAAAGTTTTTATTTTTATATACTAATTTTAACTTAGATGCCGATTTTCGCTCACTCCATATAGTATTAAGCAACTTCCATGCCATAGCATAATTTTAATTCAAGATAACTCCTGATCAGATCAGGAGTTATCTTGAACGTTCCGGCATGCCATGCGTACACGATATTTTTGGGGAAAATTCCACACTTGCGTATCATATGCGCAACATAAAACGTCCATATGGCCGTTCCAAGCGTCATGGCGTCGGTGGAATAATCATTGACACGCTTCCCATCAACGTGTCAACTCTTCGCCAAGCGCGTTCGAGGTCGCCCTCGGGACTGAAATCTGCGAGGCCATACACGACGCACCGCCAACCAATCACGTGAACCGGACACGCACCGGTGGAGAGGCATCATGGTAACGAAAAAAGCACCCCTGCTGGGCACAACCGCTTTTATTGCCGGCGGCTCCCGGGGGATCGGCAAGGCTGTCGCACTGGAATTCGTGTCACGCGGAGGGAACGCCTGCATCATCGCGCGTAACGCCCGTGATCTGGAGATCACCGCAGCTGAACTTTCAAAAACCCGCATCGACGACTCCCAGATACTGTCGACGATATCATGCGATACCACTGACATCGACCGGCTTCGTCCCGCCATGGAGGGATTCATGGCCGAACACGGGACTCCGGAGTACCTGATGAACTTCGTCGGATACGCCTACCCGAACAGCATCGAAAAACTCACCTATGACGACTTCAAGAAAAACATGGAGATAAATTACTACGGACAGCTCGCTCCGATCCTGGTTATGCTACCCCGCTACAGGGAGGAAGGAAGGGGGCACATCGTCACCTGCTCGTCGGTCCTGGGATTCCTGGGCATGACCGGCTACGCCACCTACTCCCCGACGAAATACGCAATCGTTGGCCTCACGGAGTCGCTTCGAAACGAGCTGAAACCCTTCGGCATCCGCTTTTCCATTCTCTTTCCCCCCGATACCGACACCCCCGGCTTCGAGAAGGAAAACGAAACAAAGCCCGCCGAGGTGATGATCATGTCAGAAGGAGGAGGACTCATGTCGGCCCATGATGTCGCGAAAGTCCTCATCAAGGGAGTTATGAAGGAATCATTTTACATACTCCCCGGTCAATCGCGCCTCCTCTGGTCCGTAGCCCGGCACTTCCCCCGCCTCACACACCGGATCATGGACGGAGAGCTTAAAAAGGCGCAGAAAAAAATCCGCTCCCGGGGATAAACGAAAAACGCCCGGCCACGGCGCCGGGCGTTTGGTTGTTCGCTGTTCCATGCGTCTATTTGAAGTCGTTGATACGCTCGCTCCGTTTCTCGTCCTGCTCGACGATTTCCTGGATATGCTTGTAATGGGGTGAATCAACGCCGTACGTCAGTTCCACGGCGGTAAGCATGCTCCTGTTTTTCTTATTCTTGTAGCGGTTGATCTCGTCCTCGCCGGCATGGCGGTACTTGCCGAGTATCCGCTCCATGTACCCGTAGCAGCTCGCCATGTACTTGTAGGCCCACACGTCCTTGGCGTTGGCGTCGGAAAGGGTGACGTAACGCTCCAGGATCGGGATACAGGGCATGAAGTTGTGAAGGTCGTACTGGGTCGACACGTAAACCTGGAACAGCCTGCTCTGGAAATTCAGAAAACGGGGCTCCTGTTTTACCTCCGAGTTCTGGATCTGGTCGAGGTAATTGATCGACTTCGTCAGGTAGGTCACCGCCTTCATCTTGGCTTCCTGCTTCTTGTAGTATATCTGCCGCTGTTCCTGGTTGCGGCGATCGATCTCCTGCCAGTAGAAACGCTCGTTCAGGTGCTTGCGCTCCTTGTTGGCCTGCTTGATCTTCACGATATCATTTTCCATGTCCTCGAGGATATCGAGGCCCGTCGAATACTCGTCGATCGCCAGTTTCAGGAGATTGTCGGAATATTCCTTGTTCAATTTCTGAAGATCATGAATTGCCGTCACGTAGGGCTTAAAGTCCCTTATCCTCCATCCCGCGACGTCCTCGCCGAAGAAGTCCTCTTTGTCCTTTTCCGCTCCCGGGGCGGCCTCCTGGGCCATGACCCCTACGGAAAGACCCAGTCCGATGCAGAATGCGGCAACCAGAACGGTTATCGTCACACCAAGAATTTTTATCGATTTCATATACCAACCCCTTACAGCAGAATAAATACGTCCCCGAAGGTCATGCGGGCAACCGGCATGACTCCACTTTATACCTATCGGCTTACAGGACCGAAAAATTGAACTTTTTTCATTATATATGTACTCTTTTATCCCGATATTGCAAATCATTTTTCCATCCCCCGTGCCCGGAGGTGAGCCCAAATTATCTTGACACGACCGGAACAATGGTAAAGCCTGCAAGACGGCACGTGTGACAATGAAAGCACCAATAAAGGATATAAAGACCTCCCGGTACTGCGACTACTGCGACAATACCGGCATCATACAGAACCCCCATTTTCTCACCCTGGGGGAGAACCCCCTTTCACCATGCCCGAAATGCGTCGAAAAAAAATGCCTCTGCGGGGGCGAGGACCCCTACTACTTCTTCAGGGACGATGTAATTGAAGAGTGCTTCTGCCGCGAAACCAGAATGCGCATCGCGAAAATCATCTCGATCTACAACCGCTCCGGAATCAACCGGAAATTCCAGTGGAAGCGCCTGGGAGACTTCAAGCCAGTCAACAAGCATGCCGTGGAGCTTAAAACCGCCGCTTTTGAAATAATCAAGGCCTTCCCCGATGTGAAAAAAGGGATTTTCCTATGGGGCAACCCCGGGACGGGCAAGACCATGCTGGCCTCCATTCTCCTCACCGAGCTGATAATCCGCCATGCCGTCGAAGGCCGCTTCATAAGCATATCAAGGAATTTTTTCAAGACCCTCCAGGAGTCGTTTCGCGAAGGATCGGATACCTACGGTGAATCAGGCAAAATCGAAAAGGAGCTCGCGGAGGTCGATATCCTGGTGGTGGACGATTTCGGGATTCAGAAGGATACCGAGTGGAAGCAGGAAACCCTCTACGACCTGGTCGACGCCCGTTACGAGTCGGAGAGGTTCACCGTCTTCACCTCGAACAACAATCCTCACCGCGCCTTCAAGGACCTCTCCCAGGGAAGGATACTATCACGCATAAAGGAAATGTGCCGCATCATGGAATTGAGCGGGGATGATTTCCGGGACACCCTCTGAATGTCCCTCGCGTATATCGGCCTCGGATCGAACCTGGGTGACCGGAACAGCCAGCTGGCAATGGCGGTGAACCGCCTGGCGGCGCACCGCGACCTCACCCTCGTAGCGCGAAGCTCCATCGCCGAAACGGAGCCCGTTGATTACCTCGACCAGCCGCGTTTCCTGAACCAGGTGGTCGCGGTTAAGACCGTCATGGGACCCCGGGAGCTGCTGGGGATTCTCAAGGAGGCCGAACGGGACCTGGGAAGGGTGCCGGGCATCCCGAAGGGCCCCCGCGCCATCGACATTGACATCCTGCTCTACGACGACATCGTCATGGACACCGGAGACCTCACCATTCCCCACCGGGAGATCAGGAACCGCGAGTTCGTGCTGCGCCACCTTGTCGAGCTTGACCCTGACATCATTGACCCGGTTACGGGTAAGCTTTTCCGCGAGATGCTCCGCCCGGGGTAACCCCCCCTTTCCATCACGCATGCACCACCGGGATCTCCGCCCAGTGCGTGGTATACCTCCCGGAGAGAAAATCGCGACGCATCCGCCAGGACCCCGCACCGCCCTCGACGGCGAAGCGAAGGGCGCGGCGGCCCATCACGCGGTTGACCCGGTCCATGGTTCCCATGAGGCGCCGCGTCCGTTCCGAATCGTGAAACCGGCTGAAAAGATCGAGCTGGGCCTCCCCCTCCGGCATGATCTCGTAGAACATCACGCCCGCCTTCTTGTAGCGGTAGCCCCGCCGGTAGACGCGCCCGAGGAGGTGGAGGGCCGCTTCCATGATGCGCGGCGTGTAGGACGAGGGCACCGGCAGGCGGCAGGAGAGCCCCGCGGAGTACTGCGGATCATGCTCCCGGAAACGGTTGGTGGAGAGGAACACCGCGATGGAGCCGACAATGCTCCCCTGGCCGCGCAGCTTTTCCGCGGCCCTGGCCGCGTAGGAGGCAACGGCCTCCCGGAGCTCCTCCAGGCTCTCCACGGGCCTTCCAAAAGACCGGGAACTCACGATCCCCTTCTTCGGCGCGGGGAGTTCCTCGAGGCGAAGGCAGGGAACCCCCCGGAGCTCCCACACGGTGCGGAGTCCCGTGACCGTCATGTTCCGGCGCACCCACCGGTCCGGGGCGTCCCGGAGAGCCAGGGCCGTGCGTATGCCGTGGCGCTCCAGGAGGAGGCGATAGCGCTCCCCCACGCCCCACACGTCCCCGGCCCCGGCCATGGCCAGCCGCTCCTCCAGGCACGCGCCGTCGGCCAGCTCGAGGACGCCTCCCGAGGCGGGCTCCCTCTTGGCGAACCGCGCCGCGAGTTTCGCCAGGGTCTTGGTGCGCGCTATGCCGACGCTCACGGGAATGCCGGTCCACCGCCGCACCGTCTCACGCACCCGCATCCCGTATTCCCGGGGGTTCCCCGTCGCCTCCCCGACCGAAAGAAAGGCCTCGTCGATCGAGTACACCTCCATCTCCGGGGAAAAACCGGCAAGGCATTCCATGACGCGACGCGAGATGTCGCCGTAAAGAGTGTAATTCGACGAGAAGACCGCCACGCCCTCCCTGCGGGCCAGCTCTTTCACCCTGAAGAAGGGGGCGCCGAAGGGAAGACCGAGGCGCTTCACCTCTTCGGAACGGGCCACCACGTTTCCGTCGTTGTTCGAGAGCACCACGACGGGGCGTTCCCGGAGGGAGGGCCTGAAGACCCGCTCGCAGGAAACGTAAAAATTATTGCAATCGACGAGGAAATAGAGTTTTTTCATGCCGGGCCTTCCCTGGCGACGCCCTCACCTGAAACTGTGGATCACGTGGACCACGACCCCCCAGACCTCGAAATCCATGGCGCCCCGCACCTCAAGGGGCGCGTACTCCGGGTTCTCGGAAACCAGCCACGCCCTCCCCCCCTCGCGGACCAGGCGCTTCACCGTAAGCTCGCCGTTCAATGACGCGATGATGACGCTTCGGTGCCGGGGGGTCTCCGCGCGGTCCACGACGAGGACGTCACCGGAATGGATCCCCGCACCGATCATGGAGTCCCCCGAGACGCGCACGAAGAAGGTGGCGGCGGGATGCCGCACCAGGAGCTCGTTCAGGTCAAGCCCTCCCTCGATATAGTCATCGGCGGGAGAGGGAAACCCCGCCGGTATCCTCGCGAGAAAGAGGGGGAAGCGCGCCGTACCCCGCGCGACAATCCTGCATATCGACCCGATGCTCCCGTCCCGCGGCCATTCCTCCGGCCCCAGTTGTACCACGACCTCCCCCCCGGCCCGCGTCTCCCTCATCGCGCTCCTCCGATGTTCCGTGACCGCGCGGGAGCGCCCGTGTGGCCGCCGCCAGGCGTCGCGCCGCATCATCGGCGGACCGCACCGGATGCGCCATCGTCGCGGGATGGCAATGATGGGCGGCCCCCCTTCGCGCGCCGGGGGCGCGGGAAGGGGGGCCGCCGCGAATGCCGGTACGGCATGGCAACAACCCGCGGGGCAGTCCCCGCAACCGCTGATGCCATGGTAGAGGAGAGCCATGAATATGTCAACAAATGTTTAGTATTTTATTTTGTCCATCAGAGCGGCGCGATACAGGCGGGCGAATCATTGGCGGGCGAGTTAACCAGTTTCGACACGGGATAGGCCTCCATTTTCCCCGCCGGGTAGGGACCCAGGAGGGACAGGGCATCCTCAAGGGGGGTCGCGGGGTCCATCCAGGCATCGTGGTGAGTGGTGTCAATTATCGCCGGCATCCGGTCGTGGATCGGCGCCATGAGGGTGTTTGCCGGCGTGGTGATGATGGCGCAGGTCCGCAGTCCCGGCCCCTCCCCGGGCTCCCGTATCTCGTAGATCCCCCCGAGCGCGAAGGAGGGACCGGATACCGGACGGATAAAATAGGGTGATCTTGTGCGGCCTTCCCTTTTCCACTCGTAAAAACCGCTGGCGGGGAGGAGGCAGCGGCGGGACCGAAAAGCGGCCCTGAATGACGGCTTGCTCCCCACCGTCTCCGCCCGTGCATTGATCATTTTCCGCGCCTCTCCCGGGTCACGGGCCCAGGGCGGCACCAGGCCCCAGACCAGTTCATCGAGGACCCTCTTCCCCCCTTCCCGGATCACCGTGAGCACCGGCCCCCCGGGGGCGATATTGTAGCGGGGCGAGTCGCCGGCGCGGGACTCTTCGATGAAATAGGTCCTGATAATAGCCGCAAGCGGCTCCACCTGGGCGAAACGTCCGCACATGCTGCGCCTCCTCCCCGTACTCCGGGATGCTACCGCGTCCATGGCCACGTTGCAAGAAAATTTTTTTCCGTGAATCGTTCGTAGTGCGAACCGGCAAAAAAAGGGGACGAAACCATGGTCCGTCCCCTCCCCTTGAATTCACAACGCCAGTCCACCCTATTCCACCTTGATTGGAATTTTTTTCGGCTTCACCGCCTCGTGTTTCTGCAGCACAAGTGTAAGGACGCCGCTCTCGAGGGTGGCGTTGATCTTATTCCTGTCGATGTCGTTCCCTATGGTGAACTTCCGGTAGTAATCGCATGGCGAAAACTCGGAATACCTGGGATCCTTTCCCGCGGGGGCGTAGGCCTCCACCTTTCCGCGAATTTCAAGGTCGTTGTTCTCCATGAGTATCTCGAGGTTCTCCCTGGTCACGCCCGGCATCTCCATCTTCAGGGCGTACTGGTCCACGGTTTCGTAGATGTCCGTCACGGGGACCGCCACGCGGGTGTCCCTGGCGTCGTTCTGCTTCTTCAGATTGGTTTCTTGCATGGCCCGTCCTCCTTACCTTATTTCAATTTTCTTCGGCTTCGCCTCTTCGCTCTTCTGCAGCCGCACGGAGAGTATGCCGTTTTTCAGCTCCGCGGCGATGCTCTCGGCGTTCACGCGGTAGGGAAGCTTGACCGATTTCTTGAAGGAGCCGAACTGGCGCTCCTTCCTGAGGTAGGGGTGCTCCGAATAGTCGTTTTTCTTCTCTCCCTCGATGATAAGACTGTCGTCTATCAGGTGAAGATCCAGGTCCCCGGCCTTCAACCCGGGTACCAGGGCCCTGATCTCAAGGTCCTCGCTGCCCTCAAAAATCTCGATCCTGGGAAACTCCCTCCGCCTCCAGCGGGGCGAGGTATCGTCGAAGTAGGTATTGACGATGTCCCGTAAATTGAGCATGTCGTCGAATATGTCATAGGTGTACATTGCCGTCCTCCTTATGAGACGTTGATTTTCAACTTTTTCGGCTCAACGGGCTTCTCACGCGGGATTTCGATCGTCAGCACCCCGTTCTTGAAGCCGGCCTTGACTCCATCGAGCTTCACCCCTTCAGGGAGTCGCAGGGAACGATGAAAGGAGCCGTATTTCCGTTCGGTTATGATGATGCGCTTGTCATCATTCTCGCGCCGCTCCTCGTTCTTTTCTCCGCTGATGGTGAGCATGCCCTTCTCGATACTTACGTCGATATCCTTTTCCTCCATCCCGGGCATCTCGGCCTTCACGTAGATTATCTTGTTGTCCTCCCGGACATCAATGGCCGGAACCCAGTCATGATCGAAGAAACCGCTCGGTTTTAATGAAAAGAAATCATCAAATAAATCCGAGATGCTTCTTCTGAAAACATCGAGATCTGATCCGGCATTGTTGTCCCGCTTCTTAATCCCGAATTTCATATGCACCTCCATTATTTGATCATATTTTTGTTATCACTCTATATAGTTGAGTGCTAGGTATAATATACAAAAAAAACGCAGCGTCGTCAATACTGCAAAACTGATTTTTTACTGCCATCCAATGAACAGGCTATCGTAAAAAAGCAAAGAATGCTGATTTTCCGTCAATTTTAACGATTTCGAGCGATACATGGATGTATCGCCATTTTTCGAGGCTGAATTCCGAGAAATAGATGATATTTTTGATCACTTATATTGTGGCATCATTGAAAAATGGTACACATTACCGTCAAATCGCACCCGCATTCCAATTATCCTGTTCAGGGGCATGGAAACCCTCTGGGTCTTCGGCTGGAGGACATTATTTGCCCTTTCGTATCTTCCCCGGGCCTGGTTAAGGACCCACCGCTCAAGAGTGATGAGATACTCGCCGTCAGCCTCAAGGAGCGTCCTGAAACTTCTCTCGAGGCCCGCAGGCCCCGTGTCCGTTCTTCCTGATTCAACGCCGTTGATGAATACCTTGTAAAAGAGCATATCGCGCACGATAGATTCCGTTTCCACGTCGTCGAAAACCGTGATCTCGAAATTATATTCCCCGGGCGGCAGGAAGTCCCTCCCGGGATGATACTGATACAGGCTTTTCCCCGCCAGGACATCAATCATCTCCGCCGCCTCGCCATCGGTCACGACCGCCACCCGTCGGTCAAGGAACGCGCTGATGAAGCACCGCCCAACGGACTCAAGTGACAGGGTAACCGACCGCTCCCCCATGGAAACAGAGAGACCCTCTTCCTTCCGGACAAGGAGAATGGTGTCGTCCCCATCAATGAGGAAGTCGGCCACGTCCGGTACCGCATCCCCGAGGACACGCACTTCATTCAGGTCAACCCGGTAAAGCGACCCCGCTTTGTCTTCAGATAGAGGCATGACAAGAATAGTGGCCACCATGGCTCCGGCGTGAAATTTTCGCACAGTGCCGCCGGCAAAGGGTTCAGGCAGACTTTTCTCGAAGCGCTTCTCAACGGGGTCGCCCCCGGCAAAGCCCGCCCTGAGGCCCTCGTGATCCTCACCGGGACCAACGAGATAATAGACCCCGCCGTCGCCGGTTGAGACGTGGAGGATCTCTCCTTCAACCGGAACTTCGTTGGCTGAGCCCCCCTCGTAAATAATAATTTTTCCCGGCAGCACCTCCCAGCAGGCGGGGCGGCCTGGCTGGGGGGAAAGGGCCGTGCTTCCAATGACTGCACAGAGGGCGACGAAAAGCAGGGATACGCGTTTATAGTTTCTCAAGTTTGCCCTCGAACTGCGAACGGTAGATCTTCTTCCCCAGGGTGTTCTGGAGCTCGATGATTTCCCTCAGAATCTCGGGGGTCGTCAGGGGGTTGATGGTGATCGCCCGCAGCACGACGATATCCTGGTGAAAGTAGGCGGGGGAATCGAACATGGTCCTCGAAACGAAGGTGTTGTCATCCTCGCGAAGGTCCTTGTGGAGCTCGATGTTGAGATCGTTCAGCACGCTGTTGATGCGGTGCAGGCGCTGGAGCCACTTGGTGCGGGCCTGGTGATCGGGTCCCTCGGGATCGATGGCGCCGATCTTCAGCATCAGCTTTTCGATCTTTTCCTGCACCTCCTTTGGAACGAACCGGTAGTTGAAAATGAAGAGTTCAGGGTGATTCATCGGCTCGAAGTTGCAATGGACCTCCACCTGTCCACGCAAAAACGAGGTGAGTTCGAAGGCGTGCTCGAAGAGGAGCCTGAAACCGTCGGTCCCGAGAATTTTCAGCGTCGCCCAGGGCTTCAGTGCGGCGAAGGGACGCGATCCCTCCACGGTGAACCTCCCCAGGTCTACCGAGTCCTGCCGTATGATGTAATTGGAAAAGTGCTTGAGGTAATTCAGGTCCGTTTCATTCCTGAAAAGCACCATTCCCATTGAAGCCGGTGAATAGAGGAGCTTGTGGGCGTCCACCGTCACGGAGTCGGCGTCGCGGATTCCGTTGAACAGGTAGCGGAGCTGATCGATGATGAGCACCGAACCGCCCCACGCGGCGTCGACGTGAAAATGGGCGTCGCACTCCTTCGCTATCCTGCTCATCTCCTTGAGGTTGTCAATGTTCCCCGTCTCCGTGGTGCCGGCGATCCCCACGAGGGCCATTATCTTGATCCGGTCCTTCCCCCTCTCGTTGTGCTCCCGAATCCGGCGGCAGGTCCGCTCGAGCTCGACGATGTCGATCTTGTTCCGGGCATTCACGGGAACTTTTATCACGCTGTCGGCGCCCAGGCCGATGACGCGCGCTACCTTATCAATTGAATAATGCCCGCGCTTCGACACCAGTATGACGGCCCTGCGGTATCCGTAGTGAAGAAAGGCCTCATGGAGACCCGCCACCCTGATCCCGGGGAATGCCCCGGCGGGGCGGAAGGCCTTGTTCCTCGCCACGAGGAGCGCCGCGAGGTTCGCCATGGTCCCGTCGGTGGTGACGTTTCCCAGGGCCACCTCCCAGTCCTGCGTGAATTTCCTGTAGTATCCGTTTGCCCTACTGTATACCAAGCGGTGCATCCACCCTATCAGCTCCCTCTCCACGAAGGAAGACGCTTTCGCGGACTCGATTTTAACCTGGTTCTGGTTGAGCGCGGCGATAATCATCTCGAGAAGGATCATGAAATAAGGGATCGCGCTTGTCATGTGGCCGATGTAATAGGGATTCCCCACCTTGACGGAATGGGCGATAATTCTGCTCTTGATTTCCCCCAGGACGGTTTTCAGGAGCTGCGGCCTCTTCGGCAGGTGCACGTTGGAAAAAAGCTTTTCAAGATCGGGAAGCGATATCGAGCTGTGGATTCCCCCCTTTTCGGTGAAAAACCTGTGTATCAGGTCAAGCAGTTCAGTACCGAATTCAAGGAACTTGTCGGGACTGTCCGGCATGATGAACAGCTTCTTGAGCTGGGCCATGTCGGACCTGGAATCCGTGCCCTTTCTCGCCTTTTTTTTCAGCAGTGAATACATCTCGTTTATAACGTTCCTTTCGAATTATCCAGATAGTCCTGAACAAAGGGTTTTTTCAAGGATTTTTTATGGCGCCCGCCGGAGGCCCGTGGAGACCCGGAATCGCCGATTTATTATAGGGAACATTATCTCCCAAACCTGCCACCCTATCAAGAAAAATATCAGGAGAACAGGAAAGTGGCATTACTTTTGCTCATGGTTTCGCCCTGTTGTGCCGATACTAGGTCATGAGGAACACCGTTGTTCCATTACACGGAAGGCAGGAATATCATGGATGATAAAGTTGCCTGGTCGTTTCCACCCCGAATCAGCCTTGACGAAGTACCCGGCTACCTTGAGAAATTGAAAGGCATGGATACGAGCGGGACCGTATACTTCGATCTGACCGATACCGTAACGATCCACTCCTCGTTTATCGGCTTCTTGATCCACGCGAAGCACACTATCCGCGGCAACGGGGGCAGGCTCGTGCTGCGACTTTCGTCAACGGTTGAAAAGATACTTGCGCGTCTTAATATCGCTGATTTTTTCACCCCCGATTGCGCGGCCCCGCCGGACAGAAAAACGGCATAGCCACGCGTCCCGGATTCCCGCCCTGCCCAATCGATTATTAATCGAAAAAACGTATTGACATACCACCGGTCATGGAGAGTAAAGTAAAATACTAAAATTCCCGGGGTGAAATGACCATGAAATTCAACGACCAGCAGATCACCCTTGTAACCGAACTTCTTAAATCGATGGCCCATCCCATACGGATGAAAATCCTCTGCCTCCTGATGGAGGGAGAAAAGAACGTGGGCCAGATAGAGCATGAGTTCGGATCCACGATTTCCAACATATCCCAGCACCTCACGGTGCTGCGCAAAGCCCGCATCATTGACAGAAGAAAAGAGGCCAACTTCATGTATTACCACCTGAGAGACCAGAACATCATCAAGCTGATGGAGACCCTTAAAAACAACTTCTGCTAAATGCCCAGATATGCCGCAACTCTGATCCTCATGGCGCTGCTTTTCCGGGGCGAAGTGGCAACCCGGGATCGCTCCCTTGAGATAACCGGCCTCAGGATGTACACCGACTACGAGCTGATCGAGATGCTCGATCTCCAGCGCTTCGAAACGGGGGCGATCACCGCGAAAGAGGCCATCGATGCCATCGTCTCCTTTTACAGCGAGCGGGGTTACACCCTGGTCAAGGTCTTCGTGATCGAAAACACCGAGTCCCACCTGAAGTTGTTCATCGACGAGGGAGCCCTGGGCAAGATAATTTTTTTAAACATGGATGACTTCACCACAATCTACCTGCAGATCGCCTTCAGGCTTAAAAACAAGATATTCAACATCAACACGGTAAATGAGAACATTGAAAAGCTGAAACAGGGAAAGCGCTGGAAGAACATCACCTACCAGCTGAAACCCGTCAAGGAGTACAGCGAATCGGTGTTCCAGCTCGACCGGGAAATCGAACTTCCCCTTCTCGGCAGGCGCCAGCTTCCCTTTTTCGACAGATACGGCCCGCGGTATGACCTGGTGGTGATTTTTTCAAAGAGCATTCTCCCACCCCACGTGGATCCAACCCGGTCAGGGGGCACCGGTGACGGGCAGAAAGAGGGGCCCGGGGAGAAAAAAAAGAAAATCGTCCTTAATAAATTCGATTACGGCCTTAAAGTCCATTTTTACCGCGGATTCATACCTTTTCTTAAATACTATCACCTGGGCCTGATATCCCGGGGTGATTTCTTCATGGCCGATACCTCCGTGGGGATCATGTACGGGATCGACAGAAAGTTTAAAAGGCCCCCGCGGGAAACATATTTTAATTTTAATACCGCCTACTTTTTTACGCCGATGTTCAAGGAGATATTCACGCCATCGGTGCGTGCCAGCTTATTCCAGTCGAAAACGGCAAGGCCCGACCTGGGGCTCGTTTCCTATCATTTCCTGATCATGAACGCCATGCTTGCGCCGGGCATCACGCTTCTTCGCAGGGTTAATCTCTATACCGGTATCGGCGTGGAAACGGCCTTTTTCTTCAACAGCAAGCTCAACAAATATAAACTCCTTAACCTTGATCCCTCAAGGCTTATCAAGCAAAACAACCCTGCGCAGGAGGTGGAAAACATCAGGGCCATGTATACGCTGGAGAGGGAAATTGAGAAAAGGACCGATGTCTATACGTACGTGGAGGCGGGCTTCATCTACGATTTTACTCACCGCAGCGATAAAATCTACGAGCTCCGAAAAAACAGGATGAAAAAGGAAATCGCGCTGGTCTACGATTTCTATTTCGTAAAAAAAACGTTCAACAAGATACGCCTGGTCGGCTACTTCGAGCACGAGTTCAAGAACAGGAACATCTATTCCGGAATGCTTGCCTACCAGTTTCTCTTCGGAAATGTGCCCTTTTACCAGGAACAATCGGTGAGCAACCAGGCGTTCAAGGGACTCCAGGTCTGGGCCTACCACTCCCGGAATGCCCTCTCCCAATCAAACGAATACCGAATATCAATGTACCGCGACTTCCTCTACATAGGCGCCTTCTTCGACATGACACTCTTCGAGGGGACGGGGCGCGACGTGAAGGGCGTGCAGTTCGGTTTCGTAGGAGGTCCCACGGGGCGGGTGCTTCTCTTTGACCACTTCGAATTGTACCTTTACTACGGCTGGGACTTCCTTGTATCAACCAAAAAAAGCAACAGCTACTTCTATTTTAATATCCAGAACAAGTGGTAGTCCCCGCGTCTATCGTCCCGTCAACCGATCGACACGATTCGATCCAGCCTGAAATAGCGGATGTCCTGTCTCAGGTGGCAGTATGCCAGCAGGTAGCCCACTCCTCCCAGGGTGACGAATTCCCTTGGCTCTATGTCGCGAACGGTCCGGGATCCGGAACTGTCGCGATACGAGATCCTTACCCTCTCTCCGGGGCGCAGACCACCCACGGGGCCCTGGTGAAGAGGCCTCTCGCCCACTTTTTTTACCGTCCTGGCTCGTTCGAAGGGACCGTGATACCCACGGAGATCGTTAATGGTCCAAGTTCCCTCCGGGTCCTCACGCCCCACGATGTCGGTGAAAAGACGCATGCATGCCATGGCATCCGGATATGCCCGGTGGTGGTGGATGTCGATGCCGAGATGCCCGCAGACAGTCTCAAGTCGATGATTCGGAAGCCCCCGGTAGGCGCGGCGCGACAGCCGTACGGTATCGATCCCGGCCATGGCGGGAACCGCCCTTCCGACACTTCTGAAGGCGGCGCCGATAAAGGAAAGATCAAAGGCGGCGCTGTGGGCGACGAGGAGCGAATCGTCGATAATCCCCTCGATCTCGTCAAGGACATCCTCGATTCGCGGCGCTCCCCGCACCATCTCATCGGATATGCCGTGAATTCCGTAGGCGTCACGCGGCATCGGCACCCCGGGGTCCACAAGGGTCGAGAAGCATTCCTCGTCTCCGCTGAGATTGAACCGGATTATCGCCACCTCGACGATACGATGGAGAGCGGGATTGATCCCCGTGGTTTCCAGGTCAAGAGCGCAGAAAGAGAGTTCGGCCAGCTTCCCGCTGTATGAAGGCATGCTAGAAAACACCGATCATTTTTATCTCGGTCTCCAGGGTCACGCCGAACCTTGCCAGGACGGTTTCCTGTACGCAATGTATAAGATCGAGAATGTCCCGGGAGGTGGCCCCTCCCCTGTTGATGATGAAATTCGTGTGGAGCTCGGAGACTGAGGCGCCGCCAATGCTTTTCCCCTTGAGGCCGGCGTCATCGATCAGCTTCCACGAGGAGTGACCCGGGGGATTCTTGAACACGGATCCCGCCGATGGATACTCGAGGGGATGCTTCGCGCGTCGCCCGGCAAGAATGTCCTCGATTCGAGCCCTGACGCGTCCGGGATCTTCAGCGGTCTCCAGCCTGAAACGGGCACCCGTCACTATGGATCCCTCCCCGATATCGACGTTCCTGTAGGAAAACATGCTCCTGTCCAGGTCAAGGGCCCTCGTTTCTCCCTCGGGTGTGACGATATCCACGCCGACCAGGATATCCTGGAAAGCGCCGTCGGATGTCCCCGCGTTCATCATGACCCCTCCACCGATGCATCCCGGAATACCCGCCATGAACTCAATCCCGCAGAGTCCCGCTCCCACGGCAAAATCGACGAATCTCTCCTTGGACGCCGTCGCCCCGCAGTACACGGCCCCGTCGGTAAGGAGACGGATCTCGGCGCGACGATCACCCTCCTCGCAGAGCCGAAGGATTATCCCCTCGATCCCGCCGTCACCCACGAGTAGGTTAGAAGCTCCCCCGATCACCGTGAGGGGGATGCCCTCCTCCCGGGCAATGGTGACGATCCCCGGCACATCGTCCCTGCTGCGCGGCTCGACAAGCAGGTCCGCGCTGCCCCCCGTCCTGTAGGTGGTATAACGACAGAGGGGGGCCCTTACCGAAACGTCTCCATGCCGGGATAGCGATTCTATTACCGAGGAGGGTATTTCCATCTTCCTTTCCCGTACGCCGGGGTTCTCCATGGAATCGGATCCCGCTTCCCCTCCGGGGGCACGGTGACCCAAAAAAATTGTTTCAATATTTGATTCATGGATTATAATGTCAATGAAATAACCTCACATCCGAAATACCCGCGCTTTCGGCCCATCCCGGGTCATCTATGAGTATACCATGGGGCCGGAATTGCCGATATATATGGAAACGGAGCCGATACATGGGAATGAAAAAAACGCCGAAAAAACCGCTTATTCCGGAGATCACCGAGTTCACGGACGAAGAGGGGAAAAAGTGGGTCCAGACATCGGCGGACGACCTCTTTTCCGTCAAGGAATTAAACAAGATCATCGAGCAGATCGATCGCAGCGGCGATTCGGATGAAATAATACTCGCGAGAATCGATTTCCAGAACGTTAACCGTGAATATTACGAAACATCGGTCAAGCTCAGGAACAGGCTCCAGCGCCAGAACGAGTTGATAAAAAAAATGATCGCCGAGACACGCACGGTCATCGACAGGAAAAACAGGAAGCTCCGGGAGCTCATCGACTACATCAGAAAACTCCACCTCCTCCTTGCCCGCCTCGCCGAGGAGGGGGAAGAGGGCGAGAAGCTCAAGGTGCCCTCGGACATGCTCCTCCGTTCCGCGGGAGCGGTCTTCACTGAGGAGGATCACATCGAGCCTGAATACGAAGAAGTGGAAGAAATGCCGCTCACCCTCGCGTGACGCCTGTCCCGAACGGGAAAAAATGTTTGACAGCGCCTCCCCGCGGAAGACCCCTGATATCAGCGGGATGGGAGGATCCGTTCCCGGGCGTGACGGACGTTGCCCCCGGCGGGGCGTCTCCTCCAAAGACCAACGTCACTCAACAGAAGGGGACGCGCACATGACACTCAGGATTTACAACACCCTCACGGGAACGACGGACGAGATCATACCCGGCGGCGTGAAAAAGGACTCTGTGACCGATTACCCCCCCGTGACGATCTACTCATGCGGCCCCACGGTCTACGGTTACGCCCACATCGGCAACTTCCGCACCTTCGTCTTCAATGATTTCCTTAGACGGTATCTCAAATTCAGGGGTTTCCGTGTTGATCACGCCATGAACATCACCGACGTCGACGATAAGACCATCGCCGGGGCCCTCGGGGAGGGCGTGACCCTCGGTGAATACACCTCCCGCTACACGAAGCTATTCCTCGAGGACCTCGCCTCGCTCAATATCGAACCCGTCGAGCACATGCCGAAGGCAACGGAATCGATCGACGCCATGATGGACATCATCTCGAGACTCAGTGATAAAAACTACCTGTACGAGAAGGACGGCTCGACCTACTTCAGCATCGCTCGTTTCGAGCCTTACGGGCGGCTCTCCAGGCTCGATCGCCGCGAGATAAAGAGCGGCCTCCGCTATGACACGGACGAATACAAAAAGGACGACGTGCGTGATTTCGTCCTCTGGAAGGCGCCCAGGGAAAACGAGGTCTCCTGGGAGACCCCCTTCGGCCCCGGCAGGCCGGGCTGGCACATCGAGTGCTCGGCGATGATACGGAAGATATTCAACACCACGATCGACATCCACACCGGCGGCGTGGACCTGATATTCCCGCATCACGAGAACGAGATAGCACAGAGCGAGGCGGCCTACGACGAGCCCTTTGTCCGCCACTGGATCCACATCGAGCACCTCCTGGTGAACGGCTCGAAGATGTCGAAATCGAAGGGAAACTTCTTCACCCTGAGGGACCTCCTTGAACGGGGGCACTCGCCCCGATCCATACGCTACCTGCTCATTTCCGCCCACTACCGGAAACAATTTAACTTCACCCTCGAGGGCGTGACCCAGGCCGACCAGGCCCTGGACCGCATCGACAATCTTATCGTGCGCCTCTCCGATATCCGCGGCGGGGAAGAAGAACCGGGGACGGAAGTGACAGGCGCCGTGCGGGCCCTCATGGACGATTTCACCGCCGCCGTTGACGACGACCTGAACATCTCGCGCGGCCTTGGGGTGTTTTTCGAATTTCTCCACGCGATCAATACCATGATTAACGATGGCGCCGTTACGCGTGGTGGTGCCAACCTCGTCATGGATGCCCTGGTTCGTATCGACTCGGTCTTCGGATTCATCTTTTTCCCCCGTGACGCCGGCGAAGACGTCGATGTCTCGTGGATCGAATCTCAGATCGAGGAGCGGTCGAACGCGAAGAAGGAGAAGGACTTCGCGCGCGCCGACGCGATCCGCGACGCTCTTCTTGAAAAAGGGATCGTGATCGAGGACACCCGGGAGGGGGCGCGTTGGAAGAGAAAGGCCTGATCCTCGGCAGAAACCCCGTGCTTGAATACCTCCACGCGGCCAGGCCGGATTCCGACGGCGACGTGTACATCTCCATTACCGCCCACGGGAAAATCATCGACACCATCATCGAAACCGCACGGTCCAGGCGCCTCAGGGTCCACAGGAAGGAGAAGTCCTTCTTCGCCCCCCTGGGGCCCTCGTCCCTCCACCAGGGAGTTGCCATGCGCCTTCCCGGCTCATCCGTGACGAAGGCCGGCGACATGTCGATAATCGGAATCGCCGCGGAGAAGAAGGGCGTCCTGGTGCTCCTCGACCGCCTCGAGGACCCCCACAACGTCGGTTCGATCATCCGCACCGCCGAGGCCCTGGGGTGCGACGGCGTCGTGCTCTCCCGGTCCCACTCCCCGGGAATCACACCCGCGGTGGTGAAATCCTCCGCCGGCGCGACCGCGCACATCCCGGTCATCCAGGCACCCAACGTGGCGTCCTTCCTTGACGAGGCGAAATCGTACGGATACTGGGTCATCGGCACCGCGGGCGAGGGTTCCACCGATATCGGTGAGCTCCGCGGACTTCGACCCTGCGTTGTCGTCATCGGCGGGGAGCACGGCGGCATGCGGCGCCTCACGGGTGAAAAGTGCGACGTCGTCGTTCGCGTTCCCCTCGCGGGATCCATGTCCTCCCTCAACGCGTCCGTTGCCGCGGGGATCGTGCTCTATGAAATCACGAGAAAGGTTTGACCCGGGATCCAAAAAAATACTTGCCAATAATCGGGCCCTGCACGTATCTGCAGATACCATCATTGGCAACGAAGCAACAATGGACCTTAGCCGGATACGCAATTTTTCCATCATCGCCCATATCGACCATGGCAAATCCACCCTGGCGGACCGCATCATTGAAAAATGCCGCCTCGTGGACGCGCGAAACCAGCGCGACCAGATTCTCGACACGATGGACCTGGAGCGTGAGCGCGGCATCACGATTAAATCCAACGCGATAACCCTCAACTATACGGCTTCGGACGGGAAGGACTACCTCTTCAACCTCATCGACACCCCGGGCCACGTGGATTTCACCTACGAGGTCTCCCGCGCCCTTGCCGCCTGCGACGGAGTGCTCCTGGTGGTCGACGCGTCCCAGGGCGTCGAGGCCCAGACCATCGCCAATCTCTATCTCGCCCTGGACAACGACCTCGAGATACTCCCGGTGATCAACAAGATCGACATGCCCAGCGCCGACGTCGCACGAACGAAGGAGGGCATCGAAAAGAGCCTTGGCCTTGACTCGGACCTGGCGGTCCTGACATCGGCGAAGGAAGGGACCGGCATAGACGAGCTCCTCGAGAAGGTGGTGGAATGTATCCCCCCCCCGTCGGGAAATCCCGGAGCGCCCCTCCGCGCACTCATCTTCGATTCCTATTTCGACAACTACCAGGGAGCCATCATGAAGGTGCGTATATTCGACGGCACGGTGCGCCGCGGTGACGCTATCAGGTTCCTCTTCACCGGGAAGCGATACGAAGTCTCCGAAGTGGGTGTCTTCAGACTCGAACTCGAGAAGAGGGACCGCCTGGACCCCGGTGACGTGGGATACATCGTGTCAGGCATCAAATCGGTCACGGACACGAAAATCGGCGATACCGTAACCCACGCCGACGCCGTCTCGATTGAGCCCCTGAAGGGCTTCCGCGATGCGAAGCCCATGGTCTTTTCGGGCCTTTACCCGATGTACAGCGACGATTACGAGGACCTTAAGGACGCTCTCTACAAGCTCCGTCTGAACGACGCGTCGCTCATCTTCGAGCCGGACAATTCATTCGCCCTTGGATTCGGGTTTCGGTGCGGGTACCTGGGCCTCCTGCACATGGAGATCGTCCAGGAGCGCCTGGAGCGGGAATTCGGCCTTGCCCTGATTACCACGGCGCCGAGCGTCGAGTACCATGTCCACCTGACGAACGGAACCTCTCTCACGATCGACAACCCCGTGAAGATGCCCGAGCCCGATGTCATTGAGCGCATCGAGGAGCCCTTCGTGAGCGCTTCGATCATCACGCCGTCGGAATACATCGGGAATATAATGTCCCTGGTGACCGAATGCAGAGGCATCCATAAGGACATGCAGTTCATCGACCCGAAGAGGGTCCAGCTTCACTACGATCTCCCCCTCTCCGAGATCGTGTTCAATTTCTATGACAAGCTCAAATCGATTTCACGGGGGTACGCGTCCTTCGATTACGAGATGAGGGATTTCATCGAATCCAAAATGGTCAAGGTCGACATACTGGTGAACGGCGAGGCCGTGGACGCCCTTTCCTTCATCGTCCACCAGGACAAGGCCCGCATGAGGGGCAAGGACATCATCGTCCGCCTCAAGGACATCATTCCGCGGCAGCAGTTCAAGATACCCCTCCAGGCGGCTATCGGCTCCGCCATCATCGCCCGGGAAAACATTTCTGCCCTGAGAAAGGACGTCACGGCGAAATGCTACGGCGGCGACATCACGCGCAAACGCAAGCTCCTGGAAAAGCAGAAGGAAGGGAAAAAGCGGATGAAGCAGATCGGTTCCGTCGAGGTGCCCCAGGAGGCCTTCATGACGATCCTGAAGATAGATTGAGGCAGGCCCCGTGACGCCCTTCGAGGAAGGCATCCTCGAATCCGCCGCCGCGTTCGGGCGTGAACGGATGGCCAGGCTTCATTCCAGCCACGGGTGGGACCATGTCGAGCGGGTCGCCCTCCTGGCGGAACAGATCGCCGCCACGGAGCCCGACGCCGATCGATTCATTCTTCGTGCCTCGGTCCTGCTTCACGACGTCGCCCGCATCGACGAGGCGGAAAGCGGCGGGAAAATCTGCCACGCCGAACGGGGCAGCGCCCTTGCCTTCGAGTACCTCAGGGGGCTCGGCCTCGATCGCGAACGCGCGGGACGTGTACGCGACTCGATCCTCACTCACCGGTTCAGGAACGACCATGCCCCGGGAACCATCGAGGCGAGAATCCTCTACGACGCCGACAAGCTTGATTCGATAGGTGCGGTGGGAATCGGCAGGGCCTTTCTCTTCTCCGGTGAGGTGGGGGCGCGTCTCCACAACCCCGACATCGACGTCCTCCTCACCGAGGCGTACGGCAAGGAGGACACGGCCTTCCGGGAGTACATGGTGAAACTGCGCTTCATCTCCGGCAGGATGCTCACCGCCGAGGGCAGGCGGCGCGCCGAAAGCCGCCACCGCTTCATGGAGGAGTTCTTCGGGCGACTCCGTGACGAGGTCAGGGGGGACCTCTGAATACTACGCCCAGGTGATTTTCAGGTCGGGATAGAACTTTCTCGCCATATTCGGATTCATCGGCAATACCCGCACCGTGAATCCGAACTGGCCGGACTGCAGGCAGAGCATCTGTCCCCGGAACACGCTGGCACCGCCCTGCCCCGCGCCGCTCTCATGCATGGGAAGCGCCACGCCCTCGATGATCTCGCCGTTCCGGTCCAGTGCACCGAAGTAAAGCTCGACCTGCACGTCATCGGGCGAAATTGTTCCCAGGTCCACCTCGGCCTGGACAGTGATCTTGCTGTTTACCTTTATCTCCCGGGTCTCCGCGATATCGATCGATCGCACCGAAACGGAGGGCCATTCGCCGTTCACTTTTTTCTTCCACGCGGAGAATTCCCGAATCGACCTGTAACCGTCGGCGGAGAAATCGACGCTGTTCCTGTGGGCCGCCTTGTAAAATTGCTCGGTGTAGTCCCTCACCATCCGGTTGGTATTGAAAAACGAGGTGATCGACTTCATCGATTCCCTCATCCTGGCCAGCCATTCCCGGGGCATGCCATCGGCCCCCCGGTTGTAAAACGCCGGCTTGACCTCCTTCTCGAGGACATTGTACAATGAGAAGCTCTCAACCTCGTCCTGGTAGGCGAGATCCTCGTATTCCTCGCCGTTGCCGATGGCCCACCCGTTTTCCGTGTTGTACGCCTCGTCCCACCACCCGTCAAGGACGCTGATGTTTATACCCCCGTTCGGCACCACTTTCATCCCGCTGGTCCCCGAGGCCTCCTTCGGCCGTATCGGGGTATTGAGCCATACGTCGACGCCCTGGACCAGGTAACGGGCGATATTGATGTTGTAATCCTCAAGAAACACCACCTTCCACCGGAATCGCTCATCGTTCGACAGGTGAATGATCTGCCGGATGAGCTCCTTGCCCATGTTGTCCCTGGGATGCGCCTTCCCCGCGAATATGAT
This sequence comes from Spirochaetota bacterium, assembly GCA_040768125.1. Lineage (GTDB taxonomy): Bacteria > Spirochaetota > UBA4802 > UBA4802 > UBA5550 > RBG-16-49-21. The sequence goes on along the minus strand of JAXGNG010000002.1, from coordinate 22,793 downwards.
CTGCAGCGGGCGTTCCCTGTCATGAAGGAGCCGGCCCAGGCGCTCCATGTTCCGCATGATGAGGGTTCCCCTTTTGTAGGTCGCGAAGCGCCGCGCGAAACCTATGGTGAGGGCGTCCGGATCAAGGACCGAATCGGCCATTTCAACCTCCCGGGGAGCCGCGCCCCGGGACTGGAGCTGTTCCTTCAGCTTCCTCCGTGCGAAGGATACTAGCCGCTCCCGCAGCCGCTCGCGGCACCGCCAGAGCTCCGAGTCGGGGATGCTGTCGATGTTCTGCCATATGCTGTTATCCGCGGGGTTATCGATCCATCTCGGGCCGAGATACCTGTTCAGGAGCCGCATCATCTCGTCGGAGGTCCAGGAAAGGGTCTGGACGCCGTTGGTAATGTGTCCGATGGGCACCTCGTGGGGGGGCAGCGAGGGCCAGATCCGTTTCCACATCTTCCTGGAAACCGCGCCATGAAGCTTCGACACGCCGTTGCACCCCGCCGCGCTCCTGAGGGCGAGGACGGTCATGCAGAAGACCTCCTTTTTGTCCTCCTGGTCCTCGCGGCCGAGGCCGAGAAACTGCTCCCGCTGGAGACCCATCCCCCGGTAGAATTCTCCGAAATAGGCGTCCATCATCTCGACGGGGAACCTGTCGTTCCCCGCGGGAACCGGCGTGTGGGTCGTGAACACGTTGGTGGACGAAACATACTCGAGGGCCTCCTGGAAAGAAAGGCCGTCGTGCTCCATGGCCATGCGAATCCGTTCGAGGGACAGAAAGGCCGCGTGTCCCTCGTTCATGTGAAACACGGTTACCCCGATATTCATCGCCTTCAGGGCCCGAATACCGCCTATTCCCAGCAGCATCTCCTGGCGTATCCGCATGTCCGAATCGCCGCCGTACAGCTCATCCGTTATGGTTCGATCCTCAGGGGAGTTGCCATCAATATTTGAATCAAGAAGATAGACGGTGATTTTGCCCACGCTGAGCTTCCAAATCCGGGCGTGGACCTTTCTTCCGGCCATGTCAACGGAAACAAGCAGGTTGTTCCCGTCCCCGTCGGTCACGACGCGGGCCGGCATGGTATGGAAATCGATTTCCGGAAAGCTCTCCTGCTGCCAACCGTCAAGGTTGAGATACTGCCTGAAATACCCGAGGCGGTAAAAAAGACCCACGCCGACGAGGGGAAGGCCAAGCTCGCTCGCCGACTTGAGATGGTCTCCCGCCAGTACCCCGAGACCCCCGGAATACATGGGAAGGCTCTCGTGGATCCCGAACTCGGCGGAAAAATAGGCGATGCATGCGCTTTCGAACCCGCCGTTCTGCTCGTCGTACCATGTCTTCCGGCTCAGGTGCCAGTCGAGTTCCCGCTCCACGCGCTCCATGTGCGCGATGAAGCTCTCGGACGACGCCGCGTCATCGAGGGCCTTCTGTGAGAGGGCGCCGAGAAGCTTGATGGGGTTGTGACGCACGGTGCTCCAGAGTTCCACATCAAGCCTGCGAAAAAGCTCGATGGCCTCAAAGTTCCACACCCACCACATATTGTAGGCAATTTTCAGAAGGGGCTCCAGCTTCGCCGGAAGATTCGGTACGACTTTGAATTTTTTCACCAGTGCCATCGCTATTCCTGCTTACTCCGTCGGGATGATTTTATCAGCTTCAGTGTAATCCTTCCCCGCCACGGGGAGGTACACGTGGAAGGTGGTGCCCTTCCCCGGCGTCGATTCCACGTCGATATAACCGTGGTGACGCTTGATTATGGCGTAGCTCGTGGTCAGCCCCATGCCGCTGGCCATCTCCTTGGTCGTGTAATACGGATCGAATATATTCTGCATTTCCCCCGGCGTCATGCCCTTTCCTTCGTCACTGATGGATATCCTGACGTATTCCCCGGGCTGGAGGCTTATTTCGTCGCGCGTCTTTTCCTCTTCTACGATTACGTTCTCCGCTATGATCCTTATGATGCCGCCGTTCTCCATGGATTCATTGGCGTTCGCGATCATATAGGTGATCACCTGGCCCATCTGGCCCTCGTCCAGGTCGACCTCGCGGAGCCTGTCCCGGATGATCAACTCGTATCTTCCATTGTATCCCTGCAAGGCGGAGTCCACCGTCATCCTGAGTGAATCGGTATAATCGATGATCTTCCTTTCGGGCCGTCCGCCCTTCGCGAAGGTGGCGAGGCGCTTCGTGAGTTCGACCGCCTTCAGGGACGCCTCCTCGGCGTCGTTCAGGACTTCCATGAGGCCGCCGTTGTCCCCCGGCGCCTCCATCTTGGCGAGAGAAATGTTCCCGAGTATGGCCGTCAGCGCGTTGTTGAAATCATGGGCTATGCCGCCCGCGAGGATCCCGATCGCCTCGAGCTTCCTCGCGCGCATGAGTTCCTTCTCGATTCTCCTTCTCACCGTATGGTCTCTCACGATTCCCCTGAACCCCGTGATCTTTCCTTCGGCGTCGCGAACCAGGGAAATCGAGCTCTCGAGCCTTTTCGTCCTTCCCCTGCCGTCCCTGAATTCCCAGTCAACAAGCTTGTTGGACACGCCGGTGCGGTAGGCATCGTTAAACGCGGCGAAGATCCTGGAGCCCTCCTCGGCGGTGAAGAACATGTCATATTTTTTTCCAAGCACCTCCCCCCGCTCATACCCCGCGATTCTCGCCATCTCGAGATTGATGAAGGTCATTATGCCCCGCAGATCGACCTCGTAGTACCCTTCGTCGAGGCTGTCAATTATTTCATGCCATTTTTCATCGACCCTGGCGGCGGAGGCAGCCGGTCGAATGAAAAATACGGCCGCGCGGCCCCCTTCCCCCGCGTCAACACCTAACGACGTGACGACGCATGGGAAGGAAGGCTCCCCTGGCATTGCAACCGTGATTTCCCCCACCTCTTCGCCCCCGGCAAGCCTTTTCACCAGGGCCTCGAGATCGCCGGGAAACTCGCCGATGCGGGTGGGCACCCTCACGCTGCCGCTTCCGCCGTTTCCTCCCGCGGCGAGAAGGAGTGCCCGCTGGCTCACATAGAGGATATCGCCGTCCTTTCCGCAGACCAGCACGCCTATTCCCGTCGCGTCGAGGGCCTCTGCCGTGATTTTATAAATGTCCATGCCCATCGCCCCGTCATCGTGGTCCGTGCATGCGCCTGTGTCACCGCACTTCGAAACCGATAAGAACCATGTCATCCTCCCGCGGCGAGCCCCCCCTGTATCGACCCACTTCCGCGACGATCATGTCGAGTGATTCGCCGAGCTCCATGTCCCCCGTTGATGCGACAATCGCGAGAAGGCCCTCCACGTCAAGCATTTCCCCTGGGCCTCGTCGCGCTTCGATTATGCCGTCGGTATAAAGAAAAATTCTTTCTCCCGGCCTGATCGGAATCCGGTATTCCTCGAACACCGCATCCTTCATGAGGCCCAGGGGCATGCCGCCCACCCATAGAGCCATCGGGCTTCCCGATCCACGGGGATAGTAGACCGGAGGGGGATGCCCACCCTTTGCGAACCTGAAAACTGCCTCCCCGTGGAAATCAAAACAACCGTACAGGGCCGTAAGAAAAACGCCCATATCGGCCTCCTGTATCTCCCGGTTAAGACCCCTGATCATTTCCGCCGGGGAGGGTCCGTGTGACGAGCTCAAACGCTCGATCATCGAACGCAGGAGAGTAAGGAAGAGCGCTGCGGAAACCCCGTGGCCGACGACGTCTCCGATACAGATACCAAGTCCCCCGTCCTGTAAAGCATTAAAAGAAAAATAATCCCCGCCAATGGCCTCCAGGGGAAAGAACCGGAAATCGACCTTCAGCCGCTCATGGACCGGGGCTTCCTCGGGGAGCAACCGGCTGATAATGGCCTTGGCATACTGCATCTCCCGTTCCATTTCTTCGTTTCGCTCCCTGAGGCGCTCCTCGCTCTCCCTGAGGGCTTCCTCGGCGGCTTTCTTCCCGGTGATGTCCTCCTTGACGGCCACGTAGTGGGTGATCTCGCCGCTGTCGTTCATTATCGGTGAAATGGACGCGGATTCCCAGTAGGACTCACGGTTCTTTTTCAGGTTGTGGAACTCTCCCCTCCACTCCCTGCCGGATGCTATCGTGGTCCAGAGATCCCGGTAGAACTCCGGTCCCTGCCGGCCCGATTTCAGTATCCGCGGGTTGTGCCCCATGACCTCGTTGAGGGTATAGCCCGTCAGGGTGGTGAACTTCCGATTCACATACTCAATGGACCCGTTCCTGTCGGTGATGACCACCGTTGCTGGGCTCTGTTCTACCGCCATGGCGAACTTGCTGATTTTCTCCCGCGATTCCCTGTCTATGGGGCGCGCGGGAAGTATCACGCCGGCGGTCCATTTATCATCGGCTTCAAGCGAAACGAGTATGCACGCCACGGGCACCGAATCGGCCCCGATAAGCATGCAGTGCCGCCTTCGAGTCGCTCCTTTTCCAGGCTGAGGGGCGCTCCCGCCCCCTTCACCGGAAAAGATCAATTCATCGAGATGCCGTCCCACGAGGTCGTCACGCCTGTGGCCTGTTATGCCCTTTATGGCGCTTCCCATCCAGGCGATGCGACCTTCAGGATCGAGGAGGTAGAGGGCGATTTCCGCGTCGCCAAGGAGCAAGTCCCATGGTTCGTCGGGGGTGATGATGCCGGGGCGCTTTCGTGACATTCTGAAACGCTACCACGCGATGCCGCCCATGACAATGATTTTTTTCGGGACGAGAGGAATTCACCATGATGGGCCGGCGCTTACCGCGAGTGCCGTCCTGAATCCGTAGTAGGGACTCCGCGCCGTGGGACACTTGCGAAGACGGAATTCCCTAGCATGCTGAACAGGAAGGCTCGTGAGGGACCCGCCCCGCAGGACCCTGTACACCCTTCCGAAATCACCGTGGTCCTCCCCGCCCGGATACGCCCCGTACCAGTCGCCCGTCCATTCCCAGAGCAGTCCCGTTCCCGCGGGCCCGCCCACCCCGGCGCTTGAAAGCGCCGCTGCAAAGTCCTCCGGCGCCACCGCGGGGCGGGTTGACGTCGCGGTTTCCTCCATCCCCGGCACGCCGCAGAGCATGGCGAAAATCTCCCACTCGACCTCCCCGGGGAGACGCACGCTTTTACCCGTTTTTTCCGATCGCCATTCACAGTACGCGGCGGCATCATTCCAGCTTGTCTGCATAACGGGCATTCTTTCGTCGGATACGCACCGGTCCTCATCCCACGCGGCGAAGGGCCTTCGCCAGCTCACCCCGTCACGTTTCCGCCACCGCCCCTCGGCCCAGACCCAACCCCAGCCCTCCCGTTCGGATTCCGTGCGGTACCCGGTTTCGGATATGAATGCGGCGAACTCGCCCCTCGTGACGGTTCGCGTTGCGATGGCCACGGAATCAATCTCGATTTCATGGGACGGCGCGGACGTGAGAAGGTAGTCGGTTTTCACGCCCGGCGACCCGTGCCGGGAGCAAAGGTCGATCACCCGGTGGGGGTCAATCCCTACGCGGTAGGTCCCGGCGGGAACGACGAAATACCCGTCTTTCAGCATGGTACAGTCTTCCATCGCGGAATGAGATCCCGTATTTTTCCCTTAATCGTCGCGGTCAGTTCAGCGCGTCGACAAGGCTGCAACTGTCGGAGCCGTCTGCGGGATACTCGGCGGAAAGGAAGGTCATGAGCAGCTGCGCTTCCCTCGTGCTGTAGGCGTGCGTCATCTCTGCGCAGATCGCGTTCGCCAGGGGAGTCGCGTACTTCCTGTCCTTGCCCGGGAGTACGAGAAGCAGCTTGTGGCGGTCGTAGCGCACGAAAAAATCCCGTTCCCCTATCCTCGATCGCACGAATGCTTCGAGATGGTCGAACATCGCCCTTGTCCGCTCACGGCCGAACATCGCGTGGTAGCGCTTGAAATTCTTGATGGTAAAGAGCACCACGGTAACGGGAATCCTGAGTTCACGGGCATTCGACAGCTCGTCATCCAACCGCCCGTAGACGCGGCCGATGGTATCCAGGTAGTTCCCCCTTCCGTACTCTATCTCGCGGGCGATATGGATATAGGGAAAAATGAAATCGACGAATTTCAGCAATCGCGCATGAACGGTATCGAGATTCGCCGTGTCTGCGAATTCATACACGATAATGAACCCCAGGAGTTCCCCTCCGAGCTTGAAGGTGAAGATGTCAAGCAACGACATCTCCTGCAGCTGCAGATCGCTGAATACCTCGACCAGGGTCTTGGATCTTCTGAGGTCGTTAAATATGATGGGGGTCTCCGCCCTCGCTATCTCCTGGATGAAACCCGAACCGGCGGTTATCCTGAACCTGGTTCCCATCAGCTGAAGTCGATCATCGGGATCTGCCACGAAGATCCCGTACTCCCTTCCGCTCGCGCTCTCCGTAAATATGCCGTATCCGGCGATTCCCATGTCCCTGAATTCTTCCTTGAGGATCTCCCTGATTTTTTCAATCTGTGCCTCATGGGCGATTTTCCCCCGCACGCGATCAGCCGCCGCGATATGGGAACCGGGTCCGCTCCCCGTCTCATTCATCTCCTTCATCACCAGGGCATGGTAGGCGAAGGCCGCGTATTCAGCGATCACCCGAAGGAATTCCTTCTCCTCATCGGGATATTCCTCAGATGTCAGCTTGTTACCGAGAACGATGACGCCGAGAACGTCGTCCTTCCATACGATGGGCACCAGGAGGCGCGCGTCGATTGCGATGTAGGTGTAGTAGTCGTCCCCGGGTGTGGCGCCCTCCCTGAATTCCTCTATGTCAATAATCGCTTTTCTTTCCAGGAGTTCCCTGAGTATGCCCGACCTCGGACGAAAATCAATCTCGTCCCTGTTTATGGTCACGCCCCTCGATTCGGCGATCTGCCATTCATCATGACGCTCGTCGCCCCGCACCATTATCGAGGACGATGAAACGCCTATCTGTCCCATGACAGAAAAGAGAATGACCTCGAACAGGTCCGCCCTGGAATCCGCCCCGAGAATGTCCTTGCTCAATTCATGGAGCGCCATATAGTCGAGGAGTCCGTTGCCCGGTCCCTCGCCCCCCCCGGGGGACGGAATATGCGGTTCTCCCGAAGCGCCGTCATCCATTTCTAGTCCCATGAATCTCGGCGCCTTCGCGTCCTTCGCCGGACCACCTTCCTGGCCGTTCACCCGCGGTGCCCCTCCCGCCTCGTCCCGGTCCAGGGGCCAGCCCTCATCGTCTACCGCCACAAGGTCTCCCGGCTCAAGACGAATTACTTCAACACCGGAATCAACGTCTCCTTCACCGATCATTCCTTTCCCGGGAACGGGCGCGCCCGTGTCGGCGGGACCCGCGATGCGATCCATGACAGTCCGCTTTCCGCCGCTGTTGATCCTGCTTTTGTAGCGCAGCGCCTTTTCCAGCAATCCCATTATCACACACCCAGTTCGTTCAGCACTTTAAGGTAGAGATCGAAATACTCGGAGCTTGCGAATCTCTTTATCACCCTTTCAGGTAGCTTCTCAAAAAGCCCGTCAAGGTAGCTTAAAAGCGTCTTCATGTCCACCTGCTTCTGCTCCGGGAGGCCCCGTATAAAACGATCGACGTCCTCTTCATCATCAAGGATGATCACGCGATCGGTGATATCGTCGATATCATCATCGGGCATCTTCCCCGGAACCTGCATGGCGGCTTCCACCGATTCCCCGGCTTTCATCCCCGCAGGCTCCGGTTCGTCCGATACCGATACGTCGATTTCCGGGCTGATAACGCTCTCGACGATCTCAACCGCATCAACGTCAGTTCTGCCGGTTTTTATCTTGAGCTCTTCGCTGATGCGCGAAACGTCCTCTTCAAAAATCAAGGCGCTCCCCGAGGAAATATCGCTCTCGATTGAATCACGCTCGATATCAACAAGGCTGTCCTCAGTCGGGAGCAGATACCTGCACTGTTTTTCAGATCGCGCCCCCGCGCCGTCAGTCCCTCCGAATTCATAGAGATGGTAACGGTCGTAGAGGTTGACATCCCCGAGCTCATCACTGAAAAGAAGGTCTTCGATGGTGTCAAATTCGTCCGCCGTCAATCCCAGGAGCTCAACCGCCGCCGGGACCACGCCCCCTCCGCGCGTTCCGGAAAATTCGTCAATCTCCCGGATGTAGTCGCCGTAATCCTCCTCTACAATCGCGGCGTGTATATAGTCTATCTCCTCGTCGCGGTAAATGTAATCCAGATCAACGAACAGCTCCTCGTAATCCGGCTCGAGATCCTTCGCGATATGCGCTATCTTCTCCCGGTCTGACCTTTGATCAGACTCCGCAAGAAGATAACCCGGGGCCTCCTCAAACTGCACGATCCCCCTGGTGACCCTTTCCAGATCGATTTCCGGTGTTTCTTCCTTTTCCTCAATGCGGGACGTCAGCTCCCGGTCGTCGATGAAATGTACGCGGGGCTCCTCTTCGTCGACAAACGGCACCCCTTCAGGGGGCATTTCCGGAACCGGGCCCTGGTCTCCGTCGATTCTTCCACCATTCTTCTCGACGGCGTATGTCTCCGGAATAACGGTCGTTTCCACGGGGGAGAATACGCCTGTAATTCCCGGCTCGGGCTGTGCTTCTTCGGTACTTTTCCTCTCCGGCGGCGGAACCGGTCCTTCCGCGGCTTTCGCGTCCCCGGCTTCCCCTGCCGCGATCGGACCTTCCCTGGTCACCGACGCTTCGTCCAGCGCTGTCGCTTCCTCCCGTGGTGTCCCGGTTTTTGCTTCACCTGGCGTGACCGATACGCCATCCGTCCTTTCGCCTGCGGGCATATCCCATATCACATATTCGTCATCGTTTTCGACGAACCCTTCAAACATCCTCGGCTTTTCCGTGGCTCCGCGAGCAACTTCAGCACGCGCCGGTGCAGCGCCCGCATCGCTACCCTTTTCCTCTTCCGTTGTTTCGACCTGCGGAATGGTCGCAGCCACTTCGCCAACCCCATCGTCAGGCACGGTGGAGATTTTTCTTTCTTCAGAACCGATACGATCAAGCGGAAGCCATTTCTTCCCCTTCTCATCAACCCAGTCCAGCTGCTCAATAGGAACCCACTCGCGGCCTTCGCCAGGTTCCTCGCTGGAAGATTCCATCTCCGCGGAAGGCGAAACCGCGGCATCTTCCTCTGCAACCGGCATTGTATCGACCTTTACCTCCGCGGGAGACGCTTCTCGCGGCTCCTTCGAGACCGTTTCCTTCTCCTCTCGCCGTTCCCGCATGCCCGCGTGAATACCCTCGGCCTTCAGATCCTCCGCCGGGGCGTGCTCCTTCTTCAATGGTATCAGGTCAAAATCATCGAGCCCCTCGATGAGGTCATGTTCTTTCAGGAAAAGGAGACCCTCGTCAGCGATCGACTCAGCCTCGCGCAGGTCGATCCTCCCGATATCATCAAGGGACAAGGTATCAGGCAGGCCCTTTCGCACATGTTCCGGTATGGAGATCATAAGATCGCCGGTCTTTTTACCGGAATGATGTTCAGAATTTCCAGGCATATCTTCGCGTTGTTTCCCCGGTTTTACGTTTACCCGTCGCGGATTCACCTCGGCTCCCTGGCGGCCCCGCACCTCTCGTCACCTGTCACTCCATGGAACGCCTGGCGTGACATAATTCTTCGGGAATCGCCCCATGACGATGCCCGCGGTTTATCCTACATATAATATCGTTGAATGGGCAAAATAAATCAAGATTTTTACATCCTCCTGACGTATCGGGCCCCCGGATATCCACGCACAAAAGGATGGCCGTGGGCCATCCTTTTGTTTCATTCCTAAGTTGATGAAGCTTATCTGCTCGCCACCTTTAGCCTGGCCTTGAGGCGAACCTCTTCGCTCTGAATCGTTAACCACTCGCTGGAAAAGGCCTTTATCTCCTTCTCCTTCTCATCCCTGAGGGTTTTCAGTTTCTCCTCGAGTTCCTTTTTGTCAAGCTCAGCCTTTTTCGTGGCCTTCTCGGCCAGGATTATCAGCTTGTTGTCGCGCATCTCCACCACGCCGCCTTCTATCACGAAATATTCCGTGGTCTTTCCGTCCTGGAGCCGCGTCTCGCCTATTCCCAGTTCCGATATCAGGGGGGCGTGATCGACGAGGAAACCCATTTCGCCGTTGTAAGCCTGCACAACGGCAAAGGCGATCTCCCCCTCGTATAGGTACCGGTCAGGCGTCAGGATGCTGCACTTGATCTTTTTCATCAGTCATTAACCCTGGAGTTTTTTCGCCTTTTCAACCGCCTCTTCAATGGATCCCACCATGTAGAAGGCCTGCTCAGGAAGGCTGTCGTATTCGCCGTTAATGAGCCCCTTGAAGCTCTTGATCGATTCCTCTAGTTTCACGTATTTTCCCTGGAAACCGGTGAACTGCTCCGCCACGAAGAAAGGCTGTGAGAGGAAACGCTCGATCTTTCGCGCCCTCTGGACGAGGAGCTTGTCCTCCTCGGAGAGCTCGTCCATCCCGAGAATGGCGATGATGTCCTGCAGGTCCTTGTAGCGCTGGAGAATCCGTTTCACTTCCATGGCGATGTTGTAGTGCTCCTCTCCCACGAGCTCGGGAGCCAGAAGTCGCGATGTTGAATCGAGGGGATCCACCGCGGGGTATATGCCCTTCTCCGCGATCTGCCTGGAAAGAACCGTTTGCGCGTCAAGGTGGATGAAGGCCGTTGCCGGTGCCGGGTCGGTCAGGTCGTCGGCCGGTACGTAGATGGCCTGCACGGAGGTGATGGACCCGTTTTTCGTCGAGGTGATCCTTTCCTGGAGCTGGCCCATTTCTGTCGCGAGGGTCGGCTGGTAACCAACGGCGGAGGGCATACGACCCAGGAGCGCCGATACCTCGGAACCCGCCTGGGAGAACCTGAATATGTTGTCGATGAACAGGAGAACGTCGCGTCCCGACATGTCCCTGAAATATTCGCACATGGTGAGCGCGGAGAGCCCCACCCTGAGGCGGGCTCCCGGAGGCTCATTCATCTGGCCATAGACGAGGCAGGCCTTGGTGATAACGCCCGATTCCTGCATTTCCAGCCAGAGGTCGTTGCCCTCGCGGGTACGCTCTCCCACGCCGGCGAAAACCGAGTAACCGCCATGCTGCTGAGCGACGTTATTGATGAGCTCCATGATGACGACCGTTTTGCCCACACCGGCGCCGCCGAAGAGGCCCGTTTTCCCCCCCTTGATGTAGGGGGCGAGGAGATCGATGACCTTGATACCGGTCTCGAAAATTTCCGATTTCGGCTCGAGTTGATCGAAACGGGGAGGTTCCTGATGGATCGCGCGCTTCTCCTTCGCCTTCACCTCTCCCTTGTTGTCCACGGGCTCGCCCAGAAGATTAAAAATCCTTCCCAGGGTTTCCTCTCCCACGGGGACCTGTATGGGAGCGCCCGTGTCAACGACCCTGGCGCCCCGCTTGATGCCGTCTGTTGAGGCAAGGGCAACGGCACGGACGCGATTGCCACCGAGGTGCTGCTGGACTTCGCTCACCAGCTTCCTTTTCTCTCCCATGACCTCGAGATCAAGAATCAGCGCGTTATAAATCTCCGGTAATTTCCCCTCGGGGAATTCGGCATCAAGGGTTGATCCAATTACCTGAACAACTTTGCCGATATTTTCGCTCATGATTCACTCCTTGCACACATATTGTATCAATCATTGATTATCATTGTTACTTCAAGGCCGCCGCCCCGCCAACGATCTCCGCTATCTCGTTGGTGATCTTCGCCTGGCGCGCCCTGTTATACGAAATCGTCAGTTCCCGGATCATGTCGGCTGACGCGTCAGTCGCGTTTTTCATCGCCACGCGCCTGGCGAACTGCTCCGAAAACGACGTTTCAAGAAAACAGGTGTATATTCTCACCTTCAGGTAAAGCGGGATAATGTACGAAAAAATGCTGTAAGGATTCGGCTCAAAATAATACTCGAGCTGCGATCCCGGGTAGAGGTCCTTGATCTCCTCTTCTTCGAGAAGTATCGGAAGAAGCTTGATTATCGCGGGCTTCTGTGAAGAGGAAGAGATCACCTTGGTGTAGGATATGTACACCTCATGGAACTCACCGCTCAAAAAAAGGTTCCTCAGTTCACTGCCGATGCCTGCCGCGTCGTCGAAGGTCAGCTTCTCCTCGGGATTCACCCGCGACTTGTACATGGGCTGTCCCGTGAAATTGTAGTAGGAAGTGCCCTTTTTACCGATGACGTACAGCTGGCTGTCCTTGTCCTCTTCCGCCAGGCGGTCCTTGAGTGAAAGGGTGTTCTGTGTTATGTTCGTATTGAAGCTTCCGCAGAGACCGCGATTGCCGGTGATCTGCAGTATCAGCGCCCGCCTGGCATCGTGTACTTCCTGAAAATGCGGATCTTCCGAAACCGCCACGCCGGTATTGATGAGGTTCGAAAGAATCTCATTGACCTTGGTCTCGTAGGGCTTCGTCATCTCGAGGCGTCCCTGCATTTTCTTCATTTTAGCAGTGGACACCATTTCCATGGTGCTCGTGATCTTTCGAGTGTTCGTTACCGACTGAATGCGCTTCTTGATGTCCCTTTGAGTTGCCACGGCCTGATCCCTTTTCGGTTATTTGCTTATCTCTGCAAGGTAACGATCCGCGAATTCCTGCGTCACGGTGCCGAACTTCTCGATATTCTTCATCTCGCCCGTCGACTTGATCTCATCGAGAAGGTCCCTGTGGGACGTCTTCATGTACTCGATGTATTTCGTCTCGAAGTCCTTGATGTTCTCAACCGGAACCTTGTCAGTGTATCCCTGGGTGCCCGCGAATATGATCGCCACCTGCTCTTCCACGTGCATCGGGACGTACTGGCCCTGCTTCAGTATCTCCACGAGCCTGATACCGCGGTCGAGCTGCTTCTGCGTCGCCGCGTCAAGCTCGGTTCCCATCTGGGCGAATGCCTCCAGCTCGCGGAACTGCGCGAGGTCGAGGCGCAGTGAACCTGCGAATTTTTTCATCGCCTTGATCTGGGCGTTGCCCCCTACCCTCGAAACGGAAATGCCGACGTCCACGGCAGGCCTGATACCCGACGCGAAAAGGTTCGGGAGGAGGTAAATCTGTCCGTCCGTAATCGATATGACGTTCGTGGGGATATAGGCGGAAACTTCGCCCTCCTGGGTCTCGATGATCGGAAGGGCCGTGAGGCTTCCCCCTCCCAGCTCATCGTTCAGCTTCGCCGAGCGCTCAAGAAGCCTTGAGTGGCAGTAAAAAATGTCGCCTGGGTAGGCCTCGCGTCCCGGAGGCCTCCTGAGGAGGAGCGACATCTCGCGATACGCGTTCGCCTGCTTGGTAAGGTCGTCGTAGATGCAGAGGGTATGCCCGTTCTTGTCATACATGAAGTACTCCGCCATGGCGGTGCCTGCGTAGGGCGCGATGTACTGAAGCGGAGCCGGATCGGAGGCGTTCGCCACGACGACGATGGTGTAATCCATTGCCCCGTATTCCTCCAGCTTTTCCACAACGGAGGCCACGGTGGATGCCTTCTGGCCCACCGCGACATAGACACAGACCACGTCCTTGCCTTTCTGGTTGATGATGGCATCGATGGCGATGGCCGTCTTGCCCGTTTTACGGTCGCCGATGATGAGCTCCCGCTGTCCCCTTCCGATCGGGGTCATCGAGTCAACGGATTTCAGACCGGTCTGCAGCGGCTCCTTGACGGGCTGTCTCGATGCAATGCCGGGAGCGTTGAACTCGAGGGGGCGAAACTTGGAGGAGTTTATCGGACCCTTGTTGTCAAGGGGCACACCCAGTGGCGTGACGACGCGACCGAGGAGCTCATCGCCGACGGGAACCGCGAGAACGCGATTCAGCCTTTTAACCGAGTTGCCTTCCTGGATCTCGAGATAATTCCCGAGAATCGCGACCCCTATGGAGTCCTCCTCCAGGTTGAGAACCATGCCCTGGATGCCGTTTTCGAACTCGAGCATCTCGGCGGACATGGCGTTTTCCAGGCCATGTATCCTTGCGATACCGTCACCGACCTGGATTACGGTCCCCACTTCACTTACGTCAAGGGCCGACTTATATGCTTCAATCTCTTTCTTTATAATTGATTTGATTTCTTCTGTTTTAATCTTCATATGCCGCTTCGCTCCTGACTGTGCTGTTTATGAGATTATTCTTTATATTCCTGAGGTCTTTCGCGAGAGACCCGTCGATTACCGTGTCGCCTATCTTTATTATAATTCCACCGAGAATATTCGGATTGATCTCTTCTTTCAATATCACGTCTTTCTTAAAGACTTCCTTCATCCTTTCAACGAGCTTCTTCTTCAAGGCTTCGTCGAGTCCAATGGATGAAATGACGGTCACTTTCTGGCGGTTGTTGATGTCGTCAACGGAGTCGGCAAACGCGTCACGGATTTCAACGATGCACGTCTGGCGATCATTGTCGACAAGGACCTTTAAAAAGTAGAGGACGGTTTCGGAAATCCTGCCCTTGAAAATTTTTTCGATGAATTCCTTTTTAACATCCCTGGCAATACCGGGCGAGGCGAGAAAGTGACGCAGCTCGTCACTTTCCGCCACCAGATCGGCAATAACGCCGATCTCCTCCTCGATATCGGCCAGCGCATTCTGCTGCTGCCCCAGATCAAGGAGGGAGGATGCGTATACGCGCGCTATATCCTTCGCAGCCACTTCGCTACCCTCTTACATGAAATAATAATGGGACAGTCCAGTAACGGTTACTGAACTGTCCCCATTTCTTTCAGGGTCTCTTCGACTAGAGACTTCTGATCTTCCGGTTTAATACTCTTGTTTACAATTTTCGATGCGATCTCCGTCGAAAGCACAACGATCTCGGTCTTGATATCGGCCAGGGCCTTGTCCTTGGCCAGTTCGATTTCCTTCTTGGCCCTTTCCGCTATGACCCGCGACTCGCCGTTCGCCTTTTCAACGATATCGTTCTTCATGCGTTCCGCCTCTTCCCGGCCCCGGGAGATGATCTGGGCCGCCTCGTTCCTGGCGTTGTCCATCATCTCCTTGTGCTGGGCGAGAAGCTTCTCGGCTTCCTGCCGGGATCGTTCCGCGTTATCGATTTCAAAACGAACCTTTTCAGCCCTGGCGTCAAGCGCATCGACGATGGGCCTCCATGCCGCCTTCCAGAGGATCAAGACCAGCACCAGAAAGGTGATGATCGTCCACAGGAGAAGGCCCGGGTCGACCTTGAGCAATCCCTCTTTCAAAAATTCCATATCACGTTCCTTTTATCCGAGCGATAGAACCGACCGAGCGTTAGAACCGAACCAAGCCGGATTGCACCACCCTTGCGTTACTGCTGCTCAACCACTGCCGCCGGAGCTTTCTCGACTTCCGTCACGGGCTGCTGGGGCTTCTGGATCGCGAGCATAAAGGTGATAACCAGCGCGAAGAAGGTGAAACCTTCGATCAGAGCGGCCGCGATGATCATGGCCGTCCTCAGGTCACCGCTGAGTTCAGGCTGACGTGCCATACCTTCGATGGCGCCCGATGCCAGTCTTCCGATTCCAAGAGCCGCGCCGATAACGACCAGACCCGCCCCCAGACCAGCTGCCAGATACGACATACCTAAATATTCCATCTTTTCCTCCTGCGTATTGTAATCTAATTTTTTATCACTGATTTATTTAAATTAATTTAATAATTAAATTAATTTATATACACTCAAGCAATCGACGCCGTCAGTGCGCGTGCATTGACGAGCCGATAAACATCGCCGACAGCGCGGCGAAAATGAACGCCTGGATAAAGGCCACCAGCAACTCCAGGAGTAGTATCATCAGGGAACCAAGAATAGAACCGATCCCCACGAAGAGCGCCTGGAACATCATCACGAGAAAG
Source organism: Spirochaetota bacterium (assembly GCA_040768125.1). GTDB lineage: Bacteria > Spirochaetota > UBA4802 > UBA4802 > UBA5550 > RBG-16-49-21. The sequence goes on along the minus strand of JAXGNG010000002.1, from coordinate 7,017 downwards.
ATAAAAATGATTATGACAACATGGCCCGCGGTCATGTTCGCGAAAAGACGGACGGTCAGGGCAAAGGGCTTGATGAGGAGACCGATCAACTCGATGGGCCAGAGGAGAAGTAGTCCGAGCACGAAGGGAACCCCGTGGGGCACGGTTCCCTTGTAAAACCAGAGAGGGCCCTGCTTGACGACTCCGACGCCGATCATGCCCAGGAGTGTGAGAACGGCGAGGCCGCCGGTCACGGCAAGATTTCCCGTCGCGGTAGTCATGCCGGGGATCAGACCCAGGAGATTGCAGAAAAGGATGAAGAAAAAGAGGGTCGCGAAATAGGGCATCGCCTTCTTGGCGTATTTACCCTCGAAATTCGGCTCGACGATCTCATCGTGCACGAATCCTATCAGCGCCTCCCACATGTTCACCCATTTCGATTCCGATCCCATCTTGCTCTTTCGTATGCTGATACCCAGAGGGATGAAGACAAGCAGGCAGATAAGCATGCTGAGCCACATCATCATCACCCACTTCGTGATCCTCATATCGAAGATGCCGAAAAGCTTTTTGCTCAGTACGGTTTCATTGAGATGGGCTATCCAGTTGTTGGGCGCCTTCAGCATGGCAAAGATGATGTTCTCGCCAGGTTCGGAATGTGCATGGGCTATGGGATAATCGGTGAGGTGCGAGGTCACGAGCTCTCCGACACCGTCAACCTCGTGGTGATGATGGCCGGGAGCGAATAGAAACACCAGAAAGAGAACATACGCCACGATGACGACAATGAGTGGAATCATCCGTTTCACTGGATTTCTCCTCCAACCAACGCTGTTATAGCGGTCTCGTTTTCCCCGGCTCACGTGGCGGATGTCGGCTCCCCTGCCTGCTTCTTACCGTGCGTTGCTCCGCCCACTCTGTGCGACCATCTAAAAAAAACGTGCCCCAAAAATCAAGATAATTTCTCTAGAGCCATTTTTTTCTTGCTTCGCCCTGCCTGTTTTTCTCTCTCTTTTCCGCCTCTTCTATTCCCTTCAACTGCTTGAGGAGATGGTAGAACCCCACTCCCATTCCGATAAAAGCCCCTATGGTTATGAAGACGGGAGCGCGGTCATAGTGCTGGTCAAGCTTGTACCCTCCGACCACGAAGATGACGACCGTGGCTGCGAGCTGAATCCCCATTGTCGAGTACGCGAATATCGACCGGTTGCTTGATCTTTTTTTCAATGGCCTCGCGTTCCCGTCATAATGCGCGCACCCTTAACACCCTAGTCAGCTTTTTTCTAATTGACCAATTGTCAAGATTTTTTCACCGCGCCAACTTTGTTTTTTGCCCGACAAACGGAAAATAACAATTTACGGGGATGCTTAACCTCCAAAGATCGGTGATACATTCCTGCCGTGCGACACGACTGCGCCGGAAACAATAGGCTGTCGCAGTCTCCATCCGCTCACAAAAGTTTCGACTCATTCTGTAAAGCGCGCGCGCGTATCTGACGATAAATAATAAAGCGGGACCGACGTTCGACGGACAGAGGGGCGCATCATTCCGGAAGTGCCGGGCACCTCCGTTTCCTTCGCCCCGCGCCACAACAAAGGGCCGGAAAGGACGAACATGAAACTGTCAATAAAACTGATTCACAACCAAGACGAGATAATCGCGAACTGCCCTGAGCTTGACATAAACTGCTACGGTTCCGATAAACAGGAAGCAATACGAAGAATTCAGAACGTGATAGGCTTTTACGTTGATTCCGCCAAGGAACTCGGGCTCGAAGTAGAGTCATTCACCGAGATATCGGTCGAGGGCGAAGAAAACCGGTCGATCGCCGACCGGTTTTCCTGCGCGCACACGGGATCGATCAACTGATCCCCCCGGGGGAAAGTATGCCAACCCCTTCCCTCACTCACCCTCGAGCTCCGTTTCATCAATTTTGAAATTATTTTTCGAGAGCAGCTCAGCCACCCATGCTTTCCGTTTCTCGGATTTCTTCATATCCAGAAGGCGTCGCTCGATGCTCTGCTTCACATCGGCGAAGGGAACCACCGTCTTGACGGTTTGGGCGCCCTGCTTTTTATTCCGCGTGTACATCCGGTCGCGGTTCTTCTGGTAGTACTCCATCACCTCAGCGGGGGCGACCGTTATGCCGGCCAGCACCGCCTCGGTCTCATAGGTGCCCGCGAGATTGTACCTGATGAAAAAATCGAGGTCCCTTCCGAACTCCTCGTCCTTGTCAAGGCCCTTTTTCCTGGCCTCCCGCATGAGCACATCCTCGCGGAGGATCCTCCGCGCAAGGTCCCGCTTCATCTTTTCGTCCATCGGCGCGGCGGTCCGCCCCATGGTTTTTCTTTTCTTTTCAATAAACGCAATGAGCCTGTTGAGATCTTCAACCATGAATTCCCCGGTCCCGACCCTGAAGAGCAATGCCTTCCCGTCAGAAAGGTTCGCGGTATCGATGTTGTTTTCCACGTCCTTTGCCTTGAGCAGCTTGTCCTGCATGCGCTGTGTCGAATTGAAAACAAGGCGCCGCTTCATCCCCATCGCCTGGGCCTTGTCCTCGATCACTTTCTCTATGTTTTTCGGGGTAAGGGTCACCACCTCCTCAACCTTTATGATGTAGACGGCGTTGCCGGACCGAACCGGCTCCCTGGAAAATTCACCCGGCTTCACCGAGAACACGGCGCGCGAGAAATCCTCGCCGCGCATCCCCTCTATTACATACCCGATATCCCCGCCCTTGCGTTTTGAGTAATCATCGGAATGTGTCTTTGCGAGCTCTTCAAAGGAAACGCCCTTTTCGAGCTCGCCCACCAGCGAGCGCGCCTTTTCCATTTTCTCTTCAATCGCCGCATCCATTTCCCTATCGGTCAATTTCTCCCGGCGATTATTGCTGGTGCGGTAATTCTTTACTGTAAGCTTGATGATCCTGGCCTTCGCGGCCTTCTCCTCGAAATCATCCTCTTCACTCATGAGGCGTCCCATGTACTGTGAATAAAAGTTCTTCTCGGCGAATTTCTTGAGGAAAATAAAATCTTCTTTTTTATCGAAGCCCGCCTTCTCCGCTTCCCTCACGGCAAGTTTTTCAACGGCGAACCGCTCGAGGTTGCTTTTCTGCTGTGACTTCTTCTTTAGGATGGCCTCCCGAGCCATTTTTCTCGCGTCCATCCAGGCGTAGAAATCTCCCCTTGTTATCTGTCCATCCTTATACGTCGCCAGGACGTCTCCCGCGCGCTTGCATCCGATCCCTCCCACGAGGACCACACCCGCGACAGCAGCAATAATAATTCTTTTCATGAAGCATCTCCGGTTTGTATGATTATATAGCGCCCGACCTCATCGCCCGGGGCGCACGTATCCACGGAATCGTAACGTCACCCTGAAGTCAATTCAGAAGCCTATCATGTACAGAGTCACGACCTGAGAAAACAGGGGAACCGGGGTGTTACAAAAAGTCAAATGAATTTCATTTTTCGGGAATTCCGGGTCCTCCCGCTGCGGGGCCGTCTTCGGGGATTTTCAGATCCTTTCAGAACTGGAGCCTTGTCCCGAGCTGGAGGCTTATGTCCTTGCCATTGGTGATATTAACCATGGTTTCAGCGGTCACTTTCAATACCCAGATATTCACCTCGAGGCCGGCTATGAAAAGGCCCATGAAAAAACGGGGACTCTTCGAATACGACGCCACGGCGAAAATCGTACCTATGGGAGCGGTGGGATTCAGGATAACGTTGGAAACGAGACCCACGCCGCTACCCCTGAGACTGGTGGTGCCCCAGGTCGTGGCAAATCCCACGCCGGTATAGAAATCGAATATCCAGAGGAAATGCAGGTAGGCCAGTATCTGGGCGTTGGCGGAGAGCATGGCCCATTTGACGTTGAAATTATAGAATGCATCGAAGTCGAGATTGTAGAGGCCCCCGGGAGGATTTACGCTGATGTTCCTGAGTGTGTATTCGTAGTTGCCGTTTATCGCGATAATGCCCTCCATGAAATCACCACCGGCGCTGACTGTCACACCGCCGAAATCGAAGAGATTGGGAAGGATCTCCTTTTTGGATACGAGGTTCTTGCGGATTTTTCCTCCGAACGAATAGAGGTTCATCTTGCTCAGCTTCGCGGACTTCTGTGAAATCGGCGGCCGGTACATCGTGTCGCTGAAGACCATCGCCTTGATGAGGAGATCGAACCCCCCGGCGAGGCCGAAGCCGAAATAGAGCACCGGGTTGGGCGCATAAGCTGGATACACGTTTTCCTCTCGGGCGACATCCTCGTCAAAGTACTTCATGTTCGCGCATCCCACGGTAAGGGACACGCCGAAGAACATGTGGGGGAAACTGCCGATGTACGCGTCTCCAATAGGATACCCCCCCACGTTGGCGAGGGCGAAGGCGGCCGCGTAGTTCCTGAAATTTCTTTCTATTACCCTGTCGATATCGGAAGCCGTTTGAAGGACACCGTCGATGGGAATGGCGGGGATCTGGGAGGTGTCGATAAAAATCCATCCCTGGGCCCGGCGCTGGAGGGCCCCGACAAGGAGAAGGGGAAGCAAGATAAGCATCACTGTACGCTTTATTGACGCGTTCCGGGTCTTCATACGATTAATACTCGGCACATACCCGCCAGAATGTGACAATAATACCTGATCTCCGCTGCATCTCCGCATCGGGCCGGAATGACAGCCGATCAACCCGGTACTGGGCGCTTCGCAGCGTCATTGAAGAGTACAGTTCAAAGGATTTTTTGTCAACGATTATGTCAAAACCGGATCATTCCGTGAGCACCAGGGGACCCTCGCCGGTGACGGCGATAGTGTGTTCGACGTGCGCCGAGAGACTTCCGTCAGCCGTCACAACGGTCCAACCGTCATCGAGAAGTCGCACGGCGTGGCCTCCCTCGTTGAGCATCGGCTCCACGGCAAGCACCATGCCCGGCTTCAAGACACCCATGGTGCCCTTCCTCCCGTAATGCGGTATCTTGGGAGGCTCATGGAGCGCGAATCCCACGCCGTGGCCGGAGTAATCACGCACCACGCTGTATCCCGCCGCCGCGGCGTGCTCCTCAATGGCGAACCCGATATCACCGATCCGGTGCCCCGGCACCATCACCTCCACTGCGAGTTCGAGACACCTGCCGGCGGCAAGGGCCAGCAGTCTGGCATTGTCGGGAACCGATCCCACGGTGAAAGTGCGGCAGGCATCGCAAAAGTAGCCGTTTAAGACCACGCCGATATCGATCTTGACGAGATCGCCGTCGCGTATCATTCTTTTCCTGGATGGTACGCCGTGAACAACCTCGTTGTTAAGGGATATGCAGGATGAGGCGCCGTAACGCATGACGGTCTTGAAGGCGGGACGGCCTTTCAGCCGGAGGATCATTGACTCGATCATCGAATCAAGATCCCATGTCGAGAGCCCCTCAAGGGACATCCTCCCCAGCCCACGGAATATCTCTGACGCGATGGCCCCCGCGTCGCCTATCCGCCTGATATCATCAGGCGTTTTGAGACGGATTTTCTCCTCCCCGGCCTTGCCGGACCGGCCCGCTTTTCCGCCGCTCACCGCGCCAAGAACCCGCCGGCCGGCCTATGCCTGGGCCGCCTGCTTTTGTTCCGATGCCTTCCCGGGTTCCCCGCCGGGGGCCGCGAGACCCACCGATTCCTTTATTTTCCTCTCGATCTCCTGGGCCGCCGCCGGGTTCTCCTGGAGGTATTTCTTGGCGTTCTCCCTTCCCTGGCCGATCCTCTCCTCGCCGTATGAATACCAGGTGCCCGATTTTTTCACGATTTCATTGCGCACGCCGAGATCCAGGATGTCCCCCTCGCGGGAGATGCCGGTGTTGTACATGATATCGAACTCGGCCTGGCGGAAGGGCGGGGCCACCTTGTTCTTGACGACCTTGACCCTGACCCGGTTGCCGATCGCCTCGTCGCCGCTTTTCAGGGTCTCAACTCTCCGGATATCGAGCCTCACCGACGAGTAGAACTTGAGGGCGTTGCCCCCCGTGGTAGTCTCCGGGGAGCCGAACATGACGCCGATCTTCATCCGTATCTGGTTGATGAAGACCACGCAGGTCTTCGATTTCGATATGACCCCGGTCAGCTTCCTGAGGGCCTGGCTCATGAGGCGGGCCTGGAGGCCCATGTGTGAATCTCCCATGTCCCCGTCAATCTCGGCCTTGGGCACCAGGGCCGCGACGGAATCGATCACGATGATATCCACGGCACCCGAGCGGACGAGGGCCTCCACGATCTCGAGGGCCTCCTCGCCGGTGTCGGGCTGCGAGACGAGGAGCTCCTCCGTCTTCACGCCCAGCTTCGCGGCATAGGCGGGATCCAGGGCATGCTCAGCGTCTATGAAGGCGGCCACGCCGCCCGCCTTCTGCGCCTCCGCCACGACGTGCAGCGTGAGCGTCGTCTTCCCCGAGGATTCAGGCCCGTAAATCTCGACGACCCTGCCGCGGGGCACGCCCCCTATCCCGAGCGCGATATCCAGCTCCAGGGACCCCGTGGATATCGCCCCCACCTGCACGATCATGTTTTCGTCGCCGAGCCTCATGATGGAGCCCTTGCCGAACTGCTTTTCGATCTGCATGATGGCGGATTCCAGGGCCTGGGCCTTCTGGTTCATTTCCTTCTGGTCTTTCTGGTTTGCTTCTTTCGGTTCAGCCATGAATATACCCCTGTTCCTGTAGTACCGGTACCGCGGCCAGCGCGGCCTTCCTGATGCTATACGAAGATGACGCCTCTTCTATTAAAGCTTATGTCGCATAAATTTGTAAAGAACAAAAAAACTTCAATCTCCACAGCGCCATGCGAACTAATCGATGTCCTATGCCAGGGCCGGGATTATGTCAAGCAAAAAATACTAAATTTTTGTATAGTATTGAAAATCCCTGCGAGGCTCCGCCACCGACTGTCACCGCGCGGCAATCCGGGCGCAACCGTCCCGTCCATGCCGATACGCATCGCCAAGGGTGCCGTCGATGGATGCGAGGCCTTGACCGACCTGGAAAAATATGCGGCGCGGGGGGGGGGGGGG
>JAXGNG010000001.1:0-1742955 GCA_040768125.1 Spirochaetota bacterium | reverse complement strand
ACCCACTTGTCACCCTTCTTGACCGCCGTGGTCTTGATCGAGGCCGCGTCACTTCCCGCCTCCGGCTCCGTGAGGCCGAAGCACCCCACGATGTCGCCGGCGATAAGCCCGGGAAGGTATTTCTTCTTCTGCTCGGCGTTGCCGAAGAAGCGGAGGGGCACGCCGAAAAGGCCCGCCGAAGCGCCGCAGGACAGGAAGGTCGACGCGCAGGCCTTCGAGACCTCCTCGCCGGCGATGGCCTGGCTTAGCAGGTCAAGGTCCGTCCCGCCGAACTCCTCCTCGTGGCCCATGCCGAGATAGCCGATCCCGGCGAGCTTCTTCATGTTTTCCTTTATAAGCTTGTCGACCTCCGCGTGGGAGGCCCTGTCGAGGATCTCCGCCCGCGGCTCGATCTCCTTCGTGCAGAACTTAGTGAAATTCTCCTTTATTGAAAGCTGTTCCGGTGTCAGATCGTAATCCATGTTCTCTCTCCTCTCTGGTGTGTGGTTTCCCGGCTTCCCCTAAAAGAAGCTGAGTATCCGGGAAATGACGAATCGCTGCACCTCGGAGGTGCCGCCGCCGATCTGGGCAAGCTTCGCGTCCCTGAGGAACCGCTCGATCGGGTAATCGTGTATGTAGCCGTAGCCGCCGAATATCTGCACCGCGTCCGAGGCCGCCTTCAGCCCCCAGTCGCCCACGAGTGCCTTCGCGATCGACGTGTGCATATGGTTGAGCGGCTTCCCGGAGTCCTTGTCGTGGGCCACGCGGTACACCACCATGCGCGCCGCTTCCTTGATGATCTTCAGGTCCGCCAGCTTGTGTTGCATCGCCTGGAATTTATTAATCGGCTTATTGAACTGCACCCGCTCCTGGGAATACTTCGTGCATTCCTCGATGGCGAACTGCATGCCGCCGACGAAGGGCGCCAGGAGGGCGCTCCGGTCCCAGGAGAGCGTCTCATGGGTGTACTCGAATCCCTTCCCCACCTCGCCGAGAAGGTTCGCCTCGGGTATCTCGCAGTTGTCCAGGAAAACCTCGGAGGTCGTCGACGCCCTCACTCCCATCTTGTGGAAGGGCTCTCCGGTGGAAAAACCTGGGGTCCCGTTATCCACGATGAAGGCCGTGATCCCGTTATGCTTCAGCTTCCTGTCGATCGTGGCGTAGACCACACAGACATTGCAGACCGGGGCGTTGGTAATGAAGGTCTTCGACCCGTTCAGGACCCACTTGTCACCCTTCTTGACCGCCGTGGTCTGGATGGAGGCGGCGTCGGACCCGGCGCCGGGCTCCGTGAGGCCCATGCAGCCGATCCATTCTCCCGATGCCAGTTTTGGAATGTATTTTTTCCGCTGTTCCTCGCTCCCGTTCTTGTAGAGGGTGTCGGTGCAGAGGTAGGTATGCGCCCCCAGGGCAAGCAGATGCCCCTGGTCGACGCCGGCGTGGCCCAGGGCCTCGGCGGCGAGACAGCAGGTCACCACGTCGGCCCCCGATCCTCCGAGCTCTTCGGGGAAGGGAAGGCCCAGAAGGCCCATCTCTCCCAGTTTGCCCCATATCTCCTTTGAAAATTCCGATTTGAGGTCCGCCTGCTCCACGAGGGGTACGATCTCGTTCTTCGCGAACTTGTACACCGTATCCCTGAACATTAGTTGTTCTTCAGAAAATCCGAACTCCATGTGATCCTCCTCACTGATATCTGGTATGCCGCCACGCGGCGTAACGGCTATTTTTTCGAAACAAGGTCGTTTACGTGCTTCATTACCTTTTTCGAATACTCGTCGTAATCAAAGGCGTTGTTGTCGATGACGTACTGGATGATCATGCCCTGTATTATCGATATGATCACCGCGGCGGTGTAATTGATGTCCATCTTTACGAAGACCCCCGCGGCGATCCCCTCTTTCAATATCTTTCCGATCTCGTCACGGTAGCTCTTGAAGAGCTTGATGTTCGCCCGCTTCATACGCTCGTTCTTGTTTACCTGGGTCCAGAAATCGATCACGATGTAGAAATAATCCTTCTCGTTGTTCACCAGGTCAAAGGCCTGTTTCATGAAAATGTTCAGCTTCTCCCGGGGGTCGTCGGACTGGCTGATAGCCCTATTCAGGATGATGGTCATGTTGGTGTTGATTTCTTTCAGGAGGTTCAGGAGGAGGTCCTCCTTGTTCTTGAAATAATAATGGACCAGGCCCGTCGAGAGCCCCGCCTCCCGGGCGATATCCCGTATGGTGAAGTCGTAGTAGCCCTTCTGCCCCACCACCTTGTAGGCGGCGCGGGTCAACTGCGATCGCCTGAGATGGATAATATCGCTCTTGGTTCGTTCGTTCATGACTTCATTCTCTCCGCGTTGGTGTCTCACTTCCCGACCTGCGCACCTGCCATCACTCACGGGACCGCTGAACCACTATTCCCGCCTCTTCGAATCGTTCCAGTCCGGCCGTCCATCGCTCCTCGGACTCCCAGGAGCCTTTCTCATCGCCGTAGGACGCCGCCTGGTAGCGCGATTCCTCGTGGGGCCTCGTCCCGCCGATCAGCACCGCCGCGTCGCGCGGCGCCCCCAGGGCGAAGGGATCGATCACCACGAGACCGATGTCGTCGTGCTCGATGCTCCCCCGGTGCTCACCGAGCACCCGGTGCATCTCTTCGGGGATGCGGTCCACCGGGACATCCGCCAGGACACGGGAGAGGCGGGGGTAGATGGCATGCTTCTTGCAGTACCGGAGCAGGTCGTTGAATCCGTCCGTTGACAGGACCACCCTGAGGCCCCTGTCCCTGATCCGGTGCTCGGTGCAGTCAGCAATCATTGTGCTCCTCCCCGCGAAATTCATGTCCCTTCCCGTCTGGAACATGATAGTCCCGTCCGACGGATCGACGATGGTCACGGCGCTGTCGCCACCGTGGGCGATGAAAAGCGTCCGCTGGTCGCCGCCCCCGGCCACGGCCACGCAACTGAAGGTCGTCTTGTGCTGGTACTTCTGCCCGGAATAGACCTCGTCGTTCAGCATGGCGATCCATCCCTCCAGCGTGTCCGGCGCTCCCGAGCGCGAAAGGCTCTCGCGAAGCCTGAGCAGGAGGTCCCGTGACGCCCAGGGGAACCTCTCGGAGCCGTCGGCAACGGCGAAGACCCCGTGGATGAAGTCGAGGAGTATGCAGTCGCCGTTCCCGAAGCCGCTCCTTACCTTGTCGGTCCCCGTGATGACGCCGCCGCTTGCAGCGCCCCTGAGCCTGGCGATGCGCCGCGTTGCGTCGATCTCCACCCCTTCAGCCGCCATCATCCGGATCAGTCGACGATCCTGAAATACTCGATGTCCCGAATGCTCCCCTTCATCTCCTTCTTGAATACCGGCTCCACGCGGGCGCCGACCCGTATCTTCGACTCGTCCTCTATGTTGATGTAATGCTGGAACAGGGTGTCCGCGCCGTCCAGCTTGATGAATCCGTACCCGTACGGCACCGGCTTCTGCGCCCCCGTCTCCGGGTCGATGAAAGCGTATCGCAGGATGGTATAGGTGCCGATGGATCCTCCGGGGCCCACCTCCACCCATTCATTCATCTCGACGAAACAATTGCCGCAGACCCCGCGGGGGGGTATGTAGACCTTGCCGCACGCTGGACATTTGACCCCCATGAACCGCCGGTTATCCCGTATCTCCCGGAAGAACCTGCTTCCGTACATCCCCACGGCGTACTTGAATGGCTGCTCCGCGTCTCCGGATTCAATGATTATATGTTCCTTCTCTGCCATTGTCGTTCCTCCTTTGTATCTCCTCCCCCTTGATGGGGGAGGCCGGGTGGGGGCGGTCGTTGACAATCACCCTCCCCTTCCCCTCCCGTCAAGGGAGGGGGACACGGTAGTATCACTTCGGCTTCTTCTTGCCGTGCAGGATCATATCGGTCCACCAGCACCCGCCGAAGCCGCTGCTGAAGGCGAAGTTAACATCCGGCACCTGGCGTCCCTCGGCCTTTCCCATGACCTGGAGGGCCGCCTCTGCGCAGCGGATGAGCCCCGTGGCGCCGATGGGGTTGCACGAGATGACGCCACCCGAGGGATTGATTGGAAGCTCGCCCCCCATGTCGGTGTTGCCGTCCCAGATATACTGCGGCGCCTCGCCGGGCCCTACTATGCCCATGTCCTCGATCCATATGAGCCCGCCGAAGGAATAGGGCTGATAAAGTTCTATGACATCAAGCTCCTTGCGCGGCTCCTTGATCCCCGCCTTCTTGAACATCTCCTGGGACCCCTCACGCATGCTGGTGAGCCTGCCGTAATCGGCGTCGCCCAGGTAGGCGTATGAATGCCGGTTCGCCGTGGCCCATATCCAGTCAGGTTTAGGGCAGATCTTTTCCGCCACGTCCTCGCTCGCCATGATAACTGCGCACGCCCCGTCGGTACGGGGACAGACGTCGAGGAGATGGATCGGGTCCGCCAGCATCGGGGACGCCAGGACCTCCTCGAGACTCACCTCCTTCCTGAGCTGGGCGTGGGGGTTGTTCATCGCGTGCTTCCGGTCGCGCACGGAAACCCGGGCGCCGTCTTTGTCCGTGGCGCCGTAGCGGGCCATGTACGCCTGGGCCTCCGCCGCGAGGCCGGAGATCGCCCCGGCGAAGACCAGGCGGTCCCAGATGGGATCGAAGGCCGTGGTGATGGCCCCCGTTGTGTCCGACTCGGAATTCTTCTCCCATCCGATCACGAGGACCCTGTCGAACATGCCCGACCCCACCATGTGGTAGCCCCCGATGGCGATGGTGCACCCCGTGGTGCCGCCGGTGGTAAGCTTTATGATCGGCTTCATCGTGCCGCCTGAGCCGTCGACGCTCCAGCAATCGACGTAGTTGATCCCCTCGAAGTGGTCCATGTTCCCGATAACAATCGCGTCGATGTCCTTCATCGTGAGGTCCGCGTCGTTCAGGGCCCTCACGACGGCCTCGTTGATCAGTTCCTGGCCGTTGACGTCGGGCCTGTGGCTTTTATGGAAGGTCTGGCCGGTCCCTACTATCGCAACTCGTTTCGCCATGGTGCCTCCTCCTACTTGTCCTTGTCAAGAATCCACACGCAGTGGGACTGGCCGCCGAGGCCGTTCAGGCCCTGCACCAGGCCTGTCTTCGCCTTCTTCACCTGGAAGTCACCGGCATCGCCCCTGATCTGCTGCACCACGGCCGCCATGCCGTAGAGGCCGGCGGCAATGACGGGATGGCCGGAAAGTCGCCCCCCCGATGCGTTCACCGGAAGCCTGCCGTCGATGTCGTACTCTCCCTTCTCGAGAAGTTTTCCCGCCGTCCCTTCCTCGGCGAGGCCCATCTCCTCGAGCCACATCAGCTCCTGGTAGGTGAAGGCGTCGTATACTTCCGCGACGTCGATCTCCTTCCTGGGGTCCTTGATGCCGGCCATGGCGTAGGCCTTCTTCGCGGCCTCGGTGAGGGACCGCGCCCGGGAAAGATCGCGGTCACCGAAAAAGAACGTGTCGGCGCAGAACGAAACGCCCTTTATCCACACGGGTTTCTGCTTGAATTTTGACGCCATCGATTCATGTGCGATGATGACGGCGGCGCACCCGTCGGAAACGGGGGAGCAATCGAGCTTGCGAAGCGGGTCCGCCACCATCTCGGATTTCAGGACGTCATCCACGGTAAGCTTCATCGGAAGCTGCGCAATAGGATTTTTCTGGGCGTTACCGTGGTTCTTCACCGACACCCGCGCCATCTGCTCCGGCGTGGTCCCCGTGCGGTGCATGTACGCCCGCGCCTGCATGGCGCAGGCGGTGACCATGTCCATCCCCAGGCCCCGCTCGTAAATGGGGTCGAAGGCCGCGTTGGTGATGAGGCTCGACACGCTCTCCGAACCCTTTGAATGGCCCGTTATAAGGGTTGTTGCATAGGAACCCGACAGGCTCCTCGTCATGCCGTAAAACGCGCCATAGGTTCCGTCACCCTCAACGCAGGAAACGTTCTTGTGCGCCGCCCCGCTCGCGTCGCCCACGGCCATGCAGGAAATCGTCCTGCCGTCCCAGAAGTCGCTCGAGGTGGTCACCACGTTGTCGATATCGTCAATGGTCATCCCCGCGTCGGCCAGTGCTTTGTTCACGGCCTCCCAGGCCATGTCCGCGAAGGTTTCGCGGACCTTGTTCTTCTCGATTTTCGTCATTCCAACGCCGATTATCGCCGCTCTGTCCATATCTGCGCTCCTTCCTTATTTCACCGGTTTGAAATGCGAGATGTCGCGGATGGTGCCCTTCCTCGCATCGGCAAAGACCGCCTTCACGCGCATGCCGATGGTCACCTCTTCCGGCTTCACGTCACCGAGGTAGTGCAGCAGGGCGGTATCCGCCCCGTCCAGCTTGATGAGCCCCCATATCACCGGGACCTTTTTGTCGCGGGGTATGGCGGCGAACTGGCGCCGTGCCACCGAAAAGGTCAGCACCGTTCCCTCGTCAGATACGCCTGCCCACTCCGTATTCTCCGTGAAGCAGGTCGGGCAGATCTTGCGGGGGGGCACGAACACCCGGTTGCACGAGTTGCATTTCGTTCCCAATATCTTCTTTTCATCGCGCAGGTTAATGAAGAATTTGCCCGCCGTATCGCCGGCCCACCAGGAATAGGGGACGTTGATCTTGCTGTTGTACACCATCGGCTCAACGCCTTTGAATTGATCTGCCATGACTGATCTCCTTAATTATCCCCTCACCCGCCCTGCGGGCACCCTCTCCCCGAGGGAGAGGGATTCTAATCACCCCGACGCGTTCCCCCCTCTCCCTTTGGGAGAGGGGACGGGGGTGAGGGCGTAATATTCCTTACCTTCCGATAATATACCGGTGCGGGTCGACTTCCTCCCTCAATATACGAAGCTCGTCCTCGTGGGGCGGATCGGTGTCCGTGAGCTTGTCCGCCCAGAGGAGCTCGAAGCCGCAGTTGTCCTGGATGTCCTTCCGGTTGTAACCGGGATTGACGTTCAGCACCTTCATCCTCTTCGACTCCTCCTCGAACCCCATGATCGCCATGTTGGTGATGATCCGGTAGGGGCCGCTCCCCTTCGGGAGGCCCGCGTCATAACGGGAGTTCCCCCCCTGGAGATAGCCGGGGGAGGTGATGAAGTTGATCTTGTCCGTGAAGCGCTTGGCGTCCTGGACGGTCATCATCATGGTCCTCCAGCAGAGCGAGGCCAGGTCGTTGGCGCCGCCGGAGCCGGGAAAGCGTACCTTCGGCTTGGCGTGGTCGTCCCCGATCATGGTCGAGTTGATGTTGCCGTACATGTCGATCTGGGCCCCGCCGAGGAAGGTGTAGTCCACCATCCCCCGCTGGCAGGTCTCCATGATGTCCGGCATTGAGCTTGCCATGATCGCCTGGTGGAAGGTCCTCGAATCGCCCACGGAGATCGGCATCGAGGGGAGTATCGGCGCCACGCCCCCGGCCTCGAACATGATGCAGAGGTTAGGGGAATGCGTCTTCTGGGCCAGCATGGCGGCCGCGCAGGGCGCGCCGGTGCCCACGACGACGGTGGCGCCGTCCTCGAGGTTGCGCGCGGCCACGCATATCATCAGTTCCATCGGATTGTAGTCAGCCATCGGTCTCCTCCTTATTTCTTGTCGATCAGATGCTCGATGGCGCGGAGCTTCAGTATCCTGTCGATGCCGCCGTTGAGCTCGAGGTATTCGTAGAAATCCTTGGTGTCAAGGATCTGCTTCTTGAAGAAGGCCTTGAATTCCTCCGGGTCCTTCTCGATGGTGAGCCACTTCTTCAGGTGCTCCTCGTCGGAGAAATACTCGTAGGGCATGTTCCCCGGGTAGCTCCCGAAGGGCACCTCGACGACGGCGTCGACGCACCAGAAGGGAATGAAGGTCGCGTGGGGCTTCTGCCGTATCTCCTCGGTCGGTATGATCCGCTCCGTCGTGAGCACCACGCGCTTGGCGGCCTTCGCGAGGTCCTGGTCGGAGACCGAGGCGCCGTAGACGTGGGCGTTGCCGTAGATGTCGCACTCGTGGACGTGGATCGCCGCGAAATCCGGATACAGGGCCGGGTAGGCCGCGTACTTCTGGCCCGTGAAGGGGCAGAGCATCTCCTTCGCCGCGCTGTACTTGAAGGTATCCGTGCCCAGGATGTTCCGCGCCGGCAGGAAGGAGAGCCCCATGGCCGCCGCCTTGATCCTCCAGGAGAGGGTGGCGTTGGTCCACTCGGTGATCTTGATCTTCCCGCTCTCGATGGCCCGGCGGGAGCTCGGGGAGAGACCCCGCGCCTCCAGGCCGATAATGTAGGCGATGTCGATCCTGTCCAGGCACTCGCCCCCCACCAGGATCTGCATGTCGTGCGTGGCCGTGTGGCCCGCGAAGGCCAGGTTCTTCTTCTTCTGCCGCACGATCTCGTGCAGCACCGCCGTGGGGATGCGGTTCGCGCCGAACCCGCCTATGGCCAGGTAGTCCCCGTCATTGAGCATGGTCTTCACCGCGTTCTCCACCGTGGTCACCTTGTTGACCATGGCGCGGGACTTGTGCCTGAAGAACTCCCGGGCGTGGTCCGCGTCGGGATCGGTGAAGAGCTCGTTAAGGCCCTGTTTCAGTTCAACTGCCTTGTTCATACTCCTGCTCCTTTTTTAGTTCCAGAGTGATCCGCCGGCGGGCTTGCGCCCCGGGCGGCCGGGACGACCTAGACAACACGTCCCGATGACATGTGTGATTCCATGGTCCGGAGGCCCTATTCGGGCAGATGATCCTCCTTGCCGTACATTTCGTTTATCAGCGATCCGTATTTATCGTGCACCACCTTCCGCTTCACCTTGAGGGACGGCGTGAGCTCCCCCCCGTCCTGGGTGAACTCGGTCTTGACGATCCGCACCTGCTTGATCGTTTCATACTTCGCCAAATGGGCGTTCCGGTCGTCAACGTGACGCTGGACGATGGCGATGAATTTCGGGTCGTCCATTAGTTCGGCGGGATCGTTAAAGGCGATTCCCTCAATTTTAGCAAGGCGGGCCGCCTCCTCGAGGTTGATGTTGCACAGGCCCGTGAGGTATTTCTTTTTCTCGCCGATAACTATGAACTGTGTGAAGAGGGGATCGCTCTTGAAGAGGTTCTCGATCTTCTGGGGCGCCACGTTCTTTCCCCCCGAGGTGATGATCAGGTCCTTCTTCCGGTCCGTGATGAGAAGGTTCCCCTCGTCATCGAAGACCCCGATGTCCCCCGACATGAAATAGCCGTCGGGTGTGAAGGCCTCCCTGGTCTCATCCGGAAGCTTCCAGTAACCCTTGATAACGTTCCCGCCCTTGATGAGGATCTCGCCGTCGTCGGCGATCTTGATCTCCTGGCCGGGAAGGGGCTTGCCGGTCGTGCCGATCCGATAGTCTCCCAGGGACTGCATGGTGGCCGGTGCGGTCGTCTCGGTCATCCCGTAGCCCTGGATCACCGTGATGCCCGCGGCGTTGAAGAAGCGGATGATCTCCTCCGCCGTGGGGGCCCCCGATGCCGTCATCCAGGTCACCCGCCCCCCGAGCTTCTCCTGGAGCTTCTTGAATATCAGCGCATAGGCGATTTTGTATTTCAGCTTGAGCCAGAATGGTATCCCCCTGTGCTTTTCCCGCAGTTCGCTGATCCTGTTCCCCACCTTCTGGCCCCAGGCGAATATCTTCTGCTTGAGGGGAGACTGCTCCTTCACCTGGGCCATGATCTTCTGGTAGACCTTCTCGCAGACCCGTGGCACGGCGAGTATCATCGTGGGACGCTTCTCCTCGAAATCGGCCAGGAGCGTATCGATGCTCTCCGCGTAGGATGCGGTGATCCCGCAGTACATCCCGTAGTAGTGCCCGGCGATCCGCTCGAAGACGTGGGAGAGCGGAAGGAAGGGAACAGTGCAGTCCCTGTCAGAGGCGAAGTGCGGCCGTATGGCATCGAGGGACTGGACGACCCAGAATATGTTGCCGTGGGTGATCATGGCGCCCTTGGGAAGCCCCGTGGTTCCCGAGGTATAGACTATGGTCGCCAGGTCGTCAATCGTAACCTCGCCCGAAAGCTTCTCAAAGAGCCCGGGCTCCTTCGCGTGCAGTTCGCGGCCCTTTTCCATGAGTTCCGTGAAGCTCATTACCTTGGGATGACCCGATGCGTCCCCCTCCTCCATGACCACGATTTTTATAAGGGACGGGCATTTATCCACTACCTCGAGGACCTTGTTGAGCTGGAGCCTGTTCTCCACGACTATGACCCTGGTCTCGGAATTGTTGACAATGTACTCGATCTCCTCGGCCACCAGGGTGGGGTACACGGGGACCACCACGGCGCCTATCCCGAGGGTTCCCAGGTCGGTATAGACCCATTCCAGCCGGTTTTCCGAAAGAATGGCCACCATCTGTCCCTTTTCAACGCCAAGGGAGCGAAGCCCAAGTCCCGTGGCCCTTGCGCGCTCCAGATATTCGTTCCATGTGGCGCTGTACCATGTCCCCCGGAGTTTCTTCTCGACGGCGACCCTGTCCCCGAATTTCGCGACACGATTGCGGAAAACATCGTTGATGGTCTTTTCTGTTGTTGTCATAGCCCCCTCGCCAAAGTTGGATTATTTCCCCTTGAAAACAGGCTTCCTCTTCTCGAAAAACGCGGCGATTCCCTCTTTCTTATCCTCGCTCCCGGCAAGTCGTCCAAAGAGCTCGCTTTCGAGCTTCAGGCCATCGGCAATGGACATCCTGCCCCCATCCATGACGGCCTCTATGATGGCGGCTACGGCCAGGGGCCCCTTGAATGAAAGTTCCTTGGCGAGCTTCATCGCCTCGTCCATCACCGTGGCGTGGGGAACGACCCGGTTCACCAGGCCGATCCTCCCGCACTCCGCGGCGGGTAGGAATTTCCCCGTGAGCATCACCTCGAGGGCCATCGCCGGGCCGAGTATCCGCGCGGCGCGCTGGGTGCCGCCGAAGGCGGGCATGATTCCCAGCAGAATTTCGGGAAGGCCCATCTGGGCCTGGTCGCCGAGAATCCGGATGTGGCAGGCCATGGCCAGCTCGGTTCCGCCACCGAGGCAGAGGCCGTTGATTGCGGCGATCACCGGCTTGCGGAGGTCCTCGATCAGGTTGATGATCCCCTGGGCCTCGGAGGTAAGGGCCACGCCCTCCTCCGCCGTCGTGACGTCCTTCACCTTGTTGATGTCAGCCCCGACGATAAAGGTGGCCCCCTCGCCCGTGATGACGACGACCTTCACGGCATCGTCGGCAGCGATTTTCTTCATCGAGCTCTCGAGCTGTCGCATCGTCGGCTCGTCCAGGGCGTTCATGGGCGGGTTGTTGACCCTCAGCAGCGCGACGCCACGCTCATTGACTTCGTAATAGCATTTGTCCGCCATTGTTGTCCACTCCTTGCAGATAAGGCCCTCACCCCTTCCCCTCTCCCGGGGGGAGAGGGGGTATGCCCCCCTCTCCTTACTTCATTTCTTAATGGGAGAGGGGACCGGGGGGTGAGGGGAAAAAACTATTTCTTCCTCAATCCCATGATCGCGCGGGCCTCGTCGGGAGTCGCCACGGGCCTGCCCAGGCAATCGGCGATCGTCGCCGCCACCTCGACCAGCTCCCAGCTTCCCTTGGCCAGCTCGCCGTTCGGCATCCTGATGTTGTCCTCGAGGCCGACGCGCATGTGGCCGCCCAGGAGGCAGGACTGCATGATGCAGGGGAATTCGTCCGTGCCCACGCCGCAGGTGGTGAAGTTCGCCTTCGGGGGCAGGGCGTTCATCAGGGCGATGAAGGACTCGGCGCGGAAGGACTGGCCGCCCGCGACGCCCCAGACGAAGTTGAAGTTCATCGGGTCGGTGAAGAAGCCCTGCTTGGCGATGAGCATGGTGTTGTCCAGGCCGCCCATGTCGTAGACCTCGATCTCGGGCTTGACGCCGTTCTCCTCCATGGCCTTGCCGAAATCCTGGAGCATGGTGAAGGTGTTTTCGAAAACGTAGTCGATGAAGATCTTACCGGTCTTCCGGTCGATGATGCTGAAGTTCATCGTGTTGGTGTTCAGGGACGCCATCTCCGGCTTGATCGCCACGATCTGGCTGATCCGCTGCTCGGCTGTCTTGCCCATGCCCACGGCGGAGCTCAGGTTCACGATGAGCTCGGGACACTTGTCCTTGATGGCGTCATGGGTGGCCTTTATCCGCTCGTGCTCGTGCGTTGCCATACCGTTGTCGGCGCGGGCATGGACGTGCACCATGGCGGCGCCGGCCTTCCAGCACTTGTACGCCTCCTCGGCGAACTCCTCCGGCGAGTAGGGAACGTTCGGATTCTGATTCTTCATGGTGGCCGCGCCGGTGAGGGCGGCGGTGATGATTACCGGTTGTGACATGTCTGGTCTTCCTCCTTTCCTTTTTACTTCAGCCGTCGCCTCTTCCACGGCCTGGATTTTGACTTCTTTTCCCTTCCTGAGGGCGTGACGATCGGCAACCTTGCTTCCGCGCGCCGCGGCGGGCTTAAAGTGGTCGATATCAAGGATGGTGTTGGTGGTCTCCGTCGCGAAGACCGCCTCCACTCCCATACCTATCTTCACGTCCTCGGGAGCGATCTCCTCGAGGATATGCATGAAGGGCGTATCGGCCCCCTCGAGCTTGATCAGTGCCAGCACGAAGGGCGCCTTCCGCGGCAGGTGCTTGTCATCGTAGCGCACCACCGTGTAATTGACCACGGTCCCCTTCTTGTCCACCTCGACCCAGTTTTCCCGTATGTCGGTGAAATCCTTGTCGCAGACCTGGCGCGGCGGAAGATACACCGTGTTGCAGGTGGGGCACTTCGTACCCATTATTTTTTTCTCGTCCCGGAGGGTGATGATAAACTTGCTCCCCACCCGTCCCGGAAAATAGCTGTAGGGAAGCGCGAGCTTGCCTTCAACGATGAAACAGTCATTCTTGTCGATATTCATACCCGTCTCCCTCCTCACTCGTCTATCTCGAAGTACTTGAGATCAAAGATGTTCCCCTTCGGGTCCTCGTTCCATACGGGACGGACCCTCGTGCCGGAAACCTCGTTGTTCCCGCCCTTGATCAGGTCGATCTGGTCGCGCCGGATGAGATGGGCGAAAGTGTCGTTCCCCTCGCAGCCGTCCAGGAGGATGTTCGCCATCCCGTAGGGTGTCTCCCTGGTCTCCCCAGTGAGGGGGTCGGGGCTGGCGTAGTACACGTATTCCATGTAGCGCACCTGGCCCTTCGGGCCCACCTCGACGAAGTCCGTGACGCGCACGCGGCACTCGGCGCAGACCTCCCTCGCCGGGAGCTGGATGCGGCCGCACTTGGGGCACTTGTTGCCGAGTATCTTCCTGTCCTTGAAGGCCTTCAGGAATTTTCCCATGACGGGGCCCGTGGCGTAGCGCATGTCCACGGAGATGGTCTTCTTTAACACGAGGAGTTCCTGCTCCTTTTCTCCGCTTCCCATGGGGTCTACGTACTTCTCAAAAATCTCGCCCCATTTCATCGCCATGGCGATCTCGCCCTTGACGGAACCCTTCCCCGCGGAGAGGAGGGTCTGTGCGTCCACCTTCCCGAGGGTCAGGTCCACCCAGTCCTTGTCCCCCACTTCCAGGGTGACAGTGGGATTGTCAACCGGCCCTTCCTTGACCTTGCACGTCCCGTTCTTGATCGTGACTGACCAGACTCCGCCGTCCGGTCCGCTGACAACGATGGTAATGATGAAATCGAGGTCCTTGGCCACGTCCTTCTTGAAGCGGGCCTCCACGGTGCCGAACATGTCGACGAGATAATCCCTCGTGGTCATCTCCCTCTTGGGGGGCACGTACTTCCTGAACATCTTGCCGGTCTTCCCGAAGGCGCCCAGGTCGCCCTCCACCTTGACCTTCCCGGAGGTGAAGGCCCCCGCGGCATCCACCTTGCCCGTGTTGATACCCACGAAATTCTCGCCGTTGGTCACCATCGTGGAAACGCAGCCGGAAAGATCGGCGCCCTTTTCAAGGGTCATTGAATCGTTCTTCACCGTCAGCTTCCACTTCCCCTCGTCCTCGATATCGTATCCATAAGAAGCGTCTACTCCCTTGGCCCCCTCGGGGCGGAAGCGCTCCTTCATGCTGTTGAATATATCTTCTACCTTGATTCCCCAGTATTCAGCCATGACATCCTCCTACCAGTTGAGTTCCTTTTCGAGCATCGTGAGCACCGTCCACATCGTGCCGCCGAAGCCGGAGGCCAGGGCGTGGTTTACGGGCTTCGGCACCTGGTGTTTCCCCGCGCTTCCGCGGACCTGGAGGGCCGCTTCGGCAATCCGTACCAGGGCCGTGGCCCCGATGGGATTCGACCCGATAACGCCCCCCGAGGGGTTGATCGGCATCGATCCGTCGATCATGATCTCCTTGTTTTCCACCAGCTTGATATGCTCGTCTCCCTTCAACTGGAAGAAATCGCGTATCCAGTCCACGGCCCACCAACTCGCCGGGTCGTACATCTCGAACACGTCGAAGTACTCCAGGGGCTTATCGATCCCGTTGCGCTTGTAAAGGTGCTCCGCTGCGAACCGGTGGGTCTGCGGCACGGGGTATTTCTCATCATACCCGAATATGACGAAGGTCTCCTCGCGGTGGACCGTGATGTGGTCGCGCACCCAGACCGGGGTCTTCGCGAGCTTCTTCGCCTTCTTCTCGCACGCGAAGATCACGCAGCACGCGCCGTCGGACTGTGAGCACATCTCGATGAGCTTCAGGTCCCCCACGAGCTTGGGCGAGGTCTTGATCAGGTCGTCCATCTGCTCGAACTCGAGACCGAAGGCGCGGTGGGCCTTCTCGTTCATCCCCGCGTGCTTGTCCATGATGATGCGGTACATCATCGATACCCGTTTCGCGCGCTCCTCGCCGAATTCCCTGATCAGGTCATAGGCCTTTGAACCGGTAAGGGCCCCGGTCTGGAGGTGACGGAACCAGAGGGGATCTGCCATGTTGGTGATGCCCCCCGTGGTGTGCCCCTCCTGGAGCTTCTCGAAGCCGATGGCCATGACGATGTCGTACATCCCCGAGGCGATCAGGTTGTCCGCCGCGCACGCCACGGTGGCCCCCACGGTGCCCCCCGTGGTGATCCGTATGCATTCCTTGCCCATGGCGCCGGTGCCCAGGCTGTGCCAGAGGTCCGGCTGGTGGACCATCTCGAAGAGCTCCATGTTGCCGTGGACGATGCAGTCAACATCCTTCATCGTGATACCGGCATCCTTGAGAGCCTCGCTCACCGCCTCGTGTATCATTTCCGGCTGGTTGACATCCTCCCGGTGGCTGGAGTGCTTCGTCTGGCCGATTCCGATTATTCCTACGTTCCTGTTCTTCTTCCTGTGTGCCATTGATCCGCCTCCCTACGCTTCCATTATCACGACGGCCTGATGCTGTCCCGCGGGCCCGTATGTACCCTGTGCAAGGGCGCGCTTAACGCCCTTCACCTGGCGCTCCCCGGCCTCTCCGCGAAGCTGAAGCACGCAGTCGATGGCCCTGGCGGCCCCACCGAGTAGAAGGGGATTGCCGTTAAGATGGCCTCCCGAGAGGTTCACATTCGACTTATCCGGCCCGCCGGAGTCGATCCAGGCTCCTCCCTTCCCCTCGTCGGCCAGGCCTACACCTTCGGCCCACATCGGGAGCTGGTAGGCTGCGTGGTCGTCAAGTTCGAAACAATTGATCTCCTTGCGCGGATCCTTGACGCCTGCCATTGCGTAGGCCCGCTGTGCCGCATTTTTGAGCGAGAAGTTGGAGACAAGGTCCCTGTCCCCGAGAAAATAGCTGTCCATGCAGGATCCGTATCCAGTGAGCCATACGGGGTTTTTCGTGAACTCCTTGGCGCGCTCCTCGCAACAGAGAAGCAACCCGAAGGCCCAGTCAGTGACCGGGTAGTAGTGGAGCGCCCGGATCGGGTCGGCGAGCATCGGCGAATTCAGGACCGCCTTCTCGTCCACCGTTTCGTTGTCCCGGGCGAAGGGGTTCTTCTTCGCGTTCACGCGGGACCGCACCACGATCTTCGCGAGTTGCTCGTCGCTCACGCCGGACTTCTCCATGTAGGCCCGGGCCTGGAGAGCGTTCGCGTTCTGGTAGTCAAGCCCCAGGGGCCTGGTGTAGAAGGGGTCGAAGGCCAGGTTGGTGCACATCTGGCGGCTTTCAGGCTGAGACTCCTTCGCGTGCCCCATGTAGAGGATCACGTCGTCGTGGCCCGAAAGAATGCATGCCATGGCGTAGCCGAGGCCGTTGATGCTCTCCTGGGCCATCTTTTCCTCGCCGCGGAACTGCGCCCCCACGACATCGGTCATTCCATTGTCGGATATGGTACGCGCGTCGAAGACGTCGTCGGAACAGGTGATGACGTTCCGGATGCCCTTCTCCATGTCGAAGGTCACCTTTGTCTCCTCCATGATCGACTCGAAGCAGTCGAGCAGCATGTTTTGAAAACGCTGATACCAGTAATCTCCTTCGTTCTTTACCTGCGCCACGGCGCAGATCGCCACACGTTTCCCTTTAGCCATTGCCCATCCTCCTCGTTGCGTTGTCGTGATACCGCATCACGATGCCACCTCCTTCATGACGTTACAGACTATTGTTATACCCCGCCATCCCTTTCAGAGATAACAGTTCCAGAAAGCTCCCTTCCTGATCGCGCGCAGGATGGAGTCCCTGCTTTTTGATGCGTCGAGCTCCACCCAGGCCCTCCCGATTCCCACCATCGTGTGGGAGTCGTCCGAGGCGATCTTCGGATACTTAATCTCGAGATCCTCAAAAATTCTGTCCCTGAATCCCTTCGTCGTGATCTCCACCGCGTCGATGGGATACATGGTCTCGAGGACCGCAAGCCGATCGAGGACCTGCTCCGGCGATAGATCGTATTCGCCGATATGGTTGAAAATATGGAGCTCCTCGGAATCGCCCTCGATTTTCCCCACGTGTATGTATCCCTTTACGAAGACCGTGAGCTCGATCCCGTGGAAAAGGATCATGCCGGTCTTCACGCGCTCATACTCCTCACGGTAGCTCGGTTTGAGCAGGTAATCATGGTCCGTGAAGGCGATAAAATCATACCCGCGCGACTCGTAGGCATCGGCCACCTGCTGGGGCGTCATTTTCCCGTCCGAACAGGTGGTGTGGGTATGAAGGCAACCCTTTAACAGCATTCGCTCCATCCAGCTGCTTCTTTTAAAAGAACCAGGCGGCCCGGGACGCGGGCCAATATTTTAATTGGTCGTTCAACCAACTTTATGCCCGGAAAAAGGCCGGGAATGATACCCCTGCCCTTTGTATGAAAAATTTGATATATTCTGCATTGATTTGATTATATTAATTTGTGTCCAATATTTATATTGGACAACCAACCAATAAGCAATTAATAATCTGCCCCTTGATCCATGTCAATAAAAAAGATTATTTTTAAAAAAAATTCTTCGGATAAATCCCGGCCTATTCTTTACCTTCAATGGCCTTTTTCAGATCCTTCCCCATCTGGTCGAGGATATATCCCCGCATGCGGCTCAGGGTCATCGAATCGGTCATCTCGTAGGACCGCTCGGGACGCTCATTCGCGATGGTGAGAATCGTGGAGCCGTTCACCGTCGACACGAGGCGCGCCTGGACCTGGAAGGTGAAGAACTTCTTCCTTTTTCTTTTCTGCACCTTGACCGACTTCTTCGTGACGGGGTCCTTCACGTACTCGTAATAATCGACCCATTTCACCTCTTCCCC
This sequence comes from Spirochaetota bacterium, assembly GCA_040768125.1. Lineage (GTDB taxonomy): Bacteria > Spirochaetota > UBA4802 > UBA4802 > UBA5550 > RBG-16-49-21. Next base: position 1,725,334 of record JAXGNG010000001.1, on the reverse strand, counting down.
GTTGCGCGTCACACTCCCGAAAAGGAGAGCCCCGGCGCCGGTGAGCCTCCCTATCTCCTCGGAACTGGAGACCAGCCCCGCCTGGGCCCTTTCAACCTCACCGATTATCGACCTGAGCCTGGCCCTCTCCACGACACTCTTGCCCGCGTCGATGAAATGACCCCGGAAGGCGTCCTCGCACTCGACGGCTATCTCCCGGGGAATGCCCGGTGCCCGGTCAAAACTCATGATCGCCACCGTGCCGACTTTCTCGAGCTCACCCCTGTTCATCGATATCTTCGACGTCGAGCAGGACAACGCGAAAAGTGCTGATACGAATATTGAACAACCAACGGCGTAAAATTTTATTCCCATGTTATACGCTCCTTTCAATTATTTCCAGGCGTCAACGGCTCAAAGTATCATTTACTGCATGGTAATACCAATTTGCCACGGAGGCACCGGGTCACAGAAAAAACACAGGTTATTTATTTTCAGCAATAAGACCAAATAGCATACTCGATACAACAGGACGAGATTCCGTGGTTCGATGAAGAAGACCCGCCTTTGTGTCTCCGTGTCTCCGTGGCGATATTTTGATACACTATCCATACTGATCGGGAATCCTTCCGCGTCTGTATATCAACGCGCCTCGATGACCTCCTGGTTCTCCCGGTTGATAGAGGGCTGTCCCCTGGTCACGTGTCTCCGCTCGCCATTCCCGATCACGTGATAGTCCGTGAAAAAAACCGGGTGTGAAACAAGCCAGTCCCTGGAGTACACGCCGAAATGAAGGTGCGGGGTAAACGACGAGGAATTCCCGAGCCTTGCGATTTTGTCCCCGGACTTTACCCGCTCCCCTTTTCTCACCGTGGCGGAACCCTTCTGTATATGATAGAAATGAAGTATCTTGCCGTCGTCGGTCCTGATATCGATGTAATTGCCCTTCCCGGGACTCTCCGTGTAGGGACGGTCATCGGAGTGCCCGTCCTCCGCGGCGATGACCGTACCGTCAAGGGGGGAATGTATCGCGGCGCCGTATCCGAACCAATCCGAGAGCCTGCTCTTCTGCTCTTCGACCCCGGGGCGAATCAGGTTTCCCTTCTCGTCGGAACCGAATATATCGTAACACCACCGGTTGAGGCCCATGTGCGTCACGTAGTTCTCGCTGTCACAGTTCGCGGCGAGGAACACCCCCTTCAGGGGGAAGGGGATTGATACTTCCTCCCGGTACCTGAATTTCCCGGCCATGGGGAGTTTCATGATAAGATTGTAGGCCCGCGTAAACTCGACCCGCGCGTCTTTAACCCTTCCCTCGCGGTAGAGGACGTGGCCCAGGAGATTGAAGTACACGAAATAAAGGTCCACCGGCAGGTCTTTTCTCAATTTTCCGAGGAGCGCCCGTGCCGTCGCCCCCTCCTCGCCGGCGAACCTTCGCCAGTAAGGGCAGAGCGACTCGATCATGGCGAAAATCTCTGCGTTTGTTTTACTGATGGCGAGATGGGAGAAGGTCATATCGTCCCTGTAGATGAGCTTCCTCTTCGCCGAGAACGAGCAGAGGCCCTTGAGGGCCTGGATCATCCCGGGGTACTCGCGGCGGTCCCGGTGCCAGTCCGCAAGGGAGTGGAAAAGCCAGAAACCGGCGCGATAGAGCTCGTCATTGTCGCCGAAGCGCTTCATCGCGGCGACAAGGACCCTGCTCCCCTCCTGGAAACCCTGGAACCGCGGAAGGCGGTAGAGATAGGCGATATGGAGGTCCGCGTCGTTCTTATCGCCGAGTTCGAAGGCGCGGCGGAACAGGTACGCCGCCCCTGCCGCGTCCCCTTCCTCAAGGAGCTCGTCCCCCCGGGCCATGCACGCCCAGGCGAGGTTAAACCGTATGTGGCTGTATTCCGGGTGCATCGCGTGCCCCCGTTCAAGGACCTCCAGGGCAGCGCGGTTCTTTTTCATTACCACGAGCATGTGACCGAAGCCATTCGCCGTTTCCCGGTCGTCCGGGAAGCGCTGGTAGGCGGTTTTAAAAAACCGGTACGCGCTCTCGATGTTATTATCACCGAGCGCCGCCCATCCGGCCCCCGTCAGGGAGACACGGTAGGCGTCGCCGATGCGCGGATTGCGCGGGAATTCCCTGTCCGCCGATTTGGCAACTGCGATAGCACGGTCATATCTCCCCGCATTGACAAGCAGATAGACCAGGCCCGCGTGAAATTCCGCTTCTCCGGGGTATTCCTTGACGGCCTCTTCCATGGCGTCGATCGCCGTCTCGTATTCGCTCGATTTGAACGCCTGTTCAAGTATCTTAAAGTATTCCTCCTTTTCTGCCGCGTAGGCAACGACGCCGGAGAGAAGGAGGGCAAGTATAATTGAGATTCTCATCATGTTTTCCGTTATACGATATCGGGCATCTTCACTGCCGCGAACTGTCCGCGGCAGGGGCCCGTGCTCCCGGAAAGGGTGCCGTGTCACCCAGGATTCATAGCATCCATCCCGGGGCCGGGCAAGCATTTTTTCACCATGCAAACCGCGTAGGCTTATTCAGGACGACGGCGCGGTGAGCCTGGGACCACTTAACGCAAAGCCCCTGTTTTTACCTGGAGAAGGTCGAAAAAAGATTGCATGAACCATGTTATACGGTGTACCTTCCATCATGCCGGGAACGGGGCCCGGTCGCAAGGCTCCCCGATCCATCGATGGAGTACCAGCATGAAACTACCGGTTCTTTTCGCCATACTTCTTGCCGTTGCGCCTGCTCCCACAGCCACGGACGGGCCCTACCAGCTCGGCACGTTCCAGAACGGCTCCACGGTGCGGCTTGCCGCGGACCGGGTGAACATCCGTTCCACGCCGTCCCTCTCGGGTCCCGTCATCGCCACCCTCCCCATCGGCTCGAGGCTCAGGATCACCTCGAAAAGCGACGTCTCCTCAACCATTAACAGGCTCAACGCGCCCTGGTACGGAGTGAGCTTCGGGGATCGGGGCGTCGAGAAGAAGGGGTTTGTCTGGGGAGGGCTGATATCCGTCGCGTCCCTGGATCTAAAGAACGCCGGTGGCGGTGAAGTCGTTCTTGCCGGCCTCTCGGTCACATCGGACAATTCGGTCGCCTGCCGCGTGACCCTCCTCCGGGGAGGAGCCGTCGCGGGGAAGGTTGAATTCAATCCCCCGGGGCTTCTCAACCAGGACGGCACCTATGACTACTCGGTTACGGCGGAACTACACGGCGGGAGGGGGCTGAAGGGCGTTACCAATGTGATCGCCCTCTCGTTCAACTACCCGGCATGCGGCTATCCCTTCGGCACGGTCCTCGTCATCCACGACGGCACCGCGCTTTACCAGGGAGTGAAGACGCTCAGCATGGTGGAGGCCGGGGTGTTCCACGTCATATCAAAGCCGGTCTTCCCCGACGAAAAAGAAGGGGTGAAGGACTGCGTCGTCGTCTTCACCACGCACGAAGAGTTCAACGAGGAGGCGAAGGAATACAGGGTGACGAAGATCGAGAAAAAAACCTACCGGTGGGAGGGAAAAGGCTTCACCGAAGTGAAATAGCCGGGGCCTCTTTCGTTGATGCGATGGTGTAACAAATTTTCCGGGAACGTCCGTATAAAAAGTGGCATGATGAGCCTCACGGACCTTCGAAGATGAAACGAGGATCAAAACCGCGATATCCCCTCATTTATATGCGCTACATCCTTGTCGCCGCCGTTATCGCGGCGTACTCCATCGCGCTATACGCCCTCGTGAGCGACCAGATTGACGATTACGCGCGTGTCAACGGCGTGGGGCGCCTCCGCATGCTGACCCAGAAGATCACAAAGGATGCGCTCCTCTACCGGGAAGGCGCCGTGCCCGGCGAAACCGTGCGCGCATCGATCAGAATTTTCCATTCATCGCTGCACGCCGCGACCATGGGGGGTCCGGTCCAGCTTGACATCGAGGGAATGGAGAGACGCGAGCTTCCCATGACCGAGGACAGGGAGACCGCGCGTCTGCTCGGGGATATTTTCGAACGCTGGAAGCCCTTCAGGACCAACCTGGAACGCTTCATCAGCGACAGGGACGAGCGTTCACTCCGGTATGTTCTGGAAAAGAACGTCGAGCTTCTCGATTCCATCGACAGGACGGTCTTGCAAATACAGAGGCATGCCTCGCGGGACCAGGTGATACTCGGCCTGATCGTGGCATCGGCCATACTCATTGTCATCGGCGCGCTGATCGCCGCGCTGGCGCGCGACATGCGCCGGTTGAGGGAGGCGTCGCGGAGGCTCCGTGAGATCGAGCGTCTTCTCCCCATATGCTCGAACTGCAAGAAAATCAGGAACGGGGAAGGAGCGCCCGGCGATCGGGAGTCATGGGTTTCCATCGAGACCTACCTGCGCGAGAACAGGGAGATGCTCTTCACCCACAGCCTCTGCCCCGACTGCCAGAAAAAGCTCTACCCGGAGATATTCAAAGACGATTAATGACGGGTGAACGCCCCCTCACCGCGCCGGTATCTCCTCCCCGGCGCCGCCAAGCCCGCGGTCCACGCAATCCGCGATATAGTTCGCCACGGCCATGATGGTGATCTGGGGATTCACTCCGAGTGAGGTGGGGATCACGCTCCCGTCGGCGACATAGAGGTTCTTCACCTCGAAGGACTCGCCGGTTCCGCTCACCGCCCCGTCCCCGGGGGAGGCCGCCATGCGGCAGGTCCCCAGGGGGTGGAAGGCCATGGTCTCGATCTGGTTTGGCCGTAAGCGCATCTTCAGGAGTTTTTCGGCATCTTCAACGGAGCGGAGCACCGGCATCTTCGAAATCGCGGTGTAGACCTCCCGTGCCCCGGCGGCGAAAAATATCTTCGCCAGGTACACAATTCCCCTTTTCAACTTCTCCGCGTCGCCCCGCCGAATGAAATAGGTGGCCAGGATCCCGCCCCTCTTCTCTGGACGGTAACCCCTGAGCACCCTCCCCTCGGTCTCGTCGTGGACCATGACGCCGAAGGCGGCGAGGTTGTTGTAGCGCGCGGCCATCTCCTTGTGCGCGTGCCCCACGCCGGGCATGGCGGCCAGGAGGAGCGAGGGGTGCACCATCACCCCTTCCATCATGATCCCCTCGTCCTCGAAGTCGTCGATGTAGGCTCCCTGGGACACCCCCTTCCAGCCCTTCACCTCTTCGTCCATGAGGGCCACAACCCTGCTCGCGGGATGGATCTGGAGGTGCCTTCCGACGTGGCGGTTCCTGAGGCCGTTCCATTTCAGGAAGGAAGGCGTGATGAGGGAACCGCAGGCCACCACGACAGCGTCGCACTCCACGGAAACGCGCCAGGCGCGCTTGCCCGTTTTCGGGTCAATGGCCCGCGCCTCCACGCCGGCGACCTTTCCGTCGCGTATCACCAGGCGCTCGGCGCGGCAGTTCGCGAATATCCTGGCGCCGAAGCGGTCCGCCATGGGAACGTAGGTGACGTTCACGCTCTGCTTGGCGTTTTCCTGGCACCCGAACTGGCAGGGACCGCACCCCTTGCACTCCTTCACGTTGTGGCGCAGGGGCCTGCAGGTGTAGCCCAGGCGGTCGCACCCCCGCTTCACCACCTTCGCGTTGTTCCCCAGGAGGTCCCAGGGAAGCTCGGTGACGTTCACGATCCTCTCCACCCGGTCGAAATAGGGATCCATGGTCTCCTCGCTCATCGCCCCGAGGCCCAGCTCTTGGCGCCATTTCCTCAGTATTCTCCCGGGAGTACGGAAGCAGGTGGCGGAGTTCACGGTGCTGGTGCCGCCGATGCATTTCCCCAGGGTGAGGGAGATGAAGGGATTGCCGAGCGTACCCGTGGACCCGCCGCTCCGGTACATCTCGACGAGCCCCTTCGCGGGCCTGCCGTCCCAGTCGTCCACGGTGAAGTGCCCACCCTCCTCGAGGAGGACCACGCGGCGCCCCTTTTCGGCGAGCTCCTTGGCCACGACTCCGCCGCCGGGACCGCTGCCGATGACGCAGACGTCGCAGCGCTCCCGCATGTCCCCCGAGTATTCGTTATAGGTCACGATCATGATTGCTTCCCCTGAACGGCATCATGGTTGGTTCCTTTCTTCCGCGGCATGCTACCTTCCCTCATCGCAGCCGTGGACATAGCCGGTGAGGCGCGACACCCCGTCGTCTTCATAGAAGGCGAGCATGGTCACCAGCTTCATCAGAAGGATGATCATGCGCCTATAAAAGAAGGGACTCGTCTCCATGCCATGGAGAAAGGCCATGGCGCGGTCTTCACGGAGGCGCGAAAAAACCCTTCCGTGGCGCAGAAGCGCGGTGAACTGGATGTAGGAGAGCATCAGGGGAAAGAGGGAGCGTATCCACGGATCGTAGCTTCTCACGATGGCCTCCACGCGGGGCAGGAGGTCGTAATCCGCGGCGCCTGGCCCGAAGGCCCCGCCGCGAGGTATGATGGCGTTCATCACCGCCTTCAGTATCGCGGCGTTTCTTCCTTTAATGATATTCTTCTTCATGTGTGCTAGTGGAGCACTGTTTCATGATTTTTCAATTACATTTATGCTTATTTTATAATTTTTCTTAACGAACTTGTGGGCATTATGTTGTGTCGCCCCTTCAAGGTTTCCGCAGGCGAGGTCACATGACCTCGCCTGCGGAATGGAAAAATATTTCAACCCTCAAAGGAAGATGGTCGGAGGCTATCCTGGTAAATTCGCTTTTTACAGACATCTGATTCCGCATCATACAACGCGCATCCACTAATATTTTATCAAGAGCCAGCAAAGGAAAACCGGACGGAAAGGTCCGAATACATCCGGTTCGGGGAAAGTGTTTTCTCATCCTCCTCAGCGACCTGGAAAAATAAAACCATTCATTCAAATCCCCCATCAACACAGACATATCAGCCTTCTGCTCCTTTATTACTTGAATCAACCGTTCGGCCTGTACAGCGCGCTCCCTGGCGGACAAGCCAAAATGCGTGGCTATTACGTGTATCTTTTTTTCACCTTCATCAATGGTAACGCTCAGGGCGCCGCGTGGCTCACGGTCCTTAACGCTAATATCCACTCTTAAAAGATCGTGTATCTCATATCTGCTGAGCAGTGCGTTTCCATAATCAGAGACTGCGCTGTACATGGTAGGGCCCGGCACAGCATGCATGCCTGTTTCTTTACTGAATTCATTGAGCAGGTCAAAGCCGCCGTCATACACCGTTTCAACTTCCTGCAGCGCTATTACATCGGAATCCAGTTCCTTCAAAACACGGATTATTCTTTCAGGATCTGATCTTCCGTCGGTGCCGATGCATCGGTGTATATTGTATGTCGCCATTTTGATCGATCTTTGATCCATGATGTTGAATTGCAGCGGATGTTTTTTATCCATTTACCTCCCGTTCATCTTTTGACTTTCTCCTTAGCCAGCGTACCAGCATATAAGCGGCAAGGACAACCACAACGACGGTTACAATCAACAGTATGATGTTTTGGGGCTCAGGATTCATTATGGTTGCATTGACCCTGGTCGTGACAAGGGTCAGGGCAATCATCCCGGGGGTCATTCCCAGTATGGTTCCAATAAAGTAGTCACGAAAATTGATATGGGACGCGCCTGCGACCAGATTCACCACCGAAAAGGGCGCCACCGGGATTACGCGTACGGCCATAATGGTAATAATGCCATGGCGCGCGATGGTTTTACTTATTTTGTTGAGTTTTGAACCCGCAAGCCTGCGTACGGTAGTTCGGCCCAGGAGTTCGCCAAGATAATATATTATCAGGGCGCTTAGAATACCACCAATCAACGAAAGAATAAAACCCTGAACAGGACCGAAGGTGAGTACCGTTACGATGATTAATATTGTAAAGGGGAAGGCAATCAAACCCGCAAGAACAAAAACAGCTATGACAAGCACGGGCGCTGCCGGGATAGCGCGAATCATTGACATGCCATTTGACAGAGTGTCAATGTTTAACCATTCGCTTAATGGCGTCCATCGCCACATTGCCGACAGAGATGCTATTAACGCGATTAAAAAAATCCAGGCAACTATCCGTTTTCGAGCAGGCTTGTGGCCTGCTTCAGGTACAAGTCTTTTGACTATTAGTTCCGGCTTAATGGGGTATTCGGGGTCAACCACGTCTGTATCCGGAACGACCCGGTCAATTTCTTCCGGAACCTCCAGGGAAAGCTCCTTTAAATATCGCCTGTCAGTATTCGTAAGCTCATCTACACATTCGATCAACGACTTTTTTTGTTTTACCGTTTCATCGACAACTTCAGGACTGGTCCCCAGGTGTTCCGCAAGAAGCTTGTTTCTGAAATTCCTGATTCCCGTTTCGGCGTGTTTCTGTGCCTGTGAGTCAACAATCAGGTTGCATTCATTATCCAGGCCCATTGACCTGTTGTTAAGATTTGCCGATCCTACGGTGACAATTCTATCGTCAACGATCATAAGCTTGGCGTGAACATTTATGGATACATCTCCATGAGTAGGTGATTCCGGATACAGCACCTTTAATCTTGCATAGGTATCATGCTTCTGCAACCTGCGTATCAGTCTGGCTCTAAGAACGTCCATGGTGAACTGTGAAAGCCACCCCTCTGTTTCTCTGGGAAAGACCATCACTATTTCAGGGCCATTTTTTTCTTCAAGTTTTGCTTGAATAGAATCGGCTATTACAGGCGCGGTAAAATATTGGTTTTCAATATAGATATAATCCCGCGCGTCAAGTATTGCCTGTCTGTAAAACTCCTGTATCTCGCGAATTTCAGCCTGCTCTTTATACTCGGCCTGCGTCCTTGCCAGCGCCACGTCGATGTCCTCCATGTCAGGTTCAACATCACCTGGCCAGAGATCGTCGTGCTTCCTGTTCCCCGCGCTTCGAGGGGTTTTTCCTGTCGCCTTTTTCCATTGATCCCGTGCCAGGTCCGCCATGGCAGCTGCTGCATTTCCGCTTACCATGATCTGAATATCATGATATGGTCTGGATATCTTATTATCAATGATATCCCGGTTTTCGTTATCAGGTTTGTGCTCCGTCGTGTCCCAGCGTCCCATGGTAAGATCAAGTCCGCCGATGAAAGCAATCTCATCGTCTACCACAACAATCTTCTGGTGCAGGGATGCACCGCTTGCATGATAACTGCTCAGGGCAAAGTGTACACGCCGGTGTGTTTTCCAATCAAGTTGATAGATTGGAAGCCATTCACGGTTCATTGCCAAAATCATGGCGAAGTCCCAGTTAAGCACGTACAGATGAAGGCCCGGTCTCCGCTTCGCGCAATGGTTTAAAAGATCTCCCAGCATGGTGGGATATCCGTCATTGACGCCACCACGAACCAACTCCACGCGACTGTCGATGTCCCAGCTTAAAATGTAAACGCTGTGGCGCGCACGCATCAGGACCATCCTGAGTAAACGAAAGTAAGCGGCACCGTCAATAATGAAACTGAGTTTATCGGCATGTTCTATCCGCCAACAATTTTTACCGGGTGTTAATGATAGTGCCATAGAAATTCATTCCTTAAAAAAACTTTGATCATGAACAAAACCATCGAAGCCAGCATGAAAGTCCGCGCCAAGACGGGGACGGACGTCATTCGCAGAAGGCGGCGCAATCTCCTTGAATTTGCTGATCTCGTGCGACAGCCGCGAAAACCACAAGGAGCGTTATGCACAGCGAATATGCGAGCTGAACTATTTCCACACGGCAAGGTACCGGCCGTCCCATCCGCTCCGATCGGGGTTATTTCGGCGCCAGAGGCTGTTTCGGTTGATAAAAACGGTATAATCCACGGTCGGCATCTTCGGGTCCGAGGGTTCTCTTATGTAAAGAAACCTTTTCACATCATCGAACCCGATAACGAGCATGTGGCGGTGCTTCACACTGATGATGAGGGGCCCTTTGATGCGCACATTGGGCATGAGTTTCTCGAGGCGGTCTTCAGGCACCATGCCGGTCTTTCGATCATAGAATGTTCGTTTGAGGCTGGTCTTGAATCCCATATTGTACTAATATGGGAAAATTTCAAGGCCGCTGTCCAGTGCTTTTTGTGTTGAAATAACTCTTTTCTCCTCCCATAATGATTCAGATAAAACGCATTGTTACACCTGGCCCCAGACTGAATACGGTGCAAGTTCCTATATGGATACAATTATTGTATTAGGTGTGGTCATTTCATTTCTATCTGGGATGTTGATTGGATGAATATAGTTGTGCCGTAACTTTACCTAGAGACCGTTCACGGAACTGAGGTAGAACAACCTGCATATTAACACACGCGTTATCCGCAATACGTTAAAGATGCACATAAATGCGATGTCATCACAGGCTCACCGGCTGCGATGTTATTCCCATCAAGCACCCTACGAATAGTAGGTCCTGTTGATGATCCTCTTTTTCAGTTCATCGGACAGATCGTTGAAATAGGCGCAGTACCCCGCGACGCGCACCAGGAGGAAGGGATACTTCTCCGGGTTGCGGTACGCCTCGAGGAGGATCTCCCGGTTGATGACGTTGGGCTGGAACTGCATCCCGCCCTTCTTGAAGAATGTCTCGATGATCCGCGCCAGGTTCCTCACCCCCTCATCGCCCTGGAAGAGCGCCGCGTCGATGGTGAAGGTCACCGTGGTCCCGTTGGGGGCCAGGCGCGCGAAATCCACGCCGGCCACGGAATTCAGCGATGAAAGCAGGTCCGACGACTCCATGCCGTAGTGGGGGGTGACGCTGTTGGCCAGGGGGACCCCCCGGAGCCTTCCCGAGGGGAGCGAGGGCGTCTTCGCGCCGTAGACGTCGTTGACGTTCAGGGCGTAGTAGCCCGCGGTGTAGATGCCGTCGCGGGGCGGGTTTGCCACGGAATCCAGGGCCTTCACGTAGATCTCGAGCACGCGGTTCACCCACTCCACGGCCTCGGGAGACCCGTCGTGCCCGAATTTCGGCACCGCGAGAAGGGCCTTTCTCACCGCGCCGTGGCGATCTCCCTCGAAATCGTGATCGATGGCTTCGATGACCTCACGAAGGGTGTAGAGGCCCTTCTTGAACACGACCTGGTCTATGGCGTGGAGTGAATCCGCGGCGTCGGTGATCCCCACGCCCTGGATGCCGCTGCTGTTGAAGGTCGCGCCCCCTTCGTTCACATCCTTCCCGCTTGCAACGCACCCCGGGGAGAGTGACGAGGCCAGGGGCGTGGGAAAGTTCTTCCGGATTTCACCTTCGATCCTCTGGTGGTCCGCCAGTATGGACGAGGTAAGGACATTCAAGCGATTCTGGAAACGTTCGAGGAGCTCATCCATGTTCGCCGGGGGGTTGCAGGAACGCGCGGCCTTCCTGGTCTTTCTCCGGTTGCGCCGCCGGGTATAGCGGGAAAGGACGAACCGGGAAAAGGCGTTGTCCCTCCTGAAAGTATACTCGATGAACTTGGAAACAATCTTATCAAGCTGCTCCGCGAACCCGTAGTTCCAGAGGTCATCCTCTTCGCCCTTGAGCGCCTGGAGAAACGGCAGGACGACGTTCACGTTCGCGCAGTCGGTGTTGCCGTAGTGGTCATCCGAGGCGTTCGGCTCCACGCATCCCACGATGGAGTAGTTGCGCGCCTGCTCCACGGAGGTGGGATAATGCCGTCGCAGGGTGTCGAGGTAGATCTCGTCGTTGTACAGCGCCGGCATGGGCGCCCCGTTGATATAGACTTCGGCGAGGCGCTCCACGTACGCCGCGGGGCTCTTCGCGTGGAGCCGCGCCGTCATGTTCACGGCGTAGGGCTGGAGCTCGCATACGTCGAGGAGCATGTAGGTGACGTCGTTGGTCCCATCCCTGCCGTCTTTCCCGAGGCCGCCCACGGTGACGGACTGGTCCGTTGACATGGTCTCGAAGAGCTTCCCGATGCCCAGGTAGGTGTCGCCGTCGTTCACCAGGATCACCTCGTCCATCTTGAGGATGAAGAGGGCCACCAACTCCTTCGCCTCTTCGTAGGTGATCCTCCCCGCCTTCCGGTCCCGTGCATAGTAGGGATAGAGTATCTGGTCGAGGCGCCCGAACGACACGGCGTTCTCGTAGGATTCCAGGCAGAGGGCGATCTGCAGAAAGAGCATGCACTGGAGCGCTTCATGGAGGGTGCGCGCCGGGTGTTTCGGGACATGCCGGCACACGGCGGCCATGGCTTCAAGCTCGCGACGGCGATTCTCATCGCTCTCCGCGAGGGCCATCTCGCCGAGCCTGTCGGCGTAGCGGCCGGCGAAGGCCTCAATCGCTTCGAGCGCGATGACGGCGCCATTATAAAAATCCTGATTGTTATCCGGCTTTTCCCTCTGCGCCGCCCTGATCTCCTCGATCATCCCCGTTGTCCCCAGTTCAAGGAGGCGCTCGAAGTTGACGATGAAATGCGCGATGGCCGCCATGTTGTTGTTGAATCCCGCGTTCATCTCCGATGCCCGCGCCACGGTGAGCACCAGGTCTGAAACCTTCCTGTTCACCCTGCCCAGGAGGCTCCGCCGCATCCAGAAGGGGAAAATTTTAAAATAGAAGGCGAGTTTGTCCCTGAATGAACACTTGAAGGACACCGGTTTCTGCCGGTTGATCTGGTGCAGTATCGACACGAAGAGGCTTCCGTAATGCTCCTCCCATACCTGGCCGCCCTTTCGCTTCGAGGTAAAGTTGCCCACGAGGAGCTCTTCGGGATAGACGATAATCTCCTTGTTCGTCAGGACATGGGCAAGGCGTTCCGCACGATGAATGTGGGCCGGCTTTGAAAAGCCGTTCTTTTTGTAAAAGTCGGTCTTGAGCCGGGAAACCTCGAAGCAGAGGTGGTGGTCGCTCTCCCGGATGGCCTTCTGGATAGCATGGACGCGCCCGGTGAACAGGGCGCGCTCCCTCCCGGGCTCGAGGTCAATGGCTTCGACCCTGATCCTGAGTGACCTGAACACGTCGGCGGCGGTCTTGAGCGCCTCGAGGCTCTCCTCCGGCGCAATGCCCAGGGATTCCCTCACCAGGCCAAGGCGCAGGGCCTTCTCCTCGTACATGTCATGATATTTCAGCAATTCGATGGAGTCATGGCCCAAAGATTTGAGATAGCGCGCCGCGGCCCTGATGTGGCGCTCCGAATCGTTCAGGCCCGGCACCACCACCATGCGAAATCGTATCCCGGCGTTACGCGCCATCAGTTTTTCTATGTTGGAGCGGATCAGGGTGCCGTCCTGGCCCGTCAGCTCCGCGTGGAGTGTGTCGTCGCCCACGACCTTGAGATCAACCAGGAAGAGGTCCACATGGGGGGCGACCCTGACGACGTTCTTCCATGGTACATGCAGTGAAGTTTCAGCGGCAATGTGCACCTTCTCTTTTTTCAATTTCTTCAAAAGCGGAACCAGGCTATCCGGGTTCTGTAAAAGGGGGTCCCCGCCGCTCAGGGTCACGCCCCCCCCCGTCTTCCTGTAATAGTCCCGGTCACGGAGTACTATCTCCACGATATCGGTAATCGAATAATCTGAATCGGGGGCCAGTTCGGGCTGGTAGGTCAGGGCTTCAGGGTTCTGGCACCAGCGGCACCGGAGGGCGCATCCCTGGAAAAAGATCACGGTGCGGATGCCGGGGCCGTCATACACGCAGGTCCGCTGGATCTTCAGGACACGGGGCCTTTCACCGGCAGATTTTTGCCGTTTTTTCGCAGGAATTACGAGTGTGCCTGGTGTGGGGGTCCGAAGGGCCTGGGCTGATTCCATGGTTTTCTCCTCTGCGTGGAATGATTCGAACCGGCTGAGCCGGACCGATCCCCCGGCTTTCCGGGGCCGTTGCAGAGAAAAATATCTTAATATAGAAGGGATGTCGTCTGGAATGATAATTCCGGAGAAAAAAGACGCGAAAACTGCCCATTTATTAAGGGGTATGATCACCTGACGACAGTGCTCTGCCACGAGTGCGGCGCACAAATGATTGAATCAGTTGTGTATGCCTTCTTTGCGGGCGGGAATTATTTGCTCGTTTATAGCAAAACTTTTCATTTTTTCGGCGCGCGCGATATTATAACTATTTCATTTTCAAGAAGCATTCTTCGCCTTATACTGAACAAACGGCACAGCATGGCGATTCGCGATCAGCCCGCGCATCTTCATCCTGCATATTCAATAATGGCATTTCGCGCCTGCGCGCTGGACCGAACCTCGAGCGCGCCTGTATCCGACACGGACAGGAAGGGTTATTCCCCCTTCATAAGCCGGATCGCTTCCGCTGTCGTCGCCAGGTCTGCGGGCCGCAGTCCCTTCTTGTTCACGATGTCTTTCCTGGCGCCATGCTCCAGGAGAAGCCTGACAATGCTGACATCCCTGTCTGCCGCGATATGAAGAGGCGTGTCGCCTGCATTGTCCTGGCGGTTCACATCCGCGCCGTAACCGACAAGGAGCTTTGCCATTGCGGCGTCATACTTGTAAATCGCATGGTGAAGAGCTGTGTATCCGTAGTTGTCAACTGCGTTAATTGCGGCGCCCTTTTTCATGAGCAATTTTACAATCTTCGTCCTTTTCTTGTTCACAGCGGACATGAGAAGGGTATTCCCGTACTCGTCTTTTGTTTCAATCCGGGCACCGTGACCAAGGAAAAATTCAAGGTCTGACGCGGCCCCGGTCTCGATAACAGAAAAGAGCAGGGCTCCGTGGTCGATCCCATAGGCGGTCTCACCGCTATTATTTTTTGCCGCCGTTCTGGCGCCGGCAGAGATCAATGTCTTCGCCGCTGCGGCATTCTTGCTGCGTGCCGCAACATGGAGGGGCGTATCGCCTTCGCTGTTCGCCGCAAGAACGCTGTTTCCCTGCTTGATGAGGATTCGCATGTCTTCCGGCGTAATGCCGCTTCCCGCGGCTTTATGCAGTATGGTCGAGCCGTCGTCATCCCGCCACGGCTTCGGCTTTGACTTGGAGGAGATTGCGACGTCTGAGCGGGCGCCTTTGGCAAGAAGCCGGTGCACGCATTCAATATTGCCTGAAAAAATTGCCCTGTGGAGCGGGGTCAGCCCCTCCGCGTCCCTTGCGTTGACATCCGCTCCCCTTTCGATGAGGGCGCTGATCACGGCATTGATCGGCTCCTTCTGCTCGTAATTGGACGTCCCGCACCAGACATGCAGCGGCGTTTCGCCATTGCTGTTCCTGCTGTTGATCGACAGGCCTTTCTTCAAGAGCAGATCGATCATTCTTGGTGTTGCGGCAAGATGGATCAGCGAAGCGCCGTCAGTATCTCTCTTGAGCGAAGGGGTTTTTCTGGTGAGGATCGCCTTGACCAGGTTGTATTCTGCATCTCCCGTACCTGATACCGCGGCAAATAGTAGGCCTGTAGAATCAGCCGGGGCTTTCCCCTCGTTATTGGCAATGGAAAAATCCGCACCGCGCGACAGCAGGTGCTGTATAATCTCCACGGCATTGGTTGATAAATCCCACCCCGGCGTACTCTGGGCAACTATATTCAGGGGTGTGTCGCCGTTTTTATTGCGGGCATTGATGTCCGCGCCCTTGCTCAGGGCGAACCTGAAAGCCGGCAGGGACCATTCCCTGACCAGGTGATGAAGGATGGTGTCGCCTTTCCCGTCAGAAGCTTTGATATCAGCCCCCCGCTCGATGAGCAGGGCCTGAACAGGGAGGGCCGCACGCAGTAACGGCGTCTTTTTTTCACTGTCCCTGGCGGTGAGATCGGCGCCATTATCGAGGAGCAGGGACGCCAGGTACGGGTTGTCATATGACTCAAAGAGCGGCGTGTTCCCTGAGGAGGTTTTTACGTTGGGATCAGCCTTGTATTTCAGCAGTAATTCGACCAAGGCCGTCATGTTGTGGTCTACAGCATCAATAAGGGGTGATTTATCCCCCTCCGATGACCTGATATTCGGGTCTGCGCCGCTTTCGAGAAGAAGCTTCCCGAGATTGAACCGTGTTTCTTTTTCATCATCATAGCGGGCCGCCACGAAAAGGGGCGTTTCGTTCTTTTTGTTAACGGCATTCACGTCAGCGCCTTTTTTTATGAGTAGACGGGCAACATCTTCCTGCTTGCCAGAAACTGCCCTGTGCAGCAGCGAATCGCCGTATCGGTCCTTTTCGTCCGGGGACACGCCGGAATCCAGGAAGAGACGGACCATGTCAACATATCCTGATTCGACCGCTGACTCGGCCGGGGACTGCGTTTCCCTCTCTGAACCGAAAAAGTCTAAATCCGAGGGCGGCACCTTGAAGCGCTGCAGGGGCGATGCGCCGTTTTTCAGAAGGTATTTCGCAGCTTCCAGTTGCTTGTGTTTAACCGCCATATGAAGGGGACTCATCCTGTCGCTGTCAGGATCGTTGATACCGGCACCTCGCGCCAACTCCCGCTTCATGAGGGAAATGTCGCCGACCCGCGCGGCAAGGTGCAGCGGGGAGGATGCTGACCCATCACTGTTCAGGAGACCGCCCCTTCCCATCAGGATTTTTATTATTGCATCATTCCCTTCTTCCAGTGCGCAGGCAAGGGGGGTTTTCTCCTCGTTGTTCATCGCGTTGATATCGGAGCCCTTATCGATCAGCAGGGTGCAGGTTTCGGGGCCGCCCGAGTACCGGCATCGGGCGGCCGAATGGAGCGGGATGTCACCATTATCATTTTTCGCCGCGATACCCGGTGCTTTTTCCAACAAAGCGCGCACAACCTGCTTGTGGCCCCTGGCTGCAGCAAGGTGAAGCGGCGTGTTCCCGTTCCTGCCGGTTATGGAGAAGTCCGCACCTTTCGCGATAAGGCGCCGCACAATGGCTTCGTTGCCGGAGAGGACGGCAATAAGGACGGTCCGCGGGACGATCCGCGCGCCATGATCCAGCAGATATGCGCAGACCTCGGGATGTTCCCTGGATACGGCGGAATCAAGGGGCGTCTGGTCGTATCGTTGGAGCCCTCCCTCGATGTTGGTGTCCGCGCCATGTTCCACCAGGAGGCGCACGAGGGCCAGGTTGCCGGTGCCTGCCGCCTTGTGGAGCGCGGTCTCGCCATTGCCGTCGACTATATTCAGTTTTACCCCGCGGTCGATGATCATGCGCGCGGTTTCCATGTCGTCATTTTCCACTGCCTGGTGCAGGGGGGCCACACGGTAAAAATTAACACTCGCTACATTTGACAGGATGCATCCCATGGATATCAGATACCTGGCGATTTCAGGGTAATTCTGGGACAGCGCGTAGGTAAGCGGTGTGATACCGTAATTCTGGACGCTTATCTCCGCGCCGCTCTCGACGAGGAGCCTGGCCATCTCCATCTGGCCGCTAAACGCAGCCGTATGGAGGGGGCCCATGGCTCCAAAACCCGGGTCGTCCAGCCTGGCGCCTTTTGCTATCAGGAGCCGCGCCGATTCGACGGCCCCGGATTCAGCGCATTTCGTAAGCGGGGAGCCGAGATTGACGTCCGCGCCCCTGCTTATAAGGAAGGCGACGATCTCCGTGTGGTTCCCGGATGCGGCATATTCGAGCGCCGTCTGCGTAAACTCCTCATGCTTGTTTACGTCCGCCCCGGCTTCGACGAGCACCTTCACCATCTCGCGGTCACCGTTGCGGCACGCAACCTGGAGCGGCGACAGTCCAGTGCCGTCAGCATCCGTGATGCCCACTTTTTTTTCGATGAGCTGTTTCACCAGCGCCGTATTGCCCTCCCTTACCGCGGGGCCCATCATGGATTTTTCATCGAGAAGCGGGAATTTAAATTTCTGGAACAGGTTGTCGCGGTCCACCGTGGGGTGCTGGATCGATCTTTCCGGGATCTTCACCTGCCTGCAGAGACGGGGGACCTCCCCCATGACAAACGAACGGAATTCATCGGTTGAAACCAGACCGTCCCTGTCCCGGTCGGCCCGCATGTCGGACACGGCACGGAGCATGGCTTCCGTGAAGAGACCATTGGCGAACTGCTGGTGCTCATATGAAACCTCGTCCCCGCGACAGGACGAGAAGACGATGGCGCCGGACCGCCGGAAGAGGTCGCTGTAAATGTAGCGGTCACGCGCTATCATGTTCGCCCGTGCGGCGGACCTTGTTCTTTTCCCCTTCGTGTTTTCCAGCCGTGCCCGTCTTCCCTTGAGCCCCGGGATCTTTTCTTCAAGCTCCAGGCCGGCAATGTCAATGTCATCGTCAAGTTCGCCGGATTCACAGGTGTCCATGAGGAAGAGCTTTTTCCTGGGTTTTATCGCCTGCAGAAGCCCCTCGACATGCTCGAACGGCGCGGCAGTGGAATCCAGTTCTTTCGGGTCAGCCTCATGGGTAAGGTAATAGTACAGGGCGGGGGATTTATCGTCATGCATACCGTGCCCGGTGATGAAGAGGACAACGGTATCATTCTCGGTTGCGTCTTTTAAAAAATCCTTTGCCTTCCGTATGCTCTCAACCGTAACCCTGTCATTGGTCAGCGTCAGGGTGTGAACGTCGGTGAATCGGACGCCCTTCATGGATTTGAATATTTCATCCAGATCACGGGCGTCCCTGTCGGCAAATTCCAGGTTAAGTCTACGCCTGGCATAGCGGGAAACCCCGAACCCGATATAGTAAAGGTCGCCCGTGACCTGCTTCATGTTGTTGACGATGGTCTGAGCGCGGTATGATTCATACCCCGGCTTGTTTTTGCATGATACTTCAATCTTGTTGATGCCGCCGGTAAGCGGGATGCGTTCCGTGCAGGACCATTTCCTTCCGGTGAGCGGGCGTCCCGGGAATGCGAAGAGGGGAACATCATTGACGTATATGTTGTAGCTCGTGAGATCAAAATGCCTGTCGGTGAAACGAACGGCAAGAAGCATCTCGGTATCGGTGCTCTCCATTGACGTTATCATCGTTTCGGGGAGGGAGGGGGCGGTTGCCATCTCCGCCGGGGATAGACCGGATTTGATCAATCGCTTTATGTGCTGTTTCTTGAAGTCGTCTATGAGTTCGTGGGTGCCGATGCCGAGCCGCTTCAATATGATGTCCGGGCGGTTCCTCTGGACCGCCACCTGGTCGACCCCGAACACCTGCATCCCTTTTGCTATTCCGATCAGATGCCCCCCGTTGTTGGAGCAGTCAAAATAGCCGTCGTGCGTAAAGAGCACCCACTCGGTGCCCTGCTTGTAGAAATCCGCCGTCTGTTCGTTCAACAGGTTGTGATAAATTATTCTTCCGGCCTCGGACGACACGCTGTTGTCTTCAGAAGAATCTTTTCCTCCCCTGGAAAATTCAAGGCCGAAGGAGCCGCTGTTGTCGAGGAGCAATGTTGAGTCTGCATGGGTGTCCACCTGTTTCGAGTCCATGATCCTGCCACTGCCATCGACGGAGAACACCCTGCCGCGGGCATGGATACGAAGGTGCTTCCCCTCCCGGTCCAGCCGGATAGAGTCCGGGGAGGTGAAATCAGGATGAGACAGAGACCGCATGAAGACACCCGCCCGATCCCACATGCTTATTGTCCTGAATCTTTCGTCAATGGAGATGAGCGTGTTATCCGGGCCGAACATGAGGTCACTGATCTCGCCGTCGAAATTTACGGTCGCGATGAAACCGCCGTCCCGTCCCCTGATCTCGGCTCCCAGCCTGTCCTTTCGTCCGGCGGCAAAACGCGTCATGTCCGGATTGGCGCACACCCTGTCCGGCGTGAAACTGAAATGAAAGCTTCTCACTGTTTTACCGCCGGGATCGAACTCGGTAAGATTGCCGCCGCTCACGGCAAAAGCGGTACCGTCCTGCGCCATGAAGAGATCGGTGCCCGGGTATTCCCTGATGAAATTGCCGCTCCTGTCATAGCATCGAACCGCGTCGGCCACGTCTTCAACTATCTGCAGGCGCCGGGAACTGCCCGAAAGATTCGTGGCGATTTTCCCCTTGACCAGGATGAAGCGGTCGTTTCCCCCGAAACGTATTGATGTATCCCACATATGCGGGTTGAAAGAGGCCAGAAATCTTCCGGTAATGTCGTAGATCCAGACAGAGCCGCCCGACATGACGATGAAAGCAGACCGGTCCCCGGCAAGAGCGAGGTCGCTGATTACGTCCGGCGCGCGGGACTGGATTGAGTCGATTTTTTCACCGGCCGCATTCATGATAGCCAGTTCCCCGTGACGGGCCATGTATTTTGTTCCGTCAGGGAAAAATGCGATCTGATCCGCCTGGTCTGCCTGTACCACGCGCACATTCATAGCGTCAAGGTCCAATGCCTGGATGCCCTTGGCAGAAGTGAAATACAGGATGTTTTTTTCGGGATGGAACGCCAGGCTGGAAACGCTGTTGGTCCCGCTATACGGCCGTAGGGTCTTCACCATGACGCCGTCGGCTGTCCATACCTTGATGGACAGTATCGATGATGCCGCGATATATGCGCCATCATTGCTGATCTCGATGGTCTCGACACTGCTTTCCTGGCCGGTCAATTTATTTTCGATCCTGTTGCTTTCACCGAAGATCCCGATGAAGGTTGTGGGGCTGAAGGGTGCCGTGCCCATGGCTGCAGCAATACGCCTGCCGCCGGGGAGGTAGATAAAATCATGAATGAGATTGTCATATTCGACCATCTCTCTGAGATAGGCACCCTTTAAGTCCCATTCAACGACGGCGCAAACGGCGGTGTCACCAAGAGGATGGATTATATTTGTCGATGCCGCTATGCGGGTATCGTCAGGGCTGAACCTCACGCGGTTTATGCCTGGCAACTCATCCGTGGTGGTCATGAGGCATTGCCCTTCCACGCTCCAGAGTTTCACATAGCCGTCGGTTATTGATCCACTGTTCGTTTGGGTAGTATACGCTCCCGCGATACGGCGTCCCGTGCGGTCAAATGCGACGGATGTCACAATGCTGTTTTCTTTCAGTTTATCTTCCAGCACCCTTACGATCTTTCCCTGGATATTCCAGATGCGGATGGCCATACCGTCGCCAATCGCGATATAATTCCCGTCAGGGCTGATGGCGAAAGGGCCCTTGATCCCGCCAAGCTGGATTATTGTGGTAAGCGGCGCCTTTTCGTTTATATCGGTGTAATCCACCCTCACGGACAGGCCACCCTGGTTCGATGTCCATAAATTTCCCTTCGATCCCTTTTCGCGATTTGACAGGGAGGTGCATGCACTCAGTAACGCAAATACAAAAAGGAGTATAGAGTATCTGATTTTCACTGAACGGAAGACCTCCGAGTCAAAATGCGGTTGCCACGCCTGCACCGGATGACAGAAAATCGGATACTAAATGCGGAAAGGGTCCCGGGTCAATCATACTTTTTGCTGTTCCGGCAGGTTTTTGTAGTTCGATGCCAAGCGATGGCACGGCTTTCCCTGGAATTTGATTCATGTAATAACCGGTTATCACTCCCTCGGCACAGGTTCTGGACGCCTGTGCCATCGGACCGGTCAAGACATCTATATTTTAAGCCCCCCGTCCAGCGCTTTTTGTTGAAAGATGCGACACATTCTCTCAAAATAGCTGCTGATAAGTTCGATTGTTTCCCGTCAAGCAATAATGAAGGTGATACAATATACTGAATGTTACGATATGAAAACAATGTACCATGAACTCGCTGCCATCAATGCCCGCCCGAGAACTTCTGGGGCAGGTCAAAAACCGGGAAAAACCGTTATAACTGAAGTTGCGAATTATGAAAAATAGTTGATTTCTTAAAGTTATCAACAACCTGCTCTTAAGAGAGGAGTTTGCATCTAATGTAAATGAAAATTTACGCGTTATTCATATGTTCACAATAATTATGGAGATCTTATAATGATGAACAATTTTAAAGTTTATGCATCCAGGTTATCAATTTTTTTTGTCATAATATTTATTTTCATGATTTCAACTGCTTGTTCAAAAATTTTCACCATTGTAGATACTGATGATTCAGGTTTACGCAAGAAAAAAATAAAGTCTGTAATAGTGGAGGATTTTGAAAAAGATACTGGATGGGAAGTAGAAGCCTGCCCGGAGCATGTAGCGAAAATGAAGCCCGTTCCAGTTTTACAGCTTAAATTTATTGAAGGAGGCCCGGAGGATCTAAATGCGGAGCACGGCTCCGCAGATAGTGAAGGAGTGATAAAAAACCATTGCATGGGAGTCGGTTTTCAATTAAGTGATTCCGGGTGTAAATCTGTTCACATTATACCTCCGCAGCCAATAGTTGTTCCTGGCAGAGTGCATGGCATTGCTATTTGGGTTCATGGCAGATCAACAGGGCACTCACTTGATATTTGGCTAAAAGATTTTACGGGCAAAGTTCATATTATACAATTTGGAGCGATTAACTTTACAGGCTGGAGACACCTTGAAGTAAAGATTCCCGAGCATATTCCCCAAGAAATCGATTCTCATTCTCAAGCAAATAATTTGAGAATTGAGCGTTTAGTCCTTTTAGAAGACTCAATAAAATATGAAGATCCAAAAAGCTTCTTCTTTTTTGATCAACTTAAAGTATTTTGCGAAAAATAATGAAGTGAGAAAAACCATCTTGTTAGGTCCTACCCCGGAATGGGGCCATTCCCCTCTATGCTCAAAGAATATCAAACACAACCATGCTTACATCGTCATCATAGACATCGTCACCGGTAAAATCTTTCAGTTCCCTTACAATTCTTTCTGAAAATTGCCGGGGAGTATCATTTCTATGGACGCAGATGAACTCATAGAACCTATCCTGCCCAAACATCTCGCCATGGGAATTACTGCATTCTGTGATGCCATCGGTATAAAGGATGAGACGGTCTCCCGGATGGAGCTGGACCTCACTTTCTTCATATTCTGCCGAGTCATACCACCCCAGGGGCTTTCCCTTCGCTTTGAGTTCTGTGAGCGTTCCGTCGTGCCCATTGAGCAACAGCTGCGGGAAATGACCGGCGTTACAGAAGGTCATGACATTTGAACCGGTGTCGATCATACAGAGAAAGGCGGTTACATAATTGCTGTTCACCGTCGACCGAAGAACCACCTCGTTTAACACACGAAGTGTATCACCCGGAGAGACCCTGTCCCTGATGCTGTCGCTGGATATTTTCGTGATGGTCGAGAGAAATGCCCCGGGGAGTCCGTGGCCGGACACGTCTGCGATCATGAGTTCAATGGCATTCCCTGAAACCCGCCAGTCATAGAAATCTCCCCCCACCCGGTCCATGGGTATGTAAATCGCATGAGAACGGTACCCGGAAAGTTCCAGCTCCTTTTCCGGCAGGAGACGGTGCTGCAACATGCGCGCTATTTCGAGTTCCTGTTCTATCTCATAGTTGCGCTGGGCAATCGTCCTTTCATATTCCCTTGTCTTCAATAATCTCATTACACGTGTCAGGAGTTCCTTGGTATTGAAGGGCTTGATAAGATAGTCGTCCGCACCGAACTCGATGCCCTCGATCTTCTGTGATATTTCCGCCTTCGCAGTAAGCATAATCACGGGGATATGCTTCAGTTTTTCGCTCTCCTTTATTCTGCGCGTCATCTCAAAGCCGTCCATCACCGGCATCATGACGTCTGTTATTACCAGGTCAGGCATATGCTGCACGACCACGTCGAACCCCTGCAGGCCGTTTTCAGCGGTAACGAGTGCATAGGTGTCCTTCATGATAGAGACAAGGAACTCGCGCATGTCGCTATTGTCATCAACGATCAGTATAACAGGCTTCACTGTCTGAGAGGAATCATGGACTTCATTACCGGTGAATCCATGGAAGGATGTATTCTCAAGCCCCTCGCCTTGCAGGTCATACATTTCACGCATTCCCGCAAAGCGGTGTATCGACGGCGACCCGTCATGAGGGGCCGAATCATCGCGCGCAACATTGGGCATCATCTCAAAGTGCTCTGTGCCTTTAAGGAGTGTTATGGTAAAAATGGTGCCGTGTTCTTCCGGGTATTCTTCTATGTATCGGCTCTTTACCGTGATAGTGCCGCCGTGCATCTCTACCAGCTCTTTCGCGAGGGAGAGCCCGATGCCGGTTCCAATGTGCCCTCGTGTGGATAAAGTATCGGCCTGACCGAATCGTTCGAAAATCATATCAATTGAATCTGCCGGTATGCCCTGGCCGGTATCCTCGATATCAATATAACAGAACACATCGTCTTCTCGCACCTTGAGAGTTATAATGCCGCCTCTGTCGGTAAACTTGAGGGAGTTTGAGAGGATGTTCATGAAAATCCTGTCGATCTTTTCCATGTCTGCGTAGAGGTTCGATATTTTGCCGGGGGGCATGAAGCCGAGAATGATCCCCTTGGAGTCGCAGGCTGACTGCAGTGTTGCGACGTAATTGCGGATGAAGCTCACGATGTCGAGTTCAACGATTTTCATGGTCGTTCGGCCTGCTTCGATCTTAGAGAAATCCAGAAGATTGTTGATGAGCTTCAGCAGCCGCAGGCCGTTTCGGTAAAGGCTTTCAAAGAATTTTTTTCCGATTTCCTCGTGGTAATCGCCCTGAAGGTACGATTCTATGGGTGAGAGCATCAGGGTAAGGGGCGTGCGTATCTCGTGGGAAACATTCGCGAAGAAAAGTGTTTTCTGTTCTTCCAGTTCGCGGCGCGTGTTCTCTTCTTCTTTCCGTTTGGTTACGTCCCGCGCAATACCGAAAAATTCGATTTCTCCTTCCCTGTTTTTTACCATGTTTATTGTTTGGGCCATCCAGGCAATCGCACCATCCTTGCGTATCAGTCTATATTCAAAATAGGTCATGTCGACATTGTCCTTTATCTGCCTGGCATAATGGTCCAGGGCCTCTCCGCGGTCATCCCTGTGAACGAAATGAAGATAGCTTTTCCCCAGGACCTCCTCTTTCGTGTATCCGGTCACGCGTTCCAGCGAGTTGTTGCAGTAGAAAAATTTGCCGTCAACCCCGCATATGAAGATGAAGTCGATAACATTATCGAGAACGATACGGTGCCTCATCTCACTCTCGCGCAGAGCCTCTTCTATCTTTTTCCGTTCGGTGATGTCTCGTGCGATACAGTAGAATTCGAGTTCTCCGGAATCGTTTTCCACAAGACTCACGGCGTGTCCCGACCAGAGAGTAGATCCGTCTTTTCTTATAACTGGAAATTCTAAATAGGTATTGGGGATGTGTTCATCAAACTGCCTGCCGTAGTGCTCGATGACGTCATCGGAGTAATCGGGGTGGACGATGTCGACATTTCTCAATCGAATAATTTCATCATGTGTATAACCCAGTATTGCCAAACCGACGGGGCTCATATAGGTGAAGTACCCATGCATGTCACATTGATAGATGGCCTCACTGATTTTGGAGACGAGGTTCCTGAATTTTTCTTCAGACCGCTTCAGGGCATCCTCGGCACCTTTCCGCTCGGTAATGTCGCGGGCTATCCCGAAGAATTCGACTTGTCCATCCTGTTTCGTTACCATTCGTGTCGTCTGAGAGATCCAGTGAACCGAGCCGTCCTTAAATACCATGCGGTAATCATGGTACGTGGTATCGACATTCTCATTTACCTGAGCAATGTAGGAATCAATCTCTCTCTGGCGGTCATCTTTGTGAATGAAATGGAGATAGTGTTTTCCGACGAATTCATCCTCTGAATATCCCATGATCCGCTGGAGGGCCTTATTTCCGTATGTCAGCTTTCCGTCGATTCCGCATATGAAAATCAGGTCTTCCACGTTGTCCAGAATCAGCCGCCGCAGCTCCTCGCTCTCCCGGAGGGCCTTTTCTGCCTGTATTCTCTCAATAGCATCGATTCCCATAGACCTGAATCCTACCTGATCTCCAGAATCATTCATCATTAAAAAAACGGTCGTCTCTATAATGCCATATAGGATATGACCCTTAACCGGAACGGGGCCAGGCGACACAATGTGTTTTATGTGAACCATTATAGGAGTGAAAAAGAGTAATTTCAACACAAAAAGCAGTGTACGAAGGTCTTAAAATTTATAGTACGAATGCTCTTTTAACTAACGGATATGCATCGTAAGGCGATAGGATAAGATATACGCGCATGGAATAAAAAAGGGGCTCTACCGGATAACATGAAAGACATGATCGAAGGCCATCCAAGGCTCCTTAGACGCAAATTCCGTAAGGGCAATTATCCTATATGTTGGTTAATATTTCCCAGCAACCCTCGCCCAGGGTGGGGCACCCAACACCTATCCCTCGCTCAGGGCCGAGCACCATCTCGAAGTGCCCTGCCAGGCGAACCACCCTTATTAAGGGGTTGGCGCGCAGCGCCGGGGGGATCCCCCCCTCCGCGACTCAGCGCCTCCGCGTGAGAACCATTCTCCCCCCTTACGAAGGGGGCCGAGGAAGGAATATCAACCACCGCCTCCCCGTTTCCGGTAGTTCTGCGGCGAGGTGCCCGTGAAGCGGGTAAAGGCCTCGTAGAAGGCGGACTTTGAATTGAATCCCACATCGAGGCTCACGGCGAGGACGGTCATTTCCGGTCGGTTCAGGAGGATGTCGCAGGCCTCGCGGATCCGGTACTGGTTGACATAGGCGTTGAAGTTGGTGCCCAGGCGCTCGTTCAGGAGCTGGGAAAGCTGGTGCGGGGTGAGGGAGAGCTCGTCGGCGAGGTCGCGGAGGGTAAGCTGGTCGTCCGCGTAGATCCGCTCCGATTCCATCAGCCTTTCAAGTTTCTTCATGGCCCCCTCGACGTCCACCCCGGCCAGGAGGGAGCGCCCGTACTGTTTCTTCTCCGCCTCGATCATCAGGAGCTGGAGTATCTTCGGATGCCGCTGGCTCACCAGGTAGGTGATGATCACGAGCAACCCGATGAGGTTCGCCCCCCACCGGAGCAGGGTGTAGGACCCTGCAAGGTACCCGGCGATGATGAGGGCGGAGAGCCCCGCCACCACGAAGATGCTCGAGGTCATCACCCAGAAGATAACCGGGTTGTCGTCCTTCCCCCTCGTCGTCAGCATCGTTTTCAGGAGATAGCCGAGGTAGAGGAGCATCTCGATGCCCGCGCCGGCGATGATGAGCCGCGCCGACCCGGCATACGGGGACTCCCCACCCGCGAAAAGCGCGAGGAGAAGGTCGTGCTTCCCCTCCGTGGGAAGCAGCATGAAGCATGCGTCGGCGGCGAGGCCCAGGAGCACCGGGAGAAAGATGAGTGCGGTTTTCTTCGGTATCGTTTCGGGAGGGCGGATCACCAGGTAGTCGGCCAGGCAGATGATGGGCGCCATGAAGTAGAGGGCCGTGGCGTGAAAAGCGAGAAGGCCCGGGTGCGCGAGATGGATGTCGTTGACCACGACGCATACCTGGAGGAAAATCACCCCCAGGCAGAAGAGGTACGCCGCCAGGACGTAATTCTCGAAATAGCGCGATCTCCCGCTCAGCTGGGCCACGGAGAGAAGGAACGCGAGCCCCGCGGAAAAAAAGATGTAGGCCGATGAGAGGAACTCGATGCTCAGGATATCCATGCCGCCCGCCTACCTGAAGATCAGCGCCGCGATGAAGAGGGCCTCCACGGCAAGGTGCGCCGCGAAGGGGATCCATACGCTCCCCGTGCGAAGGGCGATCCAGCTCAGGACCGGGGACCCGACGAGCATGCCCAAGGCCTCGACGCCCGGCTTGATGAAGTGGAACACCACCTCGAAGATCCATACCACGCCCAGTGCGATTACCGCCGCCGTGCCCGCGGGCACCCCGTCCCGCTTTTTCAGAACGTAGAGAATACCCATCAGTAAAAAGCTCCGGTGAAGAAACTCCCAGCCGGGAAGCGTCGAGGCGGTGAAGAGCGAGAAGCGGGAGAGACGCGCCAGGGGGTCCGCGCCGCCGAAGGAATGGGCGTACTGATCGAAATATCCCTGGATGAAATAGATCCCGGCAAAGGCGGCGACGAGGACCACCAGGCCGGCAAGGAGTAATATCCCGGTGCGTCGATCGATTCTCGGCGGGCCGAGGCCCAACTCCGAGAAGGGTATCCGGAGAAGCAGTATGGCGGCGAGTGGAAATACAAACCGCAGAATACACCATGATAGATAGAAGGAGCCGCCGATGACCAGGGAATGCCCGAGATAGGAACCGGTCATCTGCACGACGAGGGCCGTGCCGATGAGGGCGAGGAAGGCGCGTCCCGGTGATTGCGTGGCGACTCCCGCGGTCATGTCGTCCCCTCCTCCCTCCATGTCGAAATCGACCTCTTCACGGCATCCCGCTCATTACCCCCCGGCTCCGCCGATTTATCAAGCGAAAAAAGCCTTGCTTAATCCGGGTCCATTTTTGAGCCTTGACAGGGGCGCGACGATGACGCCGCGGCCACTACAGAGTGATACGGAGGCGCGGGATGCCGATCTACCAGATACAGGACAGGAAACCCACCATAGGCGAAGGGAGCTGGATCGCGCCCTCGGCGGAGATCATCGGCGACGTGAGGATCGGGAAGAACTGCTACGTCGGCTGGGGCGCAATACTCCGCGGCGACTACGGCACCATCATCATCGGCGACGAATCGGCCATCGAGGAGGGGGTGATCATCCACGCCCGCCCCATGGATAAAACCGTCCTTGGTACGCGCGTCACCGTGGGCCACGGGGCGATGATACACAACGCCACGATACACGATTTCGTCACCATCGGAATGCGCGCCACGATAAGCGATTTCTCGGAGATCGGAGAATGGTCCCTCGTGGCTGAGCAGGCCCTCGTGGCCAGAAAACAGGTCATTCCTCCCGGAAAGATCTACGCCGGGGTCCCCGCGAAAGAGCTCGGGGAATTGAAAGAAAATAATAAAACTGAATGGACCTGGGCCAAGCAGCTCTACGTGGACCTGGCCATGCGTTACGGGACCGATTGCAAGGTGGTGGGCTGATCCCCTGATCACCCCCCGCGCGCGGAAAAAAATGTCCCGGCAAAAAAATACTTGCAAAATGGAAGTATTTCTTGCAGTATCTCCCCGGCCTGGATGAGCCATAACATGGCACCGGCCCCGGGGAGGCGCGATGAGCAAACGCACTACATCAGCAGGGTCGGCCCTGTCCGGTACCGCGTCGAAGAAGGGGATCGCGGCCCTCGAGGAGATACCGCGGGAGCACCTTGACAGGATACTCTTCGCCGCCCTCCAGGCCATCTATAAGTTCCAGCAGTCCAAGGTTGCCTCCTACGGCCTCGATTACGAGGACATCTACCTCCTCCAGTATCTCAGGAACGAATCTCCGGCGCGCATGGGAGACATCGCCGGGGAAATGAACATTCCAATCAGCACGGCCACCCGCGTGGTGGACCGCCTCGAGGCAAAGCGGTTCCTCCGGCGCGGGAAGGACCCTCAGGACCGGCGCAGTGTCCTGGTCTCCCTCGAGAAGCAGGGGGAAGCGGCCGTGCGCCAGATCGAGGAACACACCTACGCGATCCTGTCCAGAAATCTTGATGGATTTACCGACGAAGAGATCGCGGCCTTTTTCAAAACGGCCGTTCACCTCCCCGGGATTCTGCGGACCGGGGAATAACATTACGCGTGGAGCGCACCCATGGAATATGATTTCGCGGTAATAGGAAGCGGATTTGGCGGAAGCGTCGCGGCGCTACGCCTTGCGGAAAAGGGATACCGCGTCGCGGTGATCGAGCAGGGGAGCCGGGTCACCCCGCCGGACATGGAGGAGGCGTCGAAGAGCCTCCGGAAACTCCTCTGGATGCCCTCCCTCGGGATGAAGGGCTTCTTCACCCAGAACTTCTTCACGCACCTCAACATCGTGGGAGGAGTCGGCCTCGGGGGGGGAAGCATCGTCTACGCCGCGGTGCTCCTCCGGCCTAAGGACGATTTCTACCGCGACCCCTCCTGGAGCGGCCTCGGCGTGGACTGGAAGAAGGAGCTGAAGCGCCATTACGACACCGCGTCGAAGATGCTGGGCGTGCAGACCAACCCCTCCCTCGACCTGATGGACGACTATCTTAAAAAGACCGCCCGCCGCATGGGGGCGGGAAAGACCTTCGGCGCCACGCCCAACGGCATCTACTTCGGCACGCCGGAGGTGACGAGGGACGACCCCTATTTCAAGGGTAAGGGCCCCGCCCGGGACGGCTGTCACCTCTGCGGCGAGTGCCTCACGGGGTGCAAACATGGCTCGAAGAACACCCTGGATAAAAATTACCTCTGGCTCGCAAGGAAAAACGGCGCGGAGATCCTCACCAACCGGAAGGTCACGAATATCGTGCCACGCGAAGACGGCACCTACCTGCTCGAAATGAGTGACCCCACCCGGCGCCTCCGGCGCTGCCCCGACGTGACCGCCCGCAAGGTGATACTCGCCGCCGGCGTCCTGGGGACCCTGGAACTGCTGTTCAGGTGCCGCGACATCACCGGCACCCTCCCCCTCCTGTCGAAGCAGCTCGGCAGGGTGGTGCGCACCAACAGCGAGGCGATCGTCGGGGCCCTGTCGCCCGACCCGGAGCTCGACCTGTCGAAGGGCACGACCATCTCCTCCGATTTCTACCCGGACCCCCACACCCACATCACCCAGAACCGCTTCCCCCTGGGCTACTCCTTCATGCGCTGGTACGCCGCGCCCCTGGTGGACGATAACAATCCCTTCCGGCGCTCCCTCCGGACCCTCCTGGCGATCCTCAGGGGCCCCGGCATCCTCCTGAAAAACTGGTTCGCCAGGAACTGGCACCGCCGCGTCGTGATCCTCACGGTGATGCAGAACCTGGACAACCGCGTCTCCTTCACCTTCGGGCGAAGCGCCGCGCTCCTCTTTTTCGGACGGCGGCTCAGGTCCCGGCGCTATCCTGGCAAGGAGGCGCCCACGAACCTCCCCGTGGCGAACGAGGCGGCCCGCGTCCTGGCGGAGGAGATAGGAGGGACGCCGATCAACGTCATCATGGAGAACCTCATGGGGCAGTCCACCACGGCGCACATCCTGGGAGGGTGCCACATGGGCGCCTCGGCGGAGGACGGGGTGATCGACACGGAGCACCGAGTCTTCAATTATCCAGGCCTCTACGTCATGGACGGCGCCGCGGTATCCGCAAACGTCGGGGTCAACCCGAGCCTCACCATCACGGCCATGGCGGAACGCGCCGCGGGGTTCATCCCGGACAAAAAAAAGGCGACGCGGAATTTTATGAAGAACGATATACCCATTGTTAAAAGGAGCAGAATCATGAAAATTGCAAAAAAAATACTCATCGGCATCGGCATACTCATACTGGTCAGCGCGCTCCTGACGGGCATCAACATCGCCCAGGCGGGATGCGGCGGCTACGGGGGTCAGAGCATCGAACAGATCCTGGGCGTACCGGCGGAAAAGGCCACGGTCGAAGACATCACCCGTCTCAGCCGCGCCGAGGTGATGCAGCTCTTCTACGCCGCGAAGGCGCCCCGGTACGATGAAATGAAGGGCGAATACCTGGCGCTCATGCCCGGCTGCGGCATCCTGGGCCCCGCATCGAAGCTGTACGTGGCGTACCTCTTCGGCCCCGGAAAATGGGAGGGAAAGGCCTTTTCGCCCGCCGAAGGTTCCGGCTATAATATTTTCAGGAAGGGCGAGGAATCCGTCGTGCGGGTTAAAAAGATGAAGACCTCGATCGCCGCGTCGAAGTATGACGGGAAGGAGTCCTTTTATCTCGATTACAGCGCCTATGACAACGGCATCCTGCTCCACTCCATGCGCGACGAAATACGGAGAATCAACGGCGGCCTCTACCTCGGCATGGGTGCCATGGCGGCGAGCGGCGGCACCCTGAACCCGATGCCCTTCATCCTCCACGGCCAGGCGAAACAATGGGTCGGCGCCGACGAGCCGTGAGGTAATCGAATGGCGATACACAGGATACGCCTGGCCCATGACGTGACCTGCAAAATCTGCGGGAAGAAGGAGGCCGTGGTCTACTGCGACGGGTGCGACGCCCCCCTCTGCGGGGACTGCCGCGTCTTCGACATCTGGTGCCACGGGTGCGGCAACGGCGACGTCCACGTGTTCTGCAAAGCCTGCAACGACAACCCGGAAATCAACGCGTGGAAGGGCCTGGAGTAACGTCGCGGCGGCTCATCGGCCCGCGGTCATTCCCCGGAGCGCGGCGAAAAGCCTTTCCACCTGTTTCCGGGTTTCCTCCAGGCTCCCCGAGTTGTCGATCACGTGGGGGGCCTTCCCCTTTTTTTCCTCGATGCCCATCTGGGCGGCGATGGTGAGCTCCGCCGTGGGCCGGTCCAGGCCGTCCCGCGCCATGAGGCGCTCCACCTGTACGGGAACCGGCGCATAGACCAGGATGACCCGGGGAAAGAACCGGTCCCACCCCGACTCGTAGAGGAGGGGGACGTCGATGATGACCGGCATCCCGTCCTTCCTCTCGTTGTATTCCGCGATGCGCTTCATCACGACGGCGTTGATCCGGGGATGGGTGATACGGTTCAGCGCCTCCCGCTTTTCGGGATCGCGGATGATCTCCCCGCGGAGCCTCTCGCGGTCGAGGGTCCCGTCGCCGTTGATCACGCCCTCGCCGAAACGGGCCCGTATCTCCTCAAGGGCGGGCTCCCCCGGCTCGACCACCTCCCGGGCCACCAGGTCGGTATCGATGATATGCGCCCCAAGGTCGCGCAGCATCGCCGCCACGGCCGATTTTCCCGTGGCGATGGAGCCCGTGAGGGCAAAGCAGTTTTTCAGAAATCCGCTGTCAATCGACATGGGGACCATTCTCCATGCATCAGTGGCGTTTCGATCCGGGAAAAAAACGATCCTCGATAAGGTCCGCGAGACCCTTCACGTCCTCGAGGCCAAGGCAGGGGGCCTTCGTCTCCCGGGACCGGTCGCTCACCATGGCGACCAGGTCGTCGCTCCGTGCGAAGATCGGCTCCGGGTTCGGGCCGTCGCGGAACACCTCGATCTTCGGCCATCCCTCCTTCTTGAAGCCCTCGCCCAGGATGATGTCCGCGTCATGGATGAAGCGTTCCCTGATCTCGTCAAGGGAGGCGTCACGATCCATGTCCCGGACAAGGGCAAGGCCCGAGGGTGACGATATGACCGTGCAGACCGCCCCGGCGCGGCGATGACGCCAGGTGTCCTTCCCCTCGCGGTCCATCTCGAAGGCGCCCCCCTGGTGCTTGACCGTGGCGACGCGGTACCCCCGGTTCCGGAGCTCCGGGATCAGCTTCTCGATCAGGGTCGTTTTGCCGCTCCCCGACCAGCCCACGATGGTAATGACGGGTATCACCGGCGCCACCTCCGACGACCACCCTGGCATCCCGGTCATGAAAAAATCAACAATAAAACTGGCGCGCCCCGGCGTGCGTATGCCCGGGACCGCCGCGCCGGCCCGGCCGTAATGCATAACGCATGTTATCCCTTCACGCCGTCACCGCGCGCTGGACGGCGACCAGCGATGTGCCGGCAATTAATGACGCCGGGCCTCAATTATTCTTGACGCCAGCCCCCCGGGGGTATACTACTCTACAAAAATGTGTTGGAAGCAATGGCAAGAAGAATGAAGATTACCGCTGTCTCGATGACGGCGCTCGGCATACTCGCCTTTTGTATGTTTCCCCGGACGTCTCTGAAGGCCCAGGAAACCCTGAAGCTTCAACCCGACCGTGAGGATATCGAATTAACCGGCCGGTACATTTCCTATCTTGAAGATCGCGGCGCCGTGCTGACCATCGAAGAGGTGTTATCGCCGGAGTTCAGGGAAAAATTCAGGAGCGACCTCCCCCCCGATTCCTACGTCAACTTCGGTTACACAAGGTCCACCTACTGGTTCCGGTTTGCCATCAACCCCGGCGCGTCACGCGTCCAGTGGCTTCTCTCGATAGAGTACGCCCTCCTCGACCATGTATCCCTGTTTATCCCCGCGGGGGGTGGATATCGCGAGAAAAAGCAGGGGCAGCTACTCCCCTTCAGCGCCAGGGAAATCCCGAGCGAACATATTATCTTCCCGATCACTCCCGAACCGGGGAAGGTCAGCGTCTACTATCTCCGCGTCCAGACCAAAGACTCCTTCGCCCTTCCCGTGAGGCTCATGACCTACCGGGCCCGCGAAGTGCGCACGGAATGGACGCGGCTCTTCCTGGGGCTCTTCTACGGCTTCATCATCGTGATGATCCTCTATAACACGATCATCTGCATATCCACGAGGGACAGGAGCTATCTCTTCCTGGTGCTGCACATGTCGGCCCTGGTCCTGTTCATCATGGCGGAAAACGGCATCTCCTTCCAGTATCTCTGGCCCGACCTTCCCTGGTGGGGGAAACGGTCGGTTCCCTTCTTCGTGAGCCTCGTGGCGATCTTCAGCGCCCTCTTCGCCAGGGATTTCCTGCGCACGAAGACGAACGTGCCGCGCCTTGACAGGATACTCCTCGTCTTCATCGGCCTCGGTTGCCTCTCGCTTCTCCTGGCCCTGACGGTTGACTATTTCATATCCATTATCTTCACCGTCGTGCTGATGGTCCTCTACGCCCCGGTGCTCCTCCTGGCCGCCTTCATCGACTGGCGCAGCGGGTACCGACCCGCCCTCTTTTTCCTCATCTCCTGGTTCGGCCTCATCGCCGGGGACCTGGTCTATGGAGTGAAGACCTTCTCCTTCCTTCCCGAGACATTCATGACCAAGCACGGCGTGCTGGTCGGCGCGGCATTCCAGGCCGTGCTCCTCTCCATCGCCATGGCGGACAGGATATCGATGATGACGAATTCGCTGAAAAGGGTTTCCAGGAAGCTCGAGGAAAAAACGGAACACCTTCTCAGGATTTTCGAGAAGGCGGAAACGATGTCGAACGAACTCTACCAGGTAAGCTCGGAGCAGTCTGAAATCGTGGAAACCTTCAGCCACGTGGCCCAGAACCAGGCGGCCCACGCCGAGGAGATGGCCGCGTCCTTCGAGGAACTGACCTCCACGACGGAATCGATCGACCAATCGATGTCGACCCTGGCGAAAGAGGGCGAGACCATACGGGACATGTCCGCCATACTGATCGAGACCCAGGGCGAGGTGAAGCAGACCAGCCAGGCGGTCCTCGGGGGCATGACCGACATCATCCGCTTCACCGAGAAGACCGACAGGGACCTGACCGGCATGACGGAGATGATGGAGATCATCAACGTCGGGGGACGGGACATCACGGAGATCATATCCCTCATCAACGATATTTCCGACAAGATCAACCTTCTCTCCCTCAACGCGGCCATCGAGGCCGCCCGGGCGGGGGAGCACGGCAGGGGATTCGCCGTGGTGGCCGACGAGATCGGCAAGCTCGCCACCGCCACGTCGGACAACTCGAAGCGGATCTCGAGCCAGGTGGAGAAAATATCCGTGGACATCCGCCGCGGCATAGAGATCGTCACCATGACGAAACAGTCAACCAGCGACGTCGCCCGGCTCGTGACGGGCATCAACGACCGGATCGACACGGTGAAAAGCGCATTGTCCAGGCAGGAGGAGGCCATCGGCCGGCTCGTGGCGCAGTCCGACGTCATCAAGAACCAGTCAAAAGTCATCTC
This sequence comes from Spirochaetota bacterium, assembly GCA_040768125.1. Lineage (GTDB taxonomy): Bacteria > Spirochaetota > UBA4802 > UBA4802 > UBA5550 > RBG-16-49-21. Next base: position 1,690,064 of record JAXGNG010000001.1, on the reverse strand, counting down.
CATCGCCACGGGAGAACAGAAGAACGGCATGATGGAGGGCGCGACGACCATCCAGAGCCTGGCCACCATGGCGAACGATATCGCCGCCTCGAACGTGAAGATCCATCAATTCATCAGGGTTTTGAACGAAAAGGCGGGTGAACTGAAAGGACTCATCCAGAACCTGGATGAATCGGCCCCGGAGTCCCGGCCCTCCTGAAGCGACACAAATGCCCTGGGGATCGCCTCGATCACCCGGGCCTCAGAACGAAATCCGATATCCAGTCTATCGCCCTCCTGGGCAGCATCCTGTTCAGCACGGTATGGATGAGCCTGTTCCTCAATCCGGGTATGTATACCGCCTTCCCCCTCACCAGGGCCCTGATCCCATGGCGGGCAACCGTTGCAGGAGACGGGAGGCCGCTCACGCGATACCACCTGACCCGCTCGGGGAAGCCCTCGCTTTTCAACAGCGGCGTATCGGTATAGGAAGGGCAGAAGGCGATGATCCGCACCACGGTTCCCCGGAGCTCCCGGTTGACCGCCTCGGAAAGGTTCTGGACCAGGGACTTCGCCGCGCCGTACACCGCGTGGTGGGGGCACGGCTGGAAGGCCGAGGTGGAGCTCACGTTCAGGATCCTGCCGTCACGACGGGACACCATGCCGGGAATAACAAGCCGCATGAGGGAGAGGTAGGCCATGGCGTTGACCCGGACGACGTCTTCCAGTCGATCCATCGGGAGTTCATGGAAATTGCCGTATGCCATGACACCCGCGTTGTTGACCAGCACGTCGACACGGGGCAGCCTCGCCATAACCTCTTCATGCAGCTTCCGCGTGGCCGATGGTTTCACGAAATCGCCGAAAAAGCACCAGGTCCTCACGCCGTGTGCCCCTTCAAGCTCCCGCGCCAGGTCCCGGAGTGCCTCCCTTTCGGAGGGCGGCGCGTGGAGCGCGCAGTGCGCCCCCTCCGCCGCGGCGCATCGCGCAATCTCCCTCCCGATACCCGACGAGGCGCCGGTGATGAGAACGTGCTTCCCCCTGAGATCGTACTTCCCCACGATCACGCCTTCTCGAGTATATGGATGCACATGGCCGCCTCTTCGACGCCGATATTCCCCCCGCCGTTCTCCGCGAGGCCGATGCGTGCCCCCTCGACCTGGCGCTTCCCCGCCTCGCCGCGGAGCTGGAGCACCAGCTCATGTATCTGGGCGAGTCCCGACGCACCAATGGGATGGCCCCGGCACTCAAGGCCCCCGCTCGTGTTGATCGGCCTCGCTCCCCCGAGGCGCGTGGCCCCGGTTTCCGCGTAGGGACCTCCCTCGCCCGGGGGGCAGAAGCCCATGACCTCGGTCTGGTGGAGCTCCCCCCATGATGTGGCGTCGTGGAGCTCTGCGAGGTCAATGTCCCCGGGCCCCAGGCCCGCCGCGTTATAGGCCTCGCGGCTCAGTCGCTCGCCGATGTCCTCCCCGTCAAGGTCCCGGTCGCTCCCCTGCCCCAGGACCGAGGCGCGAATCTTCACGGCCCGTGGGCCGGTCAGGCGCTTCAGGAACCGCTCCGAGCAGACGATCGCCGCGGCGGCGCCGTCCCCCACGGGGGCGCACATTGCCCGGGTGAGGGGCCAGGCGACCTCCCTGTCCGCCAGGACCTCCTCCACGGACATGTCGTGCTGGTACTGTGACAAAGGATTGAGCGAGCCGTGGAAATGGTTCTTCGCGCAGATCACCGCAAGCTGGCGCTGCGTTGATCCGAAGCGGTCCATGTGCCACCGGGCGCCGATGGCATAGGCGTCCATGAATATGCTCCTTCCCTCCCCCGGCTTCGACGGGTCCTGATCCGGAATGGTGAGATTCTTAAAGGACTTCCCCACCTCGACGATCATGCTGATATGCTTCTCGAGGTTCCCCACGTCCATGCAGGAGGCATAGGCCCCCAGGGACATGCCCTTGTTCGGGTTGGTGATCTTCTCGGACCCCACGGCGATGGCGATATCGAACATACCGGCGCGTATCCCCGTGTAAGCCCCGTGGAGGGCCGTGGATGCCCCGGCGCAGGCGTTTTCCACATTGGTCACCGGGATCCTGTCGATCCCCATGCCACGGAACACCACCTGGCCGCGGATCGAATGCTGGTTGTCGAACATTCCCCAGAAGGTGTTTGAAAAAAACGCCGCCTGGAGGTCTTTCTTTTCAAGGCCGGCGTCCTGGAGGGCCAGGAGTATCGCCTCCTCCGCCATGGACCTCACGTTCCCCTCGGGGTACTTGTTGAACCGGATCATCCCGGAACCGATGATATAGACCTGGTCCATCATCCCGTCACCTCCCTGATGATCATGGAGCCGGCGGTGATGCCGAGGGAGTCGTTCGATCCGTCCTCGATGAGTCCCGCCCTTGCGTCGCGGAAGAGCTTTTCGATGGGCAGCTCCTTCGAGAGGCCATAGCCCCCGAATATCTGCACCGCGTCGTTGGTCACCTCGAAGGCCGCCTGGGTGCAGTATATCTTCGAGGCAATGGAGTACTTCACGTCCGGGGGGGTCGTGTTCATGTTGTAGACCATGGCGTCGCGGGAAAAGGAGCGCGCCGTGGCGGTTTTCGTGAACATTTCGAAAAGCTTTTTCTGGACCCACTGGTGGTCGCAGAGACGCTTCCCTCCCTGTATCCTCTCGGTCGAGTACTGGAGCGCCAGGTCGTAGGCCGCCTGGGCCACGCCAGTGAAGTAGGCCCCCATGGTGGCGTTGGCGTGGGCCAGGGTGAGCTCCGTCATCAACTCGTAGCTTTCCGGGTCAACAATCATGAACTCCGCGGGACAGACGGCATTGTCGAAAAATACCTCTCCCTGGGGAAGCTCGCGCTGTCCCATCTTGTCAAGGGGCTTTCCGCGGCTCACGCCCTTCTGGTCCAGGTCCACGAGACAGATCCCGCCCCCCGACATGCCGAGGCTCGGATCAATGCTGACGAAAAGGGATATGTTGCTGGCCACGGGGCCGTTGGATATCCAGGCCGACTTCTGGCCGTTGATCACCCACTCACCGTTCTTCTTTTTCACTTTTACCTGCTGGGTGATCTTCGAATCACGGAAAAAAGTCGTCGCGGGCATCAGGTTGTCGGATCCGTGGTCCGGCTCCGTGATGCCCCAGCAGCTCATCACACTGGCATCCCGGCACTCCACAAAGGGCGTGATATATTTTTCCACGATCCTGTCCTCTGCTATCATCGATGCGTAAAAAGCATTAAAGCAGCTGCACCCCAGGGAGACCGCGAACCCCGCGCTGCCGTAGGCGAGCTCCTCCCAGAATATATGCACGCCCAGGGGATCGAGGCCGAGGCCCCCGTAGGCGTCGGAAATGAGCACCGTGTGGTAGTTCAGCTCGTACATCTTGCGCATGCATTCCCAGTAGGGCGAGCCGGGGGCGATCACCTGCTCCGCGGTCATTTTATCAAGTTCAAGGGACGCCGGCCTCAGTACATTCATGGAGAACTTCCGAACGGCCTCCTTCAGGGCCACGTGGTCATCGGTAAGATCAAGGTCGAGTTCAGTGTAGGTCATGCCATCCTCCTTCTGGGCGCATCATTGCTATTCATGAAACTTGTTTCTTGCGCGGATCGACGATCAGGCGAAATCCGCGAGGGAATATCTCTCTCCCTCCCCTCGGTCAAACATCTCCCTCAACTGCCTGGCGATCGGCTTTTCCGTGAGCGTCTTCGGGATCTTCTCAACGACCATGATATACGAAGGAATGAAGTTCTTCTCCATGTCTTTTTTGCAGAGTGCAAACAGCGAGGCCGGGTCCGCTTTCCTGCCCTCGAAGGGCTCGATTGCCGCCACGAGATCACTCTCGCCGGGCGCGCCCGATTCCGCGGGTATACCAAAGACGCACACCTCGCTCACGTCGCCATGGGCCCCGATCACCGACTCCACGTATTCCGGCTGGATAAAGTCGCCGGCGCGGCGCAGCTCCGTGCCCTTCCGGAAATCGAAGAAGTACCAGCCCTGCTCGTCCCGGTGAACCATGTCCCCGGTCCGGAGCCACCCTCCCCTGGTTTTTTCCTTCGAATCCTCGGGCCTCCCGAGATAATCGACCTTCGTCTCCCCCTTCAGCATGCGGCAGATCAGTTCGCCGGACTCCCCCACGGGCACTTCGGCGTCATCGTCCCCCACCACCTTGAACTCCATGACGCCGGGCACCGGTTTCCCGAATGAACCCACGGGCCCCTGGCCGATCGGCTTGTAAGCGAATCCCCCCTCAACGGAGCCATACCATTCGAGGATCTTTACGTTAAAGCGCTTTTCAAAGGCCTCCCATATGGGCCGCGGCGTCCCGGCGCTCACCACCGTCCTCACGGGGTTGTCACCATCATCAGGGCGTTCCGGCTCGTTGAATATTCCCGCCAACATGCCGCCAAGGGACGAGAAGGAGGTGCAGCCGTATTTCCTGCAGATGTCCCATATCCTGCTCTTGGTGAAGCGCGGGCTGAAGACCGCCTTGATCCCCAGGGCAAGGGCCGGGAAAAGCGTCACCGCCTGGGCGTTCCCGTGCGTCAGGGACAGCCCGTTGTAGAGGATATCGTCTTTTTTATAGCGCCACACGATGCGGTTCAGGATGTTGAACAGACCCGTGCGGTTGTTGCGGATCGCCACGCCCTTCGGCTCCCCCGTGGTGCCGGAGGTGTAGATGATCTGCATGGGATGACGCACGTCGAGGATCATCTGGTCAACGGTCTTCCACGAATCCGCGGCGAGGGTCTCGTTCAGGGCGTGGTACTTCGACGACTCGGTCATGCCGATATCGCGCTGGTAGGCCACGGTGACGAACTTCAGGTCAGGCACCTCGGTCAGCACCTCCTCGAGCTGTTCGAGGCACTCGACTGATACGATGGCCGCCCTGGCTCCGCTGTTGGTCAGGAGGTACTTCAGCCGCTCCCCCCGGGATCGCGGATCAATGGGCACCATGATCGCGCCAATGGTGGTCCCCGCCACGAGGGAATAGACGAACTCGGGGTAATTCCGCATGAAAACGGCGAAGGTGTCGCCCGTCTTCAGGCCGCTGTCGAGCAGAAGCCGCGCGATCCTGTTGGCGTTTTCGTGGAGGTCCCGGTAAGTGATGATATCCTCGCCATGGTCGCCCCGTTCGAAAACGTAGATTTCAGTGTCGGGGCTCTCCTCCGCCTTTATTTCAACTAAATGCGACGCGATGACCGGATTGAGATGCGATTTCGACATGACGCTCCTCCTATTCGATGGCCCCGATAAAGCCCCGCGTGAAGGTCGGGAACTCCTTCTGGAAGGTCTCGTCCCAGTGCTCCTGGGTCCAGAACTTATGACGGTCGAAGAAGGGATCGACCTTCGCAACGCTCACCGAGACGCTGGAAACGATGTCCACGTCGGGGATGATGCCGAGGGCGAAGGCCGCCATGGCAAGGGTGCTGAACACGCGGCAGTGGAGACCCAGGCGCCACGCCATCGCCGCGGCGGCGTCCACGGCGATATTCAGGTTGAGATTTTTAAACTGGCAGCTGGGCCCCCGGGATGTCAGGGACTCCATCTCTTCCGCCTTGTTCAATTCGGCGCATGTCCTGAATCCGCAGGCGCCGCAATTGAAGTTGAGGTCCGACTTTCTTTTGTCGCCCATGATGAGAAGCGCGCAGGGCTCCTTGATGAGTTCCCGGAGAAACCTCCCGTCCCGCGCCGCCAGGGGAGACATGTCGCCAAGGGAATAGGCAAACTCGGCGATCTCCTCCATCTCCTCGTTGCCCACGCTTATGATCTTCACGGTGTTCCTGTTCCCGAAGCGGTAGCTGTTGTGGGCCGCCACAACCATCAGCTCAACGGCCCGATCAAGCCCTCCGCGTAAAAGTATATCCATTTCCTGTATCGCCATTGCATTCCTCCTCGTGTCCGCGGAATTAACTGTAAATCGACCTGAACTGGGGCCAGAGCCTCCTGATGATGCGGTCGTTCATCGTGCGCTCGTTCATCTCGTCATATCGCTTCGGGACATCCCGGAAGGGGCTCTTTTCCGTGATCGATATGCCGATGGCCACGCAAAAACCGGTATCTCTGGGAACGATCTTCATCCTCATCGCCGCGGCGCCGGCAGACCAGAACACACCGTAATCGATTCCCATGTTCCTCGCCATGGATATGATCCCGTCGATGGCATAGGCCATGTTGTTCGCCCTGAACACGCAAAGGGGTCCCGTGTAGGCAACACCCGGGCCGGCCGGAAGGAGTTCGGACTGGCGGTAGTACTCGCAGGTCAGCTTGCCGCACATGTTGCAGTTGATATCGGCCGGGTCGGTCAGGCAGCGGAGAGAGGTAATAACAAGAACGGCATCGGCGTCACGCAGCATGGCGGCGTCGCGCCGGAAGAACTTCCACGCGTCGGACTCAACAGCCATCTCCTCCACCTTTATGGCAAGCTCCTCGATATCGCACTCGTCGTCTATGATGTGGATGGTGCATTCACCGACGCCCCCCACCCTCGGCGACGTCGTTCCGGAGGCCAGGAGAAGACGCGCCGCGATTCCGGCGGCCTCCCTGCGATCGGTTTCAAACTGCTTGAGGCTCCGTTCCACGCTCATACCTCACCCCTCCTTCTTCGCTTGGATTTTCAGTTGATGTTCACGAGCGATATCGGGATAGGCCGCGTATGCTGGCTTGAGAAGAGGGAGCAGCTTCAGCACCTTGGGAAGTGGGCCCTTTGCCTTTATCAGCCCCTTCGCCAGGGCAACGGGCATTGACACATCCTGAAGCCAGAACCTGTGACAGGTGTCTCCGGAAAGTGCCATTTCGATGGTGGGGGTGAGTGAAGTGGAACCGCATATGACCTCGCCATCGTTCCGGGGGCTCAGCCATATCTCGCCCGAGGGGTTATCAATCAGAAACTTGATAATGATGTCGGCCTCGACGAACTGGGGACCCACCGAGGGATCCTTGACCAGGGTGTTGAAAAGCGTCCCCAGGACTTTGTACATCTTTTCGGTATTTTCAAACACAGCCATTTCCAGCCTCCTCCATTGGTTTATTCCTTCAGATTAAGCAAGCCCCGAATCGCCTGCCGTGCATATGCAATCGCCCATTCCGTAGAATGAGAAATTTTATCAAGATACCAGCGAGTGGCAATGCCATGGTAGATGGATGATATCGCCCTCGCCGTTCCCTCAATATCTGTAATGGCAAACTCACCTGCTTTAACTCCATCCCGCACTGCCACGACTAACAGTGCTATCCAGCTCTCCACCCATTCATGATACATTTTCTGGAACTCAGCGTCATGCCCCGCCATGGACATGCAGTCGAAAAGCATTGAATAGCCGATATCAATTTCAGGATCATTCCAGTTATAGAGCCAATCAAATGAGAGGAGCTTATCGATGGGGTCCACGTAGCGCTCCATTGTCTCCCTGCTTCGTAGGAAAATCCGATCAAAAAATACGCGGAAGGCCTCCCTGATGAGAAGTTCCTTAGAAGAATAATAGTAGGCAATCCCACCCTTAGAAAGACCGGCCTCTATAGCGATATCATCGAGAGTGACATACTGGATCCCGATTTCGGAAATCTTCTTAAGCGTGGCACTAATAATCTGCAGTTTTCTCAGGGATTCGAGCGTGGTGATATCATTCATCAGAACATACTCTAGGATTAAATAATTGGTTAACGTCCAACATTCCGACTGTTCGGATTAAATACCGGATGGTCGGATTATAATAATCCCAGCAAAATTGTCAATAATTAATTTTTTTTTCTCAATATTCGTTTCTGAATATTAATCAAACCCGGGGAAAGGACAGATAAAGATGATCTATACCACTATTTCTATAGAAAATTCTGTGTGTAACAGGCTCAATAATATCTCTCGCGCCATAGGCATGCCAGTTACTTCTTTAATAATAACATTATTAAAGAAGAATTCCATCCATAACGCAGAACATGGTAGAGCCTGGATAAGAATCAGATATCAACCGAGACAAAAAGAACGGAAATGGACGAGAATGCATATTCGGCTCTCCCCCGCTGAATATGAGTTCATACTCGATTTAAGAAGAGTGCATAAGAGGTCGGTTTCTTTTTTAGTCTCGCTTTCAGCAGATAAATATCTGGATGATATTCTGATTAATAATTTCTGGATAGATGATAACAATCGCATCAATGCATATACTTTTTCAAAAATCCTTATAGATGGAGCAACATGCTGGATACACATATGGGGAACACCGGTACACAGCGCAGCATTTCAAACCATTATCAACAACGGCACATGACGGGGCGTGATAACAATCACGCCCCGTCATACACTATTAATAGCGATAGTGATCAGGCTTGTAGGGACCCTCGATCGAAACACCAATATAATCCGCCTGCTCCTTGGTCATCTTGGTCAGCTTGACGCCCAATTTTGCAAGGTGCAAACGTGCGACCTCTTCATCAAGTTTTTTCGACAGGGTATAGACCTTCTTCTCATGGGGCTTCGTAGCCAGCTCAATCTGGGCAAGGGTCTGATTGGTAAAACTATTGCTCATGACGAAGCTGGGATGTCCCGTGGCGCATCCGAGATTGACCAGGCGCCCTTCCGCGAGAATGATGATCCATCGTCCTGATTTTAACGTCCATTTGTCAACCTGGGGCTTGATCGTCTCCTTCTTGCAATCCGGATTGTCTTCGAGGTAGTGCATGGCTATTTCATTGTCGAAATGCCCGATATTGCACACGATTGCGCCCTCCTTCATCCGCTCCATGTGGGAACCCGTTATCACGTCAAGGTTCCCGCTCGCCGTGACAAAAATGTCCGCCTCGGCGACCACGTCATCCAGAAGGGTAACCTCATATCCCTCCATTGCCGCCTGGAGCGCGCAGATCGGGTCAATCTCGGTCACGATAACCCGGGCGCCGAAACCGCGCATTGACTGGGCGCACCCCTTCCCCACGTCACCGTAGCCGCAGACCACCACGATCTTGCCCGCGACCATGATGTCCGTTGCCCGCTTGATGCCATCCGCGAGGGACTCCCTGCATCCGTATAGATTGTCGAACTTTGACTTGGTGACGGAGTCGTTCACGTTAATGGCCGGGAACAGAAGCTCGTTGTTTCGCGCCATCTGGTAGAGTCGATTCACGCCCGTGGTAGTCTCCTCGGACACGCCTCGCATTTCCTTCGCGATTCCCGTCCACTTTCCCGGGTTCAACTTCACGCTTTCCCTCAACCGTTCCACGACAAGGCTGAATTCCTTGTTGGGATATTTTTTCTCGAGAATGGAGGGATCCTTCTCGCCCTTCACGCCCCAGTGGACGAAAAGCGTGGCGTCGCCACCGTCGTCGACGATGAGATTCGGACCCGATCCATCCGGCCAGGTGAGAGCCTGCTCGGTGCACCACCAGTACTCCTGAAGGGTCTCCCCCTTCCAGGCAAAGACGGCTGCCTTCCCCGCCGCGGCTATGGCGGCCGCGGCGTGGTCCTGCGTTGAAAAGATGTTGCAGGAAGCCCACCTCACATCCGCCCCCAGTTCGATGAGGGTCTCGATCAGCACGGCGGTCTGTATTGTCATGTGGAGACTTCCCATAACCTTGAGGCCCTTGAGGGGCTTTTCAGGACCGTACTTCCTCCTCACCGCCATGAGGCCGGGCATCTCGTCTTCAGCAAGCCGGATCTCCTTTCTCCCCCATTCAGCCAGGGATGGGTCGGCAATCTTGTAAGGCAGTCCTGAATCAATCGGCATGATGCCCTTTTTTGTTACAGCATTCATCAATCTTCTCCTTAAATGTTTTCAGCAGTCCTCGATTATTTACTGGTTGAAAGGTAAATATCGATTTTCAGCCCGTTTTCCATCTTATACTGTTTAAAACTCTGTACCGAAAAACCACCGGCCGATAGCCATCGTTCCATGTTTTTTCTTGTGAAACCAAGCCAGCGGTGATCATACTTCTTACGCATCTCCTCGTTCTGGTGCTTTTCAAGATCGACAATAACCAGAGAGCCTCCCTTTCGAAGCACGCGTGCCGCCTCATGAATTCCCGCATCGGGCGAGGGGAGGTGATGGAGCACCATATTGATTACCGCGGCATCCACCTCGTTATCCCTCATGGGCAGGTGCTCTATCTCGCCTATACGCAGTTCTATGCCCTTTCCATTCGGAGCCAGGCGTCGCGCCGCCTCCTCCAGCATCTTCGGAGATTTGTCGACCCCGATGACACTCCGTGCCTTTTTCCTGATTGCGGGGAGCAATGCACCGGTGCCGCAACCAAGATCCGCCGCAACAGAACATCGAGGGACCATTGCCGCTATCTCCCCTGAAATATCAAACTCGCCAAATATCCCGTGCTTGATATCATCCCAATCCGAGGCAATGGAATCGAAAAAACGCGTCTTCTCATTCATCCCCTCCTCGATAACGTCTTTCATCAGCTCATAGTCCGCCACTAGTTCAGGGTCGTCGTTGAGAAAAGTCCTGAAAAGCTCGTTAAACCGTCCTCCCCTTCCTTCCCTGCTCGCGCTGTAGAATGCCCAGAGGCCGTCCCGGCGCGACTTGAGGAGTCCGCAATCGGTCAAGATCTTCAGGTGGCGCGATATTCTCGACTGCTTCATCCCCATGGCTGAAACAATTTCATTTACGTTCAGCTCATAACGGTGAAGAAGATTCAACAGCCGCAATCGTGTTTCGTCCGCCAGGGCCTTGTAATAGACTACCGTTTCCATTATATTACTATATCAACATATAGTAATATAATGGCGTTACTTCGTCAAGAAAAAAACATTAAAATATACGTGAAACATTGCTGGAAGTGAGCGATCCAGTGGACTGACTCAATAATAAGACACCCCAGACATCCCTGGCTTTCATTTCAGGGAAATAAGCAGATCACCCCCGATCCGGTTAGATGGCCAACCACGGAACGCAACTGCTTCTTTACGCGGTCATTCCGGTTCCCGACGAAGCCTGATGTTGGTTGCCCCTTCGCTCGAAGATCCAAAAAGGCGAACCGTTGCGCCGATCGCAACGCTGAGTCTCTTTTCATCAAAGCTTTTCGAGATGGCATGGTAGGTAGCGCCGCTGACATTGGTATAATCCGTGTTATACACCCGCTCGGGCTTGTAGATCATATACATCGCGCCGACGGTGATATCAAGCCACTCGCGCACTCCGAAGGCGAATCCACCTCCCACGCTGTGGCTGGTAAGCATGGGATCCACCTCATTGCGCATGGAGCTTTCTACACCGAAATCGCTGTAACAATACCCGGCGCTCACGGCAGCGCCCGGCAGGAATGTCCATTCCAGGCATCCGCCGAAACGATACCCCAGAGGCCGGAACATTTTTTCCCTCCCGTCGAGGTCCCGCACCTGCCGGAGTTGTATTTCCCCCGAAACCTCGGCACGTATCCCCTTCCAGATATCCACTGATACTCCCAGTGATGCGGTCTGCGGATAGGTCACCTTCAGCTCGGGTTTCACTTCCTTTTTAAACTTCATGAGATTCTCGGGTGTCATTTTCGCAATATCAAACCCCGCGGAATCATAGAGGGCTTCATACAGCAATGGCTGGACGCCATCCAGGAATATATTCAGGTTGCCCGAGGACGCGACCACCCCGGGGACGAAAAATTTATTAGTTTTTTTCTTTAGTATCATGGGAGGATAGTATTCATATCGAATGCCGATGTCGAGGATCTTCACCGGCTTGAAATGAAAGCCAACAATGATGCCGGCGCCGTGCCCCTTGACGTCCACGTCGATGAGCCATGGCTTGGTGAAACTTACATCGTATCCCCCGGGCGTTTCCGTGGCAATACCTGAATATTTAACAGTAATATTCTGGTTCCCCGTGGCGTAGATATACCGTATCCCCAGGGCCGCGGAAACCCACTCCTGGATCTTATACACGCCGCCCACGGTGCCTCCGATATAGTATTCGGTCCTGACCGCCTTGGCGTCACGCCAGAGTCCCATCACGTTATTTGAAACCCCTCCCGTGGCGGCGTAGGTTGTTTCGAAAGGGGCGAGCATTCCCCAGTCCAGCACCGCGAGCCCCTTGGGGAAGGTCATGCCCGGTGCCGCCTGCATCACGCCGATATCAAGATAGACGGCCCAGATATCGTCCTTCCAGATTATATCGAAACCGGGCAGAACCGGCGCCAGGGTCTCGGCTGTGTATTCATCCGGTTTCCCGCTGGCGGGATTCAGAAAATTCGACGTGGGAAGAAGCGGCTGCCCTTCGAACATGATGCCGTAGTAATCCATGGTGTGCAGCCTCTTCACGTAAAACGTCTGGGAACTGAAAGAGACCGTGAGTCCATTGTGTTCGAGGTAGGCGAGGCCGGCGGGATTATAAAAAGCCGCATCGGCGTCCGTTGATGCGTTCCGATTGAGGGTCCTCACGTAATCAGCGCTGTGGTTAGGCAGGATGCCGTCCTCCTGGTTGAGGCGCGAGGCAAAGGCGTCGCCCGACACGAAAAGCAACAACACAGCAAGGAATATGATTGCGAATCTGTTCATCGTTCCTCCAGACATACAAGATATTTTCTTGTAAGGATTCAAAATACGGCCCCGCCCAACAAAGGCAGGGCCTTTCTCTTCGATATAAAAAACTTCATTCACTCTGACAATTTAACAATGATACTATCTTTAAGTCAGATGATTATATAGAAATCGTCACTGTGTACGTTTGCACGGTAGTTTCATCCTCCGCAGTTACATCAATAAACACTTCTGCAACCGTCCCATTTCCACCACTATCTACCGAACCCGTATAAATATCGGAAGACTTGGAAAAAGTAAATGGTGTAGTTGCACTACCATCGATAGAAATGCGTCCGGTTATATTTTTAACAGAGCTGTCAATGGGCCTTACATCAAATCTTAAAGTAACTTTACTGATAACCCAGGTTATACTTTTTGAATAATTAAACTTTGTTAACAGATTTGTTGGTGTAGCCTCCGGCAACAGTGTATTATCGTTATACCATACTCCATATTTATAATCAAACTCAAGCAAGTCAAGCCTCGCCTCGGTCGACGGCGCGGCCCCCTTGGTGATGGTAAGCGTGTAGTCCCTCGTCGTGCCTTTGTCCTGGGACGTGACCGTGATGGTGATGTCCCGCGATCCGCCCGCCGCGGGCAGGTTCGTGATCGGAACGGGCGATCCCGAAAGGGCGTTCCAGCCGTCAACCGTGGCGGTCATCCCGGACCCCTCGGGCATGGACACGGTAATATCGATAGACGCGGTCGCGTAGGAGATGCCAACCGCGTAGGTCAGGTGCGCCGGATCGAAAACAGGATCGAGGTCACTCGATACAGCGCCGGACGATCCGTTGGTAAGGGAAACCGCGAGTCCGGAGAGGCTCGCGCTGGTCCCCAGGTAATAGACGCGGATATGATATTCGGTCGTGTTCAGGGCGTCCTCAGAGGTAACCGACGCGACGATGTCGTTCGTGTCCAGCGTCTCCTCGAGCGCAACAACGGCGCTGTAGCCCGGCTCCATGACGGGGACGGCGCTCCCGCCGTTGATGGCGACGGTGACCGTGGCGCCCTCAGGGCCGATGGCCTTCACCACAAGTGAAGGCGTGGTCGCCTTTGAAACGACAAGCGTATATTCGACCGTTTCGGCATCGAAGGAAGGCGAAATAGAGAAGTTCTCCACCGAAAGGCTCATCAGGGTCGAGTCCGTTCCGACCACACGGTCAGCGCCGCCCGACGGAATCAGCTTGAGCCCTCCTTCGTCGGCAAGTTCGCATCCGCTAAAAGAAAACGCGGCGACCAGCATGAACGTTATGGCGAAAAAAATATTTTTCATGGTCATCTCCTTTAGTGCCTTTGGCAGTCACATTCGCGCAGAACGCATGACCCGCGTATCATGGGTGCCAGAAATCATCGATAGTCCAGGGTACTTCCGGATCCCAGTAATCCGGCCCAAGGTTGTCCCGAAGCGAGGGATTCGCCTGATAGTAGCAGCGCACCCCCGTCTGGCCAAGGTAATCCACATCGGTATATGACGCGGCATCATTGCCCACGGCGTCCTTGTTCACGATCTTCAGATTGACATGCATCAGGGCCACCAGGTCCCCCTCCGGGGTCGTCATGGGAATGTCGCCTGTCTGGGGGCCCTGGCCGGTACCCGAGGTGTTCACGATAACGCTCATGACGCCGTTCAGGGCGAAACCGCCGTTGTCGCCAATAAATGGCTGGTCCCAGTCTCCGTTATTGTAATTCGTGTAGGTCATCTGGTTCCGCGCCGTGCTCAAGGTCTGGACCCATGTGATCTTCCACTCCATCTGCCCGCTGATAGAGCCATTGAAGACCTTGGTCCAGTTGGGCATGCCTGCCGCGCCCCACGAAGATTTGTTCCTTCGTGAAACCGGACCGTATATGCCGTAGTACACCTCGTACACGTTCAGAAGTCGGAGCCTGAGGGTGTAATCCATTTCTTCGCTCGTGTCATTTGACACCACGTGAACCGTAATCGTCTTGATTGAATAATCTCCCGTGCCCCAGGACTGTTCGATGCCCAGCTTTCCGCTTACCATGTCGCCCACCCGCTCGGTGCCATTTACGACCAGGCTCGATATATCGGGATCATAAGGCTCGAGGGTAACCGTAACGGTGCTGTAGCCGAAGACCACGCAGGAGTACCCGCCCACGTTCTTGTTGAACGCGTCCGTGTTGTCCGGGAAGAAGTTGCCGTCCTGGTCCTGGTATATCTGGCGGACCGAGTCGTTGTTGCCCATGGTCACCCTGATGGATGAAAGATACGGGTTGTCGCCGGTGACTAGCGGGGCTGCCAGGCGCGACACCGTGATGATGTAGGTATTCTCGACTCCGGTGCTCGATTTTACCCTTATCTCAACATCCTGGGTGTCGCTGATATTGCCGATCGCGAGGTCATCAAGGATAACGAGTTCCTTTTCGCCCGACGGGACCGTCGAGCCGTCCAGCTTCAGGCTTGAGTAGCCGCTGATGAGCGTGGGTTTCACCTTGATATAGTAGCTGTTCCAGGCGACCCGGAGCTGGTACGTGTTCGTGTCAGGCTCGAATTGTGGCGACGGGTCGATCACGTCGTTCTTGTCTGAAAACACCTCGCAGTTGAGAAGCCGGTTCTCCTCCATGCCATACACGCGCGTAAGGAGTACGGTATACGACTTCTGTGTCACCGTATCCGGCGCTGTCACGATGATTTCTATTTCCCTGCTGTCTTCACTGACGGTTATCATGCGGGACGAACATTCCGCGGTGTCTATATGGACCGCCGAATCCCTGTCGTCAGCGATGGCGACCACGGTCACGTCGGTCACCAGGGCTTCAATCGCGACATTATAGGTGCTGATGTAGGGGTCAAAAGTCGGAGTCAGAGCAACCGCCGTCGTGGTTCCGGTTGTACCCTCATGCGTGGTAATTTCCAGAAGCTTGAGGTTCGTATTGGAAATCTGGCCGCTGTGCGACATGTTGGGGATGAATAACGCGCCGGTCTCACCCATCCTGCATTTTATAACAAACACCATCGACGTTATCATCAGAAATAATCCGAGAATTCTTCCCACCCTTTTCATCCGATTATTCCCCCCTCGTCATAAATATTGATATTGTTATCGTGCGGCTTTCAGGACCTTGGCCATCCGCCCCAGAGGAGACCCGGTTTCCCTGATCCATTCCCCCTCATCATAAAAAAATGACCGTCTGGATGGTTTGATTTTATACAGATGTAAAAAATTAACATACCGCACCCTTACTTTTCCAATCAAAAGAAATTTGAATTGGAATTGATCATGGAATTTTCAAATACCCCTTTCGAATAGCTCTCTTTCAGGGCAGGATTATCCGGAAAAACCCGATTTCCACGAAAAATGAAAGAAATGTTGCCGTTTTCAACGATTGCAGTTAAGATGGTATGCGGGGCCATGATGGCAATTATCAATTATAATTCCGGTCTTTGGGCGCATTCATGAAAATAATCTTTCTCACCGACATACACGGCTCATTCAGCCAGACGGCGTCCCTCCTCTACGAGACCGTGGCCGACATATACATCATTGGCGGCGACCTCATCGATATCCCCTTCTACAGCATCAACACCGCAATACACTACCATGATCTCCAGACCTTCCTCCACAGCCTCCGAAAAAAAATGAACAAGGAGGAGATGCTGCTCGAGGATTTCGTGGACAACCTCCTCGACTTCCCCAACGTGCCGGAGGAAATCATCGAGAAGGGAAGCGACTACCAAGAACTGACCGTCCGGGCACGCAGGGTCATGCAGCAGAAATACAAGGTGCTGGAAAACATGATCTCCTTCAAGTCCAAGGCCTCGGTCTTCGCGATTCCGGGAAACTACGACATGGACCTGAAGTATACGTCGATGCACGAGAGGGACCTCCACATGCACTGGCACACTATCGGCGGCCTGAAGATCGCGGGATACGGCGGGGCCGACGTTTGGACGGCGGGAATACCGGAGCGCTATATAGTGAAATACAACGTCGGCATCGGCATCAGCGATCACAACAACGAGATGTACACATTCTTCAAGGCGGTGAAGCCGGACATCATCGCGACCCACCAGCCGGCGCACGGCATCCATGACCGGATAGCCCGCATCGGCCCCTCGGGTTCCCCCGCCCTCAGGTCCTACTGCGAGAACAACCCGGTGAAGCTCTGCCTCACGGGCCATATTCACAACGACTGGGGGTTCAAGGCCGTCGAGGGGTGCGTGTACCTGAACCCCTCGAACTTCGGAGACGCGACGACCATCCAGGGCGAGGTATCTGAGGGTGGCTTCTTCTTCCAGGTCGACTTCGAGGATACCGCACTGGGGCGGATAACCCTGAAAAAGCTCGTGGATGACCGCATTCACGACATAGTGGAATACCGCCAGGAAGACGGAAAGTGGCGGGAGGATATCATCGACCTCGAGCGCTACGAGGCGCGCCGTCTCGGGCGCAATTACGACACCATGGTGCAGCGCTATTCCCACATCCCGGAAATCGAGCTCTTCAAGGAAATCAAGAATTTCTTCCGTCTTTTCCGGACCCAGGAGACGGAAGAGAGGCTCGATGAACTCGATAACGCCATTGAGCTCCTCAAGGGCAAGTTTGACGATATCGCCATGGACATCGTGGGGTCCGTCAACATGGGCCTTTCCCAGGAAAGCTCCGACATCGACGTGGTGCTCTACCTGCGATGCGGCCGAAACTGCCGCGACATGATGGAACAGTGCGATTACTACAAGAGCGCGCGGGCCCTGATCGAGAACATCATCGGCGACAAGTACCACTTCGAGATCATTGACTGCATCGACCTGAACGTGGTTGAGCAGAGCATCATTACGAAAAACTATGAGTGCGAGGTAACCCAGCGATTCGTCGCCTACCGCTCCATCTGCCGCCCGGTGAACTACAAGGCCATCGCCCCGATAGAGGACATCCTGAACGAGGACATTGAATTCAGGCGCGAGATGGAAGGAAGCATCCGGTCATATTTCCGCATCTTCGCCACGACGTCTCAGCACATGCGGTCCTTTGACAAATACGAATCCCGGCTCAAGTCGATCGGCATAAAGCTCCCCGAATCGATCAGGGACAAGATACGGGAGTACCTCCAGGTTACGCAGAAGACCAGGTATGATGATTTCCTGAACTCCGATTAAACCGTCTGGCGCGCGAATCCCCTGAGGCGGGAGAAGTCAAGCGTGGCGAAGTAGTCATCCAGGGTCTCCGCCCGGCGTATCATCTCGACCGAACCGTTTTCCCTTAAAAGGAGTTCCGCCGAGCGCAGCTTTCCATTGTAGTTGAAACCCATTGCGTGCCCGTGGGCCCCCGTATCGTGGATGACGAGGATGTCCCCCACGGCGGTTTCCGGCATGAGACGGTCGATGGCGAACTTGTCGTTGTTCTCGCAGAGGGAGCCCGTGACGTCGTAGAGATGGTCCAGGGGCCGGTCCTCCTTGCCGAGAACGGTGATGTGATGGTAGGCGCCGTAGATCGCCGGGCGCATCAGGTTCGCCATGGAGGCGTCGAGCCCCAGGTAAGATTTGTACGTATGTTTCCTGTGGAGGACCCGCGTGACGAGAAACCCGTAGGGCCCGGTAATCATCCTGCCGCTTTCCATGAGCACCCTGAGGGGGTGGAGTCCGGCTTTTCGTATCCGGTCATCGTAGAGCCCGCGGATCTTCGACGCGACGTACTCCATGTCGATGGCCCGGTCCTCGGGCCGGTACGGGATTCCGAAACCGCCCCCCAGGTTGATGAATTCGAAGCGGATCCCCAGATCACGGAAAATATCGACGGCGAGGTCGAAGAGCATCTCCGCCGTGTCGACGAAATAATCCGGATTCAACTCGTTCGACGCCACCATGGTGTGAAGGCCGAACCGCACAACGCCCCTCTCCCTCACGATGCGATAGCCCTCGAAGAGCTGTTCGCGGGTGAATCCGTACTTTGCCTCCTCAGGGGTCCCGATAATGGCGTTCCCGCCCCGGAGGGGGCCGGGATTGTAACGAAACGAGAGGATCCCCGGCAGACCCGCGTGGCGTTCCAGGTAGGGTATATGGCTGATATCATCAAGGTTAATGACCGCCCCGATCTCGCGCGCCTTGATGTACTCCGCTGCGGGGGTATCGTTCGAGCTGAAAAAAACCTCCTCCCCCGTGATGCCCGCCATCTCGGACAGGACGAGTTCCGCCATGGAACTGCAATCGGAGCCGAACCCCTCGTCTTGAAGTATCGCCATGATGAACGGGTTCGGGCAGGCCTTGACGGCAAAGTACTCCTTGAATCCGGGGGCCCAGGAAAAGGCTCGGTTCAGGTTCCGGGCGTTCTCGCGGATCCCCCTCTCGTCGTAGAGGTGAAAGGGGGTCGGATACTCCGCGATGATGGATTCGATCTGCTCCCTTGTAAAGGGAAGGGGTTTTGCGTTCATTGACACCCGCCTGAGTCGCTCATTATTCGTGAATGATTCAAATCTTCGCTTTTCATATGTCAACACTTTATTGGGACGCTGTCCAGTCCTCCCGGCTGGCGGTTCCCCGAAGAAGGAAACAGGGCGGGTTATTTTTTTTTTACCGCATTCAAATAGTTGGTGACAAATCAATACATAGTAGATATACAATATAAACTATCTCGATAACCGTGAGGGATGCCATGGGCCCCGAATCCGACACCCGGAAAACCAGGCCGGGAGGTGACGATGTCGCCCGGTCGAGCATATTCGCCGATGTAATCACCGAAAACAACAAGCGGCTCCTGACCGCATTCCTGATCATCATCACCTTCGCGAATATCGCCGTCACCGCGATAAAGGCCGCGGGGATCGGCTCCCATTACCTTGAATACCGCCACATTCTCTACGAACTGGTCATCGTCACGGCGGTCCTCGTTCCCGCGATCCTCCTCGCACGCCGTTTCAGGGGACGCATCGCCTCGGGGTACATCATGATCACGGCGGTGATCGCGTGCATATCCGTCTTCGAGGTCACCTTTCACGGGGCCAAGCAGCTCTTCGCCACGCGCTATATCCCCCTTGCCCTGAGCATTTTCTATTTCAACACCCCGATATCTATCTATACCATCATCCTGGTCATCATTTCCCAGGCGATCGTGTTCGTCATCAATCCCGAACTCCGTCTCCCTCCCCCCTACTCCGACACCGCGGTCCGCTTCATTCTCTACCTGATGGTGGGCGTGGGGGCCTACTTCGGCTCACGTGCGACGAGGAAACTCCTGAAATTCGCCATCGACCAGAACGACGAGGCGAAAAACGGCCTGCTCAGTCTCCAGGGCATGGCCATGGCGGTCGTAAACTCGGTGAACGTGCTCAAGAAGGAGGCGGGGGCCCACGAGACCGTTACGCGGGACATGAACGAAATATCCCAGCACCAGGCGGCGTCCCTGGAGCAAATCACCACGTCCCTGGAGGAGCTCGCGTCGAACTCGAACACCATCAGCGAAATCGCCGGTTCCCTCTACCAGGAACTCGCCATCACGGTGGATTCCGTGAACGACCTCAAGCTGGTCAACGACAAGGTCCAGGCCAGCTCCCGGAAGATGAGCCAGTCCCTCGAAGAAGTAACGGAGAACTCGGAGAGCACCGCGGGTCAGATACGCCTCACCGAGGAGCGGTTCAACACGGTGAAAACGAAATCGGGGGAGATGGCCAATTTCGTCCAGGTCATCAATGATATCGCCGACAAGGTCAACCTCCTCTCGCTGAATGCCGCCATCGAGGCCGCCCGCGCGGGTGACTACGGCAAGGGATTCGCCGTCGTGGCCGACGAGATATCCAAGCTTGCCGAGGCGACGACCCTGAACGCCCGGGAAATCGAGAACATCATACGTGAGAACCTGAAGCTCATCGAGGAGAGCGGGGACCTGATCAAAATGTCCGTGGGAACGATGACCCGGCTCAACCAGGCCATTTCGGTGATCCAGGGGGAGATTCTCGAGGTGGGCAACCTGATAAACGACATCGGCGTGACGATCAAGACCATCAAGAACCTGAACGTGAAGATCCATGAATCAGGCAGGACGATCGAGAACTCGACCCACGAGCAGAAGATCGCGACGGACGAATCGACAAAAACGGCCTTCGATATCGCCCAGAAATCCCAGGAGATCGTCAGCATCTCCCTGAACCTGGGAAAATCCACCCAGACCATCAACGAGATAACCCTTGAGCTTGACAGGATCGTAAACGAGATGGTCAGTTAGGCCCCTGGCGGAAGCGCCTCAGGAGAAGCGAGTTCGTCACCACCGAGATTGAGCTCAGGGCCATGGCCGCCCCGGCAAGCACCGGGTTCAGCATCCCCGACGCCGCGAAGGGAATGCCCACGCAGTTATAGACGAAGGCCCAGAAAAAGTTCTGCCTGATCTTCCTCACGGTCTTCCTGGAGAGCCGGATCGCCGTGACGACGCCGGCGAGGTCGTCGCCGAGGAGACTGATGTCCGCAGATTCCATTGCGATGTCCGTGGCGGCACCCACGGCGACGCCCGTGTCGGCCGCCGCCAGGGCCGGGGCGTCGTTGATCCCGTCCCCCGCCATGATCACCGGCGTCCCTTTATCCTGTATCTCCCGGATCTTTTTCGCCTTATCCGCCGGTAGCACCCCGGCGATGACACGTTCCGCGTCGATGCCCGCGAGTGAAGCGACATGGAGGGCCGTGCGATGGTTATCACCAGTGAACATGTAGACATCAAGGCCCATCCGCCTGAATTCACGCACCGCCGCGGGCGTGGTCTCCTTTATGGAGTCGGAGACGGCGACCACTCCCAGGACCCGGCCGTCATAAGCGACGGCAACGGCCGTCTTCCCCTCATCCTCGAAGGACGCCGCGACGGGCTCGATGCCGGAAACATCGATCCCCTTTTCACGGAGAAATCCCGGGGTGCCCACGAAGAGATCGATTCTTTCGTGGCGGGACCGGACCCCGCGGCCCGCCTCGGCGGAAAAATCGTCGGGATTCGGAATCCCTCCCGCCGCCGCCGCGGCATGCTCGTAAATGGCCCTTCCGATCGGATGTTCCGATTTCTTTTCCGCGATACCCGCCAGCAGGAGGAGGCGCTCCCCGGCGACGCCCGGGGCGGGGACGCAATCCGACACGGCGAGCTCCCCCCTGGTGACGGTACCGGTCTTGTCGAGGACCACGGCGCGGGCGCGGCATGCCGACTCCAGGGCGGCGCCGCTTTTGAAAAGAACGCCCAGTTCCGCGCCCCTCCCCGTGCCCACCATGACCGCCGTTGGCGTCGCCAGTCCCAGGGCGCAGGGACAGGCTATGACCAGCACGGCCACGGCGCTTACGAGGGCCCGCGCGGGGTCACCGGTTGCGATCATCCAGGCGATGAATACGATTACCGCGATGCCCAGGATGGCGGGGACAAACACCGCGGAGATCCTGTCGGCGAAGCGCTGTATCGGCGGCCTCCCGGACTGGGCCTCCTCCACGGCCCGGATGATCATCGCGAGGACCGTGTTCCTCCCCACCCGCTCGGCCCTGACCGAAAGCGTCCCGTAGAGGTTAACCGTGGCTCCCGTCACCTTGTCGCCGGCCCGGCGATCGACGGGAAGGCTCTCGCCGGAAATCATGCTCTCATCAACCGACGATGAGCCGTTCACCACAACGCCGTCGACGGGGATGCGCTCTCCCGGCCTCACGATGACGGTGTCCCCCGGAAGCACTTCGCCGACGGGAACGTCGATCTCCCGGCCCTCTCTCACGACGACGGCGGTATCGGGCCTGAGGCCCATCAGCTTCCTCACCGCCTCCGAGGTCTTCCCCTTCGCGCGGGCCTCGAGGTACTTTCCGAGCAGCACAAGGGTGATGATGACCGCCGATGCCTCGAAGTAGAGGTCCCCCGTGGAGCCCCCGAGGAAGGGCATGATGAATCCGTTGTACACGCTGTAGAAGTAGGCGGCGCTCGTACCCAGGGCGACAAGGAGGTCCATTCCGGGGCTCCCCTCGCGAAGGCCGTGCCAGGCGCCGCGGTAGAAACGCCACCCGATCAGGAACTGCACCGGCGTCGCGAGGGCGGCCTGGAATATCGCGCCGTGGACCACGCCGCCATGAATACCGGCGAGCATGAGGGCCATGGAGGCGACAAGGGGCGCGCTCAGCAGGATGGATACCAGGACCACGAGGCCGAGTCGGCGTATCTCCCGGCGGGAAATCTCCGCCTGCCGCTCCGGGCTGTCTTCCTCTATCACTTCGGCGCCGTACCCCGCCTTCTTCACCGCGGCGATGAGTTCCTCGCTGCGTACGCCCCCTTCCCGGTAGACGATCCGGGCGGTCTCCATGGCGAGGTTCACCGTCGCGGAGCCGACCCCCTCGACCTTCCCCAGGGCCTTCTCGACCCTGGCGGAGCAGGCCGCGCAGGTCATCCCGGTGATGCGGAGGTTTGCTCGATTTTTGGTATTGTTATCGGACATTTCGTTTGAAGTGACAGAATGAGAAGGAATTGAATCTGATCAGGAATCTGTTCCCTGGTCTTATAAAAATGCGCCACGGAGGCACGGAGAAAAAACCGAGGATGATCGAACACTATCCATCCGTCTCTTCCGTTAAGATGCCATCAAATGGAGCTGTGCTATCACAGCCTCTCATACATCTCCGTGTCTCTGTACCTCTGCGGCGTTCTTATGGAAATGCTGAACGCGCCTACTTGGCGTCGATCCATTTCATCATTTTCCTGAGCTCGGAGCCCACCCGCTCGATCAGGTGGTTTTTCTGCTCTTCCTTTATCCTGTTGAACTCAGGGCGCCCTTTCTCGTTCTCGCGTATCCATTTTTTGGCGAAGGAGCCGTCCTGCACCTCTTTCAGGATCTTCTTCATCTCTTTTCGCGTCCTGTCGGTGATGATCCGCCGTCCGCTCATGTAATCACCGTACTCGGCCGTGTCGGAAACCGAGTAGCGCATGTAATTGATGCCCCCCTGGTAGAAGAGGTCTACGATCAGCTTGAGCTCATGAAGGCATTCGAAATACGCGATCTCTGGCTGGTATCCCGCCTGGACCAGGGTATCGAATCCGGCCTTCACGAGTTCCGAGGCGCCGCCGCAGAGGACCGCCTGTTCGCCGAAAAGATCGGTCTCGGTCTCTTCTTTAAAGGTGGTCTCCAGCACGCCGGCCCTCGTGGCGCCGAGACCGCGGGCATAGGCCAGGGCGGTCTGCTTCGCCGATCCCGAGGCGTCGTTATGGATCGCGATCAGCGAGGGGACCCCTCCGCCCTTCTGGTACTCGCTCCGCACCAGGTGGCCGGGGCCCTTCGGGGCGATCATGATCACGTCGACCTCCTTCGGGGGGGTTATCTGGCCGAAATGGATGTTAAACCCGTGGGAGAACACGAGGGTCTTTCCGGCCCCGAGGACGGGGGCGACGTCATCGGTATAGAGCTTCGCCTGGACGTGGTCCTGGGCGAGGATCTGGATCACGTCGGCCTTCTCCGCGGCCTCCCGCGCGGACACCGGCGCGAAGCCATGGGATTCAGCGAGGCGATAGTTATCGGTGCCGGGCAGCTCGGACACGATGACGTTAAGCCCGCTGTCCCTCAGGTTCTGAGCCTGGGCGTGGCCCTGGCTCCCGTACCCGATAATCGCGATGGTTTTATTCTGCAAAACGCCGAGATCGGCATCGGCATCATAGTACATCGTTGCCATGATTGCGCTCCTTGTTGAACCCATTGCCCCCTGAGGGGGGAGGGTCCATTGAATATTTTTACTACTATGCCCTCACCCGCGCTCCGCGCACCCTCTCCCGTTAAATCCGGGAAAAAGGAAAGGGTTTCCGAAGAATGATATCGCACCCATGCCCCCTCTCCTTTTTCCATTTTATTATGGGAGAGTGGGTCGGGGAGTGAGGTCTTATACTAATTATTCTTTCAATAGGGACACACGCCCCGTTCTCATCAGCTCCCGTATGCCATAGGGCTTCAGGAGCTCGATGAAATTGTTGATCTTCTCAGGGTCCCCCTTGACGCCCAGGGTGATGGTCTTTGTTGAAATGTCGGCGATATCGGCCCGGAATATCTCCCCGAGCTGGTAGATCTCCGCCCGGTTCCCCGGCAGCGCGTTCACCTTCACCAGGACGATCTCACGTTGAACCGTGGGGAGGTCCGTGTGCTCCGTGACCTTAATAACGTCCACGAGCTTGTTCAGCTGTTTCTTGACCTGCTCGATCACACGGATATCGCCCCTGACCACGATGGTCATGATCGACACGTCCTCCTGCTCAGTGGCGCTCACCGTCAGGGAGTCGATGTTGTACCCCCGGGCGGAGAAAAGCCCGGCGACGCGCGCCAGGACGCCGAAACGGTTCTCGACTTTGACCGAAATAACGTGCTGGGGCAATTCGTTTCCTTTCGTCGTCGCCATGACTATGCCAGGGGCTCCAGTTCTTTCATGAGCGTTTCCTTGATGGACCTTCCCGCGGGGACCATGGGGTAGACGTTCTCCTCCCGGCTCACGCGGAAATCGATCACGATGGGACGATCGGTGATTCCCAGGGCCCATTCGATCGACGGCCCCACGTCCTCTTCTTTTTCAACGCGCCTTCCCGCCGCACCGTAGGCCTCGGCGAGCATGACGAAATCCGGGGCAAGGTCGATGCTGGTGTGGCTGTACCGCTTTTCCCAGAAGAGCTGCTGCCACTGCCTGACCATGCCCAGGTAGCCGTTGTTCAATATCGCGATGATGATGGGAAGGCGGTGCTGTACCGCGACGATCATCTCCTGGATGTTCATCTGTATCGATCCGTCCCCGGCGATGTCGATGACCCGCCTGTCGGGCCGCGCGAGCTGGGCGCCGATGGCGGCGGGGAACCCGTATCCCATCGTGCCGAGCCCCCCCGAGGATATAAACGTCCTCGGTTCCGTGTACTTGTAGAACTGCGCCGCCCACATCTGGTTCTGTCCCACCTCGGTGCAGATGATGGCCTTTCCTTCCGTCAGGCGGTAGAGCTCCTCGATAACGTATTGCGGCTTGAGCTTCCCGTTGCCCCGCTGGTAAGTGAGGGGATGCTCCCGCTTCATGATTTCAAGCCTGGCGCACCAGTCGTCTATCTCGGGGCGCTTCACGATCTTGTTGATCTCCCTGAGAACGCGCCCGCAGTCCCCGACGATGGGCACGTCAACATCCACGGTCTTGCTCACGGAGGCGGGATCGATGTCGATATGTATCACCCGGGCGTCGGGGATGAACTCGTCGATCTTGCCGGTCACCCGGTCGTCGAAGCGGGCCCCTATGGCGATCAGCAGGTCGGACTCGTTGACCGCGCTGTTCGCGTAGTAGGTGCCGTGCATCCCCAGCATCTCGAGGGACAGGGGATCCGTCTCGGGATACACCCCCATCCCCAGGAGGGTCGTGGTGACGGGTATGCCGGTTTTCGCCACGAACTCGCGAAGGTCCTCCCACGCGTTCGCGATAACCAGGCCCCCACCCGCGTAGATAACGGGACGCTTCGCCTCCTCGATGAGGCGGCAGGCCTTCCTTATCTGCACGGGATGGCCGTCGTACACCGGCTTGTATCCGCGCATCTGGACCTTCTCCGGATAATGGAGGGCGCACTCGCCGGTAGAGATATCCACGGGCACGTCGATGAGCACCGGCCCCGGTCTCCCCGTTGAGGCGACGTAGAAGGCCTCCTTTATTATGCGCGCCAGGTCGCTGACGTCCTGGACCAGGTAGTTATGCTTGGTGATGGGGCGCGTGATGCCGGTAATGTCCACCTCCTGGAAGGCGTCGTTGCCGATCTGCTCGCGCCGCACCTGGCCGGTGAACACCACCAGGGGCACGGAATCCATGTGGGCCGTGGCGATCCCGGTCACGCAGTTGGTCGCCCCGGGTCCCGAGGTGGCGATCACGACGCCAACCTTCCCCGAGGCCCTGGCGTAGCCGTCGGCTGCGTGCACCGCACCCTGCTCGTGCCGAGAAAGGATAAACTTAAAGGGCGCGGTGTGCAATTCATGAAAGATCGGGATGACCACGCCGCCGGGGTACCCGAACATGCACTCCACCTTCTCGCGGCAGAGGCATTCTACGATGATCTGGGCGCCTTTCATTTTCATGGTTCCCAACGCTCGGCAACTCATCTTCCCGGCGTCAAGCCCGGTTCAAACGACTTGCATGGAATTCAGGAGTGCGCGGTGCGGCGTCCGTGTTACCGCCGTTGGATGACACGGACTTCTGAGACGCAGCGGGCCTCTCTGGAAAGTGTGAACAATACCGCCCGCGGATCATATTTGTCAATTTTTTTTCACCTCGTCACGTGGACTGCGGCGTCCCGGCCGTGGATGGGGGCCGATCCTTTTTCTCCTTTCCTGAAAAAATTCCTTGAAATATGACCTGCGTGACGCTATTTTCATTTAGCTCCCGGGAGTAATCGCCGCCCGGCGATAACGGGAAGCCGCGGGAGTTCCCGCGTACGGACGGCCTACCGGCAGGGTGGTATGCTTAAACAGTTCATCGAAGAGGTTTTCAGAAAGATTGTCGAGTACAACTCGAAGATCAATCATGAAGCGATACCCCACTCCGACGCCTTCGAACGGGAAATCCGCTCGCTCATAGGGATCGGCAAGGCTGAATTCGACCGCATCATCGGCCTACTAAAGGATTCCCACCGGATTTTCACCTTTGAGATCGTCAAGGAGGACCGGGAAAACGAAATCCGGCGCGTGGAAGGCTACGTCGAATCGGACCTCCAGACCCTGCGCAAGCTGAAGAACTATTTCCAGAAGCTCCTGATGGACGAATACGAAACCCAGTACCACAAGCGCATGCTGGTGCACCAGATCGTCAAGGACATGTACGCCCGGCCCGGTTTTTACAAGAACACCCTCATCGGGCAGATCGGCAACAAGGCGATCATGCTCGAGGAATACGAAAACCTCATGGAGCGCAACTTCACCGAGTACAGCGATATATGGAAAACGAGAAAATTCGCCGAGATCCTCGCAGAGGCCGAGGCCACGCCCCTTCAGGGGGAAAAGGAGGACGCGGGCGGTGACACGGCCCCCGCGACCGCGGCCTCGAAGCGGGCCGTCGATTCCCCCCACTACGCGGATTTCACATCCCAGCAGACAAAACAGTCCCTCTCGAAAGTCCTCCAGATCTACGGCGTGGAATTCTTCTTCCGAATCAATCTTCGCAAGTACAATTTCGATCTTCTCCGGGAGATCGTCGAGAGGGGGGAGATCGATCGCCGGGCGGACCTGCAGATCCTGAAGGAGATGATCCAGAAGATGAAGCAGAACACGGACCGGGACCCGGAACTGTCCAGCCACACCGAGCAGATCTACCGCCTCGAGCGTATCATTTCCCGGCAGATGCTCTACAGCAAGTAGCGCCGTGTCAACGTTCCTTCCGGCAGGGGACGCCGCCGCGGGAATAGTCCTCGAAAGAGACATTCATCGCATAGCATTTTTCCCCTATGTAGCCCAGCAGGGAGAGAAACATCGGCTTATCGACATAGCCCGGAATTTTCGTGATGATGTCGCCGTTGCTTTCCAGGAAAATGACCGTGGGCAGTCCCTGTACCCCGAGCATCATGGTGAACTCGCGGAGAGTCACGGTATGGTTTTTGAATCGTACCAGCTCCTCCGCGTTCCGGTCGGTGACCACCCGCACGGGAACATACCCGCGCGCGATGGCGCCCGCCACATCGCCGTTCCCGTACACCTCGGAGTCCATCTTCCTGCACCAGCCGCACCAGTCAGCGTAAAAGTTCATCACGATGGGCCTTCCCGTCTCACGTGCCCGTTTCAGGCCCTCATTGACGCCAAGCCACTCGATTGACGCCGCGGGGGCGGTGACGCGGGGGGCCGGCTCCGCGCCATCCTTCCCGGAAGAATTTCCGCAGGAGCCGGTCATCCACGTGAGGGCAAGGATGATACTCAGAGTAAACAGTCTTTTCATAGGTGTAACCCCTTCATCAGAAAGTCCCCTTCCCCCGGTCAGAGAGGAATCGCAGCATGGTGCATACGACCTGAACAACGAAAAAAAGAAAAGGAAAAAAGCAATTTTAAATATATATTATTTTAGAATATACTTAAACTTTTCCCATCCGTCAACCCTTCCCGCGCTTTTTTCATCGCCATTCCCCGGCGATCCGTTCGAGCAAATAAATATGACCGGGGCGGTCAGGTTAGTGATTGACGGCAAGGCATCATGCATGTTTTGAATGGTGCCGATCGTTCCGCCCGCGCATAATGCGGGTACACACCGGGGAGATGCCGCGTACCATGAAAGAAAAACCGATCGGAATCATCATCGCCACGAAGATCGAAGCGGAACCCTTCATCGAGGGACTCCGCCTGAGACGCATGGAAACGAAACCGGTCGCGCTCTACGGCCATGGACCGATCGTTCTGGCCGTTTCAGGAATCGGGAAGACAAACGCGGCCCTGGCAGCCGCCGGGCTGATCGGGAGCCACCGCCCCGCCATGACGGTGAACTGCGGCGCCGCCGGCGCGGCGCATCCGGGCCTTGCCGTGGGGGAAATCTTCCAGATCGACCGGGTGTATGAGCTTGACCGCCCCCATCTCGTCCACGGTAGGCCCATGACCCACCGGCCCGACACGCTGAAGGGATTTCCAGGGGCCACCCTGGCAACCCGGGACAGGCCCGTCCTTGAAGACTATGATCGCCGTGACGCGCACCTTCACGCCGACCTTGTCGACATGGAGGGGGCGGCGATCGTCCAGGCCTGCAGGGCCTTTGGCGTGCCGGTCTACCTTTTCAAGATCGTGAGCGATACCCCGGGACACGGCAGGAAGGACGTCATCGAGAGTATTGTGACGGTGCGGCACGATCTTTTCGCTTTTTTCAGGGAGCGGGTCCTCCCCGCGATCAGGTGAGGGAAATTAATTCCCGCCGGGAGACATAAAATTCTTGCAATGACGGGCCCGCGTTTCATTAATGCAATATCGGCGCGTCTTTTTCCCGGCATTCCCCGGTGGTGAGCGCGCCGCACGCCACGGGCCGCATCTCGTTCGCCGCCCTCGACACAGCGCAGCACGATAGTATTTCGATCCCATCGGCCCCTCGGGGACGGTGGGATGCCGGGAGGGATCAGTCATGTCGATCGATCTTGATGTTCTAACGCTCACCGCAGCAACCGTCAGGGCCCTTTCCATTGACGCGGTCCAGAAGGCGAAATCAGGCCATCCCGGCATGCCCATGGGGTGCGCGGAGCTGGCCTCCCTCCTCTGGGCTAAGGTCCTTGTCCACGACCCCTCCGATCCCTCATGGATCAACCGCGACCGCTTTGTCCTTTCGGCGGGGCACGGCTCAATGCTCCTCTACTCAATGCTTCATCTCAGCGGATACGGCATCACCCTCGACGAAATCAGGAATTTCCGCCAGCTCGGCAGCAGGACTCCCGGCCACCCCGAGCACACCAAGACCCCGGGTGTCGAGACCACGACAGGTCCCCTGGGGCAGGGATTCGCAAACGGCATCGGCATGGCCCTGGCGCGGGACCTCCTGGCGGCGGAGTTCAACACCCCGGACGTGGAGATCATCGACCATTACGTTTATGCCATCGTGAGCGACGGCGACATCATGGAGGGCATCTCCTCCGAGGCGGCCTCCCTTGCGGGACACTGGGGGCTGGGGAAGCTCATCTACATTTATGACTCCAACGACATCACCATTGAAGGCGGCGCGGACCTGGCATTCTCCGAGGACGTCGCGCGCCGCTTCTCGGCCTACGGCTGGCATGTGCAGGCCATAGACGGCCATGACTTCGCGGCCATTGAGAAGGCGCTGAAGAAGGCGAGGAAGAACATCCACCGCCCCTCCCTGATCATCGCGAAAACACGCATCGCCAAGGGAAGCCCCGGGAAGGAAGGCTCGGAGGAGTCCCACGGCGCCCCCCTGGGCGAAGATGAGGTCGCCGCGACCAAGAAGAATATCGGCTTTTCCCCGGAGGAGCGGTTCCACGTTCCCTCCCGGGTCTATGAGCTCTTCGAGGCACGCAGGAAAAAACTCACGAGGGCCCGGCGCGCGTGGAAGAGGAAATTCAAGGCGGTGATCCAGGATGATGACCTTGCCCGGTGGAACGATTTTTTCTCGGCCCCCGACATCGCCGCCCTGAGGGGGAAGCTTCCCGTTTTCGAAGCGGGGACGTCAATGGCGACCCGCACCGCGAGCGGCAGGGTCCTCGATACGCTCTTCAGGCTGGTGCCCGGCATCGTCGGCGGTTCGGCCGACCTGGGGCCGAGCAACAAGTCTTTCGTGAAGGGATACCCCGCAACGGGACGGGGGACCGTGGGGCGTAACATCCATTTCGGCATACGCGAGCACGCCATGGGAGGCATCCAGAACGGCATCGCCCACTACGGCGGCTTCATTCCCTACAGCGCCTCCTTCCTCGCCTTCCTGGACTACATGCGCCCCCCGGTGAGGCTCGCTGCCCTGGGGGGGCTCCGCACGATCTATATCTTTTCCCATGATTCGATCTTCGTGGGCGAGGACGGCCCCACGCACCAGCCCGTGGAGCACGTGGCCACGGCGCGCGCCATCCCGAACCTCCGCGTCATCCGCCCGGCGGACGCCGAGGAAACCAGGGAGGCCTGGCTTTCGGCCCTTTCCCGCGAAAACGGCCCCACCATGCTTGCCCTCACGCGGCAGGACGTTCCCGTGCTGCCGCGCGGCGGGGACCGCGGCGCGGAACTTCTTCACCGGGGCGCCTACGTGATCCACGAGCCCGATGGAACCCCCGACATCGTGATCCTGGCCACGGGCTCCGAGGTCCACATATCCATCGAGGCCGCCCGGGAGCTGGCGACCCGCGGCATCAGCGCCCGCGTGGTGTCCTTCCCCTCATGGGAACTCTTCGATGAACAGCCCGCGGAGTACCGGATGGAGGTTCTGGCCCACGGCACGCCGAAGTGCGTGGTGGAGGCGGGAATACGGATGGGATGGGAGCGCTACGCCGGCCCCCACGCCCTCTACCTCACCATGGAGGAATTCGGCGTCTCGGCGCCGGCGAAGGTGCTGGGAGAGCGCTTCGGTTTCACGAAAGACGCCGTCGTGGGACGAATAACGGAATTCCTGAAAAAATAACCCCGCCGCTCAACCGGCGGAGCGCTCAGTGGGCCTCCTCCCAGTTCAGCCCGCTCCCCACGTCGACCTTCACGGGAACATCGAGGTCCAGGGCCCCCTCCATCTTTTCCGTCACCAGGTCTTTCACGGCGGCCATTTCATCCATCGGCACCTCGAAGACGAGCTCATCGTGGACCTGCATGATCATCCGCGCCGAGAGACCGCGTTCCGCTAGGGCTTCCTCGATCCGGAGCATGGCCACCTTGATCATGTCGGCCGCGCTCCCCTGTATCGGCGTGTTGATCGCGACCCGCTCGGCCCCCTCCCTCCTGAACGAGGTCCCGGAGTTGATCTCCGGGATCATGCGCTTTCGCCCCAGCATGGTGGTGACGTAGCCGTGCTCCCTGGCGAAGGCCACGGTGCGGTCGATATACTCCCGGAAGCCGGGGTAGGTCTCAAAGTAGATACGGATGAACTCGGCGGCCTCCCGCATGCCGATCTCCGCCTGCTGGGACAGGCCGAAGGGCGAGGCGCCGTAGATGGTGGCGAAGTTCACGATCTTTGCCTGGCGCCGCATCTCCTGCGTCACTTCCCTGATCGGCACGCCGTAGACCGAGGCCGCCGTCAGGCTATGGATGTCGATATCGTCCTTGAAGGCGCGGATCATGTTCGCGTCACCGGAAAGGTGCGCCGCCAGGCGGAGCTCGATCTGGGAGTAATCCGCCGACATGAGGAGGCATCCATCATCGGCCACGAAGCCGCGGCGTATCTGCTTGCCCAGCTCGTCCCGCACCGGTATGTTCTGGAGGTTCGGGTCCGACGATGACAGGCGCCCCGTGGCAACGACGGTCTGGTTGTAGGAGGTGTGGATCCGCCCGGTCTTTTCCGACACGAGCTTCGGCAGGGTGTCGATATAGGTGTTCTTCAGCTTCGCCAGGGTGCGATAGACGATCAGGTCGTCGATGATCGGGTGGCGTCCCCGGAGGGATTCCAGGACGCTGATGTCCGTGGAGAGGCCGGTCTTGGTCTTCTTTCCCGGTTTGAGTCCGATCTCGTTGAAAAGGACACTGGAAAGCTCCCGGGTGGAATTGATGTTGAAGGCCCTCCCGGCGGCGGCGTGGATCCTCTCCTCGGTCTCGGCGAGCATCTCCCTGTTCTTGGCCTCGAGCTTTCGAAAGTGGGCCCTGTCTATCTTCACACCCCGCATCTCCATCTCGGCCAGGACCCCCACCAGGGGCATCTCTATCTCGTGGAAAAGCGAGGCAAGGCCCTCCCCTTCGAGTCCCTCGCGGAACAGCCCGTAGAGCCGGTAGGCGATATCCGCGTCCTCGATGGCGTATTCGGATATCCGTTCCAGGGGGACTTCCTCCACGGGAACCGCGTTTTTCCCCGTGCCCACCAGCTCCTTGAATGATATGGTTTTATAGCCCAGGTGCTTCTCGGCCAGGTCGTCCAGGTTGTGACGGCGCTCGTGGGTGGACAGGAGATAGGAGGCGACCATGGTGTCGAAGGCGGTGCCGGCCAGGGAGATGCCGTAGTTACGGAGGACGATGATGTCGTACTTGATGTTCTGGCCGATTTTCGCCACTGCGGGGTCCTCGAGGAGCGGCTTCAGAAGGGCCAGGGAGCGCGCCGGGTCCCCCGTCCCTTCGCTGAACATCCCCCTGGAGAGGAGGGGCACGTACCACCCCGCGTTTTCGCGGATGGAAAAGGACATGCCCACGAGCTCGGCGTCCACCGGGGAGAGCGATGTGGTCTCCGTGTCAAGGGACACCTCCCCCGCAGCCCGGATCTCGCGGATCATCTCCTCGATCCCCCCTTCGTCCTTCACCACGCGGTAGTCCCGGGGGCGGCCCGCGCTCCCGGTCCCGGATTTTTCCCGTGGCTCAGCGCCGGCGAAAAAATCGGATACGATGGATTTCATTTCAAGCTTCTGGAAATAGGGGGCCGCATCCTCCCGTGGAAGCCCGCGGAAGCGCAGGGCATCGAGGTCCACAGCCAGGGGCAGGTCGGTTCTCAGGGTCACGAGATCGCGGCTCAGGAACGCCAGGTCCCTCTCGCGCAGGAGCGTCTCCTTCACCTTCCCCGACACCTCCTCGATCCGTTCGTAAAGTCCCTCCAGGCTGCCGTAGTCGGCGATGAGCTTTCGGGCCGTCTTCTCGCCGATCCCCTTCACGCCGGGGACATTGTCCGAAGCGTCACCCGTGAGGGCCATGTAGTCGATCACCTGGTCCGGCCGCACGCCGAGCTTTTCTTCCACCTCGCCGGGGCCGTATATCTCGAACTCCGAGATCCCCTTCCTGTTAGCGTATATCCGCACGCTCTCCCCGGCGAGCTGGTAAGCGTCCTTGTCCCCCGTGACCAGGGTCACTTCGAGTTCCCGGGAGGCGAAGCGACGGGCCACGGTGCTCAGGACGTCGTCGGCCTCGAAATCCCCCTCCTCCAGCCGGACAATCCCCAGGACGTCCACCATTCTCTTGATCTCGTCGATCTGGGGGCGGAGGTCGTCGGGCATGGCCAGGCGGTTCGCCTTGTATTCTTCGTAGAGCGCGAAACGGAACGATTTCCCCGGGGGGTCGAAGGCCACGGCGAGGTAGTCGGGCTTCTGCTCCTGGATGAGCTTCAGGAGCATCCGCGCGAAGCCGTAGATGGCCGAGGTGTTCTGCCCCTCGCTGTTGACCAGGGGGTTCTTCACGAAGGCGTAGTAGGCCCGGTAGCAGAGGGCGTGTCCGTCGATGATGAAGAGCCGTTCCTTCACTAGTGCGCCACCACGACCTTCATCATCTTGTCAAGAATCGTCTTGTTTCCGATGGTCACCGCCTTGATGTGGATGTAGTAGAGCCCCGGCCCCACGCGCCGGTTGTCCTTGTTGCGGCCGCACCAGCCCATGTCCTTGATGTTCTGCCCCCCGGGACGGTACATCCTGTCCGCCAGGGTCGCGATCACCCTCCCCTTGGCGTCGTAGACCTTCATCGTCACCAGGGCGTCCGCTACGAGGAAATAGGCGGGGAAACAGCAGGGCATCCGGCTCGTGAGGACGTTGTTCAGCACCCTGGTGGGCCAGGGTATGAAGAGCGCCTTTTGGGCAACGCGGAACCGCCACTCGTCGCTCTGCCAGTCCCCGGGAGGGGCGGGGTCGGGGGTGTGATCGTTCCACGTCGGTGTGCCCCCCTCCGAGGTTTCCACGATGAACCGTATGTTGGTGCCGAGAGTCATCAGGGGGTGCTCGCTCGGAATGAATCCCTCGTAGGTGTTGGCCCCCTTCCGCGCGCAGGGAATCGACCAGCGCTGATCAGCGGGCAGAGTGAGGATATCATCATTTGTACTCGTGATGCCGTACTGGGGAGCTCCCGGGCCCAGGTCGGAATCGTTGTTCGCCACGATGATCCGCACCGAATCAGGGATGGCACCGGCAGTGAATATCCTCACCGTCACTTTGATGGCGGTCTTTCGCACAGGCCGCGAGGCCGGGTTTGTGTCGTCGAAGTGGTCGTTGCTAAAGGCCGAGATGCCGTCGGTGATCGACGCCGTGACCTGTTCGGCGTTCGTGGTCACCGTGCCGGCGATTCGGTTTATTGGCAGGGGTGTGATTAAATCGCCGAGCACCTCGTTTCCGAAAACATCAACAGCTGATACCTGGTACTCGTATTGCGTCAGCGGCTCCAGCTCCTGGCCTATACCCCCCACGGTAAAGGAATTCGTGGCGATGTTCCCGAGGGACGCGTTCGTCGAGCGGTCGAGTATCACCCAGGTGGGATCGCTCGTTTTTCTGAAATAGACACGGTACGTGTCGAAGTCCGCGTCGTAGTTCGGCGCCGCCGTGGAGAGGGCTGTCCAGTTCAGGGTGAAGCTGATGGCCGTGGTGGGGACGGGAAGGACCTCCGCGGTAAACGGGGGCCCCTGGTCCCCCGGGGGGTGATGGTTTTCCCAGCGGCAGGCGTGGCCGCCGGAATTCGATATCCTCGCCGGCACGTTCTGCCCGTTTGCCGGGTTGGTGTTGCCGTAGGCGCCCCCCGTTACGGACTGCACCTCGTAGGTGACGTTGACGTTCGTGGCGTCGGGCACCTGTACCGCCGTCGGGGTGGCACCGAGATCCACGGCGCCCGACGACGCGCCGTTGTTCACCTGGACCGCGTAGCTGTTGCCGAGGCTGTCGTCGACCGAAAAGTTCACCGTGCCGGTCATGGCCGCCGTCGTGGCAAGGCTCAGCCGTGTGCCGGAGACATTCACGCTGCGAACAAAATAGGGGGCGTTTACGCCGCCGCCGTTCACGAAGGTGATACCCCCGGCGGCGACCCGCACCATGCCCGACGTAAGGCCCAGGGTTCCGCTTGACGCCGGTTCGCTTGCGCCGCCGGTTGCCATGGTCGCCGTGATGGACCAGGTGTAGGGCCCCAGGATTGCGGGAAATGCCGCGTCCACGGCGGCCGCCGTCGCATTCCCGAAGGAAAAATACTCAGCGGGTACCGCGTACTGGAAGTCGTTGTTCGTGCCTGAATTGACGACGGCAGCTCCCGCCGGTATCCCCGCGTTCCGGTAGAGAGTGATCGATGACAGTTCACCGAGAGGAACCGGGGTCGAAATATTCTGCCCGGCGATGTAATAGGCGATGCGGCCCGTAAGATCGAAGGTATCGTGCCAGGGATTGACGTACCCGTCCGCGGCATCGCCCGTTTGCGCGAAATTGACCACGGCTATCTGGGAGATCACACCGTAGATGAATGTCCTGGTCGTGTTCGCGGGGCCGTTCGTATTGGTCACCGTTGCCCGCACCGTGTTCGATGCCGAGTTGAAGGGAGTGCAGTTCCACCGGAACCGGAGGGTCACGGCGTAATCGATGCCGGTGTACACGCCGGAATTGTCCGTGATGGAGTCCACCTCGATCCCCGTGCTGACCCAGGTGTCCGGGCCGATCGTGATCGTGAATGACTCACGCGTCACCCCACCCTCGCGAAATTCAACAAGTATCGACGTCCAGTCTCCCTTGACTGAGGTCAGGGGATCCGTGGCCTGGATCCGGAAATTATAGGAAACGCCGGCGCAGTAGTAGGACCGGCCGTTCGACAGCGTCGTGGGGGGCGCCGGGGTCAGGGTCACCGAGGTGATGGCGGCCCGGGCGAGGGCCGGAGTGAGAAGAGACGCCACAATGGCAAGAATGAAAACGAGCTTCTTCATGGCATCAATTTCCCGCCGCCCCTGTATCGCTGTTATCCGTGTCTATCCGTGGTTCAACCCGGGAACATCCCGGAATGCGCCTTTAAAGCCGTTCTTGAACGGTTCCATCCTCTATCACGATGTCGTTAGTCTCTAAAATAGTTTGACAAATTACAATATTTTTTTTACATTCATGCTATCCATTTCAAGAAAATTCCTTTTAAAAGAAGGCATTCGGGCCAATTCATGCGGCGTATCAATTACATCATTCATGCCATTGTGGCCGCCGCGCTCCTGGCCCTGCCCTCCTGCAAGGAGGCGCCCACGACCATCGCCCTTGACCTCTTTATCGCGAGCGATTCGAACCCCCCGGGGTACTGGTACCCCACGGCGACGGTGGTACCGGACACGGCGACGACCCTCCCCATAGACTCTAACATGGTCATCGTGTTCAGCATCCCGGTGGATCCCCTTACGGTGGACTACCCCAACGTCAGCGTCTCAATCGGCGCAGTTGACCTCATCCAGGGGGTCGACTACACCCTCGGCATGAACGCGGAGAACACCATCGCCACGATCAATTTTACCTCGAATCTTCCCGCTACGACGGCGGTGACCCTCACCCTCACGGCGGGTATCGAGGACGCGGCGAACGCCGTGCCCCTGAACAACCCTGGCAATTTCGTGTATACAACGGGCACGGCGCCGGACACCACGGACCCCACATTCGTCCCCCTATCGAACAGACCGACGAGCCCCCCCCTGGTGGAGCTCACGAACGCGGCGCGCCTCGCCGCGGTCCCCTCCCAGGCGATACGCATCGACTTCAGCGAGGACATTGACCCGAACACCCTGAACGGCAACACCTTCTACCTCGACGACGGAACGGACGTGATTGCCGCCACCATCGCCTACGACGCCGGCACGGACCGGGCTACCCTGACCCCGGCGATCAACCTGACGGAGAGCACGACATACACCGTCACCATCACCACGGGGATCCGGGACCTCTCGGGGAACACCCTGGCGGCGGGCACCTCCTGGACATTCGACACCGTGGCGGACCCATACGATCCCTATGGCTTCCTCCCGGCCATCACCGAGGGCCCCCTGGTGGAGCACGTGGACACGGACAGCGCGCTCCTGAGCTGGATCACCAACAAGCCCACGGACTACACGCTTCACTACGGCCGGGGAGACGACACCGCTTCAACCTCGGTTGAAACGCTTTTCGCCTCGCTGAACGTCTTCGAGTTTTCAGACGTGCCGATCGCCCTGTCACCGAACTCCCGCTACTGGTTCAACGTGGAGTACGGTGACATTGTGGGGAACAGCGGCACGAGCGCCACCCTCCAGTTCAACACGGAAAGCGATGAGGTTCCCGACGCGATCCATGACGGGGCCGGGGCCCAGCACACGGCGCACCGCCTGGAACACACCGCGGCCTCTCCCAC
Organism: Spirochaetota bacterium; assembly: GCA_040768125.1. Classification (GTDB taxonomy): domain Bacteria; phylum Spirochaetota; class UBA4802; order UBA4802; family UBA5550; genus RBG-16-49-21. Next base: position 1,651,972 of record JAXGNG010000001.1, on the reverse strand, counting down.
GGGGTCCTTCATCTTCTGGACGAACAACTCCGGGGCGAACAACAACATCTACGGCCAGCTTTATGATAATACCTTCACCGAGCAATGGAACGGGGGCAGCCCCCAGGGTCTCTTTACCGAGGCCTCGAACTATACCTACCAGTCCGCCGCGGAGGACGGCAACGGGGGCGTGATCGTCATGGCCCTCCGGAGCGGAGACTCCCTGGTCTACGCCAAGCGCTTCGACGATACCGGGGCCTCGCCTTGGGGCCATGCCGCGGGGGATGCGGGGACCCAGGTGCGCGCCGTGGCGATCTCCGATGTCTCCGCAGTACCGGTCACCATCGCCACGGTAACGCCGGTCACCTCAGGCACCACGGAAATGGGGTCACTCGCCCTGTCCAACCCCTTCTTCGACGACGACGTCGACCTCTCGGGCCTTGACGGCGAGGTGATCATGGACCCGGTGACCCATGACGGCACCACCATCGACGGCGCGCCCCAGGACTTCATATACATTGCGGGCCAGGCCGCGAATATCATCTCCGGAGTCACCAGCGACAGTTTCGTCATCGGGAGTTCGACCGATACCGTCGCCATCACGGCGCAGGATCACCAGATACGCAGGATAGATCCTCCAGGCTCATGGGACTACCTGAGCGGTAGTGCTACCGTCTACACTCCTCACGATTACACTTTACCCCTGGGCTGGATCCTCGACGCGGGAGACATTATAAGTAGCGCAGGAAACTATGGCTTGTTAAACGCAGTAACGCTTCAAACCCCCATAACGGTGTTCGATTCGGGAACCGATGACGGAGGTGGCGGCAACAGCCATCTTCTCGATTCAACGAAAGCATGGGGGCCCCTGGTGGGAGAAATCGATGTGCGCGCCGGGGATTGGGTCGTGAACGAAGCAAATAGCTTATTCACTCAGATTCTATCCGTTGCAAATTTTGATCTTACATTGGACGCCCCTCCCCCTGCCATGGGCTTCGCTATTAACGATCCCTACTCAATTTATACCCGCTATTGCCTCGACCATATTGGCGACCTAACACAATTTGAGCCGTTCTATGATTTTACCATTGACTGGAACATGGGGATCACATCGGGAAGCGGCTTCTCCATCTATGACTACACCGGCCCCACGGGCACGGCCCAGGCGATTCCCGGAAACCCGCTCCTCGACAACGAGGGTACCTTTAACGCCGCGGGGCCGGCGCCCCTGCCTGTCGCGGTCGGTGACGTGGTGATCAACTACACTGACGATACCTTCACCGCGGTCTCATCGGCGTCCTACACCCACGCCATGGGCCTCGCTTCGGGCATCATGGCCGACGGCGAAGACTACGCCGTGGTCCGCATACCCTCGGGCGGGACCGGTGACATCCTCTCCGTCGGGACCGCCTCGGGCACGACTCCGGACCACCTGATCGATACATCGGGGGGAAAGAATTTCATCACCGACGGGGTTTCCGCCGGGGACCGTGTCTATAACCTGACGGACGACACCTACGCCACCATCACCGGCGTGGCGGCCCAGGACCTTACCCTCGATGCCGATATTTTCACGGCCGGTGAGCGCTACATCATCCTCCGGAGTGGCATCCTCTTCATCTTCCAGGAGGGGACCGACGTGAGAGGGAGGATCATGACCATGGGCGGCGTCGGGTCGCCCCCCGTGGAGATCACCGCGCCCTGGACCATCTACGCGGGTATCAACCCCGTGGCGGTCAGCGACGGGTCCGGCAACGCCCTCGTTGTATACGAGGACGCATCAGCCCTCCGCCAGGTGCGCGCCGCCCTCCTGAACGGACGGGGCGTCGAAGTGTGGAACGTCGAGGTCGACTCCCAGATCGCCGCAGAGGAATCGATCGTAGGCGCGCGGTCCGACGGCGCCGGGGGCGTCGTGATACTCTACCGCTATGGGGATGACCTCCACGCCCAGAGGATCGACGGAACCGGGGCGCTGCTCTGGGGTGTAAATGGAATCGCCTTTGACAATGACGGAGCGGCCACCGTGACCTCCCAGGAATCCTGGGAGTATATCGCGCCGAATGACGTGCTCGTCGTCGCCAACGCGGGGAACAACATCTGGGCCATGAGGGCCAGCAACGGGGCCACGGGATGGGCCGCCGTCACCTACACGGCCCTGGGCTCCACCCAGGAGGCGCCCCAGCTCTTCCTGAACGGAAACGAAACCATCATTCTCTGGCAGGACAACCGCTTCGACGACCCACCCTCGGGCTATATCGACACGGGGTGGGGGGTGTTCGGCCTGATGATCAACGCGGCGGACGGCACCACTGCGACGGCCGCCGAGAACTGGCGGGCGAACACTTCGGGTGTCGACGACTACAACGGCGTTTCCATCATCCTGAACAGCTACAACTACCTGCCGCCGAATCCCCTGGTGGTGCCCTTCAACGACGGGGCCGACGCCCGCCTGGTCTGGGAGGACTACCGCGCCGGGACCGCCAACGACATCCTCTCCATCGACCTGGTGGCGTTCACGCCCTGACCGCTACAGCCACGCCACCTCCGCCTTCTTCGTGAGGGTATTCCTTCCGGAAAAACTTGAATTGCATCGTAATAATAAAATTATTCTTGAATATAAAGACTCCATTCGTAGTATCATGAAACATATTGAACTATTTTTTATTCCGGGAGAAATGGCAATGCCTTCGATACTCATCAACCCGAAAAACAGGGACGAATACCTCTTCATTGAAAAGCTGATATCAAAAATGAACATTCAGTATACCGTTTTGAGCGATGAAGACAAAGAGGACCTTGGTCTCTCACTTTTAATGAAAAAGGCCGATCGCTCTCAAAAGGCAAGCAGGCAATCCGTCATACAACGGACGAATCAGGGAAAAAAATCAAGACGGGCTCGTTATAGTTGAAAAACCTTTCTCAACCCTCTATTCACCTTCGCCATCTCCTCGAATGACAGCCTACCGATTCTACCGATGACCAGGTCCTTGCTAAGGGTGGCGATTTTCGAAAGCCTCAGAACTGAATCCCTTTAAAGTCCGTTCCCGTGGCTCATGGCAATGGGAATATCACCGGTAAATCGCGGGGCCGACACGCTCGTGATAAAGGCCACGATGCCGTCATCACCCGATCCGTGGAGCGCGAGGGCGGGCCTCAGCTTGCTTCCTGAAAGGTCGGAAAAGGGGAAGGTGACGAGCACCACGTCCCCCTTCTTCATCGATACCGCTCCCTGAGGTCGCTCACGGTATAGATGTCTTCTTCATCATCCAGAAACGCCAGGCTCTTTGATTGTTCCGCAAGGCGCGTCATGCCTTTCGACAGAAGGGCATCATCCTTTCCCTCGCAAAGAGACTCGATATACCCGAGAGCGTCTGCCGCCTTTTTTTCCGGAAGACGGTTAAGATACCGTATCGCTTTTTCTATCAGAACCTGTCGATCCATATGTCCGCTCCGCTTTGCTATCCCCGGGACCTCGGTCACGCGGGCGCCCTCAATCCTCCTGAACGCCCCCATTTCTCCCCGGGAGAAACCTCTCCATCAAATCATGGTGTACCCACAATATACTATAACGAACATGGGGTTGCCAATTGAAAAGTTTATTCGCACTGCTCATCCTCGTGCCCTACAGCCACTCCACCTCCGCCTTCTCCAGGAGGGTTATCCGCTTATGAAGTCGTTCAGATACGTAGAGCTTCATGGCCTCGTCGACGAGGATGACGTCGATCTCCCCGTGGCGTCCCAGGAACTCCCGGATCCCGTCGAGTCCCATGACGAAGATCGCCGTGGCGTAGGCGTCGGAGAGCACGGCGCTCCTGGAAATCACCGTCACGGAGATAAGCCCCCAGTCGGCGGGGAACCCGGTGCGCGGGTCCATGATATGGTGGTAACGCCTGCCGCCGTGCACGGCAAAGCGCTCGTAGTCACCGCTCGTGGCCGCCGAGTCCCCGTCCTCCAGGTCGATGGTGAGAAGGATGGCGTCCCTCCTGGGGTGCCGGAGGCCCGTGAGCCAGGGCCTCCTCCCCTTCCGGCCGATGACCTGGAGGTCCCCTCCCGCCTCGACGATACCCGATTCGACCCCCAGGGACTTCATGACCTCGATGGCACGCTCCACGGCGTACCCCTTTGCCACGCCGCCCAGGCCGATCCTCATGCCGGGCCGCCGAAAGGCAACGGTCAAGGCGTCGGGATCAAGAACCGCGTTCCGGTAGTCGACCAGGAAAAGGCGCGCCGCGACGGCGCCCCGGGCGGGTGGAGTGAAATGCTCGTTCTCGAGGTCCCAGAGGGGGGAAAGGGCCGCGAAGGTGATATCGAAGGCCCCGCCGGTTTCGACGGAAATGGCGCGGGAGCGGCGCACCAGGGTGAAGGTCTCCCGGCTCACCGCCGCGGGCCATGGGCCCCGGTTGACGCGGGAGACGTCGCTGTCCGGCCTGTGGGGGCTCATCAGGGACTCGACCCTCTCGATCTCGCCGAAAACCGCCTCGGCGATATCCGGGGCGCGCTCCTCGTCGCTGAAGAAACTGAGGGTGACGATGGTGCCGAGCTGGGGCCTCGCCACGCGGGAAAACGACCCCTTGCATGACACCATGGCAAGGGCCGTAATGATAAAGAGAAGGTATCTCATCCGGGGCCTCCGGTCATTCACACGGGTCGTCACCGGGGAATATGCTCTTCCGGCCGCACGATGCCCAGGGATATAACCTCGACGGGACACACCGTGGCGCAGAGGCCGCATCCCATGCAGGTTTCGGCGTTCACCTCGGCGACTTCATCAACCGAAATGGCCTGGACCGGGCATATCTCCTCGCAGGCGCCGCAGGCGGTGCACCCCTCGCCCACTTTCGCAAGGTAGCGGCTCGGGGAGAGGATCCATTGCTTGCCCGTGTGCTCCACCAGACGGAACATCTCGCAGCAGCAGGAACAGCAGTTGCAGATGGCGTTACCGGCGAGGCGGTTCTCCGTCATCTGGACCAAGCCCGCCTCGCGGGAGCGACGGATGATCTCCAGGGCCTCCTCCTTCGTGATCTCCCGGCCGTGGCCCCGGTCGACGACGTACTCGGCCCCCCGGTTGATCTGGATGCAGTTCTCCACGGGGGCGGCGCAATTCTGCTGGCTCAGCCGGCAGGGGCACTTCACGACGGCGACGGAGGGCGAACCCTCGATGAGCCGCTCGCATTCCTCGAAGGAGAGGACCTCGTTACGGGACTCCACCGACTCGTTCACGGGGATGACACGCATGAACGAGGGAAGGACCATGGTATCGGGAAGGTTCTTCAAAAAGCCGGCGAAATCCTCGTCCATCACCCTCTTCCATGCGCTGAAGAACTCCGGCGTGGCGCCCTCCCAGAGAATGCAGGCGTCATGGAACTGGACGATGTTCTTCGCCATCCGGTAGCGGGTCACGCCATCCTTCACCGCCCTGAAGGCCGCGCCCTTCCTGAACAGGGACACCAGGAGCGCCTCGACCTCTCCGGCGTCCATCCCCGCCCTGGCCGCGATCTCCTCCGCGGTGCCCGGAAGCAGGTTCGCCACGCGCGCCTCCTCCTCGGTGCAGAGCATCCGCCATACCGCGTGAAGGCTCTCCGAGTTCGGCAGCCCCACCTTCCCGCTCAATTCAGTGTAGAGTTGTTCATTGCTCATCCTTCGCCCCCTGGAAAGGTATGGGCGAGAGTCTATTCCGGGGGGGGATTTTATCAAGTGTATTTTTGGGCATGTGTTCATGTCTATACCCCCCTCACCCCTCCCCCTCTCCCAGAGGGAGAGGGGTTCACTTCACCCTTATATACATATATTTCACTTTACTTCCTTATAACATTCTGATACAGATGAACGGCAACCATGGCCATCTCTCTGGCCTTTGGTGCGGCATGAATCCGCGTCATCAATACACTATACCAGGTAAGAGCATGCCCATGAAACCACACCGCGATCAATTCTTTAAGGTGCCCGTGAAAAAAGTCAAAACCGCCGCGGGGGAGATTGACCTGCCCATCTTCTATTATGATTACAGCTACGCCCACTTCCTCTTCTGGGCGGACTACGACAGGGTGGTCCCGAAGCTCGAGGGGACCTTCTTCGCCCCCTGCCGGTTCTTCAACGGAAGGGCCGGGGTCCTGCTTAACTTCTTCGAGTACCGCGACTCCGCCATCGGGCCCTACAACGAGGTGGGCCTCTCGATCCTCTGCCACGCGCGTTCGATGAAGCGCCCCGGGCCCTTCCTCACCCAGCTTATGAAGGACGCGACGAAGTGGACCATGGGGGCCTATGTCATCGACCTCCCGGTCACCACGGAAATCGCCCATGCCGGGGGACGCGAGATCTGGAGCTACCCGAAGTTCGTCACGGGGATAACGGCCGATCTCAAGGGGAAGCGCTTCCGGGGCATCGTCGACGACCCGGATCTGCATGAGCCGATGGTGACCCTCGAGGGGAGGATGGGTCTTCCGGGCCCGGGGATCCGGCTTTCGAAGGCGTCGTTCATCTCCCACACCACGCATAAGGGAAGACCGCTGCGCACCCTCACGGATGTCGACGCGCGGTTCAAGGTCAATCTTGGCTTCTCGGGACGCCTCCGCGTGAATGAACGGAGCCGCCACGTCATGGCAGGGAATATCATGGACATGGGGCTCGCTGACCGAAAGCCCTTTCTCGCACTTCACTGCGAGAAGGCGCGGATGATACTCCATGGCGGGACGGCCCTCGCATGAACGCCGTCATTCGCCCCGCGAGAAAGGACGAAAGCCATCAGATCGCCGAGCTCGACAGCATCGCCTCCAGCGGGGTCGTCGACTTCCTGTACGAGGGTCTGGTTCCGGGAAAACGGCCCGTTGAGGTCCTGGGCGAGATTATCTCATCCGACGAGGGCTTCTATAACTATGCCAATACCATTGTTGCCGATGTCGGGGGCTCCGTGGCGGGAGCGGCCATATCCTACCCGTCGCGCCACCAGGGAATCAACGATGAGATGAGGCGGTTCTTCCCCCCCGAAAGGCTCGCTCACCTGAAGGGCATCTTCGAATCACGCGTCCCCGACAGCCTCTACATTGACGCCCTGGCCGTGCACGGGGAGTTCAGGAGACGGGGCCTCGCCGGTATGCTCATCGACGCGGTGGCGGAAAGGGCGCGCGGCCTCGGGTTCTCTTCCCTGAGCCTCATCGTCCTCGCGGAAAACGCGCCGGCCCGGGCCCTCTACGCGAAAAAGGGGTTCCTTCATGCCGGGGACGTGCCCCTGGAATACCATGAAAAACTCCCCTTCCGCGGCGGCTCCTTTCTCCTGAAGCGCCCCCTCTGACAGGCCCGGACTTCCAGGAAGAGCGTACCGATCCGGGTTCAGCGCGGGCTACTTTACCCGCGCGCCGTTCCAGGGCCCGCCGTTGGAGTCGCTGGCCCCGCTCCCCCATGTGCCGACGAAGCTGGCGCCGTCATCGGAAAGGACGAACACCCCTCTCCCCCGCTCGCCGTTGTCGCCGATCCACTCGAAGCTGAGCTTTCTCCCCTCCACGGAACCCTGGAACCTCCCGGGGAACTTCCCCCCGTAGGTTCCCTCCACCCTTGCCCCGGTCTGCTTCATCTCCACGGGACCCCAGGCGGTGTTCCAGGTCCCGGTGAAGCTCGCTTCCGCAAGGAGCAGGCCCGCGGAAAGGACGACTGACGCGAAAACCGAAATGGTAATGAACGCGCTTTTCTTCATGGAAGCCTCCCTGTTGTCTGAAATGGTGCCCGCCATCAGGCCGGCATCGCGGTGCCGCGAGATCGCCCCACGCGCGCCCTATCCTGACGCGTGGATCAGGCCCCTGGGCGCATGCTACTTCTTCCCTTCTCCCGGGGCCCCGTGAAAATACGCGAGTCCCCCACGGGCCGTTTCCCGGTAACAGCTCTTCATGTCCCTTCCCGTCTGGGCCATGGTCCTCACCGCCTCGTCAAAGGACACCAGGTGGCGCCCGTCCGACAGGAGCACGTAGGATGCGCAGTCCATGGCCCTCACCGCGGCGATGGCGTTCCTCTCGATGCAGGGTATCTGGACGAGGCCCATGATGGGGTCGCAGGTAAGACCCAGGTGGTGCTCCAGCCCCATCTCCGCGGCGTACTCCACCTGGTGGGGAGTGCCTCCCATGAGCTGCGTCGCCGCCCCGGCCGCCATGGCGCAGGCGGCGCCCACCTCGCCCTGGCAGCCCACCTCCGCGCCGGAAATCGATGCGTTGCGCTTCACGAAGTTGCCGATTATGCCCGCCGTGGCCAGCGCCCTGAGGAGCTTTTCCTCACCCATGGCGTAAAAAGCCTTCATGAAGAAAAGCACGGCGGGGAGTACGCCCGCGGAGCCGCAGGTCGGCGCGGTCACGACGATTCCGCCCGAGGCGTTCTCCTCGGCCACCGCCAGGGCGTATGAAAATATCATCCCCGTTTTTTCCAGGTAGCCCTTCATCTGGCGGCTCCTGGCGTGATACGACGAGGCCTTCCTGGGGAGGTTCAGCCCCCCGGGAAGCACGCCCTCGGCCTCCAGCCCCCTGTCGATGGCCTTCTTCATCGCGTCACGCACGCAGCGCAGGTGATCCCAGATTCCCGGGCCTTCGCACACCTCGGCATAATTCCATATCGAGGTGCCCTCGCCGTCGCAGCGCTCAATGAGTTCGGTCATCGTCTCGAAGGGGTACACGTCGGGGGTGTCCGTGGACCCGCCGCCCTCCATGAGGGCGCCCCCGCCGATGCTGTAGACCCTCCAGGAATCGACGGTCCCTCCCGACGCGTCAAGGGCCTCGAAGACCATGCCGTTGGGGTGAAGGGGAAGCTCCCGTTCGGGGTCCCAGATGATTTCGCATGCCGCAGGCCCGAGGGCCGACTCGATCGCCCGGTCGGTCAGGTGCCCCTTCCCCGTGGCCGCCAGGCTTCCATGGAGGGTCACCCGGTACGACGCGGCACGGGAGGCGTTTCTCTCCCGGAACAAAGCAGCCGCCCTCGACGGCCCCACGGTGTGGCTGCTCGAGGGGCCGGGGCCGATCCGGTAGAGCTCCCGCAGTGATTTCATCGCTTCGCCCCCTTCTTCGGGCTTCGGGCCACCAGCTCGTAGGAGTGGTCGATGAGCCGCAATACCTCGTCGTCGGGTATCGCGCCGTCCACGAGGAGCGTGTTCCAGTGCTTCTTGTTCATGTGGTACCCCGGCGTGACCTGGGGGTAGCGCGCGCGGAGCTCCAGGGAGAGGAAGGGGTCGCACTTCAGGTTGATTGAAACCGGCTCCGCGTCGATGCTCATGAGGGCAAACATCTTTCCCCCCACCTTGAAAACCAGGGTCGAAAAATCGAAGGGAAAATCCTCCACCGCCCCCTTCTTCTTCCCGCAGTAGTCGCGTATCTCCCCGAGACCGAGCATGTTCCATTGTACCACCCCGCGGCGGAAAGGGCGAGCACATTTTCTGCGCCCCGTCATGACCCGCAAAAAGTAATCGACAGGAGCTCCCGCAATCATGATACTTTACCGGCTTCAAGAACCTCTGCGGCGAGTGCTGCCGGCAGGCATGCGTATCGAATGGGGAGGATACCGCGCCATGAAGGAAACATCACCACGGTCACGATCGTTCATGTTGAGAGCCCTCACTCTGGCGTCATTTCTCCTCGCCGGCATGGTGGCCGCGGATTGCGCGTGGGCCGACAACCTGGGGGGCCTCGTGTTCCTGGTCTTCATCTGGCCCGCGGGAGTGTTCTGCTGCGTCCTCCTCGGGATCCTGACAGTCGTCACGATCGTGAAAAAGGGTAAAGGCGACGCCGCCCGGCGCCCGGTCGCGTTTTTCACGGTGTCGATGATCGTTTCTGCGGCAATCCTGCTCATATTTCCGGTCTTTGCCATTCTTCTTGAGAAGGCCTATACCGCCAACGCCCCATGTGAAATGCTGCTGATCTCGATAGCGCCGGTGGAGATTCTCGCGGCAACATGTCTCCTGTTGAACCGGAAGGCGCTCCGCGTGACGCGGTGATCTTTACAATGGCGCGGGAAGAAAGGGCCGCCCGCGATGGGGGCGGCCCCTCCCCCGCGCCCGGTTCATCATCCGTCAACCGCGGTTTCCGCCTCCCGGTGGCCGAGCCTGATCCGGTACCAGTCCACGTTCCTGGTGAGGTACATCACCCCCGCGAGTATCGCGAAGAGTATGCCGGCCCCCATGAGGAGCGCGTAATCCTCGTTTTCCAGGAGAACGAACAGCACGGAGTAAAGACCGAAGAGAAGGCCGAACATCGCGCCGGCGCGACGGTGCGTTCCCAGGACCTTCGCGCTGTATCCCGTGATCAGGGCCATGACGGCGCAGCTGGCGATGGCGTAGGAGGGCAAAAATCCTATGTGCTCCGAAAGCGCCAGGAAGAGCAGGTAAAAGAGGCACATGGCGAAGCCCACCATCAGGTACTGGAATGGATGAATCGACAGCCCGTTGAAGAGCTCGAAGAGGAAAAAGGCCAGGAACGTGAGGGAGATGAACAGGAAGCCGTATTTCACCGCGCGCTCGCATTTCTGGTAGAAATCGACGGGCATGAAGAGCCGCACGCCGAAGGATGACGCGTCAAGCTCCTCCTGGGACGGCACCTCGCCCCCGGCGAACTCCTGTGCGAAATTCCTGCCGAAATGCGAGACCTCCCAATGCGCCCTGAAGCCGTCGTCGCCCACGCGCCGCTTTGACGGGAGGTACGCGCCGGTAAAGCTCGGGTGGGGCCAGGTGGAATCAATCTCCACGGAGGTGTCCTTCCCCATGGGAAAAAAATTGAGGGAGGAACTGCCGCGAAGGTTTAGCACGAAGGAATACTCGAACCTGCCGCGCGCCGCCCCGCGCAGGCCGGGAACCGGCGCGTGGATGCCATTCCGGTAGATGCCCGCGTTTTTGACCCCGGGATGGAACGGGAGCTCGCGGCCGTTCCACTTCATCGTGACGCCCCGCGGTATGCCCCGCGTGTCAGGGATGCCCACGGCGACGTAGGCCTGCTCCCACAGCACCCGGTCCCCGGCGATGCCGAGTTTACCGAAGTTGGGACCGGTGAAGGCCCCCGAGACGGCGAGGTCCCTGAGACTGTACAGGACCACCTCGTAGAGCCCGCGCGATCTCTTCTCCGGCACGAGGCTCCCCTTTACGGCCACGGTCTCGGGAAGGAAATAGGCGTTCTCAACCGTTGTGCGCGTTACATTCCTGCCGTCCACCTTCTCCACGTAGGTATGCCGGTAGGGGATCACCAGGACCGGTCCCGATACCTTCTGGGGATGCCCCCACCGGGAGCTCACCTCCTGGATCGCCTCTTCGCGCCTGCTCTCGCGCTCCCTGACGAGACCGCGCACCATGACAAGGGGTATCATGAGCACGATGGCCAGGAAACCGGTGAAGACCACCTTGAAACCCGGGGAATTCTTGACATTTACTTTCATGACGCATCGCTCCTTGGATTTTTCTTCAAGGTGCGGATTGAATATGAAGAGAGTATGAAGCGTGCGTGAAGTGAAAAAAATACTACGCGGGGATGAGGATCGAGGCCCGGGTGCCGCCCGGGAGGTTCACGACCTCGGCCCTCCCGCCGTGGAGGGCCGCGATCTCACGCACGAAGGAGAGTCCCAGGCCGGTGCTTTTTTTTCCCGTAACGGGATCGGGAAGGGAATAAAACCGATGGAACACCCGTTCCGTGGCGTAATCCGGTATTCCCGGGCCCTGGTCCGTTATCGAGATCTCCAGGAACCCGTCCCTCTTCCCGGTCGAGATGCTGATGGTCCCCCCTTCGGGGCTGTACCGAATCGCGTTGTCGAGCAGGTTCGCCAGGGCGTGGCGAAGCAGGAACCGTTCCCCCGTGACCTCGGCCTTCGGGTCGACGGCGTCATCGATCCGAAGGCCCTTCCGGGCGACCTGCGGCGCGAAGCCGTCGCGCACCTCGGCGACGAGGGGGGCGATTGGCACGCGCTCCCGGTCCCGCAGCTCCCGCCTGTTCTCCAGGGCCGACAGCTCGAGCATCTTTTCAATGAGGTCCCCCATCCTGCCGGTTTCGCGAAGAATGTTTTGACAGAATTCCCGGCGGCGCTCCTCGGGCATCTCCTCCTGGACGAGCTCCGCCGAACCCCTGATGGAAGTGAGGGGGCTCTTGAGCTCGTGCGTGAGGGTCTGGACGTATTCCTCGATAAACCGCTTCCCCTTGAGCTCCTCCCAGAGGGACTCGAACTCCCTTCCAAGGTCGCGGATTTCCGGGGCGCCGAGGCGGGGAAGGCGCGCGCTCCCGTCGCTTCGCAGGCCGGCCACGTAGCGGCGCAGCCTAGTGAGGGGCCTGCCGATCCAGGCTGAAAACACCAGGCTAAGAAGCGCCATGGCGGCGACCATGACGGCGCCGCCCGTGATGAGCTTGCGCCTGGCGATGTCGATGAAGGGGGTGACGCTGTCCTGGGGCTTGATGACGGTGAGGACGCCGAGTATCCGCCCCCGGTGCATGATGGGGGCCGCCACGTAGAGAAGGCTCGACGCGGGATCCTCCGGATCGCCGCGGGTGGAGCGCGCTCCGTAGTGCCCCCGCAGGGTGAGGTAGACGTCGTTCCAGCGTGAATAGTCCTTCCCGATCTCGTCATCACCCCGGGAATCGAAGACGACCCTCCCCCTGTCGTCGGTCACGTACACGTCAAGGCCCACCCTGGTTTTGCGGTAGCCGAATATGCGCGCGGAAAAGGAGCGCTCCCCCGCCCTGGCGATGAAATCACGGAGGAGCGACGCGTCCAGCTTCCCGCCTTTCACCTGGTGCTCCATCATGGATGCCAGGATGTGCGCGGTGTCGTTCAGCGATTCCTCGACGGCCTCGAGGTAGCGGGGGCGCATCTCCTTGACGAGGGAATCCCCGATGAGCCAGGAGGCCGCCCCGAAGATGACGAAAAAGCCGATCAGTATCCTCGCCTTCAGGGACACAGGTCCTCCCTGAGGGAATAGCCGATTCCCCGGTGGGTCACGATGGGATCGAGGTCGGCCCGCACCGACCTGAGCTTGCCGCGGATCGACTTGATGTGGGCGTCCACGGTGCGCTCGAAGCTTTCCTCCGGCTCGGTCCAGACGAGATCCATGATCTGCTCCCGGGAAAAAACCCAGCCCGGCCTCGAGATGAAAAGCCTGAGGATGTCGAATTCATAACGGGGGAGCCTGAGGGTTTCGCCGCAATAGGTGACGGTCCGCTTCCGTTCGTCCACGACGAAGAGCCCGGGAGGGACGCTGGTCCCCGGGGAGGCACCCCCGGTCCGCCGCAGTATCGCCCTCACGCGCGAGACCACCTCCCGGGGGCTGAAGGGCTTCACCACGTAATCGTCCGCCCCGAGCTCGAGGCCCAGGACACGGTCGATCTCGCCGGACCGCGCGGTGAGGAAGAGCACCGGGACGCGGGAGAACCCGCGCATCTCCCTGAGCACGTCAAACCCGCTGGCGTCGGGAAGCCCTATGTCAAGGACCACCAGGTCCACGGGACGCTCCCGGATGATGGAGAGCCCCGCACGCCCCGTCGGCGCGGAGAGCGCCTCGAAGCCCTCGGTGGACAGGGCGTAGACCAGGGTGTCCACGATTCCCGGCTCGTCTTCGATGATGAGGACGGTGTGCCCGGATGCGTGATCGTCGGTTGGAGCTCCCATGCGTACGGTGTACACCATGAACGCGCGGTGTCAATCATGTTATCGGGGACCGGGGGACAGACGTTTCCCCCGGGAAAAAACCCGTCCATCACGCCATACCATGTTTTCGCTTTACAATTGGCGCCTCGTCGCCCTATGATCACCAACGCATCAATCACATGAACCGGGGGAAGAAAACCATGAAGATCAACAGTAAATTCCCGGAGAAGCGCGTACTCATCACCGGCGCGGGGAGCGGCCTCGGCAGGGCCCTCTGTCTCGAGTTCGCCGCCAGGGGGTGGCGTATCGCCGTCACCGACATCGACAGGAAGCGGATCGCCGAAACGGCGGACCTGGCGAGGGAGGCCGGGGGCGCGCCCCTGGCCATGCCCCTCGACGTGACGCGCCCCGGGGATTTCACCCGGGCCCTCGCCTCGGTGAAGAAAAAATGGGGGGGCCTGGACGTCCTGGTCAACAACGCCGGTGTCGCCGCCGGCGGGCTCATGGAAAAGATACCCCTGGCGAAGTGGGACTGGATCATCGGCATCAACGCGAAGAGCATCATCCACGGCTGCCGCGCCGCCATCCCCCTCCTCAAGGAGCAGGGACGCGGTCACATCGTGAACATCGCCTCGAGCGCCGCCATCGCCTCCCTCCCGGAGATGGGCTCCTACAATTTCACGAAGGCCGCGGCCCTCTCCCTCTCGGAGACACTGCGGCTCGAGCTGTCGCCGCACGGCATAGGTGTCACGGCGGTCTGTCCCTCTTTTTTCAGGACAAACCTCCTGGACCGGTTCACCTCACCGGACGCGCGCCAGCGGATCCTGGCGGAAAAGATGTTTGATAAAAGCAGGACCACGGCCGGGGCCATCGCCCTGCTCATCATCAAATGGATCGAAAAAAACCGATTCTACCTGGTGACCCCCGTGGACGGGAAGCTCGTCTGGCTCATCAAGCGGAGGTGCCCCGAACTCTATTTCAGGGCCATGGCATGGTTGTACCGAAAGGGCCTCATCGAGAGGTACCTGGGGGTCCCGCCCGAAGGCGGGGCCACCTGACCCCGCCTTCGGGCGGGATCCTTTACCGACCCCTCACGAGCCCCGCGATGGCGAAGCCGAACTCGATGAGCTGGTTCGCCAGGGCGAACAGCGCGGCGGCGAAAAACATACGGGCGGAGGACGCGGAGTCGTACCCCTCCCAGAAGGCCTGGACCTGCCGCGCGTAGACCTCCGTTGAGGAACGCTTCTCCGCCAGGGCGGCGATCCCCGCGCCGGCAAGGATCGCCCCGAAAAAAAGGAGCGCCTGGATGACGCCGTTCACCGCGCAGTCCTTCGCCGGCGCCGTGGCGAGGCGCATCACGACCGGTACGAAGAAAAGCACGAAAAGAAAGCCGAACCGCATACCCATGGCGTACCAGGCCGCCGCGAGGAGCGCCACGGGAAGGACCAGGGCCACGGTGACGAGACCACCCAGGGCAAGCGCGTAGAGGGGACCGCTCCCACCGGCCGCTTCCCTGGCCTGGTCGGCCAGGGCGCTCCACTTGCCCGTGGCCCCCGCGACCATCATCATGAAGGATATCGGTATGGCTCCCAGGCAGGCGAACAAAAGCACGCGGGTGTACCCGGTGTTCGTCCCGGGGGCGATCATGTGCCTCACGATGGTGAAGATGAAATAACCGCTGATCAGAAGGGCCGCGGCCGAAACGATCCTCTTCATGGACGTGATCCCCTGCCATTATGGTTGCGCGCCACGCCATCACATCCCCTTCCCCGCGAGACGCCTTGCGGTGACTGTTTTGAATATACGTACTGCCGGGAAAAATTCAACCAAGTATTCTCCCTGAAAAAAATATAATTAAGTAGCCGTCCGTGAAACCCTCTTCATTTTCCATTCGATTTCGCTTTGCCGAGACACCTCGCCGCTTCCATGAGATAGTACGAACGGCATGGCGGCGAGACCAGGGAAACGATCATGCATCCCCTTTTCGGGACAGGACCACCGGAGCGCCGCCCCCATGGAAGGTGCCATCGCATGGCACACCACAAATACCCTCAAGGAGTGGCCCATGAAAATCGTCTATTTTCGCTCCCTCGTTCTTCTCATCGTGCCGTCGCTGATCATCGGCATGATCATGCTCAGGCCCCACTACGGCGACGTGAAGCTCATGGCCGGTTTTTTCGTTCTCCTGGCAGCCACCTGCTTCTCCTACTGGCTGGGCCTGCGGCATGTCATAAAGGACATTAGGGAATCATGAGTATCTTTCATGGCGCCGGTCCGGGCCGGCGCCATGAAAAACTTCAGGCAGTCGTTTCCACCCTGCCGCCGATTTGACCAAGCCATTCACAGGAGGTTCACGTTATGAAGAGAACATTTGCGCTCGCGTTCATCATGGCCGCGGCGCTGTCCGCCGCCGACGCGAAGACCGTGAAGGGCGTCCATGTTCCGGACACCTTCAAGGCGGGGGGCACATCCCTGGTGCTGAACGGCACGGGGATGCGGACCAAGTTCGGCTTCGACATCTACATCGGCGCCCTCTATCTTACATCAAAGCGGAGCGACGGCGCGGCGATCGCCGCCGACGAGCCGATGGCCGTGCGGCTCCATATCGTTTCCGGCCTGATCACGCCGGAGCGCATGGAGGAGAACACCCGGGATGGATTCATGAAATCCACCGGGGGGAACATCGCCCCGTTCAGGGCGGGGATGGAAACCTTCATCGGCACGTTTAAGGACGGCATTAAAGTCGGGGACAGGTATGATCTCGTCTACCTGCCCGGGAAAGGCACGCAGGTGTATAAAAACGGCGTGCCCCGCTCGCGTGTTGAGGGCCTGGCCTTCAAGAGGGCCCTCTTCGGCATATGGATCGGACCACGAAGCATACACGAGGGGCTCAGGAAAGGGATGCTCGGCCTGTGAGGGACGGTGGCCGTGAGCCGGACGCGACGCGGGACAGGGAACTCCGCGCGCCCATGACAAAGGGCGAACTGACGCGAATCCGCCTCCTGCGCTGCGCGGAGCGGGTCTTCTCCGAAAAGGGGTACCACGAGGCCCGGGTTGAAAACATTACAAGAATGGGCCGCGTGGCCAAGGGCACCATCTACCAGTATTTCAAAAACAAGGAAGAGATTTTCATCGCCCTCCTCGCCTCCTACCTGGATGAATGGGAGAAGGCGATCGCAGTGGACCTGCGCGAGTACGGCGGCGACGGCGCTCCCGCGGGGTACGCCCTCGACTACCTGCGCCACCGGATCATGAGAACCGCGGAATTCTGCAGGGAGAGCCGGGAGCGGACCAATCTTATCCTCAGGGTATCGGTGGGGGCGAACCGGGTTTTCGATCCGTTGATACGGCGCTTCGAAAACGCGATACTGGACGTCATCATCCATGACATCAGGCGCGGCCAGAAGTGGGGAACCATTCCCCTGGACCTCAATGTCGAATCCGCGAGCAACGCCATCCTCGGAGCGGTGCTCCGCCTCAACTTCCACTATTTCGTGCTGCGGAGAAAACAGCACGAACACACGCCTACCGAGACGGTGGCCGAGGGAGGCGCCGCCCTCGTCGCGCAGATGCTGAACATGAAGTGAGAAGCGGCCGTTTACCCGTCAGAGCCGCGTCGCTACGAACCGATTATGAAC
Source organism: Spirochaetota bacterium (assembly GCA_040768125.1). Lineage (GTDB taxonomy): Bacteria > Spirochaetota > UBA4802 > UBA4802 > UBA5550 > RBG-16-49-21. The sequence goes on along the minus strand of JAXGNG010000001.1, from coordinate 1,634,774 downwards.
GAGTAGACGGCCGACATGGTGATGCCGAAGAAATGATCGTACCGACCGTCGATAATGTTCATGGACACGTCGTTGTTGAAGGGATTGCCGGATTTCTGCCTGTTGTAGAGCATCTGGTACCTGCCGCCCAGGGAAACGGTGGTGCCGATCGCGTCGATCACATAGGCAAGGGAGAGTGACGCCGTGCCGCCGTAGGACAGGTAGGATCCCCGTGGGGGCTTGAGGGGCAGGAAATAAAAACCGTCGCCTTCTGACACGGCGAAGGATTTTCCCTTTATAATATCTATCTTTTCCACGGACCATAGCGCCAGGGCGGAGGCGTTCATCAATACAAAGAAGTTTTTCCCCGCGGGGATGGTGAGTCCCAGACCGATACCGCCCCCGTAGGCCCTTACGTCGTCATGAAGCGCCCTACTGAACACCGTTGTTTCAGACAGGAGATAATTGCGCAGGCTCTCCTTGTAACGGTACCCCTGCCATTTGAAGCCCGCGAATATCTTAACCATCCTGTGGACAGAACAGGCCAGGGACGTGTCGCTGTCCCACTTGAGCGTCTCCCGCGTGTACCTTTTATAGGTAACCGGCATGATGAAATAGGATCCGTCATAGGAGTAATCCCGCGATGGGCCGCGGGAAGCAAAGTAAAATTTACCTATGGTAAAAACCGTCTGTATCGACCAGCGATCGAGGAAGGCGATCGAGATCATCGGCCCCCCCATGACGTTCGACGCGGGCCTGAAATCGTCGGCATCCTCATTAAATAGTGGGGGGGGCAGGAAGTAGATCGCGGTCGAGGTCTTAGCGTCAGACCACGCCGGGTTCCACCAGGCGTACCATGCAGTGCCGCCGATGCTCAGGGTAACCCCGGCGAAGGACGTCGAGGATGCCGCGAATATAACAAACACCATCCAGAGGATCGTGCCGCAACGTTTCATCCCTTTCCTCCTGTAGACCCGCAAGGGCGCCTTGCGGCAAGCCCCGCACCGAGGCAACCCGGGCTTCGCTTTCTATCAAGGACAATCCTATCGCGCCACCCGCCTTTGCCTGGGTCGCCCTGCATTGTATATGCACCTGTTCCGGGTCATGTCAACAGTAAAAGTTCCGGGCGGGAATCCCCATATCCGCAGCCACGGGTCCCTTTCGATGACGCAGGGCCGGCGAAGGCGGGACCGCATCAAAACAGCCTGACAAAGGCCCTGGCCGCGATATAGATCAGGTTGCCCAGTATCACGGCGACCATGAATATATTCCCGACGGCCGAATTGCGCAGGAAGGACCATACCCTGATGTCGTTTCCCAGGACCATCGTCACCCAGAAGATGTTGATGAAGAACACCCCCGACGCGATCACGAGGACGCGGTCGCCCCAGCGGCCGCTGGTGGCGATAAGGGCAATGCCCACGCCCAGGACGAGCAGTTGAACGAGATACGGCGTAATTCCCTCTGGTGGCTTCATGAGATTGACCTGGCTCCCTGTATCCGCGCGATTGAAAGCATGGCAATGAAACGCAACGGGTTTGTACCAATAACATGTCTGGCACACCATGATGGGCATGGCAAGCAGAAACTGACGGGCAATGCACCAAAAATAATCATTTACATTTATTTTCGGATCAGTTCGACTGGGTAAAGGAACCGACCCACAGGAGGCACCCCATGTCTGAACAACTCTGGCGTGACGCGGCGAACGCGGTGGTGCGGGCGGGAATGATACCGCTCCCCGTCACGGATACGATCATCGAGCTTTTACGGACCATCATGACCCCGGAGCAGGCGGCGTTCCTGCCCCACTTCGACGGGCCCATGAACATGGGACAGCTCAAAGCGAAGACCGGATGGGAGGAACCCGCCCTCGACCTCATGCTCGCGGGCCTCATGGACAACGGCGTGGTCACCGGCACCAGGAGCAGGGGCACCGGGACCGCGGTCTACCGCCTCATGGGCCCCTTCCCGGGCATATTCGAATTCACCATGATGCGGGGCGGGACGGGGGAGAAGGAGAAAAAGCTCGCGCGCCTCTTCGACCGGCTCTTCAACGAGCTCGCCGGCATGGTGAGCGCGAACTACGACGCCATCGTGCCCGCCTTCCGCGCCTTTCCGCCCGTGGCCCGCGTGGTCCCGCTCCGGACCGAGATCGACCCGTCGAAGGACGCGGTCCTACCTGCCGACGAAGTGAACCGCATCGTCGAGAAGTTCGACACCATCGCCGTGACCACCTGCTACTGCCGCCACGAGAAAGATCTCCTGGGCGAACCCTGCAAAGTCACCTCGAACAGGGAAAACTGCCTGATGTTCGGGAAGATCGCGCAGTTCGCCATGGAGCACCGCTTCGCGCGCGCCGTCACGAAAGAGGAAGCCCTCCGCATTCTCCGCGAAGCCGAATCGGAGGGGCTCGTGCACAAGGCCTTCCACGTGAACCTGGACCCGGACCGGGAGGAGGAGGCGATCTGCAACTGCTGCAAGTGCTGCTGCGGCACCTTCCAGATGTACTACAAGGGCGCGGCCCCGCTCCACAACTACGCGTCGTACCTGGCGGTCGTGGACCCCGGGGCGTGCACGGCCTGCGGGATCTGCGCCGACCGGTGCCCCATGGAGGCGATCGACCTGGCGGACGACGTCGCGGCAATCGACGCGGAGCGGTGCATCGGCTGCGGCGTCTGCGCCGCCCAGTGCTCCATGGACGCGATCAGGCTGGAGAGCACTGGCCCCCGGAAGGTCTTCGTGCCGCCGGCGCAGGGCCGCCCGTGAGCTGACGCGGCGGGTAATAATAATCCAGGAACTTTCGCCCTGGCCGGATACGGCCCGGGCGACACGATGTGCTATATCTGAACAAATAATGGACTGCTGAAAAGCAACTGCACGGCAAAGACTTCAGGACAAGATAATTATATTTTCTTTATCACGTGATTCCTGCGTTCTGCCCGCCTCACTGTGGAATTGAAAAATTAAAGACTATAATTTATATTGTTATATGAAATACCACTAGCTACCCATAAGACCTGCATTAATATTCCCCTTTATCCGTTACACAAAAAAGACCTGTTATCTTACTGAAACACATAAAATATTGACACTATACTACCGGTGGGAAAAGACGATCTATTCGTTCCTGCGGGATAAGCCAATTACCATTATACCTGAAACCACGTACCACTGCAATAGAATTGAAACGTTGATGCGCTCGAGCAACCCGGCATACGGTCCCTGAACGAATGGCGTCATGGCCAGACCGAAGCCAAGTCCAATAACTGCTGTCGCGAAAGTATATCGGGCATATTTTCTCCAATTATTGTGAGGTCTCACGCGATACCAAATCGCGAACATCGCGCCGAAAATAAGAGGCACGGTTATTAAAACAAGAACGCCATGGAGTTGCCCTCGAAAGGTGGTCGCGCCGAAACAACCGGGGTCGCAGCGCGCATAGGCGCCAAGGGGAATACCCAATAATCCAGCTGTCCCCAGGAGGACTGGGCCAAGCCAATCGAATCGAGCTTTTGGAAGTCCACGGTGTAATCCAACCGCAAGCGGAATCACAAGAGCGTGATAGGCGGTAAATAAGATCATAAGCCACCACGCATTGGGAGCACCCATTTCATAAAGCTCACTAATGGTGAATGATACATGGTTCGCGTCTTCCCTTAACGCAACCCCCACTACAGTAGCTGTTAGTATCAAGCAGGCTGAAAGAATTCCTGACAGTCCAAGAAGTGCGAGCAATGTGTCTCGCCTTCGTGTCCGATGGTTTGTATTCAGCATGTAACCTCCTGTATATTCTAGTATCATGCATTCCTAGTATAAGTTTATCTCCTCTTGCCATTTAAAGGAATTTTATCCAGGAATTTCCGCCCTGGCCGGATGTGGCCCGGGCGGCACAAGGGTTTTTATGTGAAGAAATAGCAATCTGCCAAAATTCAATCGCTGTGGAAAGCCGTTGGATATCCCTTCAACCCAATAGTTCCCTGACCGTGTCGTCGTTCCGGTCAAGCAGATGAAGATGCAGCTTTTCATCACCCCGTATGAGGGACTGCACCTCCGCCGCCGCCTTCTCCGCAAGGGCATCGGGCCCGTCGGCGGCCAGGACGAGCCGAAAGCGATTGTACCCGTTCCGGTCCCGCTCTTCCCTGCCCCTGCGCATGAGATAGAGCGCCGTATCTGGTGGATGTCCCTCCTCCCAGGGAAGGAGATAGATGAGGAGCCTCTCCCCGATGAGGATGCGCTTCCCCCCGCTCAGGCCCCGGTCAAAGGAGTCTTCGGAAAGGCTGATGCGGTTAAAAACCTCGCTTTCGCAGCCGCAGCCCAGGAGATCAACGGCGAAGGATTTGATCACTTCATTCATGGGTGTATCCACTTAATGATCCGCGCGCCCTCCGGCGAGGGTCCCCGAAGCGCGTTCAGATATACTTGTCCAGCACCTTGAAGGAAATCGCGGTCAAAAACCCCATGAGGGTGGAGATGCCGGTTATGGAGCCGCCCTTGTGGAAGGCCTCGGGAAGCATGGTCTCGGCGATCATGGTCAGCATGGCCCCCGCCGCCATACCCTCGACCATGTGAAACAGGAACGCCGGCGCCTCCCGGAAGAGAAGGTTGCCGACGAGGGCGCCGATGCCCGTGATGACCATGAGGGAAAACCACATCATGAAAATTTTCATGAAGCCGCTCCCCTGCTGGCGCATCCCCTGGGAGCTCGAAAGGGCCTCCGGGTAATTCGAAAGAAAAAGCCCCGCGATGAGGGAAATGCTCATGGAGGCGTGGACCAGGCTCGCGCCGATGACCAGGGATTCCGGGATGCCGTCGAGGAGGATGCCGAGCCAGATGGCCAGGGGCGCTCCCCTGTTCTCCTCTACCTCCTTCTTGATCTCCGACTCCGTTGGGAAGAGGAACTTCTCGTCGATGTTCTTCTCGGCGGCCCGTACCCACTCATCCGCCCTCTCCGGATCGATTGACGCCATGGTTTTCAGGTTCGCCAGACGGCCGGTCACGATCCCCTTGATGACCGCCGCGAGCTTCGGCGAGGATTGCAGCACCTTGTTGAAATCGTCCCGGTCGATGAACCAGGCCCTGACCTCGTCCGCGGCGCGGGCCGTGGCGGTGCGGGTTTCCCCGGTGATGATGGCGATCTCGCCGAGAATGTCGTTGTCGCCCAGGGTGTCGATCTTCCGGTTGTTCCGTTCGTCGATGATGTCCACCCTGCCCTGCTCGATGATGAACATCGTGTCCCCGGCCTCCCCCTGGCGGCACAGGACCTCCCCGGCGGGATAGGTGTGTGAGTGGATATAGGGCAGGAGAAGGCTTATCTCCTCGGGGGGCAGGCTGTTGAACACCGGCATGCCGCTCAGCTTCCTGAAGAGCTCCCGGTACCGCTTCGTGTTTTTGTCCTTGATATAGGTGATAATCGTCGAGGGCTTTCTCAGGAACCCCCCCTGGGAGTTGAGCGCGCGGTTGAGGAACACGAAGAGGAGCCCGCCCATGATGCAGCCGATGGCAAGGGGGAAAAACTGCCCCTTGTGGAGGGACTCGCCCACCAGGTCTATGGTGAGGGCCGCGAGGAGGGTTCCGCCGCCGAAGGCCATCAGGAAGGCCGTCATCCTCGGCCCGGGGCGCCAGACGAGGATCGTCAGCGCCCCCAGGGGAAGCGACACGGCGCTCACGAGACCAAATACGAGGGATGTGATGGCCTTGTCCGGTATCATACCGTCTATTCAGATACCACGCCGGGCTGAAATGTCAAGCAAAGTACCGGCGCGGGGTCGGATAATGGCGTGCACTGGAATGCAACGAGGCCTGCCGCAAAATCAGCGATCGACAATTATCAATTCTTGCCAGGGAATGCGCGTTATTGCCGGCACCGGGGCACCAGGCCAGGATTCACAAGGGCATTATGTCTTTTAGTCACCCCCCGGGGTCGTTCCACGGATTAATATTTGACAAATACGGATGATCAAATATTAATTTGACGATGAATCACTAATCAGTCAAAAATGAGAACGAGGGATGATATGGAAGAATGCCCATCATTGAGCGCCTGCCCATTTTTTAACGATAAAATGGCAAACATGCCCACCAAGTCCATCATGATCAAAAAGAAATACTGCCTTAACGATAACACCCAGTGCGCCCGCTACATTGTCGCCAGTCGCCTGGGAAAAGAAAAAGTTCCCCTGGATCTCTACCCCGAGGAACTGGATCGCGCGGAGGAGATACTGCAAGCTGAAGAAAAAAAATAATCCCTTCCCCGGTTGTTATTGTTAAATGCCCGCCTGAAGAACCGCCACGATCCATCACGGATCGCGCGGCAGAGGAGATGTCGCCCTTTAACATCGCCATGAAAAAAAACGGGTAGCAACTAGATATTTCAACGACACCCGCATGCGCACGCCGGGGTCTTGATTCGACGGCATGCAGTGCCATATCGAAGAGAGAGAAACAACGATGAAGACAACACAAGAAAATTCAAAGAAAAGCCCCCTGGACGGAGAATCAAAAAAGCAATTCTTCAAGGCGCTTTACTTCACGAATTTCGAACGGTGCAGGATTTTCACCATGATACTCATCCCGCTCTTCGGGATCCTTGTCATGCTGGACCTGATCAACAGGACAAAGGGGCTCTGGGACGCTCCCGGCTATTACGGGCTCTTCATCATTCATGCCGCCACGGCGGGGGCCCTCCTGCTGTTTTTGCCCCTTTTCATCATTCCCAGGGTGCGTTCTTCAGATGAGATCCGCCGGTTTCACCGGGTTACCGTGAATCTCCTGTGTGTTGTCCTGATGCTCAGCGGGGTGACCACCTCCGTCTCCGACCAGTTTATACACGGCCAGATTTCCGCTTTCATCCTGGTCTCCTTCGGCATCGGCGCCGCCGTGCTGATGGGCAACGCCTTCAGCTCGGTTCTCTACGCGTTTTCCCTGGCCCTCTTCCTGTCGGGCGTCACCTATGCCCAGTCCAGCCAGGCACAACTCATGGGGCATTACATCAACGGTTCCATGCTGACAATAATCGCGTGGATCGTTTCCCGCATCATCTACAGGGGTTTCAAGAAAAACTTCCTCGACAGGGTCACCATAGAGGACCAGGAGAGCCAGCTCTCGTCCACGACGATTTTCTGCGAGGCCATCTTTCAGGCCATGCCCGTAGGCATGTTGAAGGTCCTTCCCGACGGCACGGTGGAGCAGAGCAACACGCAGATGATGCGCATGCTGGGCCTTAAGGAACCGATACAGAAGCTCCAGGATATCACCGATAAAGGCTGGCAGTATCTCGATCATGACGGGACCCCCATGCCGGCTTCGGATTTTCCGGTGGCCAGGTGCCTTGCCGAAAACAGAAAGTTCCGGAATGTTGATATCGGCATAGCCAAACCTGGCACCGAAACCATTTGGGTCAGCCTGTCGGCCGCGCCACTGGGAGATGATACGGGCGGCGGCGCCATTGCCGTTATGATCGACATGACCGAAAAAAGGCTCATGGAGGAGATGCTGGGCGCCGTGCACCTGCGGTCTCCCATCGCGATACTCATCATTGACGCGAACGCTATCCCCGTTCACCTCCTCAGCGTGAACCCGGCCGTGAAGCAGATGCTGGGAGCCGAAACCGAAGACGAATTCCTTTTCAACCTTGCGTCCTTTCTTCCCGAGAAGCAGCAGGACGGCTCGATCTCAATTGACGACTTCAATGACATGTGTGCCAGCGCCATGCGTGAAGGCCAGCTCCGCAGGGAATTCACCTTCAGGCATAAAGAGGGGAAAGAAGTCACTTGCGAGGTGAACCTGGTAAAAATAATCCTGGGGGGAGCACCGGAAATACTCGGCATCATATCGGACATCAGCGAGATCAAGGAACAGCAGCGCGAGCTCAATCTAAGAAACGCGCTGCTGACTACCCAGCAGGAGGTATCCCTGGACGGGATTCTCGTAGTGAACGAGAAAGGCGAGATGCTCTCGTACAACAGGCGCTTCGCCGACATGTGGAGGGTGCCGGATGACGTCCTGGCATCGAAGTCGGCCAAGCTGCTGTCCCGGTCGGTGGCGGAAAGCCTTGTGGATCCAAAGGCCTTCATCGACAAGGTGGCGCACCTGTTCAGCAATCGCTCCGAGACCAGCAGCGGCGAGATCGAGTTCAACGACGGAAGAGTTTTCGACTGCTATTCCTCCCCCATGCTCGGCGAGGACGGCGCCTTCTACGGGAGGGTATGGTACTACCGCGACATCACCGAGAAGAAGAGGATAGAGGCGGAGCGCGAGGCGGCTGCCGAGTCCCTTCGTGAGAGCGAGGCCCGCCTGAGGGGCATCACCGATTCGACACGCGACGCCATCATCATGATTGACCAGCGGGGCAATGTCTCCTTCTGGAATCCCGGCGCCGAGGATATTCTGGGCTACCGGAGCGACGAGGCGCTGGGGCGCAACCTCCATGACCTCCTGGCGCCCGAGCGGTATCTCGATGCCCACCGGAAGGCATTCGCGGAATTCACCCGCACGGGAAGCGGCAGCGCCATTGGGAAAACGTTGGACCTGGTGGCGCGCCACAAGGACGGGACCGAGATACCCGTTTCCCTGTCGCTGTCGGCCGTCAATCTCCGCGGCGAGTGGCACGCCGCGGGCATTCTCCAGGACATCACCGAGAGAAAGCTGGCGGAAATGGCGCTCAAGGAATCCCAGCAGCGCCTGGAGGATATCATCAGCTTCCTTCCCATCGCCACCTTTGTCATCAACCGCGAGGGCAGGGTCACCGCCTGGAACAGGGCCATGGAGAACATCACCGGCGTCAAGGCGGCCGACATCCTCGGCAGGGGCGATCATGAATACGCCATCCCCTTTTACGGCGAGCGGCGGCGCATCCTCATCGATCACGTCTTTGACGAAGAGGACGGGACGATCCCCACGTATACCAACATTCATCGCGAGGACGGGGTGCTCGCCGCGGAATCCTTCGTGCCACGCCTCGGAGAAAAAGGCGCCATCCTGGTGGGCTCCGCCTCGGCCCTGAGGGATTCGCACGGCGCCATCGTCGGCGCCATCGAATCGATCACCGACGTGACCGAGATAAGGCGGGCGGAGCGCGAGATGGCGGAAGCAAGGCGTATCGCCGAGACGGCCAACCGCTCGAAGAGCGAATTTCTGGCCAACATGTCCCACGAGATCAGGACGCCGATGAACGCCATCATCGGCATGTCGCACCTGGCCCTGAAGACGCGGCTCGACCCGCGCCAGAGGGACTACCTGGGAAAGATCGACCGCGCCGCGCACAACCTGCTCCAGCTCATCAACGACATTCTCGACTTCTCCAAGATCGAGGCGGGCAAGCTCGATATGGAGCGCGTTCCCTTCCATCTCGACGATGTCATGGGCAACCTGTCGACGGTCATCAGCATCAAGGCGCAGGAAAAGGGCCTGGAGCTGATCTTCGACATGCCCTCGGACATCCCCAACCGCCTCATCGGCGACCCCCTGCGCCTGAACCAGGTGCTGGTCAACCTGTGCAGCAACGCGGTGAAGTTCACGGAGAAGGGCGAGATCCTCGTGCGCACCCGGCTGCTGGAGCGCGACGGGGACACGGCGCGGATCGAGTTCATCGTACGGGACACGGGTATCGGCATGACGCCGGAGCAGATGGGAAAGCTCTTCAACTCCTTCACGCAGGCCGACAGCTCGACGACCAGGAAGTACGGCGGCACGGGCCTGGGACTCTCCATATCGCGCCGCCTGGTTGAGATGATGGGAGGGGAGATCAGGGTCGAGAGCGAATACGGCAGCGGGAGCGTGTTCTCCTTCGAGGCCAGGTTCCAGGTCCAGGAAGGTCCGGAGGTCTCGCTGGCCGATTCAATCGAAGAGCTGCGGGGCATGAAGGTCCTGGTGGTCGACGACAACCAGAGCTCGCGGCAGATACTCCTGGACATGATGGAGCGCCTTGACTTCAAGGTCTCGGTGTGCGCCTCGGGCAAGGAGGCCATCAGCGAGCTTGAGCAGGCCTCGCGCGAAGGCGCGAGCTACGACCTGGTGCTCATGGACTGGAAGATGCCCGTCATGGACGGCCTGGAGGCGAGCCGGCAGATCAAGGCGTCCCCCATGCTCTCCAAGATACCGACGATCATCATGGTGACCGCGTATGGCTCGGAAGAGCTCATGGAAAGGGCGGAAAAGGTGGGCCTGGAGGGCTTCCTGATAAAGCCGGTGAGCCCCTCGACCATCATCGACACCCTCATGATGACCTTCCACCAGAAGAACGGCGCGGGGGCCATGAGGAATCGCAGGCGCGAAGACCCGACAGAAATCGTCAGTGGGATCCGCGGGGCGAGGATCCTCCTCGCCGAGGACAACGACCTGAACCAGCAGGTGGCCATCGAGCTCCTGGAGGGCGCCGGGCTCTCGGTGACCCTGGCCGTGGACGGCCGGGAGGCCGTTGACAAGATGAGACCCGATTTTCACGCGGTGCTCATGGACGTGCAGATGCCCAACATGGACGGCTACGAAGCGACGCGCGTCATCCGTTCGAAGCCGGAATTCGCGGGGATACCCGTCATCGCCATGACCGCCAACGCCATGGAGCAGGACCTGGAGATGGCGCGGGAGGCGGGCATGGTGTCCCACGTGGCCAAGCCCGTGGACCCGGCCAAGCTGTACCGCACCCTGGCGGAGCACATCATGCCCGACCCGGCCAAGCCCTTTGACGAGCCGCGGGAGGCGTGCGTCGAAGACCAGCGGCGTCGCGTCCAGCCTGATTCTTCCGCGCTTCCCGACTCTCTTCCGGGGATCGACATCCAGGACGGTCTTTCCCACCTGGCGGGGAACGTGTCATCCTACGTGCGCCTGCTGCAGAAGTTTCCCGAAAGTCAGGGGTCCTGCGTCGAGACGATACGCGCCCATCTGGCAAAGAAGAAAAAAACCGATGCGGTGCGGATGGCCCACTCCCTGAAATCAGTGGCGGGCAACATCGGCGCCAGGGAACTCTTTGCCGCGGCCCGCGACGTGGAGTTCGCCCTCAAGGAGGATCGGGACGCCGACGGCCTGATACAGACGATGGAAGGGCTCCTCTCGCAGGTCGTGGAGGGGCTGGGCTGCTGGAAGGACTCCTTGAAGGAGGAGCGCAGTGAAGGGGACGGGGCCATGGACCCGCGCCGCATGATGGAGCGGGTGGCGGCCCTCGAGGAACTGCTGAAGGACGACGACACCGCCTCCATCGAGATCATCGATGAACTTGCGTCCGCGGGCATGCCGGAACTGGAGATGATACTGTCCGACATGCGCAAAAAGGCGGACAACTACGATTTTGAATCGATACTGGCGAGACTGCCCGAGCTAAAAGAGATTATTGGGGGTCTCGCGAAACAATAGAGAGGGAACCATGGCCGACACTGGTAAAAGCATCCTCATCGTTGACGACACGCCGGAGAACATCACGGCGCTGAGCGCCATACTCTCCGAATTCGGGAAAATAAAGGCGGCCACGAGCGGCGAAAAGGCGCTGAAGATCTGCGCCGCCGACGCGAAGCCGGATCTTGTGTTCCTCGACGTGATGATGCCGGAGATGGACGGCTGGGAGGTGTGCAGGAGGCTCAAGGCCGATCCCGCGACCGCGTCAATTCCCGTGATATACGTGACTGCCCTGGCGAGCGACGCGGACCGGGAGCGGGCCTCCTCTCTCGGCGCGGTCGGGTTTGTCACCAAGCCGCTGGAACCGGAGGTGATCCGGGAACTCGTCAGGGCATTAATCTCATAATTTCAACAGGAGACTCGCGGCATGGAAAAATCAAAGACCCAGACGTCGCTGCTGATCGTGGACGACACGCCGGAGAATATCGCGGTCCTGAGCGGTGTGCTTTCCGATGAGTACCAGGTGCGGGCGGCCACGTCCGGCAAGAAGGCCCTGGCGATATGCACCGGCGACACGCCGCCGGACCTCATCCTCCTCGACGTGATGATGCCGGAGATGGACGGCTACGAGGTCTGCCGCCGGCTTAAGAGCGACGAAAACACACGCCACATTCCCGTCATCTTCGTGACCGCGGTCACCGACGTGCAGAACGAGGCCCAGGGCTTCGAGGTGGGCGCGGTCGATTATATCACCAAGCCCATAAGCCCCCCGGTCGTGCTGCATCGGGTAAAGCTCCATCTCGAGCTAGAAGATGCCCAAAAAAAGATAGAGGCCCTGAACCGGCAGTATTCCTCGTACATTTCTCCTCAGCTGGCCAAAAGCATACGAGACGGCGACATCACCGCCTCCATCGGCAGCAGCAGGAAAAAACTCACGGTATTTTTCTCCGACATCAAGGACTTCACCAGGCAGACGGAGAAGCTCGAGCCCGAGGACATGAACTTCCTGCTGAACCATTATTTCGACAGCATGACAAAGATCGTCCACAAGCACAGGGGAACCCTCGACAAGTACATCGGCGACGCCATGCTCGTCTTTTTCGGCGACCCCGAGACCATGGGCGTCATGGAGGACGCCGAGGCCTGCATCACCATGGCCATGGAGATGCAGCAGGAGATCGCCTCCATGCAGAGCGTCTGGCAATCCAAGGGCATCTCCCTTCCCCTCCAGGTGCGCATGGGCATCACCACGGGATTCTGCACCGTGGGTAACTTCGGCAGCTCCTCACAGCTGGCCTATACCATCATGGGAACACCGGTGAACCTGGCGTCCCGCCTGCAGAGTCACGCGAAACCCGGCGTCATCATGATATCGGAAGACACCTACCAGCTCGTAAAGGACCGATTTGAATGCGTTATACAGCCTCCCATCGAAGTGAAGGGAATTTCGTACCCGGTGCAGGCCTACGAGATATCATCGCAGCTTGCCGGCAACACCCGCACCCTCCAGTGTGACCACTGCCAGATACGGCTGCAGATGGATGCCCTGACCGACAAGGAGCGAAAAGAGGTGAAGGAGTTTTTGTCGGGAGTGATGGAGAAGCTGTAGGGCCTTCCAGGAACCGGTCCGGTGGACGCTATATGTCCTTGCAACAGTAAGTATAACTGCGGGCGGGCCCAGGCAAACAAAAATCGCCCCATGTACGGGTCAAGCAGCGCCGGTTGTAGACGAGTATCCGGCAGGAGAAAATACTCCCTGGTTTACGTTGCGAACCGAGGGCACCTCACCCGGTGGGTCTGGGAACCCGGCCACAATGAACCGTCCTGTTCCAGGTAGTGATGACCGCTCATCATGGTTCCGCTGACCTGATCCTCAACCGAAAGAAGACCCATATTCCATTGAACGCGATGAAGACGAGGAGCAGGATCCATCCCCATACCGGGCGGCCCTGGGCCCCCCCGAGGAGGGACAGGGCGATGCCCGCGGACGCGCAGAGCGACCAGATGATCTTGAGGTCGAGCATGTTTGTGAACCATTCCATGCCGGCGTTGCGCCCGAGAAACGACTCGATCCCGATGCCGAAGAGGGCAGCGGCCACGATGCGCGCGGCGATGGGATCGACCGTGGTCCATCCGAGGAGCCGCAGAAAGCCATCCGGATCGACCATCAGGGGAACGGCGAAGACGCAGTCGGCTACGCAGTGAACGACAAACGCGAAGCGGAGCCCCACCGGCATGCTTTTTCCTCTCGCAGCGTGATTTCCCATCAGGTGTTCCTCCCCTTGAGCAGGTAGGTGCTGAGCTCCCCCTTCCCCTTCACCATGATCCTGCCCCTCTGGACGAAGCGGTAGTCCCCTGCAAGGAGGCGGTAGGTCGACTCCGCGACCTGTATCTCGCCCGTGAGGCCATGGTACTCCATCCGCGCGGCGAGGTTCACGCTGTCGCCCCAGAGGTCGTAGGTGAACTTTTTCTTCCCGATTACGCCGGCGACGACCGGGCCGGAGTTGATCCCGATCCGGATATGGAGGTCGCGCCCGAGTTCCTCCCGCAGCTCCTCCATCGCCCGCAGCATCTCGAGGGCGCATTCGGCGGCGGCCTCGGCGTGGTCGTGTCTCGCCACGGGCAGGCCGGAGGCGATCATGTAGGAGTCGCCGATCGTCTTGATCTTCTCGAGGCCGTGCCGATCGACGATGTCGTCGAAACGAGAGAAGATACTGTTCAGGATGCCCACCAGGGCCTCAGGCTCGAGCTTCTCGGCGATGCCGGTGAAGCCCACCATGTCGGCGAAGATGACCGTGCAGCCCTCGAAGCGGTCCGCGATGGTGCCCCCCTCCCGCTTGAGGATCCCGGCGATCTCCGCCGGCAGGATGTTGCGGAGGAGGCCCTCGGAGCGCTCGTACTCGCGCTCGAGCGCCGCCTCGGCGATATCGGCCGCGTTCCGGTAGTAGAAGGAGAGAAGGCCGAGGAGGAAGAAGATCACGACCAGGTTCACGACGTTCATCACGGTGATCACCATCGGGGCGATCTGCACCTCCGGCGCGTGCTGACGGGAATAGAAGAAGAAGATGAGGTACGAGGCGCAGACCACGGCGACGAGCATCGCCTTGACGAGGCGGCGCCCCGCGGGAGCCAGGTAGGCGCAGATGGCGAGGAAGAAGAGGTAATTCGGATACCCGGAGTCCCAGCCGATGTAGTGGGTGCAGAATGCGGCATGGGAAATGAATTCCAGTATGCCGATCGTGAGGGCGGCGAAGAAGGCCCCCCTCCTGTTGATGACGATGCAGCCGATGAAGATGAACACGCTGATGACATTATGGATCACCAGGGGCCGGACGCCGAGGTTATAAAAAAGAAGAATATTAATAGTATGGATAAGAAAGGAGAGGATGTAGCCGTAATTGATGAAAATGAAATAGCGGTAGTGCCGCTTATCAAGGGTCAGGGGAGCCTGGAAGAGCGTTTTGATGTTCAATGTATTATCATCATCCGGAAATTAACGCCCTGGGTTGGCGCGGCCCGGGCGGCACAACTGGTTTCAAGTAAACCATCATGGGAGAAGAAAAGAGAATTTTCAACACAAAAAGCAGGGGGACGAATTCCCTTCAATGTATGGTTACCGCATCATGAAACCGGTTGCGGGGGAATTTCCCGTATCGAGGGATACATGAAGGGGGACGGCGTTACGCCGGCCCCCATTCATCCAGGAGCGGATACCCGCCGATGCGGCGAGGTCCACTACAGGCTGTTGTACCTGTCAAGCACCTGCTGGTCGGTCAGGGAATCGCTCCGGATCCCGACCCGGTCGATGATGCCGTCCCAGCCGATATTGCCGTAGGTTCCGTTGTAGGATACGGGGAGCTGCGCCCCGATAATGAGCGCGCCGGCGGAATCGCGCACTCCCCCCGTGGTATTGGGGATCTCCGCGTCAAGCACACCGTTGACATAGAGCCGAAGCGTCGAACTGTCCCAGGTGGCGACGATATGGTACCATTCGCCCGGCTGAAGGTCGAAGCTCCCGTGGACGCCTATCCAGCTGCCGTCATCGCCGGTAATGAGCATCAGGAGGCGCGCCTCTGACCCTTCATGGGGATAGAGCTGGAGGCTCCATGCCTCGTCACTGAAGTCGCTCTGCTCACCCTTGTGCACGATGCCGGCGCATGTCGGGAACGAGTCCCCCTTTACCAGGACCTCCACCGTGCCGGTTTCCCTGAGCGTGAGGGCATCATCGTCCGGGACGGAGACATGGTCAAGGGTCGCCGGGTCGCCATCGAACTCCAGCGCGGCCGGGTTTTCGCCATACCCCTCGACCACTACCGCATCGACTATACTGTAATCCGTTGAAGACGCATCGAAGCCGATCCATTCATTGACGATGGCCGGGTCCGGAAGGATGTCAAGCGTATAGTCGGCACGGGTGCCGTCTTCGGCGGTGACGGCCAGGATGCATGACTCGTCGAGCCCGGTTGCCGGCGTTACGCCGTCATCCTGATAAACATCGAACACAGCCCCCTGGGCCGGGACTATGGATGACTTGAAATCATCAAGAGTTGTTCCGAAGGGAATATCAAGGATCGCATTGCCGTTCAGTGTGCCTATGCCGGACATCAGCGAGGTATCGCTGCTCATGGCAGGTCCGCTGTTCGCGCCCGCAAGAAGAAGCAGCGATGACATATCGGAACCGCTGTCGGAGCATGCTGTCGCGCCACACATTGCGAAACTGATCGCGAAGACCAAAATGATTGTTTTATTTGTTTTCATAATTATTTCCCCTCCATTGGAATAATTATTTTATACTCTCAAAATAACGACCGGAAGAGTAAGAGTCAATAAAAAAAGCCCATTTGGGTGGGTTTTTTTTATTTTTTATTAAAATTAATGCCAATAATCAGACATAATATGCCATTTTTCAGCTATTTTCACCTATATTGATACAGATTGCTGTCAGCAACGCAGAGGATATTCATCATCCAGAAAATTCCGCCGTGGCCAGATACGGTCCTGTCGAGACCCGATAACTATCGATAATAGCGGGAGAATAATGGAATACTATCATAATAAAAAAAGGGCCACGGACGAAGGTCCACATTACATTTTCCCTCCGTCAGTGTGGTGATTGATATGCGGTTGATTTTTTCATTTACAACCTGCCTGTAAGAAGGTATAGGATTCCCACGGGTAGTCCCGACCCGTACAGTAGCCAAAAAGGATGATCCATGTACAAGATCTGTTTTTACGTTCCGGAAAGCCATCTTGAAAAGGTGAAGGAGGCCCTCTTCGCCACGGGGGCAGGTAGAATCGGCGATTACGACCATTGCTGCTGGCAGACGCGCGGCACCGGCCAGTTCAGGCCCCTGGCGGGGAGCAGGCCCCATATCGGGGCCGAGGGAAGGCTGGAGACCCTGGAGGAATACAAGGTGGAGATGGTCTGCCACGAGCGGATCATCGACGCGGCGGTCAGGGCCCTCAGGGAGTCCCATCCCTACGAGGAGCCGGCATTTGACGTGTGGAAGCTTTCCGAGGAGTGCCTCTGATCACATCCTTCCATTGGACACCGGTGACGTGCGCCATTTCCCCTGGGTGATGAATTGACTTTTTGATGCCGTCTCAATACTGAACGCAGCGCGGAGCACGGGAGGCGCCGCGGCCCCGCACCACGGCCACATGGAGGGCGCGCCTCCCCGCGGCAGGGCAGCGACTATTTTTATAATCAAACGAAAATATATTGTATTAATACCACGTCTCGCTACACTTAAACAATATACACAACGCATTCAATCCAGATCGTCCCTTCGGGACGCTGAAACAAAAAGACTTCACGGGGGTATGGTATGAGCAAGGCATGCAGGGCGCTCGGAGCGCTCTTCCTCACGGTATTCGTGCCGGCGTCTGCCATGGCAGTCGGCATCGGCTTCTACGGTGAATTCAACCGGGGATACGAATACTACGGAGGCAACCTGGGCGGCGACTTGAAGGGAAGCAACGATTACACAGGCGGCAACGGCGGCATCATCATCGACACCTCGGCCGCGAAGGACAGTATGTTCAACTACCGCTTCAGGCTCGGCGGGGGGAAAGCCTCCATCGGGAAAGACACCTACACCGATATCGGCATGGTGCACACCTTCGGCGTGTCGCCGGCGGGCCTCAGGGGGGACACGGTCCGCTTCTGGTTCGGCCCGCGCATCGGTATCCGCTACCTTTTCGCGAAGATGAAACCGGAGGCCGACCCTGGGCCGCTGTATGCCCTGGCGTTCGCCGATCCATTCCTGTCGCCCATGATTCTGGCGATGATACCGATGATGAGCGGGGGAAGCGGCGCCAGGCTCGACATCGCGAGGCTGGACCTGGGACTGGTATTCGCCGGTTTCAACTTCAATTTCGGCGACTATTTCACGCTTTCCGTGGAGCTCGGTTTTGACTACGGCTTTCGCCTCGGCGAGGTGAAATACGGGGCCATCCCGGGAGACGCCTTCGGTGAAGGCTTCGAGGGGTTCGGCGCGGTGTCGGTAATGTTCAGGATACGGGACACCTACTCGGCCGCGAAAGAACCCGAGAAACTCAAGATACAGATCGAATGATTGCGCGGTGACGCCGCGCAAACAGGGTTCCTGCGCCTCCGCCCTTCTCCGGCAACACGCCGGGAAGGCGTCTCATTCGGAATTTTCCGCCGCCCCGCCGGGGAAGAGGGCCCACGCCGCGCCCAGGGCGAGGAGCGTCTTGATCGCCGCTCCGGGAATGAAGGGCAGTACTCCCATGATTAGAATGTCCACGAGCCCCGCGTCCCGCCCCTGGAAGAACGTGAGCCAGAGCCAGAGATACCCGGCGCCGACGCCGAGGATCAGGAAAAGATTCACGAAGGCGACCGCGAATGCCAGGGAGGGAAACGCCGCCCTGCCCCGATCCACGAGGGAACCGATCAGGTAGGCGGCGGCAACGAAGCCGAGGAGGTAGCCCGCCGTGGGGCCGAGAAACGCCGCGGCGCCCCCCCGGGCCCCGGCGAACCAGGGAAGGCCCGCCAGGCCGGCGCCGAGGTAAATGACCTGGGCCAGGGCGCCCCACCGCCCGAGAAGGAGACCCCCGAGGATCACGGCGAAGGTCTGGAGGGTAAGGGGCACAGGTGTCCAGGGAAGCGGAATGCTGACCTGGGCCGAAAGCCCCGTCAGGACCGCGAGGGAGGCGGCGAGCAGTAACTTCACGGCGAACCCGGACCGGGCGCGCCAGGCGTGGTAGTCGCTGATAATCTGACGGTATCCAGGAATTGATATTTCCGCGCTCATGGTCCGCCTCCCGCGAGAAACTCGATTCGCTCCATACTACCGGTCCGCCCCGGCCCTGTCAACCGGCTTTAACATCGGTAGTACAGGAGCAATTTGCCGTAACAGCCAGTGTACCACGTTTATTACTGCCATGCCGCCCTGTAGGCGGGTACGCGTTCCGATGTAATCCCCGGGGCCGTTTTTTCCGATATTAACAGTGGGTACTGCTCCACTCCGGGATGCGTGAGCATTGCCCTCACGGAGGATACCAATGCTCGCCAGATTGACGTTCGTCATCCCCCTGTTCCTCACGGCCTGTCTCTGCTCCTGCGCCAGGGACCCCCTCGGTCTGGCATCCAGCGACGACCCCTTCGACATCTTCCTGCTCTTCGCCGGTTCGGGAGGACCCCGACTCCTGGAAAACTATTCTGACGAGTTCGTCGGCGCGTCCCTCGATGCGTCGAAATGGCATGAACAGCTCGAGGGATATCGCGATCAGAACCCCCCCGTGCCGTACACCTGGACCCTCGCGTACGAGGTGACCGGCGGCGAGCTCGTCATCACCCCGGAGCCGAGCGCCAATGCGGACTGGTGGAACCACTGGTACGGGCCCGGCATTTTCTCCGCGGCCCTCCCCTGGCAGGGATCGGACTACCGGATCGACGCGGCCCTGAGCTTCACCGGCGCGGTGGCCCCGGCAACGCATTTTGCCGCGCTCATCATACAGAGCGCGGACAATCCCTTCAACTACATCAAGTTCGCCAGCTTCGGGTCGGACCCGTCCCTCTACGACATGAACATCTGCATACACCACAACCCCTGGCCCTACCCGACGGCCGACTGGGGGCACTACCTCAATCCCACCACCGACACGACCATGGAAGGCGGTGTGACGCGCTGCGCCGTCGATTGCTGGGCCACCGGCCGATTTTACGATTCCTGGACAAAACCGCTGGATGAAACCCCGGATTTTCCCGCGTATCTGGATGATATTTTCGCCGCCTTCGTGCAGCACGGTCGCACGGCTGAAAGTGTGGTGCTGAGAATCGTCAAGGATGGCTCGCGGGCCGCCTTCTACTACTCCGAGGACGGAGGCGCTACTTTTACCCGGGGTATGAGCGGGGAGTTCAATCCCGCGAACGTTCGCATAGGCCTCGTGGCCAATGAAATGGGCGTCCCCATGGGGGGCGACGGAAAAGCCCACTTCCAGTACATTCGCGTAACGCGACTATGATACAAGCCGAGGACCGAAACGCGGGGCCTTGAAAAATCAGCCCCGGCTACCCCGCCCCTGCGTTTTCTTCTTGCAATTGTCTCCCATCCATCATGAAATAATCCGAAACCGAGAGTCCGGGCATGCTTTAACGCCAATGGAGAATCGTCGATGCAGGTTGAAACGATCATCTACGCTTTTTCCCTCACGCTCCTGGCGGGCCTCGCCACGGGCGTGGGGAGCGCCCTGGCCTTCTTCAAAAAGCACGTGAGCCCGGGGTTCCTGGCGGCGTCCCTGGGGTTCTCGGCGGGGGTGATGATCTACGTCTCCACGATCGAGATATTCCCCAAGGCGGCAAAATCCCTCGCCGCCATGTACGGCGCCACGACGGGATACGTTATCACGACCTTTTCCTTCTTCGCCGGGATTGCCCTTATCGGCCTCATCGACCGCTTCGTGCCCTCGGCGGAGAACCCCCACGAGATGAAGGACGTCGATGAAATGAACGGGAAGCGCCCCCACGCGAAAAAGGAGCTGATGCGCATGGGGCTCTTCTCCGCCCTCGCCGTGGGGATCCACAACTTTCCCGAGGGGCTCGCCACCTTCATGGGCGCCCTGAACGATCCCGCCATCGGCATCAGCATCGCCATCGCCATCGCCATCCACAACATTCCTGAGGGAATCGCCATATCGGTCCCCGTCTACTTCGCCACGGGAAACAAGAAAAAGGCCTTCACGCTCTCCTTCCTCTCGGGCCTGGGAGAGCCGATCGGCGCCCTGGCGGGCTTCTTCCTGCTGCTGCCCTTCCTGAACGACGCGATGTTCGGGATAATCTTCGCACTCGTGGCGGGTATCATGGTCTACATCTCCCTGGACGAACTCCTCCCCACGGCGGAAAAATACGGGGAGCACCATGTCGCGATCTACGGCCTCATATCGGGCATGGCGGTCATGGCCCTGAGCCTCGTCCTGCTCCTGTGACCGCATCTCAAAGGCACGGCCCCGTGCGGCGGATACGCCGGGTACGCGCGCATACCGGAGGATGGATATGAACTGTACAAATTGCGGGGCGCAGAACCCGGACCACGCCCGTTTCTGCAACCAGTGCGGAAAGGTAATGCGGGGGCAGCAGGCCCCCCCGCCCGGGGGAGGCGGAACGCCGAAACGCCAGCGGATGATCCTGCTTCTCTCCATACTCGTGGCTCTGGTCGGCGCCGCCATGGCGTTCTTCTTTTCGCTCTCGGCGGAGCGCGGAGCGGAGTCCCCCGCGGCCAGGGACGAAATTAAAGAAGAGAAGGGGCTCTTCCAGGGCGAATAGTGCTCCCAATATCCCGCCGCCGGACCCCCCGGGGGGCTCCACGGCGGGAAAGACGCCCCGCCGCCCTTCCCGTCGTCCTCTCGATCCGGGTAAAAACATGGCCCCCTGGAAAAAAACCTTGATTCGATGCAATACACCACAACGCCCTGCGTCTGGATAGTCATGGAAGCGGAAAGGAAACAGGCCGCGGGAGAGTTCTTCCGAAAGGAATACCGCCGCATGGTGGCCTTCGTGAGGGGCCTCATCGACGACGCGGCGGACCGCGACGGGGAGGACATCGTGCAGGACGTCATGTCGGGCCTCCTCGGAGCCGCGGACATCACCGTGCCGGTGGAAAACCTCGCCGCCTACGCCTACCGCTCCCTGCGCAACCGGGTCATCGACACCCTGCGGAGGAAACGGGAGGTCGCGTCCCTGGACGCCGCCGCGGAGAACGGCGCGTCGCTCCTCGACCTGGTCCGCGACGCGCGCTACGACGCGGCGGGCGAGTTCGAAAAGGGGGAAATCCGCGAGGCCCTTTTCGGGGCCATCGATTCCCTGAGCGAGGACCAGCGGGCCATCATCTGCATGACGGAGCTCGAGGGCATTTCGTTCAGGGAGGCGGCGGAGGTCCTTTCCGTTCCCCTGGGCACGCTCCTGGCGCGGAAGTCACGCGCCATGGCAAAGATCCGGGAACACCTGGGAATGCATCATCCCACGATAATGGAGGAATAGGAAATGAAACATATCCACGACACGAAACATCCGGCGCTCAAGGCGCTGAAGATCGCCGGCATGGTCATCGGCGGCGTCGCCCTGGCGGTCCTCTTCGCCTTTCTCTTCGGGCTCCTGGTGCAGCACCTCTGGAACTGGCTCATGCCCGGCCTCTTCGGTCTCGGGACCATCACCTACTGGCAGGCCGTCGCCATGGTGATACTGGCGAAGCTGCTCTTCGGCAGTCTCGGCGGCCACGGCCACCATGACAGGCCGCACGGCATCTCCGATCATCGGGTCCGCGTACCCTCGGAGATCCGGAAGAACGGCAGGGTTTTTTCCGACTTCTGGGACCATGAGGGCCGCGAGGCCTTCGAGCGATTCATGGACAGGATCAACGGCAGGAGCGGGGAACCTGATCGCTGAACACCGCCTTCTCACGGTCCGCCGCACTGCTTCCCGGTGCGGCGGACCATCATCCCTCCCCACTCCCCGCAATAAACAATTGACATGCGCCTCCATCCTTTATTAGACTATTACACGGCGATCCCCTCCACCAGGGATCCGCCCTGCATGGCGTGACGACAGACACCCAGGGGAGGCCGTTATGGACACGAGCAATCTTACCGCGCGTCAAATACTTGAAATAAAGGGAGCCTTTCTCTATTTCACCGTCTGCGTCATCATGGGATCCCTCTCGGGCACCTTCCAGGTCCTGGCCCGGCTCCAGATCAGGAACGCGATTTTCACCTTTGTGATTTTTGGCTTTATCATAGTCACCGCCTTCCTTATATACCGCCGCAAGAGGAACCTCCGGCCGACGAAATTGCTGGAATGGATGAACGGCACCATCGCCATCCTGGCAATGTCCATCACCCGCTACCGTTACGGGAGTTCCATGGACTGGACCTACGCGGCCCAGGCCTATCACATCGCGGCCTTTTCCGCATGCTTCATTATCATGATCCAGTTTCTCTACAACAAGAACCTCTACCGCTTCCTGGCGGTCCTGTTCTTCGTCAACTACGCGGTGTTCCTCGCCTACGCCGCCTCTCGGGGGGTCGCCTTCCACATGCACTCGGTGATCGACGGCGCCATCGTGCACGACGGGATCCAGATACACCGCGAAATCTTCTTTTTCATCGTCCTGGGGATCATGACCTTCATGTCATACCGGAATATTCCCATCACAGAGGACTACGACCGGAAGAATGAAAAGCAGCGCGACCAGATACAGCGCCGGTCCGATATCCAGAGGGAACTTTTCGAGGAAACAAGGAACAGGGTGGATGACCTCTTCACCCGCCTGGAAATGCAGAACCGTACAGTGAACGACTTCGCCGACCGCATACAGAACCAGGCGGCCACCCTCGAGGAGATGTCCGCCTCCATGGAGGAGCTCCTGGCCACGGCGGAGCGGATATCGATGCAGGCCACGGACCAGATCAGGGAAAACAGCCGGATGGACGGCATCATCGGCGAGCTCAGATCGGCGAAGGAGGACTCCCGGAGAAACCTGGATTCCACCCTGGAAGACATGGGCGCCGCGGCATCCCGGACGAGTACCGGACACGAGAAAATTGGAACGGTGATCTCCACCATCGAGGAAATCAGCCGGCAGAGCGTCCGCATCTCGGAGACCGTCGCCATCATCATCGACATAGCGGACAAGATCAACCTTCTCTCCCTTAACGCCTCGATCGAGGCGGCCAGGGCCGGGGACTACGGCCGGGGATTCGCCGTCGTCGCCGACGAGATCGGCAAGCTTGCCGTTCAGACCACGGACAGCATCAAGGAGATCGAGCGCGTGCTCACACTCAGCACGAAGGCCACGTCGGACGGCGTGGAGGTCATCCAGTCCGCGGCGGTCATCATCAGGGAAATGATCGACAACATCAGCGGCGCCTCTGAGAAGATCACGCTGCTGAAAACAAGCATGGCGGCCGAGGAGACGCGGATCGGGAGCCTCATCGAGCAGATGAAGCGCAACCTGGATCTCGCCGGGAGCATCAACACCGGCGCCTCGGAGCAGAAACAGGCGATTTCTTCGACCACACTGGCGATAGAGCAGGCTAACGAGTCCATGGCGGCGATGGTCCGTGGCGTGAACGACCTCGCCTCGATTTCAAAAGAGATATACACCGACGCGGAGAAGGTCCTTGAAAAATCGGTCGAGTACGCGGAATGATGCGGGACGTTACCATGGAAAGGACCGCCCGACCGCGCTGCCGGGAGATCCACCCCTGGATATTCACATCCCTCGCACGTATCGAGAACCTCTCGTCCCGGTCGGTCTTTCACGCTTACGGCATCCCGAGACACCGTAGAAATATTTTTTTCCGGCAACTGCCGCCGCCAAGGTATTACATGAGAACCCCGGAAGGGGAACCGGGATCAAAAAGCGGGGACCCTGTCCCCGCGGTGGAATCATCCTCGATACGGGAGGCACATGATGGGGAAAAAAGCTTCCGGCGCCCTCGCCCCGGCGTTGATACTCCTCGCCGGGATGGCGCTCCAGGGATGCGCATCCGGGGGGCTATCCGAGGCCGCGTACAACGGCAACCTCGCGCGGGCGCAGACACTGGTGAGCCACGGGGCCGACGTCAACAGGTATGACCGGTGGGGGTGGGCCCCCCTCCTCTGGGCAGTCTACTACCGCCATAACGCCGTGGCGCGTTTCCTCCTGGAGAACGGGGCGGACCCGAACATCCCCACGGCGGGGGTGTACGGAACCGTGAGAACCGGAAGCACCCCCCTCATCGTCGCGGCCTATTACGGATACGCCCCGGCGGTGCGGCTCCTCCTGGAGCACGGGGCCGATCCCGGGAAGGCCAACGATTACGGTTTCACCGCCCTCATGTACGCAGAGGAGTATGGCCATGAGAAGACCATACTCCTGCTGAAGAGCGCCGCTCCGGAAACGCCGGAGGAGGATCAGGAAAACGATACCCCGGAGGCTCAGCCGAGCTCCGGATAGAGCGGGAAGGCGCGGCAGAGGTCCGCGACCCCTTTCTTGGCCTTCTTCTTCGCGGATTCGTCATCCGGGTTGTCGAGGATATCGGCGATGAGACCGGCGATGAGACTCATCTCGTCCTCTTTCATGCCCCTGCTGGTGAGGGCGGGGGTGCCCATCCGAATCCCGCTGGGGCGCACCGGGGTCCGCGTGTCGAAGGGGATCACGTTCTTGTTGATGATGATGTCGACCGACTCGAGGAGGTCCGCCGCGACCTTGCCGTCGACCCGCTTCTCCAGGTCGATCAGGAGGAGGTGGGTGTCGGTCCCGCCGGATACCAGGCGGTAGCCCCGTGAGGCGAAGACATCGGCAAGGCGGAGGCAGTTCGCCACGGTCTGCCGCTGGTCGCGCTTGAATTCCTCCCCCTGGGCCTCCTTGAAGCAGACCGCCTTCGCCGCGATGGCGTGCATGAGGGGGCCGGCCTGGATGCCGGGGAACACCGCCTTGTCGATGGCCGCTGCGTATTCCTTCCTGCTCATGATGATGGCCCCCCGGGGGCCCCGGAGGGTCTTGTGTGTCGTCGACGTGATGACGTCGCACCAGGGCGCGGGGTCCGGGTGCGCCCCCGCCGCGATGAGACCCGCGATGTGGGAAATGTCCGCCATGAGCATCGACCCCGCCTCGTCGGCCAGGGCGCGCCACTTCTCGAAGTCGATGGCGCGGGGATAGGAGCTCGCTCCCACCACGATGAGCTTCGGCCGATGCTCCAGGGCTGCCTTCCGGATCTCGTCGAGGTCGAGGACCTCGGTATCCCTGCTGACGCCGTAAGAGACGAATTTGTAGTACTTGCCGGAGAAGTTGATGTCCTTGCCGTGGGTCAGGTGCCCGCCGTGGTTCAGGTCCATTGCCATGATGGTATCCCCGTGTTCGAGGAGGGCGTAGTAGGCGCACATGTTCGCCGAGGCGCCGGCGTTGAGCTGTACGTTGGCGTGCTCCACGCGAAAGAGCTCCCTGCAGCGCTCGATGGCGAGGCTCTCCGCCTCATCCATGAACCGGCAGCCGTTGTAGTAGCGCTTGCCGGGATATCCCTCGGCGTACTTGTTGGTCATGACGCTCCCCTGTGCCTCGAGGACCGCGGATCCCGCGTAGTTCTCCGAGGGAATCATCATCAGGGTGGTGCGCTGGCGCTCAAGCTCGCCGTCAAGGATTCTGTTCATTTCAGGGTCGACGCGGGATACGAATCGGGTCATGGCTGGTTATCCTTTTCTTGATGTTGGGCGTAATGACAGGTGTAGAAGGTTTCGACGACGGATTATTGTCAAGTAAATATTTCTGGTCCGGGCACGCCCCGCCGCGTCGCTCAGTAGATGATCTGTTTCTTTTTCAGGTAGCCCAGGATCCTGTCCACGCAGGCGTCGATGGTGTCCACGGAGGTATCGATCGTGATCTCCGGGTACTCGGGCGCCTCGTAGGGCGCGTCGATGCCGGTGAAATTCCGGATCTCCCCCCGCCGCGCCCGGGCGTAGAGCCCCTTCACGTCCCTGGACTCGCACACTTCGATGGGCGTGGCCACGTGGATCTCAATGAATTCACTTTTTTCCACGGCGCCGCGCACGATGTTCCTGTCGTTGCGATAGGGCGAGATAAAAGCCGTCAGGACGATGACCCCGGCATCCACGAAGAGCCTGCAGACTTCGCCGATTCGCCGGATGTTCTCCGCCCGGTCCGCCTCCCCGAACCCCAGGTCCCGGTTCAGCCCGTGGCGTATGTTGTCTCCGTCCAGCAGGTAGGTATGGTGCCCCATGCCGTAGAGCCGCTGTTCCAGGGCGTCCGCCACGGTGGATTTGCCCGATCCGCTCAGCCCCGTGAGCCAGAGGATGCAGGGTTTCTGCCGCTTCAGGTGGGCGCGGAGGTCCCTGGAAAGGGCCTGTTTCTGCCACACCACGTTTTCGGAGCGGCGGTTTTCCGGCGCCGCCGTGCTCGTGGCGATGAGTCCCGCGGCGACGGTGCCGTGGGTCACCCGGTCGATCACGATAAAGCCCCCCGTGGCGCGGGAACGCTCGTAGGAGTCAAAGACAACGGGCCTTGAGAGCCGGACCCGGCAGTACCCGATCTCGTTCAGGTGGAGCTGCTCCACGCGGATGTGGGCCATGGTATTCACGTCCACCTGGTGATGGATCTCCTCGATGGACCCCTGGGTGAGGGTATGGGCGAATTTCATCTCGTAGAGCCGCCCCGGCTCCAGGGGCGCCTCGGCCATCCAGATCAGCGTTGCGTCGAAAAAAGACCCCACCACGGGGAGGTCCTCCTCGCGGGCGAACATGTCGCCCCGGCTCACGTCGATCTCATCCTCGAGGGTCACGGTCACCGAGAGGGGGGAAAAGGCCTCGTCGCGATCGCCGTCGAAGGTGACGATCGTTTTCACCCTGGTCCGCACCATGGACGGCAGCGCCACTATCTCGTCGCCGCTCCGCAGCGTCCCTGAAACGACGGTTCCGCAGTAGCCGCGGAAATCGGGCCCCGGCCTGTTCACGTACTGCACGGGGAAACGGAGGCCCCGTTCATCGCGACCGCCGTCGATGGGCACGGTTTCAAGGAGCTCCATGAGCGCCGGCCCCCCGTACCAGGGCATGGCCTCGCTGCCGTGCACCACGTTGTCCCCCCTGAGGGCCGAGAGGGGTATGAACCATGCCTCGCAGGGAGGGAGGTTCTTCAGAAACTCCCGGTAATCCCCGGCGATCCGCTCGAAAACCTCCCTGTCGTAATGCACCAGGTCCATCTTGTTGACGGCGATGACGATGCGCCTGATACCCAGAAGCGACACGATGAAGCTGTGGCGCCGGGTCTGCCGCTGGATGCCATTCCGCGCGTCCACCAGGATCACCGCCAGGGACGCCGTCGAGGCCCCCGTGGCCATGTTGCGGGTGTACTGCTCGTGGCCCGGCGTGTCGGCGATGATGAACTTGCGCCGCGCCGTGGAGAAATAGCGATAGGCCACGTCTATGGTGATCCCCTGCTCCCGCTCGGCCTGGAGGCCGTCCACCAAAAGGGCCAGGTCCATGTCGTCCCCAGTGGTGCCGTACTTTCTGCTGTCGCTTCGCACCGCCGCGAGATGGTCTTCGTAGATGAGTTTGGAATCGTGGAGGAGGCGGCCGATCAGCGTGCTCTTGCCGTCATCGACGCTGCCGCAGGTAATGAAGCGGAGGAGTTCCTTGCTCTCATGGAGTGCCAGGTATGATTCAATGTCATTGCGTATGAGGTCATGCTCGGGCGCCGTCATATCCTTCTCCCCGGGGCGCGGCCCGTCACTAGAAATAGCCCTGCTTCTTCTTCTCTTCCATCGAACCCGCCTGGTCAAAATCGATGAGCCTTCCCTGGCGCTCCGAATAGCGCGCCAGGAGCATCTCCTGGATGATTTCGGGCAGGGTGGCCGCCGATGACCGGATCGCGCCGGAAAGCGGGTAGCAGCCCAGGGTACGGAACCGCACCATCTCCATGCCGGGTCGCTCTCCGGGAAGAAGCTTCAGCCGGTCATCGTCCACCAGGATAAGGGTGCCGTCGCGCTCCACCACGGGACGCTCCTTCGCGAAGTAGAGCGGCACCACGGGAATGTTCTCCAGGTGGATGTAGAGCCACACGTCAAGCTCCGTCCAGTTCGAGAGGGGAAACACGCGGATGCTTTCCCCCCGGTTGATCCTGGCATTGTAGGTATGCCAGAGCTCCGGGCGCTGGTTTTTCGGGTCCCATCGATGCTGCCGGTCGCGGAAGGAATAGACCCGCTCCTTGGCCCTGGATTTCTCCTCGTCGCGCCGGGCCCCGCCGAAGGCCGCGTCGAAACCGTATGTATCGAGGGCCTGCTTCAGGGCCTCGGTCTTCATGATGTCGGTATAGACCCTGCTCCCGTGTGTGAAGGGGTTGACGCCCTCTCGCAGGCCCTCCTCGTTCACGTAGGTGATGCACTCGAGCCCCAGTTCCCTGACGTAACGGTCGCGGAACTCGATCATCTCGCGGAACTTCCAGGTGGTATCGATATGCATCAGGGGAAAGGGGGGCTTGCCCGGGTAGAAGGCCTTCATCGCCAGGCGGAGCATGACACTGGAGTCTTTGCCGATGGAGTAGAGCATCACCGGGCGCTCGAACTCCGCGGCGACCTCGCGGATGATGTAGATGCTCTCCGCCTCGAGTTCTTTCAGGTGCGTTACTTGACGATCAGTCATCAGCCCGCTCCCCCACCGGCCCCTTCACATCATCTCGAACAGGAGATTCTCGCGGAAATCATCGTCCAGTCCGTCGAGGAAGGCGTCGAAGGCAAGGACGTCGATCCGAACGATCTTCCAGTTCTCCCGGTCCCGTATCACGGCGTTCAGCACGCCGGCGGCGTCATCCTCTGAGATGAATCCGATTGTCGAGATCTTACGGTCGTCGACCCTCCGGTAGAACATGTGCCGCTGGCGTATCTCATCCGCGCAGTCGCGGGTAACGAGAAAAAACAGGCTCCGTTTCCCGTCCCTGAATTCCCGGAAACATTCTTTTTTATCCATGGCAGCCTTGAAACAGATGGTCCGCGCATCCTTCACCGCAGCGGGGCCAGGGCGCGTCTGACCCCCTTACCGCCCCGGCACGATATTGTCAATCAGATAAAATCGCCGGGAAGGGACCGTGGCCCGCAGGGCGGCACGGGAAGGGCGCCCAGGCGCGTGCCGGGAAATCATTCCTTGACAAAATCCGCCGCCATGGTAGGATTACTGCGACGCGCATGGCCGACCGGAGGGTGGAAGCGATGGCCCGCGCGGCGTGAATCCAATGAAGATCAAGCCCTTTTCCATAATCCGGCCGGCGCCCTTCATCGATCGGCTTCCCGAGGAGCGCATCGGCCCCTCCTACCGGCGCTACCGTTTCCAGGTGATGCTCACCGTCTTTTTCGGCTACGCCGGATACTACCTCGTGCGAAAGAACTTCTCCCTCGCCAAGCCCTACCTGATACGGGAATACGGCTTCACCACCGGGGACGTGGGCCTCATCGCCGCGGGGCTCTCCGTGGCCTACGGCGTGAGCAAGTTCGTCATGGGGAACGTGTCGGACCGGTCCAATCCCCGCTACTTCATGGCCCTGGGGCTGATCCTTTCCGGAATCGTAAACCTGCTCTTCTCCTCGGCGCATTCCGTCTGGATCATGGCGGTCCTCTGGCTGCTCAACGGCTGGTTCCAGGGCATGGGATGGCCCCCCTGCGCGCGCACCCTCACCCACTGGTATTCCGACCGCGAGCGCGGCACCATGTTCGCCCTGTGGAACATCGCCCATAACGTGGGCGGCGGCCTCGTCGGCCCCGTGGGCAGCCTTGCCATCATTCTCTTTTCATCCTGGCAGAGCGTGTTCTACGTGCCCGCCGCCATGGCCATTTCCATGGGTCTCCTCATTATCGTGTTTCTCCGCGACACCCCGCAGTCCGTGGGGCTCCCCCCCATCGAGGAGTACAGGGACGATTACCCCCAGACGGCCGTGGACGACAGGGAACGGGAACTCGGGGCGCGGGAGATATTCTTCACCTACGTGCTGAAAAACCGCTTCCTCTGGTTCCTCGCCCTGGCCAATGTTTTCGTCTACGTGGTACGCTACGGCGTCCTCGACTGGGCCCCCACATACCTCACCGCGGTAAAGGGAAGCTCCGATTCCCTTTCGCGGATGCAGTTCTTTTTCTACGAGTACGCGGGCATCCCGGGAACGCTCATCGCCGGGTGGATGAGCGACCGCTGGTTCTCGGGTCGGCGCGCACCGGTCTCCATCATCTACATGATCATGGTCACCGCCGCGGTCATGGCGTACTGGCTCAATCCCCCGGGCAACCCGCTCGTCGATTCAATCAGCCTCTCCCTCATCGGCTTTCTCATTTATGGGCCCGTGATGCTGATCGGCGTGGGCGCCGTGGACCTGGTCCCCAAGAAGGCCGCGGGCACGGCGGCGGGGTTCACGGGGCTCTTCGGCTACCTGGGCGGGGCGACCATCGCCGAGCTGGGCATCGGCACCGTGGTGCAGTACACGAGCTGGGACGGGGGCATCTTCGTTATCATCGCCTCCTGCGCCCTGGCGATCTTCTTCCTCGCGTTCACGTGGAAGGCCCATGACCGGGAGGAACATTCATGACCGGGCCCGATACCGTAAGGGAGGTAACGCATCCATGAAGAAAAAAATAGCCGCCCTTCTCGCGCCGCTACTCGCGGCCGCCGCGGTCCTGGCGGCCCTTCTCCTCTACGAGGTGGCGCTCCCCCCGCCCTGCGAAAAACGCGCCGGGGAGAGCGGCATTGCCTGCCGCGCCGTCATCGCGCACCGCGGCTCCTCCCACGACGCGCCGGAGGAGACGGTCCCGGCCTACCTCCTCGCCCGGGACCTCGGCGCCGACTACCTTGAAATGGACGTCCAGCGCACCGCCGACGGGGTCATCGTTGCCCTCCACGACGACACCCTGGAGCGCACCACCAACGTCAGGGAGATATTTCCCGGCAGGGAGAGGGACCCCGTAGCCTCGTTCACCCTGGCGGATCTCCGGCGCCTCGACGCGGGGTCATGGTTCAACGCCCGTTACCCCGATCGCGCACGGCAATCCTTCGCCGGGGTCGCGATTCCCACCCTGGAGGAGATCATCGATATCACGGACCGAGCCGCGGAGCCGCCGGGCCTCTACATCGAGACCAAGTCGCCGGAACTCCATCCCGGCATCGAGGGGGAACTGGTGCGCCTTCTCCGCCGTCGGGGATGGATCGGGAACCCAGCGAAAAAGGGACGGCTGATCTTCCAGTCCTTCAGCCTCGAAAGCCTCGCGAAGCTCGCCGGCCTCGCGCCGGAAGTCCCCAGGGTGTACCTCGTCGACGAGGATACCGAGCGGGACCGCGGGTCCTGGGAGGCCCTGGTGCGCGACGCCCGCGCCGCGGGCACGGGGATCGGTCCCGTGGGCTATCTCGCCTATCCCTGGCACACGGGGCCGGCGCGCCGGGCGGGCCTCCTGGTCCACGTGTACACCATCAACCTGCCCTGGCAGATGCGACTCATCACGTTCTTCGGCGCCGACGGCCTTTTCACGGACCGCCCCGATATTCTCCTGGAGACGCGGGGTCGCGGAAGGGGGGACGCGCCGGAGGCGATACTCGCGCGGCATGGATTCTGATCCAATATTTCAATAACGGGAGCGCCTAATGAAAACGATCCTCGCCCTTATCATACCCCTCCTGGCGGTAGGGGCCTATATCCTCTACTACCATCTTGTGCTCCCGTCCTACGAGTACCGGAACACGCCGCTCCCCTCCTCATTCGGGGAATTCTACCGCGAAAAGCTCGCAACGAGCCGTTCCCTGTCCGCCCGGCCCGGGAACGAGGAAAAGCTCGTGCGCCACTCCAAGGGAAAGACCCCCCTGGCGTTTCTCTACATACACGGCTTCGGCGCAAGCCGCGGTGAAGGCGAATACATCCTTGACATGGCGGCGAAGAGGCTCCGGGCCAACACCTACTACCTTCGCCTCCGGGGCCACGGCACGAACATCGAGGACCAGAAAAACGCAACCATGTCGATGCACCTCGACGATTCCATCGACGCCCTGCGCATGATGGAAAGGCTCGGTGACCGGGTGATCGTCGTCGGCACGAGCATGGGGGGGCTCATCGCCACCTACCTGGGGGCGCGCTACCCCGAGAGGATCGCCGCCCTGGTCCTCTCCTCCCCCTACTACGACTTCCATGACCCCTCGGCGCGGCTCCTCTACCACTATCCCCTCTTCAGGCTGATCACCGCCCTCATGCCGATGAGGGTGAGCCCCGCGCCGGTCCCCCCGGAGGAGGACAACTGGACAAAATACTGGTACCGTGAACAGTACCTCGCCTCCACGGCCCAGCTCGTGGACCTGCACCGCCTCATCGCCCGCGACGCGATCTACGAATCGATACGTGTCCCCGTGCTCATGCTCTACAACGAGGGAGACGAGTCCGCCTCGGTGCCCCGGATGAAAGAGGCCTTCGCGCGCTTCGGCGGCGACACGGGTCCCCATCCCCTGAACAGGGCGGTGGCGGTGGAGCCGGGGAGCCACGTGCTCCTGAGCAAATATGACAGGACGAACCGCGACCTCGTCCTGCGCGAGATCGTCGAGTTCTCGCGGCGGGTCGCCGGGGGAGACGCGCGCGGCGTGAAGAAAGCGCCTCCGCGGTAACGCTATAAATTTCTTGACTCCCCCGCCACGGGGCGGTAACTGGTTCTGGCGTCGCACAGGGGGATTCCGTGAACATCTCTATCCGAATAGGGGACCTGGTGCTGAAAAACCCGGTCACCGTGGCCTCCGGCTCGGCGGGCTATGGCGAGGAGCTCTCCGCCTTCATCGATATTGCGCGCCTTGGGGCGATCTTCACCAAGGGCCTCTCGGTGGCACCGCGCCGGGGAAACCTGGGGAACCGGATCCTGGAAACGCCGGCGGGAGTGCTCAATTCCATCGGCCTGGAGAACGTGGGCCTCGAACGCTTTCTCGCGGAGAAGCTCCCCTTTCTCCTGGAGAAAGGGGCCACGGTGATTCCCAACGTGGCGGGACACTCCGTGGAGGAGAACGTCGAGCTCTGCCGGGTCCTCTCCGAAACAGGGGGCATAGGCGCCCTGGAGTTGAACGTGTCCTGCCCCAACGTAAAGGAGGGGGGGATGGCCTTCGGCACTGACATGGGGCGCTTCACCGACCTGGTCGAGAAGGCGCGCGCCGCGACGCGGTGCGCCCTCATCGTGAAGCTCTCGCCCAACGTCACCGACGTCGCCGCCTTCGCCCTTCGGGCCCAGGAAATCGGCGCCGACGCCCTCTCGGCGGTCAACACCTTCCTCGGAATGAAGATCGACGTGGCGAAGGGAAGGCCCCACTTCGAGAACCGCGTGGCGGGCCTCTCGGGTCCCGCCATACGCCCCCTGGCCGTGCGGGTCGTCTACCAGGTTTGCGAGGTCGTGACGATCCCCGTCATAGGCCTGGGGGGCATCGCCTCGACGGATGACGCCCTGGAATTCATCATGGCCGGCGCCTCGGCAGTGTCCCTGGGCACCATGAACATGGTTGACCCCATGCTTCCGCTGGAGGTCATAGAGGGCATCGAGGACTACCTCCGGTCCGGGGGGATCGGGGACTTCAGCAAAATCGTCGGACTGGCGCGGCGCAACGCCGACGGCGCCAGGGAATGCACGTAACGACACAAGGGAGCTGGAAATGGCGGTTGACAGGGAGAAAAAATACTGGAACAGCAGGCTCAGGGACGCCATGGAATACGTCCCGGGGGAACAGCCGCGCGACCTCGGGGAGTTTATAAAGCTCAACACGAACGAGAACCCCTTCCCTCCCTCGAAGGCCGTCCTGGAGGCGATCAGGTCCGCGGCGAACGAGTCACTGAAGCGATACCCGGACCCGACAGCGCGGGCGCTGCGAGAGGCCTTCGCCGAATCGAAGGGCCTCACGCCCGAGCAGGTCTTCGTGGGAAACGGATCGGACGAGATCTTCACACTTATCTTCCGGGGCCTCGTGGAGCCCGACGGCCTTGCCGCCTTCGCCTACCCCTCATACGCCCTCTACATCACCCTTGCGCAGATGAACGGGGTGCGCCACGAGGTGGTGAACCTGAACCCGGATTTTTCCTACAACATGGCGGGTTTTTTAAAGAAGAAATACAACCTGGTCATCATCGCCAACCCGAACAATCCCACGGGGACCTTCTGTGAACCCGATGAGATCAGGGCCTTCCTCGGCAAATTCAAGGGACTCCTCGTGGTCGACGAGGCCTATATCGACTTCTACGGCGGCTCTTCCGCCGACCTGGTGAACGAGTTCGACAACCTGGTCGTGACCCAGTCGATGTCAAAGTCCTACTCACTGGCGGGGCTCCGCATCGGGTTCGCCGTGGCCTCACCCGGCATACTCCGGGGCCTCATGAAGATCAAGGATTCCTACAACGTTGACATGCTCGCCATGGCGGGGGCCATCGCGGCCATGAAGGACCGCAAGGCCCTCTCCTACAACATGGAAATGGTAGTGAACAACAAGGAGTACCTCGAGGAGGGGCTCCTGTCCCTGGGCTTCGAGATCATTCCCTCCCGGGCGAACTTCCTGATGGCCAGGCACCCCGCCCTGGGGTCAGGTGAGATCTACGAGGCACTGAAGGAGCGGAAGATCCTGGTGCGCCACTACACCGGTCCGGTGCAGTCCGACTACATCCGCATCAGCGTCGGCACCATGATGGAGATAAAGACCCTGTTAAAGGAGCTCGCCGCTATAACGGCAGGCGAATGACGCGTCCCCGGGTGTTGGTGATGGTGCTCCTTTGGAGCATACCGTCGAAGGTAAGCAGGTCGTCCTCGTAGCGGATGAAATCCGCCTTGGTGATCCACACGCTCAGGTGCTCCCGGGCCGCCCCGGCGGTCCACTTCCAGCCGATCACCATCCCCGCGATGTCGCCTTCGTTGAAGACGCTCCGGCAGGCATGGATGGTCTGCATGATGTTCGCGAGGTCGCTTCTGATGAGCTCCACGGCGATGCGCTCGAAGGGTTTCCCGCCCCGGGAGCCGGCGTCGATATCAAGCCCCAGGTAGAGGCTCCGGGTGTCCCCGGACCTCTTGTCGTAATAGAACCCAATGCTGTGCTTCTCGATTTCGAGCTTTCGGTTTTCGACGATCTCCCCCGCGATCCCGATAAGATGTCGATGGTATTTCTTCTGGTACTTGAGCCCGGCGGTGGTGTAGCGCTCCTCCTCCACCAGGAGGTCGGCGTACTTCACCATGTTCCGCTCCGTGGAATAGGAGAGGACGGCCTGCTCACGCTCCGAGGTGAGGCCGCAGGTGGCAAAGAGAAAAAGCGCGATCTGTATCTGGGCGGCGAGTATGTTTCTTCTGCGGCACATTGGAAGCGTCCCCCCGGCTGAACAGGGTAGCGCACCACGCCGGCCTGTCAAGCATGATTGAGAATAATTCTTGACCCCCCGTCCGCCCCCCACTAGGCTGAGATGCCCCGGCCGAACCGGGGCATCTCGGCACAGGGAGCATTGATGAGAGCAGATCACGCACGAAGGCTCGTCGCCGCCGCGGTCACGGCAACCCTCGTCTCGGCGGCCTGCGCCGGCGCGCCCCGCTACAATCTCAACGCCAAGGGCCCGCGGGTCACGACCGGCCTGGAGCGATTCGCCTCCTGGAGAGCGAAAAAGTACCGCGGAAGGCGGGCCGCCCTGGTGACAAACCACTCGGGGTATGATTCCGGCCTGCGCCAGAACGCGCGGCTCCTGCGTGAACGGGGCATCGAGATCGCCATGCTCCTGGAGCCGGAGCACGGCCTTTACGGCCACAAAAACCACGTTGACTACGGCACGGGCTGGTACGATCACCGGGTCGGCTGCCGCGTCTACAATCTCTACGGCATCAGCCGCCACACCCTGAGGCTCCTCCTCCGGAGGGTCGACATCGTCATCTTCGACATCCAGGACATGGGGATGCGCTGCTACACCTACATCACCAATTTGAAGGACGTCATGGACGCCATGGAGGGCCTTGACACCGAACTCATCGTCCTGGACCGGCCGAACCCCGTGGGCTTCCTCGGCATCGACGGCGCCTTCCTCGAGGCGGCCTTCACCACGAGGTACGTCAGCGCCTTCCCCGCCCCCTTCCTCTACGGGATGACGATCGGCGAGGCGGCGCGCTACTACCGGGGGGAATTCAGGAAGGGGGTGAGGCTCCGGGTGGTCCCCATGCGGGGGTATCGCCGCGGCCGCCCCTTCCAGAAAACCGGGCTTCCCTGGATCCCCCCCTCGCCCAACCTGCCCACCTTCGAGTCATCGATCGTGTACACCGCCATCGTGCTCATGGAGGGCATCAACCTCTCCCTGGGGAGGGGCACCACGAAGCCCTTCGAATACATCGGCGCACCGTGGATCGAGCCCGTGGCGTTCTGTGAAGCGCTGAACAACCTGGGCCTCAGGAATTTCCGGTTCAAGCCGGTCTACTTCACCCCCACCTTCAGCAAATACGCCTGGACGCGCTGCGGCGGGGCCCAGATCTTTTACACCGGCGGGACCTTCAGTCCCACGGAAGCGGCCTACCGGATCATTGCCGCCATCATGGCGAAGTACCGCTACGCTTACTGGATACGCCATGGGCGGCACTACGATATCGACGCCCTGGCGGGGACGGACAGGTTCCGCCGCTTCATCAAGGAGGGGCGGCCCTGGGAGGATTTCAAAAAATCGACGAAGAAAGAAATCAAACACTATAAAAAGAAGAGGAGAAGATACCTTCTTTACTGATGGGACCGGCATCGACATCTTTACGGACGCGCTACGGCTATATCGAGGGATGGCTCTCAATAATCGTCAACACGCTCCTCTTCGCCCTGAAATACTGGGCGGGCCTCGCCTCGGGGTCCGTGGCCATCATCGCCGACGCATGGCACACCCTTTCCGACTCCCTCACCTCCATCGTCGTCCTCGTGGGCATCAGGATATCCGCCGATCCGGCGGACGAGCAGCACCCCTTCGGCCACGGCCGCGCCGAACTGATCGGCTCCATCATCATCGGCGTGCTCCTTTCCGTGGTGGCGGTCAACTTTGTCGCTGATTCCGTGGAGAAACTGATCGATCGCGAATCCGCACGCTACGGCACCCTGGCCATCGCCGCCACGGCGGCCTCGGTGCTCCTGAAGGAGATACTGGCCCAGGTGGCCCTGCGCATGGGGAAAAAAACGAACGCCCAGTCCCTCATCGCCGACGGCTGGCACCACCGGAGCGACGCCATATCGTCCCTCGTCATACTCGCCGGGATATTCGCCGGGCGTTACCTCTGGTGGATCGACGCGGCCATGGGGATCGCCGTGTCTCTGGTGATTCTCTACGCCGCCTGGGGTATTCTAAGGAAGGCCGCGAGCTCCCTCATCGGAGAGGAGGCGGACCCGGGCCTTGCGGAAACGATCGGCGCGATCGCCCACCGCCATTACGCCAGCGACCTGAACATACACCACCTCCATCTCCACCGCTACGGCGACCACCTCGAGCTCACCTTCCACATGCGCCTCCCCCCGGAGACGCGGCTCGCCGAGGCCCACGCCATCGCCACGAGGATCGAGCATGCTATCCTCGCGGACCTGGGGATCGAGGCCACGATCCACCTGGAGCCACTTTTGGTGGCCGGGAACAAATGAAGACAACGAACGCTCGAGTGAACGGCACGCACCCCTCAAAGGGGCACCACGACCCTGAACAGGGTCCACTCGCCGCCATGGTAATTGAGCCTTCCCCCCAGCTGTTTCACGAGCATTCCCACGAGGCGCAGTCCGAAGCCGCCGCAGCGTTCAGGGGCAAAGCCTTCGGGGAGGTCGATACCGTTGTCGGAAACGGCCAGCTCCACCTTGCCCTCGCCCCGGGCGAGATCTACGCGGAGGGTGCCGCTGCGGCCGTCAGCGAAGGCGTGCTTGTAAACGTTGGTCAGGAGCTCGTTCAGGATGAGCCCGAAGGCGGAGGCGCCCCGGGGATCCATCACCGCCTCGTCAAAACGCATTTCGAGACGCACGGTTCCCGCGGCGGAAAATGCCGACGACACCGAATCGCAAATGCTCCGCATGTACCGGTCGAGCCGCACGTCGGAGCTTCCCCCCGCGTAGAGGAGACCGTAGAGGTTCGCGAGGACGGCTACACGTCCATGGATCTCATCGAGGACCCTGCGAATGGATGGATCATCCCTCCGGTCCATCTCCAGGGAGATGAGGGAGGCGATGAGGGCCATGCTGTTCTTCGTCCGATGCTGTATCTCCCTTAGGAGGATCTCCTTCTCCTTCAACGCCTCTTCAAGGGATGATTCAATCCGTTTTAGCTCCGTTATGTCGGTGGAGACGCCGCACATCGCGATGGGCGTCCCGTCAGGATCGCGCACGAGGGTCGTGCGGGAATCGAAGAAGACCTCGGCGCCGTCCGCCGCGAAATTCACCACCTCGCCGCGCCACTTTCCCTCGCGGAGGGTCGTGTCGATGATCTCGCGCTGGGTCGCCCCGCGGAGGGGATCGTCGCCGAAGGCGATGACGCTGCTGCCGATGAGGTCCTCCCGGGACCTCCCGAGGGAGCGCGCGTCGGCCTCGTTGACGTAGGTGATGGTCCCCCGGAGGTCGGTTATCGTCACCCGGTCCTGTATCTGTTCAAGGACAAGGGACTGGAGTATCAGTGTCTTCCGGATTTCCTTTTCCCGCAGGTGGGCTTCGTGGAGCCGGAAGGCCATCCTGACCGACGCGAGGAGCAGCGCTTCCCCGCCGCCCTTGTCAACGTAGCCGTATGAGGCGATTCTCCCGCTCCTTTCCACGATCTCCGGCTCCGTGTGGGAGGAGAGAAACATCACGGGAATATCGCGCATGGCCAGGATCGCCTCGGCCGTCCCGGTGCCGTCCATGCCCCGGCCAAGGTCGATGTCCATGAGCACGAGGTCGATGGAAGGGTCCGCTTCCGCGAGCGTCACCGCCTCCTCGCCGGAATGGACGATTCTCACGGCGTAGCCGCCCTTCTCGAGTCCCCGCGCCTCCCCCATGGCGACGACGGCGTCATCCTCCACGAGGAGGATGGTTCTGGGTTCCTTCCCGTCCATCGCATTACTATCCCCCGGTACCGGAATGGTGTCAAGACAAAAGGGCCGCCATGGCATTACCCCGCTTCTTTCTTGACAGGACGCCCCCCCCCTGGATGATACGCATCGTCGGCAAAAAACCAGCGGGAACCCATGGACATGGATTACGCAAAGGAACTGAAGAGGCTCGGAAAGCGGAGACGGGGCTACCTCCCGGTCCTGGAGTCCCTCCTGGAGTTGCGGGACGGCACGGGCAGGGCGGATCTCCCCCTGGAGCTGATCGACCGCGACGACGCGCTCACGATCCTCGAGCTCATGGACATCGACTACCTCGATCCGGAGGCCTTCACCGCCAGGAGGCGCTTCGGCGACATCGTGAGCCTCCTCTACAACGGCGGCCCTCCCCTGTCGGATCGCGGATTCGCCTTCATGAAGGAGCACCGCGCTTCCCTCGCTCTCCTGAAAATCGGTCGCCGTCTCGGGAAGCTCATCAGGCGCTGACACCCCGCGGCGGGGATGCCGTGGCGGGCCATAGCGGAGGCGGCGCCGTTTTTCCCTTGACTATTTCCCCGGTGACGCCGGAGAATTGCATGAGAGAGGAGAAAGTGCCCCCATGCCTCCCATGAAGAGCAAGAAAAGCGAGCGCACCCGGGAAACGATCGTCAGGGCCGCGAGGAAGGTCTTCTCGGAGCACGCCTACCACGCCGCGAGCATACGGATGATCGGCAAGGAGGCGGGAATCGAGCACCCCCTGATCAACTACTACTACCCGAACAAGGCCGAGCTCTTCGACGCCATCATACGGGAAATTTGCGAGGAATTCGCGGTCTCCGCGGCGGGATGGTACGACGAGGTGAAGGTGATGGGCATTTCCGACGGTTTCGCCCGGTACATCGAGCTTCTCATGGAATTCAACCGGCTGAACCCAGAACCCCTGAGGATCCTTGCCCTGAATCTCCCCAAGGTGAAGGACATCGCACAGACGCCGGGGTACCACCGCTTCCCCGAGCTGATCAGCCGCCTCCACACCATCTTCCTGGAAAAGATACGCCCACGGGGGGGCGACCACGAGATCAGGATGTTCCTCAGCGGGTTCTACTTCCTGATCATCTCCCTCTTCGGGTCCGGCCCCTGCGTCGCCCAGGTCCAGGGCATGGACCCCGAAGGGGACGCCTATCGTGAATGGATAATGGAGACCCTTCTTTTCCTCTTCCTTCCGCGCCTGAAGGAGATCATCCTCCCCCCGGCGAACAGAACGGTTTCGCGGTCATGACGCCTTCCCGGCGTCCCCGTCGCGTTCCCTTCTTTTCCTGAGCCAATCCCACGCGGCGAAGGCCCCGAGGACCCCGAGGAAACCGAGGGCGAGGTAGAGGAATAGGTCGCCCGTCACCGAATAGACCGTCCGGCGGTTCATGGAGAAATCGATATCCGCGGCGAGATAGCCCTTTTTCAGGATGGGAAAGGACTTCCTGATACGCCCGCAGGGGTCGATGCTCGCCGTGTAGCCGGTGTTCCCCGCCCGGAGGTACCAGATCCCGTTCTCCACGGCCCTGAAGATCGACGCGGAGAAGTGCTGCATGTGGCCCCGGTAGGTATCGGTCCAGCCGTCGTTGGTTATGTTGACGAAGAATTCCGCGCCGCGCCGGCGGTACTCCCTGCAGAGGCGGTGGAATATTCCCTCGTAGCAGACCAGGACGCCGAACCTGCGCCCCTCCACCTCGAAGATGAGGGGCTCGTCCCCGGGGACGAAACTCGATCCCCCGAGGCCCGCGGAGATCCGCTTCACGAAGGGAAGCCATTTCTCGTAGGGGAACCATTCCCCGAAGGGGACCAGGTGGATCTTGGCGTAGGTCTTCACCACCGCGCCCTCCCGGTCAATGAGGACCGCGTTGTTCTGGGGATAGCGTAAAAGCAGGAAGCCTTCGGGCCTCTCGACCACGCCTATCTCGCCGGTGAGGAGCGGCCTCCCGGCGGAGCGGGCCAGGGAAAGCACCTCCCTCTCGAACTCGTTCAGGGTACCCATCTCGTAGTCCCACGAGATCGTTTCCAGGGTCGCCGATTCGGACCAGATGATGAAATCGGGATCGTCCCCAAGGGAGCGCCCCGTCTGGCGCTTCAGCTCCACCAGGTAGCGGAAACGGTTCTCCATCCAGTTCTCCCATGGAGAGATGCACGATTGTATCATCGCGACGCGGAGGTCCCGCTTCACGCGGCCGTCGTTCATGACGAGCACCGCGGCGCCGTAGATGGTCACTGCGGCCACGAAGCCCCCGAGGACAATGACGCGCCGCGCCTCCTTCATCCGCAGTCGCGCGCCCCATGACATGGACC
Source organism: Spirochaetota bacterium (assembly GCA_040768125.1). Classification (GTDB taxonomy): domain Bacteria; phylum Spirochaetota; class UBA4802; order UBA4802; family UBA5550; genus RBG-16-49-21. Next base: position 1,593,116 of record JAXGNG010000001.1, on the reverse strand, counting down.
CGAATCCCCCGGCCTCGATGAAATCGGCGAGGAGTCCGTTGCAGAGTATGACGACGAAGGTGACGCCCATGATCCCGGTAAAGGAGGCCATCTGCACGAAGGGGGTGAAGGGATACTGAGAGTAGCCCCAGAAGGGGAGCGGGTAGGCAAGGAACCCGATGGAGGCGACAAAGTCCACGGCGATCCACACGGAGGGGACGATCAGCGGCCTCAATGACGGGAAGCGCCGGGAGAGCATTTCCCCCAGGAACACCCTGACCGAGAAGAAGACCGTGAGGCTCGGGATCAGGAAGCCCACGATGACGGCGTAGCCGCCGGGCACTGCGGCCCCGAAATTCCCGATCCACTCGAAGGCCAGGAAATTGCCCAGGAGGCCGGCGACGAAGGAGGCGATGTAGACCTGCCGGGGTGTCCTGTCCCGGACGTAGAGAAAAAGGGGCACCAGGGCCGCCCAGGCGAAGAGGGGAAAGGCCCTGAGGGGCCACACGTCGTATGACGGGAAGGAGAGAAACATCAGGAGCGGCGTCAGGAGATAGTAGCGCGCCCTCAGAAAATCAAGTATCCTTTTCATTCATCCCCCCCGCCTATCATGGCCATGAACTCCTCCTCCCCGATGATGGTCACGCCGAGCTCGCGGGCCCGGTCGAGCTTCGATCCCGGCTCCCGCCCCGCGACCAGGTAGTCGGTTTTCCGGCTCACGGATCCCGCGGCCCTCCCCCCGAGGCGCTTCACCGCCGACTCCGCCTCCTGGCGGGTAAGGCGGTCCAGGGTCCCGGTCACCACGAAGGTTTTCCCGGTGACATCGTTTTTTTCGACGACCCGGACCCGCTCGTCCTCGACCGTCACGCCCGCGTCGATCATGTCGTCGACGAGCCCCCTGCTTTCCGCGTCATCGAAAAAGGCGCGGACCGACTCCGCCACGCCGGGGCCGACCTCGTGGGCCTCCGTCAGCTCATCAGCGGACATCTCCATGAGGCGGCGAAGGCTCCCGGCGTGCGCGGCGATGACGGAGGCGATATGCCCCCCGACGTTGCGGATCCCCAGGGCCTGGAGAAATCGGGAAAGGGTGACGCGGCGGCGCGCGTTGACGGATTCGATTATCTTGTCCGCGAGCTTCTCACCCATCCGCTCCATGGTAAGAAGCGTCTCCCGGTCAAGGCGGAAGAAATCGGCCGGCGTGCGGAGCTTCCCCGCGTCGCTGAGGCGCGCCACCAGCTCGGGGCCGAAAAACTCGATGTCCATGCCGTCCTTTGAGACGAAATGCCGGAGGGACTCGAAGCGCTTCGATTCGCACCGGGGATTCACGCACCGGAGGAAGACGTCTTCCCGTTTGAGGGGCTCGCCGCAGGAGGGACAGCTCCCCGGGGGATGGATCTCCTCCCCGGCGGGCCCCCCCCCGTGGCGCACCACCTCCACGACCTTGGGGATCACGTCGCCGGCGCGTATCACCTTCACGGTGTCCCCTATCCTGACGTCCAGGCGCTTCACCTCGTCGAAGTTGTGGAGTGTCGCCCTCTTCACTATGACTCCGCCGATGTTGATCGGTGCCAGGTTTGCCACGGGGGTGACGATCCCCGTGCGTCCCACCTGGAAATCGACCGATTCAAGGGCGGTCAGCGCCTCCCGTGCCGGGAACTTCCACGCCACGGCCCACCGGGGCGCCTTCGTCGTGGCGCCAAGGCGCTCCCGGGCGTCGAAATCGGAAACCTTTATCACGATGCCGTCGATGTCGAAATCAAGGGTGTGGCGCCGCTCGAGCCACTGCCCGTAGTACTCCCGAACCCTGTCGAGACCGCCGGTATCGGCGTGCAGGCTCACGGGTATCCCGAGGCGCCTCAGGGAATCGAAAAGCCCCCCCTGGTCCCTCACGTCAAGGTCCCCGGTGATCCTGCCGGCGCCGTAGAAGGCGGCGTCCAGGGAACGCTCCGCCGTGACCGCCGGGTCAAGCTGGCGGAGGCTCCCCGCCGCGGCGTTTCGTGGATTCGCGAAGGGTGGCTCGCCCCTCTCCTCGCGCGTTTTATTGAGACGCTCGAAGGCGTCGTGGCACATGAAGACCTCACCGCGCACCGAAAGGTACCCCGGGGCCTCCGGCGGGAGGGTCGCCGGAATTGCCGGGACCGTGGCCAGGTTCCTGGTCACGTTCTCGCCGGTCTCGCCGTTCCCCCTGGTGGACCCCATGACAAGGCGTCCCTTCTCGTAGACCGCCTCCACGGCCAGGCCGTCGTACTTCAACTCCATGGAATAGAGCAGCTCCCCCTCCGCGCCGGATCCCTTGCGGCATCGGGCGTCGAAATCGGCCAGGTCCTCCGCGTTGAAGATGTTTCCCAGGGAGAGCATGGGAGGGTCGTGGGGCACCTCGGAAAAGGCCGGGGACACGAAGCCCCCCACCCTCGCCGCGGGGGAATCCTCGCGGCGTAGTCGCGGAAATCTCCCCTCGATATCGAGAAGCTCGCTCATCAGGGCGTCGTAACCCGCGTCGTCTATGGCGGGATCGTTCAGCTCATAGTAGCGGTAATTGTGCTCCGTGATCAGCTCGCAGAGCTCGTCATACCGCTTCTTGATGTCGCGCAGTTCCTCGGACATGACGTTCTTCACTTTCGCGCCCTGGGGCCGCGCCGGGGAGAGGCAGGCCGGCGTGCTACACCCAGTAGGCGATCCTCCGGACAATGCTTTTCCTGACCCGGGCGCAGGCGAGGTATCCCTCGTTGATGATGCTCCGGGCCTCGTTGAAGCCGAGGGTGCTCGCGTTGATCACGTTGGGCTCGATCAGGACAGAGGGCTTGTTGTATTTCAACAGGAGCTCGGTATTCACGTACTCCATGATGTCCACGGAGCGGGCGATCACCTCGAAGATGTTCGGCATCCCCTCGCGCCCCGCGGGCCTCACCCATTTCTCCAGGGCCCTGCGCCACCCGGCCCCGGAGGCAGGCAGCGGGAGGGGGGATTTTCCTCCCTGGCTCACGAGCTCGATGTCGCGGGAATCCGCTTCATCACCCTCCCGGGGCATTTTCGATTTCACGTATTTCCTCAACCCGACCTTCCTGATTCGGGGATGGAGATTGACGGCGACGGTAATGCCGGCTCCCATCCTTTTGACCACGTTCACCGGAAGGGGGTTGGATACGCCGCCGTCCACGAGAAGGGTCTCGCGGTAGCGGACGGGAACGAACACCCCGGGAATGGAAATGCTCGCCCTCAGGGCCTCGAGGACGCTGCCGCTCCGGATGATGACGGGCATTCCGTTCTCGTAATCCGTGGCCACCACCGCCAGGGGAATCCTCAGGTCTTCGATAGCCGCGTCGCCGGGTATGTAGCGCTCGAGGAACTTCATCACGCCCTTCCCGTCAATGAGGCCCGACCGGGGCACCACGGGGTCCATGTAGGTGAGCATGTCCCTGAAGGTGAGCCGCAGTATGTCCTCCTTGAAGCGCTGAAGGCTCCCGCAGCCGTACAGCGCGCCGACAACGGCGCCGATGCTCGACCCCGCGATCATCTGGACCGGTATTCCCATCGATTCCAGCTCCTCGATGACGGCCAGGTGCGCCAGCCCCTTGGCGCCCCCGCTGCCCAGGGCCAGGCCCACGCTGCGATTCCTGAAATATTTTAGGGGGTTGAACATGAGAGGCAACTCCGACGGCATAACTACCCCGTACGATGGGCCATTCCGCCTGTCCAGTCAATAAAATTTTACTCAGGGCGAACGGATTACCCGTGAAGAAAATATGCCCGGAAGGCGCCCTTTTCTATTGAAAGGCCTCCTCCTTTTTGCTATAATTCCTTTATGGAGGCGGTCATCCATAAACGCCAAAAAAAAGTTGACACCGTCGCCTTATTCTATAGCGTGGCGGTCATATCGCGCGGTGGAGCAGCTGGTAGCTCGTTGGGCTCATAACCCAAAGGTCGCAGGTTCAAATCCTGCCCGCGCTAATCAACGGCGAGGTAGCTCAGATGGTTAGAGCACACGGCTCATACCCGTGGCGTGGAGGGTTCGAATCCCTCCCTCGCTAATACCCCGGTACATGCTTCAGTAAATGGAAACGTTCATCACGGCGCTCACCGCCAACAAACTCGTCTTCACCGCCGCGGTGATCATAAGCATTCTTATCGTACTTTCCGCGATCAAGAAGCTCATCAAGCTCGCCCTGGTACTCCTCGCCCTTCTGGTGCTCTACTCGGCGTACGTGGTGTATACCGGCCGGAAACCTGCGGTGATTAAAGTGGAACGCTGCGTGGAAACGCGCATGGCGGGAATGCGGGATTCTGGAAATCACCCCGGCCGGGGCGTTGTGACGGCCCCGGGGGTCACTCCTCTTCAGCGCGCTCGTATATGATGAAATCCGCGGTATCTATGATCCGGTTGTCGCGGCGCAGTTCCGTGAGCATGATCCGGTAATCTCCCGGCTCAAGTCCCTTTATGTCGCCGTAGACGGACTGCCGTGCAGCGTCGATCCTGTCGACCCTGGAAAAAACCTCGACCCAGACCAATTCCTTCTTCTGGTAAATGACGCCGATGTCGCGCTCACCGTATTTTTTCCCGAATCGATAGACCCAGGCGATCTCCTCGTCGGAGAGAAACTCGGGCGCTTCAACGGCGCGGCGATAGGCGTCATCGCCGAACCTCTTGAATCCGAACTCACCCTTCATCCCCCCGCACGCGAGAACCGCGAGGGAAAGGACGATAGCGGCGGCCACTGCGGACACTCGTGTCATGGCGTTACCTGCAACCGTATTACTCTACCCTGTACTGATCTTTTTCAAGCTCGATCACTTCCCGGTCTTTTCCCCGCTTCATGCCGCCGGAACGCGGCCCTTCCTGGCGAAGCTGCTCCTCGCGCCGGCGCCTCTCCTTCAGCGCCGAGCCCAGGCCGAAAAACATGCGGACCAGGTTGTAGAGCACGTAAATGAACCCGACAATGAACAATATTTTGAATAACGTTGAAATCACGTGCCGCACCTCGTAACGCCATTGCGCCGTCACCGCCCGATTATGTCAAGCAGCTCTTTTACCGCGCCGGCAAGCCCGAGAAATACCGCACTGGAAACGATAGAATGGCCGATATTCAGCTCGTCAAGTCCCGGCGCGCCGAGGACCGGGGCGAGGTTGTAGGCGTTCAGGCCGTGGCCGGCGTTCACACCGATCCCGGTCCGGACCGCGTGTCCCGCGGCGTCGTGAATCGCGGCGAGGCGGTCCTTCACGCCCGGAGGGAGCGGACCGGCCAGATCGCCGCCCCAGGCGTCGGCCCCTGTGCAGTAGGCGCCGGTGTGGAGCTCGACGTAATCAGCCCCCGCCTCCCTGGAAAGGCTGACGATCCCGGGGTCCGGTTCGATGAAGAGGGAGACCAGGATGCCGGCATCGTGAAAGCGCGGCACCAGGGACCGTATCCGTTCGAAATGGGCCGCCACGTCGAGCCCGCCCTCAGTGGTGAGTTCCTCGCGCTTCTCCGGCACCAGGGTTACCTGGTCCGGTTTCACGTCCAGGGCGAGATCGATGATCTCGTCGGATAGCGCCATCTCAAGGTTGTATTTCCCCCGGACGACCCGCTTCAGCTCGACGACGTCCCGGTCCTGAATGTGGCGTCGGTCCTCCCGGAGGTGCACGGTGATGCCGTGGGCGCCGCTCTCCTCGCAGATCCTCGCCCCCTCGATCGGGTCAGGATAGACGCTCCCCCTGGCCTGGCGGAGCGTGGCGATATGATCGATGTTCACGCAGAGTTTAATTCGTGCCATCCTTTTCCTCCGGCTTCGGCTCCGGTTCCGGTCCAGGTTCTGGTTCCGCCTGCCTCCTGGCTATCCTGACCGTCTTTTTTTTCGGCATGATCGATATGATATCTGATCCGGGAAAGGTCCGTCCGAGGACGGAAACGGGGACCTCGCGGAAGACCTCCGCGGTTCCCTCCTCGTCGAAGGCGCCCTTCAGGATGATTTTTCCCGCATCGACGTAGACATCGACGTCCTCCGGGGTGATCACCCTGTTGAGCCGCGAGCGCACGTAGATCTCGACATCGGGCTCCCGAATCTCATACTCGTAGTCATTGTTTTCATTCCGCATCACCGCCGGTACCGTGATCACCGTGAGGTCCTTCATGTCCGCGATCACGACCTTCACGGCGAACACCCTCTCGCTGAACTGGAGGTCCCCCAGGTCCTCCCGTTCCAGGCCAACCTGCCTCTGGATATCCCCCGTCTCGTTCTCCACCGTCACGGGCTGGGTCATGACCGAGTTTACCGACGCCACGGCCGACTTCGGACCTGATATCCTGACGCGTTCGGGGAAGACCGTCTTGTCCACGATGATCTTTCCCTTTTTCACCGTGCCCACGATGTTCGGAACCACGTCGATCCATTTTTCCACCCTGGCCTCGATGTCGACGGTGACCGCATCGTTCACCAGGGTCACGGAGACCTCCTCTGACACCTGGCCCTTTTCCAGAACTATCGGGTAGCTCCCGGGCTCACCGGGCGACGCGCCCTCCAGGTCCACGAAGGCCTTGATATTCCTGACATTAAAGCTTTTCAGCTGCTCGCGCGACCCCTCGGCGACGATGGATGCGTACGTGTCGGACATTGACGATATGACAAAGTCCGCGGAGAGGTTGTTGACCGTGATCGGGATCCTGAACCTGAGGGTTTCCGTCTTCCCCGCGGCGATGAAGGCCCAGAGGATCACCGCCAGGAGAAGGCTTCCGATCTTGGCGAGGAAATCGCGCTCCTTCACCATGGCGATCATGCGTTTCCGTAGTCGTTTCATTTCTCCGCCCTATGATTTCGGAATCCGGTATTTTTCCTCATGCGCGGTCTTCGGGTTCATGAAGAAGAGGATCATGTTCTTGAGGTCCGTAACGCGGACCTTGGGGAAAAACCTCCCGTTCACCATGATGGAGATGCTGCCGGTCTCCTCGGAGGTAAGGAGCACCAGTGCGTCCGTCTCCTCGGCGATGCCCAGGGCGGCGCGGTGGCGGGCGCCGTGCTGTTTTTTCAGCTGCTTCGAATCGCTCAGGGGTAGATAACAGGCCGCCGCGGTGATCCTCCCGCCCTGGAGGATGATCGCGCCGTCATGGAGGGGCGTCAGGGGATGGAAGATGGTCCGGATGAACTCCTCCGATATGTCCGCGTTGACGTAGACGCCCGACTCTGCATAGCTCCTGAGGCCCGTGTTCCGCTCGATCACGATCAGCGAGCCGACCCGCTCCTCGGACATCGAGACCACGGCGCTGACCAGCTCATCGAGGGGGAACGCCTCCTTGTCGGCCTCGGCGGCGATCCAGTTCCTCTGGCCGAACTGCGTGATCAGGCGGCGCAGCTCCGGCTGGAACAGGATGATCATCGCGATGACGACCGACGAGGCGATGTTGGTGATGAGCCAGTCAAGGGTGTCAAAACGGAGGAACTTCGCCAGGATGGCGACGATGATAATGATCATCACTCCCCTGAGGAGCTGGATCGCCCGGGTATTGGCGAGGAACCGGTAGACCAGGTAGAAAATAAAGGCCACGAGAACGATATCAATGACATTCCGGAAGTAGTCCCAGAATACCCTCGTGTAGTAGAACATGGTATTGGTCAGCTCACCCATCGTTTTCCGAAACCCTCTTCAGCATTTCTAGCCCCGCGAGGGCCAGGCGGTGCTCCCTCACGTCATGGACCCGGATGATGTCCGCGCCGTTCAGGACCGCCGCGGTGTTGAGCGCCAGGGTGGCGGGTAGCCGGTCCTCCTCCCCCTCGTAGAGGCGCCCGATCAGCGACTTCCGGGAAAGCCCCACCAAAACGGGAAACCCCAGGGCCCTGAACTCGCGGAGGTTCGCGATGATGCGATAGTTGTCCTCCATCGTCTTGCCGAAACCGATGCCCGGGTCGACGATGATCCCCGAGCGGTCAACGCCCGCCTCGACCGCCCGGCGGACGGCCCCGGCGAGAAACCCCCGTATCTCGCCGATGAGGTCATCGTAGCGCGGGTCCTCCTGCATGATCTGCGGCGTTCCCCGCATGTGCATCAGCACCAGCCCCGCGCCCCGCTCGGCGACGGCGGAGGCGATCCCTTCGTCGGAGGCCAGGCCGCTGATGTCGTTCACCATCGAGGCCCCCGCCGAGAGGGCCGCACTGGCCACCTCCGGTTTCGTGGTGTCCACGGAAATCGGTATCCCGATATCGTGGGCGATCGCCTCGATCACCGGGCAGACCCGGTCCATCTCCTCGCCCGCCGGGACGGGGCGGGAACCGGGCCTCGAGGATTCTCCCCCGACGTCGATGATGTCGGCCCCCTCGTCCCTGATCCTGTAGGCCTTCTCAACGGCCCTTTCTCTCCCGGCGTATTTCCCCCCGTCGTAAAACGAATCGGGCGTCACGTTGAGAATGCCCATGATGCGGTACGACGCCACGGTCCCTCCTCAGAACATCACGGTGGCGGAGACGTTATGGTTGAACCCCTTCGACACGATATCCATGGTGAAGGCGTAGGAAACGTCGAACTGCACGACGTGGAAGGTAAGGCCCCCCGAAAAAACCAGGTTCTGCAGTCCTATGTACACCGACGCCCATTTCATGATGTCATACTGAGCCCCGACGCCGTACCCGAAGGTCTTCTGGTCCAGTTTCTTGATACCGCTGACGGCCAGGGTAAAATTCCTGTTGGTGATGAGGGCGATCCCCAGCCGCAGGGTGGGATACCCGAAGGTATAGCGCTGGCTCATGTAATAGCGCTCCTGAAGGGGATACATCCCGGTACCGAGGTCCTGCACCATGAGGCCCACCTTTAAAAAGGGGAGCACGTATACCTGGGTGCCCAGGTCCACCCCCGTCCCGAGAAACTCGTCGTTTCCGGCGCGCTCGTAGAGGCCCTTCACGCTGAAGCCGAAGGAGGAAACGCCCAGGGACACGCCGTAGGAAAGATAAAATGCGGATCCGATATAGGAGAGCTCCCCGGTCCTGACACCCTGAAAGTCCCTCCGGTCAATGCCCCCTGAATAAATCGTGTACGCCCCGATTCCCATGACCCCCTTGGGAAGGTTGAACGCCATGCCGAAGAACCCGGTCTTGATGCCGAAGTTGAGTGTGGAGCCGCTGAAACCGGTCTGCACGTAGAAGCTCTTTTCCTCCTCGGAGAACCTGACCAGTTCACCCTCGCTGATCTCCCCGATATCCCCCCTTTTCGCCTTTTCCCGGATCTCTTTCTCCGTCATTATCTGGGTGTTCCTGAGCTCCGTCAGCCCCGCGGGGTTCCAGTAGATCGAGAAGACGTCGTCCGCCGTCACCTCGCCGGTCCTTCCCATGGCCACGTACTTGGCCCCGGCCCATCCCCCGCGGCTGAAGGTGCCCCGGCTCCTTCCGCTGGCCAGGATTTTCATGGTCTTGCGGCCGTGGAGACCGGTCAGCACGTCCTCCGATTCGATGTCGATGACGTACATTCCCGGCTCCACGCGGTTCCCGCTCCTGTCGCGGCCGTTCCAGATGGCGGGATACCCGGGAAACACGCCCTCGTTCACCTCCTCCCCGTCGAGAGAGTAGACCTTCATCTTCACCTTGTTGAAGGGCGCCACGGAATAATCGTTGACCTGGAAGACGCCGCTCCCGGGGTAATAGGGTACCGGCCAGGGGATGACGAACTTCGTCCGGTAGGCATGGGCAGATGACGCAATGAAGACAAGGAGTAGGACGCCGGTTGATGCGATGAGCCTGATTTTCATGTTTCCCCGATACCCGCGTGCACCGTCACGCCGCCTTCCGCCCCGATCGGCCCGCTGAACCAGGCGATTGAAACGGGCGAGGCGACTCAATATATAATGACTCTATCGGTTCTCGGGCTCAGGTCAACAATAATTTGACGCGGGACAACGGGAGGTGCCATTTTTTCTCGCGCCGCGGCGATGCCGGCCCCTCATGAAAGACGGGGAGCCCCCTCGATCCCCCCGTCCGCCCCGTGGGCCTCCTCGACCGCCCTCATCACGGCGCCGGGAATATCCGCATTCCGTCCGTCCGGACGCGCCGCCGCGCCGCCGCATTCGAAATGGAGAAGAAACTCGACATTCCCCCTGGGACCCCGTATCGGCGAGGGAACGAGGCCCCGCATCTTCATTCCCATGTCGGCGAGGGAACCGATCACGCGCTCCAGTATCTCCACGTGGTCCTCCCTGGCGCGGACGACGCCCCGGTCATGGCGCCCCGGGCCCGCCTCGAACTGCGGCTTCAGGAGAATGACACCCTCGACGGGAGCGAAGAGATCGCGTATCACCTCGAATACCTTGAGGATCGAGATGAAGGAGAGGTCCGCGGCCAGGAACTCCACCTTCTCGGAAAAGCGTCCCCCGTCAAGATGCCGCGCGTTCGTCCGCTCCATCACCACGACCCGCGGATCGATCCGCAGTGAGTAATCGAGCTGTCCGTACCCCACGTCGACGGCATATACCTTCACGGCGCCCTCCCGGAGCATGCAATCGGTGAACCCCCCCGTGGACGCCCCGAGGTCCACCGCCACGCGTCCCTCCAGGGAGATGCCGAAACGGTCGAGGGCGTGCTTGAGCTTGCCGCCCCCGCGGCTCACGTAGAGACCCCGGGGTCGCGCCACGGTGACGCCTTCATTTCCCATGATCGTCTTCGAGGGATCGGTCACGGTTTCACCCTCCACGCGCACCCATCCCGCCATGATTTCGCGGCGGGCCTGCTCACGGGAGCGCGAGAGGCCGCTTCGAACCAGGTGAACGTCAAGACGTATCTTCTTCATGCCGCCGTGTGCCCGGTGGAACCACGCGTGGTCCCGCCCGGCTTAATCGAGTAGTTTCAGGATGCGCGCCGCGAGGGAGGCCGCGTCCAGGCCGAACATGGCCAGGAGCTCCCTGTTCGTGCCGTGGGGGATGAAGCGGTCCGGGAAGCCGGCGCAGAAGAGGATCTTTTCGCGGAGGGGCTCCCTCACGGATGAGAGTATGTATTCACCCGCGCCGCCGGAGATCACGCCGTTCTCCAGGGTCACCGCGCCGCTGACGCCCCCGAGGACGCGTTCGATCCCCCGCACGTCAAGGGGCTTGATGGTGAGAAGGTTCAGGACGGAAACGGCGACGCCTTTCCGTTCCAGGAGCTCGCGCACCTCGAGGGCAACGGGGACCATGTCACCGAAGGTGAAGATGGCGAGGTCCTTCCCCGCGGTCATCCTCCTGAGGCGCCCGGGAACGAAGGGCTTCCCCTCCTCGAAGCTGAATTCCCGCGCCTCCACGGACCCCCGGGGATAGCGGATCGCCAGGGGGCCTTCGTCGTACCGGGCCGCGAAATGTATCATGTCACGCAGCTCCTCGCCGGTCGAGGGCGCCAGGAGCATGTAGTTGGGGATGGTGCGGATGATGGCGATGTCGAAAAGCCCGTGGTGGGTCTCCCCGTCCTGGCCGACGATGCCGGCGCGGTCGACAAGCAACCGCACCGGGAGTTTCATGATGCCCACGTCATGGATGAGCTGGTCAACGGCCCTCTGGAGAAAGGTCGAGTAGATCGACACGAAGGGCCGGTGGCCGCTTTTCGTCAGGGCCCCGGCGAAGGTCACGGCGTGCTGTTCCGCGATCCCCACGTCGAAAAACCGCTCCGGGGCCTTTTTCTCGAATTCATAGAGACCGGTCCCCAGCTTCATTGCCGCGGTCACGGCGACGATCTTCCGGTCATGCCCGGCAAGGTGCGCCAGGGTCTTCCCGGCGATCTCGGAATAGGTGAGACGCCCTCCCCCGTACTGTATCCCCGTGGCGCGGTCGAAGGGGCCCACGCCGTGGAAAAGCGTCGGCTTCATTTCCGCGGGCATGTAGCCCTTACCCTTCCTGGTGATGACGTGGATGATCTTGGGGCCGAAATTGATGTCCCTGACACGCTCGAAGATTTCCACCAGGCTGGCGATGTCGTGGCCGTCCACGGGGCCGAAGTAGCGCACCCCCATCTCCTCGAAGAGCTGGCCGGGGATAATCATCCGCTTGAAGCCCTCGAAGAACCGATATATGAAATTGAACAGCCCGCGGCCGATCCTCGGGATACCCTTGACGGCCTTCATCGTGGTGCGGCGTATCCGGTTGTATACCGAGCCCGTGATGATCCGGGTAAGGTACTTTGACATGGCACCCACGTTCTCAGAGATCGAGTGCTCATTGTCGTTGAGTATGATGATGATGTCGCTTTCCTCGTGGCCGATCTGGTTGAGTGCCTCGAAGGCCATGCCCCCGGTGAGGGAGCCGTCGCCTATCACGGCGATCACCTTGTGGCGCTGCCGCGCCAGGTCGCGGCCTATGGCGGCCCCGCAGGCGAGGGAAAGGCTCGTGCTGCTGTGCCCGGTCTCGAAGACGTCGAACTCCGACTCGCCCGTCTTGGGAAAGCCCGAGAGGCCCCCGAGGCGGCGGATGTCCCGGAAGGCCTCCCGCCGTCCCGTCAGTATCTTGTGGGCATAGCACTGGTGCCCCACGTCCCAGATGAGCCTGTCCTTCGGGGTGTTGAAGGCGTAGTGGAGCGCGATGGTGAGTTCCACCACGCCGAGCGACGAGGCGAGGTGGCCGCCGGTCCGCGAGATCACCTCCAGGATGAATTCCCTCACCTCGGCGGCCAGGGTGTCGAGCTCGCCGATGGTGCACTTCCGGAGGTCTTTTACGCCATTGATCCGTTCCAGTATCATCCCGCCCCCGGGCGGGGCGATGACGCGGCCCCGGGCATCACCGCCCCGGGTCCTTCATGCGATGATCCTCTCCACACGATCCGTTTTCCCCTCGCCGTTGATTTCGAACAGCACGGCATTGACCTTGCAGTTTTTATCCGCCACCTCGAATTTCACCCGCGTGAACTGGAGGAATCGGCGCACGGCGTTTTCCCTGTTCACGCCGATCACGGAGTCGAAGGACCCCGTCATGCCCACGTCGGTGAGGTATCCCGTTCCCCCGGGGAGTATCTCCTCGTCGGCGGTCATCACGTGGGTATGCGTCCCGAAAAGAGCCGAGGCCCTGCCGTCCAGGTGCCATCCCAGGGCCCTCTTCTCCGACGTGGCCTCGGCGTGGAAATCGACGATGATGATGTCCGAGCGGTCCTTCACCTCCCCGTAGATCTCGTCAAACTTCCTGAAGGGGCAGTCGATGGGATCCATGAAAAGCCGCCCCTGGAGGTTGATCACGCAGATGGCGACGCCCTTCCGCTCAACGACGTGCCATCCCCGCCCCGGGGCCCCCGGGGGATAATTGGCGGGCCTGATGATCGTCGGGTCCTCGTCCAGGTACTTCACGATTTCCCGGTTGTCCCACACGTGGTTCCCCGTGGTGATGAGGTCGACCCCCATGGACTTGAATTCCTTGACGATGTCGGGGGTGATAGACTTGCCCGCCGCGGCATTCTCGCCGTTGACGATCACGAAATCGACGCGGCGCGTGTCCACGATCCCCTGGAGCCTGTCCCTGAGGACGTGGCGCCCCGGGCGTCCCACGACGTCGCCCACGGCGAGTATCTTCATTCCCCGCTTCATGCGCTTCGTTCCCTGATGGTCATTTCGCGTACTCGATTATTCTCGTCTCCCGTATCACCGTCACCTTCACGATACCGGGATACTTGAGTTCTGACTCGATCTTCTTGGCCACGTCCCGGGCGATACCCTCGGCCTTGTCGTCGCTCACTATGGAGTTGTCCACCATGACCCGGAGCTCGCGCCCCGCCTGGATCGCGTAGCATTTCTCCACGCCCTTGAAGCCCAGGGCGATCTGCTCCAGGTTGTCAAGGCGCTTGATGTAGGTGTCCAGGGACTCCTTCCGGGCCCCGGGCCGCGACGCCGATATCGCGTCCGCCACCTGGACCAGGACCGCCTCGAATGACTCCGGTTCGCGGTCGTTGTGGTGCGAGGCGATGGCGTTCACGCAGCGTTCGCTCTCGCCGAATTTCTTCGCCATCTCCGCGCCGACGATGGCGTGGGCGCCCTCCCCCTCGACAACGCTTCCCTTCCCGACGTCGTGCAGGAGCCCCGCCCGCTTGGCGAGGTGCACGTCAAGCTTGAGTTCCCCCGCCATGATGCCGGCGATATTGGCGACCTCCATGCTGTGGGAGAGGACGTTCTGCCCGTAGCTCGACCGGTACTTCAGCTTGCCCAGGTTATAGAGCGCCTCCTTAGAGAGGCCCGTGATGCCGAGGTGGTAGGCCGCCTTCTCGCCCTCGTCGAGCATCGTTTCCTCGATCTCCGTGGTGACCTTCTCCACCACTTCCTCGATCCGGGCCGGATGGATGCGTCCGTTCTGGATGAGCCGCTCCAGGCTCAGGCGGGCGATCTCCCGCCGCACCGGGTCGAAGCCTGATATCACGACCACCTCGGGGGTGTCGTCGATGATCATGTCCACCCCGGTCAGGTTCTCCAGGGTGCGGATGTTGCGGCCCTCGCGCCCGATTATCCTCCCCTTCATCTCGTCCGAGGGGAGCGACACCGTGGTGATGGTGCTCTCCGAGGTGTAGTCCGAAGCGTTCCTCTGGATCGCCGTGATGATGATCTCCTTCGCCTTCTTCTCGGCGGCGCGCTTCGCCTCCTCCTCGATCTTGTTGACCACCTTGGAAGCCTCGAAGCGCGTTTCGTTTTCGAGGTTCTTCATCAGCACCTGCTTGGCCTCATCCGAGGACATGCCGGCGATCCGCTCGAGCTCCTTCTTGTGGCGCTCGAACTCTTTGCGGAGCTCCTCCTCTTTTTCGAGGCTCTCCTGTTCCTTGATCGCCAGGGCCTTCTCCTGCTTCTCGATCTGCTCCAGGCGGCGATCGATGCTCTCCTCCTTCTGGAGGAGACGCTTCTCTATTCCCTGGAGTTCCTGGCGCCGGTCGCGCCCCTCCTTCTCCAGGGCGTTCTTCTCCTTCAGGAGCTGGTCCTTGGCCTCAAGGAGAAGCTCCTTCCTCTTGTTCTCGGCGTCCTTTACCGCGTCCTGGATGATTCTCTGGGACTTCGCCTCGGCGGAGCTCAGCTGTATCCTTCCCAGGTAGGCGCGAAAGGCGAACCCGGCTCCGGCGCCGGCCGCCACGGCGATAACTATCAGCAGTATGGTCATTGTCAGTGACATGCAGGACCTCCCGTCCCCCGGAAATTGCGGACCGGACCGACCGGATGTTCCGGCATACCCGGGCGCCTTCATGGGCCGGCGCCTCACCCTCACCGCAAGGGGCGATGGGCTCGCGCGCCGCGAAGGGCCCGGCCGGACAGGTCGTTCGCCGGTCAGGACCGCTCGTTGGAGTACTTGGCCTGGATCTTTTGATGGACGAACCGGGGGACAAGGCTGGTGAGATCACCGTTGAAGCTCGCGATTTCCTTGACCATCTTCGAGGAGATGAATGAGTATTCTCCCCTGGTCATGAGGAATACCGTTTCTATTTCGGGCGCCAGTTTGCTGTTCACGGAGGCGTTGGTCATCTCGTATTCGAAATCCGTCATGTTCCTCACGCCGCGGATAATGTAATGAATATCCCGTGACCGGCAGTATTGAACCAGCAAACCCTCGAATGAAACGACTTCAACGGAACTATCATCCTTAACGCAATGATTTATGATCTCTAACCGCTCTTCGACCGTGAAAAGGGGTTGTTTTGTGCGGTTGATCGCTATTGCCACCACCAGTTTATCGCAAATCCCCCTTGACCGTTCGATTATATCGATATGACCGTTGGTCAAGGGGTCAAAGGATCCTGGATAAATCCCAATTCTCATAAATAACCCATATACTCCAGACCGGCTTAATCTAACAGGCGCTCTATTCCTGTCAAGGAATATATTTTTTATGGAAGAAATGGCATGCTCAGGGCAACTTCTTGGTTTAGCAACCATTTGGGAGGCCTCCCGAAGGGGGCCATGAGCAGCATTGAACCGAATGGACGTGCCTTAACTGACATCCAGGAGGATTATCATCGCGTCGTCATCCAGCCTGGCGCCGATCCCTCCCCATTGTGAAACTTCTACCATCACGCTATCGGCCGCATCTGCGGCGTTCATGAGGCGATGCGAATCAAGCATTCCCACCAGACGATCCTCACCGAGGAAAATCCCGTCGCCGTTACGGTTTTCCGTAATTCCGTCCGTATACATGACGATTCTGTCGCCGGCTCCCAGGGTGACACTTCGCACCGAACATCGAGGCGAAGACAGTGCCGAGAGCATTCTGCCCGTTGATTCAAGTCGTACCGCCGGTCCTCCTTCACCCTTCCATATGTAGGCCGTCACATGCCCCGCGGAGGAGTAGAGCATGGTCCGGGATTCCATGTCAAAGAACGCGTAACTGGCCGTCACGAACTGCCCCCCGAGCTTGTCGATGATAAGTTCATAAATCCCTTCAAGAATCATGGCGGGACTGGCGGCGTTCGCCTTCTGGGCGGTCAATGAAATTTTCAGCATAGAAGATATGAGGGCCGCGGGTATCCCATGGCCGGACACATCGGCGATAAACACCCCGAATCGCGCATCGTCTATCCTGATAAAATCAAAAAAATCCCCTCCCACCTCCTCGTAAAAACGGTACCGCACCGCCACGTTAATTCCAGTGAAACGGGGAATCTCAACGGGAATAATGGTCTCCTGGATCTTACGCGCGATATCGAGCTCTTTTTTTATAAGCGCGAATTTTTCGCGCATGAGAAGTTTCTCCCGCCGCTCGATATTGATTCGATCGCCAAGGGCAAAGGAGAGTATGACCAGCTGCAGGCTGTTGCCAATCTGAATGCTGTATTCCGTCAGCGTGTTGCTTTCAATGAGTCCAAGGTTCTTGAGGAGGTAAAGCAGAATGCCCGCCAGAAACGCGACCAGGGCAACGATAAAAAATCGTGACGATCGTATTCCGCTGATGAAGCAGTTCACGGCCGAGATAACGATGAGAACCATCGACGTGATAAGTATGATGTTCAATGCCATCGATATGACGATGTAGTCGATGAAGAAAAAGAGCGTTCCCACAGCGACAAGGAGTCCCATCAATACGCGGAGAACCGAGTCGATCATCGGGGCGTTCACACGGGTATCAAGAAATGTCCTGGAAAATTGAAGAAACAATAGCATGCCCGTTGCCGTCACCAACCCGAGCAGCCTGTTTAAAAGCCATGTATTCAGGAGAGGCTCCGGGCCGGCAAGCAGATACATGAATGCTATCCCGTCCTTGATAACCAGTATCAGCGCCGTTGCAGTTACGAAAAGAATGTAATAGAGGTACCCTTTATCCCGGACGGTGAAAAAAAGAAAAAGGTTATACAGGATCATGACAAAGATGATACCGTACTGGAACCCAAGGAGGGCGTTTGTCCGTGCCGAATCGACGGCGAAGGCCCCGGGTTCCCATATCGTTATCGGGCATGCCACGGCGCCTTCATCATGATACCGGATATAATATGTTCCCTTTTTCCCCCGCTGATGATGCACCGGAAACACCGGCTTCAGTGACGCGCGAGTTCCCTCTCCAGGACCCGCCGATTCGCCGCCGCGCATCCCGAGGTACGTGCCGTCTCTTCCGGGGACATACAGCTCTATCATATCGATCATTGAAAAATCAACCACGAGAATCCACTCTTCATTGATGGTGGAGCGGTTTTCCACATCGAAGCGAAGCCAGATCGCCGAATGGGTATGACCGAAATTGGGGACCCTGCCGGGCAGGGGGCTGAACTTTGAGGATGCATCACCTGATGCCACGTCACGGATGGTCAATCGCCGATCCTCATCCTCGAGAAATTGCATGTCGGGACTGGGAGAAACGCTGGCGGTCGTATCATCGAGTACAATATTTCCGCGCGCCTGATATCCGGTGCCGACGAAAATAAGGGCCGCTAGAAAAATCGCCGATTTCTTCATTGCCGAGTGTTCATCGTGGATTCTGTGAATGATGCTATTCTTTCGTGACGAACCATGTCAAGCCCAATACGATACGGCATGAAGGGCCACTCTGGGCAGGTCTCCCGCTATGGCCCCGACTCCACGTCCCGCTTCAGGGAGCGGAGGACCTTCTTCGCCAGGATGATATGAACCGGCCTGATTATTCGCCACCAGGCCCTGTCGATGAGCCTCCGTCCCTCGGAACGGCAGTCGAACCAGACGCGGCATCCATCCTCCTCGGGGACGACGCGGTATCCCGTTTCGCCGCGGAAGAAGAATGAATCAATGTCAAAATAATATATCCCGGGCCTCTCAATCTTCGAAAGGGTAAAGGGGCCCATGGAGGACCCCGCCTCCAGGCGCTTCGGGACCTTCCCATGGAGCTCGCCGATAAACTCCCGGTTCGCGATCACCTTCCACGCGCTCCGGATACCGTCCACCAGCGCCAGGCGTATGAAGAGAAAGGGACGCTTTTCCAGGACGGCAAAAGTGGGAAACTTCGACGGCATCGTTTCAATATGCTCGAACACGGCCTCGGCGTCTTTCTCGATATATATCGACCGTTCATCATGCAGGGGCATGGCCGTTGCCTCCGCCATGGCCCATACGCCCTGGTGCCGCGTCCCAATCGAGAAGCCAGGCGGCTTCCCGGGGCGGCGCCGTGGGCCCGCACACCCTCAGGCCCCTGACGCCCTCGACGAAAAGAATGGCCGCGAAGAAGATAAGGACCGCCCCCAGGAGCTTCATTACAATGAGGTAGCCGCGTCCCCCCATGAATCCCCGCGCCCGGTCCACGGCGAGGGCGACACCCATCTTGGACCCCACGATGCCGGCGTAGAAACCGGCGATGAACCCCGCCGCGGCCATGGCCGAGACGCCGAAGCCCTTCAGCGCAGTCGGCGCCCCCACGGTGACCCAGAACAGGTAGGGATGCGGGTTAAGAAGGTTCGTCACGATCCCCCTGCGGAGCGACCTGGGCTTCGCATCCTCTCCTTCCAGCACGGCTTTCTTCAGGGTAAGCGAGTCAATACCCAGGTAGCAGACATAGGCGGCGCCGGCAATGGAGATGATGCCGCTGAACAGGTGGAGATTCGACATCACCGCGACGGCGAGTAAGGCGACGATGAGAATGGGCAGGTCGGTGAGGAGCGGTACCGCGGCGATCCTGAACCCCTCCCGCCTGCCGTGCCTCACCGTTTCCGACACCATCAGGGCGAGGAGCGGCCCCGGCATAAGCCCCGCCGTTGCGCCCAGGGTAAGCCCGGAAGCGATGTAGAAAAACGAGCTGTCCATCCGCCCTGTCCTCGCGATTTTAACGCGCCACCAGCGGGCGCATGCAGGGGAGCCGTTACATCCTGTACGCCCTCAGGAAAGTGACGGCACCGGTGTAGCGGCGCTTCCAGTAGGGGTTGTTCAGCCTGGCGTAGGAGATCCGCTTCCCGGTTCGCGGGGCGTGGAGAAAACGGCCCTTCCCCGCGTATATCCCCACGTGGGAATACCGCCGCCCCGAGGTATTGAAAAAGACCAGGTCGCCCGGCTCGAGGCTCCTCATGCTGATTTTTTTCCCCGCCCGGTACTGCCGCGCCGCCGACCGGGGGAGAAGGATGCCGTTCTGCCGGTAGACGTACATGACGTACCCCGAGCAGTCGAACCCCCGGGGGGTCTCCCCGCCATGCCGGTAGGGAACGCCGATGAAGCGCCTGGCGGTCCTCACGATCCGCTCGCCGTCGCGCATCCGCGAAAACCAGCCGTAGCGCCAGTCGTCACGGTAGAAACCGCCCGGCACGCAGGAGGTGAGGAAAAGGAGAAGGAGGATTGTTCCGCGGCACGCATGTCTCATGGCAGTAGATCCGGTCGGCGCGGGGCATCGTGACCGCACCATCCTTGATTATCGGCCGATGGAGGGGAATTCCTGAGCGTTTCGCGGGGAACGGATCACGACTTCATGTAGAGGCGCTCGAAATCCTCGCGGGAAAAAACGGAAAATATCTTGTTGAGCTTCGCCTTGCTGAAAATCCGCTCGATCGAGTCGCTCAGGTCGAAGAAAATGAGCTTGATGCCAAGCGACAGGCTGTTGTTGAGGAATTTCACGAAGGTGCCGATGGCCGAGGAGTCAATGAAGGTCATCTCAGCGCAGTCAATGGCGATGATCTCCGGCCTGTCGGCCACAAGGGCGTTCCAGGTGTCCTCCACCTGGCGCACGTGGCCGAGAAAAAACTCCCCCCTGATCGTGACAATCTTCAGGGACCCGTGGTCCGCAGTGGTTATGGAAATCACGCCGCTCTCCTGACCGTGGGGCGCCCCGGAACCAAGAAAATTTTCAGCGGGCGGCGGCAAAATGATTGACCGCCTGCCCGAGAGAGATAGTCTAATCGCATGTGCGCTCATGAGTCAACAAATTAATTCCGGTCGGTCACAATGAAAATCATCGAAGGGGGCCTCGAGCAGGTGGGGGGATTCGCCTACTCGGCAGTGGAGTGCGGCATTCGCTACCAGGGGAGGCTTGATTACTGCCTGATCGCGTCGGAGAACGAATGCAACGCAGCGGGGACCTTCACCACGAACCGGGTCACCGCCGCGCCGGTGAGGCTCTGCAGGGAACGGATCGGCGGCCCCGTGAAGGGGATCCTGATCAACGCCACGAACGCCAACGCCTGCACGGGGGACCGGGGCCTCGCCGCCGCCGAGGCCCTCACGTCCGACGTCGCCGCGCGTCTCGGGGCGGCGCGGGGATCGATCCTCATGGCCTCGACGGGCATAATCGGCCGCCAGCTCCCCCTTGAGAAGATGATGGCCGCCCACGAGGGGCTGGTGGCGGGGCTCTCCCCCGGGGGCGGCAGGCTGATACCCCGGGCGATCATGACAACCGACACCTTTCCCAAGGAGGTCTGCGCTTCCTTCGAAACCTCCGCCGGGGAGTTCCGCGTCGCCGGGACCGCCAAGGGATCGGGAATGATCGCCCCGGACATGGCGACGCTCCTCTGCTTCATCGTGACGGACGCGCCCCTGAAGGCGCGCGATCTCAGGACCGCGTTCAGGGAGACGGTGGGGAGCACCCTGAACGCCATCACCATCGACGGCGACATGTCGACCAACGACACGGCGCTGATCCTCTCGCCCCGTTCGAAATCCCCCCTCCGGGGGCGCGGGGACCTTGCCCGCTTCCGCGAGGCGCTCCACGCGGTCCTGTCCCGCCTGGCGGAGATGCTCATCGACGACGGCGAGGGAGCGACCAAGCGGGTGAGGATAACCGTAACGGGTGCCGCGACGAATGGCGACGCCGCCCGCGTCGCCCGGGCCGTGGCGGAATCCCTCCTGGTGAAAACGGCCATGTTCGGCAACGACCCCAACTGGGGAAGGATCGCCGCCGCCGCGGGGCGGTCCGGGGCCGCCCTCGAGGAAAACAGGCTCCGCATCGCCTTCGGGGAGGTCCCCCTCCTGGTGGACGGCTCGCCCCTGGATTTCGACGGGGAGCGCCTCGCCGGGATCCTCCGGGGAAAATCCTACGAGATCAGCATCGACCTGGGCCTCGGGAAGGGGGCCCGGTCAATGCTTACCACCGACATCTCCTTCGACTACGTGAAGATAAACGCGGAGTATTCGACCTGACAGCCGCCCCCGCGCGCGGGGGAATGGAAGGCGGCCGGGGCGTGTTATTATCCGGGCCGGCGATTATTTTTCTTGACGGATAACGGCGCCGGGTTATCATCTGCTTTGCTTTAAAGATAGCGGACGTTTTTATACCAGCAATCGGGGTTCAGCCCGATTTCTTTTTTTTGGGGTACCGTCATGGGCTCGGCAAGGCTGAAAAAAATTATCTCCGACGACAGGGCGCACCTGTTCCAGAATTACGGCGACCGTCTTCCCGTCTGTTTCGTCAGGGGCGACGGCGCGTACCTCGTGGACCAGGACGGCAGGCGCTACGTCGACTTTTTCTCCGGCATCGCCGTGTCGAGCCTGGGGTACGGCCATCGCGCCCTGGTCAGGGCGATCCGCCAGCAGGCGGGAAACCTGCTCCACTCCTCGAACTGGTTCTACAACCGGGAGCAGAACGAGGCGGCGCGTCTCATCGCCGGGGCGTCCTTCCCCGGCAAGACGCTCTTCGTCAACAGCGGCACCGAGGCCAACGAGGCCGCCATCAAGCTGGCGCGTCGCTACGGCATGAACAGGAACAGGGGCCGGTACCAGATCGCGTCCTTCACGAACTCCTTCCACGGCAGGACCTACGGGGGGATGTCCGCCACGGCCCAGAAGAAGATCCACGACGGCTTCGGCCCCCTCGTGCCCGGCTTCAGGTATCTCCCCTACAATGACGCCACGGCCTTCGCGAAGGAGGCGAAAAAAAACCGCGGCCTCTGCGCGGTCATGATCGAACTGGTCCAGGGCGAAGGCGGCATCGTGATCGCCGACCGCGAGTTTGTCCGCGAGGTCTTCCGCATCTGCGCGAAAAACGAGATCCTCACCATCGTTGACGAGGTGCAGACCGGCATCGGCAGGACCGGGGCCATGTTCGCCTACCAGCACTACGACGTGGTGCCCGATATCATCACCATGGCCAAGGGCCTTGGCGGGGGCGTCCCCGTGGGTGCCCTCCACGCGAAAAATTTCCTGCCGGAGTTCCTCCCCCGGGGCACCCACGGCACCACCTTCGGGGGCAACCACCTGGCCTGCGCCGCCGCAGCGGCGGTGCTGAAGCAGATGGGAAAGAAGGGATTCCTCGACGGGGTCCGGAGGATCGGGGACTTTTTCTTCGAGCGCCTCGCCGCGCAGAAAGCGCGCCACGGCTTCATCAGGGACGTGCGGGGCATGGGACTCCATATCGGCATCGAGATCGACCGCCCCGGGGCGGACCTGGTGCGCAGGGCCCTGGAGCAGGGCCTGGTGATCAACTGCACCGCCGAAAAAGTGATACGGATCATGCCCCCCCTCGCCATCACCCTGAAGACCGCGAGGGCCGGCATGGAGATACTTGAACGACTCTTCGACGAGGAGGGGAAACGCGATGAAAGTACCCCGCGTTAACACCAAGGACCTGGTCTCGGTGACCGACCTGACCGGGAAGGAAATCATGAAGCTCTTCCGCTTCGCCGCGGAGCTGAAAAAGGACGCCGCGAGGGGGAAGCACCGCGACTTCCTGAAGAAGAAGTCCCTGGCCATGATATTCGAAAAGAGCTCCACGAGGACCAGGGTCTCCTTCGAAACGGGGGTGACCCAACTCGGAGGCCACGCGCTCTACCTGGACGCGAACGACATTCAGCTCAAACGGGGCGAGTCGATCGTCGACACGGCGCGCGTCCTGTCGCGCTACGTTGACGGCATCATGATCCGCACCTTCTCGCATGACAACGTCACGGAACTCGCGAAGAACGCGACGGTCCCGGTGATAAACGGGCTCAGCGACGCCCACCATCCCTGCCAGGCCCTGGCGGATTTTTTCACCATGTTCGAGCGCGGGGACGATCTGGGGGACGTCACGCTGGCCTACATCGGCGACGGCAACAATGTCGCCCACTCCCTCATCCTCTGCGCCGCCCTCCTCGGGGTGCATATAACCCTGGCCTGCCCGCGCGGATGCGAACCGGAGGCGGCGGTGATCGACGAGGGACGGAGGATCGCCGCGTCCACGGGGTCGCGCATAGAGGTCACCAGGGACCCCGCGGAAGCCGTGCGGCACGCCCATTACGTCTATACCGACGTCTGGATCAGCATGGGCGAAGAGAAGCAGGCGGGGAAAAAGAAAAGGATCCTGGCGGACTACAAGATCACCCGCGAGCTCCTCGCGAAGGGGCGGGCCGATTCGAAGGTAATGCACTGCCTTCCGGCCCACCGGGACGAAGAGATCGAAGGCGACATCCTTGACTCGAACCGCTCCATCGTCTTCGACCAGGCGGAAAACCGGCTCCACGTCCAGAAGGCCGTCATGTGCGCCCTCATGTCCTGAGGTACGGGAACACCTTCCCCCTTCATCCCCCGGGCGAGGAACCCCGGGGACCGTTCGCCGATGCGGGACGGACCGGTATGTTCACGGAGACCCCGATGTTGGAAATCAACTGGAGCCGCAGGCGGTCAAGGGAAAGGGAGTGAACCTGCATGGCCCCGGTGATCCCGACGTGCCGCGTGACCTGGATCACCATGCCGATACCGGCGAAGAGATCGGGACTGCGAAGGGGATTGTCCATGTCAAGCCATTCGTGAACGATCCCCACGCCGATATCCTGAATTCAACATTCAAGTGCAACAAATCAGTTCATTCAACAGCGATCTCGGGGTACGCCACCCACGGGATTTTCGGGGCCTCGAATTTATTGCACAGAGGATATCCTCAAAATCATCATCGGTCAAGTGGGCAAAACTTTTTTTCTTAGGGATATACTGGCGGATGCGTCCATTGATATGCTCATTTAACCCACGTTGCCATGAACAATATGGATCGGCAAAGAAGACCTTGCATTCCAATGCTTTTTCGATATTCTGAAATAAGCTGAATTCACTACCATTATCGAATGTAATTGTTTTAACGAATCCGGCAGGTAAATCGTTCAGTGCCTCCACGACAGCTCGGGATACGATTTCCGCATCCTTGGAATGGACTGGAACACCCCAGATATGCGCCAGTTTGCGGTCAACCAGGGTAAGTAAATATGCATCATTCCCTGCACTGGTAATGAGATCACCCTCCAAATGGCCGGCGACAGTCTTTTCATCAGCCTCTATCGGACGTTCACAAATGTTCCGTTTCCCAGCAATAAGTTCTCTTTTTTGATATATCAGGGACCGTTTCTGACGTTTATTCCTCTTTGTGAACAGATAATTAAGCAATAACATATTGTGGTACTCCCCATGCTGCGCATACACCCATTGATAGATGGCTTCAGTTGATATATGCATCTCAGGATCTCCGGGAAACTGGCTCCTCAAATAATATGATGTGACTTCAGGGGAATTTCTCTCCATAAGCAAAGAGCATACAAGAAGCCGTAACACACCATTGCTATCGAGCTTTCTCCGACGCCTATACCTTCGGGCGCAATAACGTTCATGTGCATCTTGATAATGATAGCCTTTTGTCCTGTTTCGTGTATGCTCTCGATAAATGGTAGATCGATCGCGTCCCAGATATTTGCTCAATTCAATCTTTGATACGCTAGAATAGAGCATTTTTTGGATGACATGGCGCTCGTCTTTCGTTATGTGTGAATACAGTCTCATGGGTGGTTCCTCCTCGGATTATGTTCTGTCAAACTCAATCCTATGGGAAGAGCCCCCATGAGACTACTATTATTACTGATTCCTAATGTTGCACTTCATCCTTGAATTGAGGTATTCGGCCCCATCTTGAAGACCGGCCTTCGCAGGAAGAACGGCTTGAAATAGAACCGGCCATAGACCGCGTTGACCACCTGATACCGCGCGAAGTCCTTCCGATGGTTCCGCGACACGTGGAAATAGTTGGCAAGCCCGAAGGAGAGGAACGAGTGGGTATAAAAATCCACGAAAAGCGAGGCCCCCAGGGGGGAGTCGAGGTCGCTGTAGAGCATCCCCGAGTAGTGGACCCTGAAGGAGAGATCGCCCACGACGGCTTCACCGCCCCGGAATCTCGCCGCCGCGGGGACCGACAGGAACAGGCCCAGGCATACGGCGAAGAGACGTGATCCTTTCATGACGCGCATATCCGCGGCGTGCCGTCCGCCATGCGACGCGTTTCCATGGGGTCCCCGGATCAGCACACGCCCCCTCACGCGCCGGCGTCCCACCCGCCGGCGGCGCGAAGCCGCGAAACGATCTCATCGGCCTCCTTCCTGAGAAGCATCTTGTCCACCTTGGTGCTCCTGGTCAGGGGGAAGGGCTTCCCGGCGGGCCAGATCTCCACGTGCTGGGGGCGCTTGTAGGCGGCGATTGACCTGCAATGCTCCGCCACGGCCTCGGGGGTGAGGGCGGCGCCCTCCTTCGGCCGGACGAAGGCGACGATGCCCTCGTCGAATACCCCGTGGGGCACCCCCACCACCTCGGCGACGTCCACCCCCGGGAGGCCCGCGATGTGGGCCTCAACCTCGTCGGGGAAGACGTTGTACCCCTTCTGCTTGATGACGAACTTGCGGCGCCCCGAGAGGAAGAGGGCGCGATAGGTCCCCATGTCCTTGAAGAATCCCAGGTCTCCCGTGTAGAGGATGCCCTCACGGGATATGGCCCGCGCGGTCTCCTCCGGCTGGCCATAGTACCCCAGGAAGACGATGGGCGGGTGATAGCATATCTCGCCGATCTCCCCGTCGGGAAGCTCCTCCCCGGCCGCGCCGTCCTCCCCCATGGGGGCGCGGACCGTCACCTCCGCCAGGTCGGGGAAGGCGCGGCCCACCTGGCCCGCCATCTCCTCTATGGAAATGCCGTCGGGGGTAAAAGTGGCGAATCCCGCGTTCTCCGTCATGCCGATCCCCGTGCCGAAGCGGGGCGCCATCGTGGCGAGCTTCCTGAGGAACGCGACGTCCACGGAGGAGCCGGCATAGGCGACGAAGGCGAGGCTCGAAAGGTCCTTCGTGTCGTATTCGGGATGGGCCCAGAGCATCCGGAACTGCGTGGGGATCTGGCCGAGGACGGTAATGCGGCGCTTCTCGATCGCTTCCAGGGTGAGGGCCACGTCGAAAACCCTGAGGAACACGGCGGTCCCGCCGCGGTACAGCGTGGTCATGAGGAGCTCCGTGACGCATCCGACGTGGCTCGGTGGAAGGTTGATGAGCACCCTGGCGTCCTGGGAGAGCCCCGTGGCCCGGTGCAGGATCTCGTTCTGGACCAGGATGTTCTCGTGGCAGAGAAGCGCCGGCTTCGGCTCCCCCGTGGTGCCCGTCGTGTAGATGATAAGGGCCGGCGTGCGCGGGCCGATTTCCCGGTACGCCTTCTCCAGTTTCCGGGTGAAGATGTTTTTTATTTTGAGCCAGATAAGGCCCGCCTTGCCCATGAGCTCCATGATCGGAACCGCCCCGTCGATCGTCTCCCCCGTGTCGGGGTCGGGGACGAACTGGACCAGGTACTCGACGTAGGAACAGCGGTCCCGGACGGCCTCGCCGATCCGGGTGAAGTCGATGACCGGGGTCTTCCCCAGGAAGAAGAACGCCTTCGGCCTGATCTTGCCCAGGTCGCGCACCACCTCGTCCTCCTTGAGGCGGAGGTCCAGGGGGGCGATGATGGCGCCGATCTTGAAGCAGGCGTACATGAAAATGACGTGTTCGGGGAAGAGGGCAAGCTGGGTGGCCACGCGGTCCCCTTTTTCGATCCCCATGTCCAGTAGCTTCAGAGCGAAGAAATCGACGAGGGTCCTGAACCGGCCGTAGGTGACGGTCTTCCCGTCCTCGTGCTGGATCATCGCTTCCCTGCCGGGCGTTTCCTTCGCCCAACGCTCTACGTAATTGTTCAGAAGCGGCAGCCTTCTTTCCTGTACCACCATACTTACCCCTCCGTTATCTGGCTGGTTGCATCGATCACTCGGCGCGGAGGTGCCCCCCGGCGAGGACCCGCTCCCCGGCGCCGTTCAGGACATCAAAAAAAAGATCACCGTTCCCGCCCTTTCCGAGAAGCCGCACCGCGATGTCCGATCCCGGAAGCACCATCCCGGTGAAACGGCAGGCAACGGAGCGGACCCTGCCGGCGTCCCCGGCGAGCTCCCGGTTCACCAACTCGGTGACGGCGTACGCCAGGGTCGCGGTACCCTGGAGTATGATGCCGGGAAGCCCCACGGAGCGCGCGAAGCGCCGTGACGTGTGAATCGGGAAGAAAATGTCGGTGCAGCCGTCGTACACGAAGGGCCGGAGCGGGTCTATTGAGATCTGGGCCGCCCAGGCCGGCTCCCCGCTCCCGGGCCCGGTGGGCACCTCCGGCAGGCGATCGCCCCCGGCGCCGCCGCCGAGGCATTCCACGCCGCGAAGCATGGCGCCGATATGCTCCGTGAAGACCGGGGCCCCTCCTGTATCCCGGGCGTCAAGGCGCAGCACCACGTGGGTCCCGGCCCTGTGGGGGAGTATTGCGGCAACGCGCCCCTCGATGACCAGGGTCGTTCCCGGCACCAGGGGCCGGTGGAGGGCGAGGTGCTCGGTGTAGTGGACCTGGGTGGCCAGGAGCTCCCTGGGGAACTCTTCAGCGTCGATGAATTCGGCGATGCGCCCCAGGACCCTCCAGGTGACGGCCACGGGAAAGACCGGGTGGGCGATGAGGCCACCCGCCCCCTCGTCATCGAAATAGCGGGGATTGCCGTCGCCGATCGCGGCGGCGTAGTTCATGGTGTCCCGCCAGGTCACGGGGACCTCGCACCTTTTGAGGGGCGTTCCTGCCAGTGAAGAGTCAATGACGGGTTGCGTCGCCATGGTGAGTGAGTATGGCCGCCCCTTTCCCTCCCGTCAACAGCAAATCATCGCGCCCTGGACTTTTCAAGAAAATCCAGGTAGTGCCGCGCCGCCTCTTCCGGGCGCTCCAGCATGGGAAGGTGGCCGCACTCCTTCATGATTACGACCGAGGGGTCCGGCAGGTTTTTCTTTAAGACATCGACGCAGGAGACATCGATGACCCGGTCGCTATCGCCCCAGAGCACGAAGACCGGGAGCGACAGCCGGCCCAGGTGCGGCTCCAATGACGCGGGACGGGCCTTAATATCCTCCATTACCTTTTCGTTAAATTCCCTGCTCGCCGCGGCCATTCCCGCGAAATGGCGCTTCAGGGGCCGCGGGATAAAGGGCGGCTTCGCGAAGACGAAGGCGATAAGCCGGTCATAGTCCTCCGGGCTCTCGACCACCAGGCTGTTCCTCCCCTCACGGAGATTCTTCCTGAACTCACTCTCCACGGGCTCGGTGATGCCCCCGGTGTCAAGAAGCCCCAGGGTCAGGACCCTGCCTGTATAGAGGGCGGTGAATATGCCGGCGATATTGCCTCCCATGGAGTTGCCCGCGACGTGGACCTTTTTCTCCCCGATGGCGTCGAGGAATTCCCCGAGGCGCCGCGCCTGGGACACTATGTCGTAGCGCAGGGCCCGGTTCTTCGACGACTCCCCGAATCCGGGAAGGTCCGGCGCCACGACGCGGTAGCGCGGCGTCAGGTGCGCGGCGAAGCGGGTCCAGTTGTCCTTGTCGCCGCCGTACCCGTGGACCAGGACCAGGGTCTCACCCTCCCCTCCTTCAAGGTAGACTATCGTATGGTCAGCTATAGCAACGCGCTTCTCCACGAGGTCTGCCTTGCCCCGCTCCAGTTTCATGAAAACACCAAGGGTCATCCCCGGAAAGAAAAAATAGATGGCCGCCAGAATTACGACGAGAGCAAGGACACCCCCCGCGATAATTTTTTTCATATCATCCCTCCATAAAGAATAGTTCGATAGTACAGAAAAACAGCATGGATAATTTCGATCCAGGCGTCATGAGACGCTAAAGAAGCACTCTATCCGGAAAGGGAGGATGATCAAGTACAATTTTCCACACCGAAACCCCTGCGCCCTCCTCTCGGCCGGAATGGCCCGTGTATGAGATTCCTCCTTGTTTCCTGACTGAATCATTTTTTTCTAGACAGACATCGCACGATATGCACAGGGTGGGTTCGATATAGTGCGGATCGATATTAATAAGCTGCATTCTCACTCACACATGCACAAAAATTTAATCGCATACCGTACCGTTACAAAACCAACAAAAGGAGGCAGAATCAATGTCCAATGAAAAAGTCATGAATCGATGGCTCGTGGTTATCGGGGCCATCCTGATTCAACTGGCCCTGGGCGCCATTTACGCCTGGTCAGTCTTCACGCCAAAACTCACCGCGGCCGACGGCACCTACCAGTTTTCGGCGGGGCAGGCCGCATGGATATTCTCGGCGGGCCTTTTCTTTTTCGCCCTGGTGATGATATGGGCGGGAAGACAGCTGGCCACCATCGGCCCGAGGAAGCTTGCCATGGCGGGCGGGCTCGTCCTGGGTCTCGGGTATATCCTGGCGGGATTTTTCGGCAGCAGCTTTGTTACCCAGCTGGTGTTCATCGGCATAATCGGCGGTTCGGGCATAGGCCTGGCCTATGTCGTACCGATAGCCGTCGGGGTGAAATGGTTCCCCGACAAAAAGGGGATGCTTACCGGCCTTGCCGTCGCGGGCTTCGGCTTCGGCGCCACGATCTGGGTCAAATGGGCGGGCTCATGGGGCGGCGGCCTTCTCAACACGCTCAGCCTGGCGGGCCTCGACGGCGTCCGGAGCGTGTTCCTCCTCTACGGCATCATCTTTGCCATAATGGTCCTGATCGGCAGCTTCGTCATGGTCGATCCGCCCGAGGGATGGCTCCCGGAAGGCTACACGCCTCCGCAGGCCGACGCGGGAAAGGCCACGGGATCCGTGAATTTCGAGACGAACGAGATGCTGAAAACGCCCCAGTTTTACATGCTCTTCATCACCTTCGTGTTCTCGGCACTCGCCGGCCTCATGGTCATCTACTGTATCAAGCTCTTCGGGATCGATTCCCTGACGTTCTCCAAGCTCCAGACCCTTGATCCGGCCAACGAGAACTTCAAGGACACCGTCACGTGGGCGAGCACCATAGCCGGGACCGCCATGGCCTTCTACGCCATCCTCAACGGCCTCGGAAGGATCGCCTGGGGGATGGTCTCCGACAAGATCGGCCGCAAGGTCTCCCTGTTCCTGATGTGCCTCTCCCAGGGCGTCATCATGCTGGCCTTCTATAAGCTCGGCGCCACGGAAGCGGGCCTGGTCGCGGCGGCCTGCATCATTGGTTTCAACTTCGGCGGCAACTTCGCCCTCTTCCCGGCGGCGACGGCCGACTTCTTCGGCAACAAGACCGTGGGCAAGAACTACGGCTTCGTGTTCTTCGCGTACGGCATCGCCGGCATCGTGGGGCCGCAGATCGCCGGTCTCTTCAAGGACGCGGCGAAGGGAGCGACCGATCCCTCGGCGTGGCTCACGCCGTTCATTATCGCGGGTTGCGCGTGCCTCGCCGGCGCGCTCATCATGCTGGTCGCGAAACCTCCGAAGAAATAGCGGCCCCTGGGTCGGGATTTCTTCAGTAAAAAAAATCGGAGAGCCGGCATCATGCCGGCTCTCTTGTTTTTGCCCGAAAAAGGAAAGTGCGCGGTTTACCCGCCAACCCGGAACCGGCGGGAGTGGGAAAAGAAGGACGGGATCACCCGATGATCCTCACCTTCTTCGAAACGTAGATGTCAAGGGGCGAAACCGAGAAGGGGCGCTTGCCCTCCACCAGGCGTATCCCCTGGACGAGGAAGGCCGAGGCGACGAACTCCGAGCAGTGCATCGCCTTCTCCTCCATGTCTTTCTTCACGTCGCGCCGAAGGAATATTTTCTTGAAGGCGATCGCCACGATCTGGAAGTAGGCGTACTTGATGATGCCGGCGTTGTCGATGCAGTAGCGAACGAGTTTCTTCCTGTCGAGGTCCTTCCCCCTGTAGCGCACCAGGCGAAGGTCGTAGTACTTCGCGTAGGCGCGGACGTTCTTGATGGTCACGCCCCCCGCCAGGGCGGAGTCGCAGATAAGGCCGTCGCCGATGTAGATGATGCAGTGGGAAAGCCGCGGCTTCAGGGCATTCACACGCTTCCCCATTTTGCTGACCATCCATATGAGATTGCTGAAGTGGCTCCCCCGCTTGTAGGTGAGGATGATGTCGCCGGTCCTCAGTTTTTTTCTCAGCTCGTTGAATCTCATGACTGCGACCCGGCGGTGATCATTTCGGCACCGCTGCCGCGTTCAGGGCCCTGTTGCACGCAGGACAGCAGTAGACATGGAGATTCGACAAAAATCGCAGATGGCTCCGGTAGACCTTGAGGGTCTTCATCTCCGCATCGCAGCAGGGGCATGAGGGGCCGCGGCCCTGCTCGTCGGCGCCCGTTTTAACATGAAGTATCTTCATCGCATCCTCCGACTATCGTAAATCCGTTTGAATTTCCCGGCGCTCCGGCGGAGCCTGCTTCATCCCGGGGGCCAGTCGGTGAACTGACACGATAATCCGCAAAGACCCGTCCCTTCCCGGCCAGGCGTATTCAAGCCCCATTACCCTCAGCGTACCTCGAAGCCGATGATGACGATGTCATCGTCCACGGGGGTGCCGCCGCGAAAGCGGTGCACCTCTTCCATTACGGCGTCAAGGGACTCCCCGAGATCCCGCCCCGCCGTTTCCCCGATGACCGCGAGAAGACGATCGTAGCCGAGCATCTCCATCCGCTCATTCGTGATCTCGGGCACGCCGTCCGTGTAGAGGTATACCCTGTCGCCGGGGCGGAGCGTCACGTCCAGGGCATCGAAGGTGATATCGCGAATCACCCCGAGGAGTTTCCCCCTTATTGGAAGATAGCGGGCCGCATGTGCGCCCCGTTCATGAATAACAGGAGGCGGATGGCCGGCGCAGGCGATGGAGAGGCGCACGTCCCCGCCGGGAGCGTCAAAGAGGAAAATGCCGTACAGGGCCGTGAGGAAGTAGTGCTGCATGTTCTCGCAGAGTTCGCCGTTTAAGGTCTTGAGATATACCTGCGGATCGTGGGAGTGATGCCTCAGCAGGGAGCTGCTGACCGACTTGATCAGGGAGAGAAAGAGCGCCGCGGGCACCCCGTGGCCCGACACGTCCCCGATGAATACCGACAGCCCCCCCTCCTGGAGGGGTATGATGTGAAAGTAGTCCCCTCCCACTGCCTCCAGGGGGAGGTAGCGGAAATCGATCGCGAGACGGTCGCAGTCGGGGGGCTCCGAGGGGAGCAGCTCCCGCTGGATCATCTGGGCTGTTTTGAGATCGTTTTCGATAATCTCGTTCCGCTGTTCCAGCTCTTTAAGGCTCGTCCTCAGCTCGTCCTCGAGGCGCTTCCGTTCAGTAAAATTGCGGGTCACCCCCAGTATGTACGACGGTTTCCCCGCCTGGTCCCTGATGAAGGACGCGTTGATCTCCACGTCGACCATGGTCCCGTCCCTGTGCCGCTCCCTGGTGACCAGGGCCCGCGTGCGCAGGGGATCGCGCTCCCCGTCGTGCAGCAGCTCATCGCGGAGGATATCCCTGGCGAGACCGAGTCCCGTTTCATCGAAGCGTTCATTCGGCGTCAGGCGCGCCAGCTCCTCCGGGGTCCAGCCCAGGATATGGGTCACCGAGGGGCTCACGTAGATCATCCTCCCCGTCCTGATGTCGATGGTCCAGATGGCGTCGCTCACGTTCGCGGCGATGCGCTGGAAGAGCTCGTTCGATTCCCTCAGGGCGTCGTTCATCCGGTGCATCTCGGTGACATCGATCATGACGAGGATCGAGCCCACCCTGACCGCGTTTGAACGAATCGCTGACTGGTTGAGCAGGAGGCAGCGGGGAGCGTCGCCCTTCAGGGTAACCGCCTGCCGGGTCACGTAGTCCGCGTCGTGGCGGTACTCGGCGATCAGCTCCTCAAGGCGGGGAGGCCTGGACGCGGCGCCATCCATGCCGAGCATGAGGGCGGCGGCCTCGTTGAAATGGAGGACGTTCCCCTTCGTATCCAGTATCACCACGCCCTCCCTGATCGAGGCGAAAAGCTCGCTCGCGACATCGCCGATGGCGGGGGTCAGGAACCGGTAGCGCACAATGGTGTAAAACACGAATATGCTGAGTATGACGCTCCAGGATGCCGTGTAGCGCACGATATCACCCAGTGCCGGAAGAGAGGGAAGCAGGAACTGGTTGATCGCCGCGAGGCAAAGGGCGATGAGAATCCCCGCCATGAGCGGAAAAAGCTGTTTCCTCCTCACGGGATCGGCCTCGGTCTGCCAGGAGCCGAAGACCATGGCCCATGACACGACGATGGGAATCACGATCGACAGAATCGATATCGGCGTGAAAAGGGGGCCCTCGGTGAAGCGCCATCCCCAGGGATAGCGTGCGTAACCGGGCACCACCAGGTCCGTCGCCAGGGTGACGGCAACCGAAGCGACGGAGAGGGCCAGGACGGCATAGTAAAAGGGGTCGCGGCGCCGGGCAAGAAACACGTAGGTGAAATTGACCGTCCAGAATCCCGTGAAAAACCAGAAGAAGGAACACGCCCTGCTGAAGGGCACGATGATCGCTTCATCCATGGGAAGATGGAACGTCGAGCTCGTAACCACCCAGAGGGTGATCGAGGCTGAGAGAAAAAGGAACGAGCGATTGACCGGCTTCCCGGGGTCCAGGGCCACGACGTAGGACATGGTGAAAAAATTGACGAGAAACGCCAGGGCCGGTATGATAAGATAGGGGTTCATGCTGTACCACGAATACAATGGGGTAGCATTGATCGTTGAATCGGATTGGTCAACGAGAATTTGCTAATTGGCACTTCCGCAAGAAAAATTTATCCGATTCCTCTTGACTTGCATGCCGTGGCAACATATTTTATAGTCATTACCATATGTTTATTTTCAAATCAATGCTGTGTGCATGAGCAATAAGAAATGCAACGCGATCGTGGCTTTTATCATCGTTTCCTTTGCAGTGGGATGCGTCAGGAACGAGCTCTACAATAACACGCAAGATGACCCCTTTGCCCTGGTAACGGGCTTAAAACCGCCAACACCGGCTCTCATCATCAATCCAACGACCTGCTATCTCCAGAAAGGCGAGAGCTGCGCCTTTTCCGCCACTGGTGGAACTCCGCCGTACTCATTCACGGTCGTCGGGGGCGGAACAATCATTCCCGCCACGGGGCTCTACATGGCCCCGGGAACACCCGGCACCGCGGTGATCAGCGTTACGGACTCGGCCGGAACCACGAGGGACGCGTCGGCGGAAACCCTGGCGGGGCCCGACGATATCGCCCCTACGAACCTAAGACTGTGGCTCAAGGCCGACGCCATCACCACCCTTTCCCACAACGACCCCGTCGTTACCTGGCCCGACTCCTCTGGCAATGCATTCGACGCCACGCAGCCGGTCGCCGGGCAGCAGCCGGTATTCCTGGTCAACCACCTTAATAACAGGCCCGCGGTGCGGTTCGACAACGCCGCCACGCCGGGGAACCACCTGACCCTCGGGGGGAACTATCTCTTCAGCACTGGAAGCGGCGTCACGATCTTCGCCCTGTGCCGCAGCTCAACGGCATCGGGGGGGAGCACATGGCAATTCATTTTTGATTTCGGTTATCTTGCGCCGAATGGCTACGGCTTTTCGTACAAGTGCGACGGTGGACGTTTCTATACCCCCACTGCTGCTGGCGTAGGGGGAGTTGACACCCCCTACACCATTTCACCCGCCCGAAGCACATCGGAGTTTGTTGTGCTCTGCCTGGTTATCGAGTTCAACGCAAATGAGCGGCTTTACCTGAACGGCGGGTTGCTGCTCTCCCTGCCTATCACCACATCGCAGCTCACCGCCGCGGAAATCACCGAGAACCCCTTGCGAATAAGCGGTGGAGGTCCTGTAACCATCGGCGGTTCATCAAAGACGGAGCTTGATACTGGCCGCTTTTTTAATGGCGATATCGCCGAGATCATCTACTTCGACACCGCGATGAGCGACGCTGAACGCGCGAGCATTGAGTACTACCTGTTGATGAAATGGGGGCTGTAATCCAGGTTCCCCGCCCCCCAGTCCTGTTCTGCCCGGGAGCATGACGGCCAGGTCGCCCGAAAGCCCCCGCATCATCCCCTACCCCATGGCGCCTTCGATATCGCGGGACGAACGCATGAACTTGAGGGTATGGGGGGGCTCCGAGCGCTCTTCCTCCGGTTTCGAGACGAGGGTAAGCGCCCCCCGTGAACAGGACCGGGTGCAGAGGCCGCACCCGATGCAGCGATTTACGTTCACATCCATGGTACCTTCCACGCACAGGGAAAGCGCGTCCATGGGACATCGCGGGGCGCAGGCGCCACAGCCGTCACAGAGGGAAGCGTCGATCGCTATGAAATAATTGGTCCGCATCAGGAGAGCCGGCGAGGGAAGCTTCCGCAGAACCCTGAGTCCGCCGCAGCAGTCGGGGCAGCAGTTGCAGATCGCCCCGGGGTCCTTGCTGTCGGGGATCTGGTGCACCAGGCCCGCCTCCTCGGCGATGTCCAGGACCTCGAGGGCCTCGCTCTTCCCTATCCTTCTCCCGAAGCCGTACTCGACGTAATAATCCGCGTAAAAGCCGAGGATGAGGCAGACCTCCCGGGGACGCGCGCATCCCGTTCCGAGGATATGCTGCTGGAGGGCGCAGAAGCACTGCGCCAGGGCGATGCGGTCCTGGCTCATGATGATGTCCCGGGCGTCCTCGTAGGGTGCCACGGGGCGCGTGATCGAAAGGGGCGCCTGGATGGGGATCGAGCGAAGGGGCACCAGGGGCTCCTTTTCATCGCCGGGTCTCCTCTCCAGGGGAAGCTTCTCGGCCCAGATATAGTCCTCGTAGATGCGGGCGAGCTCTCCGTCGATGGTGTTCACCTGGTTCTCCAGGATTCCGTGGGCAAAGGGCGCCGCGGCGTAGTAGCGCGTGCCGCCGACCCGCTTCGGGTAGCAGAGACCCTTGGCCGCAATTTTCGACAGGGCGGCGGCAATGGTCGCGGGATCGCGCCCGGTCCGGGCGGCGATGGCCTCGTCGCTCTCCAGGTCCTCGGAAAGGAGGAGATACGTCTCCGCGTCCTCCTCGTCAAAGAGCTTTCTCAGAAAGCGAAGCTCGATGCCCGATTTCGATTTCGGGAAATAGGCGCTATGGCGCCCCACCTTCTCCCTCAGCTTTTCGTACAGGCTCTCCGCCATATCTCACCTTCACACATCGCTAACTCCGAGGGGTTCCTTCCTTTCCCGCGGGAACCGCCCCGCTACTGGTAGATGATAAGGCCCGGCCGGGGCCTGAGTCCGACGACCTGGGACGGCGTCATGAGGGGGCTGTCGTAATGGACCCCCTTCTTGTCCGAGTAGTAGTACCAGAGCTTGAAGCCCTTGTGGGGGATGTTGGCCGCCAGGGCGTTGCGCCCGTGGGTCGCGGCCTTCCGCTCCGGGGGTCCCCACCCCGATGTGGCGTGGACGAGGACCACGGGATCATAATCGCTCCTCACCTGTGATCGATTGCGTATCATCTTGGCGTGGAACTGGTGGATCACCAGGTGGCGCCTCCCCCGAATCCCGTGGGCCACCATGTAGTCCCGCATCCTGCGCTGGGCCTCGTTCAGCTCTTCCGCGTCAATGGAGCCGATTTCCCTCATCGGCCTGGTGGTGCGCCACTCGGGATCAAGGGCCAGGTGCACGTTGGGGTAGTTGAGAAAGGGAAGAAGCTGGTCCATGGCGTGCGCAACGGAGTACTTCCCTATCTGATGATCGAGGTAGACCAGTATTCCGTTGGCGTAGGCGTAGCGGATATAGGCCTCGACCATCTCCCGCTTCATCAGGTTGATCTCCCCCCTGGGCTGGCAGGTGCCATAGATAAGGTAGAACGCGGGGAACGCTCCCCGCCCGGCGTTGAGGGAGGCGTACTCCGCGGCGGTCTTCTTCAACATCGGCGCCAGCTCTTCCTTGGTATGGCGGCCCACGATCCCCATGATCCTGGATTTCGGGTGACCGTAATACGCCACGACGTAGTTCCCGGAAATGGCGCCGGGGGCCGTGTACATCGAATCGAGGATGATATCGTAGATCACGTTGCCGCTGGGGCTCTCCCTGAAAAAAGGCCTGGTATCGCGCAGGGGATAGGTGTGGACGGACACCGTTTCCTCGACGGGGGCTCCGATATTTCCGGGAATAAACAGGAACAGGGCGCAGAGAAGGCGTTTCTTGAAGGAAAATCCAATCATCAACAGGACCTCGGAGCGAATCGGTCCGTGCCGTTCGGACCCGCGAAGGCCGGGCGGGGGCTACCGCCGCCTCACGGCACGGAGGGTGTGATGAAAATGCTATGACCCGTCGCGGCGAGTCAAACATTTATTGGCGCGTTCACCTGTTTTATGCACAAAAAAATACCCGCGGGGCCATTCGGGATAATCATTGACAGTAACGGGCGATGATATATAATGAAAAAAAACGGAAGGAGGCATAACTATGCGGAACATCCTGATCGTGTGCGCCTGCGCCGCCCTTGCCGCCGCGGCCTTTACCGGGTGCAAAAAAGGAATCGCCGTTGAGTGCAATACCAAGATGAGGGACGTGACGGTCCAGAACAAGGATCTCGGCGCCTCGTTTACCGTATCGTGCCCCGCCGACTGCCAGGGTGGATCGATATGGGGGACCGACACCTACACCACCGACTCCTCGGTGTGCATGGCGGGAATCCACGCCGGCGTCATCACCAAGGAAAAGGGCGGCGAGGTGAAGGTGACCGTGGTTAAAAGCCTCGAGGCCTATACCGGAAGCGAGAGGAACGGCGTGACCACGAGCAACTGGGGAACATCCTGGGGCGACACGGCCTTCCAGGTATCGAAATAACGGTAAGAATTCCCTGAAAAAAAGTCCCGGAGCGCACCAGCGCATCCGGGACTTTTTTTTCTCACGGACCATCCCCGACGCATCACCGATCGATTGAAGCGCCCCCTCCGGCTTACGAATTTTTGCTCCCTGCGCCGATCATCCTTCTCGCCAGGATGAAAAGGGGCACGCCCGCGGCCAGGGCAATCACCACCCAGAGCAGGTCGGCGGTATAGCGGGAATACCGCACCAGGACAAAGGAAAGCGCGAGGCTCAGGACCAGGTAAGGAGGCCACCCTATCCGCGCAAGTGGTCTGAACGCGGGATGGTCGGGGCGCGACCGCACGAAGGCCATGGCGGGGCGCCCGAGCATCACGAACCCGGCAAGCATAAGGAAAAAGCAGAGGGGGTGACGGAGCCATCGCCATACCCAGACCTCGTCCAGCTCGTCGAGGGTCTTACCCTCGCTGTGGGAGCTCACCAGGAATAGCTTCCCCGCGCCAAGGTAGCCGCCCGCGAGGCGCCCGACGCAGAAGAGGGGGGTCCCCTCCGGTATCCCGGAAACCTGCACCTTCACGTCCCCTATCCGGGGCGTCGCTTCGCCCCCCCGTTCGGGGCGCGTGATCGTCGTGGACCAGGCGTCGCGGCCCATGATCTCCGCCTCCTCCAGCCTGATCCTCACGGCGCCTATTCGCAGGTCCTTCGCGAGCTCCGTGGAGGCTTGAACGTATCTCCATCCGGGACCCACGGAAGACCCGTCTCCCTTCCGGTACTCATAGCGCGTCCGTGAAAGGCAGACGAAGCGCGTGCCGGTATCCGGATCACCGACGAGATCCCCCTCCGGCAGGCCGGAAAACCGCACCATGCCCGCGGCGTCACCGGGGGCCTTTGGGTCTATCGGCTCGGCGCGGGAGGCGATCCAGCGGCGGTTCCCCGTCCGCTCCGCGCGGTACAGGATCGAAAAGGCCAGAATAACGCAGAGGAGGCCGCAGATGCCCAGGGTCAGGCTTCCCTTCACGGCGCTTCCCGCGGCGGGTGATTCCTTTCGTTCCGTGGTGTCGGTCATGGCGATGGTTCCTCCCGGTTTGCGAGATGTCCTCTCCAGTCTCTCATGTTTTGGCCCGTTTGTCAAGATAAGGCTGCCTGGAGGCCACTGCTAAATTTCGGTTGACATTCGGGCTTCCCGGGTCATGCTTGAAGCACGGGTTGCGTCAAATCCACCTATCGGGGCCCATGGCATGACGGAACGAAACGACAGCGGGAAAAAGCCCGCCAGCTTCATCTGGGGCGCCATCCATGCCCGGTTCGGGTCCCGTCCGGGCCTCGACAATCTCCAGGCGCTGAAACTCTGTCCCATCTTCCAAAACCTCACGACACGCGAGTTAAAGCACCTCTGTCGGCTCATCTACGAGCGGAGCTACCAGGCCGGGGAGTATCTCTTCGAAAAAGGCCAGCCCGGCACCGCGATGTTCATCATCAAGAGCGGGATGGTGAAGGTGACGGTCCCGGGATCCGAGGGCGAGGCCGACCTGGCGACCATCATGCCGGAAGACTTCCTCGGCGAGCTTGCCCTCCTGGACGACACGCCCCGCTCCGCCTCGGCCCGGGCCGAGGAGAAAACCGAGGGCCTGGCCTTTTTCCGGGAGGACCTGAACGAACTCGCAGAGACTCGGCCCGACATCGCGGTCAAGATCATGAAGGGCCTGGCGGTCATCATCGGGCAGCGCCTCAAGGCGGCGAACGAACAGCTCATGGCCGGGGAGCGATGAGATGGGCGAGGGGCTCCGGGAAAGAAGGAACACCCAGGCGGTACTGCGGGTCACCACGAGGAGGCTCACGCGACGCATCGTCGTCACCGTCAGCATCGTTATCGCCGCGGTAACCGCCGTGTCCCTCGTCTGGGCCCTCAGGCCCATCGTCCTTCCCTTCCTGGTGGGGATGCTGGCGGCCTACCTCTGCCTCCCCCTGATGAATCTCTTCACCCGGCGGGGAGTCCCCCGCCCAGCGGGGATC
Source organism: Spirochaetota bacterium (assembly GCA_040768125.1). Classification (GTDB taxonomy): domain Bacteria; phylum Spirochaetota; class UBA4802; order UBA4802; family UBA5550; genus RBG-16-49-21. Next base: position 1,552,970 of record JAXGNG010000001.1, on the reverse strand, counting down.
CTCATCCTCTTCGGCGCCTTTTTCGTAGGCGTCACCCTTATCGTGAACCAGCTCGGCTCCCTGGTCCCCGACGAGCGTGACCGCCTTGTGCTCCGCACCCGCTTCCAGTACAAGCTGAACGAGCGCTACCGGGATTTCATGGGACTCGAAGAGGACGACGGCAAGGGAACCCTCATCTACCGGTACCTCGGCGCCGACCTGGACCGTCTCATGGAGAGCGTCAATGGCCTCCTTCGTCTCGACGCCGACGAACGGGCGCTCTTCATGAAGTACCGCGCAGGGCATGCTGGCCGACCCGCGGTGAAGGACCTGTATTACTCCTACTTCCTGCACAACATCCGGGAGGCGCCGCCGCCGGTGCCCGGGGCGGCAAAGGAGACGGATGCGGGGGCGGGGATGGGCCGCGAGGCCCCGACGCGCCTTACCTCCCTCATGGAGGCGGTGAAGATCTGGATCATCACGCCCCTGGTTTTTCTCTTCCTTCTCATCGATGACGGAGAGATCAAGCGCTTCTTCATCGGCATGGTGCCCAACCGCTACTTCGAGGTGTCCCTCGCCGTGGTGGACAAGGTGAACAGGGCCATAGGGAACTACCTGCGCGGCATACTCACGGCCTGCTCCCTCGTGGGCGTCACCTACGCGGTTCTTTTCACGCTCATCGGCTTCGAGTTGAAGATGGCGATCCTGATCGGATTCCTCGCCGGGGCGGCCAACGCGATACCCCTGGTGGGACCGGGGATAGCCCTGATCAGCGGATCGGCCTACGCCCTCATCGCGGAGAATCCCGCGTCGATACTTCCCTTTATCAACGGGAACAACATGATCCTCGCCGTGGCGGCCTGCGTGGCCCTGGTGATGGCCCTGGACAACGGGGTGTTCCAGCCTTTCGTGGTGGGGGGGGCGGTGAAGCTTCACCCCCTCGCGGTCTTCATCGGAATAATCGGCGGTTCTATGATCTTCGGCGTCGCGGGGCTCATCCTGGCGATACCGACCATCGTGGTGGTGAAGGAAACGGTCTTTACCCTCTTCCGGGAGCTGAACGACTACTTCATTATCTGAAAAAGGTCAGGCGGTGGGCTCCTCCTCTCCGCCTTTGCGCACGCGGTCCTTCGCCTCCTCGGCGAGCTTCTTCGCGCGATCGCCCATCTCCTTCGCTTTCTCGCCCACTTCCCTGGCCTTCTCGCTCATCTTTTCATACTCCGCCTTCGCCTCCCCGGCGAGCCTGTCGGCGAATTCCTTCACGTCATCACGGAGCTCCCTCCCGGTTTTCGGCGCGTAGAGGGCGCCGAAGACCGCTCCGATGGCGGCCCCGGCCAGGAAGGCCAGGAAGGTCCTGAAACCGTCGTTGCCGTCGCTCATTCCTCCTCCTTCGGCCCGCCGCGGGCGCCGCTGGCCGCCTTCCACCCCAGGAGCAGTGCGGGGACAAGGGCGGCCAGCCACTCGAGATGCCTGAACGCCGGGTTTTCCATCTTCGAGGCGGCCCTGCCCACGAGGGAGGATATCTTCCTGGTATTGGCGACGATACCGTCGATTCCCTCGAGCTTTCCCTCGACGTTGACGCTAATTTTTTGCGCCTCGACGGCGAGCCCCCGGACCTCCTCCGAGGTCTTCCTGAGATCGACGAGGAGGGCCCGCAGGTCCCTGATCGCCGGCACCAGGACGATGATTATCGCCAGGAACCCGGCTGAAATAATCAGGGCCACGATGAAAATAATGATCTGGGTAGCGGCGTCCATGGCGCAACGAGTATGGCACGCCCTTGCAGAAAGTCAAACCTTTTACAGCGACCCCCGGGGGTACCTCAATTCAAGGATGAAGTGCAACATTAGGAATCAGTAATAATAGTAGTCTCATGGGGGCTCTTCCCATAGGATTGAGTTTGACAGAACATAATCCGAGGAGGAACCACCCATGAGACTGTATTCACACATAACGAAAGACGAGCGCCATGTCATCCAAAAAATGCTCTATTCTAGCGTATCAAAGATTGAATTGAGCAAATATCTGGGACGCGATCGATCTACCATTTATCGAGAGCATACACGAAACAGGACAAAAGGCTATCATTATCAAGATGCACATGAACGTTATTGCGCCCGAAGGTATAGGCGTCGGAGAAAGCTCGATAGCAATGGTGTGTTACGGCTTCTTGTATGCTCTTTGCTTATGGAGAGAAATTCCCCTGAAGTCACATCATATTATTTGAGGAGCCAGTTTCCCGGAGATCCTGAGATGCATATATCAACTGAAGCCATCTATCAATGGGTGTATGCGCAGCATGGGGAGTACCACAATATGTTATTGCTTAATTATCTGTTCACAAAGAGGAATAAACGTCAGAAACGGTCCCTGATATATCAAAAAAGAGAACTTATTGCTGGGAAACGGAACATTTGTGAACGTCCGATAGAGGCTGATGAAAAGACTGTCGCCGGCCATTTGGAGGGTGATCTCATTACCAGTGCAGGGAATGATGCATATTTACTTACCCTGGTTGACCGCAAACTGGCGCATATCTGGGGTGTTCCAGTCCATTCCAAGGATGCGGAAATCGTATCCCGAGCTGTCGTGGAGGCACTGAACGATTTACCTGCCGGATTCGTTAAAACAATTACATTCGATAATGGTAGTGAATTCAGCTTATTTCAGAATATCGAAAAAGCATTGGAATGCAAGGTCTTCTTTGCCGATCCATATTGTTCATGGCAACGTGGGTTAAATGAGCATATCAATGGACGCATCCGCCAGTATATCCCTAAGAAAAAAAGTTTTGCCCACTTGACCGATGATGATTTTGAGGATATCCTCTGTGCAATAAATTCGAGGCCCCGAAAATCCCGTGGGTGGCGTACCCCGAGATCGCTGTTGAATGAACTGATTTGTTGCACTTGAATGTTGAATTCAGGGTATTCCGCCCCGGGGGACGCTTTTTTTTCATTGAAAAAAAACCCCCCATGGGCATCCTTGCCCTGTATCCGAAACCAGCGAGGTGCGTCATGGACATAAAAAAAGTCGTGCTTGCCTACTCGGGAGGGCTCGACACCTCCATCATCGTGAAATGGCTCATCGAGACCTACGGCTGCGAGGTCGTCTGCGTCGCCGCGGACGTGGGCCAGGAAGAGGAGCTCGACGGCCTGGAGGAGAAAGCCAGGAAGACCGGCGCGAGCAAATGCTATATCGAGGACCTGAAAGATGAGTTCGTCACCGGCTACGTGTTCAGGGCCATCAAGGCGAACGCCATCTATGAAAACCGCTACCTCCTCGGCACCTCCCTGGCAAGACCGATCATCGCCAAGCGCCAGGTGGAGATCGCCCTGAAGGAAAAGGCCGACGCCGTGTGCCACGGCTCCACCGGAAAGGGAAACGACCAGGTCCGTTTCGAGATGACCTACATGGCCCTGGCACCTGAACTGAATATCATCGCCCCCTGGCGTGTCTGGGACCTTGACTCGCGCTCCAAGCTTTTCGATTACGCGGAGAAGCACGGCATACCCGTGCCGGTGACCAAGGACAAGCCCTACAGCATGGACAGGAACATCCTCCACATCTCCTACGAGGGGGGGATACTCGAGGACCCGTACAACGAGGCGAACGAGGATATGTTCCTCCTGACGACCTCGCCCCGGAAGGCGCCGGATACTCCGACCTATGTCGAGATCGGATTCGAAAAGGGCGTCCCCGTATCCCTTGACGGCTCGAAACTCCCTCCCGTGGAGCTGATGAGGCGGCTCAACCGCGTCGCCGGGGAGAACGGCGTCGGAAGGATCGACATCGTGGAGAACCGCCTGGTGGGCATCAAGTCTCGCGGGGTGTACGAAACCCCGGCGGGGACGGTGCTCCACGTGGCGCACCGGGACCTTGAGTCGATCACCCTTGACCGCGCCACCCAGCACCTCAAGGACCGCCTGGCCCACGAATACGCCGAGCTCGTTTACTACGGCCTCTGGTTCACGAGAAAGCGAGAGGCCCTGGACGCCTTCATCGACACCACCCAGGAGAACGTCACCGGCACTGTGCGGGTGAAGCTCTACAAGGGCTCCTGCATGGCCGTGGGGAGGAAATCCCCGGTCACCCTCTACGAGCCGGATATCGCCACGTTCGACGCGAGTTCGCTTTACGACCAGAAGGATGCCACGGGATTCCTCAGGATCTACGGCCTCCCCCTCAGGGTTGAGGCGCTGCTCTCGAAGAAGAGGTGACGGGTCGGTGACATAACTTCTTCTTTTTTTCTCCCGGTTCATTTTTTTTGTCGACGACCAATTATCTGGACTGTATATTATCCTCAATAAAACATACCGGCTGGACGGTTTGTTTTATAATAAATAGACAAATTGTTAGATGTGTGAGGTTTTGTAAACTATGAAAAAAATCATGATTCTGGCAGCCGGTCTGATCCTGATGGCCTCCATGGCCGCATCGGCAAAAACCTATGATCTCGTCCTGCTTCACGGCCTCACCAACAAGCACCAGTGGAGCGACGCCTTCCTGGGGAAATGCGCCGAAAAATGGGGTTCCGGGAACGTCTACGTCATCTTTACCAACGAATCCACCAGGGTCTGGACGCGCTCCATCGGCGGACGAACCATCTACTTCTGCGGCGAGAATGACTATTCCGCGGGCGACGACACGATTTACACACAGGCATCCCTCATGAGGACAAAGATCCTCAAGCTCCAGCAGTCATACGGCCTGAGCGCGAAGTTCAACATCATCGCCCACAGCATGGGGGGCCTGGTGTCCCGGTGCTATATCAAGCGCTTCCCCTACACCGTCGCGGGCCTGGTCACTCTGGGGACGCCCCACAAGGGATCGCCCCTGGCCAATTCCGGGCAGTGGCTGGCGTTCTTCGTTGGCGCCACCGCGGCGACCAAGCAGCTGACCCCCAGCTACGTGAAGAACACCTTCAACCCGGCCTATCCCGTGAGCGGCGCTCCCCTGGCGGACGGAGGCAGGATCTACACCATCGCAGGTGACGGCGACGGCTGGGACTGCTGGGGATGGGGCGGCGAGCTCCAGGTCGGGTGGGACATCCTCTTCACGATCTACTGGAAGGACAGCGACGGGGCGGTTGCCCGGGGGGACGAGCAGATCTCCGGCGCCACCCATGTCGCCACCTTCTGGTCCTACGACCACATGGAACTGGTAACGAAATCCGACGTGGCCACCAAGGCTGCGTCCTACCTGAGATAGACGGCCGCAAGGCACGATCCCCATCATTCGATCACCCCCGCGCCCGGGGGTGATCGCGCGTGGGGATTTGTCTTGACGGAACGCCCCCGTCGCGACAGGATCCATCCATGACCGGGAAAAAAGCGATCATCATCCTCGCCGCGGCTGTGCTCGGGGCCCTCGTTCTCATTCTCGTCATTCCCTCCCGGGAAGGAAGAAAGGCGCCGGAGACCGGGGAGAGCGCATCGGAAAATTCGGCCCATGGAACCGGCGCGGCGGGTACCCCGGCCGATGACGGAGGAAGATGGGACTTCTTTCCCCGGCTCTTTTCCGGCATGGATGACACGGGAGAATACCGCCGCCGCCCGGAGGAACGCGACAGTCCCGGGGCCCTGACGAGGGAGATGATGGACCTCATCGGGCGCTTCGCCACCGCGGAAAACCTTCCCCCGGAGCTCCTCCTGCCCATGGGGACCTCGAAGGAGTCGGTCGGCCTTCACATGGAGCGGATACGGGAGATCCTCCAGTACGCCGCCCTCGCGAAATACGGCAGCGCCTCGATCGAACAGAGGAGAAGGCTCTGGGAACTAAAAAAGGAATTCTTCGAGGAGAAGGCTGAGCTCATCGAGGGCTACCGGGAAGTCAACGAAAGCGAGGAGGACAGGAAGTCCTCCGATGAGGCCCTGGGGCTTCTCAGGGACCGGATACGGACCTGCGAGGAGGAGCTGAAACGGCTCTGAGGCACGCCGGGCCACGCGGTCATCCCCGGAAATTATCCCTCCCCGGAATTAATTCCTTGCCAACAACGCCGCGGCGGGCACTATGGCACCATGTTCGACAACGTGAAGGAAACAATCGACTCCCTCGCCCGGCAGAACTACATCGCTTCGGAAGAGATCGCCACGACGGTCTACCTGGCCCTGAAGATGGAGAAGCCGATCCTGGTGGAGGGTCCCGCCGGCGTGGGGAAGACCGAGCTCGGCAAGTGCATCGCCTCCGCCCTGGGGATGGACCTGATCCGCCTCCAGTGCTACGAGGGCCTTGACGAATCGAAGGCCCTCTACGAATGGGAATACGCCAAGCAGCTTCTCTACACGCAGATACTGAAGGACAAGCTCTCCTCGATCATGGAAAAGGAATCCACCCTGTCGATGGCGGTCGAGAGGCTCACCCGCGAGGAGGACGTCTTCTTCTCCAGCAAGTTCCTCCTGCCGCGCCCCATCCTGAAGGCGATCACCGGGTCGAACCGATCCCTTCTTTTAATCGACGAAATCGACAAATCCGATTCCGAGTTCGAGGCCTTTCTCCTCGAGGTGCTCTCGGACTTCCAGGTGAGCATACCGGAGATAGGGACCGTGCGGGCCGACATCAAGCCCTTCGTGTTTCTCACCTCCAACAACGCGCGGGAGATGTCCGACGCCCTGAAGCGCCGCTGCCTCCACCTCTACATCGACTACCCGGCAAGGGAACTCGAGGAGAGGATCGTGTCGCTCAAGGTCCCGGAATGCGGCGAGAACCTCCGCGTCGAGGTGGTGCGCGCCGTCCACAGGATCCGCGAGCTCCAGTTGAAGAAGGACCCCAGCATCAGCGAGACCCTTGACTGGGCCAGGGCGCTGGTGATCCTGGGGATACAGGACCTCACCCACGACGTCGCCGTCGAGACGCTCAACCTGATACTGAAATACGAAAAAGACATCGAGCTGGCGAAGAAGAACTCGAAGAACCTCTTTTTGCACTGACGGCAATGGACGCCACGGGCACGACAGGCGGGATACCGGCGATCCGGGAACGGCTCCATGATTTCATGGGTGTCCTCAGGGAGGCCGGGGTCCGCATATCATCCGACGAGGCGCTCTCCCTTTTCGGCGCGCTCCCCCATATCTCCATCCTGGACAAGCCGGTGTTCCGCCAGGCCCTGAAGACCACCCTGGTCAAGGACTACACCGACATTCCCGTCTTCGACCGATGCTTCGACGCCTTCTTCCAGGGAAGCGGCGACGCCCAGGTCGACGCCGTCGACGCCTTTCGCGACCTCGCCTCCCGGGAGGCGATCCGGGAACGCGCCGCCATGACGGGCGGGGATGTCGCGGAAGTCGAAAAGGCCCTCGCCGATTTCGTCGACGGTCTTCCCGACGAGCTCCTATTCGGGCAGACCACCGAGCAGATCCTCAACCTCTTCTTCGAGGAGCTCGCGCAGAGCGAATCGGCCGGGGGCGCGGGGGGCATGCTGATGAACGTCCGGTCCCGGGCGCGGGCACGGGGAGGCAGGGGCGGCGACGACGGGGAACAGGAGGGGCGGGACGGCCTCGAGGGGGCCATCGCTTCCCTGATTGAAAAGCGCCGGTCCGAGAGGCAGATCGGCACCAGGATCAGGGACCGCGAGGAATATCTCCTCACCAAGCACATCTACCAGATCACCCCGGAAGAGATACGGGAGATGCGCGAGCTCATCAGGCGCTTCGGCCAGAAGCTCAAGAACCGGATAAGCCTGAGGAAAAAGCGCGTGAAGCACGGGGGCATCGACATCAAGCGCACCCTCCGCACGAGCCTCCAGTACGGGGGGGTCCCCTTCAGGCTGTTCCGGAAGGATCGAAAAATCGACCGTCCCCAGCTCGTGGTCCTCTGCGACATCTCCGGCTCCGTCAACCAGTACTCCCGTTTCATGCTCCTCCTCACCTACACCCTCCAGGGCCTCTTCTCCAAGGTGCGCACCTTCGCCTTTATCAGCAACATGGTGGAAATAACCCCCCTCTTCATGGAAATGGACCCTGAACGGGCGCTGAATTCAATTTTCGAGGACACCAGTTTCACCTACGGCTGGGGGAGCAATTACGGCCGGTGCTTTGACCAGTTCATGAAGAACTACAGCGACTCACTTACCCGGAAGACCACGGTGCTGATACTGGGTGACGGGAGGAACAACTACCAGGACCCGGGGATGCACGCCTTCACGCGCATGAAGGAGCGCGCGCGGAACGTCCTCTGGCTCAACCCGGACCGTAGCCACCTCTGGAACTGGGCCGACAGCATCGCGTATCTTTACCGGGATCACTGCGACGAAATGCGCGAGGTCAATAATTTTCTTGACCTTTCTGAGTTTATTGATAAATTATTTCTTGATTTATAATCATGGCAGCCAATACTTATGGCATACGACTCAATCCGCCCGGGATGCGGCCCGTGCCCCGGCAGAATCAGCGTGGGGCCGGCGGAGGGACCCGCCCGTGGTAGGGCGCGAAGGGCTGTCTGATTTTTCTGCTTTACTAAAACGGGCACCCGTGGTAGTGTATGCGGGTTCCCGCGGGAACGGTGCCGCGCACATCGCCCCGGGAGGTCCAGGAGGAGTTGATGGAGATCGAATTCAAGGACATCGGCGACAACAAGGTAATTCAGGTAAGCGGGGAGGTTGACCTGTACAACGTCAGCGAGTTGAAGCGCGCCCTTTTCAGCATCACGGACGGCCGTCACCCGAGCGTTATCGTCGACATGAAAAACGTCAATTACATGGATTCATCCGGCATCGGCGCACTCGTGGCGGGGCAGAAAAAAATGAGGGCGCACAACGGAAAATTTGCCCTCATGAACATACACGAAGACGTGCTCAACATACTGAAGCTCGCCACCCTTGACCGGTTCTTCAAAATCTACGAAACCGAGGATGAAATCCTCTGACCGCCCTTCCCCGCCGACACCGGCGGGCACCCTCTATGAAACCCGCTTCAGCACCAGGATGGTGGTATCGTCGTGGGGCGGCTCCTGGCCCCTGAAGCGCTCGAGATCCTCCACCACGAGATCGACCAGCTCCTCGGCGTTAAGCCGGCTGTTTCCCACGATAAGGTCGTTCAGGCGCCGTATCCCGTATTCCTCCCCCTTCTCGTTCCTCATCTCCGTGACGCCGTCCGTGTAGAGAACCACGATATCACCCCGCTCGAGCCGCACCCTGGCCTGGCGGTACTCCGATTCCTCGTCGATTCCGATGGGCATGCCTTCAAGCTTCGAGACGGTGCACGACCCCGTCGACGCCCGGTAGCAGAAAAGGGGGCCGTGGCCCGCGTTTGAAAACGAGAGGTACTCGCCGGCGCGGTCGTAGATCATGAAAAAGAGGGTGGCGAACTTGTCGATGGCGAATTCCGCGCTGAGGGCGTCGTTGATCGCGCGCACTACCTTGGCGCACTCCACGTCCTTCCTTGTCTTGAACGACGTGAACACGGTCCTGATCATGACCATGACCAGGGAGGCGGGAATGCCCTTGCCCGACACGTCGCTGATGAGGGCCCCGACCCTGTCCGCGTCAATATCGATGTAGTCAAAATAATCGCCGCCGACGCCGCGGGCCGCCTTGCTGTAGCCCTTGATCTGTACCCCCCCGACGTTGTAGAACCCCGTCGGGTTCAGGCCCTCCTGTATCTCCTTCGCCATTTCTATCTGCTCGTCCATGATTCGGGTTTCGATCTCCCGCTCCCGCGCCTCCTTGATCTGGGCCGTCATCTGGTTGAACTCCCGGGCGAGCTGGCCGAGCTCGTCGCGGCTCGAGATGTCTATGCGGTGGTCCAGGTTCCCCCCCCCGATGATCTCGGCGCCGCGGGAAAGCGACTTGATGGGCCGTATGATGACGCTGGCGAGGACGATCGAACCGACGATGGAAATGATAAGGAACAGGAAGGCCACGGGCACGATAATCATGAGGAGGCGGTCCACCTCGTCAATGATCACGGAGTTGGAAAGACCGATGATCACCGATCCTATCTTTCTTTTATCGATCTTGTTCAGAACCGTCCTGGAAAAATCGTAGATCCTTCCCCGGGGATTTCCCGCTTCCCTGACCTCGACAATCCGGATATCGGGGTTTTCCACCCGCTCACCCAGGCCCCTTGCAACGCCGTCCTCAAGGGGTGTCGCGGGTTCGCGCATGCCCCGGCGGTCGAAGTAGTGGACGATAAGATCGTTCCGGTCCAGGACGAAGGCGTAACGTATGTACTCGATCTTTTTCAGGTCGTTGATGGCAGCTATCATGGAGAGCTCGTCAACCCCGATCGACTGCTGCGTGGTGTTCGCCAGGTGGACGGTCTCCCGCTCCACGGACTGCATGATCTGCGTCTTAAGGAGGTCGGTCTCCCGCCAGACAAAGAACAGGATAATGGAAAGAATGATGACCGAAACGAGGGTGATGATGGCGAGGGAAAACTTGAGGCGAATCCCGAAACGGACCCCCTCTCCGGGTCGTTCCCCCCCTTCCCGCGGGCCTTCGCCCGCCGGCGTTTTTCGAACAGTTGAATCGGACATCTTTCCCCTAGCGCTCCATGAAGGCCAGCACCTTCCTGATGTTGTTCCTGGCCTTCACGTTACCCGGGTCGATCGTCAGGACCTTGCGCCACTCCTCGATCGCCTTCTGGAAATTGTTGTTGGTGTAATGATTGATGCCGTTGTAATAATACCTGTTGACCAGCTCGCGCTGCCTCGGCGTCAGGGTGTCCTGGCGCTCCGCCGCGGGGACCCCGATCCTCAGCTCAGATTCGATCTTGTTCACCGTGACGACGGCCCTCACGTTCCCGGGGTCCCTCTGGGCCACCCAGCGGAAATGCCCCAGGGCCTGCTGGATGTTCTCCCGCCCCCCCCGCTGGTAGAGGTTCATGCCCGTCCTGAAGCGCCGCTCTATCTCGTCCCGTTCACCCGGGGCCAGCTCCGCGGCCCCGGCGTCCCGCAGTCCGGCGTTCGCCCGGGCGATAAGAGTGTCGATCTCAGGGTAGTTTCTGTCAATCGATTTAATTGTATTGAATATCCTGAGGGCGTTCCGGAAGTCTTTTTTCTCCATGCGCTCCCTGCCCTCCATGACCCTGGCGGCCACCACGCGGTCCTTTTCTCCCGGGTTCATCATCATGTCGCACTTGATGATGTACTCCCGCGCGATCTTATTATGGGGGAAAAGCCTGAGTATGCTGTCCCATTTCTTCTTCGATTCCGCGTACTCCCCCCTCTCGAAGAGGCTCCTCCCTGACACGATGAACGAATTCACGATATCGTAGTAGGGGGAATTCCGGTCAACCTCTTCCTCCTCCTCGATCCGCAGGGCTTCCCTTGCCCGCCTCAGGTACTCATCGGCCTGGCGGTTGTTGCGGTCAAGGTTGAGCGTGGCCACCAGGGCGTCGATGGCGTCCCTGTACCGCCCCCTCGTGTAGGCGATGATACCCTCCTGGAACTTCCGGTTGATCCGCTCGAGCCGCAGGGCGCGCTGCCGCGCATCGTAGTCCTTTTTCAGGCGGTCAAGATCGTCGATCCTCTGCCGGGCGTCCTTGTAATCCCTGATCAGGGCCAGGCTCGTCTCGAAATCCTGCCTGGCCTCGTCGAACCTGTTGTTATTTACGTTTGCGATCCCGGAGCGGTACGATGCCTCGGCCTGCTGGAGGCGCTGGGTATACATCTGCCGCTCCTCAATGATCTCGTCGATCTGTTCAAGGTAGCTCCTGGCGTCGCGGTGCCTCCGGTCGTCCGCCAGGACCTGCTGGAACTCCACCCGCGCCGCGGCATACTCCTTGCGCTCGAAGAAATCGATCCCCCGGGCCATGGCCGCCCGTATACGCTCGTACCGCACGCGGTTCTCGATCGCCAGGTCGCACTTCCTCTTCCCCTCGATGGCCTCGACGTCCTGGGGAACGTACCGGAGGACCTTCACCCAGAGATCCCGGGCCTTGTCGTAATCGGGGGCCGCCAGGGCCATCTCCGTCCGGGCCTGCTCCTTCAGGGCCTCCACGCGCTCCCGCATCACCCGCGAAAGGCGGAGCTTTTCCTCGGCGGTGCGAATATCCTCCTCGAGCCTGCGCATGTCCTCCAGTGCGTCCCGCATGTCACCGTCCTTTGGATCGAGGCGGTAGGCGATCACGTAGTCCTTGATTGCGTTTTTCCCCGTGGAAATGCCGAGCTCCAGCTCCTTGTCCTCCTCCGCGGCGAGTTTTCTACGGGCGATACGGTAATTAAGGCGCGCCTTCTGGTAGGAAAGGTCCTTCCTCTGCTTGATCTCGTAGACGAGCTCGATCTTCTGCTGGATCCGCTCGTTATCGGGCTCGATTTCAAGGCAGCCGAGCCAGAGACCAATGGCCTGGTTGTATTCCTTGTTGTCGAAATGGACCTGGGCCGCCCGGTCCATTTCGCGGACCGAGGCGGAATGGAGCCCCGTGAACGCCTGGAGGGCGATCATGAGGGCGAGAAAAACGATGCGCCGTTTCGGAAAGGGCTTCATGTCATTGTCCGCTTGCACCCGCTCCTTCTCTCCCGTCACTTTAAATATACAACGCCGCGGAAAATTTTTCTTGAAATTATTCGCCCCACCCTGTCAATGTACACCCGGAAACGCGATTCATGACGCGGGTGTAATTCAGTGGTAGAATGCCAGCTTCCCAAGCTGGACGTCGTGGGTTCGAGCCCCATCACCCGCTCATTCTTTTCCTTCCGAGTCGCCAGAGCAGCCCCAGCCTGAACCTCGCGCGCTGGACGTGGAACGCGATCCGCGAACCGAACCCAAAGGTAGTCATGACGATCCCGAGGCCGATGCAGAGAATGGCGATCCGCGCCACGCGGGGGGGAAGCCTGTCCACCACGCCGCGGGCATAGCGTATGTAGGGCGATGGGGCCACGCCGCCCCGGACCGTGATCCGTTCAACGTGGGGTGGCGTCCAGTAGTGCATGGTCCTGCCGTCCGAGGTAACCGCGTACTTGCCCCTCACGCCGATGTAATAGTCCCCGTCCCGCAGGCCCTCCACGTCGAGAACAGGGCCCCGGTGGGTCACCCGGCGGGGGACGGGCCGCTCCGCTCCATCAATATAGACCGAATAGCCGAGCATCGAACCGGGGCCGATATTGCGCGGCACAATGAGTGCCCTGAAGGAGCGGCGCTCCACCGCCTGGCGGGGATCGAAGGGAAACTGGATGGCCACCGAGGGGCCCCGGGCCGCGACGGCGCCGTCCGGTGCCGGCCGTGGCCCGGGCACGGGACGGAACCGCTTCATGAAACGGCTCTCCTCCTCGGCGATCCGCTGGTAGTACTCCGGGTCTATCACGCTGTCCGGAGGGCCGATAATAAAATCATAGGTCGAGACCCTGCTGACCTGGTTCGTCTTGTCAATGGCCGCCACGGTGAAGAAATAGGTCCCCTCTTCAAGGTCGCTGAAACTCATGGTGGTCCCTGTGGTGAAATCCCCGGGCATTTCGACGGAATCCTTCGACAGGTGGTAGACAAAGCCCTTCACGCGCTCCATGTCGTCGATTCCCCATGAGAACTCGGCATTCCGCTCCTCCGTGGCCTTGCCCTGCGGCGTCGTTGCCGATACCACGACGGGTGCCGGCATGGGATTCACGGCGAGCTGGAGGCGGTAGTGGACGGTGCGGCTGTAATTCTGGGCGCCGTCAACCGCCCGTATGTGGAAGTATGACACGCCGTCCTTCAGGTTGTCGGTGATCTTTTCCGTTGTGACATTCGGTCCGAGGTTCACGACAGTGGGGTTGAAATCGGGTATGTCATTGACGATGGCCGCGTACCCGGACAGCCCCGACTCGTCCCGGGGGGTTCGCCACTTCATCACCACGAAGGGAAGACGCGACCATGTTCCCTCGGGGTTGGTTTCCGAGAAGACCGCCGGGGGCTCCATGTAGACGTCCGTCTGCTTGCCCATGATGACGTTCCGTTCCTCCCAGAAGACGAGGAGGCGTCTCCCCGCCGAGACGACCACGGGATTCCGCGACTCGTACCGCGCCTCGGACACGGCGGCCTCCTGGCGCAGGGCGTTTTCCACGGGGGCGTATTTCCGCGCGTAGATGCGGGCGCCCCCGTCCCGGGTATCGTACCAGAGCACCATCAGGTCCCCCCCCGAAAGGCCGATGACGGGGGAGTAGCAGTTGGTGAGCGCCGTGGAGACCTCCAGGGGCCTTTCATCCCATGAGCCGCCGCGATCGCGCCCGCGCAGGAGCCTGATCGCCCAGCTCTTTTCGTCGTTGTTCTGGTAGGCAACGTAAAGGGTATCACCCTGCATCACCACCGACGGCGAGGCGTTGTTCCCTTTACTCGAGGTGATCCGCCTCTTGCCGCCCCAGGTCCTTCCGTAATTCGACGAACGTATCAGGTAGAGGTCATCGGAAAAATCCTCGTCCTTGCCCTGCCAGACGATGTAGAACTGCTTGCCCGACATCGTTATGGAGGGGAAGAACGCCCCCCGCATACTGCTGGTCAGGCGGATAAGGGACCGCGCCTCCTCGAATTCGAGACCCCCGCGGCTCACGGCGTGAAAGAGGTTGACGGTATCCTCGACGGTTCCGTGGTAGAAGAGGTGGGCCTGTCCACGGTCGTCATAGTAAATCCGGGGAAGCATCTCCATATCCTTCCCCAGGTCGATTTTTCTCGGCTGGCTCCACGTGGCGCCAAGATCGCCTGACACGGAGCTGAATATGCGGGTGCTTGATTCCGCCTCCACGTAGGCGTGCCATACGACGATGAGCTCGCCGGAAGGGGAAATCGCCGGATAGGGATGCATTGCCGTCCGCGACCTGACCACGGCGACCCTCACGGGGGCGCCGATCCGGTCGCCGCCGTCGAGGGAAAGGGCGCAGTAGATCCCCTGGGCCCCGCCGGCGCGACCCTCGAATGCAAGGGCGATGATGTCGCCCCGGGACGCCGCCGACACGTCGCGGGCCACGACATTGAACGTCGATACCTGGAGGCTCCTCTCCCATCCCACGGGATTGGTCGACACCCGCCGGTTCTGGAATACCAGGGCCGCCCCGATGGCGAACAACGCCGCGAAAAGCACCAGGCGGGGCGCCCTCCTGAAAAGGGGGTACCTGAAATAAAGGTCGACCATGTAGGAACCAATTCGCTTCATTGCTTATCCATCCCGGATTACCCGGTTATCGGCCGCCGAATCCCCCGCGATGCTCCCCTCCGCCATGATCATGGCATACCATACTCCCGGACGGATGTCAATCGCCCTGTCATTATCATCGCCCAATAATTGAAGAAATATTACGCAATATTGTCACCATGCAAACCATACGTTCATCACCCTGGCATTTCGAAACAACCGCCATGCCGGGCCTTATGAAGTCTTTCCCGTCAACATCAACACATATGTATCTTTGTATAAAAAGACCGCGGCAGGTTTCAAAAAACCGGAAAATCGGCCCCCACCCCTTTATCCTGAGACATAAAAAATATCTTGAATTGTTTAACCGATTCCCGTACGTTCCCTAACAAAAATCGACTCGGACGAATGGCGGGAGAATGGGTATCAGGGACATCATACGCTCGGAGGTTGACCGGCTCTTTATCGTAGACCCGGAATGCTACATCGTGTTCACGGGTGAGACGACGGATGACCTGAAGCCGTTCATACGCATCGGCAACTGGCGCGACATGCCCGTCGGCCTGATCCCCCTGATCGAGAACATCATAATCACCGACAGCCTCATCGGCGATCCCGCCCATGAGCAATTCAATATTGACGTGCGCCACCTTGGCGACAACCGCTACATCGGGGAGGAAGGGATCGTCAACAGGTTCCTGGAATACCAGAAAATCTTCGGCCTTGATCTCACGAACGCCTCCGTGGTGGACATCAAGAAAGACCTCCCCGAGCTTTCGAGCGAAAAGAACATATCGCACAAGCACCAGTTCATCGGGGTTTTTTACCGGGACGGAAACTTCAAGATACTCCTGGCCGGGGACGTTATCTTCGACCTCCACGGGATCACTTCGGGTCCCACGGGATGGAGGCAGTTTAACGACCTCCTCGCCGCATCGTACGGGAAAAACGGGCGCTACGATGGTCCGGGCCTGTTTATCGCGGGACGCAACCCGGTGTTCCATCAACGGGGGCGGTTCTACCCCTATCTTTTCCCCGATGGCTATTTCGAGGACTTCGCCCGCCTCGGCGTGGACCCCGGAAGAATCGAGGCGGTGTTCTTCCCCTCCCTCAACCTCACGAGCCTGACGAAACTGCTGAAGTGGGTGCACGGCACGGGCCGGGGGATCCGCGTTTTCTCCAACAACGAGGACCTGGAGCCGATGCGGCGCCTCTTTTCCAGGGGGAGGATAACAATCGAGAAATTCTCCGGCTTCGAGTACCGCGCTGAATCGGGCGTGGAGATAGTGAACTACCCGGGGACATTCAACATCCGGGTCCGCTTCGCCGAGCCGGGGGAAGAATTTATCGTCCCCTTCATCAAGGGCCCCGCGGGGGCGAGGGAGATACTCAGGGAAAAGGCCGACCTTTTACTCATTTCATACACGGCCTTCGAGGAAATCGCGATGCTTCTCCGGTCCACCTCCACGCCCTTCGCCGTCATCGACGACGGGAACCGCAACGCCGCGAAGCTCGCCGGGCTGGGCCGCCTTGTCCTTTCGCCGGGCCGCCACTATGAACTCCGGCGGTGCCGCGACTCCGGGGAACTCATCGCCCTCTCAGGCCTTGACGGGGAAACGGCCGCGCTTCTCCTGGACGACCCGGAGGCCGTGGGGAAGCGCCTTTCCGATGAAGGTGAGACCGATCCCGCACGGTGGTGCAATACCGTTTCCCTGGCCACGGCCTTTCTCCACGGCACGAGAGACAGGAATCTCTCGGCGCGCCTGAAACGCCTCGTCGATGCGCCCTCCCTGGGGCTCTCGTCCCGCCTTTCACGTCTCGACCCGGCGTGTCACACCATCATCCTCGCCCTGGCCAACGGGGGCGTCTTTCCCTTCATCGCCCCGGTGGAGGGCCGCGGGAGTCTCCGTCTCTTCGACTCGATTGTCCCCGGGGATGAACCCGGTGAATTGAGCCCCGCCCTCCGGGACGCCCGGGCGCGCATTATCGAGGACCGCGAGCGCCTCAAGAAGCTGATCGACCTTTACACTGAATCCGGATCATACCGGGAACGTGTCCTGCCCCACCTTGACGCACTTGGCAAGGCGATAGAGGCGCGGAAGCGCCGGTGCGACGAGGAGGACCTGAGCCTGGACTCCCCGGTCTCCGTTACCCCGGTAACCGGTACCCGGACGGCGCCGGGGAACGCCTCCCCCGCGACGCGTCCTTCCCCGACCCGGAAGCGTCTGCTCTTCGCCCTGCCGGCGGTCCTGGCGCTTGCCGTTGCCGCCGCTTTCCTTCTCCGCAACATCTCGCCCGACCTGGGCGGGCTCCTCGTGCGGGACCGCACGGCATCCGTGGAAAGCAGGGTGCTCGACGAGCGGTACCGGGACCTTGGCAAGCGGCTCGGCATCCGCATACGCGACCGTGACATTCTCCGGTACGCCAACGAGGTCGCCCTCGCCAACGGCTACCACAGGATCCGGGACACGGACATGAAGAAAGGAAATCCCGACTGGATCTATCCGAAGAACGTCTTCGTGATGCTGGACGGGGAGCGGGTGACGGTGAGCAGGGGAGACACCCTGTGGAACCTCTCCCGGAACAAGCTGATCGAATCGGCCCTGGTGTTCGACGACGTCATGGCGCGCCTTGACGACGCCGGGCACCACGAGCTGGCGGTTCTCGTAATCCGGGCAATGGCACACGCCACGTCCGAGGAGCGCTCCGGCCGGCTGATACGGGCACTGGAGACCATGAATGCCGGGAGGACGGAATGACATGAAAAGGGAACCCGGCAGGGATTACTACATCGAACCGGTTGAGATCGAGGTGTATTTAAAGAAGGCGGGCAAGGTCCGCACGGTGGTAAAGGACCTCTACGTGGAGCTTGTGCCGGTGGAACCCCTGAATGAAAAAAGCAGGATGATCTTCGACGCATTCAGGGAAAAGAACGAGCCGATCGACCTGATGGAGGTTCAGAACCTCTTCCCCGAGTACATCAAGATAATCTACGACTCCTACTACCAGAACATGGACCTCTTCGAAAAGCTTTCCATGCATTTCAAGTCGGGCCTCACGGGAAGCGTCGACTCCTGGCGCATGGCCCTCTACTTTACAGAGCTCCTCCTGAAGTACGAACCCACGGTGGCCTCGAAGAGCATCGGCGATTTCCAGACCTACAACCTGAACTACCTCATCATCAGGCTCAACGAGCTGAAGGAGGGCTTTCTCCTGGAGGACTCCACCGTGGCCTACCTCATCAAGCGGTATAACATCCACTACCGCGACCGGCCGCGTGACAAGGAATTCGACAAGCTCGTCGAGCTCTGGGAATACAACGTGAAGGAAAAATTCTTCTGAAGCCAGGAATGCGCCCCCGGCGGGCATTCCTTCAGAAGGAGGCGAGAGAAACGATTTCGCCGCTGGCGAGCCCCACGTACGCGGCATCGCCCGCCACGGTCACCGGCGTGGTCACCCCCGAACGAAGCCCCTGCTTCCAGTTCAATTCCCCCGAACCGGCGTCGAGGGAGAAGACCGCCGACCCGCTCGGGACAATGACGGCGCCGCGGGAAACGTCGGGACCGGCGACTATGGAAGATCCGGTGCGGAAGTCCCATGCCCGCTTTCCCGTGCCGATTTTCAGGGCGTGGAGGACACCATCCTCGGAACCGACGTACACCATGTCACCGGAAAAGGCGGGTGACGACAGGATCGCCCTGCCGGCCCTGTACATCCACTTCAATCTCCCGCTCCGGGCGGAGAGGGCGTAGAAGGACCCTCCGTAGCAGCCCACGAAAAGGGTCCCTTCGTGCACCACCGGGGAGGCCGTGAAGATCCTGCTGTCCGTCGTGAAGGACCACTTCACGTCGCCGCTCTCCTTTTCTATCGCGTGGATCCGCGAGCGATCGGTTCCGACGTAGAGCAGTCCGCCGTGACTCGCCATGGAGCTGAATACTCCCTCCTCGAGGTCCCTCTTCCATAGCTCCTTCCCGTCGTCCGAAAAGGCCCGGACCGACCCGTAACTCGTGGCGAGGTAGATCTTTCCATTCTCCACGACGGGCCCCGCGCCGAAGAGAAGGGGACCCCCCACATCCTTCCTCCACCGTATGCGCCCGCTGGAAACGTCAAGGGACACCAGCTCCCCCCTCACGGTGACGACGTAGACCGAGCCCCCCCCCACTGCGGGGGTGGAGCGGGCGTCGCTCCCCAGGGCGGTGCGCCACAGGGCGCGGCCCCGGGGATCAAGACCCGCGATCTGTCCGTTCTGCGCCGCGGCGATGATCATGTTCCTGGCGTACACGGGACGTGACATGACGCGGGAGGCAAGACCGGTGCTCCACCTGAGCCTTCGCCCCGGTTTCTTCTCCCGGTACTGCGGCACCGTGGAAACAAGCCGCGCATCCACCCGCCTCTTTTCACCGGCCGAGAGCACAACGCTCTCCCGGAAATCCTCGTAACCCTCCGCCCTGATCTCGAGGAGGATCCGTTCTCCCGGGGCAGGACTCAGGACCAGCGACCCGTATCCCTTCAAACTCGAATTGATGTAGATGGCGCCCCTTTTCACCGATGCAACGATTTCAAGGACAGGGGCCCCTTTCCCGCTGGCGCTCTTCCGCGCCTCCTCGGCTTCGCGCTTCCTGGCGAGCTCCGCCTCGCGCCGCCGCAACTCCTCCGCCTCGCGCTCCTTCGCGAGCTCCGCCTCGCGCTTCCGCGCCTCCTCGGCCTCGCGTTCCTTCGCGAGCTCCGCCTCACGCCTCCGCGCCTCCTCGGCCTCGCGTTCCTTCGCGAGCTCCGCCTCGCGCTTGATTCTGCTTGATTCCTCCATTCGCCGTTCTTCTTCAGCCCGTTCCGCGGCGATCTCGGCGGCCGTTTTCCGCGGGATTATTTCATCGGCGCTGCCGACCAGCGCGCCGGCAGTGCTCAGGTAGAGGGGACGCGGGGAGGTCTCTCCCATCAGGGCGCGGCCGTCACCGAGGAGCCTCACGCGCCAGTAATAGACCCCCGGGGCAAGGTCCTCCACCACCGCCTCGTCGCCCCTGGTTTTTCGCATGGCCGCCATGTCAAGGAAGCCCGCGTCCCGGGCGACCTCGAGGCGGCGGTCGCCGTTGAAGCCCTCGACCCTCCAGGGAAACCGCACCGCGGCGGTGATCGCTCCACCCCCGGCCTCGCGGGCCTCCTTCACCACGGGAACACCCGGGGTCACCGTCACGGGCGGAAGTATGACAAGGGCACGGGTCTTCGAGAATACCGGTTCGCCGTTGTCCCCCGTGGAAGCAACGCGCCAGTAGTAGCGCGCCGGGGCAAGGGAATCACGCATGGGGAAAAAATTCCTGCTTGCCGGCGAGGCGAAGGCCACGTCGGTGAAAGCGGGATCCCGGGCGATGGTGAAGCGGTATGCCCCGGTCCGGTCCTCGTCGCTCCAGCTGAAAATGAATTCCTTCCCCCCTCCCAGGGTGCCGCTTCCCGCGCGGTGCCCCTCCGGAGGAAACAGGAGTTGCGGCGGGCGCGCCTTCTCCCTCCGCACGATCATGAAAGAAGACTCGCCCCCGCTTTTCTCGTAGGAGGCGAAGGCGGCGTTCAGGGGGGTCACGCGCCAGGTGTAGGAGCCCTCCCGGAGGCCGTCAAGGGAGACCTCCCGGAGGGAGGTGGTGAAGCTCCTCTCGGTTGCCCCGTTCTTAAGAAGATCAATCCTGTACTCGTTGGCGAATCGGCTGCCCTGCCAGCGGAAGGCGACGACCGGGGGCTCGTCCACATAGGCCAGGGATTCGCCCCGTGCCGGCGCGAGGATACGCACCGGGGTGTCTCTCAGTATGCTCAGCCGGCGGGCGTCGCTGGAGTCGCCGTCGCCTCCGCCGGTAACGCGAAGGCGCCAGTAATAATCGCCCTCCCCCAGGGTCACGCCGAGGGACCCGCCGCCCGGCGCGGGGATCCTCCGGGGACGCGTGAAGTTCCTTTCCCGGGCGATTTCCAGAACGAGCGCCCCCTCCCCTTCCTGCGCCTCCCATTTGAAATCAACAGTCGCCGCCGCGGCGGCGGTCACGAACGTGGCAAGGGGCGACGGGGCAAGGGCCTTCAGACTTCGCCTGACCACCTTCGCCTCTTCACCGGCGGTGACTACCAGCCTCTCGTCGTCACCAATCGTCCGAGACGTTCCCCCGGCGGTCACCTCCGCCGTGCCGCCCGTGACCGTCACGTCAAGGCCGGCCTCCCCGGTGCTTGAAAGCTTCACGTCGGCCTTATCTACGGACACCACGGCCTCGGATGACCGGATGCTGAGCTCCCGTGCGTCCCCTTCCGCCAGGGAGGAACGCTGGGCCGATATGGTCCCCCGGGTGAAGTCGACGGTGATGCCCTGCCGCGAGAGGGCGAGGACGATGAGGCTGTTTTCGTCCAGTCCGATGGTTGTGCCGTCGTCGAGTTCGATCACCGCCTCGGAGAGATCCGAGGTCCTGATGGAATCGTAATTATAGAGGGGGGCCTTCTGGTCGAGATCCTCCCACACCACCTCTTCGGCGTATTTCCTCTGGGCCACCCTCCGCTTGAAGGTGATGGTGCCGATTTGCTCACCGTCCCCCGCCCCTCCCCTGGCCGTGAAGTCCGCGTAGAGAAGTGCGGAACAGAGGATGATGATGAGGGCCGCGCCCCCCAGTACCAGGAAATCGGGATTGATCTTATTCCAGGATTTCATATTTCACTTCTTCATCACCCGCGCCTGCCGGCACGGTCTCCTTCGTCCCCAGCATTCGTCTCAGCTCCTCGACGTTCCGGGGGGCCAGGGAATCGCCGGCCCGCCCCAGGACGGCGTAAATCTGCTGGGGCTCCTTTTTCCCCTTCACCTTGATTTTCTTCATCGGCTCCAGGAGGAACATGCCCTTCACGATGTCATGGGTGTCCTGGGATATGAGGATGTCCGTGCCGAAGGGTTTGTTCAGGGCCTCGATGCGCGATGCCAGGTTGACCGTATCGCCGATGACCGTGTACTCCATCCGCTCCTCCGAGCCGATCTGCCCGGCGAGCACGGGCCCGGTGTTGATGCCGCACCCGATGGTGATGACCGGCATCCTTTCTCCCCCCCGGCCCCTGTTGAACTCCATGAGCTCCCGCCGCATCATGAGGGCGCCGTTCACGGCGTTCTCCGCGTCGTTCCCGTGGGACATCGGCGCCCCCCATACCGCCATGATGGCGTCGCCGATGAACTTGTCGACCACGCCCATCGTGTCGTTGACGCACTGGACCATTCTCGTCATATACTGGTTCAGGAATTCGACCACCTCCTCCGGCTCCAGGGATTCCGAGATGGCGGTGAACGACCTGATGTCGGAGAAAAAGATGGTCGCCGTCTTCCGCTCGCCGCCGAGCCGGATCTCGCCCCTGAGGACCTGCTCGGCGATCTCCTTATTGACGAACTTTCCGAAAGTTTCCTTCAGTTTCTCGCGCTCCTCGAGGCCCCTGCCCATGGCGACGAATGAGCGCGTCAGTTCGCCGATCTCGTCTCCCGAGGTGGGAACGATGTCGACCCTGAAATTCCCCCTCTCGATCTCCTTGGTGGCGCCGAAGAGGCGAACGATGGGCCCCGATATGGTCTTGCTGAAAAAATAGACGATGCAGACGGCAAGGGTGAGGACGATGATCATGATCAGGATGTTCCGCCGCTGGATCCGGTAAACCGACTTGAAGGCCCTGTCCTCGCTCACCGTCGAGATCACCCCCATGCCGCCGATCCCTAATTTTTTGAAGGAACCGATGCGTATTACTCCGTCCTCGTCGCGATAACGGCGCTGCCCGTTGTCAATCCTGCTCTTCAGCATCTGCATTACGATGGGGTCATTGCGGTAGCTCACGTGGGAGAGGACGATCCCGCTCTCGGGATGGGCGATGACGTCGCCCCGGCCGTTCACCATGAAGGTCTCGAAGATATCGCGGGTCTGGAAGGCCCGGAGGAAAGTGTTCATCTTTACGTACCCCACCAGTATGGACGCCACGCCACCGCCGGGGTACGTCTGGAACGGCATGGCGATGGCGAAAACGGGTGAGCCGAAGCTTTTCGAGACATTCTGCACCGACACCTCGTTCCTGAAGGCGTCCTCGAAGAGCGAGGCGTTCTCGCCGTGGACGCGGTTCATGTCGGCCGGGGAGAGCCGGTTGTCCGCGAAGAAGGCCCTGCTGAATATCGCGTTGCCCACGCGAAACGCCTTCCCCGTCCCCGTGGCGATGCCCACGTAGATCATGTTCGGGTCATTTTCGAAAAAGAGCTCCGTGAAGTAGGCCTTGCCGGGAAAGAACCGGGTCATCGTGTTCCCGATCATGTTGAGGCGCTCCGTCAGCGACACGATGTCTGTCTCTATCTTCATCGAGGTGAGTTCGGCGATCTTCAGGTTCAGCTCGTTGACCCGAATGCGGTTATCCGACTTGAAGAAAAAGGTCGCCAGGAGTATCATCCCCGTCAGGGACGCGACGATGATCAGCGAGATTATCGCGATAAGCTTGGTGCGTATCGTCATCATGTACAGGAACCGGCGGATCTCTCCGAGGATGGTGGTGTCCTTTTCCATTGAGCAGTGCACCTCTCGCCACCGGGCCGTCACGCCCGCACCGGCGGCAGTAAATCGTTATCCAATCACGGCGCAGGGGCCGTAGGGGCCGTCATCAGTAAAAGACCCAGTAGAGAATATCGAGCAGTATGCAGAACAAGAACAGCGCGGAATAAGAGACGGCGACGATGTAGAGGATCCTGCCCGCCATGTCAATCAACTCCCCTTCGTGACGCGGCACCCGAAGACCCCGCCTTCCCGGTCCATCGCGTGATGGTCATAGTGCCGCACGGCGGTCCCTGCCCGCCCCGTGATGACAGAGCACTATGGTCGATCGATTCAATTATTGCAACAATTTTTTGGAGGGCACGATGGGGGGGGGGGGAGGCCCCGGACCGCGGGAGCGGTGGCGGGCGCGTCCCTCCGGGACCCCGTGTCAGCGCGGGGAACAGGCGCGGCGCCTACTCATCCTCTTTCACACTTTCATCCGACGTCCCGTCCTCCTTCCCGGTTTCGTCATGTTCGGTATCAGCGCCTTTTTCAATATCATCCTCGACCTTCACCTGGCCGATGAGCCCGTCCAGCATGGAGTCCTTTGAAAGCCGTGCGTAATTGTCCATCAGGTGCACCTTGTAAGACTCGAAGTCGACACGGTCGCCCTGGGGAAGCTCCCCCTCGGAAGTGGCGAGAAGATCGAAGGTCGCGTTTATCAGCTTGAAATTGAAGTCGTCGACATACTGCCGCATGATGTCCTCGGCCTTCTCATACTCCCCGTTGAGGAGGTAGCGCGCCGTCTTGGTCTCATTCCTGAAGCGCACCCTTTTTTCGACGCTCTTCTCGAAGGTGCCTTCCTTTCCCGCCTCTCCGGTCTTTGCCGCGGCGGCGTCCTCCTCCTGGCGCTCCATGTATGATTTTCCGAGCTCCCTGATGTAGTCCTCTTCGTTCAGGTCGGCGTACCGGTTGAAAAACAGGTTGCCCGCCGCGCGCTCGTTCCGGCAGAGCTGATTGTATATCTTGAACTTCATTTCAGTCGTCTGGCTTTCGAAAAGGGCCAGGAAGGCGTACCTCTTTGCGCGGCGGGCCATCTTGATGGCGTCCTCGAACTTGTAAATCTTGTAGGAGTGCAGCTTGGGATTCGACGCGTCACCCACCGTGTAGTGAACCCAGCTCACGGTACGGTCACGGTATCCCAGGGTGAGGTAGAGGCGGGCCCTGGCGTTCTTTGATCGTATGATCCGCGGCGCCAGGCGGTCCAGGATCGCCTTGGAATCCTCGAGGTAGTGGTCCTTGACCATCTCCCGGTAGAGCTTTTCCATCTCCTCCTGGGAGGCATAGACCCGTTTGAACGCCCTGCGGTAATCGGACTGGAGATAGGCCACGTCGGCGTTGAAATGCTTCCCGTAGGCGGACAGGAAATCCTCTTTCTTGTTCTCGGCGAAATTGGTGACCGAAACATTGATGAACTCAATGAACCGGTTGTTCTCCTTCAGTATCCTCTCCGTGGTGGTCTGGTCGGAATAGGGAAAGACGGCGCCCGACAGGAAAATGAAAAAGGCGGCCATTGAAATCCGGGCGATGATCCTGTTTTGCATAATGGCGGTTCCCTCGCAGTATGATGAATCCCACTATAATATATATCGTCCCGGCGCGTTGTAAATCAAATATTTTATTTTTCCCAGAGGCCTTAATCCCCGGAAGTCGAGTTTTACCCTGATTTTATCATTGACACATGCGCCTTTTCAACTAGAATGAGCATCAAATCTGACATAAAGAGATCCAGCGTACGGTACGGGTACAGGTATGAGCCAGGACCAGAGAGACTACCAGGACATCCGGGACACCATCCTCATGGTGAAGGGGCGCTTCAAGGCCACATCCCTTAACCTCTACGGCCAGTTCATGCTTGTCTTCAAAAACGAGAGCCAGTTCGAATCCTTCAACGCCGTCATCTCGACCTATTCAGACCTGTACAATCTCGAGCCCCACGAGGACTGGACCAGGTACAGGGAACAGATCGCCAACGTGAAATGGAAGGGCAACTTCAACAAGACCATGACGGCGTCGATCATGGACCAGTTCAAAAAATTTTCCGAGGAAATGAATTCCATCTCGCTCCTCCATTCCAACGTGTCCGATTACGACTACAACGCGATGGATATCATCCTCTTCGACCTTATCAACCGCATAGTCCACGATAAGAACCTTGTCCTCGAGACGGCCATCCAGGAACTGGCCCCTTCTGAATACCAGGCATCCCTCGGCGCCGTGGAGCAGAAGGACGAGGAGGAAACCGCCGGAGGCGATGATTTCAAGGTTGACGACGACTCGGTCATACTCCCGGTGAAGCCGATCGTGGCCCCGGTCAAGGGCAAGCCGATCTACGAACTCAGGGTGGGGGACCGGCTGATGGTATATATCCTGCCGCAGTCGGACAGGGCGAACTACTTCATCGACCTCCTGAACCTCAGGGAAGAAAAAGAGGTGCTGCCCACGCCCGCCGAGGTCATCGACATCAAGGCGGGGACCGGGAAGAACAATCCCACGGACATTCTCACGCTGATATCCAAGGGTATTTACGGCAAGTTCACCGAGACCGAAAAACAGGTGAAGCTGAAACTCTACAATCCCGCCGAGGACGGCAGGGCGCCGGGAAGGAAGAAGACGGGCGTCTCCCCCTCGGCCGCGGGCCCCGAACAGGAGGAGGGACTTTCCTTTTCGAAGGGCACGATGGTGATGCTGTCGCTTCTTCTCGTCATACTCATCCTCTTCATCGTGCTGATCTTTTTAAGCTGGTAGCGCCGCGCGCTGCAGGAACGGCGCACGCGCCACAGGAGCTGCGACTGATAATGGAAAACGACCAGAACAGGGAATACATACTCAAGCTCGCCCACGACAACAACGTCAAGTTCATCCGGCTGTGGTTCACCGACATACTTGGATTCCTGAAGAGCTTCGCCATCACCATCGACGAGCTCGAGGATGCCATCACGGAAGGTGTCCGTTTCGACGGCTCCACTCTCCTCGGTTTCATCAGGGCAGACGAACGGGAAATGATCGCCATGCCCGACGTCTCCACGTTCAAGATACTCCCCTGGAGGCCCAGCGAAGACTCCGTCGCGCGGATGCTATGCGATATACGCCACGTGGACATGACCCCCTACGATGGAGACGCGCGGTATATTTTAAAGAAAAACCTCGAGCGCGCGGCATCCCGGGGCTATACCTTTTACACCGGTCCCGAAATAGAATTCTTCCTTTTCAAAAGCTCCTCGTCCCCCGAGATCCTCGACCGGGGGGGGTATTTCGATCTTACGCCACTCGATGCCGCAACGGATTACCGGAGACAGGCGGTCCTTACCCTGGAAAAGATGGGCATCGACGTCATCTCCTCGCATCACGAGGGCTCCCACAGCCAGCATGAAATCGACCTGCGGCACGAAAACGCCCTGGTCACCGCTGACAGCATCATGACCTTCAAGCTCATCACGAAGGAGATCGCCCTCATGAACGGCATCCACGCTTCGTTCATGCCGAAACCCATGACCGACCAGAACGGTTCGGGCCTCCACCTCCACCAGTCGCTTTTCAAGGAAGATAAGAACATGTTCTTCGATCCCAAGGGGGCCCACTTCCTTTCGAAAACGGCGGAACACTACATCGCGGGCCTCCTCAGGCACTGCAACGAATTCTTCGCCCTCACGAACCAGTGGATCAATTCCTACAAGCGCCTCCACGAGGATTTCGAGTCACCGACCCGCGCGTCATGGAGCGCCACGAGCCACAACGCCCTAGTCAGGGTCCCCCGGTGCAGGCCCGACAAGCCGAACACCATGCGTATCGAGCTCCAGAACCCTGACCCGGCCTGCAATCCCTATCTCGCCTTTTCAGCGATACTCGCCTCGGGCATGAAGGGAATCGAAGAGAAGTATACCCTGGAAGCGCAGACGGAAGGCGGCGACGCGAAAGCCCCCCGGCTCCCGGCCAACCTGAACGAGGCCCTCTCCTGCTTCGAAAAAAGCTCCCTCATGAGGGAAACCCTGGGCGAGGTGATTTTCGAAAAATTCATAGAGAACAAGATACAGGAGCTGAAGCGATACAACCGCTACATCACCGATTACGAGATACGGGAATACCTTCCCCTTCTCTGACGCCGCCCCGCCGGGAACGAACCCCGCCATGTTGAAAAAAAAACACCCCCCTGCGTCGGGCAATGCCGACGTCGCCCTCATCGGCTGCGGCAGGATCGGCTTTCTACTTGAAAATGATCCCCTCCGCTACAAGCCATGCACCCACTGGGGCGGCGCCGCCGCCGCGGGCCTCGCGATTACCCACGCATGCGACATCGACGCCGCGCGGCTCGCGCGATTCGGCGCATCGGCGAAGATCCCCGGTGAACGCCTCTACGCCGATTACCGCCGGCTTCTGGCCGACGCGCCCCCCCGCATCGCCGTCGTCGCGACGTGGACGGAAAGCCACGCCGCCATCGCGATCGAGGCGGCGCGCAGGGGCGCCCGCGTCATCGTCATTGAAAAGCCCATGGCCTCCAGCCTGGCGCAATGCCGCCGCGTCATCGAGGAATGCCGCTCCCGGGGCGCCACGGTCATCGTCAACCATGAACGACGCTACGACGGGCGGTACAGGAAGGTGAGGGAGCTCATTGCCAAGGGAACGATCGGCAGGGTGAAGACGGTCCATGCCTCGGTGCTGACCGGCGGATACGCCGGCGCCTCGGACCTCGGCGAGGGGGGAGGGCCCCTCCTCCATGACGGCACGCACATGGTGGACATGGTGCGCTACCTCTTCGGCGACATCGCCACGGTCCGGGGCGCCTTCGAGCGGGAGGGAAGAGTCCGCGGGTTCGAGGACCGGGCCTGCGCGTGGATACGGACCGCCGGAGGAGTGGACGTGTTTCTCGAAGCCGGAGGCAGGCGCGATTATTTCCTTTTCGAGCTCGATATCTCCGGGACAGCGGGCAGGATCGTGATAGGGAACGGATACCAACGCATCTATCGCGGCAGGGCGTCGCGGCTTTACACCGGATTCAGGGACCTCGAGGAGAGGCCCTTCCCGGCATGGAGGAAAAACAACTGTTTCCGGGACCTCTACCGCGAGGCCCGTGCCGTAGCATGCGGCTCCGCCTCCACGGTTTCCGGCGCCGAGGAGGGATATCGCGCCCTCGAGGTCATCCATGCCGCCTATCTCTCGGCGTACCGGGGCGGCAGGACGATTCCCCTCCCCGCGCGGCCGGGATCGATCGACCTGAAAAAAATATTCTGCATTCCGTGAAAAATCTTTTGACAGCGGGCAACGCGGGTATACCATCAAAGTCATGAGAGAGTCGATCACGTCCATCCGCGCCCCCCTCGTCGACAATTACATCCGCATCATCCAGAGCCTCGCGAACCGCGGACGGCAGGTGTACCATGAGAACCTGATCGAGCCGATTTCACGGTGGTCCACCGCCGTTCCCGTCGAGCCCATTGACAGGCTCCTGTCGATGCTCAGGGAGGCCCGGGCCAGCGGCAGTAAAAAAATCCCCCTTCTTTACAAGATGTCCCTGGTCAAATCGGTCGCGCCGGACCGGCTGGACCTCTCTCTCACGGGCAACATCTCCTTGCAGTTCCTGAAATCCATGAAAGACGAAGCGGTCGTCGCGCGCTCCGACGAGGCCATTGAATTCGTCAACATCCTGAAAGACGGCTTCAAATCATATTCCGACGCCGAATTCGTGCGGATGAACAGGAGATTCGAGAAAACCATTTCCGACGCCAAAGAAATTGAGGTAGAAAAACTGATCAAGGCCCACGAGGGCTCAACGGCGCATGAAACGGAGCGCGATGAGATGGCCAGGGCCGCCCTCGAGGAGATTCGCGGGATGCTCGAATCCGGTGAGACGCCGGAAGTCAAGCGCGCCATCATCGTCTATCTCCTTAAATATTCCGACCCCGCCGCGCCCAACCGTCACCTTGCGGTGGCCGAAATCGCCGCGCCCCTGAACAGGAAGAACCCCCAGTTCTTCAAGGAGGTCATGGACTCGGCGGCGGTGATCATCTACCATGAGATACTGAAGGCCCTGAAGGAAAACAATCTCATCCACGCCATCAAGCAGATAGCGAAATTCGCGGTCCTCTTTCGCGGCGACCCCGCGACCCCATATTTCCGCGAGGTCGATTCATTCGAGAAGAAATTTTTCCTGATCATCGAGCAAAGAAACCTGTGGGAAAGGCTGGAATGACATGGAAATAAAAGTCAGCATGCCCTCACCGGAGACCGCCCTCGTGAGGCTGAAGGGCAAGTTCACGATTGAAAGCGTTACCCGCTTCCGGGAGAGCACCTCGCCCCTCATCTCCCATCCCGTGAAAACGATTCTCCTCGATTTCGGGAAGGTCAGGTACATCGATTCCTCCGGCATCGGCTCCCTGATCCTCCTCCTGAACAGGACAAGCAACATAGGCATCGACATGATTCTTTTCGACCTCACGAAAGAAACGGAGGATGTACTCAACACCGCGCACCTGGGTAAATTCTTCCGCACCGCCACGATTGAAAGCCTTGAAAAGGACTACCCGGGTATCGACGTTCGGGAGGAAGGTCGGGCCGGAACCTAGAGGTAGCCCTCCTCCGCAAGCTTTCTCTTCAAACCGTCGTCACCGGGCCCCTCCCCGCCCTCACCCGGGCGGTCAAGCATCCGCTCGACATACTTCGCGAGTATGTCAACCTCAAGGTTAACCTCTCCCCCCGCCTTCCATTCCCCCAGGACCGTCTTCCTGAGGGTTTCGGGTATGATGTAAAGCGTGAACCCCGAGGAGGTGAGGGACACCACGGTGAGGGACACCCCGTCAACCGCGACGGATCCCCTGGCGGCGATGTAGCGAAGCAGGTCCGGCGGAGCCGACAGGGCAACGCGCATCCCCCGTGAATCACGCTCCACCCGATCCACCCTGCCGCGGCCGTCGACGTGTCCCTGTACGATGTGACCCCCGAATCGCGACGAGGCCTCCATGGCGCGCTCCAGGTTCACCCTCCTGCCCCTGGCGAATTCACCCAGGGTGGTGACCGACGCGGTAACGGGTGAAACGAACAGGGTGAAGCCCCCGGCGTCGACGGCCGTGACGGTAAGGCATGCGCCGTTGACGGCGATGGAGTCACCGACGCGCGTTCCCTCCAGCACTTCCCGGGCGGCGATCGTGAGGGACAGGCCCTCCCCCGAGCGAACGATCTCCGCCACGAGGCCGGTTTCTTCAATCATTCCGGTAAACATGGGCCCACCTCACAGCATTTCAAAGTGATACGATTCCCGGTACCCGGTATAGAACAGGTCATCGCCGACCGGCATCACCGTCACGTCCCGCAGCCTCGTGGCCGCGGCGATGGAATCGGCCCCTTTCGCCGTAAGGGAGGGGACGCCGTCGCCGACGATTTTCGGCGTGATGATGTAAAGAAACTGGTCTATCTCCCCGGCGTCGAAGAAGGCGCCGGCAACCCTTCCGCCTCCCTCGAGGAGCGCCATGGTGACGTTCCGTCCCGCGAGGTCCGCCAGGACCGCCGCGACCTCCTCACCATGGTCCGCCGCATCAACAAGCCGGCAGTTGACCCGATCCAGGACCTCCCGGTATACAGGGTCCTTCTCCGCGCGCATCTCCGCCGCGTCCTTCCTCTCGTAAAAGAGGTAATTATCGTCGGAGAAGAGGTTGCGCCCCGGATCGATCCTCCCGGGAAGACCGATCACGACGCGGAGCGGCTGGGAGAACTCCCTCACCGGCTCCACGGCGAGAGATCGCAGGAAAAAATTGTCCCTCCCGAGAAGAAGGGGCGGCTTTCCGTCGAAATATCCCCGGGCCTCCTCGCTGAAGGAATCGAGCCGCACGGTCAGGGAGGGGTTGTCGCGCTCGAAGGTGTTCTTGCCCACGATCACGGCGTCCACCTTGGCGCGGATACGATGGGTGAGATAGCGGGATTGTTCGGAGGAAATCCATTTCGAGTCGCCGCTTCCGGCGGCGATGCGCCCGTCAAGCGTGACGGCGCTCTTCGAAAGTATGAAGGGGCGCTTCCTGAGGATGCACTTTCTGAAGGGGCGCAGCATGTCAACGGCGCCGCCGGCCATGTCTTCCGTAAAAACAACGTCCACACCGGCGCCCCGGAGCTCGGCGACGCCCTTCCCGGAGACCAGGGGATTGGGATCAAGGACCGGGATGAAAACCTTCCGTATCCCCGCCCTGATGATGGCTTCCGTGCAGGGGGGCGTCCTGCCCTGGTGGCTGCAGGGCTCCAGGGAAACGTACATCTCCGCGTCCCGGGCGGCGGAGCCGGCTACGATGAGCGCGGCCCTCTCGGCGTGGTGCGTGCCCCAGGGTCCCGTTCCCCCCGTGGCGATGACGGCGCCGTCCTTCACGATCACGGCGCCGACGGGGGGATTCGGCGAGGTGTCCCCCATCCGGTCGTAGGCGATCCTGAGCGCCAGTTCCATGTAGGTCCGGTGCGGCACAACCCTTCACCTGTCTTTCATCTGGATCAATGGATGCGATGTCCCGGGGAGACACGCTCCGGGAATTTCGCCCTCACGACCCCCGCCAGACGCCTCTCCCCGGAAGAGTCTCAGGAGATCGACTTCCCCTTCCGTAACGAACGCATCCTTGCGACGAACTGTTCCCACGAGAGGACCACCGGAGACGCGATGTAGAGGGTGGAATAGGTTCCCACCACGAGCCCGAAAAGCAGGACAAGGGCGAAATCATTCAGTCCCTCGCCGCCTATCAGGTAAAGGGCAAGGACCGAGAAAATCGTCGTGAGCGAGGTAAGGAGGGTCCTCGATATTGACTGGGTGATGGAGCGATCGATGATCTCCCGGAAGCTCATGCGGGTCTCGATATTCGTGTTCTCCCTCACGCGGTCAAAGATGACGATGGTGTCGTTGATGGAATATCCGAAGATGGTGAGGATCGCCGCGACGACGGGAATGTTGATCTCGACCCCCACGGCGCCGCAGAACACCACGGAGAGTACGACGTCGTGCACCAGTGCCGCCATGGCCCCCACGGCATAACGGATCTCGAAGCGGTACGTCAGGTAGATCATCATCAGTATAAGCGCCACGGCGAAGAGCTTGATGGCCGACCTTCGGAGAAAATTTCCGATGGCGGGGCCCACGTTCTCCACGCTCATTACCTCGACGCTCTTGAACGTGCGGGAAAGGATCGCCGTGATCCTTTCCGCCTCATCCACGATCACCCTGTAAACAAGGTAGACGGGTTTCTCCCTGTGCTCGGAACGGACCGCCCGGGCCCCGAATGTATTCACGAGGTCCCCGATTGACTTCTCATCGGTGCCGGGCCGGAAGGATACTGCCAGGGCAACGCCGGTGAGCACCTGGAGGTCCGGATACGCGCCCCGGAGCGCCTTCTCGACCTCTTCAATGTTGTAATTCGACTTGATGCCTTTCGTATCCCTTTCGTACACGATGTACTCATTCAAACCGGCGTCGCCGATTCTCTGCGCCACGGCGTCCATGGGCGCGAGCCTCGCGCGAAAGGCCCCCTCGTCGACACCGCCCCTGGTGGAGATGATGAGCGTGGGATCGCGCCGGATCGTGGCGCCCTTGAAAGCCCCCTCGATCCCATCGGCGATGCGGTCCTCGACGGTATAGACCGATTCCCCGGAGAGCTTGGTGGAAATGATATATTCATTGCTCTCTGTCTCGCCGATCTGCTGCACGAGGGGATTGTAGGCCTTCAGGGCCTGGCGTATCCCGTTCTCATCCACGCCCTTCTCGAACTTGGCGATTATCTTGAGGCCGCCGACGAAATCGACGCCGAGCATCAGCCCCCCCCTGGGGATGGAGAGGACAATGAAAAGGACGAAGAGCGACAAAGACGTCGCGTAGGCAATGTAGCGATATTTAAGGAATGGAATAATGCGTTCTTTCAACCCTCCGTCCCCCTAAATGCTGAGCTTCTTGAGCTTCTTATTCAATGACAGCAGTTCAAAGATATACCGCGTGATGTACAGGACCACGAACATGCTGGAGAGAAGGCCGATGGTGAGGGTCACGGCGAATCCCTTGATCGGCCCCGTTCCGAACTGCACGAGTATGAACGCCGAGATGAGCGTCGTCATGTTGGCGTCAAATATCGTCCAGAAGGCCCTTTCGTAACCCAGGCTTATGGCCATGCGGACCGACTTCCCGGCGCGCAATTCCTCCTTTATCCGCTCGAAAATGATGACGTTGGCGTCCACGGCCATGCCGATGGTGAGGATGACACCGGCGATGCCGGGCAAAGTCAGGGTGAACCCGAGCCAGGAGAGTATGGCCAGCATGAAGATCGCGTTGAGGATAAGCCCCACGTTCGCGATGATGCCGGAGAGCCGGTAATAGAGCAGGATGAAGAGCATGATGCCGCCGATGCCTATCAGCGCCGCCTTGACGCCCCCCTCGATGGCGTCCTGGCCGAGGGAGGGCCCCACGGTGCGCTCCTCGATGATGTTGAGGTCAACGGGCAGCGCGCCTTCCTTGATAATGCGCGTCAGGGTGTTCACCTCCTCGTAGGTGAAGTTGCCGCTGATCATCGCCTGGCCGCTGGTGATCTGGACATTAAGCCGCGGAGCGCTCCGCACCTTGTCGTCGATCACGATGGCGAGCCGCTTGGTCCAGTTCTTCTTCGACGTTACGTCGGCGAACTTGGAGGCGCCCTCCGCGGTGGTGGTGAAATGGACCGCCAGCCCGCCGTATTCATCCTGGCCAATCCAGGCCTTGCTGATGTCGTTGCCCGCCAGTGCCACCTCGCGGGAGAGGGCCACGGGGTAGGATGGAATGATCTTCTTGGTGTCCTTCTTCCGGTCCCATTGGAAGAGAAGCTCGAGCCGCCCTGGAAGCTGGATGCCGGCTGCCATGTCCGCCAGGAGCTTCTCCTGGGCCGCGACATCCTCGGGAAGTGCCTCTTCCCGGTAGTTGCGGCTGAGCCACTCGGCTGCCTTCCCTGAATACTCATCGTCAACCAGGCGGTACTCCACGCGTCCCGTGGTGCCGATGGCGCGCTTGACCGCCCTGGGATCCCTGACGCCGGGG
Source organism: Spirochaetota bacterium (assembly GCA_040768125.1). Lineage (GTDB taxonomy): Bacteria > Spirochaetota > UBA4802 > UBA4802 > UBA5550 > RBG-16-49-21. The sequence continues at coordinate 1,518,381 of JAXGNG010000001.1, read as the reverse complement.
AGCTGTATCTCGATGGCCTCGTTGCCCCGGGGCCTGATCGACGGCTCGGCAACGCCGAACTTGTCGATCCTGTTTCGTATGAGTTCCAGGGCCTGCTGGGTGAGCTCGGTCTTTTCCTTCTCGGTGAGCTTGGTCCCGTCGGGCGACTTGCTTTCTATCTTTTTAAAATCGGCCTGCATCACCAGGTGCATCCCGCCCTGGAGGTCGAGGCCAAGGTTTATCTTCTTGGCCATGACGGCGTTTTCCGCCCAGTGGGGAAGGATCACCGCTGTGGCGACGCCGGGGTAGTTCCTCACTTCGTTCATGACGGCGTCGGTGATGTTCCTCCCGACGACGGTAAGGGACGTCTCTTCCGTCACGATCGAGTACTTGTCCGCGGGGAAACGCTTCCTGACGGTATCGAGCTGCTCGGCCGTGGCGTCCGGCGCGAGGTCTATCCGCATGCTTTTTTCGCCGACCGTGGGGGCAATGAGTATGACGGCAAAGGCGATCAAGAGCAGAATAAAAATGAGTTTATATATCATTCCCCTGGTCATGCGAGTCCCCTGATGAATCAGATTATCGTTTCGTAATGGTCCGGACGACCTTTCGCCTCGTGCGCTTCGCCCTTGTCCTGTATACCAGGAAAATGACGAAGACGAAAAGAAGGAGGCCCCATTTGGCGATGGTATCGGTATGCCGACCGAAGATCCCGCCCTTTGAGGAGTCCTTCTCGTCGTCCTCGACCTCATCGCCGGGTATCTTCACGATGTCCAGGCCCGTTTCTTCCGCCGGCGGGGTAATGCCCGGAATTCGCAGCGGGATAATGGAATCATGTCCGATCATGAGGAGGGAGTCCCCCACCGCCGCCGTATCTTCCGCGGCGCCTTCGTCCTTCTTCTCCTCCTCTTTCTTCGCGAGCTCTCTCTTCCTCTGTTCCGCCGCCCTTTTCTCTTCCGCCTTCTTTTCCGCGATCCTCCGGGCCTCGCGGGCCCTGGCCTCGGCTTTCCTCTTTTCCTCGAGACCGCTGTCGTTGCCGATGTCCAGGGTGGTTCCCTCGCTTTCGGAGGGCGCGACGCTCTCCCCGGCGGAATCCGCCGGGTCCTCACCGGAGCCCGCTGATCCCTCCGTCACGCCGGTTCCGCCCGTTTCACCGCCATCGGCGTTCTGGGCGTTCATGGCGGAAACTGCGGCCAGGAGGACTGCCAGGATCAGCAGAAGATGGAATAGAGTGCGTTTCATCTCCGGGTCATGACACCTTCGTCTGGATGGCGCTCTTGTTGAATTCGGCCTTGGTATTGCCCGATATCTTGATGATGACGATATCACCTTCCTTGAATCCGTCGACGATCCCGTGCATCCCGCCGGCGGTGACCACGCGGTCTCCTTTTTTCAGGGAGGAAATCATGTCGACCCTCTCTTTCTCCCGTTTCTTTTGCGGCCGGATCAGGAGAAAGTAGAAAATGGCGATGGTGACCGCCATGAGTATGAAAAAACTGTAGTTCCCGAAAGCCGACATGCCCCCGGCGCCCGGAGCGCCTTCAGAGGCCGCATATGCGATACCAGTTGCAAGTAACACGTTATTCCTCCCTTTTGTGGAAAAAATCGACGACAGTATCCCTTGGCCGAGGAAATAATGTCAACATAAAAAATCGCGCACCTTAACGGGGGGATATGATGACGGGCATACCCACGCGCACGTACCGCTCGAAGTCGACGATGTCCCTGTTGTACATGCGGACGCACCCGCTCGAGGAACGGTGGCCCATCGAGTCCTCGTCGTTGTTCCCGTGAATGGCGATGCCGAAGCCTATTCCTTTAACATCGCCGATCAGGCCCCTCCGGCGGGCCCTGTCGAACCGCCTCCGGTCATCTTCATTGGGATAATCCAGGGCGAAGAAACGCGGCCCGTAGGCGTTGTCCCCCAGGTCGACCCCCGGCCGTCCGAACCTGCCGTGCCCATCCTTCGCCCGGAAATAGACCCTGTTCAGGTCCCGGAGCCTGCGATACGCCGGGGACTCCCTGTCCGCGTCCATGCTCAGCATCTCGGTGACGTGGTAGGTCCCCTCGGGGGTTCGGTTGTCGCCCTCGTGAAGCTTCGGACCCCCGTCCGGGTTCGAGCCATAGGCGATGACGTAGGATGCGGCACGCTCCAGGCTCCGGTCATAGACCTCCAGCCGGAAGTCCTTCTTGCTGACGTAGACGACGTATGGGCCGCCGTACTTGTCGAAGGCTGCGGCGATCCTCTCCCGCTTGCCCGCGCAGGCAGGCCCGCCCGCGAGGACGGCGATGACCACGAGTATCGCTGCCCTCTTAAGACCGGGGCGACGCGGGGCTCGCCTAGCGCGATTCGGGGGCGCTTCGGTCCTCGATGCGCACCAGCTCCCTGACGATCTCATCGCTGATATCATATTCCTTCCTGGCGTAGAGGAGTTCATCCCCGATGTTGTGCACGAAATCGATCTTTTTTTTCTTCGCCACGTTTCTCACGGCCCTGTCGATGCGGCTCAGCAATTTCACCTTGTGGCCCTTCATCGCCTTCTTAAGAGAATCGTAATCGCCCCGGAGGCGATCGTACTCGTCATCGAGGGCGGCATGCTCCCGCTTTTCCTCCTGCCGTTCCCGCCGCTCCCGTTCTATCTCGCGCATCCGGTCGGCGATGGCGTCCGACTTCTTTTTGACCTCCAGGGCGTCGCGCGTCCTGTTCAACAGGAACTCGTACACCGCCTTCAGGTTCATGTACCGTATGACCGGCGGCGGGGAGGGGGCGTCCTTCCTTGAAAAATAGGAACAGGACGAGGCCGTCGCCGCGAGGACCAGTATGGCCAGGCCGCGCCGCATCAGAACCTCATGTCCCCGATGCCGAACTGGAAGGTCAATCCATCGATGCTCTTGAACTTGCCGTCATAGATCATTTTCCTGCCGAACCAGAAACGGAGGGGCATCATCGGGATCTGTATCCTGAAACCGAAGCCGTAGGAGTACTTGAAGTAGGAAAGGATATTCACGTTCCTGAAGTTCTGGAGCCGCTGGAGGTCCTTTGTCGCGAGGTCCTTCACGACCAGGTCCAGGTTCTCCTTGGAGAGATGCTTTTCCCAGAAGGGGTCCGACCAGAGGGAACCGGCGTCGAAAAAGAGGGCGAGCCAGAGCATCCGGGGGTGGATCGGCACCCTGAACTCCACGCCATACAGTATCCGGTGAAAGAGACCCACTTTCTGCCAGGATTCGGGGAACTTCTTATCGTAGTAATCCCAGCCGCGGAGCGTCTCGGGCCCGCCGAGGTTCAGCCGGTCTTCCGGCTCAAGCCAGGGGTCCTTCAGGTCAAAGGAGCCAAGGATCGAGGCGACGGAAAGGTAGGGCTGTTTCCTGCTCACGCTGCCGCTGTTAAAGGGTTTCACTATGAAGTCTCCGCTCGCCCTGAATTCAAAGACGCAGGGATGGCTCTTGAGAAAGGGCAGGTGAAAAGGCGAGAAGTAGATGAATGCCGATGGCGACAGCTTTATGTAGTGGTCCGATCCGCCCAGGACCTGCCCGCCGGTGAACATGGCCGACATGTCAATACTGGCGCCCCGGGTGGGATTGAGATAGTTATCCCTGGAATCGTGGGCAAGAAACACCGAGATCGACCTCTTTTCCTGGAACCCGAGCTTCTGGAGATAATAGATCTCCTCGGAGCTGTTCCCCGAGGGGTCCTTGACCCGCGTGAAGGCGTGGGACCAGCTCGTTCCCACGGTCTGGTAATCGAGGAACCGGTAGCTGAGCCCAAGGGCGTACCCGAAGGCCTCGCGCTTGTAGCTCGCCTCGTCCTCGATGCTGGTGAAGACCGTCTGGTTCGAGGTGACGTTGTAAAGATTGTAAAATATCGAAGTCGACAGTCCTATGGGCTGGTTGAAAAGCCACCGTTCGTTGAAGCTGAGGGTGATGGAAGTCCTGGCCGGACCGTACTCGAACCGCACGCCCACCCGCTGCCCGTAGCCGAGGAGATTGTTTTCCGCCACGTCGGCGAAGATGGAAAACCCGGAAGTGGTGCCGTAGCCGCCGCCCAGGGAGATGGTGCCCGTGGGCTGTTCCTCGACGTCCACGACGAGGTTCATGTAGCCCTCGCGGCTTCCCGGCCTCACGTCGATGTTCACCTGCTTGAAGAAACCCAGGTTGTAGACCTTTTCCCTCGACAGCTGCAGCTTCCTTGAATCGAAGAGATCGCCCTCTTTAAGGAGCACCTCCCTCCGGATGACCTTGTCCTTCGTCTTCTTGTTCCCCTTGATGATGATCATGTCAATGTAGGCCTGGCTGCCCTCCTCGATGACGAACTCCACGGCCATGAATTTCCTTTTCTCCGTTTTCCCCTTGACCGTCACCTCGCGCTCCGTTACCTTCCTCTCGGGAATCACGCGCGCGAAGATGTACCCCTTCGAGGCGTACATCATGCTGATCATCTGCCGGTCGTTCTGGAACAGGGAGTCGTTGAACACCTTCCCCTTCCGTGTCTGTTCGAAATCACGCATGATCTGCTTGGGGGTGTAGACCGTTTCTCCCGGAACTCCCTCGATGCGGACCGAATACCCGTCGAAATAGTAGCGATCCCCCTCGCTCACCTTGAGGGTGATGAAGATACCCCGCTTCTCCTTCTTCTCCGGGTTCAGCCACTCGTACTCGATCTTCTCATCGATGATCTGCGCGTCGAGATACCCGTGATGGCGGTAATAGGCGAGGAGCTTCCCCTTGTCCTCTTCCCAGACATCGCGTTTGAACTCTCCGCTTTTAAAGAGACCCTTTTCGGAGGTCTCCATCACGGACTTGAGCTCGCGCTGGCCCAGGACCTTCGGGCCAAGGATCGAGATCTTCCTGACGCGGACCACCTCGCCCTCGTCGATGGTAAAGATTACGCGCACGCTTGATTCATCGTCGCCCCGTTCGGGTTTCACCTCGTAGTTCACGATGGCGTTGAAGAGACCCTCGTCGTCGTATTTCCTCTTGATTATAGCGACGCTCTTTTCGAGAAAATCCTTTCGGATGAAACCTCCGGATTTGACGGGTATGATCGTGCTGAGGTCATTCTCCGTGATCTCGTCGAGCCCACGGAACACCACTTCCTTCACCACGGGGCGTTCCCTGCATATGAATTTCAGGCGGACGCCGTCCGTGAATTCCTCTATTTCGACGGTAATGCTCTCGAAATTGCCCTTCTTGAAAATTTTCTTGATGTCCTCCCGCACCTCGATCGCGCGAAGGGGATAGCCCACCGTTGTTTTCATCACGTAAAGAAGGTCGTCTTCGGTAGCGTTTTTCAGGCCTTCAAAGAGGATTTTTTTGACCGGCTTCCCTTCATATTTCGAGGGCTGCGAATGCAGGATCGGTATCGCGAAAAGGACGGCCAGCAACGCGGCGGATAGGAATCGTGTTCTCATGCAGCACCTGTGTTGTATGAAAGCCCGCGATTGAATTGAATTGCCGGCTCGGCATTGATAGTACGCCGCCTGTTTCGTGTCAAGAATATATGCCCGTGATCCGTCACTTTACGGTTGAGAGTATGAATTTCGGAATGCCGGCCCTGTTCAGGCCGTCCATGACCTTGATGATCGTCTCGTAATCCGCCTCGCGGTCCCCCCTGATTACGACGGTCTCCCGTCCCAGCTCATTCTTCCGCCTCTTGAATTCCTCGACAAGGGAATCCCGGTTGACCGCCGCGTCGTTGATGAAAACCTCGTTCTTCCCCGTCACGGAGACCACGACGGGCCCGGTATGCTCATCGCCGCTCTGGACGGCCCTGGGAAGATGCACCGTGATGGACGACTGGACGCCGAGGGAGAAGCTGACCATGAAGAATATGATCATGTTGAAGGTCAGGTCGATAAGAGGCGTGATGTCGATCACCGCCTTGTGCGTGAAATGTCCTCTGAACCTGAACGCCATTCAGCCCTGCCCCCTTCCTTCCCCCCGAACGGGATTCATATGAATGTACCCGGCCGCCCTTCCGTGAAAGGGGGCGCCCTATTTCAGCATATCGTCGAGGCTGTTCGCGATAAACTCGACTTCCTTGACGAAATAATCGATCCTCGAGACCATGTAATTGTAAAAAAGCAGGGCCGGTATCGCCACGGTAAGCCCGAGGGCCGTGGTGATGAGGGCCTCGGCGATGCCCCTGGCCAGCATTTCCTGGGCCCCCTGGCCGTACTGGGAAAGGCTGCTGAATGACTTCATCATCCCCGTGATCGTGCCGAAGAGACCCAGCATCGTCGACACCGTGGCGATGGTGGCGACGATGCCCGCGTGCTTTTCGATCCTGAGTATCGTGCGCTCCGACACATCTCGAATGACAAGCTCCCGGTTCTCCGTTGTGCCCGCGCTGTCCAGGATTCCCCGCATCATGTCAACGAGGGGTCCCGAATAGGACATCAGGAAGAGGGACGCCTCGTCCCGCTTCGCCTTCCTCGCCCCCAGGAGGGAGGCAATGTTCCGTATGATGAGCCGGTAATCGAGGTTGATACGCCTGAAGAACACCAGCCGTTCGATGACAACCCCGAGGAAGACAACGGAGCATATGAAAATGGGGGCCAGAACCGCCCAGGTGGGGACCCGGTCGAAGAGTGAAAGAAAAAAGCTGCCGCTCAATGAATCCATTGGATGATACGCTCGTGAATTTTTTTCCCGGTACGGCTCGGGGAGACGCCGCGCGCATGCACAGGGAACACGCCATCAAAGTATGTGTCAATCATCATTTGTCGGTTACACAATAAAGATGCCCGGAAGGTCGCCGTCCCGCGTCACCCTCAGAGCATTACCCGGACTCCCCCCATGAAGGAGCGTCGGGGCTCCGGGTACCCGTAGACCTCGGAGTACCGTGCGTCGAAAAGGTTGTCGACCCGCCCCTGGAGATAAAGGGATTCATGGATCCTGCACTGAAGAACAAGGGAGCCGATGAAGGCGCGGTCCATTCTCACCCGCGCGAAGGGACACGCGTGCGCAGGCCCCCGGTAGCGGGTGGTGAAATCGGTCTCGAACCGCCAGATTTCGATGCGAAGGAAGGCGCCCCAGAGGTGTTCCGGCCGGTAGGTGACGTAACCTGAGGCGTAGAAATAGGAATACTCGTAATTGGCGCCGGTCTCGATCCTTCCCTGGGGTATTACGAACTCCAGGGACGCCTCGCCGGCGGCCCCGGCGGCCGCCAGTTTCATGCGATGGGGATAGCGCACGAGTTCGGGGAGGGAGAAAAGGGAATAGTGGCGGTCCCTCGTCATGAAGGAACCCGAGACCTTCATCCTCAGGCCGCTAAAATACGCCTTCCCGCTCCCCTCGCGTCTGACGTCGAGGCCCGCTGCGGCCTCGGTGCGATGCCCCCTTCCCGGCTTGAGGCGGTAGTCCGGCATCACGAAGCGCTCGTCCCAGTAATACTTTTCGGGCCTGAAGGGCTCGAGCTCGTATCGGTACGACGCCTCTGCGAAAAAATACTTTATGTTGATCGTGGAGACTCCCGCCTTCCCGGAAACGAAATGCCCCGCGTCGCGGTTGTATGAATAGAAAGGTCCTATGCCGAATTTGAGAAAGCCCGCGAGGTTGAAGTTCCAGGTGAGCTCATTATCGACGAAGGTGTCGTCGCCGGCCCGGCGGGAATACCGGTAATGGTGAAAGTTCGAGGTGAAGGCGACCCGGTTGGCCGGGGACCACACGTATTCAGCACCGACCCCGGCGGCGGCCCCGTAGAGATCGCTCGATCGGTAGGGGCGCAGGGTGCGCAGGTCACGAAACATCGAGGAATCAAGGCGATGACGGAAATACACACCCCCCGCGTCGAAGGTCCACCGCATCGGCATCGGCCGGTACTCGGCGCCGCACTTCACCTTAACCCGGTCACGGTCCTCACGGTCGAAGAAGGGGTTCCTGAACATCCCGCGCCCCCCGTTGCCGACCTCGAGCTCCGGCAAGAACCGCCACTTCCCGGCCCTGGCGTCGCCCGTGAAGGCCAGGTCGTGGTCGAAGAAACCGGTGTTGCGGTTTCCGTAATCGTCGGAGCGGGTGAACCCTGATTCCAGGCCGTAGGAAAAACCAGGGAAACCCTGGGCGAGGCTTCCTGACCAGAGAATCCCCTGGTACTGTCCGTAGAGGGCAGTGGCGTCGATGCTGAGATCCCGCTTCGGCGCTTCCTCTCCCTCCCCGGCGTTCACGATTTTTTCATTACCACCAATCATGGACCCGGATTCCCCTTTTTCCACCGCGCGCGATGGAAGCGCCACCAAAAGAATCGCGCCGAGAGAGCAGGCGATGATAAACGCTTTTTTCATCGTTTGGGGACCGTGAATTAAAGGCGGGAAAGGGCCCTCAGGCTTCGCGGCGCACAAGGGAGTTCCCGCATGTTCTGCACCGGCAGACTTCCTGGGGAATTCCCGAATCAAGGAATACCTTCAGCTCGTAGCCGCAGGTGCAACGGTAGGAATAGGTCCTGAGCCGTATCTCTTTCATGGCACACGCTCCATGGTCGGGTATCTCTTCTCATTATCGGCATTCCGGGGCCGCCGCACAAGGACACACCCCGGGGTGTGTGATAAAAAAACGGCCCCGGCGTGGTTCCGGGACCGTTTCCATGGTATGCGCGGGCTCACCCGCGAATCGCCGCTTCTTCAGCCCTTCAGGGCCGCGGCCTTGTCGGTCTTCTCCCAGATGAATCCCGCGTCCTCCCTGCCGAAGTGTCCGTAATTAGACGTGGACCTGAAAATGGGCCGGTAGAGGTCAAGGGTCGTGATGATGCCGGCGGGCTTCATGTTGAAGTGCTCGCGGACCCTGGCGGCGATTTTCTCCTCCGACAGGGTACCCGTGCCGAAGGTATCCACCAGGACCGACACGGGGTCAGCCACGCCGATCGCGTAGGCGAGCTGCACCTCGCACCGGTAGGCAAGGCCCGCGGCGACGATGTTCTTCGCGATATAGCGCGCCATGTAGGCGGCGGAACGGTCGACCTTCGAGGGGTCCTTTCCGGAGAAGGCGCCGCCGCCGTGACGGCCCATGCCTCCGTAGGTGTCGACGATGATCTTCCGCCCCGTGAGGCCCGTGTCCCCGTGGGGGCCGCCGACGACGAACCGTCCCGTGGGATTAACATATATCTTGGTGTTCCTGTCGATGAACCCCTCGGGGATAACCTTCTTGATGGTGGTCTCGATCACGCCCTCGGTGATGTCCCTGTGGCTCGCCTCGGGGGTGTGCTGGGTGGAGATGACGATCGCCTCTGCACGCTTCGGGGCGCCATCGACGTATTCGATGGTGACCTGCGATTTCGAATCGGGACGGAGGAACGAAAGCTCCCCGGCGCGGCGCACGTCCGCGAGCTTCTTCACGAGTCGATGGGCGAGAAGGATAGGCATCGGCATGAGCTCCTTCGTCTCCGCCACGGCGTAGCCGAACATCATGCCCTGGTCGCCGGCGCCCTGCTCGGAGAAGAGGCCCTCACCCTCGGTGACGCCCTGGGATATGTCGGGGGACTGCCGGTCCACGTAGATCTGCACCTCGCAGGTATCGGCATCGAAACCGGTCTCCGAGTCCGTGTAGCCGATGTCCCGCGCCACCTGGCGCGCGAACTTTTCGTAGTCGACCTTCTGGTTCGAGGTGATCTCGCCTGACAGCACGATGCGGCCCGTGGTGACCAGGGTCTCCATTGCGACCCGGGATTTCTTGTCACCCCGGATATGCTCATCCAGCATGGCGTCGGATATCTGGTCCGCCACCTTGTCGGGATGTCCCTCGGATACCGATTCGGAGGTGAATATGTAGTTCTTGCTGACCATTGATACGCTCCTTTTACTTGTTCCGGAGCGCCCCCGTTCACGACGGGTGCTCCGATAGGTTTTCATCATTGTTCGTTTATTCAGTCACAAGGACCGGTTCCGCCAGATGACGCGCCGGTAAAACCATGGCGGGATCACCGCATCAATCCGCCTTGATGCGCCGTCGCGCCATGCAACGGCCCCCGGCCTATTCCCCTTAATCACCGGCGCCGGTCCCCCCGTTGCCATCCGGTCCAGGCGCCTTGCTCTCGGAAAGGCTATTCGCTTTTTTCCCCTCAGTCTTGAGAAGATCCTTCTTCAGGGCGTCCTGCCGGCTCGATTCAAGGGCGGCCAGCGCCAGGGACCCGATCATGAAGAGGCCGATCATGACGCCCGTCGCCTTGGTGATCACGTCGGCCGTCGATGAGCCGAAGGCCGACTGGCTCGATCCGCCCAGTATTCCCATCCCCGCGCTCTTGTCCGACTGGAGAAGTATGAGGATCACCAGGAGGACGCAGAGTATCAGGAAAAAAACCGATGTTACCGTGATTAGTATTCCCATATCGCCTCGCTTCCGTTATTTCACCCGTATGATATCAAGGAAGGAATCGGCCTTGAGGCTCGCTCCGCCCACGAGCACGCCGTCGATCTCCTCCATGGCATAAAGCCCGGCAATGTTGTCGGGCTTGACGGAGCCCCCGTAGAGTATCGGGAGAACCGCCGCCGTTTCCCCGCCGAACCGCTCCCCCACCAGGCGCCTGATGACCCGGTGGGCACTGTCGGCGATCTCCGGGGTGGCCACCCTGCCCGTCCCGATCGCCCAGACCGGCTCGTAGGCGACGATCACCTTCTTCATCCCGGCGGCGTCAACTCCCTCAAGGGCCCCATTGACCTGCCGGGCCAGGACTTCATCCGTGCGCTCCTTCTCCCGCTCCTCCAGGAGCTCCCCGACGCAGAGAACCGGTTCGATGCCCACCTCCAGTGCGGCCTTCACCTTCCGGTTCACTTCGCCGTCGGTTTCGCCGAAGACATGACGCCGTTCGGAGTGGCCGATCAGCACGTAGCGGCACCCCGCGTCCTTCACCATGGCGGGCGACACCTCGCCGGTGAAGGCGCCCTCCTTCTCAAAATACATGTTCTGCATGCCCACGGCGACCGCCGTCCCGGCGCATCGATCCGCCACGGCCCTTGCCCAGGGCGACGGGGGAAATACGATCACCTCGCGGTCCTTCACTCCGGAGAGCCCGGCCAGGACGCCCTCGACAAGGGCCATGGCCTCGGCGTGGGTCGTGTACATCTTCCAGTTGCCGGCAAATATCCGTCGTCGTGACATGGTTCATGAACCTCCGATACAGGGCAATCCGCCGCGGGCCTACTTCATGATGTAGCGCGCCAGGTCCGCAACGCGCCGGGAGTAGCCCCACTCGTTGTCGTACCAGCTCAACACCTTTACCATGGTGCCATCGATGACCTTCGTCGACGGCGCGTCCACGATCGATGAATGCGGGTTGCCGGTGAAATCCACCGATACCAGCTCCTCCTCGCAGAACTGGAGGATACCCTTCAGCTTGCCCTCGGCGGCCTCCTTCAGGGCGGCGTTGACCTTCTCCTCCGAGGTTTTTTCCTTCACGATGCACACCACGTCCACCACGGAGACGTCCGGAGTGGGGACCCGTATGGCGCCGCCGTCGAGCTTCCCCTTGAGTTCCGGGAGGACCAGGGCGACGGCCTTCGCGGCGCCCGTCGTGGTGGGGATCATGGAAAGGGCCGCGGCCCTGGCACGCCTGAGATCGTCATGGGGAAGATCCAGGATCCGCTGGTCGTTGGTGTAGGAATGGATGGTGGTCATGAGGCCCTTTTCCACTCCGAAGCGGTCGTTGATCACCTTCATCACCGGGGCCAGGCAGTTGGTGGTGCAGGAGGCGTTGGAAATGATATGGTGGCTGTTCTTGTCGTACCTGTCCTCGTTGACGCCAAGGACGATGGTGATGTCCTCGTTCTTCGCAGGGGCGGTAATGATCACCTTCTTCGCTCCCGCGTTGATGTGGGCCATGCATTTATCCTTACTGCGGAAGACGCCGGTGGACTCCACCACGACGTCGATCCCCTCGGCCTTCCAGGGGAGCGCCCCGGGGTCCTTCTCCGAATGGACCTTGATCGTTTTTCCGTTCACGACGATCGTGTCGGCTGTGTGCGAGACCTCACCGGGAAAAATTCCGAATATCGAATCATACTTGAAAAGATGTGCAAGGGTCTTTGAATCAGTCAGGTCGTTGATGCTCACCACATCGAGGTCACCGTATGTGGCGGGATCCCCGGTGATGGCCCGTAAGACATTGCGGCCGATACGGCCGAAACCGTTGATGGAAAGCTTGATTGACATGATTTCCCCCGTTTACGAATGAAATTGAGCGGTGCACAAGACGATGAATGCGAACAAATGCATCAGTGGTACGGTGCGAAAGGTGCGTCGATTTGTCAAGTAATTCATCGCAAAGGGGCCCCGGCGCCGTGGATGAGCGGCGTCCTCACCCTGGGCCTTCCTCCGCCGCCCCGCCGGAGTCAAGGGAGCCGAGGAACTCGTCCAGGGCCTCGTTGAAGGGCCGGGGGTTCTCGAAAAAGGGGACGTGGCCGTTATCGTCGAAGATGATGAGCCGCGCCCCGGGGATGCCCTCGCCGAGCCGCGCCGTGAGGTCCGGGGCAATTACCGCGTCGCCGCGGTTCGCGATCGCCAGGACGGGCAGGTCGATCGCGGCGAGGTCCCCGGTGTAATCCATTTCCATGCATATCTCGACATCCCGCCTGATGATATCCCGGTTCATCTCCTGGAGCCCCTGCCGGGCGAAACCGATAAGAAGATCGGTCCTGCGGCTGAAGACCCCGCCGACGATGAGGCCCGCCAGGGCGTCCATGTCGTCGCGGTCGATGATCCCCACCAGGTCCCGCGACACCGGGAGGACCGGCGACGTGGAGACAAGGACAAGGCCCGAGAGGCCCCGCATCTTCCTCCGCGCCGCCTCGAGGCAGACGCCGCCTCCCATGGAATGGCCGGCAAGGACGAAGGAGTCGATTCCCTCGATGTCGCGGAGGTCCTCGATGGCGTGGATGAAGTCATCAAGGGTCGGTACGCCCGGTCCGCCAGAATAACCGTGTCCCGGGAGGTCCAGGGCGATGGTCTTCCGTCGGGCGCCCACGTGACGGAGCTGGTAGCGGAAGAGGCGCGAGTCCCCCACGGCGCCGTGGATCAGTATCAACGCCGTGCCGGGGAAATCGCCGTTCTTCCGGTACGCCAGGACGCCCCAGCGTGCCGATTCGGTGATAAGGTGCTTTCTCATGGTGCAGACCCGCGATACCGCCGTTGAATACCCGGCGCTTTTCACGGACAGGATGGGAAGGGTATGTCGACCGTCAACATAAAAAACAAAAGGCCCCTCCTTCGCGGGGAGAGGCCCGGGCCGGTGCGCGGGAATTTCAATGATCTTCCATCTGGCTCGTGGCAGGGGGATAGATACCCTTGTGGCGCCTCCACACCGCGATGCTGAACCTGATACAGCCGGAAATCGCCACGAAACCGGCGATGAGGATGCCGATCCAGATCGTGTGGTGCACCAGTGTGGGATATGTCCGTAAAAAATTCTGTATGATGGTATCCATGGGAACGCTCCTTGCGCGCGGTTGCGATAATGCCGTAGCGGGTTAACTCTAAACCGGGAGCCTGATCTGTCAATACTTTATTTTGCATCGAGCACCCTCTTCAGCTCGGAGAGGAGGTCCTCGAATTCCCTTCGGTTCTCCGCGCTCAGCCCGCTCAGCGCGGCATGGGCTTCGAAGAGTAGCTCGATGTTTTTCCTTTCGCTGAAGGAACCCCTCTCCCGCGCCACCTCGAATACCGGCACGTGCCCGAGGGGCACGCTCCCGACTATGGCGATCTCCCTGAGGGCGGAGAGCTTCCGGAGGGCGTCCAGGGCCCTCTCGGAGGGGTCGACGATTCTCACGATATCGCAGGCATTCTTCCTGCACTTGGCCGCAAGCGCCGTGATGAAGCCGATGAACGTTGAATCCATATAGTCACAGCCGCGCAGTTCGATATAGATCCTCTTCATGTCGCGGACCCTCTCGATGTACGGGAGCAGACACTCGTTGAGGGCGAAGGTGTCGGCCGCCCGGACTTCTCCCGCGGCGACCACGCGGATCACGTCATCCTTCATGCCGAAGCTCAGTGAGTTTCCGGAGTCATTGGCCATGATCGCGCGTATTCCCTCCCGACGAAACCGCACAACCCGCGTAGAAACGACAATCACCGCGGGGAATTGAGGAGCGCCCCGCTGATACTCCTCCGGGCGGACCGCCATGGTGCGAATAATGGCGGGAAAATTCGGGAATGTCAAGCAAAAGTGCTCACCGCGCTCCACCGCTTACCCGAAATGACGCCGGTTTGCATTATCCCACGCTTCACGGCACGATGAAGACCAGGCGACGCCGCGGCCCACCGGGGCCCAAAAAAAATGGTTGCGCAATTTCACCGACCCGGCGATAACTTCACGACACGGGGGAAGGAATGGGAAGGCTCAGCGACATCGTATCTTTCATCGAGCGTGACGTTAAAACCGGCGTTGTCATCGAGCCTGAAAAGAGGCTCCCGAAGCTTCGTGAAGGGGTCCTCGACGTGGTGCGCACCTACAACCCGGGCACCATCATAAAGGCGGGACTCGGCCGGGGGGACCTCCTCATGGAGATCGCCAGGAATTCAGCGGCCTATATCACCGTGGTGGAGCCTTCAATGCCCCTCATCCGCTCCTTCATCGACGCCCATGCCGGCGACCCCGCCCTTGAGAGGATCCGCTTCATCAACGGCGAGTTCAACGAGCTGCCGGTCGATTACTACTCCGCGGACCTCCTGGTAAGCGTTGACTACCTCGAGTTTCTCGAATCGGGAAGGGTCCTCGACGAGTTTCGCCGCGCCCTCCAGTTTGACGGGATACTCTTCATCGCCGGCATCGTTCTCGAGGACGAGGACATCGAGGGAATCTACGACGATTTCATGAAGGCGGCCTTCCCGCTCCACAACGACTACTACCTCCGCGACGACCTGAAGACGATGCTGGGCCTCAAGGAGTTCACCTTTATCAAGGGCTCCATCGAGCGATTCGGCACCGACCTCGCCGCCCTGGTGGAATACTTTTCTTCGTCCTTCGGCGAGCCCCAGAAACCTCCCGCGATTCTCGAGGAACGGCGCGAGGATTTCACCCGTCTCTACGGGCTCGAGGGCACGACAATCGCCGAGCCCTATTACATCAGCATTTTCATGAGGGAAAAGCCGAAAACCGCGTAGCGTCCCGCAGGCGTGCATGCCGGATTGTCCCGAAAGGAAATCGAGTGGAATTTATCGTCACGCCATCCAGGCTCGGGGGCACCGTCGCCATTCCCGGGTCGAAGTCACACACCATACGGGCCCTGGCCTTCAGCCTCCTGGCCGGGGGGGAATCCGTCATCGCCTCCCCCCTTGATTCATCCGACACGCGCTCCTGCCTCGCCATGGCGCGCTCCTTCGGCGCGGACGTTGCGGAGAATGACGACACGTGGAGTATCGGGGGACTGGGGGGGCTGATCCCCGCACCAGGCGACGTAATCGACGTGGGCAACTCGGGGACCACCCTCTACATCGGCATGGGCATCGCGGCCCTTGGGGAGGGACGAACGGTCTTCACAGGGGACGCCCAGATCCGGAGCCGCCCCGCCGGGGGACTTCTTGAGTCCCTGGTGAGCCTGGGGGCCGAGGCCTTCTCAACCCGGGGCAACGGAATGCCTCCCCTGGTGGTGGGGGGCAGGCTGAAGGGGGGACGCGCCCGCGTGGAGGCCGTGACATCCCAGTACCTCACCTCGCTCCTCATCGCCGCCCCCCTGGCTGAGCGCGACACCCTGATCGAGGTCCCCCTGCTCAACGAAAAGCCCTACGTCACGATGACTCTCTCATGGCTTGATCGCCTGGGGATCAGGTACGACCACGACGACTACCGCTCCTTCATGATACCGGGCAGCCAGGGATACCGCGGCTTCAACGTCCGCATCCCGGCGGATTTCTCATCCGCGACCTTCTTCATGGTCGCGGCTGCCGTGACCGGTTCCGAACTCCTCCTGGAGGGGCTTGACTGGAACGATACCCAGGGGGACCGCGAGGCCCTGACCATTCTCGAGGAGATGGGCGCCGCCGTCGAAATCGGCGAAGGGGCCATCCGGGTTAAGGGCGGATCCCTGAAAGGGGGGACCTTTGACCTGAACGCCATCCCGGACGCCCTTCCCGCCCTTGCCGTGGCGGGGTGCCTGGCCCGGGGAGAGACCCGCCTGGTGAACGTGCCCCAGGCGCGCCTCAAGGAAACGGACCGAATCAGGGTGATGCGCGAGGAGCTTTCGAAGATGGGGGCCGATATCGATGAATTGCCGGACGGACTCGTTATCCGCGGCGGCGCACTCCGTGGCGCCCGGGTCAACGGGCGCCATGACCACCGCGCAGTCATGGCCCTGGCCGTGGCGGGCCTTGCCGCACGGGGAGAGACCGTCGTGGAGACCGCGGAATCAGCCGCGGTGACCTTCCCTGGCTTCAGGGAACTCATGGCCTCCATAGGGGCCGATATCAGGACAGGAGCGTGACGACATGGCGGTACGGGGGATACGGGGCGCGACCACGACGACGGCCAACACGAAAGAGGAAATCGTCGAGAAGACCCGGGAGCTCATCGAGGAGATGGTGCGGCTGAACGAAATCGAGATCGAGGATATCGCCTCCGCCATCTTCTCCGTGACCGACGATCTCGACGCCGAGTTCCCCGCCGTGGCGGCGCGAAATCTCGGGTGGCTCCACACCCCCCTCTTCTGCGCGATGGAGATTCCGGTGCAGGGAAGCCTCCGTAAATGCGTCCGGGTCCTCCTCCACGTCAACTCCGAAAGAAACCAGGAGGACATGAGGCACGTGTATCTCCACGAGGCGAAACGCCTCAGGCCCGACCTCGGCACAAGTGATGTGGACAAGTTCTACGTGTCGAATACCTAGCCAGGGCGCGGTAGCGTCGTAACACAAAAAAAGGGGCGCTCATCGGCGCCCCTTTTTTTTATGACGATCGAAGGTTTTCCGGCTCAGTAGCCCCTGTTCTTGAGATCAGCCACCATGTCCACCCAGAAATCGGGGGCATCAAATCCCGGCGTGAAGCCGAAGAGCTGGTCCACGATGTTCAGGTGGTCCACCCCCGCGGAGTACCAGGACCCTTCCTGGGTGCCCCGGAAGGTTCCCCACTTCGCCGAGGCAACGCTCACCAGGCCGTCATTGGCCCCCTCGGTGAGGAGAAGGATCGGCCAGGTGGCGATGAAGTACCAGTTGCGGGCGTTGACCGCCATGGTCTTGATCTTGGCGGCCCAGCTCTGGTAGTAGATCCCCGACTTGTTCGGCGTGTTCGGGTTAAAGGTGTTGATCATGTAGCTCCTGACCAGGTCGTAGCCGTTCTGCACGCTGTTCGGGTTGGTGTCGCCGAAGATGAAGGCGTAGACGAAATCAAGCGCCGCGCCCACGATCGGCTCCGCCGGGTTGGGAATGACGCCCATGATCACGTCGGCAATCGCGCTGCCCCTGTGGGGTCCGGCGATGCTGGTATGACTCGCGACGTAGGAGGAAAGCCCCAGGTTCGATATCGCGTAGCGGGTGTAGATCGTGCCGTGGCTGTGCCCGATGATGTTCAGTTTAGCCGCCCCGGAGACCGCCTTGATCTGGAGGAATTGCTGTTTGAAGGCAAGGGCCTTGTTCGCCGTGCTGTCCATGCCGTTCACTGAGGTGATGTAGACCCGTGCCCCCTCGTCCCTGAGTGCGTCGGGAATCCGGTTCCAGTAGTTCACGATACCGAGTATCTCCGCGCTGGCGCCCATGCCGTGGGCAAGGACTACGGGATACTTCGTTTGACAGGTGTTCGATGAACCGCTTGCGAAGGCAAAAGAGAAGGCTGCGGTGACAATCGCCAGTGAAATCAGCACTTTTTTCATAACAGGCCCCCGGTAACTAATTTCAACATCTTATAATGAAAACATATCGGTAAACAATGTTTACGTCAATAAAAAAAAACGTCCGGACGGTTTTTTTTATTACACAGAAAGGGGTTTGTGTGCATTCAAATTAATATTTTCGGGTTATTGATAATGTTATGTCAGATAAGATGGGTAACTACGATAACAATCGGTCAGCGACCGATAACTATCGGACAAATGGCAATGACAATCAGTCAAACACCCGATAACTATCGCTCCTGATCAGTCCAATCGTTCTGAGCAGCATCTTGAGTTGTACATATATGCAAAAACGTTCGGTTTCCCCATCAAAACTGAATAATTGACACGCATCACTTATCCAGAACAAAAAACTCCGTGCGCCGGTTCTTCCTCCTTCCCTCTGCGGTGGCGTTGTCAGCGATCGGTTTGCCAAAACCGAAGCCCTTCGACTCGAGTCGCTCCGGGCTGATACCGTTCTTGATCATGTAGTCCCGTACCGCGTCGGCCCTGCGCATGGAGAGTTTCATGTTGTGCTCTTTCGAACCCGTGGAGTCGGTATGGCCCCGGACTTCGAGCCTGGTGCCGGGGTTTCGCTTCAGGGACTCCACCATACGGTCAAGGATGTTGAGGGATTCTTTCTTCAGATAGGCCTCGTCGATTTCGAAATGAATATTATCAACGACGATCCCCTTCCCCTTCTCGATTTTTTCAAGGGAAATTGACGCCTCATCGTCGCCGCGGGAGATGATCCTTTTCTTCGGCATGTAGCCGTCCGCGTCGGCCGTGATCTCAACGTCATCGGAATCAGGGACCTGTATCTCCCTTCCGGGGCCATCCACGGGAACCCTCTTCGAGTACACCAGCTTGCCCCGGGACCATTTCTTTATCTCCACGGCGGCCTTTATAGGGGCGTTCTTCTCGTCCGTCACCGTGATCTTCATTGACCTCATGGGGAAAGCATCGTCTTTTTTCGCGGTCTCATTCTTTTTTATTTCCGCATCGGCTCCCTTTATATCTTTTTCAATTGGACCCTTGTTGTCCTTCCCGCCGTCAGGCCCAACCCGGTCATAGGGATCATAGACCGCGCTCCCGCCGTCGATGATCCGTGGGTAGTAATCGGTCCCCACGGCGTAGAGGTAGTTCCCCGAGGGAAGAAACATGATCCCCCCGGAAGCCGCGGGCTGATAGGAGCCTCCAGGGAAGGGAGGCACGAATTCCCAGAGGGGATCCTTGCGGCCGAACTTCAGCGCCCTCAGGGAAGCGTAGGAGAGCTCCCGGTCCCCCACCTTCTTTTTAAACGTAGCGGCGACATAGATCTGGTCCCTGATGGTCACGAAATAGGGGCTCGATTTCTCCCCCAGGTCGATGGCAGAGGCCACGGCGCCGTCCGCGGGGTTGATGATCACCACGCGGCGGTTACCCGTGGTAAAAAGTATCTCCCGCTCCGTGAAGCTCGGGTTCGAGGTGATCGTCTCACCGTAGTCCCGGGACCAGAGGAGTTCCCCGTCCCCGAGGGCGAAGCAGTGTATCGAGCTCCCCGAGGCGAGGTAGACGTTGCGTCGGTACACCACGGGGGAAAAGAGCCTTTCCGGCGCGGGGAGGCGCTTTTCCCAGGCGACGGTGCCGTCCACGGCCTTCAGGCAGTAGAGGGTGAAGGCCTTCGTCGAGTAGTCCATGGACTGGGTGAAGATCAGGTCGTCGTAAAAGGAGGGAAATCCGCTGTAGGATTTCACCAGGCGGTTGTCCCACCTGAGGTGTCCCGCCTCGATCTCCCGGGAGAGAAAGACGTTTCGCGTGCCGTAGTAGAGCGTGTCACCGTTGATCACCGGGTCGGAGTAGATCCCGTCCACCAGGGTGGTGGAGTGCTTCGTGGGGTCCCAGGAACCGTCATGGCCGGAACGCCAGGCCGGGGTCTTTCGGTTATACTCACTTCCCCTCTCGAAAAGCTCCTTTTCGTCACGCATGCCCGTGCGGGCCCAGAGCACCCCGCCGCTCCGTTTATCAAGACAGTAGATGAGATAGTTATCGGTAAGGATGAGGCGAGGCCCCTTCACCAGGGGATACTTCACCTTCCCCGCCGCCCGTGACCCCGCCGTGAACTGGGAGGAAAGCCGGGTAAGGTTCACCTTCCACCTGAGTTTGCCCGAGTCCTCGTCCAGGCAGTAAACGTTCTTCTTCACGTCAACAAAGTAGACCATGCCCTCGGATACGATGGGATTGTAGACCGTGTCACCGGCCTGGAAGAGCCATTTCAGGTTGTTGTTCTTCACCGTGATCTCGTCGTTGTTGCCGGTGAAGAAGATGTTCCCCTTGTAGATAGGCCAGTCCGAGGCGGCGGCCCCGCCCCCCAGGAATAGTACACCCGCCACCGCTACAAGGAACCATCGTTTCATCGCATACCCCTCCCCGCAGGCCTTCCCCAAAGTCTTCGCGGCGCCCCGGCCCCCGTTCCGTCAATTTCGCATACCATGTATATATGACATATCGGGACTTCTCAGGCAATACATTTTCGCGAGACCCTGTTTTTCGTGAAAAAGGGCATTTTTTTGCTCCCCGGACGCCATATCGCGGGGTTTACCCCAAGTAGGCCGTATAACGATATAAACCATGCGATAGTTATCGCCGGCCGTATCGAGGGACGCCCTGCGGGCTACTCCACAACCGGCGTAGTGTTGGAATTAGTACGCGCCCCGAGTGACCATAACCGGATATAAGCCAACACAATGCTTTTTCGTGGCTGTATCAAGGGGCATTCCCCGAGCGAAAGTCCAGAATGCGTCGGTCCCTTGCCACTGCCACTAAGGCCCTGGTTCTCTGAGGCAAACGGCCGTATTGTATAAAGTATAACATGATAACCCTATGCTTTACACCCTTGTGCAATAAAAAAACTTGCCTCACCCCGCCTCGATGGGTATATTCCCACGGTTGTCTTCAGGCAAACCGAATCCCCCTGTCCCGGGTTCCGGGGTGGGGTATGCATGGAAATGCCCGATGCCCCTGCGCACCGCAATCGCATCCTTATCCGGCGCCATAACGATAATTATCGGCGCCGCCCTGATGTCATGCTCCGGGCAACCGGAATCCGATTCACTTGCGCCGCTCCTTTTCTTGTCCGGCGGGGACGGGTTCAGTGATCCCCGCCCTGTTGCCATCACCGGTTACGCGGACCACGCCATGGAGCCCTTCATCACCCGGGACGGCACCGCGCTCTTCTTCAACAGCCTGAACGACGGCGACGACACGAGCCTTCACTGGGCAAGCCACATCAGTGACGATGAATTCGCCTACGAAGGGGAAATCGGCGGGGTGAACGGCACGCCTCCCCACCTGGACGCCGTGGCGAGCATGGACCTGGCCGGGCGCTTCTACTACACCTCTACCCGAAGTTACTTTGTCGATTGGAAAACCATCTACACCGGCGCCTACGCCGCCGGAGCCGTTACGGGCCTGGCGGTCCAGGAGGGAGACATGTACCTGGGCCCCGGGTGGCTGGTCATGGACGCAGAGGTGAGCCACGACGGTGAATACCTCTACTACAGCCAGGCCTTTTTCTCCGGCGCTTCTGTGCCCGACGCATCCGACATACTCGTGGCCAGGAAGGATGGCGCTCTCTTCAACATGGTGCCCGGCGCCGCGTCTATCATGGCAAAGGTGAACCGCCCCGGCGACTGCCTGGAATATGCGCCCTCCATCAGCGCCGACGGGCTGGAGCTCTTCTTCACCCGGTATGTTCCCGGATCCGGA
Organism: Spirochaetota bacterium; assembly: GCA_040768125.1. Taxonomy (GTDB): domain Bacteria; phylum Spirochaetota; class UBA4802; order UBA4802; family UBA5550; genus RBG-16-49-21. The sequence goes on along the minus strand of JAXGNG010000001.1, from coordinate 1,496,878 downwards.
GACCCACGCATCTGCCGCGCGACGCGCAACTCCGCGGCCGATCCCTTCGGGACCCCCGCATTCATCAGCGCGATAACGGGCTTCGCCGAGGCCCCCTCCCTCTCGGCCGATGGGAAGATCCTCTACTATCATGCCAAGCCAGGGGCGCTTCATGTTATCATGATGGTGACCCGCCCCTGATCCCGCCTCAATCCCGGGCAAAAAATGTTCGTGACAGGAACCCGCCGGCGCGATAGGATCGATCACTTCGATCAGGGGGAAGCGCTATGCTCTTCATCAGGTATTTCATGGGACGGCCCGGCGAGTACGTGATCAAGTTCGGGAAGGGGCGGATCAGGAAGGAGGGGCCGGGTATAAGCTTTTTCTACTGGAAAAAGAGGAACACCGTCGTGTCGATTCCCGCGGGCACGATGGACGTGAACTTCATCTTCAACGAGACGACGCGGACCTTCCAGGCCGTATCGGTCCAGGGGCAGGTCACCTACCGGATAGAGGACGTAAGGAAGATATTCGAGCGTCTCGACTTCTCCATCGACCCCGTGACGCGGGAGTACCGCTCCGAGGACCCGGGGAAGCTCGCCGGGCGGATCATCAATGCAGTGCAGATGCTCACCCGGGAGGAGATCCGGGCCCTCTCCCTGGAGGAGGCCCTGGGGAGCTCCCAGGCCATGGCGCGTAACGTCATGGAGAAGATCAAGAGCGACGAGCGGATAAACGCCATGGGCGTGGCCGTGGAGAGCATCTACTTCACCGCCGTGACCCCCCTGCCGGAGATCGCCAAGGCCCTGGAGGCGGAGTACAGGGAATCCCTCCAGAAAAAGGCCGACGAGGCGATCTACGCCCGCCGCGCCGCGGCGGTGGAGCAGGAGCGCGTCATCAAGCGCAACGAGCTCGATTCGGAAATCGAGCTGGAGAAGCGGCGCGAGGAGCTTGTGGAACGGAGCGGCTCCAACCGGATCAGGGAGGCGGAATTCAAGTCGAAGGCCCTGGCCCTGGAGTGGGCCATCTACCGGGACCTCGACCCGAAACTCCTCGTGGCCCTGGGCATGAAATCCCTGGGAGAGAGCGGCGCCAAGATCGGGAACCTCAACCTCAACCCTGACCTGGTGACCCTTCTCATGGGCATGACGAACAAGGAGTGACCGTGTTCGACAAGGTCGTCATCGTCACCCGGGAGACCCGCATGGACCAGCTCCTGCGCGCCTTCCAGACCAAGGACCAGGCGCGGTTTTACCTGGCCCAGGCCGCCCAGGCGGCGGCGCCCCCCCCGTCGTCAAAAACGCGGGGCAGGAGTAAGGCCGGGCACGACGCCGAGCGTGAGGCGGCATCCCAGTTCGACGACATCCAGCACGCTGACAGCGCATACCGCGAGGCGGTGAAGAGGCTCCGCGCGGCGATCCCGCCGGAGCGCAAGGTCCAGCAGATCGACTGGACCTTCCTCCCCACCTTCCTCTTCGGGGAGAGGGACCTGGTGATCGCCCTGGGCCAGGACGGCCTGGTGATCAACATCGCCAAGTACCTGCGCGACCAGCCCATCGTGGGGGTGAATCCCGACCCCCGGCGTTATGACGGCGTGCTCCTCCCCTTCACCGTGCATGGCGCCGTCCGGGCCCTGCGGCGCCTTCTCGAGGGCGATTTCGATGTCTCCCCCATCTCCATCGCCAGGGCCTCCCTGGACAACGGCCAGGAGCTCCACGGCGTGAACGACATCTTCATCGGCCCCCGGAGCCATATCTCCTTCCGCTACGGCATCAACTTCGGCGGCGTGGAGGAGGACCAGTCATCGAGCGGCGTCATCGTGTCCACGGGATGCGGCTCCACGGGGTGGTTCCGCTCCATCATCGAGGGATCGCGAAGGATCGCCTCATCCTTCGACGGCAATGAACCGGGAGGCGACCCGAGCCGCTTCGGCTGGGACGCCGACTACCTCTACTTCAGCGTCCGGGAACCCTTCAAAAGTAAAACATCGTCGGTCAGCATCACCTTCGGGAAGATCACGCCGGGGAGCCCCCTGGTGATCACCTCCCACATGGCGCAGAACGGAGTCATCTTCAGCGATGGCATCGAGGGCGATTACCTTGAATTCAACTCGGGCAGGACGGCCACCGTCACCCTGGCGGACCGCAAGGCGAAGCTCGTGCAACACTGATTATCTAATAATAATTGCGAGGAGGCTGCGGCAGATGGAAACGCACACGCCGACGAGAGACGAGGCCCTGGCGCTTCTTAAAGAATACAATTCATCGGAGCACCTGGTGAAGCACGGCCTGGCCGTGGAGGCGATCATGCGCCATTTCGCGCGGCAGCGGGGCGAGGACGAGGAGAAGTGGGGCGTTGTGGGCCTTGTCCACGACCTTGACTTCGAACGCCATCCCTCGGAGCACTGCGCCATGAGCCGGAAAATACTGGAGGAGAGGGGATGGCCCGACGAGTACATCAGGGCCGTGGAAAGCCACGGCTGGGGCATGTTCACCGACACGGAGCCCCTCTCGGCCATGGAACAGACCCTCTACGCCGTGGACGAGCTTTCGGGGCTCATCATCGCCGCGGCCCTGGTGCGCCCCTCACGGAGCCTCATGGACCTGGAGGCGTCGTCAGTGAAGAAGAAGTGGAAGGACCGCTCCTTCGCGGCCGGGGTGGACCGCGGTGTCATCGAGAAAGGCGCCGCCATGCTCGGCGTGGAGCTGCCTGAGCTGATAAGGGAATCCATTCTCGGCCTCCGGGGCGCCGCAAAGGAGCTCGGACTGGAATAGCGGAGGGCGCCTCCTCATTTCCTCCGTATCCGCTTCGCCACCAGAATCCCGGCGCCCGCGGCGGCCCCCAGAACGATGAGAAAAAGCCCGAAGGCAACCCAGGTCACGCGGGTCCCCCTCCTGAGGAGCGACACGGGATCCAGGCTCGGCTCGCTCACGATCCTGCCGAGCTTCCCCCGGTATTTTTCAGGCACGTCGGGAAGGCCGTCGCCGTCACGGTCAGGGAAACCCCTCACGTATTCCATGAGGCCGACCCACTGCTTCACCTCCTGGATGCCGGGACGGTTCGGGTCCGCGTCCACCAGGGCCTCCGAGAGGTTCTCGATCGGATTTCCCTGGCGGTCCTTGGGCACGATCTTCAGCATGTTCATGGTGAAATCGCCCACGATCTTCAAAAACGTGGCGTTGTAGATGTTCGCCGTGACGCGGTAGAGACTCCTGTTCGCCCCGGAGTAGTCCAGGGGCTCGTACCCCGCCTCGTCGTCGCCGAGCTCGATCTTCGTGACCCGGTCGAAGACCATCCGCCGCGGGTTGTAGGCAAACCTGATTCCCGATACCTGGAGGAAATAATCCTCGTTCTTGAGGGGATACACGCTCGTGAGTATCTCCAGGCCCTTCTTCAGTTCCGGGGCTGTCAGGTACATGGCCACCATGGGGTACCCCATGGTGTCGTCCACGCCGATCCCCAGGGGAAGTGCGTTGAAGAGGTCGGAGACGGCGATCCTTCCCGTCTTGCCACGGACCACGGCCTCGCGGATCAGGCCGTTGGAATCGATGGCCGCCACGACCTTCGTGACCGGGTCACCGGGATCATGGACGAAGCGGTTGACGTACCACCGGCTCGCGTCGGTGATCAGGTTTCCCAGGTTCGATTCCTCCACGCCGATGGTGAGGTCGTAATCGGTGTGGGCGATGATCGAGTTGAACGCCAGGCCCAGGGGCGCCAGGACACGCCGGGTCACCTCCCCCTTGTCGGCCTCGACGGCCGCCGTGATCGCGGGGTCGCCGGGGATGGTGTCGTCGATGACCCGCATCCGGTACCCCGTCATGACCGTCCTGCCGTCTTTCAGCTCCACGTCGAGCACGCCGGCCCAGCGGCCGTAGCACCACGCCTGGACGATGATGGTGTTCCCCGCGATGATCGGCTTCTCCAGGGGCGTGTGGGTGTGACCGCTTATGATGATGTCGATGCCCGGGACCTCCCGGGCAAGAATCTCGTCCTCGGACTTCGAGGGCCGGGCAAGGTCAAGGCCGCTGTGGGAGAGGCATACGACCATGTCTACCTTTTCCTTTTTCCGGAGGATCTCCACCATCTTCCGCGCCGCCTCGGCGGGGTCCCCGAAGGTCACGGGTTTCGCGAAGGGAGCAACCTCCGCCGCCATCTTCCCCATGAGGCCGAAGAACCCGATCCGCACGCCCCCCCGCTCGATCACGGTATAGGGGCGGACGATCCCCTCCCTGAAGGCCGCCTCGAGGGTGTCGTCCTTGTCGCTCTCGGCGCTAAAGATCGTGTTGGATGATACAATGGGAAGCGTAACGCCGGCCTTCCGGGCTCTGGTAAGGATCCGCGCCAGCCCCGCGGGGCGGAGATCGTACTCGTGGTTCCCCAGGGTGGTGATATCATACCCCATCCTCTGCATCAGGCGCAGTTCCAGGGCGAGCTCGCGGCTCACCATATGGAAGAGGCTTCCCATGAGGAAGTCCCCCGCGTCGACGAGAAGAACCGGGTTCTTCCTGTCGGCCCGGACCTCCCGTGCCACGGTCATGATCCTGGCCCACCCGCCCAGGGTGGCGTCATCCCCGATTGCGCCGGGGGTGTAGTCAAGGTTGGGCACCAGGCCCAGCATGTGGGAATGGAGGTCATTGGTATGGACGAAGGTGAGCTTCTTCCCGTCGGCACCTGCGGCAAGGGGGAAGAGGACCAGTGCGATGAGGATGAGGCGGGATATATGTTTCATGGCGTGCTCCTTGGAGGATTCGGGTTCGTATGACTCGATGGGACTCTGACACTATACGGACACCGCCCCCATTTTCAACAAATATTTTCCTCCTGCGATACCGCACGGGAAAGTACCGGACGCTTAATCCTTGACAGGGTTTAGTCCGAGGGGTAGTCTTCTCAATGTATTTTCAAGAGGGGTTTTCCCTCCCCCTCGATGGGGGAGGTCAGGTGGGGGTGAAACACTCACGCATAGCATCGACATTCCCTGTTGTCACCCTCCCCCTGCCCCTCCCATCGAGGGAGGGGGATTTGCACATGTGATTGCCCCGGTTCAGTCATGAAGAAACACGCCACGCTTCCCATACTCGTCATCATTCCCCACGGGGGTCTCGCCGTGCCCGAGGAGCTCTCCGGATACGAGGCCGTGAGCAGGTTCGATCTCTTCATGCAGTCCGACACCTGCGCCAACGACATCTTCTCCTTCGGTGACCTGGTCGCCGGGACCGTGGACACCGAGGTCTCAAGGCTCTTCGTGGACCTCGACCGCCCCTACACGGCCCTCCGGCCGGGGCAGGACGGCGTTATCAAGAAGGAGACCCTGGACGGGAAACCGGTTTTCAACGGGGACCACTTCCCGGACGAGATCGCCATCGCGAACATACTCCATCGCTACTACCTCCCCTTCCATGACACGGTGAAGAAGATCATCGACACGGGGGGGGTGGAGCTGGTCCTGGAGTGCCACACCTCCATGGCCGTGGGGCCAAAGCGGGCCCGCGACGCGGGGAAGCCCCGCCCCCTGGTGCTCCTGGAGCACACGGTCCGCGGCAAGGGCGGCCCCGTCGAAACATTCGACCCCGGGCTCGCGGAGGCCCTGGAGGCGCTCCTGGATAAATCCTTTCAGGGCGAGGAATGCACCGTGACCCGCAAGATCATCACCTCTCCTGCCGTTTCGGAAGGCTACATCCTGACGCGGTACGGCACGGGATCCGTGCCGATGGTACGGCTCTCCCTGTCCCGGGCGCTGTTCCTCGACGATTCCCATTTCAGCTTTGAATACATGCGGGTGGACGAGCGGCGCCTGCGCCATCTCCGCGAGCTCCTCTGGAGCGCCCTCTCAGGATTTTTCCGGAAACACATACTGGGCAGGCCCGGCCCGTCGGGCCGGGCATGAGGACAGGGTCTATTCCCCTTCGGGGGACCGTCTCATTTTCATGTCCATTTCCCGGGAGGCCTTCATCACCGCCGGGTCGTCCATGTACTTCATCATCTTCATCGAAGCGGTGAGGAGGCGCTGGGCCGTCTTCTCCAGCCGCGCGAACTCCTCCCTGAGCTCCTTCGGGGGGTTCTTCTTCATCTCGTCGCTCTTCAGCTCGGGATACTTCTTCTCGATTTCGCGGGACCGCTCATTCAGCGCCCCCATTTTGTTCCCCAGGGCGGTGATCGCCTCGGCGACCTCTTTCGCGTTCCGCGCCTTCTCGAGGCTGGTGACGTACTCTTCGTTCACCGTGATCACCTCGTGCATGTACGACTTGAGTTCGTCGTATTTCCCCGCCTTCGTGCACCCCGCCGCGGCAATGGCGAAAAGGAAGGCGCCCGCCGCCAGTATCGAGTATTTCATTATTCAGCTCCTCTGTATGTGGTAAAAGCGCCGCCGTTTCCGGCCGGCGCGAAGGGCACGAGACCGGCATGACGGTCCCCGTTCCCCCGGGATTATCATGCAGGGAAATCGGCCTATGTCAAATCTAAAACGTAGTTGTAGGCCTCCAGGGCCGCCGTCGCGCCGTCCGCGGCGGCCGTGACGATCTGCCTTTTCGAGCCGGTCCTCAGGTCCCCGACGGCGAAGAGGCCCGGCAGGGGCGTGCGCATCCCCATGTCCACGATGACCTCGCCATTCTCCTGGATCACCTCCCGGGGCAGATAGGCCGTGTTCGGGTCAAAGCCGATGAACACGAAGACGCCGTCGAGGGGGATGGTGCGCGTTTCCCCGGTCTTGACGTTGCTGATCTCAAGGCCCTCCACCTTCGATGATCCCGTCACTGATTTCACCACGCTGTCAAGGACCGGCTCTATCGAGGGCGACGCGGCGATCCTGTCCTGGAGGATCTTGGCGCCGCGGAACTGGTCCCGCCGGTGGACCAGGTATATCTTTTTCGCGAAGCGGGTGAGGAAGTGCGCCTCCTCCAGGGCGGTGTCGCCTCCGCCGATCACGGCGCAGACCCGGTCCTTGTAAAAGGCCCCGTCGCAGGTGGCGCAAAACGAGACGCCGTGCCCGATCAGCTTCTCCTCGCCGGGAACCCCGAGCTTGCGGTACGACGCCCCCGTGGCGGCGATGACGGTCCGTGTCTCGTGATGCGACCCGTCGGTCATCGTGAGGGTAAAGAGATTTTTCTCCGCGTCCCTTTCAAGGGAGGCGACTTCACCGCTCATTATCTCGGCGCCGAGGCGCCGGGCCTGGTTCTCCATGTCCGTGACCAGCTGCCATCCCGCCACGGGCTCCACGAAGCCGGGATAGTTCTCAACCTCGAAGGTGTTCATCACCTGCCCCCCCGGGGAGAGTCGCTCCAGGAGGACCAGGTCAAGGCCCGCCCTCATGCCGTAGATCGCGGACGTGAGCCCAGCGGGTCCTCCGCCAATGATGATAAGGTCTTTCATTGCGCGCTCCTCCCTGTGACGTCTGTCCCCGGCTGATGCGCGTCGTCCCATGCCTATGCCGGACAACCCGGGTCGTCCCGGCGAAGTTTCGCGCCGCGGCGCCAGAATGCAAGAAAAATATCCTTGAAATATTCTGGTGCGCGGGCATCCTGTTCATTGGGGAACGCTTCCGCCCCCACGGGGCCGGAGGGCGTGCCCTATCACTCCCCGAAGGGAAAGACGGCAGGGATACGATGAAGGAAATCAAGCAGTTAGAGGACAAGAGCCTGGACACGGCAAGGAAACGGTTCATTTTTTCCATCGTCATTCTGGTACTGGCGGTAATCTACCTCATTTCGCCCATCGACATCATACCGGACGCCCTCGTGCCCATCGGCTATCTCGAGGACATTCCCCTGCTGATCACCACGGCGATCTACGCGGGCTACTCATACCGCAAGCTGAAAAAAGAACGAAACGCGGGCGCGTCCTGATTTTTTTGTAACCTTTATTCCCCGGAGTAACCATAGTGAGTACTTCGTAAAAGACCCTCCAAAATCTTTTCGGGGAATAAACGTGAAACGCGGTTATTCCTTTTTTTTTGCCTTTTCACGATCTTATTACCGCCCAGGGGCCCCCGAACATGGGGAATCCTGTTTTTTCAGGGGTATCGGCAGGAAGGGAGTTGACAGAATATAAGTATTTTATTATATTTTTAATATCTTACATGCTGAGGAGCGACAATGAATTCCGTTATCTGGATTCTCATTTTCTTCGCAGCCTGGATTATTCTCCAGCGCTGGATTCTACCCCGCTTCGGGGTCCCCACCTGAATGGCCCCGGATTGTTCTCAGGATGAGGACAGGAAAAAGATCACGCGGAAACAGTAATATCTAGAAACCGTTGGTCTCCCTATCGGGATCCGGGTTTGCCCCGGCACCATAGTTGAAAAACTGCCTGTCGTAGGTCTCCAGGAGAAGGTCAAGTCCCCGGCTGAACTCCTCGAAGGTGCCGTCGATGTGCCGCCTGATCCAGAAGGCCACGCAGGTCTTCACCACGTTGCCGTCCCAGCCGCCGTCGAAGCCGCTCTTCATGAGATGGTTCTCATCGTTCTCATGCTCGATGAAGGCCGGATTCATGAAAAAGAAATATTTCTCGTAATGATCCCGGGGAAGCCTCCCGGCCTTCACCAGGGCCATGTAGGCCCGGCTCTCCTTCGCCAGGTAACCCGGGTTCTTCCTGAGCTTTTGGCGGGTCACAAAAAATATCCTGGCCAGGGGAGCAACGAATTCATCATAGGCGCCCTGGGTGGCCGCCCTGAAGGCCCGGTCACCCGCCCCGGGGATAAGCGCTTTCCTTATAAGCGCCACGAAGGCGGGGTTGTACTGGCCGAAGCTGTCGGGCGAATCGAGCACCAGGCCTTCATCCGCATGGGGGCCCTTCCGGAAGATGGGAACGCCCACCAGGCCCGAGAAGGTCCTGAAATCGGTGAAGGAGAGCATGTGGCAGTAGAAGGTCCGCATCCCCCCCGTGGGGAAATAGTCGAATTCCACGCAGCGGCTTCCCGAGTGGTGGATGTTCTTCCAGGCGTGGCGCACCAGCCCGTCAAGATGGGGGGAAGCGCCCGCCCCCTCTCCTCCCCTTCCGGGGGAGAGGCACCCCGCCGCCAGCGCGACGGCCGCCAGGGCCCCCGCCGCGGCTGTCCGTATCGTCAATTTTTTCAAATTCATACTTCCTCCCTCACGTGGTCGATACCGCGATCCAGTGCATACCGTCAAAACGCGCCTCGAGCTCCCTCGTCCGCCCCCCCTCTGCATAGCGGAAAAGGACCGTTGGCCTGTGCGCCGCGAGGAAACCGCGCGCCTCTTCCTCCGTCAGGATTTCGAAGGCCCACCAGACCGCCAGCTCCGCCGCGTACTCGTTGATGAGGCCGCTCCACCCGAAGGGCTGCGCCTCCATCGCCGGGACAACGCCGGTCTCTGTGGCGGGAACGGTGATCTCCACGACATTTTGGCCCCCCGGAGCCGTTACGGTGAAGGCACGCCCGAAATAGCCGATCCGACCCATTCCGAGCCGCCAGGGGTCGACGTATTCCCCCTCACGCCCCGGGCCAAAGGGCGGTCCATGGAGGGAGGGGAAACCAGGCTCCTCGCCCCGCTTCCGGGAATACTCGTCCAGCCGCTCGTTGATCGCAACCCGTTCACCCATGGCATGGCACCGTCATAATTCACGCGGGAGCACCGACTGCTCCGGCGGACCCGTTACATATCCATACCGGAAGAAATGATGGAATCAATGGAAGTATCCAATTAATTTTGAGTTGTCAAGTATATTACTGGAACAGCGGGATCACCCAATATTTCAACACTGATTGGTTGTCGACCAGTTGTCGCTTTCCATAGATTACGGCGTGAATATGCGGAAAATATCCACTACGGCGCGGCCGCGTTGCGGGAGGGCGGCCCTGGTGATATTTATAATATGGCGTCTCATCATGAAGAGACGTAACATACGCGACGCGAGGGAAAGAACCTATACATGCGTTGTCATGTTTACCCCGGGCTTAACGGATTCCGCGTTAAAAATAATTTTTTTAAAAAAAGAAATTGACGCACCATCCCCTCCCCATAAAAGCTATTCCCATCAGTCAGACGTCGATACCGCAAGCGCACTCAATGAAAAAATTATTGTTACTACTCTTCCCGCTCCTGCTGGCGGCTCACACCATGTGTGCCGGGCGGACCCCGCAGACCGCGGAGGAAGGAAACGAGGGCCGCTGCATCAAGGGAAACTGCCGGCATGGAACGGGGACCTTCATCTTCCCCAACGGCAACAAGTACGTTGGTGAATTCAGGAGCGGCGTGCCTTTCGGATACGGTACGATGTACTACAAAAACGGAACTACGCTAAAGGGAAGATGGAAGTGGGGAAGACCGGACCTGAGATAGCAAAGCCATTGAACCGCAAGAAAGGATTGAGCCCCGAACAGGAATTAAAAGAGAAGATCAAGCGGTCCCTGATGCGGAACCGTAAAATCGTCGGCAAAGAGGAGCGGGCGGAGATCGAATTTCTCCTCAAGCGGCTATGACCTTCCTGACGTCACACAGGGCCCCGGCATGGTGCGCCATGGCCCTTGCATGGGCGATCGCGTTATCCTGCGCCGAGTCACAGGACACCGGCGGCGCCGGAGGTGATACGGCCGGGGGCGCGGCGCGGGAATGGAACCGGATGATCATCGGCTCGTGGAGGCTCACGGCGGTGGACTGCCAGGGCCCCGGCAGCGACTGTCGCCGCTACGAGGGGAGCCGTACCCTCCGATTCGCGAAAAACGGCGAACTTTTCGTCGACGGCGCCCGGCGCGGAACCTACCGCGTCGAGGGGAATCTCTGCCTGCTCACGGCCGGTTCGGACAGCTACGAGGTCACGATCGTCGACGTCGACCCCACCCGCATGATCACCGGCGAGGCCTACCGGAACACCACGGAGATTTTTCTGAAAACGAGATGATCCCCCGGGGAAGGCCGCTACCGGAGAAATCTCTTTACGAACCCTTCAATTCCGTCACGGTACTCCCGGCGGGAGTCCATGAATCCCCCGTTATGGCTCCCCCGTATCATGAGGAACTCTTTCGGTTTCGGTGCGCGCCTGAAGAGCTCCTCCCCCATTGAGTAGGGGATTATCTCGTCCTCCGGGCTGTGCACCACGAGTATGGGCGCGGCGATTTTTCCGAGTCGGGAAATCGTGTCATAGATATCCCCGAAGATTAGCCTCCCCGGCGCGAGGGTGTAGTGATAATTCGCCACGTCGGCGGCATTCGTGAAGGTCGACTCAAGGACGATGCCGCCGGGACGGCGTTTTGTTCCGAGCCAGGCTGCAACGGCCCCTCCCAGGGACCTGCCGACGAGGAGAATCCGCGCGGGATCGGTCTTCTTCTCCCTCACGAGGTATTCCCACGCCCCCAGGGCGTCGCGGTAGGTCCCCTCCTCCGTGGGAGTCCCCTGGCTCCTCCCGTAGCCCCGGTAATCGAAGGCCAGCACGTTGAGGCCCATGGAGCGGTAGATCGCGATGGTATCGACAAGGAACGATATGTTCCCCCCGTTGCCATGGCAGAAGAGGACCGTTCCCCGGGCCCCGGTGAGGGGCACCCACCAGGCGTTCAGCCTGACGCCGTCCCCCGCCGCCGGGAAGTAGACGTCCTCGTACTCGATCCCCGCCTGTTCGGGCGTGGCGATCATGGCCCTGAAGGGATAATAGAGGAACCGGTTCGCGCAGCCCCCCGCGGCAAGGGCGAGGAGAAGGGCCAGTACCAGTCCCGCCCGCGCGGCCGCGACGCCGGGCCTTCCCGGGGCAACCCCCCGCCGGTGATTCACCGGGAACACCTGCAGTCAAGAATGAAATCCTCGAAAACCGCGCCGATGAAGAGCCGGTTGCCGTACCCCGCGGCCACGCTCGCCGCGGAGATCTCCTCCCCCCCGTCGAGGTAGTATTCCCTGAAGGAGTACACACCGCCTTCGCTTCTAAGAATTTCGAGGACCTGGGAGGGGGACTTCTTCCCCGGGTCCTTCGCGTGCTTCACGAAGGTGAGCAGTTGGGGATGGCACGCCACCAGGATCCTCCCCGAGGAATCGATATCAATATTGTCTCCCGCGCTCCCCAGGTCAAGCCGCGCCGTCTCGGCGAGATCCCCCCCGGGGGAGCGCCGGTAGACGATGAATTCCTTTCCCGTCGTCGTGGACGCGTAGAGGAGCTTTCCGCCGGCATCGACCCAGATGCCGTTGGCCATACGGAGACCCCCGGCGACGACCCGGGCGCCTTTGCCGTCGAAGTAGACGATGTTCGAGCGGGGAAGGCGAAGGTAATCCTCGAGGGTCCTGCCGAGCTTCGACCGGGAGCCATGGTCGTTGGTGAAATAGAACTGCCGCGGCCCAGCGGCGGCGATGTCATTCGGGCTTATCATCAGGCCGTCGCGAACCGTCTCGAGGTGACGGAGGGAGTTCTCCCCGACCTGGAATATCTCGACGGCGTGCCCCTCATCGGGATGATTGATGACGAAAAGGAGGGTCCTGCCGTCGGGGGCGCGGTAGAGGCTCATGCCGTGGGGGCGGAACTGCATGGCGAGCCCGTCGGTGAGGTCCCGGGGCCGGGAGGCCGCGGCGGGACCGATGGAAAATATGGCGCCCTGCTTCGGCGTCCCCCTGAAATGCGCCCTCCGGTCATAGGAGGAGACGTAGGCCACGCCGGTGACGCCGTCGACCGCTATGTCCTCGGGCCCCGGGATGCCCGGCACCCTGGCGCATCTGCATTGAGAACGCGGTTCGAGGGTTTTGAACTCGCCGGCGTCCCACAGGGTCTTCAGAACCATGAGAATGATCACCGCGGTCACGGCGCCGATGATGATCAGGGCTTTTTTCATGTCATGCCTCCTCTTCGTTCATTCGGTTTCGGCGGACCGGCATTCGGCGGGAATGGGCGCCACATCCTCCGCCAGTATCGAGCAGCAGAGCACTTCCTCTTCATTGATCGAGTCGAAAAAGACCAGGTGGGTCCGGTTGCCCAGGCGGTAGCTGATGCATCCCGTTCCCTCGGCGACGATGCGGTTGATGAACCAGTGGTCCTTGAAGCTCGAGCCGATCAGGACGGTCTGGGGATGGTAGACCACCCTCCCCGCGGTGTCGACCACGTACATGAATCCCGAACGCCCCACCCTCTGGCGGTCAAGGCCCCGCATGGCGTTCCTGTCCCGCTGGATGGAATGCTTGACCGCGGCGAGCTGTTTCTGTATGCGCCCCGGCGTCACGGGGACGGTCGTGGCGCAGTGCGTCATGCATATGAGGGCGAGTATGGCGAACAGGTGGACGAAGAGCGATCTGACAGGGCGTTCCATGCGCCTCTCCCGTTTGAAATGACAGCGATGTAACGTACAGGGTCATTTCCAAAAAGTCAATGCATTATTGTGCTTTCTATCACCCTCCCCCCGGCCCCTCGCATGGAGGGAGGGGGGGTACTGTCGTCAGCGCCTGCCCATACGCGTATTATCCTTGACGGAACGCCGCGCTTCATGCAATCCCGTTCCCATGAGCGAAACCGCGATCATCGCCGTCTCCTTCGTCCTCGGAACCTTCTGGGGTAGTTTCTTCTATACCCTTGCCCTGCGCTACGCGGGACGGGAAATGCGAAAGGCGCCCCTGAAGGCGCTTTTCTCCCGGTCGAGGTGCCCCTCGTGCCACGGCGCCATCAGCCCCCTCCTCCTGGTGCCCCTGGCGGGCTACCTGGCGCTCCGGGGACGCTGCGCCATTTGCGGAAGCCGGATATCGCCGCTCTATCCGGCCTCTGAACTGCTCTACGGTGCCATGGCCGCCCTCTTCGCCTGGAAGCTCGGCGCGGGCACCCTGACCTTTTCCCTTTATCTCCTCGCCGCCCTGGCCGTTGCGATCGCCCTGGTGGACGTCATGACCCTCACCATTCCCGATTCGCTGGTAATCGCCTTCGCAATCCTCTCGCTCTATCCCGTCATCATGAACTACCACTTCCTGGACAACCTCTTCGGACTCCTGGCCCTCTTCGGCCTGTTCATCGTCATACTCCTGGTGTTCCCCGGCTCCTTCGGGGGGGGCGACGTGAAATTCGCCGCCGCCATCGGGTTTCTCTGCGGACTCGAGCTCTCCATGGTGGTCCTGGAGGTTTCCCTGGTTACGGGCGCCCTCATCGGGGCCGTCTACGCCCTCACCACGAAAAAGGGCCTCAGGACGAAAATACCCTTCGCCCCCTTCCTCTCCCTGGGACTCATCATCTCCCTCCTCTACGGAAGGGACATCCTGCTGATCTACTACCGGGTTCTGTACTGACGGTGGCGCGCCGGGGGAGCTACCCGCGGCTCTCGGTGAAGGACTTGAGGCTTTCACAGTATGATGCGAAGGCCCTGGCGAGGGGCGCGGCGTAGAGGAAATAGACCAGGGGCGCCAGGGGACCCTGGAATTCCTCGTAGTTGACGAAGCGGGTGCGGCCGTCCCCATGGGGTTCGCAGATCTGCCAGCGGAAGCTCCGGATGCCGGGTCTCCCCCTGGTCCGGGAAGTGCCCATGCAGAAGCGGAAGCGCTCGGGCTCAATTGCCAGGATAACCTCCCGCTCGTTCCTGAGGAGCCTGCGCGGCGTCATGCGGCAGTCCAGGTCGAACTCCTCGCCGACGCGGAACCGGTCGTTGCGCAGGGTGATCCGGGGTGTGAAGCCGTTCCAGCGCGGGTAGCCCTCGAAATCGGTGATAATCTCCCAGATCCGCGCCGCCGGGGCGTCGATCACGATCTCAGCCTCGATGCGTCTCACGACTTGAGCAGCTTTCCTATGCCGTGCGTCGCGGGAGACTCCACCACGCCCTTTTCCGTGATCAGGGCGGTGACGTACTTCGCCGGCGTGACGTCGAAGGCGGGATTCCGGATCGTGATCCCCTCCGGGGCGATCTGCACGCCCATGCAGCAGGCGACCTCCTCGACGCTCCGCTCCTCGATGGTGATGTCGTCCCCGGATTTCGTGTCGTGGTCCAGGGTGGAGACCGGCGCGGCGACGTAGAAGGGGATCCCGTGTTCCCTGGCCAGGACCGCGTGGGTATAGGTGCCGATCTTGTTCGCCACGTCGCCGTTGGCGGCCACGCGGTCCGCCCCGACGATCACCTTATTGATGACGCCGCTTCGCATGAAATGACCGGACATGGAGTCAGTGATGAGGGTGACGGGGATCCCGTCGCGGTAGAGCTCCCAGGCCGTGAGCCTGGCCCCCTGGAGGTAGGGCCTGGTCTCGCAGGCGTACACGGAGATAGTCTTCCCCTCCTCCACGGCGGCGCGGATCACCCCCAGGGCCGTGCCGTAGCCCCCCGTGGCGAGGGCCCCGGCGTTGCAGTGCGTGAGGACCGTGTCGCCGTCCTCGAGGAAGCGGCTGCCGTTCCTTCCCATGGCCCTGTTCGCCTCCACGTCCTCGTTGAACACGGAGAGGGCCTCGCCCTCGAGGTCGCGGCGCATCGCCTCCACGTCGCTCCCGCCGTCGATGACCCTCTTCATCCTGGCGATGGAGGCGAAGAGGTTCACCGCCGTGGGCCGGGTGGCGGCGAAGGCGTCGCAGACCGCGCCCATCTCCTCTTTGAATTTATCCGGCGCCGACGCGCCGCTGTGACGGGCGGCCAGGGCGATGCCCATGGCCGCGGCGATGCCGATGGCGGGGGCGCCCCGGATCTCCATGCTCCTGATCGATTCCGCAACGTCCTGGTGGTTGCGATAGGTATGATAGACTTCGTCGCGGGGAAGAAGCCGCTGGTCGAGGATCGTTACCGAATCGCCGTCCCATTGTATCGTGAACATCTCAATCCTCCCTCCGGACCGGTCGGTCCGCGGTTCAGTGCATGCCGTTGCGCTCCACGCGGTACTTGCGCAGCCGGAGGGCGTTGCCCGCCCCGTTCCACTCGACCTCGTCCATGTGGATGCGGATGATGAGGAGGCCGCGGCCGCTGTTCTTGAAAAAATTCTCCGGGTCCCTGGGGTCGGGAAGCGCGTTGTAGTCGAAGCCGGGGCCGTCGTCCTCGATAAGGTACTCGACGTACTCGCGGTTCAGCTCGTAGGTGACCGTCACGTGGCGGTCCCGGTACCCGGGGTCCTGTTTTCGCCTGTCGATCTCGTCGTTGTATCCCTTGATGCCCCGCTCCTCCCTGATCGAGGACGACACCTCCAGGCAGCCGTGGTGCATGGCGTTGCTGATCCCCTCCTGGAGGGCCAGGGAGATGTTCTCCGCCGTGGTCCGGTTGCAGAGGCCCGCGGGCACCAGGTCCTTGGTGAGATGGTACGACATGGCGTTGACGACGCTCTCGTCCACGGGAAGGCGGTACTGGCCCTTCTCGTACACGGCGTAGAGGGCGAACCGCTCGGCCAGCTTCTTCTCGTGCTTCCGGTTCAGTATCACCCGCACCGAGGAGGCCACGTCGTTGATGTCGAAGGGCTTGCGTATGAAATCGCTGGCGCCGTAGCGAAGGGCCCGGATGGCGTCCTCGACGTTGCCGTGCCCCGTGATGATGAGCACCGGGACCGGCTCGTCCAGGCCGTGGATCCTCCTCAGGAGCTCGATGCCGTCCATCTTCCTGAGCTTGATGTCCGTGATGATGAGATCGACCTTCTCGCCGTTCTTCAGGAGGTAGAGCACGTCCTCGGCCTTCTCCATGGAGATGACCCGGTACCCGATCCGCGACAGCTTCTTCTGCAGGGTGTAGCGTATCACCTCCTCGTCGTCGACGACGAGTATCTTCGAGCCGTTCCCCTCCATCTATTTCGCCCCCTCCCCTTCGCCGGAGAGGATGAGGTGCCCCATCTTGTCGCGCTTCGTTTTCAGGTAGCGCTCGCTCGCCGGGTGGGCATCCACCTCGATGGGGACCCGCTCGACGATCTCGAGGCCGTAGCCCTCGAGGCCCACCACCTTCTTCATGTTGTTCGTCAAAAGTCGGATGGTGTGCAGGCCCAGGTCCACCAGTATCTGCGCGCCGATGCCGTAGTCCCTGAGGTCCGGGGGAAAGCCGAGCTCGATGTTGGCCTCCACGGTGTCGAGGCCGCCGTCCTGGAGGTGGTAGGCCTTGATCTTGTTGCCCAGGCCGATGCCACGGCCCTCCTGGCGCATGTAGAGAATCACCCCCTGGCCCTCTTCGTTGATCATCTCCATGGCCCGGTGCAGCTGGTTGCCGCAGTCGCAGCGGTGGGAGCCGAAGACATCCCCGGTGAGGCATTCAGAATGGACGCGCACGAGGACGTTCTTCTTGTCCTGTACCGATCCCTTCACCAGGGCCACGTGGGTCGCCGCGCCGACCTCGGTCTGGTAGGCGACGATGGTGAAATCCCCGTGCACCGTGGGAAGGTTCGCCTCGGAAACGCGGTGCACCAGGCGCTCCTTGTGCTGGCGGTACTTGATGATGTCGGCGATGGTGGCGATCTTGATCCCGTGGGCCCTCGCGAAGAGGTCCAGGTCGGGGCGCCGCGCCATGGTGCCGTCGTCGTTCAGGATCTCGCAGATGACGCCGGCGGAACGGAGCCCCGCCATCCTAGCCAGGTCAACGGCCCCCTCGGTATGGCCCGCCCGGACCAGGACGCCGCCGTTGCGCGCCGCCAGGGGAAATATGTGCCCCGGCTTGCGGAGGTCCTCCGGTTTCGTTTCCTCGTCGATCAGGATCCGCACGGTCCTGGCGCGGTCGTGCGCCGATATCCCCGTCGTGGTGCCCTCCCGGGCGTCCACGGAGACCGTGAAGGCCGTGCCGTACTTGTCCTGGTTGTCCTCCACCATGAGCTCGATTTGAAGCTCCGCGGCCCTGGCCTGGGTCATGGGCACGCAGATCAGGCCCCGCCCGTGCTTCGCCATGAAGTTGATCGCCTCGGGGGTGCAGTGCTCCGCCGCCATGACAAGGTCGCCCTCGTTCTCGCGGTCCTCGTTGTCGACCAGGATGATCATCCGCCCGGCGCGGATTTCCTCTATCACCTCGGGTATGGGACATGATTTCACGGGCGTTCTCCTTTGCCGCGGCGGAACAGAACCGGTGTCAGGGGCGGAACGGCGGCCCGGGATGGCCCGGTGCCCTCCGGTCCGCGGGAACGGCCGCCCCGGCGATGGGATGTGTGTGACCAATCTATTGGGGGGCCCTGCGGCGTCAAGATATTTTATCGGTTCCTGACCCGGCCGGGGAAGCAGGCTCACTCAGGGTGCGCGGCAAGGGAGTCGAGTATCCTGTGGACCGATTCCCTGTCCGGGGCGGCCATGAGGTCTTTCCGGGCATGGCGGGCCCCCCGGAACTCGTGAATATAGCGGACCAGGTGCTTCCGCATCAGGATGACGCCCCGGTCGCCGTGGCGGCGGATCATCATATCAAGGTGCTCCCTGACCAGGTCTACGACCTCAGGAAAGGAGGGGCTTTCGCCGGAAAATATCCAGGGATTGCCGATGGCCCCCCGCCCGATCATGACCCCGGCGCACCCCGATTCCGCCAGCCGGCGGCGCGCCTCGCCGTGGCTCCTGACGTCCCCGTTTCCCACGACGGGCAGCTTCGAGGCGCGGGCGATCTCGCCGATGACCCCCCAGTCCGCCTCGCCGCCATACTGCTGAGCCCTGGTGCGGCCGTGGACGAACACGGCGGTTACCCCGGCGTCCTCCAGGGCCCTCATGGTGTCCCGGTAGGTCATGGTAGTCGCGTCCCAGCCGATCCGGATCTTCGCGGTCACGGGCAGCGCCGCGCGCCGGACGACCCCGGCGGCCACGGCGTAGACCCTCCGCGGGTCGAGGAGGAGCGCCGCGCCGGAGCCGGATCCGCAGACGCGGCGCGCCGGGCACCCCATGTTGATGTCGATGAAGTCCGGCCGCAGGTCCCCGACGATCTCCGCCGCGGCCCCCATGACGTCGGCCTCGTTTCCGAAGATCTGGATCCCGATGGGGCGCTCACCATCGAGAAATTCCATGAGCTCCCGCATCTTCCCGCTTCCCCGCACGATGCCCTCGGCGGATACCAGCTCCGTGACGGTGAGCCCGGCGCCGTGGCGGCGGGCGATGAGGCGGAAGGGGGAGTCGGTGAACCCGGCGATGGGGGCCAGCATGAGGGGGCCGGCGGCATGGATGTTCCCGATGCGCGTCATGACGCCTACCTGTCATGCACCTTCACGACGACGAGGGTCCAGGCCTCCCAGATCGACAGGGGCAGGACGCGCACCTTCAGGGTGACCGTGGATTTCGCCTTCACGTCGACGAAGAGGGGCTCCTCGCCGGAGCCGCAGTCCCTGTTCCTGACCCTCGTATCGAAAAGGCAGAGCCTGGCGCGCAGGGTCTTCCCGACGGCTTCGGGATTCTCGATGTCGAGCTCGAAATCAACGGCGTCCCGCTCCCTCTCCATCAGGCGGACCGTTATGAGCAGCCCCCCGTGGCGATAGGTCCTCTCCTCCAGGGGCTCCTTCTCCTCGCCGTCGGATTCACCCTCATCACGGGGAGGGATATCCCCCGGGTCGGGCGCCATGGCCAGGCGGGCCCGGCCGTCATGCCCCGCGTGAACGCCCCGTCCCGGCAGTAACGCTGTCACGACTAGGGCCGCGGCGAGAAGCATGGCGAGGCAGGCGGTTCGTGTCATTCCCGGATCCGTCACTGGTTTTTCCCTTCTCTGGGCGCGAAGGCAGCCGGGCCTTCCCGCCCGCGGAAGAAGGGTGCGCTGAACTACCGTGCCCGTGAAGGGACAAAAGGGCAAGAGATTTTCATGGAAAGGCGATCCTGGATTCAACCGGGGCGCCCCTGGCGGGATACGGGTTCCCGGAGTAATACTACATATTTTTTGTATCCCCCGCCATTTTTTTTACCCATAGATATCACATTTAAAGTATTTTAGAATATAGGATTATACAATGCGGCACTTCGCGACACTGAGTAGTATGATGATACTTCTCGCGGGCCTAACCTTCATCACGGCCTGCGGAAAAGAGGGATATACCACGATGAAAGAGCGCACTGACACTGACCTGAAGCAATGCCTCACCCCGGAACAGTACCGCGTGACCCGGGAGAACGGCACGGAGCCCCCCTTCAAGAACGAGTACTGGAACAACAAGAGACCGGGAATTTACGTCGACGTGGTCTCCGGTGAGCCTCTCTTCAGCTCCCTTGATAAATTCGATTCTGGCACCGGGTGGCCCAGTTTCACCAGGCCCCTCGAAAAGGAAAACCTCAAGATGAAGCAGGACCGGAGCCACTTCATGACCAGGACCGAGGTGCGGAGCGCCGGGGCGGATTCCCACCTGGGACACGTATTCGACGACGGCCCCGCCCCCACGGGTCTCCGCTTCTGCATCAATTCGGCGGCCCTCCGCTTCATACCCGCTGAAGATCTCGAGAAGGAGGGGTACGGCCGCTTCGCGCATCTCTTCAGGGAGAAACAGGCCCCGAAGGGCACCGAGACGGCCATCTTCGCCGCGGGGTGCTTCTGGGGCGTGGAGCATATCTTCCGTCAGATAAAGGGCGTGCGCGAGACCAGGGTGGGCTACACTGGAGGAACGACAAGGGACCCGGGGTACCGCGACGTGTCCTCGGGCACCACGGGCCACGCCGAGGCGGTGCGCGTGGTGTACGATCCCTCCGTCGTGACCTACGGGGAGCTCCTGGACATTTTCTGGAGGCTCCATGACCCGACGCAGCTGAACCGCCAGGGGCCGGACATCGGCACCCAGTACCGGAGCGCCGTCTTCTATACGAACGACGCCCAGCGGAAGGAGGCTGAGCGCTCGAAGGAGGCCTTCGACCGCTCCGGCGTGTTCAGCAAAAAGGCCGTTACCGAGATCAGGAAGGCCGGGACCTTCTACGACGCCGAGGAATACCACCAGGACTATCTCGGGAAGAACCCGGGCCGCTCCTGCCACGTCCTCCGCCCGAAATAGGCGGGACTGAAAAATTCCATCCCCGGGACGAAAAGTGCTTTCGCCGGGGAAGGACCCCTGTATAGTTGCACGCCATGGAAACGGGATCATCACATCCTGGAGCTCCGGCCGGGAAGAAGAGGCTCTACGGCAGAAGCCTCATCAGGAACCGCTTCGCGGAGCTCATGAAGAGGGTCCTGGTCTTTTCCATTCTCGCCTTCCCCGTCATGGCCGCGGGGGTCAACATGACCTGCCTCAGGCAGTCCCGCGCCGCGGCGGACCTCCGGTGGAACGACGTGGCCCGCTACCTGGCGGGCCTCGATCCGGGGGCCGGGAGCCCCCTCCAGGCCAGGACGGCGGACCCCCGCTTCAGGGAACACGCGCGCTTCATGGACGACCTCTGGGAAAAAATTGAGGAAGGCACCGTGACGAAGATCCGCGCCTGGCGGGACGACACCCTTCTCAGGGAGAAGATCTCCACGGCCCTCTATCCCCTGAGCGGCGCGGATTTCATCAACCTCTACTCCCTCTACCCGAAGGCGTCCCGCTACCTGATGATCGCCCTGGAGCCGCCCGGCGACGCGGCCGATCTTCTGGACAGCGGATCGGAACGGATGATCCAGGGACTCGCGCCCCTGCGCCGCGGCATCTACCTCTACGGCGTCAACAACTACTTCCAGTCAAAGGTGATGTACCGGGAGATGAACAACACTCTCCTTCCGGGGACCGCTCCGGTCCTCCTTATCTTCATGGCGCGCCTGGGACTCACGATCACGGCCGTGGAGAACGTCGCGCTGACCCCATCGGGGAGACTCGCGCCTCTCGCGGAAGGGAGCGCCGGGAAGGAGACGGAGATAGTCCCGGGGGTCCGGATTCGTTTTAAAAGGAAGGGCCTCGGGGGATCGGGGGAGCTCGTCTACCTCTCCATGCGGCTCCGCGGCGATTCCGCGGACCCCTCGACGCCGGAGGGGAAGTTCCTGCGCCGCGTGAAGGGCGCCGGGACGCTCCTGAAATCAGCGGTCTATCTTCTTCAAGACGACCGGTACGGCGCTTTCCGGGACTTCCTCCTTTCGCGGAGCCGCCTCATCGTCCAGGACGATTCCGGCATCGCCTACGGCGCCTTCGGCGGGAAATGGGAGATCGACCTCTACGGGACCTACCGCCCCGCCTACGGTCTCAAGGGATGCCACGTGCGGTACCAGCGGGACCTCGACGAGGCGTACCGGGAAAAGAGCCGGCCCCTCCCCTTCAAGTTCGGCTACGGCATCCTCGTGGGCCCGAACCAGTCCAACCTGATGATCGCCTTGAAAAAGGGGTAAATGAGAACCCCTTCTCTGTTGGTTCCGGCCCGTCCAGATACTCCCGCATACCGCCGTTATCGCCTCCCCCGTCGCCCATGCCCCGCGGCGGGTCCGGGTATCACCCTCCAAAAAAAGCGATATATTTTTTCATAAACGGGATCGACAATACTATCAGGGGATCGAGGCATCGACCGGTCCTGAAAATATGGTCAACACGCGAGAGCAATCCCGGAGCACCGGCAGTGGCACATGACAGTATCGATTCATCGGCGTCATCGCGGCGCACCATGCGGAGCACCATGAAAAATTCAACATGGTACATGCTTGTCAAGGTGGGCAGAAATTTCTTTTTCAGGCTTTTCCTGGTGGCCTCTGTGTTTCTTTCGATACTCTCCGTGGCGGTGTATTATTTCGAGAGCAGGTACATTGTTTACACGTACGAAAACGGGGTCATGGTGGAGGATGCGCACAGGTCGAGCAATATCAGGACCCTGAAGGACGCGGTATGGTGGGCCTTCGTCACCTCAACGACGGTGGGATACGGCGATTATTATCCCCGCTCCGTGGCGGGCCGTTTTTCCGGCATAGTGCTCATGTTCTTCGGCGTGGCGTTTGTCGGCGTCATCACCGGTAACATTGCGTCCGCCCTGGTCGAGAAACAGCTTAAGGAGGGACGGGGGTTGAAAGAACTGAAACTAAAGAACCATTTCATTATCTGCGGCTGGAAGCGCGACATGGCCGAAGTGCTCCATCATATCATGGTGAGAAACAGTAATTTCATGCCCTCGGATTTCGTGCTGATCAATTCCGCCGACCCCGCGGAGGTCGAGAACTTAAAAACAGACCCGATGTTCGCGCACGTGAACTACATCCACGGAGACTATATCGACGAGCGGGTCCTGAGGAGGGCAAACCTCGTGGACGCGTCACGGGTGGTCATTTTCGCCGACAGGCTGGTCCAGGGTTCCGTCCAGGAGGTTGACTCGCGCACCGTGATGGCCGTGATTACCATCAAGTCGATGGCAAAGAACATCTACGTCTGCGCCGAGGTCCTCGATGAGAAATTCGAGCGATACCTGAGGTTTTCGAATTGCGACGAGATAATCCTTTCCACGGGATATAACCGCTCGATTATCGCGAACGCCTCGGCGGGAAGCGGGATATCCCACGTGATAAGCGAGCTGCTCAACGTGGACACGGGCGCGTCCATCGCGACGCGTGAAATCCCCGATCAATTCCTGGGAAAAACGTACGGGGCCCTGGAGGCGCATTACGCGTCCCTCAGGGGCCGCGACATACTGATCGGGATCCTTGAAAACACCGGCAACTTCTTCTCGCGGAAGAGGGACGCGATACGCGACGCACAGAAGACCCCGGACATATCGAAGCTTGTCGACAATCTCAAGGACGTCAAGCAGATGGTGGCGAACCGCCCCGTCATTAATCCTGACAATAACTATGTCATATCCAAACACTGCAGGGCCATCATCATCGAGGGCCGCGCCGGGCGAAACCAGCGGGTGTCGTAACGGGAAGGAACCATGGCAATGATCAAAAGAAGAAAGAAGCACGCTCCCGACGAGCCGGACATGATACTTGAGAGGCTGCGGCAGGTCCCCTTCTTCTCGATGTACCGCGATGACACCGCGACCATCAGAAAGATATCAGACATGTGCGCCCGCCGTTCCTACCGGAAGGGAAAATACATCATCCGTGAAAAGGAATTCGGCGACGAGCTCTACATAATTTACAGCGGGGAAATCGACATCGTCAAGAAGACCCTGCAGCACGAGGAATACACGGTAACGAACATGTGCGCCGATGAATGCGCCCTCTACGTCGGCGAGATGGCCCTGATCGACAACGACAGGAGGTCGGCCTCCGTTCTTGCGAAAACGGACTGCGAGTGCCTGGTCATCAGCCGGGACAACTTCCTCGCCTTCGGCGATGAAAACCCCAGGGTGGGCCTCGCGATAACCAGGGAGATCGCGCGACAGCTCGTGATGAACCTGAGGAAATCCAACTCCGACATCATCACCCTCTTCTCCGCCCTTGTCGAAGAGATTTCCACGAACGGGTAGAAACCTCGGCTACCGGCCGGTTATCGCGTGAATGCCCCGCTTTCCTTAATCAATCATCGCCATTATTCCTAGCCGACCTTTACACAACCGTCGAGGGAGGCCCGCCTCTTCGCCGGTTTCGTCTTCGGCGGGAAACGGAAGATAGATCCAACCTGATGATCGCCAGGAAAAAGGGGTAAAGGTCAATCACTCCAACCGGCTGTTTTTGCCTTGCAATTTCTTTTCAGTGTCCCCATAACCTGTTCAACTACAATGCGCATTGTATCGCCCGGTGATGTGACGTGTGTGGGCGAATATTTTTAAAGACGCTGTCCAGAAGATTTTGCTCGTCAATGACCTCCTCGATCACCTTGCCATCCAAATTATGCTCGACATCCTCGCCGCCGCGGTATGGAATGCGGGGAGGAGGAGCGGCGGCCATGAAAAGGATGATTGGTTATGCCCTGTGCGCCATGGGGGGAATGGTGTCGATGGCCTTCGCCTCGTTGGAAACCCTTCCCTTCAAGGGGGACGCCCTTCCCGGGGGCGTCTCCTGCAGGGGCGCCCTGGTCGACGGGGCGCGGTGGAAGGACGCCTCGGGGGAGCATATCGTGATACTCTGCCAGACCGGCTCCTTCAAATCACCCGCAGGCGGCCGCGAGGATGAACGCGACGCCGAGGTGTACGCCCACCGCTACGCGCGGGCCGGGAAGTCGTGGCGGCGCGCCTGGACCGTGCGGGACTTCGAGCGCAACTGCCCCCTTGACCTCCACGCCGCCTTTCTCCCCGGCTCCCTCACGGTCACCGATCTCGATGGAAACGGCATCGCCGAGGTAACCTTCCTCTACCGCCTCGCCTGCCGGGGCGACGTGTCCCCGTCGCGGATGAAGCTCATCATGTACGAGGGCATGAGGAAATACGCGCTCCGCGGTGTCACGACGATGCCGCCGGAGTTCGCCTTCGGCCAGCGCGGAGAGATGACGCCGGATCCCGCGTTCAAAAAGGCCCCGCGCGCGTTCCTGGAATACGCCACGGCGAGGTGGAAGGCTTTCGAGATCGAGAAGTCCTTCGAGCAAAACTGATTTCGCGGCGATTCACAAATTACAGTTGTCCTGCCGGGCGGTCTTGCACATGGCATCGCTGGCAATAGAACTCACTCGCGTTCACCATTCACGACATCGAACGATTGCGATATTTACAAAAGGCTATTGGCACCTGTTGGAATTCAACCCTCCCAAGATCACTTAATTTGTATTTGACATTCGGATAAAAACATGTAAAAATATATCATGATGAATCCCGATTTTCAGCAGGATTTCCTTGATATGATCCGCGCCCTGGAGTCGGCCCGGTGCAGGTATATCATCGTGGGCGGCTATGCCATGGCCTTCAACGGATATGTCAGGGCAACGGGAGACATTGATATTCTGGTCAAGCCCGACAGGGACAACGCCCTCAATGTGATGCGCGCCCTGCGTGAGTTCGGGGCGCCGCTGCATGGCGTGTCGGAAAGAGATTTCGAAAAAGAGGGAACCATATTACAGATCGGCCTGCCTCCGGTAAGGATAGATATTATCACGAAAATCGACGGCCTCTCTTTTGATGAGGCGTATGCCGATTGCAACCATCATATGATCGACGATATGAAGATCCCTTATCTTTCACTTGATTCCATCATAGTAAACAAGAAATCGTCGGGAAGGGAAAAGGATCTTCTCGACCTCAAGGAACTTTTAAAATGGAAAGAAAAGCGGGCCTGACACGGGATGAGAGAAAACAGTACCGCCTGGCGCATTATCGGGCCGAGATCAAAACACCGGAATCATCCGAATTTCGTATAATCGCTCCCGGCAGCGGCGGCGAGTGCGATTCCGCGCGATGCCTTTCCGCCCTTGAATCGATCCGGAGGGTCGTCTATCCGGAGCTTTCCAGGGGAATTCGCATGGACAGGAGCCGGGTAACATTACTGCGGGAGTAGCGCCGCGGCTTCATGCTTCATCATGGTCTCCTGATAACGCGCACTTTGAAGCCCTTCACCGGATAGCATTCCGCCCCCTCCCCTAGCGTCCCCCGGGATGCCTGCGCCTCCCCGGCGTTCCTCTTTTCGACCGCAACGGTCGCCGCCCTGGCATCCCCATGCGGGAAGAACGGGTCCCTCAAGGATTAAACCCCTGTCGCCCCGGTGAAAACTGCTTGCATAATTACCCGCGTATGCTATATTTCATCATTACCATTTATCGCGGATAATTCCACGCCCAGGCGCCGCACCCCGATGGAAGCGGGACTGCGGAGGCGGGAGGGGAGAGGACACCATGACAATGCCCGATACGCCCGGTTACGAGAAGATCATCAGGAACTTCGCCCTCTCCTTCATCTTCCGCACCGAGGGGATCAGCTATTTCGTCATCGTCCCCCTCCTCATCTTCTACGTCTGGTCGAACCTTAATTTCACCGGCGAACAGCTCCGCGTCTTTCTCATCATCTCTTTTATCGTACTCCCCCTTTCCTTCGTCACCACCCAGATCAACAACCTGATCGCCGTGGCGCCGATCACGCGCTATTTCCGTGAACTCCTCGCGGGGAAGGAAGTTTCGGAAGAGACCTACGACCGGGCCCACCGCCGCCTTCTTTACCTGCCCCATATCCACAGCGTGGGGGCCTTCTTCCGGTGGGTCATCGGCCTGGGCGCCGTCCTCGTGCCGATGCAGATCGTTACCGACATTACGCCCCAGCAGACCTTCAACCTCTGGATGTGCGTGATCATCAACGCCCCCCTGGGCACGGTGCTCTATTTCCTCCTGACGGAGCTCTTCGCCCAGAAAGCCCTCCAGTCCGGGGCCTTCCCGCGCTGGCCCAAGGCAAAGGCGAAGAACCGGATCAGCCTCTACACGAAGCTCACGGTCTCCATCATCATGATATCATTCCTCCCCTTCGCCACGCTCCTCACCTATTTCCTCATCTTCATCGCGGACCTCCAGGTGGACAAGTCGATGACCTACGTGAAGATCACGATCATCGGACTCATCGGCCTCCTCGGCGCGGTCCTCGTCGCCGCGGTCCTGAACCGCACCATCGTGAGCAAGGTGCGGATCATCCTGGGCTTTCTCACCACCGTGGGGGGCGGCGACCTGGCCACGGCGGCCCAGAAGATCGCGGTCCTCGACGAGCTGACCCTCATCAACTATTCGGTCTTCAAGATGCGGAACAACCTGAGGGCCCTGGTGGTGGAGATATCGAAGACCGCCTCGACCCTCGACCGCTCGAGCGGCGACCTGGTCCGCTCCTCCCTGAAGCAGTCGGACCGGGCCCGGGACCTCGCCGCCATCATCGAGGAGCTCTCGAGCTCCTTCGAGGAGATGGCCGCGTCCTCGGAATCCAACATGGGAAGCGTCACCGCCCAGGTGGAGCGCTCCCTCACGGTGCGGGACGACATTGCACGGATCAGCGAGAAGAGCGGGACCCTGGCCAGGGAGACATGGCGTCTCAGCGAGAAGGCGAAGGAATCCGTGGCGATCTCCGAGGAGGGGGAGCGGAAGATCAACAGTTCCGTGGGCACCATCTCCAGCCTCATCGGCTACATGGACACCATCGACCAGACCGCGGGGATGATCAACGACATCGCCGACCAGATCAACCTCCTGGCCCTGAACGCGGCCATCGAGGCGGCCCGGGCGGGAGAGCACGGCAAGGGCTTCGCCGTCGTGGCCGACGAGGTGAACAAGCTGGCGGACCAGACCACCTCCCTGGCGAAGCAGATCAAGAACGAGATCAACAGGAACACGCAGAACATCAACGCCGAGCTCTCGGAGATGACGGGGGCCGTCGAGATCTTCACCGGCATGAAATCGAGCATCCTGGCCATCGACAGGGTCATCGGCCAGGTCTTCGATTTCACCCAGGAGCTGATGAAGATGAACGAGGGGATCCGACGGAACATCGACGAGCTGAGCGAACTATCGGGAGAAATTCAGCACGCCTCCATGGAACAGAAGAACACCCACGACGAAATGGTACGGTCGATCAACTCGATAAGCGCCATATCGCAGTCCACGGCCGAGGAGGCGGAGGTCATCAAAGGCGCGGCCACGGCCTTCAGCGACAATTCAGGGGAACTCCAGGCCACGGTGGCGCGCTTCCGGATCGGGGATGAGTGACGTCCTGGTTCCCCGTGGCGCCTCAGAGAATCTCGAAGCCGCGGAATAGTGAGCGGATCTCCTCCATACGCTCCCTGCCGATCCACCGGCGCATCCCGTCGTTTTCCGCCTCGACGGCGCGGCCCAGCATTGCGCTCTTGTCGAACCAGAGGGGGTTGTTCTGGAGAAGGGCGACCCTCCCCGCCCCTATCTCCCCGAGGAACCGCGCGATGGCCGTGAGGTTCTCCTCAGTTGCCGTGAGGCCCGGGATCAGGGGGACCCTGGGAAGGATCTCCGCGCCGCCCTCCCGGTGCCGCCGGTGGAGCTCTTTGACGTTTTTCAGAATAACGTCGTTGGAGACGCCGCAGAGTCGCCGGTGCTCCGCCGGGTCCATAACCTTGATGTCGACGTAGATCATGTCAAGGGCCGGGTAGAGGCGGCGCGTGAATGCGTCGAGGCTGAAATGCCCGCAGGTCTCAAGGAGCACGTGGATACCCCGCCTTCTCAACTCCCCGGCCAGGCGCGCCGTGAAATCGAGGAACAGCGTGGGCTCGCCCCCGGAAAGAGTGGCACCGCCGCCGCTCGTGCGAAAAAAGGGGATGTCCTTTGCGACTTCATCGGCGATTTCGTTGACGGTCATCACCCGTCCCACGGCGGCCAGGGCCCCCGAGGGGCAGCTCTCCGCGCAGGCCATGCAGAGGTCGCAGCGCCCGCGGTCGATAAAGCCGGGATTCTTCCGGTCCAAGGCGCCCTTCGGGCAGAGAGCGACGCAGGTATCGCAGGCCACGCACTTCCCCGCGTCGAAGGCAAGCTCGCGCTCCCGGGACTTGCTCTCGGGATTATGACACCAGACGCAGGAGAGGGGACACCCCTTGAAGAAGACGACCGTGCGGATCCCCGGACCGTCATCCAGGGAATTACCCTTGATCTCGAAGACGAGGGGGGCTGTAACCGCGACCTCAGACGCCATACTCCGCCCTTTCGATCAGCTCGATCTGCATCTCCCGGTTCAGGGTGACGAAGTAGGCGTTGTACCCCGATATCCTCACCAGGAGGTTCCGGTACTGCTCCGGGTGGGCCATGGCGTCCCGAAGGGTGTCCGAGGAGACCATGTTGAACTGCATCTGCATCCCCCCCAGGTCGAAATAGGCCCGCACGTAGGACTCCATGGCCTCGACGGTTTCCCGGCGCCCTTCCCCCGCTGCGGGCACCAGCTTGACGTTGAAGGCGATGTTGTTGTCCATGAGCGCGGGGTCAAGGGCGGCGACGTCCCTGATATTGTCGAGGAAACTCCGCGAGGCCCCGGGATGGGGGGTGAGGCCCGGGGTGAAGGCCTTCCCGGCCAGGCGCCCCGAGGGAAGCGTCCCGGAGAGGTTCCCGTAGGCCACGTGCTGGGACATGGACCAGAAGCCCGCGGTGTAGGGGCCGCCCCGGTAGTTCCGCTTCGACGCGTACTCCCCGTGGATGAAGGCCATGAGGCGCCGCGCCAGGTCGATCGCCTCGGGGCTCCCCGACCCGAATTTCGGCACGGCGCGGATCATGGCCAGGAGCTTGCCGTCGCCCCGAAAATCACGGTCCACGGCGGCCTTCAGCTCGGGAAAGGAAATCCTTTTATCCTCGAAGACCAGCTTCCTGATCACCATGAGGGAATCGACCACGTCGGAGAGGCCGATGTTCGCCGTCCCCGAGCTGTTGTGGCGCGCCCCCCCCGCCGTGACGTCCCGCGCGGTTTCGATGCAGCCCTCGATAAGTGCGCTCAGGAACGGCGTGGGCCTGATCTGCGCGTGGGCCGCGGCGAGGAGGTTGTTGTAGGCCACTGCCTGGTCTATGAGAAAGGCCTGCTGGCCCTCGTAGGCCGCGAAGAAATCCTCGAAAGAGGCGAAATCCCCGGACGCGACGTTCCCGGTCTCGGGGCCCAGGCGTTCATCGGGCATGTGGGGATGGCGTCCGTTGTTGAGTGCCATCTCCAGGGCCGACACCAGGTTCATTAAAATCGAACCCGTGTGCCCCATGTGCCGCCCCGAGAGGGTGGGCTCCACGCACCCCGTGGCGGACCAGTCGCGGATCTCCCCGGCGCCGTACCCGTTGCCCGAGAGGGCGCGCATCACCGCCGCGTCGTTGTGCAGGGAGGGCGTCGCCGCCGTGGCGTAGTTGACCTCGCAGAGGCGCCGGAGGTAGGCGGGGCTGTTTCGCTCCGGGTCGAAGCGGGCGTTCACGTTCGGGTCGCGGATGGCGAGCATCTCCGTGGCCTTGAGAAAAATGTAGGTCATGTCGCAGACCCCGTCGCCCCCTTCAGGGGTGACCCCCCCCAGGGTGATCGCCTGGTCCGAGGAGCTCCCGCCGAAGAGATAGTTGCCGATGTCCGGCACCAGGGGAAGGTGGTCCGTGCCCCGCATGAGGAGGCAACCCACCAGCTCCAGGGCGTGCCTCACATACGCCTCCCTCCCGGCTTCGTCCCGTATCTGTTTCATGTCCGCTTCATAATAGGGCTGGAGCCACCGGTCCAGGCGCCCCATGGAGAGGCCGGTGTTGGTGTTCTCCATGTGGAGTGCCACCCAGACGATCCAGACGCAGTTGACCGCCTCGTCCAGGGTGCGCGCGGGCTCCCGGGGGACCCTGCGGCAGATCTCCCCGAGGCGGACCAGCTCGGACCTCCGCGCCGCGTCGGGCTCCTCCGCGGCGAGACGTTCGGCCTCCCCTGCCAGGTTCTCCGCGTAGGCGTTCACCCCCTCGAGGGCGATCCGCATCGCCTCGAGAGAGGTCCTGGCCGCGCCGTCATCATCCCCCAGGGAGGAAAGGCGACGATCGATATCGGCCATGATCCCACGGGTTCCCCGGGTCAGGACCGCGGGGTAGTCGGGGACGGTGTGGGAGAGACCCACGGATTTCCACACGAAGTAGTAGACCCACCGCTCCTCGATCCTCATGGAAAGGGGATAGCCATGGTCCCGGTGCACCCGGGCCTTGAAATTGCGTTCCATCCAGTAGGGGAAGATGTCGTGGTGGAGGGCCCAGGCGTCCTCCGGATCGATCTCGTAGGGATTCAGGTGGCGGTGGGGCACGGAGAGGAGTTCCCCCCAGAGGAGAAGGGCGTGGGCGTCGGGGTAGAGGACCACCCCCGTGGGGAGCTTCGATGTCGTGGTGCCGGCGATGAAATCATCCTGCCCGATGAGGGGCCTGCGCTCGCTCATGAGATGCCGGAAGGCCAGGGCCTGCCTGAGCTCCGGCGCCCAGGGCCTTCCCTCCCGGTCCGTCTCGAAGCCGTTCTCGCGGTGCCATCTCGTGAGAAGGAGGGGCCGCTCGACGCATATCCACGGCTTCTCCGTGAAATGCCTCTCCAGCATGCGGCGGAGCCGCGGGAAATCGTCGAGCCCGTACCCGGAGAGATAGGGGTCCCCGAGGAAAAGTACTCCCGGGTCCCTGGCCGGAGCCGAAAGGGGCGCATCGCCCTTTCGGTCACGGGGCCTTTCCGGTCCCGGGACCGCCGCGCGGAATTCCCCGGAACGCGATTCCGCCTCCCGTTCCCGTTTCCGGAGCATCATCCGCCGGTGAAGGCGTCCCATGATGAGGGAAATGTAGAAATTGAACAGCTGCAGGTACCCTATGTTGCCCTCGAGGACCATCCTGTTCCCCAGGATCAGCATGAGCATCTCGTTCGGAGTTACGCGGAGCATTTCCAGGACCGTCCTGTCGTCCCTGAAGCGGAGCACCACGTCGGCGTCACCGGGAACGCAGCGGAGGGCCCGCACCCTTCCTTCCCTGAAGGAGATGGCCCGGTCCACGCCCCCCTTCTCCGAGCGAAAACCCACGGTAAAATTGAAGTACCCGTCGGCATGGCGGAGATAGCGACCCAGGCGGGAACTCCTGTTGTAGAGAAAGGCCATCGTTGCAAGCAGGAGATGGACCAGGATATTCATAGTGCGCTCCTTGCCGCTCTCAATCTTTTCACAACCCGTACTCAGCCCGCTCGATCAGCTCCATCTGCATCTCGCGGTTCAGGGTGACAAAATAGGCGTTGTATCCGGATATCCGCACCAGGAGGTTCCGGTACTGCTCCGGGCGGGCCATGGCGTCCCGCAGGGTTTTCGAGGAGACCACGTTGAACTGCATCTGCATCCCCCCGAGGTCGCAGTAGGTCTTCGCGTAGGAAAAGAGGTGGTCCACGATCACGCCGTGGGAATCCCCCGCGGCGGGAACCACCTTCACGTTGAAGGCGATGTTGTTGTTCAGCGACGCCGGGTCGAGCTTCGCCACGTCGCGTATGTTGTCGAGAAGGCTCTTCGAGGCGTGGGCCTCCGGGGTGAGCCCCGGCGTGAAGGCCTTCCCGGCGAGGCGTCCCGAGGGAAGCGCCCCGGTGAGGGTGCCGAAGGCCACGTGGTTCGACATGGACCAGAACCCGGCGGTGTACCTCCCCCCCCGGAAGTTGCGGAAGGAGCCGAAGCAGTCATGGGCGAAACGCGCGATCCGGTTCGCCATGGCAAGGGCGTCGGGGTCCCCTGAGCCGAAAAGCGGCACCCTGTTCCGCACCATGGCCAGGAGGGCCGGATCGTGAATGAAATTCGTCCGTACCGCCTCGACAAGCGCCGGAAAGGAGACACGCTTCTCGTTGTAGACCAGGTTCCTGACCACCATCATGGAATCCGTCACGTCGGCAAGGCCGATGCACGCCGTGCCGGAGGAATTGTAGCGGGCACCCCCGCGCGTCACGTCCTTCCCGCTCCTGATGGGGCCCTCGATGACGGACGATATGAGGGGCGTGGGGCGCAGCACCGCGTGGGCCTCCCCGAGAAGGTTGTTGTACCCCACGGACTGCTCCGCAAGAAAGCGGAACTGTGCCTGGAAGGCGCGGAAGAAGTCCTCGAAGGCGGGGAAGTCTCCCGCGGCGGGATCGCCGGTACGGGGACCCACGTCCCAGCGCATCAGGGGATGGCGGCCGTTGAAGAGGGCCATCTCCAGTGCCGCCACCATGTTGAACATCATGCAGTTCGTGTGGCCCAGGTGCCTCCCGGATATGGTGGGCTCCACGCACCCCGTGGCGGACCAGTCGCGGAGGTGCGCCGCGGGATAGCGGAACTCCTTCAGGGACTTCATGACCGCCTCGTCGTTGTGGATCGAGGGCGTGGCCGTGGTGGTGACGTTTACCTCGCAGAGGCGCCGCAGGTAGGCCTCGCTGTTCTTTTCGGGGCTGTAGCGGGCGTTGACGTTGGGGTCCCTGATGGAGAGCATCTCCGTCACCTTCAGAAAGATGTAGGTCATGTCGTTGACCGCGTCCCGGCCCTCCGGCGTGACCCCCCCGAGTGTGATGGCCTGGTCGGAGGAGCTCCCCCCGAAGAGGTGGTTCCCGATGTCCGGTATGAGGGGAAGGTGGTCAGTGCAGCGCATGTAGAAGCATCCGATCAGCTCCACGGCGCGCTTCACGTACTCGCGCCGCTCCCCGGCAGAGCGCAGTTTTTTCATCTCCCTTTCGAAATAAGGCTGGAGCCACTGGTCGAGCCTCCCCAGGGAGAAGCCGGCGTTGGTGTTTTCCAT
Source organism: Spirochaetota bacterium (assembly GCA_040768125.1). Lineage (GTDB taxonomy): Bacteria > Spirochaetota > UBA4802 > UBA4802 > UBA5550 > RBG-16-49-21. Next base: position 1,463,129 of record JAXGNG010000001.1, on the reverse strand, counting down.
GTGCACGGCCACCCAGACGATCCAGACGCAGTTGACCGCCTCGTCGAGGGTCGAGGCCGGGCGCATGGGCACTTGTGTGCAGATATCCTCCAGGCGCTCAAGCTCACGGCGCCGCACCGGGTCCTTCTCGCTTCGTGCCTCCCGGCCGGCCTGGCGCGAGAGGTTCATGGCGTATGCGTTCAATCCCTCGAGGGCGATTCGCATCGCCGCGAGGGTGTCGCGCTTACCCTGGCTGGTCCCGGCGGTTTTCTTCAGTTCATCATCTATCTCACGCATGATGGCCAGGGTGCCCTTCTTCAGAATTTTTGGATAATCGATGATGGTGTGGGAGAGGGCCACGGTCTTCCAGAGGAAGTAGACCGCGAAGCGCTCGTCAAGCCTCTGGCAGAGGGGGTAACCTTTCCTCTCCCTCGTCCATTCCCGAAAGTTCCGGTCCAGCCAGAAGGGGAAGACCCTGTGGTGCAGTATCTCCATCGTTTCCCCGTCAACCCCGTAGGGGTTGAGGGGCCGGAAAGGCACCGTGCAGAGCTCGCCCCAGATCATCGTGCCGTGGGCGTCGGGATAGAGCACCACGCCGATCTCCCTGGCCGTGGTGGTCCCCGCCACGAGGTCGTCTTTTCGAATGATCGGCTTCCTGTTCTCCATAAGGTGCCGGAAGGCCCGGGCCTGGCGGAGCTCCGGAACCCATGCCTTTCCGGAGGCGTCGGTTTCGAAACCGTTCTCGCGGCACCATTCCGTCATCAGGAGGGCACGCTCATGGCAGATCTCCGGAAGGGTGTTGAAATGAATGTCGAGAAAACGCCGGAGGCGGGGAAAGTCATCGAGGGAAAGGTCCGGCAGGTAGGGGTCCTCGAGATGCTTCACGCCGCGGTCCCTGCTGGGAGCGCGGAGTGGCTCACTTTTTCGCGGAAGCGACGCGCCCTTCCCCTCCAGGCTCCTGTCGCGCCCTTCCTTCCGCGCCGACTTCTTCAGCATCCTGATCTGCTTGCCGCGCATCAGGAGCGAAAGGTAGAGGTTGACGAGCTGGACGTAGCCAAGGTTCCCCTCGAGGACCATCCGGTTCTTCATCAGGGCGATCATGAGCTCGTTGGGGGGAAGGGTCGCCGCCTCCCTGAGGGCCGCCGTATCCATGAAGACAAGGGTTGCCCTGGCGTCGGGGGGGATCTCGCTGCACACGCGCATCCTCCCATCCCTCACGACGATGGCCCTCTCGACGCTCCCGTCCTCGGTCCTGATCCCCACGGAAAAATCAAAGGGACCGAAATCGGAATAGAGATATCGGTTGAGCGAGTGACGCCGGTTGAAATTGAAGGCCATGAACTTCAGGAACAGATTCGTGAGGCGATCGGCAATTCCCCGGGATTTCGTTCCGGGCTCGGGGGCTGCGATGTTCATGATGAACCTCCATGTGTGGGGGTCAGTGTTCGAAGGCGCCCGACTCGAAGGCTTCCTTCAATTGCACGAGGGACACCACGAGGTCGTCGACCCTCCGCGCCAGAATCTCGTCGGACTTCTCTTCGACCTCGTAGAGGACCCTGCTGTTGTAGAGACTGATAATGCCGTGGAGATCGGCCCAGAATCGGATGGCGGTGTGGCGTATGAGCTCATCCATCCCCGTGGCGGCCTCCCCGACAATGGCCCGGTTCTCCTCGATGATGATGCCGAAGCACTTGAGGGCGATCTGCTTTTCCCTGAAGGCCAGGGCCTCCATGGCGGTCCCCCTGTAATCGGTGTACTTCGGCGTGTGCATGTTGAACATGATGTCGTAGTAGTCGGGATAGGTGAGGGCGAAATCGACATAGGCGCGTATCATCGCCTCGAGCCGCCCGGCGGGCTCATTGAAGAGGTCCCGCTTTTCAACCATCATGTCGTAGAGTAGCTCGAAACCCCTGATGTAGATCATCAGGTTGAGTTCGTCCTTGGAACTGTAGTAATTGTAGATGGTCGTGGCGGTGATGCCGAGGCGGGCGGCGATCTTTCTCATGCTCAGGTTGTTAAAACCGTCCTCGATAATGAGCTGGAGCGCCGTGTCGAGTATCTGCTCCTTGATGAGATCGATCTCTTCCCTGGTGCGGGGCGGTTTTGGCATTTTTCACCATGTCATTTTTGTTTAATTAACAATGTTATAATAACACTGTTATTGTTATATGTCAAGCAATATCCCGATAACTATCGAAAAAAATATTTCCGATGTCCTCAATTTACTAAGAGGCCGGTTTTTTCAGGGTAAAAGGGAGGTGATAATCCCCGCCAGGTATCCGGGATCTGTCAGATGAAGGGCATCGACGCCTCTATTCGTCTCCCTATACACACCCTGGGGGGATATAGCGGCTGTCCGTTTCAGCACCCTCTGTTTCGCCGCCACGGTCCTTTCCACCTCGTCATAGGATAAGTCAAATTGAAACAGCGTATTCGCCAGGTCACCGGCATTGTAGCCGAGGACGACGAGGGGAACGGGGGGAAAGGGGCCCTCGTCCTTTATCTCTTTCACGCTCTGAGGAAATCCCGCGACATATTCGTCAATCATCGTTTTATTGGTCCTGCCCAGGGAAAAGTAGCCCCTGACCGGCTCCAGGAGGGACGAGGGAAGGCCCGGAAGGTGCACCACGCGGAGGGTCCTGGAAAGGCCCGAGCGGCTCAAACCGTATGAAAAGAAGATAAAAGCGTTTCGATTTAAAAGATTTTGATACACGATAGAAGGAGTTTCTTTCTTCACGTCCTCCTCGTACATGGTCAGGGGATTGACCAGGAGAACGGCGCGTATCGAACCGGGATTCTTCCGGGCGAAGTGAAGGGCGTACATCCCTCCGAGGCCGTGTCCCACAATGATATAGGGCCCGCGACATTCCGCCACTTCAAGGAGGGATTTCAATTCCCCTGAAATTCGCGCCGCCGTCCGCGGTCCCTCGCCACTCTCGCTCCACCCGTAACCCGCGCGGTCGTAGGTCATGACCCTGGCACGCGCTGCGAGCCGGTCCTGGACATCCCACCAGGTCATGGATGGCTCGCCAACGTCACCCTCGATCACCACGGTAACGGGCCCCTCCCCTTTCACCGTGGCGTAGACGCCCCGCCCCTCCACGTCGTAGAGTCTGCCCGGCGCAAGGGGCGCCCGGAGCCACCGCGCAGAGGCGAAGGAGTTGTAGAGCGCGCTCAGGGCGACGCATCCCGCGATGCATGCGAGGGGCAGCGTGGCGAGAAGGGCTATCGTTCGTTTCTTCATGGCACGATCTTCTTTTCCCCGACAGTGGGGTGTTTCTTGAACAATTCGATGGGGTCCACGTCATGTATCCAGGGCTCGCGGGTATCATCGCTCATGCGCTTGAAAATGACGATATGATCGGGGATGATCCGGAGCAGGGTCAGGTCATGGAAAAAGGGTATATGATTCTTGAATATCTGGACCGGACGGTACGCGGTCCTGCTTCCGAAAAGGTCCATGAAGTATGAGCGGTTTTCCCGGGCAAGGCGAATGAAGCGCTCGGGCACCACCATGCCCTTGGGCAGCTTGAGCTCCTCGCTCCAGAGGAAGCGGTAATAGTAACTGGAGGTAAGCACGATAAAGTCGGGCCTGCGCTCCTCGATCTTCGAAAGGCCCTCCTTCACGCGGTAGGCCCGGGTGCCATCGGGGAATCGCGGGAGATAGTGGCGGTAGGAGTAGTATTCAACCACGGACCCTTCCGGGATGGTCCGCTCCATCCAGTCTTCCGCCCGGTAACGCAGGTCCATCAGGAAATTCGCGTTGATCGATGCCGTCAAGTAGAGCGGATGGATCGCCATGGCCAGGAAGAGGGCGTAGGCGAGGACGCGCCGTCTCGCCCCGAAGCGCTCTTCGACGATACGTATCACCTGATCGAAAAAATAACCCGCGTATACCGATAAAAACACCGTCAGGGGGAGATTGAAGCGATATACGCCCTGGCGCACGATCTGCACGAAAAACAGGTAATAAGAGACCATGGCGAGAAAAAAGACCAGTGCGCGCGCCCGTTCCTCCCGGGCATTCCTCAGAGCGACGAACATGGTGACGATGCCTGCGATACCCGCCAGGAAGAAAGGAACGCCCATGCCGTACATCATCATCTGGAAGCCGGTTTGCACCAGGAGCATCAGGACGCCATGGATGTCGTTCGAGAAACTGATGGAGCGCGCGCCTCCCTCGCCCAGGAGGAACGCCATTCTCATGAGAAAACCCCGGCCGTTGAGGAACACGTTCTCCACGATGAGCGTCCCCGCGATAAACGCGATGATAAAGGCGGCCACCCGCCTGTCCAGGAGGACGTCACGGAAACTGCGCGCCGCCGTCCCGTACCGCGCGGGGTAGACGAAAAGGTAAAACACAAGGGGTATGACGAATATGGCGTAGGCCTGGTCTTTGGTGCCGAAGGAGAGGCATACCAGGATGGCGCAGATCACGTAGTCGCGCGCGGTGCCCCCCCTTGTGATCATGATCAGGGAATGCAGGGCCAGCATCGACCAGAACAGGTACGGTACTTCCACCTTCGCCACGTGGGCGTGGAAATTGAGTATGGCGTTCAGCGAAACTATGATCGACGCCAGGAGCGCGGCCCTCCGGCCAAAAAGCTCCCTGGAGGAACGGAAGACCATGTACACGATGCCGGCGCCCATGAACACCGAAACCATGCGGTCGATGACGATAAGGGCCGTGGCGTAGGGCGTGGAGCGGATCGTCAGGAGAAGTCGGTGAAGGTTGAGGCCCTCCATCATGTTGCTGTTGATCATCGCCGCGATGACCACCGGCAGGTTGCATACCGCGAGTATCACCTGGTGCACCAGGGGATACTTGTTGAAATAACCGAAAGAAAAGATCCTGCTCAACCCGAAAAGGGGATGGAAGGGAGCCAGGGAATCAGGGCACCAGGTATCGGTGTTGGGAAGTCCCCAGAGGATCCCGACGGAAAAAAGGACCACGGAGAAAAGCAGCACAGGGGCGATTCCCCCTCCCAATATCTTCCCTATACTGTGGCGCAATGATGTCCTCTCCATGCGTGAAACACTTCTTCACCGTGTCACCGGGCAGCAGGGGAAAAACCCCTTCCCCCTGTTTCCCCTGGGCAAATCGCGGCTACAGTGCCGTGCCCTTCTTTAACCATTCGGTTAATACAAACCAGCAGTCTCGACCTGTCAATTTTTTTTTCCATAAGGGTAAATTATTCCCACCGACCGTCCAGGGACAGGTGGGAGACAAGCGCCCCCTGGCCGCACCTCCGTCTCTAACTAGCAGTTTGCTGAAAAACAGGAAACTGCCAGAAAGACTTCATTCACCATCTCCAGTTTCCCTGTCGTATACAGATCTTCAGAACTCGTCGTGGACCTTCAAAAAAATTTTTTCACTACACAAAAAATAGCTAAACATTTATGTAGCCTTTCCGATAGTGATTATGTCACCGGAGTCAACGGGGGCCCAGCCTCTCCGGACGGGATTAAGGCCAGATCTTCCGGTGACGAGATCACTGAACCAAGGAGAAACATCATGAAAATAAGGGCAGCCACGGAATTTATTCGTCTCGGCCGGCACTTCGGGGAGAGCGCGGAGACGGCGCCGAGGTACATTCGGCGAGGCGCCGGGAAAGGGTACCTTGACGACAGCCTGGAACTATCGGCGGAAGCCATGGCCCGCTCACGGGAGGCGCGGCATACCCCCCTGGCCAGGGCGGTTCAAAGGATAGCCCCCGGCGCAGGGGCAACCGTCGTTATGATCGAGGCACGTGAGGACGCGGACCGTGAAGCGCGCATCGCGGACCTTCTCCTTCGCATAAGGGGCGGGGCATATGATTTCGACAGCCCCGAGACCCTCGGAAACGCCGCCGATTCCCTCCTCGATTGAGGAATGGCGCGCCGCGCCCGTAAATGGGTGGACAATATACGGAAACCGGGGCATCCTCGCGGGGAATCACGCCGTGGAGCCGCGCCATGAACTATGATTTCGACAGAGCGATCAACAGGAAAGGCACCGGATCGGTTAAGTGGGATCATGTCGACGACCTCTTCCGCGGCGAGGGGCTCCTCCCCCTCTGGGTGGCCGACATGGATTTTGAATCGCCCCCCGAGGTCATCGCCGCCCTGGGAGAGCGGGCGCGCCACGGCGTCTTCGGCTATACCATGGCGGGCCACGAAAGCCGTGAGGCCCTGGTCGCCTGGTTCCGGGACCGCCACGATTGGCGCATCGATCCCTCGTGGCTCCTCTACGCGCCAGGCGTGGTGCCCGCCCTCAACATCCTTATCCAGACCCTCACCGGGCCCGGTGACGGGGTCATCATACAGAAGCCGGTGTACCACCCCTTCATGACTTCGATCGAAAAAAACGGACGGGAAATCCTGAACAATCCCCTCCTGCTCGAGGGGGGCTCCTACCGGATGGATTTCGACGACCTGGCGCGAAAGGCGGCGGACCCCCGGGCCCGCCTCATGATCCTCTGCAACCCCCACAATCCCGTCGGCAGGGCATGGCGCCGCGAGGAGCTCCTGCGCCTGGGGGAGATATGCGCAACCCGGGGGATCACGGTGATATCCGACGAGATACACTGCGACCTGGTCCACCCGCGTCACCGCCATCTCCCCTTCGCCTCCGCGGGGGGGGAGTGCCTGATGAACTCGATCACCTGCCTCTCCCCGGGCAAGACCTTTAACCTGGCGGGACTCCAGATCGCCGACCTGGTCATCCCCCGCCAGGAACTCCGGCAGGCGTACCGGGACGCCCTTGAGAGACTGGGGATTCATGGACCGAATCTCTTCGCGATTGAGGCCGCACGGGCGGCGTATCTCCACGGGGCGCCCTGGCGTGACGCCCTGATGCGCTACCTCATGGGCAACCTGGAGTTTCTCAGGGAATACATTGATTCATCGATGGAGGGTGTGACCCTCATTGAGCCTGAAGCGACGTACCTGGCATGGCTCGATTTCAGGGACCGCGGCCTGGATGGAAAGGGGCTGAAGCGGTTTCTTCGGGACCGGGCACGCGTGGCCCTCGTGGAGGGCCGCGTCTTCGGCGACCCCGAGGGGAACGGCTTCGCCCGCATCAATTTTGCCTGCCCCCGCATGGTCCTCGACGAGGCCCTGGAACGCATTCGAGGCGCCCTCGGGAAGGCCTGAGCCTCCTTACCCCCGGTCGGACGTCTCGATATAATCCCGCTCGCGATTTCCCACGTAAATCTGCCGGGGACGGCCGATCCGGAAAGGCACCGAATCGTGCATCTCCTTCCACTGGGCGATCCAGCCGGGGATCCTCCCGATCGCGAAGAGCACCGTGAACATGCTTTCCGGTATGCCCATGATCCGGCAGAGGATGCCGCTGTAGAAGTCCACATTGGGGTAGATGCCCCTCTCGAGGAAGAAATCGTCCTCCAGGACCGCCTCCTCGAGCTCAAGTGCGATATCGATGAGGGGCTCGCTGACCGCGAATCTACCCAGCAGTCTCTCGCACTCGGCCTTGAGCATCCTGGCGCGCGGATCAAATGTCTTGTAAATCCGGTGGCCGAAGCCAAAGAGACGGTAGGGCGAGTCCTCCTTCTTCGCCTCCTCGATGCACCATCCTATGGAAGTCCTCCCTTCCCGTATCGATTCGAGCATGTCAATGACATAGCGGCTCGCCTCTCCATGAAGCGGCCCCCAGAGGGCACAGATCCCCGCGCATATTGACGAATAGAGATTGACCCTGCTGCTTCCCACGAGCCTCACCGTCGAGGTGCTGCAGCTCTGCTCGTGATCGGCGTGGATGATCAATAGCCGGTTCAGGGCATTCTCTATCTCGGGATCCACCTCGTAGGGCCGCACCGGGCAGTGGAACATCATGTGTAGGAGGTTGGCGCAGTACCTGAGGTCATGACGCGGGTACACGAACGTCTCCCCGACGGAGTGGCGGTAGGCGTAGGCCGCGATGGTCCGGATCTTCGATATGAGGCGCACCGCCATGATGTCGAATATGTCGCTGTCAAATGCGTCGGTGTAATACTGGGGGTAGTAGACCGAGAGTGCGTTCACCATGGTGCTCAGGACCGCCATGGGATGCGCGGTCTGGGGAAAGCCGTCGAAGAAACGGAGCATCTCCTCGTGCACCAGGGACGCCTCCGTGAGGTCCCGTGAAAACGCCTGGCGCTCGGACATGCCGGGAAGGCGGCCGTATATCAGAAGATAGGCGGTCTCCGTGAAACTTGACTGCCTTACCAGCTCCTCCACGGGAATGCCGCGATACCTGAGGGTACCCTTCACCCCGTCGATATGGGTGATGGCGCTCGTGCAGGAGGCGGTGTTCTGGAAGCCCACGTCGTAGGTAATGAGGCCCGTTCTCGTTCGAAGATCGCTGATATCAATCGCGCGCTCCCCCCCCGTTCCCGCGGCAAGGGGAAACCGGTATTCCTGTCCATGGTAGGTGAGAATGATATCTTTCATGGCGACAACCCATTATCAAAAAGCATCCCTTCGCGGTGCCCGCCCGTAATCTTTCAACGCATCAGGCGTGCTCCCGGTGGGACACGGGCATATTCTGGGTTGTGCTCTTTTCGCGTCAAGTTATAAACGGACCTGCCGTGCCCGCGTGCTATCGCGCACGGGCGCAAGAGGGATAGACGGATGGCGCTTCGGAGCTACCGCGCCACCGACTTCCTCTTCGGTCTTCGCGGAGAACGCCCGTCCCGCCCCGGCCTCGAGGCCGGCACCAGCTCATGGATGTCGAGCGGTATCCCTTTCTCGGGAATTTCACGCATGACGATGGCGCCCTCGGGGCAGGCCGCGGCGCAGGTGCCGCACCCCATGCAGAGGGATGGATCCACCGACGGCTTCGATCGCGCGTCGGGACGCGACAGGGCCCCGAAGGGACAGGCGTCCACGCACGCCCCGGCGGCCCGGCACTTCTTCGCCTCCACCACGGGGAGATACCCCGAATGGGCCAGGGAACTCTCCTCCATTTTCAGCGAGCCGAAGAGCTTATGGGCCGCGATCGACACGCAGCAGTCGGGACAGCAGTTGCAGATGGCGTACATGCCGTTTCCCGCCCCGTCCTTGCAGTAGGCGTTGGTCACGTATCCCTTCGCCTTGCAGGTCTCCAGGAGGTCGATCGCCTCCTCCCTCGTGAGCCTCACGGGGTCCGCGCCCCGGTTGTGCTCCAGCATGAAGGAGGCGAAGGGCTCGCCGACGATCAGGCACTTGCGCGCCGGCTGGCAGTCGTGATTTCTCGCCGCCCGGCAGGCGCATTCCACGGCCACGATCGAGTCCGGATTCTGAAACACGATCCGGTGCGCCATGTCGTAGGGAATGACGGATTTCGACAGGTCGGCGGGCACCGCCACGTCCTCCTCCAGGTTGATGATCTTCCGGGCGTCCTCCAGGAGAATGATCTTGCCATGGTACCTCGTGGTGAGAAACCTGATCACGGGCATGAACAGGAACTTGTTCGACTCGTTGATGATCCGCGTCACGACGGCGAAGGCCCGGGCGATGACGCCGACATAGCCCGAGATGTACTTGAGGTAGAGGTACCCGTCAGCCTTCAGGTAGAGATTCCCGCCATGGAGTTTGAACAGCTCTTTCGTCGAATTCTTCATCATCGGACCCCGGGCTATACTTGTTTATCGAGATGCTTCGCGAGCCTCTTGCCCAGGGAGACCGCGGTCCACACCACGGGAAGTCCCAGCGACGATGGGAATACGCTCGCGTCACAGCAGTAGAGGTTCTTGATTCTTGTTTCAAGGTTCGCGTCCACGACCTCGCCGATGCGACAGCTCGCGGAGGGATGCGCACCGGAGGGTTTGAGGGCGATGATGCTCTCCTCCCTGGCCCCCGCGCTCTTGAAGACCTTCCTGATGATACCGACGCCCTTGTCGAGTCTCATCATGTCCTGTTTCGTCACCGGCTTCGAGAAGGATGATCCCTTCAGCACCTCTCCCGAGGTCTCGTCCCTGATCTTGACCATGATGCCGGAATACTTCCAGAAGTTAAAAAACTTCGGCAGGTAGGAGGGCCCCATCATTCCCAGGATGACCATGAACTGGGACCAGTTGGGAAAGACCGGGATGATCGCGATGCCGTCGGACTCGTAGTGCTCCATGGTGCCCACGGACATCGGGTTGGCATGGCTCGTGCTGATGCCCGGTATGATCGCGCCCACGAACTGGAGCCAGTCACAGGCGAAGCCACGTCCCGCCTCGTTGATCCCGGCCCGCCTGAGAATATGCACGTTGGAGTGGCCGGACGAGAGCACCACCCGGTCCGCGAAATAGGTGACCGGCATTCCGAAACGCCGCCCCTTTACGCCATGCACCTTCCCGTTTTCCACGATTACATCGGTAACCGTGGTATGCAGGTGGAGCTCGGCGCCCTTCTCCACTGCCTCGTCACCGTAAACCCGCGCGGTGAACTTAGCCCCCGTGGGACATCCCAGCATGCAGTCGGCGCAGTTCTCCCGGCATTTTGAGGGATCGATGAAGTTATCCAGCTTTCCCCAGCTGTACCCCGCGTCGTTCGCCGCCTCCAGGAGCCTGAGGTTTGCCCTGCCCACAAGCTCGTCCGGCAGCTTCTGCACCTTCATCTCGATCCGGGCCTCCTCCCTCTCCCGGCTGAGATCAATCCCCACCGGTCCGAACACCGCCTCGGGAGGAGGCGCCGCGCATCCGGCGGTCAGGTTCGAGAGCCCCCCGTAGTTGTCGGCAAAGGTTACCACGTACTTCTCTTTGCTGCGCATCAGGCCGAACCTCTGCAGGATGAAGGCCATGGTGAGGGTGTTCCCCATCATGTTGGTCCTGCCCCCTTTCTCGAGCATGAGCACCGTCTTGCCCCGCATCGTCATTTCCCTGGCAACCGTTGAACCGCCGGCGCCGGTTCCCACCACGATCACGTCATAATGATTTTTACTTTCTTTCTCCATGTCATTGCTCCATTCAGTTTCGTAAGGCACCGGCCGATTTTCTTGCCCTTTCCCTGAGAAGATCCAGGTCAAGAGGCAGCGATTTCTCGGGGTCACTATAGAGTTCCAACGCGCCATTGGGACAGCTCTCCACGCAGAGTTCGCAGCCCTGGCACGCGTCCCTGTCATAGGTCCAGCTTTTACCGTCAACGCGGATCGCGCCGAAATGGCACGTGCTCTCGCAGGTGCCGCACAGCGTGCACTTTGTACTGTCATGTTTTATGGAATATCCCGATTTCTCGCTCATGTAGGTGTGCGGATCAATTTTTTTCGTGAGAGCCGATGCCCTGAGGGCAACGCAGGTGTCGGGGTGGCAGTTGCAGATGACCCCCGTGCTTCCCCCGGTGGCCACCTTGTAAAAGGCCTGGGTGACGTGCCCCTTTTTTCTGAACGATCGTATCAGGTCCAGTGCCTCATTCTGCGTCAGAACCCTGGCATTGTATTTTTTACAGCGGTCAAGCCAGAACTTGCCCGTTCCGCTCCCGACCACGAGACATGAATTGATGTTTTCTTCTTTATCATTCATGGATTTTTTGCAGGGGCAATCCATGACAACGATGAACTCAGGGTCGGTAAAGAGAATCTTCTGTGCATACTTGAAGGGTATGATCTTCTTGTTGTCCTCGCCGTCAATGGCGACGTTTTCATTCAGCTCGAAAATCTTCCTGGTGTCATCAGCGGAAAGCACCTTGCAGTGGTAACGATTGAAAACAAAATTTCCCACGTATTTTAGCGGCTTGAACCAGGTGAGATACTTGATTGGTTTTAATAGTATTGAAACGAACTTCACATATGGGTAATACCAGGCAAAATAGATGTAGTTGTGAATCGCCCTGTCAAAACGCCAGCCATGTTTTTTCATCAATACTTTCGTCGATTCTCTCATTACCTGTCCCCCTGTCACGATTGTTATCGTATAGATTGCTCGACAGACCGGTATACCGGAATTGGACCCGACGCGTCCGGTTTGAATATATGCACAAAAATACCGGATGGCAACCCTACATAGACCTGACGCGTCCGGTTTATTCTATTGACAAACTACCGACATTCTGACACAATGTCAATATTAATACCAACCAGACGGTATTTTTTACTGTTTTTTAGGAAAAATCCAATGGTAAAAAAAATGAAAGGCGAGCAGAGAAAGAACCAGATTCTCGAATGCTCCAAGAAAATCTTCTCTGAAAAGGGCTATTATGAGACCTACGTCGAGGAAATAATACGTGAGGCCAGGGTCGGCAAAGGCACCTTTTACCGATATTTTAAAAACAAGGAAGATCTCTTCATCTCCCTTCTGATAAAATTTCTCCAGGAATGGGAAGCCGCAGCTTCGATCGATCCTGCGGAAATAAAAATCGACAACATCAATGAAATGTTCAAATTGCTCATAAAAAAAAGCTTCAAATTCTTCGAACAGAACGAAGAACTCTGCAACATCTACCTGCGCATAGGACCGGGCCTGAACAAGATCTTTGAGCCCTACCTGGTCAGCTTCGAAAAACGGATGCTGAATTATATCATTCGCTACCTAGAGGAAGGGGCCAGGCTCGGCATAATAAAAACCGGACTTGATATCGAACTCGCGGCCAACATGGCCGGGGGCGCGTTTCTTCGCGTCGATTACTACTATTTCGTGCTGAAGAAAAACAACGGCGGCGAAGGCATCGACGTCGACAGGCTCGCCGATGAATTCTACGAGATCGTCATGCGGGGCATCCTGGCGTAAACGCGGCTCCAGGTTCCCGCCCCGGGGGGATAATTGCGCCGGAACATGCCGCCTCAGTCATCGACCAGCGCCACGGCGCGGATCCACCCAGCGCTGGCCCCCTTTATCTTGACCGGAAAGCAAAAGAAGGTAAAGCCATCCGGCGGAAGGCTCGCCAGGTTCGTCAGCTTCTCCATGTGGCAGTACCCCCGCTCGATGCCGGCGAAATGACCCTCCCAGATGATCGAGGGGTCCCCCGTTTCACTGAACTCCCTGGCGATCATCCCAAGGGGCCTGTCCCAGCTCCAGGCGTCGGTGCCCACGACCTTCACGCCCCTCTCAAGGAGCCAGAGGGTCGCCTCCCTTCCCATGCCGCACCCCTTGATGAGATATTCCGGCGTGCCCCACCATTGGTCCGCGCCGGTATTGACCAGAACGATATCCCCCTCGCCGGGGAGGCGCCCGATACCCCCGAAGGCGGCTTCCATCTCCCCGGGAGTGACCAGGTGGCCGTCGGGGAGATGCCGAAAATCCAGCTTCATGCCCCGGCCCATGCACCACTCGAGGGGAATCCGGTCGATGGTGAGGGCGGGATCTCCCCCGTCCATGGTGGGGTGGTAGTGCCACGGCGCGTCAAGGTGCGTGCCGGAATGGGTACTCAGGGTCGCGAATTCCACCGCCCATCCCTTTCCCCCGGGCAAATGGCGCGCGGGATCGATATCGGGAAAGAAGAGCTTCATCTGCTCCGCGCCGGAGTCGTGATCGAGGTAGGTGACCCTGGGAATCATCATCGGCGGATCCGATGGCAGGTCGTTCTCTATGGCGATACTGCAATCGATGAGCTTCGGCATGGTCGGCCTCCGGTTCCTCTGGTCACCATACCACCTATCATACCGTAGCCGCAGCGGCAATATTTTTTTCTCCGTGCCGTGACACCATCCATTGCGCTTTCCCAGGAACCGACACAGGGCATGAAAATTATACTCGACAGGAAGCCCCGTTGACCACCATACTATGGCACTTCGGATAATTCCAGGAGGCGGACGCATATGAAAAAAGTGATGATTACCGTGATAGTAATCCTCCTTTTCACGGCAATGGGCGTTCTTGTCGCCCAGCCCGTGAAACCCGGCGAGGATCCGAACTACAGGGAACGCTTCGGCATCGGCGTCCCCGTCGGGCTCTACAACGAGGACCCGGTCTACGGCCTCGATTTTCACGTCGGGCTGGCGAAGGGGTTTGTCATGCGTCTCGACGCGCCGGTGATAACGAACCAGTATTACTCCCGGAAGCCCATCACGGGTCTCCGGGGCGGACATCACTGGAGCACGATGGTGATGCCGAGCCTCGGCCTCATATGGAAAACCCCGATCTATCTCCAGAGCCGCCTCTACATAGGCGTGACGGGGGGCATGGTCTACGACATCACCAGGGAGAGAGGGCCATTCTTCGCCTCACGCTTTTTCGGCGCCCTCGAGGTCTACGTGATGCGTCACTGGGCCTTTTTCGTTGAAATGGGGGGATGCGGCGTGGTCGCGAAGGGAAGGAATATCGACTTCAGCCAGGGTGTGATGATCATAGCCGGCCAGAGGCTCTACGCCTTCTGACCAACCCCTGCGATCCGGTATCACGGGATCGGGGGCGCGACGGCTCCGATAAGAGCACGGGAAAAGCACTGTGGTGATGCATCGAAGAGGAAGCCCGCTCAGATACCGGACCTGTTCTTTTCACCGGTGATGAACACGATAACTCCCTTTTCCACGAGGTCCTCAAAGCCGCGGTTCCCCGGAAGAAGCCCCGAGGCGGGAAGATGTGGAAAGGAGCCCGGGCCGAGATCGAAGAGCCGGTCCATGTCAAGGATATACGAAAGGTGGCTCCCGATGAAGCGGTTCTCCACGAAGACCGAAACCATCCGGTCGCGGAGAGAATAGGTCGCGAAGAAATGGCTGCCGGTGTCCTCGAAGAATATGGGTATCCCCGCATCATCCAGGACACACTTCGTTTCAATGACATTGTCCCGGTGAACCTGGAATGACTCGCTGGAGACCCTGCTCCCCGCCCCCACGAGGTGGAGGCAGACAATCCCCCCGGCATCGATCCCGTGCTCTGCCTCGAAGACATGCAGCATGGCGTCGACCTGGCTTCGCGCGCTCTTCATCTCCCGCACCGCTGACCGGTGCTCCCGGGCGATCATGATATGGTTGGCCGCCAAGACATACCTGCCCTCCTTCCTGCCGACAAGGATGGAGGATATACATGAGCCGAGAACAAGGTAGAGGGTCTGGCCGTTGCCGATGAAGCTGACCTGGTTCGGCCCCGGCATGGCATAGGATTCATGCTGAACCGCGGCGCCCAGCTTCCCCTGCATCATTGAAGAATCGGTTGAATTCATGCTGTTCCGGTCAGGGGACCTCGCCGCGCCCGGCGTGGCGCGGAACATGGGTCATCGGTCCACTTATTAATTGCCTTCACGCGCCGCGTGACCAGAACATCCCGATGCCGCAATATAATCAAGAGTATTTTTCGCGCAGCATAATGCCGCGGAGGATTCGTGCCGCCTGGTATCGTCGATTCCATGCCCGCGCCACGCGCCCCGCACGCGGTACCATCCCCTGCGGGGCCTGTCTGCCATGTAGAGGTGCCACAAAAAAAGCCGCCCGTGAGCGGCTTTTTTCCTGGGCGGCGGAGCGCCCGCATCAGTACCCCCTGTTCTTCAGGTCCGCCGCGATGGAAACGAAATGATCAGGCGCGTTGAACCCCGGGGTGATGCCGAAGAGCATGTCGACCGCTCCCAGGTGATTGACCCCGGCGCCGAGCCATCGGGCTCCCTCGATGACGCCGCGGAAATTCCCCCACCGGGCGGAACTGATCGACACAAGTCCGTCATTCTCCCCTTCGATCCTCTTCTGGATCGGCCAGGTGAGAAGGAAAAGCCCGGCCCCGATGACGCTTTTTATCCGGTAGGCGTAACTCTGGTAATAGACCCCGGTGGCATCGGGCGTATTGGGATTGAATACCCCGGTCATGTACGGTCTCGTGAGATCGCGGAGGTTCTGCGTCGCGTTGGGATTGGTGTCGCCCATGATGAATACCACGAGGGCGTTCAGGATATCGTCGGTCACCGGTACATTGTCGCACAGCTTCAGCACGAGCTCAGCGATGCAGCTCCCGCGGTGGGGACCCGCTATGCTCGTATGGGTCGCCACCCTGCTCCCCATGCCGAGATTCGAGATTGCGTAACGGGTGTAGACGCTGCCGTGGGAATGGCCGATCAGGTTGATTTTACCCTTCCCCGTGACGGCGAGTATCTCAAGGACCTGGCGCTTCCACGCCATTGCCTTCGCCGCCGTGCCGTCAAGGGCGTTGACGCTTGTTATGTAAACGGTCGCCCCGTGGTCGCGCAGCTCCCGGGGAATGTTGTTCCAGTAATGGGTGATGCCCCAGGCGATCTCATATTGCGCACCCATGCCGTGGGCAAGCACGATCGGATACTTCGTCCTGCACTTCGTCGCATCCCCGCTCCCTCCGGCGAACAGCGGCATGACCGTTATAAAGGATAAAACAAGTGCGCCTATCGTCGCTCTGAGTGCCATACACGTCCTCCTCTGATCATCTTGTTGACGACACTATTTTTACATACGGCAAAGATCGATGTCAAGATAAATAAACCGTCCGGATGGTTTTTTATTGTTTTCATAATAAACATCCATTCCATATAATTATTTGATGGCGATTGTTATCGCACCGTGGCCATTGCAAAAACTTGAAATATGGACATAATTGAAAATATATTTATTTCTATTGCCAACTGGAGTCAGCCCATATTTTTACTTGATTTAATAACCACGACGGATTATGTCTGTTAAGGTCAGGTCGTATGCGGCATTTCACGGCCGGGCAATTTGTCCAGGCAACTACGGATTACCAGAGGTCACGATGAAACCAGCGACTCTCCTCATGACGTGCATCATGTCGATGATACTCTTCTCGCCCCCATCCCTTTTTTCCCGGGAATCGGACCTCCGCGATTCCGTGCCCGGCGCTCCCCTCATCGCCCAGTATCTCGACGATTCAGGTGAAACGCGAGGCGGGGACACGTCCCGCGTACCGGAAGATTACAGGAAGGATGCGAAACCCCGGCCCCGCCTCATCATGGGGTTGGGCGGCGGGGTAAGCGCGAGGGAAAACTTCGCGAGCCTCGCGGCCTTCGTGCCCGTGGGGATGCGGTACGGGAAATACGGCGTCACCGCGGAGCCCGCCTACCTCTTTATGAACGCGCGCTCTTTTGGAACGGAGGGTGGAGGATTTTTGGACCGCATCACGCGCACGAAGATCCAGGGCCAGGCCCACTCCTTCAGTATCCCCGTGAAATTCTCCTACTCGTTCCTGGATCTCGAGGGCTTTCCCTACACGCCCTACGTGGCGGCGGGAGCCGGTTACGCCTTCAGGAGATTCACGATGTCAGGGTCAAACCTTCTGAGCAGGACTGGCCGGGAGGTTTACGTCCATTCCTTCACCCTTGACTACGGATTCGGCTTCCTGGTGAAAACCACGCGGGATACCCGTCTGAACGTGGGACTCCAGGGGACATCCTATTTCAACAAAAAGAAGGGGGAGTTCACCTACGACACCACGGGGGCATCGATCACCTTCTCCCTCATGAGCCTTTTCCGGTAGGCGATCACTCCCGGAGCATCTTCTCGCATTCCCCGTTTATTTCGTTGACGTAGACCGGGGCAAGGTCCCCCGCCGCGCCTGATCCGGAGAAGAGGCCCTCCCGCGTGAACACCGAGGGGTCCCGCCGATAGAGCCTGTTCCATCCGGCACGGAAAGGCCCCGCCAGGGGCATGTAGGACCAGTGCCACTTCTCCTCGCTGTATCCCCGGCTCCGGCCACGGGTATAGGGCTGGCAGAAGCCGTAGCGGCGTGCGTTCTCGACGAGCCACCGGTAGAGGACCCTCCCCGCCCCCGTTTCGTAATAATCGTTGCGCAGGACCTGCAGGTCGAAATCCGTTCCCCAGTGATGGCGCGACGTGCCCGGCATCGATGAGTACCTCAATATCTCGAGGGCGCGCTCCCTGGGTTTCATCCCCTTCCCAGCCGCCTGGGATGCGCCGCGCCGCCACTTCGCCTCCCAGATGCTCTTCTGGTCGACGAAGGTTCTCGTGGAGCTGCGCACGTGGAAGGGGACCGCGGGGTGGGCGGCCCTGAAATCATTATAGAGGCGGCGCAATGCCGCGGCGGCCTCGCGCCGGAGGAGCTGCCGCCTCCCGTCGGTGGGGACGCCGGAATCGGCAAGGGAGACGAACAGGCGGTGTTTCACGGGGTCAAACCGTCCCGTGACGTAGTCTCCCGGATCGATCCCGCCGAAGATGTCTCCCTCCGCCAGGGCGCCGCAGCGGAGGGAGAGCGACAGGAGCGCCCAGGCGATGAGCGGGATGAATCCGCGGTACCGGCAGGTCATCTTGCGCCGTTCCTCCCTGCGTTCGACCGAAGCATCGTCAGTACACGAACTTCCGCGAGCGTATGTTGAGAATGATGCCGACGCACATCATCGACATGAGGAGGTTCGACCCGCCGTACGACACGAAGCTCAGGGGAAGCCCCGTGACGGGCATGATCCCCACCACCATCCCGATATTGATCAGGATATGGAAGAAGAAAATGGTGGTAATGCCGCTGGCGAGGAGAGCGCCGAACTTGTCCTTCGCTTCGAAAGCGGTCTGGATGCAGCGAAGGATGATGAAACCCAGGAGGCCCAGCATGATGACGGCCCCGAAGAAGCCGAACTCCTCGGCGATAACGGGGAAGATGAAGTCGGAGCTCTTTTCGGGAAGAAACCCGAGCTGCGACTGGGTGCCCTTCAGGAAACCCTTGCCGAAGAACCCGCCGGAGCCGATGGCGATCTTCGACTGTATGATGTTGTACCCGGAGCCCTGGGGGTCAAGGTCGGGGTTGAGGAACACCAGGATCCTCTTCTTCTGGTAGTCCTTGAAAAATTTCTGTATGATGACCGACGCGAGAAGACCGAGGGAGATAACGGATCCGGGAATATATATTTTACGGTATATCTTGCTCACCCTGAAAAAATGGAGAACGAAGGCCACGATGGTGACGAGAAGCACCGCCCCCGACACCGCGAGGAGGAGGTTCAGGTGGAGGAAAAAATCGAGCAGGATGTTCGAGCCCTGGGCCCCGATCCATTCCCGGTAGGTGATCACCATGGGCACCACGATGGCGATGGTGGCGATCAGGACGATCGACACAAGGTGAGACACGTCAGCGCCGCCGATGAAGAGCATCGTGAAAAGGATCGGTATGAAGAGGATCGCGGTACCGAAATCGGGCTGCACCAGGACCATGATGACCGGCACGAAGGTAAGGAAGGAGGGAATGACGAGCTCCCTGATCCGGCTGATGTCGCGCTCCCGTATCTCCAGGTACTTCGCGAGGATGATCACCAGGGCAAGCTTCATGAATTCAGACGGTTGGATTGAAAACACTCCGAGATTGATCCACGCCCTGGTGTTGCGTATCGGCGTACTGAAGAGCGTCGTGAAGAGCAGGACCACGGCGAGGACGGCATATATGTACATCGAGTAGTCGCCCAGGGCCTGGTAATTGATGATGGCAAGGCCGATCATGAGTATGAATCCGAAAATGAACCAGAGGATCTGCTTTTTATAGAGGCCGCTGTTGACCTTGTCTATGGGGTCAAACCCGGTGCTGTAGATCATCATGATGCCGATAACGGCCACCAGTATCACCGCCAGCACAAGGGGGAAGTCGATTCTGCTCAGCCCGTCTTTGGTAAATAGCATGCCCGTTCCTCTGCGTCAATGAACCGGTTGGTCCGGCCGTGATGGTCCGCCCCCGGCGCCCCGCGCCGGTGCCGCGGCCCCGACCATGCCGGGAAGCCTTTCCGCGGGCCTCCGGGCTTCGGGGAGCCCGCCATCCCCCGTCGCGGCGGCGGGGGATGGAACGGTCGACGCGTCGTTGAAATATCCAAGTTCGTGAAGCTTGTAGTAGACCCGCTCGGCGACGGGCACGGCGCTGGCGGAGCCAGCGATACCGTACTCGACCAGCACCACGGTGACGATGGCGCTCTCCACGGGGCCCTCGTAGGGCGCGTAGCCGACGAACCAGGCGTGCTGTGAGAATTTTTCCAGCCTCACCGACCGCGTCTGGGCGGTCCCCGTTTTACCCGCCACGGGCACCTTCAGGTAGGCGAGGCGCCCCGATGTCCCGCTGGTGACTCCCAGGCGCATTCCCTTCTTTATCGCCTGGAGTGTAAGGGGGGAAAGTGGTATCTCACGTATCTTTTCCCTCGCGAACGCCTTTATCACCCTCGCGTTATCGTTGCTGCGGACCTCCTTCACCACGTGGGGACGGTACACGATACCGTTGTTGACCAGGGCGGCGACGAAATCGCACATGCCGATCGGGGTGAGGTTGACGAAGCCCTGGCCTATCGACATGTTGACCGTGTCACCGTCAAACCAGGGCTGGCCGAAGGTCTTGTACTTCCACTGCCTCGAGGGAACAAAGCCGGGCACCTCCCCGGGAAGGTCGATCCCGGTCCTGCTCCCGAGACCGAAGTCCTCGGCGTACCGCATGATCACCGTCGGGCCGGTGAGGAGCCCCACCTGGTAGAAGTAGACGCTGCACGAGCGCGCGATGGCCCAGCAGAAATCGAGCGTGCCGTGGACATCGTAATCGTAGAAGGTATGGTCGCGGTATCCCTTGAGCACGAATTTTCCCGTGCAATGGTAGGTCTTTTCCGGCGTTACCTTTTCGGTTTCAAGGGCCGCCACGCCCGTCACGAGCTTGAAGGTCGACGCCGGGGGATACTTCGATTGTATCACGCGGTTGAGAAAGGGGCGTTCCTTGTCCGTCTGGAGCTCGCGGATCGCCGCGGTGTTGTTCTTCGAAATGATCATGTTCGGATCATAATCGGGCTTGCTGACCAGGGCGATGATCTCCCCCGTCGACGGCTTGAGCACGATGGCGGCGCCCTTCATCCCCTCCATGGCGTCGTGAATGGCGTGCTGGATGTTGTAATCGAGGCTGAGCACGAGATTGTTCCCCGCCACGGGGGGGCGTCCCACCTCCTCGCCCTCGGTCCTCTGGCGCACGTCGACGATGCGCCGCACGTGACCGTCCCTTCCCCTGAGGATCCTGTCGTACTGTTTCTCTATTCCGGACTGGCCTATCTTGTGGTAGTGCTTGTATCCCTCGGATTTCAGCTTGCGGTATTCGTCCGGGCTGATGCTTCCCACGTAGCCCGCCACGTGGGCGAACATTTCGCTGAAGTTATACACCCTCACGGAGGCGTCTTCCCAGTCGATGTGGGGAAACCGCTTGCGGTGGGAAGCGATCCTGACGATGGTGTCGAACTCCACGTCCTCCTTGAGCACCACCCTCTGCCAGGGGTTGCCGGCCCTTATTTCCTTCAGCACCTCTTCCCTGTCGATATCAAAGAGGCGGGCCATAAGGCCCAGTGTTTCTTCAAATTTTTTTTTTGTTTTGAAATTCGCGGGTATCGTGGTGATGTTGAAGGAAGGCCTGTTCGACACGATCACCACGTTGTTTTTCCCTTCCTGGAAATTGCGGTCGAACATGTCGCCCCGGGCGGCGGGTATCGGGATATTGCTTTCCATGTTGATCCGCGCCCTGACGCGGTACTCTTTCCCGTGGATGAGCTGGAGGTTGACGAGCTGCACCAGGAGCACGAAAAAGACAAGCCCCGTCACCGCCATGAACACGATCATCCTGATCCGGAAGGCCTCCTGGAGCTTGGACTTGACCGAGGAGCGCATCAGCATCTCAGAGATAACCCTCCCGCTCGAGCTCCCGCTCGAAAATCTTGTCAAAGAGGAAGAAGAGGGGCGGCGCCAGGAGGGCGTTGTAGAACGCCTCGGGAAGAATGATGCTCAATATTGACGAGGCCGACGACTCATGAAAGACATAGCAGAGAAACAGCGTGAGAAATCCCTTGACGATGGACGCTGAAAACAGGAGGAGCGATATCGTGAGAATGTTGCTCTTGAAAAGCGACCGGCCGAACATCCCGATGATGAAGGCCACGGCCACCTTGGGAAGCGTAAGGAGCCCCAGGGGAGAATTGGAAACCGCGTCATGGAGGAGCCCGCTGATGAAGGCGGTCACCTCGCCGTAAAAGGAGCCGAAGCAGTATGACAGGTAGACCACGGTGATGAAGATAAGGTCCGGTTTGACGCCGGCGATACGGAGGACGTCAAAGGAGGTGTGCCCCTGCACGAGGAGGGAAACGAGTATGATGGCGGCGGTGAAAAGATAGGTTACGATCATTGCTTTTTCTCTTTCTCTTCCTCGAAAAGCTCGAAAAGATCCTTGTCGATATCCTTTTTGATCACGAAGACGTCTTCAACGAGATCGTAATCGATGACGGGTTTGACGATGGCCCGCTGGAATGCGCTCGACTCGAGGGCGTAGGATTTCAGGACGGTCCCCACCACAAGCCCCGGGGGGAACACGCCGCCCTGGCCCGAGGTGATCACCACGTCGTTGAATCGTATGAACGCGGCGCGGCTGATGTAGTCCATTTTGCAGAGATTGGAGTTGCCCGAATAGCCGTAGAGGAGCCCGGGGAAGCGCGCCTCCTGCAGTTTCACCCCGATCTTGACGTCGGGGGATATGATGGGAGCGATACGCGAAATGCTCCTGCGCGCCTCGATGACCTTTCCCACGACGGCCTTCTGCCCCCCCTGGAAGGCGATGACGGGCATGTTCTCGCTCACCCCGTCGGAGGTCCCCCGGTTGATGATGATGGTGCGGAACCAGTTGTCCGGGTCCTTCGAGATGATCGACGCGGGAATCGATTCGAACTCGACCCTCTCCGTCATTCCGGCAAGGGAACGAAGGCGCGCGTTTTCGCGCTTGATCTCGCTCATCTCCTCGTTCATGGCCTCGTATTTCTGGAGCTTTTTCCTGGTGATAGCAAGCTCCTCGCGGACCCGCGTCAGCTCGGTGAAGCCGGCCCATATGCGCGAGATGCCCCCCTGGATGCCGTCGTAGGCCTTCTGGAACGGCATCGTCATCGCGCTGATGACTCCCTCGAAGGTGAGGGTGAAGGTGGTTGACTGGACCGACAGGGACACGACGCAGAAGAGGCTGAAAGACACAAGGGCCACGACGCTTCGATGTCGTACGATAAATTCCACGATATGGTTCACTCGCGCTTCCGGACCCGGGGAGCGGGAACCCCGCGGGCCGGCGCGCCTGCCTTATTTCAGATTCGCCCGGTACAGGTGCTTCAATTCCTCGAGGAATTTGCCCGCCCCCAGGACCACGCAGGTAAGGGGATTTTCCGCCAGAATCACCGGTACGCCGGTTTCCTTGCTGATATACTTGTCGAGCCCCTTCAGGAGAGAGCCGCCGCCGGTCATGACGATTCCCCGCTCGACGATATCCGCCGCGAGCTCCGGGGGGGTTTTTTCCAGGGCGTGCTTGATGCCGTCCAGGACCTGGTCCACCGGCTCCTTCAGGGCCTTCCGCACCTCCGTGGTGTCTATCTCCAGGGTGCGCGGGAGACCGGATATGGCGTCCCTTCCCTTGAGCTCCATTGTCTCGATTTTCTTTTCCGGGAAGGCATTTCCGATCCGGAACTTCACTTCCTCCGCCATCCGTTCGCCGATTACAAGGTTGTACTGCGTCCGCATGTATTTGATTATCGCCTCGTCGAATTCGTCCCCGGCGATCCGGATGGAATCCGAGATGACCATGCCCCCGAGGGATATCACCGCGATCTCGGTGGTCCCACCCCCGATATCGATGACCATGTGCCCCGCGGGCTCATGGATGGGGATATTCGCGCCGATCGCGGCGGCCAGGGCCTCCTCGATCAGGAATATCTCCCGGGCCCCCGCCTGCTCCGCCGATTCCCTCACGGCGCGCTTTTCCACCTCGGTGATCCCCGAGGGCACCCCGATGACCACCCTGGGCCGGACCAGGGTCTTCCTCTTGTGGACCTTGGTGATGAAATAGCGAATCATCTTCTCGACGGTCTCGAAATCCGCGATGACGCCGTCCTTCATCGGGCGTATTGCCACGATATCGCCGGGGGTCCTCCCCAGCATCCGTTTCGCCTCGTGCCCCACGGCGAGGACCCTCCCCGTGCTGGTCTGGACCGCCACGACGGAGGGCTCTGAAAGCACGATCCCCTGGCCTTTCACGTGGACCAGTGTGTTCGCGGTGCCGAGATCGATACCCATATCATTCGAAAACATTCCATATAGCGAATCAAGAAACATGTATACCTACTCCTCAGGTTGATGGGTGTCAGATAATCCGGCGCCCGCGTACTTCGACCGGCTTGTGAGCGAGAAGCACAGGACTTTCTACTACAATAGGCGTTTTTTTTGTCAAGATATTATCGCCATTTTTCCAAATTACGAGGCGGGTACGTGCCGATCCCGAACCGCCCACAGGCACGCTTCACGGCGCCCCTGCCGCGGCATGGCGGTCCTCTTTAGGCCCGTCACTCATATGGTCCCGAGAAGCTGTTTCGCCTCCGCGTTGGATCCGTCCCGCACCAGGACCTCGTTCCATATTGCCCTGGCCTTCTCCCTGTCCCCGAGGGCAAGGTGGCACCTTCCCATCCAGATCCGTGACGGGATGCTCCCTTCGTTCAGCCCGAGTGCGTCGGAAAACTGCTCGATGGCCTCGCGGAAGAGAGACTGCTGGTAATAAATCCTGCCCAGGTTGAAATGCACCAGTTCGCGGATCCTGTCATCGGGGGTCATTTCCAGGACTTTCCGGTAGGTCATGATGGCGCCGGTGTACTTCTTCGCCATGCGCTCGGCCGTGGCGTAGAAAAGGAGGCCCCGGATGGAGTCTCCGGCCATGCCGTGCCTGGAAAGGAAGTCAAGGCCGTAATCCTCCTTCCCGTTCAGAATATTTATTATTGAGTAAAACCTGATGAATTCAACGTCCATTCCCTTTCCAGGGTCTCCTCGCTTCCCGATCATCGCCATTATCTCGGCCGGGGCATAGTAGCCGGACAGATACGCCGAGGTGGCGAGCATGAAGATGGATGTTTCATCAAGGGCTCCCTCGTCAAGCGCCCGCGCCTTCCTGAAGTCCCTGATCGCCCTGATGAATTCCGCCTTCGGTTCCTTTTCTATGTCCGCGGCCCGGTCGTTGATCAAGAGCTCGGAAAAAGTGCCGGGAAGCATTGCCATGGCGTGGTGATACCGCACCTTCCCCGAGACCAGGAACGCCTCGGGATCCGCCGGACGCTCCTCCTTGTAGCGCATGAAGGTCTCCGTTAGTTCTCCGATGGCCTTCCGTTTTTTCACCGCGTCATTGATCTTCAGCGCGGCCTCCACGCGTCCGAAAAGCCTGTTCTGGTCGTACCGCCAGAAAGTCAGGTGATGGTGGTATCTCACGACCAGGAATGCGCACCCGGCGACCATGATGGCGGTGATAATAACCCGCCGGAGGAACGTGTTCTTCCTCCTGCTTTGATATCTGTCGTACATGTCAGGCCGGGCTCCCCAGGTAATCGCGATACGCCGCCGCCGCTGTCCGTATCAATCCGCTTTCCGATTCGAAAATAAAAAGCCTCACCGATTCACTGCCCCCGAGGAAAAGCGCGAGATGCCGGCTCCCCTCCCTGATGTCGCGAAGGCGATGGAAGTCGAACCGGTAGAGGGTCGACTCGGTCCGGAAGGTGATCCCGCCCTTTTCAACGGCGAACCGCCCCCTGCCGATCCTCCGTATCTGTTTATATCTCTCAAGGCTCGGATCGATGATCCCGGAAGCGGAATCATAGTCAATGACCCGCGAGCTGTCCTCGTAAAGCACCGCCAGGGGCTCGGATTGCACGCGCGGTGGGGTTTCCCGCCGGGATGAGGCGCTGCGTGCCCGGGCCTCCCGCCTCCCCGGGGGGGACGGCGACGGGGCCTGCCTGGCTCCCCCCTGGGACTGGGGGGCCGCCGCGCTCCCGGGCATCGCTTCCCGGCCGGATCCGACAACCCGATGCGTCTTCCCGGAGGGCCGCGCCCCGCCTTCCATCCGGGGCGGAACCTTTTCTGAAGGCGGCTCCACGGGCGGCGCCTTCTCCTCATGGGTTCTCCTGGCATCAACGATGATGGAGAAGATGAAAATGATGATTCCGATGAAGATGAGGGCGAGGGAGATGTAGAGCATGCCGCACCAGTATCGTGGTTTCGTTTACGTTATCGTATGATCGGCGCGGGAATGCGGAGTGTCAAGATTTTTTTATTCGCCGCATCGAGGCGGGGCGGGGCAAACCCCGGGCCGCGCCATACCTCCTCGCGTCACGGCAGCCTCCAAAGGCCCGCTTTCAGGTAGGGAGATTCCCGGGAGGGGAAATCGAGGGGTTCATGCTCCACGAACTCGCATTTCCATCCGCCCGGATGGAACCCCCGGTACTCCTCGACGGAGATCGACGGCGAGTTGACCGATGTCAGGACCCACCCGGGGCCCACGATACCGGCCAGGAGGCCCAGGGCCGATGAATAGTGGCGTTTCACCGAAAAGGTCCTCCTCCGGTTCCTGGAAAAGGTGGGAGGATCGAAGAGGGCAAAGGTAAAACGCGCGCCCTTTTTCTTGAGGCGCCTGATCCAGTCGAGGGAATCGCCGTACACGAAATCCCGGTCATCGACGCGAAGCCCGTTGAGCGCGTAGTTGGCCCTGGCCCGCTCGAGGACCCCCTTCGAAAGATCCACGTTCACCGCGCCGCCGATTCCGCACCTGAGGGCATGGACGGAAAAGAGTGCCGTGTAACAGAACAGGTTGAGCATCCGGTCCCGGGGAGCGTAGTAGCCCTCCAGGCGGTCCCTGACCCCGCGCATGTCGAGGAACACCCCCGTGTTCTGCCCCTCCATGAGGTCAACGATCGCATCGACGCCGTTCTGTTTCACATGGAAACCCCGCGGCGGCGCCTCCCCGGACAGGAGAACGCTTCTCGCCGCCGATGCCTGGGCGGCGCCCCCCCGGCCCGGTCCCGGCCGCCTCTTCAGGAGTACCCCCCGGGGAGGCGCGGGGAAGCCGGACGCGTGTGATCCAATAAGCGCGGTTATTTCGTCCGTCAGCTCGCCGAGGGCGTCGTCGAAATACTGGACGAGGAGGTATCCCCCGTACCAGTCGAGTGTCAGCCCGCGGAGACCGTCACCCTCGCCGTTGAAAAGGCGAAAACAGTTCGTGGAGGGATCTTCGTAGAGGAGATGCCTCTTTCCCAGGGCATTCGTGAGGAGGGTGCCGCGGAGCGCCATTCCCGCGCTACCCCTCGAGGGCCGTCTTGATCCGCTTCATCCGCTCCCCAAGGGCGTCGTAATCACCCGCGGCGACGAGTCCGGGATCAACGAGGTATGACATGCCCACGGAGATGACCCGGTCAAGTTTCAGGTAATCAAGATAGTTATTCTCGTTGACGCCCCCCGTGGGGACCAGGTGGAAACGTCGCGAGGCGAATGGCGCGGAAACAGCCCTGATGTACTCGGCCCCCCCCAGGAGGGAAACGGGGAAAACCTTTACCACCTCGCCGAAAGCGAGGGCGGCGTTCAGCTCCGTCGGGGTGGCGGCGCCGGGAATGAAGGGAAGCCCCGCCTTCCGCGCCTCATCGAGGAGACGCGTATCCAGGCCGGGGGCCACGCAGAAGGCGGCGCCGGCGTCCCGGGCCCTCTTCATCGAGTCGGCGTCGAGCACGCTTCCCGCGCCCACGACGAGGCCGGGAAATTCAGCCGTCACGCGGCGTATGCTTTCAATCGCCGCGTCGGTCCGGAGGGTGATCTCGAGAATTCCGAAGGAGTGGGACCGGAGAAGCTCCGCGGTGCGGAGGGCCCGATCAGGGCCGTCAAAGCGAGCCACGGGGATGACCCTGTGGTTTTTCAGGAGCGACGGGAATTCATCCCCCACGTGGCGCTCACCTCCCATGATGCGGTCTAGATCGCCGGGTAGGACAGCTCTATCTGGTTTCCGTCCGGATCGAGGAACACCACCACCTTGCCCTTCCGAATGTTTTCCGGGCCGTGGATTATCGTGAGTTCCCTCTCCTGGATTTCGTCGACGGCGTCCTCGAAGTCCTCCTCGTCAACGAAAAAGGCGATCCTCCCCTGGGGCCCGTCAGGCCCCCGGTAACCGGGCGACTCGTAGAGGCCGATATTGATGTCGGCGACCCGCATGAGGGCGAAGCCGGGAGCGCTGGCCCTGTCGATGATTTCGAAATCAAACAGGTCCTTGTAGAATTTCACCGATTCCTCAAGCTTCGACACGGTGATGCCTATATGGTTGATGCTTTCAATGACGATCATTACTACCTCTTGCCTTCCGTTAGGGTGTTACGGTCCTTCCGTTCGCGCCGCGCGTCTCCCGGATGATACGTGAATGGCGGGATGTATCCCGCCATGAATACTATACTTTCAGGGTATTGGACATTATGTCAATGATTATCCGGAGGCGGGATAAAAATTATTGTGCGGTGGAGCAATTTTTTTCCGATCATCGCCCGGGCGGGCTCAAAAAAATGTTGAATCTCTCTTCAGCACTCACCTGGCATCATCGAGAATCCTCACTTTTTCAAGATAGAGGCGGACGATGTCCCCCCTGGCGTCACGATCGATCTTGAAATTTTTCACTTTTCCCGTCACGGCCACGGTGACGCCGGACTGCCACCACCCCTTCATCGCCGCGAAATCAGAGTCGGCGATCATCCTGGCCGAATCCTCGTCAAGCTCGCCGTGGATGTAGAGCCACCGGCTGTTCTCGAATCGTGACAGCACCCGGTGGTCAAAGATACCCTCCGGCGACGCGAGGACGTAATCCCTCCCCGTGGTGATCTCTTTTCCCAGGAGTGAGCGGAGGAAACCGAAGAGCTTTCGCTCATGGTAGCGCCTGCTCCCGAAAAGGGCGTCTCGCCAGGCGAGGTAGTGCTTCCTGAGGAGAAAAAAATTTTTTTCCGCATCGGAGGGCTCCCCGGCGCGTAACACCGCTCCGGCGGTCAGGAGGGCTGCCGCGATTACCGCGGCGATGCGGCGACGTGCCGGCGACACGGCCCTACTGGAGCCTCCCGCCGTCGGCACCCGGGGCGTGAATATCGATCTCGCCGAAACGTCCCTCGAATTCACTGATGTTCTGCCCCAGGCCGAGAAGCAGCCGTTTCGCGTGCGACGGGGAAAGGATGACGCGGGTCATCAGCTTGCCGAAACCGGGGGGCGGCGCGGGATGCACGAATATGAAGTCAAGCACGAACTCCTCGGGGGAATGGCTGATGTTGGAATAGTTCACATAGATGCCCGTGGCCACGCTCTCATCGACCTTCACCTCGATTTTCACGTCTTTGTCCTTATGCTCCATGGCTCCACTCCTTGACCCGGCCTACCGGGGCAGGCCGTACTCGTCATATAGCTCTCGCAGCTCCCCGGCGATCCATTCCGGGGTTATCCCGTATTCTTCCAGGGAATACTCGTGCCGGCTCCGGTACTCGTGATTGAGCATGGCCTCTTCGTCCAGACGCTCCCCGTAGGATTCACCGAGGTGCATACCGAAGGCATCGTACACCCTCTGCACCGCGCCGACGGGATCGGCCACCAGGTCCGTGTACCGCAGGGTGATGAGACGGGAGGGGTCGATGAGGCCGCGTTTCCGGTGAAAGGAGCGGTAAAACTCGACGCAGAGGCGGGCCCATTCGCGGGTCACTTCGGAATCATTCGGGATATCCGGGGAATGGACCCGCCAGAATGCGGTGAACATGTTAAGGGTCGAGGGCAGGGCATCCCCAGGGTCCCTCATGAGGTAGACCACCCTCGCGTCGGGAAAAAGCCTGAGCATCAACTCCATCCGGCTGTGGAAAAGGACGCTCTTGATGAGCAGGGTCCGCGAACCCGCCTTCCCGTGGTAGAGAATGCGTTTCAGGCTCCCGAGGTAGCAGCGGGCGATGGCGTTTCTCTTCCATTCGGGAAGACGGTCCCCGAACCGGAGGGAGGGCACCTCTCTGAAGAAGGGGAAGAGCATGTAGAGCGCGGGAGTGGCGAAATTGAAGAGGAACAGCCCCTCATCCTCCTCGGTGCGCCCGAGGCCCATGCCGTGCACCCCTTCCCATCCGCCGAAAAAGACGCGGTCAAGGCGTCGCATGATGGGGGCGAAGGGCCTGCCGAGAAGCCGGTTGACCGCACCGGCAAGGTCAAAGAGTTTAAGGATGGTGACGGAAGGAAAAAGGGTCTGGAAGAGTTTAAGGCATATGAAGGTGGGCTCGTCCCGGCTGAGCATGCGGTGAAGGAGTGTGGTGCCGCTCCTCGGGTTCGCGGTTATGATCAGCGGCGAGGTAATCTCGACGCTCCGGTACGCGGGAAAGAAAAGCTCGTCCAGGAGACGTCCGATGACATTGATCGAATAGACCGTCGTGACCGCCAGGAGCGAAATCGCCGTCCAGAGGACGCGACGGGGCGATCGCCACCTCGCCGACAGGACGGTTTTCAGGGCGAGAAAAAACGTTGAAAGATCGACGAAAATCATCGTACTCCCGATACGCGACTGGTTTCTTTTCGTGGTTACGGTTTACAGGTGAGCATGATACCCATCGACGGAATAATTGCAATGACATTTTTCCCGCCGGGCGGGAGGATCATTCGTCGGGATAGAGAAGCCGGGTGTTTTTCCCGATGAGGAGTATGGAGCGCCGTCGCGGGAGAAGCCGCCCCATGACAAAGGCGATGAGCCTGTTGGTCCGGCCGGCGACGATGCTCGGCCCACTGCCCAGGGCGTCCAGGGCCTCGGCGACGACCGCGGCGGGATCCATGAAGGGCATCCCGGGCACGTTATCGATGCGCGCACCAGACTTGGTGATGGCCGGCGTGTCAGTGGCTCCGGGACAGAGGGCGAGGACGTCAACGCCGCGACCACGGAGTTCCTCCCAGAGCGCCTCTCCCAGCAGCAGGTTGAACGCCTTCGTGGCGGCGTAGTTCGCGATGACGGGAGTGCCCTGTAGCGCCGATGATGATGAGAGAAAGATGATACCTCCCCTTCCCTTCTCCACCATCGACGGACCCAGTTCCCGTGCCAGCACCATGGGCGCCCGGCAGTTTACGTCGATGGTGCGCACCATCTCCCCGATATCGGTCTTCATGAACTCCCCCGTGGTGCCGTACCCCGCGTTGTTCACCAGGAGGCCCACGCGGCGCTTCCCGACGGCGCGCCTGATCCGCTTCATGAAATCCGGCGCGGCCAGGTCAGCCGTCACCGGGACCGCATCGACGCCGTACCGCTCCCGGATCATCCCGGCGCGGCGGCGCAGCATCCTGGACTGGACATCCAACATCAGGAGGTCAAGGCCCCGGGCGGCGCACTGGGCGGCGAATTCCGCCCCGATCCCCGAAGCGGCCCCGGTCACCAGGGCCCATGGTCCGTAACGCTCACGAAAAGACAGGTGTTCCACATGCACCACCCTCACAGGATTTCCGGCGTTGATAGCCCGGGAGACGGGGCGTGTAAAGAAATTTTTTCCGAGGCGCGCTCCCCCCAGGGAGACCATCGCCGGGGTTCATTTCTGCTTAAACAGCATCTCCAGGGGACTGGATGGCGCGGGCGTCTCGAAGACGATCCTGACAAGGGCGTCGCCGTGGGGGTGCGTATCCGGGTAGTCCATGGCGGTCGCACCGGAATGCACCCACCGTCCACTTTTCCGGTAGTCGCGGAAACGGGAGAACACCGCGCGCACGCCATCGTCCTCCCTGAAGGCAAACCGCTCAAGGGCGGCAACATGCCCCGCAGACTCGACCTCCCTGCCGTCACGGAGGATGATGCGGATCACCACGGGGCGGAAAGAATATTCGTTTTTCCTGAGCTGCCTCCCCCGCCATCGGAGAAACTCTATTGAAGCGATATCGACAACGGCGACGCTCACGGTTTGTATCACGTGACCGTGAAGAACAGGCACATCGAGATCAGGCGCTTCGACCGTAAGGCGGCCCCTCATCCTGCCGCCCCGGGCCGTCACGAGCAGGACGGGGACCTCCCCCCTCGCCCGGTCCCCCTCGGCGACGGGCCGTACCGAGGGCTCCTCCGGGGCCTTCGGCGGCGCGGGCGAGTCGGATTCGGCATGGAGGGGAAGGCTCAGTAACAGAAGGAGCGCCATGAAAATGCGTAACGGTGATCCGGGCATGCTACTCCTCCCCGAGTTCCCGGGCCGCGGTCCTGTTCTCCGGGTCCATCGACCGCACCTTCTCCCACATCCTGCGGGCCCCCCGGGCGTCACCCAGCCGCTTGAGGGAAAAGGCGGCAACAACGAGGGCGCGAACGAAATTCCCCTTGAGTGCCGAGGCCTTCATCGCGTTCTTCAGGGCGGACTCGTACTCCCCCAGGCCGAACTGCGCCCGCGCCAGGTTATACCAGACGTTCGCGTCGAACTCGTTGTTCTCGAGATAACGCGCGAAATGCTCGGCCGCAGGCGCGTATTCGCCGCTCTTGAGGTGGCACTCGCCGATGTAGAGGCGGCTCTTCTCGTCGTTCGGATTGATGGCGAGGGCCTGCGACAGCAGATCAATCGCCTCACGGTACTGGCGGCGCCACAGCAGGGAGAATCCCCGGTCACGATACTCAACGAGGTCGCGGTATGCGGGATCGATCTCAACGAGCACCATCGTCCTGTCGTCATCCCTGGGCGCCCCCCCGGTGAATTCGTCCAGGCCACGGGCAATCGATTCAATGGCCTCCCCGATGGCCAGGTCGGAGGTTTCCGCGAGGAGCCGCTGGAGCCTCTCCTCGCCGAACTGCAGGCCCGCCCTGTTTATTGCGCTGGTGATCCCGTCGGTATAGAGGAGAACCCGGTCACGGTAATCCAGGCGGTCGAGGCCGTCTTCGTACCTCCCGTCGAAATCCCTGCTGAATCCCATGAAAAGCCCGTCCGTGTCCCATGTTTCGACGGCCCCCGTCTCGGTTCGAAGCACCATGGCCCGCTGATGGGAGGCGTTCCCGTAAATCACGTCGTAGGTGGGGCTGATGACGACGAGGAACGCCGTGACGAAATCATCGGTCTTGATCGCACGGGTCAGCTCGTCATTCACGTGCCTGAAGATGTCCGCGGGGAACAGCGACATCTGGACCGCCTCGGAGAAGCTGATCTTCGCGAGGGCGGTGATGAAGGCCGCCGGCATCCCGTGCCCCGACGCGTCGGCGATCAGTATGCCGATATAGCCGCCCTTCATCCGGAAGATGTCGTAGAAATCGCCCCCGATCTTTCCCATGGCGCGGTAATACGACACGACCTTGATCCCCTCGTGGTAGAACGGCGTCGGCGGGAGGATCCCCTGCTGGATGTTCCCCGCCATCTCGAACTCGATCATGATTTCCTCGTCCTTCTTCTCCATGATGCTGAGGGCGGCGTCGAGCTCCCTGGTCCGGTCGAAGACCTTTTCCTCGAGTTTCAGGTTCAGGGCCTCGAGGCGCTCGGTCATGATATTGATCCTGTCTGCCAGGGCGAGGGAAAGGAGCAGCACCTGCCCGAGGGAGGAAGCCTGCAGCATCCATCGGGTCACCGCCGTGTCGGGGAGCACGCCGAATAGCTTGAGCACGTAGATCATGCAGCATATCCAGAAGGCGGCCCAGGTGATGATGTAGAGGCGCGCCGCGCGGTTGCCCCTGAGGAGCGCGCGCACCGCCGCGACGTAGACGACAATTGCGGTCCAGAGCACGATAATGATACAGAGGTAGATCATGAGCCGATAGGGCAGGAAAAGGGCCACTGACGCCAGGACCGCCGCGGCGACGGCGGTGAGCCTGAGGAGCCGGTCCATATCGGGTATCGAGCGGGGCGAATCAAGGAAATGCCTCTCGAATTGAACGGCGAAAACCACGGCGATGAAAACCAGGAAGGGGACGCTGTGGTTCGACCACCAGGGCCACGCGGGCCAGAAATACCGGAACCCGATTCCGTTCAGGGTAATCTCGAAAAAGATGAAGGCGAGGCAGTAGAGCACGTAGTAGAGGTAGCTTCTGTCCCTGAGGGAAAAGAAAATGAAGAGATTATAGCAGAGCATGATGAGCATGCCGCCGTAATAAACCGCGAAAACGATGTGTAACCGGGAGGCGTGATCCCTGAATGATCCGGGCGACCATATCTTTAAAAACATGTTGACGGGCCCGCTGGTGCGGATGCGGACGTAGCAGGCCTGCCGCGCGCCGCCGGGGGTGGTGAAGGGAAAGATGAAGTTCTCGTCGCCGATCTCCCTCTTCTCGAAGGGAAGGAGATCGCCGCCCTTCCTTGTTTCGACCAGCCGCCCCGCGTCGTCAAGGAGGTAGACCTCGATACTGTCGATGTGGGGATAAGCGATCTCCAGGTACCAGGGGATTGGATTTTCCCCGACGTTCACGAACCTGAAACGGGCCCAGTACGCGGAACGGGTGAATCCGAAAGTGGGCGTATCGTCCCGCGACGGGATAAAGGCCCGGGAAGGCGTTCCGCGGGAGACGTCCCCGATGCCCCATTTCCCGTCCCGGTCCTCAAGGTATTCCAGGGATCTCCCCAGTGAAATCCCGTCCATCGGGTGGGCAAGCCTGACCTGCCGTTTCTCCGTCGCCGCGAAGGCCATGAACGCGCAGAAAAGAATGGCCGCGCCGGAAACGAAACACGCGGCAATGGCGGGGCCCCGATGCACGGCCCTCACCTCTTCGTTCCCGGCGGGGAGAATACGGCAACCACCGGGGCGTGGTCCGACGGCCGCTCCCAGAGGCGGGGCTCCCTGTCTATGAACGCGTCCCTGCTCAGGTCGGCCATGGCCGGGGTCCCCCAGATATGGTCCACCCTCCATCCGAGGCCCCGGGCCACGGCATCCCTGGCGCGGTAGTCCCAGAAGGAGTAATGCCCCGGCTCCGGGCGGTGCTTCCTGAATATATCGACGAACCCGAAGGAGCGGACCTCCTCCAGGGCGCGATGCTCATCGGGATGGTAGCCCACGTGGCCCAGGAGCCGCTTCGGGTCGTGCACGTCGATCGGTTCCGGGGCCACGTTAAAGTCACCGGTCCAGAGGAGCGATCCCCCGGGGGAATGGCGCGCGGTAAAATACTCCAGGAGCCTGCGGAACCATCCAAGCTTGTAGGCGAACTTCTCGGAATCGGGGGAGGTGCCCTGGGGCACGTAGGTGTTCACGATATCGATTCCCTTCACGCGCGCGGCAATGAGCCTGGTCCCCTCGTCCCCGCCCTTGCCGTCAAAGCCCGATGAAACCGATTCCATGGGGTGTCGGCTCAGGATCGCCACGCCGTTGTATGATTTTTCCCCCCGGTAGGCGACATCGTAGCCGAGGGACCTGACCTCGTCAACGGGGAAGTCCCCGTCCGTGACCTTCGTCTCCTGAAGGCAGAGCACGTCGATGGCCGCGCCGTCAAGCCACCTCCTGAGGATGTCCATCCGGGCGCGCAGCGAGTTGACATTGAAGGTCGCGATTCTCATGGTCTCCCCTTCGTCCCGGTTATTCACAGCTTCGCCTCGAGGACGACGCGGTTGATCGGCCGGAAGGGCTCTTTCTTATCAACCAGGGTGACGGTCCTGCCGCGGTAATGACCTCCCGCGATCCGGTAGAGGCGTATCGTGCCCACGAGGCGGTCCCCGTGGAAAACCGAGGCCCTCCGCCCGTCCTGCACGTCCAGTGACCGCCGCATGTACACGAGGATGTCATCGGGATCGCGCGGGTCAAGGATCATGCCCTGTTCCCTCCTGGCGCCCAGGACATATTCGAAGGGATAGTCATACCGCTCTCGAAGGCGTTCGGCCCTGTGCAGTGCCGCTGCCAGGGCCGTCCATATCCGTTCATATTCCGCCACGATCGACCCGGAGAGCCTGTCCAGGGCGTCAAGGGCCCCCGGCACGGAATTGACGTAGGGCACCCTCTGGAGGCGCCTGAGCAGGTCCCCCTGGGCGCCGATACGGTTCCGGAGGGCGGTGAAATCCCCGGGGGCGACGCCATGGTCATCCAGTATGGCGTCGTACTCCTTCAGCGCCATCCCACCGGTAACCGATGGCTTCCCCGCGCCGAGCTCCATAGCCTTCCTGACCCTCCCCCCCATGACGGGATTGTACCGTGCGGTAAGGAACTCCGCTTGGGCGTCATAGTACCGCTTCAGGGCCTCGACGCCGTATTCCTGCTTCTCCCTCAACTGTTTCATCCTGAGGGCGTAGAGCCGGTCCTCGTTCGAGAGGCGCGTATCCGCCCCCTTTACCTCGAGCTCCTTCTCCTCCTCCTCGCGCGCCTCCTCCAGGGACCAGATCTCGGCCTTCTTCGCCCGTATCCGCGCCCGGTAGGCTGACCGGATCCTCTCAACGGCGCGCCGTTCCCTCTCATCGAGCCCGCGGAGCTGCGCGTCGACCGCCCCGTCGGACGCCGCCGCGTCGAGAAGGGCGTTGCCCCGGGACTGGTAGTCCCTGCGCACCCGCAGCATCTCATCCAGCATGGCGACCTCGAGCATCCTCAGCTCGATGTGGAGCACGTCGATGTTCCCCCTCCTCTTTCGCGCGGAGCTCATCACCTCGCGGAGACGAAGGTCCTCGAAATCGGAGATGTCCACCTCGACGAGGCGCTCCCGGCCCTCGCTCCACAACCTGAACAGGAACACCCCCCCCGCCAAGAGCGCGGTGAAGGCGACGAGGAAGGCATAGAGCCGGAGGTTGCGGTTCTTCCTGGACCTGGCGAACTCCTCCTCGAGGACGTACACCTGACCGGTCCCGTCACGGTCATGGATTTCATCTGGAAGGAAGAGCGACCTGCCATGGCCTTTCGTTATTTCGTTGTCATTTCCCATATACCGTCCCAGCCCTCCGGTGGCCTCTCGCGCGTTCGTTCCCTGAACACCTCGGCAAGGGGGAGCCCGCACTTCCGGAACGCGGCGGCGGCACGATCCCATTCCCCCCGGTAATAAAGCAACCGTCCCTTCTCGAAGACCGCGATATCGTGCGACAGGGCGTCGTCGATCTCGTTCTCGCGCACGGGCCAGAAGATCTTCCGTCCCTCCGTCTTGCCCTTCACGAGAACGGTATCGATCTCCACGAATCGATACCCCGATTCCCCCACCCCCGCCTCGATGTCATCCTTCACGTACTCCGAGCAGATCACCGGCACACGGTATATCCTGGTGAGGCCCTCGAGCCTTGACGCGGAATTGACCGGGTCGCCGATGACGGTGTTCGTCATCCTCACGTAGGAGCCGATGTTGCCGTAGAATATCTCGCCACCGTCGATGCCCACGCCGATTTCCAGGAGCACCGCACGGTATATCCGCTCTTCCTCCTCCGTGAGGGCGCCCCTTTCACGCTCGATTTGCTCCTTTATCGAGGTCATGCGGCGCTGGAGCTCCTCCGTGATCTCGTGGAGCCGGTATCCCGCGGTGACCGCGCGGAGCGACTTGTTCTCCGGGGATTCCTCGAGCACGCCGAACACGGCCAGGAGGGCATCGCCGATGATCGCCCCCATGACGCCGTCGAGATCGACGATCTCCCTTATGGCGCGGTCGTAATGAAGGTTCAGGAGCTTGATGATCTCCGTGCCCAGGGTCTCGGTTATGAACGTGAAGCTCCTGATGTCGGAGAAAAGCACCGTGAGGTCGTACCGGGACCCCTCGAGCTTCACGATCCTGTCGCGGTAGGCCTTGAGCACCACGTCCTGGTTCGCGAACTTGCGGAATATCGCGATCAGGTTGTCCACGGTGCTCGACAGGGAATTGAAGGCCATGCCGAGGTAGGTGATGTCGTCATTGGTCGCGTCCTTCATGTCGATGAGGGCGAGGCGCTGGGTCTTCACCATTCTCATGATCGACCCGGTGATCACCTCGATGTAGCGGAGGATGTAGCGAAGGATGAAAACCCCTATGCCCCCGACCACGATGGTGATGAAGATGATGACCGCGCCCACTTTCCAGAATATGCTCCGGGACCGGGCGTAGAACTGGTTCAGCTCCTCCGCCCGGACGACGAAGGCGCCCCAGAGGGGATTGTACTTGTACATTCCGAAGTATTCTTCGCCCTGGTACATGAAGGAGACCGGCCCTTCGTCCTTCCCCCCGCGGAGCTCCCGGTTCATCGCGGCAAGGCGTTCCCTGTCGGGGAACGCGCCGTGCCCCGGGGCCGGGGGCTTCTCCTCACCGTCACGCGAGGCCCCCGTGGCCAGGAAAATGATCTCTCCGCCCGGCTCGAAACCGAGGAAGAGGGCCTTGGAGTTTTTCAGTTCATGGGCGCCCTTCCTCTCGATGCTCCGCAGGGACTCGTCCCGGTCCCTGTCATACTGGAGGATTTCGTACTGGTCGTTGCAGTAGGAGTAGAGATTCTTGAGGTCCCCGGTGAGAAGCTGGTTCATGAGGGCCAGCTGCTCAGACCTGTTCATGAGCAGGTTGATATAATTGGACGAAAAATTCGAGATGAGTATGAAAAGGCCGAAGATCAGTACTATTTTAAGCGTTACGGGCCAGACCCTCGTGGCGTTGATCTTCTTTCCGAACATGGGACCCTTCTTTCGGCTCGGGCGTTTCCACGCCCGGCCCGTCCGATAGGTTAACAGGAATCGGCTGCGTGTCAAGATTAATAATACGGGCCGCGGCCCGGGGAAGGAAACAACATTTTACTTGAATAATTTAAAGTTATATCCGATATGAATAGTGGAGTGGACTGCCGCGGGGAGGGGCGGGCAGGGGCATACCTGCCGGAAACCCCGGTCCCGTTGAACCGGCCGCAATGATATCGTACGCGAGGGGAATCGTCATGATAACAAGTTCCGTCCCGAGAGAAGCGGTGCTGATTTACAACCGGGCGCTCGAGCTTTCAAACCAGGGCGACCATGAAGGGGCCATCGAGGAATACCGCCGGGCCATCGAGGCCTGTCCCCGCTTTGTCGCCGCCTTCAACAATATCGGGGAGATACACGCGCGGCAGGGGGAAAGCGAAAAGGCGATCGCCGCGTATCTCGATGCGCTGAAGATCGAGCCGCACCATCGCGTGCTCCTGAATCTCGGGGTGGAGCACTACAACAGGGAGCAGTACGACAGGGCCCTGAAGTACTTCAAGGAATCCCTCGCGCGGGAGCCGCGCTTCGTCGAGGGGAACTACTACGCGGGCCTGGTATTGTACAACACCGGCGAGTACAAGAAGGCGGAAAAATACCTCTCCGAGGTCATCAGGAGCGACGGGCGCCACCTGAAGGCGAATTATCTTCTCGCGCACATCTACTATGAATGGAAGCAGTACGGGAAGGCCATCGAATGCCTGGACCGGATCAGGGACATGGCGGAGGACCGCTCGTTCATCAACCGCTTCTACGGGTTCTGCTGCTTTTACCTGGGACGGTACGATGACGCCGTCGCGTACCTCACCGAGGCCCTTGAATGCCGTCCGGAATACGCCCGATTCAAGAAGTACCTTGAAAAGATCACCTACGAAAGCAAGATGAAGGAGATCGGCGATCTCGGGAAGGCGATCCAGGAGCTCGAGGATGAGCTCAGGAACCGGGAGCCCAATGTCCTCGACCTCACCAAGCTGAGCATGCTCTACATTTTCAAGGGCGAATACAAAAAGGCGGAGAAACTCCTCCAGACCCACAAGAAGAAGCTTGCCTGACGTCCCGCCGCGAAGGGGCGGGACATGCCACCGGGGAATTCGGCATTTCGCCCCGAAACATTTTTTTTATTGTGCGATATCGCCCGGAGTGATACCATCGCGACAGTGATGCGTGTTTCGCATCCATCTTTGATGCGTGGAGGTAATCACCATGACATTGACCGGGATTCTCGTACTTCTCTTCATCGGCCTCGTGGCGGGGTGGCTTGCGGGCCTTATATGGAAAGGGGGCGGCTTCGGACTCCTCTGGAACCTCATCATCGGCGTCGCGGGTTCCTTCATCGGCGGCTTTCTCTTCAGGCTGGTGGGCATATCCTTTCACGGCATTGTCGGTTCCATCATCGCCGCCCTGGCCGGCGCACTGGTCCTCCTGGTCGTCGTGAACGCCATTCGCAGGAGGTGACGCCGGGCACGCCGATGGTCATCCGTATCGATGACTGCCGCGAATGCAGCCGCCACGTGGCCGAGCACGGCTCCGTGGTCATCTGCCGCTCCGGGGAGGGCGCCACGGCGCGGAACGTCCACCTCACCGCATGGGGGGCCGCCTACGTGACCGACTGCCCCCTCGGGCATCTTTCGGAAACGATGGAGGGGGACGCCCGGGAGGAACCTACGAGGTGATCGTCTCGATCTCCTTCCGGAGCGCCTCCTGGGAGGATGTGGGCGAATAGACCTGGAGGGGGATCAGCTTCCGCATGTTCCCCGACACCCTGATCTTTCTCGCGACCCAGCCCTTCATGCCGGCCGACCAGTCGCCGCGCACCAGTATGGCGAGGGCGTACTCCTCGGGCATGGCCATCTCCACGTCGGGGCCCTGAAGGTGCCCCTTCCCGATCACGCCGCCGCGCATGGACATCGCGACCTCCCCTTCCCCGGTGGCAATCGTCAGGTTCACCGTCACGTCCCTCATCGCCTTCGGGACCTCGAGGTCCCGGGCGGCTTCCGTAAGCTCCTTCACCTTTGCGAACCATTCATCCGACAGGAACTTCATCACAGTTTCCTCCCCGTTTCAGAACCCTCGCGTATCGCATCGAGGACCCGACGCGGTCCGGCGGCGTCCCCGATCACGTATACCTCCATGTTGTCCCCCGCGGCACCGGAAAGCTCATCAAGGGGTTCCGAGCCCGCGGCGATGACGACATGGTCCATGCCGGATATCCGCTCCTCCCCCAGGGGACCCGTCACCAGGGCGCCGTCCGGCGTGATCTCCTTGACCGTCACCGAGGGGACAAGGCGCACCTCCCTGCGCCGCAGCTCTTCCAGCAACAACACCCTGGCGCAGGCGTACATGTCCGACGCCGGTTCCTCCGTCATCTCGAGGACCGTCACTTCGGAACAGGAACCCTCACCCGCCGTCGCCAGGGCCAGGGCGGTCTCGCACCCCGTCATGCCGCCCCCCACGACCAGGACCCTCCCGGTGGGAAGGTCCGCCGCGCCGCCGATCACGTCCCAGGCGGTGGAGACGTTCTCCCCCTCCGCCCCGGGTATGTCGGGACGACGGGGCCTGGCGCCCGTGGCGACCACGAGGGCATCGGGCCGCTCCGATTGCAGCAATTCCGGCGTCACCGCCTCCCCCATGCGCAACACCGCCCCCGCCCTTTCCGCCTGGCGGGCGAGATACCCGATCACCCTGGCGAGCTCCTGCTTCCCCGGCGCCGCTGCGGCCAGGTTGAACTGCCCTCCCGGCCCCGGTTCCCGCTCGTAGAGGGTGACATCGTGGCCCGCCAGGGCCGCCACGCGGGCGCACGCAAGCCCCGCGGGGCCGCCCCCGGCGATGATGACCCTCTTCTTCCTCTTCGCCGGGCGTATCGTCATTTCGCGCTCACGCCCCACCGCGGGGTTGACGACGCAGGTCATGTCGCCCCCCATCTCGCGGTTCCTCACGCACCCGAGACCGCACCCCACGCAGGGCGCGATATCCTCCCAGGCCCCGGACTCCGCCTTTGCCGGCCATTCGGGATCGGCAAGGAGCGCCCGGCCGAGGACCGCAACATCGGCGTCCCCTCTCTCGACGAGCCGCGCGGCCAGTGCGGGCTCAAGGATCCTCCCCACAACCATCACGGGGACCCCGGCGGCGCGGCGTATCCTCCCCGCGCCTTCGGCATTGATGCAGTGCGGCGTCCCCGTGGGAGGGATCACCCTCCAGGCGAGATCGGGATACACGCCCCCCGAGACATGAAAGGCGGCGACACCGGCGCGGGCGAAGAGCGAGGCGAGATATTCCGTCTCGATAATGCCGCGTCCCCCGGGCACCGGCTCGTCAGCGGAGATCCGCATCGTCACGGGGAAATCCTCCCCGGCGGCCTCCCTGATCGCCCGGAGGACCTCCAGGGGGAACCGGCACCGCCCCGTGATGCCCCCGCCGTATCCGTCGGTCCGCCGGTTCCTCAGGGCGGAGAGGAAGGAACCGAGGAGCATGTAGGCGTGGGCGGCGTGGAGCTCGATGCCGTCGAAGCCGGCCTCCCGGGCGCGCCGCGCCGCATGGGCGAACTGCCGCACAACGCCCGGGATTTCCTCCTTGCCAAGCTCCCGGCAGGGCATCCGCGTGAGGCCGTTCACGATCCCCGCCACGGGGCCTATGGTCTGCGTCCCGTTGAAAAGGGGCGAGAGTGACTCCGGCCCCGGGTGGGCGACCTGGGGGATGACGCGCGCGCCGTGGGCGTGGACCACGTCAACCAGGCGGCGAAGCCCCGGGATGAAGGCGTCGTCCCAGAGCCCCAGGGTGCGTGGAATATAGGGGAAGGTCCCG
Source organism: Spirochaetota bacterium (assembly GCA_040768125.1). GTDB lineage: Bacteria > Spirochaetota > UBA4802 > UBA4802 > UBA5550 > RBG-16-49-21. The sequence goes on along the minus strand of JAXGNG010000001.1, from coordinate 1,421,161 downwards.
TCGACGCTGCATACCTCGAGGATGATGAGGCCCGCGCCTCCCCGGGCGCGCGCCTCGTAGTAATCGATCAGGCGGTCCGAGACCGTGCCGTCCCCCTCGGCGAAATCCGTGGCCATGGGCGCCATGGCGATCCGGTTCTTCATCTCGAGGGTGCCGATCGTAAGTGGGGCGAATAGGGGTTCGCATCGGTGCATGGCCGCTCTTCCTCCGGGACGGTTACTGTTTCTCTATGAAGACGGTCCTCGTGGGATAGGCGAAGCCGATGCCCCTGGCCTCGAATTCCTCGAAGATGGCGAGATTGATCTCCTGCTGGATGTCCATGTAGCGGTTGTACTCTGGGCCGTCGACGTAATAGACCACCTCGAAATCGAGGCTCGAGTCGCCGTACTCCTTGAAGTGGGCCCTGTCGAAGGTGGCGAATTCGGTCCGGTCGACGATCTCCCTGATTATTCCCGGGATCTCGCGGAGCTCCTTCAGACCGGTCTGGTAGAGCACGCCGAAGGAGAACTGGACCCGGCGCTTCTCCATCTTCTTGTAATTGTGGATCCTGGCGTCGGCGAGGTCCGTGTTCGACATGATGATCTGCTCGCCGGAGAGGCTCGTGATCCTCGTGGTCTTGATGCCGATCTTTTCAATGGTGCCCATCTTGTCGTCCAGGATGATGAAGTCCCCCGCCTGGAAGGGACGGTCAAAAAATATGACGAAATAGTTGAAGAGGTCCTTGAAAATATGCTGGGACGCCAGGGCCAGGGCGACGCCGCCTATGCCGAGGCCGGCGATCACTGCCGATATGTTGAAACCCAGGTTGGCCAGGACGAAGAGGACGGCGATGGTCCAGACGACGATGTTGATGAAGGCGGTGAGCCCTCCCAGGCTCCTGTCGATCTCGACCTCGTCCTTCTCGCGGTCGGCGTTCACCAGGTAGGTCTTGATCGAGAGACGGATAAACGCCACGGCGAGGCGCGCGCCGAAAAAGGCGACGAGGACGATGAAGGCCCCGTGGACGAATTCCCCGACCTTTTTCGCGAGAACGAGAAAGGCCGTGATTGAATAATTAAGAAGCGTGATATTCAGTATGGGAAAAAGGTATTTTCGCACCGTCGCCACGAGGACCCCGAAGATGACGCCCACGCGCTCCTTCGCCAGGCGCTGGAGCCTGGCGAGGACGACCCTCTTAAGTATGAAGAGGATGAAACTGCCGCCGATGAATACCGCGAGGCTGATGCCGTAGCTCATCAGCGTATTCCCGTAGAATTTCATCGAAAGCAGATCCTCAATCATGACAAGCTCCTTCCCTAGATTTCATTTCAAGCGGCGCACATCCTCCGTCCGTCTACCAGCGAAAAACAGGCTCCCCGGCGCCGAACTCGACGATCATGTTGTCGATGAGCCTTGTGCCGCCGTAGAAGACCGCCGCGGCGATGACGGATTTCTCCCCCATGATCTCGACGGGGGCCAGGTCCTCGTAGCGGACGGCGGAGATGTAATCGATCCCGTCGGGGGAGGACCCCTCGATGATCTTTTTTATTTCACCGGTGATGGCCGCGGCGCTCCGCTCGCCGTCGCGCAGCGCCGCCTCGGCCCTTTTCAGACCCCGGTAAATCGCCGTGGCCCGGGCGCGCTCGTCGGGGGAGAGCCGCGCGTTGCGCGAACTCATCGCAAGGCCGTCCTCCTCCCTCACCGTGGGGGCGATGATGATCGAAACGGGGAAGTCGAGGTCCGCGGTCATCTTCTCGATGCTCACCGCCTGCTGGATGTCCTTCTGGCCGAAGACGGACACGTCGGGCTGGACGATGTTGAAGAGCTTCGACACGACGGTATAGACGCCCCTGAAATGGCCGGGACGATGGGCGCCGCAGAGGTGCTCCGTAAGCAGCTCCACGTCCACGTAGGTGAGGCGCCGGCGGTACATCTCCCCCTCGTCGGGAACGAAGACCAGGTCCACGCCGGCGTCCCTGGCGAGGCCGAAATCCCGCTCCAGGTCCATGGGATATGAGTCGAAGTCCTTCGGGTCGTTGAACTGGATCCGGTTCACGAAGATGCTCATCACCTGGTAGTCCGAGTGGCGCGTCGATTCCTCCACGAGGGAGAGGTGGCCCCTGTGGAGGAATCCCATGGTGGGGACGAACCCGATCCTCTTCCCGGACCGCCTGGCCCCGGCCACTTGGGCCCGAACATCCGCGATGGTATGAACTATCTCCATGGCATCCTCCCGTCCAGTTCCGATTGCACCGAACTACGCCTTACCCGCCGCGATCAGCATCATGTCGCCCAGGCGGCACCGTTTCGCGAGCACGTCGGCCGCCCTGCGAAGGGGCGTTCCCGGCGCGCCGAACCCGCTGCCGTAGGTGGCGTACCCCGTCACGCGGAAGCCCTTCATCTCCAGGAGCTTCCGCATCGCGCCGCGGGAAAAAAAGTAAAGATGCTCGGGGAAATTATAATACCGCCACCGGCTGCCGAAGAGGCGCATGAAATTCGCGCCGCCGGAACGGCAGGTGGATATGTAGAGGCGCCCCCCGTCGGCGAGCTCGTCCCTCGCCTTCTCGAGGAACCTGTCGGGATGGTGCATGTGCTCGATGGAGGCCCAGAAGGTGATCAGGTTGAAGGGCCGGGCGAAGGTGATTTCCAGGTAATCGTCCTCGTATACCGCCAGGCCCGCGCCGCGTGCGAAGGCGACGCATTCAGGGGAAATATCGACCCCCGTGGCGTCCCATCCACGATCGTGGAGGTACATCAGGAAATACCCCGCGGCGCAGCCGATGTCCAGGACGCGCTTCTCCCGTGGAAGCGACCGCTCGAAGGCGCGGAAACCGAGATCGCGGAGATTGAGTTCCATGACCCGCTCGATCTCCCGGCGCGTTCCCCCGGCGAAGTAATCGTCATAGCCCCGGTCGGTCCTTCCGGCGAAGTACGCCTCCCGGTAATAGTTGCCGATCTCGTCCCGGCAGGGCCGGGGGGATATGAATTCGAGTCCGCAGCGGCGGCATCGCACGAGGCGGTACGCGGCGCCGTCGGGCGATGCCTTTTCAAAGCGGAGGGACCCCTCCTCCCCCCCGCAGATGAGGCAGGCAACTTCTTCCATACAATCATCCTTCGGCCACCACCGCGCGAGGCGGGTCACTGGTGGTGATTCATCGAGAACCCCAGGGACTCCTGGCCCACGATTTTCGCGAGGTCCTTTAAAAGTCCGTCCGATGGCTTTATGTTATAGTTCGAATGCGCCTGGATGACCTGCTCCCCGTCCTTCGCGTTGACATGGAAATACACGGGGCAGTCCCCCCGGTGGCGCGTAAACACCGACTCCAGGGACCTCAGGACCAGGTCGTCGACGCCGATGGAGTCGATCTTGATGTGGAGGGCCGATATTGCCTCTCGCCTGACTTCCTTCAGCGATCGGACCGCCGTGACGATCAGTTTCATGGCCGTGTCGCTATCGGCCTCGATCACGCCGGTCACCATGACCGGGGTGCCCCCCGTGATAAGGGCCTCGTGGACGTTCAGTACCTTCTCGAAGAAAACGACGCCCAGTGTCCCTTCCATGTCCTCGAGGTCCGCCAGGGCGAACCGCTTGCCGGTCTTCTGGGCCCGGCGTATCTGCAGGTTGGAAATCATGCCGACAATCGAGACGGAGCGCCCCCCATGGTCAGCCGAGAGGTCCGCAAGGGAGACGGAGGAGAGGGAGCGGATCTCCTTTTCAAATCGCGCCAGGGGGTGGCCTGATATGTAGAGGCCCAGGACCTCCTTTTCACGCGCCAGCCGCTCGTTGTCGTGCCAGGGGGGGATGTCGAGAAGATCGATCATGGTCGCCGTCTCCTCGCCGGGGGTCCCGCCGCCGAAGAGGTTCCCCTGTCCCGAGGCCAGGTCCTCCTGGAGCCTACGGCCCGCTTCGAGGAGCAGGTCGATGGAGCCGAAGAGCTGTGCCCGGTTGTTGTGGAGACAGTCGAAGGCGCCGGCCTTCACGAGGGATTCGAGAACGCCCCGGTTGACCGTGAGGGAATCGACCCCCTCGAGAAAATCCCGGAGGGAGGCGAACCTGCCCCGCCGCTTCCGCGCGGCAATGATCGAATCGATCGCCTTCGACCCCACTCCCTTGATGGCGGAGAGACCGAAGCGGATCGATTTCCCCTCGATGGTGAAATCGTAACCGCTGGCGTTGATCGACGGGGGAAGCACCTGTATCCCCGCGCAGCGGCAATCGTTGATGTACTGTATCACGTCATCCTGCCTGTCGGGCTGGGCCGAGAGGAGGGAGGTCATGTACTGGAGGGGATAGTGGGCCTTCAGGTAGGCCGTCTGGTAGGCCACCAGGGCGTATGCCGCGGAGTGCGACTTGTTGAAGCCGTACTCGCCGAATTTTTTTATCATGCCGTAAAGACGCTCGGCGAGCTTCCGGTCGATTTTGTTTTTCTCCGCCCCCCGGAGGAACTTTTCCTCAAGGGCGTCGATCACGTCGGAGAGCTTTTTGCCCATGGCCTTGCGCAGCTTGTCCGCCTCGGGCATGGTGAAGCCGGCGATGAGCTGGGAAATCCGCATGACCTGTTCCTGGTAGACCACGACCCCCAGGGTGTCCCGGAGGACCGGCTCGAGGAGCGGATGCGGGTATTCCACCTTTTTAGGGTCGCGCTTGCGGTCGATGAACATGTCGGCCATGCCTGAATTGAGCGGCCCCGGCCGGTACAGGGCGACGATGGCGATGATGTCCTCGAAGCACGTGGGGCCCAGCCGGCGGAGGAGGGTCTGCATGCCGCCGCTCTCAAGCTGGAACACCCCCTTGGTATCGGCACGCTGGAGGAGCGCGTAGGTCTCCCTGTCGTCGAGGGGAATGGTGTCGATGTCGATCTCCACGCCCGTGGTTTCCCCGACCAGGTTGACGCAGCGCTCGATGATGCTCAGGTTCTTCAGGCCCAGGAAATCCATCTTCACGAGGCCCGCCTGCTCCAGGGAGTTCTTCTCGAACTGCGACGACACCGCCCCGTCCTTGTCCATGTAGAGGGGAACGTTGTCCGTAAGGGGCCCGCGGGAGATGACGATGCCCGCGGCGTGCCTTCCGGCGGACCGGACAAGGCCCTCGAGCCTGAGGGAGGTTTCGATGAGCTCCCGCCCCATCTCCGGGTCCCGGTGAAGGGCCTGGAACTCCTTCGATTTCCCCAGGGCGTCCCTGAGCTCCTTCTCCTCGATCATCTTGCTGATCTCGTTCGCCCGCTGGAAGGGTATGTCCATGGCCCGCGCCACGTCCTTGATCACCGCCTTCGCCTTCATCTTGTTGAAGGTGATGATCTGGCTCACGTGGTCCTCGCCATACTTCTCCTTCACGTAGTCGATGACCTCGTCCCTTCGGTCGGCGCAGAAATCGAGGTCCATGTCCGGCATCTCGTTCCGCTCGGGGTTGAGGAAACGCTCGAAGAGAAGGTCGTAGCGCAGGGGGTCAAGGGCGGTGATCCCCAGGCAGTAGGACACCATCGAGCCAGCGGCGGAGCCGCGACCCGGTCCCACGGGAATGCCCCGGGAGCGCGCGTAGTTGATGACGTCCCACACGATGAGGAAGTAGCCGGAAAATTTCATGCTGGTGATGACCGAAAGCTCGTAGTCGATGCGCCTGCGCACTTCGTCGGGCACCGCGCCGCCAAACCGCGCCCGGGCCCCCTCCAGGACGAGGTGCCGCAGGTAGGTATCGAGATCAAACCCGTCGGGGACCCTGAAATCCGGTAGTATCGGCGTGCCGAGGTCGAGGACCAGGTCAACCATCTCGGCGATCGCGCGTGTGTTCGTGAGGGCCCCGGGATAATCCGAAAAAATGGCGTACATCTCCTCCGGGGTCTTCAGGTAGAACTCGTCCGTGGGAAACTTCATCCGGTCGCCGTCCCGCATCAGCTTCCCCGTCTGGACGCAGAGGAGCACCTCGTGGGAGCGTGAATCCTCCTTTTCGAGGTAGTGGGCGTCGTTGGTGGCGATGAGTGGAATCCCGTGATCCGCGGCCATTTTCACGAGGGCGGCGTTGACCTTCTCCTGCTCTTTCAGGCCATGGTACTGGAGCTCCAGGTAAAAGTCATCCGGGCCGAATATCTCCTTGAAGCGCCCGGCGAGGCGGACCGCGTCGCGTTCCCTTCCCTTCAGGATGAGCTGGGGAATCTGGCCCGCAAGGCACGCGGAGGAGCAAACGAGGCCTTCGCGGTAGCGCTCCAGGACTTCAAAATCGATACGGGGCTTGTAATAGAACCCCTCGGTGTATCCGATGGACGAAAGTTTCATCAGATTGCGGTATCCCGCGAGGTTTTTCGCGAGAAGGATCAGGTGGTAGGAGGTCTCCTGGCCGTCTCCCCTGCTCGACTCCTTCACCTTCCTCGATCCGGGGGCCATGTAGAATTCCTGCCCGACGATTGGGGTGATGCCCGCTTTCCGGGCGGCCTGATAAAACTCGATGGCGCCGAACATGTTGCCATGGTCAGTGAGGGCCACGGCGGGCATGCCGAGATCCACGGTCTTTTTGACCAGTTTTTCCACCGTTATCGCGCCATCGAGGATCGAATAGTCAGTGTGGTTGTGCAGATGAACGAAATCCATGCCCTTTATTTTTTTTTTCATGGGACATAATTTCAAGCATTAATTTGCATGGGGGTCTCAATTTTTCCTATTATATTGTTTTCCCGGTTGGAAATCACCGATAACTATCGGTTCCATTCCAGTTCACTGCGCGTCAGGGCCGAGTTATCACTCTTATCCCGGTATAATTTTGCTTCCGCTACCGATAACTATCGGAATCGAGACGGCGCTATTTCGGCATTCAAGGGTAGGATCAGACTGGTTATGATTTTTATAAACATAAATCGTGAAACGTAAAGCACAAAGCCGCCCTTACTTTTTTACTCTGACACCGGGGACGCCAATAAGCAGGAAACGGGGCCGCTGGCGCGCCCCTACATGCCCCGCATATCCTTCAGTGCCCTGAGATAGGGATCCGCCCCGAGACAGACGGGTCCGATGAAGGGATTATCCAGGTGGACGATGAGGAGCAGGACCAGTACAACCAGAACCGCCAGCATGGCCGTCATCATCACCTGGGCGCTGAAGTTGGGGGCGCCGAAAAAAAAGGTGAAGGACACGGTGATGACGGCCCCGGCGATGAGGACGAACCACATGAAGCCCGGAATCATCGTCTGGCTGCTGAGGACGCGCTGGTGTCGGATGTCCTGGAGGTCATCAAGCTTCGCGAGTGACAGGGTATAGAGCGGCATGTTCTTGGCGCTTTCCGGGACCTCCAGTATGTAGATGGCGCGCACCTCCCGCATGATCGATCTTGTTTTCAGGCTCTCCGTGCCGTTCCCCATGAGGGGCCACTCGTCCTTCACCACTGAATCCGCATAGGCAATGAGACGGTCCTTTATGCGGGACCTGGCGGGTTCCGGGAGGCCCTCCGTCATCTGGTGGAGGTTTATGATGGTGCCGGCCTCGTACCGGAGCACGTTCCTTCCCTCCTTGTATTCCTCGTACACCGCAAGGGTCATGAAGGCGAGAAGGACGCTGTAGATGACCCCCAGCACCGCGTAGTTGAAACCCGCCACCTCGTTATTTTTTTCAAGGGTTTCATGGCGGTATTTCCACCGGAGGAGAAAGTGAACCAGGCCCGCGATGCCGCAGGCAAGGACCACGGTGATAAGTATGGGCGCCCATACCGGCGCTTTCGAAAGGAGCGTTTCCATGATGGCCGACCTTCAAAGGAATCATGAGGACCGGCATGCGCCGGTCACTCAACCGGACGTTGAGTAAAGAAATAGCCGAATGTGATAAAAAGGAAAATGCCCAGATGCAGGAATGTCAAGCCATTAATAATGGCGAAGCACGGTATACCCGGAGCAGGAAGGCCGCGCAGACCGGAAGCGCATCAATACAGGTCCCCGCACTTCCGGGCCAGGCCCACGGAATAGCTGGTAGCCGGGGTATTCGTCCTCCCGGTGTAATAGAGAAGCCACATGGGACCGTCCTGCACGATGCTCGTCGTGTAGGTACGCACGTCCCGCCAGGGGACGCCGTCATCGATGGAATAGATCGGGTTGCCCGCCCACTTGGTGAAGGTCTGGCCGTCGGATGATAGCGCGAGGCCGAAGGCTTTATCATTCCCCGTGAGACCGCTGCTGTAGTAGAGCAGGTAGGTGCCGTCGAGCTTCATGATATACGGCGCGATCGTGCCCTGCAATGCATTCTCCCACGGCTGGGTGGGCACTACGATGTCCATGGCAATCCCCGTCCAGGCGAGCCCGTCGTTTGAGGTGTAGTACTGTATGTGGCCGAGGCCGTTGTCCGCGTAGGCCTTCCATTCGCTCCCCCCCTCGTGGAGCACCGCCAGGTTGTAGACCGTGGTGTTCCCGCCGTAGGAGTTGACCCCCGTGCAGGCGCCGATGTCGGTCCAGGAACTGCCGTCCGCGGAGTGGGCGACCCGGGGAGGATTGGTCCAGTTGTTCCCATCGGTATAGTACATGAGGAAGGGCCCCGCGTAGTCACTCCCGCCGATGTTCCACCCAGCCTCGCTATAGAGCATCCGGGGGTGATAAGGCTCGTAGGTGATGTCGAGGCCCGTCACCACCGCGGCGGGGAAAACGGCGTCGCTGAAATCGTAGGATGCGCTCACGGCATGGCGCGTGTTGGTCCCGTCGCCATACCAGACATGGTAGAGGTTCCCCGCCTTGAGGACCATCGGGTAGTAGGCCCGGTCAACGCCGTCCGTTCCGCCTCCGGGAATGATCGGATTGGCGCCATATTCACTCCATTCGGCGGTGAGGCCCTCGCAGGGATTCGGCGAGGCGGGCGACAAAAGGTAGAGCAGGGAAGTATCGCGGTCACGGAGCGCGAGGGAAAGGGGGTCCTTCGCGCAGGCGCCCGCAATCAGCAGGGCAATTACAAGAGGCAGCCATAGTGCCCTTCCCCTGGTGGCGATACGAACATTCCGCATTACACTACTCCCCATGCCAGGATGACTTTTTCGTCACGGCTCAACGCTTTCCCGGGTATTCGCCGCGCGCCCCTTCCCCGGCCCCGCCAGCCCGCTGATCGGGAACATGTAACCTGCCCCGACGCCGAAGGCCAGGGCCGGCAGGTAATCCTTGAAATTCGTGGTGCCCAGGTGGTCGATGCGCAGATCCACGTAGGCATTCCGCATCTTCGCGTGTCGGTATTCCAGGTTCACCCCGACGCGGTATCCGAAATCCCCCCCCGTGGCGGAGGTTCTCCCGCTCCGGTAATCGTTGAGGTACACCCCCAGCCCGACGGAAGGGACCAGGGCGAACAGTCCCGCCTTCGTGTCGAAATTCAGGAGCGGCGCGTCAAAAAAAAGATCGAGGGAGAAGGGAAACATCATCAGTCTCCTGCCGCTTTCAGACCCGTGGGCGCAATAGAGGAATCCCCAGCTCACGCCTGGATAGATCATCAATTTATTTTTCACGTTAAGCCGGTAGCCCCCCTGGGCGTACAGTAAGAATCCCGGGGCATGGGGGTATTCCGCGCGATACTCACCCAGGACCATCCCGTAGACCGGCCGCGCCCCAACCTTCACGTGATCATGCATCTCGAAGGCCGCGTGCGCAAAGCTCACATCCACCACGGCAACGAGGGCAAGGAGTAGCAGCAAAGTGATCGCGCCTGAACGGTAAATCCTCATGGCGTCTCCTGATAGTTCATCGAGTGACCCCGGGTGATGGGGTTTATCATGCGAAACCCCCGCCAGGTATAGTATCGGCAATAAAACGGATAGTATTAACGGCATGAAAATCGAACATGATAATAATTACAACTTTATTATAATAACATGTTTATTTTTTCCCATTATTATTAAAAACTCAAATGAACGGACTTCATCGCAGTAACAGGCAGATGCCATCCAGAGAAGCAAACGTTCTTCAATCACCTGTTCGAACATCCTTCATGAAAACCCGGTTTTTTTCATAATCTATTGACAAATTGATTATTCTCAGATAATGCTTCATGATACAATTATTACAAAAGGAGTGTGCACCATGAAGAAAAATATACTGCTCGCGTTGGCTCTCATATCCGCATCCGCCTTCCTCGTCGCGGGATGCAAAACCACCATAGACTATCCCTCCGGCGATAAATACGTCGGCAAGGCTTCCGACAAGGTTCGAAGTGGCGAGGGGGAATATATCTGGAAATCCGGCGACCGCTATGTCGGTCCCTACAAGGAGGGCCTCCGGGACGGCGAGGGGACCTATACCTGGGCGGCCGGCGACGTGTACAGCGGCGTGTACACTAAAAGCATCAAGGACGGCAGGGGCGTATATACCTGGACCAACGGCGATCGCTACGAGGGCGACTGGAAAGACGGGATGATGCACGGCCAGGGGACCTATACCTGGAAGTCCGGGGACCGGTATGTGGGTGAATTCAAAAACGACAAGAGGGACGGCCAGGGCGTGATGTACTACGTTGACGGGAAGACCCTCAAGGGCCTCTGGAAGGACAACATCTATCAGGGTGAATAGACCCCATGATTATTGCAAGCGCAGGGCCCCCGCTGTAACGCGAGGGCCTTTTTTACCCATCCAGAATGCCGTATAGGGCCATGCTACCACTGCCGATAGATAATCATTTCCACTGCTGTCTTTCCTCTCTTACAAGTCAGTCGTGTCCCTGATAAAATGGACACATCCTGATTTTATTCACTTTTTTTCTTGACGCTATTGACGATATGTAAAATATGTCGTATCTTTTTCGATTTACATGATTTACGACAAAAGACGGGGGAAAGATGAAAACGGAAACCCAAGAGGAATATGAGCTTATCGCCAAGCACTGTCCTCACTGCGAATCGATCGTCATGGCCAGGGTCGAAATCGAGCCGTCGGGGAAAATGAAATATAACGGCTACAAGTGCTCGCGCTGCGAATGGTCGAACCCGGGCAGCGGCAAATAGGATGGCCCGCCAGGTTCCCGGGGTTTGTGGGGATTCTCACTCGTTCCCGGCGTACCTTGCAATGATGCGATAGGTCGGCCATACAAGGCCCGCGAATCCGCAGATAAAAAGAATCCTGATTATCCATATCGACACGGGGGGTTCAAGCATCGAGTAGCCGAACTCTCCGTTCTTCTGGTGCCTTCCCGTGGTAAACGCAACATGTTTCAGATTCCCATCATAGGTGTCCCCGATGTCGTACCGGGGCGCCGGGGCGTACCTGTTGCCGTAGTAGAGCCGCATCGTGGCGACGTCCTTCTCCTTCGGAAGCTCGAAGATAAGTCGCTCCTTCGGACCCGTTACACCGAATTCCTTCAGAGCCAGTGGGGCGTCGTCTTCGTTGACAACGACCAGCTTCAGCGGGTTCTGGTTCGGCTCGGGAAGCGTGATGATCTGCCGCGCCGGCTCGCGCTGGGTGAAGGTCCCCTCGGTGACGCCGCGGTACTGCCCTCCCTCCTTCTCGAAGAGCTCGTACCTCCGGGAAAAGCGCCCGTCTCCGAAGCGGAGAATCACCTGCGAGACAAGGGCGCGCTTCTCGTTGGGGAAATAGTAGGCCGTGCCCTCGAGGTCAGGCTCGGCGCCCGTTTCGATCGCGGCGGGGTCCGCCTTTTCATGAAATTCCAGGGCGCCCCCGGAACGGATCTCGATCGCCGGAAACGCGAGGGCGCCGGTCCTGTTTGATTCCAGGCGCAGGTAACGCTTCCCCGAGAGGCCCAGGGGAATCACCTTCCTCGCCGATTCATCGTCATAGCGATGTATAAAGTAGTATCCCACGATATTCCAGTCCCCGGGCTCGGGCGACTCGCTCACCTGTATGTTCATCTCGTAGGTCCCCGGCGCCTCCACGGCAAGGCGCGCGTATTCGGCCCCTTCCGGGAGAGGGGGAAGATCCAGGACATAGATGCGTCCCTCCCTGGTGAGGCGCTCGAATATCACCTTCGGTTTCTTCCACTCGCTCCTTCCCCGGTCCAGCGCCCGGGCGAGGAGGTAGGGCAGTTCCCTTCCCCGGTGAAGTATCCTCAGGTCATTGCGCCACGAGTTCCGGTACACCTCCTCGTCCAGGTCGATCGTCCCGTATATCACGTCCCCGCCGATGGAGAGATCACCCCTGATCTCCTGGTAATACTTAAAGGACTCCACCCTGACCGGCTCGGCCGAAACGGCCGTTGCCGCCAGGGCGATGATGAGAACGAAGATGCATTTTGTCGGCGCCATGGTTTTCACGAGTTTCTCCTTGAACCTTTGGTAGAAGAGAGCGGTAACGATGAGGAATACCCCCAGGGTGAGGCCCGCGGCGATCCGCACGACGAGGTCGAGGACCCACATGTCGTAGGCGTAAAACTTGAGTATCACGATCCCGATAAGGGAGAGCCCCGTGATCCGGAGGAGGGGCCTCCCGAGCCTGAACCCGGGCACGATGAGCGCCAGGGCATAAAAAAGAAGCACGTAGGAATAACTGAGCCTGCGGAAGCTGACGTCCCCGGTGACGAAGTCGCGGTTCTCCATGAGGCTCGCCACGATGACGAGGAAGAGGGCCAGGAAGCCGTACACCCGGAAGGCTGTTTCGCTCCGACGAAGGTAGAACATGGCGGAGAGAAAGATCGCGGCGAGAAGGTAATGATAGAACCTGCTGTTCAGCAGGGGCCATGCCCCCTCTGGGAGGCCCCGCTGGGTGAGAAGGAGCACCATGACCGTGACCGTCCAGAGGGGTATCGCCGCGACGATTATTTCCTTCCTGTCCTCGCGAAGGGCGATGATGGAGAAGGTCCCCGTTGCCGCCACCAGGGCCGTCACCTTCCAGGGGGCGCCGGCAAAGATCGAGAGGGAGGCCATCATGAGAGGAACCAGGACCAGGAGTGTTGCCGCCGCGGACCTTCTCCTGAAGGCTTCCCCGGACGCCCCGGAATAGGCCATCTGCCACAGCGCCAGGGAGAGGGAGACGAAAAGATAATAGTGCGGAAGCAGGGAGGGATGAAACTGCGCCACGGTCAGGTGCCCGAGGACGACATGGGACGCCACCGCGAGGATAAAGAGAATGTCCTCCCAGAGGGCGGAACGGCCCGAAGCGTGCGCGGTAAAAAGCCGCCTCACCATGAAAATATGGAGCAGCAGGGTGATGAAGAGAAAGGGAACGGTAAAACTGCTTTCCTCCAAGCTCTCACCCATCCACCCGGCGTAGACGGCGCTGTTCAGGATCAGGACGGCGTACGCCGAAACCTTCCATGGGAAGGAGCGGCTCATGAAAAGGAATACCAGGTTGAAGAGGGTCATGTACGCGAAGAGGAAGCGGTAGGAGTTTTCTCCCTGGGACATGAGAATGGGCGCCAGGAACGCGCCGATGAGGCTGAAGAGATAGAGTATCTGGCTCGAGCCCCTGCGGGCCATGAACGCCGAGACCAGGGAAATCGCCACCATGAAACAGAATGACTCCTTCAAACCGAGGAGGCCGTAGAAATAATAAGCGCTGAAAACGGCGAAGTAGCACACGGCGTATCCCGTGCCGGCCAGGGCGTGGGGGATCACACGGAATCGCATCATCGCCAGGCGCAGGGACGCGGCGATCGCCCCGAACCCCGCGACGAGGCCGATGAGCACCCGGGCAGACTCGTTGAGCCAGTACCGCTCGATCGCGAGCTTGATAAACCACCCGGCGCCGAGCAGGAAGGCGACGGCCCCGACCAACCCGATGACTATGCCGCCGATGGATATCTCCGCGTTGTCGCCGAAAACCCTCCTCATCGCATCGCCGGCGGCGGAGCGCTTCCGCTCGGCGGCGGCCGGGCGCGGCGCCTCCACTATCGCCCCGCCCATGGCCCGTTCAAGCTCGGCCCTGACGGCCCTGAGCTCCCGCTCCAGGGCGTCGATTCTTTTTCTTAGATCCTCGAGTCCCCCTGCCATGGCATGTCGCTCCCCGGTTACGGGATTGCGTGCCGGCATGTCCATCCCCCGGCACGCGATCTATCTACCCATAATTTTCCCCTTCCGTCAAGCGGATTATAAAAAACAAGAACTTAATCATGCCCGACCTGTCTATAGAACGAACACGCCAGGCGTGGCATCATCATCGACAAGGAGCGCAGCCATGAAAAGAATAATGCCCGGACCCGTCCTCGCCCTGTTCGCGGCGATAGCGATCGGATCATGTATCGCCGCCTGCGGCACCACGGGAACGCAGACAGCGACCATCGAAAAATTCACCGGAGGGGAAAGGAAATGCGAAGAGGCCCTGAGGAGCAGGGACAGCGGGGCCGTCATGACCCTCCCCCATGCCGCGCCATACGACGGCGATACTATTCCCCCGTTCAACACAGAAGAGTACGACCCAATCACCGAAAACGAGTTCAGGGCCGCGGCGCAGAATCCCCTCTCCACCTTTTCCATCGACGTTGACACCGCGTCCTATTCCAACGTCCGGCGCTTCATCGCCCGGAGCCAGGCGCCCCCGGCAGATTCCGTGAGGATCGAAGAGCTGATAAATTATTTCGACTACGATTACCCTGAACCCGGATCGGCGCACCCCTTTTCCGTCACCACGGAGGTCTCCGCCTCCCCTTGGAGCCCCGGGAACCGCCTCGTCCATATCGGGATTCGCGGCAGGTCCATGGACTACGAAAACCTCAGGCCGAGCAACCTGGTCTTTCTCGTCGACTCCTCGGGCTCCATGCAGAGCGAGGACAAGCTCCCCCTGTTGAAAAAATCCCTCGGCCTGCTTCTGGGCCGGCTCTCGGCGAAAGACCGTGTCGCCATCGTGGCCTACGCGGGGTCCGCCGGGCTGGTCCTCCCCCCCACCCCGGCGTCTTCTCGCAGGAAGATCATGGCGGCACTGGAGGGGCTCCAGGCGGGGGGCAGCACGGCCGGCGGGGCGGGGATACAGCTCGCCTATGCAACGGCAAGGGGAAGCCTCATCCCGGGGGGCAACAACCGCGTGATCCTCTGCACCGACGGCGATTTCAACGTCGGCGTGTCCTCCACGGGAGAGCTGGTGCGCATGATGGACGAATATCGGAAGACCGACATCTATCTCACCATCTGCGGCTTCGGCATGGGCAACTACAAGGACGGCCGCATGGAGAGGATCAGCAAGGCCGGGAACGGCAACTACTTCTACATCGACGGCATCCGCGAGGCGGAGAAGGTCTTCGTGAGGGAGATGCGGGCCAACATGTACACCATCGCGAAGGACGTGAAGATCCAGGTGGAGTTCAACCCCGCCACGGTGAAGGGATACCGCCTCGTGGGGTATGAAAACCGCGTCATGGCCAACGAGGACTTCAACGATGACCTCAAGGACGCCGGCGAGCTCGGTGCCGGGCACACCGTCACGGCGCTCTACGAGATCATCCCCGCCGGCTCCTCCCGCGAGGTGCGCGGCACCGATCCCCTCAAGTACCAGCGCACCGTCCCCGAGGTTTCCCCGGGGAACGACGAGCTCCTCACCCTGAAGCTCCGCTACAAGATTCCCGGCGAGGAGGCGAGCAGGCTCATCACCTCGCCCCTGAAGGACGGCAGGTCGGGCCTGGCCGCGTCGTCGGAGAATTTCCGCTTCTCCGCCGCCGTGGCGGGCTTCGGCATGATACTGCGGGACTCGAAGCATGCCGGCGACCTCTCCTTCAAGGATGTCATAGCCATGGCAAGGGGGGCGAAGGGCAAGGATCCCGAGGGCGATCGAGGTGAGTTCATCAGGATGGTGGAAACCTGCGCGCTGTTAAAGAAGTGAGCGAAGGCCGCCCCGGGGAACGAAGCCTCCCCGGGGCATTTTCTTCGAGGCGAACCGCCCAGACCTGCCCCCGTGATCCCCCGGATTCCATGACGGATACTACTTCCATTTTTTTATTATTGCTGGTCGATTTACAGGGTAAATTCCGTTTGCCTGTTGAATCCCTTGGAATAACATTGTATCTTTCTATCATTGTGTTATGGGCACCTCGAAAAATTAGATTTTTCATTATAAAACCAACAGAAAAATCTAATTTTTACCTTGAAAGTGCCCACAAGGGAACTTCCAAATCTGATTTTTAGAGGTTCCCTTTTATTGACATCGGAGGCGGGTTCCAGATCGTTACCATCATGGCCGTTTTCACCAGGAACATCCCCGCGCGTGGTGCGCTGATCGCCCTGCTCCTCCTTGGGAGCTGCGCCCCCGGCTCCGATGACGGCGCGAAATACCTCCTTCTTTCGGATCGGTATGAGCCGTACGCCATCGTCGAGAACGGGCTCGATGACTCGCTCACCTATGACTTCAGGATGTACGAGCCCGCCGACTACGAAAACATATCAAATGTCGACCTGAGCTATACCCTCGAACTGGGCGGCACACCCCGGGACGTGTATTTCCTTTTCACCAATGTCAACGCCTCCTCCGATACGTCGTACCCGTCGATCGGTAATTCAACGGAAAGCCTCATGCAGGGAACCGTTCCGGAAGCCGTCGAGAAAAAAGCCGGACCCGAGGAGAATGATACGGGGATACGGGGAAAGCCGGAGGCGAGGGAGTTCAACCGGAACCCCTTCGGCTTTCTCTCGCGGATCAATCCTGTCACCCTCCTGCTGGGAATCGTGCCTCCCCCTGAACCGAGGCTGGACGAGTCGGGGGACAAGAAGAGCTTCGCGATCAATTCCCCCGCCTTGCTTGCCGCCACATGCAGGCTCGTGCGCCCGGTGGACACGGCCCATGGCCAGAAAACCCTGAATATATGGGTGGCGGACAACTGCTGGCATATCGGAGGCACCAAGACACCGAAGGTCACCCCGTTGATGGTCGAAGCCATGGCCGACGCGTTCCTCGTCGACGGCGACGACAACGACATCTATGACTGGGTAACGGGCATCTTTGGCGAAGAGTGGGGCGGCGCCATCCCCCCCTTCGCCGCGGAACTGGTAATACCCGAGAACGACGAGATCACGATTCTCCTCTACGACATCGACGACGACAACTCGACGAGCGGCGGGATCCTCGGCTATTTCTGGGCAAAGGACAACTTCAAGAAATCCGCCGTGTCCTATTCAAACGAGCGGATCATGTTCTACATGGACGCCCTCCTCCTGGCCACCCCGGAAGGCGCCTGGGACATCGGTGACCGGTGGCCCGCGGAAATCATCTCCGCCCTGGCCCACGAGCTCCAGCACATGATCCACTTCCACCAGAAGAGCATTCTCCGCGCCGGGGGCGCCGGCACGGAGACCTGGATCGACGAGATGTGCTCCCTCTCCGCCGAGGACCTGGTGTCACGGCGCATGGCCGTGAACGGCCCCCGCGGGGCCCTCCACTCCTCGGCGGACTGCGTGCCCGATGATTCAGACCCCACGCGTTTTGACGGTAAAATTTCCAAAGGGAGGATTCCCCTCTACAACTACTACAACGAGTACTCCGTGACGCGCTGGTACGACGGTTCGAACGTCCTGGTAAGCTACGCCCTGAATTACGCCCTGGGCTCCTACCTCGCGCGCAATTTCGGCGGCGCCACCTTCTTCCGCGACGTGGTATGGAACCCCTACACGGACGAGGGGGCGGTTGAATACGCCCTGGAGCGGGGGGGCTCGGCCGATGCCTTCGGCACGATCCTTCGCAAGTGGGCCGTGGCAAACATGCTCTCCGACGCCCGCATCGACATGCCCGATTACCGCTACAACAACGAGGACACCTGGTTCGAGAGCTTCATGGACGCCCTGGCATACAATATCGGATCGATCGACCTCTACCGGTACACCTACACGGCAAGGAACCACACGGGCCCCTACATCTACACCGTCATGCCCGCGATGCCGATGCAGCCCGCGTCCACAATCTACTACCGCGCCGCGGCGGGCCTTACCGGCACGCGCGCCTGGAACATTAAGATGAAGTCAAACGTGCGGTTGACGGTGCTCATCAGGTAGCCTCCGCCCGGGCCCGGACCAGCCGCGGCCCAATGCGAGACAGGGCGATATTTTTTTATTGACGTAATAGATCTCACGCTGAATAAACATGCATCCGAATAAACGAGGTATGGTATGATCGACACGAAGCTCCTCGAAATCCTTGCCTGCCCCGCCTGCCGGGGAGACGTCGAGTACAACACCAAGGATGAAAAAATCATCTGCACGGATTGCGGCCTCCGCTACCCGGTAAGGGACGGTATTCCCGTCATGCTGGTTGACGAGGCGGAGCGGCCCCCGGAATAGCGCCGGACCCCTTATTCTCATTGACAAAATAACGGGAATTTCTACCTTTAATCGCTCCCCCGCCGTGGCGGCCGGTTACGTGCGGCCGCCGGGGAACAACAATGGCGGACCCGCCGTCCGCCCGGAAGGAAATGCGTCATGTTCGACTCCAAATCGCCCCTGGTAAAAATCGTCAGCTACGCGGTGACCGGCTTCTTCGTGCTGATTATCGTAATCTCCTTCGGCATGCCCGACTTCGTTTCCCGCCTGGGCCTCGACCAGTCCGCCGTGGCGGTGGTAAACGGAGAGCGGGTGAGCCGCTATGATTACCTGCGCTATCGGGATTCCCGCTTCGGGGAAATGCCCCGGGACGAGAAGATGGACGCGATGATTCTCTCCTACTACATAAACGAGGTCCTCTTCCTCCAGGAGGCGCGGAAGACCGGCCTCTACGTCACGGACGAGAGCGTCAAGGACTACATAAGGGCGATCCCGGGCCTTCGCAATCCCGAAACCGGCGACTTTGACGGGGAGCGCCTCGATCTCTTTCTCCAGCGCCTTAACATGACCTTCAACGACCTCCAGAAGGCGATCCGCAAAGACCTTCTCCGCGACCGGTTCCTGACGTTTATCAGGATGGGGATTGCCGCTCCTTCCGCCGACATACGGGACGAGCACGTGGCCGCCACTTCGCGCCTGCGGATCAAGTATTCCTTCGTCAGCGCCATGGACCTCGGCAGGCGCGTCGGTAACCTCGCCCCCGTGACGGAGCAGGATATTACCGCCGAAATGGAAAAGAACAGGGGTGAAATGAAGGACCCCGTGACGGACCGGGAGCGCATCAGGAAAAAGCTCGAGTCGGCCGGGGCCGAGCGCGTGAGGAAGGACATCGTCGACAGGGTAAACGCCATCGCCCTACGCGGGGGCACCTTCGACGAGGCCCAGGGAGTCCTCAAGGGAACCGTGGCCATATCGGGGGTGTTCGCCATCGGCGACCGCGTCGCGGACGAGCGCGGCCAGACGATCGCCGCCATCAACGGTTCCCCGGTTTTTCTCGAGGAATTCATGCAGATTGAAATGAACAGGACCTCCCGCGTCATTTCATCCGACGCCGGGCTCTATATCTTCACGCCGGTGATGAAGGACATCTCGCGCGCCGCCCCGTCGGAGAGGGAGCGCGAGGCCCTCGCCACGGCCCTCCAGGAGGAAAGCCTGCGAATGATGACCGGCAATCTCATGCAGAAAGTGTATGAAAACGCAAAAATAGTAAAAAATATAAAAACTGATTGATCTATATCCGCCCGTGCGATAACAATAGCACAGGTAGTCACGCGCAGATTCATCGTAAGAGGTCCGGTCTTCGAATGGTCAACATCAACGCCGAATTCGTCAATCCTTTCCTCGAGGCCGCGAGCGCGGTCTTCAAATCAATCCTGAAGGTGGATCTCCGAAGGGGAAAGCTGGTGATCAAGGAGAGCCCCATCCCCTCGATGGACGTCGCCATCATCATCGGCATCACCGGGGGCGTGGCGGGCGAGGTGGTCTACAGCATGGGCTACAACATGGTGTTCAAGATCGCCGAGGCGCTTGCCCCGGGGCTCAGCGAGGAGCAGATCAAGAGCGAGTACAAGGACATCATTGGCGAAATGGCGAACATGATCACGGGAAACGCCATGAACCTCTTCGCCACGACGGGGAAACGGATCAACATGACCACCCCCACGGTGGTGGAGGGAAAGGATTTCACCATTACCCTCATCAAGCAGACAACACTGGGCATCAACCTTTACAGCCCCATGGGCCAGCTCGAGATGAACGTGGCCCTCAAGTAGCCGCCGGGTCCCTCATAGTTCCGACCGTGCCGTCATAGATCCTTCGTCGATGATGAAATCGCCGAACACCGAAGGCGCCTCCCCCTGGAGCATTTTCAACATTTCCATGCAGACCTTCCTGATCTCCCACTGGGCGCTTCGGTCGAGGCGGAGATGGAAGATAGTGCGCAATTCCCTGAAATTCGCGGAGAAGACGATCTGGCTCTCCAGGGCATTCGGGAGGACGAACCGCGCGTCCTCCTTGCGGATGCCGCGCTCCCGGAGCTCCCGGTACGCCTCCTCGGCGCGTGCCATGAAGCCGCGGAACACCGTTGCCGCCTCGGGGTCGGCGAGGATCGTATCGGGTATCACGTAGTTGAATCCGGTCTCGTCGACGTAGCGCTGGGACTGCTGTGAAAAGCTCGCCAGGCGGTGGCGCACCAGCTGGTGGGTGAACGACCGCGAGGCCCCGGTGATCCGGAACGACGCCGACGCGTGTTCCAGGATGGAGAGGTGCCCCCGCCGTATGCAGTTCCCGATGAAGCCCTTTTCCGTGCCCTCGGCGATCCGGTCGAGGGAAAGGTAGCAGGTGCGCCCCGCCTCCTCGATCAGCTTTTCCGCCCCGGGGGTAATCGCCAGGAGCGTCACTTTCGGCCTGGTCAGTTCCATGCGATCGGGTCCGTCCCTATATCTTCATCCCCGAGAATCCGTAGAAGGCGATGGCGAGGAGCCCCGCGGTGATGAAGGTGATCGGCACGCCCTTCAGGTTCTCCGGAACGTCGGCCAGTTCCAGGCGCTCCCGTATGCCCGACATGATCACCAGGGCCAGGGTGAAGCCGACGCCGGCCCCGACGCCCTGGACCACGCTTTTCAGGAGGCCCATGCTCTCGCCGGGTCCCGCGAAACCCGCGGTGATGTTCAGCACCGCCACGCCCAAAACGGCGCAGTTGGTCGTGATGAGGGGAAGGAAGATGCCCAGGGACTGGTAGAGCGAGGGCGAGAGCTTTTCGATGACCATCTCGACCAGCTGGACCAGTGAGGCGATGACAAGAATGAATACGATGGTCTGGAGGAACTGTATCTTGAAGGGGACCAGTATGTATTTATACACCGGGTAGGTGATAAAGGAGGTCATGGTCATGACGAAGATGACCGCCAGGCCCATGCCGACGGCGGAATCGAGCTTCTTCGAGACCCCCAGGAAGGGGCAGATGCCCAGGATCCTCGACAGCACGTAGTTGTTGATGAGGATCGTGCTGAGGAGGATGGCGACGAAGACCTTGATTTCCATCGTTTATTTCCCCTTTTTCCTTGAATTGATCGCGTTCATCCCCCAGAGCATGAACGCCAGGGTGAAAAAGGCGCCCGGGGCAAGGGCCATCACCGTGGCCGGCTCCATGCCGGGCACCAGGGTGTAGCCGAACAGCTTGTTCGCCCCCAGGGCCTCCCTCACCGACGCCAGGACCACGATGGCCAGGCCGAAACCGGCGCCCATGCCCAGGGCGTCCAGCAGCGAGGCGAAGAGGCCGTTCTTCTGGGCGAACTCCTCGGCGCGGCCGAGGATGATGCAGTTCACCACGATGAGGGGAATGAAGATGCCCAGGGACCTGTAGACCTCGGGCTGGAAGGCGTTGAGTAAAAGGTCCACCACGATGACGAAGGTGGCGATGATGGTGATGAAGATCGGGATCCGGAGATGCGGCGGCACGATTTTACGGATGCTCGACACCAGGAGGTTCGAGCAGACCAGGACGAAGGTGGCCGCCATAGTCATCCAGAGGGCGTTTGAAACCGAGGTGGAGACCGCCAGGAGGGGACAGAACCCGAGCCCCAGGATAAGGGGCGGATTTTTCTCCCATATTCCCTTCGCGAAGGTTTTCCAGTTACTCATCGCGCGGCCTCCTCATCCGGGGGGGCGATCTTCCCCGCCGTTACCAGCAGGTCGATGCCGCCCCGTATGCTTTTCACCACGGCCTCGGAGGTGATGGTCGCCCCCGTCAGGGCCGTGATGGCGTTCTTCTCCCTGAGTTCTCCGGCAATGGCGGGGCCCCAGTCCCCCATCTTGAGTATGGAAATTCTCGAAACGGCACTCAAACCGCGGAACTGCTCCTGGAACCAGGGGGTGACCTCCCCGCCCTTCTCCGGGACGCCGCTGAGAACATCCCAGAGAGTCTCGGTCGCGGCCACCTCGACGCAGCGGGCGCCGAGGCCCGGCGTTTCCGACTGCCCTATAATCGATATGCCCAGTATCACTCCGGCCTCGTCGACCCCCACCATGGTGTCGATCCGTTCCGCGTAGCCCGGTGCCGTGGCGATGAAGGCGAAACCCCGGGCGTTCCGCTTCACCCCGTTCTCTTCGAGCTCCCTGACGCCTTCCCAGTAGCCGAACTCCCGCCCCTCGATGGTCTCCCTGATCTCCTCTCCCACTGTGTAGCCGGGAAGCACGAGGGCCAGGGCCCGCATCCGCTTCTGGCGCGCCTGCTCCTTGATGCGTGGCTCAGTGAGCCTGTTGATATGGGTCAGGGCGTAGGTGCAGGCGAAGGCGATCGCCACCATGACGAGTATCGGCCTGATAATATTCCTGAATATCATTTCGACCCCCCGCCTTTCCGCTTCGCGGCGCCGAACACCCCGGGCCTGGTGTAGCGGTCGATGAGGGGAACGAAGGCGTTCATGATCAGGATCGAATAGGACACCCCCTCGGGGTACCCGCCCCAGATCCTGATCACGAAGGCGAGTATTCCGCACCCGGCGCCGAAGATGATCATCCCCCTTGGCGACACCGGGGAGGTGACCATGTCGGTGGCCATGAAAAAGGCCCCCAGGATAAGGCCCCCGGAAAGAATATGAAAGAGGACAAAATAGTGGGGCGCCGGGAACCCCGTCGCGTAATAGTAGGCCGCGGCGAGAAGCGCCACGGTGCCGATGTAGGAAACGGGAATATGCCAGGTAATGATCCTCCGGGCGAGGAGGAAGAGCGCCCCGGCGAGGAGAAAGATCGCCGAGGTTTCGCCGATGCAGCCTCCCACGGTGCCGATGGAGAGGGACTTCAGGAAACCGGGGGACAGGATCACGTCGTAGATCCGGGAGGGGTCCACACCGCTCTCCGCCGCCATCCTGGGCCCCTCTTTCAGAAGGCCCATGGGGGTTGCCCCCGTCATGGTGTCGAAGAGCGCGTCGGGCAGGCCCCCGACGTTCCGTATCGACGGGGAGAGGACGTTCCCCCCGGAAAAGCGGTACCACGCCGTAGTCATATGGATGGGCCAGGAGGCCATGAGGAAGGCCCGCCCCGCCAGTGCCGGGTTAAAGATGTTGAATCCCAGTCCTCCGAATAGCTGTTTCACGATAATAACAGAAAAGAGCGATCCTATCGCCACGGTCCACCATGGCGCCATGGGGGGCACGTTCATCGCCAGGAGGAGGCCCGTGATGACGGCGGAGCCGTCGGATATCGCGACGGGGCGCCTGAGAAAAAGCTGGATCGCCGCCTCGCCGACGACCGCCGCCGCGATGCCCACCCCGACGAGAATGAGGGCGTTCAGGCCATAGAGGTAGAAGGAAAACGCGGTGGCGGGAACCAGGGCCGCGACAACGGTCCACATGACCTTCGGCACCGATTCCCCGGAACGGATATGGGGGGGGTTCGTTATCTGCAGCAGCTCTTGTTTCCGTTCTTTCTCTGCCATGGCACCACCACGCTTATTTCTTGGCCCTGAGCCTCTGCTGGCCCAGCTTGATGAAATGACTCAGGGGCCGGCGGGCCGGGCAGACGTAGGAGCAGGAGCCGCACATGATGCAGTCGAAGGGGTTCAGTTTCTCGACGAGATCGAGCCTTCCCTTCTCCACGGCCGAACCGAGATCGCATGGGAGAAGGCCCACGGGGCAGGCCAGGACGCACTTCGCGCACCTGATGCAGGGCCCGTAGTCGGCCAGGGAGACCTCCTTCTCCGTGAGGAACAGGATTCCCGAGGTGCCCTTCACCACGGGGATGTCCATGGCGGGGACGCTCACGCCGCACATCGGCCCCCCGATGACGATCCGCGCGGGTCGCTCCGTCAGGCCGCCGCATTCCTCAACGATGTCCGCGATCCTCGTGCCGATCCGCACCTTGTAGTTTCCCGGCCGCCCGATGGCGCCGCCGCCCACGGTCAGGTAGCGCGCGAAGAGGGGCCTCCCGTAAAGGATCGCCTCCCGTATCGCGAACACCGTACCCACGTTCTGCACAACAACTCCCACGTCCATGGGCAATCCCCCCGAGGGAACAACGCGCCGCAGGAGGGCCCGGATCATCTGCTTTTCCGCTCCCTGGGGATACTTGGTCCTGAGTTTCCTCACCCTGATGCGCCCCTCCGGGTCCGAGGCGGGGCGTGCTTCGCAGAGGGCCCTGTAGGCGCCCTTCTTGTTGTCCTCGAGGCCAATGACCGCCTTTTCGATGCCCAGGGCCTTCATGGTGATCAGCGTGCCTTCGATTATGGCCGCGGGAAAGGTCTTCATGAGCATGTCGTCAACGGTGAGATAGGGTTCGCACTCGGCGCCGTTGATGACCAGGGTGTCGATTGGTTTCGCGGGCGGGGGGGAAAGCTTCACTGACGTGGGGAAGGCGGCGCCCCCGAGGCCCACGATGCCCGCCTCCCTGATCGCGTTCAGAATCGCTCCGGCGTCGATGACCCTCCAGTCGGCGGGCTCCTGCCCGCCCGCGGAGGCCGCGAAGGACCCCTCGGCCTCGATGATGACCGTGGGCTGCATGCCCCCCGCCGTCGGCATCGGCGCTATGTCGAGTACCTTCCCGGGGATGGAGGAGTGGACGTTGGCGCTGATAAAGCCGTCCGCGGCGCCGATGAGTTGCCCCTCGGATACCCCGTCGCCCGGCTGGACAACGGGTTTCGCGGGCGCACCGATGTGCTGCTGGAGCGGGATATAACAGGTATGGGGCACGGGGAGATTGATGAATTCCAGGTCCCTCGTCGCGCCCTTGTGCTCAGGCGGATGAATCCCCCCGGGAAAACTCGAACCCATTCCTAGACGTCCCTGGTGGAATATATCTCGTCCTTGATCGGCAGCTCCTTGCGGAGGTTCTTGATATAGGGGAACAGGTCGCCCGATTCGGTGTAGTATTCACAGTCATCCATGATGCGTCGCGCCACGGTGAAGAACTTGTAGAGTTTTTCCTCCCCGGAGCGCTTTACCCATTTTTTCTTGAGGCACTTGACGCGCAGCACGTAGCGGTCGGGTTCGGATTCATACTGCCGGATGACGATGCAGTGCTGGCAGTTCGCGCAGAATATTTTTTCTTTCGGCATGAGATGACTCCTTGAAAGTAGCTGGCCGTATGGTCGCCGTTGTTTCCGCAGGCTTTCGCGGGCGGGCGTCCGCCCCGGGAGGCCGGGATGCGCATCAACCCGGCGCGTCAATTGGACACGCGACAATCACGCCGGCCTGCCGGAATTTTTCAATAAGAATTATACATGATGAACCGTCAAGTAGATTTTTTCCGGTTCCTCGGCGGAAGCGGCATCCGGTAGGTGCCGGCACCCCGGGGGGCCATGGCGATTATTTTTATTGACATATACCATCATCGGGAATAGTGTCAAAAAAAATGGGGAAGTGACATAGTATCGTGAGCATCACGGAAAAGCAGAGACCGAACCAGCGTTCACCGAAGAAGAACGCCTCCCTCGTCCTGAAGGAGATGCAGATCGGCCTTGAAGAGCTCTGCGAGCTGCGTGACAATCCCACGCTTCTGGTCGACACCGGGTATGAATATGTCGAAAGGGGCGATTACGAGCATGCCCTGGCGCTCTTCACCTTCGCCGCGACGATGGACAACGGGGACCCCGACATCCTGAACGGCCTGGGGATCACACTCTGCGAGATGGGGGACTACGAGCGATCCAGGCGGATACTGGAACGCTCCATCCGGCTCAATCCCAACGACGCAGTCACCCTGGCCAATCTCGCCGGGGTGTGCTGGGAGATGGGATACCCGGACCAGGCCATCTACCACTACACCCGGTCCCTGGAAAACAACCCCGACATCGAGGAGATCCATTTCAACCTCATCAACCTCTATATCGAAACGGGGTCCCTCTACATGGCGTATATTTCCTGCGTCAATTTCCTGTCGCGCTTCCCCGAGGACGAGGAAGCCCGGGAACTTCTCAATGAGATCGTCCTGAACCTCGCCATCTCGATGTACTGAGGTGACGCCTCCGGGCCGATTTATTCAATACCCCCTGGTAACGCCGCGAATGTACTCGGCGGCGCTTCCTTTCCCCCGCGCCTCGATCGCCCCGCGCACCTCGTTTTCAAGGTCTATCTTCCATGAATCGCCGATCTTCCTGACCTGGAACTCCATCTCGAACCCCACCATGTTCTCAACGGGATGGGCGGAATAACGAATCCGGATGACCCCCCGGGGGCCCTCGACCCGCTTCGACACCTCCTCCCACTTCGTCCGTTCGTCGAAAAGGGGAAGTAGTCGCAGCGCCGCCTTCCCCGACCCGCCCCCGGCCTCTTCCAGGGCCTTCACGGTTCCGTCGGTGTAGTAGCGCTTCGCCTCGTTGAAATCGCGCGCCCTGGCCAGCTTTTCGAACACCCCGTCGAAGCTCGCGGCGCCGTCCCGCCCCGAACAGGCGGAAAGCCCGAAGGCCAGTGCCGCGGCGAGGATGGCGGTGCCGCCGCGCCGGAACCTACTCGAAGATGTTCGCATACTGCAGCCGGTTCTTCAGGTTATAGAAATCGCTGCCCCGCGGAACGTCGCGAAGCCTGGTGAGGAGGGTGTCGCTGTCGATGAGGTCCGAAAAGGGCACGGCCTTGAGGTCAAAATTATCCGTCACCGAAGTCATGACGCCGAAGGTTCCTTCAAGGTAGAAACGCGCGGCGCCGTACCCGAGCATGCTCCCCATGACCACGTCGAAGGCGGTGGGGGTCGCCGAGCGTATCTCGTAGCCCACCTGCTTCGGGGTGATTTTCACCTCGAGGCCCGTCTTTTCGCGATAACGGTGCTTGACGGACTCGGAGATGATGCTTGATATCTTCGCCTCGCCGAGCCGGATATTGCCGTGCTTGTCGGTCTCCTTCGGCTTCAGCTCGTCAGGCAGCTTGTCCACGATACCCTCGGAGATGAGAATCACTCCGTAGGGCTTCTTGTCGTTCTCCCGGGATATGATGACATCGGTGATGCCTTCGACCATCTGGTCGAGGTTCAGGGTTTCCCCCGGGATGTCCTCGGCGGAAATCATGATGATCGCCTCGGCGGCGATACCCGAAGCGTAGGTAATCCATCCCGATTTCCTTCCCATCAGCTCGACGACGAAAAAGCTGTCCGTTGCCTGGGCGTCGGCCTTGAGGTTGAGGATGATCTTCTGGGCCACGTCCACGGCGGTCCAGTAGCCGAAGGTCCAGGGGATGCCGTAGTAATCGTTGTCGATCGTCTTGGGTATGTGGATCACCGGGAAACCCATAAGCCAGAGGTAGTTGGCGGTCTTCAGGGTGTCGTCGCCCCCGATCGAGATAAGGGCGCCGATCTCGAGGTACTCGAAGGCGTCCAGGATGTTCCTGAGCCGGGCGTTCTTTTCCGGGTTGTTCAGGTCCTCCATGGTCTTGATGTCCTTGCCCGGGTTCGCCCTGGAGGTACGGAGGAATATCCCGCTCCGGTTTCGGGCCTTGGTGATCTCATAGGTGATGTTTCCGTAGTGCACTTCCTTGCGGAGCTTCGGGTAGTTCCTGTTGAAGTCCTGGATGAACTCGTAGCCCCGCATGATGCCGATTACCGGAACATTATGATCGAGGAAATTAAGGGCCACGGAGGATATCACCGCATTCGCGCTGGGCGCCGGCCCCCCGGAAAAAAGCACGCCCACCCTGTTGAATTTTGGTTTCATTGCCCCACCATGCCCGCCTTGTTGTTCGGGACGCCCCGACCATTTACCTCCATCCCGGCTTCTTCCCGGAACTGTACATTACGGCAGGGAGGAAGGTTCCCGGGAAAAACAGGGTGTACCATCGAACAGAAAATCGCGATTGTCAAGCATATTCACACAATTTTCCGCGCACTCCCCGCCATGTTTTTTTCTTGATTATTTATCCTTCACCGCTACGATCAATAGTCCGTTTGAATCGGCGTTCATCCGGTGCCGCGAGGCCCCGCCGGTCTTCCAGCGGCCACCTGAAAAACCATTCCGGAGATCGACATGGATTTCACCATAAAAAGCCTCGGCCCCTGCACCATAGCCTCCCCGATGCTGGAAAAATACTCGGTCATGGACACCTCGTTCATCAGCGACGACGTGAGGATCATTCTCGATCCGGTTGTCCATGGAGACCCCCCTTCCCCCGTTGATCCCACGCAGAGTTTTGAGAAGGCGGGCCCCCGGGAGAAGGTCTTCTTCAGGTCCCGTGATGTCAGGGCGGCCATCGTGACGTGCGGGGGCCTCTGCCCGGGCATCAACAACGTGATCCGCTCCATCGTGATGGAATCGTACCATCGCTACGACGTGCGATCGATCATCGGCATCAGGTACGGCTATCGCGGGCTGGATCCCCAAAACGGCTTCGCCCCCGTCGAGCTGAACCCCGGTGCGGTCGACGACATCCACCTCCTGGGAGGCACCATCCTGGGTTCCTCGCGGGGAGGTACCGAGGACATGGAGGTCCTCGTGGACACCCTCGCCCGCCTCAAGGTGAACATTCTCTACACCATCGGCGGGGACGGCACGCTGAAGGGCGCCCACGCCATTGACGAAACGGCGCGCGGGAAGGGAATCAGGCTCGCCGTGGTGGGCGTTCCGAAAACGATCGACAACGACATCAGCTTCATCGACCGCTCCTTCGGCTTTGAAACCGCCTTTTCCAAGGCCGTTGATTCGATCTACGCGGCCCACGTGGAATCGAAGGGCGCCCCGAACTGCATCGGCCTGGTGAAGCTCATGGGGCGGCATTCCGGCTTCATCGCCGCCCACGCCTGCCTTGCCATGAGCGACGTGAACTACGTCCTCCTCCCCGAGGTCCCCTTCGACCTCCGCGGAGAGAACGGACTTCTCCCCCACCTGAAGGAACGGATCATCAACAGGAGCCACGCGGTCATCTGCGTCGCCGAGGGAGCGGGACAGGACCTCCTGGAGAAGGACGCGGCCTCCCGGAAAAAAGACGCCTCGGGCAATGTCGTCCTAGGCGACATCGGGACGTTTCTCAGGAAAGAAATAGAAGAGTATTTCCGCGAAGAGGAAATCGAAATCAGCCTGAAGTATATCGACCCGAGCTACATCATACGGAGCGCCCCGGCGGTGCCCAACGACTCGATCTTCTGCGCCCAGCTCGGGCAGAATGCCGTCCACGCGGCCATGGCGGGCAAGACCGACATGGTGATCGGCCATTGGAACGGGGCGTACACCCACGTGCCCATCGAGCTTGCCGTTTCGAAGAGAAAGGTCATGGACCCGAAATCGCGCTTCTGGCACATGGTGACCGGCGCCACGGGGCAGCCCGTCTCGCTGAAGAACCCTTCGCCTCAGGAGAGCGAGCGGTAAAGGCCACCTGCGTAGCGACGGGCGTGAAGGCCCTGTGCCACCCGGTACTGGGCGGCGACGTCGAGATCCTCCCAGTCAAGGGGGGCCTCCTCCCCGGCGACTGAAAGCATGATGGCGCCGCCCTCATCGATGGCGATCCCCAGGCACCGGCAGGGCCGGCAGCCATCATCGCTCCAGCGCGCGAAATCAGCGTCAACGTCGTGGGTGCGGCCGGGAACGTCGCCAAGGAGGGTCGCGACAAGGGCGGCGAGTTTCATCCTGAGCCCGAAGAGGGCGGTATCAACATCGACCAGCATCCCGTCAAGGTCATTGCCGGCGGGTCCGGGAAAGGGTTCCCTCATGCCTGGCCTCCGGAGTTCCTCAGGCGCCCCTCCGGAGGGCCCGGGAAATATTGGCACGGGTGTCCATGATGAAGGCGTGTATTCCTGCCCTGCGGAGAGGCGCGGCAAATTTCCTGTCGTATTCGAGGCCCCATTCATCGCCGTAGAGCGCGTCGAGGATATACTTGAGGTCCCCGGCATCCAGGTCCTCGATCTCCCTCCCGAAGAGTATGCCGTCGTTGAAGCGGTCGTCCCGGCCGGCCATGTCGGCGCAGAGACGCCCGTCGTCGTCAAGGTAGGTGTTGTGTATCTCATAATAGCGAAGCGAGTCGGGCTCTCCGTCGGGAGCGCCCCTTACCACGACGCGCTTCAGGCGCACCGGCGCGCCGGTTCCCTCCGTGAGATGCCGTATCCGCTCTTTAATGGCGAAAAGGATCTCCCTCCTCGCTTTTTCGACGATATCGAGGGCTTCACTGGTCTTCGGCATGGACGCGCTCCGGATCATCAATCATTGTGATGCTAATTCTATTTTCGGAACACCCCGCCCATGTCTCCACATAATATTTTTCACCGGCCGGTCGGGTTCTACCATCCCGGCGTGGGACTGCCGGGGCCCCAGTCGGAATG
Source organism: Spirochaetota bacterium (assembly GCA_040768125.1). GTDB lineage: Bacteria > Spirochaetota > UBA4802 > UBA4802 > UBA5550 > RBG-16-49-21. Next base: position 1,390,776 of record JAXGNG010000001.1, on the reverse strand, counting down.
GGTATCAGTGTCGGTGAGATCGAGGCGGTAGACCGAGTTTCCCTCCCCTGCGCCGGGAAGCGCTCCGGATCCCCATTCAGCCGGAGCCGGGTATTCGGCGGAACCGCCCTCGATGAAGACACGATCGAGTGTCTCTCCATCACGGGGCCCCGTAAGCGTCACCGTTTCCCCGCTGTTATTCAGTGAGAAAGTGAAACCCGCGCAATCCGGGGCCCGGCCGAAAAGCCTTTCGAACCCTTCGGCTGAAGCCGCCAGGACCAGGTAGGATTCCGCCCCCACGACGCACCCCCGGATACCTACCCATGGCGCGCTGGAGGACGCCCCGTCGACCACGCCGAGCCCCTCGAGATCGCACGGGTAGGGATTCGCGTTGTAGAGCTCAATATACTCATACCCTGTATCGGACCCCGCGGCGTCGTAGAACACCTCGCTGATTATGATATTCCGGTAATCGACCCGCCGACGGACCTCGAGCTCCGCCGTTCCGGACATTTCCCCCAGGATGGCCCGCACGTTGCCATGCCCCGGGGAAATGCCCCGGCACGCCCCCGTGCCGTCGATGGAGACCACCCCCGGCGCGAGACTCTCCCAGGCGACGCCTTCCGCGGGGCGTTTCGTTCCATCCCGGTGTATCGCCAGGGCCCGCGCAATGACGGTCTCGTTCTCGCAGATCGACGCCGGCATCACGACATCGATACCCGTCACGCCGGGAGGACGCGGATCCAGGAGCGGATTATGTTCCGCGGGAAAGGAGCAGGCGGGGAGGATAAGATGGGGTATCGCCGCCAGCAACAGTCTGAACATTCTCATGGTGCCCCCCGAAAAAATCTGGTCTCACGGGGCATACGAAACAGGCGGGAATACTCTAAAATATTTTTTCAAAAAAAAAGGGCGTGATGTCACGCGCCCCTTCAATCTGCCGCGAGAGGGATTTGAACCCTCACAGGCGTAATGCCCACTAGATCCTGAATCTAGCGTGTCTGCCAATTCCACCATCGCGGCGAATCCTGTAAACCCTTATCGACGCGGGGGTGCATTTGTCAACACAATTCTTTACGGTCCTCCGATTATGCCTCGTACTTCCGTATGTCACCCACGATGTAATCTTTCCTCCCTTCCTCGCTGTCAAGATGGATCGTTTCACCCTTCTTCGCTCCGAGGAGGGACTTGGCTATGGGGGAGCGGTACGAGAGTATTCGTTTCTCGAAATCCGCGTCCCAGGGGCCGAGTATCGTATAATCCCGCTCGTCCCCGGACGCCGCGTCCCTGAGAATGACCCGGGTGCCCACGCCCACGGAGTCGGTGGAGATCTCTTCCCGGCTGAGAACCTTCGCCTTCTTCATCTCGTCGTCAAGCTTCGAAATCGTAAGCTCCAGGGTCGCCTGTTTCTCCATCAGGGCGTTGTACTCCACGTTCTCCCGTATGTCCGCGGATACGTCCGCTACCTTCGCGAGCTCGCGGGAAATATTCACCAGTTCCACGCTCACCAGGCGATCCAATTCAGACTTCATTTTCTCATAGCCTTCCCGGGAGGTGATAAGCTTTTCCTCGTCCAGTTCCCAGGATTCGTCAGGCTGCGTCGACACGGGCTGGAAATCGGGGTGAACAGATCGTATCGCCGACAGGAATGCCTCCTTCTGGGCCTCCTCCACGTAGGACACGTTGACGAAGAGATCGTACAGTTTGCCGAGGAAGCCCCGATCGAACTGCTTCACGATATTCTTCATGGCCGCGGCGTTGTTGTCCATGAGGAAGTCCACGACCATGTTCTTAAGGCGGTTCCCCTCGAGCTCGATCTTCTTCAGCTCGTTCAGGAGCCTGAAGAATGATACCGTGAGGCGCTCCCGCGGGTAATCGAGCCAGTCGTAGTTCCACTGGCCCCCGATCAGGTTCCGGCTCACCCAGATGAATATCTCCGGATACTGCTTCATCCCGGTGATGACGCGGTCAATGAAGGTGTTGATGACGTTGTAGGCGTGGGCCCTTATCAGGATATTGACGATGTACTTGTGTATCCTGACCGGTGTCTCGAAGAGGAGTTCCATGAGCACCTGGGGCCAGTCCTCCCTGCACTCCTCGATGATGTTCACCAGGTCCTTCTTGTAGTCGTAGGAGGTTATCTTCATCGAGAGGATCGGGAGCTCCCTGCTCTCTTTTATGAAGGCGACGACCCGCTCCCGGTGCGCGTCGAGCTTGAGCTTCGAGGGATCCACGAACTTGGCCATGTCCTTCAACAGCATGTAGGAGAGCACCTGCCTGGTGGCGGAATCGCCCTTCATCTGGTCCGTGAAATAATCGATGAAGTACTGGACCACTCCGAGGCCCTCGTCCTTTTCGATGTTGTTGACGAATTCAATCGCGGCATCGAGCTTGACGCTGAAGGAATCGCTCTCGATGAAGCTTTCAAGGAGTTCCTCGGCGAAGGTCACCGGCTTGTCCCGCATGTAGACGAGGTCCTTTTTCTTGTCTGAAAAGCCGAAATGCGGATTTCTCTTTATCTTCGTTCGCGCCTTGCTCCACCATTTCGACCAGCCCTTCTCGGATATATAGGCGGGGATAAGCTCCCGCTTGATGTCCTCGAGGAGGATCGTACCGCCGTAGGACTTGACCAGTATCTCGAAAAACTGGATGAACTCATCCTTGAAGAGCTTTTTTACGTACTCCGGGTCCTCGTATTGAAGCACGTAGATATGGTCCTTCGTCACGGGCATGAGGGATTGAAGGGCCATCTGGATGGACATGCGGTGGTCGGGCTTGCCGCTGAAGCTTATGACGATGCCCTCGCTGTCCATTTCCATGATCTTGCCGAGCTTCCAGGTGTTGTGGTACGCGTAGTTCCCCACGTCGAAGATGATGTTCTTCTCAAAGTCCTGGATCGCGTACTTCACGGGGGTCTTGTGGTTCGTGAGCTTTGAAAGCTTCAGGAACTGCTCGAACTGGGAATGCTCTCCGTACTTGGCCCTGTAATAGCCCACGAGATCGCGCCGGGCATGTGCGTCATCGGGCCGGTACTTGAGCACCTTCTTGGTCAGCTCGATCGAGAGATCGGGGTTCTCGTCGTCGCGGTACTTCTGGAGGAGGATCTTTATCAGGTTGGCCGTGAGCTCGAACTGCTTGGCCTCGACGAGAAACCGCTCGATCCTCTCGAAGAAGGGGATGTCCTCCCACGAAACGGAAACCAGCTTGGTCCAGAGGGCGGTCACTTCCTCGTACTTCCTGTTCTTGATGAACCCCTCGATCGAGAGTTTCATGTAATGGATGCTCTTGACAGAATCCTCGTCGATCAGGGCGAAGGCGAGCTTCTTCGAAAGCTCCGCGTCGAAACGGTCGATCTTCATGAGGCTCTCCAGGACGGGAATCGCCTCCTTGCTCCTGCCGAGACGCTCCAGGCTCAGGGCGAGGGAACGCAGGGCCACGCTTGATTCGCCGTACTCGAGGATCTTTTCCGAGAGGAGCTCCACCACGGCCCACTTGTGGTACCCCGTGAAAAGCTCGATGAGGCGCCGCAGCTGCATCGCGTCCTCGATCCTGTCGCGGTCGTGACCGATCAGCCCGATGAGGTACATCGAGGTGATGGAGTCGGGATGCTCCTCCAGGTGCTTCCTGCACGCATCAAGGGTTTCTTCCACGGCGCCCTCGGACACGACGGCGTTGAAGAGGTCGTCAAGTATTTTGAACTTGGATATTCCGATATCCTTGGGCTCGATCCTTCCCCATAGTTCCTCTTTGAAAATGGAATCGAGCTTCTCCATTAATTTTTCCTTAGCCATATCACCAACCCGTTATATGAAGTGGAGACGCGCTCCCGTTTTCGTCGAGCCTCGCATCCCCCCGCCGCGCCGCCCGGAGGGACGAAAAAAATCAATATTTGAAAAATAGAAAATACCCATCACTCTTCTCGATGGGTATTTCTGGCGAAGAAAAGAACCTGTACGTGTCTGTCGGTTTCGCTGACGCTCGTTACTGCTTTTTTTCTCCGCCGTCGAAAATCTTGTGAAGATCCGCACCGTCGAAATTGACCTCGTAGGTGCTGGTCAGGACCTTCAGCTGGTCAAAAAAGAAATAGGCCTTTTCCATCAACTCCGCGCGAGGGGCGTTCGGAACCGCCCTGAGGACGAAACGCGTGATCTTGGTGACCCTCGTCTGCGGGTACGACATGTAGGTCTGGGGGATGTTGCCGGGAATCTCCACCGACATGGGGCGCCATCCCACGAAATTGACCGATCCGAACTTCAGCACGTGCGTCGCGCCGGTATAATCCTTGAGCCAGAGCTCCAGGTCGTAGGGGTGCCCCCTGCCATGCACCCACATGGATATCGCCTTCGCCTGTCCCGGAAGCTGGATGGCGCGCTCCTGCTCCTCCTTCCCCGTGCTGGCGTTGTACGACATGACCGGCTGACGGTCTTTCCAGTCAACTTCAAGGGGCGGGAGTACATGGATCTCGTTGGTCCCGGGATACCGGAACCGGTAGCTCATGCCGAGGATTTTTTCCTTTTTCTTGCCGAGCCCGGTGAGGGACCATTCCTCCACGTTCATGTCATTGGGCGCGCCGGGGACCACCTTTATCTCGAGGAGGGGAACGGGATTCTTCATCTTCAACCGCTCCTCCGTTTCCGCCTTGGTGAACTGCTTCGGCATTGATTCGATCTTCCAGCCCTTGTCGCTTACCTCGGCGGCCTCGAAATCCTCGATGACCACGGCAAGCTCCTCGTCGCCGCTGACATCGGCGGGCACGTTGGTGATGATCCTGGACTGAGCCGGTTCCACCGCCACAAGGCCGAGGACCAGCGCCATGAGCGAACACATTGCAATTGCCATGATTCTTGAACTATATGCTCTCATTAAAAGCCTCCCTTCTTGGCCTGTATCGATTTTACCAGGTATCCTTGATCGTCTCGTCACCCGTGAATTCAGAAAGGTCTGTTACGACCCTGAACTGGTCAAGATACGTGTAAAACGTTCCGGGCACCTCGTACATGTCGCTCTGGATGAAAAATGAAACGAAATGAAGGTTCTTGTCGAGGAGCGCGTAGCTTGACGACTGGGGAAGCCATCCGGGAACAATGACCGACATCTCTTTCCAGCCCCAGAAATCAAGGCGGCCCACTTTGAGCTTGTGGATGCGTCCCCGGTAGTCCCTCAACTTGACCCAGATCGTGTGACGGAACTTCCTTCCCAGGGCCCAGAACTTGAGTTCCCGCGCCTTGCCCCTGATGATATACTCATTGGGCGGGAAGACCTCGACACGGTCGAAGCCCCTGTCGTAAAAGTAGGTCTTTACGCCGAGCACGTATTCATTCTTGCGGGTTATTCCGTTTTCATCGGTGATCTCGCCTTTAAACTCGCCGGGCTGGCCCTCTTCATTAACCGGCTGGCCCTGGTCGTTCACCGGTCGGGGCTTGCCGGGGATTTTTCTCGTCTTGGTATCGCCGAGGGGGCAGGTCGCCACTGCGCGCCAGTCCTCAGAATTCTCAAAATCATTTACCCAGTCCACCACCAGCCCGTCCTGCTTCTTCTTCCCCGCTTCCTCCTGGGCCGTAAGATGGTTGGTACCGTTGCCGAAAAAAAGCATCATGATGCCTATGGCGAACGACAATGTGAAGATTCTTGTCATCCTTTTCATCGCATACTCCTTTGAAAATGGTATTCCCGGCGCTCTGGCGTATCGTTATGATAAATACGGTCTCATGCTTTTACAATATCGGCGCCGGGCTATAAAAAATTTAATATAAAATCTCCCTTCGCCTCTGGTACGGCAGTAATTGGCATGGCGCCCGCCACGGGGGATCATGGGCCTTCGTGGCGCCTTCCCGTCGCGAGGGTATCGATCCCTCCCTCACGCATGAAATCAGCCCCTGTAACCGTATAAATGTTAAGCCAACAAGCGTACTTGTCAAGAAATTAATGCGGGATGGCGCGGAATCTTACCCAGCCGGCGCGTCCACTCCGGGACATAACGCCGTCATGATTTTTAATTGATTAATTTATCCCCGTCGTCAACGATTAACCGCGTGTGACTTAATGAGAAACAGAATTCGGCAGGCGCCATGTACTACCGGGAAAAACAGGAAAAGAAAATCATATTAAAGCTGATCATGATCGTCGGAGGCATAATCGCAGGCTTCGTGATCATCCGGATCATTATCGTGCCCTTCAGAGTTCCCGACGACTCGATGGAGCCCTCTCTCCGCAGCGGGAGCATCGGCTTCATCCTCAAGCCGGGCGCGCAGGCGAGGGGCGACATCGTGCTGGTTGAAAACAGCGTCGCCTCCGGACGGGTGATGCTGAGGCGCGTTGCGGCCGCCGAGGGAGACACCGTGGAAATTCGCGACAGGGTCTTCTACCTGAACGGAAACGCGTATTCCTTCCCGTGGAAAACGCGCGCTTCCGACAATCGCGTCTTTCCCATGAGCTTCTCCTCGCGGGACAACATGCCGGCCGTCAAGATCGAACGAAAGCACTACTTCGTCCTCTGCGACAACCTTGACCGCGGCCATGACAGCAGGACCCTCGGGGTCGTTCCCGAAGACCGTATCATCGGCAGGCTGGTCCACGCGTATTGACGCTGCGGCAGGAGGACTAACCGGGTGATTGAAACAGAATCAAGGCGGAGCCACATGTACCGGGTAAACGAAAAACGGCTGGTCAGAACATTCACCGACATGGCCAGCATATCTTCCCCTTCCTGGAACGAGCGGGGTATGATCGATTACGTTCTCAGGAACGCAAAATCAATAGGCCTCGGTGCAAAAAAATTCCCCTGCGGCGGATCGCACAATCTCCTCCTTGAGATGAAGGGGAACAGGAAGGGAACTCCCATGCTCTTTTCCGCGCACCTCGACACGGTGACTCCCTGCGAAGGGGTCAGGCCCGTCGTGTCGGGCACCAGGATAACCTCGGCCGGCGACACGATACTGGGAAGCGACGACAAGGCCGCCATCGCGATGTTCCTCGAGGCGGCACGGTGCATCGCTGAAACCGGCATGTCCCACGGCCCCGTGGAGTTTCTCCTCACCTGCGCCGAGGAGGTGGGCCTGAAGGGCGCCAAGGCCTTCGACATGTCGCGCCTCCGGTCGAGGCGGGCCTTCGTCTTCGACTGCGACGGGCCGATCGGAAAAATCATTCTCCAGGCGCCCTACCAGCTGACCATGGGGATTACCGTGACCGGGAAGGCCGCCCACGCCGGCATGGAGCCGGAAAAGGGGATCAACGCGATCAATGTCCTTTCCGAGATCATCACGAGGCTCCCATCGGGCCGCGTCGACCACGAGACCACGATAAACGTGGGGACCATCTCCGGGGGCCGCGCCACTAACATCGTCGCCGAATCCGCGACCTGCCTCCTCGAGACGCGCTCCCTTGACCGGAAAAAACTCCGTCTCCAGGAATCGCTGGTCCGTTCCACCGCGCGGGAAACCGCATCGAAAATGGGTGCCCGCTGCGCCGTGACAAGCGAACTCGAGTACTCCGGGTTCACCATCCGCCCCGGAGCGCCCGTGGCCAGGACCGCGGTCCGCGCCATGGAGCGGGCTGGCATCACACCTCACTTCGAGGTTTCCGGCGGCGGGAGCGACACGAACATTTTCAACAGGGCCGGGATACGGGCGATCAACCTCTCGGCGGGGATGCGCAACGTCCACACCACGAGGGAATACATCATGATCCGCGACCTGGTGAACGGCGCGAAACTGGTGCTCTCGATAATAGATTCTTCGCGCTGACCCCGCAGGTAAAGCCATGGACGCACCCCTGCGTGACATCATCCTCGCGACGGTCATCGGCGACGCCCTCGGGTATACCCTCGAGGGCATGGGGGGGGGCCACATACGGGCCCGCTTCGGGGAGATCGATGACTACGCCGATCCGGCACCCGCGCTCAGGGGAAAGCTCCATCGCTGGAGAATGCCCGGGCTCTACTCTTCCATATCCCAGTTCATGATCATCCTGGGAGTCCACGCCCTGGGGCGTGGGGCCTTCCTCGATCAGTTTATTACCACGGTCCGCGAGGCGCCCAACCTTCCCGGCGCACCCGGGGGCATTTTCCGCGGTGCCGGAAGCACGGAGCGTCGCTTCATCAACGACGCCGGGAAGCGCCCCGGCGGGAACGCCCCACCGAATGATCCCGGCGGGAGAATCATCCCCGCCCTGGCTCCCCTGGCGTTTCGGGAAACGGATGCCACGCGCCGTATGAAGGATGTTCTCGCCTACCTCCGTCTCTTCACCACGGACCACGGCACACTCGCCGCCGGGCTGGTCTACGTTTTCCTTCTCCGCCAGGAGGCACGTGAAGAGTCTTTCGCTGCAGGTCTGATTGAGGACGCGGCGGAAACGGCGTCGCGCATCGCCGTGGCGGTCGGACAGGACCCCGCCGAGGTCTTTGAAGGCGGCGTCAACCCCGACGCGCTCCAGAACGCCCTTCGGCACCTCGTGGAGACCTTCTCGGCCCTCGGCGTCGCGACCGACATCGACGATTCCGAGAAGATCATCGTCCGGATCACGGCGCCCCGCCTGAAAACGCCCATCGCCCGGGCAACCGTCGATATCCCCGGCGCCCTTCTTCCCCTTGCCGTCGCGATAAGCTCCCGGGGCGGCGGATCCGACGCGCTCTTTCGCGCCGTTTCCAGGGGCGGCGCCACTTCCGCCCTCGGGGCAATGACCGGCGCGCTCTCCGCGGCCCGGCACGGGGCCGGGGTAGTGCCCCAAAGCCTGACGCGATCAATGGTGAACAGGAAACGTGTCCAATCCCTTGCGGAGGCCCTTGAAAGGCGCCGCGTATCCCCGTCCCTGGCCGGTGAGTTTATCCTTGCCGAGGCATCCCTCACCGCCAAAGAAATGGAAGAGCGCGCGGCGCGGTGCAGGCACGGGGGAAAACCGGCGCCCGCGCCGAAGGTTTCCGGACCCGCCCGCGAGGCGGCCCTTTCACGCCACGTCGTGGAGAGCTGGACGAAGCTCGACAGGTCCCGGTGGAGGCGCGAGAAACGGCTTACAAAAAGGAAGGGACCGGATGATGAATCCTGAAAAATATTTGACAAATTGCGAAGAACCTATAGGCTACCGAAAGCTGATACAGGCCCAACGGACATCGGCGGGACCGCCTTAACCCTGGAGGAATGCAATGCGACGACCCACGGCCACCATGACGATACTCGCCCTCATCATTTCGGTCCTGTTCCCCGGCATGCTCCTCGCGCGGTCGAAGGACTTCACGCTGATCGACATACAGAAACTCAACAGGTACGACGAAGACAGGATACTCTACCAGCACTTTGAAAAACCCTACAACGAGTTCTCCCCCGACGCGAAGGATAACTCGATCGCGGCCCTCATGGTCATCAAGGACAAGAACGTGTACCTCTTCAAGGACGGCTATGACGATACCGAGGCCGTGCTGGCGAACAGGCTGCTCCATGACCGGGGAAACCAGTTTCTCCCCGACCTGTGGCCGAACAAAATCGAGAGCGTGCCCAACTTCGTCACGATAACCGACCGGAAAATCGAACTGCAGAAGAACACCACGAAGGAATTCGTCGCCAGCAACTACAAGGACTTCTACGTTGACGTGCGCGACCGCTTCCTGAAAAAGCACGCCGCCATCTTCCTCTCCCTGATCGTCAACCGGAAGGACATCGAGATCGCCGTGGAACGGAAGCGCATACCCAGGAAGATATACGAGGGCGACGCCGTCAAATACTCCACCTGGGTTTCGGCGAGGACGAGCGACGGCGGAACGGTCTACTACGCCGAGGATGCCGACGGGGACGGGATAACCGAGACCTTCATGGTACATTCCAGCGACGGGTTCCAGTGGGGATTTAAAACCGGCCCCAACCTGATCAACATACAGAACAACACCCGAAAGGAGATCGAGGCCATAATCGGATGGCTCGCCACTAGCGCCTACTCCGGCTCCCCCGTCGAGGACGAGCTGATCAAGAAGACCTTCCCCACGACATCCACCGTGGGGGAGATGATCGACGACATTTACTATATCGACTCTGAAACCAGGACCTTCATGAAGAAGAAAAACATAGACCTTGAAGCGGAGGTCGACAAGAAGGCCCAGGTCAAGTAATCCTGGGAACCCCGTCCCTGGAATAAACAGGAAAAGCGGCGCCATCACGCGCCGCTTTTCGTTTCATCCCCGGCCCTGCCGCGATCCTGCCTGACCGCTATTTCCAGTTTCTGAGCATATGGGGTTTCATGACCTCCTCCCTGTAGGGGAGGAAATCAAGGGGGTTGAGGGGAATGTCGTTGTAACGGATCTCGAAATGGAGATGGTTCCCCGTTGAATTGCCCGTGCTTCCCACGAGGGCGATGATCTGTCCTTTTTTCACGTAGTCCCCCGGCTTGACGAAATGAGTCGAGTTGTGGGCGTAGCGGGAGAGAAAGCCGTCACGGTGCTCGATGCTGATGGTATTGCCGAATCCGCCCTCGTAGCGCGCCGCGAGAACGCGGCCGTCCATTACCGCGACGACGGGGGTGCCGCGCGTGGCGGGCATGTCGGCCCCTGTGTGGAACCTCCTGCCACGCTGCCCGAAGGGGGAGGAGATGTTCTGCACATCGAAGATGGGCCAGATGAAGTCGCTCTTCGAGCTTTTCACCGTATCACGCTTGATCCCGCGCGCCTCCAGTTCCTGGAGGTACTTCTTCGAATAGGGCACGAAAATGTAAGAACCCCAGGAGAAAGATCCGTTCACCGTGCGGACATCCTCAATGGTGGAGGAGTAGCATTCCAGCGCCTGGTTGAGCCTGCCCTGGGACTCCACGAGCATCCACAGGCCAAGCCGCCCGTTGTACTCCTGGATGTGCCGGTTGTCCAGGTACGTAACGCTCTCCGCCCGGGAATACCCGGCGCCAAGCGTCGAGGCGATAATGAGAGTAAATAAAATCCTTTTGATCATGCCGGAATCCGCTCCCAATGATTGTAAAAAAAGTGCACGAAACAACGAAGAAAAATTTGACGAAGAAGTGTCCATTAATTAACACTTGTTAGAATTGTCAATAAAAAAACCGTCCGGCATGCAAAATATCATACACTTTCACGTCTTCTGAATAGTTCCGCCCGCCTAGCGTATAAGGGATTCAATATAGCCCGGGGAATAATCGCTTTTCACGTGCTGCCTTCTCAGGCACGCGTTGTTCCGCGTGATAACGTTTGAACCGTAATCCGTGGAAAACACGCGCCGGTATCCCGCGTCCATGGCGAGGCTCACGAGGACGGCATCATAGCGCCCGTAGGGGAAGGCGAAATACTCGACGGTCTTTCCGAGCCTCATTTCAATGATCCTTTTCGAAAGGAAGATCTCCTCGTACAGCCTCCTCGACGCGTCCTTCCCCCCCCTCTTGCGTACGCGGGTAAGATCGGGATGGGATATGCTGTGTGACTGAATGTCAATCCCCTTCCCGTCCATCTCCCGCAGCCGCTCCCAGGTGAGTCCCCGCCCTGGTCCCGTTGAAATCGTGTCCGCGTAGACGAAGAGGGTGACGGGGTAGCCGTATTCACCCGCAAGGGGAAGAAGTTTCCAGTACATCGAGGGATACCCGTCGTCGAAGGTGACCACCATGGCGCGGTCGGCAAAGGCCGAGGGTCGATCCAGTCGTCTTATCAGATCCTTCAGGGGAATGACCCTGAGGCCCCGCTCCCTGAATAGCGAGAAATGTTCCCTCAGGGAGTCCGAATCTATGGAGAAAGGACCGCGCCCGTCAATGTTATGATAGAGGAGAATCGGCACCGCCAGGAGGCGGGACGCCATCTCTTCGCCCCTGTGATGCCATGTCATCCGCGCCCCTGAGAAAATCCCCCCCTCGAACAAAATGAAAAAGAGGGCGAACATGAGGGAAAGTCCCAGGGGCAGTGCGGCGGCGCGCATGTGGTTCATGATGGAATACCCCCATGCAAGCTATCGTACATATCCCCCTCCTTGAAAAGAACATTTTTGATTCACTTCCTGATGATTCACGCGCGGCTGTCCCCGGGGGCTCGCGGGCAACAATTTATGGCTTTACATTTCCGGGCGTCCGTGGTAGGAATGAGCCACACCAGATGAGATTCGCCGCGTCCCCGGGCGCGGCAGGCGGGGGAACGTGCCATGATCAGGTTCACGAAAATGCAGGGTACCGGCAACGACTACCTCATCATCGACGGCAGGAAAGACAGGCTACCCGATCTGTCGAAGCTTTCGCGCGCCATCTGCGACCGCCACTACGGCGTCGGGGCCGACGGCATTCTTATACTCCTCGATTCCGAGGAAGCCGAATACCGCATGCGGATATTCAATCCCGACGGGAGCGAGGCTGAAATGTGCGGCAACGGCATCCGGTCCTTCGCGAAATATCTCTACGACCGCCGCATCATCTCTGCCCCCGAGGTGGGCATCGAGACGATCGCCGGGGTGAAAAGGCTCAAGCTCGCCGTGAAAAACAAGAAGGTCGAGAGCGTCGTCGTCAACATGGGTGAACCGATTCTCCAGCGGGAGCGCATCCCCATGGTGGGTGATCCCGGGATGGTGATAGACGAGACCCTCCCGCTTGATGACGGCACGCGCTTTAAAATCACCGCCCTCTCGATGGGGAACCCCCACGTCGTCATCTTCGTTGAAGAGATCGAGATGTTCCCCATCGAAAAATACGGCCCCCAGGTGGAAAATCACTCTTTTTTCCCCGAACGCACGAACGTGGAATTCGTCAAGGTACTCAACGAAAAAGAGGTGGTCCAGAGGACATGGGAGAGGGGAACCGGCGAAACCCTGTCGTGCGGCACCGGCGCCTCCGCGGTTACGGCGGCGTGCATACTGAACAGGCTGACGGAAAGAAAGATCCTGGTGCACGTGAAAGGCGGAGACCTCCGGACCGAATGGCGCGAGGACGATAACTGTATTTACCTCTCGGGTCCCGCCGTCGAGGTGTTCAGGGGAGAATGGGATTACTGATACCCGAAACCGGGCGCGATCAGAACTCCCAGAGCCGGGACTCCGCGCCCTTTTCGAGCACCAGGACGCGTTCCACGCCGGGTATGTTTCTCTTGACCGTCTTCTCCAGGGCCTGCCTGAAGAGCGCCTCGGAGTTTCTAACGACCCCGGTGCCGGGGGGGGCCATGACAGGCTCGATGTCGAAGACGCACACCGACGGGGCGCCCTTCGGCCCCCGGCGTATCCAGACATTTCGCAGTATCATCTCGACGGGAACCGCCGCCGCCGTGTTGGCAAACCTCCTTCCCTGGACAACGGCTTCAAAGAGGGAGCGCGCGGTCTTTTCCTCTTCCTCGAAGAGGGGAATCGTCCGCATTTCCTCGACGATCGTTGTGCCGTCGAGGGAGGGGAAAAATACCGGCGCGCTCACCTGGCTGCCGAGTGAGGGGATGGAGGGGAAGATGTCGAACAGGTTCTTGTCCGTATGGTACGAATAGGCCATGTAATCGAAGACGCAGAGCGCCGCGAAGAAGATGATCAGGCGGCGGTTCCTCTCCTTTCCTTCCGGATAGTCGACAAGCTCCGCGCGGATTCGCCTGACCGGGGAACAGTCCCATCCCGCTCCCCGCATGAATGCCGCCGCGCCTTCCCTGAGGGCCGCGGTAAAAGTGGATATTCTTTTCAGTAGCGCCTGCATGGCCCTCCGCTCCATCTTGCGTGTAGAGTAGGAAATGGCCCCCGGGCCGGCAACCATTTTTTCATGCTCCGTGTCAATTAAGCCTGATCAGGCGATGGTACCGGCTGATGAATGATTTCACGCCTTCGGCGATCCCTTCGGCTATCGCCTCCTGGTGGGATTTCGTGTTAAGGTATTTCGCCTCGCGGGAATTGGAAATATACCCCATCTCGACCAGCGCCGCGGGCATCAGCACCCCGCGAAGGACGAAAAAATCCGCCTTCCTGACCCCCCTGGAGGAGAAGACCCGGTTTTTCTTCGCCATCCCCCGCTGTATCGAATCGGCCAGGGCGGAACTCTCTTTCTGAATCTGGGTGGTGATCATCATGGCCTCGATGTAATCGACGTCGTCGTACGATGATTTCCGGCCGGTCTTATGCTCGAGGACGATGACGTTGTTCTCGAGGGCCGCCGTGGAGCGGGCATCCTCGTTTGACGGGTTCTGGGAGAGAAAATAGGTCTCGTAGCCGGAAACCTTGCTCGTGATCGAGGCGTTCACGTGGATGCTGAGGAAAATACCGTTATGCCCTTTCTTCAGGAGCCGGTTCGCGATCTCCGTGCGGCGCGAGAGCTCGATGAACCGGTCGTCCTTCCGGGTCATGACGATACGCACGCCGGGAAGGCCGGCGGCCAGCTTCCCTTCAAGAAGGCGGGACACCTTGAGGGTGATTGCCTTTTCATGGAGCCCCCCTTTCCCCACGGCGCCGGGGTCCCTCCCTCCGTGACCGGGATCGATCACGATGAAGGTGATGCGGTCCCCCGCTCCCGGTCGGTCAGGTGTTCGTTCGGGATCGTCCTTCGCGCTTTCCCCGCGCTTTTCGGCGACGAGCCTTCCCCCCCTCGCCGCGAGGCGCAGTCCCGGGAAAAAACGCCCGATGAGATGCTCCCCCGCCTCGCGGGGCAGGAAAACCCGTCCCCTGCTCCGCCGCACACCGCACGACGCCCTGAAGAGTCCGCCGTCCACCACCATGACGGATATCCCCACGGCGTACACCGCCTGATGGCCACCGCGATACAGCCGGCCCTTCCTGGCCACCATGTCGAAGGCATGATCGAGCCTGAAGCGGTCAATCAACTCATCGAGGGGGATGTATTCGGCGCCGTCGATCCTGACGATCGAGACACCTTCCGGGGAAGGGAGGGGCGACACGGCGAGGAGGACGACCAGGTGCGGGACCAGAAGAAAGCTAAGCCTTCTTTTCAAGACCGCCCCTCAGGTACGACCTGGCGTAGAGTATCCCGCCGAGAACGTAGAATAGAATAACCAGGAAAACTGACCCGTCCTTTACGGTGATCCCCATGACGGTGTAGTCAATCGACATCACGTAGATAATGCCGCTCAGTGCCATGCTGGCGGCACAGAGCTTTCCGAAAATGTTCGGCTTCACATCGATATCTTTTTTCGTGTAGAGGATTACCCCGGCGACGACGGCAACCGCCTCCCTGACGAGCACCAGGACAAGGACCCAGAGGGGAAAGCCCTTGAAAAGCGCGAGAAAAACCATGGCAACGATAACCGCGAACTTGTCCGCCACGGGATCGAGAAACTGTCCGAGCCGCGTAACCTGGTTCATCAGGCGGGCAAGAAAACCGTCGAAAAAATCCGAGAGGATGATCACCACCACGACGGCCATCTGGTGCGCGACATAGGACGCGTCGCCGGTCCGGTGTTCGAGGTAGATGAAATAGCCCAGAACGGGACCGGCCATTATTCTGACCAGGGTGAGCACGTTGGACAGCGTAAGTATTTTGTCCTGAAAAATTTCTCGAGGTCTCATGAATCCACACGCCTGCCGATGCACTGAAGTGGTACCCGGTCCTTCAGGGGAATTCACCGAGGCGAAGTCCTTTCCCCTGCCCGATCCGTAAATATTCTTCCAGCAATACCCATCCCCGTCAAGATAATTTCCGGTAAAACCCTCACCCCCGCATTTAGTATTTTCCCGGCGAGGGGAAGAAAATACTTGAAAAATGGCGCCGCCGGAATCTGATTAACCGCATACCGCTCCCGGCAGGGAATCCAGGGGATGACTCAATTGACACGCAGATCCATCATCGCACCCGTACTTCTCGCATCGCTTCTCCTCGCATACTGCGGAGACGGGAAGAGAATTCCCGAGGGATCATACGGAATAATACTGCAGGCCTACACCCCCCTCAGGATCGACCCCTTTGTCTTTTCCGGAATAGTTGCGGAACTGAGAAAGGGGGAAACGGTGCGGATTATCGACACCTCCGCTGAAAAATCATGGGTTGGGCGGTCCCATGACAGCTGGTACAGGGTAAAAACAGGGGACGGCATCACCGGGTGGGTCTTCGGGACCGGCGTCTCGATCCATTCCTCATCCGATTCAGGCGCCATGGAAAAGATCGTCACCGGCTTCATGGAGGCGGAACGGGCGAGGGTAAAGCAGTATCTCGCGGGGAAATGGTGGACCATCAACGAGTTCGGAGACTTCACCGACCACTGCCTTGAACTTTACGAGTCGCAGAAATACCGCTCCTTCCAGAAGGGAAACGAGCAAAAACCCATTGTCGGCACCTTCACGATCGATTTCGACAGGAATGAAATACTGTTCTCCGAGGGCACCTCGTTCAAGAGCAACCTTGACCTGGAAAAGCGGGGGGCGGACTATATCATAAAAAGGGAAATGAAGGATTTTGAGCTCCGCTTCAAGAAGATTTCGATCGAAACCGGACCCGAACCGGTAATCAAGGAGAAAAATAATTCGAAACAAACCGCGCCCTCCCCACGGGGGAATACGCCTCAATAAATTTCTCGCCCAGTGCGGCCTCGGTTCCCGCCGCAAAACGGAAACACTGATATCCTCGGGGAGAATTGCCGTCAACGGCGCTCGAACGACGCTCCTCGGAACCGTCATCGCCCCGGGGGACAGTGTCACCATGGACGGCATTCCCCTCCACCCCGCGGATCAGCCGGAGATACTGGTCCTTAACAAGCCCCGCGGATACATCACCACGATGAGCGACGAACTGAAGCGCCCCACGGTCATGGACCTGGTTCCGGAAAAATACCGTCGCCGGGGCGTGCGTCCCGTGGGACGCCTTGACCGTGATTCCGAGGGGCTCCTCCTGCTTACCAACGACGGCGAGCTCGCCCACAGGCTTACGGGCCCGCGGTTTCATGTGCCCAAGGAATATCGCCTGGAAATTGACCGTCCCCTCGCGCCCGGGGACGAAACCAGGATCCGCGAGGGCGTCTATCTCCCCCAGCTCGGAATAAAGACCAGGCCCGCCCGCGTGCACTGTGACCCCGACAACAGGCAGCGGGTAACGATCGTACTGTCCGAGGGGAAAAAAAGGCAATTGCGCTACACCCTGGGCAACCTGGGCTACAAGGTCAGGGGACTGGAACGAACCGCCTACGGCCCCCTGACCATCAGGCGCGTCAAAAAGGGCTCGTTGCGGCCCCTGTCCATGAAGGAGATACGCGAGCTCAGGAAAATGGTGGGCCTGGATGATTAGGAAAAAGTCTTACGATGAGGGCCTGGAGATAAAATAACGCTCGGCGTCCTCGAGGGAGCCGAAGATCCTGATATGCGCGCCGATTTTCGCGATGCCGAAGATCTGGATGATCCTCGGGCTTCCACAAACCAGCACCATTTCGCTTCCCTTTTCCTTCATCGCCCTGCTCAGGTTGACGATGCTGCTCATGCCGGTCGAGTCGATGTAGTAGAGGTTGGGCAATTCCAGCACGATGTTCGGGAACCCCGCGCCCTCGATCTCCCGCTGAATCGCCGCGGATATTTTCGGGGTTTTGATGAAATCCATCTCCTCCACGGGCAGGGTAATAACTGAATATGAATCGTACTGTGTGAACTCGATGCCGCGCATGGCGTGGAATTTCTCCTTCATCCGTACGGCCCCCGCCGTCTCCGAAACATCCCTGGATTGGCCGTGTGAATGCCTCTGGATACCTGGATGACTAAGATTATAACCCGGCAAATGAATGCTGGCAAGTATAATTCCTCGCCGGATGCCCATTTTTTTATTCAACCCGCCCTTCCCGGCGCGGAATTAATTTCTTATGCGCCGTTCAAACAATGTCGAATTCATATAATGAGTCCCGGAAACGAGATGCGCGGCACCTGGCGTGTCCGTCTCCCGGAATGATGTGTGATCCAGGGAACCAGGCATGCAAAATATCGATTTTTACGAAAAAAGAAGTCCCCGCATGGTCCATCCGCAATTCTCCGATTTTGACCCGGAGTATTATCCCCGCGTGACCCAGACCACGCCGCGGGAAATCGAGCGGGTCAGGAAGAGGGCGAGCAGGATATTCTTCACCATTACCGCCCTCTGCATTATCTCCTTCACGGTCGGAATCGTCGTGGGAATAAAGTTCTCAGGGGGGACCGACAAGGAGATAGTCGACGCCAGGACCTTCAACGCCATGGCGGATTTCGGGAAAAGAATACCCTTCATGGTCGGCAACGAAACAAAGGCGGCCGTCCCCGGAAAAAACGCGTTTCCCCGCGAGAGTTATCCCTACGTGCTCTCGGTAAAGGGCGATTATGACCACGCCACGTCGCAGAATATGGCCTCCTACATCAGCGGGCTCGGTCACACCGTCATACTGTCAAAGCATAACGACCGCTTCCGGATATTCATCGGGCCATACCGTAAACACGACGACGCCCTTGAAGCCCTCAAAAAAATTTCCGCCCATCCAAAATATTCGCTTGCCGAAAACACGCGCGTTATCAAAAGGTAACCCTGCGGCGGCAGTTCTTCCCGAATGGATCGCACGTTGCCCATGGGTAGCGCCGCGGGTACGTCACTTCGCAGTTCTT
Organism: Spirochaetota bacterium; assembly: GCA_040768125.1. Lineage (GTDB taxonomy): Bacteria > Spirochaetota > UBA4802 > UBA4802 > UBA5550 > RBG-16-49-21. The sequence continues at coordinate 1,372,318 of JAXGNG010000001.1, read as the reverse complement.
TATGAGGAGAACGCGTGCCCTAACACTCACGTGAAAGGAAGGGGCGCATGGTGAAAACCGAGGCGATCGTTCGAAAAGCAAGGACAGATGAGATCGGCAAAATCCACGCCATCATATCATCCTACGCATCGGAGGGGATACTCCTTGCGCGGAGCCCCGATGACATCGGCGCCGACATAAACAAGTTCTTCGTGACGGAGGAGAATGACGCCATTACCGGGGTGGTCACGTTTTACGATTACGGCGACCATCTCAAGGAAGTGCGCTCCCTGGCGGTGCACAAGGAGCATCTCCGGAGGGGTATCGGCACGGCGCTTCTGCGGACCCTCATCACCGCCCTGTCCCGTGGGGACGGGCACCCCAGGATATTCGTGCTCACCTACGCCCCTCTTTTTTTCGAGAAGAACGGGTTTACTGCAATCGACAGGAACGATCTCCCGGAAAAAATATGGAAGGATTGCGCGGGCTGCCCCAACCGGCTGAACTGCACCGAAACCGCCCTCGTCTACACGGGATAGGTTCCGCCTGCCCGCTCATCGCACGAGGGAAAATCCCTCGACGATCCGTTTCATCGCCTCGCCGTCTGCCGTGAAACCGGCCTCCGAGGCGATGACGCGGACACAGTGCGTGATTTTCCCGTTAAGAAAAACAGCCTCATAGCCCGCGTACACCGGCGGGGACCCGCTCCTGAACCGATGGACAATCCGGTCTTCCCCGCGCAGCACGAGTTCGCGCGCGAGCGTGTCGAAACCGAGATATCCCCGCCATTTTTCCCGGGCCTGCTCGACATCCCTGAAGGGGTTCCCGATTATCTCGCTGTCCACGGCCACGAGGTAGGCATAGTAGTCCTCCTTATCCGCGCCGCGGGTTATCCCCAGAAGCGTGCCTGAATAGCGATAATCCCTGCCGCCCCGTTCCCTCCTCCTGATGACGCGCATGCCCGGGGGCCCCCGAAAGGAGTAACGCATGAAATCATTGATAACGACAATGTCCGATCCGTCCATATAGAGCAGGAGCGAGGCGGATTCGTTCATCCGGTCAAAACGCGCGCCGTTCCGCCTGCGCAAATCTCCCAGTGCCTCCCTCGCCCGCACCTGGGCCTCGTAGACCCGGTTATTCCCGGCGGGAAGGGCGCAGATTGACTTGAGCACCGTGAGCGCCTCTGCGTAGCGGCGCTCCTTGATGAGGGTTTCGCCGTAATGAAGGTGGTAGTCGATGGCGCGGGAGGAGACCGGCCGATAGGCGGGAGCATCGGACGAGGTTATCCGGATTCTCCCCGCCCTGTCGATGAAATAGGAATTCCCCTCCCTGTCCCTGAAGTGCTTCCAGTCGGGCATCTGTCCTGAAAGAAATACCGCGGCAAGGAAAAAGAGAATGCGGATCGGTGTTGACCGCATGGTCATAACAGCTGGAGCAGGATGAGCCCCGCGAGGACGACAAGGCCCAGGACCAGCGCGATGAGATAAGTCGCGCGATTCTCCATGAAATGGCTTTCCGCCGGGGCCTCCTGCGAGGGCACGTCGAGCATGATCCTGACGTTCTCCTCCTCGAACATCTTCGCCAGGACCCCCTTTGCGACAAAGGCATAAAGCATGATCCCGCCCTTTTCGAAGGGGATCTTCGCCTTGACCCTTCCCGTCACCGACGACCGGCTGCCGTCGGGGCCATAGGCATTTACCAGCCTGAGTATCTTTTCGGACACGGCATCCTTCCCTGTGAGCATCACGCGTATCTTATCCCCGGGATTCAGATCGCTGATGTTCTTTCCCTTCACCGGCGCGAGGACCGCGCTCCCCTCGACGATGTAGCGCGCCTCGCTTTCAAGCTTCGTGATGCGCTCATCCTCATTGGCGACCTCATTGACCTCCTTTGAAGTGCCGGAGGGGACGTCGATGGCCACACCCGCGATATCGAGGGCGACTGAGGACGCGGGTTCAAGCTCAATCTGGCACCGTACGGAGCCGGCACCGAATGATTTTGCGAGGATATCCTTCACCGCCTCGGTCAGTTCAACGAGGTTTTTTTCCTGTACGTCGGGAAAGACATCGTAGCTCACGAAGGAGTCGAGGAGATAGTAGGTGAAATTCTGGGAATCGATGACCCCCGGTCCCTTCCTGCCGGCACCGATGTCACGGTAGAGCGATTTCCAGTCGTCGAAAACGCGCGTTTTTTCGAATAGACCCGGCTCCGATGAAAGGAGGCAGGCCACGTTGGCGACGTATTCCTGTATGAAATTGAAAAAAGCGATGAACACCCCGGCGACGTTCTTCTTATCGACGTAAAATTTCCCCTTCACCGCCATGATGTCCATGTACTGCCCGGAGGCCATTTCCTTGGCCTTTATGATGTCGCCCCTCGTGTACTTCAGGGCGATGTCCACCAGTTTCGCCTTTTCCTGCAATGAATTGTATTCCTGCATCGCCGTTCATTCCCCGTTCGCGGAAAAATATTTTTCCAGGATCTCGTACCGTTTCTGGGGGCTCAGGTTAAGGATCTTCCTCGCTCCCTGGATTACCTTCATCCTGTACTTCAACTTGGTCATTATGCTGTATAACCCGTCCTTCTGGATACCGTCGATTATAACCGCCTTATCGAAGGGGATGTTGAACTCGAGCATGGGCCCCAGCACGTCGATGAGATACTCCGGGAGCACGTACTTGAGGGACATGCGCTGCACACCCATCTCGAGCCGGCGGAGGGCCCTGTAGCCCCTGAATTGCTCCTGGGGGATCGACTGAAAATTACCCGGGTTGTCCGTCAGCTGGACCACCACCGAATCTTCCTCCTCGGATTCGAGGATGCGGAGGTACGTGGTACTGGATTTGTATGACGAGAGGAGGCCGTAGAGGCTGTCATCCCTCTCTTTTTTGATTTTTTTTGATACGGCTTTCATAACCGTCCGATCCGTTATGCGACCCCGACGTGTCCTCCCGGTCTTCAAACCGCGCTGTAAACGCCCTTACCGTCCTTCTTAACGATCCTCATGGAATGGCATTCATCCATCATCTTTTCCACGTCCTCCCCCTGCCCACCCGTGAACCTGGCGATATCGCCCGTCATGACCGACCTGTTGACGCGGATAAACTCAATGAATTCCCGCTCACGGTCCGAGAGGGGACCGATGAAGAAGGCATTATTCTGACAGATGTTTTCGGTTATTACAACAATTTTTTTGTTTTTGTACTTCGAATGAAAGCGAAGCACCATGTCAATGTTCATCTCGGAGATTTCCGAAAGATTCTTCAGCTTCACGTAAAACGGCCCTTCGGAACGCACGGAGTCGAGAATCAGCCTCACGATGAACTCGTCCACGAAGGACGAATCGATGACCTTGACCCCCTCGAAGTCCAGCACCAGTGTCTCGTCGTCCCCCATGGCTTCCACGAGGGACATCACGGCCCCGTAGAGCGCCCGCCCCATATGCCGCGTGATCAGGTCCGGAGACCTCAGCTTCAGCTCCTCGGCTTTCTTTTTTACCTTGATGACCATATCCCTTCGTTCTATCCCATCAGTGAAATCGATATCTGGGTCCCGCAGAATGCGCTCAGGTCGTTCTTGAGGAAGAGGTACGACGAACCCGGGTTCTTCCTGTGGTACAGCGTCGAAACCGACGCCGCGCCGGAACGAAAGTAGATGCTTCCCTTCAGCCTTTCCACGATCGCGTGTACCTGGCTCAGACCGTACCCGAACTCCCTCTTGCTGGAAATGGGAGTCGTGAGCGCGAGCTCTATAAGGTTTGCCGGTGAATCATACCGCACGCCGCTGTTCTCGAAACTTTTTTCGATGCCTATCCCCGAATCGCTTATGCAGAGCCTCACTACCTGCTCCTTGCCCGCCGTGTAGGTCTGCATAGCGAGGTAACCGGAGTCGAGGCTGTGCTCGAAGACGTTCTGGCATATTTCTGAAATAACGGTGACGAAATAGTCAACCACCCTGTCCGTGAGCCAGTGTTTGAGGATGTGCGCCGCGCGCTTCCTGAAGACCCCCACGATGGAGGATATGACGCGGACGCTCTCCCTCTCCTTGTTGGGTATCTCGGTGATCTCGATGACCCGTCGGCTGAATGAACTGCGCTTGAGGAGAAGCTTGTCGTCCAGCCTGTCGGCCACGTCAAAGATACCCGCCTTGAAAAAATCCATGCGGTGAAGATACTGGTGTATGGAGAGTGGAATCCCCACGAGGTGAAGCTTGGTGCCCGTTTTTCTCAGGTACTCCCTCCCCATCAGGAGGAGCGAAAGCATTGAATAGGGCTCGATGAAGGAGATACGGGACAGGTCCAGGCTCCGCGCGCCGCCCATGATCGCCTCGCGGAGATCTATGACATACTCGAAATCGTAGGGATCCCGGAACCTGTTCGGCAATGTCACTGTCGCGCTGTTGTCCATGTACCACCGCACATCCCGTCGGTCTCACCGGGGAAACGGGCGTCGGATTCCGTGCCTCACGCGGCGCCTCCCCCGTTCAATCATCGGACAACGGGGCGGCAAGCTGAATATATTCTTTTTTTACCCTCACCGGCACCAGGTGGAATAAAAAAAGGGCCGGGATACTATCCCGACCCTTTCCTTTTGCCGAATTATTGAGCTTTCGCGCGTCAGTACATTCCGCCCATTCCGCCCATTCCGGGTGCTGCCGGCATCGCCGATTTTTCCTCCGGCTTCTCGGATATGAGCACCTCCGTGGTGCAGAGCATGCCCGCGACGGAAGCGGCGTTCTGAAGCGCCGAGCGCACGACCTTGGCCGGGTCGATGATGCCCACCTTGATCATGTCGACCCACTCGAGCTTGGCGGCGTCGAACCCGATATTCTCCTTCTCGGTCTTCGCCTTTTCCACGATCACCGATCCCTCGAGGCCCGCATTGAAGGCGATCATCTTCATCGGCTCCTCGATGGCCTTCACGATGATCTGGGACCCGATCTTTTCGTCGCCCGAGAGTTTTTCCGCAACGGCGGTAACGGCCTTCTGGGCGTTGATAAGGGTTTTCCCGCCTCCGGCGACGATGCCCTCCTCGACGGCAGACCTGGTCGCCGACAGGGCGTCTTCCACCCTGGCCTTCTTCTCCTTCAGCTCGATCTCCGTTGCGGCGCCGACATTGATGACGGCAACGCCGCCCGCGAGCTTGGCCTTCCGCTCCTGGAGCTTCTCGATGTCGTAATCGGAAGTGGAATCCTCGATCTGCTTCTGGATCTGGGCGATCCTCCCCTTCACGTCCTTCTGCGATCCTGATCCCTCGATCAGGGTGGTGTTTTCCTTGTCAACGATGACCTTCTTGGCACGGCCGAGCATCTGGAGCGTCGTGTTCTCCAGCTTCATGCCAAGGTCTTCCGAGATAACCTGTCCCCCCGTGAGGATCGCGATATCCTCCAGCATCGCCTTGCGGCGATCCCCGAAGCCGGGGGCCTTCACGGCGACGCAGCTGATGGTCTTCCGCAGGGTGTTGACGACGATGGTGGCGAGGGCCTCGCCCTCAACGTCCTCGGCGATAATGAGAAGGGGTTTCCCCGCCTGGGCGACCTTCTCGAGAACCGGCAGGAGGTCCTTCATCGTCGATATCTTCTTGTCATGGATCAGTATGTAGGCGTCCTCGATGGTCGCATCCATCGTCTCGGGGTCCGTTGCCATGTAGGGCGAAAGGTACCCGCGGTCAAACTGCATCCCCTCCACGACCTCGAGGTGCGTGTCGATGGACTTCGCCTCCTCAACGGTGATCACGCCGTCGCGGCCCACCTTGTCCATGGCATCGGCGATGAGGTCCCCGATTTCCTGGTCGTTGTTCGCCGAAATGGAGGCCACCTGGGCGATCTCCTTCTTGTCGACGATCTCCCTGGACGCGGAGGCGATATAGTTTACGGCCCCCTCGACCGCCTTGTCGATGCCGCGCTTCAGATCCATGGGGTTCGCGCCGGCCGTTACGTTTTTCAGGCTCTCGCGGTAGATCGCCGAAGCGAGTATGGTCGCCGTCGTGGTGCCGTCACCGGCCACATCATTGGTCTTGGTGGCGACTTCTTTAACCATCTGCGCCCCCATGTTCTCGAACTGATCCTCGAGCTCGATCTCCTTGGCCACGGTGACCCCGTCCTTCGTAACCGTCGGGGCGCCGAATTTTTTATCGATCACCACGTTCCGCCCCCGGGGCCCGAGTGTAACCTGGACGGCGCTGGCGAGCTTGTTTACTCCCTCCAGAATCGAGCGCCTCGCTTCCTCGTTGTACTGCAATATCTTAGCCATTGTTACATCCTCTCATCAGAATATTTGGTTGTCGTTGTGAAAAATGATTATCCGCAGTTCAGGTGAAGGGAAGGCGACCAGGTGCCGGTGTTCCGCGTTTCCCCCGCGGCCCGAACCGGCATGCCGGGTAGCGGCGTGACCGGCTGCCATGGCCCTTCCCGCATCTACTCGATAATCGCCAGTATGTCTCCTTCGGAAAGGATGAGAAGATCTTTTCCGCCATGCTTGACTTCCATCCCGCCGTACTTGCTGAAAATTACCGTATCTCCCGCCTTGACCGTCATCGGCACAAGGTCCTTGCCGTCACGTTTGCCCTGGCCAACCGCCACAACCTTACCCTGCTGGGGTTTTTCTTTCGCGGTATCAGGCACGTAGATAGATCCGACTTTCTCCTCTTCCTGATCAAGCAACTCAACGACGACACGATCGCCTATAGGTTTTAGAGCCACTTCCATCCTCCTTAAAAAAAAATGAATTGGTTTCCTCTATTGGTAGAAGAAATTGCTGGGTTATTATTAAAATAAATATATATAGAAATATATATATTTATTTTGAACAAGAAAAATTTAAGAAAATTGTTAGCACTCATTAAATTGAGTGCTAACAATTCATTAATATAAACATATCCCTTTTTTAGCAAGTCTAATTTTCAATATTTACAGCTAATTATAAGGAATTATAAAAAAATACGGCTGTTTTTTATGATTTTTTACCTTCACGCAAATTTCCTTGGTTATTTCCCTGAAATTCTTCCATCCGTCATGTCGGATTTTCCGCCCCTTTTTTCTACCAGGGTAATATCACCGATAACCATGGTTTTATCCACGGCCTTGCACATGTCATACACGGTGAGGGCTGCCACGGAAACCGCCATCAATGCCTCCATTTCAGCGCCGGTCTTCCCCTCCAGGCGGACCTCGGAACTGATGCGCACGCCCGTATTTGCATGATCAAGGTCGATCATGACATCGACAAAGCTCAGGGGAAGGGGATGGCACATCGGGATAAGTTCCGCGTTCCGTTTCGCCGCCATGATACCGGCGACTTTGGCGATCTGAAAGAGGTCCCCCTTCGGCAGAAGGCGCTTCTCGATCAACTCCAGGGTCGACGCGCCTACTCGCACGAATCCCGTCGCCCTGGCCGATCGCATGGTGGTCTTTTTTGACGATATGTCCACCATTACCGGGGCGCCCTCATCTGAATAGTGTGAAAAATCAGCCATACCAGCCTCACCTGGGCCCAGGCGGGGCGCCATTCCTGAACTCATCAAGGAGCCTTTTCGATTCGCTCACGTTCCCGATCAGGATGAAACCCGCCAGCCTGTCATCAATGTAAAAGGTCTTCCGGTAATGACCCTTCTCCTCGTCCTTATCCATACAGGGCCGGTATTCCCCATCGGACATGTCCTGGCAGAGGGAGCCGGCCGAGAAAAGCCTCGTGCCGAAAAGATTCAGGACCGCGGGGTACACCTCGTCCTCGAACCTGGCGGCGCGTCCCGCTGCGTTGGATCCCGCGATTTTTCCCTGCTTCACCGCCGGCATCCAGAGGGCCATGGTCTTACCCATGAATTCCGCGGCATCACCGCAGGCGTATATCCCCGGTTCAGAGGTCTCCATCATTTCATTGACGACGATTGCGCGGTCAACGCGGATGCCGCATTCCCGCGCGAGCTCAACTGAGGGTCTCACGCCGATCGAAAAAACGATCATGTCGGCCGATAGCTCGGCCCCCGTTGAGAGTTTCAGGCCCGTCGCCCTGCCCTCCCCCAGTATGGAATCGGCCGTAACGCCCAGGATAAGCTCAACGCTGTTTTTTTCGATGATGCGGCAGGCGATCTCAGCGCATTCCTCGTCGAGCTGCCGCGGGAGGATCCTGTCACTCGCCTCGAGAACGGTCACCCTGAGTCCCCGCGCCGAAAGGAAGTGCGCCGCCTCAAGCCCCAGGAGTCCTCCACCGACAACGATCGCGCTGGACGACCGCTTCGCGCACTCCCTCACGTCCGCTGCGTCCCGCAGCGTTCTCACCGCGAAGACGTTTTCCCGCTCACACGCGTTCGGGAACGGAACGAAGGGATGGCTGCCCGTGGCGATGATGCACCTGCCGTAGGAATGCCGGTCGCCCCGGGCCGTTACGATTTCCCGTGCCCCGGTATCGATATGGGCCACCTTCTCACCGCGCCTCACTTCGATGCCGTTCTTCTCATACCACCCTTCCGCGTTGAGAAAGAACCCGGATCGTTCCTCCACTGCCTCGTCGCCGATCGCCTCCGTCAGGAAGGGACGGTAATAGGGAAATACCGGCTCCTCAGAAAAAAGTCTCACGGGAACGGTTGGATCGACCGCCCTGATCTCCCTGGCCGCCGAGACCCCTGCGGCTGACGCCCCTATAATGAGTATATCACCTGATTTCACTGTGTCCTTTACTTCGTTGCGGGTGACGCCGGACGCCTTTTGAAAAGTTTGACCGTGTACTGGATGATCCCTATCAGGATATAGCCCGCGATCACGCCGAAAATGCACCACATGCTGAATAGGCTGAGCAGAAGGATCATCGCTATGATGGTCAGGACCAGCGCGACGCGACCCTTTCGGAAAATGGTGGCAAAGGTCTTGCCGTAGTCTATCCGCGAAACCATAAGAAGGCCCGCGACAACATAGACGGGCACGAATACCCAGAGGGGAAACCTCACCGTGAATTTGATCAGGAACATGAAGTCGGGAATTTCCAGGGCGGGAATAACCGCGATCAGTATCCCCGCGGCCGGCGAGGGAAGTCCGGTGAATCCCTTCTGCTCCTCTTCAAGAGCGCCGATATTGAAACGCGCGAGGCGGTATATGGCGCAGATCGGATAGATCAGGGCGATCAGCATGCCGGTATCCACGAAAAAGCCGCTCTTCGGAAGCTCGGAAAGGTAGGCCTGGTAGGCGATTACCGCCGGGGCGATGCCGTAGGCGATGCCATCGGCGAGTGAATCAAGCTGCACCCCCACGGGACTGGCCACGTGCATGGCGCGGGCGACGGCGCCGTCGATAGCGTCAAAAAACGTGCCCACGCATACCAGTATCCCCGCCATTGCGAGGGACCGGTGGTCCCCCTTACTCGCGAGTATGATGGCGAAGAACCCCATGGTCATGTTTGACATGGTGATCATGTTGGGGACGATCGATCGCTTCTCGACGATGAAACTCCCTATTGCGCGCCTCGTCTTTCCCGACCTCCCGGGGCGCCCCACCTTCTCGCTGCGAGAACGCTCCTTCTCCGCCCGCCTCATGATTCGCTTTTCCGATCCCTTCATGCCCATACCCGCACCCGCTTGATGATTATGTTGAAAGCCCCACCCCCTCCACCATGACCGGAAAAGAAGGCGTGTCAATTAAAAAACTCCATGCGCCGCATGCCCTGTTTGAATGCGGCCGGCTGCGCCAACGCGTGTCACCCGATGGAATAAAACGACGTGTCACCGGTCCGTTCGAACCGCCGCGCGTGCGCGATGGCGCTCGAAGGCGAGATCGATGAGGCGATCGATCAGGGCAGGATAGGAAAGACCGGAATGCTCCCAGAGGCGGGGATACATGCTGATCCCGGTGAACCCTGGCAGGGTGTTCACCTCGTTGAGGTAGAATTCTCCGCCCCGCCTGTCGAGAAAAAAATCGACCCGGGCCATTCCGCTGCAGCAGAGCAGACGGTACCCTTTTACCGCGGCGTCGCGGATGCCCTCAGCGACGGCTCCGTCAAGGGGCGCGGGAATCAGCAGCTCGGCGCCGTCGGGATCGATATACTTCGATTCGTATGAATAGAATTCATGGCGCGGCACCACCTCGCCGAGGACCGATGCCTCGGGATCGGCATTCCCGATAACCGCGCATTCAATCTCCCTCGCGTCGATCCCCTTCTCGACAAGGATCTTCGCGTCATAGCGGAATGCCTCGTCGATCCCTCCGGGAAGCGAGCCGTAATCACGGGCCTTGATGACTCCCACGGAAGAACCGGTCCTGGCCGGCTTGATAAAAAGCGGGAACGGAAGGTCCCTCCGTATTCTTTCGAGAATGGCAGCGGGATTGGCCCTCCACTCGTCGGCCGTGACGGTTGCCCAGGGGACCACGGGAATTCCCCCGTCACGAAGCAGGCGCTTCGCCACGTCCTTGTCAATGCCGATGGAAGAACCGACGGTATCGGCGCCGACGTAAGGCACCATAGCCAGTTCCAGGAGCCCCTGGAGGGTGCCGTCCTCGCAGTAGGTCCCATGCACCGCGGGAAACACCACGTCGACGGCGACCCGGGCGCCGTCATGGGCGTTGCGCAGGACGAGGCGGTTTTCCTCATCATAATGATTGACGTACCAGGCGCCGGACTTTTCCATTTTCAGGATCCGACCGAAGTCAGGATGCTCGACTATCTCGGGGCTTTTTTGGACGTACCATTTCCCGTAACGGTCGATTCCGATCGCCACGACGCGATACTTCTCAGGATCAAGGGCCGACACGACCGACGCGGCGGAGCAGAGTGACACGTCATGCTCCCCCGACCTCCCCCCGAAGAGGACCCCCACGGTCCGCATCAGCCCTCCGCCTCGATAAAGGCCTTGTGTATCACTTTCTGCGCCAGTTCCGCGTACATGTCATCTATGACGCAGGAGATGCCAATTTCCGACGTGGATATCATCTCGATATTGATGTTCTGCTCGGAGAGCATGGAGAATATCTTGCCCGCGACGCCGTAGGAGGAAAGCATGCCCACCCCCACGGCGGAAACGATCGCGATATCCGGCTTTGAATCGACCTCTGAGGCGCCCAGTTCCTGCTTGAGGTCTCCACAGAGCTCCATGGCCCGGTCAAGATCGTTCTTCAGCACGGTGAAGGATATGGACGCCCTGTTGTCCCTTCCCGTGGACTGGACGATCATGTTTACGTATATCCTGTTCGCACCGAGATGCCCGAAGACGCGCGCCGCGATTCCGGGCCTGTCCGGAATATCCCTGATGGTGATTTTCGCCTCGTCACGCTTGGCGGTCACGCCGCTGATCACAAACTTTTCCACCATTTCCTCCTTGGGCATTACAATGGTGCCCGCTTCGAAATTGAAACTCGACCGGACATGCAACCTGATGCCATACTTCTTCGCGAATTCAACTGAACGCGAGTGAAGGACCGCGGCGCCGAGCCTGGCCAGCTCAAGCATCTCGTCATAGCTTATTTCTCCGAGTTTGAGAGGACGGCTTATGATGCGGGGGTCCGCCGTGTAGACGCCGTCTACGTCCGTGTATATTTCGCAGTCGCGCGTCCCGAGGACCGCCGCCAGCGCGACGGCCGAGGTGTCGGAACCGCCCCTTCCCAGGGTGGTGATGTTGTCATCGGCGTCGATCCCCTGGAACCCCGCCACGATCACGACCTTCCCCCCGTTGAGAGATTTCATGATCCTTTCGGTCGAGATGCTTTCGATCTTCGCCCTGCTGAAATTGCCGTCCGTCACCATGCGGATCTGTGAGCCCGTGTAGGATATGGCGTCCACGCCGATGTCGTGGAGCGCCATGGCCAGGAGTGCGATTGATACCTGCTCCCCCGTTGAGAGGAGCATGTCCATCTCCCTGCTGCTGGGCCTGCTCGCCACCTGGGCCGCCAGGGAAACCAGCTCATCCGTGGTCTTGCCCATGGCCGAGACGACCACCACGACAGAACGACCTCTTTCCACGTATCCCCTGATTCGCTCCGCCACGGCCCTGATCCGCTCGGCGGAACCGACGCTCGTGCCCCCGTATTTTTGTACGATTATCTGTGAATCTGACATGGCTTTCCCCGGTATAACGTCCCCCGGCCCGGTTCGCTTCAGGAACGGTTTGAAGGACTTGAGTACCGGGGCCGAGCGGAAGGGTCAATTACAATATTGGGAGGAAGAAAAAATTTCGAAACGTAGGATGGAACACCCACAGGATAAACGCATTGTGCACAACAATGTCGGCATTCCATCAGGGGCCGAAAGTGAAAACAGCGGGAGTTTTTGGTGGTCCGTTAAAAAGAGACGTCAGTTACCGATCCGATGCTTACGGTGACGGGATTGGATCCGTACGGGGTGAATTCGCCGTCCTCGTAGAGCCGACCGTATACCGGATCCACGTTGGCACGGTAGAGATCGTAGCGCCCGGGAGGAACGTTGCTAATAGTGAAATCCATATTTTCCTCGGCATACACCGCAAGGGGGGGGAGCCTGAAATCACTGCCGACTTCCCGCGCGAAGGTGTTCCAGTTCTGTTGATAGGTGGCGAAATCACCGCATCGATCTGGGACCCGGTCATTCCATGTTTTTTTATTTTTTTCAACTTCCAAATAATAATCCAGGGCCAGCGATATGCTGGTTCCGAGATACAAGCCAGGACCCATGGGAAGGTTGCAGGGGTTATTTGTCCTCACGTCGTCTCCAAAACTGGTCCCATATGGATCGGTATTTAGTGTGTACAGGCTTATATCAGCCCCGTGCGGAACGGCGATGATATGGCGCGCTTCCGGTCCATTCGAACCGCGTATCGTCCCCGTCATCCCGGGGACGTAGGTCCTTACGACGGTAATAATGTTGCCGCCGATATTCATCTCTTCGGGCTCCACGTTCTGGAGCCAGTCCGAGAGGGCGAAGTAGTGCACCTGGTTCGGATATGATTCGTACTCGTATTTCTTCACGAAATTCTTCACCACCATCCGTATCTCAAGCACGGTAAGGGGGGGCGTCTTGTTGAAAAAGAAACCGAGATTCCCCGTGTCAAGGTCCGTGATAGGAACGATCAGTGGATATACCCTGTTGATGTAGGCTTTCTCGAACCTGAGGGTATCGTAGAATGAATGGATCTGGAACTTGTTAAAGTTAAAGCTCGGAAGGTCCTCGCTGTCGAAGCTGTCCCACATGTAAAGGGATTTCCATCCATCTTCGCTGGGATAAAACCTTATCGCGTTGTCCGTCAGCATCTTGCGTATATACAGTCCCACTGCCACGTAGGGCTCTTTCTTGAAGGGAACATCGTCGTTTTCGAGGACCACCCCGATGCCGCTAAAAAACGGCTCCAGGTCGGAAAAGGGAAACGCAAAGGTCTGCCGGTAGTTCGCGAAACGATACTGTTTACCCTTCGAGTCTAATAGCTTCAACTCAGCGATGTCCATCATTAAAAATGATGGATTCGGTCCCACCCCGTCGCAGTCGTCCACGGAATCGTCCAGCAGCAATGTATTATAGTCCAGGTCAAGCGGATCCGGATCCGGCATGGACCAGGGCATGGGGCTGTCCGATTCGTAGGTGCCCTTCAGGACCACCATCAGGCGGTTGGTGCCCATTTCCGTGAGGAGGGGCCTGTCACCGCACCCTGCGGCGAGTGCCGTGAAAAATAGAATGATACATGTCCTGATATGCGTTGCAGTCTTCATGAGACATCCCCGGTGTTCATATGTTGAAATAGAGCTGAATGCCGGTGTTCAGGATATGCCCGCCATGTTTCGAGCCCTTCAGGTGCCCCTCGTATATGTAGATGTAGTCGATCCTGAGCCCGATGTTGACGATCCTGCCTGCGGGGAACGAGACCTCGAAGCCCGCCATGAAGATCGGGTCCCAGAGATCAGAGTTGTCCGGCTTGAGATGGAGATAGCCGGCGCCCATGCCCCCCTTGAACTGGAACCGCACCGCGAAATCGACCGGTATCTGGAAGAGCACGTTCCCGTACACCGGAACGAACTGCAGTTCCGATACGCCCTGCGATTTGAACTTCTGATACGAGGAATCGACTCCCAGCTTGAGATAGCGGTAGGGGAGCGTCATCCTCACAAAGGCGCCGCCCCCGAGGTTCGTCTCCACCTTCTTGGCTATTTCGCCCAGGGGCGTGACAGGACCGAACCATCCCCCGATCTGCGGCCGGGAAAAATGATCCTTGCGCTCCCGGTAGGCCTGGGCTGGGAGCGCGCTTACAATGAATGCCGCTACAGCGGCCAGGAAGATGATTCCACGTTTCATATTCTGTTTACGTTGTCTGTGATCTGCCGTGGCGTTATGTTACAGAATTCAACGGTACTACTCACGATGAGGCGATTATTGTCAATTAAATAACCTTGCCCAGGGGAATTAAAAGGCCGATTCCATCGATTCAAGCGGTGGATAGTAGAAGACCCTTTTCAGATACAGTCCGTAAGCGGGGGCCGTAAAACCGCCGAAGACGCGGTCCCTCCTCTCCATGATATCCGCCATCATCGATGGTTCGGCTCGCTTCCTGCTCATATCGACGAGGGTCCCGATTATGATCCGCACCATGTGGTGAAGGAAACCGCTCCCCTTGATCTCGAAAAATATCCAGTCCCCCTTCTTCCGGATATCAATCGAGGTGATGCGCCGCACGGTACTTATTCCCTTCGACTCACTCTTTTTGCAGAAAGACGCAAAATCCTTTTCCCCCAGGAGATGCGCGCTCGCCGCGCGAAGATAATCGGGATCCAGCCTGTCATGGAGCCACATGGCACGGTACGCGGTGAAGGGCGACTTCAGGGGATGGTTATAAATAACGTAGCGGTACTCCCGGGCGACTGCGCCGAAACGCGAATGGAAATCGCTTTTCACCCGGTACGCGTTTGTAATCGCCACCTCCCTTGGAAGGATGCCGTTCAGGGCTATGCAGAGGCGGCGGAGCGATACCGGTTCGGGCGCGTCGAAATGCGCGACCTGGCCCAGCGCGTGGACCCCCGCGTCCGTCCTGCCGGATCCCATGACGCGCAGTTCTTGCCTGAAAAAAATGCGGAGGGCTTTTTCAATTTCTCCCTGGACCGTAACCCCGCCGTTCTGTATCTGCCAGCCGTTGAATTTCGTGCCGTCGTACTGGATCGTGAGGGCTATTCTCCCGGTGCATTCGACGCCGTTTCCCTGTTCCATTCATCGATCATCTCGTTTATTTTATCATAGAGGTCCTTGGTTTTATCGAGGAGCTCGCTCGGCTTCGACTTCGAGGTCTTTCCCGAGCCGAAGAGGCGGCTGAGATAACGCTTGCATTTCGCGAAATTCTCCATGCGTTTTTCAGGATCGGTTTCCTTTATGCCCACCTTCACCGTCAGGACCGCGGTGAGGTAGAGTACTCCCTCGTATCCCCAGTTCTTATCAGTGTCGGGCCCCATGTTGCCGACCGCGTCCATGGGCTCGGCGCCCGTCTGCATTATGTCGAGAAGCTGCACGTACGACTGGTAGGCTTTCTTGTAAAAAAATGCCGCGATCTTCGCAAAATGCCCCTCGGGATTTTCCCTCGCCAGGTCAGTGAAGAGCCATGCGGCCCGTATCGACGAAAGGGCGATCTTGAAGGTCGGCGCAACCTTTTTCCCGCGATAGCTGTAGCAATCAACGGCTAGCATGTAGGAGGCCGCGCCCGATGGTAGGCCCCTGTCGGCGTTGAAATCAAGCGAGCCGAAGAACTTGGCCACGGCGTTTTTCCGGGCGCTGCCCAGGTCCCGGATCCTTATCGTCTCACTCGCGTCCAGCGCCTCGAAGTCCCTGTGGAAAGATGAGTAGAGGCATGCGGGACACACGGTAAGAACGTAGGCCAGGGGATATACCTTGCCGTATTTCTTGCTCACTTCGTAATTGCGCCGCAATTCATCGGTCAACCTTCCCGCGATCAGCCTCCCTCCCCCCGAAAACATCTCCTCTCGATGGAACTCAAACGAGCACACCGGGCACACCGTCTGGTTTTTCTGGCGGTACGATATTTTCAGATCCTTGTCCATAATCCCTTCAAAACTCCCTTGCCAGCGCTTATTGCAACAGCTAACCTTAAAACCAATATCAAAAAATGCAATAACCTTTTTTCTCTGGTTTCTTTTCATTCACGGCATCCCCTCAATTTTATCCCCGGCCAAATGACGAATAATGGCTTGCCGGCGCCGTGATCTTTCCATATTATTATAAAGAAGATCAGGCATGATGCCGAAATAGTAAGGGGGCATCTATCATGTTTGCTCCCTGCGCCGAACGTGCGCCGCCCCGTCTCGTCGGCACACCGGGGCGCGACAATCAACCGCAAGGATTTCGACATGAAACGGACAACGATCCTCGGGTTATTCATACTGATGGCGACCCTCTTCCCGGTCTTCTCGGCATTCGCGATTTCACCGGCGGTCAAATCCTCCCAGGATTTCACCTTCACCCTTGACACGCTGAGAAGCGTAAGGATAATGATTGAAAATTTCGGAGATGACGAACTTAAAAAGAGATACGCCGAAATCACCGCCCTTTTCCAGGAAGCCGGGGAAAATTATTACGGGCAGAACTTCACCGACTCCACCCTCAAGTTCGGCAAGGTTAAGATGGACCTCATCCTCCTTCTTGAATCCATCGGTAACATGTACCTGAAGCGCACCAAGGAAATCCTCGACTCGACATCCAAGGACTCGTTCAACATTCTGATCGAGTACAGCAAGAAGAGCGGCTTCGGTGAATATTTCAGGAAGCCCTATGACCCTCTGAGGGACGTGAAGCCCTATGACCCTGAGAAATATCATCTCTTCCATGATCGACAGCGCATCGAATCATATCTCCGCCAGGGTTATAAAAAATACCACCAGGCGAAGAAGATCATGGAAGACCCCGAAATCGCCATGCTCAGGAAGAGGAAGAATCTCACTCCGAACAACATCAATTTCATTATCTCGAGGTTCACGAGCGTCGTGATGATCTGCAGGGAAGCCAAGCAGAACGGCATCGAAATACACAGGACGAAAAACATCAACGAACTTGGTAAAAGCCTTGTCAAGTACAACATCCATCACGGTTCGATCATCCCCGTGTATGACGACAGGATCCCCGAGGAGTACAAGGTGGACGCCAACGACAATCTCGGCCTCATTCACAGCGTGGAATTAAAGAAGCTGGGGAAAGTCCCCGGGGGCACGGCGGGGGGGTGAGCACCCTGTAACGCGGTCACTAAAAAAGCCGGATATTCACATCCGGCTTTTTTAATGCACCCCGGCACAAAGGTTCATTTATCCTTTTTCGCTTTATCGGGCTTCTCGCCGCTTTTTTTCTTTTCAGCGGGCTTTACCTTTTTTTCCTTTTCAGCACTTGCCTTTGTTTTTTTCGGCGTTTCCTTTTTCGCTTCCTTCGGCTCTTCCTTCTTAGCCCCGGCTTTCGGCTTTACCTTCTTTTCCTTCCGTGTTTCCTTGCCGGCCTCTTTCCCCTTGTCTTCTGTCTTTTTGGGCAGGGCCTTCTTTTCCACGAGCTCCACGATCGACATTTCAGCCGCGTCGCCGGGCCTCCTGCCGAGAAGATACATCCTCGTATATCCGCCCTTGCGCTCCATGAAGCGAGGGGCGATATCCTCGAAAAGCTTCTTCACGATGTCCCTGTCCTTGATGACCTTCATCACCTCGCGCTTGTTGTGCAACTGCCTCGCTTCATCGGACCCGCCCATGGCGATATTCCTCTTCGCGCGGGTGATCAGCCTCTCGGATATCCTTTTCAGTTCTTTCCCCTTGACGCGGGTGGTTACTATCCTTTCATGCCGGAACAGAGACGTCACCATGTTGGCGAACATCGCCTTCCGGTGAGAATGCGTCCTTCCGAGCTGTTTTACGCTGTTCCTGTGCCTCATCTGCGACCTCGTTAATCCTTTAATCCCAAGCTCAGGTGCAACGAATCAAGTTTTGACTTGATCTCACCCAGCACTAAATCGCTGTAGTGCTTCGACTTCTTCAGCTCGTCCTCGGTTTTCTTGACGAGCTGTTCGAGGGTGGAAACATCCTGGCTCTTCAGGGTGTTGTACGCTCTGACGGAAAGTTCAATCTCATCAATCGACTTGGCCAGGAGGGTCCTCATTTTCTCGATGCTTTCATCGACTTCCTCGACCTCTTCCTCGAGCTCCTCCTCGAAATTGATGAAAATGGTCATGTGCTCTTTTATTATCTTCGCCGCGATGGCGATGGCGTCCTCGGGGGATATCGATCCATCGGTCCAGATCTCCATGATGAGCTTGTCGAAATCCGTCCTCTGGCCGACACGGGTGTCCTCGACCTTGACGTTGACTTTTTTGATCGGAGAAAATATCGAATCAATGGGGATGACCCCCACCGCCTCTGTGTTTGACTTGTTGACCTCGGCGGGGACGTAACCCCTTCCCCGCTCGATCTGCACTTCCATGTCAATAGCGGCCGTCTCGTTCATCGTGGCGATGACAAGGTCTTTGTTCATGACCTCGACTTCCGAATCCACGTTGAAATCTTCGCCCCGGAGCTCTCCTGGTCCAGTCTTCTTTATATGAAGAACTTTCTGCAGTTCACCGGAATACTTAAATCTCAGCTTCTTCAGGTTGAGTATGACGCGGGTGACGTCCTCGTACACGCCGGGTATGCTGTCGAACTCGTGGGGTATCCCTTCGATCTTGATGGCCGTTATCGCCACGCCCTCGATCGACGAAAGGAGCACGCGGCGCAGGGAATTACCGATCGTCAAACCATAGCCTTTTTCAAAGGGCTCAGCGATGAATCGCCCGTAGTCCGGCTTCAACTCATCATGTTCAAACGTTATTTTACTCGGTCTCTTAAAGCCCTTGAGCAGGTTTCGTGGAGCCATTTCCACCTCCGTTAATAATGCGGCACAGAAATTCGGGATTACTTCGAATAGAGCTCGATGACAAGCTGATCATTGAAGCTTGTCGTGAGATCCTCCCGAACGGGGAGTCGCACGATTTTACCGCTCCTCTTTTCGAAATCGACCTCCATCCAGCCGGGTACCGAGTCTATCGCCTTGGCAAGCTTGATCGAGTCGTCTATCATAGCGTTCGTCGCGTACTTTTCCCTGACGCTGATGACATTGTTTTCCTTCACCCTGAACGACGGGATATCGACGGATTTACCGTCCACCAGCACGTGCTTGTGCCTTACCAGCTGCCGCGCCTGTGACCTTGACGAGGCAAAGCCCATCCTGAAAACCACGTTGTCAAGACGGCGCTCAAGAAGCGACATCAGGTTGTCCCCCGTGACGCCCTTTTTCTGGAGGGCATCCTGGAAGAGAAGCCTGAACTGCTTTTCAAGCAGCCCGTAGCTTCTCCTGATCTTCTGCTTTTCCCTGAGCTGAACGGCATAATCGGACATCTTCGCGCGTCTTTTCCTGGGCGGTCCCGGAGGATACTTCTTTTTACCCTTCAGGGGACATTTGTCCGTCAGGCATCGCTGCCCCTTGAGCATGAGAGGCGTCATTTCACGTCTGCATAATTTACACCGAGGTCCGGTATATCTTCCCATAATATCTTACTCCGTTATACTCTTCTTCTCTTCTTGGGCCTGCACCCGTTGTGCGGCACCGGGGTCACGTCCTTGATCCTTGTCACGTTCAGGCCGGACTGGAACAGTGACCTCACGGCCGCCTCCCGGCCGATGCCGGGGCCCTTTACGAATACTTCAACGGTCTGAAGACCGGCATTGTCGATGGCGTTTTTCACCGCGGTTTTCGCCGCCATCTGCGCAGCGAAGGGAGTCGATTTCCTTGACCCCTTGAAACCCTCGCCGCCTGCGGATGCCCAGGCGATCACGTTCCCCTGCATATCGGTGAGGGTTATAATGGTATTGTTATAGGTTGCCTGTACAAACGCCTTACCGACGGGGACCACCCTTTTTTCCTTTTTCCGGGTTTTGGTTTTCTTGCCTTTCACGCTCTACTCCTTACTTCTGGGATTTCTTCTTCCCGCCCACCGGGGCGCCCCGCTTGCCCTTTCTCGTCCTGGCGTTGTTTTTGGTGTTCTGGCCCCTGACCGGCAGGCCCCTCCTGTGGCGGATCCCGCGGTAACACCCGATGTCCATGAGGCGCTTGATGTTCATCGCCACCTCGGTCCTGAGATCTCCCTCGACCTTCGTAAGCTTTTCGATCATTTTACGGATATCATTGATCTCTTCATCGGCAAGGTCTTTTACCCTCTTGTCCGGGTCTACCTTCGCTTCTCTTACGATTTTCTTGGACGTCGACGGTCCTATACCGTAGATGTACGTCAGGGCTACCTCAACCCTTTTATTGTTCGGTAAATCAACGCCAGCTATACGTGCCATATTTTCCCCTTAATCCTGTTTCGCGATTAATGTTTTTTAACGGTCCTCACCTTCTGGCGCTGCTTGTGACGCGGATTCTTGCATATAACCCGCACGACGCCATGACGCTTTATGACCTTGCAGTCATTGCATATCTTTTTGACCGACACTCTCACTTTCATTTCGTACCTCTTCAAGTCCGCCGGGGAAAACCCGGGGCCGCCACGGAAGAACTCAATTCTTCGAACGGTATGTAATCCGGCCCCTGCTCAGGTCGTAGGGCGACAATTCAACGGTTACGCGGTCACCCGACAGGATCCGTATGTAATGCATCCTCATTTTTCCCGAAATATGGGCCAGCACCACATGGCCGTTGTCCAGCTTCACGCGAAACATCGCGTTGGGAAGAGGTTCCACGACCACCCCTTCGACTTCTATCGGTTCTTCTTTGGCCATTGTCCCGTGTGCCGCCCTTTCATGGTTTCTCCGCCATCATGACCGTATCAATGGCGGCCCCGCATATGTACTC
This sequence comes from Spirochaetota bacterium, assembly GCA_040768125.1. Taxonomy (GTDB): domain Bacteria; phylum Spirochaetota; class UBA4802; order UBA4802; family UBA5550; genus RBG-16-49-21. Next base: position 1,351,542 of record JAXGNG010000001.1, on the reverse strand, counting down.
CCTTCAGGAATCCGTCATAATGCCTCATCAGGAGCTGCGACTCGATCTGCTGAAGCGTATCAAGGGCAACACCGACGATGATCAGGAGAGATGTGCCTCCGAATAGGTGTGCCATCTCAACCGACACCTGCTCCGGCCAAATACGCAGCACCATGTCGGGTACTATAGCTATCAGCGCCAGGAATATCGCGCCTGACAGATTGATCTTGTTCAGAATGCCCGTTATGTAATCCGCGGTGTTCTGGCCCGGACGTATGCCTGGTATGAAACCGCCGTATTTTTTTAGATTGTCGGCGATTTCCGTCGGGTTGAACCGGATCGCCGTATAGAAAAAACAAAAGAAAATGATCAGGCCGCTGTACAGCAGCATGTACGGAACCTGGCCAGGCGAAAGCCAGAACTGGATCTTGTTCAGTATCGGCGAGCTCGTCCCCCCCGCCATCCCGATCACCTGGGTCGGGAAGGTGATGATCGCCGCGGCGAAAATTATCGGGATGACCCCTGCCGCGTTGACCCTGAGTGGGATATACTGCGCGCTTCTCTGGACCATCGTGCGTCCCGTCTGTTTCTTCCCGTACTGGATCGGGATCCTTCTCTGCCCCAGTGTCAGGAGTATCGACGCGGCGACCACGACCAGGAAAAGCCCCATGAGCATCACGCCGATAATCGGCTCGCCGGAATCCCCGATCTTTTTCATCGTCGTGGCGAGTGCCGTGGGCGCATTGACCACGATACCGGCCATGATGATGAGCGATATGCCGTTTCCGATTCCCCGCTCCGTGATGATATCCCCCAGCCACACGAGCACCATCGTTCCCGTGGTGATCGCCACCACGGTGATGATCACGAAACCGATCCCGGCGTCCTCCGGAACCACGGAGCCTCCCGCCGAGGTCTGCATCGATTTCATCCAGAAGGTAAGCCCGAAGGACTGCGCCGCGCAGAGCAGCACCGTCCCGTAGCGCGTGTACTGGTTCAGCTTCTTCTGCCCCTCGTTCCCCTCCTTCGAAAGCCGCTCGAGGGCGGGGAATACCACTTTCATCAGGTCAAGGATAATCGACGCTGAAATGTAGGGCATTATGCCAAGGGCGAAAATCGTGAAACGCTTGAACGCACCGCCGGAAAAAAGATCGAAAAAATCAAGCAACCCCGAGCTCTGCGCCTGGTTGAAATACGACGAAAGTGCGTCCACGTCTATCCCGGGTATCGGGATATGCGCACCGATCCGGTAGACGATGAGAATAAAAAGGGTAAAGATGATCCGGTTCCGTAAATCGGGAATCCTGAAAATATTGATTACGGTGTTTGCCATTTTCTTCCCTGGGTTTACCCTTGATCCCGTTTCGGCCGGGAAATCACCGCCTTTTGGGGTGACCCTCCGGCGCTTCCCTCATTTACTCTTCGACGACCTTCTTTTTCTTCAGCGGTACGGGACGCGTGATCGCCTCGCCGCCCGCTTTCTTGATTTTTTCAATGGCCGTCTTCGAAAAAGCATCCGCGGTCACCTTCACCGCTTTCGTGATATCCCCAGAACCAAGGACCTTCACGAGACGATCATCATGCCCAATCGCCCCCTTTTCCCTGAGGAGCTCAGGGCCCACTTCCGGCAGGCCGAGCTTTTCGAAAAGGGAAAGGTTTACGATCTGGTATTCCTTCTTCGTGTAATTGTTGAATCCCCTCTTCGGGACCCGACGCTGGATGGGCATCTGTCCTCCCTCGAACCATGCCCTTTTCTTCTTGCCCGAACGGCTCAGCTGTCCATCCTGGCCCCTGCCGCATTTTGCCCCGCTGCCGCTGCCGTTACCGCGTCCCACGCGTTTTCTCGACTGCATGTGGCCGGGTCGTTTCATTTCATATCTTTTCTGTTCCATGATTGCAACTCGCTACTTCTCAATCTTTTTCACCCGGACAAGGTGCCTTACTTTGTCGATCATGCCCCGGATCACGACGGTGTCGTCGTGGACACGGGAGGCCGATATGCGCCTCAATCCAAGGGCCCTGAGCGTTGCTTTCTGTTTCGGCAGTGTGCCGATGCTGCTGCGTACCTGTGTGATCTCCAGTTTCTTCGCCATGGCGTTACCCGCTTATTCCCATAACTTGCCGAGGGGCACGTCCCGCATCTTCGCCGCCTCCTCGAAACTCCGGAGCTGGAGCAGTCCGTCCAGCGTCGCCTTCACCAGGTTTACCGGATTGCGGGAACCCTGGGCCTTTGAAAGAATGTCGTGTATGCCAACGCGCTCGAGAACAGCCCTCACCGATGCGCCGGCGATGATGCCCGTCCCGGGAGCCGCCGGCTTCAGTATCACCTTTGCGGACTTGTAGGTCCCGATGACCTGGTGGGGTATGGTGTGCTTGTGGACATGCACCCTGTAGAGGTTCTTCTTCGCGTCTTCCTTGCTTTTATCAATGGCGCTGGGCACCTCGTTCGCCTTGCCGAACCCTATGCCCACATGGCCGTTCCCGTCACCGATTACGGCAAGGGCGTTGAAGGAGAACCTTCTTCCTCCCTTAACGACCTTCGCGACGCGGTTGATCGCCACAATCTTTTCAGAAAGATCGAGGTCGGCAACGGGAACCTTTTTTCTTTTCAGTTTCATCTCTTCGTCTCCTAAAACTCTAGGCCGTTTTCACGCGCCGCATCGGCAAAAGCCTTTACCCTGCCATGGTACTTAAAGCCGTTCCTGTCGAAGACGACGGTCTTGATCCCGGCCTTGACCGCTTTCTGGGCCAGGAGCCTGCCGAGCTCGGCCGCGGCAGCCTTGTTCGACCTGTTCTTCATTTCGGGGAAATCCTTGGCGAGAGTGGACATGGCCACGATGGTATGCCGTTTCCCGTCGTCGATAATCTGGGCGTAGATGTTCCTGCTATGCCTGTTGACACAGAGCCTGGGGACATCCTTGTTCGTGCGGATTTTTTTCTTGATGATGAATCTTCTCCGCGTAAGGCGTTTTTTCTTCAGCGCTACCTTATCCATTGCTATTTACCTGCTTTCCCGGCTTTTTTCCGCACCACTTCGTCTTTATAGCGTATCCCCTTCCCCTTGTAAGGCTCCGGCGGGCGCAGCTTGCGTATATCCGCGGCCACCTGCCCCACGAGCTGCTTGTCCGCCCCCGTCACCTTGAACTTCGTCGCCTCCATGACCTCAACGGCGATACCTTCAGGGGGCGAAAAGATCACGGGATGGGAAAAACCGATCTGGAACTGAACGTCCCTGTTCTGCTGGGTCGCCCGGTAACCGACTCCCACGATCTCCATGTACTTCTCGAACCCTGCCGAGACGCCGGTCACCATGTTGGCCACCAGGGACCTGACGAGACCCGCGGCCGCGGCCGCCTTTTTGTCCTCCGACGAGGTCTTGCCCAGTACGCGAACCTGGCCGTCAGAAATCTCGAGGTCCACGCCGGCCACCACCGTGAATGACTGCGATCCCTTCGGCCCGGTAACGGTGAGGTTCCGGTTCTCGTACTGAACCTGTACGCCGGCGGGGATTGGAATTGGTTTTTTCGCTACACGTGACATTGCCGCTCGTTTCCTCTTAAGATATTTCACACAGAACTTCACCGCCCACATTCATCTTCTTCGCGGTCTTGTTCGTTACAATTCCCTTTGATGTCGAAAGAATCCAAATCCCTATGTTGTTATAGACCGGCCTCAGGTCCTCCGCCTTAATGTAGACCCTGCGTCCTGGTTTGCTGATCCGCGTCAGGGAGAGAATCGCCGGCTGATTCACCTCTGAATACTTGAGATATACCCTCAATACTTTCTGGCGGTTGTCGTCGTTCAGCTTGAAGTTCTTGATGAACCCTTCATCCTTGAGGATTTTCGCTATGGAAACCTTCATTTTCGATGAAGGAACGTCGACTACAAGATGTCCCGCTTTCAGGGCGTTCCTTATTCTCGTCAGCATATCTGCGATGGGATCTGAAATAGCACTCATGTGACCATACCTGTACAGTTGATTTTTACCACGATGATTTTACAACGCCGGGAAGCTTCCCTTCGCTCGCCAGCTTTCTGAAGCAAATCCTGCACATTTCAAAGCGCCTCATGTACCCACGCGGCCTTCCGCATATCTTGCAGCGATTGTGCTCACGCACCCCGAATTTCTGGCCGCGCACCTGTTTGGCCCACATGCTCGTTCTTGCCACAGCGTTGACTCCTATGATTTGAATGGCATTTTGAATTCGCTCAGGAGCGCCAGGGCCTCGTCCTTCCTGCTGGCGTTCGTGACGATCGTTATATTGATGCCGTGTATCTTGTCCACCTTGTCGAAATCGATTTCCGGGAAAATGATCTGTTCCATGACTGAAAAATTATAATTCCCGAAATTGTCAAATGATTTCGGGGAGAGCCCCCGGAAGTCACGCACCCGGGGGAGCGCCACGTTGATAAGGCGGTCAAGGAACTCGTACATGCGGTCGCCGCGAAGGGTTACCCGACAGCCCACATCGAATCCTTCCCGGAGCTTGAAGTTCGCGATTGACTTTCGGGCCGTCGTCTTTACCGCCCGCTGGCCGGTTATGGCGGTGAGCTCCTCAATGGCCGCCTTCAGGGCGTTCTGGTTCGCGTGCGCGTCGCCCATGCCGACGTTGAGTACTATCTTTTCAACCCGCGGCACCTGCATGATGGATTTGAACTTGAATTGATCCATCAGTTTCTTGCGTATGTTTTTATCATATTCCTGTTTCAATCTTGCAGCCATCGCCGTTTCCTTCTATTCCGCCCTAGTCTATACTCTTGCCGCATTTTCTGCAGACCCTGGTTTTACCCTTGTCCTTCAACTGGACGCCTATTCTCACGCCCTTCTTGCACTTGTCGCAGAATATCATGACGTTCGAAATATCGACCGGGAATTCTATGTTCATCATCCCGCCCTTGGGCTGCTCGGGCCCGGGCTTCATTTTCTTGTTCTTTTTATTGATCCCCTCAACGATGACCCGGCCGGCATCAGCGCTTACCTTGAGCACCTTTCCGCGCCGTCCCCGGTCCGTGCCCGACACCACGACGACATTGTCCTTCGCCCTGATGCGGGACCTGTTTTTCCCCTGCTTCACGTCCCTGCCCATTAAAGCACCTCCGGAGCCAGCGATACGATCTTGAGGAAATTCTTTTCCCGCAGTTCGCGCGCAACGGGGCCGAAAATCCTCGAACCCCTGGGCTCACCCTTTGCGTCGATGATCGCCACCGCGTTATCGTCAAACCTGATATACGAGCCGTCTTTACGGCGCAGGGGGCTCTTGGTGCGGACCACCACCGCCCTGAGGACGGCCTTTCCGTGCACTTTCTTGCCCATGGTATCCTTCAGCCCGTATGAGGGCTGCGCGTCCTTCACCGCTACCACGATGATGTCGCCTATGGAGGCGTACCGACGCCTCGTTCCTCCCAGGACCTTGATGCATTGCACCCGCTTCACGCCGCTGTTGTCGGCAACGCCCAGCATTGTCTCAACCTGAATCATCTCGCTTCACCTACTTTACTTTCTCGACGATCTTGACCAGACGGTATCTCTTTTCCCTGGACAGCGGCCGGGTCTCTTCCACCATAACCAGGTCGCCCACGGCGCATTCATTCTTTTCGTCATGGCTCTTTATTCTCTTGGTTCTCCTGACCGCTTTCTTGTAGAGTGAATGCATGATCAGGTTCTCGATCGCAACGACGATGGTCTTGTCCATCTTGTTGCTTACGACCCTACCCACAAGTTGTTTTCTTTTTTTAACCATTACCCGTTCGTGTCCTCGAGATGATTACTTCTTCTTCTGCCTGATTCCCAGTTCGTACTCGCGCTTGAGCGTGTGTATGCGCGCAATATGCTTTTTCAGCTGGCTTATCCTCTTCGGATTCTCCACCTTGCTGGTCACGGCCTTGAAACGCTCTTTTCGGAGGTTTTCCTTCGACTCGACGAGGCTCCTTTCGAGCTCATCGGGGGTGAATTCTTCCAGTTTCCCTTTCATCGGTCCTAACCTCGGGTCATCTGCTCGTTAAGTGAGATAATTTTCGTTTTCAGCGGGAGCTTGAATGCCGCGCTCATGAGGGCCTGCCTGGCAAGCTCCTCTTCCACACCTGCTATTTCAAAAAGGATCTTCCCGGGCTTGATCCTCGCCACGTAACCCTCGGGATTGCCTTTCCCCTTCCCCATCCTTGTTTCGGCGGGTTTCTTCGTGAAGGGCCTGTCGGGAAAAATCCTGATCCAGAGCTTCCCGCCCCGCTTGACCTTCCTGGTGATGGCGACCCGGGCGGCCTCGATCTGGCGGGCCGTAATCTCACCCGGCTCAAGGCATTTGAGGCCGATTTCTCCGAAGGAGATGGATGCCCCGCGATGCGCCTTCCCGCGCATGTTCCCCCGCTGCACCTTCCTGTATTTCTGACGTTTCGGCATTAACATGGCGGCAGTTCCTTTCTCACTTTGTTTTCCGCTTCACGGTGTACTTGTCCTCGTCGTCTTCCAGGCTCTTCGAAAGCACATCGCCGTTGTACACCCAGACCTTGACGCCGATCAATCCGAACGTGGTCAGCGCCTCGGCAAAACCGTAATCGATATCCGCCCTCAGCGTATGGAGCGGGATCCGCCCTTCCTTGTACGATTCGCATCGCGCCATTTCCGCGTTGTTCAACCGTCCGGAACACATGACCTTGATCCCAAGTGCGCCGTTCCTCATCGCGTTGGTGATGGCCTGCTTCACCGCCCTCCGGTAGGGGAAACGCCCCTCGATCTGCTGGGCGATCTGCTGGGCTATGAGCGCAGAGTTCTTCTCCGGCTTCTTCACCTCGATGATGTTGATATACACGTTCTTCGAGGCGATCTTCATCAACTTTTCCTTGAGGGCCTCGATGTCGGATCCCTTCTTGCCGATCAGCACCCCGGGCCTCGACGCGTGGATATTTATGTTGACCCTGTCGGGGAAACGATCAATGGCAACCCTGGATATTCCCGCGGAGCGTTTTTCCTTTTCAATGTACTTTTTTATCGCCAGGTCCTCGTGGAGGTTCCTCGCGTAGTTCCTCTTGTCGTCATACCAGATGGAATCCCACGTCCTGTTGATTCCCACCCGGAGCCCTATTGGATTGACCTTCTGACCCATTGAACGCTACCCTCGTGTTTAATTTTCATCCGACAGCACGATCGTGATATTGCTTGTCCGTTTCTTTATCCTGTTGGCCCTTCCACGGGCCCGGGGCCTGAATCTCTTCATGGTGGGCCCCTCGTCGACGACTATCTTCTTTATGTAAAGATCCTTGTCCATGATATCGGGCTTCTTGTATTTCGCGTTGGCCCCGGCGGAGTAGAGGGCCTTCAGAATGAGGCGCGCCGACTTCTGGGGCATCGCCTTCAATATCTCTATGGCATAGGGAAGCACCTCGCCCCTGACTTCATTTGCCACGAGCCTTGCCTTCGACGCGGAAACCCGGTTGAACTTTGAAAAGGCTAACGCTTCCATCACTTCTTCCTCTTGGCAACTTTATCATCTTTGCTTTTATGGCCCCGGTAGGTCCTCGTGGGCGCGAATTCCCCCAGTTTATGGCCGATCATGTTCTCGGTTACGTAAACGGGTATGAAGTTCTTGCCGTTATGGACCATGAGCGTGTGCCCGATCATCTCGGGAAAAATCGTTGATCGCCTGGACCAGGTCTTGATGGCCTTTTTCGAACTCGAGGAATTCATTTCCTCGATTTTCTTGAAAAGCTTGATGTCGACGTAGGGGCCTTTTTTTACTGATCGCGCCATCACTTCTTCCTTCGATTGACAATGTATTTATCGCTGATTTTATGCTTCTTCCTGGTTTTGAATCCCTTCGCCGGCATACCCGTGGGTGAGCAGGGATGCCGTCCCCCGGAGGACTTCCCCTCTCCTCCCCCCAGCGGGTGGTCAACGGGGTTCATGGCAACGCCCCGGACCCTGGGACGGCGGTTCAACCAGCGGGACCGTCCCGCCTTGCCGATCGTCACCAGCCCGTAGTCCTTGTTCCCCACCTCGCCTATCGTGGCGTAACATTCCTGGTGGATCTTTCGAATCTCTCCCGAGGGCAGCTTGATGAGGCAATAGGAGCCCTCCTTCGCGGCTATCACCGAGGCGGCGCCCGCGGAGCGGGCAAGCTGTCCGCCCTTCCCGCGGGTCATTTCTATGTTGTAAATGGAGGTGCCGAGGGGAATGTTCTTGAGGGGCATCGCGTTCCCCGCCTTGATCTCGACTTCCTCGCCCGAAACGATCGTATCGCCCACCTTCAGGGTCTCCGGTGCGATGATATAGCGCTTCTCTCCATCCACGTAGTTGATAAGGGCTATGTTGGCGGTACGGTTCGGGTCATATTCAATGGTCGCGACCAGTCCTGGTATACCGGTCTTGTTTCTCTTGAAATCGATCACCCTGTAGCGGCGCTTGTGACCGCCACCCCGCCTGCGAACGGAAATCTGCCCCTTGTGACCCCGCCCCGCGTTCTGCTTTTTCCCGCTGGTCAGGGGCTTGTGGGGCCTTGATTCGGTGAGTTCCCCGAAATCAAGAACCGTTTTGTATCGCGTCGTCGGTGTACGCGGTTTGAATTTCTTGAGTCCCATGGTCCGTTTCCTTTAGCTGGTTTCCCCTGCGGCCCCCGCCTACTTGGCCTCGAAGAGCTCGATCTTTTCACCCGGCTTGAGCGTCACCACCGCTTTCTTCCACGCGCTCCGCTTGCCGGTCCTGTACCTGAGCCGCCGGTTCTTCCCCCTGACGTTCATGATGTTGATCTTTTCCGGCTTTACCCCGAAAAGCTCCCTTATGGCGTGGGCCACCATGAGCTTGTTGGCCTTCATCGAAACGCGGAACACGTATTTATTGATTCCCGCGAGATCGGTGGTCTTTTCGGAGATCACCGGCCGGATTATGATGTCGTTCGAATTCATGATCGGTCACCTTCCGCGTATCGTTCATTCAGGAGCTTCACCGCGCTTTCGGTGATGATGAGATCCCTGGAATAGAAGATGTCCCTCCCCGAAATCCTGTTCACGTTATTGTACCCGAGCCAGGGGATGTTCCGTATCGATCGTTTGAGCAGCGAATCCTCGCTGTCAGATATCAGGACCCCTTTCGTGACCGAGAGAGCCCGGACTATCGTGGCCAAGTCCTTCGTCTTTCCGCTCGCCGTGAAATCCTCGACCACCTTTATACTCCCTTCTTTCGCTTTAAGGGAAAAAAGCGAGCGGTATGCTGATCGTTTAAGGGACCGCGGGAGGTCTATCCGATAGCTCCTGGGCCTGGGGCCGAATATGGTTCCGCCGCCTCTCCATACGGGCGAGCGGCTGGAGCCGCTTCGGGCGCGGCCCGTTCCCTTCTGGCGCCACGGCTTGCTTCCGCCGCCCCTCACCTCGGAGCGCTCCTTGGTCTTGTGGGTGCCCTGACGCAGGTTCGCGTTGGCCGCCTTCACGAGCTCGTATATAAGAAGATCGTTCACCTCGACGCTGAACACGGAATCCGAAAGATCAACGGACCCCACCACCTTGCCGTCTATTGAATACTTGTCAACTTTCATGCCTTGCCTGCCTATCGCTCGCTCACGGTGATCAGGGAATTTCTTCTTCCCGGCACGGCGCCAGAAATGAGGACGATATTCTTGTCCTCCATGACCTTGACGATCTTCAGGTTCTTCACCGTCACGGTATCGCCCCCGAGCCTTCCCGGCATCCTCTGCCCGCGCCACACCTCGCTGGGGTAGGCGCATGCGCCGATCGCGCCGGGCGCCCTGTGGAATGTCGACCCGTGGGTTTCCTTTCCGCCCTTAAAGCCGTAGCGCTTCACGACACCCGCGAATCCCCGTCCCTTTGATGTGCCGGTGACGTTGACCACGTCGCTCTCGCTGAATATCGAGCAGGTAACGACGCTGCCGATTTCAAGCGCCTCATCGAACACGCTCACCTCCCTGAAAATCCTTCGGGGGGTTATCCCTTTCTTTTTCAGGTCAGCGGCGATCGGCTTCGTAACGCGGCTTTCCTTCGCCTCGCCGAAACCGAGTTTCAGTGCAGCGTATCCGTCCTTCTCGATGTTCTTCTTCTGCACGACCACGCAGGGCCCGAGCTGGCACACGGTAACGGGGGTAACCGTACCGTCTTCATGCATGAACTGGGTCATCCCAATTTTTTTGCCGATAAGCGCCTTTTTCATCACTCATTCCTGTTCATAATCAATTAGTGCTCAGGTGACCAAGGATAACTGAAAACAAGAAGTCGGCAAGATCAGGATTTGATATCGACCGAAACACCGGCGGGCAGTTCCAGCTTCATCAGGGCCTCGACGGTGTCTGAATTCGGATCAATGATGTCAATCAAGCGCTTGTGCGTCCGTATCTCAAACTGCTCACGCGATTTCTTGTTCACGTGGGGCGACTTGAGAACGCAGAACTTCTCAATTTTCGTTGGCAACGGAACCGGCCCGGCCACTTTTGCGCCGCTCCTGTTGGTCGTTGCGACGATTTTTTCGGCTGACTGGTCCAGCAACTTCGCGTCAAAGGACCTCAGCTTTACCCTGATTCGTTGTCCAGTAGGCTTTGCCACTTCTCGTACCTGAAATATTTTTTATCGTCGAAATACATAGGTCAGACCATCATCATGATGGTCTGACCACAATTCGCTCATTCCAGTTCTGGAAAGGAGAAAACTACTCGAGAACCTTAATAACGACCCCGGCCCCGACGGTGCGCCCGCCTTCGCGGATCGCGAACCTCAGCTCCTCTTCCATTGCCACCGGTGTGATCAGCTCGACCGTCATGTCGATGTCATCCCCGGGCATGACCATCTCCACTCCCGAGGGAAGGGTGATGATGCCCGTCACGTCCGTCGTCCTGAAGTAGAACTGGGGACGGTAGTTGCCGAAGAAGGGAGTGTGACGGCCGCCCTCCTCCTTCTTGAGTACGTATACTTTACCCTCGAACTTCTTGTGTGGCTTGATTGAACCCGGCTTGGCGAGGACCTGGCCCCTCATGACTTCGTCCTTGCCCGTGCCGCGGAGAAGGCATCCGACGTTGTCGCCCGCGACGCCTTCGTCGAGGATTTTCCTGAACATCTCCACGCCGGTGCAGACGGTTTTCTTCGTTTCAGTGAACCCGATGATTTCTATCTCGTCGCCGGTTTTCACGATCCCCCGCTCGATACGGCCCGTGACGACGGTGCCCCGACCCGTGATCGAGAACACGTCTTCGATCGGCATCAGGAAGGGCTTGTCCGTGGCGCGCACCGGCTCGGGAATGTAGGAGTCGAGGGCCTCGGTCAGCTTGATGACTGAACCAAACCACTCGCCGTCGACATTTTTAGCATCGGCCTCCTCGAGGGCCTTGAGCGCCGAACCGGGGATGATCGGAACCTCGTCACCCGGGAACTCGTACTTGTTGAGGAGCTCGCGAATCTCCATCTCGACCAGTTCGATCATCTCGCTGCGGTCAGAGGGATCGAGCATGTCGACCTTGTTCAGGAACACCAGCATGTTGGGCACGTTCACCTGGTGAGCCAGGAGCACGTGCTCCTTGGTCTGGGGCATGGCGCCGTCGCCCGCCGCCACGACCAGTATCGCCGCATCCATCTGAGCGGCGCCGGTGATCATGTTCTTGATATAGTCTGCGTGTCCGGGGCAATCCACATGGGCGTAGTGCCTGTTGGGTGTTTCATACTCCTGGTGAGACGTGGCGATCGTTATACCACGGGCCTTCTCTTCCGGCGCATTGTCGATCTCTTCAAAGTTGACCGGCTTCCCGAAGCCATATTTTATATGGAGGCACTTCGTAATGGCCGATGTCAGGGTCGTCTTGCCATGGTCAATATGACCGATGGTGCCGACGTTAACATGCGGTTTGGTCCTTTGAAATTTTTCTTTACCCATTGGATTTCACTCCTTCATTGTTTTTCCGTTATAGCATTTCCATACAATTCACCCTCGCCCGGAAGGGAGGATGACGGGAATAAACATGACATTACATCCCAATATGATGCAAGGACTACCTGATCCTCGCATGGGCCTTTCCCTCCCTCAATTATTTATAAGGAAGAAAAAACCGCCAGCCCCGGCAAGACAGCCGCAAATATAGGTCTTCGGTGGGTGCCACGCATCGTGCCCATCTGTATTGCGGGTTTTGAAATAAAAAAAAAATATGCATATTCTGTCAACAAATTAATTAAAAATTTTGTTCGGTGGAGATTTATTTGAGATTTCATGTCAGAGTATCCCGGAAATCCTTCCCACGATCCGTTCGGTGATCTCCCGGGGAACCGCCTCGTAGTGCGATACCTGGAGCGTGTGGGTAGCCCTCCCCTGGCTCATGGACCGCACACTGGTGGCGTAGCCAAAGACCTCGGAAAGTGGCACGAAGGCGTCGATCACCTTGAGGTTCCCGCGCATGTCGATCCCTTCAATCCTGCCCCTCCGGGAGTTGATATCATTAATGACATCGCCGGTATGCTCGTCCGGGCAGACCACCTCAAGCTTCATCACCGGCTCCATGAGGGTCGGCGCCGCCCTGCGCGCTCCCTCCCGGAGGGCCATGGCGGCGGCAATGCGATAGGCTGACGGGACTGAGGAAGCCTCGTTATACGAGCCTCCAATAAGCTCCGCCTTGATGTCGTCCATACGATAGCCCGCGAGCACGCCGGACTGCATCGCGTCGTTGAGGCCCGCCTCAATATCGCTGATGAACTCTTCGGGAATATCCCCTCCCTTCAGTCCATTGTGAAACACGAAACCGGAGCCTGGCTCGCCCGGGGCAATGTGAATCGCCACGTGGCCGTACTGGTCTTTCCCCGCGATCTGCTTTTCGTATCGATATTCCGAATCGGCAGGCCTGGTGATGGTCTCCTTGTAGGTAACCTGTGGTTTACCCACGTTCGCCCGGATGTTGAACTCCCGTGTAATCCGGTCCACGATGATCTCGAGATGGAGCTCCCCCATTCCTGAAATGAGGGTCTGCCCCGATTCCGCGTCCATGATGACGTGGAAGGTGGGATCCTCCTCCTCCAGGCGCTGGAGCGCCGCGTCGAGCCTGTCACGGTCAGCCTTGGTCTTCGGCTCGATGGCCACGGAGATCACGGGTTCGGGGAATTCGATCTTCTCGAGCAGTATGGGGTGCTGCTCGTCGGAGAGGGTGTCCCCGGTACGCGCCCCGCGCAGGCCCACGACGGCGACAATGTCACCGGTGAATATCTCCTTGATGTCCTCCCGGTCGTTGGCGTGCATGCGCAGGCACCTCTGGATCCGCTCCTTCTTGCCCGTCGTGACGTTGTAGACCTGCTCGCCCGTTTTCGCGTGCCCCGAGTAGACGCGTATGTATGAAAGCTTTCCCACGTAGGGATCACTCATCAGCTTGAACACGAGGGCGCTGAAGGGCTCTTTGTCCCCCGCTTCGCGGACAAGGAGCGTTTCAACATGCTTGGGATCGTGGCCTTCCACCGGTTTCACGTCCCGCGGCGACGGGAGATAATCAACCACGGCGTCGAGAACGGGCTGCACGCCCCGGTTCCTGAGCGCCGCGCCGCAGAGGACGGGGAATACCCGGGCGCTCCCGGTCAAGGCCCTCACCCCGGCCCGTATCTCTTCGATGGACGGTTCAGTCCCCTCGAGATACCTGTGCATGATGTCGTCGTCCTGCTCGGCGACGGCCTCGAGAAGGGCTTCCCGGTATGACCGCACCTCATCGCGCATCTCGTCAGGAACCGGCGCCTCCTCCATCACAAGGCCCATTTGGTCCTTCCACACCAGCGCCTTCATCGCGACAAGGTCAACGACGCCGCGGAAGGAATCCTCCGCCCCCATGGGAAGCTGAAGCGGCAGCGCAACGGCGTCGAGGCGCTTGCCTATCATCTCAACACAGCGCCTGAAATCAGCGCCCACGCGGTCCATCTTGTTGATGAAGCATATGCGGGGGATATGGTAGTGATCGGCCTGGCGCCAGACGGTCTCGGTCTGCGGCTCGACGCCGGCGACGCCGTCGAACACGGCAATGGCGGAATCGAGGACCCTGAGGCTCCGCTCCACCTCCATGGTGAAGTCAACGTGTCCAGGGGTGTCGATGATGTTAATGAGGGTATTCTTCCAGTAGCAGGTCGTCGCCGCGGCGGTGATGGTAATGCCCCGCTCCTTCTCCTGCACCATCCAGTCCATTTCCGCGGTCCCCTCGTGCACCTCCCCCATCTTGTGTGTCTTGCCGGTGTAAAAGAGGATCCGTTCCGTGAGCGTCGTTTTCCCCGCGTCGATATGGGCCATGATACCGATATTGCGCGTTCTGTTGAGAGGCAGTTCCCTCGGCATGGTTACCCCCGCCCTGGCGCCCCGCGCCGCGGGGTGCCGGCTGATTCGTACAACGATACGTCATTCACGGCACGGCCTGGTGCCGTCGCGCGCTGCGCGCCGATGCTCCATCACGTAAAAATACCAGGTTGACCTGGTATTCATCCGCATTCCCCGATGCCTGCGCGCCGCGGCGCCTGATCCGCCGCCGGCGCTGATCCCCTTAGGGCCGTTACCACTTGTAATGGGCAAACGCCTTGTTCGCTTCGGCCATCTTGTGGGTATCTTCCTTCTTTTTAATGGACACGCCGGTGTTGTTATAGGCGTCCATGAGCTCGCCCGCGAGCTTCTCATACATGGTCTTCTCTGACCTGTTCCGGGAATTGGTAATGAGCCATCGGATGCCCAGGGCCTGGCGCCGCTCGGGCCGTATTTCGATCGGCACCTGGTAGGTCGCGCCCCCCACCCGCCGGGACTTCACCTCAACCAGTGGCTTGGTGTTTTCAAGGGCCTGGACGAAAACCTCGACCGGGTCCTTCTGCGTCTTCTTCTCGAGGATGTCCATGGCCCTGTAGAATATCGTTTCAGAAACCCCCTTCTTCCCCTTCAGCATCATGCAGTTGATGAACTTCGACACCAGTTTGCTGCCGTACTTCGGGTCGGGGAGTTGTTCCCTCTTGACCGGTCTTCTTCTCCGCATCTCTCTTCCTCGCTCTCGTAATTATGCCTTGGGCCGCTTGGTCCCGTATTTCGAACGGCCCTTCTTTCGGTCGTCAACGCCCAGGGTGTCCAGGGTGCCCCGGATGATGTGGTACCGCACTCCCGGCAGGTCCTTCACCCTGCCGCCGCGTATCAGCACGGCGCTGTGCTCCTGGAGGTTGTGGCCGACGCCGGGAATATAGGCGGTCACCTCGATGCCGTTGGTGAGCCTCACCCGGGCCACCTTCCGGAGGGCGGAATTCGGTTTCTTCGGGGTGAAGGTCATCACCCGCGTGCACACGCCGCGCTTCTGCGGGCAGCTCGTCAGGGCCGGGGACTTGGTCTTTTTCTTCTTGGACTCCCGCCCTTTCCGTATTAACTGGTTGATCGTTGGCATTCTCTCTCCTGTTTCTTCATCCCGTGGTACGCCTCCCGCCCCCTCGGCGCGATCGCCACAGGGGCCGGGACATCATGATGGTATGTGCGAACCGGGGCGTTTTTTGTCAAGATATTAATCTTCTTTTCCGGTCACTATTCCTTCTCGGCCGCGGCGACTCCCTCGGAATCCGCCTGCTCGCCCTCCTCCGGGTAGGGCCCCTCGAGATCGCCGGGGGTTTCCTCATAGAGGTCTATCATGCCGTACTGACGCACGCCTGTTCCCGCCGGTATCAGGTGGCCGATGATGACGTTTTCCTTGAGCCCCCTGAGCTGGTCGACTTTTCCCTTGATCGCCGCGTCGGTGAGGACCCTGGTGGTCTCCTGGAAGGAGGCCGCCGAAATGAACGACTCGGTGTTCAGCGCCGCCTTGGTGATCCCCATGAGGATCGGGATCGCCGTCACGGGCTTTCCGCCCTCTTCCACCACCCGCTCGTTCTCGTCAATGAAGTCGAACTTGTCCACGATCTGCTCTATGACAAAATTAGAGTCGCCGGGATCCGTCACCTTAACCTTCCGGAGCATCTGGCGCACGATGATCTCGATATGCTTGTCGTTGATTGAAACGCCCTGGAGTCGGTAGACCTCCTGGATCTCGTTGACCAGGAATTTCTGGAGTTCCCGGGGGCCCTTGATCTTGAGGATCTCGTGGGGATCGACCGGTCCGTCGTCGATCTGCTCTCCCTTGCCTATGAAATCGCGGTCCTGCACGCGGAGGAACTTGGTCACCGGGATAGAATACTCCTTCTCGGTCCCGTCCTGGCCGGTGATGAGGATCTTCCGCTTGTTCTTTACCGTGTCGCCGATCTCGATCGTCCCGTCGAGCTCCGAAAGGGTGGACGCGTCCTTCGGTGTCCTCGCCTCGAAGAGTTCGGCCACGCGGGGAAGGCCCCCCGTGATGTCCTTGGTCTTCTCCGCGCCCCGCGGCATCTTCGCCAGGACGGTGCCGGCGTTGACCTTGGCGCCGTCGGGAACCATCAGGTTAGCGCCCTTGGGCAGCAGGTAGGTGATCACCTGCTTTGAGGATGTGACGATGTCGATGCGGGGCTGCAGCTTCTCCGTCTTGTACTCTACCACGACCCGCTTCGTGACGTTGGACGTGGGGTCGATCTCTTCCCGGAGGCTCTTGTTGATCTCGATGTCGACGAACTCGACCTTGCCCCCGACCTCCGTGAGGATCGGCTCGAACCATGGATCGAAAGCCGCGAGAATATCGTTCCTTTCGTAGAATTTTCCCACCTTCGCGTGGATCTCCGTGCCCACGTTGATCGGCAGGGAATGCTGGTCCCCCAGGAGGTACACCTTGTTCTTGACGACCTTCACGAGTCCGGAGCTCTTCGCGATGACGTCCTCGCCATCGGAGCCTTTCGCGATGACGACCCCCGCGTAGACCTTCTCGCTCTCGTCCACGAGGATTTTCGGGTCGCCCTTGAGGGTCATCTCGTTGATCACCCGCTGCACGATGAGGTAGCCCCTCCGCACCGAGATTGTCTTCTTCTCCTCGGTCTTGATCGTCTTGGAAGTGATGTCCTTCACGTAGACGGGATATCCGAGCTTGATCTCGCTCTCCTCAACTGATCGCGACGCGATCCCGCCGATATGGAAGGTCCTCATGGTGAGCTGCGTGCCCGGCTGCCCGATCGACTGGGCCGCGATGATGCCCACGGCCTCTCCAATTTCAACGGGCTGGGCGTTGGCCAGGTTGCGCCCGTAGCACTTCGAACAGACCCCGTGCTTGGCCTCGCAGGTGAGCACCGAGCGTATTTCGATCGCGTCGATGTTCAGCGCATCGATCATCTGCGATATGTCCTCAGTCACGATATCATCGGCCTTGCATATCACCTCTCCCGTCACGGGATGGAGAAGGTCGTAGAGAAGGGTCCGTCCAAGGGCGCGGTCCCCCAGGGACTCGATGATGTCGTCCCCCTCCTTGATCGCGTAGATGTCGATACCGATGGTGGTGCCGCAATCCTCCATGGCGATGACCACATCCTGGGCGATGTCAACCAGGCGCCGGGTGAGGTACCCCGCGTCCGCGGTCTTGAGCGCCGTGTCCGCCAGTCCCTTCCTGGCCCCGTTGGTCGAAATGAAATACTCGAGGACCGTGAGACCCTCCTTGAAGTTCGCCCGTATCGGCACCTCGATGATCTCGCCGCTCGGCTTTGCCATGAGGCCGCGCATGCCCGCCAGCTGACGTATCTGCTGCTTGCTGCCCCGGGCGCCCGACTGCGCCATTATGTAGATCGGGTTGAACCCCCCGGCATTCCCGGAAAGCTCGCTGAACATCCTGTCCGCGATCACCTCGTTGGCGTTGGTCCAGAGATTGATGACGCGGTTGTAGCGCTCCTCGTCGGTAATGTAGCCGTTCCGGTATTCGTTCTCAATCTTCTCGAGCTTCTTGTCCTCCTCGGCGATGATATCCTTCTTCGCCTGGGGAACGATAATGTCGGACATGGAAATGGTGGGGGCGAAGAAGGTGGCGTAGCGGTACCCCGCCTCCTTGATGTCGTCCAGCATCTTCACCGTGACATCGGGACCGTACTGACGCAGCACGCTGGCGATGATCGCGGACAGCTCCTTGTCGTTGACGATCCGGTTGACGAAGGGGTATCCCTCCGGAAGGAGACCGTTGAAGATGAGCCGCCCGGCCGTGGTTTCAACGATTTCGTTATTGGCGTTGATGAACTTGATCAGCGTCCGCATCCTGATCTGCCCGGCGTCGACGGCCCGGAGCACCTCGGACTCCTCGTCGAAGAGCATGGCCGCGCTGGCGGCGCTTTCAAGGAGCGATGTCAGGTAGTATATCCCCAGGACGATGTCCTGTGTGGGAGATACCACGGGGTGGCCGTTCGCCGGAGAAAGAAGGTTGTTCGACGACAGCATGAGGGTCCAGCATTCAAGCTGGGCCCGGGGGGACAGGGGCACGTGCACCGCCATCTGGTCTCCGTCGAAATCCGCGTTGTAGGCGTGGCACACCAGGGGGTGGAGCCGTATCGCCTTTCCTTCAACCAGGATCGGTTCGAAGGCCTGGATGCCGAGGCGGTGAAGCGTCGGGGCGCGGTTCAGAAGCACGGGATGCTCGGAGATGACCTCCTCGAGGACCTCCCACACCTCGGGCCGCTCGTTCTCGACCATCTTCTTCGAGGATTTGATGTTCTGCACGTAATCCTTGTCCACGAGGCGCTTCATGATGAATGGCTTGAAGAGCTCCACGGCCATCTTCTTGGGAAGACCGCACTGGTAGAGCTTGAGCTCGGGACCGATGACGATGACCGAGCGCCCCGAGTAATCGACACGCTTTCCCAGGAGGTTCTGGCGGAAACGGCCCTGCTTCCCCTTGAGCATGTCCGAAAGGGACTTGAGGGGACGGTTCCCCTTCCCCTTGACCGCGCGCTTGCGGCGGCTGTTGTCGAAAAGGGCGTCCACGGCCTCCTGGAGCATCCGCTTTTCATTGCGCACGATGATCTCCGGCGCCCGGAGCATGAGGAGCCGCTTGAGCCGGTTGTTCCTGTTGATGACACGGCGGTAGAGGTCATTCAGGTCAGACGTGGCGAAGCGTCCGCCGTCGAGCTGGACCATGGGCCTGAGCTCCGGCGGAATGACGGGTATCACGTCCAGGATCATCCAGTCCGCCTCGTTGCCGGACTCCTTGAAGGCCTCGATTATCTCCAGGCGCTTGATCAGCTTCTTGTCGATCTTCGCGTCCTTTTCCTTTTTCGATTTCGCCTGTATGATCGCGCGAATCTGCCGGGACTCCTCGTCCAGGTCGATCCTGAGGAGCAGGTCCTTGATGGCCGCCGCTCCCATCCCCGCGACCAGGGTGTCGCCGTACTTTTCATAGAGGCCGAGATAGGCCTCCTCGTCGAGGACATCACCGGTCTTGATCTCCTCCTCGGCCGCCTCGCCGGGATCAATGACGATGAACTTCTCGTAATAGAGGACCGACTTCAAGGAGTTGACGGTGAGGTCCAGGAAGAGCCCCATCCTGGAGGGCACCGAGCGATAGTACCATATGTGGGCCACGGGAGTGGCGAGCTCGATATGGCCGCCGCGTTCCCGCCGGACCTTGTAGTGGGTGACCTCGACGCCGCAGCGGTCGCAGACGACCCCCTTGTACCGAATGGATTTGAACTTGCCGCAGTAGCACTCCCACTCCTTCGTGGTTCCGAAGATCTTCTCGCAGAAGAGTCCGTCCCGCTCCGGCTTCAGGGTGCGGTAGTTGATCGTCTCCGGCTTCTTGACCTCGCCGTAGGACCACTCGCGTATCTGGTCGGGGGAGGCCATCTTTATCTGGATCGAGCTGAAATCGTTGAAATCCCTCATCGCGGTTCCTCTGTCAGGGTTGTAATGCTGTCCGGAGCGGTCGCGCCTTCGCCGGCCCCGGGCCGGCGCGGCGTGGCCGCGCCTATATATTCTTCAATGAATCGATCTTTATTCGTTTTTTGGTCTTGCCGTAGCCCTCGCTCCATTCCGAGAGGCTGATTTCCTTTTCCTTGTCGTCGTAGATCCTCACGTCCAGTGCGAGCCCCCGGAGCTCCTGGATGAGCACGTTGAAGGATTCCGGTATCCCCGGCGCCGCCGTGTTGATCCCCTTGACGATCGCCTCGTAGATGCGCGCGCGGCCCAGCATATCGTCGGACTTGACCGTCAGGAGCTCCTGGAGGGTATAGGCCGCGCCGTACGCCTCGAGGGCCCAGACCTCCATCTCTCCCAGGCGCTGCCCGCCGAACTGAGCCTTGCCCCCCAGGGGCTGCTGGGTGACCAGGGAATAGGGGCCCGTGGATCGGGCGTGGATCTTGTCGTCAACCATGTGGGCGAGCTTCATCATGTAGATTTGGCCCACCATGACCTCCTGCTTGAAGGGAGCCCCCGTCCGCCCGTCGTAGAGCACGGTCTTGGAACTTTCCGGAAGCCCGGCCTTCGTGAGATACTCGGCGATATCGCTCTCATCGGCGCCGTCAAAGATCGGCGTTTCGAAGATCAGGTTCAGCTCATGGGCGGCCCACCCGAGCTCGGTCTCCAGGAGCTGCCCCAGGTTCATCCGGGAAGGCACGGAGAGGGGATTCAGTACGATGTCAATGGGAGTCCCGTCGGGAAGGTATGGCATGTCGTAGACCGGCACGATCTTGGAGATGACGCCCTTGTTACCGTGACGCCCCGCCATTTTGTCCCCCACGGATATCTTGCGCTTGTCGGCGATGTAGACCTTCACCAGTTCCTCGACTCCCGGCGCGAGCTCGTCGCCCTGTTCACGCGAGAACCGCTTTACATCCACGACGATTCCCTCGATCCCGTTGGGGACCCGGAGGGAGGTGTCCCGCACCTCCCGGGCTTTTTCGCCGAAAATCGAATGCAGGAGCTTGTACTCCGGCGTCAGGTCCTGCTCTCCCTTGGGAGTGACCTTCCCCACCAGGATGTCGTCCGGCTGGACCACGGCGCCGCGTCGCACCACGCCGTCCTGGTCAAGGTCCCGGAAGGCCTTCTCCGAGAGGTTCGGGATATCCCGCGTGATAACCTCCCGGCCAAGCTTCGTTTCCCGCGCCTCGATCTCGAACTGCTCGATATGAATCGAGGTATAGGTGTCGTCCTCGACAAGGCGCTCCGATATGAGAATGGCGTCCTCGAAGTTGTAGCCCATCCAGGGCATGAAGGCCACCAGGATGTTTTTCCCCAGGGCGAGGCGCCCGTTGTCCGTTGCGGGCCCGTCGGCGAGTACATCGCCCTTCTTGACCTTCTGTCCCTTCTTCACGACGGGGCGCTGGTTGAAGCAGGTGCTCTGGTTGGTCCGCTTGAATTTCATGAGGGGGTATTCGTCGATCTCACCCGATGAGGTCTTGACCCTGACGAGATGGGCGTCGACTAATTCCACCTCCCCGGCCCGGGCGGCGATGACGAGGACGCCGGAGTCGTACGCCGCCTTCGGCTCCACGCCGGTGCCCACGTAAGGCGCCTCTTCGATCATAAGGGGCACCGCCTGGCGCTGCATGTTCGATCCCATGAGGGCGCGGTTCGCGTCGTCATGCTCCAGGAAAGGGATAAGGCACGTGGAGACGGAGAAAATCTGGCTCGGCGCCACGTCCATGTACTGTATCTCCTTCGGTCGCATGTAGGGAAAGTTCCCGCGGTGACGACAGGGGATGATGGACTGTACGAACTGCCCCTTTTCGTCAACCTCCTGGTTCGCCTGGGCGATGAAGTAGAGGTCCTCTTTGTCGGCCGTGAGGTATTCGATTTCGTCCGTCAGCCTTCCGTTGTCAACGTAGCGATAGGGTGTCTCCAGGAACCCGTAGTCGTTGATGCGCGCGTAAGCGCTGAGGGAGACGATGAGGCCGATGTTGGGACCCTCAGGCGTCTCAATGGGGCACATCCTTCCATAGTGGGAGGGATGCACGTCCCGCACCTCGAAGCCGGCCCGCTCCCGGGAAAGGCCCCCGGGACCAAGGGCGTTGAGGCGGCGCTTGTGCGTCAGCTCGGCCAGGGGATTGGTCTGGTCCATGAACTGCGAGAGCTGACTCGACCCGAAGAACTCGTTGATGACCGCCGTAATCGGCTTGATGCTGATCAGGGCCTGTGGCGTGATCACGTCAAGGTCCTGGATGGTCATTCGTTCTTTGATCACCCTCTCCATGCGCTGGAAGCCGATTTTTATCTGGTTCATGATCAGCTCGCCCACGGAGCGGACCCTCCGGTTGCCCAGGTGGTCGATGTCGTCCACGACCGTGGGGATGAAGCGCTTCTTCGACTTCATCCGGGGATCGGGGTCGTCGATTTCATAGCCGTCGGCTTCGGCGATCAGGTAGAGGAAGTACTTGAGTGAAGATATGATGTCGTCCGGCCTCAGCGTCTGGGTCTCGTAATCGTCGATCCCGAACTTGCTCGAAATCTTGTAGCGCCCCACGGCCCCGAGGCTGTAGGTCTTGGGATCGAAGAAAAGCCGGTTGAAATGGTCACGGGCGGTTTCCAGGTTCCCCGGCTCGCTCTGCCACATGATGGCGTGTATCGTCATAAGGGCGAGTTCGGATCTCCTGTGCTCCCCGACAAGGGATGCCTTGACGTGCTTGTTGATGAACTCCTTTTCCACCTCGAGGGTCGTGCTCAGGAACGAGTCGTCCTTGTTGTTGGGAAACTCGATGACCACCGCCTCGTTCACCTTTTCCTCGCGCATGCGGTCGATGGTGTCCATGGTGACCCTCTCCCCGACCTCCATGATCACCTCGCCCGTCTGCTTGCTCGCCACGTCCCGGGCCACGCGCCTGCCGTTGAGGGACTCGTAGTCCTCGTCGGACTTGAGCCGCACGGTCTTCGTTTCATAGAAGAGCTTCACCAGCTCCTCGTCGTTATCATACCCCAGGGCCTTGATAAGGAGCGACACGGGAAACTTCTTCTTGCGGTCGATCCTCGCGATTATATATCCCTTGGAATCCATCTCGAACTCGAGCCATGATCCCCGGTCGGGGATGACCCGGTAGTTGTAGGTGCGCTCCGCGTCCTCGTAGAAAAAGAATATCCCGGGCGAACGGTGGAGCTGGTTCACCACGACGCGCTCCGCGCCGTTTATGATGAAGGTGCCCCGCGGCGTCATCAGGGGGATGTCCCCCATGTACACGGACTGCTCCCGCACCTCCATGCTGTCTTTCCTGATAAGCCGGATGGTCGCCTTGAGCGGCGCGGCGAAGGTGACGTCCCTTTCCTTTGATTCGAGCTCCGAGTACTTCGGCTCGCCGATTTCATAGTCAATGAATTCAAGCACGACGTCCTCGTGGGGGCTCTCGATCGGGAACACCTCATCGAAGACGGCCTGGAGTCCCTGGGGCTTTCTTTTTCCCGGGCCGGGCTGGAGGAACCAGTCGTACGATTTGGCCTGTATCTCTATCAGGTCGGGAAGCTCGAGTGTTTTCTCGATCTTGCCAAAGTTCTTGATCTTTCTTGACTCTTGCATGGGTAGTTCAACCTTCGCTGATGTGTAGAAAAACGCCAAAAGGTTTGATCGTTTCCAACCAAACCTGATGGCCGCTCACTGCGGAAAAAAGCGATGATCCTTCGCCCGATTATTTAACGTCAACCGTTGCACCCGCTGCAACAAGCTGCTGCTTGATCTTCTCGGCTTCTTCCTTGGATACTTTTTCCTTGACCGTCTTCCCGCCGGCCTCAACCAGCTCTTTCGCCTCCTTGAGGCCCAGACCGGTGATCGCCCTGACTTCCTTGATTACCGCGACCTTGTTGTCGCCGAAACCCGTGAGGATGACGTCGAACTCGGTCTGCTCATCGCCCGCTTCCGCGGGGGCGGCGGCTGCCGCCGCAACCGCGACGGGGGCGGCGGCGGAAATGCCGAACTTCTCCTCCATCGCCTTCACCAGCTCGGCGGCCTCAAGAAGGGTCAGCGAGCCGATAACATCCAACAATTCCTGAATATTAGCCATTGTACTTCT
This sequence comes from Spirochaetota bacterium, assembly GCA_040768125.1. Classification (GTDB taxonomy): domain Bacteria; phylum Spirochaetota; class UBA4802; order UBA4802; family UBA5550; genus RBG-16-49-21. Next base: position 1,327,746 of record JAXGNG010000001.1, on the reverse strand, counting down.
CCTTTATACTTAGTGAATCTCTTCAAGTTAATACGACGAAGCGTAAAAACTTATAAAGGCATTGCATCCGCATATAGGGAAGACCCGCGCCATGTTCCCGGGCTTCCCCCGGACGCGTCGATCGTTGCCTGATTCGACGCGGCCCGCTCACTATATACTGGAAACAGAGACCTTTTAATTCCAAATTGTGCGACCATGACCGCCGGCGGTTCTGAACCCCCCTCCGGCGGACCTACCTGTTCTGCGCCTCGGCAACCGCGTTGATGCCCCGGGCAAGGGACGCCATGATCTGGTTCATGCCCGTGGCGATGCTCCGCGCCGGAGCGTTCACCATGGAGAGGACCTGGGAAAGCACCGCCTCCCGCGAGGGCAGGTCCGCGATTCTCTTTATCTGGTCCTCGGTGTAGACCACGCTGTCGAGGACACCGACGGTGTAGCTGAACTTCTCAACGTCCTTGCCGAAATCCTTCAGCGCCTTGGCCACTTCCCCGACCTGGTCCTTGAAGAAGGCGACCCCGATGGGTCCCTTCAGGTGCTCGTCAAGCCCCTCGAAACCGGCATCCTTGAGGGCACGCTTGAAAAGGGTGTTCTTCACCACTCGGTATTCCGCGTCCTTCGTGCGGAGGGTCTTCCTGAGCCTCCCCAGGTCTTTCACCTTGATGCCGGTGTAGCTGGTGAGAATAATATTGCTCTTGTCCCTCAGCTTCGAGGCCAGGAGGGCCACCTCGTCCACCTTGTACTGCTTTGCCATTACTTCTCAATCCCCTTATGATTGATTTTAATGCCGGGCCCCATGGATGAGCTGATGTGCACGGACTTGATATAGTTGCCCTTCGCGTCCGAGGGCTTGTCCTTGTTGATCTGGTTGAAGAAGGCCTTGACGTTCCCGGCGATGGCGGCGTCGTCGAAGGACAGCTTGCCGATTCCCATGTGGATCACTCCGGTCTTGTCGGCCTTGTATTCCACGCGGCCGCCCTTCAGTTCCTTGACGATCCCCTTGATGTCCTCGGTCACGGTGCCCGATTTCGGCTTGGGCATGAGGCCCTTCTTGCCCAAGACTGGACCCAGCTTCCCGACCTCCTTCATCATGTCGGGCGTGGCGACCACGGCCTGAAAATCTATCCATCCAGTTTTGATCTTCTCGATGATGTCCTCGGCGCCGACGTAATCGGCCCCCGCGTCCTGGGCCTCCTTCTGCTTGTCCCCCTTGCAGATGACGAGGACCTTCTTCTCCTTGCCGGTGCCGGCGGGAAGGGACGCGGTGCCCCGGATGTTCTGGAAACTCTTGTGGACGATCTTGATCTGCATGTCCACGGTTTCGTCAAAGGCGGAGTACTTGCACTCCTTCATCAGGGTGACGGCCTCCTCGACGCCGTAGAGCCTGTTCTTGTCGACCTTTGTGCGCGCCGCTTCTATTTTCTTTCCGCGTTTCATTGTTTCCGTTACCTCGAATGCAATTCTCTCTCTACGGTCCCGCTACTCCGCCACGTCGACTCCCATGGAGCGCGCCGTCCCGGCGATGATCTTCACCGCCCCATCCATGTCGTTGGCGTTGATGTCGGGCATTTTAATGGAGGCGATCTCCTCGAGCTGGGCCCGGGTGATGGTGCCCACTTTCTGCTTGTTCGGCTCGGAAGAACCCTTCTCAAGCTTCAGCGCCTTCATGATCAGCACCGCGGCGGGAGGGGTCTTGATCACGAAGGTGTAGGTCCTGTCCTCGTACACCGTGATGACGACGGGAAGTATGGTCCCCATCTGGTCCTTCGTCCTGTCGTTGAAGGACTTGCAGAAATCCATGATGTTGAGGCCATGCTGTCCCAGGGCGGGGCCCACTGGCGGTGCGGGGTTCGCCTGACCGCCCGGGATCTGAAGCTTGATCTCCGTCACGACTTTTTTTACTTTCTTTGCCATATCGTTCCCCTGGCATCCCGTCCCATCCGCACGCTCGGCGGCGCGGGGCGGAAGGCTACATGCGTTCTGTTATCCGGCATCTATCATTATCAACTATATAGAAGAAAACCAGCACACCTTCAGATCTTGCCGACCTGGAGGAAATCCAGTTCGACCGGGGTCCCCCTGCCGAAAATCTCCACCTTCACCCTCAGGCGGCCTTTTTCAGGATGGACTTCCTCGACCACGCCGCTGAAGTTGCTGAAGGGGCCGTCGATGACCTTTATATGCTCGCCCACGGAGAAATCGACCACTGTCGATATCTTCTCCTTGACCTTCTGCTCACCCATCTGGTCGAAGAGGGAACTCACCTCTTCACGTGAGAGGGGCTTTGGCTTGCTCGATCCGTACGCTCCGACGAAGTTCGTGACCCCGTTGATTCCCTTCACCAGGCCCCAGGTCTCGTCGTCGAATTCCATCTCGACCAGCACGTAGCCGGGAAAGAATTTCCTCGAACGGATTCTCTTCTTCCCGTCCTTTACCTCGGGGACCTCGACCGTGGGAATCCTGACCTGAATGACCTTGTTCTGCAGGCCCCTCTTCTCCACTTCCTTTTCGAGAGCAAGCTTGACCTTGTTCTCGTGGCCCGAATAGGTGTGGACGACATACCACTCTTTTGCCATAGTTTACTTCATTACGTTCGTTATCAGAAGCATCAGTCCGGAATCAATCGCCCAGAGGAACACCGATATGATGATGACCGTCACCACCACGACGGCGGTGTAGCTCGTCACCTCGTCCCGCGTGGGCCAGGTGACCTTCTTCAGCTCCTCCTTCGATTCGCGCAGATAGGCAAAAAATTCACGGATTCTCTCCACGGCAGACCTACGCCTTCGTTTCCTTATGGGGAGTATGCTTGTTGCAGAACTTGCAATACTTCTTGATCTCAAGCTTGCCGGTCTGGTTCTTCTTGTTCTTGGTGACAGAATAGTTGCGGCGCTTGCACTCCTGGCACGCCAACAGTATTATCTCCCGCATGCGTCATTCCCCTGCCATGATAAAGTAGTACAAAGAAAATTGCAGTTACCCTGCAGTCAACCAATTTTATTCATGTAAAATTGGAAATTTCCTTGTGGATTTGGGACTGTGAGCCGCGCACAAATCGCTCTCTGAGCCCACGACCAGAATTGAACTGGTGACCTTTTGCTTACCATGCAAATGCTCTACCGACTGAGCTACGTGGGCAGAGGTAGGTGGAAATGATAGAAACCACCCCTTTTTTGTCAATAAAATTTTAACAAATAATGGGTTCGCGTCCGGAAAGGAAAAGCTGACCCTGAAAACCAGCGGGAACCCTCCCGAATCATTCCCGGATGAACGATAACAATCGGCCCCCGTCTCCGGGGGCCGCCTGTCAGTCGTTTCTGTTTATTAAAAAGGATGGGATATCCTCGTCGGACAGGAGGCGCCGCACCCTGTCGGCATCGGACCTTGAATTGATGCCCTCGATCCTGACCTTGTACAGGTCCCCGTCGCGCATGACCGATACGGGGTTGTGGGTCATGCCCTCGATCCTCGATTTGAGACCGTCGGCGTTTCTTCGCGAGTAAAAGGCACCGGCCTGGACGGAATAGGCCCCCCCGCCGGCGTACCCCTCCTCCTCGCCGTAATCGTCGGATACCGCCTCGAAGCCACGGTTCCTGCCCCTGTTTTCCCCGTCCGCCATATCATCCGTCTCGCCGCCCCTGCCGGCCAGCTGGATACCCACCTGGACCTCGCCGGACTTCAGCATGCCGAGATCCCTTGCCGCGGCATGGGAAAGGTCAATGATCCTCTTGCCGCGGTACGGGCCGCGATCGTTGATGCGCACCGTCACGCTCCTGCCGTTCTCGAAATTCTTGACCTTTACCATGGTCCCGAAGGGAAGGACACGGTGGGCCGCCGTCATGTCATTCATGTCGAACCGCTCCCCCGACGCGGTCTTCTTGCCGTGGAACTCCCGGCCGTACCATGACGCGGCTCCCGTCTGATAGTAGCGGTCTTTTTTAAAGGATGAAGAGTCGCCCCGATCGTCCCACTGGTTCATCCGGGACTCCGCCGCGGGACCTCCATCGCGGGCATCGCTGAATTCATAGGTTTCCTCGTCAACGCCATGGGCCTCGCCCCCGCCGCGGAAATCGCGCTGTTTCGCCATGGATCCCTCGGGCGTGCAGCCCGTCGTCACGAAGAGCGCGAGGATCCCCGCGACTGCAATAATCCAGAATCTGGATAAGGACTTCATACCGTACCTCCAACCTTGCGGCCCCGGTCATATCACCGCGGCAGTGGTTCTCTTTAAAGTATCGGACATAACGTTTTCAGCCTTTAGATTAAAAATGTGGCATCATCGCGCAGTCACGCGCCGCGCGGTCCGGAAGGGAGGGAACGCGGCCAGTTCGGTCGCGCCCCACGTCGACAAAGCGTCCATTTATTTCTGGAGATACCCTGGCGGAAAGGCGCGCCGGCTTTTTTCACAATGCGACATAAAACATTCTTGACCGCACCCCTCGTATCCTGTTACGTGTATACCCCGGGAGGGCCCGGTGCCCTCCCGGCAGGGCACCTTGACGCGGCAGGGATAAAAATGAAGATTGTCACGAGCAGGCCGACCATCACCCGCAAGGAGCTGGAAGCGGTCCTGGACTGCCTCATCAACGACGAGCTGGTGGCCGGGGAATCGGTGCGCCACTTCGAGACGTCGATCGCGAAAATGATAGGGCTCAAGCATTCCCTCGCCACGACGTCCCTCACCGCTGCCTACCACCTGGCATTCAAGGCCCTGGAGATAGGCGAATCGGACGAGGTCATCATCCCCTCCTTCTTCCCCCAGGCACCGTTGAGCGCCCTGGCCCTGACGGGGGGAAAGGCGGTCCTCCTCGATATCGGGAAAGATTCCATCTTCCCCGCCCTTGAGGCGGTGAGGGAACGGATCACGCCGAAGACCCGGGCCGTCGTCACCGGCGACCTTTTTGGCTTCCACGGCGACCACGAGGCACCGGGAGAGCTCGGCGTTCCCGTGATCGAGGACATCTCCCACTCCATCGGGACCGAGCGGGACGAACTCCCCGCGGGGAGAAACGGTTCCTTCGCCGTGGCTTCCTTCGATCCGGCCGGCATCATCACCACGGGAAACGGGGGCATGGTGCTCACCAACAACTCGAAACACTATTCCGTCATGAAGGAGCTTCGCGGCAACGGGAAGGAATGCCTCCACTTCGACTACACCATGACCGATTTCCAGGGCTCCATGGGGATAACCCAGATCGCGAAGCTCCCCGATCTTCTCGCCAGGCGGCGGGAAATCGCGCGGCTGTATCACGAATCCGTGCGGATCACCCCCCACGCCACCCCCTTCCTCTACGGGGACCAATTCGCCTACCAGTCATTCCCCGTCCTCTTCAATGCCACGGACGAGAGGATCGAGAGCTACTGGCGAAAAACGAAGATCGAGATGAGCCGCTCCATCGGGCACCCCCTCCACCGGCTCCTCGGCCTGAGCGGCGCCGATTATCCGAATACCGAGCGGTACGCGAAGAAGCTCTACTCCGTCCCCCTCTACCCGACCCTGAGCAGGAAGGACGTTGAAAAAATTTCACGCGCAATCGCCGGCTTCATATAATCGGCCCCGGGGGATCCGAAGCGCGCGGGTCCTTCGTCGTATAACGCACGAAGGGGATGCCGCGGCATCCCCTTCCCTCTTCGGCGACCGCCCAGTCCCCGTCATGTCCGGGCCGCAAGCACTTCCTTTACCTTGTCCTTGATTTCATCCAGGTTCGAGGACTTCGTCACGTAGGCGTCGGCGGTCCAGGTCATGAAGTTGCTCTTGTAATTGGAATAGGCAGTATAGATGATGACCGGTATTTTCTTGTCCCGCGACAGGATTTTCCCGAGGGCCTCGATTCCGTCCATCTCGGGCATCCTGATGTCCATGATGACGCAGTCATACCGGCCCGCCTTCACCTTCTCAACGGCCTCCCTGCCGTTGGATGCCTGGTCCACCTCGTATCCCTCGTCCTCGAACTCCATTGAGTAGAGCTCCCTCTGGTGCTTTTCGTCCTCAACTATCAACAACCGTGCCATAACCCCCTCCTGAATGACCCGCACTCGGTCCCGCGGGGCAACGCGACCGCCCCCGTCCCTCATTACTGTATGCTCCGAAAAAAATTTTCAAACACTTTTTTAATAAAAATCGCGTGCCGGCCCCGCCGGGGGCCTAACCCGGAACGGGAAGTCTGACCGTGAACTCCGCCCCTCCGCCGTCAGGGTTCGTCGCAATGATTTTTCCGTTATGGTCCTTGACGATCTTTTTTACGATGGCAAGGCCCAGGCCCACGCCGGTGACCTTGGTCGAGTAGAAGGGCTCGAAGACCGCGCCCGGGTCCTCCAGGTCGATCCCCGTCCCGCTGTCCCGGACCCGTATCGTCACCGTGTTCCCGTCGCTCTCCGTGCGCACATCGATCCGCCCGCCGGAAGGGATCGCGTCGATGGAGTTCTGGAGAAGGTTCAGCATGACCTGCTTGAGCTGATTGAAGTCCGACTTGACCAGAGGGATCTCCTCGCTGAGGTCGAGGTCAACCAGTATCTTCTTTTCCAGGAAGATGTTCTTGAGAAGATTCACCGTGTCGGTGACCACGTCGTTGATATTGTTGAATTCCTTCATGAACTTCGCCGGCCGCGTGAAATCCATTACGTTCGAAAGGGTCTTCTCGAGACGCTCGCATTCCTTGAGGATGATTTCCGCCGAGGTGTCGATTTTCCCGGCGATCTTTGATTTCTCCTTCGGCAGCTGTATGATCCTCCGGGCGTATCCCCCCATAGTCACCAGGGGATTACGGATCTCGTGGGCCATGTGCGCGGCGATCCTGCCCACGGCGGCGAGCTTTTCCGATTCCACGATGGCCTCCTGGCGCGAGGAAAGCTTCCGCATCTCGCTGCGAACGGAGTCAAGGCTCCGGTAACTTTCGATCGACATCGCGGCCTGGGAGGAAAATATCGATAGGAGCTCGGTGCTCTCCTTTGTGATGGGGGCGTTGTTGAACTTGTTGTCCGCGACGATAACGCCGATGGCCCTGTTCAGGGCGACGAGGGGCGTGACGATGAATTCCCTCACGTCCATGAGCTCCCGTATCTCCGGTTCCACGCGCTCGTCGCTCCACGCGTCACCCACGTGGATGCTCTCCATGGTGGAGAGGGCCCGCACGAACAGGTTTTCCGTCTTGAGGGGGACCCGCACCGCGAGGACCCTGTTCAGGAGATCGACCCCGGCTTTCATCTCGATGGTCTTGACCTCCCTGAGAAAGCCGTCGGTCTCCCGGGACGCGGCGTTCCATATCTCGATCGCCTCGTCGAATGAATCGGGCCCAACGGCCATCTTGCCCACCAGGGCGCCCTCCTCGACGAGAAAGAGCATGGCGCGGTTGAACCCGAGGCCGGTCCCGGAGGTCACCCCTGTTAGAATGGTAAAAAGCACGCGATCGATCTCGTCGTCCTTGCGGATCGACTCGGTTATCTGGCTCATGAGCGATATCTGGTAATCGTTCCTCAGCTTTTTGGTCACGTCGTCGATCACGATTATGATCTGGTGCGCGTTCTGGATGAGGATGTCGGATATCTTGATGTCGGCGATAACCGATACCTTGTTCAGCGTGAGGAGGTGCGTTTTTTCAAGCACCGTGGTGGCCCCGGTTTTCCGCACGCGGTCGATTCCTCCCTTCAGGCGCGCGTTCACGAAATAAAAGATGTCCTCGATTCTCCTGTCGTAGAGTTCGTCCCGCTGGATCTGGAATTTTTCGCAGAATCCCTCGTTGGCGAAGAGCACGCGGTCGTCGTCATTCAGCACGATGAAGTAGGAGCTTATGGAAAAAATGATGCTGTTGTAAAGTTCCTGGAAATTGTCGATCTCCTTCTTCTGGGAGGAGACAAGGCTCTCAAGGTGCCTGCCCGCGACGATCAGCTCCTTGAGGATCCCGTCGAGCTCGCTGTCGAATCCCGGGGGCACCCCGGGACGAATGAACCTGCCCTTCTTGAATCCCTCGACCACCTCCCTGATGATGTCGAGGCGCCGACGGTAGAAAAACCACCGGCCGAATAAAAAGAGAAGGGCCCGCAGCACGACGAGGACCAGAATGACGCCCATGAGGATGAAGACGACCCTGGTGTGGCCGATATGGTATCTCAGGTAAAGGAAGACGAGTATCGAGGCGACCGCGATGTCCGAAAGGAGAAGGATGATAAATTCGATCAACGTAAGGTTCATGGCCGGGTCCCCGTTGTGAGAAAATATATTGATAATTTTCAGGGCCCAGCGCAATCTGTTTTTTTCGACGCATTGAAAAAAATCCCCGTCGCCGTTCCGCGGGAAGGGCGGCCGGGTGGAGGGCCATGAAACTCGTCATTGCCACGAACAACGCCAACAAGGTCAGGGAAATCCGGGACAAGTTCGCCGCGCTTCCGGACCTGGAGATCCTCACCCCCGCGGATTTCGCCGACCCTCCCGAGGTGATCGAAGACGGAGCCACGTTCCGGGACAATGCCATGAAAAAGGCCCGGGCCCTGGCGGACCACACGGGCCTGGCCTCCCTTGCCGACGATTCGGGCCTCGTCGTCGACGCCCTGGGCGGGAGGCCCGGGGTATTCTCGGCGCGGTACGGCGGCGAGGGCGCGGATGATGCCGCGCGGAACCGCATGATTCTCGATGAGATGCGGGGCGTCCCTGAAGGGCGCCGCTCGGCACGCTTCGTCTGCGCGATCGCCATCGCCCTCCCCGGGGGTGAAAGTCTTGTCGCCGAGGGGACCTGCGAGGGCGTCATCACCGGGGCGATGCGGGGCAATGGCGGTTTCGGGTACGACCCGATCTTCTACCTCCCGGAACTCGGCAGGACAATGGCGGAGCTGACCCTCGGGGAGAAAAACCGCGTCAGTCACAGGGCCAGGGCCCTTGATTCAGCCCTGGAGATCCTCCGGGGACTCCCCCGGCGGTGAGGGAAACGCCATGGCAATGACGAAGGAGCGCTCGAACCGTATCATCCGCTCCCTGCGGCGGCGGTATCCCGACGTTTCGACCGACCTGCGTCATGAGAATTGTTATCAGCTCGCCGTGGCAGTGGTCCTCTCCGCCCAGACCACGGACCGCCAGGTCAACGGGGTGACGGGAAGGCTCTTCGCGGAGTTTCCCGATTTCGCCGCCCTGGCTGAGGCCCCCGAGGGGCGCGTGAGGGAAATCATACGCAGTACCGGGTTCTACCGCGCCAAGGCGCGGCACATCATCGCCCTGGCGGGGGCCGTGGTACTGAAACATGGCGGCACCCTTCCTGGAAGCCGCGAGGAACTGATGCGCCTCCCGGGGATCGGCAGGAAATCGGCCAACGTGATACTCTCGATGGGATTCGGCGTCCCCGCTCTCGCCGTGGACACGCACGTCGCGCGGCTGGCGAACCGGCTCGGCTATGTCTCGTCGAAAGACCCCCTGGCGGTGGAGCGGGCCCTCACCTCCTTCATCCCCGAGCGGGACTGGATGCCGGCGCACCTTCTCCTGATCCGCCACGGTCGGGCGGTATGCCGGGCCCGCTCGCCCCTCTGCCGCTCCTGCCCGGTGTATCGTCTCTGCGAAAGTCCCGATAAAATCCGCTGAACTCAACGATGACCCTGGCGTCGTTGACGCGCCTGCTCCCGTCATTTACCGGGTCCAGGCCGGTCAACTTCGAGAGCGAGCCGTATGCCTCGTGGGGGATATCGGGATCGATGTCGGTCAGCAGGCTGATGAGGAAGGGAACCCCGTCGAGGCAGTCCGATTCCCCCATAACGCGGATGAGCCAGATTCTAAAATGCCGGTTCCCGGCACGGTAGCGATCGATCATGTCATCGACATGTTCACCGCAATAACGCGAGGCGTAGCGCACGTAGAAGGAAGAATTGAGAAGCGCCTCCCCCGAATCGCTTGATCGGCGCTCCGCATAGGAAATGACCTGGTTGTACGAGATGTCCACCCCGAGAATCTGGAGGTAAAACGAAATGATGTTTGCCACCTCCATTGAGCCGGAAATCATCAGGTTCTCCCATTCCACGCTGCTTATCATCAGGGGACGGTCGTACTGCCGCGAGTAGTGGATGAGATCGTAGAGAAGATAGGGGTCCGATGTGGCGGTCACGATCGACTTGAAATTATTGAGGGGGAAGGTGTATCCCAGCCGCATCAGGATCTGCCCGGCCCTGGCCTGCTGGTAGGAAGCGAAACGCTCGAAGCGGTAAATCAGGGACAGGGTCCCGATGAAAAAAAAGTAGATGCACAGGCCCATGAGAAGCCCCGCGAGGACCGATTTCCGGATCCGCTTCCTGTCGATGCCGGGCCTGTCAGAGGCGAATTCGTAGACGATAACCGCAAGGGCCAGGGCGATCTGGAAAAACTTGATGCCCGACATCACGGCCCCGCTCGGGGAGAAAAGGAACACGAGCTGGTAGATGAGGAAATAAACGGCCGCCCCCACGACGAAGAGGAGGAGGGTTATTTTCGGCCTCCGGTTCAGCTTGAGGATGAGCAGGAGAATGAGGGAGTAAAACACCGTGTTGGAGAACCTTCCGTCCAGGAGCTCCAGGACGGGACGCCAGGGCCAGTTGTCGATTTCCAGGTAGTTGATGAGGGTATAGATAACGGTGATGGCGTAGATCAGAAGAAAGGGAACCACCCTGGTCTTGAAAAAGAGAATGATATCCCCCATCCGCGGATGGGCCCTGCGGTACTCCTCTTTCAGGGGGGGGACCTCGATCAGGGAAAAATTGAAGATGAGATAGAACGAAAACACGTAGAGATAGACGTTCACGATGACGGGGATCACGTCCCACTTGAACATGAGATTGAACACGATATTGATTATGAAGAGCAGGATCAGGATATAGATGAAGGTGGTGATCTTGCGGAGCTGGTCCGTCAGGATGGGCGTGGTGGCCATGGCGCGCTCCCGTTTCACTTTTTCATCACCGCCACCCGGGGCTTGCCCGAGTAGTCATTCAGTATGGAAACGTCGTAGCCTCGGCGGGAACCGGATTCCCTCACGAATTCTTCCATGTCGGCGCCCATCTCCATGATGAGCACGCCGTCCCCTTCGAGAAAGTCGCCTGATTCGCCGATGATCCTCCCGGCGGTTTCGCGTCCTTCGTCCCCGGTGTAGAGCGCGAGGCCGGGCTCGTAGGAGAGGTCCCTCTGGAGCGAGGGAGCCGCGGCGGGGTCCACGTAGGGGGGATTCGCCGCTATGACCTGGAACCGCGTTCCCCGAAGGGCCTCGAAGAGGTCGCCCCGGTGAAAGCGGACGCTTCCCCGTCCCGTTATGCGCGCGGCGTTTTTCCTCGCCACGGCGAGGGCGCCGGGGGAGATGTCCGTGGCATGGACCTCCAGGTCCCGCCGCGCGTGCTTCACCGCCACGGCGACGGCGCCTGACCCCGTGCCGAGGTCCAGGACGCGGGCATTCATCTTCGCGTAGTAGATTGCCATGTCGACCAGGAGTTCCGTCTCGGGACGCGGGATGAGTACGTGCCGGTTCACGAAGAACTCGAGGGAATAGAATTCACGGCGCCCGAGGATGTAGGCGACGGGCTCGAAGCGCTCCCGGCGGCCCGCCAGCCTGCCGATCCTGCGCGTCTCGCCCTCGTTGAGGGGGCGGTCGCGCCCGGTGATGAGTTCCCGGCGGTCAATCCCCAGGGCATGGGCGACCAGGAGCTCCGCGTCGAGAAGGGGACCGGGGATCCCCGCCTCCTTCAGGCGCCCGCTCACCGCGCCGACGATCTCGGAAATCAGCACGTGATGCCTCCGCTCACAGTTCGAGGGAGCCCAGCTTTCGGGCGACCTCGTCCTTTTTCAGGGCATCGATCACGGGATCGAGCTCCCCCTCGAGGACCGTCTCGAGGGAGTAGAGGGTGAGGCCGATGCGGTGATCCGTGATCCTGGACTGGGGATAATTGTAGGTCCGGATCCGCTCGCTCCTGTCCCCCGACCCCACCTGGGACTTCCGCATGGCCGCCTCCCGCTCCATCCGCTCGCGCGTGATCTTCTCAAGAAGGCGGGCCCTGAGCACACGGAGGGCCTTCGCCTTGTTCTTGTGCTGGGACTTCTCGTCCTGGCAGGTGACCACCATGCCCGTGGGAATATGGGTGATCCGCACAGCGGAATCCGTGGTGTTCACGGACTGGCCCCCGTGGCCCGAGGCGCGGTAGACGTCGATGCGGAGGTCCTCGGGACTGATGTCGATCTCGCTCTCCTCCGCCTCTGACAGGACGGCAACGGTAACCGCCGAGGTATGGATCCGCCCCCCCGCCTCGGTGGTGGGAACGCGCTGGACGCGGTGCCCCCCCGATTCGTATTTCAGATCGTCGTAGGACTCGGGGCTCCTGACCGAGAAGATGATCTCCTTGTAGCCGCCGATTCCCGTGGCGCTCATGCTCAGGATCTCGGTCTTCCATCCCCGGGCGTCGGCGTAGCGGCTGTACATGCGATAGAGGTCCGCCGCGAAGAGCGCCGCCTCCTCCCCTCCCGTGCCGGCCCGTATCTCCATGATCACGTCCTTCCCGGAACTCGGGTCTTTCGGGAGGAGCATGGTCATGAGACTCCCCTTCTGTTCCTCGATCCTTTCCCTGAGGGAGTCCACCTCAGACTGGAGCATCTCCTTCATCTCGGGATCCCGTTCATCGCGGAGAAGCGCTTCCGACTCCCCGAGCTCCCTGGTCCATTTCCGGTAATCGTTCCAGGCGGTGATGACGGGAGCGAGCTGGGAGCGCTCACGCGTGAGGAGCCTGAACCGGGCCTGGTCCGCGAGGATCTCGGGCCGGCTCATCTCCAGTTCCAGCTCGCGGAACCGCTCCTCCATCTTCTGTAATCTGTTCTCCATGGGGCCCTCGTGATAAAAAAAAGCGGCCGAGACCGCTCCGTTCATCTGCTGCGCTCCCGGGAGGACTCGAACCTCCGGCACATGGTTTAGGAAACCACCGCTCTATCCACCTGAGCTACGGGAGCATTGTACATTAGCCGGCCTGGCATATCCGATGTCGGTAATGACCGTACTGCTTCGTCGCGGGCGCTATTGAAACAGGCTCTTTCGTTTCGAGGCGACAAGACGCTGGAATTCACGTATCTTCTTCACCACGATCCTGTCGCCGAACAGTTCAATTTTGTCAGTGCGGCTTAAATGTGTCAATTCTTTTTGCGCGTCCGGTTCCGTCATCCCCGCCCATCGCGCCACGTCCCGGGCGGTGACGTTCAGGCTTATTTCGCTCTGAAGGTCCACGTGGGGGTCCTGCTCGGCGAGCATCACCAGGACGTCCATCACCTTGAGCTGGGGCTCTTCGAGGAGCAGGATCATGAGGCGCCGCTTCGCGTCGTAGATCCTCTTGGAAAAAATGACCAGGAGCTTGTACGCCAGCTGGGGGTTCCCCGCCATCAGGGTGTCGAAATTGTCGCGGTGGAACTTGAGCAGCTTCACGTGATCAATGGCCACCGCCGAGGCGGACCGGGGCTGTTCCTCCAGTATCGCCATCTCCCCGAAGACGTCACCCTCGGTGAGGACGTCGAGGTTTTTCTCCCTGTTCTGTATCAGCTTGACGATCCTGACCTTGCCCGACTGTATGAAGTAGAACTCGTTGCCCGGCTCCCACTCGCAGAATATCATTTCATTGGGAGCGTACTCAACGCCGAACTTCTCGAAAAATTTTTCGTCCAGAGCCATGGCCATGGTCTATTTACCCTGCAGTTGTTTGATCTTGGTAAGCGCGTCGCCGTTCAGCTTGTCCTTCGGGGACATGTTGAGCACCTTGTTATAATAGGTGATCGCCTTGTCTTTCTGGTTCACCGATTCAAAGACCGCCCCTATGTTGAATATGGCGCCCTTGACAAAGGGGGAGCCGGGGCTGGCGCGCAGTATCCGTGAAAAAAGCTCAAGGGCCTCCTTGGGCCTGCCCATCTCCATCTGGCAGCGCCCGGCGTGGAAAAGCGCCTTCTCGAATATATTCTTCTCGTCGGGCCCCGCGGTCCTGTTCAGGGCGATGATCTTCTGGTAGTAGTCGAGGGCCCCGGCGTAGTTTCCCCGGGCGAAGGAGTTGCCCGCGGCCTCGTCGAGCTCCCGGGGCGAGTCGCCGGGACCGCTGTCGATTGAAAAGTCTTCAAGGTTCTCCGCGCCAGGATCCGAGAGAAAATCGTCCATTTCATCCGACAGGGCCGTGCGGGACGCCGCGGTCCCTCCGGATGCCTCCTCGTCGCGGGCATCGTCATCGAAATCGAGCATGTCGGAGGGACCCGACGGCTCGTCGAGAGAGAAGTCGTCCCCGCCCGATACGGGCCGGGGGGGCGCCGCGGGGGCCTCATCCTGGAGGCTTATCTCGTCGGGCGCCGGCTCGCCGGCGTCGATGCCCCGGATCCTGCTCATCGCCTGGGAAGCGTACTCCCCGTCGGGATAGTATTCCATGTACCGCTTGTAGGCGTACTGGGCCTGCTTCACGACGCCGGCGCGGTAGTAATACTCCCCGAGCTTGAAGAGCTCCGCGTCGGGATTGACGATCTCGGCCTCACCCAGGACCGAGCGCTCCATTTTGACCACGCGCCGGAGCTGGTTGCTGAAAACCCTGAGCATCTTCCGCACGACGTTCGCGTTTTTGAGCACCAGGCGCTCGAAATCCGCCGGGTTGAGCACGAGGACCATGGTGTTACCGATGGTCTGGGCCGTCTCCTCGCGGGGATACCTGCCGAGGGCGGACTTTACCCCGAAGAATTCACCCTGGCGCACCTCCTCCTTCACCTCCTCGCCCGTGTCAAGCTTGAGGGAGGTGAGGACCACCTTGCCCGATTTCAGGATATAGATATACTCGCTCTTATCGTTTTCGAAATATATGATCGATCCCGACTTGTAGGTCCTGGTGATGATTCCCGACGGCCCGCCGGCGGTGTTGGTCATTGCGAGACCCTCCGTGTCATCAGAATCGCTATATATCGAACTCGATCGGAAGGAAGGGGAATTCCTTCTTGAACCCCACGGCCCTGCTGATCCTTCTCAGCAGCCCGGCGGGATCCCCGATTATCAGCTTCTCCACGCCGTCCATCACGACGTGCTTGTATTCTACCCCGCAGTGATCGAAGGCGCCGGCGAAGGAGGCGTCGCCGTAAACCGGCCTCCCGTCTATCACCACGAGCATCACGTCCCGAAGGTGGGCCTGGGTCACCGAGGCCGCGGGATCGCCGCCCCGGTTCCGGAACACGCAGAGGTCGGCGGTGAAGCCCTCCTCGATGCGGCCCAGGTCGCCGCGGCGCAGCGCTTTCGCCGGGTTGACGGTGACCATCTTCAATACCGTCTCGTCGGGGAGCTTCTCGCCGTAGGTGCGCTCGTAGACCATCTTGTCGAACTTGATCTCGTAGAGCATGGTCTCGCCGCCCGTGGCGGAGGAGTCCGTGCCGATGCAGAGATTGATCCCCTTTTTCAGAAATTTTCTCGCGTCCATCGTCTGGTTGTACATGTACATGTTGGAGTCACCGCACCAGACGCAGGAGGCGCCGCGCTTTTTCACCAGGTCCAGGTCCGCGTCGGAAAAGGCGATGCAGTGGATGAAGACGGAATGCTCGCCGAGGCCCCCGAGGCGGTCTATGACGGGGATGTCCTGCTTCGTTTCCTCGTCGAAACCCTCGCCGATGTGCGTGACGAAGGGGATATTCTCCCTGACCGCTTTCTGGTACTCCACGGTGATCCCGTCCCCCCAGGCAAGTGCGAAGGAGGTGACCGAGTGGGCAAGGGCGAACTCCTTGACCGCCCTGACCGGCAGGATATCGTAGAAGGGGTCCCCCACGAAATGAGGGATATGGTCGAAGACCAGGGTCACGCCGGATATCAGGTTCCGGTAGGCCCCCAGAAGATACAGATCCCGGTTTTCAATCTGCTGGCGCTCCTCGTAGACCGGCGAGCTTTTCAGGTCGTTGTCCCAGGGAAGCCAGTTGATGTAGGGCCCGTTCCCGATCTTGGGATAATAGGTCCCCAGGAGATGGTCATGGGCGTTGATCATTCCGGGAATGATTACGGTCCCCTCGAGGGGGAGATCCATATCCGCGCGTACCCTGCCCCGTGAGACCTTGCCGATCCTGTTCTCCTCAATCAGTATGGCGCCGCTTTCAATTGTTTTCTCCGGGGTGAGGATCGTTCCACCCGTTATCGACCAGTTGTTCATTCGCAAACCTTACAGGGAAAATGTGCCGCATTTACAATTTCGACGGAAAGAGGCGTAAAAATTAGCGGCAGATTGTACATTATTATCATAAATATTCAGCGTCAAGTAAAATACCGGGATGCCATGGCAGGGGATCGGAGGGGAGACGGGAACGGCCTGAATTTTTCATTGACTCCACGGCGAGGTATTCAGGATAGTTGACCAGAATCATCAGCCCGGAGAACACCATGGAGATCAAACTCTACCATATCGACACCCTGGAATACCGCGGATCCATCACCGTGAAGGGATCGGAGTGGGAATTCATGGACGTGAACGACGACCACATGAAAACGGTGACCCGCGGGATGCCCCTGAAGGCCCTCCTGGCCTCCCTTGTCACCTTTGACCTGGTCTACGACATAATCGAAAACTGAACCCCGCTTAATAGATGAGCCGGCTGCTCTGGATGAAGCGGATGCTTATCTTGTCCGTCGCCGGCGCCTTTTTAATGATAAGCCCGGCGGTTTCCTTGACGCGCGCTCCCACCGGGGCCTCGTCGCCGGCAAGGGTGATCACCATCCGCCGCAAACCGTCCTCCCTCACCCTGCGAATCTCCATGACGGACAATTCCGGGAGCTTCTCGCGGATCACCTCGCCGGCGATTTTCTTCGCCCGGGCCATGAGGTACCCTTCACGCATGTAAAAACCCACGGGAACGGCGATCACCGTGAGTATGGCAACGGAAAAGATTATATGCGAAAGCGCCCGTTTCCGCACCACCGAATTATCCGATTCGAGCGGATGGATCTTCATGATGAGGAAGACCACGGCGCCGGCGAGTGATATCGACACCAGGTTGATGGCGAAGAGGAGCGCCGCGCCCCCCGCCACCGCGAGGTTCATTGTTCCCAGGCCGATGCCGACCACGCAGAGTGGCGGCATGAGCGCCACGGCGATGGCGATGCCCACCAGGGTGGCGCTGATTTTTTTGTTCGCGTAGCCGTAGGCCCCGACGACGCCAGAGGCCAGGGCCACGATGATGTCGAAGGCCGACGGGACCGTCCGCGCCATGATCTCCTGGGAATAATCGGGCAGTGAAAAAAGATAGGCGATCGCCGCCGAAAGGGCGATGGTGAGGACCACGCCGTTGAAGAGCGACTTGAGGGCGAGCCTGATGATCAGGAGGTCCCCCCAGAGTATGGCGATTGAAAACGAGAGTATCGGCGTCATCAGGGGGGCGATGATCATGGCGCCGATGATCACCGCCGTGGATCCCTGGAGGAGCCCGCTCGTGGCGACCACGCAGGATATGACGATCAGCACGTAATACTCGATGGTGGGCATGGCGCCCTCTGCGAGGACGCGGTAGACATCGAGATCGGTTTTCTCCTTTTCCCGCAGGGCGCGGTATCCCTCGCGTTTCTCCCTCCAGAAGGCGGGGTTGATATAATTTCGAAGCTTCCGCTCCTCGGGGAGCACGACCCGGTTGAACATGGTGCCCACGCCCTCCCCCCAGAGGGAAAACCATTCATTTTTCTCGCGAACGGCACCCTTCCGCCGCTCCTCCTTGCCGGGTTCTCCTTCATTCTCTTCCGCGGCGGCCCGCGTTTTGCGCGGTTTTTCCTTTTTCGCGTCGTCGACCACTTCCGGGCCCGCTTCATCAGCCGACTTCGTCGCCGCGACAATGGGCTCTTCCCCGAATATAAATGACCTGAGCTTAGAGATGAGTTTCATGGCATATACCCTCCACGCGGGGGTCCCTCGCTGTTCACGGGACCCCTTTCTCCTGCTCGCCCCCCTCTTCGACCCGGCGGCAGTAGCGCTCCATATCGAACTTGCGCTCCAGGCCGCGTGCGTTCATGTAGCGGACCGTACCGAAAATCTCCCTCTCCGCCCAGGGGCGGTCATGCTTGCCGAAGCACCAGGCCACGCCGGCGAAGCTGTTCGGGTCGCGGCCGTCGACGCTGTACCGGTTATTCAGGGCGAGGGCCGCGGCGTGGGCCTCCCTGGGATCGGCGCTCCACTCGAGGATCTTCTTCCCCCAGTACATCCGCATGTAGCCGTGCATTGTGCCGGTGCGCACCATCTCCATCTGCGCCGCGTTCCAGTAGCGGTCACCGGTGGCCGCCGACTCGAGCTCACTCTCGCGGTACAGGTGGGGGCGGCGGTCCCGCCGGTGCTTCGCCAGGGTGCCGCGGGCCCAGGCGGGAAGGCTCTCGTAGGAATCGTAGCGTTCGTTGTAATGAACGAAATTCATCGCCAGCTCCCGGCGAACAACGAGCTCTTCCAGGTAGCGGTCCTTCCCGGGCGAACCGGAATCGAGGACCGCCAGGGCCACGCGAAGGGGGGATATCTGCCCGAAGTGAAGGTAGGGGGCCATGCCCGATAGGCACTCCTCACCGGGGTCGTTCCGGAGTTCATCGAAGCGGTCCAGCTTCTCTTTGATGAAGCGCGTAAGTTTTCTTCCCGCCTCGGCGGTCCCTCCGCGCAGGGCGGCGACGGAAGACACGCCCCGGTCGGCGCGGAGCCTCCGCA
Source organism: Spirochaetota bacterium (assembly GCA_040768125.1). GTDB lineage: Bacteria > Spirochaetota > UBA4802 > UBA4802 > UBA5550 > RBG-16-49-21. Next base: position 1,309,113 of record JAXGNG010000001.1, on the reverse strand, counting down.
CGATCCCGGGGATATCTTCCAGATCCTCCCCAGGTGGAGGCGTCAGGGCGGGGGAGCGGCGCAGGCGCCGCTTCCCCAGTGGGACGAGGTAGGCGTGGAGGAGGCGCGTGATCTTCGGGCGGAAGGTGCCGGCGCTGTACTCCTCCTTCGGCGAGGCGCTCTCCACGGGGACCACGACGTCCGATTCCACCTGGACGAGAAGGCAGGGGAACCGCCGTGCCGCCGCGGCGCGCCACTCTTTCTGAATGCGAAGATAGCCCCGGTCCGTCACCGCCAGGGCAGCGCGCGCCCCCAACTCCACGGCGCCCCGTTCCGGCGACACGAGGCGCGCCGTGAAGCCGATCCCCCGGCGGGCAAGGGCCTCCCGCGTCCCCTGGAGCCCCTCCAGCATGAAGGTGAGATTGCGCTCGTTCGCGCCGGGGAAGGAACCGGTGATGCCGAAGAACACCACCAGGGGAAGCCCGAGCTCGTTCGCCCGGTCAACGGCGTATTCCAGGGCGTGATTGTACTCGGCGCGCTGGGACTGCTGCATCCAGTAAAGGACGTATTCCCCCGTCCTGACGGGACCGTCGTTCAGACGCCGTACGCGGCTCTCCTGTATCACTGTGCCCCCTTGTTCCCCCGGACGGGAAGGCATACCCGGTACATATCATAACACAATGCCCTCTGCCGGGGAGGGTCAATCATTTTATTGCGGTTGGTGCGAAGCCTTGCCGTCCTGAAAATAATTATCATTGAACATGAAATCAATTTTCATATAAACAACTATGGGATACCTTATTCGAGTGGTTTTATCAAATTGCCCACTGTATTTTGTAATATGTTTGACATTCTTCTGGGATGCCTATCTTTGTAATAACTTCCTGAAAAGTCTATACACGAGGTTTCCAGGGCAATTATTTTTCGGTATTGAACCACAAAACCCTGGTTCTCTCGGCGCATAACTTCTGAAATGGCGATATATCACTATTGTTATCGCCAGCATCTGTATTTCAGGAAATTTATGAGATATATATATAATTTATCGTTAAACACAAGCCAATAGTAAAACATTCATCCACAACAGGGGGGCCTGTCATGAATCGCTTTCAATATGTAGTAATCCTGGTTGTTGCTTCAATTATTTCCTTCAACGCCTGCGGGTCCACGGGAGATAAATCTGGCCTTTTGGCGTTATTGGGCCTTCTTGGCGCCGGCCAACCCGTAGAAGCCACACCAGGCCTTGGCTATACCCCCATAAACGGTGGTACCGAATACAGTGTGCACGCGGGAGTGGTGACGGGTGGAAATGTATACATCCCCGCGAACAATCCCGATAACGGTATCCCGGTAACCGTCATTGAAGATGATGGGTTTTCAGGACTTGCCGGCTTGACGAGCGTCATCATCGCTGACGGCATTACTACCATAGGCTCGAGTGCATTTTTGAATTGCACCGGCCTCACCGACGTGACCATCCCGGACAGCGTCGAGACAATCGGTGCGAACGCCTTCGATGGCTGCAACGCAATGGAAAGCATCACAATCCCGGGCAGCGTTTTGGCCATCGAAGCGGATGCGTTTAATAGCTGCACATCCCTGACAAACCTTATTATTTCAGAGGGTGTCACCACCATTGGTTTGCATGCATTCTATGGATGCACCGGCCTGACAGGACTGACGATCCCCGACAGTGTGGTGATTGTCGAGGGATGGGCATTCGCTGAGTGCTCCGGCCTTACCAGCGTTATGATTGGAAGCGGGGTTGCCTCCCTGGCGGATAGTACATTCGATGGCTGTAATGACATCACTGACTTCAACGTTGACACTGATAACGCCATATACAGTTCGGCTGGAGGTGTATTGCTCAATAAAGCGGCATCCACGTTGATTAGGTTTCCTGCCGGAAAAACCGGCTCATATTCCATTCCCGGGACCGTTACGTCCATTTACACGCATGCATTCATTTACACATCGGGTATTACCACGGTAACGATACCTGCCTCCATCGCATCAATAGGAAACGAAGCGTTCAATTCCTGCACCAGTCTCACGACCGTAACTGTGGAAAGGGATACGCCTCCCTCAATGGGCACAAACGTGTTTTCACTGTCAATTGCGCTGTCCGCGATCTATGTTCCGGCGGGGACATCCGGGACGTATAAAACCACAGCCGGGTGGAGTGATTATTCGGGTATCATCTTTGAATGATCGATCATCTGGACCATGAACGGCAGTTCCTACCCATATCTCCAGTGGCAGGGAACCGCCCATATCCCGCTGCCCTAGGTTCCGTAACGCACGGGCCGCTGCTGGTGCGCCGGAGCGCCGCGTACCGGCACATCACGTGCCATCCCTCTTTTTTATTGACATATCGGCGATCACGGTGTACGCTCCCTTAAAGGAGAACGCCATGGATCTGACGAAAATGCACGGGATGAACATCGTCCTTCTCTGCGGCATCTACGGGTCGGGGAAGATGGAATTCGCCCGGAAGTACTTCCTCGGCAAGGAGCGGAGCAGGGTCAGCCGGTCCGAAATCCGCCGGGCGATGTACGAGATGGCGAATTTCGGCGAACACTGGACGCCGGAGCGATTCTCCGAGGAAAACGACTCACTGGTAAAGCACATCGAGCGCAAGACCGTGGAGCACTTCCTCCACTTCAAGAAGAACGTCCTGGTGATCAACACCTTTGCGACGAAGAAATCGCGGCGTAGCATCATCGAGACGGCTCGGCAGATGAAGCGCACCATCGGCGCCATCTTCCTGAACCGATCACTGGACCAGTGCGTCGCCCGAAACGCCCAGGGCACCCTCCCGGTTCCCCAGGAGGTCATCTACGGCCTTCACCACCGCATCGAGCTCCCGGAAAAAAGCGAGGGCTTCGATGAAGTCCTCGTCGTGAACTTCAAGTGACGGCAACGGGTCGGAAAGGCGATCACACGAAGAGCCTCCTTCCCTTCCTGCGCACAAGCCCCTCGTCGACAAGCCCCGCCACGGCGTCTCGCACCTCCTCCTCCTGCTTTCCCGCGGCCTTCGCGAGGCCCTTCAGGGTCACGCCATGATTACGAAGGAGAATCCTGAGCAGTTCTCCCCGGAGCTGGCGCCGGGAGCCCTGGAAGGGGGGCTGCTTCCTGTGGCGGTCGCTTCCCCGGGAGGGGTTCGGGTGACGCTTCTTCAGCATGGTCCCGTAATCCATGAGGGCCGAGTACCATTCCCGGGGAGATGACCGGTCCAGAGCGCATTCAACGAGGGGAAGGAACTCCCGGTCCGCCACCCCGTCCCTCCCGGGAAAAAAGAAATGCAGGAACACCGCCCTGATGTTGGTCTCGATGAAGGCGACTGGGCGGTTGAAGGCGAAGGCGGCGATCGAAGCGGCCGTTGCCCTGCCGATGCCGGGAAGGCGGGCAAGAACATCCGGATCATCGGGAATGATCCCCCCGTGCTCCGCCATCACCTCGCCAGCGAGGCGGTGGAGGTTCGCGGCGCGCCGGTTGTAGCCGAGGCCCTGCCAGGCCGCGAGGACCCTGGCCAGGGGGGCCCGGGCGAGTGTCTCCACGGTGGGAAATTCCCGAATGAACACCGGAAACTTTTCCGCCACCCTTCCCACCTGTGTCTGCTGGAGCATGATCTCCGACACGAGGATATGGTAATGGTCAGCGGTCCGCCGCCAGGGGAAATCACGGCGGTGGAGACGGTAATACCGGTAGATGATGGATCGAAACCGGGCCGCGGCGCGCGACGACAGAACACCGGACCTTCCGGTTTCCCGTTCCACGACATAGCGCTCGCGGTAGTCCCGCACCAGGGCATCATCGTTGTAGGATTCTTCATACATCATGGTGTCAGAGTAACGTCACGCCGGGATGCATCAAGGTTTTTTTGTGGCCTTGCGTCAGCTGCGGGCGGATCAGACCCTCACGTGCCGCTTCAGAAAATCGATCTGGTCGGATACGGTTCGTTCGAAGGCGGGGGGAACATAGACATCAAAATGACCGAGATCATAGGCGATGAATTCTCCGCGCGGCGCCCGCTTTGCCGCCTTCCTCGCCGGTCCTGCCGGGGTGGTGAGATCCCGGAGCGCCACCTGGATGAGCCAGGGCATCCTGATCCGCGGGGCGAGGTTCCCGGGGGAATAACCCGCTATGGCAAGAAAGATCCTCGCGGCGACCCGCTCATCGTACGCATGGCCCGGGGGGACCAGCTTCATGACCCCCTCGAGATCTCCCGGAGCGCTCATTGCCGCCAGGGCCCCCGGTTCGCCGACGATTGGCACGTAGTGGGGTTCGCGGCCGCGGATTCCGCGCAGACGGTCCCTCATGGAGGCCAGGCCAAGCCTCAGGTTCCGGACAAGGCCCGCCGCGAGGGCCGTGGCGGGTCCGTTCAGGTGGGGTACCTGGGATATGACCGCGGCAATTGATCCGTCGCGGGCCGCCAGGGTCGCCACGTGGCCGCCGCTGAATGATGTCCCCCAGAGCACGATCCTTCCCGGGTCCACGCCTGGGAGGGAGCGCGCGTGGGCTATGGCAGCCTGCCAGTCCCGGTGCTGTTTCGCGATATCCAGGATCTGGCGCGGCGCGCCGTCGCTCCCGCCGAAATGGCGGTAATCGAACACCATGGCGCGGTACCCCTCGGAGGCGAAGCGCTCCGCGTAGGCATCGAGGCGGAGCTCCTTCGTCCCGCAAAAACCGTGGGCGAGGACCACGCAGGGCCCCTTCCCTTTGTTCCCGGCGGGATAAAACCATCCACGGCAGGTTTCGCCGCCGGACATGAACTCGATGTCGCTTCTTTGTGCCATGAACGCCACCCCCGGTATGTTTCGCTCCCCCTTGAGCCGGCCTTCCCCCGGCAATATGCCCGGTTCGTCTGTTTCCCTTAAGCGTGGAGGCCGTACACCACGCCGATAGTTATCGGTTACCCGGTCTGGTGCGGCAGTTATACCCGATAACTATCGAATATTCCCCAAAAAACCCGCCAACGGACCCGATAGTTATCGGTACTCCCTCATCACACCTTATTGAATTCCCACCGTCAACCGTAATATCAGGTCCCAAAGGTAATATGTCCCTTCCGGGAGGGCAAAAAAAAGCCCGCGGCCTCAGCCGCGGGCTCTTGCGTATATTGTTATCCGGCCTTTCTCTCGTCGTCCACCACCTCGTATTCAGCGTCGTAGACCTTTTCGCCGGAGCCGTTCCCGGCATCTTCCCGCGGGGCCTCCTGTTGCGCGCTGCCGGCGTCATGGCCACCCGCCTGGGCCCCGGAGGCGAATGCCTCCGCCGCCTGACGAAGCCGCGCCGCGGCGTCCCTGAGGGCCCCCGCATCGCCGCCTTCCATGAGCCGCTTTACCTCGTTCACCGAGGATTCGAGGGCGTTTCGCTCCTCCGGGGCAGTCGACGCCCCCGGGGTGCCCATGGCCTTTTCCGCGGCGTAGACCGCCGAATCCGCCTCGTTACGCGCCTCGATGAGGTCGCGGGCCTTCCGGTCCTCGGCGGAATTGCTTTCGGCGTCGCGCACCATCCGGTTGATCTCATCCTCGCTCAGGCCACCCGAGGATTCGATCCGTATCGCCTGCTCCTTGCCCGTGGCGAGGTCCTTCGCCGAAACATTCACGATCCCGTTCGCGTCGATGTCGAAGGAAACCTCGATCTGGGGAACCCCCCGGGGCGCCGAGGCGATCCCGGCAAGCTCGAACCTCCCCAGGGTCCGGTTGTGCGCCGCGAGCTCACGCTCGCCCTGTAGCACGTGGACCGACACCGCCGGCTGATTGTCCTCCGCCGTGGTGAAGACCTGGCTTTTCCTTGTGGGGATGGTGGTGTTCCGGTCGATAAGCCGGGTCATCACGCTTCCCAGAGTCTCAATGCCGAGGGAAAGGGGCGTCACGTCAAGGAGAAGCACATCGCCCACCTCGCCGGCAAGGACCCCTCCCTGGATCGCAGCGCCCAGTGCCACGACCTCGTCGGGGTTCACGCTCCTGTTCGGCTCCCTTCCAAAAACCTTCTTCACCAGCTCCTGCACGGCGGGTATCCGCGTAGACCCCCCGACAAGTATCACCTCGTCAATGTCGCCCGCCGTGAGCCCCGCGTCCTCAAGGGCCCGGACGCACTGGGCCTTCGTCGATTCCACGAGGTCCCCCACAAGCTGCTCGAATTTCGCCCTCGTTAGAGTCGCCTGGAAGTGCCTGGGGCCGTTCCGGTCCGCCGTCAGGAAGGGAACATTCACTTCCGACTGGGACTTGCCGGAAAGCTCGATCTTGGCCTTCTCCGCCGCCTCCTTGAGGCGCTGGAGCGCCATACGGTCACCGGACACGTCAATGCCGGTCTGGTTTTTAAACTCGGCGATAAACCAGTCGATGACGCGCTGGTCAAAATCATCGCCCCCCAGGTGCGTGTTGCCGTTCGTGGATTTTACCTCGAAAACCCCGTCTCCAAGCTCCAGGATCGAGATATCGAAGGTACCGCCGCCCAGGTCGTAGACCGCTATCTTTTCGTTTTTCTTTCCCTTCTTGTCGAGGCCGTACGCAAGCGCCGCCGCCGTGGGCTCGTTGATGATCCGCTCGACCTCGAGGCCGGCGATCCGTCCCGCATCCCTGGTGGCCTGCCTCTGCTCGTCGTTGAAATAGGCCGGGACCGTGATGACCGCCCTGGTGACCTTCTCGCCGAGGTAATCCTCGGCGGTCTGCCTCATCTTCTGGAGCACGAGGGCCGAAACCTCCTGGGGCGTCACTTCGCCACCCGAGGTCGTTACCTTCACGCCCCCCCTGTCATTGACGACCTCGTAGGGGACCATTCCAATTTCGTCTCGCACCTCGTCGTAGCGTCGTCCCATGAGCCGCTTGATCGAACGGATGGTATTGGCGGGATTGGTGATGATCTGGTTCTTCGCCACCTGTCCCACGAGCCTCTCCCCCGCCTCGTTATATGCGACGATCGACGGGGTGGTGCGCTGTCCCTCCGAGTTCTGTATCACCTGGGGATCCCCGCCGGACATGACGGCCACGCATGAGTTCGTGGTGCCCAGGTCTATTCCGATAATTTTCCCTTTTGCCATTTTCTACCTCCCCCGGAAAAAACAGCCCGGCCGTCGATCCGAGAATCTCGAGCCGGGCGCCGTCCCGTTGTAGTATCCTCTATTTGTACCGCCCCCTCTTCAGGGGCCAATCCCCCACGCTCCCTTAGTTGACCGCTATATCGATCTTCCTCGGTTTCGCGGATTCGCTTTTCTTCAAATCAACTTCCAGTACCCCCTTCGCATAGCGCGCCTTGACGCCCTCGGGGTCAACCCCCTCGGGAAGTGCCATGGTGCGACTGAAGGAACCGAAGACCCTTTCGCAGTGGAGATAGTTCTTTTCAGCGTCGCCTTCGCTCCGCTCCTCCTTTTTCTCCCCCGCGATGGTAAGCAACCCGTCGTGAAGGGTCACCGTCAGGTCCTTTTCTTCCATGCCGGGCAACTCAGCCTTTACATGAAATGCGTGCTCATCTTCCGTGACATCAACGCTGGGATTAAACTCGAAATTCCTTGCAGGAATTGCCCAGAAATCGTTGATCAATCCCGTCAGAGCGTTATCAACAGTATTGAATCGCGCTATATTCCATTTCATAATTGACCTCCCTTGTTAGCACTCATCTTTATTGAGTGCTAACAATTTCTAGTGTAAATATATACATCAAAACGACAATCGTCAAGCAGTGAATTGAAAAAATATCGTTTTTTAAAAAAATTTACTCTGACCCCCATTATCAGGGACGTCTCTATCCAATTTAATTCTATTCTGAATAAAAAGCCCTGCCATCCCGGAGACGCAAGAATGGCAGGGCCAGCTTGTTCACTACTACTCTGCAATCGGAAATCAGGGTCGCTCAGCCACGGCCACAAAAAGGTTCACCATGGTCTTCTCTCTCCAGACCCCGATTTTAAGGGTCTTTCCAATGGGGGTTTTCTCAACGATTTCCACGAGGTCTCCGAAATCCTCAATTTTTTTTCCATCCACAGATAGTATCACGTCCCCGACGCGCATCCCTCCCTTGAGTGCAGGGCCTCCCGCCACCACCTGCCCCACGAGGGCCCCCGCGGGGTCCTTGAGGCCCAGCTGTGTCGCATATTCCTCAGTGAGGGGGACGATCTGGACGCCGATATAGCCGCGCTTGATCTTTTTATGTAGGCGCAGCTCATCAAGGACCGCCTTCGCGGTATTGATCGGTATCGCAAACCCTATGCCGATGTTACCGCCCGTGCCTGAGTATATCATCCTGTTTATGCCGATCACCTCGCCATGGATATTGAGAAGGGGACCGCCGCTGTTTCCGGGATTGATGGACGCGTCGGTCTGGATATGGGACTGGGATCCGCCCATCAGATCGAGGTCGCGGCGGCCCAGGGCGCTCACCACCCCGACGGTGAAGGTGCTGTCAAGACCGAAGGGGTTGCCGATGGCGATGGCCCAGTCCCCCACCTGGACCGAATTGGAATCGCCGAGATACACGGGTTCGAGCTTGCTTTGGGGCTTAATCTTAAGCAGGGCGAGGTCAGTCCTCTCATCGCTGCCGATGATTTGCGCGTCGTAGGTCTCGGAACCGACCTTGACCTTGACGCTGTCAACAGACGCCACGACATGATGGTTGGTGCATATGTAGCCGTCGCTGGAGAGAATAAATCCCGTGCCCAGTCCGGTCCGTTTCTGCGTTCGCATTCCCGGCCGTCCTTGATCGGGCATGCCGAAGAACTCCCGGAAAAAAGGATCGTTGAAAAAAGGATTCCGGGGCATCTTCACTGTCTGCTCGGTGCTGATGTAGACCACGCGGTTACGGTTCAATTCAAAAACCCTGCGAAATGATTCCTGCACCTTGGCCGCGTCGGCCACGTTCTCTTCGCGAAGGGGCGATTGTTCCTGGGACCCGAAAAGCCCCCCCCCTTTCTTCGCGCATGACGCGTGTGGTATAAGCGACAGCGAGATAAAGGTCGCGACGACCGGTACGGCCAATGATACGATCACATGTCTGGTTTTCATGCCAGCCTCCGGTAACGAGTCGATATCACAGAAATGGTTTTCTGTACGGTCACTCCACGCGTCATGCACGCGGGAATAACCCCTTACTCGGATAATGCGGTTCTGATAATAATTATTGTAGCCATCGATGGCACAATGTTACACTCTATCCCCCGGAAAAAGTCGGCCCCTGACGAACCACGCGCGATCATCATACGCGTCGACACGCCGAAAACGCGGGAGCAGACAGGTGATTAAATGAGTTGAAAAAAATAAAATGCCGATCATTAATGGATACGAGGAGCGTAATGCTCCAAAGAAAACGTTCCATGGAGCCACCATGCCCGGCATAGACTACATGAAGGTGATCGGCGTGCTCGCGAAGACGCTGAAAATGGAAACGACCGATCTTCATTACCGCGACCAATCCATTGACCGCATCGAGGTCACCATGGCCGCCCAGAACAAACCCGGAAAGAAATTCTCCCTCACCGTCTCCGATTTTTTTCTCGAGATCGTGTTCCCGTCGAGCTACATGAACGAACGCGAATTCACCCGCTGGCGGTCCTCCTTCGAGTACGAGCTCGAACAGGCCTTCGTGAAAAATGTCGTCATGGAATTCAAGGTCGAGGGAGCCAGTTACCATGTCAAGGTAACCGTGTAGAGCGAATAGATCATGGCACTCTATCTTGTTCAGCACGGCTCGGCACATCCCGGAGAGACTGACGGCGAGCGAACCCTTACCCTGAAAGGACGGGCTGAGGTCACGCGCATCGCCGAAGTGGCCAGGGGCTATGGCGTCAAGGTGAATGCCGTGGCGCACAGCGGCAAAACACGGGCCCGCCAGACCGCGGAACTCCTCTCCGAATTGCTCGGACCCGGCATCCCGATATACGTTGAAACGGGAATGGACCCGAAGGATGACGCTGTCGCTTTCTCAGCCCGCCTGGACAACAGTGTTGATCGGATGTACGTGGGGCACCTTCCCTTCATGGAGCGGCTCACCTCGTTTCTCCTTGGCGCCCCTATCGATCGCCCTGTGTTCCGCTTTCAAAATGGCGGCATTCTCTGTCTCGACCTTATCCCCGAAACCGGTCTCTGGGTCATCACCTGGTCCCTCATGCCAAAAATCGGATGAGCGGCATGGTCATGCCCGCCGGCCGATCCGGCGTGCAATTCTACGAATTCCCACCAGACTTTTTTTATACTTGACACATTCCGGACGGACGGTTAGAACCACAAAATTTCACTTTTTCCAACCGGGAGAACAACCAATGAACGAACGCACCGCCTGCGTGACCCAGAACGAGACAGGCGAGGGCCTGGCGCCCGAGCAGTGCGCCGTATGCGGAAAAGAGCTCGATTACCTTACCGCAATGGCGTCAACGGACGCGAGCGACGGTATCTATATCTGTTTCGAATCGATACGTCAGAAAATCTTTGTGTACGGAAAGTATCTCGGAGGGCCCTACGGTGCCATCGGCCTGTCGCGCTATTATTCGAAGGAAGAATGCGCCGGGAAGCAATGCGAGAATGAGATCAGGGCGATGCTGTCATCCCTCGGCAGGGAGGAATATTCCCGCTTCATAACCTGCACGAGGGGGAACATGAAATCGATCATCCTCACGCGGGATATGATCGATAAAAGAAAGCAGGATCTCTTGCGCGGCATTCTTGACGGTGAATTCACCCAGGCCGGTGGGGAGAAAAAATACTTCTGCCATGCGCACGCCGCCGAATCAGACTTCACCTGCAGTTGCGGCGCCGAACTCATCCGCCTGGGATCGGAAACGCACCGCGAGCTTACCGGCATGGAAGATCAGCGCTTCATGGAACTCTACCTGCCGGGGATCCTGGGGGGCTGAAGGGACCCTACCATTCTTCCTCCGGGGCCTTTTCCTCTCCGGGCGCGGCTCCCCTGCCCACGTACCCGCGAAGGTCTTCCATGAGCACGTCAATTTTCTTCCGGATCTTGTCTATCTCGAACCTGAACTCCGCGTCGCTCGATTTGAGCTGCCGTTCATCGTAATACACGACGAAATTCTCGAAGGTAACCCGGTAACGGCCTTCCCTGGCCTCGATTGTCACGCTGTAGCTGAATTCACGGTCGACGAGAAAATTGAAATACTCCGAATATTTCCCCGTGCCCCGGGCGATTATCCGCCCTTCCCCGCGATCCTTCACCACGACATCGTCCTTGATGCGCGACAGTTTCTTCGCGCACCACTCCAGGGCGCGGTCATAGATTTCCTCCCTGGAAAGCTCGACCTTTATTACCCGGCGGAAGACCCGCTCGTTCTCCGGCACCTTTACAAGCCTTCCGCATCCGGAGACAAGGATCGCACAGACCAGCAACAGCGAAGTTTTTTTCATTTCATACCCGCCTTTCTCGCATTCCGAGGTGGGCACACGATCAACATGTTCACGGATAAAAGCAAGGAAAAAAGGATGTCCCGCGGGTAACAGTGAAAACCTGCCACCGGCGGCAGGTCACCGTCAGGCGCGGAGCCGAGGCCTAGGTCGGATTTATCTGGGAACGAAGATTATTGCCGGCTATCTCATCACTCTTGAAAAGAGGCATTTCCAGAGGGCACATAACCACCATGCGGATTCCCTTCCGATCAAGTGCGGAGACAAGGTAGTCGAATCCGCCGTTAAAACGACAGAGAATATCATCACGCTGGGCGCTGTAATGATGCGGGCATTTCCTGCAGTCTTCAAGTTTCATTCTTTGCCTCCATCGTGGAGCCCGCGGACCCTCTTCCAGGGGCTAATGAGACATAATAGTTGAATATAAGCTTGGGGGGGGATTTTTTCAACTTTTTTTTAATCAGATGGCATAAATTAGAACGTGGGAAAGGATTGTTATCGCCCGATGGTGTCCCTGCCATTTTCCTCGGCAGTGCCTGGTTTTTTTAGCTTGCGATAGTCGCTTGGCGTCATGTCCATTGTTTTCAGAAAGGCCCTGTTGAAGGTCACCAGGCTCTCAAATCCGACCGAAAAGGCGATTTCTATGATTTTCAGGTCCGTGGTGATGAGCTGTCGCGCCGCATCCTCAATCCTTAGCTTATTGATGTAATCGCTGATCCGGTATCCCGTGTAGGCCTTGAATTTCCTGCTCATATGGTCGGGGCTCAGGTCCATGGCCCTGGCGAGGCCCTCCCTGGAGATATCGGAGAGATAATTGGCGCGAAGAAATTCAATGACCTTCCCCAGTTTTTCCTTCATGACAGGCGTGAGGGCTTTTCGGTCCGCGTCGGCCTCCGTGTCATCGTCATCTTCTTCGGCAGAGCGAGACTCGCCTATCACGGCCCTGAGCCTCTCATAGAGAACCTGGAGTTCCACCTCCCTTTTCATCGCGTCCTTGATCCTGAGGGTCATGAACAGGATCACGATGGACGGAAGGGTGTAGATATGATAGAGGGGCGGAAAGTGATATATGAACAGGTAGTTGAGTATGTCCCAGCAGATCACCAGGGCGGGTATGACGCCAAGGAGAACAAAATAGAGAATGGTCTTCCCGGGCCGCCGGCGGGAGATATAATACAGCGCATAGAGATGGACCGGCAGGGCCAGGGTGAGCCCCGCAACCCCGAGTTGCCTCCCCAGGTAATAGGGGGAGGTGGTATCCTGGTTGATGAGGCAGAGAAGGGTAAACACCACCAGGATGGGGATGAACACCATGTTGACCGCGGTGAGGAATATCTTGTAGTAATACTGTATGTAGAGAAAGAAAAATATCGGGACAAAACAGGCGCAGGCCCAGAGGAGGGTTATGCGGAAATCCGGGCTGAATGGATAGTAGGGTGAGAACAGCGCCATCAGGTAGGATATCCATATGAGAAAGATGATAAGCGAAATGAGGGTCACCGCCTCCCTGTTCCGCCAGAGGAGCTGGATTATGATGAATATTATCTGGCCGACGAAGAGAATCAGGATGCCGACGGCAAGCTGGCGGTAGAGGAACTCCATCAGGATGGAATTACGAATGAATGAATCCCCGGGAAGCAGCCTCACCTGATCCGCGATACCGCCGTATTCCCTTCCGTAAATTCCCAGATAAACATGCACCGTGTTGGCGCCCGCGGTAAGTATCCCCTGCGGTATTCCGTAATTGCGAGGGGCGTGGATATCCTGGACGATGGACATGCGCTCGCCCACGAGATGCCCGTTGATATAAACCATGTCGGTGTAGTAGACCCTGCCGAGGGAGATGCCGTATCGCGTGCGGGGATCGGGAACCTCGACCGTGCCCCGCAACCACAGGTGCCTCACCGCACGCTCCGGGGGATAGGGAAGCGTGAAGAGGGAGGGGATTTCGATATCGAGCCATCCGTCCTTCCCGGTTATCGCCTTGAGGGACGGCTCCTGGCTGTAGAGCACCTGCCACTTCGTGACCGGCAACTCCCGGTTCCCGGTGAACTGGCAGCCGGTCACCATCAGTACCGCCGCGACACAGCATGCCGTCATGAAGGGACGAATCTGCACTGCCGAAAGAATGCTCGATCGCATGGTACGAATCTACCTTCTCGGAATCATGCAGTCAAATACATTTTTCAATGGACGCAGAACCATCGTCCGGGGCTTACTCCTTTTTCACCGCCGGCTCCCGCCCCGTATCACGGGGTATATACTGTTCGACATCGATCCCGTATTTTTCGAAGAGAACATTTCTCGCCACATCATACTGGAGAAGGGCGACATTGTAAGCCACCAGGGCCTGGAGTTCCATCTCGCGGCTCTGCACCAGGGCGTCGAGGCCGTTTTTGACCACCGCTGAATTCAGGCGGCCCAGTCCCAGGTCCCGAAGCATCCCGCGGTAAAAAAGTTCCGACTGCTTGCGCGCCTCGGTGGCCTTCATGTACAGCCTGTATCCGTTCTCTATCCCGTCGGCGACGTTCATGATGTCGTCCTTCACCTTCCGGCGGTACTTCTCAAGCTGGATTTCGGCCTGCCTGACCTTGAAGCGGGCGTTTCTCTCCCGCGTGTAGAGGTCCTTGTCCCCTATCGGGTAACTGAGCTTGAGCTTCCCCTCCACGGCGGGATACCTGAATGATCCGATGTCTCCGTAGGAGGAGGCGATCTTTTCCTTTTCGCCTCTGGACGCCGCGTTTATCTCGGCGATGATGGACGGGAGGGACGAGTTTTCAGCCAGGCTCTTCCCCATCTTCGCGTTCTCAAGGGACATGACCGCGATGGCGTAGTCGGCACGGTTCTTGTACGCTGTCCTGAGGGCCTCCTCGATATCAATCTCGGGATACCGGTTTGAAAAAACCGCAATGCCGGTCACATCGGTGGTGTCATCAACGTTGATGGTGGCAAGAAAGCTCCTGAGGGCCTCGCGGTATTTCTGGCGGGTCATGACAAGATTCGCCTCCGCCCCGGCGAGCATCGAGTTGTACATGTTCAGGGTATAGTTGTCCGCAAGGCCGTAAGCCGCGTTGCGGGCGGTAATGTCCCTCACCTTCTTCGTTTCTTTCACCTGGAGCTCTGCGTTTTCTAGGGAGACCTTGGTGATCACCGTGTTCCAGTATTCCCCGATCACCTGGACGATGACAAGGGAGAGCTGGAAGAGGATCCCCTCCTTCTGCATCTTCGCCGAATTTTTGAGAATTGCCCCGAGTCGCCTGTCGTTGATGCCGAAGGCGTTGCGCAGAAGCTCCTGCTGCACGGAAACGAAGACAGAAGGTCGGTGCACGTTTGCCGGCCCCATGGAGCTCGAGAAGAGCGACGACATCCCTCCTCCGCGCTGTATATCCTGGTACTGGTGGCTCAGGCCGGCGGCGAGGGTGGTGCCGGAGGAAAAATTCTTGTACAGGGAGACGGTGCCGTCGACGGAAACCGCGTTTTTCCCCGCGAAGGTGCTCTGGGAAGGGGGAAACTTCACGAAGGATCCGCCGCCTTCGGCGGACAGGACCGGGGCGAATTTTTTCAGGAACTGGTTGTAGCTGGTGTCAACCATGGCAACGTCGTAGCTCACGGACATCATGTCGAAGTTCTGGCGCACCGCCCAGATCATCGCCTGTCCCAGGGTGATCCTCATTGATCCCAGGACCAGCGCGGGCTCCTCGGCCAGCTCGATTTTGATGGGACGCTTTTCCCGTTCCGGATCGGGTTTTGTTATAACAAACTCCTTTCCCGGGTCGGCACCCCCCCCCAGAGGCGCCTCGGACGTCTGACCCTTCGCCGACGCAACGCAGAGAAGCGCGGTAAGGAGACTCGCTCCCGCTACTGACATTTTCAGTCCAATCATATCACCCCTCGCTAGTGGTATCATGGAGAATCGAATCAACGTGGCGAAAAAATTCCTCGTTAACGCCCTCGTCCTTCATCTCGACGAGCAGATCGATCATCGCGTCAAGATGCTCCGCCAGTCCATCCGGAAGCGCTGGAATGCAGTTCACGCCGCCCGTCGGCGACAGCGACTTGAACGCATGGTCGAGTACGAATCGAAGCACGTCCTCATCATTTACCCTGCCGAATATTTCGCCAAAGGCCGCCTTGTTCCCGTAGATCTCCCTGTGCAGATTGTACAGGGCAATGAACGAGACGACGTTCATCGCCGCCATCATCGGATACGCTGTTTCGAATTCCCCCTTCCCGATCCCCTCGCTTACGACATCGGCAACGATCCTCTGCCGGGGGATGGTGTATTCCATCATCAACCTGTCGAGATGGCGTTTCCCCTCGGCAAGCTCCCAGAAGATGATCCGCGTCGCCTCGGGGTCCGTTGCCTTGAGAAAAATGTTCACCGTGAAATAAAGTATCACGTAGAGTTTCTGGGACGGGGAGAGTTCCCACTGTCCGATGCGGTCGGGAAACGAGACGGCGGTGTCCGCGCTTCCCCTGAAAATACGCGTCAGGACCTCGAGGTAAAGGCTCTCCTTGTCTTTGAAATAATAGTGGATGAGCGCCTTGTTGACGGATGAGGCCTTCGCGATGGAGGACATCCTGGCGCCGCTAAAACCCCGCTCGGAAAATTCTTTTTTGGCCGATCGAAGTATCCGGTCCTTCGCGGTGTCCTTGTGAGCGGAGCCGTTTCTATCTTTCGTTACTTTCATCAGTTCCCCGGGCCTTTAACCGTGCGGTTAAAGACCACCGGATTATGCGCGGTGTCAAGAAATTAATTGGCGCAACGCCGTTGTTTCATGCCGCCGGGGATATCGGATCCGATCCAGTTCCCCGCTGATAAAAAACCTTGATTTTTCACAATACGGAGGGGATCATTTGCCTCGACTTGCATACCATGATTCCGGGAGCAACGCGCAGTTCCATGACTCGCAGGGAGTGTATCGCGGCCTTCACACTTGCCATCCTTTCCGGCCTTTCCTGTGCCGGAGGCCCGGCCGGCAATTTCCCCTTTCATGACCCATGTGAGGGCATCGACGCCGTTCAGCACTTGCATGAAAGGAATGTCCCCTCTCGGTTCAGGGACCTGCTCCCCCTGGCAGCACGCTGGGGCAGGGGGAACCGCGAGGACCGGGAGATGATGGAGCAGAACATCACGAGAGAAGAAATCGATTGCCTTCGGGATTTTCTCCATGAACGCCGCGACGCCCTCTCGAAATGGGTCCGATCAACCCCTCCAGGAGGCCGCCGGAGCCAAGAGGCCTGCGCCTTCAAGCGCATGCTCCAGCTCTACAACGACGCCCTTGACCTGCGCCTCAGGGGAACGCTCAGATAACCCCGGGGCCGCGGAAATACGGGGATGACCCCGTGACGCCACTGCAGTATCCCGGGAGGGCGACTACGGGGGGGTGCCTTTCTCAGAGCAGCTCAATAACCTCGAGGATCTTCTCCACGGGCTGGGCCCCCGTGAGGCTCCCCGTCTCGTTGATGATGATCCTGGGCACGCCGCTCACCTGGTATTTCTGAACGAGGTGGGGATAGAGGGCGCTGTCCACCATGTCGGCCCTGATCCTGGGGTTTTCCATGGCCAAGCGGTGCGCCGCGCTCACGGCCCCGGGACAGTAGGGGCAGGTGAGGGTCACAAATACCTGGATATGGACGTCCTTTGTAACGGCGGCGATCCGCCTGGCGACGTCCTCCTTGAGATGGTCCCGGACCCCTGATGCCTCGAGGAGGGCGCCGACGAAGGAATTGATCTCGTACCCGCCGGGGAGACCAAAAAACTTCACGCCCAGGTCGCTCCCCTCCTTGTCGTGGACCACGATAGCCGGCAACTTGTCCACGCCGAGCCGATCAGCCTCGTCGCGCTCCTTGAGGAAATCCTTGACCGACAGGGATATCATTTTCGACAGCGAGGCGATCTCCTTCACGAAGGCGTGGGCATCGCTGCAGGCGCGGCACTCGAATTCCTGGGTAAAAAACGTGAGCTTCACCGGCTCTTTCATCTTCGCCAGAATGTCCTTGAGCTGTTTCGCCACCTTGTCGTCGAACAGTCCCATAACGAGCCTCCTTGAATTGGTGTGTGCCGGCCCGGGCCGGATTCGCCGTCAACTTCTCCTGTTCAGGGCGTAGGTACACGCCGAAAGGGCGGCCTTCGCCCCCTCCCCCCCGGCGACGATAATCTGCTTGAAGGGAACATCCGTCACGTCTCCTGCGGCGTAAATCCCCTGCACATCGGTACGGCAGGCGCAGTCGACCATTATTTCACCGGCATCGTTCATGCCGAGTATCCCCTTGAATATCCCGCTGTTGGGAATAAGCCCGATTTCCACGAATATTCCCTCGGCCGGGAGGGTTTCCTCCTCGCCGCTGTCCCTGTTGCGCACCGTGACCGACTCAACGGAATCGGACCCGTTGATGCGAATCACCTCGGTCCCGAAAAGAAGGCGGACGTTCGAAAACTCCCGCAGCCTTTCCTGGAGGATTCGGTCCCCCGTGAGTTCACCAAGGAACTGCACAAGGACGACGCTTTCGGCGATCCTCGCAAGATCGATCCCCGCCTCGAGGCCGGAGTTGCCGCCCCCGACGACCACTACCTTTTTGCCGGCGAAAAAGGGACCGTCGCAGGTGGAACAATAGGCCACTCCCCTGCCCCGGAGCTCATCTTCGCCCGGCACGCCAAGCGTGCGCCACGACTTACCCGTGGCCACGATGAGGGCCCGGGCGGAGAACACGCGTCCGTCCTCCATCCGCACGCGTATCACCTCACCCGGCTCAACGGCAGTAACTTCGGATCCTTCGTCGTAATCAATGCCGAAATGAAGCACCTGTTCCCTGAATTTCTCCACGAGGTCGACGCCGTTGATGTAACGGTATCCCATGTAGTTCTCGATCCCGGAGGTCACGGCCACCTGCCCGCCGATCTCTTTCACGATTATGCCGGTGACCGCGCCTTTACGCATGCAGTAGACCGCTGCGGTAAGCCCCGCCGGCCCCCCGCCGATGATCAGCACGTCATAGGTTGTTCCGGGGTCAAGGGCGCTGAATTTTTTTTCCGAGGCGAACATGCCCGATGAGAGGTTGAATTCCATGGCCTTTCATTTCAAAATAAATATTACACAGGTACTATCAATCGTATCAATAAATGAGTAAAAAGCAAAGGAAAAAATCGCGACACCCGGCAAAAAAACGGCTCCAGGTTATTGATTCACAAAATGATCCCGGGAACCGCCGGCGGGGTCGTTCCAGGTCAGATCTCCACCAGGTCATAGTCCGGCGACCCGAAGCCGAGCTCCCGCGCGTGATCCAGCTGGACCCTGCTGGGGATATCGTAGGCGAGTTCGGCAATGCCTTTCCCCGCGGCTTTTTCCACCAGGTCGATGGAGGCGGCGTCGGCCGCCACGGGGTCGCGGGAAACGACGATGCCGATATCGGGAACGATCTGCTCGAAGGTCTTCATGCAGTCGCAATCCTTCGATATCCGCATGAGGAAATTGACACAGATCATCTTTCCCTTTTTCCCCCGCACGACGCCCCAGGCGTGCTCCGTCACCTTTTTCTGCAGTTCCTCATAGGTGGAAGCCCAGTTGTAGGCCACGGCGTCGAACCGGCATACCGCCAGGCACTGGCCGCAGCCGATGCAGAGCGAGGAGTCAATGACCGCGCTCTTTTCCTCCATGGTGATGGCGGCGGCGGGGCACCACTGAACGCAGAGACCGCACCTGGTGCAGGCCTTCGCCTTGATCCGGGGTTTTGCCGTGGAATGCTGGATCATCTTGCCGCGCCTGCTCGCGCACCCCATCCCGAGGTTCTTCAGCGCGCATCCGAACCCCGTGGCCAGGTGCCCGGTGAAATGGGAGACAAGGACCAGTGCGCTCGCTTTCGCGATGATCGATGCAATTTTTACCGATGAATAGACCTTCCCCGGCACTTCAACCTCGACCTCCTCGTCGCCGTAGAGCCCGTCGGCCATGATGATCGGCATGTCTGTGGCCTCGAACCCGTAGCCCTGGGCGTGGGCGTGCCTGAGGTGCGACACCGCGTCCGTGCGGTTCCCCTTGTAGAGGGTCTGGGTCTCCGTAAGGAAGGGGCTCCCCCCGCGATCGCGGACGAGATCCCCGAGCGTTTTGAGGTAGAGTGGAGGGACGTGTCCGGTCTTCCCCCCTTCTCCGAAGTGCGTCTTGACGGCCACCATGTCCCTCTCCGTGATGAAGCCGAAGAGGTCCCGTTCGTCAACGGCCGACGCGAGAGCGCGGGAGACGGACCCGTCGTCGACGGGAGAAACCACCGGGATGAAGTAGACGGTCTCCTTCATGCCTGGTCCCCCAGGGTGTAGCGATCCATCTCCGCAAGTTTTTCTATCATCATCTCCCTCACTTTTTGTGCCGTTTCCTCAGGCGAGAGGCGCTCAAAATCCGAATAGGGAATCTCTTCGAAGACGCGTATCAGGATCTTCTGCACGCCGTGGAAGTTCATGCTGTATTTCGGCAGGGCCTTGTTGGTGCCGCTTACCACGATGGGGAGTATCGGGATCTTCTTCTCTTTCGCGAGCTGGAAGGCGCCCAGCTTGAACTCCTTGATCTTCCCATCGAATGAACGGGTCCCCTCGGGAAAGAAGAACACGGAGCTTCCCTCGTCAATACGCTTCCCCGCGTCGGCCATCATCTGCTGGATGCTTTCACGGTCCCCTCTCTTCAACTTGATGTACTGGTTAAGCACCATGTTCCATCCAATGAGGGGGACCTTGAATATCTCGATCTTCGAGACCCACTTGTAGTGAAAAAACAGGCGAAACGCCACCAGGATATCAAGCTGGGACTGGTGGTTCGATACGATCAGGTAGGTCGCCCCCTTCCTGACGTTCTCCCTTCCCTCGACCCTGATCCGCCAGGAGGGCATGATCCACGTGTAGAGGGAGGCCCAGAAACAGGTGAAGAGATGGAGAAACCTGAGGCGGCGGTCAAAGGGATAGGTAACGAGCCGGATGATCAACGCGAAAACATAGAAGGGGATTGACGTGATGGCCACGAAGGTCAGAAATGCGATTGATACCAAACGGTTCAGCATACAGGCTTTCTCCTCCGGTCAGTGATTCGGCAGATACGCGCACTGCTGCGTACGACCCCGGTGCATATCATCTGCCCATGGTGAAGTGATTTTTGCAAGAAAATATTTATTACTCCATATTTCGCGCAGAAGAACGCCTAGTCCCGACCCAGCGACTTGAAATGGAGACGCGCGATGGCGGGCATTGCTGAAACGACCGGGATGATCGTCCCCAGTACGATCATTTGCTCCCGCAACCCCCCGGGAAAGGCGCCGGGAACCATGATCCCCGAAAGGCGCAAATACTCGAGGGCACGCCCCGCAATATAATCGAGTAGTTCGACACCTGTCCAGGACCCGACGATGCCGAGGAAGGCGCACTTCAGGAGTATCGTCATCGCGAGAAAGAGCCGGGAGGCCCCCACGACCCTGAGCGTTCGGTAGTACTCGACACGGCTCATCGTCGCGATGAGGGTCGCGAATGATATGGCGATGAAGGCGATGATCATGATGATGGACTGAAGCGAGGCCGTGACCAGCGTTGTGGCCTCGCGGAGCCTCACGATCTGCCGTGAAACCCCCTTCTCCGCCTCCACCACGAGGCCCATCCTTTCAATCCGCGATGTCACGGAGTTCATGGCGGCATGATCTTTAACCCGCACGTAGGCGTACCGGTATTCGATTTTTCTGCCGGGATTCAGTTTTCTGTTGAATGCGGTGACGAACCCGATGGGAAGAATGAGCGCGAAGGAATCCACGCGGTCGGTGAATCCCGCAATAACCGCGTCGGTTTCAACAAATCCCTCCAGGGTCCGGAGGCTCGATTTCCCCACGAGCATCCTGAAGCCGAACCCCAGGGCCCCCCGCTCAGAAATCCTCGGAAGCCCGTTGGGGGCCGCCATGCCGTCGTTGTAGGAGCGGAGCATGCTCCGCGGAACGAGGACCGGGACCGCCGAACCCGGCTTCGGGTCTTTCCACAGCCTCCGGTGACGGGACTCGCCTATCTCATCCCGCACGAGGCCGTGGGGAACGCCGAAGGCGAGGATATCGCTCCGGTACCTGAATCCCAGATAGGAAACCCTGGCCTGGAGGGGAACCTCAAGCGCCGCCACTTCCTGGATGTCTGCGACGCCCTCCACGCGCCGTATGCGACGCATCACGGCTTCGGAGATGCCCGGAGCGGGCTTTCTTTCGATTTCGAACAGGAAGCCGGTGCGCGGCTGTCGTGTTGACACAAGCACCGTGTTGGGCGGGATCGCCGATGCGAAGCGGTCATTAATATAATTCATCAGCCCGTCACCCACGGCGCGGTAAAGCCCCACGGTGAAAACTGATAGCATAACGGAGAGAAACACGATGAGGCTGATGAGCCTGGCGCCCCCAAGCTCCTTCACGATGAGATAGAGGCGCTGTATCATTGCGGTCTCTCCAGGAGGCCGTTCTCCATCACGAATACGTCATCGGCCCGCTCATGCAGATACTCGTCATGGGTTACCGCGAGAACCGCCTTCCCTTCCCCCTTCAGTTCCAGGAGTATGTCGAAAATTTCCCGTGCCGTATCCCTGTCAAGGTTCGCCGTCGGCTCGTCGGCGAGTATGAGGGAGGGGCGGTTGACCAGGGCACGCGCGATGGCCACACGCTGCTTTTGCCCTCCCGAGAGCACGGCGGTATGCGCGTTCCTGAACTTATACATCCGGAGCCGCTCGAGGATTTCGCCGGCATGATCCTTCACGGAACTCCCGACGCGCCCCCTGATACGCGCGGGAAGCAGGACATTGGAGAGCACGCTCTCGTCGCCAAGGAGACGAAACGTCTGGAAAATAAAGCCTATTTCCCTATTCCTCATACGGGAGGCGAGAATGTCAATGGCGTGACGCATCTTTCGGCCGTTGATGCGCACAGAACCCCGATCCGGCGCGGTAATTCCCGCGATGACGTTAAGCAGGGTGGTCTTGCCACATCCCGATTTTCCCGTGATGGCGCAGATCCGTCCGGCCCCGATGTCAAGGTCTATCCCCGCCAGGATCCGCTTTTTTGTTCCCGCGATACGGAAACGTTTCTCAATCCCTGCAACGTTCAGCACCATGGTATTCACTCTCAAGGGCCCACCGCTTCCCGGGATTGCAGATCATGGAAGGGTGGCAAGTCGGGCTTCTCCTTTTATCTGCTGGCGAAACGGAGAAGAAATCATCAATAAACGTGCAACCCCATAAAGATGAAAAGTCAATACAAAATTGATCATTTTTTTTGTTTACACGCTCTTTTATCTTCTGTAGACTGATGCAAGGCAATCGGAGCATTGACATGACCGAGGAATTACTGAAAGGCGAAACCGGGCAAAGGGGCGTTGAGGCCCTCCTTGATGGAATAGTCGACTATATCGATTTCGCCACATTTAACAAGATCATCAACAAGCTCACCGACTACGCGGAAATATTGAGCGAGGGGAAGATATCGGGCATTATCAATTTTAATTACCGCCTTAACAGCGACCAGACAAGCATGGTGATCAGGGCCCTTGAGGAAATACAGGCCGTCTCGCGGATATATAATATCGCCCTCAAGGGCTCAAAGGACCTTGAGGTAGAATACATTTCCAACATCTTCTCCGAAGCGGAAAATCCCGAGGCGATATCATCGTACATCAATCTCAAGAACATCATCGAGAACAGGCTTACCCACCAGGTACAGCAGTACAATGTGAACATGGGGAAAAACAACACCACGATGGCCATTCCTCTTAATGAGCTTCGCGGACACGTAAAAACCTTCATGGATCTGAGCGGTACTGATGCCACGATTTCCACGAAAGCGCAGCATGGCATAATCGCCGCCTCACTGCATGACGCCTATACGACACTCTTCAACAGGGACGAGTATTGGGACGACAGGACCTACATGAAGTTTTTCTTCAACGAAGACGACCCGGCGCGAAGAAAATACCTGCTCTTGAAAAAGCAGGAGCGGCTCAGCATCCGGCAGATAGGAGAAAAGGTCAAAGAAATTCTCGACAGGTTCCACGCGTCATTCTACAGTAAATTACAGTCAACACGGGAATCATCTCATCTGGAAACCTCCCCGTTCGTTGAACAGGCGCCGCGATACACCAGGACTGAATATTTCACGGACAGGATGATGATGACGCCCTTCGGCAGGCAGTATGGAGGGCTAATCGAGAAAACACTCGAACGAATATTCTCCCGGGCGACGGATGAGAAGACCGCCGCCATGCCCGAGGATTCCGTAAAGGAGATGGTCATGTCCCTCTATCAGGCCTTCAAACTGAAGACCGACCTGGCCAGGCAGCCGAGGGAAGTCTCTGACGTGGCCGAGCATCTCCTCGGGCAGACATACGGAATCAAGACCTTCGCAGAAAAATTTCTCTACTTTGACAGGAAGGAGCCCTTCTCAAAATTTTACTCAGGCCAGAACCAGGAGGATATCGAGCAATTCCTGAACCGGTTGTTCGCCGCGTATTTCGATATTTCATTCAGCGGCCTCTTCAAGATCATCAAGAGCCTGGACATGAAGAAATTCGCGTGCGCCTTCATAATCAAGCGCATCTATTTCAGGGAGGGAGAAAATATTACGAATTTTGGATTTTTCTTCATCCGCGTCATCGCGAGAACCGGTGGCATAAAAGCGCAATAATCAGGGGCGGCACATGACGATAATCGCATCAGGACGGTCACTTGCGCCATCAGGAGGGAGACCCGTCACGAACAAGAAAGGCCTCAAAATATTACTTGCCATAGGGACGCCGGGAAGGGAACGTATCGCATTTAATGAGCGGGGGGGACATGAAACCCTCCGCACTAAAAATCGGCATTGCGCCCGGCGCACCCGAAACAGGACGCAACCGGGGTTCGGGAACAATAGTGACACAATGGAAGAGCAAAAGCTTCGAATATTTTACCTCAAGAAAAAGATCATCTTTCCTTTCTGCACCCTTGCGGTTTTTCTCAGGGCATCTGAAGAATCCGGGGACATCAAGAAAGGGGACTGGATCATCGCGCTCACGGTTCGATCCATTTTTGACCTGTTATTCCACCGGAAAAAGATTGCGACGCTCTGCGAGGTCATGGACGTGGCAACAGACAATGGCATGGTTAAATTCATGCTGAAGGGCATCGAGCGAGTGCGTATCGAAAAAATCATCAAGCGGAAACACGCCCTTTACACGCTTATCGAGCAGGACCACGTTGAACACCATGATCCCTCCATCGAGGAGCTCAGGAAAAAATCCCAGGAGCTGGTTTTCCTGCTCAACGTAGAAGAATCGGACAAGCTTATCAAAATGCTCAATTACATCCTCGACCTCAACCAGATGACCGATTTCATATCGAATTACTTCATCATGGAATTCGGGAAACGATACCGGATATACAGGGAAACAAGGCTCAACAAGCGCAGCGCCATATTAACGGGAACACTCACCAGGTTAATACACACAATGAATGTCAGGGGAAAGAAAAAAATCGCATGAAAAAGACAGTGATCGGAAACGAAGTGTATTTCACCCTTGCGTGGTCGCCAATACATCCCTACGACCGGCATGAGGCGATGCGTAAAATGCCCGAGCTGTCAGGTATTATTGCGCTCATGTATCAAACACAATCGCGTCTGGAATACCTCATCTTCTACAGCTGTCACAGGGACGGTTGCCGGGTCGGTTTCAGGCGCTTCATGGATCCTTACAGCACCCGCTATCCTGAAATTATAAAAGAACTCGACCTTTCCAATCTCTTCTATAAATTTACCGTCGTGGATGAAGGAACCCTGATGGATATGCAGGATATCCTCTACTGGTTAATACGGACCTACAGGCCACGATACAATGAACCCACGTTCAAGGATTCCCAGCGCTTCGAGAATATATACATAAACGAGGTGCAGAGAAGCAAGGATGACGTTGTTGAAAAAATCATCGGCCACAGGGAAGGATAATATCCCTACATCGAACCATCATGGAGCATCAGATCATTGCCCGTAAACAGGTGCCCCAGCTTGTACTTGATGAGGAAAAATTCAAGAATATATTTCAGTCGTGCCGCTGCATCAAGGGGTGAAGAAAGCTTGTTATCGGACCTTGGTGAATACTGCTGGATCCGTTTCACATTCAACGCCCGCTTATCCCTATCAACAATAAAGATATCCTTTTTCAAAAGCCTGTAAGCATCATAAATCGATTTGATGATATCTTCAGAATAGATAAGATTCGCTATATAAAGATTCGTGTCCGAATCGTGGACGTTTCTCATGAATAATTTCAAGAGCCTGAAAATAATTTCCGGATACAGGTGAACATTTATGAGGTCGATGATTTTTTTTTCAAGATCTCTGTCCATCATACGTTTCGTAGGGTAGGCCATGTGCGGTATATCGATAGTGCCGGTCTGGATCTTGAAATATACGAAATCCAGGAACCTGTCGATGATATCTTTTTTCATGAAATCGGCCATCTCAAGGGAGCCTTCCGAAAGGCGTTGCGCAACGGTCTCGACATCGTTGGATTTAAGCATCTCTTCGAAGTTATAAATCTGGGATTTCGCATTCCATTCTTCGGGAGACTCCCGGCCCTGATCATCGGCCATACTACTTCTGTTTTCCTGATCTGGATCTTCCATTTTCTTCTCCTGTATGAATTAGTATACATTCCTCTTTTTTTTCAATAAATATTTTTTTTACTCTGACACCATGATTTTCATTACCATAGGGGCTCCAAATTGCGTATTAACAGCAGAATCGCAAATGGAGGAAACCCATGGCGCGCAAGCTTCGACAATGTCTCTATGGAGTGACCTATTACACGCATTCACGCTGTATTGAGTTAAGACCTCTTATGAAGAATAAAATAATGAAGGAGTTGATGCTCAACGTTCTTCGCATGGCCCTGGAAAGGTATTCTTTTGAATTAATCGGCTATTCCATAATGGACAATCATTTCAATTTTTACATCCGGACCCTGAACGGGGGTGAAAGCATTTCGAGAATTATGCAGTTCATAAAGTCACAATTTTCCAGACGCTACAATCGAATGATGAATAGAACAGGTCCATTCTGGAACGAACGTTTCAGTGACTTAATTACTGAGTTGGCAAAGGATCCACGAAGAACCTTTTTTGATACCATCATGAAAATCTGCATAAATCCGGTTTTAAGTCTAAAGAATCCCAATCCAAGAGAATACCCATATAGCAGCTACAGGTGCTATGTAGACCCACATTATACACCCCCCGTCAAGATCACGCTCCATCATTTTTTCATGATCCTGGGGGATACATTTGACGAACGCGCGGGTCGACTTTATGAATATGAGAGATCATACAGACTAAGATTATCACATACATAATATTTCTGACTTAACATAACCGAACATCACTGTATCGCGTCGACCAAGAAAATATTCATTATTTGCCGAATATGATAAATCAACAAGCAATACTCCATTCAGAAAGAATTTCATGATAAATTTGTAATGCCTTATATGTAAGATGTAATGTTTTTTAGCCGAATTTGCTCTGACACGATTAGCTGACATTTCTGATCAAATAATTACTTGACACATTCAGCGCCGCTACGTGAATAAAAGAAAACATGCCACATTGACAATTCCAAAAAAATGATTATAATTAAGACGTGATCAATACTATTTACATTTTTTACTCTGGGTAGAAGCTCATGGGAAAAAATTTAAGTTCATCGATTGTGCTGTACACTCTACTTCCTAAGGGTCTCATATCAAGACTGTTTGGAGTTATTACCCTTTTACCATTACCCTATTCATTGTTAAAAAAAATCATCCGATGGTACAGCAATAAATATAACGTAATCGATGAATATATCACCCCATCCCATGGATTCAGGTCATTTGACGATTTCTTCACACGTGAGCTCAGAGCAGACGCACGTATAATTGATCTCTCGAAGAACAGTGTCATATCTCCCGTTGATGCCCGAATTGACGAATTTGGCCCTATTCACCATTCCACAATCCTTCAGGCAAAAGGCCTCACGTATGAGCTGAATGAACTAATTCCCTCTGAAAATGCCCGCGCCTTCATCGACGGTTCCTTTATAACACTTTATCTTTCACCAGGAGATTACCACAGAATTCACTCACCTGTGGACGGTTGCATAACCGGATTCTTCCATGTACCCGGCAAGCTTTTTACCGTCCAGGATTTCATGGTCAAGGGGCTCCCCGGTCTATTCGTAAAAAATGAAAGAATTATCAGCTATATAACGACAGAAACCGGGACCGTTGCCGTATGCAAGATCGGCGCCCTTAACGTGGGGAAGATAACTCTCGCCTACAATGACATCCAATCGAATCGGACTTTTCGCCGGAAACGTGAAATCATGTTCGATTCCGCATCAAGGGTGGCAGTGGCCCGCGGTGATGAACTGGGCACGTTCCATCTGGGTTCAACTGTAATTCTTCTATTCCAGAAAGGAGCAATCACTTTTGATTCCCTCACGAAAGGCGAGAAAACCACCTTGGGAAAAAGAATCGGGAAGCTTAACGCCTGATCCAATGTTTCCCGGACATGAAAAAAATATCTTTTTATTGTCATTATTGAAAAGTAGTTGATCTTTTGTTCTGTCATTTATTTTTTTCATCTATCAGGCGCAATGACTGTCTGAAGTATTATTGCACATCCCCCGGCATCATGGAACGTGCAATGCTCTGACATGCAAGCGCCCCTGGTCGATACTATATACATACTATGAAACCGTCATTATTGATAAGGAGTTCACTACATGAAAACAAGGGTTCTGGACAAGTATATCAATGCGCAGGTTAAATACTGGCAACAGGAGCAGAACAAGCTTTCCGCCACTTCGGAGCAAAAAAGCCTCAGGCAATTCATCACGATCAATCGGGAATATGGATGCCTGGGCTATTCCATAGCCCAGGAAATTGTAGGAATAATGAACAGCGTCAATCCGGCGCCTGAGCCACTCTGGGCGGCCTACGAACGCCAGGTTCTCGACAAGGTCATGGAGGAAATGGAACTGTCATCTTCCCTCGTCAAAACCCTTACGGATGACGCGCTCAAGGACATGACCGATATACTCACCAGCGCCTTCAGCGATCTCCCGCCTCAGGTGGCGGTGTATCAGAAGCTCGCCCAGACCATCCGAATACTCGCCGGTCACGGAAATGTTATTATCGTCGGCCGCGCGGGCAACGTGATCACTCGGGACATGTCGGGCGGATATGACGTACCTACCTACCGCCCCCGGCGAATGCTGTCCAGAATATCATGGAAGCTTCCGGGGCATTCCAAAAAAGATGCCGAAAGCTTATCGTCGAGAACACCGCGAGGCGGGAAAAATCCGCTATCAAGGAATACGTACGGGTTCGATGTCACCGACCCCCACAACTACGATCTGATGATAAACCTCGGGGAGATAAGCCCGAGAGGGGCTGCCGAACTAATCATAGAAGGACTGAGAGTAACAACCGCCCACCGAAATCAATAGATGGGAAACGACCATTCTCAGATATTCGAAATGGGAACATTCACCCTCAGCTATGACGAGGGTAAGTCGATCCTTCTGTGCAGGGAAACCAGCACCCACAAGAATATTTGGGTAAAAAAGATCGCAGATATCGCATCGATTGAGAATATTATCGAGGATGCTGATCACTTTTACATCGCCTGTGAGCATGACGACATCAAGGGCTATTTCCTCGCCATTGATAAAACGACCGGTTCGACCGCGTGGTTCATACCCGGCAAGGCGTATTTCCAGATTATCTTCGGCGGCTATCTTTTTCTTATTTTCACCGACGAGGAAAGACGTTTTTTCCTGATTAAAGCTGACACCGTTACGGGCGCGAAGATATGGCATCATCGCGTAGACGACGATCTCTGCGAATACAGCTTCCGATCCGACCGGATCCTTCTCACCTACGGTTCCGGCAAGACAGAATCCATCATTCCCTCCACGGGGGCGGTCAGGAGGGAATAAAGGAGTAAGGGTTTATGCTGAACTATGAAATTGAAGACGCGTCAAAAGCGCTTTCCATCGTCAGATCGCTGAAAAAATACGAAGCTCCCTTCAAAATCGAGGGAGGTTATCGGCTTATTGACAATGGAATTGACCCCGAGGCAACGGTGCAAATCAAGGCCCGGGGCAAGGTGATCCACGAGGCATCGACCGGCAATGGGCCCGTGGACGCCCTCGCCAACGTGCTGAAAAAGGGCCTAACGCCCCTTTTCCCTCTTCTCGAAGAGGTGAAGCTTGTCGATTTCCACGCAAATATTCTGGACTCCCGAAGGGGAACCAGCACCGATGTGGAGGTAACGATACTGTTCACCAACGGGAAGGAAGTCTGGAAGGTCCATTCCCTCTCCGAAAACATCAACGCGGCATCCTTCCAGGTGCTCGTCGATGGCTTCGAATACGCCGTACTGAAAAAGACGCTCGCCAGGAAAAAGAAGTAAGGGGCCCTAACGCCTCAGTTCCTCACGGTAATAATCGATGCTGTAGGGGATCGATTCGTCAAGTATCGGCTCGCCGACTTCACCACCCTTTTTGAAAGACCGTGCGAGGTTAACCCTGGCGAACTCGTTGTCCATGTTAATGCGCTGCGCGTAATCTATGGCCTTCCAGTAGCTGAGGTCGCTCTTCGCCTCGTTGTTCTGAACCTGGTAGACCGCCCCGAGGTTATTGTAGGAACTCGACAGGAAGGTCACCATCTTGACCACGCCCTCCGTGTCGGGACGAAGCGTTTTCTTCCTGTCGATCTCATATTCATACGACGATATCAGCTTGAGATACTCACCCTTCGCGGCGCCATAGTTGCCCATATGGTAAAACGCGTTACCCAGGGCGAATATGAGCTCCGGCCTCTGGACGAAATCCTCGTACAGGTTAAGCCACTGTTCGAGGGCCTTGCGGTAAAGCCTGTTCAGGTAATAGGTGCGGCCGAGATTGTAGTGGACCTCGGGAGACTCGAACCCCTCCTCCAGGGCCTTCTCATATTTTTCCCGTGCTATCTGGTAGTTGGCGAGTTGATCCGTTTCACTATCGATCGTCTCGTCCTCGAGATCGCCGTATCGCATGGTCACCCTGTCGAAATAATAGTAGAAAATGTTCCCAAGGATCGCATATGTTTTGCCCGTGCTTTCCGTCTCCCGATAAAAATCCTCCCGGGTGAATTCCGGGGGATTTTGCGCCGCCCTGATGGCCCGGTTCAGCATCTCGTAGGACCTGACGGGCTCCTTGACGCTGTAATAATATTCTCCCATCAGATGGAGGGCGCCGAAGTAATCGGCTCCGTAGTGCTTGCGTGAAAGGTCGATCGCCTTTTCAAGGTGTATTTTCATTACCTTCAGGTTATTCTGGGCCTTGTTGAGCCGGGCGTACTGAAGGTGGAGAGGCGGATAATCGCTGTCGCGATTGTTCAGGGCTTTGAGCACGGCGTACACCGCAGGATAGATATTATCATCGATGTCCTTGAAACGAGGCGATTGTACCCCGTAATCTATCCGGACATTTTGTTCGGCGGTCTTCTGCTTGTCCAGGTAGTACGAGGCCAGTTTTGCCAACAGCGGCGATGGAACTTCCGTCAGCAGCTTCTTCTCCGTCAGAGACGAGTGAACCTCGACGACTTTTTCAAACACGTCGCGTTCGACATAGAGATTAAGAAGACCCGAGTAGCCGACCGCCGAATCCGGTTCGATTCCGACGATATCCTCGTAGTACTTCTTCGCCTTCAGGTACTCACCCTGGAGAAAATACGCGTTGCCTATCCCGTACATCGCGTTGACATCCTTTTCGTCCCTCAGGAGCGACCTGCGATAAAACTCGATGGCAACGTCGAGCTGGCTCCACTCTTCGCGTTTTTTTTCGCTCCCCGGGTAATACCATGCATCGATGTTCAGCCTGACGGTATTGTAGTACTGCGACGGAACCTTTGAATAATAACGCCCAAGGGCGTTGAGGAGATCGTTGTCTATGGCGCGGCCCTTTTCATTCAGGATCCCGTATATCTTGTTCAGCTTCTGCAGTGACGCGTTGTACTCCTTCCTGTCAAAATAAGCATGGGCGTATTCGGTATAGCCATACA
Source organism: Spirochaetota bacterium (assembly GCA_040768125.1). Taxonomy (GTDB): domain Bacteria; phylum Spirochaetota; class UBA4802; order UBA4802; family UBA5550; genus RBG-16-49-21. Next base: position 1,277,670 of record JAXGNG010000001.1, on the reverse strand, counting down.
GGTAGTCGGGGATATAATCCTCGTCAACCTCCCTGAAGAGCTCCTCGGCCTTCGTGTAGTCCCTCTGCTTTTTAACATAATCACCGCTTTCCCGGATAAGGGCGGTTCCCTGGCGGATCAATCTCTTCGCCGCGAAGGGCTTGTACACCAGCTGGTACCCCGTAATCGCGAGCACGCACGCGACGAGGGCCGCGATGCCGAAAACCCTCGTGGTGTGAAGGATTTTCCTCTGGCGTTCCCTCCCCGCCAGGGTATATTCCGGTCGTGACGTGAGCACCCTGCGGGCCTGCGCCGGCGTCTCTTCCACAAGGGGTATCTTTTTCTTGAGCTTTCCCTCGAGATGACGATGGACATCGCTCTCCGATCTTCCGGAGAGGATCATATTGATGAGCTGTCTCGTCTCCCGTGGCGGCAGGAGATCATTGACCACCACGTCCTTTACCGCCTGCCTTACCGAGGCGTTAAAGAGAAGGAGCGCCCTTTTCAGCCTGACCATGTCACGGTCGGATAATTCGATCCCCCCCTCGGGCGCTTCCGCTTTTCTTGCCGGGGGGGTCTTTTTCGGCTCATCATCCAGCATTTCCACTTCAAATGGTTCTTCTTCAACGGAGGGGAGATCCAGCCCGCCCGGGGTCATATCTTCTGCGGGTGGGGGCGTCTTCATTTTTTCCGAAACATCCCGTATTATATCACCTGTGGAGGGCAGTTCCGTTTCTTCAGCGAAATCCCCGAGGCTCTCGATCGTGGAAAGCTCCTCATCGGCAAAATCATCCACCGCCGGCCCTTCTTCCCCGGGGGACGTTCCGGCAGATGGAACAGGTTCAGCGCCGATATCCATGCCGGGTATATCGGTGTCCCTAACCTCTGACATCACCGCGTCATCATCAAAGGATATCTCCGAGAGATCGGGGATATCCTCTCCCTCGTCACCGCCGAGCGTTACCCCTTCGGCGGAGGTTGCCTCCTCGGGAAGGAAATCGCCCGAATCCCCTGCTTCCTCGATGGCGCCGAGTTCATCAAGTGAAAGATCTTCCAGTGGGGGTGCCGGTTTTGCTTCCACGATCCTTTCCTTTGGACCGGGAGAATCCCCGGGACCGACATACGAATCCACGGGGGCGAGGTCCCTCTCGTCCAGGGAAATCGGCTCATCCGAGGTCAGGCTGTCAAGCTCCTCCAGGGCGCTCAATTCGCCGGCTTTCTCAAGCGGGGGAGCGGGACGTTCAGTCGGCTCCTCTTCGCGCAAGGCCGTGAACTCGTCCTCCACCTCATGGATAAGGTCGGTGATATCATCGACGGGAGGAGGCGCCTCCGCTTCAGGCTCCGGCAGCGGCGTTGTATCCCCCGTAAGCCTGTCGAGGTCAACGGCGGGGAGCGAGAGATCGGACGGCTCCCCCTCAAATGATTCAGGTGCCGGATGGAACTCCTCTTCCTCCGGCGGTTCCTCGCCCGCCTCCTCCGCCGCTTCTTCTACCGGGGCATGGTGCGACTCGGGAGACGCCACGCTCCTGCGCCCGCTCCTCTCGACGAAATCGACGATGCGTTCAATTTCCTCAAGCTCTTCCGGCGTGTAGGTTGTTTCTTCTACTTCAGCCATGGCACTCCCGGGTCATCATATCTTCCGTTAAAGCGACATAATCGGATTATATCGCCATTCATAAAAAAATCAACCAATTTTTATCGGCCCCGCGGGAGCATACCGAGAGCGCACAGTACGCCCCTATCCTTATATCTATCGACAAAAATATAAGTAAACTTGTGAAACAAAACCAGGCCCCCTGGCGCCGGCAGGACAAAAAATGAGCCGGGCAGCATCACGCCACACCGGTCGCGCGACCACGGCCCGGCAGAGGCGAAATTTATGTAATGAAACATGAGAATTCAGACGATTTCCTGTATAGACATGCCCGGAGGGCGCTGCAGCTACACCCGCGGCCGCACGAACGGTCCCGCCGCGGGGTTCCGTATCTTCGGCGTGACCCCGTGCGGCACAGACTACGGCACAGTCGCCGTCATGGCAGGGGCATAGTTCAGAGAGGTTTACCCAGATGCGAATCAGGGCCATTATCGCCGTCATCCCCATCCTCTTTCTGGCCCTGCGCCCTGACAGCGCGGGTGAAACGGTCTATTATTCAAGCCTGAAATCAAGCAACCGGGCGGACACGCCACGCCAGGTAACGATGGTACTGCCGGGGAACAGGCAGGGTCAGAGCACCATGGTTTCTGAAGGCGTTCTCTTTACCTATGGGAACAGGGGAGCGAAAAAAGTGCACCTTGCCGGGAATTTTTCCGGATGGAAGCCCCTGGCCATGAAGCGGGGCGACAACGGCATCTGGTATTATTTCCTCGAGGCGTCCGGGAAACAAACTGATCTCGTTTACAAGTACCTGGTGGACGGCATCTGGATCGCCGATCCACTCAATCCCGATCGTTTCGATGACGGCATGGGCTCCTACCTCTCCGCCGTCGAGGCCCCCCTGAAATCCGAGGGCAGGCGCGTTTCGTGGCGCCATGCGGGTCGTGACGGGGTGGAGTTCAGGCTCTATCGCCCCGGGGCGCGATTCGTTTCAATCGTCGGGGATTTTAACAACTGGAACCCGGAAGACGACCTTCTCCGGAAGGGACCTGACGGAATCTGGCGCCTGCGTAAGAGACTCCTGCCGGGCCGCTACCGCTACTCCTTCATAATCGACGGCGAGTGGCAACCCGACATCTATAACCCGCGTTCCGGCTCCGACGTGAACGGGATGGTCTGTTCGATTATCGATATCCGGCGAAGTACGAAGTAATCGTTAGGCAGCCCCGAAATATAGGACTGTCCCTGCGGAGCCCCCCAAGGGGATGGTCACGCCCCGTACATGTCCTGATATTGTATTTGACATCCTTTACCTCATGTACTACCAATGCAGCATGGCTGAAACCAGTTACATCGAACGGGAAGGGACCATCATCATCCACGCAAGGGGTGAATGGCATCTTGGCAATATCCGTGAAATAGAAACCCTGATGAACGAAATACTAGAAAAGAATCCCTCCCTGATCGGGATTAATTGCAGGGACCTGCTCGCCATCGACTCAACGGCAATCGCCTCCCTGGTGAAACTTTTACGAAAAAGCAGGGAACATGGCATCAATCTTGTCTTTTTCGATCTCAATCCTCATATACAGCATACCTTCCAGCTGATGACCCTGGACAAGTTTTTCACAACCCTCACGAGGGAAAGATTCGAAAAGGAATTCGGGATAATTGTCGAATAACGCGGCACACCGAGAACAGCAAAGGCGGCCTGGACAGCCGCCCTTGCATGACGCGGATTCCATCGCCCCTAATTAATCTTCAAGACGTCACGGATGATTTCAAGAAAGGCCTGTTTGGGGAGCGCCCCCGCGGCCATCTGGGGCTTTTCATTCATCGGAATGAAAAGTATGCTCGGGATGCTCTGTATACCGAAAGCGCCGGAGAGGTCCGGCTCCTGGTCGGTATTTATTTTATACACGTTGAGCTTTCCCTCAAATTCTTTCGATATTTCCTGGAGAACGGGGGCAACTGCCTTGCAGGGGCCGCACCAATCAGCGTAAAAATCAACAATGGCGGGGAGATCTCCTTTATACGACCATTCCCCTGAATTTTCATAATCAAAAATCTTTTTTTTGAATGATTCCCTGGTCAACTGTTCCATTTCACAACCTCAAACTGATACATGTTATTTTAGTATTTTAATATATTTTATAATATATAGCGTTTTCATCCTCCCGGCAAGCAAGAAATCAGACCTTTTTAAAAAAAATTTTTGCAGTGCCGGCCATGCATCGAGCAATGAATCATAACCTGATAAAAAAATTTCTGGACACTCCGATAATGATACGCTATGTATCCCCTGTTTCAGGTGGATACACAGATATATAAAGAAATTTTCGTCTTTCTTGCCGCAACTTTACTACAAAAGATTAAGGGATCGTGCAGGGCATGCTGCTCTCGAAGAAGGAACGGGAGTTCAGAAGGTCGTACAGCGACTATTACTCCCTCGTGGTGAACGCGCTCTATAACCGCGTGAAAAACATCGAGGACGCCGAGGATATATGCCACGAGATATTCGTCAGCTATTACAGGAAATTCGACGAGATCCATGACGCGCGGAGCTGGCTTATGGGAGCCATGAAATACTCCATTTCCAACTACTACAGGAAGAAGGAGGGATCCGATTCATCGTGCGTTGATATCGACATGTTCGAAGACGATGCGCACCTCTCCTTCGAAAACGGTGCCCGCGACATCCGAATAATCATCAACGAGGCCATCGAGAACAGGCAAAACTATCGGGATGAAAGAGAGCGGATACTCTTTGACCTGATCGCGATCAATAATTACACGTACGAACAGGCGGCACGGCACCTCGGCCTGACGAGGCGCCAGGCGGCGTATAAATACCGGCAGGTGTCCCGACGCATAATCGACCTTCTCAGGCAGAGGGGGATCAGCCGAATCGAGGACCTGCTATGAAGAAGCCGGACCATGATATCATGCAGCTGGAGGGACTGCTGGAGAAATACCGGTTTGTGCGGCCCGTCCCCCCTCCCGTCCAGGAATCGATACTGTCATCCAGGAAGAGGGTCCTCGCGCGCGTGCTCAAGACCGTGGGGGCCTTCAGCGCCCTCTACGGGTTGTACCTCTCCCTCTATTTTGCGGCGAAGAAAACGGGGATAGGCGCGCTCTTCGCAAAATGCGTCATTGCCCTGGTCACCGTGACGTCGGCAACTTACGGAGGCTACCGTCTTGCCGCCACGATCGCACAGGAGCATCGCAAGAATAATCCCGGCACACCGCACCCCGCAGCCGGCTCACACCGGTGGACCGACCGCATTACCCTCTACAACGGGAGGGTCATCCACGGCGCCATCGTCTCAAGGGGCCGCGTTTATGAGATCCTCGCCGGGGGCACGATCATCCGCATCCCCGCCAATCAGATCAAGGCGGTCAAGCCGGTAACGACATTAGGGGACGGGCCCCGTCGGTCCGGACATGGAGATGGACGGTGAGCCGCGGCATGGGCGCGCATCTTGTCCGCATTGCGCTGCTGACCGTCTGTACCCTTCTCATCTTCATCCATGGCGCAGATGCCGAGTACGTGTTTCTGAAAAACGGCGCGATCATCAGGGGGTCCATCATCGGGGAAACAGGCTCCACCCTGACGGTGCGCTCTCCCGGGGGCGGCGCGCGAGCCCTGCGGCGTGCCGATGTCCTGAGGATCCTTTACGCCGAGCTCTACCTCGGCAGGATGGTGGTCCGCCTCACCGACGGGTCGCTCATCGAAGCCTACCTGGTGGATGAAAACGCCGATTGTTATACCTTCCGCGACACCCTTGAAGACCCGGGTGAATTCTCCATCCCCAGGAAGAAGGTCCTTTTCATGGCCCGCACCAATCCCACGGACCTGACCGGGAAATCGCGGCCGAGGTCCCTCATTCTGTCCTGGCACCCACCCTATCGGCGGCCCCCGTTATACCGGGTCTATCTCAGGGAACGGGACGGCGGCGCCTACTCCATGGTAAAAACAACGAGGAGGCCTTCCTGCCGCATCAGGGGCCTCAGGGCGAAAACATGGTACCGGGTCAAGGTAACCGCCGTGGCCGACGGGAAAACGGAATCGCTTCCATCGGACGAACTCGAAATCATGACGAACGCGCCGCCGCGCCCCCCGGCGGGTCCGGAATTGCGCAGGATCACCGGGCCGGGCGGCGAGGAACTGGCCCTCGTGACATGGGGCCCATCGAGAGACCCCGACGGCACGGTAGTGTTGTACCGCCTCTACGCCCACACGGCGACGGGGAGGATCACCATCGGCGAGACCGCGGGGATGGAGCGCGTGATCACGAATCCCGATCCCCGGCATATACGCCGCCTCGCCGTCCGGGCCGTAGACAACGAAGGCACCGAATCGGATGATGCGCCCATCACCATCGTTTCCCAGCCGCTTTACTTCGAGGTCGACGCCAGGGGGTGCGTGCTCACGCCCATGGGAAGGATGGCGCGCATACTCAGGCCTGGATTCGGGACCCTTGCCGTGATCAGGCTTGTCGATCTTCCCGTACGGGGCCTCTCCCTGGGCCCCGGGACCGGCTTCTACCGGTTCAAGGGAACCGGCGACTCCATCAGGGAAGCCTTGATGGCGCCCCTTTTCGCGGCATGCTCGTACCGATTCCAACTGACGGATTATCTATCGATCGCGCCGGAAGTAATGGCCGGTGCGAGCTGCATCTACCTGAAGAAGGGGTGGAAAAGCTCATGGCTGCACCCTTTGAACAGGCACTCGAGAAAGGGGTTCGAGCCCTTTGTCACGGGAGGGATGCGCCTTTCCTGCGCCATAGGGGAAAGGATACTCCTTCATGTCAGCGGGCATTACGCCATGATCTTCGAGAAGAGAATCTGGTTCGAATACATCTCCTGCGCCGCCGGCCTCGGGGTCAGGATCTGAACGGGTTTCCTTTCCGCGGGTTTCCCGTGCCGCTCCGTATCTCCCTTCACGGCGCAGTTACCGCGGGGAATGCCGGGAGGATTCTTGCCGTACTCAGAGAAGATAGAGTTCCTTGTCCGAGAGGACGCTGAAGCCGGCGTCGGCGAGCACCCGCTCCGTTCTTTTCACGTCCCTTACCTGGAACACGAACACCGCGTCGTCGCCACCCCGTATGGTGAAACCGTAGGCGTCCTCAACGTTGATGCCGTTGCCCGACAGTACTGCCGCGGCCTTCTGGAGGCCCCCGGGCCTGTCCTCGATCCTCACGGCCACGATCTCCTTCAGCGTTGCGGTGATCCCCTCGGCCTTGAGGGCGTTGCAGCCGTCCTGGGGCCTGTCCGCCAGTATCTTGATTATGCCGTACTCCCCCGAATCAGCGATGGTGATCGCCCTCATGTTTATGCCGGCTTTACCGAGGATACCGGCAATGCGCTCGATCTTGCCGGGCATGTTTTCCGCGAATACCGATATCTGCTGTGGCATGTTCACCCGCCTCCTTTAGAGTTTCCTGTTGTCTATCACGCGTACCGCCTTCCCCGTGCTGGGGGGCAGGGAGCCCGGCTCCATGAGTTTAATCCTGGGATTCACCGTGATCAGGGCCTTCAGCTCCTCGACGAGCTTCCTCTTGAGCGCCTCCAGGGCCGCCATGTCCCCCTGGAACATCTTCGAGTAGAGTTCCACGTGGATATGGAGCCGGTCAAGGTTCTCCTCCCGGTCAAGGACGATCTGGTAGTTGTTGCCCACCTCGGGCATTTTCATGAGCACGGATTCTATCTGCGAGGGGAACACGTTGACCCCTCCCACGATCAGCATGTCGTCGGTGCGGCCCTTGATCCGCTCGATCCTCCGGTGCACGCGGCCACAGGGGCAGGGCTCGGGAATGACGCGCGTGAGGTCCCTGGTGCGGTAGCGTATGATCGGCATGGCCTCGCGGTTGATGTGGGTGAGTACGAGCTCACCCTCCTCACCGTCGGGGAGCGCCGTGCCGGTATCGGGATCAATGATCTCGATAATATAGAAGTCCTCCCAAAGGTGCATGCCGTTCTTCTGCTCGCACTCGAAGGCCACCCCCGGGCCGTTCATCTCCGAGAGGCCGTAGGAATTGTAGGCGTCGAGACCCCATTGCTCCTCGATCTTGTTCCTGGTCTCCTCGGAATAGGGCTCGGCCCCCAGGTAGGCCTTCCGCACGCCAAGGTCAGGCGGCCGTATCCCCTGCTCCGCCACCACGTCCGCCAGGTGGAGAGCGTAGCTCGGCGTGATGTGTATCACCGTGGTCGCGAAATCCTGCATCAGCTGTATCTGCTTCAGGCTGTTGCCCGACGAGGCGGGGATCACCATGCAGCCAAGGCGCTCGGCGCCGTAGTGGAGGCCGAGGCCTCCGGTGAAGAGCCCGTACCCCATCATGTTCTGGAACACGTCATCCCGGGTGGTTCCCGTCGCCACCATGGACCGGGCGATCAGGTCGGCCCAGTCCGATATGTCCTTCGCGGTGTAGAAGATTACCGTGGATTTCCCCGTGGTTCCCGAGGAGGCGTGGAGCCTTACGATGTCCCCCCGGGGCACGGCCACCATGCCGTCGGGATAGCTGAGCCTAAGGTCGGACTTCGTGGTAAAGGGCAGGTCCCCGAGGTGCCCGAGGGAGGTCACGTTCTCCACGTTCACGCCATGCTCCCGGAACACCTTCGCGTAAAACGGCGTGGTGGCCGCGTCCCCCAGGGCCCGTGCGAGTTTCTTCATCTGGAGATCTTCCAGGGCCTTCCTGTCCATGGTTTCAATCTCGCTGTTCCAGAACATGCTCCACCTCGCCCTTTAAACTCATGGCTTCACGCGCGGGGGCGGATAGCCGTCCCCGTCATGCCCCGCTATTCGTACCCGGTCGCGACAATCTGTCAATGAATTTTGATCAGGTCCCGGCGTGCGGGACGCCCGGGTTGATCATTCCCTTTTCCGCCACCACCTCCGCGAGGAGGTCGATATGGTCCGTCACGATGCCATCGGCACCATGGTCGATGAGGCGTTCCATGTTCTCCCGGCGGTTGATCGTCCACACCACCACGGGAAGCCCCAGGCGATGGGCGTCCCGCATGAAACGATCCGTCACGACCCTGAATCCCGGCGTCCCGGCCTCCCCCTGCTCCCAGACACCGCCGCCGTAGAACTCCGGGATGAAAAGGGCCCTGCCCCGGGGACGCGCCGCCCGCGCCAGGCCGATCCTCTGGAGGGCGATGACGCAGAGTATCTCGCCCCTCGAGCAGCTCCTTCGCTGCGACGGGAACTGTTTCTCCACGTACCTGATGACGCGGTCATGGAAGGAGCCGATGATGACCCGGTCGGCGGCGCCCGCCCGGTCGACCACCGCGAGGACGCGCGCGGCCGCGCCGGTATCGTCATCCTTGATATCGATGGAAAAACGAGTCGAGGGGAAAAGATCGAGGGCCTCCTCGAGAAGCGGGACGCGGCATCCCCCTCCCCTGAAGGGGAAGGTGGCCCCGCCGTCGAAGGTGATGCCGTATCCCGCCTCGAGGGCGCGCAAGCGCGGGAGGGTCACACCCGCCACGGAACCACGTTCTCCCGTGACCCGCTCCAGGACCGCGTCGTGGAACACGACGACGGCCCCGTCGGCGGTCACCCGCACGTCGGTTTCGATCATGGCGCGGGGCATGATCTCCAGGGCGCGGCGAAAGGACTCGATGGTGTTTTCAGGAAAATAGCGGGGCGCGCCGCGATGGGCCCCGGGGATGAATCCGTCAAAAAACGGGTCGGCGCTGTTCCTTCCGCGCATGGCCATTGCAGGTGTCAGAGCATCTCCTCGAGGATACGGGAGGCGGCGCGCACGTATCCCGCGCAGGGCGCGAAGCCGTTGTTCCCTCGCGCCTTCGCAAGCCCCCCGGCCGTCGTAATATCACACTCGATGAGGTCCTTGCAGTGGATTGATCCGTTCATCTCGCGGAATTGTTCCGCCATGGCACGGGCGATTTCGTTGACTCCTTCACGGCCGTCGCGGCTTGAACCCCCGGCGCCCCGGGCGAGTCCCATGACCATGATGGCCCCGGTGAGGGCGCCGCACACCTCCTGGAGGAAGGCAATGCCTCCCCCGAAGGGGGCTCCGAGGCGCACGGCGGCCTCCGCGTCAAGGCCGTACGCGGACCCGAATGCGGCAAGCACCGACTGGGTGCAGTTCATACCGCCGTTAAATAATTCCACGGCCCGTTCACATCTTTCCATGGATCGTTCCTGTCCCGTGATCTACTCTATTCGCGGCATCGACGCCGCTGCCATGGGTCAATCCAACCTTCGACGGGACGAAAAGTCAAGTGGGATACGCGTGCCGCACAGTGCTTGACATTCTCCCGCGATGATGCATACTACCGGTTCCATGGGACATCCCGGCCCACCCGCGCCGGCACCCAATCCCGCTGCGACATGGAGGCCGCACCGATGAAACATTCGATCCCGATCCTTGCCCTTTCCTTGCTCCTCGCATCGCTCCCCGGCCCCGCCGCCAGTGCCCTGGAGGTTGACGTTGACGAAATCCGCACCGGGCCGGTCAGGTTCATCAATTACCGTGGAAAACCGCGGAAACGCGATTCCCGCGCGGAGATCGAGGCCATCGGCGAGAAGCTGGCCCGCGGTTCTGAGAAGGAGGACCTGACGCGTTTTTTCATGAAGTACTCGATCATCAGGGCGGTATCGAAGGAGGAGCCGGAAAAATTTTCAGCGGACATCTTCTCCATAGACCGCGACGCCCGGGTGGGGCATATCGCCATCGTGCGCCGCATCGTCTCGTCCTACCTGATGAACCGGTACGGTTATTCCCGGGAGGACGCCCGGACGATATCCCTCTTTCTCTCCTACTACAACGCCGTGCACCGGCGCGACATCCCCTACTTCGCGTCCCGCTACAAGAGCGCGGTGATGCGGCACGTCACTGCCCGGAACGCAGGCATCGCCCTGCGCTGGTCCGAATGGCCGGGCGCCACGAAAATGCTCATCCCACTGGGCGAGGGGGCGCGTGAGGGACGGCCCGGCGGTGTGGAGCCGGACGCCATATCCGACGACCGGACCATCGACGAGATGCGCAAGGACGACCGCCACATCGATGACCGGAAGAAGATGACCGACCTGAGGGAGCGGAAGCTCGAACGGGACCGTGAAAAGATCGAAGATGAGAAAAAGGCCATCGATGAAAAAAAAGAGGCGATAAAGAAAAAGGAAGAGGAGTTGGGGAAAGAAAAGGAAAAGGCGAAACGGATCGAGGACCTGGAGGAGCGGAAAAAGAAAGAGGATGCGATCAAGAAGGAGGAGAAGAAGCTCGAGGAAGAAAAAAAAGAACTGAAGAAAAAAGAGGAACAATCGGAAAAAAAGGAAGAGACGCTGCGGAAACGCGAGGAGAGCATTGACAGGGAAAAGCGCCGGATCGAGAAGGACGAGATCAAGCGGGACATGAAAAAGAAGCCCGAGGAAGCGAAGAAAAAGCTCGAGGAGAAGGAGAAGGAGCTCGACGAGCGGGAGGACCGCCTTCGCGAGAAAGAGATCGACAAGAACATCTACGGCGACAAGCTCTACTACCTGAAGATACGGGAATACCTGGAGGGAGGGCATTACAACAACGAGCTCTACATGATCGACCCCTCCACGCGGAAGGTGTTGTTCAAGTCCCCCGTGGAGCATATCTGCGGCAGCCGCTACGACGTCTATTCAGGGGGGATCGTGATCATCACCCACAAGGGAAGCCACACCTCGGGGCACCGCCTCACCCTGGTCGACAGGGACACCCTCGCGGCGAAGATACACGGGAACGACAACGTGTTCTGGCGCAGCTTCATAGAGATCCGGGACGGCTTCATCTACGCGATACTCTACGACGGGGGCAACCACTACCTGGGGCGCTTCGACGGCCAGCTGAAACTCACGGCGAAATCGAAGGAGCGTATAAACGAAAACACCTTCATCAGCTTCTGGGGTGAGTACGTCTACATCAACCGCCACGACAGGACGATCATCGTCCTGAACAAGTCCGATCTCTCACTCATCGGCGAGGTGAAGCCCTGAGGGATCAGCGGAGCTTGATGATGATCTCGACGCGGCGGTTCTTCTGCCTTCCCTCGCCGGTGGCGTTGTCCGCGATGGGCCGCTCGGCGCCGAAGCCGCGGTAGGAGAGCTTGTCGGATCCCGTCCGGGGCTTCAGGTAGCGCGCCACGGACTCGGCGCGGTCCATCGAGAGCCTGCTGTTGTAATCACGGCCGCCCACGCCGTCCGTGTGGCCCTCGACGATGATCTCGCGGTCCGGGTACTTCTCCCTGAGGATCCCCGCGATGGTTTCGAGTTTCTTCACGCTGTCGTCCCGCAGTTTCGCGGAATCGAAGTCGAAGAGGACGTCCCCGAGCCTGATGACGAGGCCCCGCTTTTCGGTCTCGACGTCGACGCCCTCGGGCAGGCCCTTCCTGATCTCGTCCCGGGCCTTTTCCTTCTCGTCTTCATCCACGGGGGCGTACATTTTCATCGCCGTGTCGATCTCCATCCTGAACTCGTTCATCGCGGCGCGGCCCCTCTCATCCTGCATGATGAAGACGATCCGGTACCGCTCCTTCATGCCCATGGGCCTCCGGTTCGCGATGTCCCACCGGATGGTCCCGTCGTCGCGTCCCAGTATCTTGCGCGGAAAATCGGCGGGGAACTTCCCCCCCGCCAGGTCCATGTCGATGAGAAAGCGGTACTCGATGACGGCGACATCCCCCCCATCGCCCTTCTCAATCCCCGCAAGGCGGTAATCAACCGGGAAGGTGAGCTTGAAGGGCCTTGAAAAGTTGTCGAGGACAAGCTCCGCGTCGGCGCGCCAGGCGTCACCCTCTGCGAGGTCCTTCCCCGCGAAGGTGGGGAGGTGCCGCAGGTTCGGCATGTAAAGCCCCTTCGGGACGTCGAAGCGTCCGTTGAGGCCAATGGAGAACCGTGATCGGTGCTCTTCCCTGAGCCGGAACACATCCTCGGAAGAGGGGCGTTCGTACACGCGGAAACTCCCGCTCACCACTCCGGAGTCGTCATTCTTCTCAACGCAGGTGAGGTCGATGATGTTGCGCTCTTCGTATTCCTTCTTAACGGTTTCATTCGCGAGGAACCGTACTGTGGCGGTGCGGGTGATCTCCATGCGGTCCCCCTCGGGGATGACCCACTCCAGAATCGCGCCCCGGGCGCTTCCCGAAAGGGCGATGATGCAGGCCAGTGCCGCGACGAGGTGATGGTTCATGGTCCCTCCCTGGAGCAGAATGCGGGGTTCCCCCCATCAATTCTATCGGACGGGTGCACTGATTTGATGAGCGATTTTTTTGTTTAATCGACGGGAACGATCCAGGCCCTGCCGTTTCCCCCCTTCCGGCCCGTGTCCACGCCGATGAGACGGTATTTCCTGTCACCCACGGGGAACTCGTCCCCCTCCCAGAGCGTCATGTTCACGGTTTCGGCCCCCTCCCCCGCCCCGGGGTCCCAGACGGCGACCTGGATGCTCCTGCGCTTCACCCCGGAAGGATCGCTGCGCTCAAAGTAGTTGCCGCTCCCCACGCGGCGGCCGTTGAACTCCTCCACGGTGGTCTCTTCGAGTATGATCGCGTCCCGGGGCGGTTCAGTCATTTCCCTCTCTCCGCATGCCGTCGCGGCGAGGCAGAGAAGCGCGACGATGAAGGCAATTTTCCCTGGCATGGCACCCCCCTCCTTTTATCGCTATGTTCTCGAACCGTTCTCATCTGGGGCCCCGGACGCCGAGGGCAAGAACGACTGCCGCCGCCATCGCCATGACACCGCCGAAAATGAAGGGAAGCCCGGGACTCACGGCAAAGAGGACCCCGGCGATGAGGCTCGCGGGGAGGAGCCCGATCCCCACGGTCGCCTGGTGGAAACCCAGGGCAGTGGCCCGCGATCTCCCCGGGGCGATATCGCAGACGAAGGCCTTTTCAACGCCCTCGGTCATGGCGTAGTACACACCGTAGAGGGGCCAGAAAATCCAGAGCAGCGAGGCGTTCTCCGACGTCACCCATCCGAAAGACGAGTAGACCGCGGCGTAGAGGAGATACCCGGCCATCAGGATCTTCTTGCGCCCCAGGGAATCCGACCATGAACCGAACAGATAGGAGAGGGCCGATGATGAAAGGTTGAAAGCGATATACATCAGCACCACCGTGGAGAGGGCGTGGCCCAGGTCCATGCTCCGGAGGAGGAGAAACTGGTTGGAGGAGTTTCCCAGGGTGAAGATGAACTGTGAAAGGAAGAACACCCTGAGGTTCCGGTCGTATTTCCGGATATCGAGCATCGGCCCGGCAGATTCCGGCGAATCATGACCCGGTCGCGCCTTCTCACGGATGAAAAAAAGTACAGCGATACCCGCCGCGGCCGGCAGGAGGGAAACAAGGAAAAGCACGTAAAAGCCACCGAGGTCCCTCAGGGTTCCCGTGGCCGGGTCCATGAAGGCGCGGACCGCGAAATAACAGAGAAGGGCGCCCAGGAATGCCCCGGCGAAATCCATGGTACGCTGGAAGCCGAAGGCGCGCCCCCGCACCTCAACAGGCGTGGAATCAGAGATCAGGGCGTCCCGCGGGGCGGTCCGTATACCCTTCCCCACCCTGTCGAGAAAACGCGCCATGAGGATGAACCACCAACCCGCCGCGCCCGCCAGGAGGAGCACCCGTCCCAGGGCCGAGAGGCCGTACCCCGCGATGACCGGCTCCTTGCGGCGCCGTATCCGGTCTGAGTAGTATCCCGAGGCAACGCGGAGAAGGCTCGCCGTCGATTCCGCCACCCCCTCGATCACCCCGAGAACAGGCCCCAGGAGCGCCTTCTGGCCCGCCATGATCATCGCCACGAAGGCCTGGATCAGGGGATAGATCATCTCCGAGGCGATGTCGGTGAAAAACGAGGTGACGCCCGTGGCGATGACGTTGCGGCCAAGGCCCTCCCGGGCCCCACTTGATCCATGTCGATTTTTCATCAGGGCTTCCTCCCGGGGAAGGAGGGAACCTCCTGGTCGGTTTGTCAATACTTATACGAACTGAATCCGTGGAATCAAAACGCAAAAAAAAATTGAACCTTCCCCGGGTGCGCGGGTCTAATACCCGATACGCGAAGCGCAAACCTGCGATAATGGAGAAGATCATGAACAGACTGCACTGGATGACCCTGCACTCCCTTCTTCTGCTCGCCTTCCTGGCGGTGAGCTGGCTCATCACGGGCATCTCCTCAACCGGGGGGAACGGAGGGAGCGCCCTGGCCCAGGAGGCGTCGGCCGAAATCGATCCCGACGCGATCCTCGCGGACATGCCCGAGAATATACCCGAGGACTTCTCCGAGGAGGAGATAGACAAAATGCTCGAGGACATCCAGGAGGTCGAGGAGGAGCCGGACCCGGAGAAGGAGAAGGCCGAGGAGGCTCCCGCCCTTACGGGGGAGGAAAAGGCCCTCGTCGATGAGATAAAGAACGACCCGGACCGGTACTACGAATCGATCAACACGACGGTGTGGCTCGAGGCCCACTACCCCGTGGTGTGGCACCTCTGCTACGATTTCGCCTGGCTCGAGGCGCATCCCCGCTTCGCCGCGCGAATCTATTTGAACTGGCGCTACTGGCAGCGCTACCCCGCCCTGGCCTATATCATTGTTCTCAACCGTCCCTTCCTGGTGCGCTATCCCCGGATCACCATCGTGGTGTACCAGCACGACAACTGGTTCATCGGGTATCCCTGGATCGCCCGGGAGGTCTACCTGAACCATGTCATCTTCCGCCGGTACCCGGCCCTGGTGCACCGCTACTACCGGCACCACGAGTGGATACACCGCCACCCCAACCTTGCGCGGGCCGCCTACGGGAACCCCTACGTGGTAAAGGCCTATCCCCGCTACCGGGGCAACGCCTACCACTACCGCCGCCACGCCGTGCAGAAGCGCATCATCCGGAAGCCGCACATGAGAACAATGTACGATCGGCGCGGCGATGACATGAAGCGGAGAAAGGAAGCGGCGCGGATACATGCCGACAAAGGGAAGGTAACCCGCGAAAAAAGGCGGAAAAACGAGGGCGCAGATCGCGGAAAGATCGATACAACCCGGCGAGGCGACGGCAACCGCGTGGAGCGAAAAAAGCGGCCCGCGGGTGAGCGGGACCGCGGGAGGGTCGATGAGTCGAGACGGCCCGATAGCGGCCGCGTGGAACGAAGGAAACAGCCCTCTGGCGAACAGGAACGCCGCGGGATCGATGAATCGAAGCGGCCCGACGGCGGCCGCGTGGAGAGAAGGGAGCGCCCCTCGGGTGGCCGGGAAGGCGTTCATCGCGGCGGGAATAATCGCCCCTCAATTGACCGCCGCGGCGGGGAGAATCGGCCCGGTGATGGAAGTTCAGGAAGGAACGGGAGCGCCGGCGGCAAGGGCGGCGGAGCCGGCGGGAACAGGGGCCAGGGCGGGGGGCGCTGACCCCCCGTTTACTCTTCATACAGGCGCCGTGTTATCCAGGCCGGCGAGGTCCGGGATGACAATCCAGGACTTAGTACATGAGACGACGCCTGCCGTCCCGGAGGGCAAAACCCCATCGTCTCTCCTCAAATAAGAAAGCCCGCGGTAGTAATCGCGGGCCTTTTATACTGGAATCCCCCTGGACTAAACGAACAGGAATGCCTATCGGCTGAAGGCAACGCCCGACCAGTTGATGGTGGACTGCTGGTTGAGTGTCCAGAAACCGAAATTCGTGGGATTCACCGCATGCATCACGAGACCTCCGTCTCCCGCCGCGACGTAGTAGCCGTTACCCCAGGCCACGGCGCGGAAGGTGCCGGAACCGCCCGGGGCGCCTCCATCCTGGAACGAAGCGGCCCCGAGGGGACTCGGTCCGTAATCCAGGAACTCCTCCCCGACCAGAACCCACCAGCTTGGCGAGGAGCACACACCGTAGTAGGGTATCAACAGGCTGTGGAATGACCTGTCTAAGAAGTTGGTCCCGTTGTCGGGTGAAAGGTATATCCGGTTCTGAAGAGACGGATCAGACCCCACGGCGACGAACTCGCCGTTGCCGAACGCCACGTCATTGAAGGTCGCGGAGGGAAGTCCGTTTGTGGATCCCCATGGAATGGCGGGATCGGTTGTGCGGTATCCCACGCCGTTGGCGCCCACGGTGACGAAGACATTATTGCCGAAGGCAACGCCGTTAAGGTCAGAGCCGCCCTGTGGATTTGAGATCCATGTGTTGGCAACGATATCCGTGGTGTAAAAGAGGTTCCCCCCCTGGCCCACGGCCACCCACCAGCCGTTTCCGAATATGACACCCAGGAGCGTCGTGGTATTGACAGTTGCATTCGTTTTATTCTGCCATGAGGCCCCGTCGTCGGACGAGTACCGGAGGTTACCGCCGTTTCCCACGGCCAGGAGCTCGCCCCCGCCGTTGGAGGCGACGGCATTGAAATTCTGGCTGGTTCCCGAAGTCGCGATCGTCCAGGATCCCGAAGGGTCCTCCGCCCACCTGATCTGCCCGGCCTGCCCCACGATGACGAAGCGTCCGTCCGGCACCGGCGTAGCCGCGGCGAGAACGCCCGTTGAGTAGTTGGCCCCCGGGTTTACCACCGTGTCGTAGGCGTAGGCGGCGAAGAAGTAGTTCGTGCCGTTCGTCAGGCCGCTGTCCGTTGTCGGTGATCCGCAGTTGCCGCACACCACCGAGGCGAGCGGGTCGAAGGGACCCGCGGGGGCGGCGCCGTCACGGCGCAGTATCCTCACCCCGGCAAAATCCGCGTCACCGGGATTAGTCCAGGCAATCGTCACCGATCCATCGCCCGGAACGGCGCTCAATCCGGATACATTCCCCGGCGCCACAGCGTCGATCTCGATGTCCTTCAGCTCCGCCAGGGTGGCATTCAGGCCGGCGGCGGGGAGGACGATGTCGGCATTGGTCCCGTACACGGTATCGGTGATGATTCCGCCGTTCAATTCAAGCGCGTTGATGTTTTCCTGGTCAAGATCCGGCGAGCTCTCACCCGCAGCAACGGTGTACAGGAACCGGAGCGTGGTGGTGCCGCTCCCGGAGGAATAGGGGACCACCGCCGGCCAGGGCGCGGTGTTGAGCCTGATCCTCGGCGTGCCCCCCGATGTGTCCAGGTCAACGGCCACGTCATAGATCACCCGTATTTCCACGGTGTATCCCTCGCCGTAGCGATCGTTCGCCGTCGGCGAGGTGACGGTTGTGACGCGGGGAGGATCGATTCCCGGCGACAGCGCGAGGTCCCGGTTCACGGAAAGGGACCCCATGCCGATCACGCCGCTGCCGGGGTTGGGAAGGAGAAGGCTCACCGGGGTCCCCATGAGGTCGGTTATCGCGCCGCCGTTCAGGCGGAGGGAATTCCAGTTCTGGTAGTCGAGGTCGCTCGAGTTCTGGCCGGTCTGCACGGTGAACCCGAAGTGGAGGGTGTCGGTCCCGCTCCCCCCCGTGTACTGCGCCGTGGCGGCCAGGGGACTCGTGGCGAGGAGAATGTCCGGGGTTCCCCCTGAGGTGTCGACCAGTACCACGTCCGCGAACCGGACGGTAATCTCGATGGTCTGGCCGGTCAGGTAGGTGCCGTCGAGGTTCGGAGAATCAACGTTAATGACCTGCAATCCCCCGGGGCCGAATGTATACCCCAGGAAGGTATACAGGGAGTAGGGGTTCGTGTTGTCGTAGAGGCGGTTCCGTTCGCAACTGGCACCGAACATCACCCCCGCCATAAGAATGCATATGCCAAGGCGTTTTCCCACGCATTCCCCCGTGGATATTCTGATTATCTTGAAATGATTGTATGTGTCGATAAAATAGTGCTTCGACAGGTCAGAGTCAAGCAGAATATGGATTTCGGGGTAAGGCACTATGGCGCGCACACCACCCCGCATAACAGGACGCACTATACAGACGGCCGAGAAATGTATACTTTGCGGTATCTAGACGTAGATGAGGCGCACGGGTGGGCCGGCCTCGGCCACGAGCTTTTTATCGGCCTCGTAGAGGTCCCCGTCCATGGTGTAGAGCATCTTCTTGTCGCTTTTAATAACGAGCTTTTTCCCGATGCTGTCGAACACGTAGGGGTGTTTCACCGGCTTGCCGAGGCGAATGTTCCAGAGGTTCCTGACGATGACGCCGGGCTCGCACCCCACGGAGAGGACGTGGAAGGTCCCCTCGCGCTCGTAGGCGCGGTACAGGGGCTTGAATCCGATCCCGATGTCGTCCACCGTGGAGGCGATGACGGCGATGAAGTCATGGTGGGGCACCTGCGCGCCGTCGATCTCCACGGTGCAGTCCAGGCGGTCGAAGAGGGTCCCCACGTCGGCGCCGAAGGCCGCGCCCTTCACGGCGAGCCAGATCGTCTTCACCGCCTTCACGGGGCCGGTGCCCTCCCCCCGGTAGTACTCGTAGAGGAAGTTCGCCGTCATGCCGACCCCGAAGATGAAGCAGTAGCCATCGCCGACGCGTATGGTGTCCCTCGTGAAGAGGCGCGGCGCGCCGTGGCGCTTCACCAGGGATACCAGTCGCTCCAGGATCGCCCCGGGGCTTCCCTTCAGGTTGATGGTCCTCGGCTGGGTGTTCATGGTTCCGGCGCGGAGGTGCAGTATCGGCGGCGGGGTTTCCTTTTTGTATATCGTTATGAAGCGTGAAAGGACATGGTGGTGGGTCCCGTCGCCCCCGCATACCGCCACGTAGGGGATCCCGCGCTTGCGGAACTCCCTGATGACCGGGTCGATCTCCGCCACGCTGTTCGTGACGCGCATGTCCGCGTAGCCCCCGGCGATCCTGCCGAAGTATTCGACGGGATTGATGTTCATTTTCTTCACGCCCCGGGCGTGGGGATTGATGATCATGCCGATTTTTTCCATTGCCGCCGCCTCCCCTGTAACGAGAATGAATTGTGCGTGAACGCCTCAGCGCCTGTCGATGACGGGCCTGACCTTTCCCCCGGGCGCCGTCCTCAGGGTGCCCTGCTCCACGAAGGTGATTCTCGGCTGGACCCCCGTTTCCCCCTCGATATCCGACGCGATCGCCTGCTTCAGCCCCAGGAGCTTCTTGACCTCGTCGTCGAACATCCTGTCGACCACGGCCACCTGGACCTCCATCATGTCCTCGCCCTCCTCGTTGTCCAGGAATATCTGGAACAGCGGCTCGCCGCCCCCGGCGGCCTTCCTGATAATGTCGGCGATGAAGGAGGGGAAGACGCTCGTCCCGTTCACGGTGAACATGTCGTCGGTCCTCGCGGAGACGCGCCGCATCCTCAGGGTCGTGCGGCCGCAGGGGCAGGCCCCCTCCTCCAGGGCGGAGATATCCCCCGTGCGGTAGCGTATCAGCGGAAAGCCCTCCCGGGTGATGGTGGTGATGACCAGCTCGCCCTCCTCCCCCGGCGGGCGGGGCTCCCCCGACGCGGGATCAACGATCTCGATGATGTAGTGGTCCTCGTTGATATGGAGGCCGTTCCTCTCACGGCACTCGCCGGCGACCCCGGGCCCCATCATCTCGTTGATGCCGTAGATATTGTAGGCGGAGCATCGGAGCTTCTCCTCGATCTTCGCCCTCGTGGCCTCCCCCCAGGGCTCGGCGCCCATGATGGCCGTTTTCAGGCTCAGCTCCTCGGGATGGATCCCCATGGTCTGGAGGTTCGCCGCGACCCTGAGGGCGTGTGTCGGCGTGGAGAGGAGCACCGTGGTCTTGTAGTCCTTCATGATGTGGATCTGGCGCTGGATATTCCCCGACTGCGACGCCGGGATGACCGACGCACCCAGGCGCTCGGCGCCGTAATGTATGCCGAACCCCCCGGTGAACATGTTGTAGTCGAAGGCGATCTGGACGAAATCGTTCTGGGTGACCCCCGCCGCGATAAGGACCCTGGCGACCTGTTCCGACCAGTTCCTGATGTCGTTGTGGGTGTAGCCGATGGCGATGGGGCGGCCGGTCCTTCCCGCAGTGGAATGGATGCGCACGATGTCCCTGAGCGGCACGGCGAACATGTTGTAGGGATAGCTCTTCCTCAGGTCCTCCTTCGTGGTGAAGGGAAGCCTGCGGATGTCATCGACGCTCTTTACGCTCTCGATGTCAATGCCCGCCTCGTCGAAGGCGCTCTTGTAGAAGGCGACATTCCGGTAGACGCGGTTCAGTGTGCTCTGGAGGCGCTCGAACTGCGTCTGGGCAAGCATGTCACGAGGCATGGTTTCGTAATCGGTGGTCGTGCTCATGGGGTTTCCCTCCATCGTGATGCGGCGTCCTCGCGGGGGACCCGCGTATCAGGTCGCCTCGCGCCCCTCGCCGATGCTCCTGTAGTCCTTCCCCAGGTAGGCACGGCGCACGTCGTTGTTGTTCAGGAGCTCCTCCGCGGTTCCCGAAAGGACGATCTGTCCCGTCTCGATCACGTAGCCGCGGTCCGCGACGCGAAGGGCGGCCCGGGCGTTCTGCTCGACGAGGAGGATGGTATTGCCCCCTTCGCGAAGCCGCCTGATCTCGCCGAAGATGCCCTGGACAATGATGGGCGCGAGTCCCATGGACGGCTCGTCCAGCATGATGAGGCGGGGGCGCGCCATGAGGGCCCTGCCGATGGCCAGCATCTGCTGTTCCCCCCCGGAGAGGGTTCCCCCGAGCTGCCGCTCGCGCTCCTTCAGGCGCGGAAACATGGCAAACAGACCGGAAAGATATTTCTCGATCACCTCCGCGGAATCGCGCTTCATGCGGACATGGGCCCCCAGGAGGAGGTTCTCCCGCACGGTCATGGCGGAAAAAATCATCCTCCCCTCGGGCACCAGGGAACAGCCGGCCCGCACGATCCGCTCCGCGGTTTCCGCCGTGATATCGCGCCCGTCGAGGATTATCTCGCCCTGCTTCGACCCGACGATGCCGGCCACGCTCTTCAGGAGGGTGCTCTTCCCCGAGCCGTTTCCGCCGATGATGGCCACGATCTCCCCGGGGTTGACGTGGAGGGACACTCCCTTCAGCACCCTGAGCGTTCCGTACCCCGCGGTGAGGTTCCTCACCCTAAGCATCGTCGTCCCCCAGGTAGACCCGTACCACCTCGGGATTTTTCTGTATTTCGGCGGGGGCGCCCTCGGCGATGGCCCTCCCCGAGGAAAGGACCAGTATCTCGTCGCAGATGTCCATCACCAGAGACATGTCATGCTCGATCACCAGGACGGTGACGCCGCCCTCGCGGATCCTCGTGATGAGCTCCGATATCCGCGCGGTCTCGTAGATGTTGAGTCCCGCCGCGGGCTCGTCCAGGAGGAGCAGCGCGGGCTCCGTGGCCAGGGCTCGGGCGAACTCGACCACGCGCTGGGTGCCGAAGGGAAGGCTCACCGCCACCTTCTCCGCCATGCCTCCCAGCTCCATCAGGTCGAGTATCTCCATTGACCGTTGGCGGATCTCCCGCTCCTCCCTCCGTGTCCAGGGGAGGCGGAGCATGGCGGGGATGAAGCCGGCCCTGGAACGCACGTGGCGACCCACCATCACGGTCTCGAGGACCGTCATGCCGGGGAAGAGCCTGATGTTCTGGAAGGTGCGCGACACCCCGTGCCTGGCGATTTTAAAGGGCGGGAGTCCGTGAATGGGTGTGCCCCGCAGGTAGACCTCTCCGGAATCCGCGGCCAGGGCCCCGGATATGAGATTGAAGAGCGTGGTCTTCCCCGCGCCGTTGGGGCCGATGACGGCCTTGATCATCCCCTCCCGCACCGAGAAGGACACGCCGTCAACCGCGCGGAGGCCTCCAAAGGATCGGCACATGTTTGCTATATCGAGAAATCCCATTCAGCGAACCCTACTCCGCATTCGCGCTGCACCGGGGCGTGACATCACCGCCCCCCGGCATTGCCGCGATTTTTCCTTTTCCACGCGATGGCGGCCCTGAACTTTCGCGCCGCCTCAACGATGGCGTCCCCGCCGAAATATTCCCGCTTGATAACGCCGTCGGGGAAAAAGAGCATGATGACGATAAGGATGCCCCCGAAAACGAATTCATCGTAGGAACCGAAGTACCCGCGGAGCGAGAGATAATTGAGGAGTATGCCCATGACCAGGGCCCCCCATAGGTTCGCCATCCCACCCACGGCAACAATGGCCACGTAGCTCACGGATTTCATCACCGCCGCCTCGGAGGGGCCGATGCCCCCGTTGAAGTGGGTGAGGAACACCCCCGCCACGGATGCGTAGACCGCGCTGAGCACGAAGACCATCAGCTTGTAGCGCGGCGTGTCGACTCCCATGGCGTTGGCCGCCTCCTCGCCCCCGTGGATGGCCCGGAGGGCCCTTCCCACGCGGGAATCGACCATATTGAGAAGGAGTATCATCCCCCCGGCGAGGAGGACCGCCGCGATATAGTAGTTCTGCACCCGAAGGGCGGGGTCCCCGCTCACGGCGAGACCCCCGAAAAGCCCGAAGGCGGGGATGTCGGAGATCCCGTCGGCCTCGCCGAAGATCCGGGAGCCGAGGACGATCCGGTAGACGATAATGCCGAATCCCAGGGTCGCCATGGCCAGGTAGTGGCCCTTCAACTTCAGGATCGGGATGCCGATCATGAAGGCCACCACGGCGGTGATGAGGACCGCCGCGGCGAGGGCGATCCAGGGTGAGAGGTGGAGGACCTGGTTCCCGAAGGCGTCGCAGGAAACAGTCGTGAGGCCCGCCCGGACCGCGAAATCGGCCAGGGGGCTACCGGCGGCTCCGGCGAGATCGCGCGTGGTGAGCACGGCGGCGGCATAGCCCCCCATGGCGAAGAATCCCGCGTGGCCCAGGGAAATCTGGCCGGCATAGCCCATGAGGAGGGTGAGGCCGATGATCACCACGGCGTAATAGGCGGACATGGTCAGCTGGGTGAGGTAGTACTCCCTCCCCATGGCCGAGACGACCGCCTGGAAAAGCACGACGAACCCCAGGAAGAGGAGAAGGGGCGTATGTTTTCTGGCCATTGCCATCAGAACTCCTTCAGCCCCGCGGCTTCCTTCACGCCCAGGAGGCCGCTCGGCCGGGCGAAGAGGATGAGAAGGAGCACGGCGATGGACACGGCATCCTTGTACGCCAGGGGCAGTACGCTGATGCTGAAGGCCTCGAGGAGGCCGATGATGATGCCGCCGAGGACCGCGCCGGTGCTGTTGCCCAGGCCCCCCAGGATGGCCACGGTGAAGCCCTTGATGGCCAGGGAGGCGCCGCAGTCGTACTGGGTCTGCGTGATGGGCGACACCACGCACCCTGCCAGGGCCCCGATGGCGGCGCTCAGCATGAAGGAGACCGTCACCATGTTGCCGGTGTTGATGCCGCATAGTTTCGCCGCCATGATGTTCGACGCGCAGGCGCGCATGGAGCGCCCGGTGTGGGTGAAGCGGAAGAAGACACCGAGGAACAGGACAATCACCCCGCATGTCCCGAGGACCCAGAGGACCTGGGGCGAGATGAAGGCCCCCCCGAGATTGATCGACGACACCTCGCTCCCGGTGAAATAGGGGAGTGAGCGGACCTTTTCGTCCCAGATGTGAAGGGCGATCTCGCGGATGACGATCGAGAGGCCGATGGTGACGATGATCATGTTCAACACCGTGGGCTTCCGCAACCTTCGTATCAGGACCAGGTCGATGAGCCCGCCCACGGCGGCGGTGATGGCGACGGCGGCGATGATCGCCAGGGGAAGTGGCATGAAGGGAGCGAAGGATATCGCGATCATGCCCCCCAGCATGAGGAACTCTCCCTGGGCGAAATTGATGATGCCCGTGGTATTGTAAATGATATTGAACCCGATCGCCACGATTGCGTAGATGCTGCCGTTGGTGACGCCGGAGAGGATGTACTGTAGAAGCTGTTCCAGGGGCATGGCGATGAAAGGCCGGCGCGGGGGGCCCCGGGGCCCCCCGCCCGTCCCGGGTCTATTTCTCCTGGTATTTCACGAACTTGCCGTCCTTCACGGTCAGCATTTCGAAGGAATCGATATCAAGCCCGTTGTGGTCCACGGGGGTGAAGTTGAACACGCCCCCCGTTCCCGCGAAGCCCTTCAGGTTCTCGATGGCGTCGCGGACCTTTTCGCGGTCGTCCCCTGCCCGCCGTATGCCCTCGGCGAGGATCATGACCGCGTCATAGGCGTGGCCGCCGAAGGTGCTGACGTCCTCGCCGAACTTGCCCTCGTAATCGCTCTTGTACTTCGCGAGGACCGCTTTCTGGGGATGGGCTTCCTCAAGCTCGTCGACGATGAGCAGGCGCCCGCAGGGGAAGATGATCCCCTCGCCCGCCTGGCCCGCCTCCTTGACGTACTTGATGTTGCCGAAACCGTGGCTCTGGTAGAGCGGCACGTTCATGTTGAGCTGCTTCATGTTCTTCGCGACGATCGACTGGGCGGGCACGATGGACCAGTTCACCACGGCCTGGACGTTCTTGGCCTTCAGCTTGGTGAGGACCCCCGTGAGGTCCGTGGCCTGCTTGTCGTAGACCTCGCCTATGACGATGGTGATCCCCATGCCGGGAGCTATCGCCTCGAGCTGCTTCTTCCCCGCCAGGCCGAATCCGTCATTGCTGGCCACGACGCCGATCTTCGTGATCCCCTTTTTCTTCATCGACGTGAAGATCTTCTGCGCCGCGTGGCTGTCCTTCTGGGGGGTCTTGAACACGTATTTTGCCACGGGTTTCACGATATCCTCTGCGGCGGCGCAGGAAATGAGGATAGTCTTCGCATCCTCGCAGATCCCCTTGATCTTCATGGTTTCACCGCTGGTCGAGGGACCCACGATGGCGAACACTTTGTCCTCCTCGATCAACTGTTTGGCGAAGGAAATCGCCTTTTCCGGGCTTCCCCCCGAGTCCTTGAGGACCAGCTCGAGCTGTTTACCCTGGAGCCCTCCATCCGCGTTGATCTGGTCGACGAGCATCTGGGCGGTCTTTGCCTCGGGGGCGCCGAGAAACGAGGCCGGCCCCGTGACCGAGAAGATCGCCCCGATCTTGATCGTCTCGCCCGCCTCCTTCTTGCAGGAAACAAGGGCGGCGCCGAGGGCAAGACACGCCATTACTGTCACGATCTTTTTACACATCATATCGCCTCCACACACCTGTAAATATTAGTTAACAATTCAGCGAATCGCAGGATTGACCGCATGAAAAACAGCCCACATCATCACCGATCGACCCATTTCGTCAAGCATTAAGTTACCCGGCCTTCGATTATTTACCTGAGATGAATGACCATGTCGAAGGGCTCCTCGTCCTCGCCGAACATGGCGAAGAGGGGAAGATCGATCAGCGAGATGTCCCCGATCCGCTGGACCGATACTTTTTTCTCCTCCTTGCCCTTCCTGATCACGACCCTGTCGACATTGAATTTCCTGCCGAGGAATATCTGGTAGCGCACCGAGGAGAGGAAAAGGCGTGATATCTGCTTCCCCATCTCGTTCATCTGGTCGCCCCCCTCGCCGCCGGTCCCGGCCGCATCGCCTTCTCCGCCTTTCACGGAGGCGCCTTCCTCTCCCGTGACGCCGCTCTCCCCCTCTTTCTTTTCATTCCCGGGACTCAGCTTCTTCATCGGCTCGAAATGGAACACCACCTGTTTTTTCGCCGGCACGTAGCGCGGGACCAGGGGAAAATCATCGCCCTTCATCTTATCGAAGGGAAAATTCCGGTAATCCGGGACCAGGAAGGAGACGGTCATCCCTGAGTCGTAGTCGTTTTCGATGGCCTCGAATTTCAGGTCTTTGACGAGACCCTTGAGTGAATCGGGGAGCTCCCTTTTCTGGGCTTCCATCATCTCCGAGAGCCCCTTCCCCTTCTCGTCACCCTGTCCCTTCTGCGCCTCCTCGAGGGCCCGGGAGAATCGGAAGGTCCACTCTACCGCCATGGCGCCGTCATCCTTCCAATCAAGAACATGCATCACCTGGAAACAGCCGGATGCCACGAACAGGGGTATCATGACGGCCATGGCCCGGAAGAACAGGCGGCGTCCGCGCCCTGCGATCGCACGATCATCGGTTTTCATGTCACTACGCTGCTTTGCCCATTGAGTTCCGGGTCGATGACTCGCTCCCCGTCGCGGCACCCCCGGTCCTCCGGGGGCCTCCCCGGGAACGCCGCTCCCGCCCTTATACCAGCGCGGCGCCGCTCCGTCAAACCATTAATGGCTGGCGGCGCGCTCCCTCCCGCGCAACCTGACCGAATGTCGCCCCCTCCCGGGGGGACCGGGGCGCTGATAATTTCTTTACAATTATCCCCGGCTGGTCCAGGATGGGGAAAACTCCACGGTGAACAGGATGAAGAAGCTCCAGTGGAAACCCTCGACCATGCTGAACCCGGTACCGGTGGTGATGGTCGCCTGCGCAGATGGAAGTGGCGCGCCGAACATCATCACCGTGGCGTGGACCGGCACGGTCGCGTCAGACCCCCCCATGCTCTCGATTTCCATCAGGCGGGAGCGTCACTCCCACGGCCTTATCTCCCGGAGCGGGCACTTCACCGTGAACCTGGTCACGCGGAGCCTTCTCCGCGCCGCGGATTTCTGCGGGGTAAAATCGGGGCGCGACACCGACAAGTTCGGCGAACTGGGGCTCACCCCTATTCCCGCGTCGCTGGTCGGGTCCCCCCTGATCGCCGAGAGCCCGGTGAATATAGAGTGCGAGGTCGCCGCCGTCCACCCCCTGGGATCCCATGATCTCTTCCTGGCCAGGATCGTCGCGGTCAACGTTGATGAAAAGCTCGTGGACGCGAAGGGGAGGCTCCGCCTGGACCGCGCGGGCCTGGTCTGCTACAACCACGGGGAGTACTTCGGCCTTTCGGGGCATCCCCTCGGTTATTTCGGCTACTCCGTGCGGAGGCGGAAAAAGCTCAGGAGGAGCCGGTAGGGCCCCTCCTCCGTTTCAGTAGGGATAGAGCAGGAAGAACGCCAGAGAGAAGGCGAAGAGTATCCACATCCCCAGGTTCACTTCCCGCGTCTTTCCCGCGAAGGCCTTGATCACAGGATAGGAGACAAAACCCGCGGTCATGCCGATCCCCATGTTGTAGGTGAA
Organism: Spirochaetota bacterium; assembly: GCA_040768125.1. Classification (GTDB taxonomy): domain Bacteria; phylum Spirochaetota; class UBA4802; order UBA4802; family UBA5550; genus RBG-16-49-21. The sequence goes on along the minus strand of JAXGNG010000001.1, from coordinate 1,250,179 downwards.
GCACATCAGCGTGATGGTTATGAAGGCGGGGATCAGCTCGGTCATGTCCTCGAAATCGATCCCCTTGATCGGGGCGATCATCAGCATGCCCACGATGATCAGCGCCGGTCCGTAGGCGAAGGCGGGTATAACTGCGAAAAGGGGCGAGAAGAAGAGCGCCGAGAGGAGAAGAAACGCCGTCACCACGGAGGCGAAACCCGACTTCGCCCCCTCCTCGATTCCCGCGGCCGATTCGAGATACGACCCCGTGGTGGTGGTCCCGAGGAGCGACCCCGCCACGGTGGCCAGGGCGTCGCAGAGCATCGGCTTCTCGATCTCGGGAAGCTCGCCGTTTTCATCCAGGAGCCCCGCACGGTAGGAAAGACCGATAAGTGTGCCCATGGTGTCGACGAAGTCCATGATGAAGACCGTCAGGATGACGGAAAAGAATCCCCAGCTCAGGGCCCCGAGAATGTCAAGCTCGAGAAAGATCGGCCCCAGTGAAGGGGGCAGGCTTATCGCCGCATCGGGAATCCCGATAAGTGGCTGGCCGCCGCTCAACAGCTCGGGCCAGATGACCTGGAGGATGATGGCGATCCCCGTCATCCCGAGTATCCCGATGAGCATGGATCCCCTGATCTTCCGTATCATGAGAAAGGCGATGGCCAGTACCGTGAGGACCGCGAGGGCGGGCCCCGGCTCCGTGAGCTTCCCCACGTTGACCGGCGCGCCCGGCACGCCGATTGAGACGATTCCCGACTCGTTGAGGCCGATGAAGGTGAGGAAAAGCCCGATACCCGCTGCGAAGGAAAGCTTCAGATTCATCGGAATCAGGTTGGCGAGCCAGGAGCGGACCCTGAGAACCGTCAGGATGGTGAAGAGGACGCCGCCGATGAAGATCGCCCCCAGGGCCGTCTGCCAGGAGTACCCCATCACCTTCACCACCGTAAATGCGATGAAGGCGTTCTGGCCCATGTAGGGGGCCACGGCAAAGGGACGCCGGGCGTAGACCCCCATGAGAAGGGTCCCGAAAAAGGCGCTCAGCACCGTGGCCACCATGCTCGGGCCGAAGGGGATCCCCGCCGCCTCCAGGATCTTCGGGTTCACGATGACGATGTAGGCCATGGTGATAAAGGTGGTGGCGCCGCCGATCGTCTCGCGCTTGAAATCGGTGCCCAGCTCGTGGAATCTGAAATACCTTCTAATTGCGGTAATCATGGGCAGTACCCCACCATATAAAGTGTGCGGGAAAAGAGGAGAACCGCATATCCCGCCATGAAAAACAGCCGTGAATTCAATTCAACCTATTCCGTCTCCTGTGCCGGATCACTGCAGACTGATAATCCGCCACGACCACGCATGCACGGGATTGATTATATTATGTCGGTGTCGCCGTACACAAGTGTCCAGTTCTCGGGAATCATGAAATGCTGCCTGAATCTACCCTCTTTGGGAACCCGCCCCAGGCAGACAACATGGGAATAGCTTCTTCTGAATCCGACCCTGCTGAAGACAGATTCGAAATAACCGTTATCATGTCCAAGGAACGCTACTTCTTTTATGCCGGAGAAATAATTGCTCTTCACTATATAAAGCAGGTGGATCATGCCCAATTGTATATCCTTTCCCCTGTTAAGCATCTCGCACACCACCAGCTGGTTGCCCAGTTTTCGAGCCACCACGAGGCCCTGGAGAGTGTCGTTAACGAAAAGAGGATAAAACACGTAGGCATGCCTGGGGTGGTTAACATATCGCCACCGGAGGTACTCCGCGTCTTTCCAGACCGACAACACCTCGTAGGTGTTTATCACCCTGAGGAAATCCGATATTCCTTCAGGGAGATCCGTCATTTTCTCGACGCGCACCTTCTTAATTTTCAGCCTTGCGTTTATCACGTAGCGCAGCCCTGCCGCGAGAAAGTGAAACATGTGACCCAGGGGCCCCAGGACCCGCCACGCCGGCCCGTCACCGCCAAGTTTCATATTGTAATAGCTTAGATGACAGATCCTCATGAAATCGAGCTGCTTCATCGCCACGGGATAACTGTTCCTGTTCGGGAATCCGTAAATCGCCCACGCCCCATCACGGGTGGCCTTTGCGTAGACATGGTCGGCGAGCCTGGTCATCCATCTTTTTCGTCTCTGGTCGCTTCTCACCAGAGTATCCGAGGATTGCGCCGCAACGATTTCCTCCCCAAGGAAGTTGAGATGGTACCTCATGAGGGAATACTGGCCCACGATTTCATTCTCCGACACGGCCAGGTTCACCCACCCGGGCCCTTTCGGGTAAGAGAAGTACTTCCAGCTCCAGAATTCCGGATCAAAATTCCCGTCTGCCGTTTCATTATGCAGCCTGAAGACATTCCCTTCATCACGTCCGGAATACATCCTGATTTTATCCCTGGATTTCTTCATCGCATTAACTCCCCGGCTCCGGACAAGCCCACGGATTGAATGTCTTCTCGGTTGGCAAACTGTAGGTACGCGTCGATTTTCCGCAGCATCTCCTCCACGTCCGCCTCGGTCTTGATGAACGGGGATCTCCCGGGGACCAGGCTCGTGGAGTGAAAAAACATGTTCAGGAAGGGAACGCCCTTCCTGAGAACGATCCGCGACAGGGCGATCATGTCCTCGACAAAGGAATTCTCGGGGGAAAGCCACCGGAAATTCATGATCCCGAGCTTTTCCATCATACCGAGGACCCTGAACCGGGAAAAGACCTTCTTCCGGAACGAGTTTCTCAGCAGATCCGCGAAGCGGAAATAGGGCTGCAGGAATCCCATGGTCGGCGGCACCTGGAGAAGGTAGTCCCCGGTTCCCCCGATCCGCCGGGAATCACCCTTCCGCGGGGGACGATACTCCGTTTCATTGAAGTAAAACATGCCGTTGCTCTTGAGGCCGAATACCGGCCCTCCCTCGTAATCATCCCACTCGAAAAAGGGGGTCATGGAGGTGTCAACCCGGTAGCCCATGCTCCTGATCACCCCTGCCACGTTCCTGTCGAAGCCCCACCTGCCGGCCCTGAAACTGACGGGCTCAACGCCGAAATTCTTTCGGATCACCCCGTGGAGGGTTTCCATTTTTTTCCGGATCAACTCCACGGGAAGGTTGTGCATGTAGAGGTTGCGGGGCGTTCGCTCCTCCTCCAGGGGAGGCGTGTTCCAGGGATGAAGATGGGACCCGATTTCGCACCCTCCACGCTCATGGATCCCCCTCAATAGTTTCACGGACCCCGGGTCAGTGGCCACGGGATAATTTATCAGGTACGTGGGGATCGCGGCATGCCTGTCGAACACTTCCTGGAGACGCGGTATCCGGTAGATGTTTTCAACCGAGGGACGGGCATTGTATTCGCCCCAGTCGTCCTCTTCCGTGTCGATAGTGATAAAAAGGTATCGTTGCATGGCCGTCGCGTACTCACCCTTAACCCTTCATCCCGAAGGGGTTATGTCAAGTTTTTTTCACGATACGGAAAGTGTGCCGAAGTTCCGCCGGGGGGGAAGTCCCCGATAACCATGGACGCGGCAAAAAAGTTATTGCAAACAAGGCTCACCGGGACATGATGCAGTATCAATTTCACCGGGGTGTTCCCCATGCATGACGACCGGCATACGCTCGACGATATCATACGCCTCAGCTCGGAACTCAACACCGTCCAGGACCTCGACATCCTCCTCGACAGGATCCTCACCGAAGCCCGTCACATCCTGAACGCGGACGCCGCCTCCATCCAGATCAAGGAAGGGGACGAGCTCGTCTTCACCCACGTGCAGACCGAATCGATCCAGAGAAAGCTCCCCCCGGGGCAGAAGCTCATCTACAACACCTTTCACTTTCCCATAACCAGGAACTCCCTCTCGGGATACGCGGCCCTCACGGGGGAGATACTGAACACGCCCGACGCCTACGAAATCCCCGCCGACGCGCCCTACCGCTTCAATCCCACGTCGGACAAAAAATCGGGATACCGCACCAAGTCGATACTGACGATACCCCTCAAGAACAACCGGAACGAGATCCTGGGGGTGATGCAGATCATCAATTCCCTCAATCCCGGCCCGAAGGGCGAGTGCGCCGAAAACGAGTGCTTCACCGGAAGCTTCGACGCCCATGACGAGATGATCGGCCTCCATTTCGCCTCCATCGCCAGCATGATCCTTCAGCGCGCCCAGATGACCCGTGCCCTGATCCTGAGGATGATAAGCATGGCGGAGCTCCGCGACCCGAAGGAGACGGGGCCCCACGTCAACCGCGTCGCCTCCTACGCCGTGGAGATCTACGAGTCCTGGGCGAAGCGCCGGGGCCTCCCGGGGGAGGAGATCGACCGGAAGAAGGACGCCCTCCGCATGGCGGCCATGCTCCATGACGTGGGCAAGGTCGCGATCTCGGACCTGATACTGAAAAAGCCCGCCCGCTTCACCCCCGAGGAGTTCGAGATCATGAAATCCCACACTTTCCAGGGCGCGCGGCTCTTCACCCAGCGGCAGTCGGAATTTGACGAGATGGCGGCGGAGGTGGCCCTGACACACCATGAGAACTGGGACGGCACGGGCTACCCGGGACGGATCGACGCGGCGACGGGAGCTCCCCTGGAGAAGGACGGGAAGGGCCGCGCGGTCCCCCTCAGGGGCGAGGAGATCCCGATTTTCGGAAGGATCGTCGCCCTGGCGGACGTGTTCGACGCCCTTTCGTCAAAGCGGGTCTACAAGGAAGCCTGGGACGAGGGAGCGGTGCTGGACGAGATCAGGAAGATGTCGGGCAAAAAATTCGACCCGGAGCTCGTGGAGATATTCTTCGATTCCCTCGATGTGATCCGGAACATCGAGAGCCGCTATCCGGACCGCGAGGCGTAACGGGGGGATCACTCCCCACCGGCACCTAGAGCCAGCCACTCCGTTCCGTAGCGGTCCTTTTTCATCTGGATCTCATCCGCGGCCACCAGTTCCGCCACCACGGACTGCACGTGCTCCCTGCTCCAGGAAAGATTTCTCGCCGCCCTGTCCGTGAACCGAGCGAAGTCGATGAGGCGCCACCGCCCCGAGGCGTCGCGCCTCCCCCCCCCGAGCAACTGGGCGAGAAGTTCCCCGTGAACCTTCATGGCGCGGTTCTCCCGCGCGAAGACCATCAGGAGTTCGTCGGTTTCCCGGAGGCGGTCGGAGAGAAAGCCTATCACGCTCTTGGCGAACTCGTGGCTCTTCTTCACCGTCTCGTCGAAGGACTCCCGGTCCATCTTGATGAGGACGCAGTCATCAAGGGCCAGGGCGCTCGCGGACCGGGGCATCCGGTTGATCACCGCCATCTCGCCGATGAACTCACCCTCCCCCAGTATCCGTATCTCCTCGTCGAAGGTGCCGGCGCCCTTGATGATCTGCACCCTTCCCCGGTGGATCATGTACATCACGTCGGCGGGATCGCCCTCGCGGAAGATGTAGTCGCCCCTGGAGAAATTGACTCCGTAGTATTTCACGAGCTTGCTCATGGCTTCCTCCTGGCAGATTCGCCGGGCGCTCCCGTCCCCGCGGAGCGGGCGGGACTCACACGACAAACAGGCTCTTGCTCGAGAAGTTCGGGTCCGTGGTAAGGTTGATCCCGAGTTTCCTGAGTCCCGCGTCGTCACCGGGGGCGGGTATGTGCGTCATGTGCATTTCGCACCCGGCGAGGTTTTTCAATTTTTCCATGGCGGCGTGCGCCGCGGGGTTCGTCGCCGCGCTGATGCAGAGTGCGATAAGGGTCTCCTCGAGGTTGAGGCTCACGGTCCTCGACCCGAGGACGTCCCTCTTCAGGCTCCGGATTGATTCGATAACGTGGGGCGAGAGGAGATGTATCCCGTCCGGGATTCCCGCGAGAAGCTTGATGGCGTTGAGCACCACGCTCGGGGAGGCGTGCAGGAGGGGCGAGTTCTTGCCGGTTATGATCCCGCCCCCCGGCATCTCGAGGGCCGCGCCGCAGAATATGCCGTCGTTGCCCTTGCCCGTCTCCCGGGCCTCCTCCGCGGCGGAACGCGCGGGGGCCACGATGGCGCGGTCTTCGGGATTGATGGAAAGCTCGTCCATGAGGAGCTCCACCTTCTCCACGGTGTCCCTCCCGGTAAGCCCGAGGAGGTATTCGCAGGAGTACCGGAAATACCTCCTGATGATCTCCTGCCGGGACGCCTCCCGCACCGCCCCGTCGTCCAGGATGCCCGCGGCAACGCAGTTGACGCCCATGTCCGTGGGAGACTTGTACATGAAATCGCCCCCCCCGATCTTGCCGAGAATCCGTTTCAGGACCGGGTAGGTCTCGACGTCCCGGTTGTAGTTAATTGAAATCGTTCCGTACGCCTCCATGTGATACGGGTCGATGAGGTTGAAGTCCCCTATATCGGCCGTGGCGGCCTCGTAGGCGATGTTCACCGGGTGCTTCAGGGGGAGGTTCCAGATGGGAAAGGTCTCGAACTTGGCGTAGCCGCTGCGGAGGCCCCGCTGGTGATCGTGGTAGACCTGGGAAAGGCAGGTGGCCATCTTGCCGCTCCCGGGACCGGGCCCCGTGACCACCACGAGGGGATTGCGCGTTTCGATGTACTCGTTGGCGCCGTATCCCTCGGGGCTCACCACCAGGTCCACGTCAGTGGGGTATCCCTTCGTGTAGCGGTGGGTATAGACCCGCACGCCCCTCCTCTCGAGCTTGTCCCTGAACATGCAGGCGGCGGGCTGGTTTTCGAAGCGCGTCACCACCACGGCAAGAATGCTTATCCCGCGGTCGTTCAGGTCGTCGATCAGCTTCATGGCGTCGGCGTCATAGGTGATGCCGAAATCCGCCCTGACTTTCTTCCGCTCGATGTCGCCGGCGTAAATGCAGAGGATGATGTCGGCCCGCTCGGAAAGCTCCCGGAGAAGGCGCATCTTCACGTTCGGATCGTAACCGGGCAGGACGCGCGCCGCGTGGTAATCGAACATCAGCTTCCCGCCGAACTCGAGGTAAAGCTTGTTGTTAAAGGACTGTACCCTCTCCAGGATCAATTTTTTCTGTTCCCGGAGATATATCTCGTTATCGAAGCCCCTGTTCCCCATTTCCGATCCTCTTGTCATACTCTATGGCCGGGATGCGCCCTGCCGCCCCGCTCACGCCGTTCCATCGGGAACCTATTACATGTTTCACAGGGTAAAAATCAAGAGAAAAGTATGGCAGGGGTTTTTTTTACTCTGACACCAGGGCATGGCCCTGCCCCGTCATTTCCCCTGATATGCGTGATTTCCCTCCGGTGCAGCCGTCAACAGTACATGAGCCTCGATTCACGAAGGATCGGCACCCTCCGGAGAACCCGGGAGGGGCTGGCTGAAATTTTTTTATTTCAAGCCAATATCAATGAATATTACCATTATTGAATCATATTTTTTTATAATCGCCTTTAATCTCTTCTAATCAGGTTTAATTGCCCTTACAAAAATGACGACCATCTGACTGACAAATAAAGAAATGTTTATATGCCATCAAGGATGATGGCGGGATATTTCAAGGAGGAAAATATGATTATAAACCACAACATCGCAGCCGTCTTTTCCCACCGCACCCTCAAATTCCATGACTGGAGCCTCACCAAGGACATCGAGAAGCTCTCGTCCGGCATGAGGATAAACAAGGCAGGCGACGACGCCTCCGGTCTCGCGGTATCGGAAAAAATGCGTTCGCAGATCCAGGGCCTCCGCCAGGCCGAGCGGAACACCGAGGACGGCATGTCAATGATCCAGACCGCGGAGGGATACCTGGACCAGGTCCACAGCATCCTTCAGCGCATCCGGGTCCTCGCGGTCCAGGCGGCGAACGGCATCTATACCAATGAGGACCGCCAGCTGATCCAGGTGGAGATCTCCGAGCTCGTGGACGAGGTCGACCGGATCGCCTCCCAGGCGGAGTTCAACAAGATGAAGCTGCTCACCGGCTCCTTCGCGCGGCTCCATCCCACCGCCTCGATGTGGTTCCACATGGGCCCGAACATGCACCAGCGCGAGCGGGTCTTCATCGAGACCATGACGACGGCGGCCCTGGGGCTCAGGAACCCCACGGTGCTCACGTTCATCTCGATCTCGACGCCGGGCAAGGCGAACTCGGTCATCGGGCTGGCGGACGAGGCCCTCAGGCTGATCTCCAAGCAGCGCGCTGACCTCGGGGCCTACTACAACAGGCTCGAGCACACGGCCAAGGGCCTGATGAACGCCTACGAGAACGTCCAGGCCTCGGAATCAAGGATCCGGGACACCGACATGGCGGAGCAGATGTCCTCCTATGTCCGGTACCAGATCCTGACCCAGGCGGCCACGTCGATGCTCGCCCAGGCGAACGCGAAGTCGCAGACGGTCCTGGAGCTGTTGCGATAGCGCGGGAAGATCGATTCGCACGGTCGAAAGCCGGGCCCCTGGGCCCGGCTTTTTTTTGTCGTGAAACGATTGACGTGTCATTATGAAGCCGGCGGAACAATCGAAGGACGGCTAGAAAAAGCCCCCTGGGAAACAACCGCTTCTGCCATGCGGAGGTCCCTTATTTTAAAAAGTCTTTTTTAAGCATGCCGAAAAGCCCGCTCAGGTAGAGGGATTTCGTCTGCATGATGAAGACCTTCCGCAAAAAAAAGACTGGTCAGTGTCGTCAGGAGTAAACCGTCCTGTATTAACTGTTTATCGGCTCTGCCCTTCCATGGACCCCAACCCGGACATATAACAAACCCACCTGTCATTATTAATCGGCATTAAGCACACAAGCAGTGCTTGTTCCGCTCAGAGCCAGGATGTATTGAGCATCTTTGTAAATGACCAAGGATAACGGGCCACCAACCGTTTTTCCCCCACAACAAAAAAAAGACATGACAAATAATATCATCCATTACAATCAATTCCACAGCAGAACCCGCAGGATGACTCGGCATGTTGAATCGTCTGCTTGTGCTAAGTATCAGGCAGGCTTCACTTCCGATAACTCTAGGAACCGAAACCACCGGTTGTATGGGTGAACAGAAACGGAGGAACATATGATTCGGGCCTTGAGATCTCTATTTTCAGTAAATGAAAATGAAATTCAACCGCTGAACGGAATCCGGGCTTTTGCCATCTTGTTTGTCATGCTCTACCATTTCGACGGTGCCGTAAAAATAATGGAAACGTTCAGCGGGATGAATTGGATCATCTCCTCCATACAGGAAAACCTCAACTCCGGCGTGGATTTATTTTTTATACTCAGCGGCTTTCTTATTACCCGCGAACTGCACGCAAACCTCTCCAAAAGAAAACGCTATTTCACCCAATTTTACATAAAAAGGGTCTTCCGAATCTTGCCGGCATATTATCTATTAATTATTGTCTCGACCCTCGTCATGATGATGAAGCTTTCGGCCCTGAAGGCCATGCCCCCCACCGAGGCAATTATGGAGAATATCCGGTTCGTCGAACTGCATATCAATTCCGTCGTACATGACGCTTTATTCGTTTCAAATATATTCAAGGGGGGTGTACCCCACTCCTGGGCACTTTCACTTCTCATGCAGTTTTATCTCTTTTTCCCACCTCTAGCGTATTTTTTCTACTTCAAGAAGGGTCCCGCGACGAGAATCGCCCTCCTCGCCGTCTCCTATATCACAATTACCTGCGCAAGGCTCGCATTGGCCGATGCGGGAACCGTTTTCAACACCGATTATTTCCGCTTTGATTCGGTGCTGATCGGCATTTTTCTCTTCGAGGCATTCTCCCTTTATGATAAATCTTTCACCAGGCTGAGAGGCTGGCGGGGAAACCTCCTCATGGCCCTCGGACTGGCGGTACTAATCGTCTCCCATTTGAACCAGCACCTTTTCTCGGGCACGTCCATTATACATGCCAAGTATAATCTATTTGCCTTGGGATACGGCCTGGTTATCCTTCCGGTTCTCACGGGGGACTCCATCGTCGGAAAATTTTTCAGCATGCGGCCGTTCATTCCCTTTTCCCGAGTAAGTTATACCATGTTCCTCTGGCATCTGATCACCCCCATGGTCACCATAGGATTCTTCAAGATGAAAGGTGTGGAGATGACGTACGGACGGTTCTACGGGATTTTTCTTATCTACGTGGCAGGCACCTTCATTATCTCGGTAGCGCTGTATCTCCTGGCAGAATATCCGTTTCACAGGCTTAAGGAATCGATCATTATCCGTTCCGGGAAACAGCCGAGCACCCCAGGGTAACCATCGAGGCCCACACACGGAACACCGGTTTCGATCGGTGGGCGCAGGAAACAGGTAATCCTTAAGTCCTGCCATCTGGCATGGAGTTCCGGAGAAGAGCACCCTCATATTTTGTATTATCTTCGATTTGATATCGACAAACATGTCTCTCAAATCACTCTTGAGGTATTTTGGTCCTCGTTGCGCGTTTATTTCATCAGGACTTGATGCAATCGGTTCATTAATATTTTCGAAAGGCGGTGTATATCATGTCAGGTCGGCGTGCTACTACCACCCGAACGCCACGGCCTGTTTCCGCGATGCTGCACCTGCAGATGATGTCAACCCAGTATTTCCTTGCAGTGGCATCGCATTCCTGGAACACCTGAAAGGAACACCGTTTGTTTCGAAGCGATCGATACCTCGATGTCCAGTCCCTGAAATATTCCCTGGAAGGACCATAACGAGGATGTATTACTAAACCGGCAATCAAGCCCGGCATCATCATTACACATTCTTCGCGCACAACGAAGCCGACGGCAACAACACGATCTGAATCAATGAATACAAAATACTATCTTCACCACGCAAGGCAGACTCGCAAAAGAGACTTCTCGGACTGATGAAGTTGCAACACTGAATTTTTTCACACAACATCACCCGGCAGTAGTGCCACATCAAATCGTTATCACCATTACATGATGGACAACCATCGACAATGTGCCCGGGATACTTCTAATAAATGGACTGCCTCAAAAAAATGCAACAACCGAACCATTCTTTGATCAAAACGCAATCTTTTTGTCAAGACGCTTTTCCCTGATCAGCGAAAAACGACCAGAAGTTCCGGTCCGTTACACCCGCGACGACACGGCCACCGAGTCTTCTGAGAAATCACGAAGAAGGGTCTCACACACCCAGGAGACGGGAATAGTACTCCCGGTAACCGGCTATCATCGAGGCGCGGGTAAAATCGGCGCTTCGCTTCAGACCTGCAATGGATAGTTTCGCGTAGAGCCGAGAGTCAGACAACACGCGCATTACCGCTTCACGTAGTCCGTCAACATCTCCCGGCGGGACAAGCAATGCCACATTCCCGTCGTCGAAGACCTCCCTGTGTACGGGTATGTCAGAGGCGATGACGGGAAGACCGCACGACATCGCCTCGATGGACACCATGTTAAACCCTTCCCACAGCGACATTGTTATGAGCACGTCGTAACGTGGATATACCTTCATGGGGGTATCGGTGCCTCCCATGAAAGAGACCGCACCTCCGATCCCGGCGCATTCGATATAGTTGGAGATGCGACGCCGATACTCGTCGCCGTAATTACTCGGGCCGTAAATATCGTAGGTGATGGAGGGATCGTATTCAAGCAGATGCGGCATTGCCATGACCGTGTAGATCTGCCCCTTCTCCTCGGACACGCGCCCCAGGCTCAAGAGTTTCGGCCGCCGTGAACATTTATGGCGTGCGCCTGTAGGACGGGGAACGTCGAATCCTGAGCTGTTATATATCACGGTAATTTTTTTACCCGGGAGGCGCCTTCGGGATGTCCAGAGTTTCTTCACCGTTCGGCTCACAGCGATTATCCCCGTCGCCATACGGGCGCAGAACCAACTCCACACCAGGTGCTTAACCGGGAGCCCCACTTCAAAGCTGTGGAGTGTGGTGATGCGATGCCGGACTCCCGCGACGAAGGCGGCCGTCAATCCGCACCGATCCGCCATCCAGAGGTGAGTATGAACGATATCCGGCCCGTAGCTCCGGATATAGCGCAGAGTTCCATTGAAGTTTTTGGAAAAAACACCATCGGGGTTTTCGATGCAATCGACCCGTATGCCCGCATCCTCGAATTCATCGGCCAGGAGGCCCTTTTCCAAGAGCGTAAGGACCCTGATCTCAAAGGGCGAATCCCCTTCCATCAGCCCCCTCGCGATACCAAGAAGCAGGGTCTCGGCTCCACCGCGCACAAGGCTCGGAATTACATGCAGAATCTTATATTTTCTCGAAGAGTCCGAAGAGGATTTTTTCAAAATGTTTCCTACCATGCCGCTCAATCACCGTCTTCTTATAAGCCTTTGAATTTTTCTTGAAAAGAGCGATATACCTCTCGATGTTGATCATCCGTTCCGCGAGTCCATCGACCGTATCGAATATCAGGTCCATGTCAAGGTAGCGTTCATACACCGGATTGCCCTGCAAGCGGTGCACCAGGACCGGCGTTTCAAAGAAAAGTGACTCCAGAAGGACCAGAGGAACGCCCTCGATGTCTGAAAGGAGCAAAAGGACGTCAATGTCGGAATAGATCCTTCTGCGGTCATCGACCCAGCCCCTGAACTCGTAATATTCGTCGAGGCCCTTTTCGGAAATTGCTCCCTTGAGCCTGTCGACGTCCTCACCCTCGCCGAAAAGGACGAACCTGAAATCACGACGGTATGCCCTCACCTTCACCGCGGCTTCGATGGTCTTGTACTGCCCCTTCGATTTCTGGATCCTACTGATAATACCGTAGGCGGTGCGCTTACGTTTCTTCCTCGTTATAGTAATGTCGGGAAACTCCGTAAGGTTCTCGAGAACATAGACACGTCGTTCCACTCCGATATACTCCCTTAGAAGCCTCTTCTGCTCAACGGAAATGGTGAGAAACGAATGGAAACGCCGCACAAGAAACCGATATATCAGATTCTTGATATGATGCCATGAAGACCGCAGTATGGAATAGGGCATGCCGATCGGGATATAGCTCATCACTGTCCTGACACCGGAGAGACGTCCGGCGATGAGGCCCCTGAGGCAGAGATGGTACTCTCCCTGGCATACGACGATGATGTCCGGTTTGATCGACCTGAATATTCCAATGATGGTGCGGATATCTCCCCACGATTTGACGAGAAGATTCACGAGGCCAGACCCGGTGATGTTCAGTTCCAGGCGTCTTTTCGCCACTCGGCCGTTGAGACTTTTCTGGAATGAGGGATGAGAGTACAGGAAATGAACGTCATGGCGCGCGCTCAGGGCGTTGGCGATATGCGCGCTCATGATATCATGGCCGCTGTAAATATTTACGTCGCAATAAAAAGCGATGGTCTTCCTGTCTTTCATATCACGGCCCCGGGCTCGGTCATCCTGCGTGCCAGAAAATCGATTACGCATGCAATTTTTCACGGTGCAGGCAGTGTGGTGAACCGCCTTGCCCGGATCATCCCGCCTTCATCTTCCTCCGCCACGCCCACGCAGTCTCGACGATCCCCTCGAGGGAATTGTATCGCGGGCTCCACCCGAGCACCTTCATCGCCTTACCCGAATCGGCCACGAGGACTGCCGGGTCACCGGGACGCCGCGGCGCCTCAACGGCCCTGATCTCTTTCCCCGTCACCGACCGCGCCGCTTCGATGACCTCGCGCACTGAGAAGCCCCTCCCGTTCCCCAGGTTGAAGGCGTTCGTCTCCCCCCCGCTGCGAAGGTACGCAAGGGCCTGGAAGTGGGCCTCCGCAAGGTCCATGACGTGGATGTAGTCCCTCACGCAGGTCCCGTCCGGGGTGTCGTAGTCCGTGCCGTAAATCTGGACATTGTCGCGGGCGCCGATGGCGGCGTCGAGGACAAGGGGCACCAGGTGCGTTTCCGGCTCGTGCCATTCCCCGATCTCGGCCGCGGGGTCCGCCCCGGCGGCGTTGAAGTAGCGGAGGCATACTGACCTGAGGCCGTAGGCCGCGGAGCAGTCCCCGAGGATATCCTCGATCATCAGCTTGCTCCGGCCGTAGGGATTGATGGGCCGACGTGGATGCTCCTCCTTCACCGGCACCACGTCGGGATTGCCGAATATCGCCGCGGTGGAGGAAAATATGAAATCACGCGCGCCGAACTCCCGCATCACCCCCAGGAGATTGACGGTGTTCGCCACGTTATTGTCATAGTAGGCAAGGGGGTCCTCCACGGATTCGCCCACGTAGGTGAAGGCGGCGAAGTGCATGACGGAACCGATCCGGTGCTTCCGGAACACCTCCCGGAGGCGCCCCGTGTCCCCCAGGTCACCCTCCTCGAATTCCCCCCAGCGGAGAAACTCGCGGTGGCCCCGGGAGAGGTTGTCGTACACCACGGTGGCCCGGCCCCGCCCCGCGAGCACCCTGTTCACGTGGGACCCGATATACCCGGCGCCGCCGGCAATGAGCACCGCGCCGGTGTCTCCGAAATTTGACATTAATGCACCATCCTCAGATCATTAAAAAACTGATGTTCGGACGCGTCTCATTTTTTGTCAAGAGAATACTTGATGGCGACGGCGAAGCCGATTAACATTAATGGGTGCTCAGCAAAATGCCACAGAGGCGCGGAGACACGGAGAAAATTGATGTTGGGGAGCGCCACAAAAATCCCTCTCTGTCCGCAGTGTCTCCACGGCGAACACTCTTTCATTTCTGTGTTTGCACGTGACATGATCAGGAACCGATTGTCCGGTTTTGCCCTGTTCATTCCCGGATCGGCAGTGAGAGAAGGCTCAGGGGCTCGACGTACACATCCTGGAGCCTGAGGGATACGTGGAGATGCGATGCCGTGGAAAGCCCCGAGGAGCCGACGCGTCCTATCAGGTCCCCGGCACGCACGGCGTTACCCTCTTTTACCGCGAAGCCGTCCAGGTGCATGTAGTAGGTGAAGACACCGCCGCCATGATCGATCACCACGAAGTTCCCCTCGTAGTACATCGCCTCGGCGATGGCGACCTTCCCGGAGGCCATGGCGTAGACGGGCTCCCCGGTCTTTCCCCGCAAATCCGTGCCGCGATGAACGCTGACCCTGTTCTTCGCGGGGATCTTCCTCCCCTTTCTGATTCGGTAGCGCATCACCGTGCGCTTCGCCCAGAAGGGTGAGGTAATGAAATGCATGCTCCGGGGATGGGACACCGCGCCCCTCATGAGGTCCGGCCCCTTCCTGGCGAAGACCTCGGCCTTTTTCTCCGCGCATCGTTTTATGAAGGCGAGCTCGTCGGCCGACGGGCTGTATTCCACGTTTGAATAATTCCCGAGGTCAAGGGGCTTCCTGTGAAACGGGTAGACGGTGGCGGCCACCTTGAGGGACGCGTTCTGAACCCTGGCAGCGCCGTCCAGGGCGTACTCCACCCTGAGGCGCTTCACACCCGGGGCGGTTTCCGGGTGAATGCCGAAGACGGCGCGGTGCCCCCACCTCCTCTTCGACAGGGGGATGCTCCTGCCGTCGAAGACGAACCGCTTCAGCGTCACCTCCTCCCCCCCTTTCGAGGGATTGCGGTAGATCTCCGCGTACACCGCCGTTCCCTGGGCGAAGCGGGCGGCGTGGAGGTCGATGGTGATGTCGTTTCCCGTGAATCGGAGGAGCTTCGGCGGAGGGGGTCGGTAACCCTTCGGGAGCTTCACCGCGGCGACATGGCGGGAGGGCGGGGCCGATGCGCTCCCTCCCTTCGGCACCACCCCGGCGGGGCAGGCCAGACCGATGGCGACCACGGCGGCCATGATGGCCGCGCGGTGCATGGCTTTACCCATGGACAGGCACGGGCCCTGTCGTTCTTTCACGTCCTCACCCCGTTCTTTATTCCGGACTTCTGCCCCGGCGCAAAAAAAAGATCCGCCCCGCAAAAAAGTTGACACCACGGCCTTGTTGGTGGTAGCGTCGTCATCGCATGAAATAAATCAGGAGGACCCGTATGGCTCACGTTATCAGCGATGAATGCACCAACTGCGGCGCCTGCGAACCGGAATGCCCCGTTGAGGCCATCAGCGAAAAAGGCGACAAACGAGTGATAGATCCCGATCTCTGCACCGATTGCGGCGCCTGCGTGGCGGTTTGCCCCGTGGACGCGATATCACCCCAGTGACGATCTTCGCGAGGCTCGATGCAAGGCCCGCCGGCGCTCTCGCCGTCGGGCCTTTTTACGTCCATAGCCGCGGGAAACGCCGAGTTATTTCCCGTAGTTCCGCTTGATGAACGCGTTAAGGTACTCCTCGGGAGCGTCCACCGCCTCCCTCGGCACGGTGAAATGGTCAAGCTTCATCAGCCGGAGGCCGTGGTAGTAATCCCGAAAGAGATCGCTGCAGAGCTGCTTGATGCTTTTCAAGCGCTCCCCCGCGAGTTCCTGTATCCGCCCCACGGCATCCTCGGCGAAATCGAGATAGATGCCGTGCTCCACCAGGAACTCCTTCTGGAAGCTGTGAATGCCCTCATCGATGAGGAGCCGCTTCAGCACCGTCTCCGGGCTTTCCACGAGTTCCCGGTCCACGGTCAGTTTCCTTATTTCCGTGGAGGGAAGGCTCTTTTCGAACTTGATGAGCACGCGCTCGAAGACGCTCAGGAGGCCCCGGGCCCCGGTCTTCTCGCTATGGGCCCTCCGGGCCAGGAGCCTGAGGGCATCGTCGGTGAACTCCAGCTCGATACCGTAGGACCTGAAGTCCATCTTCTTGCCCAGGACCACGGTGCTGTGCTTGTTCTTGAGTATCCCGTAGAGACCGTCCTCGTCCAGGGCGTTCAGGACCACGTAGACGGGGAGGCGCCCGACGAATTCCGACTCGAAGCCGAATTCGATAAGGTCCTCGGTCCGCACCTTCTTGAGGATGTCCTGGCGCTCCTCGTGGGTGATTTTCGTCTTTTCAAATCCGATCGACTGCTTGTTGAGCCGCTTGTTCACCATCTCCTCGAGGCCCCCGAAGGCCCCTGACACGATGAAGAGAATATTGCGGGTATTGATCTTCTGCCGCGTCACCTTGCCCGTCCGCTGGGCCTCCATGGCGGCCTCGACCTGGGAAGCCAGGTCGTGGGGGGTCTTCAGGTCGACCTCCGCCTCCTCCATCAGCTTGAGAAGATTGCGCTGGACACCGGACCGGGAAACGTCAGGGCCGTACATGTGGCCCGACGAGGCGATCTTGTCTATCTCGTCAAGATAGATGATCCCGTATTCCGCCTTCCTGATGTCGCCCCCCGCCTCGTGCACGAGCTCTCGCACGAGGTCCTCCACGTCGCCCCCCACGTAACCCGTTTCGCTGAACTTGGTGGCGTCGGCCTTGACGAAGGGCACGCCTATCTTTTTCGCGATCAGCTTCACGATGTAGGTTTTCCCCACCCCCGTGGGCCCTATGAGAAGCATGTTGCTTTTAATGTTCCCGAGGAGCCGCTCCGCCGCGTGGGACTTG
Organism: Spirochaetota bacterium; assembly: GCA_040768125.1. Lineage (GTDB taxonomy): Bacteria > Spirochaetota > UBA4802 > UBA4802 > UBA5550 > RBG-16-49-21. Next base: position 1,232,875 of record JAXGNG010000001.1, on the reverse strand, counting down.
TTTTCAAACATCATCCGATTGAAGTGGGTGCAGACCTTCGTGGCAATGACCTCGATGGTCTCCTCCTGGCCCACGACATACTGGTTCAGGTGGCTTTCCAGCTCCTCCGGTTTTATATTGAACTTGAGATCTTCGCCTGAGCTCCCGGGCACACCCGGCTTGTCGCCTATGGTTTCAGCGTTGGGCTGTGTTTCTTCCGTTTCAAGATTGAGGATCTCCTCGATGCTCTTTTCAGGATCAAAGGATGGTTTTCTCATATATTCTCCCTTCTCGTTCGTTCTCCTTACAATATAGCGTGCAATCCGCTCTTTTTCAATGTAAGAAGCCGCCCGCCATGACCGGTTACAGATTATGACCGGCATCAGGTCTTTATTCGAAAATACGGGAATTAATACAATAATTTTTTAACACGGATGTCATCGCGCAGCTGACGTGGCCCCGCCCCTCATCGCCAGGGTGCTGATTTGCCCCATGAGTCATCCGCCAACCCGGCCCCTGCGCACAGAAAAAAATCGCCAGGGAGTGGAAAAAAAGTTGACATTATACTATACACTTATATAGTATATTTATGTTCAGATATGGAGGTGCACCATGAACTACCACCACCACGGATACGGCCAGTGCCCCGATTGCGGCGCCCCGCTGGTCCCCTCTTCGGGCTGCTTTTTCTGCCGATTGTGCGGATTCTCATTATGTTCACTCTGACACACCAATTAACCAGGCGAGGAAACATGACACGCTATGCGCGCACATCACACGTTCCTTTTAGTTCGAATCCCGGATCTCCAAAAAGAACTGCGCGTCTGGGTCAACCCGGACGGTTGCATCAGAATCCTTCAACGAATGGCCCGCGTTCAGGCGGAGAAGGTCTGTCTTCCTCCCTTGCGTCGCCGGCTGAATCTCTTCGCCGATTCTTCAGGGGCACGGTAAGGGGGATCGAAACCCGGGAGGTCGCCTGGGGCGCGGAGTTGTTTCTCTCATCGCAGTGAGGTCGCATCGGCGTGCTCATCACCGCACGGAGCATTAACCGCGGGAAGCCGATGCGCGTCCATGGATGTAAGGAACCCCGTGTCAAAGGGGTCCCCGCTATGCCGAAGGAGGGAATCGAACCCTCATGGTGTTGCCACCGGCGGATTTTGAGTCCGCTGCGTCTACCAGTTCCACCACTTCGGCTGAAGGTTCAAGGCTGGGTGATTGATCAATCCGGTTGGGGTATTTCGTCGTACTCTATGTACTTGCCCTTGGCCCTGGCCACGATCTTGCCCATCTCGTTCTCGATCTCGGCCCTGTTCTCAATAACGCGCTTGCTCTTCTTCACGTACCAGCCGCGGATATAAAGGTTCTCCCCCACGAAGGCGGGCTGGAGATAGCGCACGGTGAGCTCGCTGGTCAGGGCGATCGTTTCCAGGTACTTGTTGACGGTGATCATCGTCTCGTCGAGAATCGCCGCGATGACGCCGGCATGTATTATGTTAGGCGGTCCTTCGAGCATCTCGTGGGCGCGGTACTGCCCGAAGGCGGTCTTGGTATCGTCGTCGTATTCCAGGACCAGCCTGAGACCTCGCTCGTTGTCCGGCCCGCACCCGAAACATATTTTATCTTCGAATTCAAGCATGGGGGCATTTCTGAAACAGCACCGCCCTTTTGTCAATCACTTTATTCCGTCCGGGGGTCAGGGCTCTTTCATTTTATCGATGATCATGTCGATCTCCTCCTGATCGAGCCACTCATCGACATGGGTGGGAAGAACGTCCGTTTCCATGAGATACATCTCGAGGGCCATGACAAGGTCCTCTTTCGAGAGGGCCCCCATGGTGACGAGGATTTCCCCGATGAGCCGATCCCGGTTGTCCTTCTGGAGATCGAGGGCCTCGTCAAGCTGGGGAAGGGATATTATGCCCTTTTCGACGAGGAATTCACCCACGCGCCGCGCCATTTTACCATGCTCCTTTGAAATCACAGGCCCCTCCGCCGTATGACTATCACGGAAATGCTCCGCCTTGTCAATACAATTTCCGGGAAGAGCATCCCGCCACACCCTGAATCCAGATCCTGAAACGCCCCACGGTGATAATACTGCTTGACGGAGACCCCGGACCGTGGGATCATACCGTCCGCGAGGCTTACGACGCAGGCACATGGACCAGAGAACGCGAAAGCAGCCTCGCAAAACGCAATGAAGATCCCGCGGCATCTCATCGTGACCATTCCCGCCTCGGCGGCGATTGTCTTCGCCACGGCCACGTTTCTCCTTCCGGAGAACCGGCGCCACGGATACGTGGGGAACGCCGTCTGCGCCACGTGCCACGCCGCGGAATCAATCGGCAACCAGCACGACCAGTGGCTGCGGTCTCCCCACGCGAAGGCGGTGCTGATCCTCGGGACCGACGCGGCGCGCGCGATAGCGCGCGCCCATGGAATCGAAAAGCCGGAAGGAGACCGCCGTTGCCTCGCCTGTCATACCACGGGTGGCGGCGCTGAACCGAAAACGATCGATGAGGGCGTGGGGTGCGAGGCGTGCCACGGACCGGGCGAAGCCTACCATGAATACGCGAACCACGTCGACACGGTAAACCGGAGAGGGGGCTACGAAACCGCACTGAAGAACGGCATGTACCCCGTCCTCGGCATCAGCAGCATCAAGAAGCGGGAGAAACTCTGCCTCCGATGCCACAACAGCAGGAGACCATGCTTCCCCTCTGAACCGGACGAAATCTACCGGCAGTCAATATCGCTTCAGACCATCGCCGAGATGAGAAAGGGAGAGCTGAACCTTGAACACCGGCTCATCCCCCCCTTTCCACAGTATTGATGTCCCTGCGGTCCATCTCGATCCTGAGCCACTTCAGGCTCTCCACCCTCCTGAGGGCCTTCGAAATACCCTCCGCCCCCTTCGACAATCCCGTCAGCCTGTCGTCCCTGACGAAGCCCGCCTGTTCGAAAAGTTTTTTTTCGCAGAGGAAGAAGACCTGGCTCAGGTTCCCCTCATCATAGCCGAGATTCTCATCCATGTCAACGAGCCTGCCCAGGTATGACACGAGGGGGATCAGCTCCTTGCGGAAAAGAAGCTCCACCAGGAGGCTGTAGAGTTCATCGAGGCCAAGGATGTATTTCGTGAGCCGGTTCAGCCCGCCCACGAGTTCGTGGACGAACAATCCGTCTTCCATGTCCTTGTAGGCCAGCACCGGGACTTTCCGGAGTGCCGTGCTGTCATGAAAGCGGCGCACCAGCCCGCGCAGGTCGAGGTCACGCGACCCGAGATTGACCAGGATAAACCGCGCGCCGGGTCGAAGCGCATTTTCCACGAGCGTGTCCGCCGAGTCGACGAAGGACGCCCGGTAGTCAAAGCGTTCGACGATCCTGCCTACGACGGAGCGAACGGCGCGGTCAGAGTCCATGACCACGAAGGTCCCCGCATCACCGGTCCCCGTCTCCCTGACCAGATCGAGGAGGGCCGCGATCCCCTCCGGATTGACGTCCTGCACCACGTCGCAGATGCCGCAGGCGAGGAGAAAGCGCTTCACCTCCGGCTTCATCTCCCTCACCCGGCAGAGCACCGGCCCTTTCGCGGCGAGGGCCCGGTAGCATTCCCCCGCCCTTTCCGAGAGGTCGGGAACCGCGTCGATGAACGAAATCCCGAAGGACGCCCCCTCGATCTCCCGGAGGCTCCCGTCGCCGAAGGGAAGGCCAAGATCGCGGACCCCGTAGCCGGCGCGTGAAATGGCGTCACGGCAGGCGGGGTGTGGAGTGGCGATAAGAATAGCATTCATAACGTATTATGTCGCATTATACACGCGAGGATCGACGTTGTCAATTCTTTTCCACGGTACTGGATGCCGCCGGCTTTCGGATGGAGCCATGAAAGCGCATGAATGCCACGTCCAGCAAGGAGCCACACGCAAGCCCAACGGTCTTTTCTTTTTCATCCGTGTTCATCCGTGTTCATCCGTGGTTCTCCCTTCTCATTTCCCCGGGAAGTTCCTCCCCTTCTCGAGGCGTACAGCATCAGACCCAACCCAAAAAGGAAGTAGGAAGCGAAGAACCACTGGCCGTCGGAAAGGCCCAGGAAAAAGATCCGCGGATCGGCGCGCCAGAACTCGATGGCGTAGCGGAAAAGGGAATGCAGGATGACGGCGGCGCCGAAAGCGATTCCGCGCCGGCCCGACCTCGCGGACCAAATGGAAATGATGATTCCCGCCGTGATGAGAAACGCGGCACTGATGAGCTGTACCGGCAACAGCGGCTGAGGCAAGAGAGAGGCGGGCGAACCGGTGCCGGAAAAATCAACGCCCAGGGCGCATGAGGTTTCCACGCCGTAGCAGCACCCTGCGAGGAAACAGCCGATCCGTCCCGTTCCGAAGACGAGGAGCGACGCCGGGGCAAAGATGTCGCCAAGGACGAGGAAGTCCTCTTTCCAGCGCAGGGACATGAAGGCCATGGCGCCAAGGCCGCCGATGATTCCGCCCCAGCTCACCAGGGCGACGGGATGGGGGGCGAAGGCCTCACCGGAACGGAGAGGGTAAAATAGAAGATACCCGGTCGCCAGGGCCCCTCCGATCGCGGCGGCCCCGACGAGGGCGGCGTGGTTGAGAAAGTACGCCGGGCGGTACCCCCGGCGGGAGGCGATGGAGAACGCGGCCGCGGCCGACACGCCGAGGGCGATTATCATCAGGAGGCCGTAGCTGCCGATGACGACGTCCTTCCCCAGCCATTCGAATCGGCACAGTAACGGATGCATGTCGCCGGGCCCTTCAGTTCCCCTTCTCCGCCCTCCTGTTCGCCTCCTCCTCCATCCGCTTCAGGGCGCGGGTAAAATCATCTATCGATTTTCCCACGGCGGGGTCCTTCGACGCCTCGTCCATGACCTTTTTGCTTCCGGCGACGCAGGCGAGGCAGGCCATGTAGAAAAGAAGGGCGAGGGCGCAGCCGACGATCGAGGTGATGAGACCCCCCGTGGCGACACTGTCGGCGGGGTTATTCTTTCTCGCCAGGACCGCCAGGACGATGCCTACGACGCCCAGGATGATACCGATGAAACCGGCCGGGCCCGTGAAGGCGAAAAGAATTGAAAAGATCCCGAGGACGAGGGACGCGATACCCATGACAGACCCCGCCGGCCGCTACCCGAGGGAGTCGGAGTACGACGCCAGGTCCTCTCCCGTCATGAGGATCCAGAAGGTGAAGACGGCGATGAGTATCTCGGAGACCGCGCTGTACCAGCTCACGCGCCCCCCCGAGACAAGGGAGTAGACCACCCAGAGAAGGTTATAACCGCCCAGGGCAAGGGCATAGAGCTTCATCATCCTCACGCCCCCCGCCTTTTCACGAAGGACCCCGAGTCCGCACAGGAACGCCAGGACCGAAACGGCCAGGCTCAGGATCCCGAAGATGATCTCAAAGATGCCGCCGACTCCCGCCACCACCTGGGTAACTCCGCCGAAGATCAGGAGCCCTCCCCGGATGAATGCGAAAACCCCCACGACCAGGGCGAGAACGGCGAGGAGAGTGAGAAGGGGGGGACGCTGTGTATCAGCCATCTGGTTCCTCCGGAATTGTTGGTATGGACAGCGTATTCCCCGCCCCGGTGGCGCGGGAAAAGCCGCCATCGCTTTCTTGCTAGTATTCCCCGGGCAAAATGTCAATAGTTTTTACTATGGGAAAGCTCCCCGCTTCCCCCCGGTCCACGGTCACCTTTTTCAGGAAAACCAAAAAAAGGATGGAAATATTGATCGCGATGCACTATGGTTTGATGCGTGACCATGGGTCAATGCGCATCCATATCTACACACAAGGAGACCATTATGGAAGGCTTAACCGTACAAGCGATCATAACCAACGGTTTTCAGCGGGGCATCAAGAACATCGTTCCTGTCCTCGTGAACACCATCCTCTGGATCCTCACCATCTGGATTCCCTATCTCAACGTGGGAACGAGCATCGGCATGCTCGCCGGCGTTGTCGCCAAGATGTCCCGCGGCGAGACCATTTCCATGACCGAAATATTCAATCCCGCGTACCGGAAGCGGATGGGCGAGTTTTTCATCGTCTTCGGCCTGATGTTCATGGGCATCGGCGCCGGCTTCCTCTTTTTTATCATACCCGGCTACGTCATCGCCATCGCGTGGTGCCTGGCCCCCCTCTTCGTGGTTGACAGGGAAATGAACCCCCTCGAGGCGATCCACAAGAGCAACACGGCAACGTACGGCAAGAAATGGATAATCTTCGGCGCGCTCCTGGTCATCGGGATAATCGGAATGGTTGCCCTGGGCATCGTGTTCGGGGTCCTGGGATTCATCTTTGCCAAGGTGGGCGCCCAGGCGGCCATCCTCGGCAAGATCGTGGCCCTTATCATGGCCCTCCTTTACATCGCGGGCTACGCCGCGTTCATCAGCATCCAGATGGCGGCCTTTTCGTACATCTACGGGGAACTCTCGCGGTAGCGGTCACGTCGGCGCGCGGGCCCGATCTACCGGCCCCGGCGCATCACGGCGCGAATGGTCAGGGGATGCCGGTCACGGCATCCCCTTTCCTTTTAGGCGGACCAATCATGCCTCCCGCTTCGCCCTGAAGAACGCAAGGAGCAGGTCCGCCGCCTCCTCGCCCAGGAGGCCGAACTCGATCCCCGGAACATGGTTCAGCGCGGGGTTCCCGCATACATGGAGCACCGTGCCGCAGGCGCCGTAGCGCCGGTCCCGGGCGCCTATGACGAGCCTTCGTATCCGCGCGTGGACGATGGCCCCCGCGCACATGGCGCAGGGCTCCTTGGTGGCGTAGAGGTCGCACCCCGTGAGGCGTTCGTTGCCCAGGGCCGCGCAGGCCCTCTCGATGGCGATCATCTCGGCGTGCCGCGAGGGGTTCCCCCGGGCGCGGTTCTCGTTCCCCGCCGAGGCGAGTATCCGTCCCTCCATGGCGACCACGGCCCCCACGGGGACCTCCCCCCGCTCCCCGGCGGCCCGGGCCTCCTCCAGGGCCGCGCGCATGAAATCGATATCATTCATGTCACCTCGCCATCCCGGGGCGTGCGCCGCCACTGTTCGCCGCCACGTCCGATTCTTTCAAGCTTCCGCGTCAGTTTCTCGTAGTGGCTTCCCTTCCAGTATATCCTGCCGCAGAGGCGGCAGCGGTGGAACTCACGGCACCACGCGAGGACCCCCGGGGGGACCTTCGAAAGGACATCCGGTTCCCCGGCATCGACGGCCTCGATGATCCCGTTGCACGCGATGCACCGCGTGAAGGGGCGGCACAGCGCGCGGAGGTCAAGGCGGTCCAGGACCTCCTCCACCTGGAGTGCCGGATCCGTGGCGCGGACCCAGAGTCCCCGCGGCACGTTCTTCCGCATCATGAGCCGCCGGTCACGCGAGAGGAGTATCCTGTCCTCCGCCTCGGCAACGGCGGCGAGTTCCGCGTCGTCGCGGTCCGGGAGGTAATCCACGTCGAATCCCAGGAGCCGCAGGCGCCTCGCGAGCTTCCTGAGGTGAACATCCAGGACGAAGCGGGGCGTGCGGAGGGGCGCGGGGCGGAGGCGCGTTACCGAAGCGATGTCGAGACGCTCGAAGACCGGGTAGACGCTTATCCGGTCACCGTCGGCGACGATCCGGTCGAACCCCACTGACTCGCCGTTGACCAGTATCAGGTCCACCTCCACGTGGGGAACCCCGAGGGACTCGATCAGGTCCTTGACCGACCGCCGTCCCCTTGACGCTATCTCCAGGTCCCGCTTTCTTCTGTCCCGGGGAAGAAAATCGTTCAACTCTTCGTAGAACCTGACAACGACGCGATCCACTGCGGCGGGCACCCCGGGCCTCAGAGGTCGAGTATCAGGTCGTCAAGGTCCCGCTTCGGGACATGGTGGACCCCTTCGTCATCGCGCCAGTAGCGGATGTCCCCGTCGGGCCCCACGGGGTCGATCTCCACGGTCTCCTTCGGCTTTCCGAGGGCCAGCACCAGGAGTATCTCGTAGATGACGGGGATGTTGAGGGCGATGCGGAGTCCCTCGCGATCGATCGAGGCGAGCATGCAGCCCCCCAGCCCCATGGATGCCGCTCCCAGGAGGATGGTCTGCGCCGCGATCCCATGGTCCCACTCGACCTTCTTGCTGACGGTCATGTCCCCCAGCACGATGATGTAGGCCGAGGGACGCTCCCCCTCGCCGGGTCCCTTCCAGTCCGCCAGGTAGGCGGCCCAGGAGAGGTAATTGAATATGAGGGCGTTTTTTTCCTTGTACCTCGAGATAATGTAGCGCAGGGGCTGGCGATTCGCCGCCGAGGGGGCCAGGCGGGCGAGGTCCACCAGGTCCCGGAGGGTCTGGTAGCCGATTTCATGGTCCTGGTAAAAACGCCGGTAGCTCCGGTTCCTTCTGACCGTCTCCCTGAAGTTCATGACCGGCCCCCCGCTCGGCTAGATGTATTTCGGTTCCTTGTACGAATAGATGTCATGGACGCCCCCCTCGAGCTGGGCCGACGCCGATCTCAGCTCGAACCGGAGTTCACCTCCGTAGAGACGCGATTGCAAAGTGGACACGTCCCTGGTTCCCATGTCCTGGAATGAGTGCTTGAGCCCCTGTATAAGGTAGGGAACGAACTCGAAGAGGGAGCCCTTGTCGAGGACCGATCCCGACACTCCCTGGACCACCTTGATCCTGGTGTCGTCGGCGAAATAGCGCTTCCCCCCGCCTGCCTCGAGGGCCTCCTGGGAGGCCATGCCCCGGTATTTCTTCAGGCGAACACCGTTCTCGTAAAAATATTCTCCCGGCGCCTCGTTGGTCCCGGCGAACATTGAGCCCATCATCACCGCGGAGGCCCCCAGGGCAAGGGCCTTGGCGATATGGCCGATCGTCGAGATGCCGCCGTCGGCGATAACCGGCACGCCGTGCTTCCCCGCGTGCCGCGCCGTCCGGTAGACCGCCGTGGCCTGAGCGCGCCCCACGGCCATGGTCATCTGGGTGGTGCAGATCGAACCGGGACCCATGCCGGTCCGTATCCCATCGGCCCCCGCCTTGATCAGCATGGCGCACTGTTCCTCCGTTACCACGTTGCCCCCGATCACCTCGATGTCCGGGTAGTTCTTCTTGATATGGCGTATCATGTCGATCTCGAAGGTTGAGCATCCCTGGGCCGCGTCCACCACGACGGCGTCAACTCCCGCCTCGGCAAGGGCCGCCAGGCGCTCCCTCGATTCATCGCGCGTCGAGAGCGCCGCCCCTACCATCAACTGCTTCTGGGAATCCTTCGTCGATAAGGGATACTCCCTGTTCTTCAACAGGTCCTTCCTGGACATGAGGGCAACGAGTCGCCCGCGCCCGTCGACGATGGGAAGCTTCCCCTTCTTGGAATTCTTCAGTATGATGTTCGCCTCCGCGAGGGATATGCCCTTCTTCGCGGTGACCAGGTCCGTCGTCATCACCTCCGAAAGCTTTCGGCTCCTGTCGGTCTCGAAGTCGATGTCCCTGTTCGTAACGATCCCCAGGAGGAGTGAATTGAGGCTCCCGTCCTCGGTGACGGGGATACCCGAAAAACCATACCTCTCCTTGATCGAGTCGATATCGGAAATCGCATGGTGCGGGGAGAGAACAATGGGGTCCATGATGAAGCCGTTTTCGAAGCGCTTGACCTTCCTTACCTCTTCCGCCTGGGCCTCGATGCTGTTGTTGTAATGGATTATTCCCATGCCGCCCAGGAGCGCCAGGCCGATCGCCATCCTGGATTCCGTCACGGTGTCCATGGGGCTTGAAACGAGGGGAACCTTGAGGACGATGTTCCTCGTGAGGCGGGACTCGAGCACCACCTCTTCGGGCGTGAAATCGATGAAACCGGGCAGTATGATAAAATCGTTGTAGGCCCAGCCCGTTTCCCTGGTGAAAAGGTCTTCTGCGGAAAAACCGTCCATATTGTCTCGTACTCTCCTTGCGCCGGATCGTTAACACGCGGTGCCGTCTTGGGGGATGCCAGTAACGCGGGGAATGACGTTTCTCCACCGCGCCGGACACCCGGAGGACCCGCCCGCGGCGGAAGCCCTCACTCGGTGCGCCCACGGGGTTTAAATTAAATTATTTTTATTGCGTATTTTGTCAAGCACTAACAGATTTGACGAGGCATCCCGCGCTGCCTCCCGGCGCGGGGGCGACGAAACCGGAACCGCCCGGAAACGAGGGATGGATGAACGCCCATGGGACACTGCAAGAGAAGGGGATACTGCTGCCAGGACGTGCGGCTCGCCGAGTCTCCCGAAATGCTCAGGACCGCCTATGAATTCTGGAAAAGATCGCCCTCCGTGGATCCGAACTTTTCCGAGATCTATCTTATTTTTCCCATGCTCTCCTTCATTCGCGAGGAGCCGGATTCCGATCTCCCCTATCACTACCGGTGCCGACACTTCACCAGGGATGAATCTGGCATCCCTGCATGCGCGATCTACCCGTACCGGCCCCGCATGTGCCGCGACTTTCCCTACTACGAGGAGGTCGAACACCTGGTGCGGGACGAGCCCCTCTCGCCCTACGAGGGGTGCGGCTACAACGATCCCGACTGACCGGGCAATAAAAACATTTGACAGGGCGGAGGGGAGCGGGCAATCTATGAGGCTACCCGCCCCTCTCCCGGGGCGCGTCGTGACGACGCGCCCCGGGAGAGCGCAGACCCTCCGGCGAGGGTGGCACGCGGCGCCTGACAGCACCATCAGAACGGGATACACCACATGGACTACATCAACGTCAGCCACAGAAGGGATTACGAGTACAAGATACACTCCGTGTCGAGCGAACAGCACGAGTCCCTCTCCGTATTCAACATCCAGCGCCCCGAGGGCCACTGGTCGAGCCGGAAGAGCGACGAGGAGATGCCCGAATACATCATACTCGATTTCCAGGCATCCTCGACGATCGACTACGTCGAGATTTCCGCGTCCCCGAACGGCGCCGCGGTGTTCCCCCGCGACATTCGTTTTGAAACGAGCCTTGACGGCGACCACTGGATGGTGCTCCACACGGAGAACCGGCTCGTCCTTGATTCCGACACCTACCGCCTTGACTTCCCCCTCACCCTGGCGCGTTACCTGAAACTGCTCATCCTCTCGACCCCCCGGAACGAAGGGAAGCACTACGCCGAGATCGGCGGCGTGAAAACCGGCATCGGGGGATTGCTCGGGATCACGGCGAGCGGCTCATCCTCGAAGGATACGGGACCCTGGAACCTCCTCTCACCCGAAACCGACGCGAAATGGGAAACGGCCCTCGCGTCGGGCCCGGGGAAGGAATCGCTCATGGTCGACCTCGGCCAGGTCTACCATGTCAACCGCATCATCCTCGGCTCAACAACGAAGGGATTTCCGGAAAGCTTCTCCATTGAAACAAGTCAGGACAACAGCGTGTGGCTTCCCCTTCTGGAGGAAAAGAGCTTCACGTCCCAGGTGAATAAAAAATACTTCTGGAACACGGACATCCGGCCGGCACGGTACCTGCGCTTCGAGGCGAAGAGCGTAAGGTATCCCGAGGGGCGCCACGGAATCCAGATCTCGCACCTTGAAATATCGGCGGCCCCCTTCAACCCCTTTCACACGCACAACATCGGCGATCTCACGCCCTGCGCCTCGATTTTCCAGGCGGGCATCGTGCGCCTCTCGAAGGACTGCGAGGACGCCCCGGGGACCGCGGTCCAGGCGAACGACCGCCGGCTCAGGGACGCCTCCACCATATTCAAGGGCATCGTCCGCCTGGCCGAGGACAACGAGGACGAAACGGGGCTGGCGGTCCAGGCCTCGGACCCCCGCCTGAAAACCGCGACGGACCTGAAACCCGGAATCGTGCAGCTGGCCCACAACAGGGAAACCAGGGCGGGAGTCGTGGTCCAGGGAAATGATTCGCGCCTCCAGGAGGCCAGCGCCGACAATTTCGGCATCGTGAAGCTCTGTCCCGACGGAATGTACAAGGAAAACGCGGCGGTGACGGGAAATGATCCCCGTCTTCACCGGGCGACGGTTGACGCCCACGGCATTATCATGCTGGCTTCCGACGGGGCCGACACTCCCGGCGCGGTGGTCCAGGCAAACGACCGCCGGCTCAGGGACGCCACCACCTCCGCCAAGGGAATCGTGGAGCTCGCCGAGGACGGCGAGAACGCCCCCGGCGTCGCCGTCCAGGGCAACGACCGAAGGCTCAGGGACGCCACGGAAAAATCGAAGGGAATCGTCGAGCTCGCCGAGGACGGCGAAAACGCTCCCGGCGTCGCCGTCCAGGGCAACGACCGAAGGCTCAAGGACGCCACCACCATCTCGAAGGGGATCGTGGAACTCGCCAAGGACGGCGAGGACGCCCCCGGCGTCGCTGTCCAGGGTAACGACCGAAGGCTCAAGGACGCCACGGAGAAATCAAAGGGAATCGTGGAACTGGCGGCGAACGGTGAAGATCGTGCCGGCGTCGCCGTCCAGGGCAACGACCGAAGGCTCAAGGACGCCACCACCGTGGCGAAGGGAATCGTCGAGCTCGCCGAGGACGGCGAAAACGCCCCCGGCGTCGCCGTCCAGGGCAACGACCGAAGGCTCAGGGACGCCACCACCGTGGCAAAGGGAATCGTCGAGCTCGCCGAGGACGGCGAAAACGCCCCCGGCGTCGCCGTCCAGGGCAACGACCGAAGGCTCAGGGACGCCACCACCGTGGCGAAGGGAATCGTCGAGCTCGCCGAGGACGGCGAAAACGCTCCCGGCGTCGCCGTCCAGGGCAACGACCGAAGGCTCAGGGACGCCACCACCGTGGCGAAGGGAATCGTCGAGCTCGCCGAGGACGGCGAAAACGCCCCCGGCGTCGCCGTCCAGGGAAACGACCGAAGGCTCAAGGACGCCACCACCGCGGCGAAGGGGATCGTCGAGCTCGCCGAGGACGGCGAAAACGCCCCCGGCGTCGCCGTCCAGGGCAACGACCGAAGGCTCAAGGACGCCACCACCGTGGCGAAGGGAATCGTCGAGCTCGCCGAGGACGGCGAAAACGCCCCCGGCGTCGCCGTCCAGGGAAACGATCGAAGGCTCAGGGAGGCCACGGAACAGGACCCGGGCATCGTGACACTGGCGAAAAACGGCGAATCAAAAAAAGGCTCCGTGGTGCAGTCAACGGACACGCGACTGGACGACGCGAGAACGCCCCTGCCCCACACCCATGAGTATGCCCCCGTGGGGCACGAGTTCAGCAGCCACGCGGGAACAATATCGGTGAGAGATTCCAGGAGTGAAAGCTTCACCGGCATCACCCCCCCCTCGGACAATTCGACGATAATATTCGCGAAGAACGAATCGCCGGATTCGGGCTCTATCGGTTGCGCCGGCATCGCCGGGATCTCGACGCAGAAGGAAATCCGGTCCTACGGCATCGTGGGACACAGCTCACACATCGGCGTCCGCGGCCAGTCCCCGGGTGGGTCCGGGGATTCGCCGAAGGGATGCGGCGTCATGGGCGTTTCCCGCTTCGGCGCCGGCGGCGTATTCTCGAGCGAGCACGATTACGCCCTCGTGGCCGACGGCCACGGCTCCCTTGCACGATATGATGATTCGGTAACGCTTGAAGGAAAGGGGGACGCCCTCCTGGTGCGCGGCGCCTCGCTCTTCCACGGGCCGGTCACCCTGCGCCATGACGCTCCCGGGGGAGATGACGCGGTCCCGGCGAACCTGGTGGAGCTCTTCGAGCTTGACGACGAGGAGTATATCGCGGCGGGGGACCTCCTCGTCGTGGCGAGCGGCGGGAGATCAGTCCTCTCGCGGTCCCGCGCGGAGTACAATCCCGCCGTCATCGGCGTGGTATCGGGGAACCCGGCCCTCGTGATCGACGCGAGGGGAGAGAGGAAAAGCCTTTATCCCGTGGTTCTGGCGGGCACCGCCCTGTGCAGAATTGACGCGCAGAAGAAGCCGCTCCGCCCCGGTGATCCCGTGGTGACTTCGGGAACGCCGGGATGCGGCATGAGCGGCACGGTTGATTCTTTTGAAAAAATCGGCACTGTTGTCGGCAAGGCCCTTGACGGCCTCGATTCGGGGATAGGGCTGGTCCCCGTTTTCATCGCCCACCGATGAGAGACCGGTTCTGGACAGCTAGATGCCCAGGTTCCTGAGGATTCCCAGCTCCACGCGGTTAAACACCCTGAAACGATAGTCCCGGAGCTCCTTCGTGATCCTTTTGTCGAGGTAGGTAATCCTCCTCGTATAGGGCCTGTCCTCGTAGCGATCGACCCATAGTATCACCAGGGTCTGATCGCCGTTCCAGGCGATGGCCCCCTGGTTGTTGTGGATGTTTTCATTCGTCGAGGGTCCGAATTTCTCCTCGATTCGCTTTTTCACCTCGTCGAGGGAAAGGTAGGGGAACGTGAGGGCCACGAAGAAAAGGGTTCCCTCGTCCGTCTCTCCCTCGGGTTTCCTCTCCGGCTCTCCTTCCGCGGTCTCACCCGCCAGGGCGGGATCGATGTAAAAGAAACCGTAATGGTATTCCAGGTCCCCGTCCCGCGTGATGATGACGCTCCTGTCGTCGGTGTGCACGAGCTTTCCCTTGACGCTTCCCCGGGCGGCCGAAAGCCTCGTCCCCCATTTCGCGTCTCCGTACCCGGCGGGAATTGCCCGGGCGGTCCCCGTGCTCTTTTCTTCCTGCCCGACGGCGACGGCGAATGCAAACAGCATTGGTATGATGAAGATCCTCTTCATGGCGTGTCCCTCTCGACCAAGGTAATAAAATATGCCGGCAATGTCATTATCGCCATCCCCGACGGGAACGCCGCACTGAACGGCGACGCGCATCAGGCCCCCACCTTCACTATCGGCATTTTTTCAGGTCATATTGCCAAAAAAATGGTGGACTCGCCCGGCACATCCCGCTACATAGAAGGCAATGCGGCAATCATCCCGGGCCCGCCGCAGCGGCGGGGGCTGCGGCCCCACGGCGCGGCATACCATATCCAGGAGGATCCAATGTCCAAGCTCACTGAAGTAAACAAGTCGAATTTTGAATCACTCGTGACGAATGCAACCGGCCTGGTGCTGATCGATTTCTGGGCCCCCTGGTGCGGCCCCTGCAAGATGCAGGTGCCGATTCTCGAGAAGCTGGCCCAATCAGATGACATCAAGGCGAACATCGTCAAGATCAACACGGACGAGAACCCCGAACTCGCCCAGAACTTCGGCATATCGTCCATCCCGACACTCGTGCTCATGAAGGACGGGACGGAAATCGAGCGATTCGTGGGGGTCCAGCCGGAAGCGGTACTCACCCAGAAGCTTTCCCGGGGGTGATGCATGCGCGCGGTCATCCAGCGCGTCCTCTCCGCCTCCGTGAAAACGGGGGGCGCGGAAATCGCGTCGATAGGCAGGGGCCTCCTCGTCCTCGCGGGACTGGGGACGGGGGACACTGCCGGCGAGATGGAGTATATTGCGCGGAAAGTCATCGGCGCGAGGATCTTCAACGACGAGGCGGGAGTGATGAATCTCTCGGTCGCCGACGTCGGGGGCGAGGTTCTCCTGGTATCCCAGTTCACCCTTTACGGCGACCTTCGCAGGGGAATGCGCCCCTCCTATTCCACGGCAATGCGGCCCGACGAGGCCCGTGACGCCTTCGAACGGTTTGTCGGCATCTTCCGGTTCATTCATGGTGACACGAAAGCCGGAGTGTTCGGTGCCGACATGAAGGTTTCCCTTGTAAACGACGGGCCGGTCACCATCCTCATTGACAGTTCCCGTCTCTTCTGAGGGACGCCCGGCATCAGATCTTCGTCGCGGTTTTCCAGAGGGCGTAACAGGCGGTGTTCGAGTTGTACCCCGCGGACCGTATCGTACCCATGGCAAGGAATCCGCTGATGCGTCCGGTGAATTCCTCCCCCCACAGCTCGACCTTTCCCATGATACGGTTAAAATCCTCCCGGGGGAGAAAGTCCAGAAGTTCCCGCACCGAGGCCAGGCCCTCCCTGTCACCGAGAAGCCGTTTCATCGGCTCCACGCCGGCGAAGACAAGAATGGAGCAGATCGATCGGCGTATATCGGGATGATACGATTCGTGGTTCTCAAGGCGAATGAACGAACAGAGCAGCGCGATGACCCACGCGAGGTTTCCGTAGTCGGCGAGAAGCTTGAGATTCGACTCGATGTATCTGACGGCAAAGACGAAGGAGGGAACATCAGGGGGGATCCGGTTCTGGTCAAGTGCTTCGCCGCCGAAGGATTTCGCGTAGGCGATCATGCCGTCGCGCCCCCGTTCCCCCGCCTCCAGCATGTGAAGGGCACGGTAACCCATGCCTGATTTCTTCAGCCCCGCCACGGCAAGGGCCCTTATGTCGATGGCTTCCGTCTCCCTCGCGACGGTGTAATAGAAATTGTGGAGCTCGCCCTCCTCAAGGGACACGAGTGTGATGAGAATCGAGCGCTGGAGGGCGCGCTGTTCGTGGAACTCGCTCATGAGGAGCGGGACATGTTCCCTCATCCGCAGCTGACGTATGATCACCGTGTCTTCGTGGGTGAGGACGCGCCTGTTCAGTCCCGACGAATACGCGTCCCGGTCATAGTAGCAGTCCAGGTAGATGGCGAGGCGCCCGTAGAGATCATCGACCATGTAGCCGCGCACGGTTTCGTTGTCCGGCATGTTCTCCGAAAGCTCGAAGGCCGCCTGGTCCAGCAGATCAATGAAGTTCACGGATATTTCGTCGGGATCTTCCATCACGAGACGACGGTACCCGGGGAGGAGGGGCGCCGAGAAATCGACGACCGCCTCGAGGGCCTCGATCTTGGTCGGCGACGACGATATCATCCCCCGGCAGGCCCGGGCGAACCCGCCGATCGCATCCTTCCCCCGGTTCAATCCGCTCTTCATCTTCCCCCGCTTTCCGGTCACTCATAAATCTTCATACCCAGTTGCTATGCCACGTGGATTATGTCGAGTATTTTTTGGTTCCCCCTTCGCCCCCCGGGGATCCCGGGACCCGCCACCCCCTCTTTTTTCCCCTGCCCGCTTTTTTGCCCTTGACAGGGCGGCGCAGGAGGCGTCCCCTCTCCCGCGCGAGCCATGAATGATCCCTCTTCCAACCTTCCCCGCATCGACGCCGGGTCCTGTACCGGATGCGGCGAGTGCGTCCTCGTCTGCCCGAAGGACGTGCTGGCCCTTGTCGATTGCGTGGCAACGACGGTATCCGAAGACTGCATGCTCTGTTCGCACTGCCATGCCGTCTGCCCCGCCGACGCGATTCATTTCGACCCGGCGCTTCTCCGCGGTCCCCGATTCGCGTGGCTGGCCCGTCACCCCGCCCCCCGGCGCGGCGGCATCGGGCCGGCGGAACTGGCGGAATTCATCCGGTCGAGGAGGAGCGTGAGGCGATACACGCCGGAGCCGGTGGATGACGATATTCTGAAAGACCTCGTGGAGTTCGCCGTTACCGCGCCCTCGGGTAGCAATCGCCAGGCCTGGCGCTTCATCACGCTCAACGGAAGGGAAAAGGTGTGGGACCTCGCCCTCAGGATCGGGAAATTCTTCGCCGCCCTGAACAGGGTCGCGGGGAACCCCCTCCTCCCCTGGCTCGCCGTGCCCTTCGCCGGGAGGTCGCTTTTGCGCTACCGCCGCGACCACATGGAAAGCGTCCGGTGGGCCCTGGAGGAAGCCGGGGCCGGAAGGGACCTCCTCTTCCACGGCGCTCCGGCCCTTCTGATCATTTACGGACCCGGTGGCGGGAGCACCCCCCTGGAGGACGCGCAGTTCGCGTCGTATCATGTCGCCCTCATGGCCCACTCCCTCGGCATGGGAACCTGCCACATCGGTTACGCCGTTGAATCGATCAACCGCTCGCGGCCGATTCGCCGCCACCTTGGGATCCCCTCCGGGGAAAGGGTCCACGCGGTCATGACGGTGGGGCATCCCGACGTCGCATTCATCCGCCCGGCCCTGCGTAAACCGCCCGATTACCGCGCCATCTAGAAGCTACGTTTCCCGCGCCAGGACATTCCAGACGTTTTTTTAACTTTCCCCGCGTCCCCTTCGTATACCACGCAGGGGGTGCTTCATGCTTCGACGAATCCTTTACACCATCCTGGCCCTGCTGATCCCCGCGGGGGGTCTCCACGCGGGCCTCATGATCAACGAGTTCGTTACCGCGACGGAACGCGACTGGGTCGAACTGACCCTCGCGGCCGGGGAAAAGGAATCGATGGAGATTTCCTCCCTTTTCGTCACCGCCTACTACGGCACGAACGAGGCGCTCTCCGATGACCCGGTCACCATCATGGGAAAAGACCGGCCGGAAACGCCCTGGGACGACCGATTCGTCGTCGTCCATCTCGCCATGCCCGGGGTCCCCGATGAGACGGATCTCACGGGGGACACGAACGGCAACGGACGGATTGACCTCTACTGCGATAATTACTCCGCGAGCCTCTGGAACACCGAGGGAGTAATCGCGATCGACGGCGACGACGACCCCTCCAACGGGGGCATCATCGATTTCGTCTTTTATTCAAACCGAGACGGGACCCCGAATGATACCATCCTGGGCTACGTCGGCGCGGCCCAGGCCGCGGGGCAGTGGCGAACATGCCCAGGGAAAGAGCTCCAGGAATGCGCCGTACCCATAGGCGGGAAAGGCCTTGATCCGCACATGAGCGTATCGCGCAGGGGAAGCGCGGACACCGGCACGGGAAAGGATTTCGCGGTCTCCGCGGTGCAGACCCCGGGCAAGCCGAACTTCTTCCTCCCGGCAATCCCGATGAAACGGCTTTTCAGGGCACTGCGAAAAAGAGTCACCATCATTCCCGGTCACTGCATCTTCGGAAAGGGAGAGATCCCCCTCTTCGTGCTCAGTCCCTGCGCGCTGAAAATGCGCGTGTTTTCAATGGACGGCGCCCTGATACACGAATCGCCCATGGTCATCCAGGCAAAACCCGGCCTCTGCACCCTGCGGTGGAACCCCCTTCTTCAGCGGAGGCGCCCCCCCACGGGCCTGTACCTCTGCAGGATAGAAGCGCAGAATCCCTCTCTCCGCCTTGTCGAGGACCGCACCATCTATATCATCGTGAGCCGCTACCGATGATCGCCTTCGCCGCCGCCCTTCACATCTTCCATGCGGCGTTTCTCGCCTATGAATACAGGGAAAGCCCGCCGGCCTCCCTCTTCCCATTCAACCGCGCCGTCTCCTGTTCCCCCATGCCTGACGCGGTTTCGAACCCTGCCCATCTTCCCCGCTTCGCCTATCCCTACCTTCACGCCTCCGGGGCCATGCCCTATTCCATGGAAGGCCTGTACGCGAGCATCATACGGGCAGGATACGGAACCAGGGGGTTCGGGTTCCAGGCCTCCTGGAGCAGGTTCGGCTTTGACGCCTACATGGAGCACGCCGCGGGAGCCGACATCGGGTTCATGCCCGTCAGGTATATCTCCCTGGGGGCCGGGGTGAGATACTACCATCTCATCCTCCATACGCCGGAAACCGGTGCCAGGGCGGGGCTGGCCGACGGACGGGCCGCGATCATCATCGCTCCCTTCGAATGGATCGAGGTCGCCTTCCAGCAGGAGAACATCGGCTCCCTCTTCGTTACGAAGCGACGGGACCTGCTCTTCCCCGTGTGGAGCGCCGGCGCGTCCCTGCGGCCCATGCGGGGGCTTTCCGTCGCCTACAACCTGAACAGCACCGCCCACGGCTACGTGAACTCGATTTCCGCCTCGGCCGCGGTGCTGAAATATTTCATCATCCAGGGAGGATACGCCCGGGAGACAATGACCTCCTCCATGTCGCTCACCGTGGCATATCGAGGCATCGCGGCCTCCTATGGCCTGCGCTACCACCCCCATCTCGGCCTCACCCATTGCGTTGGCGTCACCCTCTCCACGGGGGAGATACCCGTGGAGCCCATCGGCTATGGAAGGATACTGGAGCGCTTCCGAAAGAGCGCGCCGCGCCTGGACCTTAAAACGTGCACCCTCGAAGAGCTCCGGGAAATCCCCTGGCTGTCCCGTGACCACGCCGCGCGCATCATCCGCTTCCGCGATGCCGAGGGCCCCCTGACGCGGGCGGCCCTCGTCCAGATCGGGTTGACGGAGAGGGACATCGACCGCCTCCTCACCCGGGCCACCGGCCTGGCACCGCCCGCACGGTCCTCACGCGATGCGTACCGGGCGCGCCTGAATGTCGAGAAGGCCCGGAAGCGCCTCTTCAAGTCCCTGATAAAAGCGGGAGTTCCGCCGGGGACCGCCCTGGAACTTTCCGGGATGGCGGTACGGGGAGAAACGCGGCAGCTCCGTGAACGGATCTCGTCCATCAGCGGCCTGAGCGCGGAGACCAGGAAAGCGGTGGCCAGACTGTGCGCCGGTCCATTCTGATAGGCGCGGTCCTCCTCCTCGGCGCTTCCCCCGCGAGGCCGGATGACCCCCGCGTCACCCTCAGGGCCGAATACCGCCAGGACGCCCTGGATTATGATGACGCGGAAAAAAGGTTCCTCCGCGAATCGTCCCGCCTCGACTTCGGCAGAAGCTCGGCGGGAATCACCCACATTCATATCCCGGAAACGCGTTCACACCGTTTCACCTGGCACCTTCGAATCCGGGGCGCGTCACCGCACTTCGAGGCCTCGATGGGACACTACCGGCTCAATTTCGGAACCGGGCTCCTCGTAGGGAAAAAGCGAGCGGTGTCCCCCGACGCCTTCACGAGGCGCCTTGTCATTTCCAGGGGGACGCCCTTCGCTCCGTCGGACACCGGCAACCCCCTCTTCTCCTTCCATGGCGCCGCGGCATCGGGAAGCGTCGGCGGCCCCGTCTTCACCGCGTCGGCGGGAGGATTCTTCTCGTTCAGGAACCGTTTCGTCCGGGAGGACCGATCCATCCCGGGGACCACGCGGAGCGGATTCACCACCATACTCTCCGGGACGGAACGGGACCGCCGCCGCCCGGAGCCGGCGGAGATCTTCGACCGAGGCGGCTTTCTCACCCTCGTGATCGGGGAGCGCCTTACCGCGCAGTCGTATGTCATCGACACCGGTATCCGCCGCGGCGGAGGACGTCGTCTCCTCTGGGGCCAGGACGACTTCGACGCCGCCCGGGGGGTCCGGGGCTACGGTTTTTTTCTCCAGTACCGGGACGACTACATCGCCATCTTCGCGGAACTCAGCTTTTCCCGCCTCGGGAGCCGTGCCGTGACGGGGAAATCGCGCACGTCAAGGGCCCGGGGCCTCTGTGGCGGACTCGTCTTCCGCCATCCCGCCGTCGTGCTTTCCTTTTCCGGAAAATCCACGTCGGCCAACTACTATGCCCCCTACGCCTCCGGGGGATCCCGTTCCGAAACCGCCTGGTCCGGGGACATCACCATACGCCCCTTCCCCCGTTTTTCCGTCGGGTCGGGCGTCCACATGGAAAAGGCGATGAGCCCCTCGAGCCGGGAACCCCATCGCCCCGCCATGAGGCGCGAGTCGGTGTCGGTCCGTTACGGCGCAGCGGGAATGGCTTCCGTGTCGGCGCGCCTTACCTGCGTTGAAACAGAACGGAAAAGAGGCCGCGAAAGAAATCTGAGGCTGGGTGCCTCCGGCAGGGTGTACCTCTGCCGCTCTGTCCTGTTCCGGCTCCAGGGAACCGGGCAGAGCAGGGGACGGGGCCGGCACTCCGCCTCCCTGGGGGGAGGCGTGACCTTCTGGCTTTTTAACATCCTCGAGATTCGCGCCTCCTACAAGCGCTTCATTATCGACAGGAACAATCCCCTCTATTCCGTCGCGCCGAGGCGTGAGGCCAGGATCGCCCCGGGGACCTACGTGCGCGAGTCCTTGGACCGCGTCTCCCTGGGCCTGAGGGCGAGGTGGGGCGGCGCCTCTCTCGCCGGCACCTGCCTCCACCGCTTCTCGGGAAGACGCGCGACTCGCACCCGACTCGAGTTCGCGGCTTCGATCACCCTCTGAAAAATGCTTGACGGCATCAGTCCTATAATTAAAGTTAACGTTAAGTTTAAGTTTGGGAACAAGGGGATGGCACGGGAGACCTGCACGATATCGGAACTCGCCGCGGAGTTCGGCATCAAGCCCTCGGCGATACGCTACTATGAAGCGATGGGCCTCATCACCCCGGAACGATCGGCCGGCAACCGGCGCATCTACACGCGGCGCAACCGTGCGCGCCTCAAGCTTATTCTCCGGGGCAAGCGGTTCGGCGCGACCCTGGACCAGATACGTGAAATGATAGGAACCGCGGACGAGGAGATAAGTGAGTCAACGCAGATTGAAAGAAGCATCAGGCACATCGACCTCAAGAGGGAGGAGATCGCCATGCACCGCGAGGAGCTCGATCTCTTCGAATCGGACCTGGCATTATTGAAAAAGAAATTGCTGAAACGAAAACGGGAGCTCGAATCGACGGCATGAGGTGCGCGACACGCCATGCCGTGAGCGCCAACCGAAACCGGGAGGTACACCATGTTTGATTTTGTCATGACCGATGAGCAGAAGCGTCTCCGCGACGAGGCCCGCGATTTCACGCGCTGGGTTCCCCGCGAAATGATCCTGGAAATGGACGCGGAAAAGATCCAGTTTCCCCAGGAGTACCTCCGCGAGGCGGGAAAGAGGAACCTCCTGGGGATCAGGATAGCGAAGGAATACGGCGGTCGAGGGCTCGGCTGGGTCGAAGACTGCTTCGTGGCGGAGGAAATCGGCGTCGCCAGCTATTCCCTCGCCTGTCTCTGGGGCGTGGGCGCCGATATCGTCTGCGAGGCCATCACGCTCTTCGGCAGCGAAGAACTGAAGCGGGAGATCGTGGTTCCCCTCCTCAGGGGAGAGGTCTACGCCGCCGAGGGACTCACGGAGCCGCGGGGCGGTTCCGATTTCTTCGGCGCCGTCACGAAGGCGAAAAAGGACGGCGGCGACTGGATCATCAGCGGCCAGAAACGCTTCATCGTCGGGGCCGAGGGCGCCGACTGGTTCCTGGTGTACGCAGTCACGGACCCGGAGGCTCCGCCTCACCGGCGGATGACGGCCTTCATGGTCCCCCGCACCGCGGGAGTGGAATCAAAATACATCTACGGCCTCATGGGCGTCCGCGGGGGCGGCGCCGGCCGCGTGATCTTCGACGAGGTCAGGGTCCCGGAGCGATACGCCCTGAACGGCATCAACGGCGGCTTCGAGGTCTTCGTGCGGATGATGATTCCCGAGCGGCTCGGAACGGCGGCGATGACCATCGGCTCAGTCCGGCCGGCCCTCGACATCGCCACGCGGTACACCTCCCGCCGCAAGGCCTTCGGCCAGGTGATAAGCAATTTCCAGGCCGTGGGATTCAGGGTGGCGGACTCCGCGCTTCTCCTTGACGCGGCCCGCTCGATGGTCTACAGCACCGCCCTTGCCGTTGACTCGGGAACGGTCCACCCCGGTCGCGTCAGGAGGATGGTCTCACAATCGAAAAAATTCGTCACCGAGACCGCCTGGGAAGTGGCGAACAACTGCATGCAGGTCATGGGCGGTATCGGCTACACCAACGTCTTTCCCCTGGAACGCATTCTCAGGGACCTCCGCCTCTCCATGATCTGGGTCGGCACCAACGAGATCATGCAGCTGATCATCCAGAACGAGTGGTACAAGGAATACGACAAGGTACTCTCGAAGCAGCCGGTCCGCGACGTCGAGGGAGACGCGGTCAACGCCCACGAAAACGAGGAAAAGGTGTATGAATAGGGACCGCGGTCCCCTGCGCTTCATCGCCAGGGGATCGTGAAGGTCCGGATGGGTCCCGCGCGGGATCGCCGAATTAATTTGGCGATCCCGTTGTATTTTGATTGAAATTTTTTCAAATGTCCGCGATTTTACGCAGGGGCGGGTAGATTCGCACCATAAATGGCGCTGAAGGAACGATTCATGCAGATTAAACTATGGGGGGTCCGGGGTTCCCTTCCCTCTCCGCTTACGAACGAGGAATACTCCCGAAAAATCCGTTCAATCGTCGAGCTCGCCTTCGCCGCAGGGGAAAGTAACGCCGCCGACGTCGATGGATTCATCGCCTCCCTCCCCGACTACCTCCGGCACGTGTACGGCGGGAACACCACCTGCGTCACCGTCACCTCGAAGAGCGGCGTCACGTACATACTCGACTGCGGATCGGGCATAAGGCTCCTGGGATACGAGCTCATGAAGGGCCCCTGCGGCAAGGGGGAAGGCGATCTCAACATCTTCCTCACGCATAACCACTGGGACCACATCCAGGGCCTTCCCTTTTTCACGCCGCTGTACATCAAGGGAAATGTTTTGACCTTTCACTCACCGTACCGCGACCAGGAAAAATTTCTCGGGGAACAGATGCGCTCTCCCTTCTTCCCCGCACCCTTCGAGCGCACGGAATCGACGAAGCGCTTCATCCACCTGGACCCGAAGAAACGCGAGCCCCTCAGGCTCGAGGAGGACCTTGTCGTCGACTTTTTCCCCCTCAAGCACCCCGGGGGGAGCTTCGCCTACCGCTTCAGGCAGGGGGGAAAAAGCTTCATCTTCGCAACCGACGCGGAATTCACCGGCGAGGTCTTTGAGGCCGGGAACGGAACCACCTACGGTTTCTTTGAAGGCGCCGATCTCCTGATAATCGACGCCCAGTACACTCTCGACGAGTCCTTCACGAAATTCGACTGGGGCCACACCAGCTTTACCATGGCTGTCAACTGCGGGCTGCGCTGGAAGGTCCGCGATCTCGTCCTCACGCACCATGAGCCGGCGTATCCCGACAGCAAACTGTACGAGAATTACCGCGCAGCCATCGAGCACGGCGAGAACCTGTCAAACGATACGATGAAAATCCATATCGCCACGGAGGGAATGTTCTTCGACCTGTAGCGGCAATCCCCCGGGGAATGGCCGGAACCGAAGGGTGAAATGCGACATGGCAATGAGAGCGACAACAACGATTGTGCGAAGGTGTGCGGCGGCCATCATGCTGATCGCCTTCCTCGCTGCCGCCGCGGACCTGCACGCCCAGAGGACCAAGTCCAGCCTGAGCGCCGGCAACCAGCGCAACGCCGAGAAGGGCCTCAAGGACAACCGCTATTTCTTCTACTTCATTAATTCCTCGATCACGAACCTCGGGACTGACGAGGAAAAGAAACTGTTCAGGGAGGCAATCCAGCGGGACATCATCGCGCAGCAGCTCTACATGAAATTCCTTTTTCTCGAGTCCTTCAAGGAGATACGCCGCGCCCAGAAAATCCTGATCGACCTCTACCGTATCACCCTCGCCCGGGACATCGGATCGGCCCGCGGCCTCCTGAACGGCTTCGCCCCCGCCGTGGTGAAATCAAAGGATCACCTCGCCCGGCACTATCTCCGCCTCGGCTACCGGGATACCGAGGACGCCCGCATCGACATGATGATGGCCGACAACTTCCAGGAAAACCTCTATTCCATGCGCCTCTACCGCTACTCCAAGGCGATCAAAAAGGTGAAGCACGGAAGGCGCTACGCATTTTTCTCCATGCTGGAGGCGACGACAACCAGGGAGGAGCGGAGGCAACTCGGCCGCCACGACTACAAGGAGCTGCGCGACATGATCGAGGCCGCGTCGGACCCCGACCGGAAAGAGCGGCACCTTCTTATCCACGCGGACAATTACTACCTCCCCCTCGAGGGCCAGTCCTTTTACGACAGTGTGTGGGATTCTCCGAATCTCGGCGAGATACCCGAATACGAAAACTACCTGAAAATGAACTGAAACACGGATGAAGCGCCTTAACGCCATATTCGCCGCCGCCCTCTTTTCCGCACTCTCCTGCGGAACAGCCGGCTCCGGGGGAGAAGAACTTCCGGCCCTGGGATTCTATTCCACTCCGGGCGAAGTGATCGCGCGCCTTGGCACGAATCCCCGGGGTGCGCGCGAGCACTTCATGCTCGGCGTCGCCCACAGGAGCGATAAGCGCCACAAGAACGCCATCTTTCATTTCGCGAACAGCTGTTTTACGAGCCGCCGGAGCGCCTCCCTCCGCCTTTTCCCCCAGCCCGTTTACCAGTTCGTCAGGGGCTTCGGCTTCAAGTCGGACTACTATGACGACGCGGTCTACGAGATCGGCAGGCTTTTTTCAAATTACGGGGAACACGCCTACGCGGCGAAATTCGCGGACCTGGTGTCAAAAGACTCGGGAGTCCTCTACCGGGACGCCATGCTCCTCAAATCGAGCTCCCTAGCTTCCGCGGGGAAGAACGGCGAGGCCCTGGCGACGCTCGAAGAAATCCTCGATCGATGTGACGATCCCGATTCCAGGGCCCTCATCCAGATCCGAATCGGCTCCCTGCGCGGGAAGGAGGGCGACCGCGCAGGGTCACTGGACGCCTATCTCGCGGTCCTGGCGCTCAACGCCAGGGGCTGGCAGTCATCCACCGCCGCGAAGCAGCTGATGTTAATAATGAAGGATAAGCCCCGGGAGCTGACCCAGCAGGAGCGTCTCCGTTACGGGAAGGCCCTCTTTCACGCGAAGGAATACGGGGAGTCCCTGACGGTCCTTGAGTCGGCCCCCTTCACCGGCGATCACCGGGGTGAAGCCGCCGCCTACCGCGTGCGGGCCCTGGTGCGGGAGAAACAGGACGGGAAAGCCGAGGCCCTGGTCAGGGACCCCGAGAACGCAAAATTCAGCGCACTTCTCGCCAAGGCGCGGGCCGACGAAACCTGGTCCTCGGGAAGAAAAAGTCAGTCCATACCGATCTACGAGACGATCATCCGCTCCGGGCGTGAGCCCCAGGCACGGGAATCCCTCGAGCGGGTGGGCGGCTTCATGGAGGAACGACGCCGCGCCGGCTTCGAGCGGTATCTCATCGACTACAAGGACAGGTACCGCGACGAGACCGCGGGCCATTTCCTCTGGCTCCTGGGAAGGAGCATGATCCGGGGCAAAAACCATGACGGCGCGATCCGCCACCTCGAGGAATCCCTGGCGGTCCGGCCACGCGGAAAAAGTTCGGGAGCATGCCGCTTCTGGCTCCACAAGCTCTACGCCGCGAAGGGGGACGCCACGCGGGCCGAGGAGACCGCGCGGGACCTCGTTGTGTTCAATCCGGACTCCTCATACACCTGGCTTCTCATCACGCGCCTTTCCCCCGGCATGAGTGAAGGGGACCTGGCCGCTGAATACCGGAAGGCGGTCGATGGAGGGCAGAGTGAGCGCGCCCTCTACTTCCACGCCCTTCTCATGACGCGGGAGCGTTCCCTCGAAAGGGCCGAGGCGCGAATGGATGACATCGATTCCCCCGATATCGCGCGTTACCGCGAAGTGGAAAAAACAATCGCGGGCCTCCGGACCTCGTCGTCCTACGGAGGGACCCTTGCGCGCATTGATCGCTACTTCGCCGCGGGGTATCTCGCCGGGGTCTATCGCGAGCTCAGGCCCCTCCTGGCCCGCGAGGAGTCCCGGAAGGACAGGCTCATCGCCCTGGCCCACTACGGCGGCCGGTACGGCCACGCCTATCTCAATGCCCATTCACGTGTCCGGCTCCTTGGCCTCTTCGATCTCAGGGAAAACATCACCCTCATGCCGGTGGAGTCGTCCAGGGCACTTTTTCCGGCGCCCTTCGGCGAATGCGTGAAGCGCCAGGGGGAGGATTTCTCCGTGTCACGCAACCTGCTCTACGCGGTGATGAAGGCCGAATCCTTCTTCAGGCATGACGCCGTCTCATCAGCGGGGGCCATGGGACTGATGCAGATCATGCCCGCCACGGCGCGGGGCCTGGCCCGTGCACTGGGGATCAGGGACTTCACCCTCGTTGACCCCTGTACCTCGATACGCCTGGGCGCCCGCTACATCGCCGACCTGAAACGCCAGTTCGGGGGCAGTTTCCCGCACATGGTCGCGGCCTACAACGCGGGTCCCGGCAATGTAAAAAAATGGCAGGACCGCATGTCCGGAGAAGACATGGACTACTTCACCGAATTCACGCCCTTTTTCGAAACCCGCCACTATATCCTGAGGACCGGGAAGTTCCTCGCCCAGTACGGCATCATCCACCCGGAACACGAAGCGCCGCGATGAGGGTGCGGTCCCGCGAACCATCCCGGGACGCCCGCCCCCGTCTCCCGGTGAACGCGTGGCGTTCCGTCGCGATCATCGTCATCTCCGCTCACCTCGCCGGGGGCTGCGGCCTCTTCCAGAAATCCGAGCTGGTAAGGACCCAGAAACAGAGAAGCGCCGCGAATAAATACGCCGCCGGGAACTGGATGGAGCGGGTTGAAGCCGTGCGGGAGATCGTCCGCTACATAGGTCCCGACAAGAACGACCTCATCGTCGGCACCCTGATGGTGGCGTCGGGCGACCCGTACCAGCAGGTAAGGATGGAGGCCGTGAAGGGCCTCGCGATAATGAAAAGCCGGGATTGCCTGGCGATGCTGCGGCGGATCGCGTCGGAAGACCCCGCGGACAACGTGCGGTGGCACGCCCTCAGGGAGCTTCGCGGCCTCGGGGACGCTCAGGCGGCCGATATTTACGTACGCGCCCTGGACAGCGGCGACTGGCTCATCCGCGAGGAGGCGGCCAGGGGCATCATCTCGCTGGACAGGACGGTAATAAGGGAAAAGATGATTCCCCACATACTCAGGGCGATGAATGATCCTGACGTGAACGTTGTCCTCGCGGTGCTGAACAATATCACGTTCAGGGACCAGCGCCTCTACCCCGCAATCGCGAGCCGCATCCGGGGGGAGTCAGACTTCTCGCTCCTCGCGGCGGCGCTGAAGGCGGCCGACGGATACCATCTTGACGAAAAAACAAAAGAGAAGGTCATCGACCTTCTCGTGCATAACAACTCCCGCATCAGGGTCCTCGCCCTCAGGGTGCTGAAGAGCGACCGGACGCTGACCGAATCCGAAATGAAGAAGCCCCGCTAACGCGCTTCACTTCTCCTTTTCCCTGGTTTCGTACACCGCGTTCTTGTTGTCCACCATGTCTTTGGCGTACTTGTCGAGATAGCGGGACAGGAGTTCCTTCCGTTTCTGGTCCTCCTTCTCCCGCCGCACCCGCTCTTTGTTCCCCTGGCTGATCTCCTTCTTCGCGATCATGGCGTTGACTTCCTGCTCGGCGAGGAACCTGCTCTGGACATCGGCCAGTTTGGTCATCATCTGGAACATGTTGGCCTTCGCGCGCCGGTAGAGGTAGATGGCGGTAATGAGTTCACGCGCCGGGGCGGCTTTGGCGTCCTTGAAGCGCTCGTAGTAATCATTGGCCTTGTATACCCCCGCCTTGGCCATATTCAGGAACGTGTCGACCGAATCCATGCCCTGGTCGCCCCGGATGCCCATCTTGAGCCTCGACCTGAGGCTCAGCTCCATGGACTCCTTGAGGATGGCCGACGTGTCCGTGCTGTATTTCTCGGCGAGCTGCTTCGCCGACTGCATGATGGCGGTCTGGTTTTCGATGAAGGACTTCGCCGAATCCATCATTTTATTCTGGAAATAGAGGGCGCTGGCATCGGAGTAGGCGTCTATGAGCTTGTCGATCTCGGCCTCGCCGCCGCCGTAGTTCATGATGGCGGAATTGAGCCATCGTATCGAGCGGAAATTGTCGTAGCTGAGCTCCCTGGCCATCGATTGGGGGTTTCCGCCCAGGGGAGCCGGTCCGTAGGCCGGATGGTAATCATACTTGTACGATTGCGCGAATGCCGGCGAGACCACCGCCGCCGCAACCAATGACATGATCAAGAGCCGTCCTTTTCTCATCGCTAATTTCTCCCTTGCGTGATGGGGTACGCGGATTGACCCCGCATACGGAGAGTCTCCATGGATTGGCATTAAAGTCAAGAACATTTGCGGCCACGGGGACCGTTTGATCGCAGGGCCCCCCCTGCCTGGCGAGGGGCTCCGCCTCAGCGCTTTTTCCGGTGATCGATATGAATGGCCTTTACCTTGCGCTTCTTGATCTTGACCGCGCCCTCGGGGTTGTATTTGTCCTGCACTTCCTCGATGGGGTTCTTGATAAGCTGGTTCACCACCTTCTCGGTCTTGTTGAGCACGTCGATCAGGATAAGGTTCTCGTCATCGGTGAAATCCTGGAGGAGGTAGTCCTCCATCTTCACGCCTTTCGGAGGCGTCCCGATCCCCACGCGGACCTTGGCGTAGCGCTCTGACTTCAGGGCCCTGGTCATCGACTCTAGGCCCTCGTGGGTCAGACCCGAAAAGAGGTAGTCGACCCTCATTTCACCGAGCTTGAGGGATGAATCCTCTACAATGCAGATGATGTCACGCACGTTTATCCTGAGAAACGAGGCGATATAGAGCACCGACTCCCCGATAAGGTTCACAAAGGTCTGGGGCTTCAGGAGCACCACGTCGGTTCCCAGGATCTTGCCCCGCCCGATTATCGACTTCTTCTTCTTGATGCGCACATCGATATTCTCGTTGTTCCCGATGATATCGATGACCTTGAACCCGATGTTCTGCCTGTTGTTCGCGTACTTCTCACCGGGATTCCCGAAACCAACGATCAGCTTCAATAACACCGCTCCCTTTTCAAATGTGATGCCGCTCGGCACAACGGCTGCGCATATCGAAAATCAATCCCTTCAGTCTCCGGAGGCTTCTGCGGATTCCTCCTTTTTCTCCTCGGCGGCGGCGCCTTCCGCCTCTTCCGCCGTCTCCTCGGCCACCACCACCCTGGGGATCTGCACGGATGCCACGGGGGCGTCGGGAAGAGTCAGGATCACGACCCCTTCTCCGGGGGACAAATCCCTCACGTGGATCGAATCACCGGCATTGAGCTCGGTGACATCCACCATGATCACCTCGGGGAGGTCCCTGGGAAGGCACTCGACTTCGACCTCCCGAAGATCGATCTCGAATATTCCGCCCATTTTCACGCCCTTCGACGTGCCGGTGAACTCCACGGGAACTTTAGTGACCAGTTTCTCCCCTTTTGTTACCTTAAAAAGGTCAAGGTGCACGATTTCACCCGTCAGGGGATCAAGCTGGTAATCCTTCACGTATCCCATCTTCTCCGCGCCCTCTTTCCCCGAGCCGCCCTTGATATCGAAGAGCACGCTTTCCGAAACCTTTCCCTTGAAAAGCCTGAAAAAATCCTTGATGGGGATCTTCACCGTCTCGGTCTCCCCGTGGGAATATATGACACCGGGAATAAAACCCTCACGGCGAAGCCGTCGGCTCGCGTTCTTCCCGAAGTCCGTTCTCGGTTCAACTGGTAAACTCTTTGATTCCATTCCTTGCCTCGTCTATTATCCTGGTATTGTTCTCGGTATCGTCGCGTTCAGCGTTTCCGCCCCGTTATACAAAAAGGGAACTCACCGATTCGCATTCATGGATCCTTCTAATGGCCTCGCCGAAGAGCGACGCGATTGACAGTATCGTCATGCCCTTGATCTCCCTCTCCCCGCGGTAGGGTATCGTATTGGTAAAAAGTATCTCCTTGAATCCCGCCGACTCAAGATTTGTTATGGCGTCACCCGAGAGGACGGCGTGGGTGAAGAGGCCGTACACGTCTTTCGCCCCCTGTTTCCTGAGCGCCCCGGCCGCCTTCGATATCGAGCCCCCGGTATCCACCATGTCGTCAACCAGGATGCAGTTCTTCCCCTCGACGTCGCCGATTACGTATTGCACCTCCGCAACGTTGGGCTCCGGGCGCCGCTTGTCGATGATCGCCAGGCCCGCGTCGACGTTCTTCGCGTAAAACCGGGCCCGCTCTGCGCCCCCCGAATCAGGCGACACCATGACCAGATCCTTGAGCTTCAGTTTCTTTATGTACTCGATCGCGATGGGCGCCGAAAGCAGGTTGTCCACGGGGATATCGAAGAATCCCTGGATCTGCTCCGCGTGCAGCTCCATGGTGAGCACCCGGTCGGCCCCCGCCACCTGGATGATGTTCGCCATCACCTTCGAGGAGATGGGCACCCTGGGCTCCACCTTCCTGTCCTGGCGCGCGTAACCGAAATAGGGGATCACCGCGGTGATCCTTCCCGCCGACGCCCTGAGCGCCGCGTCGATCATGAGAAGCAGCTCGATCACGTTGTCATTGGTGGGCCGGCAGGTGGACTGTATGATGAACACGTCCTGGCCGCGCACGTTTTCCTTTATCTTGATGGAAATCTCACCATCCTGGAAGCGCTTCACGTCTATCCTGGAAAGCTCGATGCCAAGGTACTTGGCAATCTCTTCCGCGAGGACCGGATTCGAGGTCCCCGTGAACACCTTCAGCAGATTCTCAGCCATCTCGCCCTACCCTGTTTTCCTTTTCGTCCAGTACTCCTCGAGGCGCCGGAGCTCCCCGACGGTGTTTACCCCGCTCCCCTCGATCGGGTCGTCCAGGAGCAGCGTTGAGATTTCGTATCCGCGGGATTTCGCGAAACCGAGTACATCAGGGAGGTAGTACTCTCCCTGCGCGTTGTCGGTCCCGATGCGGCCCAGCCCCTCGAAAAGGAGGCGGGAATCGAAACAATAGGTCCCGGAATTGACTTCCCGGATCCTCTTCTCCTCCTCCGAGGCGTCCCTCTCCTCGACGATGCGGAGAAGGGACCCCGCGGGGTCCCTTACCACGCGTCCGTAACCCGAAGGATCTTCCGGAACCATGGTAAGCACAACGGCCCCGACACGGCCCGGGTCCGACGAGGCCCCGAGGGCGCGGAAGGTACCCGGCCGCACCAGGGGGACGTCCCCGCAGGCGACGATGATACCTCCTTCGTGATCCCTGAAAAGACTCTCGGCCTGCATCACCGCATGACCCGTGCCGAGCTGCTCGTGCTGCCACACTGTCCTGGCACGGTCCCCCACGGCGTCAATCACGAGCTCACCGCGATACCCCACGACGACGCATATGTCGGTAACGCCGGCGTCCCGGAGACTGTCCAGGACGTGCAGGATGAGTGGCTTGCCCATGAATCGGTGCAGCACCTTCGGCAGATCGGACTGCATGCGCACCCCTCTGCCAGCGGCCAGCACAATGGAAGCTACATTCTCGATAGTCAGATTCCCCGCTTCTCGAAATCTGAGGTGCCAGGATTCGAACCTGGGATCACGGGACCAAAACCCGATGCCTTACCGCTTGGCCACACCTCAATGAGCATTTGCATGCTTGGTCCGTCCCGCCTGCACCGCAGACGAAACCGATCAAAGACGCAGCGCTCAGCTACGCAAACGTCGTCGGGATCACCACTGCTCCCGTTTCCTCGACACGCCTCTGCGCCGAACGCGCCCTCTCCCTGTCACGGAAGATGGCTACCAGGCTCGACCCCGACCCCGTCATCGCCGCGAAATCGGCCCCGAGGCCATACAGCAATTCCTTGGTCTCCCCGATCTCCGGGTGAAGGCGAAACACCGGCTCCTCGAAATCATTCACCGCGGTGGACCGGAGTTCCCCGAAGGCCCCCCTGGAAAGAATGGAGGCGAGCGCCTTCGTGCGTTTCCCGATCATCTTCTCCATGGCCGGGTCGGCATCCGGCCCCCTCTTGAGGGCCCTGTAGGCCGATCCGGTATCGACGTGTATGCCCCGGGTCACGATGAGCACCGCGGCGCTCTTTTTGGCCGGTACCGGAATCACGATATCGCCGATGCCGCGGCAGACAGCGAAGCCACCCTGGAGGCAGAATGGAACGTCCGCACCGATCCTGGAGGCCATTGCCGGGAGATCCTCAGGCCTGAACGCCGCGAGACGGGCGTTGAGAAGCTTCAGTGCCGCCGCGGCGTCGCTGCTCCCGCCGCCCAGCCCCGCCCCGGCGGGTATGTTCTTGACGACGGAAAAGGTCGCGGATCCGCCCTTCCCCACGCCTTCGAAATAGAGGCGGGCGGCCCTGGTGATCAGGTTGTCATGGTCGTGAAGAGTATCGATTATCTCTGCGTGGGCACCGCCGGCGCTGCGGACCTTGACCACCGGCCCCTCGCCCCCCGGATCGCCCACCGTGAGCTCTTCGAGTTTTAAAAGATCATGAAGGGCGACGCTCGCCATCACGCTGAAGATGTTGTGATATCCGTCTTCCCTGCGGTTGAGAACCTCGAGATGGATATTGACTTTCGCGTCAGCTCTGATCGAATCGACCAATGCCCTTATGGACCCTTCCTTTAGAAGAAGCAAAACTATTATACGGCGCCGTATATGTCAAGAATTAATTATTTTTTCAATATCTTATTGACAGGCAAAATGAGCATAAAATGTTTGGTTTTTTTTGCCCGGACGGGCACCATGCACCCATGAACAGTTTAATAGAAACAATACGGAAGAAACGCCTGCTCATCTTTGACTGCGACGGCGTCCTCTTCGAATCCCGCGAGGCGAATATCGCTTTTTTCAACCGTTGCCTGGCGAAAGGCGGTCACCCTCCCCTCGGTGAAGCCCTTGAGGAGAAGGTGGCCTACATGTCCACGCGTCAACTCATATACGACCTCGTGCCGGATGCCCGGGAAGCCGAGCGGCTCTTCCGGATAAGCCAGGAAACGGATTACACGCCCTTCATCCCCGGTCTCAGGCCCCTCTTTGATTTCGAGGATGTCCTGGGAATCCTCTCCGCGCGCCATCGCCTCGCCGTGGCGACGAACCGGGGACGCTCCATGGAGAAACTCGCCGCGCACTTCCGCCTGGACCAATGGTTCGATTATTTCGCGTCCACCATCGGGGCGGAGCCCAAGCCCCACCCGAAGATGCTCCTGAATTGCATGGCGCGATTCGGCGTCACCACCGATGAGACCGCGTATTTCGGCGACGCGGATTCCGACCTCGAGGCTGCGGAGAGGGCTGGTATCGACTTTGTCCGCGTGGGAGGGGAAGTGCCGGGGATCGCGTCGGTGGCGGAGCTTTGCGTCGAACCCTCCGAAGAAGAGAGAAATTGACCATGGCCCGGGTCCCGTGCCATCTTTTCCCGACCCGTTGGTAATCTTCCAGTCGTAAAAATTGCTTGACCCTCTTCGAAAAAATGTAGGAAATGTTCCGTGCGGCGACCTGGTGAGGAAAAACATATACACGCCGGAGGTACTACCTTGATCAATCGTCCAAAGAACACCCTCGTCTCCATTCTCCTCTGTTCAATCATGGCGGCGGGTTCGTTCGCGTCATGCTCAAAAAAAAATGACAGCGGGGAGGACGCCATAGCGGGGCTTCTCCTCGGAGTCGCCATCATGCTGAACAAGCCGGTCCTGATGAGAGCCACCACCTATGATCTTGACGACAGCGTGATCGGCATTTCGGAACAAAGGCTTTTTGCCGCGACATTATCATCATCACAACCGGACATGACGAACATGCATGAGCTTTATGCCGGTGTCGAGATACAGGTCGACCTGCTGGATTGGGAAAACATCGTCAAGCAGACCCCTCTCCTCGCCCAGTTCTGGGCCATCGAGCGCATGACCTCGTCGGTCGACGCGGGCCCCGACGGCCTCTGGATGACGGGAGACGACACCATCGACCCGATCCTGGGATATCACGAGACCGCGCATGACGGCGAGACCTACCGCCTCACCGCGTACAGGGACTTCGGGGTCACTCCGAAGGAGATCGTCGACTACACCGTCGAAGGCAGAAGGAAGATTTCCACCGTATCCTACGTCGCCGGGGCGGACGGGATCTTCGGCACGGAGGACGATGCCCCGGAACGCCTGACCCGGTTTTACTACGACAACGACGGCAGGATGGACCGGGCGGAGCACTACTCCGGCGACGGCAGCGCCTTCGAAAGCGTGTACCGTTTCGAGTATGACGACGCGGGTCGGCTCGTCTCAATGACGTCCTTTAACGACCAGTCAATGGAGAATAAACTCAACTTCGGCTCCTACTCGGAGCTCCTGTGGGACGATACGGGGGAGCACACCACCCTCAGGGTGAGTCTCGGCATCC
Source organism: Spirochaetota bacterium (assembly GCA_040768125.1). Classification (GTDB taxonomy): domain Bacteria; phylum Spirochaetota; class UBA4802; order UBA4802; family UBA5550; genus RBG-16-49-21. The sequence goes on along the minus strand of JAXGNG010000001.1, from coordinate 1,197,137 downwards.
AGTACCTCTTCTTCGGATTCTGGCAGAAGCTGAAATTGATGACCTTCGACTTCGAGTTCAACGAGGAAGGCAGAATCCGAAAACGAATAATGTACAAAGCCCTGAGCACCACGCAGATCGACGTCTGCAATATCTACAATTACTCCGGCAGCGGGATGCTCGACCGGGGTAACATGAACGACAGCGCGGACAACTATTCCGACGACGGGGGGACACAGGTTTCATACACCATCAACGAGCTATTCCTGGGAGTCGAATGAGAGCCTGATTATTCCCCCTCCCGGCAGGCGTACTTTTCAACGAATCGCCTCGTGGCCCATCGGAAGAGGGCATAGCCGTATTCGGCCCCGGCGAGGTAGAGTCCCGCCAGGAAGACGAGGTGTGACAGGCCGTAGATCAGGGGACCGCCGATGACGACGATGAGGGGTTCACGGAAGTAGATCGCAGCGGCCCCGAAGAGGGCGACGGCGGGCCAGCCGATCACGTAGCTGAACCCCATCAGGACGATGCCGGCGATCACCCGGCCGCCCGGCTTCTCCCTGAAGGGACCCAGGTCGGCGCCCTCCGCTATCGCCCTGCGGGCGAAATCCGTTTGGGCCACCCTCCCGGCAATCGCTTCCATGATGCCCATTGAAGCTTACCCCGCCGACTCGTGCTCCGGGATCGCTCCCGCGAAGGTCAGTCCCGGGATGGCATGCCATCAGCGCCATCCGAACCCTCCTCCCCGGATAACGCAATAAAAAAACCTTGACAAAAAAGACTCCTTTTCAATAACGAAAGCAGATAATGAATGCGTATGCCGCGCCACGCAAAGGCCGGCACGGCAATCGCAACTGCAACCTCTTCAGGTAATCGGACAACCACCACATGAACAAAAAGAACGGACCGGATATCATCATCTCGGGGCAGGCCCTTTCCCTGGGCGAGATACTGGATGTCGCGCGGGGAGAACGTGCTGTCCGCATCGGCACTGACCCCGCCTTCAGGGACAGGATCTCGCGGTCCCGCGACATGCTCCTCCGCGCCCTCGAAAACGGAATACCGGTATACGGCGTCACCACTGGTTACGGCAGGTCATGCGGCAAGCGGATGGCCCGCGAGGTCGCCATCAGGAACGGTTTCAACCTTATTCGATTTCACGGCTGCGGCACCGGCGAGGCCCTGGGCATCCCTGAAACCAGGGCCGCCATGCTGACCCGCATCCTCTGCTTTTCCCGGGGCTACTCCGGCGTTTCAATAGGCCTGCTGGAGCGCTTCGCCGATTTCCTGAACATGGGAATCACGCCCGTCGTGCCCGCAGAGGGTTCCGTGGGCGCCTCGGGGGACCTTACGCCGATGTCCTATGTCGCCGCGGCACTCATGGGTCAGGGCGACGTGTGGTTCCGGGACAAAAGGGTCCGCGCGGCCGACGCCCTGGCGGAGGCCGGCCTGGAGCCCTACGCTTTCGAGCCGAAGGAGCCCCTGGCGATCATGAACGGGACTTCCACGATGACCGGCATCGCCTGCCTGGTGATCGAACGGGCCCGGCGGGTCATGGACGCGGCCATTTCCTCCACGGCCCTGACTATACACGCCCTCATGGGTAACGCGCACCACTACGACCCGGTCATCGGGAAGGCAAAGCCGCACCCCGGCCAGGAGTACGTGGCCCGGATGATCGCCCGCCTCATCGAAACAAATAGCGAGGGTTCCCTCCTGGAGGCGGAGTCCCTCGATACGCTCCAGGATCCCTATTCGGTGAGGTGCTGCCCCCAGATCCTCGGCGTGCTCCTCGACGCCGCAGGATGGGTCACCCGCTGGGTCGAGATCGAGGCGAACAGCGCCAACGACAACCCCATCGTTGACCCCGATACCGGCAAAGTGCTCATGGGGGGGAACTTCTACGGCGGACACATCGTCTTCGCCATGGACGCGTTCAAGGCCGCCCTCGCCTCCGTCGCCGACATGACGGACCGTCAGGTGGCGCTCCTCGTCGACCCGAACATGAACCGGGGACTCCCGGCGGACCTTGTGCGCGTTGAAGGCGACGCCGTGCTCTACAACCACGGCTTCAAGGCCATGTCGATCGCCTCCTCCGCCCTCGCCGCCGAGGCCCTGAAGGCGACCATGCCCGCGGCATCCTTCTCGCGCTCCACCGAATCGCACAATCAGGACAAGGTGAGCATGGGCACCATCGGCGCCCGGGACGCCGCGCGCATCTGCGAGCTCACGGAAAAGGCGGCGTCCATACACCTCCTCGCGGCGGCCCAGGCCTGCGAGATACGCGGCGCGGCCGAATTGCGCCCCGGGGTCGCGGCCATCCTTGAAAAGGTCCGTGGCGTGGCGGGGCCGGTGTACGAGGACCGTCCCATGGATGAGGATATCACCGCCCTGGTCAGGGCCATATCCGAAGACGATCTCTTCTCACTGAAAGGCAAATGACCGCCGCGGCCATCATGAACGACACGATGACCCGGGCCTGCGTCCATGGCGCGGAGCGGGTTTCCGCCTGGGCCGACCTCCTCGACAGCATCAACGTATTTCCCGTGGCGGACGGCGACACGGGCCGGAATCTAAAAATCAGCCTCGCCCCCCTGAGGGACCTCGCCGCGGGGAAAGAGCGAGCCGTCCGCGATCTCCTGGTGCGCGCCCGGGGAAATTCCGGCAACATCGCCGCGCGCTTTTTCTCCGCCTTCCTCGACGCGGAAACGCCGGAGGCCCTCCCCGTCGCCGCCCGGGAGGGAAGGGACCGGGCGTGGAAGGCGGTGATGGACCCGAAGCCGGGGACCATGCTCACGGTCTTTGACGCCCTGGCGGACGACCTCGGTTCCGCGCCCTTCCGGGCGGAACCGCGCCGGGCCGGGGCGCTCCTCGACCGCCTGGAGGAAGCGGTGCGTTCAACGCCCCTCCTCCTGCCGAAGCTCGGCGAGGCCGGAGTGGTCGACTCGGGTGCCCTGGGCATGTTCATCTTCTTCGAGGGATTCTTCATGTCCCTCGCGGGAGAGGACCTCTCCCGCCGGCCCGTCACCTCGGTCTTCGAGGGGGGCCTCAGGGTCGCCCCGTCATACCGGGACGAGGGCGAAGAAGGCTACTGCCTGGACATCACCCTCGACGCGGGAAACCGCTCCGACGAGGCCCGCCGGACCCTGGCGGAGCTGGGTGAAAGCGTGGTGGTGATCCCCGGGGGTGACTGCCTGAAAGTCCACCTTCACACGGGTGACTCCGCCGAGATCCGCCGCCGGGTGGAAACACTCGGATCGATCATCAGCTGGTCCGGCGACGACCTGGGCGAACAGACACGTACGTTCCGCGCACGCGCGAGGGCGCAGGCGCTCCACGTGATGAGCGACGCCGCCGGCTCCATAACCCGGGACGACGCCCTTGGCCTGGGAGTCACCCTTCTCGACAGCTACATTACCGTGGGCGACACCGCGGCGCCGGAAACATGCGTTGACCCTGGAGCCCTCTACGACGCCATGCGGAGGGGAATACGCGTCTCGACGTCCCAGGCCTCGGAGTTCGAGCGCCACGAGCTCTACCGGAGCGCCCTTGACCTTCACGGCGCCGTGCTCTACCTCTGCGTCGGATCAGCCTACACGGGCAACTACGACGTGGCGCGGCGCTGGAAGGAGGAGCACGACGCCGAAGGGCTCCTCACCGTCATCGACACCGGCGCGGCGTCGGGCCGACTCGGGACCATCGCGATCAAGACGGCGGAATACTCCGCCGCCTCGCCGGACCCCGGGGCGGTGAGGGCTTACGCCGCCGCGGCGATCGAGCAGTGCCGCGAGTACATCTTCATCGACAACCTGAAATACCTCGCCGCCGGGGGGCGCATCTCCAGGTCCCGGGCCTTCTTCGGCACCATGCTGAACATGAAGCCCGTGGTCTCGCCCACCCCGGGTGGCGTGGTGAGGGCCGGGATGGCCCGGACAACCGAGGACCAGGTCTCCTTCGCCCTGGGGAGGCTTGCCGAGGAGACCCCGGGCGACGCGCCTTTCATCATGCTCCAGTATACCGACAACCGGGACATGGTTGAGGGCCGCGTCCTCCCCGCCGTCAGATCGATACGTCCCGACGCGGACATACGGATCCGCCCCTTCTCCCTCACCACGGGGGTTCACATCGGCCCCGGCGCGTGGTCCATCGCCTTCCTCCCCGAACTGTCAGTCGCGGTGACCCATGGATAAGGGCCGATTCGCCGTCATCATACCCGCCTACAACCACCAGGAGCGCGTCGCGGACGTGGTCCGGTCGTCCCTTTCCCTGGGCTTCCCGGTAATCGTCGTGGATGACGGCTCCACGGACGCCACGGCAGAGCGCGCCGCCGCTCTTCCCGGGGTCATCATGGTGAGTCACGGGGAAAACCGGGGCAAGGGGGCGGCGCTCAAGAGCGGTTTCGCGGCCGCGGCCCCCCTGGCCGACTGGGCCATCACCCTCGATGCCGACGGCCAGCACGACCCCGCCGACGCGGCGAGCCTTATTTCCGCCATCCCGGCGGACGCGAGAGAAAAGGCCCTCCGCCCGATAGTTATCGGCGCCAGGAAGGACATGACGGGAAGCGACGTGCCCTGGACCAGCCGCTTCGGCAGGGGCTTTTCCAATTTCTGGGTCCGGGCGTCCGGGGGGCCCCGCGTCACCGATTCCCAGAGCGGGTTTCGCATCTACCCCCTTCCCCAGACCATGGGGATGAGAGTCAATGCCGACCGCTTCCAGTACGAGGTGGAGGTCATCGCCAGGGCGGGATGGATCGGCATACCCGTCATCGAGGCCCCCGTGGGTGTGAGCTACACGCCGGGAACTCCCAGGATATCCCATTTCCGCCCCTTCGTCGACTTCATGAGGAATTCCCGCGTTTTCGGGAGCCTGATCTTCCAGAGAATCCTGGTACCGCGGCCCCTGAGAAGAAGGTTCTCGTATAAAAAATCATTGTAATTTTCACTTCCCGAATCAATCGTGCACTCTCCGCGCCCGGCACGGCCGCGGCGCCACCCGTTCCCATCTCGCAGGCTGAGGACCATGGCGGCATGATACACAAGGCGCTCCACTCGCGATGGACCGCGGTTATCCTGACCGTGGCAATTACCGGGGGCCTCCTGGCGGCGGCCCTGAACATGGCCCGGATCGACACGGACATCATGGCCTCGCTTCCCCGGGACGACCGGGTCATGGCCGACGCGGCCTATATTTTCAAACACCACCCGATCCAGGACCAGGTGGTCATCGATATCGCGGCGAAGGATGAGGATCCCGATCTCCTGGCAGATACGGGAGAGGCGGTGGAGAAGCGCCTCAGGGAAAGCGGGCTATTCTCCGACGTCGGCATCGAAACGACCCAGGCGCTCTTTCCCGAACTGATCAGGCATATCCAGGATAATCTGCCGTTCCTCCTGAGCGAAGACGAGCTCGAGGATGCAATTGCGCCCCTCCTCGAACCGGAGCGGGTGCGGGAGTCCCTCGAGTCCCTCCGCGCCGACCTTCTCAACCTCGACGCCATCGGGCAGGCGGGAATGATTTCCCGCGATCCCCTCGGTTTCAGGAACATCGTCCTCGCGAAGATGGCCCCCATTGCCCCGGCCAGCGACGTACAGTTCTACCGCGGCCATCTCCTCTCCGCAGACGGCCGCCACCTCCTCGTCGTGGCCCGCCAGAAATCCCCGGGGTCCGATACCGTGGCGGCCCGGTCCATCGACGCCCTCATCCGGGGAATCGCCGGGGAGATCACGCGGGGCGGCGCGCCCCCCGTCACCCTGACCCCCGTGGGCACCTACCGCGCCGCACTCGACAACGAGACCACGGCGCGGGCCGACACGCAGAGGGCCATCATCTTCGCCACCCTGGGCATCGCCCTCCTTCTCATCCTGGTGTTCCCGCGCCCTCTCATAGGCCTTCTTTCCCTCGTCCCCGCCGTGGCCGGCACCGTGGCGGCATTTTTCGTCCATTCCCTGGTGTACGAGTCGGTGTCGATCCTCGCCATCGGGTTCGGCGGGGCGATCATCTCCATAACCGTGGACCACGGCATGGCATACCTCCTCTTCCTGGACCGGACCGTGGAGACCAGGGGGGCCCAGGCTGCCCACGACGTCCGCTCTCCCGGTCTGATTGCCGCCCTTACCACGGTGGGCGCCTTCCTGGCCCTCTTCGTCACCGGTTTCCCCATACTGGAGCAGATAGGCCTCTTCGCGGCCCTGGGCATCGCCTTTTCCTTCGTCTTCGTCCACACCGTGTTCCCCAGGATTTTTCCCGTAATGCCGCCGGCGAAGAGCGAGCGATTCCCCTGGCTCCGGCGCGGCATCGACCGCGCCGTCGCCCGGGGAGGGCTCCTCAGACCCGCCGGGGCCGCCCTCTTCGCCCTCGTGATGCTCATCCTCGGGGTGATGGAATTCAGGGAATTCCACGTTGACCTGGCCTCGATGAACAGCGTCACCGCCGAGACCCTGGACGCGGAAAAACGGGTGACACGGACGTGGGGGAACATCCTGGGCAAAATTTACCTGATGACGGAATCACCCAGCCTCAAGGTGCTCCAGGCGGAAGGGGACCGTCTCGCCCGGGACCTTGACCGCGAGACGAAGGAGGGCGTTCTCGCCGGGGCCTTCGTGCCCTCGATGCTCTTCCCCGGGCGGGAAGGCGCCGCGGCGCACCTGGGGGCGTGGAAACGATTCTGGAGCGCGGAGCGGATCGCGGAATTTACCAGGACGCTCGAAGCCGAATCGGCCCGGGCCGGGTTTTCCCCCGGGGCCTTCGCCGACCTCTTCCGCCTCATCGAGGCGCGCCGCGTCACCCCGGGCCCGGTACCCGAAAAGTTTTTCAGCTTCATGGGCATCTCGCGGAACGAAGAGGCAGGATCCTGGTCGATGATGGCGACCCTACTGCCGGGCAAAAACTACAACGCCGAAGCCTTTCACGCGCGTCACGCCGCCCGGGAGAACGTGAGGATGTTCGACCCGGGACTCTTTTCAACGCGCCTGGGGGGGATCCTGATGTCAACGTTTCTCAGGATGTTCCTGATCATCAGCGCCACCATCGCCCTCCTGGTGTTTCTCTTTCAGCTCGACTGGAAGCTCACACTGGTCCCCCTCCTTCCCGTCGCCTTCGGCATGATCGCCACATTCGGGACCCTGAAGGTACTGGGCCGGCCCCTCGATATCCCGAGCATCATTCTCTCCAACATCATCATGGGGATGGGCGTCGACTACTCCCTCTACTACGTCCGCTCCTACCAGCGGTTCGGCAGCAACGATCACGAGCACCTGGGCCTGATACGCATGGCGATCCTCCTGGCGGGGTTCACCAGCATCATCGGTTTCGGGGTCCTCGCCCTGGCCAGGCATTCACTCCTCCGGGGCGCCGGTCTCACGGCCTTCCTCGGCATCGGCTACTCCCTGGCCGGGGCCTTCCTCATACTGCCGCCGCTGATGGACCGTGTCTTCCGCAAAAGGGAGGAGGCCATTGCCCGGGGAGGAGGGGACACGCCGCGCCGGGTAATGAGGCGCTACCGACACCTGGAAACCCACCCGAGGGTGTTCGCGTGGTTCAAACTGCGCCTGGACCCCCTCTGTCGTGAGCTCGAAGGCATTATCGCCTCCCTTGACAAGGCCCCCGGGACGATCATCGATATCGGGTGCGGGTACGGCATCCCCGCCGCGTGGCTCGCCGAGACCCTCCCCTCGACGCGCTTCCACTGCATCGACCCGGACGGGGAGCGGGCCAGGGTCGCCGCCATGGTCCTGGGGGACCGGGGAACCGCCGCACGGCTCGGGGCGCCCGACCTCCCCTCGTTCGATGGAAAGGCCGACGCGGCCCTCATGATCGACATGATCCATTACCTCGACGACGCTCTCCTGCGGCAGACCCTCTCGGGACTCGCCGGAAAACTCCGGCCCGGTGGAGCCCTGGTCATCCGCGCCACGGTCCCCCGCGGGGGAAGGACGCCCCTCCTCAGGCGGATCGAGACCCTGCGCAACCGCCTGCGCGGCATTCCCTCTCACTTCCGGAGCGAGGCCGACCTCGAGGCGCTCATAACCGGATCGGGTTTCGGCCCCCTATCCCTGAGCGGTTCGGGAGAGGACCGGGAAGAGAAATGGCTTGTGGCGTTCCGCCGAAGGGGCAGGTGACAATGTCCGCCCTCTTCTACCGTTTTATCACGTTCTTCTCGAGATTTTTCGGTCGATGGTTCTTCATGCTCTTCTCACGCTTCGTGTCGACGGCATACTTCCTTTTTTTCCCGAAACGCGTCGCCATTGGCCTGCGCTTCTACCGCGCACTCTTCCCGGGGAGAAGCCGCCCCTACCACCTCCTCTGCACATGGCGCCAGTTCCACGGCTTCACCAATGTCTTCCTGGACCGGTTTCTTCTCGAGACGGGCGGGGATATCACCTACGAATCCGAGGGGTGGGAGATGATCGAGGAGGCGGCACGCAGCGGCAGGGGCGGCATACTGCTCATGTCGCACATGGGGAACTGGGACGTGGCGGCGCACCTGCTCCGTGAGCGCGGGCTCCGGCTCATGCTCTTCATGGGGTCGAGGGAAAAGGAGCAGATCGAGAAGCTCCAGAAAAAAGACCTTTCGGCAAAGGGCTTCTCGATCGTCGCGGTGGATCGAGAGGGTGGATCACCCCTCGACATACTGGAAGGCAAGCGGTTCCTCGACCAGGGCGGCGTGGTGTCCCTCACGGGGGACCGCCTCTGGACGGCGAACCAGCGGAGCGTCCCGGTGCGCTTCCTGGGCCACAGGGTTCGTCTCCCCGAGGCGCCCCACGCCCTGGCGCTGGCTTCCGGGGCGCCCATCTACGTCTTCTTCGCCTTCCGCCTCGGCGCCGGGCGGTACCGCATCAGCGCCTCGGGGCCCCTGGACGTCACCGCCGCGGGGCGTGGCAACCGCGGAAGGGCCGTCGCCCAATCCGCCCAGCGCTACGCGGACATACTGGCCGCCAAGGCGCGGGAGCACCCCCGGCAGTGGTACCACTTCGAGGAATTCCTGGGGGAGAAGCTCGACTGATCCATCACCCTTCTATCGGCCCTTGAATTCACCCTGCCGTCGTTCCATGAAGGCCCTGACTCCCTCCAAGGCGTCTTCGCTCTTGATGATGGGAAGCAGGTCGGGGATGAGGCGCGCCATGGCGATCCGGTCACCGTCGATGCGCGCCCTCCGTGCCGAAAGAAGGGATGCCTGCACGCCCAGGGGCGCCTGCCGTGATATCCGCTCCGCCATCTCAAGGGCCCGGTCAAACTGCTTCCCCGGCTCCGTCAGCTCCTGAACGAGGCCCAGGCGGAAGGCCTCCGCCGCGTGGAGCTCCTCCCCCGTGAGGAGGTAGCGCATGGCGTTGCCCCACCCGATCTCCTGGTGGAGCCGCACCGTGGCGCCGCCCACGGCGTAGATGCCACGCGTAACCTCGATCTGTCCAAACCGGGTATCCTTCGCGGCGATGCGCACGTCGCAGGCGAGAAGGAGTTCAAGCCCCACGGTGAGGCATATTCCCTGGGCCGCCATCACAACGGGCTTGGCGACCCGGTTGTCCTCGTCCCACCCGAAAGGATCCATGGATCCCGCCGGGAGTTTCGGATACTCACCCTTGGAGAAAACCTCTGCCCACTGAACGAGATCGAGTCCCGCGGTGAAGTGATCCCCGTGTGCAAAAACCATCCCGCAGCGTAGATCTCCGTTGCTGTGGAGCTCGCCGAAAGCTTCAGAAAGCTTAAAATACATTTCAACATCAAAGGCGTTCCTTTTTTCGGGCCTGTTGAACCCTATCAACAGGACGTGTCCCCTTCTTTCAACGGTAATTTTTTCCGCTCCCATGCAAACCTCCCGGGGCGCACGCGTTCATCGGGAAACGCGGCCCATCCAGTGTATCAGCTGTCTTCCTTTCTCCTGAAAGCGCCGAGGCGAAAATCCCCGATCACCCCCAGGGCGTAATCGCGCACCTTCAAGATCGCGCCGTAACCGGTCAGCCCCGAGAAGAGCGCGGTCACCCGCTTTCTCCGGGGCTCCTCGAGATAAAGCCTGTCAAACCGGAGGGGATTCCCCCACTCGGGATCACGCGTATCCATGAGGCCGTCGCAGAATTCGGCGATCTCGTGGAGGAGGAAGGCCGATTCCTTCAGGTACTCGCTCCTGTCCCGCTCGATCTCTATCTCCCGGACGCCGGGCTGCCCGATCCGCGCGATATGGTCCTCGATCCTCCTGGCGGGACGCCCCCCGCGGGGAAGAGCCAGGGGGGCCAGGGACGCCTCGAATGCGATGAGCCTGTCCCTGAGGGGCTTCTCGGTGACGACGATGAAGAGCGCGGGAAAATATTCCAGGCAGAAAAGGGAGAGGGCGCCGTAGAAGCGCGAGATCTCCACACCCGCCTTAGGGTGAAAACGGATCTCCGGGTATTTCTCAATGCGGGCCTGCATCTCCCCGATAATGCGGTCGACCCGCTCGGAGAAGGGCTTCTCCCCCTTTTTCTTCTCGTAACGCTCCCTGACCTTCTCAAAATTGGCTATCTCCGCAAGGATGAAAGCCTCCATGTTCATCCTGTTACTGAGAGCCGTTGCCAGCCGCTCCTCGAAGGCCTCGCGGTTGAACCACGTGGGATTTTTTTTGGAGTGCTCTTCGTATTTTCGCTTTAATTTCTCGAGGAGTCGGGACAGCTCTTCATCGGTCATCGCCACGGGCGGGGCCCTCCTTTCAGACGAAACGCCTGATGAAGTCGCGGATGGTCACCCTCATGAGCTCCCTCATGAGGGGATCCTTTTCCCGGCTGTGAAGGTCGAACAGGGGCAGAACCGAGCTTTTATCGTTGATGCGCCGAATCGAGTGCAACGCCGCCGATCGTACATACACCGTGTCATCGCCCCCCAGGACATCGATAAGGCTTCCCAGGGACTGCCTGTTCCGGTAATTCCCCAGGGAATTGCACGCCTCGGCCCTTACGCGCCGATCGGGGTCGGAAAGGGCACCCTGGAGGGCCGCCATGGCGCCAGGGAATGGCGAAAAGCCGATCACGTGGGCGGCCTTTATGCGGAGTTCGGCGTTGTCGTCATGAAGGAGTATCCGCTCCGCTCCCCGGACGTCTCCGATCCGCTTCATGGCGGCCAGTGTATCGAGGAGAATATCCCTGATGCCGCTGTCCTCCTCGATACCAAGACGGCTTGAAACGGGGTTGGCGGACGCCGCGTACCCGAGGATTTTGAGCGACCTGGCGCTCTCCCTCCTGACCTCCCGGCTACGGTCGTTCAGGACCGCATGGAGCACCCCCAGGGAATTCCCGTCCCGCAGGGCCCCGAGGGCCTCGATGGCGACGATCCGCACCTCGTCGTTGCGATCGTTCAGGGCGGTGGATCGTATCAGGCCGAGGGATTCCTGGATCCCGTTCTCCCTCAGGCAGTTTATCACGTATATCCGTATCGACTTGTTACCGTCCCTGAGAAGCGCCGTGAGGGAGGGATAGAATCGCTGATCGAAGAGATGGTTCATCGCCTCGATGAAGTAGATCTTGTGCACGGGAACGTCGCTGTTCACCATCCGCAGGATGACGGGGTAGAGCCGGTCATCGCCCACCTTCTTCAGGGCACGGGCTGAGCTCCGCCGGATCTCCGAATTGGGGCTGACGAGAAGGTTCGCCAGAGGGAGAACGAAGCTCCGGTGAGTGAAATCCCCCATGGATTCTATGATCCGCGCCTTCTTCTTCGCCCAGGCGGCCCCGTTCATGAGATCGAGCCAGCGGGAGGCCACCTCGTCGGGGGGGTGCGACTGCAGTTCCGCGAGAATCCCTTCCCGCTTCGTTTCATCCGTCTCGTCGACCAGCGCGCGGATGAGCCGGGTAATATCAACGGAAGAGACCCGCGAAGACGCGGCGAGGGCCGACGAGACCGGCAGGTACACGGCATTGGAGAAGAAAGGCATGGCCGCGGCAAGGACGGCCGTCGTGATCGCGTGTCGAAAGTTCATAACGGGTCGAGTATTCAGGCCGAGGGCATTTTGTCAATACAAATGATTGCGAGCGGCACGAAGGTCCCGGCTATCTGAGGACCCCGTGGAGATAGAGTTTCGCGATGGACTGGATGAGGGCCGAGTCGAGAACGTCGCGTTTCTGGCGGTCATATTCGTAGACCACGAGCATCACTCCCCCGATGATCATCGTGGCGGTCACCCGGGGGTCCAGGCCTTCACGGTAGACCCCCCTGCGTATCAACTCTTCCACCTCGTTTGATACGACCTTCTTAATCCCCGTAATGGCCCGGCCGACGCGCTCGTTCACCTCTTCGTCAACACCGATGATCTCTTTGTAGATCAGCTTGATAACGATGGGCTCTCCGAGAAGCACGGAGATGCAGGCGACAAGACGCCTGCTGATGAAATCGAGGACCCTGACGGAATCGGGCGCGGCACTGAAAAATTCGTTGAACTCGTCCTGGTCGAAGATGTCCTCGATCTTCTCAAGAACGACGTCGAGTATGGCGTAGAGGATCTCCTTCTTGTTCCTGAAATACTGGTAGACCGTGCCCCGGGCGATGTCCAGCTTCTCGCACACCTGGCCGATATGGGTGCTCTGGAAACCCTTATCGATGAACATCTGCTTCGCCGTATCGACTATCTGCTGTTTCCTTCTTTCTCCCTTCGGTGGCATGCCTCGTCTCCCGCCTTACCTGTTCGACCTGGTTTCATTTTCGTCCTTCGCCCCGCGAAGAATCCTCAACTCTTCCTTGAGGGGAATCAGGGAATCCCTCAACTCTCTCATCATCCGCTCGGCCTGTTCCTGAAGTTCCTTGCTCATTGGCCTGTCGTCTCTCGTTTCCGTTGATGCCGGGAACGCGGCATCACCGTAAAGGGGCCGCCCGTACTATTCTTATCGAATTACCGGGTGTAACCCTTTAGATAGAAATGGCGCGCGGCAGCCGCGTCAGCAGATCCTTCTCCCACGAGGTCAGGACCTCCACTCACGTGATCAATTCATCATGAACGAAATGCCGGGATACCATGCCGGCGGCCGCGAATGAAACGGGCGAAGGATTAGCCCACCTCTTCGCTTCGTCATCGCGTGATCCGGATGACGCAACGGATAACCGGCCATGGGACGTCACCGCTGATTGACCTGCCCGCAGGCAGTTGACACGACCCCGGGAACCGTCCCGCATACCACGCCAGGATTATGCCCGGCATGGTCTTTATTGATGGACACCTGATTTGCCATCACTTGTTTCGAATAATGAAAAATCAAAATCCCGGTGTGTCCATAATATAATCAAAAAAGGTGATATTGTATATGTAATACGATTCCTCTAATTTGAGTCAACAATTTTTCAATAATATTCAGTTTTTTCTTCAGAAGGGATGGAAGGAGCAGTGGAACGCGGAAGAAAGAAGTGCAATAAAAAACCCCCACCGGATCTCTGGATCTCAGCGGGGGTCCCGCCAGGGCGTGCGCCTGATGTGCATGGAAACCCCCTTTTTGTCGCTACACAGCGGTATTTACAGAATTACCCGTTGTTGAAGCATCGGATTCGATCCTGATCTTTGATCCTATCATCATGTAGAGGAAATTCTGCACCTCCTGGAGGTTCATTATCACCTCTTCACGAACCTTCTGGCTGACGGTCTCCTCCTGTCCGAGGGGCGACGGGATTTCCGGTTTCTGCGTTCCCATCAGCGTCAGGGTCTGGGATTCAGGGTTTTCCGTGTATCGTGGCGGCGGATATGGCGTGCTTTGAATTGCTCTGACATCCATTTCATGGCCTCCTTCCGTGGAATCCATCTGTTATAATTTCGTCATATTCATCAGTAATTATCATACTTTTTTTAAAAAAAACAGCCCCGTGAAGGCCCCCCGGCCATTGCCAATAATTACTTGACAGCGTATAATGAGCGAATTATGTCATAGACTTCGGCACGTGGAAACAGGCCTCAAGGGACGGTCCGAAACTCCCGAGAGCGACCCGGCTCGTGTTGCCTCGCCGCCGAAACAAACAGACAGAGATCGGCGCCGGCACGGACGGGGCAACCATTCCGTGACGACGGCACCTTACCTTGAATGAAGCAAGCGGGTATATCATGAGAGAGAACAGACTGCTGTATAACGCGTATCAGGTCTATAAATACCTCGTCTTCTTCCCCCTCCTGGGGATGGGGACCACTTTCATCTTCATGATAATTTTCAGTTTTCTCTTCGTCGCGAGCCAGAGATTTGTCCAGATCGCGGGTATTGTCTGGGCGCGTTTCAACAGCTTCATCACCCCCATGTTCGTTACGGTCAGGGGAGCCGAAAACATTGATCGGGAACAGTCCTACGTTATCGTCGCGAACCACCAGAGCCAGTACGACATCTTCGTTATCTACGGCTGGCTTCCCATCGATTTCAGATGGGTCATGAAAATTGAGCTCCGGAAGGTCCCGATACTCGGTTACTACTGCTACAAGGCCGGGCACATCTTCATCGACCGCTCGAACCACGAGTCGGCGGTCCGCACCATCAACGAGGCGAAGGCGAGCATCACGAACGGCACCTCCGTGCTCTTCTTCCCTGAAGGGACCAGGAGCGAAACGGGAGAGCTGATCGAGTTCAAGAAGGGCGCCTTCAAGTTCGCCCTCGATATGGGACTTCCCGTCCTGCCCATCACCATTCTGGGCACCCGCGACATTCTTCCCGACAATTCCATCGGCCTCTTCCCCGGAAGCGCCAGGATGATCATCCACAGGCCCATTGAGATCGGGGAGTACTCGCTAGATTCGATCGACAGCCTTATCGCCCGCGCGAAGGAGGCGATACAGGCCGGCCTGGAAGGGCGCGCCGGCTGATGCCGCAGATACGCGACAGGATCGGCCATGCCGTCACGGGCGCCCGGGCCCTCCTCTCCGGCCCTGCCTGCGAATACGCGGAGGTGCGCCTGGTATCGAGCCGGGGGGTGTCCCTTTCCCTCGCGGGGGACGAGGTCGAGACCTTCAGCTCCGGCGACACCGTGGGGGGCTCCGTGCGCGTGCTGAAAGACGGGGCCTGGGGATTCGTCTCCTTCAACGACATCGCGGGCATCGAGGGGCATTTCTCGCGGGCCCTTGACCTCGCCGCGTCGATCAGGCCCCCGGTGAAAACGAAAATCCGGTCCGCCGGGCCCATGCGCGGCCATTTCACCACGCCATGCGCCGAGGATTTCGACGGCGTGTCCCTGGGTGAAAAATTCGACCTGATACAATCCTACAACCGCATTCTAAAAAACTCCCGGAGCATACAGACCACGCGGGCGGTCTACCAGGACACCCGTTCATACTATGCCTACCTGAACACCGAGGGTTCCGAGGCCACCTACGACAGGGCCTACTGCGGCGTCACCCTCTCCTCCGTGGGGAGGGACGGGTCCCGGATCCAGCCCTACGGGGAATCCCTCTCGGGTCACGGAGGCTTTGAGCTGGCGAGGGGCCGGGAAGCCGCGGCCGAAGAAGTGTCCAGGCGCGCCGTTGACCTCCTCTCGGCGGAATCCGTGCCGGGGGGTACCTACCGCGTCGTGACGGACCAGAAACTCGCCGGTGTCTTCATTCACGAGGCCTTCGGTCACCTCTCCGAGGCCGATTTCGTCTATGAAAACGAAGGGCTCCGCGCCATCATGGTGATCGGCCGCGCCTTCGGCCCCCCTGAGCTGAACGTTGTCGACACCGGGGTCCTCCCGGGGCTGGCGGGCCACATCCCCTTTGACGACGAGGGAGTTCCCCCGGGGGAGACCAGGCTCATCACGAATGGGCTCCTGAGCGGGCGGCTTCACTCCCGGGAGACCGCGGAAAAGATGGACGAGGTCCCCACGGGAAACGCCAGGGCCATCGGGGTGATGCTGCAGCCGATCGTGCGGATGACCAACACCTACATCGAAAACGGCGTCCATGACCGGGACGCTATCATCGACTCCGCAGGAAACGGGATCTACGCCGCGGGGGTCATCGGTGGCCAGACCAACCTGGAGATGTTCACCTTCACCTCCGGCTTCGGTTACGAGATAAAGAAGGGGAAGCTGGGAAAGATGTACCGGGACATCGTGCTCTCCGGCAACGTCTTCACCACCCTGGGTGCCATTGAAAAGATCGGCAATGACCGGGTCATGTACGGAGGACTCGGCGGCTGCGGGAAGGGAGGGCAGGGCCCCCTTCCCGTCTCATTCGGGGGTCCCCATCTCCTCATAAGGGACGTGCTGATCGGAGGCACCCGGTGATAGAACGGATACGGCGCGCCCTGGAGGGAAAGACCCGCTGGTTCGACATCATCGAAATCCGCGGTTCCGCCACACCCCTTTCCTTCGCCAACAACCGGTTCCACTCCATCACCGGGCGTCACAACCACGGCTTCGGCATCAGGGTCAACGTCGAAGGGAAAACGGGATTTTCCTTCACCAACGATCCCGCCATGCTCGTGGAGACCGCCGACCGCGCCGTCGCCCTCGCGGCGTACGGCGAGACCGAGGACTTTGACCTCCCCTCCTCGGCCATCACGGGCTTCGAGCCGTACCGCGGGGAGATCGCGGCATTCGACACCGGCGGGGAGATCGCCGCGGCGGAAGAGGCCATCGCGACCCTCCGGGACCGCCTCCCCGGCGCGGTCGTGGACGCCTCGATATCCGCCTCGGAGGGCTCGATACGTCTCTGCAACTCCGAGGGGCTCGACGCCTCGTACCGCACCAGCCGCTACTCCGTGCATCTGTCGGCGACCCTGACCCTCGAGGGGGGCACGCGCCTCGATGCCTCGGAGAGCGCGTCGCACCTCGCCCCGGAACAATACGGGGACCTCGTGGAGAAGCTGTCCCGAAAAGTCGAGAGAGCCATGCACACGCGGCGACTTGAAAGCGGCAGGGTGCCGGTCATCATGACACCCCGGGCCGTCGCCCCCCTGGTCGGCATCGTCGTCGCGGGCCTGAACGGCCGCGCGGTCTGGAGAGGCATATCCCCCTTCGCGGACAGGCGGGGCCAGGTCCTTTTCAGCGAGGATTTCTCGCTCCTGGATGACCCCTCTCTTGACGACTCCCCCCATAGCTACCCCTTTGACGACGAGGGAGTGTCGGCGGCGCGGAAGCATCTCGTCAGGGCGGGGCGGGTCGAAAACTTCCTCACGGACCTTGCCCACGCCAGGAGGCTGGGCCTCCCCCCGGGGGGCAACGGCACGCGCGGATACGCGTCGCTTCCCCACCCCTCGTCCAGCAACATCGTCATGGAGGCGGGAAGCGCCACCCGCGATGAAATCATGCGCGGCATCTCCGGCGGGGTGCTGGTTGAGCACTTCATCGGCCTCGGCCAGTCGAACACCCTTACGGGCGATTTCTCGGGAAGCCTGGACCTGGCCTACCTGGTCGAGGGAGGCGAGATCGCGGGCCGCGTCAAGGACTGCATGCTCTCGGATAATATCTTCACGCTCCTGGCGGGGGAGATCATCATAAGCGCCGAGCGGGAGCGCGTCGGCTCGGTGCTGGCCCCCTGGATACTTTTCCCCGCCGTTTCGTTCACCGGTTGAGGCGCGCGCCTGAAACAACGGCATGACCACTACCACGCGGCCGCGGTGCCGCACCGGAGGCCCTGAGATGAGAAAATTGAAGCCACGGGAAAAAAATCATGGGGTCATCGCCGCAGGCGGCCTTCTCCTCGCAATCTTCATGATCCTCCTTCTCCCGGGCCCGCCCCTGCGCGGGGAACCATTCGAAACGAGGACGTACACCACGCGCCCCCGGATAGGCCTTGTCCTGAGCGGGGGCGGAGCCAAGGGCATCGCGCATATCGGCGTCCTCAGGGTGATCGAGGAATCGGGCCTCAAGGTCGACTACATCACCGGCACCAGCATGGGGAGCATCGTCGGCGGTCTCTACGCCTCGGGGTACGACGCGTCCAAGCTGGAATCCCTTGTCCTGTCTATGGACTGGGACGACGTCCTGGCGGACTACGTGTCCCGGAGGAGCGTATCCATCGATGAAAAGGGCGAGCATGACAAGTACATCGGCTCATTTCAGATCAGCCGGAAGGGACTCAAGCTCCCCACGGGATACAAGCGGGGGCAGAAGCTCACCTCCATCCTTTCACTCCTGACGCTTCCCGTCCACCATATTGACGATTTCAACGAATTACCGGTGCCCTTTCGCTGTATCGCCACTGATATCGTGACGGGGGAGGCCTTCGTCATCACGCGGGGGAGCCTCTCCGAGGCACTCAGGGCCAGCATGGCGATCCCCTCGATCTTCACGCCCATCGAGATCGACGGGCGGCTCCTGGTCGACGGCGGCGTGGTGCGGAACCTTCCTGTTTCGGACGCCCGGGACATGGGCGCGGATATCGTCATCGCCGTGGACGTGGGCGCGCCCCTCTACAAGAAAGAGGAGCTGAAATCCCTCGCCGAGATCATGGACCAGTCCGTCAGTTTCCTCGGAGCGCGTTCCACGCAGGAACAGCGCAAGCTCGCGGACATTCTCCTCACCCCCGACATCAGCGGGTTCAGTTCCTCGGACTTCAAGCGCGGGAGGGAGCTCGTGGACCTCGGAGAAAAAACCGCGCGCCCCATGCTCCCGGTCTTCCAGGACCTGGCCAAACTCCAGGCGGGATTCCCCCCCCCAAACCGGGAATCGCCCCCCCTCCGCGACGTTAACCGGCTGCGCATCACGTCAGTTGAGATCCTGGGGCTGAAGCGGGTTTCGCGCAACCTCGTGATGGGCAGGCTCCTTCTCAGCCCCCCCGTGAGCATCACGCCGATCCGCCTCGAGGAGGCGGTCGCCCGGGTCTACGCGAGCGGTTTCTTCGAGCGCGTCACCTACCGGATCGAGCCCGCGGGAGAGGGAAACTCGAAGCTTATCCTGAACGTCAGCGAGACCACGGGCATCTTCCTCAAGCTCGGGATCAGCTATGACTCCGACATGAACGCCGCCATCATGGGCAACATCACCATGCGCAACCTGGCCGGCCAGGGGTCCTCTATCGCCATCGACGCCAGGTTGAGCGAGTTCCCCGGCGCGCGCGCCTCCTACTTCATATACACGGGGCTCAGGAAGCCGGGCCTCGGCATCGGCATTGAGACACACTATGACAAGTTCCTCATCTTCACCTACCGGGGGGGCTATCTCCAGTCGAGCTACGACTACCAGAATTACGGGGCGGACCTCATCCTCCAGGCCATCATATTCAATTCATTCTCCCTCGGGGTTGCGGTTGAAAAAGACCTGACCGCCATCAGGGCACAGATCGCGCCGAACGACCCTGCGAAAAAAAACGTAGAAGCGCTCAATTACTACGCCTTCCTCAAGTTCGACAACCTGGACCGGACCTTTTACCCCCGGTCGGGGCTCCAGCTCTACGGCGAGGTAAAGCTGATCTCGGACGACCTCCCCATGATGAAGAAAACCGCGAAGTACCGCCCCTTCTGGAAATATTCAGCCGCCATAAAGGGATACATTCCCTTTCATCGCCGCTTCAGCATGTTCATCGGCCTTAACGGCGGGTTCATACACTCCCGCGAGCCCTACTATGCCCGGTACGAAGTCCTCACGGGATGGGGCATCTACCGGAAGAGGATCCCCTTCATCTACGAGAATTACACGGGGGGCCTGAACCGCTACATGGGGGGATGCACGCCCTTCACGGGACTCAACTTCATGCAGATCTCAGGAAAGCACATGATCACGGCGGATATCGGATTCCAGATCGAGCCCGTCTCCGACTTCTATATCGTGCCGCGGGGGAGCGTGGGGAGGGTCAAGGACAGGTTCATGGACCTCTTCAAAAAAAGGATACTGGTGATCGACTCGCTGTACGGCCAGTACATCCCGCGCTACCTGAACGTGAAGAACGACATCATCTACGGCTACGGGCTCACCCTGGGCTATAACTCGATCATCGGCCCCCTGGAGCTTTCCCTGATGCGGGGAAGCGAATCGAACCGCTTTCTCTTCCACGCCAGCATCGGCTACAGGATGTAGTGTAGCGCCCTCAGAAATAGAGCATGACGGTAAGGGCCAGGGCGAGGGCCACGAGGACGGCCACGCCCATGGCCCAGGTCCGCGGCCACGCCTCGCCGCGCCTGACCCCCTCCAGGGCGATAAGCTGCACGAGGAGAAAGGGGAGCGTGAGCAGGAACAGGTAGAGAAGGGCTATCCCCCATTCATCACCCAGCCCGATGAAGTAGAAGGGGACCATGGCCATGGAGACCAGGAGTACGCCCCGGTGAAACGACCAGAGGACCCCGCCGGGGGGTTCCGGCGGTCGGTCCCGCCTGAGGCGGAGGTACCCCAGAAGGGAACCCGCCGCCCCCTCGGCGAAGAGGGCGGCCGCGCAGACCAGGCCAAGGACCTGCCCGGCGTGGGGGGTCACGCTGTCGAAAAGGTACTGGATCCTGGGGATGAAACCCACGATCATGCCGCTCAGCGCGGCGGAGATTGCGCGCCAGGCCGCGGCAAATGCCTCGAGGGAGGGGCCCGGTACGGTTTTCACGAAGGAGAGGACGAGGCATGACAGAACGATGAGAATCGCCGCCAGGTAAAAAGCCGCCTCGTAGCCGGTGAAGAGATCATAGCCGCGGAACACCTGGACCTTTCCGTCGGAACAGCCGGTCACGGTCACGTAGGGAAGCAAGAAGGAACCGATGAACCCCAGATAGATGGTCCGGAGGGCCCATGGCCTGATCCTGGAAAAAACCCGCTGCACGTCGCCGGTAGTTCTCATTCAGCACCCCCTCCCGCCCTTCACCGGGCGTACAGAATATCGCTCACGAGGCCGAACACCGGATCGGCGATCAGGTCCCGGGAGGATCCCCCGCTCTTCAGTTTCCAGTCCGTGACGCCGGCCAGGGCGAAGACCCTGCGGAGTCGTTCAACAGGGAAGACGGAGGCCTGCCGCCTGAAGTCGTCCCTCCCCTTTCGAAAGACTCCGGCCCGGTTCATCGCCTCCTCCGGCGGAAGCCCCCGGACCAGGCCGGCGTGATAGCGCTCCAGCATATCAGCCTGCCTGAGTATGAGGTAGAGAACCCGGAGTCCCGGGGTCCCGTCCTCGAAGACCTTCCGGTACAGGCCCATGGCGCGGGCCTCCCCCTTGAAAAGAGCGTCGATGAAATCGAAGACTGAGGCGTCCTTGACGTCGTCAATGAAATTCAGAATGGTATCGGGCGCCACGGGCCCGGTCTCGCCTGAAAACCGGATCATGTCGATGGCGTCGTCGATCTTCTTGATGTCGCTCCCGGTGCGCTCCACCAGGAGGTCGACGGCGCGGTCCTCCAGCGCGAGGCCGAGCTTCTGGATGCTCGAGACGATATAGGCATAGATGTCGTTCTCAAAATAGCGCCAGAACTGTACCACCTTGAAGCTCCCGAGGGCGGCATCCATGAAGGCCGGAGGCCTGTTCTCCCGGGAGGTGAGGATGAGAAGGGTCGAATCGGGAAGGTTTTCCAGGAGATGGTCGAATTCCCCGTGGCGCTTACCGCGCCCCAGGCTCTCGACATGGTACATGACGCATACGCGGCGTGATGAGAACATGGGGGGGGACAGGGCGAAATCAACAGCGGCGGGGAAATCCCCGTTCTCGACGTGGAAGCGCCCCGTGGCATGGGCGCGCTCGGCGGGGTCGCCGAAAGCCATGACGATAATCCTGTTGACGCACTTCTCCTTCTCCCCCTCCTCCTCCCCCAGGAAGAGGTAACGCCCCTCGAGGCGGTCGCCGTCCAGCTCGCGCCGGAACTGCTTCGCGTTGGGATACCGCACCATGCTATTTTCCTTTTTCTTCGGGGGTCATTCTTTCGGTATACCACCCCGTGATGGTCTTCGAGGCGATCCGCTTCGCCAGCTCGTCGAGGACATACTCCCTCGCGCGGCTCTCGACCTCGATGGGAGGCGCGAGATCAGAAAAGAACCTGAAGGCCTGGATGTCCCTCTCGAAAAAAATCGTCCGTTCACGCCTGAGGTCCCCGAGCCGAACGTCGGCGGTGACCCAGACGCGCTTGCGCACGGCCCTCCCGATCTCGTCATATTCCATGCCCTCGATCCTGTACCTGCTTATGCGGATGTCGAGACGCAGATCGGGGGCTTCTTCTTCCCTCACCACGCCGAGCCTTCCGTCAAGGTTTATGGCCCTCCGCACGCCGTCGAGAAGGAACGGCCCCAGGGGCTCGAGGCCGGGAACCGATTCGGGAGGGGGGATGTAGATGCGGTTCGCGATCCTGGGGACAACGGGCTCGCCCTCGAATTCCCGGATAATCTTGCCCGCCATCGTCTCCTCTTCACGGAGGTCCGAAACGCATCCCCAGGCGGCGGCGAGGAGAATAAGCGCGATGCCCCTTCCTTTCATGGTATGCGCATGGTGCCGGGGATCGACGAAAAAATCAATTGATTAATAGGGCCGACGAGGCCCTTTTTTGCACCACTTGTTTTTTTTCCACAGGGGCACAAATTCTGCTAAACTTGCCCCCACCCGCGGTCGATACTATGAGTGATCATGTACACTCTAAAGGTCTTCCTTGTGAATTAAAGGGCGTCATAAGAAGACCTGGCGCAACAAATGGGATAGTTGTTCTATCCCATTTTTTATTGTCGGGCGCCCGGTGAGACCGCGGTTACTTTAAAACCCTTATGGTTTCCGTGATTCCGTAGATCTGTTCGATGTATTCCCTGGCCGGGCGGTCCCACGAGTAGATCGACGCCTTCGCGTTCATCCGGGCCTTCCCTATGGTCTCGTCCGAGTGTTCACCGAAAAACCTCGCGGCCCTTTCCATGGCGTCGTAGAAGGCCCAGGAGTTAAAGTCGGAGAAAAGGAACCCGTTCCCCTCGATCCCGTCGTCCCGCACCCGCATCGGGAACACGGTATCCCTGAGACCTCCCGTGGCGCGCGCTACCACCAGGTTCCCCGCGGCAAACGCCTCGAGCTGCGAAATCCCCCCCGGCTCATGCATCGAGGGCATGAGGAAAATATCCGTGGAAAGAAGGGGGACGGTAATATCCTGGAAGCCGATTGAAACGTCCACCATGCCGGGGTAGTATCCGCCGAGGAGGTAGAGGCCGTGGGCGATCTCCTCTCCCCTCCGGTCCCCCGATGACACCGCACCACCAATGATGCCCTGGAACTTCAGGTTTTTGAATATGCCCTCTGAGGCCTCGAGGAGGAGCTGGTATCCCTTCTGCTCGGATATCCGGTGTATGAATGAAAAGATGACCGTGTCAGGATCGACCGCGAGGCCACGGCTGAACTGGAGCAGGAGCTTGTTTCTCATTCGCCACAGGCGCTCCCGCCGTTCGGGGTCCCCCGCGCGTTCCACCCCGTCGGGGCCGGTCAGCAGCTCGGGATACCGCTCCTCGATTTTCCTTCCCAGGGCGTCGTCGGTCGCGACGTGTTCCATGAAGGCGGGGTAGTTTTTCTGGACGAAGCCTGATTCCTCGAAGCGCCTCCGCAGAATCGCGCCGAAATCAGCCCCGATGGCATTGCTTATTCCGATGACGTCGCGGAGGATGCGCTCAAGCCCGTCGCAGGCATACTCGATCTGGCGCGCGTAGGAGGGGCTCACGGTGATAACGCGGTCGGCGAACCTGATCCCGGAGGCCATGCAGTTGATCCGGTCACCATGGACCGGGTCGGTGAAGGAATCGGCGACCCACGTGGGGAGATTGAAAAAATTGAAAAGATCGAATCCGTTTTCCCAGCGATGAAACGCGTCGAAGTACTGCCAGCCCCCGTTGTGAACCACGTGGAGGAACGTATTCCTCCCGAAATTCTCGCTGTTACGATAGTAATGGTCGCACTTCACCACCCCGTTGAAGATCCCGGCGTACGCGTCATTCGTGAAGGTATAGGTGGGCCTGAGATCAAAGACCCGGATGACCTCCACGCAGGCCCGGGCGAAGGCGACCCGCCTCCGGATTTTCTCCGCCGAAGTGACCCCCCAGTAGAGACCGTCGAAAAACTCGTAATGGTCCAGGAGATAATAGTCCACGCCGTCCACATCGGCGTGGTGGACCCCCACCTCGCACTCCTCCCCCATGAGCCAGAACCGGACGTTCCGGCCCGTGTATTCGAGGCCGTACCGCGACGCCGCCTCCTGCATCTTCGCCACCACCTTGGCGTCCCCGTGCCGGTAATAGCCGGAAATGACGCAGACCTTCTCGCCGAGTTTCACCAGCTCCCGGGGCAGTTCGTAGACCACGTTGGCCAGACCGCCGCTCTTGGAAAAGGGCTCCGCCTCGGCGGACATGAAGACGAGGGAGCCGCGCCGGTTGTGCTCGATCAGCGAGGCCCCGACGGCCGCCAGCACGGGGTCATCCTCCCGGGACATTCTCATTGAATGGTCAATTGCCGTGGCCCCGTCAAGGACGCCGTTCTTCACCAGGTAGAAGGCCCCGCGCTTCAGGCCGAGATCCAGGAGGGGCCGGTGCTCATCCCAGAGGAGGGGCACGAGCTTATCCCTGATAAATCCGCAGGTTGTCTCGTAGGTGCCGCAGTAAGCGACGAGCTCGGAATAGGCGAAGTTGCTGTCGATGTCGGCGACATTGGACATCTCGCAGAGACGCGTGAAGGAGGCGCGGAGGAAATCATGGTAATGGGCGTCAAAATCAACGGGCTCGAGCTTCAGGAGCTTGATCCGCTCCGTGAAGGAGACCACGGTATTGACCCGCGATTTCCTCAGCTCCCGCCCCGTGTAGTAATCATAGTTGCCCGTGAGGTCGGAGTAAAGGGGGTCGGAAAGCCGGTAGCGGCCCTCGTCGGGTATCATCAGCGCGGGATTGTCGAACTGCAGGGAGGCGTTCTGGTTCGAATCCGCGAAGTTGAACACCCCTATCCACACGCAGTCGCCGACGAACTTTGCCGCCGCGGCCACCATGGTGTTGTTCGCCCAGAGAAGGTAGCCCTTCCCCCGGTGCTCGCGGTGAAACCGGTACCATTCCCGGTAGAAGGCTTCCAGGCTCCTGTGGGCGGCGTACTCGAACTGGTTCCAGTTGACGAAGATGTTGTCGAGATAGACCTTCCATCCCTCTCCCTCGGCGCTCCCCTCGTAATCGAGGATGGCGTTACTCATGAAGCAGGTGATCCCCACGGCGGCGCGGAGCCCCCGGTGCCCGAAGGTGTTCAGGGCGCGCCGCTCGTCATGGTTCCCCAGGATACCCAGCATTTCCGTGCCTTCGGGAAGGGACGCGGGGAAATAGTTGTCGTAGACGTGATAGATCTCACGGACATCCGTGGTGCCGTGGATGATATTTTCGCAGATCTTGAAGAGCGACGAGTTGTAGGGAATAAGGCCGGTGCGGGTCAGGAACCGCTCGTGGCCCCAGTAGCATTCCGCGATGTTCAGGAAGTAGCCCCGGTTCAGCTCCCTGAGCTTCTGCTGTACCCTGAGCATGAGATAGTAGTGTATCGGCACCGCGATCAGGTCGCGGCAGGCCGAATCGTAGTATCCCGTGGTGATCAGGTGATCGTCTTCGCGGTCATTGACTATGATGCGCCCTTCCACCATCTCCTCGGCGTCCCGCTTCCGGTCGTAGACGAAGGGGAAATTGTTCTTCTTCATCACGATGGGCACGGCGTGGGCCGAGTCGAAACGGATGCCGTCGATGCCGAACTTCTCGATGAGCGCGGTGATTGAGTCGGCGAGCCATTCCCACACCTCGAACATGCGGTAATTGAGGAGCCTGCCGTCGTTCCATGAGCCGTAGCGTCCGTCCGTGGAGGCCCGGACCACCAGGCTGCCGCCGTCGTCGTAGGTCATCACGGAGTACTCGCCGGGGACCCGGTCGCTCGATCTGTTCACGTGGGGTATGATGTCGACGATGACGCGGATCCCCATGCCGTGGGCCTTCTCGATGAGCGCCCGGAACTCCTCCTCGCCGCCCAGGGAGGGCTCTATCTCCACCAGGCTCACGGGGGAAAAGGGCGAGGGAGACGTGGCGTTGGACGCCCAGTCCTCGCGGTTCCGTCCGCGCCGCTGGACGCCGAGGAGGTAAATCGCCGTTACGTGGTAGTTCCTCCTGATCTCGTCGAGGTGCTCCGCGACATCGGAGAACCGGCCGAGCCGTATCACCTCGCCGAACTCGTTGTATACCAGGCCGGGATGGCCCCGGCCGTCCCGCCAGTAGGCCCGGGTGTGGCCGTGGATGTCGGTGAAGATCTCGAGGATTATCTCGCCCCTCACGTCGGGTATCGCGTTGACCCTCCCCGAAAGGCCAGGCAGGTTGACCCAGGTGGAACGGGTCCTCTTGCGCGACATGACGGTGAAATCGTAGTGCCCGTATTCATCGAAGCGATACGAGGCGGCATAGCGCTCACCCCCCTCGTGCTCCAGGGGCGTTTCCGAAAAATCGATGTCCCCCTCGATGGGCAGGGAGCCCTTCATGGAGCTCCGGTAGACCCGCAGGATGTAGGGGGCGGGCGGTCCCGGGATCTCGAAGGTGAAACGATAGTCGTCGCCGACGGCCACGTTGATGAAGCGGGTGGCCAGGGGGGCATCGAACTCCTTGGGGGAGAACACGCGCTCGAGGACCAGGTTCGCCCTGTCCCTCACCTCGTGGACGTCATGGCCCGCCGCCGCGGTGAGGAGCCGGACGACCTGGCGGAGTGACTCCCCGTCGCCGGCCGTCTTGTAGCGGCGCGCCAGCCTCTCGAGCGACTTCACCGCCTCCAGGTTGCGCTCGTAGTTGAAGTTAAGGGGGTCCCTGGGAATCCGCGCGTCGAGATCGCGGAGATGCCGCTTCCTGGAGGCCTCGCTGAACCTGCGCACCTTCTTCTCGACGGGGACCTCGGGGATCTCCTCGATCTCGAACTGCTGGGCGTAGGCGATCACCCCCTCCACCAGGAAATTGAGCGCAAAGGAGGTGTCCGCGGGATACACCGTGGTATGATGGTAGCCGGTCTGGATGGCCCGCTCCTCGATCATCAGGAGCAGCATGAAGGCGCGGAAGAGGGTATCGCCCGATTTTTTCTGCTCCGCCGCCAGGGCGTCGAAGGTTTTCAGGCCGAGATAGATCGTGGGAATCTCCGCCCACGGCGGGCCCTGACCCACGTGCGAGATGACCGTGGTTTCCCTGGACACGTGATGGAGCGTGGGAACGCCGGGAAGCTCCTTCACCACCACGATGCGCCGCCCCATGATGCTGTCGAAATCCCCGGCGGCCACGGCGCGGTGGGTCAGCACCATGGCGGAGATGAGCCGGGTCGAGAGCCTGATGTCGCTCAGGAGCCTGCCCCTGACGGTCTGGTCGCCACCGGAAACGGCGTCGAAGGCGCTGTTCCGCAGATCGATGAACCGCTCCCGGTAGAACTCGGCGGGATCGCCCTTCCTGAGACTCGCGACGAGATCGCGGTCGAGGTAGAACTCGAAGCAGCGGTTATCTTCGAAGGCCTTCGCCAGGCCCTCTTTCACCTTCTTATCCGACACCAGGTTCTCGTCGGTGACGCGGAATCGGCACAGGCTGCTTGAGATCACGGGCTCCACGGCTCCTCCCCCCCCCTCCTGCGTGCCCCCGGCGGGGCCGCTGCTGCGCGGCACGGTACGCCTACGCGCGCCCCTGTATCCTTGGACGGGCCGGACGGGTCGTCAACCGAAAAACGTCCTTTCGGGCAGCCCGCGGCATGACTAAGCGGTTTCCTTCCAGATCCGCAGGGTCTGCCGGTAGACATCAAAGGAGGGCGCCGAGGGCTTCAGCTTCTTGATGAGGGTTTTCCTCGCCCAGCGCCGCTCGGCGAATTCGCAGATGTCCTTGATGGTCCGCCCGCTCAGGCCCTCGCTGCCGTCCCCCAGGGTCGCGTGCTCCTCGTCGGCGAGGTGCCTGGCGTAATTTGAAAAGATGGCGGCCCGCTCCGCCGCGTTGGGCAGGGGGAAAAAGATGGTCTGGTCGAAACGGCTTATCAGGGCGTGGTCCAGGTCCTCCCGCCGGTTCGTCGCGCCGATGGTTATGGTGGAGGAGGCGGCGCCGATGCCGTCCAGGCGGCGCAGGAGCACGGAAAGCACCTGTCGCGTCGCCTCGAACATGTCATGGTCCCGCGACCCGGCGAGGGAATCGATCTCGTCAAGGAATATGATCGCGCCCCCCATCTCCTCGCAGGCGTCGAAGATCTGCGAGAGGTTCCGCGGCGACTGGCCGTACCATTTTGACATGATCGATTCAACGGGGACGTAGACCAGGGGGATGTCGGTCTCCCCGGCGATCACCCGGGCCGCCGTGGTCTTTCCCACCCCCGGGGCGCCGTCGAAGAGGATGGCGCGGGGCCGGTTCGACTCGAAGACCTTTCTCGTCATGCGCGCGATCGAATCGTATACCACGGGGTTCT
Source organism: Spirochaetota bacterium (assembly GCA_040768125.1). Lineage (GTDB taxonomy): Bacteria > Spirochaetota > UBA4802 > UBA4802 > UBA5550 > RBG-16-49-21. Next base: position 1,168,930 of record JAXGNG010000001.1, on the reverse strand, counting down.
TCAGGGGAAGGATGATCGATTCCCGTATCTTTCTCTTCACCTCGTCGTAACCGGCGATGTAGTCCCAATCGATGCTCTTGTCGGGCTCCACCACGGTGGAGCCCAGGAGGCGAAGAAGCGCGGCGGGATCCTGGCCCGACGAAGAACGGGTCATGCGAAACAGCTCGACGACGAGGTTGATCTCCTCCTGGGTGAGGTTTCCCTTCTTCTGTATCTCCACCTTGGAGGACGCGGAGAGGACGAAGAGCTCGATCTTGAAGTTGTCGAGCATGCCCTCGGGCTTGAAAAGGTTCCGGTTCATCGCCTGAAAGGCGTAATACCCGTCCTCGAAGGAGTGGATCCTCACGTTGGCGATGTGCCTCTTAATCGCCAGCATGCAGTCGGCCATCATTCCCGACGTCAGGGGGCTGCATCCAAAAGAGATGCGGGTGCTCCCCTTCTCAAAGGAAATCACCGGCGGCGCCAGGGCGGCCTCGCTGTTCTTTTCATAAAAAGGAAGGAGCTCCTTCTCCAGCTGCTCCTTCATCCGGTCGTAGGATATCAGGACATCCTCATCGCTCATGCCCCACCCCCTGGCTCACCGGGCTCCCGGCCGGCGGGACGCCGGGCCTGCGGCCCCTGATCCTTCTCGCGATGAGGAGGAAAAGCTTTTTGACGATGAAATAGAGGAGCATCCCCGCCACCACTCCCGCCGCGGCGTATGCCGCGCCCTCCGGTGTCAGCGGCAGCCCCGGGGTGAAATCGCCCCATGCCGCGCGGGCGATCTCGAAATCCATGTTCTTGAGAAAGAGAAAAAATTTCTTGCAGGCCGGGGCCCCCTGGAGCTCCTGGAGGGCGCGCGAAAGCGCGTCGAGGCGATCGATGTCCCCGGCGATCTTCCGCCCCGTCTTCATGATCACCTCGTCGCCCGAGGAAGCGAGCCTCCCCGCGTATTCCTGTATCGTCATCCCCGTTTCGGCCGCGATCTCCCGGTACTTGTCTATGTTGCGGGCCGCCTCGTCGCGGTGCCCCCCCAGGCGCTGAAGATATTGGGCCAGGTAGCTCGGAAACTGCGCGAATGCGGCGGCCCCGATAACGGCGCAGATCCGGTCGGCAAGAGAATCGACAAACCGTACCGGCGCCATGGCGATCATCCTGAAACTGGTCATGCCTTCTCCTCCCTTGCTGTCGGAATTCCCGGGGCCAGCTTTTCCGAGTCCATGACGCAGGTTGAGGCGATGCCTCCCCTCACGTTGTAGACCGTCCTGACCATCAGGTACTCCGGATCGAGGAGACGGTGGAGGTCTCTGAATATCCTGTCGGTCGCCGCCTCCTGGTATATCCCCGCGTTTCGGAACGAAACGAAATAGTATTTCAGCGACTTGAGCTCCACCAGGCGCCGCCGGGGCACGTAGACGATGGTGACCTTCCCGATGTCGGGAAGGCCCGAGAAGGGGCACACGGCGGTGAACTCATCGGTCTCGTAGGTGATCTCCTGGCGGTTCCCGCCGTAATCGATGGCCTCGAGAAAATCCGCGCGTACCGCTTCCTCGCTTTCGAAATCAAAGGTTTTGCCCTCGGGCAGGGGCATGGACATCGCTCCTCGTCAAGATGATAATGTGGTACCGGTCGCGGGAAATAAAATCAAGTATATTTTCTGCGTTGCGACAACGAAGGCAGCCATATTGGCCGGTTCCCGGCCGAGGCGCGACGGTGAATTAAAATGCAACCGACTGGTTCTCGTCGACGGTGAAACCCTTCCCGCACTCGGGGCACTTGTAGGCGCCGCTTTTTTTCACGCGCACGAGGGACCTGCACGAAGCGCACTCCACGATGAGCGGGCCGAATCCCGCCGATGAAACCGGGGCGGGAGGGGGTTCCGGGCTCTCCGGAACATTGAAGGATTCGTCGCAGTGGGGACAGATGTAGTCTCCGGGGCCATGGGTTCTCAGTTCAGCGCCGCAGGCCCGGCACTTCATCACGCGCCCTTCCTCGGGTGCGGCGGACCGCGGGGGCGCTTCTTCGAATGGCGCTTCGAATTCAGTCGCCGAGGGCTCGACCCGGTCGAACTCCTGTTCCGTCGCGGGAGGTTCCTCCGGCTGTACGGGGGCCGCCACGGGCTCCTCGACTTCCCGAAATTCCGGCACGTCACCCTCCGTTTCTCCCCTGTCCCTCATCTCCATCTGCCGGTCCATGATCTCAACGGCTTCGGCCCTGTCGCCGGCGATACGAAACACCCTGTCAAACCCGAGAAGGGAAAAGAGGGTCTCGATTTCGGGGGAGAGACCGAAGAGCACGAAGAAGCCGTTGTCCTCGGATATCCTGCTCTGGAGATAGAGGAGCATGCCGATACCCTCGGAGCTCACGTAGGCCATCCTGCCGGCGTTGAAAATGATGAAGATGACCGACCTGTCGAGAAGGCGCCGCACGTATTCCTCGAATTCCGGCGCGCTGCGGCTGTCCAGGGGCCCCTCGATTTCCACGACGGCGGCCCGGCCGTCAAGCAATTCAGCATGATTGATCACCACTGCGTCACTCCTTCCCATTCACGGGTATCGCGTCCCTGATCCCCGCGCCGGTCCTGAACGGTGCCCCCCCCCGGGATGACGAAGAGTTCCGGGTCGCCTCGGGGAGCGGTACATCGAAAAACTCGTCCCGCGCCGTCGCTTTCTCCACGGTTATCCCGGCGCCTCCGCGCCGGAGGCTCCGGTAACGGAAAAAAACCACGAAGGAAATAAAAAGGGATATCGCCAGGGCCACCCCAAGGCCCGCGACGAGGACGCGAAGCGAGAATCGGACATGGTTTTCAATGAAATCAAATATCTCCCGTTTACCGATGACGAAGCCCACGGCCCCCGCGGGCCCTTTTTTATCATACACGGCCCTCGTCACCAGCCATGCATTCGAGTCGATACCGGTATACAGGAAGCGCCTCAGGAGAAGACGGATATCCGCGTCATAGGGAAGCCCGGCGGCGGGGGCGGTGTAGTCGATCATCATGGTCTCCCCCGATTTTTTTCTCGCCGGAGCGAGGATCAGTTCCGCGCTGTGGCTCCAACGGTCCCCCGGCGACTCCCCGCCGTCCCTCCCCGCGACATGAACGGCCCTCCTGCCGTCGGCAAGGAGGAGGAACCCCTCGTCCAGCAGGCCCTGCCCCCGCTTCTCCGCCAGGAGGGAACGCAGCCCGGAGTAATCCTTTTTTTTCAGAGATGCCCCGGCCTCTTCCGAGAGCTCGCGGGCCAGGGGAATCGCGCGGGAACGAACGAACGACTCGATCTCCCGTATCCCCGCAGAGCCCCGGTAAACAAAATAGGCGAGGGAGGCCCCGACGGCCATGGCGGCCTCGATAAAGAAAAGCAAGAGGAATATTCCCACGGGGATGACGCTTCTTTCACGGCCCCCGCCCGCCTTTCTGCCGCCTTCATCCGCCGGATCCAGCATCTCCGCGTGAATGAATTCCGCACCCTCTCCGCCGTCATTTTCGTGTATTATCGCCATACTACCCCGGATGTCGTTCTGGTGGACCCGCAGCAACGCGTTCATTCACAATATCGGCCCCGGGGAGGGCGATTTCAATTAAAAAAAGCTTGTCAGGACGGGTGGAATGGCCAATCACGTAACCGGGCGGATGAATGACCGCCCCGGCGCCGGGCGGGGCCCGGTTCGCCGAAAACGGCCCGTCATGATGAATACCCCGATGGAAAACCCCGAGATACTCGAAGTCTGGGACTGGGAACATGGCCTTCCCACGGGTGAAGCCGTGGCGCGTGAGATCGCGCACCGGGAGGGCGTCCCCCACGAGGCGGTGCACCTCTGGATCGTCAGGGACCTGTCGCGCGAACCAGGGCTCCTCTTCCAGCTCAGGGCGCCGCACAAGGACACCTATCCCGGCTGCCTTGACATTACCGTGGGGGGCCACGTGCCCTACGGCTTCACCGGGGACAAGCTCCTCAAGGAGGCCCGGGAAGAGATCGGGATCGAGGTCCCGGAAAGGAAGCGCATTGACCTGGGCTGGTTCCGCTTTGAAGAACGGGAAGAGGGGCTCTTCCAGCGGGAATTCCAGCGCGTGTACCTGCTGAACGACGAGCGCCCCCTGGAGGGGTACCGGTTCAATGACGGAGAGGTTGTCGGGATATTCGCCGTGGGACTCCGGGACCTCGAGTCGATCATGCGCGGGAACGGGGAGCCCTTCACCGCCGAGGGGTACGCCGGCGGCTCCAGGATCCGCAAGCCCCTGCGCCGCGGGGATTTCCACCCCCTCCTCTTCTCGCCCTCCATGGAGCGCTACATGCAGGTCGTCATCGGCTCCGTGAAAGAGCTTGCCCGCACAGGGCGTGTCTCGATCCGGATGCCCGAACCGTGATCCCCGGGAATTGCCGGCCGTCGCCATGAACGAGATCTCCTACGCAGAATCGCTCTCTCTATCGAACCGCGTGTACCTCGACGTGCGCTCCCCGTCGGAATTCGCGGCGGACAGCGTGCCCGGGGCCGTGAACATTCCCCTCTTCGACGACGCCGAGAGGCGCGAGGTGGGCATCCTCTACCGCGTGGCGGGAAGGGAGGACGCGGTCATCCGCGGGACCGAGATCGCAGGGGCGAAGCTGAAGGGGCTCGTGGGAGCTTTTCTCAACTATCGCGACATGAACATGGTCATACTCTGCGCCAGGGGGGGCATGCGATCCTCCTCCCTCTCCTCGCTGCTTTCCTCACTCGGGCTCTCGGTCTACCGCCTCCGGGACGGCTACCGCGGGTACCGCCGCCACGTCTTCGACCGCGTGCGGACCATGACGATGCCGGCCCCCCTCTACGTGCTCCAGGGCCTCACCGGCACGGGGAAGACCGAGGTGCTCCGCGCGCTTCCCAATGCCATTGACCTGGAGGGGATGGCGGGTCACCGCAGTTCGGTGTTCGGCGGCATCGGTCTCGTGCCGGCGACACAGAAGCGATTCGAAAGCCTCATCGTGGAGCGCCTCGACTCCCTCGCCGGGGCGCCGTGGATACTCGTCGAGGGAGAATCGAGGAAGATAGGGGACCTGCATCTCCCGGAAAGGCTCCACGAAATGATGCGGGCCGCGCCGGCCATTCTCATCGAGGCGCCGATGACGCGGCGCCAGGATATCCTCTACGCGGAATATCACGCCTCCTGCGATGACGAGAACATACCTGCGATCGTGCGGGGTCTCTCGTCCCGGCTGGGCCACAGGCAGGTCGAGGAGCTCCTGGAACTGTACGCGCGGGGAGAACTCGAGGCGTTCATCAGGATCATGCTGGAAAAGTACTACGATCCCCTCTACCTGCACTCCCTCGAGCGGAAAGAATACATCGCCCGCATCGAGAACCTCGACAGGGACCGGACGATCCGGGAGATCCGCGGCGCCATCGCGAGTCACCTGGAGGTACGTTCCCGGCCGCGGGAAGACCCTCCGCGCAGATGAAAAAACCATTACTTTATTATTGACATTTGAAGGGCGGAACCCGACAATTCCACGGGAAGCAGGCACTTCAGTAAACTCGGGTCCACCCGTATTTCCGGAGCAGCGGCGAAAACAGCCTGCCCCGGAAAAGCATGGAGGCCCCTGGGTACTTGAATGCCCCATAATACCTGAAAAATCAAAGGTTTTATAGAAATTTACCGGCGCCTGTAGAATTCAGGAAAAATTTATTATACATTAAAACTATGTTCCCATATCATAATCAGGAGCTGTCACCATGAAAAGAGCCTGTGCTATCGCCGTTCTCTGCGCGCTGACGGCCTTCTCCTGCGGCGGGACGCAGTATCGCGACGCGTCGAAAGACAAGGGTTCAATGGAATGGGGCCCCCGGGAGATCAAAACCACCGTCGACAAGATGGTGAATTCCCTCCACGCCTACCTGAAAAACGAATGGAACCAGCCCGCACTGATCCGGCTTCAGAGGATCAAGAACGACACGGCGGAGCATATCGACACGAAGATGCTGGCCGATGAGATCGTGACCAACCTGATAAAAATGAGGATACAGTTCCTCGACGACGCGTATACGAAAGAGACCATCAGCGAAATCGAGATGGGCATGACGGGCCTCATCGATCCCGAGAGCGCGATACCCGTGGGGAACCTGAAATCGCCCAACTTTTTTCTGTACGGAACCATCAACGAAAACGTCCGCTACGTGGGCGGGAAGAAAGTGCAATTCCTGGTCGTGACCGTATCCATGAAGGAGCTGAGAACCGGCCTGTTGAAGTGGCAGGAGAGGCAGGAGTTCCTGAAGGCGACGGCGACCGACAGGATATCCTTCTGAACCGGCGGCGGGACCAGTGCCATGACACGCCGAATACACCCACTTGCGGCCGCGCTTCTCCTGGTGTTCCTCTTCTCATGCGGCAGGGACTACCGGGAGGAGATGAAGGCCCCGATTGAACTATTCTACCGCGGCCAGCCCTACGAGGCCGCGCAATCCCTTCTCCCCTACGTCAACAAGTCAGGCAGGGACCAGCTCCTCTTCCTGATGGAGGCGGGGTACCTTCTCCACGCGGCCGAGAAATACGAGGACAGCAACCGCGTACTCCTGAAAGCCGCCACCATGGCGAAGGTCAAGCCGATCAGCATCTCGAAGGAGGTGGCGGCGCTCCTGACCAACCAGACAATGACAAATTACCGCGGCGAGGACTTCGAGAAGGTCCTGGTTCACATGTATCTCGGCATTAACTACCTGATGCTCGACAATGCCGACGACGCCGCGGTTGAGTTCAAGGCCGTCAATAACGAGCTCCAGAAAATTAAGAATGAAAAGGGCGAGGCCCGCTACAAGCAGAACATCATGGCCAAGTATCTCGCCGCCATCGCCCATGAACTCCGCGCCGACACCACGGGAGACGAGTACGACCGCGAGTACGCCGAGGTGGAATACCGGCAGATACTGCAGAACAGGCCCGACCTCGCCGTGGCGCGGCGGGACCTCGCCTCCATACGGCAGAGGGCCGGTTCGGGCAACGGCGAGCTCGTGGTCGTCTTCCAGGCGGGCCGCGCGCCCATCAAGGTATCCCGGGGAAGGCTCATGGAGGACCCGGGGATGAAGGCATCCCTCGTCGTGGCGCTGGGCTCCCAGAGCCTCGCGGCGGGGGTCACCGCGGCATCGGTCATGACAGCGATTACCGCCGCCCAGAACCCCATCCCCAGGTTCCAGACCCGACCCAACATGGTGCGATGCCTCCGCGTGTCCGTGGGAAATCGCCAGGTAATGACGCAGAACCTCGAAAACATCGAGGAAACCGCCATCAGGAACCTCGAGGACGATTACTCCCGGCTCAGGGCCAAAGTGGCCGCATCGATCATCACCAAGGCCGTCGTCTCTCTCGGGGCAGGGATCGCCGCCCAGGAGGTGACCCGCAAGCTCTCGGACGGAAACAGGGGGCTCTCCTCCCTGGTGGGACTCCTGGTGGGCTCCGGAACCGGGGCCGCGCTTTTCGCCACCATGAGGCCGGACCTTCGGTGCTGGCACACCCTTCCCGCGAATCTCCAGCTCGCGCGGGTGCCCCTCCCACCGGGAACCCACTGCGCCCGGCTTGATTTCATCGGCCATTACGGAACCGTGGTTGAATCGCGGAACGTGAATTTCGAGATCAATAAAAACGGCAAGCGCTTCATCACTATTCGCACGGTCCAGTGAACGGCACGAGGCGCGGCGGGAAAGGGACATTGAGGGCAGGCGGCAGCAAATGAGTTCGCACTATGACAACAGGGCCGGGGGGAGCGTCGCATCCCTGGAAGGATACGCCGTTTTCGAATCAATGAACCAGCCCGTCACGATAATCGGAAGGGACGGGGCGATACTTTACGGAAACGGCGCGTACCGGGACCTTGTTCCCGTCGACGGCAATGACGCCCGCCTGGACTGGCAGCACCCATTTTTCCCGGAATACCGCGCCAGGATCGCCCGCGCCTACCTCAGCGCAATGGACGGCGAGAACGCGCGGTGCTTCGCCGTCCTCGACTCAAAGGCCCGGGGCCAGATCCCCGTGGAAATCTGCCTTTTCCCGCTGTACGCTGATGGAACCGTCGCGTCCATCGCCGCCATCATGATTGTCATTGACGACCGCCTCGTCTCGTTCGATCCCTCGACCCTGTCAGCGATCTCGGAAGACAATTTCCGGTACGACAACCTCTATTTCGAGTTTTCCCCCATGCCCATCGCGCGCATTGACGGGGAAATGCGTATCTCGAAGTGCAGCCGCTCCATGGAGGGATTCATCGGTTACAGCTGCCGCGAGATACTCGAGGAGAAAGGCGCGACCCTTGAGCTGCTTTTCGGCCCGGAATCGGACAGGATAAAGAAGGCCGTGGCGCTCCTTCTTGCGGGGGAAAGCCCCTTTCAACGCATGGGAGAGGTGAATACCGCCGACCGGGAGGGAAACAGGAAGGTCGTGAACCTCACCCTCTATCCGATACTCGAGGAGGGAAGGATCACCGCCGTCGAGATGATCATGGAAGACATAACCCGGATCAGGGAACTCCAGGGCCGCGTCAACACCGCCAACAGGATAGGCCTTTTCACCGACATCACCAAGGGCTTCCTCCACTCCCTCAACAACACCATCAACGTGATACTGAGCAAGACCCAGCTCCTGATGCAGATCACCGAAAAGGAATCGGTCATGGAGGGAATCCAGGTCATGGAGGAGTCGGCGATGGAGATCGCCGGGCAGGTGAAGCGGATACAGAACTTCATCGTGAGCGCGAACGAATCCGGCGAGGACACCGTCGAGCCCGTCGTGGACGTTATCGAGGACGCCATCGAGTTTTCGAAGATGCAGTTCAAGGTCTACAACATCGACAACACGAAGCGGATCGAAGTGGACAAGAAATACTACTCGGGGGTCATGGTCAACACCAAGACCCGCCTTCTCCGTGAGATCATAACCTCGATCATACTCAAGGTGTCCGATTCGATCCAGAAGACCGGGGAGATACACATCACCCTGAAGCAGAACGCCGACCTCTGCCTCGCCGTCGAGGCACGGAAGGACACGGGGACGCCGCCGGCGCCGCCGGCGTTCATCAACATCTTCACCGGCGCCGACATCCGCCAGGTGGCCGACATCATCGGCCTGAAGATCATCGAAGAGGAATCCCCCGATTCGTACGCGATCAAGGTCATGTTCCCTCCCCCCATGATCATCGACAGGGAAAAGCGGGAAAGCGAGGCGGTGGACTACCGCATCAGGGACCTTGACATCATGGTCGTCGAGGATGAAATCCCGCTCCAGAAGATCCTCTTCGAGCTTTTCGACAAGATGGGAAACCGCGTGTTCATCTGCGACGACGGCAAGAAGGCCGTAGAGGAATTCAAGCGGGCTCCCTACGATATCGTCATCACCGACTACGGCATCCCCGGAATCACCGGCATCGAACTCGCGGCACGCATCAAGGAGATCAAGGAGGACACCATCACGATTCTCCTCTCGGGATGGATACTCGATTCCGTCAGGCCCTACCGCAACGTCGTGGATCTCTTTCTCCCGAAGCCCTTCAAGCTCGACGTGCTCCTGAAAAAAATCGCCCGGGCCATGAGCGAAAGGAAATGAAAGCGGGGGCGCGTTGATGGTCCGCGAAACCCCTGGGGCTCGATGGGCCACCGGGCGGGCGCGCCCGGCGGTCATCATCCTGTGCGCCTGGGCGATTTCCTGCGCCACCCCGGCCCTTGAGCGATTCCCCCGCCCCCTTGACCGTCCGGGCGTGGAAATCACCGAAGAAGGCCCGGCCCTGGTGAGAAGCGTGTACTGCGACATAGCGGTGGAGCATCTCCGCGAGGATTCCCTGCGCCGCCTCCTGGGACGGACGAGGGAGGGACGGCGATGCGTTTCCGGCCGTCTCTCGCCTCTCGTCGTCTTTCACGTGATCATCCGAAGCACCGTTGACATGCCCATCAGGGTTGAACGGGCGGAGCTGGTGCACGCCGGGGGAATCGCCGCGTCACTGGACATCGGCACCCTCCGCGCGCGCCTCTCGCCGCCCCGCCATTCCGACTGCGATCCGGCGGCCGTTTTCTCCGTCCGGAGGCTCCTGGAGGAAGGCGCCTCATGGTCGGAGACCGATCCGAAGGCTGACACGGTCGAATCAAGGCTCGATTTCATTCCCCCCCGCGACGCCATGGCGGGATTGATCGCCTTCGACAGGATCCCCTCATCCTCCCGGCGGTTTACCCTCCGCTTCACCGTAGACGCCACGGGGAGAACGAGGAGCGTCGAGTTTCCCTTCGAGGTGATCGAACGGCGCGTCACGGCGGCGGAAGGAAGGTCATGACGCCCACGGAGGGACCGCTCCGCCTTTTCTTCGCCCTACCCATCGGGGAAGCCGGCGACTGCCTCGCGGGCGTCCGGGAGGAACTCGCGCGCTTTCCGCGCATACTCCGTCCCGTGGCGCCCGATCATTACCACGTCACCCTGAAATTCCTCGGCGACACCCCCGGGGAAACAACGCGGCGAATCATCGACGGCTTTCTCTCCCTTGACCTCGTCGCCGTCCCCCCCCTCCCCTTCCTCATGGAGGGCCTGGGCGCTTTCCCCGGCACTTCCGCGCCCAGGGTCATATGGTGCGGCCTCAGGGTCGATCCGCAGGCCATGGAAAAGATCCGCGCGCCCATGGAGGACCTCTGCGCATCCCACGGCTTCGCCGCCGAAACGAGGGCTTTCCGTCCCCACCTTACCATGGCGCGCCTGCGGCGCGGCGCGAGGGTGCCGGGTAGCCTCGGGGATTACCTGTCGTCACGGAGGGACGCGCGCTACGGGGAATCGGTTTTCGACAGAGTCGTGCTCTTCAGGTCGGATCTTGATCGGACGGGGCCGCGCTATACTGTTCTGGCGGAACGCACCCTCGGGAGGTCATGCTAGGCTCCGCCCCCGGTACGAATCGAACGTACGCACATGGCTCCGGAGGCCACCGCTCTATCCACTGAGCTACGGGGGCTGAACAACGATTCTGTTACAAGGCGGGATACCCCCCCTGTTGTCAATTAATTTATGGGCACCTCGAAAAATTAGATTTTTCACGACATAAACGGGGTTGGACCCGCGACGTCATTTGCGGAACCGGGGTGATTTTTTCTTGACCGCCCATACCTCCGGAAGATACAGCTATACGTGGCTGAAAAAAGCCCCGCGGGGACTCCGCGCGGAAACGAAGCGCCGTGTCCCCGCCGCACCGCCAGCGAGAGTAGCGGCATGTTCATACTGAAAGAAGCACCAGTCCCCGTGGCCGAGGGCCACCATCTCCTGCTCCTCGAAGCCGGGTCGCGCACGTCCGCCCCGGGGCAGTTCATCAACATCAGGGTGAGGGAGGGATTCGATCCCCTTCTCCGGAGGCCATTCTCGATCTTCAGCCATGAAGGGACGGAAATCGGCATCGTCGTGAAGACCGTGGGCCGCGGCACGGAACTCCTTTCATCCCGGTCCCCAGGTCCCATCGATGTCATCGGTCCCCTGGGGAGGGGCTTTTCCGTGTCGAAGGGACGCGTCCTCATCGCCGGGGGCGGCGTGGGAAACGCCCCCCTTCACTACCTGGCCCTTGAGCTCGCGAAATCCGGGTGCGACATCACCTATCTCTACGGGGCCCGCACCGCGGGCCAGGTATTCATGGAAGAGCGGTTCCGGCGCGCGGCACGCCGGTTCATCGTCGTCACGGATGACGGTTCAGCGGGAGAAAAGGGGATGGTGACCGACCTGGCGTCCCGGATCATACCGGTGGAGCGCTTCGATCGTATATACGCATGCGGGCCCGCGCCGATGATGCGCGCCGTCGCGGACCTGGCAGGAGGAATCCCCGTCGAGGTATCCGTGGAAAACTACTTCGGCTGCGGCACGGGCCTCTGCTCCGGATGCTCAATCGACACCGACCGGGGACCGTGCCGTTCCTGCGTCGACGGCCCCGTATTCGACGGGAGGGCAATACGATGGGATACGATGCCCGCCTGAGAGGAAGGAGATAATTCTTCTTGACCTTACCGGGCAGGTCGGCTATTCTGAGGAAAGAAACGACACCAGGAAAGGAACCGCGCCATGCAGATCCCCAGCAGCATTGTATCCCTCGCCACCCGGGCTTTTTCGGAATCAATGGACGTGAACCTGATGACCCACGTGGCAAAGGACATCATTGACGGCTACGACCTCTACGCGAGAACGGGATTCCGTGAGAGCATGGTGATACCCCAGCGGGACGCGGCGCGGCAAATCGTCCAGGACATGGTGAAATCGGGAAAATTCTTCTACTTCATCGCCCTGCTGATACAGCTCCACACCTCGGGATACAAGGGCAGGATCTACCCGATCAAGTATTTGAAGGATATTGTCAAGCTGGTCAACACGGAGCTGGGCTATATCTACGACCCGGAAAACAGGCTCTTCGTCGAGGACCCCTCGGTGAGGCGCACCAGGAACTGGGGGGCGTTCCTGGAGGGCCATGAATATTCACTTTCCTTCCTGAGGCTCGACATCGCGGGCAATTCACAGCTGGTGCGCAAGTATTCCGACAACCTCATCCAGGCAACCTACGGGGACCTTCGAAAAATCGTCGAGAAGGCCATAGAAAAAAGAAACGGGCGGATATGGAACTGGGAAGGAGACGGCGGCCTGGTGGCCTTCTATTTCGCCAACAAGAACCTTCTGGCGACCCTGAGCGGCATGGAGATAATCAACGAGCTCTTCATCTACAACCTCCTCCACTGCAGGCTCCCAGAGCCGATCAAGGTACGCGTCGCCATCCACACCGGCCTCTGCCAGTACACCCAGGATATCGAGGAGCTGCTGAAAGAGGACTCGATAAAGGAAGTGGTCATGATCGAATCGAAACACACCAGGCCCAATGCCATGACCATAAGCAACGCGGTGGGCTCCAAGCTGGACGCCTCGCTGCTCAAGGGATTTGAAATGTCGACCGACGCCAGCGGCGCCCGGTATCACTCCTACAGCATACGGATGGAACAGTAAATGATAGTCTACCTGTTTTCTACCGCGAAGGGAATCGAGAAGAACTTCGAGGCGCTGAAGAAATCGAAGAAATACGAGCTGGTCGTCCAGCCCCCATCCGGCATGAAAAAAACCGTCTCGAAGGCGCCGAAGGGATCGGTGGTCTACCTGGACATCTCCACGATGGCGAAAGCGGACGCGGCGCAGGCCATGAAGTACCTGGCAAAACAGGACGCGTGCCGCTACGGGATCATTGACGCGAAGGGAACCGCGGGCGACATCGCCGGGCTCTTCCATGACGGCGCTTCCGACTACCTCGATGCCGCCCTCCTCAAGAAGGGCCTGCAGCCGAAGCGCATCGAGCGTATCGAGAAATTCAAGGCCGTCGAAGGGGCCGACCAGGCCGCGGCGACGGCGCGCAGGAACTACACCCCGTCGGGGAAGGACTGGAAGGGCGTCCAGCAGGGGAAGGAGTACACCTTCTGCTTCATGCTCGTGGACCTGGACAACAGGAACGATTTGAAGGCAGGGGGGCCGGAACAGTTCACCGCGATCACCACCGCTTTTAAGAACTACATCGAGCAGGCCGTGGCCCCCTTCAGCGGCAGGATATGGATATGGATGGACTTCGGGGGCCTTATCCTCTTCCCCTTCGACGGGAAAAAATGCGACGCCATCGAGGCCGGCGTCAGGCTTATGGTGAACCGGATGCTCATGAGCGCCGAGCTGATCAACCTCGACATCAACCTCTCCTACCGGATCGCCATGCACATCGGCAACACCGTCTACAAGGCCAAGGGCCAGACGGGGACCATCATATCCGACTCGATTAACTCGGTGTTCCACCTGGGACAGAAATACGCGGAGCCCGGGGGGTTCTACCTCACCGACGAGATACTGCTCTTCACCCCCGCGGGCCTCATGAACCAGTTCGTCCCCGCAGGAGAATTCGAGGGGCGAAACATTCTCCGGATGAAGCGCCTCCTCTAGCCGCCGCGGCGCGCCCTCACTTGAACAGCGGGGCGAGGCGCTTGAACTCCGGGGTCCCGGCCCGCTCCATCAGCATGAAGGATATCGTTTCCGTGGGATAGACCGTCGCGCCGCCCGCCCCGAGGGCGCGCAGGGCGTACTCCCAGTCGTGCTTTCTCCGTGACGCCGTGGCGTCGCTCGCCACGGTGACGCGCCTTCCCTTCCCCAGGAGCGAGAGGGCCGTCTGGAACACGCAGACGTGGGCCTCGATGCCGGCGAGGATGAAGTGCCCCCGGCCCGTCGCGCCGATGCGCGCGGCGAGGGCGTCGTCCCCCATGCAGTCGAAATGAAGCTTCTCCAGGGCCTCGACGCCGCCGAGCGCCGCGGCGACGTCGGGCACCGTGGGCCCGAGGCCCTTCCGGTACTGCTCGGACACCACGATGGGAAGACCAAGCTCTTTCGCCGTTTCGATGAGGATGACGGCGTTCGCGATCATCCGCTCCGCCGGTTCCTTCTCCATGGCGGCGGCGAGCTTTTCCTGGATATCAATGACGACAAGGGCGGTCTCCTCCCGCCTCAGGATCATGTGGCCGGTTTCCATTGCGCATCCTCCAGGTTGGTAGTGGCCGGGACCGGGAGTCCCGCCCCTTCTCCGGCGGGCCGGCAGTGTGCGCGGCACCCCGGCTCCGCGGGTAACCTGTTGCCGGGCGCTCACTTGAGGAGGTCATCATCGATATGCTCGATGATCGATTCCTCCTTCTTCTCCATCTGGCGCCGTATGGTCCGCTTCTGGTCCCTGAGTATATTCTCCGCGGGGCCCTTCTCGGGAATCCACGTGCCCCTCATGATCTCCGCGCACATGTCGCACGTTTTTTCCGGCACGGCGCCGGGCACGAAAACCTCGCTGATGGTCGAGCGGCACTCGGGAGAGGGAAGCAGTCCCGACTCCTCGCACACGTCGATGGTAATAAGGGGAGCGTACTGGGGAAATTCAAGTACCGGTTCATCTTTCAGGGCCAGGCGCATGTACTCGCCCCAGATGGGGGCCGCGACGCCGCCGCCGGCCTGTCCTATTCCCAGGGAAAGCCCCATCTTGTCGTAACCCACCCATATTCCCGTGGTCACCTCGGGAGTGAACCCCACGAACCAGGCGTCCTTCCAGTTGTTGGTGGTGCCGGTCTTTCCCGCGGCGGGCCTGCCGGGGTTCGCGGAACCCCCCGTGCCGCCGGAGATTACGCTCTGCATCATGCTGATCATGACCTGGGCGGTTTCCGGCCTGATGACCTGTATGGTGCCCTTCTTTTCCTCTTCCCGGAGAATGCCGGCCACTTCCTCCTCCCGGTTCTCCAGTATGTTCCCGTCGCGGTCCTTCACCTGGCGTATGGTAAAGGGGATCACGTTTTTCCCGCCGTTGGCGATTATGGCGTAGGCCGTGGCGAGCTCCAGGGGGCTCACCTCCACGGACCCGAGGGCGATGGAGAGATTCCTGGGAATCCTGGACTTCGCTTCCGCCGGCGTCAGCCTGAGCAGCCTGGCGAGGTACTCCATCACGTAGCCGATGCCGAGCTGCTGCGAGACCCGAATCGAAACCACGTTGATCGAAAGGGCCAGGGCCTTCCGAAGGCGCACGAAGCCGGAATACTCCCGCTCGTAGTTCTCGGGGATCCAGTCACCCGCTTCGCTGTCCAGGAAGACCACGGGGGAATCGAGAACGGCGGTTGAAGCGGTGAAATCGCCGCTCTCGATCGCCGCCGCGTATATGAGTGGCTTGATCGCCGATCCCGGCTGGCGCTTCGACTGCATGACCCTGTTCAGCTGGTTGATCGAGGTGAATTCGCTCCCCCCCACCATGGCCTCGACGAACCCGTTCCGGTGATCGATCGACACCAGGCAACCCTCCACCTTCTGGAGCTGCTTGTCCTCGAGGTAAGTCGACTTGTAGCCCTCGAGGAAACGGCTGATGTCCTCGGTCCCCACGAGAAGGTTGAGGCCATCAAGCTCCTCGATGATGTTGTCCCTGATGAATGCATTCAGCCTCTCCTGCTTCTGTGAGCCCTTCCTCCTGAAGGGAGGCATGTCAAAGAGAAAGGAGAACATCTGGACCATGTCGCTGTAGGTGTCCACGATGTAATCCTCGTTCCTGAAGGCCAGCCTTCCCGACGTCACGCTCTGCTGCTCGAGCTTTCGCTTCAGGACCTCCTGTGCGGCGAGCTGCTTTTTCAGGTCGATGGTGGTATAGACCTGGAGTCCCTCCTCGTATACCATCTTCCTGCCGTACTTTTTTACGAGCTGACGCCGGACGTGCTCGGTGAACCAGGGGGCCCTGTTTGTCCTTGAGCTCATGGTGGTCATCGTCGGGGATATCTCGTTCAGGTAGTCGAGATAATCGGGCCAGAAGGCGAGAAAGGCGCGCTCGGCCTGGGGGACCGTGATGAATCCCATCTCCACCATCCGGGCCAGGGCGATCTTGTGGCGGCTGATCGACCGCTTCGGATGGCGGATCGGCGAAAACTGGTTCGGCGCCGCGGGAAGCGTGGCCAGGAGGGCGCACTCCGCCAGGTTGAGCTGCCAGACGTGCTTGTCGAAATACAGCATGGCGGCGGCCTCGACACCGTAGGTGCCGTGCCCCATGAAGATCTGGTTCAGGTAGAGCCCCATGATCTCGTCCTTGGAGTAGGTGAACTCCATCATGACGGCGATGAAGGCCTCCTTGATCTTTCGATAGATGTTGCGCCTCCCCGAGGTGAGAAGCACCTTCGAGAGCTGCTGGGTGATGGTGCTCCCCCCCTGCCGGATCCTCCCCGAAAAGATGTTCACGAAAAACGCACGGGTGATCCCCTTGGGGTTGATTCCCCAGTGGTCATAAAACTCGTTGTCCTCCATGGCGATAAAGGCGTTGACCAGGTTGGCGGGGATCTTCCGGTAGGGCACCACCTCGCGCTTCTGGGAAAAAAGCTCCGATACCAGCACGCCATGGCGGTCGTATATCTTCGTGGTCATGTTCGGCTGGAAGTTCGCCAGGGACTGGACCCTGCTGAAGTCCATGGCGAGGATGATCCCGAAGGCGAGGATGATGCCCGCCCCTATGCCGATCATCGCCGCGGGGGAGCGCAGGAGGGCGTTCACAAGGGACGCCGCGCGATCGATGACCCAGGAAATCGCCCCGGCGATGCCCCCGGGCCGATAATCCCCTGGCATGGCGAATCGGCGGGAACCCCCTCCCGCAAAAAGCGAAGGGCGGGCCTTCGGCGCACCGCCGGTCCGGGTCGCGGACCGCGGGACAAGGTCACGGGCACGGGAAAGGAGGGCGCCGGCCCACCGGCCCATTTCGCGCAGGGCCTCCCCGATGCCTCGGATGATGCCGGCCATTCTTCCCGGCCCGGAGGGGGGGGGCTTCGACGGAACATTGATCCCCCCGGGGTTGAATCTCGTCTTTTTTCCTTTATAGCGTGTCATCGGAGCTCACCGGTCAGTACCGGGTCAAAATCGTTCCGGTGGAGGGTAATTTCAACCAGAAAACCGCGTCGTCCGGTATTTTTCATCGGGGGAGATGCGATCGCAGGACGTGCGAAATCACCCGAGCGTGGAGATTACGGCCCGGCCGGCTCGCCCTCTTCGTCAGGAGGTCCGGCTTCGCGCTCCTGGAGCATTTTATAAATCTCCCAGAAGGAGTAGAAGAGCGTGAGGAGAAGGGGCCCCAGGAGCACCCCGGGGAGGCCGAAGGCCTGGATGCTTCCCAGGAGGAGAAAAAAGAAGACCACGGGGTGAAAATGGAGTCGCCTGCCGAAGGCCCTCGGCTTGACCAGGTTTTCGAGCACCAGATACCAGAAGACGCACCAGGCGCCGAGGATAATGGCCTTCAGGTATGACCCGGCGATGAGCAGGTAGATCACCATGGGCCCCCAGACCAGGCTCGTCCCCACGACGGGGATGAGTGAAAGGATCGCGGACACGCTCCCCCCGAGAAAGGCCAGGGGCACGCCGAGGATGCGAAATCCGATTCCCACCATGAGTCCCTGGAGCAGCATGATAATCATGTTGCCCGTGAGAAGAACGCGGATGACCTCGTTCATCCGGTTGACCACTTTCGACTCCAGTTCTTCGGGGAAGGGAAGCACCCTGTAGACCAGCGATCCGAGTTTCCCGCCGTCCTTGAACAGGAAAAAGAGCATCAGGACAAGAAAGAAGAAATTGACCAGGAGCCTCAGGGGATAGGCGATCACGGCCTGGGCGCTTGAGAGGAGCATTCCCGAGGCGCGTTCGGCCATGTCGGCGATTTTTGACGCCACGTCCCCCGGGTCGATCGAAAGGTAGGCCATCAGGTTTTCCACGGCGCTCGAGGCGTAGATGTCCCGTATGACCCCTGACTGGATCTGGCGCTGGACGATCATGTAAAGCTGGTACGCCTGCTCGGCAATCGCCGCGATCACTAAAAAAAGCGGGACCAGCACGAGGATGAACATTGAAATGATCATCACGGCGGACACCAGGCCCCTGCTTTTCAGGTGCCTCAAGAGAAGATCATGTACCGGCTTCACGGCCATGTAGAGTATCACGGCGAAGAGGAACGGCCAGAAGTAATACCTGAAGACAAGCGCGAGGCCGGCGATAACCGCGCCGAAGAGGAGCAGGAACAGGACCTTGAGCGTCCTGTCATGCCGCAGTTCGAAATAGGAGTCGCGCTCTTCCATGGTTTCCCCCTGGCCCCGTCGGGGGGGCGTGATGCGGGGCCCTCAGGCCTGCCCTGAACGCGACGAAAGGGCGCGGGGAATGCCCCGCCCCTCCACGCCGCCTTTCATTGTCGTGTCAGAAAGTGAGAAAGATCAGTTGCGATTCTGTTGATTGCGTGCTCAAGATACGATTCGTCGGCAATTTTCTTGCGAAATTCCCTTATCCTGCCGGAATCAACCTCCCTGTTCTCCCGATTAATCTCACGATCCTCCTTTTTCATGAGATCGCCCATTGGCACCTCCCGGAATACCCGTTCATCCGTGAACCGGGTCTTCGCCCGTTACCCTAATCGGCATAAAGGCCCCCCGGCTTTAGCATTTTTCCCCGGCTCCGGAAGGATGCCCGGGGTGGCCGGATCACCCGCCGGGTGCGAATAATTAATATTCGGACGATCCGCTCCGATTATTGAATCCCCGGAGTGAATCTCCGGCACGCGAAAATATTTGACGAATGGGCGGCACGCGTAGTATATTCGAGAAAGGCGTCAGCGGCGTCATTTCACCGCCGCGGGAAAAATCCCTTTACACTTCCCACGCGCCGGGGGATTATTGCCGAAGAAGAGGATGCGGCGTCGTTCACGGCGTGAAGAAACGGGATCATGTTCGATATCAAGGAATATTACGAAAGCCAGGAGGACCTCAACGACCGCGGGGGCGATATCGTCACTATCGACGATGACATCGCCCATGATATCGGCGATCTTCTCTCGAGCCGCTTCGAGAACCTCTACAGGAGGGACCGCTACAAGCACGACGGAACCGTCATCGAGATACTCCACCCCGCGCTCCAGTACCCGGGCCCGAGTTCCCTCCTGATGAACCCCGACAGGGTACGGCACCTCCTTTCTTTTTATCCGGAAAAGCATGACTTTCGGAAAATCGAGAAGATCGTCCTGAGGCCCCGCTACGTCGAGGTCGGATCCATCGAGCTGGTGTCCCTCTATCTCAGGAGGCAGAAAATCCTGGTGCTCTATCTGTACCATCCCCATTTCTACCGCATGCGCTACGCGGCGGCGACGGGACGGGATGAATCCTACCTCCGCGACCGCCTCATCGGGGACGCCGTGAAACACGACGGGGACACCGAAGTCCATGCCCATCCCCTCTGGTACCTCATCACCATGATCAGGGAAGGGGACGACGGGGGAATCGACAAATTCTTTATAAAGAAAAGCGACATGAACGGCCGGATCTGCGAAGTGCTGAACGATATATCCTTCTTCTATTCCCGGCACGGCTACTGACGGGAATGATCGACTACCACGTACACACCGAACGCTGCGGCCACGCCACGGGCACGGTCGACCTCTACGCCGGGGCCGCCGCGAAAAAAGGCATACGCGAAATCGGCTTCGCCGAACACGCCCCCATGCCCGAGGAGATACGGGGGGGGCTCACGATGCCCGTATCCGAAATAGAGCCCTACTTCAAGGACGTGCTGGAGTGCCGGACCCGTTTCGAGGGAACCGTCGACGTGCGTCTCGGCATGGAGGTCGACTACCCCCTCTTCCACAGCTTCCCCGCCGCCCTGTTCAGCGATCCCCGGATCGACTTCCTCATCGGGTCCTGCCACTTCATTGACGGATGGGCCTTCGACCACCCCGCCCATGTCGACGGCTTCAGGGACCGCGACATCGACGATATCTACGCGGCCTATTTCACGATCATCGAGTCCATGGTCTCATCGGGACTCTTCGATATCGTGGGACATTTCGACATCGTGAAAAAATTCGGCCACAGGCCGCGGAGGGATTTTCTCCCCGCCGTCGAAAGAATAGCCCGCGCCATGGCCCGGGGGGGCGTTGCCGTGGAGATCAACACCGGGGGGCTCCGTCACCCCGTTGGGGAGATCTACCCCTCTGCTGAGATCCTCCGGGTCCTCTTTGAGGCCAACGTCCCGGCAACGATATCCTCCGATGCCCACACCCCGGACCAGGTGGGATACATGCTCCCCCGTGCCCTGGAGGCCGCCGCCGCCGCGGGATATACAACTATAGCATCCTTCTCCGGGAGGAAACGCCATGATATCACCCTCTGAGAGCGGCTGCGGCAGGACGTGGTCATGACCCTTCTTCGAAAGGACGCCGACGGCGTTTACCGCCCGCATCCCCCACCGGTGGGGCTGCGCCTCGGCGTGATCGGGAAATCGGCCAACCCCACGGACTACGGCCTTCCGGACGCTGCGATCCGCTCCCGGGAGAGGGACCTCCTTGCTCGTTCCGCCGGCGCAGACCCCGCGCAGGTCCGTTCCCTCAACCAGGTGCACGGCGACGACATCATCCATGTTGACGGCGCCCCCGCCGGGGGAAACGGCGTCGCGGGAGACGCCGACGGGCTCATAACGGACACACCGGGGGTCTGCCTGGTCATACGCTCCGCGGACTGCGTTCCCGTCTTCGCCTGGGACCCTTCCCGCCGGATACTGGGTGCCGTCCACTCCGGGTGGCGCGGCGCCCGTCTCGGCATCGCGGGAAAGCTTATCCGGGAGATGAGGCGCCGCGGTGCGCGGAGTGAAGAGATCCGCGCCTATATTCTCCCCTCCATCGGGCCCGAATCATACACCGTGGGGAGGGACGTGGCGGACTGTTTTCCGGGGTTCACGAGGGAGCGTGACGGGCTGATACTTCTCGACCTCTGGAAGAGCGCATCCGAATCAATGGTCCGCGAGGGAGCGGCGCCGGGGAATATTTTCAACGCGGGCCTCTGCACCCTCCTGGGTCACGGCGAATTCTACAGCTATCGCGGGGGTGACGCGGGACGGAACCTGAACTACGCGATGATCCTTCCCTGAGAGTGGGCGTATCTACCGCGCGGTTATCCCTTGACCTTCTCCTCGATAAGGCGACGCAGTTCGGCCAGGTCCGTCACGGGCTTGTGGATAACGCACGAATCGTCCATCCCCGCGGCGACAAGATCGGGTGGAAGAGCGTAATCGATCGAACCGGTATGGATGAAGAAACGCGTGCGGGGCTGGAGCCGGCTCCCCTTGATCGCCACCTCGTCCCCGGACATGTCGGGGAGCCTCACGTCAACGATCGCGGCGTCGATGCGCTCCTCGCCGAGGACCCCCAGGGCCGCCTCTCCCGTGGCGGCGGTCCGCACCTTGAACCCGGCGTCCTCTAGATACCGGCCCAGGAGCCTGACTATCATCTCCTCGTCGTCCACGACGAGGACCCTCAGTCCACTATGTTCCATGCCACGCACCCCCCCGGGGGAAGTTGTTGGTGAAGCGGGTCTCGATGGAGGCGGCATTGATCCGATCCCCTCGATACTCTCCGGCGGCACGCGGATATCC
The DNA here is from genome assembly GCA_040768125.1 of Spirochaetota bacterium. Classification (GTDB taxonomy): domain Bacteria; phylum Spirochaetota; class UBA4802; order UBA4802; family UBA5550; genus RBG-16-49-21. Next base: position 1,147,020 of record JAXGNG010000001.1, on the reverse strand, counting down.
GCGGTGGCGTTCCCGCCCATATCACTTTTTTCCCGGTTTGCTTTTCCCCGTTACGTCACTCATGATCACGGCGGTCGTTTCCCCCAGCGGCGTGAACCTGAACTCGATCCGCCTGACGGACCCGTCACCGCACCGGACGTCGGAATCCATGGGCCCCTTCACGGCACCGGTGCGGGCGATCTCGCCGAGGGCCTGTTCCCAGGCAAGCCTGTTCTTTTCCCGGTACGCGGGATCGGGAAAGGCGGCCTTCCACCATTCTTCCAGGGTCGGCACCTCCTCGATCGTGTAGGCCAGGACATCGCGCATGGTCCTGTTCGAATAGGTGATGCGCCCCGTGGCGTTGTCCAGAAGGGCGATCGGGAAGGGGGAGTGCTCCACGAGGAGGCGGAACTTCTCCTCGCTCTCCACCAGGGCCCGCTCCGCCCTTCTCCGGTCGGTGATATCCCGCGACACGCCGAGGATACGGTCCGGCTTCCCCGATACGTCGCGCAGAAAACGCATCGTCATCTCGCACCAGACTATCGATCCGTCCCTGTGGATCTGCTCGATCTCCATCATCCTGGACCTGTCCGGATCAACCCCCGGCAGTCCGTCCCGCTCGAGCTCATCGGCCAGGGCCCGCGCCACGACGCCAAGGGAGTCGGGCGTGACCACGTCCTCCGGGGAGAGCGCCTTCGATTCCTCCGGGGTGTATCCGAGAATGTACACGCTCTGGGGGCTGTTGTAAATGAACTTCATGGTCTTCAGGTCGAGAACCCAGAGACTGTCCGACATGTTCTCCATGAAATGCCGGTACTTTTCCTCGCTCTCGGCGAGGGCGCGCTCGGCCCGCTTCCACTCCGTGATGTCGGTCATCACGCCGCTGACACCGGCGAAACGGCCCCCGATGAAGGTGGGACGCCCGGAGGTCCGGACCCAGATCGTCTCGCCCCCTTTGGAAAGTACGCGATATTCCCGACTCTGTGCCGTTCCCGTTATTCCGGCGGCGAACATTTCCGCCAGCAGTTGCCTGTCCTCGGGGTGGGTGAATTCATTAAAATTCCTCCCCTCGACCTCGTGCACCTCGTAGCCCGTCATGTGCTTCACCTGGGGGCTCACGTAGGTCACGGTTCCATTTTCATCGGTCGCGATGACCATGTCGGTCATGCTCTCGACGAGGCCCCGGTACTTCTCCTCGCTCTCCCTGAGGCGGCGGTCCATGCCGTGCTGCTGCAGGGCGGCATCGATGCCGGTCATGAGGTCGCGCTCGTTGATCGGCTTGTTGAGGTAGCCGTAGGGCATGGTGTCCCGGGCCCGTTCCACCGTGGCGGCGTCCGCGTTGGCGCTCAGGTAGATGACGGGGATATCGGCCTCCTCCCGTATCCGCCTCGCCGCGGCGACCCCGTCCATGGATCCCGCGAGAACGATGTCCATGAGAACGAGGTCCGGGGCGAGATCAAGGGCCTTCGCCACGGCGTCTTCCCCAGTGGAAACCGTATCGGCCACCTCGTAGCCGAGCCGCTCGAGGCTACTGCCGAGACCGAGGGCTATGACCACCTCGTCCTCCACGATGAGTATCCTCGCGCGGTTCATTCCTGCCCCCGGAAGGAAACGACGTAGGAGGTGCCCGGGCCGTCCTCCCGGTGGATGGAGCCGCGGAGCTGCTGCACCAGGGCGTTGACGAGCTGGAGCCCCAGGGTTTGGGTGTCCCGAAAATTCATTCCCCGGGGCAGCCCCTCGCCGTTATCGCGCACGCGGAGGAGGTACTCGTCACCGCGCCGGGAGAACTCGATATCGACGCTCCCTCCACGCCCGCCAGGGAAGGCGTGCTTGAGTGCGTTCGAGACCAGCTCGTAGATGACGAGGGAGCAGGGTATGGCGTTGTCTATGCTCACGAAAAGGCTCTCGGCGTTGACCCGGATTTCAATCCTTCCCTCGGAGAAGAAGGAATCCGAAATCTCGCGCACGAGATCGGCCAGGTAATCACTGAAATCGAGGCCCGCCAGGGACTCGGACCGGTAGAGCTTTTCATGCACCAGGGCCATTGAGCGCACGCGGTTCTGGCTCACCTTGAAAAGCTCCGCGTCGCCTTCGTCCTTCACGTGGCCCGCCTGGAGCCCCAGGAGGCTTGAAATAATCTGCATGTTGTTCTTGACCCGGTGGTGTATCTCCTTCAGCAGGAGGTTTTTCTCCTTCATCGTTTTTTCTATCTGCTCTTCGTTCCGGATCCTGTTGATCGCGATGGCGAAAACGTCACCGAGGCGTTTCATCGACTCGATGTCCGAAACGGAGTACTCCCGCCCCGCGTTCGCCGCGACGATACGACCGAGGAGCTCCCCGCGCATCATGGCCGGGACGGCCAGGTACCGCCGAATCTCCATACCCGCCGGGAGGGGAAGTGCGGAATGGGTGGCGTCATTATCCAGGGCGCAGTCACGCACGCTCCCGCCGTCTCCCGCGAGGATGTCCCGGAACGCATCCAGGGCCCCGGTCGCCGCGGTCCCGTCGATGCCCCGGTCGCCGATAAGGGCAGCGGCATCCACAGCCGGGGAGTTGGCCTCGGAAACCAGGACGATGGGGCTTTCCGTAAGCCCGGCCGCCGAGTCCCGGATGATCTCACACAGCTCCTCCATGGAAAGCGACGCGCCCATTATCCTCTGGTATACGGTACCCAGGGCGCGGTTTATCTGGAGCTCCCGCGCCAGGGCCTCCTCGGCTTCCTTCCTCTTGGTGATATCGGTAAAGAAGCCGTCCACGACGCCGATCCTCCCTGATGAGTCAACCATGGCGCGGCAGCTTGCCATGACCCAGAAGGGGTACCCGTCGCGCTTCCGGCACCGGTATTCCATGTTCCGGAACCCCCCGTAATCTTTAAGGAGGCGAAACGTCGACATCCCCTCGGCGGGGTCGTAGTAGATGTGGCGCTCGACGTCGGTCGCCTTCTCGAGCATCTCTGCAGGGGAATCGTACCCGAATATCTCCGCCATGGCGGCATTGACGAAGGTAAGCCCTCCGGGATAGGAGTATTTGAATATTCCCACGGGGCTTTTGTCCACCGATTCCCGGTATTCCTCCCGGCTTCTCCTCGTTTCCTCTTCGGCGCGTTTCCGGTCTGTTATGTCGATGACCATGGAGAGAAGGCATGGCGCGCCGTCAACGGTCATGATGTTCCCGGCAAAAAGGCAGTCCCGGATTTCCCCGGACCTGCATCGCAACCTCGTTTCGAAATGATTGATTGAACCCCGTTCACTGACCTGGCGCATCATCTCATCCCGCTGCGCCGGATCCGCCCAGATGCTGAGCTCGCTTGTCTTTTTGCCGATAATCTCGCTCTCACGGTAACCGGTCAGGTCAAGGAGCGCCCCGTTGACGCTGAGCACCACTCCATCATCGATGGTTGTGACGGCGCTCGCGGCGGGATTCATGGAAAAAATCGAATGGAAAAGTCCGGGCGAGGAAAATTTTTTCGGACCGGGCCCGGGAACGGGCGTACCCCCGGCCTTTTTCCGGACCGCCCCTCCGGACGGTCCTCCTTTCGCGGGGGCCTCGGCGCCCCTTCCGTTCTCTCTTCTTCGCATCGCGGTCCCATGCGCCGCCATGTGGCGGCACGCCTCATGCCTGCATCTCCATCTCACTAATCATCATTCCATCCTTTATGACAAGAAATTAATGTGCGGGGCCGCCCCCTTTTTTCCTTGATTTTGGCGGGAATCCCCCCTATCACATGAACAGCCCCGACACACGCCTATATCGAGGGAAACGTGTCCCCGGGGCCGCATCACGCAGCCATCATCGCGACAGGGAGGCCTTCCATGAGCTACACCGCCATTGCCCTTCACACAAGCGAATTCGTCACCAGGATCACCCTGAACCGACCGCCGGCAAATTCGATCAATCTCGCCATGAGGGAGGACCTTGACCGGGCGTTTGCCGAAATTGAAACGGACCGCGGCACCCGTGTTGTTGTCATTACCGGGGCCGGCGAGAAGGGGTTCTCCGCCGGCATGGATGTCTCGGACGTGGGCAATCTCCACAACGGGCCCGACGCCATCGAGCTCTTCAACCGCATCGACCGCTGTCCCAGGCCGGTCATCGCGGCGATCAACGGCTACTGCCTGGGGGGCGGATGCGAACTCGCCCTGGCGTGCCATTTCCGCCTCATGAGCGACTCCCCGGGAGCGAAGATCGGCTGCCCGGAGCTCAACCTGGGCATCACGCCGGGATGGGGAGGCATCCAGCGCATGGCGCGTCTTCTCGGGAAACCGAAGGCCCTTGACCTGATCCTCTTCAGCAGGAGGCTCACGGCAGCCGAGGCCCTCGACGCGGGCCTCGTCGACCGGGTGTTCCCCGCCGGGGAATTCATGGACCGGGCCATGGAATTCGCCTCCGCCCTGGCGAAGCGTCCTCCCCTGGCGGTGACGGCGGTGCTCCGCGGCATGGAGGCGGGAATAGAAATGGGGATCGAGGAGGGCCTCCGGGTCGACCGGGAATGGTCATCGAAGGTCGCCTCCTCGGCGGACGCGCGAGAGGGGTTCATCGCCTTTTCCCAGAAGCGGGAGCCGGCGTTCACCGGGGAGTAATCAGGAATCCAGCACCTCCCGTATCGTGTCCGCCAGGGTCTGAAAGGTAAAGGGTTTCTGGATGAAGTGGACGCCCTCCTCCATTATGCCCCGCCGGGCGATCACCTCGTGCGTGTATCCCGACATGAACACCACCTTGATATCGTCCCTCATGGCGGAAACCTCGCGATAGAGACGTCCCCCGTCGATCTTCGGCATGATCACGTCGGTAAGGATACAGTGAATATCGCCGGTGTAGCGCCCGATTATCTCCAGTGCCTCCTTCCCGTCCCGGGCCATGAGGGTACGGTAACCCAGGCGCGTGAGTATTTTCGCCGCCAGGTCGCGCACGGCCTCCTCGTCCTCCACCACCAGTATGGTCTCCCCGGCGCGGACGTCCGCCCGGCGCGGAACCGTCGAATCCGCCCTCGCCGGCTCCCCATCCGTCAGGGGAAGATAGACGCGGAAGGTTGATCCCCGGCCCGGAACGCTGCTCGCCCATATGAAACCGTTGTGCTGCCTCACTATTCCGTACACCGTGGCGAGGCCGAGTCCCGTCCCCGCCTCCCTCGTGGTGAAGAAGGGTTCGAATACGTGTTCCAGCGTTTCCCCGTCCATGCCGCAGCCGGTGTCCGAGATCGAGAGCAGGGCGTGGTCCCCCGCCGAGGCGTCGGGATGGCGCTTCGCGAAATCGCCGTCAATCGTCACGCGGGAGATCTCGACGGTGAGCACGCCCCCCTCCGACATCGCCTCCTGGGCGTTCACGGCGAGGTTGAGAAGAATCTGCTCTATCTGGGCGGGATCGGTCCGTATGGCGCAGGTTTCCGCGGGGACCCGTATGTCGATCTCGATATCCTCACGTATGGTCCTCCTGAGGATCTTCTTGAAGCCCGTGACCGCCCTTCCGAGGTCCACGGTCTTCATCACGAACACCTGCTTCCGACTGAAGGCCAGGAGCTGGTGCGTGATGTCCCTGGCGCGCTCCGCCGCCTCCTTGATCTGTATGAGACCGTCGAGATGGGCCTCGTCCATGGGCGCGTCAAGAAGCAGCATGTCGGCGTAGCCGATGATCGGCGTCAGCATGTTGTTGAGGTCGTGGGCAACGCCGCCGGCGAGCCTGCCGATCGATTCCATCTTGCGTGACTGGAAGAGCTCCCCCTCGAGCCTCCTGCGCTCGGTGATGTCAAGGGCAAGGGAGAGTATCTCCTCCACCCTCCCCGCGCTGCCGCGAAACACCGTGTTGCTCCACTCGCAGGTGATGATCTCCCCGCGCCTGGTCAGGTTGCGGTTAATGCCCCGGCTCGGCAGTGCCCCGGCCACCATTCTCTCCACGGCCCCCTCGACGCCGGGCCGGTCCGAATCGGGAACGAGGAATTCCAGGAAATCCCTGCCCGTCACCTCGTCGCGGGACCACCCGAACATCTCCTCGGCGCGCCGGTTCCATCCCGTGACGCGGCGGTCCCTGTCCCAGAGGACGAAGGCAAGGGGGGCCACCTCGTAGACCGTGTGGTAGCGGCGCTCGCTCTCCGCGAGAAGGCGCGCCATCGTCTTCTCCTCCGTCACGTCCCTGACGATCCCGCGAAATCCCGTCGGCGTACCGGACGCGTCGCGTATCAGCGATACCGACGCCTCGACGATCCGCCTGCCGCCGTCCTTCCTGATGATCTCCCAGTCGAAGGCCTGCACCGGTTCCCCCGTCCGGAACACCCCGCTGAACACCCGGAACACCTCCCGCGCGTTCTCCCCGTCCATGAAGTTCCGGTTGTTCATGCCTATCAGCTCATCGGGCCCGTAGCCGAGGATGGTCACGAAGGAGCGGTTGAAGAGCGCGATGTTCCCCGCGAGGTCGACCTCGTAGTATCCCTCCTCCATGTTGTCGATGATGGCGCGGTATTTCTCCTCGCTCTGGGCGAGCTGCTCCTCGGCCCGCGTGCGCTCGGTGATGTCGATAAAGCTGGCCTGGATCATCGTCTCGCCGCCGATCTCCATCCTCGTGGCGAAGATCTCGAACCGGCCCATTGAGCCATCCTTCCTGATTGCGCGGAATTCATAGCGCGAGGGGACCGGCTTCCCCTCGAGCCCGTCGCGGTAGCGCCGGAAAAATATCTCACGATCATCGGGATGTACCAGGCCGCGGAGACCCTCGGGCGACAGCGCGCAGAGATCATCGACGCCGTAGCCGAGCATGTTCGCCAGGGCCATGTTGGCGAAGACGACCCTGGGCGGATCACCGCGCACGATGCTCACGCCCTGGATCGAGCGCTCCACCAGCCAGCGGTACTTCTCTTCGAATTCATTCCCCTGTTCACCGCCCCGCGCCCCGAATTCATCCGGTGCGGTCGCCGGGGCGGTCCGCATCCTGTCGCGGAGAAGGCGTATCTCTTCAATCAGCTCTTTTTTCGTCATATTCGGGTACTTCGTGGGGCCCGGTGCGGCGGTGCGGCGTTCTGAGGTGATGTCGGGTGAAGAGGAACGACGGGCGGGATCACCCCGGGCGGGTGATCCCCGCGCAGTGTCTGCTGCCGGGCCGCGATTCGACCCCCGCCGTCCCTCGCGTGTTCCCGCGGAAGGGTTCGGGCGGGATTTTTTCCGGATTCCGGCCACTTTAAACCATCTCACTCCCTTGATTGCCGCAAAGGCAGCGGTGTTGCGACGCAGATATACCGTACCAACAGTATACGAAAAGAAAACCCCCGTTTCAAGGTTTTTTCAGTTATCGGCGGGACATGGGTAAGGGGCGGAAAGGCCGGCAGGGCATGGAGAGGCGGAGGCGAAGGGTCGGATCAACCGAGTATCCGGTTTTCGATCATGCCTGGACCGCGTCCCCACGTGTCCCCCTCTGAGAGGGGTGATTCTTGAACAGGAAGAAAGTCTCCGTTCAGTTTTTCACGCTGCCAAACCTTCCCCTCAGGGACTCCCACACCCTTTCGACGATCTCCCTGACGCGCTCCTCCAGGGCGAAGGGCTGCATCTTATTCAGGAATTCCGGCTTCAGCCAGTTGATCATCGCGGGGAGTACCGTCAGGGCCATGGTCCCCGCCATGACCATGGAGAGAGTGACCAGGAGGCCCGAAACCCGTATGATCTTGAAGCTGGAGAAGCCGAGGACCGCGAAACCGAGACCGACGGTGACGGTGGAAATGACGATGGCGAGACCCGTCGTCTGGAGGGTGTTCCTGTATGCCTCCTCGAAGTCGCACCCCTTGGTGATATGCTCGTACTTGAAGCGCTCCATGAAATGTATGCAGTAGTCGATTCCCGCCCCGATGGCCAGGGAGGCGTTGATCAGCGTGCTGTAGTTGATGGGGAATCCCAGGAACCCCATGACCCCCAGGGTGATGATGACCGTGAATGATATCGGCACGGCGGCGAAGATCCCCCCGATGATCGAGCGGAAGATGAACACGCAGGCGAGGAACACCACGAAGACGGTCAGTATCACCGACTGGATCTGATTGACCAGGATGGATTCGTTCATGCGCAGGTTGATCGCCGGCAGGCCGGAAATCACGATGCGCTCGACGTAGGGGTCGTTCTTCGGAAATATCTCCCGGGCCATGCGGTAAAACTGCCGTTCGAATTCCCTCAGGAAGTCGGCCTTGTCACTCCTCATGAAAACCACGTACTGCATCAGCTTGTAGTCGTCCGCCACCAGGTACCTGAACACGTCCTCCCGGGAAGCCTGGAACTGGCTCAGGCACACGCCGATGATGCTCCGGTCCGTGAGGGACCTGTCCTGGATCCCGTCGGCGGAGACGTCAGGTATCTTGTGGAACTCGGGGTTGTCGTCATGGTAGAAGACCCGGTAGATCAGCTTCAGGGTATCGGTAATGCTCATGATGTTGCCCACGGGGGCGATCTCGACGTCGCCGATGACCGCCCTGGGCTCCTCCAACTCCTTCAGCTTCCTGCCGAGGAGCTCGAGCTTCCGCAGCGTCACGGGCTGGGTGATATCCGTGTGGAAAAAGTCGGAGAGATAATAAAAGGCCCCCTGGAACTCCTTCCCCGCCGGGGTACGTTTCCCATCGCGAATCGCCCTGATGAAGCCCGCTGCCCGCTCCTTCTCGCGCTCCGTGGTTATGGTGGTGATCCTGCCGACGATGCGATTGATGCCCGCCTCCTGCGGCGTTACCGCCGCGCCGATACCGCTCACCTTCTCGTAATCATCGGCCATGGCGCTCAGGTCATCCATCGCATCCCCGCCGGCCTCGGCCGCGGCATTGTTTTTCCCGCTTTCCCGGTACTCGTAATACTCGTTCATGATGTCGGTGAAGACGCCGACCCGCTCCCTGATCGCCTCGCGGTTGGCCGCGACGTCGTTCTTCATTTTCTCCAGGTCCTCGATGATGAAGGTATCGACGGTGGGCGCTCCCGAGAGAACGGGATTGGTATTCTGGTACCGGCGGTACGCCGACGTGAAGGAGTCGATCCTCCGCGCAAGGTCCCCCCTCGCCTGGGGGCTCGAGAGATCGACCTCGTCCCTCATCTTGAAGACGATGCACATCTGCCCCGTGCCGGTGAGCTCCCGGTTGATGAACCGGTCCGCCTTGAGGATCGGATTGCTCTCGAGGAACATGAAGGTGATGCTGCTCTCGGTTTTCAGGAAGAAGAGCCCCACGAAGAAGACCCCCGCCACGGCCAGGGCGCCGAAAAAGACCGCGCGGGAATGGCGCGCGGTGTTCTCCCCGCCCTTCACCAGCACCTTCATCATCATTTTTTCCAGCTTCGTCTCCTTGATCCCCTCGGGCATGGGAAGGAGCGATAGCACCGCCGGGATGAAGGTGTAGGTAAGGATCAGGTTGATCACGATGCCCAGGGAGACCAGGAGGCCGAGCCTCTGGATGTCGATAACGTCGATGGTGATGACCGAGAGGAAGGCGGTGATCGTGGTGACCGCCGAGAGGTTGATCGCCACGTCGATGCTGTCCGTGGTCTCGAGGAGGGCCTCCTTGACGGTTTTACCCCCCGCCGCCGCGGCCTTTTCGTAGTATCGTATCAGGTAGTGGATAACGTAGGAGCTGCCCACGGCGATGAGGATGCTCGGCATGGCGATGGTGCCGGAGGAAAACTCGATTCCCGCCATCAGCATACCCCCCATGAGGCAGGTGATGCTGATGATCACCGTCGCCAGGGGAAGGAACATCCCCGTGGTGGTCCGAATGCTGAGGAACAGTATCAGGAGTATTACCAGGGTGGTGATGGTCATGAAGATCGACATGTCGTTGACCACGAACTCCTCGAGGAGGGCCTCGGCGATGGGCCTCCCCGCGATGTAGATGGTCAGGTCCGGGGGCTTGTTCTTCTCCGAGATGTCGATGAAGAGCTTGTAGAGGTATCCCACGTCGTAAATGTTGGCCACGTTGTAGAGCTTGGATTCAAGGTTGTTCCTGCTGAAGCGGTCCATGTGACCGATCACGAAGGCGTAGATGTCGTCAATGAGGTCCTGGTAGGTGAGATTCACGTCGGATCGCTCGTAGATCTCGTCCTTCTCGATCATCATGAAGACCCGCTCGAGATACGCCCCGTTGACCTCGCTCTTCCTGAGATCGGAGTAAAAATCCCCGTAGTGCCGGCATATCGGGGAGAGGGTGTCCAGGAAAAAGGCCCGTATCCTTTTCTTGTTGCCGGACACCAGCTTCTCGATGTACGCGTCGTCGACGGTGGTCCCGTCAACGGTCTTGCCGTAAATCTCACCCCTGAAATAGTAGTCCCTTCCGCTGAAGCGGTCGCGCAGGGCGTCGGCGTTCACCATCATGGGCATTTCCCTGCGGATGATCTCGAGCTTGTTGTCGAGGCGCTTCTCCACGGGCACCATCACCGTGCAGGAGGTGCCGTCGGCGGAGAAGAGGGTCCCCTTGAGAAGCTCGTTTCCCATCAGCTCCTTCTCCAGATAGGGGATCATCTTCTCGAGGTCGGCGTCATTCCCGGGAAGCTTCTTCATCTTCTCGGGATCGGGATCCAGGAGGCCCGCCTTTTTCCGGGCCTTGCTGGTCAGGTTGCCCACGACGATGGTGTTGTTCACCCTGTCCACCATGACGTCATCGGCGTTGATGACGCTCATGATCTGCCCGGGAGCGATCTGTGACGGCACCTCGACGGTTTCCTTCTTTCCGGTGATGATATTGTTATAGGTCTTGCTGACGGTCAGGTCCTGGAACCGCCTGGTCACATCCTCGAGATAGCGGAGCGTCTCGACATTGAATATTCCCTTCTTGTCGTTCTCGACGCCGATGAGGATCATGTCCTTCATGGAGAACTTTTTCAGCGTCAGGTGGTAGTACTTGATGACGTCCATCTTGCGGGAAAAGCTCTTCATCGGGTCGACATTGATCGAGAACCGCGTCGCCAGCATGATGCCGAAAAAAACGGTGATGGCGACGATGCATGCGATGACCGTCCGGGGCCTGTTGATGGATAAGCGAACCAACCACTTCATGGCGATGTCCTTTCTTTAAAAAATGTCGTGTGCCCGTCAACCCGGGCTGTACGCACCGGAAGAGGAGAAACGGGCGTGCGGTTTCAGATGTCCGCTATTGGAAAGACAGAAGACGTCGCGAGGGCATTCATCATATCCGGCATTCCTCCAGTCTCTGTCTCTGTATATGTTTAATCACTTAACGGCACCTTGGGGAAGGAAATTCTAAAAATCAATACTTATTTTAAGTGCGCGGCAAATATTTTGCCCGGCGCGCGCGAGGGGGCTTTCTGCGGTGATGACGGCCCTACGGCGCGATGATGTAATTATATTGACACGAAGGGGCTCCTCATGGATGTACTACGGGGACGCGATCTCCGCGACCCCTTTGGAAAAATGGATATACTGTCGATCATCATCGTTGCCGTCGCCCTGGCCATGGACGCCTTTTCCGTGTCGATATCCTGCGGCATTACGATTCCCAGGCCGGGGCCGCGGCACTATTTCCGCCTCGCCTTCCACTTCGGCCTCTTCCAGTTCATGATGCCCGTCATCGGCTATTTCGGCGGCTCCCTGCTCGAAGGCCATATCGGGGCCTTTGACCACTGGATCGCCTTCGGACTCCTTGTCTTCATCGGCATAAAGATGATACGTGACGCGCTCTCGGCGGATGATCCCTCCTGCGGCCCCGGCCCGGACCCCACGCGTGGATGGTCCCTCCTGGTCCTCGCCGTGGCCACCAGCATCGACGCCCTTGCCGTTGGAATCTCCATCGGCGTACTGGGCCGGCCGATCCTTCTCCCCAGCGTGATCATCGGCGTGGTCTGCGCCCTCTTCTCGATACTCGGCGTGGCCATCGGCACGAAGGCGGGGCCGCTCCTCGGGAAGCGCGCCGGCGCCCTGGGCGGCGTCATGCTCATTGCCATAGGGATCAAGATCGTCATCGAGCACATGCGATAAAGATGTATACGATACGAACTGGAGGTCTTGATGAACACTTCACTCACACCTGTTGATACAGACCGTCTGCTGCGCGTGGCATTCATCCTGAGCCTCATCACCATCCTCTACAACATCGCCGAGGGAGCGGTGTCGACCTTCTTCGGCGTCAGCGACGACACCCTGGCGCTTTTCGGATTCGGCGTGGACAGCTTTGTGGAGGTGATATCCGGCGTGGGGGTAGGCCACATGGCATGGAGGATGCGGCGTTCTTCCGTGGCCGAGCGCGACCGCTTCGAGCGCCATGCCCTGCGAATCACCGCCGCGGGCTTCTTCATCCTCACGGCGGGCCTGGTCGCGGGGTCGATCCTGAGCGCGATATACCGTATCGAGCCCGATACCACGCTTCCGGGCGTCGTGATATCGATGATATCGATCACCACCATGTGGGCACTGTACGCCGGGAAGATGAAGGTGGGAAGACGTCTCGACTCCGCCCCGATAATCGCGGACGCGCGCTGCACGAAGACCTGCTTCTACCTCTCGTTCATACTCCTCGCTTCAAGCGGGCTCTACGAGCTGTTCAGGATCGGCTATATCGACATCGCCGGGGCCCTTGGCGTCGCCTGGTTCGCCTTCCGCGAGGGACGCGAGGCCCTGGAAAAGGCGCGGCGCGGATCGATCTCCTGTTCCTGTGAAGCATGTGGAGATGATGAAAGCGGGGTCACCTGACCCCGCCTGCGACCCCGCCTTCAACCCCGCCCACAGCCCCGTCAAACCGAGCCGCCGATCGTCCTCCCGTACTCCACGCAGGCCTTCACCGCGTCGCCATCGGGCTTCCAGAGGGCCCGCAGCCCGTCGCCGATGACCTCGAAGCCCCCGTGCTTCAGCCCCTCCGCAAGGAGCCGCGTCGACTCGCCGCTCCAGCCGTAGCAGCCGAAGGCGAAAGCCTTCTTGTTCTTTAGCTTGAGCCCCCGGACCTCCTCGAGGAACGCGGCGATGGAACTCAGGATCCCCTGGTTGATCGTGGGGGAGCCGACCCCGACCGCCTTCGACTTGAAGACCTCGGTGATGATGTCGTTCTTGTCCGTGATGGCGGCGTTGTAGAGCTTCACGTTCAGCGTCGGGTCCTTCTCCCGTATCCCCGCGGCGATCGCCTCGGCCATGTCGCGGGTGCCCTGCCACATCGTGTCGTAGACGAGGGTGACCTGGTGCTCTTGATAATCGTCGGCCCACTCAAGGTACTTCTTCACGATCTGCGCGGGGTCGTCCCGCCAGATGACGCCGTGGCTCGTGCAGATCATCTCCAGGGGAAGCTCCAGCGAGAGAAACTCCTTGATCTTCTTCGTCACCAGGGGGCTGAAGGGGGCCAGAATGTTGGCGTAGTACTTCAGGCACTCCTCGTAGAGTTCGTTACGGTCCGCCCGGTCGTTAAAAAGCCCGCTCGTGGCGTAGTGCTGGCCGAAGGCGTCGTTGCTGAAGAGCACGGCGTCCCCCGTCAGGTAGCACATCATGCTGTCGGGCCAGTGGAGCATCGGGGCCTCGACAAAGACGAGTTCCTTCTTGCCGAGGCTCAGGCGGTCGCCGGTCTTTACGGTTTTGAAGTTCCAGTCACGGTGGTACTGTCCCTTCAGGGACTTCACCCCGTTGGCCGTGCAGTAGACCGGGGTGTCCGGAATCTTCTCCAGAAGGAGGGGAAGCGCCCCGCTGTGGTCTATCTCGCCATGGTTCGCGATGACGAAGTCGATTTTTTTCAGGTCGATCTCCTTCTCCAGGGCCGCCACGTATTCCTCCGCGTAGGGGGCCCATACCGTGTCGATAAGGGCAGTCTTCTCCTCCCTCACGAGGTAGGAGTTATAGGTCGTTCCCCGGTGCGTCGAGTATTCGTCTCCGTGGAACTTGCGGAGTTCCCAGTCGGTTTTCCCCACCCAGGTGATGTTTTTTCTGATCGTTACTGCCATGAACTACCTCCATTCTATCATTTTTTTTCCGAATGATTGCCATGCCCACCTCCGCCCGATCTTCCGGTTGGATCGAACAGCGTGTCTCCTTTGTGCGCACGAACCAAGGGATTGCTGTCTATCACAATATACTGAACTATATCCATAATGGCATTGACACGGGTCAATCCTTGCGGCCAAAATTTTCTTGACATATATTTGCTATTTTGCTAATTAGCCAAATATCAAAGAAACGACAGCGGAATCAAATGGAACAGAACCCGTCACGCCAGAGACAAGCATTATTATCATCCAGCACCGGTAAAACGCTGACACCGGCCACCGGCCTCGCCTCACCAGACCCCGGGACCCTCCACGAGGCGGCGCGCGCCCTTCTTGCTCCGGGCCGCGGGCCCGTGCACGCTGTCTCGGGGAGTGATAGTGTCCGCAGGGTCACTCATGAGTGGACCGCCACTGACCGGTGGGGACACATTCGCGCCCGTACCGGTTCCTTCCGGATGAAGTATGATGTCTCTCCGGGTCTCTACGCCCTCGGCGATCCTGACTCCACGTCGGATGTGTTCGTTTCGGCGAACTACAAGCTGAGCTTCGACATTCTCCGGCGCGCCCTCGGCACAATCAGCGCATGGATACTGGTCCTCGACACGAAGGGAATCAACGTATGGTGCGCCGCGGGGAAGGGGACCTTCGGCACGGCGGAACTGGTACACCGCATCAGGGATGTCCGGCTCGCGGAGCGGATCTCCCACCGGCGTATCATCGTGCCCCAGCTCGGCGCCCCCGGCGTCAGGGCGTCAGAGGTGAAGCGCGCGACCGGATTCAAGGTATATTTCGGTCCGGTTGACGCCGGGGACATCATCTCCTACGTGGACAACGGCTATCGCGCAGATCCCCCGATGCGCCGGGTGCGGTTCGGCCTCGCCGACCGCCTGGTCCTCACGCCCATGGAGTTCCGTCAATCGGTGAAATACGGGGTCATCGCCTCACTGGCGATCCTCGCATTCTTCGGCCTCCAGCCCCATGGAATACTCTTCGCGGCCGCATGGAACGAGGGCCGCGCCTACATTCTATTTCTGTTCACGGCGATTGGGACCGGCGCCATCGTAACCCCGGCCCTCCTCCCCTTCATCCCCTTCAGGTCCTTCGCCCTCAAGGGGTGGCTCGTCGGGGCCGCGGCGATCGCGCCCCTTGTCCTGGCCACGTCTCTGAGCGGCGAATCATTCACGTACAGGATCTCGGCGCTTATCATCTTCCCCCTTCTGTCATCATACCTGGCCCTTCAGTTCACCGGCGCCTCCACCTATACGGGACCCTCCGGGGTGAGGCGGGAACTGAAACTCTCATTGCCCGTATATGTCACAGGGGCCATCGGCGCGTTGATATTTCTTGTTTTCCATAAACTACAGACATGGGGGCTCCCGTGAAATACCTGAAAAACGTCGCAACCCTGTCTTACGACGAGGTACGGTGCACCGGGTGCGGCCGCTGTGTCGAGGTCTGCCCCCATGGCGTCTTCGAGATGAGTGGCGGGAAGGCGTCTATCCGTGACCGCGACCTCTGCATGGAATGCGGCGCCTGCTCCCTGAACTGCGACTTCGGCGCCATCGCGGTCACATCCGGCGTGGGATGCGCCACGGCCATCATCAACGGCATGATAACGGGAAACGAATCATGCGGCTGCGGCGGAGACGCCGGGTGCTGCTGAAAGGAGGAACGCAATGAAAAAAGGACTCCCCCCGCAGTACGAGGCGCGGGCAAATATCATCAAGGCCATGGGACACCCCGCCAGGCTCTTCATCATCGAGGAGCTGAACCGGGGCGAGCGGTGCGTCAACGACCTGACGGGAATGATCGGCTCCGACGTCTCCACCGTGTCGAAACACCTGTCGGTGCTGAAGAACGCCGGGCTGGTTCATGACGAAAAGAGGGGCACAAGCATCTACTATTCCCTCTGCTGTCCCTGCATTCTCGACTTCATCAACTGCGTCGAGACCGTGCTCAGGACCGGCGCGGAAAAGCAGATGGATATCGCGCGATGCTGTGGCATCGGCGCGAAGAGCAACTGAATTCACCCCCGTGACGGTGGGAACGAAACGTGATTAACGCAAGGGGTTGAACCGCATGATCTGGAAAACCGAATGGAAACCGCTGCTCTGGATTGTCGGCATATTCTTCGTCTGCTTCTACCTGCCCGTGGGCTCTCCGCGTTTCGACAACGCGGTGATCGAAGCCTTCGAACTCGTGAAGTGGTACGCCAGGGAGCACGTGGTCCTCTGCCTGATCCCGGCCTTTTTCATCGCCGGGGCCATCGGGGTCTTCGTGAGCCAGGCCTCGGTGATGAAGTACCTGGGCCCGGCGGCCAACAGGGTCCTGGCCTACGGCGTCGGCTCCGTGTCCGGCTCTATCCTGGCCGTCTGCTCCTGCACGGTGCTGCCGCTCTTTTCCGGGATATACCGGATGGGCGCGGGCCTCGGTCCGGCGATCGCCTTTCTCTATTCAGGGCCGGCGATCAATGTCCTGGCCATCATCCTCACGGCGCGCGTCCTGGGCGTGGAGATCGGCATCGCCCGCGCCGTCGGCGCCGTGCTCTTCAGCGTGGTCATCGGCGGCATCATGCACTTCATCTACCGAAAGGAAGAGCTTGAGAAAGTAAAGGCCTCGATGCATATGCCCGAGGCGGAAACGAAACGACCCCTCTGGAAGGACGTGCTCTATTTCACCTCGATGATCGCCATCCTGGTCTTTGCCAACTGGGGCAAACCCCTGGAGAACGAGGGATTCTGGTATTACATGTTTCAGTATAAATGGTACATTACCGGCGCCTTCGGGGCAGCCTTCGCCGCCATCCTGGTCCTCTGGTTCGACCTCGCGTGGTGGAAGGTGCTCCTGGCCGCCATCGCCCCCGTCGCCCTGGCCATCGCGCTCCCCGGGCACCCGGTCCTTTCATTCGCATCGGGGGCCATGGGCCTCTCGGTCATCACCAGCACCGACAGGGGAGAGACCGGCGGCTGGTTCGCCGCGTCATGGGACTTCGCCAAGCAGATCCTTCCCCTCCTGCTTGTCGGCGTGCTCCTGGCGGGCCTGTTCCTCGGCCGGCCCGGAAACGAGGGGCTCATCCCGAACGAATGGGTGGCCGGCCTCGTGGGGGGCAATTCCCTGGGCGCCAACTTCTTCGCCTCCATCGTGGGGGCCTTCATGTACTTCGCCACCCTCACCGAGGTCCCCATCGTGCAGGGCCTCATCGGGAGCGGGATGGGCAAGGGACCGGCCCTGGCCCTCCTGCTGGCGGGCCCCGCCCTCTCGCTCCCGAACATGCTCGTGATCCGAAGCTACATCGGAACGAAAAAGACCGCCGTCTACTGTCTCCTCGTGGTGGTCATGTCCACCCTGTCGGGGATGATATTCGGCGCGTTATTTTAAATGGAGGTACCATCATGAAACTTGAAATACTCGGAAGCGGATGCGCCAAGTGCGCCAGGCTGGAAGAGCTCGCCAGGCAGGCGGCGTCTGAACTGGGCATCGATGCCGACATCGTCAAGGTCAAGGACATCAACGACATCATGAACTACGGGGTCATGATCACGCCGGCCCTCGTGGTGGACGGCGAGGTGAAGGTGGCGGGGAAGGTGCCCTCGCTTGAGGACGTGAAGAAGATACTCGCGGACCTGGACTGAGGGTTGTCAGTTATGACGGAACACATCGCTACAAAACTTTCCTTTCTCGACCGCTACCTCACCGTATGGATCTTCGCCGCCATGGCCCTGGGGATCGGCCTGGGGTTTTTCTTCCCCGGGCCCGTCGAAGTCTTCAACAGGGCCCTGACCGTGGGGGAGCACACCAACCTTCTCATCGCCGCGGGACTCATCCTGATGATGTACCCTCCCCTTGCGAAGGTCAAGTACGAGCTGATGCCGAAGGTCTTTGCCGATGGTAAAATTCTCGGCCTCTCGTTGGTCCAGAACTGGATCGTCGGCCCCGTGCTGATGTTCCTCCTTTCGATCTTCTTCTTCGGCTTCGCGGCCCCGGCCCTCTTCGGGCCCGACCCCCGGTGGGGCTATTTCATGACGGGCCTCATCCTGGTGGGCATCGCCCGCTGCATCGCCATGGTCCTGGTATGGAACCAGCTCGCCGGGGGCAGCAGCGAGTACGGGGCGGGCCTCGTGGCCCTGAACAGTATCTTTCAGATACTGACCTTCAGCGTCTACGCCTGGTTTTTCGTCACCGTGCTTCCGGGGCATTTCGGCCTCGAGGGCGCGGCCGTCGACGTAACGATCTTCGACATCTTCGTGAGCGTCATGATCTATCTCGGGATCCCCTTCGCCGCGGGGATACTGAGCCGGGTGATACTCCTCCCGATAAAAGGAGAAGAATGGTACGACACCGTGTTTGTTCCGAAGATATCCCCGATCACCCTGGCGGCCCTTCTCTTCACCATCGTGGTGATGTTCAGCACCCAGGGCAGACAGATCATTGACCGCCCCATGGACGTCTTCTGGATCGCCATACCGCTATCATGCTATTTCGTGATCATGTTCATGGTGAGCTTCTTCATGGCGAAACGCCTCGGCGCCGATTACGCGAGAAGCGCCACCCTGGCCTTCACCGGCGCCGGGAACAACTTCGAGCTCGCCATCGCCGTGGCCATCGCCGTGTTCGGCATCGCATCCCCCATCGCCTTCGCCACGGTGGTGGGCCCCCTTGTGGAGGTGCCGGTCCTCATCGGCCTGGTGAACGTGGCGCTCTATTTCAGAAAAAGATTCTTTGCGGGGTGAATAAATGCCCGCTGCGGTTCCGGCGTGAAAGAACATAACGTACGCTTTTATATTTGACATACGTACGTTATTGTGGTATATTGTTCCGGGGAGGCCCTCACGTGATGAAAATTTCCGCCACATCGTTCAGGAAAAACCTCTACGCCCTTCTTGACAGGGTGATTGAAACCGGGAACCCGATCGAAATCGAGAGAAAGGGAAAAATAATCCGTATTGTTTCCAGTGAGCCGAAAAAAAAGCTCTCCAATCTCAGGAAGCGTGACGTGATCCTGGGCGATCCGGGAGCCATCGTCTCCATCGACTGGACCGCGGAATGGGAAGGAGAAAAAAACCTTTGATGGTCTTTATCGATACCCATATCGCCGTGTGGTTGTACAGCGGCAGTGTCGAGCGATTATCGAAAAAAGGCACTGCGGCACTGGAATCAAACGACATATTTATTTCCCCCGTCGCCGTGCTTGAGATGGAATATCTTCATGAAATCGGGAAAATAAAAAAAAATTCCGGTGAGATAGTATCCGGGCTTGAAAACGAGATCGGCCTGCGCATCCACGACATTTCCCTTTCGGAACTCATTACATCATCGATCGGGGAGAAATGGACCCGCGATCCCTTTGACCGGATGATCGTGGCCCATGCCAGGGGGAAGGACGTGCCGCTCGTCACCGCTGACGGGAAAATCCGCCGCCACTACAGGAAGGCGTTGCTCTGATCATCATGCGAACAATGTTCCCGTACATTCGCGAAATCCGACGAAGACAACTCGACACAACCGGTGTGTACCGGGAAACCTTTAAGAAAACGCGACAACGGATACAAGGGCATGACAATGACATCGACGGAAAAAATGAAGATACTCTTTCTCTGCACGGGCAACTCCTGCCGGAGCCAGATGGCCGAGGGACTGGCCCGGGCGCTCCGCGGAAGTGCCATCGAAGCGTATTCCGCGGGCACGGCGCCGAAGGGGATCGACCCCCGTGCCGTTGCGGCCATGGCGGAGATCGGGATCGACATCTCGGCCCAGCGCTCCACCCGCGTCGAAGAGTTCGCCGGCCGGGAGTTCGACTATGTGGTCACCCTCTGCGGCGGCGCCGCTGAAACCTGCCCTGTCTTCCCCGGGAAGACGAAAGTCGTTCATGTCGGATTCGAGGACCCTCCGGAACTCGCGAAGGGAGCGGCCACGGAGGAGGAGGCCCTGGCCCACTACCGCCGGGTCCGCGACGAGATCCGCGCCTTCGTGGAAGGACTGCCCGGATCCCTTGAAGAGCGGATGGGGCCGTTTTCACTTAACTGACCGCCCCCCGTCGGCTCTCTCACGCTTCCGACAAACCCGCCGACAGCCCGGAAAAAAACGCCGCGGCCCCGCGCCGCAGGTTCCTCAGGTTGTAGCCCCCCTCCTGGACCAGGAGGAGGGGAGCGCCCAGGGCGGCGATCCCCCTCCCCATGCGTTCGTAGAGGGGAACGCGCACCCTGAAGGTGCCCGTGGGGTCTCCCCGGAGGATGTCGAAGCCGAGACACACCACAAGGAAGGCCGGTGAATATTTTTTCACGATGGAGAGGGCGCGCTCGAAGGCGGCTAAATACGCCTCGCCGTCGCTCCCCGGCTGAAGGGGAAGATTGCGGTTGAAACCGGCGCCCTCGCCCTCTCCGATTTCGTCGGCAAAGCCGCTGAAATAGGGATAGGACTGGTCGGGGTGCCCGTGGATCGACACCGTGAGCACGTCTTTTCGCCGGTAGAAGATGTCCTGGGTGCCGTTGCCGTGGTGGAAGTCAAGGTCGAGGACCGCCACGTTCCCCGATCCGCTCAGGTGGTGCGCGGCGATTGCCGCGTTATTAAAATAGCAGTAGCCCCCGTAGACGCGGCGCTCGGCGTGGTGGCCCGGGGGCCGCGTGAGGGCGTAGGCGACCCGGGCCCCGGCGAGGAGCTCATTCGCCGCGGTCATGGCCACGTCGACGGCCCCCCGGGCCGCCTGGTAGGCGTTCCGGTCAAGGGGCGTGCTCGTGTCGATGCAGTAGTACCCCGCCTGCTCCGGAAGGTCCTTCGGCCTCCTGTCGGGGCGCCGTATCGGGAAGGTGTCGGGATACACGGGACGGTCACCGGAGAGCTTCATGCACACGGTCTTCAGGTACCTCACGAAGTGCCGGTCGTGTACCGCGGTCACGACCTCCTCGGGGAAATGGCGCACGGGCACGGTCGTGAAAAGGCCCGACTGCACCATCACCTCCCGGATGGCCTCGACCCTCACCGGGCGCTCGACGTAGCCCCTGCTCCTCACGTGGTGTATCGCGTGGTTGTCACCCGTCACCAGGATGAATTTCTTCTCGAGCCGTCCAGGCGTTACCGCGGGGTAGAGGTCCTCCGGCTTCACGTAGCGGAAGGGCCTGAAGCGGACCGGGTCGTCGACGAAGGACTCCACCACGCGGTCCACGTACCCCGGTTCCGTGATCCGGTAGCGGTCCGTCATGATGCGCCGCACCGCCTCCCTTGCGTCGTCCCTCGCCAGGCGCTCCGTGCGGTCAAGGCCGTCGAACATCAGGTAGGCGCGCGTCGGAGGCTGCCCCACGGGCTCGTCGTAGACGGTGTTGATGACGGGGCGCACCCCCAGGAGCTCGTAGAAGCGCATCCGCTTCCGGATCGCCGCCATTGCCCCCGGCTTCCCTTCCGGGGGCGCGTCGTCCGGGTCAACCTCGAAGAAGATCCCCCGGGAGCCGATCCCGCTGCAGTACTCCCGCGCCGCCTCGTAGAGGGCGCTCCCGATTCCGCTCCCGTGGTGCCGCGAGCTCACCGCGATATAGTCTATGAAGGAGAAATTGATCGAGGGGAAGTGGATGACCAGGACGAACCCGTTCACGCGCCCCAGGGTCGTCTCCGCCGTGAGGACCACGGACCGATAGCCGAAGGAGAAGGGCCGGTCGAGCATCTCCGGTATCCTGTCGGCGTACGACGCGTTCTCGGGAAAGTTTTCCCTCAGCAATCTCTGGACCTGGCCGATACGGTCCCTCTGGCCCGGCAGCGTCGTGGAATGGAGCGCCCTGATCCTGAACATAACGGGTACCCCCCGTCCACTAGGACGCGGCGATCTCGTCCCCTTCCTCTTCGACGACGGCGTCGCCCTCGAAGGAAGCGATTTTCTCCTTCAGGTCCTTCGCCATATCGGCGATGGCCCGGGAATGCCCGGTGATGTCCTCCGCCGCCGATGCGTTCGCCTGGGACATCTGGTTGATGTTCGTGATGGTCCCCACGACCTCCTCGGCCGCGATCTTCTGGTCCCGCGTCGCGTGGTCAATCTCGTCAGACCTGGCCCTGACGCCGCGCACCTCATCGTGGGCCCTCCTGTTCGACTCGATGTAGGTCCCCATGCCGGAGCTGACCCCTTCGATCATGCGGTTGTTTTCCTCCACGCCCGACAGGATCTCCCGGATGACCGACACCGTGTCCTGGACCCCCGCCGTTCCCTTGCGGACCTCCTCGTCGCTCTTGCGGATGAGCGTGTCGATCTCCTTCACGCTCGTCGAGGTCTGCTCGGCGAGCTTGGCGATCTCGTCGGCCACGACGGCGAAACCCCGACCGTACTCGCCGGCCCGCGCCGCCTCGATGGAGGCGTTCAGGGAGAGAAGGTTTATCCGGTCCGATATCTCGTTGATGATCCCGAGGATTCCCGACATCTCCTTCGACGTGGCCCCCACGGCGGACATGCTCTCGTCCATGCGTATGATGTGGGCCTCCCCGGTACGGGCCGTGGCGGCGATCTGCTCCGTGCGTTTGAGCGCGGCGGTGATGCGGCCCTCCATCTCCCCGGTGATGCGCGAGAGGCCGTCCATGAGCTCCAGGAGGCGCGCCATCGCCTCGGACTGGGTCCGGGCGCCCGCGCTCACCTGGTCGGATCCCGCCGAGATCTCCTCCATGGTGGCGGTGATCTCCTCGATGGCCGCGGCCTGGTTCTGGATGTTCCTGGCGAAGTCCCCGGCGTTGCGCGAGAGATCCAGGGAGGAATCGTCCAGCCGCGCCGAGACATCGCGCATGGACACCATGAGCCCCTCGTTGATGGCGCTCTGGCGCATCCGCTCCCGCTCCGTCTCCTCGCTCCTGAGGCGCCTGGTCGTCTCGTGGAGGCGATTCAGGATCAGGCCGATGATAAATGATATCACCAGGGTGAGGCTCATCGATCCCATGATGACGCCCCTGACTCCCGGTTCGATTATCGACGATGCGACGACGCAGTAGACCAGCGCCGCCTCGGCGATGACCGACACCGTTATGAAAACCCAGCGTCGGCAGAAGAGGGTGCTGAAGAGGATCGGCATGATGAACGAAAAGATGCTCGCCACGTATCGCTCTGCGTTACCGTGCCGCTCCGTTCCGACGGCGTTGAAAATGAGCCCCGCCATGACCGCGAAGGTGAAGGTGGTCACCGCGATGTTATAGTAGCCCCGCGCCACGAGGAAGAGGCCCGCCCCCAGCAGGAAGATGATGCCGAACACCACGAGGTTCAGCGCCTGGAAGGGGCTCCGAGGCGAGATGATGTTCATGAAGGTGATGAAGACCACCAGGATGGGCATGATCCCGAGGCTGAAATAGAGGTAGATCCTCACCCGCCCCCTGAGCTCATACGACGCGTCGTCATAACGCCGCAGCATTGCGTGGATAAACCGTGTCATGGAAATGCCTCCCGCCCTGAATCGAAGGACCGTTCCTTCCGGGCGGTGAGCTTGTATAGCACACCCTCGGGAGTTTTGTCAAGATCATGAAAAAAAAGCGGATAAATTCCCGTCTTTCAGAGGAGGCCCCGGTAGACCCGGACCATGTCATCCACCGCCCTCTCCCAGTTAAAAACCTCCTTCACCCTCGCGATCCCCGCCCCGGAAAGCTCACGGAGCTTCTCCCGGTCGCTGATGAGCCCGTTCACCGCCGAGGCGATCGCCTTCTCGTTTCGCGCCGGCGTCACAATGCCCGCCTCGCCCACCACCTCGGGGAGCGCGCCGCCGTCGCTCGACACCACGGGAACCCCGCAGGCCATGGCCTCGGCCGCGGGAAGGCCGAAGCCCTCGTAGACCGAGGGCACCACGGCGATCTCAGCCCGTCCGTAAAGGCGCACCAGTTCCTCCGTGGAGGTTTTGCCGGTGAACTCCACCCGCCCCCCGAGGCCGAGGCGCTCCATCAGCCGGTCCGTCACCTTCCTGTGGGGCGCCCCGCCGTCCACGGCCGTGAGGGTCACGGAGGGATCGATCATCGGCATCGCCTTGAGCAGGTAGGCGAAGCCCTTCTTGCCGTCCTCGATGTTTCCCACGAAAATGATGTTTCCCCTCTTCTTCTTCACCCCCTTCACCGGCCTGAACACGTTTCGATCGATGCCGTTGTAGACCACGGTCTGGCGCCCGGCGGGGACCCCGAAATCCCGCTCGATGGCCCTCTTCGAATCCCGGGAGACCGTGATGACGTGGTCCAGGCGCTTCGCCACGAAGGCCTGCATGAGGGTGGGGTAGAACATCACGGTCTTCAGCTTGTTCTTAAATTTGACCGTCCGCTCCAAGACGTTGACGAGATCGATCGTGAGGGGGTGATGGATTGTGGCGACCACGGGGACGCCGAAGGCCTTCATCATGAGGAGGCCATACCCCAGGGACTGGTTGTCGTGAATGATGTCGAAGGGGCGACTACCCTGAAGATCCCGTATAAGATTGAAAGCGCGGTACCCGAAGGCGCTGATCTCTGAAAAGGCCCCCGTTCTGCTGGAGAGATACTCGTAGAAATTCAGGGGCGAGAGTATGGCGAAGGGATCGTCGGCGTCGATGATGTCGAGGCCCCTGCGCACGAAATACTGGCGGTTGTGTATCCGGTGGAGCGTTACCCCCTTCATCGACTCGGGATAGGGGGGGCCCGCGATGGCGTGGACTTCGTGACCCTGGCGGACCATCTCCTCGGCGACGTACTTTAAATATATTCCCTGGCCCCCGGAATAGGGGTTCCCCCGGTAGCAGAGGAGGCATATGCGGAGGGGGCGCCGCGAGGTCATCGCCGCCCCCCGGGCCGCGCCACCGCGGCGCCGCGGTCGCCGGGGAGCACCACCTTTTTCGGGTCGAGCTTCTTCACGACCCGCGCCGGGTTCCCCGCCACCACGACGTTGGGGGGCACGTCCTTGGTCACCACGGCCCCTGCCCCCACGATGGAGTTCTCGCCCACGCGCACCCCCTTGCACACGATGGCGGAGTCGCCGATCCAGGCCCCCCGCTCCAGGACGATGGGAGCCCGCCTCCCGGGGGCGCTGGTCCGGTCATGGATATCGTGCCAGTCCGCGTCGGTGAGGTAACAGTGGTTGGCGAGCATGCAGCCGTCGCCGATGGTGATGGAGGCGGCGGAGCTGATGCGCACCCCGTTCATGACCAGGACGTTGTCGCCTATGGCGATCCTCCCCCGGATATCCCCGATCATCACCGAGGAAAGGTTGGTGCGGTAGCCGCTGGCCGCCACGAAGACCACGTTTTTCCCGATGCTGATGTCGGGGCCGTAGACCACGACGTTCCATATCCCCCAGACCGCGGGAACGCCGCCGATGGACGTGAACTTTCTCTTGAAAGAAAGATGGTAGATAACAAAGGAGAGTGAGAGATAGAGAAAGGCCCTGATGCGCGCCCTGAAGCCCTTCCCGTCCCGGGGGTCAAACATCGTCCGAACCCGTCCCGGACCGACCGCCTCAGCGGTCCTCGATCCTCGAAAAATCGAGGAGGGTCGTGAAGTGGCCGAGGATCCCCTCCAGGAGGGCGATGCGGTTGTCGCGCAGTGCCTCGTCTTTGTCCATGACGAGGACCTTGTCGAAGAAGTCGTCGATGGCGGGCTTCGCCTCGATCAGGAGCCCGAAGAGCTCGATATAGGAGCTCCCGGAAATGAGGCGCGCGATCTCGCCGGACCTTGACTCGAAGAAGCTGAAGAGCGCCCGCTCCTCATCGTGACGGATGAGGGAGGGGTCGAAGGAAAGGGCGCGCTTCCCCTGCTCCCTCCTGAAGGCCGACACGATGTTGTTCATCCGCTTGAACCCGAGAAGCATTTGGGAGAAATTCTCGTCGCGGCGGAAGCGGTTCAGGCTCTCCGCCCTCCGGAAGAGCTCGAGGAAATCACCCCCCCCGGTGGCCAGGCAGGCGTCGATCTCGTCGTGGGCCAGGCCCTTCTCGGTGAAGATGGTCTTCGCCCGGGCGGCGATGAACTCAAGTATCTTCCCCGACAGGTTTTTCCCGTCCCTGTATTCGTCGGCCACGGATTCGAGCAGGGACTCCAGGGGAAGGTTGATGCCGTTGGAGAGAAGGAGATCGACGATGGCGTTCGCCTGGCGCCGGAGGGCGTAGGGGTCCGCCGAACCCTTCGGGATGTTGCCCACGGAAAATGAGCCGAAGATGTTGTCGATCTTCTCGGCCAGGGACACCACCACGGAGACCATGGCCGCGGGAAGGGGCTCACCGCTGTAGCGCGGCTTGTAGTGGTCCTCGATGGCGTCCGCCACTTCGGGGTCCTCCCCCTCGGCAAGGGCGTAGACCCTGCCGACTTTCCCCTGGAGGGACGGGAACTCGAAGATCACGGCGGTCATCAGGTCCGTCTTGCAGAGGTCGATGGCGCGTGCGATCTTCTTCGCCTCCCCGTCGCCGAGGCCCAGGGCCCGTGATATCCGCGAGGCCACCCCGGCCATCCTCACCACCTTGTCGTATATCGAGCCGAGCTCCTTGTGGAAGAGGACCGTCTTCAGGGACTCCACGCGGTCCCCCAGGGGGACCTTGCGGTCTTCCTCGTAGAAGAACCGCGCGTCGCTGAACCGTGCCGAGATGACGCGCTCGTTCCCCTCGCG
Organism: Spirochaetota bacterium; assembly: GCA_040768125.1. GTDB lineage: Bacteria > Spirochaetota > UBA4802 > UBA4802 > UBA5550 > RBG-16-49-21. The sequence continues at coordinate 1,120,563 of JAXGNG010000001.1, read as the reverse complement.
CACGTTTTCGGTCACGGGATTGTTCGACACGGCGAGGAAGGCGTCGGTGAGACGGCCCTCGCCGTCGACCACGGAAAAGTATTTCTGGTGCTCCCGCATCTCGGCGATCAGGACGATGTCGGGAAGGGAGAGGAACTCCCGGTCGAAGCGGCAGGTGCAGGGCACGGGATTCTCCACCAGGAAGGTCACGGTATCCAGAAGCTCGTCGTCCTCAAGGAGATTCCCGCCGGCCTTCTTCGCAGCATCGGAGAGGCCCGCCCGTATCATCTCCCTTCGTTCCTCCTGGTCGAGGATGACGCCATGCTTTTCCAGGAGATCGCCGTACCCGGAGATTTTCTTCACCTCGACCATGCGGTCGTGCTGGATGTAGTGTCCCCGTGTCAGGTTCGACGACGCGATCCCCTCTATCTGGAAGGGTACCACGCGATCGTTGAAGAGTATGAGAAAATAGCGAATCGGCCTGGGGAAGGTCACGCCCTTGTCGCTCCAGCGCATCCGCTTCGGGAAGGGGACGGTCTCGACGATTTTCCTGACAATCCCCGGGATGAGGTCCGCGGTCTTCTCCGCCGCGAGCTTCTTCCTGGCGAAGACATAGCCCCCCTTGTCCGACTCCCTGGTGAAGAGGTCCCCGGGGACGAGGCCATTCCCCCTCATGAATCCCTCCAGGGCCTTCGTGGGGGCCCCATCGGGCCCGTAGGCCGCCTTTACCGACGGGCCTTTCAGTTCCGTCTCCTCCTCCCGCTGTGACTCCGCGAGTCCCGACACAAGGACGCTGAAGCGGCGCGGCGTCGCGTTGACCTCGATGGCGCCGTAATCGATCCTGGCCCCGGCAAGGCTCCCGGAAAACGCGTCCCGGATCGACTCCAGGGCCGGGGGCACGTAGCCGGCGGGTATTTCCTCGGTCCCGATCTCCAGCAGGAAATTGGCGTTTTTCAGCATCAGGGTCGCTCCGGCATTCTGGGATCACCACCGCGAGGCTCCCGGATACGGGGGCGCGCCGCGGCAACTGACGAATATGGGGCGGGGCGGGGTGGGCCGCGTCAAGATATTTTTTATTCGATGCAACCCTCCCCCTGGACCCGTGCGACAAAAAAGTTGTTGTCGGCCACAATCCCGTGCTATAGAATGATCATGTTGGTGCGAGGGGTATCGGATTGAAAAGGCCGTCGACCGTCCTGAGGAGAAACGTCGTGCCGGGATTCATCGCCTCCCTCTTGCGGCCGCGAAGCCGGCATCAGGTACCGAATGCGCCGTATGATACGCTGGATTAAAACAACATTCATTTCGAAATACAGAAATGAATCCTATGTAACCAGGCAGAAGGCGTTTATTCTTTTCCTTGTTTCCGCCCTCTTCATCCCCCTCCTCGTGGTCCCCTTCCTGGCGAATGTCACCACCGACGTTTCGACCCATCCCGCGGAGATCAACTACGCGAACGCCCTGGCCATTGCCGGCCTCGTGATCTCACTCTTCCTGCTCTGGAGGGGACGGTATACCCCCGCGGTCGTTGTCGTCGCCCTGTGCATGACGATCCGCGTCGTCGCGGGAATAACGATCAAGCTCGACGCGATAATCCTGACCGGCTCAAACAACAATGTCGTTTTCATTTTTATCGCCCTCGCCTTCGCTTCGCTCTTCGGGGGCCGAAGGCTCCTGGTGTCCATGGCGGGGGTGTTTATCCTATTGGCCGCGGCGGGTGCGTTCATGATTCCCCGCCACTATCCGATGACCGGCACAAGGGAACTCTATGGGGCCACCCTGAACCTGGTCATCGCCATCGTCGGGGTCGCGCTCCTCTCGTATCTCATCACCTCCATCACTGATGCCATGTTCAGGAAGCTGAACGCGGAGCTTGAAACGAACAGGAACCTCGGCGAGAACCTGGGCACCAAGGTCCAGGAGCTCGAGGCCATGTACGAGGAAATGGAATCCATGAACGAGGAGCTCAGCCACACCTACGGGGAGCTCCTCGAGGCGAACAAGGACCTCGGCATCTTCAAGAAGTTCGTCGACGAGGCCGGCCAGGGGTTCTGCATCGCCCGAATCGACGGGACCCTCATCTATCTCAATCCCTCCCTTCTCCGCATTATCGGGGCCGGGGACCTCCAGGAGGCGATCGGGACGAACACCCGCAACTACTATTCAAAGGATGCGCGCGCCCGGATCAAGAACGAGATCATGCCCCGGGTGCGCGGCGAGGGGCAGTGGACGGGGGAACTGCCGATCATGAACAACAGGGGAGAAGAAATCGCCACCCTTCAGAACATATTCTTCATACGAGACGAGCGGGGCCTGCCGATCAACATCGCCACCATCGTGAGCGATATCACGGAGATGAAAATGATCGAGGAGCGCCTCACCCGGGCGCAGAGAATGGAGTCCCTCGGAAGGCTCACCGGGGGGATCGCCCACGATTACAACAATATCCTCACGGCCATCCTCGGATTCGGCCAGGTCCTCATGGCGGAAATGGACCCGGACGATCACAGGAAAGGGCTCGTCGACGAGATCGTCAAGGCGGGAACCGTCTCCGCCGGGATCACGCGCCAGCTCCTCGCCTTCGGGAAAAACCAGATGCTCAGGCCCAGCGTCATCGACCTGAACGATTCGATCAAGAACCTGGAAAAAATGCTGCGGCGCTTCACCGGGGAAAGCATTGAGCTCCTGCTGCGCCTTGGCAAGGACGTCAGGCCGATCTTCGCGGATCCGTCCCAGATCGACCAGGTGGTGCTTAACCTCGTGATAAACGCCTGCGACGCAATGCCCTCGAACGGCACCCTCACGGTGGAGACGGGAAACACCGAGATCGCCGACGGAGCCGCCCCCGGTATGCCGGAGGCACACCCGGGGAGCTACGTGTTTATTTCGATCGAGGATACCGGGAAGGGCATGGCGAAGGAGACGAGGGACCAGATGTTCGAGCCGTTTTTCAGCACCAAGCCCCCGGAGCAAGGGACGGGACTCGGGCTCTCCGTCGTGTACGGCATCGTCAGGCAGCATGGAGGATGGATAGACGTGTCCAGCGAACCCGACAGGGGGACCAGGATCAGGGTCTTTCTTCCCGTCGCGTCGAAGGCAACCTCCTCCGTGGAACCAATCCCGAAAATTGATGAGGAACGTTCCGGCAGGGGGGAGCGGGTCCTTCTCGTCGAGGACCACGACAACGTGCGCGCCTTCGCATCCAGGGTCCTCCGCGACAGAGGGTACACGGTCATCGAGGCCCGGGGGGCGGAAGAGGCGATAGAGCGCTTCAGGGAAACGGGAGGCGGTATCGATCTCCTCTTCTCCGACGTCGTGCTCCCCGGAAAGAACGGCATCCAGCTTGCCGAGGAGCTCACGTCGATGAACCCGCGACTGAAGGTTCTGCTGAGCAGCGGCTACACGGGAGAGCGGTCCCGAATCGACACGATCGCCGAAAAAAACCACCCCTTTCTTCAGAAGCCCTATTCCATGCAGGACCTGCTCCAGGGCGTCCATGCGGCATTACGCGGCGGCGCGCCATGATAACGCCGGCGTCCCGGACAACTCCGATACCCATCTTTCATCGGGAAACATCTAGAGGAGATTCCGGAAGCGATACGCCAGCCATTCCAGCATGAAATCGAGGGGCGAGCGCCTGTTCCAATGATCGAGAAGCAGCTCCTTGCTTTTTTTTTCGTCATCGCGAAACACCCTTACCATCTTTTTCCCGAATTCATTCCCCAGCACGATGGCGTTTATTTCGCGGTTCTTCTTGAAGCTCCTCCGGTCCAGGTTTGATGAGCCCACGGTGGACCAGAGGCCGTCGATAACGGCCGTCTTGGCGTGAAGAATGTTTTCCTGGTACTCGAACACCCTGATGCCCTTCCTGAGGTAGCGCTTGTAGAGGTACCTGCTGGCATGCTGCACCACCCTCAGATCGCTCTTCCCCGGCAGTATCAGGCGTACATCCACTCCCCGCCTGGCCGCCCCGACAAGGGCCCTGAAGATTTTCCTGTCGGGTATGAAGTACGCGTTGGTGATGTACACGGAGCCGCGGGCGCTCCGTATGGCGGAGGTATAGGCGACCTGGATGGGCTTGATGCCCCTCCTCGAGGTGCTGCTCAATGTCATGACCAGCCTGTCGCCCTTCTTCCGTACCGGGGCGAAATGCCGGCTGATATCCATCACGGCCCCGCCCTGGCGATGCCAGTTCTCCATGAAGAAATACTCGATGCTCCTGGCCGCCGGCCCCTCTATCTTCATGTGGGTGTCCCGCCAGTTCTTTCCCCCCATCTTTTTCCCGGCATACTCCAGGCCAATATTCATTCCACCGACAAAGGCGGTGGTTCCGTCCACAACCAGTATCTTCCGGTGATCCCTCAGGGTTATATTCCAGTACTTTCTCCAGGGCAGGAGGGGGTGATACTCCACGAGCTCCACCCCGCCCCTCCGCATGTAGCTGAACATGGCCGGCGAAGTGGCGATGCAGCCCACGGCGTCGTAGATCACGTTCACCTCGACGCCCGACCGGGCCTTCTTGACCAGCAGGCGCGCCGTCTTCCATCCCACCTCGTCGCTGTTGAAGATATATGTCTCAAGGTTGATGCTGAGGCGGGCGTTCCTGATCGTCCCAAAGAAACTCTCGAAAAAGGCGTCGCCGTCCGTATACAGGGTGAGCCTGTTCCCGTCGATGAACTCCCCCAGGCCCTGTCGTTTGATGTCCCGCATGAAGCGGGGGAGAAAAAACCGGCTCTTGATTCTTTTCGCGATCTGGCCATGCGGAAGGGAAAAGAGGCGTTCGGAACGCGACATCCGCCCGGCGGGCTCCCGGGGCCCTCGCCCTTTCTTTGATTGTTCCTGTTTCCGTCGGCCCGTCATTCCCCGTGCTGATTCAATTCCTGGATATTTCCGATAACTTGATGGTACAGAAAAGGCCCACGATAAACAGGGCGCAGATCGCAAGCATGTTGAAGAAGAGCGCGAAAATGATACCGCTCACCTGGCCGCTCAGCATGAGGATGCCGTTGGATGTTGCCTCGGGAACGGGATGTGTTTTCTCCACGGCGTAGGTAAGTCCCACGGGAAGCGCGGAAACAAGGAAAAAGCCGAAGGCGAAGGCCGTGATTCCAAGGGGCACGATAAGCGGGAGATAGTTCAGAATAAGCGTAAAGGGAATGGCCGCTACCATGGTCAATACCAGGAACAATCTGCGCTTCCTGAATTTGTCTGAAAGGGCGGAGATGATCACCGCGCCGAAGAGGCCGCCCACGATCAACAGGCCGCCGATAATCCCGGGAGCGAGCGATGATTCGATATCGAGAGGACGATTGAATATAAAATCAATTTTTGAGGAAATCGCGTTGAACGCGCCGAGGCCGATAAAGAACGCTCCCGTGAGGTAGAGGAAGTCCCTGTTCTTGAAGAGGGACCGTATCCCGATGAGCATCGAGACCTTCCTTTCGGCGGCTATCGGGTTCGGCGGCGTTTCTGGTTTGTCTTTCACCAGCAGGAGATAGAGGACCATGCCCGCCAGGGAAAATATACCGTAAATCTTCAGGATCATATCAATCCCCTGTCGCGGGTCCCCCAGGTTCCTGTAATACGCGAGGATAAAATCCCCCGCGAACATGGCAGACGCGAGGCCGAGGAAAAGCGACATGGTGATCAATCCCGTGGCGAGGGCTTCCTCTTCCCGGGGAAACCAGTTGGCGGAAAGCTTGCTGAATGAATTGAGCACGAAGGGCTGTCCTATGGCGCACCCGATCTGAAGCGCGAGGAGCCAGGCGTAATCAGGGGCAAAAATGCGCGTGAACCCCGAAAGGCCCAGAATGATGACCCCGATACCGGTGCCCCATTTCAGGCCGAACCGGTCGATGCACCATGAAGCGGGGAACGAGATCGGAATGTAGGCCAGCATGAACACCACGGCAAGCATGTCGATCGCCTCGGCGTCGCCGCCCGTGTAGAATGCCGCCGCGTCCTTGGCAATGGGCGCGAAGGTGATCCACTGTATCTGGGTGGATATTGCCGGAAGCATGAAGAGGATAAGCACAACCCAGCGGTAGGGGGACACGGCGGCTCTGGAAGAATTCATATCTGCTCCTCGCGGCATGGGTGATTGCCAGGATGACAGTATCCTGATTAAAATCATTATACCCATGGGCGTCCCCCTGTCGAGCATTTATTCCCGGCGGGAAGCCTTGATGGGTATACCCTTCCGCGGGACCCTGATGGCCATTGCGCGTAATCAATACGCGGGGTTGCATGTCGCCAATCAGGTGGTAGTGAGACTCTCAGCGGGAATGCGCGCAGGGATGGCGGGCGGCCCGGGACCGCCATGAATGCCCGTGCAGGTCCCTCAGGACGCCCTGATTTTTTCGATCGTGAAGTCCCGCAGCCATCGGAGGCTTTCCATGGGAAGGCCGTGGCCCATCTGCAGGCTGTTCTTTCCCGCGTCGATGACGAGGGCGTTGACGCGGTGCACCGTGCCGAGGTCCACGCGCACGTCCCTCACCTGTCCCGCGTACACGCTTTTGCCCCTCGTTCGGCCGAAGGGGGTCTTCCGGAAAAGTATCACTTTATCAGCCATGAAGCGCAGGCTCTGCGTCGTCAGCAGGTCGAAGAAGGTGTAGAGCATCACCCACCCCCCCATGACGGAGCCAAAAGCCCCCACGGCGATAAAATTCAGGGGCCGGTCATTCCTCGCAAAGAACCCTATCCACACCAGGAGTGCCGACAGTAGAAGCAGGAAAAGAGTCCCTGGGCGAAGGGTCCTCTTGGACGTGATGTCCACCTCCTGGAACCCCCCGGACTGGCCCAGGGCCAATCCCCCCGGTGGAGGCGGGACCTCAACGACGGCATCCCCATCGTCGCGATGGAGGTCGCGGATGGCAGTCCCCGCGTCTCCCGGGTCCCGCGCGGTCACGCCGTCCGCGGTCTCCCGCATGGCGGGAAGATCAAGACGGCGGCTGTACTCCTCCCACTTTTCGCGCACGTGGGATTCCGGGACCAGGTTCGTCAGGTAGACCGCGAGCTCGACGCGGCGGTCTTCGCGGTCATGGTGTAGCTCGATAATGTTGCAGTCATGTTTGCCCCGCATTTTTTTCTTCACCAGGACCCCGCGGAAGGACCCCAGCTTCTCGGCCCATTCGGTTTTTTTAAAGAGCGACCTGAAGCGATAGCGCACCTCGTCGTAGCCGATATCGACGACGGTTTTTTTGATCCCCAGGTTTACCCCGTGGATGAACACGGCCAGGCCGATGAGGAAAAACGGTATGGCGACGCCGAGCATGCGGGGATCGAACTGCCCTTCGCGGAGGGTCCAGAGCACTGCGGCCAGGGGGAGGAGCGCGAAGATGATCGAGAAAACGACCAGGAACGCCGCCGCTTTCCTGGATTCGGTGCGCTCCAGGCGCGCCGGGATGTTCTTGATATCGGCCTCGAATTCCTTCGCGAAGCTGAACAGTATTGATTTCACGGCACGTTCCCCCGTTTACCGGTCCGTCGAGGCGATGGCCTTCCGCGACCATGGAGCCCGCGGCGTCACCTCTTCTTCCACCGATCGGTGGTATACATCATCTTCATCTGGAGAAGGACGTGATCGATATTCTGGGGGCTGATGGGCGGCGTCACCATCATCCTGACGAAGGGATCGTACGCCTTCACCTGGAGGATCGCCTCCTTGTGGGCGGAGGTGATTTTCTCGCCCAGAACGACGAGCCTGGCGCCCGACGAGATGTACTCCTCGGCCAGCTTCCCGGGAAGCGCGACGGCCCGCACGTCCAGGCGGGGAATGAAGTCGGGGGATATCTCGTATTTCTTGTCCCCCCGCCGCGCCTCCATCGCCTGCACGAGGTCGATCCTTTTCCTGAAGCCGTCGTCGTCCGCGTAGTCCTCCGACCTGATGTCGCCGAAAAGAATGACGCCGTTCTCCGAGCTCCGGACGAAAAACTTCTGGCCGCTGGCGATGAAGATCTTGCTGCTCTTCCACTTCTGGTAATCAAGGCGGTCGCCGTGGCGGAAGACGATCTCGGTGCCGCCTGATTTTCCGTCGCTCCGGTAGACGTCGCCGACCAGGGCAAGGTGGCGCTTCCGCCCCGAGCGGGCGTTTACCTGCTCGAGCTCCTCCAGGTACTGGTCCAGGGCGTAGTAGTCGAGCCAGTGCAGGGGCCTCCGGAACTCCGCCGGGAACTCGTGGCTCAGGTACTCGTAAAGTGTGACATCGTACTTCACCTCGATCCGCCTGACGCCGGATTGCGCGAGGAGATCAATGTCACGATGGGTTATCTCCGATCCCGCCTTGAACTTCTTTCCCCCGGCCACCACGTCGGCCTGGTACCGACACCGGAACTCCCCTCCGTGTTTTTCGAAGAGCCGGCGGATCCTGTTGACGTCTATCTTCATCTCACAGCCATGCCCCCTCGCCCGAAACGGGCGAAGGCGCATTCGGGCGATTCACGCTGGGATATAAACAGTACAACACCGCGAACTCCATGACAAGTGATATTTTATCGGACGGTCGCGCTGGCGGGAAAATTTTCGCGCACGTCGCTGCCGCGCGAAACAGCGACGGTTCATGGTTGAAACGCGAAGAAGGGGCGAGGCGCGCCCTCAAGTATTTTCGTTTTTCTTGCCCTGCGCTTCGCGATACCATTCCTCTTTTCCGTAAAGCTTCTTTTCACATTCCTGGCAGAGGCCATGGCTGAAGTATGCATCCGAATGGGTTTCGATATATGTTTCGAGGCGGTTCCAGTATCCCTCGTCGTCACGGATCTTCTTGCAGCTGGAGCAGATGGGCAGGAGGCCGCTCATCACCTTTACCTCGGACCTGTACTTCTGCAGTACTATTTCATGGCTGATGAGTATGATCAGCTCGCAGATTGAAATGACGAGAAACAGCATGATGGTCTTCCTGTCATAGGGAATTGCCACAACCTGCTTGAGCGACAGCAGGAAAATGACCGCGATCGAAAGCAGCTGGACGAGAAAAAGAACCACGCCCCATTTAAGCCCCATGAAGAAAAAATAGACGATGGGAATGATAAAAAGCCAGTATATGCCCGTGCAATGGATCCCGCCGCTGATGAAGAGGAACAGGGACATGACGTAGAAGGTGGTCATTGACATTACTATCGTGGTAATGAAAGTGATTTTTTTAACGAATAGAAAAAGGGAACCATAGAGGAGGAGAGAGACCATGACCTCCGCGACGCCCACCAGAGTAGTCCCGAAGACAAGCTGGTAAATGCCGTAGCCCATCAATATCGAGATAAAAATGAAGTTTATCGCGATAAACATGTTGTGCTTCGTTCGGTCAATGAAGGTCCGCTTCCTGATATCGGGCATCCGTTTCACCTGTCGTTGCGAACTCGCGGTTTGCAGCATTTTCTGCGATGTCCGTTATTTTACGCATCGGCCGCGGAGCGCGGTCCCGGGGGATCTGGTACAGACGCAAAAGCCCACGGCATCCCGCGGGCTTTCATCTCATGTGGGGCTCAGAAACCACCTCACAAGCGCCTCAGCGCCTTCTCTTGCGGAAATACACGTAGGGATTGATGTTCCTTCCGTGCTTGATGATCTCGAAATGGAGATGGGCCCCCGTGGAGCGCCCGGTGTTGCCGCTCTGGGCGATTGTCTGCCCCTGCTTCACGTACTGCCCTCTCCTCACGATGATGCGGGAGAGGTGCGCGTAGAGGGTCTTGTATCCCCCGGGATGGGCGATGATCACCGTCTTGCCGTATCCCCCGAGCCATCCCGTGTAGGTGATCTTCCCGTACTTCGACGCCCTGATCCACTGGTACCGCGCGCGGATGTCGATGCCGGCGTGGAACTCGCGATACCTCGGGTTGAAGGGGTTCCTCCGCCATCCGTACCCGCAGGTGACGAACCTCCCCGGCGCGGGCCAGATGAAACCCGTGGAGATGTTGAGGGGCTTCGCGTCGGGAATAAAAAGGACGGTGTTGGTCGCCACGAAGTCGGGGTTCTTGAGATCATTCTCGTCGATGATCTTCTTGAGCGAAACCTTGTAGCGCTGGGCAATGGCGACAAGGCCTCCACCCTTCGGCACCTTGTAAAGAATGCCGTCCTTGTTCGGTATCTTCAGAACGACGCCTACCTTGAGAAAGTCCGACGTCAGGTTGTTGGTTCCCCTGATCGTATCGATCGACACGCCGTATTTCTTCGCGATCCGGTGAAGGCTCTCGCCCGCGACGACCCTGTGCTCGCTGATCACGAGCTTCTGCCGCTCCTCGGGTTTCGAGTAATCGGTCTGTTTCGACTCCACCAGGCTCTTCTTGATGATCTCGTCCTCTTCCTGCGCCGGGCCATCGTCGCCGGTGGGATAGAGGGAGAACAGGAGGATCACCGACACGATCGCCACCCCGAGAGCGAAGGCGAGCTTCAGTCGGTGCCGGGGCTTTCGGGGTGGGGAAAAAATGCTGATGCGCGGTACGATTGCCGGGGATTTCTTCGGACGGGTCCGCGTACGGCGTCCCTTCAGCATGGCAAGGAGGTTGAGGCGGAAGGTCTTGATGAATATCTTGCGATCGCCGATGAAGACCACCACGATCTCGTTTGAAAACAAAGAGACGGTGAACCTCCCGATCTTGTATGTCCGTGAAAAAATCTGCCTCATGACCCCTGGTTGATCCCGCCTTCCGGTAGCGCTTAAAAAACAACTGCCTGATATTACCTTCGGCGCATCATCGGATATTATTTAATCGTTTACGGGAAGGAAAAACGCCGTCAGCAAAGGGCTCCCCGCGCCGCGACGTCCTTCCCGCCCCGGCCTATCTCGAACCGATGTTGCGGATGTCCGACACGTCGGAGGAGGAGCCTCCCTGGTAGGATTCCTCGACGATTTTCTTCGCATCCTTCTTGTGGTTGCCGGTTATGTTGAATTGACCCGACACGACAACTCCCTTCTGGAGAAGCACCGTGGGGGCCGTGATGTCGCCCAGTATTTTCCCGGTCTCCATGAGACGCACTTCGCTCCGCGCGGTGATGTTGCCGATCACCGTGCCGGCCACGACGACGGATTTGGCGTGGATGTCCGTTTTCACCTTTCCGGTTTCACCGACCACGAGTTCCTCGTCTGTTTTTATGTCACCCTCGAACTTGCCGTCGATACGCAGGGAACCGCTGATGTAGAACTTGCCCTCGAATACGGACCCTTCCCCGATGGTGCTGTTCATGCCGTCGCTCTTAGACGCCATATCGCCTCTCCGAATGATTAATGTGCCGGGCTCGATGGCCCGCGCCCCGCGAAGACCGGCTTATTTATGCACGCGGGCTTTTTTTAAGTAAAGCAAAAAACGGTTTCGGAAGAAAAAATTCGGCCGGAAACGCGCCGTTACCAGGCGAGAGGCGCATCGGGAACCCGCCCCTCCGGGAGGCTCCCCACGGTCACCACCGTGAGCTTCCTTGAACCGAAGACGCGATGGCATACCCGCATTACATCATCGAGCGTGACCCGGTTGATCATGTCGACGATCTCGCCGAAACTGAAGCTTCTTCGAAACGTTATGGCGTCCTTGGCGAGCTGTCCCATCCTCACCTCCACGCTTTCAAGGCTGAGGGCGAGGTTTCCCTTGAGGAAATCCTTGGTGTCCTGGAGCTCCTCGGCGGTCACGCCCTTCCCGGCGATGTCGCGGCACTCCTTCGCCATCATGTCGATGACCCGGTCGAAGTTTTCGGGCAGGGTCGCGCAGTAGATGCCGAAGATGCCCGTGTCGCTGTAGGAGGAATGAAACGAGTAGACCGAGTAGCTGAGCCCCTCCTTCTCCCGGATGTTCTGGAAGAGACGGGACGACATGCTCCCCCCCAGGACCGTGCTCATGATATAGAGGGGCCAGCGGTCGTCATCGTCGCGACGCATCCCGCCGGCGCCGAGGCAGACGTGGACCTGCTCCAGGTCCTTCTCGATATGCCGGAATTCATCCCTCCGGGGCTCCGGCGCCGGCGGCGCCGGGGCGCCCTTCTTCCCGTTGACGCGGCCGAAGAATTTCCCGATAAGCTCCTCGGCCCGCTTTCTCTCGAAATTCCCCGCGATGGCGATCACGGCGTTGTCGTTACGGTACTGCCCGCTGAAAAAATCGACGAGACTCTCCCTGGTGATGCCGCCAATGCTTTCGCCCGTTCCGAGGATGGAATGCCCGAGGGGATGGCCCTTCAGCATCGACTCCATGAACACGTCGTGGATGAGCTCGTCAGGCGTGTCCTCGTACATCCGGATCTCTTCCATGACGACGTTCTTTTCCTTCTCGAGCTCGCCCCGGTCGAAGAGTGAATCATAGTAGGTCTCGGCGATGAGCGAGAGTGCCAGATCGAGATGGTCGGAGATCACGTTGATGTAGTAGCAGGTATACTCGCGGTTCGTCGCGGCGTTGTGCTGTCCGCCGACGCGGTCTATCATGGCGGCGATTTCCTTCGCCGTGTGCCGCTCAGTTCCCTTGAAGAGCATGTGCTCTATGAAATGCGCGTAGCCGTGGTTCCCCTCGGGCTCGTTCCGCGACCCTGTCTTTATCCAGAGGCCCACGGACACGGACACGACCCCGGGAATGGGCTCGAGAACCGCTGAGATGCCGTTATCCTGTGCGTAGGTGTATACCATTTACTGCCGGATCAGTCCATCGCGTCCTTTCTGCTCAGGTCGATCCGTCCCCGGTCGTCCACCTTGATCACGCGGACCTTCACCCTGTCGCCGATATTGACCACGTCCTCGACGCGGTTCACCCGCTTCGAGTCGAGCTTCGAGATGTGGATGAGGCCCTCCTTGCCGGGCATGATCTCCACCATGGCACCGAAATCGAAGATCCTCCGCACCGTTCCCTCGTAGACGGAGTCGATCTCGATCTCGTCGGTGAGGCCCCGGATGTACTTCTCCGCGCGCTCCACGGAATCCTGCGAGGGGCCCGTGAGGGTCACCGAGCCGTCGTCCTCGATGTTGATGTCGGCGCCGGTCTCGTCCTGGATGCGGCGGATCATCTTGCCGCCGGGGCCGATCACGTCGCCGATCTTCTCCGGGTTGATCTTGATGGTCTTCATCTTCGGCGCGTAGGGGGAAAGCTCCTTCTCCGGCGCCGGGAGCGCCTTCTTCATGATGCCGAGGATGTGGAGCCGTCCCTCCCTGGCCTGTTCAAGGGCGGCGCGCATGATCTCCGGCGTGATCCCCTGTATCTTGATGTCCAGCTGGAAGGCGGTGATGCCCTCCTCGGTGCCGGCGACCTTGAAGTCCATGTCGCCGAGATGGTCCTCGAGGCCGAGGATGTCGCTCAATACCGCGTACTTGTCTCCCTCCATCACGAGCCCCATGGCGATGCCGGCCACCGCCGCCTTCAGGGGCACGCCGGCGTTGAAGAGCGAGAGCGAGGCCGAGCAGACCGAGGCCATGGAGGATGATCCGTTCGATTCCAGAATCTCGGAGACCTGGCGGATGGTGTAGGGGAACGTCTCGCCATCGGGCACCACGTATTCCAGGGCGCGCTCGGCGAGCATGCCGTGGCCGATCTCACGGCGCCCCACGCCGCCGTGCCGCCCCGTCTCGCCGACGGAGAAGGGCGGGAAATGGTAGTGGAGCATGAAGCGCTTCTCCCCCTCGCCGTCGATGTTGTCCATCCTCTGGACGTCGGAACCGGATCCGAGTGTCGTGATGCCGAGGCTCTGGGTCTCGCCCCGGGTGAACACCGCGGACCCGTGGGCGCGCGGCAGGAGCCCCAGCATGATGTCGATGTTCCTGATCTCCTTGAGGCCGCGGCCGTCGGCCCGTTCGCCGTTCTCGAGGATCCGTTTCCTCACGAACTCGCCGTCGATCTCGTCGATGATGCCGCGCGCCTGGCGCGCCGTTTCGGGAAAGAGCTCCATCATCTCCCTTTCCGCGCGCTCCATGAGCTCGTTCTTCGCGTTCTCGCGCTCGTGCTTTTTCTTGAGGGACGAGAGCTTTTCCACGTCGCCTCGGTACCGCGCGTTGATCTCCGCCACGAGCTTTTCGTCGATCTTCGAGGGAACATAGCTGATCTGGGGCGGGTTTACCCCGCGCTTCAGTTCTTCCTGTGCCGCGCATATGTTTCGTATGTGTCCGTGGGCAAACTCCACGGCGTCGATCATGTCCTTCTCCGAGATGTTTTTCGACGAGCCCTCGATCATGGTCACCGCCGTCGCGGTGCCCGCCACGACCAGGTCGATATCGCTCTCGGCGCTCTCGGCGAAGGTCGGGTTCACGATCCAGGCGCCCTTGACGCGCCCCACGCGCACCGCGCCGACGGGCCCGTTAAAGGGCATGCCCGACACGATCAGGGCCGCCGACGCGGCGTTGATGGCCAGGATGTCCTGCTGGTTCGACTGGTCCGCCGACAGCACGTAGATGATGATCTGGACCTCGTTGATGAAGTCCTTCGGAAAGAGGGGCCGTATGGGACGGTCCGCGAGCCTGCTGGTGAGGACCTCCTTGTCGCTCGGCCGCGACTCCCTCTTGATGAAACCGCCGGGGATCTTGCCCGCGGCGTAAAACTTCTCGCGGTAATCCACCATGAGGGGAAAGTAGTCCTGCCCCTCCTTCACGCTGCGGGACATGACCGCCGATGCGAAGACGATCACCTCGCCGTAGGATACCGCCACGGACCCGTCGGCCTGCCGGGCCAGGTATCCGGTGTTGAATTGCAGTTTGTGTCTTCCGACTTCCGCGCTGAACTCGATTGACATGTCTGTCACCTCTGCTGTAAGTTGCCGCCGGCGCCCCGGGAAGATCGGACCGTTTCATCGGCATGCCGGAATGCAGAAGTCAGGGAGCGCCGCAACCGGAGTTGACGCGCTTCCTGGCTCCTATATCCCGGCGGCTGCCCCACGAAACCGACGCCGTCCCGGAGAAGCCGGGGTATCGAAACCCCGCCTATCTCCTGATTCCCAGTTCCTTGATCAGGCCGCGATAGCGGTTGAGATCCTTCTTTTTAAGATAATCGAGAAGCCGTCTCCTCTGCCCGACAAGCTTCAAAAGGCCCCTCCGTGAATGGAAATCCTTCGCGTGGGTCTTGAAATGCTCCGTCAGATGATTGATCCGGTCGGTCAGAAGCGCGACCTGCACCTCCGGCGAACCGGTGTCCTTGTCGTGGGTCCGGAATTTCTCGATGATCCCGTTCTTCTCATTCATTGCTGCTCCAATCCTCCCTGCGGATAATTATTGTCGTCGAATGATGCCGGACGCGGGGGTCCAGGATCCCCGCCCGTCCCCCCCGGATTGCGGGTTGAACACGTTGATATATCGCAGATGCCATTTTTGGATATCCATATCCGCAATTGCAATCAGATTTTCGCCTTCGTCCAGAATAATGAACCTTTTTCCGCCCCGGTCCTCCAGGTGTCGCACCCCCTCGGGAGGAAAGGGGCTGCCGTTCATCACGAGAGCCCTGGCCCCGTCATCGACCATGATCCTCCCGGAGCCTCCCAGGGCCTCCGAAGGCGCGACAAGGAACCGCGTGGCCCCGGCATTGCCCGCCGCGCGTTCCCGGAGAAGATCCAGGGTCGCGGCGTCATCCACCCGGAACCCCCCGGACGAGATCCTCCTGAGGGACTCGAGGTGGGCCCCGGTGCCGAGCATCTCACCCATGTCCCGCGCGAGGGAGCGGATATAGGTGCCCTTGGAGCAGCGGACCCGGAAGGCGAACCGGCCCGATCCGGGGTCGTGGCCTTCCACGGCGAACTCGTGGACGACGACGCGCCGCTCCTTGAGCGCCACGTCCTCCCCCTTTCGCGCGCGGTCCGATGCCCGGCGCCCGCGGATCTTCAGGGCCGAATAGCGGGGCGGCATCTGCATCTGTTCCCCCGTGAGCCTTCCGGCGCAGGCAAGGATGTCGTCCAGGCCTACCGAACCCGCGGGTCGCTCGTCGATCACTGCCCCCTCGCGGTCATCGGTGTCCGTGGTGACGCCGAGGCGCACGGTGCCGGTGTAGACCTTGTCCTCCTCCAGGAGGAAGCGCGTCAACCTCGTGTACCTTCCCGTGCAGAGGACCAGGAGCCCCGAGGCGAAGCGGTCAAGGGTCCCGCTGTGCCCCGCCTTGACGGCGCCGGTAATGCGACGCACCACGGTGACCGTGTCATTGGATGTCATGCCTTCCGGCTTGTCGATCAGCACCACCCCGTTCCTCGCGGTGTCGAGGAGCGTCGCGGTGTGGGAGCGCGTCGCCGCGCTATCCCTCATGGGGACCGCTCCCTGCATCGTCGTCCCCCCCGTCGTCGCCGGAGGGCTCAAGCCTGTCGATCAGCTCGACCATCCGCACGCCCTCGGCGACCGAGGAATCGAGGAAGAAGGACACCCTGGGCGTGTTCCTGAGGCTCAGGCCCTTCCCCAGGCGGTGCTGGATGTAGGGGGTCGCCGACCTGATCCCCTCGATGGATTTTCTCACGTCCCGGGGCTCACCCAGGACGGAAATCCCGATCCTCGCTTCCGAATAATCCTTCGAGAGCTCCACGCCGGTGACGGTGGCAAAGCCGATACGGGGATCCTTGATCTCCCTGATCAGCAGCTCCGACACCGTCCTTTTAATCTGCTCTTCGAGTCGTTCTTTCCTGTAGCCCATTATCGCAGCGTGTGATGATTTGATTGATTCGCGATCGACCGAAGCGACGGGAGGCACGTTCCGGGGGCGCTACTGTATCGTCTTGGCGATCTCGACGAGCCGGTATGACTCGAAGGCGTCGCCTTCCTTGATGTCGTTAAAGCCATCGAGGCCGAAGCCGAACTCCTGCCCCGCGACCACCTCGGAGACGTCGTCCTTGAACCTCTTGAGGGATTTCATCGCGCCGTCGAAGACGACCACACCGTCCCGGATGAGCCGCATTTTCGATGTCCGCTCCACCTTCCCGGATTCGAGGACCGCGCCGGCGATCGAGCCCACCCTGGATA
This sequence comes from Spirochaetota bacterium, assembly GCA_040768125.1. Classification (GTDB taxonomy): domain Bacteria; phylum Spirochaetota; class UBA4802; order UBA4802; family UBA5550; genus RBG-16-49-21. The sequence continues at coordinate 1,103,708 of JAXGNG010000001.1, read as the reverse complement.
TCTTGAACACCTGCTTCACCGAACCGGAACCGGTGACCTCCTCGCGTATCTCCGGCGAGAGCATTCCCTCCATGGCGGCCTTGATGTGGTCGGTTACCTCGAATATGACGTTGTAAAACTTGATGGACACGTTTTCGCGCTCCGCGATCTCCGACACCTTCCCCGTGGGACGCACGTGATAGCCGATGATGAGCGCGTTGGACGCCGAGGCAAGCATGACGTCGGACTCGTTAATGCCCCCCGTGCCGGTGTGGATCACCTTCACGCGCACCTCCTCTGTTGAGAGCTTCTCGAGGGACTCCTTGAGTGCCTGGCATGACCCGTCCACGTCAGCCTTGACGATGATCCGTATCTCCTGCATCTCGCCGTCGCGGATCATCTCGTTAAGGGATTCCAGGGTGACCTTCTTCACCTTCTTGGCGGATTCGACGCGCTTGTACTCGAGGCGCTTCTGCGATATCTGCCGCGCCGTCTTGTCGGAATCCACGCCCTCGAAGGGATCGCCGGCGGAGGGCACGCCCGATATTCCGAGCACCTCCACGGGCGTCGAGGGACCCGCCTCGCTTATCGGCCGCCCGAGATCGTCAAACATGGCGCGCACCTTCCCGGAAAACACGCCGATGACGAAGGGATCTCCGACCCGGAGCGTCCCGTTCTGAATCAGCACCGTGGACACGGCGCCGCGGCCCATGTCAAGCTTCGATTCGATGACCGTTCCCTTGGCCAGGAGCTTCGGGTTGGCCTTGAATTCCATTATTTCCGACTGGATCAGGATAAGCTCCATGAGGCCGTCAAGGTTCTGGGCGAACTTCGCGCTTATCTCGGCGAAGAGCGTCTGGCCTCCCCAGGACTCCTGGACCAGGTCGTACTTGGCGAGCTCGTGCTTCACTTTCTCGGGGTTCGCGTCGGCCAGGTCGACCTTGTTGATGGCGACGATGATCGGCACGCCTGCGTCCTTGGCGTGGTTGATCGCCTCGATGGTCTGGGGCATGACGCCGTCGTTCGCCGCCACGACCAGGACGACGATGTCGGTGACCTTCGCCCCCCGGGCCCGCATCGTGGTGAACGCCTCGTGGCCCGGCGTGTCCAGGAAGGTGATCTTCTTGCCGCCCACGGTGACGCTGTAAGCGCCGATGTGCTGGGTGATCCCGCCGAACTCGCGGTCTATTATGTTCGTCTGTCGAATGGCGTCCAGGAGCTTCGTCTTGCCATGGTCAACGTGACCCATGACCGTCACGACGGGGGGCCTGGAATTGTAATCCTCGGGACGGTCGTCCTCGACGTGCTTGATGACGGTCTGGTCGTACAGGGAGACGACCTTCACGCCGGTCCCGTATTCACCGGCGAGTATCTCCGCGGTCTCCGAGTCGATGATCTGGTTGATAGTGGCCATGACGCCCAGCTTCATCAGCTTGGCGATCACGTCCGCGGCCTTTATGTTCAGCTTCTTGGCGAGTTCCCCCACCGATATGCTTTCAGTTATATTGATCTCGGAAGGAGCGGTCGCCTCGCGACGCTTCTCCTCCTGGCCCCTCTTCCTGAGGGTGATCTCCTTCTCCTCGTGCTCCTTCTTGTACTTGCGCTTGTCCTTTTCCTTTTCCTTGGTCTTCTTGCGCTTCTTGTCCTTGCCCTCGACCGCCGCGGCGGGCTTCTCGGCCCCGGGCTTCTCCCCTTCCCTGCGAGGCGGCCCCTCCCCGCGTCGGGGGCGTTCGCCTTCCTTCGCCGCGGGCCTGGCTCCCGGCGCCCTTCTCAGGGGGGCGCGTCCCTCGGCGGATTTCCTCTCCTCGCCGGGGCGGGGTGCCGTCCTGGGAGCCTGCCGCGCCGGGGCCTTCCGGGGGGCCTCGGCCGCCGGCGCCTCGGCGCCCTCCTTGCCCTCCTTGGGCATGTGCACCTTGCGCTTCAGCTTGATCTTTCTTCCCTTCTTGCTGTCCTCAATCTGCTGGGCCTTGCGCTTCTTTATCGCTTCGATCTTCTTTTCGATCAGGAATATGTCTTTTTCAAGAAGTACGCTCTCCTCGGACTCGCAGGCTATCTCGAGCTCGCGGCATACCTCCATCATGTCGTCCATCGTGACATGATTTCTTCCGGCTATTTCAATGGCTTTCATGTAACGGTCGTTCGTCCTTGGCGAATATCATTCCCGCCGGCCCCGCCGGGTGCCCGGGGCCAGGACCGGCGATCAATCCTGCTCCTTCGTTTCACTCACTTCATCGACAGTCGCGCTTTCTTCCCCGGCGGCCTCCTCTTCCTTCCCGGCTTTTTCATCGCCCTCCCCGGCGTCTTCAGCGGCGGGTTTCTCCGCGTCGCTCCCTTCCCCGGAGGGCCCTTCATCGTCACCCTCGTAATCATCAAAATCAACACTTTCTTCAATAATCTCAAGTATTTTTTTGGCGGTCTTCTCGCCAATACCGTCTATCTCCATGAGTTCCTCGAGGGACTTCTCGACGAGGTCCTCGACGGAGAACACGCCGCCGTTCTCGAGAAGCTTGATAACGCGGGGTTCCAGGCCCGGGAGTTCCGAGAGCTGGGTCTCCTCCTCACTCGGGTTCGAGAAGAGCTGCTCCAGGATGGCGCGGGACTCGCTCGAGGAAAGGAAGTCGCGGTACTGGTCCTCGGACTTGATATCGATCTCGAACCCGCAGAGTCGGGAGGCCAGGCGCACGTTGTGTCCCGCCCTGCCCAGGGCGAGGTGCTTCTGGTCATTGTCGATGACGGCGATCACGCCGCCGTCGGCCTTCTCCACGATCTCCACAACCTTGGCCGGGGTCAGGGCGTTGGCCGCCATTATCTTCCGGTCCTCGAACCATTCCACCACGTCGATTTTCTCGCCCTCGAGCTCGCGCACGATGGACTGGATCCTGATCCCCTTCATGCCCACGCAGGCCCCCACGGAATCCACGTCGTCGCGCTCGCTCGTGACCGCGACCTTGGTCCGCATCCCCGGCTCCCTGACGATCTTCTCGATGCGCACCACGCCGTCGTAAATCTCGGGTATCTCCATCTCGAAAAGCTTCTCGATAAATCTGGGATGCGCCCTGCTCAGGATGATGCTGGGGCCCTTGGAGTTTTTCTGGACCGCGAGAATGAGGGACTTTACCCTGTCGCCGATCTTGTAGTGTTCAAGGGGCGACTGCTCGCGAAGGGGAAGGATCCCCTCCGTGCGACCCAGGTCGACGTACATGGCGTCCTTGGTCTTCCTCTGTAAAAAGCCGTTGATGAGATCGCCTTCCTTGTCCACGAACTCGTCGTAGATTATGTTCTTCTCGGCTTCCTTGATCTTCTGTATGATGACCTGCTTCGCCGTCTGCGCGGCGATCCTCCCGAAGGATTCCAGGGGGTTTTCCTCGACCTCGATGTCCTCGCCCAGCTCGGCGTCGGGCTTGATCCTTGTCGCCTCGGTGTAGGATATCTCCTCCGCCCTGTTGCGGGCGTTCTTCACCACCATCTTTTTCGACACCACCTTGACGGTGTTTTTGTCGCGGTCGAACACCACCTTGACGTTGTCGATCATGCCGTACTGCTTCTTGTACGCCGACAGCATGGCGGATTCGACGATCTGCTCTATGCTCTCCCGTGGGATGCCCTTGTCCTGGGCAATCTCGTGTAATGCTTCAAAAAAATTCTTGCTCATGGCTCCTGCACCTTCGGCATTCAATAATCAAGTTTCGCGCTGGCGATCGCGGCGTATGCGATCGTCGTTTCCCCCGTGTCCCCGGTAACGGTCACGCAGGTGTCATCCGACGCGGCGAGGACGCCCTGGAGGACCTTCCGCTCGTCGCCCACGGTGTACACGATCTTCACCGGCGCGCCGGGAAAGCGCCTGAACTCCTCGGCGCTGCGGAGCGAGCGGTTCAGGCCCGGCGAGGAAACCTCGAGGGAATAATTGGCAAGGTCCCCCTCGCCGTCCAGCGTCTCCGACAGCCCCCGGGAATACTTCTCGCAATCGAGGTGGGTGACCCCGTCGGTACTGTCGATTTTCACGTAAATCCTGGTGTTTTCGCCCTTCAGGAGAAACGACGACTCGTATACAAGGTACCCGAGACGCTCCGCGACGTCCCGTATATGCCGCTGCAGCCTGTCCTTTAACGGTTCCACCCTGTTGCCGTGACACAATAGTAAAAGAGAGTGGTCTGACCACTCTCTCGCATCCGCCCGCCACAAACTCAACGCTTCATTCAGGATGTCCATCATCGAGCAGGGCGTTTTTTATTTCAAGCATTTTTTACGCATCCCCCCCGAAGGGGAGCCTCAATTCAAGGATGAAGTGCAACATTAGGAATCAGTAATAATAGTAGTCTCATGGGGGCTCTTCCCATAGGATTGAGTTTGACAGAACATAATCCGAGGAGGAACCACCCATGAGACTGTATTCACACATAACGAAAGACGAGCGCCATGTCATCCAAAAAATGCTCTATTCTAGCGTATCAAAGATTGAATTGAGCAAATATCTGGGACGCGATCGATCTACCATTTATCGAGAGCATACACGAAACAGGACAAAAGGCTATCATTATCAAGATGCACATGAACGTTATTGCGCCCGAAGGTATAGGCGTCGGAGAAAGCTCGATAGCAATGGTGTGTTACGGCTTCTTGTATGCTCTTTGCTTATGGAGAGAAATTCCCCTGAAGTCACATCATATTATTTGAGGAGCCAGTTTCCCGGAGATCCTGAGATGCATATATCAACTGAAGCCATCTATCAATGGGTGTATGCGCAGCATGGGGAGTACCACAATATGTTATTGCTTAATTATCTGTTCACAAAGAGGAATAAACGTCAGAAACGGTCCCTGATATATCAAAAAAGAGAACTTATTGCTGGGAAACGGAACATTTGTGAACGTCCGATAGAGGCTGATGAAAAGACTGTCGCCGGCCATTTGGAGGGTGATCTCATTACCAGTGCAGGGAATGATGCATATTTACTTACCCTGGTTGACCGCAAACTGGCGCATATCTGGGGTGTTCCAGTCCATTCCAAGGATGCGGAAATCGTATCCCGAGCTGTCGTGGAGGCACTGAACGATTTACCTGCCGGATTCGTTAAAACAATTACATTCGATAATGGTAGTGAATTCAGCTTATTTCAGAATATCGAAAAAGCATTGGAATGCAAGGTCTTCTTTGCCGATCCATATTGTTCATGGCAACGTGGGTTAAATGAGCATATCAATGGACGCATCCGCCAGTATATCCCTAAGAAAAAAAGTTTTGCCCACTTGACCGATGATGATTTTGAGGATATCCTCTGTGCAATAAATTCGAGGCCCCGAAAATCCCGTGGGTGGCGTACCCCGAGATCGCTGTTGAATGAACTGATTTGTTGCACTTGAATGTTGAATTCAGGGAGCATGTTCACGTCACGCAGTCTATGACGATGCGGTTGCGCCCCGCCTGCTTCGCCATGTAAAGGCGCTCGTCGGCGATCCTGAGGAGTTCCCCTCCGGCGGGGGCATCGGGCGGAACCTCCCCGATCTCGGCAATGCCGCCGCTGAAGGTAACCGCGATGGGGATATCGCGGAAAAGGCAGGGCGTGGCCTCGACGAAGTCCTTGATCCTCTGGAGCACCTCCCCGGACGCCGTTTTGCCGCAATCCTTGAAGATGACCACGAACTCCTCGCCGCCGTACCGCGCCAGTATGTCGTAGGGCCTGATGCGGGTCCTGAGGCAATCCGCGAGTTCCGCGAGCACCCTGTCCCCCGCCTGGTGCCCGTGGCGGTCGTTTACATGCTTGAAGTTATCGATGTCGATGAGGGCCAGGGCGAAGACATTCTGCCGGTTTCTCCGCGAGTGCTCGATGTTCTTCTCGAGGGCCTCGAAGAAATAGCGGCGGTTGTAGACCCCCGTGAGGGGATCGATGACGGTCTTCTCCCGCAGTTCGCGCTCGCGCCGCTTCGTTTCCAGGGCCGACCTGAGGCGGGCCCGGAGCTCCTTCTCGGCGAAGGGCTTCTTGATGTAATCGAACCCCCCGGACTCGAAGCCCCGCTCCACGTCGCCCCCCGTGTCCTTTGACGTGATGAATATTATCGGGATGTCGGCGTAGCGCTCATGCCTCGAAAGCCGCGCCGCCAGCTCGAAGCCGTCGTCGCCGGGAAGCACCACGTCGAGGAAGATGATCGAGGGAATCTCGCCCTCGAGGAGCTTCCACATCTCCTCCCCGCTACCCGCGCTCATCACGCGGTAATCGGAAAGAAGCCGCTTGATTACGGTTGTGTCCAGGTGGGAATCGTCCACCACCAGTATGCTGTCGGCCATTGCTTCACCCGCCCGTGAGAATTGACGCGCCGCGGTGCGTCATGGGCGCCGCCGGAGGTTCCCTTCCGGCGTAACCCCGCTCCGATCATACAAAAGGCGGATCGGGCCGCCTGTCAAATGTAAAAAACCACCGGGGGACATAAAAATGCGGAATGCAATTTTTTTTCTTGCCACAATGCCGGGTGGCCGGCATCCTGCGACCGTCGTTCCCCGGGGGAAACAATGTCGATCACCGCAGACCTCAACGAAAACCAGAAACGCGCCGTCACGCACACCGAGGGGCCCCTCCTGATCCTGGCGGGCGCCGGGTCGGGGAAGACCCGGGTGATCACGCACCGGATAGCCTACCTGATCAGCGAAAAAAGGGTGCCCCCCACGTCGATCTTCGCGGTCACCTTCACCAACAAGGCGACGGAGGAGATGAGGAACCGCATCGTCTCCCTCATCGGGCCCGCCGGGAAAAGCGTGTTCATCAAGACCTTTCACGCCGCGTCGGTATACATCCTCCGGCGCCACGGCGAGGCCGCGGGCGTGCTCCCCTCCTTCTCGGTCTACGACGCATCGGACCAGGCCTCGGTGGTGAAGGAGATACTCCTGGCCATGCGCCTGGACCCCAAGAAGATACGCCCGGAATCCATCGTGTCGAAGATATCGGAAATAAAGGACCGCGCCGAGCTCGTCGACGGCGTGGATCCGTCGCACTTTTTCCATACGAACCTTCCCTTCGACTTCGGAGAGGTGTACTCCCGCTACCACGAGGAGCTCGCCAGGGCGAATGCCCTTGACTTCAACGATCTCCTCATACGGACCGTTCGGCTCCTCAGGTCGAACCCCGCGGCGACGGAGAGGCTCCAGCGCCAGTGGAGCCATTTCATGATCGACGAATACCAGGACACCAACCACGCCCAGTACCTGATCGCGAAGCACCTGGCCTCCGCCACGCGCAACATCTGCGTGGTGGGCGACGACGACCAGTCGATCTACTCCTGGCGCGGCGCCGACATACGCAACATCCTCGAGTTCGAGAAGGACTACGGCGACGCCAGGGTCATCACCCTGGACAGGAACTACCGGTCAACGCGCCCGATACTCGACGCCGCCTCGGCGGTGATACGCAACAACACCCAGAGGAAGGAAAAGAACCTGGTGGCCCACCGGGACGACGGCGAGGCGGTCGTCTGGTGCCGGGCCAACAATGAATACGGCGAGGCCGAATTCGTGGTCAACACGATCATCTCCCTCAGGCGCCGCGAGGGCATCAAGCACCGCGACTGCGCCGTCTTCTACCGGACCAACGCGCAGTCACGCGTCTTCGAGGACCGCCTCAGGAGGGAGAACATCCCCTACCGGGTGGTGGGGGGCATGAAGTTCTACGACAGGGAGGAGGTCAAGGACATACTGGCGTACATGAAATTCATCGCGAACCCCCTTGACCGGGTTTCCCTCCTGAGGATCATCAACACACCGGCCCGGGGAATCGGGAAGGTCACCGTCGAGAAGATACGGGCCGCCTCCTCCCGGGAGAGGGTTCCCGAATGGCACGTCATCCGCGACGGCCTCATGGGTGAACGCGCCCCCCGGGGCCTCGAGGAATTCAGGGCGGCCGTCACCGAGGCGATGGACCTGGCCGGCAGGGTCCCCGACCTCAGGCTCTCCGCCTTCGCGGAGCGCCTCCTGGACCTCACGGGCTACCGAAAGGCCCTCGAGGAAGAGGACACGGCGGAAAGCCGCTCCCGCCTCGAAAACCTCGGCGAGCTTATCAACGGCATCTACGACTACGAGACGGCCCTTCCCGACGCCGGCCTCGACCAGTTTTTACAGGACATATCCCTCTATACCTCGGAGGAGAACCCCGGGGAAATCGAAACAACGGCGGGCGCGGTCACCCTGATGACGGTGCACAACGCCAAGGGCCTCGAGTTCCCCGTGGTCTTCCTCACCGGCATGGAGGAGGACACCTTCCCCCATCGCCTTTCCTCCGACACCGAGGACGGCCTGGAGGAGGAGCGCCGCCTCTGCTACGTGGGGATCACCAGGGCCAGGGAGCGGGTCTACCTCACCTCGGCGGACCTCCGCCGCTCCTTCAACGAGATCTACCAGCGGGAGCCCTCGCGCTTCATCTTCGAGCTGCCCCACGGATCCGTCGAGACCACGAGCTACTTCTCCGAGGGCTACCGGGGCGGCTTCGAGCAGAGAAAGAAAAGCTACAACGAGTCCCACTTCGACGCGCCGGAGGAGTCCGCGACAGCGGCGGAAGGCCCTTCCGCGGACAATGGGTCCGGCGGGCCCGGTGATTCCCGCTTCAGGGTGCGGGACAGCGTGGTCCACCCAAAGTACGGCGTCGGGCGGGTCCTCCAGATCGAAGGATCGGGAGACAACCTGAAACTGACGATTCTCTTCGGCAGGTCGAGCAAGACCTTCCTTGAAAAGTACACCCCCCTCGAGAAAGCGTAGGATGCGTGCCCTCACGCGCCATCTCCCGGCGAGCGCCCAGGGGCGAATCCAGGCGCGGTGCCGGAAAGGACGTTTCTTTCGCCATACCGACGCTTCCGAGCGATAACGAGCCCGGCTCGGCAAATAGCGCTTGCCTTTTCAGCGAAAAACCCCCACCCTACCACCGGCATTGCCGCATGCATCGGCGGGAACGCACATCGCGGGGGTTATGACATGAGCAGCAACAATGCCCTTCCATGGAACCGCCTCGCCATGAAAGAAAAGGAATGGCGTGACCTCGCCGCTGCCTTCTACGACCTGGCGCACAACGATTTCAGGAAATTCGAGTGTCTTCCCCGCCCCCTCAAGGAACATCCCGCGGGAAAGCTCTGCGCGGAATACATCGAAACCGGAGATCATGAATTCGTCGAAAGGGCGGGGCGGGTGCTCACGGGCACCGACGAGTGGTACGTGTACCTCGGCCGGTAATGCCCCGCACGCCATGAGGAGGGAGACGCATGACCATCAAAAGGCACCTTATTACATCCGTGTACGCCCTTGCCGCCATCCTCGCAGTCGCCGGCATCGCGGCGCTCCGTCTCTCATGCGACGGCATGCCCCCGGCGCTTCCCGCTACCGCGCCGGAAACGTCATTCTCGGCGGAACGCGCCCTGGCCCACGTGCGCGCCATCGCCGGGACCCCCCGTCCCTCGGGATCGCAGGCGCACCGCCGCGCCAGGGATTACATCCTCGCGCGCCTCACCGAGTCGGGCTGGGAGACACGCCTCCAGAGGACCCCGGCGGTGCGGGCAATGCTTCCCGGCTACCACACCGCCTCCTCCGTGGAAAACATCCTCGCGCGCCTGCGGGGCACGGGGGCAGGTGAGGCGGTCCTCTTCATGGGACACTACGATTCGGTCCCCATGGGACCCGGTGCGAACGATAACGGCACCGCCGTGGCCGCCATGCTGGAGTCGGCCCGGGCACTGGCGAAGGGCCCGCGCCCCGGCAACGACATCATCCTTCTTTTCACCGACTCCGAGGAGGGGGGCCTCATCGGGGCCCATGCCTTCGCGGAGAACCATCCCTGGCGGAACGACGCGCGCCTCATCGTGAACTTCGAGGCCCGGGGCGTGCGCGGCCCCTCCACCCTCTTCGAGACGGGCCCCGGGAACGGGGGCGTGCTCCCGGGCTACTTCGACGCGGCTCCCTTCCCCACGGGGAATTCCCTTTCCAACGCGATCTACGGATTCCTTCCCAACGACACTGACTTCACGGTGTTCAAGGAGGAGGGATACCCGGGGCTCAATTTCGCCTATATCGGCGGGATGACGCGCTATCACACGCCCATCGATTCACTTGAAAACGTCGACACGCGAAGCCTCCAGCACCATGGATCGCACCTGATGGCCCTGGCGCGGCATTTCGGCAAGGCGCCCCTTGGGAATCTCAAGAAAGGAGAGATGGTCTATTTCCCCATGGCCGGGAACCTCGTGGCGCGCTATTCAGAGACCGTGTCGCACGCCCTCGCCGCCCTGGCCGCGGCGGTCCTCCTGCTTCTCATCACGGCGGGAATACGCGGAGGCGCCATGGCGCCCCTCCGCATCCTGGCCGGGTGCGGGGCCGTCCTTGCTTCGGCGGCCCTCTCCCTCTTTGCCATCCATGGACTCTGGCGCATCGTGCTGTGCATTGTCCCGGGTTACCACGCCATGACCATGGGAGAGCCCTACGACGCGGCCTTCTACCGGATCGCCTTCACCGCCCTCTGCGCGGCCGTCGCTCTTTTCATGCACCGCGTCGCCGTGCGGCGCCTGGGCCTCGTCAATTACTTCGCAGCGGCCATGGTTCTCTGGGCGATCCTCCTTGCCGCGGCCCAGGCGTTCCTTCCCGGCGCGGGATTCGTTTTCCTCTGGGGGATTGTCTTTGCCCTCCCGGTGATGGGGCTTTTTCTGCGGAAAGATGGCACGGCTCCGTCATCCGTCGCCACCGCCCTCACCCTGCTCCTCTCACTGCCCCCCCTGTTCATGATGGCCGATCTCCTCTTCAGCGTCTACGAAGGGCTCGGGCTTGCCATCGCTGCCCCGGCGGGTATCCTCATCGCCCTCTACCTGGCCATCCTGGCTCCCGCGACGGAGGCGCTCTTGAGGAAGGCGGGGACGGCACTCCCCGCCATGGCGGCGGCCCTGGGCACCCTCTTCATCGTTATCGGGATCGCCGGCTCCGGGTTTGATAATACGAACCCCCGGCCGGAATCCCTGGCCTACGGCCTTGACGCAGACAACGGCGGGTCGTACTGGATATCCTGTAACCGCGATCCCGGTCCCTTTACGGAACAGTTCTTCAGGGAAGGGGCGAAGCGGGGTGCCCTCCCGCAGTTCTTTCCCATGACCCCGCGGTGCCTCATGCGCTCATGGGGATTTCTTACCGCCCCGGCGCCGAAACTCGCCCTGGAGCCGCCCCGCGTCGTAGTGACCGCTACTCCCCGGGGCCCCGGGAGGGAGGTCCGGGCCCGCGTCATTTCCCCCCGGGGGGCTCGGAGCCTGGTGATCTACCTGCGCCGCGGATCCCACATCGAAGAGGTGCGCCTCTGCGGCAGGGCACTCGTTGATCCCCCGGCGGAGCGCATCAAGCCCGGCCACAGGCTGGCCATGAAGGGTGTCGATTTCCAGAACTGGCTCACGATAACCTACCAGGCGGTGCCGCGGGAGGGGATCGAGCTTATCCTGATGGTTTCAAGCGGCGAACCGGTTGAAATGCGGGTCATGGATATTTCGGAGGGGCTCCCCGATCTCGCGCACCTGGGTTACGGCAAGAGGCCGCCGGATTCGCTCCAGGCCCCGGAGTTTCTCCTGAGGGAATCGGTGATGGCGGCGAGGCGGGTCATTCTCTGAGAGAGAAACGGCAGCGTCCGGGGTTCCACCAGGGAAGATGTCACCCGGGGTCCACTGAATAAAAAAATTGACATCCCGGGAATGGAGCCGAAGATTGACACATCGGAACCGATCCCGGCATCCGGAATCACCGGGGGGCGATGGGGCCCCCTTGAATGGTAAAGGAGAACGAACGATGATAACGAAGAGCGGCCAAGCCCTTGCCGACGCGATCAAAAAGGCGATTGACGACCATGTGGTGACCAACGCCGAATATGAGGAGATATACAACATAGCCCTCGAGGACGGCAGGATCGACAGCCTCGAGAAGGCGCTTCTCGCTGAATTCAAGGAAATGATCGCCAACAAGACGATCAAGCGGGTCCCGTAACCGAAACCCACGTCCTACTCCCTTCGCGCAACAGGGGACCGGGCACGGCTCATGTCTTTTTTTTACGGAAAGATGTCCGGGATCCGGCAATGAGTTCATGGCCCATCTGCTGCACGGGGCTTCCCCCCGTCGCCGTGCAGGGCCCCCGCCAGGCATATCCTGACGCCCTTATCCCCCGTGAAGACCCTCCATTAGGTATCAGCTACACTCCTTCCGGGAAGCTTCCCCTCTCACGAAACCGATTCATTAAAGCCTTTACCCTGCATCTTTCTTCTTTATAGTATTTCTCCCGCACCAGAACTACGCAAATTGGAAAAAAACGAACTTTTTCCTTGACTTTTTGTATGACGTTATTTATATTATATATGTCATACAGGTTGACAATGAATTTTAATATCTGTCATACAGGAGAAGGCGGGACATGGCAAAAGACGACACCAAGGACCGGCGCATAAACATCCGTCTCGATGAGGACACCTACTTCGCGATAAAGAAGATCGTGGAAAAGGACCTCAAAAGCGACATCTCCTCCTACTGCCGCTCCCTCCTCTGGGTCAGCACGCTCCACGACGCCGCGGTGCACAGGATACAGAACGCGATAAAGCGCTTCGGCACGGATACTGATACGGAAAACATGGAGTACATGCTGAAAATCAGGAATGAAATTCTGTTCATCGAGCGGTTCCTGGCCAAGGCCAGGGAAGACAGGAAAAAATACGATGAGTTCATCGCCATGGTCGAGAAACGCCACGATACGATACGCGACGAGGCGCGTAAATATTTTACCCGGTACAACGAGATCATCGAGCTCTGGGACAGTGAGGCCAGGGAACTCTACGGCGAGGAGTACGAGACCAATCCCACCATGGACAGGTGGGGGCGCAAGATAGAGCTGTAATCCCATGAACGGGTGCCGCCGTCCTAGAACGAATCATTGCCGGAGACGGCGCCGGGATGAAGCCCGGCACGATAAATAAAGGGGGATGGGATCATGAAACAAAAAAAATCAACGCGCCGCGAATTTATCGCGACCGCCACGGCCGCGGCGGCCGCCTTTGCCACGGGCTGTATTTCAAACGAATTCGTCGACAGGATTGCCAAAGAGGGACGGAAACCGGGGGACTACCCCGTGGTGGTTATCGGCTCCGGCATGGGAGGCCTGGCCAGCGCGCTCTATCTTTCAAAGGCCGGGTTTCCCGTAACGGTCCTTGAACAGCACCGCATTCCCGGGGGCTACGCCACGGCCTTCACCCGGGGCGACTACACTTTCGACGTGTCCCTCCATTTTTTCAGCCTCGAGCAGGAACTGTACGATGAGCTGGGGCTCGAGGGGAAGATCGAGCGCGTACCCCTCCAGATGAGGCGCCGGATAATAAAAAACGACAGGACCATCGTCATCCCCGACCTGAGCCCGGAGAAGTATATTGAGACGATCTGCGCTACCTTCCCCGGCGAAAAGGAGGGGATACGCGCCTACCACGAATTCTGCCTGGGGCTCTACGACGAGCTGATGCGCTTCTCCGAAAAGGCGGAGCGGGGCTACGTGTTCATTCCCCTCATGCCCTTCCGGTATCCGAAGATGTGGGAGGTGCGGGACATGTCCTACGCGGACCTCCTCGATAGGTATACCAGGGACGCGTCGCTGCGGACCACACTCTCGGCCTACTGCGGCATCGTCGGCCTCCCCCCCTCCACGGCATCGGGATTCATGATCGCCCTTCTCGTGGGGCACATGATGAGGAACGGGACCTATTACTTCAAGTCGAGATCCCAGGACCTGAGCAACGCCCTTGCCGGGATCATCCGGGAGCAGGGAGGAACCCTGCTCTTCAACAAAAATGTGACGAAGATCCTCACTGAAAAAAACGGCGTCACCGGCGTGCAGACCGATGACGGAACCACCTATCCGGCCCGGATCGTGGTGAGCAATGCCAGCGCTCCGGATACGTTTGGCACATTCCTCTCCCACGAAAAGAAGGCGGCGCGCTACATGGAAAAGCTCTCGGCGTATCATCCGAGCATCTCCTGCTTCTTGATCTGGCTGGGACTCAGGGGCGACGTGCGCACGATTCTCCCCGAGCATTCCGTGACCATCGAGTCGGGACTGGACGTGGAAACGGACTTCGAGAACTACCTGAAGTGCGACGCGCAACGATGTCCCATCTTTCTGGCCCTCTACGACAACTACTACAAGGGCTATTCAAAGCCGGGCACTTCCACGCTCACCGTCATGATGCTGAGCGGCTACGAGCCGTGGCGGCGCTTTGAAAAGGACTACTTCGCCGGCAACAGGGAGGCATATAACCAGGAAAAAACACGAATCGCCCGGACCCTCATCGAAAGAGTCGAGAAAAAGGCGATACCGGGACTCTCCTCGATGATCCGGGTCATGGAGGCATCCACCCCCCTGACGAACAGGCGCTTCACCAGGAACCCGGAAGGGGCGATATACGGCTACCCGGCATCAATTGACAACGCCTACATGAACAGGATCAAAAACTCCACCCCCATCAGGGGCCTCTACCTCTCCAGCGGGTGGGGCAACAATCCCGGCTCATACACGGGAGGTATCCTGAACGGAAGGGACGTGTATCGGCTTATCATGAAGGAGATGTAGGAGGACGCCATGAACATCGTGATCTTTATGAAACAGGCTCCCAACGTAGAGCAGAAAATACGGGTAAAGGAAAACGGCGCCATCCGGGAGAGCGGCATCGAGTACGTCATCAGCGCCTGCGACGAGTGCGCCATCGAGGAAGCCCTCCGGATCAGGGAGCGGCATGCCGATTCGGCAATAACCCTGGTCACCATGGGGCCTGCGCGGGCGAAGAAGGCCCTTCGTCGGGGGCTCTCCCTCGGCGCGGACAGTGCCCTCCACATCCTGAACAAGGCGTACAATTCCTGCGACGCCACGGCCAACGCCAGGATATTCGCCGCGGTGCTGAAGACCATGCCCTACGACCTGGTGCTTTTCGGGAAACAGGCACAGGACACGGACATGCAGGCCACGGCCGAGATCCTCTCCGAGATGCTGGGGCTCCCCATGGCCTCCAACTGCGTAAAGGTTGAGGCCAGGACCGGCGGGGCCCTGGTGCACCGCCAGGGGGACCGGCACCTGGAGGTGATCGAGATCGCGATTCCCTGCGTCATCAGCGTGAACAATGACATCAACAACCCGCGCTATCCCAGCCTCGGGAGCATCATCTCCGCGAGCATGAGGACGATCGCGCTGAAAAAGCCCACCGATTTCGGTCTCGAGGTTGAGGAGATAGGCAGGGTTGGGTCACTGGTGGAACGATTGACCTACCGTACGCCCCGGCCCCGGGGGGCGGGGAAGCTCTTCGAGGGCGATGCCGTCGAAAATACCGGTACCGTCATCGAGCTTCTTGCACATGAAGCAAGGGTGATAGGATAAGGGGGTATATCATGGCAAAAATACTGGTCGTTGCGGATAATGAGAAGGGCACGGTGGGCCAGTCCACCCTGGAGCAGCTCGCCTTTGCGAAAAAGAGGGGAATACCGGCGGACGCGGTCCTTATCGGGAAGGACGTGGGACCCATGGCCGAGATCTGCGCGGGCCACGGCGCGGAAACGGTGTATGTCTGCGACAGCGCGCATGTCGAACACTTCCATAACGCGTCATGGTCCGCGGTGGTCGTCGAGGCCCGGGAACGGAGCGGCGCCGATATCATCATGATGAAGGCCTCGGAGCTCGGCAAGGCCCTGGCCCCGAAGGTGGCCGGGAAACTGGGCGCCGGCGTGGCCAACGACTGCGACGAGGTGGTCATCGACGGCGACAGCGTCACGGTGACAAGGCCGGCCATGGGAACCAGGGTCACTGAAGTGTTGCGCTTCAAATCTTCCATCAAGGTACTGTCAATCAGGGGGGGCATCGCGGAGGCGGATCCCGCGGCGCGCCCCGGGGCCGCACGGCGGATCGCCATCGAGCCCCCGGCTCCCGATCCGAAGAACCTACTCAGGGAGATACTCCATAAAAAAAGCGAAGGGGTTGACCTTGAAGACGCCAGGGTGGTCATTTCCGTGGGCAGGGGCGCGATGAAGCACGTTGAGGACGTCAACAGGCTCGCCGATTCCCTGGGCGCGGCCCTGGGGGCGACGAGGCCCGTCATCGACGCGGGTCTTCTTCCTTATAATCTGCAGGTGGGACAGACGGGGAGAAGGGTCCGCCCGGACCTCTACATCGCCCTGGGCATCTCGGGATCCATCCTGCACCTATCGGGCATGGTGGAGTCGAAGTGCATCGTGGCGGTGAACCGCGACCCCCGGGCCCCCATCTTCGCCGTGGCCGACTACGGCATCGTGGGCGACGTCAGGGACGTGCTGCCGGTGCTCAGGGATAAGCTCGCGCCCTATTTCAGATAGGGCCGGGGGGGTCGTGTCACCCCGGTGATTCCTCACCCTCCGACTTCCCGCCGATACGGAAGCTGTAGGTCATGGAAAAGGTCACCCCGTAGAAGTGGTCGTACTTCCCCTTGACGATGTTCATGGCAACGTCATTGCGAAAGATGTCGCGGTACTTCTGCCGGTAGAAGAGGACCTGGTACCTGCCGCCGATCGAAACCGTGGTCCCGATCCGGGCAATGTAATAGGCCAGGGACAGCGAGGCGCTGCACCCGTACGAGAAAAACCTTCCCCGGCCATTCAAGGGTATCCCCAGGGTCACCGCGTGAGGAGGGGAAATACCCCAATACCAATGAGCACTGAACGTTGTCGTTTCATAACCCCAGAGGGCGATGGCCGATGCGCTTCCCAGGAGGAAGAAATTCGCTCCCAATGGAACGGTGCCCCCCAGGCCGACGCCGCCGCCATATTGATTCACCTCGTCACGCGATTTCCAGGTACTTAGATCGGTAGCAAGCAATTCCTTGAATTCCTCATCATACGCATAACCCTGGTACTTGAAGCCCGCAAAAAGCTTCACATGGCGGTGGAGGGAACAGCTCACCGTGGTATCGCTTTCCATCTTCATGCTCCTGCGGGTATAGGTCTGGTGCGAAAACCCTGCAAGAATCGATGAAGGGAGAAACGCCGTGGGGATAAAAGAAAGGTAGGGAGCAAATCCACTGGAACGGTGCACATACTTCCCTATGAGGAACACCGATGATATGCTCCATCGTTTCAAAAAGCCAATCGACAGGGAAGGCCCCGCAAGAAACGAGCCCGAGGAAGAAAAGTTCTTCGAATCTATCCCCAGGAAGTGAGTCGCCGCATAAGCGGGCAATAATTCATTCGTGAGTATTTTCCCGTCGGACCACGCGGGCTGCCACCAGGCATACCAGACGTTGCCGCCCACGCTGATGCTGACCGACGCGAAAGATGAGGCGGGGAACAGGAGCGCCATCGAGAGAAAGAGGGTTCTGGGGATACGCGTTGCTCTCATCCTGACACCTCACTGTGATCATTACCAGCCTGGTGGCGATACTATCATGTTTTCATTAACGTGTCAAGGAGTGAAACGCGTGTTGTTCGTCGCAAGGCGCTCCTGGTTGTGTGGCATATCCACCCGCATGCGTACCGCCCGCAGGCAGCGGCCTGCCATGGATTCGTGAATATATAAATGGCATGGCTCCATTACCGGAAGGGGACACCCGATTTTGCAGCACAATATGGCGCGTGGAAATTCTCCAGGCCCGGGGTCAATTGAACGGCCCTCCCTGTCGATAATGAACCATCGCACTCAATCTCCCCGGGGGTACATACCATGGACAGGCTCAAAAACGCCCTGCTCTTTACGGTCATCTACTGCTTTTCCACGCTCTTCGCGCTGCCCTGGCGCTGCGCCGAATTCCTGGCCTCCGGGACAGGATGGCTCGTAAAAAAGATCACCCGCCTGGTGACGCGGTGCCCCCTCGTGGGCGAGGTGTCACGAAAGATCATCGGCACACCTGCCGTGATTCCCACGCCGCAGTTCGGGGGCCCAAAATCCACGCGCTATCCCACCATCCTGGAAATCGATGTCTGCGGCAGCAGCAAACGGATGGGGGGAATCGGAAAACTGGTACACTCCACCTACTTTAAAAAATATCCCCGGCTGCTCTTCAACGTATGCTACTCATGCGGAAAGCCGGGCTTTCTCCGCCGCGGGGTCTACGGCGACCCCCTCTCCATCTGGTTCAACGTCTTTTTCGGGTACTGGGAGGTGGACGTCCTGGCCTCGGCCCTGGGGCGCCCCTTCGGGTACGGCAGGCTGGTAAATGGACGCCGGGCGGTAAAGGCCGACGAGGTGCTCCGCGTTGCGAAAGCCGACTGGAATTATTTTTCCAATCACGTGTACGGCACGCCCGCTGCATCCATCACCGGCGCCGCCAGGGACCTGGGAAAGGTCGGCTCCCAGGTGTTTCCCGCATCGAAGCGGGTCGCCATCGCCGGCCGGCAATGGGACCGGGTGGCCCTCAGGGACGTGGATGTCGTCACCACCTACCAGCCCGGCGACGGCACTCCCCTGGCCTTTCAATCCCCCTACACGCCCCTGTGGCGATTCTTCTTCGGCAGGCCCTCACCCCGGCCCAAATTCAACGCCCTGCTTGCCGGCC
The DNA here is from genome assembly GCA_040768125.1 of Spirochaetota bacterium. Lineage (GTDB taxonomy): Bacteria > Spirochaetota > UBA4802 > UBA4802 > UBA5550 > RBG-16-49-21. Next base: position 1,085,199 of record JAXGNG010000001.1, on the reverse strand, counting down.
GGGGCGTTAACCCCTTCTGCTTCCCCACGAAGATGTCCGGTGAGCTCTACATGTGCTACACCGGCGTGACGATGACCTGGAGGGACTCGCCTATAAAACGTTTTTCTTCGGAGGATCAGCGCACCAGAACTACCCGGAATTCCTCGCGGGCGGGATTCCCGCCCGGAAGAATGACCTGGAGCGGGATAACAGGGCTTTCCTGAACGCCCAGCTTTCGGCCGTGCGGAAGGTCATCGAAACGCACTATTTCCATCTGGGATTCATGGAATAGCGCCGGGACTCAGTTCAGGCTCTCCCCGGTGCCCCTTATCTCGATACCAATGAGGGTTATATCGTCGCTTATCTCCGTGGTGACGTCGTGCCCCATGAAGAGGGTCAGGTCCCGTATGATCCCGTCCACCACGGCCTCGATGGAGCGCTCCCCCCGCGCCGCTGCCAGGCGCTTCAGGCGGTCTTCCCCGAAGGGCCGTTCATCCCTGTCGTATTCCTCGTAGAGACCGTCGGTATAGACCATCATCCGGTCGCCGGGAAGGATCTCGGTCCGCACGTTGGCGTAGGGCGGCCCCGGCATGAATCCCACGATACGGCCGTTGCTTCTCAGGCTTGTCACCTCGCCGCCCCGCACCAGGAGCTGGTCCGGGTGCCCCGCCGAGCAGTGGAGCAGAGTGCCCCCGCGGCAGTCGATATCCATGACGATGCAGCTGAAAATCATGCGCAGGGGGGCGTAGTCGCGGATGATGATCCCGTTCAGGGCGCTCACCAGGTCCGCCGGGTCAGGGCTCGCGTTCTTCAGCTTGTCGTACTCACCCATGATGATCATGGTAACCAGGGCCGCCTGGACGCCGTGCCCCGTGGCGTCGGCTATGAACAGGCGGTAGTATCCCTCCCGGATCTCCTCCAGGTGATACACGTCCCCCCCGACCTCGCTCATGGGGAAGTAGCGCACCGCCGCGTCAATGTGCCGGTACCGGGCGTCAACCCGCGGCATGATGCTTTCCTGTATCCTGCGGGCCAGGAGCAGGTCCTCCTTCATCACGGAGTACGCCTGGCTCACGGACTGGTACGCGCGCGTGAGCTCGAGATTGACCCGGTTCAGCTCCCTGGTCCTCTCCTCCACCTTGCGCTCGAGGTTCCGGTAGAGGCCGGCGTTCTCGATGGCGATGCCGGCCTGGGCCATGAACACCTCCAGTATGCCGGCGTCCTCCGCGTTGAACACGTTGCGCGACAGTGGGTTGTCCAGGTAGCACACGCCGATCACCTCGTCGTGGACGCGGATGGGCGTGCAGAGTATCGACTTCAGGCCATAGCGTATCACGCTTTCGGCGCCGATGCATGCCCGGTCCTTCTCGGCGTCGGTGGTGATCAGGTGCCTCCCCGAGGCAAACACCTCCCGTACCACGGCATCGGAATACTCCGGCCGGTCCGATTGCAGGCCGTCCCTCAGAACGCGTAGTTCAAGCGCGCCGGAATCGGGGTTCTTGATGAAAAGATATCCCCGGCGGGCGCCGGTCACCTCCACGGCGTTCCCCATGATGCCATCCAGGAGCTGGTCCAGGTTCAGTATGGAACTTATGTTCCGGCTCACCGTGATGACTGACGCCAGGCGCGTGGCGTCCACCGGGGGATTCGCAGGCGAATCGCCCCCCGTCGCCGCTTCAATCCATGGAAGAGGGCCCGCCTGCCACCAGGCGGGAGCGGCATTGATGCCGCGCAGGATACGCCGGGCCGACTCCTGCTTCATGAGGCCCGCCTTTTCCATGCCCGAACGCCACAGGTGCTTGCCGTACTCGAAAAGGGTCCTGGCCAGCTCATATTTCCTGCCGTTGCGGGAGCAGAGGATCACGCTTTCGGCGAAACACCGCTCCGCGGCCCGCTCGTTTTTCGCCAGGGAATGATACATGGCCATGACGCGCAGGGCGGAACCATGGTGATTGGGCCATTTCCGCGTCATCGACACGGCGCGCCGGCACGCGGCACGGATCCGCAGCAGCGCAGCCCCGGCGCCCCTCTCGCCCTGGAGGTACTTCATGATGTATGCCGTCGCAACATAGGGATACATCTGCACCACGTAATCCCTGATGAAATTGTTGCTCTCATCTATCGCGATCGCCCGTTCGAGGTGCTCGATGGCGGCGTCGCAATCGCCCCGCTCCAGGCTCAGGTATCCCAGCAGGGTGTGGTCAAAGCAGTTGTTGAACAGTATCCTGTTCGGGCCCGTAATCTCGAGGGACCGCCGGATGTAGATCTCGGCGTTTTCAAAGTCGGCCTGCTCAATGAGGCATGCCGCGGTATACTGATGGCAGCGGCTCATGCCGTAGTAGTCATTGAGCTTCCGGCAGATCTTTTCGTATTCCCGTATCCTGATGATGGCGCCGTCATAATTCCCGCAATAATAATCGTTGTATGAAAGCCCGCCCAGGACCATGCCGATTTCCCACATGTCGCCTATGCGGGTGAATATCTCCAGGCTCTGAAGGAAATACTCGTTGCTCCGCTCCGGGTCCCCCATCCAGGAATGGCAGTAGCCGAGCCACTGGAGCGACTGTCCCAGGCCCCAGTCGTCCTTCAGCTCCCGGCGCAGTTCCAGGGACCTGGCGTGATAGCGGAGGGCGCGGGGGAAAAGCGGCAGGGCCATGCACATGCTGGCGTAGCCTCCCAGGGCCATGCCGAGCTCGCGCGACTTCCCCAGTCTTGATTCGCAGATGTTCAGGTTTTTCAGGATGTTCAGCACGAACTTGAACACGTCGCTCAGGATATACATCCAGTTCATGTTGTTCTGGACGCTCACGATGAGGTGGTCCGAGGCGCGGGGAACGCCCCTTCTCTTCATGAAGAGCCGCGGCGCCAGGACATGGAGCCCGTGCACGGCGAGCTGCCACGCGATACCGGCCGCCACTCCGGCCCTGGAGACCCTGGTGCCGCTTCCCAGGAGCCGCAGGGCCTCGCGGCCGTTCCGCTCGCAGCTCTCCCAGTCCCCCTTCTTGAAATAGGCCAGGGAGATCTGCCGGTAGATGAGGGCCCTGTCATAGGGTGATTCGCGGTACGCCACCAGGGCGCGGTAGGTTTTGATGGCTTGCTCCGTCTCGCCCATGGTGAGGTAGAGCTCCCCCGTCATCTCGCGGGCGCGGATCCACGCCTCGCGCAGGCCCGGCTCCGGGCGTTCCCCCATTTTTTCTTCCATGGCCCTCGTGGCGACCGCCAGGTACTTCAGCGACTCGTCGTTGGCGTTCCGATCCCTCGCCATCTCGGCTGCCGGCAGTGCGTACCGGATGATCCCCTCGCGGTCCCCGCATTCGATGTAGTGATAGGCCACCTCGTAGACCGGGTCGCCCTCCACGGGGCTGAAAAGCGACTCCATGGAACGGGCGATATGGCGGTGGATTTCCACCCGCTCATCCCCGTCAATGTCGCGGTAAAAGGCCTCCCACACGCGGTCGTGGGAGAAACTGACGACGCCCCTGGCGTTCACGTCCTCCTCGAGGATCTGCATGTCCAGGGCGCGGTCCAGGATGCGCACGGTGCGGACATTGTCAAAGCGGTGGGCGAACACCTTCAGGAGGAGGTCGGTGTCTATCTTCTTCCCGATGACGGCGCAGAATGCGATCACCTCGCGTTCCGCCGCGTCGAGTCGCCGGGCCCGCGCCATGATGATGTCGATGATCCCCTCGGGAATCTCAACATCTCCCGCGCCGGGGAGCGTGAAGTTCCATTTTCCCTGGGAAAAGGTAACGACCCTCTCCGCCACCATCTGCTTCAGGAGTTCCACGGTGAACAGGGGATTCCCCTTCCCCCTCCGGTAGACGTGGTCCGCAAGGACCCGCGTGGTGTCGTCCCTCTGGAAAAGAAGGTGCGAGACGAAGTCATGGACCACGGCGGCATCAAAGGGATGGACCCGTATCCGGTGCAGGGGGATGCCCCCGCCGGGCGCCGCCGCCTCGAGCCTGGTGATCCGGTGGCCCTCCCCCACCTCCTCCTCGCGATAGGTGCCGAGGATCATCAGGTGTGAATGGCCGATCACCCGGGCCAGCTCCTCCAGCAGGAGAAGGCTTCCCTCGTCGGCCCACTGGAGGTCGTCGATCTGGATCACGAGGGACTGTTCGATCTCCGCAAGGAGCCGGAAAAAAGACCCCGCCACGAGGAGGAGACGCTGGGTGTCGCGCTCAGGGTCAATTGCCACCAGGGGCGGGCAGGGGCCAAGGAGAGCTCCCATCTCGTCGTTCAGGCGCAGGATGACCCCACCCAGGCCCCCCAGTTCGCGCCGCATGGCTCCGGCCGCATCGTTGCGCTGGAATTCCGGCTTGCGCTGAAAATGCGCGAGGTAGGCGTCAAGGGCGTCATGGAAAGGGCCAAAGGGGAAGGAATTCATGGCCCGGTAACACTTGGATTCGATGAAAAGACCGTTTTGAGCGTACACATAATCGCGCAGTTCCTGGGCGAGCCGGGTTTTCCCGGATCCCGCCTCGCCGGAAATAAGGCAGAGGGTGCCGCTCCCCGTCCGCACGCGGTCAAATAGCCGCTTCAGGGTATCGATTTCTCCGTCGCGTCCCACGAGGCTCGTGCGGAAGGAGGGCCGCACCACCTTGTCGTACTCCCCCGGCTCAAAGTCCAGATACCCCTCCCGGTAGCGCGCGATGTCCGTCATGATGCCCCGGGCGCTCTGGTAACGGCGCCCGGGCTCCTTCTCGATGAGCTTCATGACCATCTTTTCGACCACGGGGGGCACCTCGGGCATCCGCGTCCGTATTCCCACGGGCTTCGCGGCGATATGCTGGTGAAGCAGGGCGGAGAGGTTGTCCCCCCGGTAGGGGAGTTCACCCATGAGGAGGCGGTAAAACATGATGCCCAGGGAATAGAGATCGCTTCGCTCGTCGACGTGGCCCTTCAGGATCCCGCTCTGCTCCGGCGACATGTAGCTGAAGGTGCCGGCGATAACGTCCCCGGAGCCCGCGGCGCTCTCGGCGATGCGGTTGAAATCCTTCACCTGGGCCAGTGCGAAATCGATCACCTTGAGCGCCTCGATGCCCGATCGCGCACCCCCCCCGGGGAGCATGATGTTGCCCGGCTTCAGGTCGCGGTGTATGATGTCCCGTTCATGGATATAGGCCAGGGCCTCCAGGACCTTCTCCACCACGGCGACGGCCCGGTCCACCTCGAGGGGACCGCCGCGGCACAGGGCCTCCTCGAGGCTCTCCCCCCGGAGATACTCCATTGCGATGAAGTGGAGCCCCCCCTGGTTTCCCACGTCGTATATCGACAGTATCCGGGGATGATCCAGGCGGGACACGATGGAGGCCTCGGCGTTGAAGCGGATTATGTCCTCAACGCGGTGCGAGATGGAGCCGTTCTTCAGCACCTTTACGGAACAGTGAGGATGGACGCCGGTGAGGTCCTCGGCCCGGTAGACCGTGCTGATGCCTCCCTCGCCGAGGACTTCGATGAGACGGTACCGGTCCTGGATGACGCTGTTTTCAAGATTCATTTGATATTGTTCCGGCGCGGACGCACGCGGATGCCACCCAGTATGCACCGGGATTCCCGCATGTCAACCATTTACCGGGGGGACGGCGGGGCATGAGGCGCCCTCAGGCGCCGCCGCCGATATCCACGCAGATGATGCACACGTCGTCGTCGAAGGAATCCGATCCCCTGAAGGCGACCAGGGCGTCGCAAAGCCCCGACACGAAGTCGCGGCTGCTTCCGTGTCGGTTCCTGGCGATCGCCTCCATCATGGCGCTTCCCCAGGTCAGCACCCGCGCCGCGACGGCGACCAGTTCCCCGTCGCCGGGTTCAATGGTACGCCATTCCATGACGTGAATGCAAGAACAATTCACAACCGCCGGCGGCTGCATATCCTTCTTGACAATCCACTGCGGGCAACCGACCCTGAAAAACGCGGGCGCGGCGTTTCATGGGAAGCCGCCGCGCACGGACGACCACACCAGGGGGCTGCCATGGAAGTAATCGGACTGATGATCCTCCCGGTTATCATTTTCTGCATCATCACGGCGACGGCCGTGTCGGCGTTCTTCATATGGATCGGGTCGAAGTTCGCCGGTGTGCCCGATTCCGGATTCGGCAGGGCCTTCATCGCCGCCATCGCGTCAAGCATCGCGGTCTGGACGCTTACGGGAGCGGCAACGGCCCTCTTCGGCATCGGCTCCGTGGCGGGATGGTTCCTCGGCATCCTGATCACCCTGGGCATCCTGAAGTGGATCTACGCAACGGGATGGGGGAAGGCCTTCCTGATATGGATCTTCACCGGCATCGCCCATCTCATCGTGGGCGTTATCCTGGTGGTCCTCCTCGTCACCGGCGTTCTGGTCATGGCCCTATGACCGGCCGCGACGGCGGTCAACCTTCCGCCGATCTTGTTCTACCGGCCGACGCCGCCGGGTTCCTCGAACTCTGCGAGGGATTTCTCCTGGCCGCCGAAGCCGAGTACAACCTGATGATCGGCATTGCCCGGGACGCCCTGGGGCGGCCCGACCGGTTCGGCGCGCCGCCGTTTTTCGCCGTCGCCCTCCGGGGCGGCAGGGTCGCGGGGGCCGCCATCCATACGCCCCCCTACCCCCTGGCCATCACCGCGTTTCCCGCCTCCGGCATGGAGCGCCTCGCGAAGAGCCTGCTTGACGGGAAACGCGACCCCGCCGGGGTCGTGGGTCCCGCGACCGACGCGGAATATTTCGCCGGCGTCTACTGCGCCGCGGCGGGAGACAGAAGGCACCGCGTCGAGAAAAAAATGTGCATCTACCGCCTGGACAGGGTCGAGGCCCCTCCCCCCTGTGGCGGCTTCCTGCGCGCCGCCCTCCCCGGCGACCTGGCACTTGCCGCGGAGTGGACCCGGCGCTTTCACAACGACGTCAGGGAAAAGGGCGTTGACCACGAGGCCGTGGCGCGAAACGCCATTGCCGACGAAAGGCTTTTTTTCCTCGAGACGGACAGGCCGGTATCCATGGGGGCCTGGGTGCGCGACACGGGGAACGCCCGGGCCGTGGGGCTCGTTTACACCCCGCCAGAAGAGCGTAACCGGGGCTACGCATCGGCCTGCGTTGCCGCTCTCTGCGAAGAGGCGCTGTCGCGGGGAAGCTCCTTCTGCGTGCTCTACGCGGACAAGGCCAATCCCACGACGAACCGGATCTATCAGAAGATCGGCTTCAGGGAAGTTGCCCAGGCCGCGCACCTGGTTTTCGAGGCGAGCTCGGGAGGAACACACGCGGCGGTTTCCGGGATGGACAGCATTACGCGCGATACGTAGCTATTGTTTACATATACCCCTACCGTCGGACCGCTTACCCCGAAAAAAAATTATAATCGGGAAAAGCCCGGCTGAATCAGCCGCCGCCAGGTGAAAGCACACACCTCATGGAGGCAGGCAGGGGACCAGAGTAGAGACCGGCTCCCCGCTTCTTTCTACCGGCCTTCCAGCAAGCATTCACTCTCAGGGATTCGTAGTCTGATCAACAGCCTCCACGTCATAACCGACGACATTCTTTGCCACCACGTAGATCCGGTAGTTCGTGTTGTTGAGCAGTCCCGTGAACTGGTGATTCCCGGCCGATACGTCATAGGGGCCGTCCGTGTAATTGCTCACGACCGATCCGGCCACTGAGATGGTGCCGACCAGGCCTATGTAGGCGTACACCGTCGGGGTCGGGCTCCCCGCCGTGGAAAAGGCCGGCTGGTCTATCGTCATGGCGGTCGAGGTCACGCCGGAAACGGTCAGCGGAGTAATCATCACCGGCGCGGCGCCCCCGGTGTTCGTCGCGACCGTGCCCACGTCAAAACCGAGGCCGTTCTTCGCCACCACGTAGATACGGTAGCCCGTGTCGGGCACCAGGCCCGTGAACTGGTGATTCCCGGCCGATACGTCGTAAGGGCCATCCGTGTAATTGCTCACGACCGATCCAGCCACGGAGATGGTGCCGTCAACGCCGATGTAGGCCTGCACCGTGGGCGCCGGGTTCCCCGTCGTGGAAAAGGCCGGCTGGTCTATCGTGATCTCCGTTTCCGTCACGCCGGAGACCGCCAGGGCGTTCATCACCGGCGCGGCGCCCCCGGTGTTGGTCAGAATCGTCCCCACGTCATAACCGAGGCCGTTCTGTGCCACCACATAGATCCGGTAGGCCGTGCCGGGCACCAGGCCCGTGAACTGGCGGGAGCCGGCAGACACGTCGTAGGGGCCGTCGGTGTAGTTGCTGATGATCGATCCGGCCACGGAGATGGTGCCGTCAAGGCCGATGTAGGCCTGCACCGTGGGCGCCGGGTTCCCCGTCGTGGAAAAGGTCGGCTGGTCTATCGTGATCTCCGTTTCCGTCACGCCGGAGACGGCCAGGGCGTTCATCACCGGCGCGGCACCCCCGGTGTTCGTCGCGATGGTCCCCACGTCAAAGCCGAGGACGTTCTGCGCTACCACGTAGATCCGGTAGCCAATGCCGGGCACCAGGCCCGTGAACTGGCGGGACCCGCCTGACACGTCGTAGGGTCCGTCCGTGTAATTGCTCACGATCGATCCGGCAACGGAGATGGTGCCGTCAAGGCCGATGTAGGCCTGCACCGTGGGCGCCGGGTTCCCCGTCGTGGAAAAGGTCGGCTGGTCTATCGTTATGGCAGTCGACGTCACGCCGGAGACCGCCAGGGCGTTCATCACCGGCGCGGCGCCCCCGGTGTTCGTCGCGATGGTCCCCACGTCAAAGCCGAGGACGTTCTGCGCTACCACGTAGATCCGGTAGCCAATGCCGGGCACCAGGCCCGTGAACTGGCGGGACCCGCCTGACACGTCGTAGGGTCCGTCCGTGTAATTGCTCACGATCGATCCGGCCACGGAGATGGTGCCGTCCAGGCCGATGTAGGCCTGCACCGTCGGCGCCGGGTTTCCCGCCGTGGAAAACGTGGGCTGGTCTATCGTGATCTCCGTTTCCGTCACGCCGGAGACGGCCAGGGCGTTCATCACCGGCGCGATACTGTCCGTGCTCTGCACGATCTGCCTGACGGAATAGCCGCTGGCGTTCTGCGCCACCACGATGATGCGGTATACCGTCATGGGGGTAAGCCCCGCAAAGGTGCATCCCGAAGCCGACACGTCCACTGCCGGACCGATGTTGCCACTGACCACGGACCCGGCGACGGATATGGTACCGTCCAGGCCGATGTAGGCCAGCACCGTCGGAGCCGGGTTCCCCGCCGTGGAGAACGTGGGCTGGTTCAACGTTATATCCGCGGCGGTAAATCCGGAAAGCGCCAGCGCGTCCATTACCGGCGCTATCCCCCCCGTGTTCTGCGTTATCTGCTCAACGGAATAACCGCTGCTGTTCGTCGCGACGACGATAATGCGGTATGTCTCGTTTCCGGCGAGACCATTAAAGGTGTACCCGCCCCCGGACACGTCAATTGGCCCCTGGGTTGATCCGGTCACGACACCGCCGGTGACCGTTATCGTGCCGTCCACGCCCAAATAGGCCTCCACGGTGGGGTACGGATTACCCGAACTGAACAGGGTCGGCTGCGCGATGGTTATTGAAGATGTACTTGTCGCGGTGATCACCAGTGGACTCAATGTCGGCGTCGTGGTAAAAAACAGCCCGTAGAACAGCTGGGACCCCCTGTTTGACTCCAGGTACCCGCTGCAGCCACTCACGCTCATGGCAAGGGTCGCGATGACGCTGATAATATATATTTTAACATTCACGTTAATTGTTTTCATCTTCGGGAACCCCCTCCCCCTTGTTCATCAATCCTTCCCCTTCACTCTTTTCATCCTTCTCCTGCTGCTGGTTCTTCTTCATGATTTTCTGCAGTTCTTCAAGCTCCTTGACCTTCTTCCCGACATCCCGGTAGTAGATGTTGTTCCTCCGCGCGGACCTGAACTCGTCCACGGCGGAATCGATATCATTCGATAGAAAATAGGACATTCCCCTCCAGTAGTGTTCCTTCGCTTTTTTTCTCATGGCGGCTGCGACGGGGAAGAAAGAAAACGTGACGCCGAGGGATACCGACCACTCGTCCCTCGAAAGTTTCTGATTCCATCCGTGATAGTACACGAACCGGTTCCCCATAAGGACCGATTGAATGTAGTCGTCATTAGCATGCCGCGCGTCAGTGTAGAAAGAATAGGATCCGCCCACATGTATAGTCAAAAAATCCCATGGCATCATGGAACACCCCGCCCCGACCGTATGGCTCGAAAGAAGATCATCATACTCGGTAAGCCTGTCCTTTCGCAGTCCGAAATCGTTGTATGAATAGCCGGCGCTGACCGCAGCCCAGGGGGCCACGTTCCATTCGACGCTCTGGCCCAGGCGGTATCCCACCATTTTCCAGTTCCGCTCCCGGCCGTCAAGGTCCCGGGCCCGGGGAAAGGAAAGGTCCGCGGAGGTGCTTATCTGCAACGCCGGTATTATGCGATAGGACAGGCCGAAGGAAAGCGAAAGCGGGTAGGTGGCCTTCACCTTGTTGCCGATACTGTTCCGCGTTCGGGGATCCATCAGGAGCATATTGAAAATATTTCCCAGGCCCCCGGCGTTGAGCCGGTCATTGAGAACCAGGGGCCATATGCTGTCGCAGAATTCGTTGAGCTGCCCCGACTGTGCAAGGACCGGGTTCGCGATAAACCTGTTGGTCCGCTTGTCCAGCACCATGGGCGGATAGTATTCCATGCGGGCCGCGAGGTTCAGGGTTTCCAGGGGCTTATAGTCAATGCCCAGGATGATGCCCATGCCGTTGCCGGACACGTCGGTATCGATGACTGTCGGCACCTGGTACTGGTTGAGCGAGGTGCCGCCGGTGACCTGGACGAAATAGGGCGTCTGTTCCAACCTGGTGCGTGCCGTGATGTTAATATACCGCAGCGACAGAGATCCCGAAAGCCGGTCCAAAAACGCGTAGGCCGCTCCAACGGTGGCACCGATGTGAAACTCCCGCCGCTTCATTGAGCTGTCGCTGTACACACCCACCAGCTCCTGAGAAAGCTGCGAGGCCAGGACGGTATTGTAGGCCACCAGGAGCCGGTCCAGCGTCGATGCCCCCTGCGTGTAGGTCGCCCCGGGCAGGCCCCTGAGGGCCGACGCATCCGCGTATACCGCGAGTTTTTCCCGTTTGAAGATAACGCTCATGCCGGTAGGCATGGCCACCGCCATGGTGGACAGGTACATGTTGACTGACTGATACCGGCTCTGGAGCGGGGACACCAGCCTGCTGAGCGTATTGCTCCCCAGGGAACCCCACATGCTGATTGAGTCGCTTTTCCGTGTGTAGAGATTCACCGAGTTGACCATCAGGTAAATGCCGCCGTTGATCATGAAGGGCAATCCCGCGGGATTATAATGAACGGCATCGGCTTCAGTGGAGGCATTTCGAGACTGGGTCCGGACATAATCCGTGCTGCGCGCAGGGTTTATTCCCTCTTCGGACAGTATCATTGAAGCGGAAGCGCCTGCGGTCATGGAGAGGAGCAACAGGAGGCCATGGGCCAGGGAAACAAGGCTCTTTCCTGTGGCTGTCCACGCGGCACCCCGCGTCATCAATGGACCATGCGTCTTCAATTTTCACCCTTATTCCATCGGGTTTTCACATCCGCGCGCAACTGTGAGAGTCATTATTATCGACAATTCCTCGCGGCCAATTCAGTGCCTGGTGACAATCGTATTAATATAATGATGGGCAACAGGAATATCAAATTTTTTCAACCCGGTTGGGCTTTTTTTATTAATTATGGGTACCTCAAAAAATTAGATTTTTCATTATGAAACCAACAGAAAAATCTAATTTTTACCTTGAAAGTGCCCACAAGGGAACTTCCAAATCTGATTTTGAGGTTCCCTTATTCAAATAATGAGGGAATTAACCGGGTGAATCCTGCGTCCCATGACCTTCACCATCCAGGCATTTCCTCATTATGAGGCACGGGTCCAGGCGATACGATGCACATTTTTTTACAAAAGGTGGTCGTCCAGGAGGCATTTGCAAGGCAAAAACTGATAAAATAATGCGGCTGGAAAAACCCATGAAAGGGAAAAGGCCGGGGGCACCGGCCTATTTATCATCGTAATTTGTTCTGCCCCGCCAGTCTTTTTTCCTGTTCAGCATTTTCCACAATGCGGTGCCGAAACCCACATTATAATTTTTTGAATATTTGTGCGCTTTATATATATAAAATACGACACATCCGAGAACAAGCACTATCAGCAGCACTGTTTTACCTTCCATGTCAACACCTCCGGTTCTTATATGAGTATGATCTTAATTGTTCGGAAAAAATCAATCACTTTATGCAGGATACATCCCGTCGTTCCATACCCCGTGGGCCCCGCCACGCACGGGTGATGATGTGTATAACGCCCCGATGGCGTCTGATCAGTGCAGCCACGTCGTTTCTTCATCGCGTGATCCTCCCCGGAAGTCAGCGAGGAACGATGCCTCCCGGGGTCCCTACACCGGTATGCAATATAATCCGGGTTTCCGCGTCTTCCAATATGAATGGAGTAACCAACGTCGCAAGGGAGATCGCCATGAACACACATCACCTCTTCCCCTGGTGGGCCGGCTACCTGCTGATAAGCCCACTGAGAAAACTGATGCTGGACCCCCGGGAACTCCCGGGCGGCTACATCACGCCCGGGATGACCCTCCTGGATGCCGGGTGCGCCATGGGCTTTTTCAGCATCCCCATGGCGGAGATGACGGGACCCGGGGGCCGGGTCTTCTGCGTCGACCCCCAGGAGCGGATGCTCCGGGTGCTGGAACGGCGCGCGAAGAAAGCGGGGGTTTCGGACATTATCGAGACCAGGCTGTGCTCCTTCGATTCCCTCATGCTCGATGACTGCGCCGGCGGGGTCGACCTCGCCCTGGCCTTCGCCGTGCTGCACGAGGCGCGGGACCGGGAGGGTTTTATCCGCGAGATCGCGGATGCCGTAAAGCCCGGCGGCCTGTTCATCTTCGGCGAGCCACATGTCGTGTCGAAGGAAGAATTCACCGGTGAGCTGGAAATGATCGAGGAGGCGGGCTTCGCGACCCTGAAGCGATGGCGCAAGGGTCGCACTTCACTGGCGGTGCTGAGGAGAAGCGGCGCGGCGTGGGGATAGGAGCGGATCAGCACTTTCCAAGGGGATTCAGATGCGCGGGGAGCCCGCATTGCGCCCCCTCCCCTCGGCACCGGGTCATTTTTCCTTCAGGGCGCCGCCCTTCTTCTGCTGTTCCTTCATGTATTCCAGGTAGCTCTTCCTGAAAAGCCACGAGCGCTCAACGGTCTTCAGGAGCACGTACGCCTCGTCCATGACCGTGCCGACCTTCCCGATAAGCTCCGGGTTTTGCGCCACGCTCGTGGTAATGATGTCGACATTGTTGAGGAGGCGAATGAGCTGCGGCATCATCCGCTGGAGCTGTTCGCCGCCGGTCAGGAGCTCGGCGAGCTCCTTCACGTCCTCTCCCGGTATGTAGCTGTCGGTCGGGAGCGGGGCCGCGCCCGTCGCGCCCGGCAGGATCTCCAGGCGCTTCTCGCCGATCATCATGGAACGGGTTACCCGCACCAGTGAGCCGGCGGATATCCTGTCGGCGAGCGACTGGCGCACTGCGAAATAGACATTGATCGTGTTGTCGTCGTTTATCTCGAGCTCCGACACCTCGCCCATCTTGATGCCGTTGAAGGTCACCATGGTCCCCTCGCGGAGCCCGTCGCCGTACTTGAGCACGGTCCAGTACCGGTTCTTCGGCTCGAACCAGAGGTTCTTCTTCCCGATGTAGAGCACGTTGCCGGCAAACACCAGGGTGATGAGTATCGTCCCGAAAAGGGCCTTGTTATGCATGGCTTCCACCCGCCTTCATCTGTTCTTGTATCAGCGCGCTGCCGCGGGAGGCCAGGTCCCCCAGCTGATTGCGTATCCCGTCGTTGCCGCGGGCAAACGACGCGTTGTCCAGGTCGACCATCCAGTCGCCGACCAGACCGGCGAAGGGGTCGTCGCTCGTCGCGATCAGCAGGCCTCTTCCCATCCCCCTCTGCTCGTATACCCAGGAGACGATCCCGTGCACCCGGCCCCAGGGAATGGAACCGGTCGGCTCCTCCAGTATCAGGATCTTCGGCTCGTTGATGACCGAGCGCGCCAGGAGCGCGCGCTTCTGCAGTTCAGGCGGCACGTCGCAGGGCCGGCATTCCCAGTATTCATCAGGCACCCCGATGTTCTTCAGCTCGACCTTCGCCATCTCGTAGAAGGGTTCGAAGGCCTTGAGGCCGGAATGGTAGTGCGCCGGGAGCATGACGTTCTGGAGGAGGCTCATGTTCGCGAAGAGGCCGTCCTGGTTGTGGGAGAACCCCAGGAGGCGCCTGAATTCCCTCGTGAAACCGTGGGAGAGGTAGCGGGCCGGGTCGTCCTCGGCGCTGACGACAGACCCCAGTATCTCGATGGACCCCCTCGTGAGCATTCCCCTGATCGCCGCGAGTCGTATCAGCGCAGAGGCCCTCCCGCCGCTCCTGACGATGCCGACCTCGCCCGGGCGCAGCTCGAAGCTCACGGGAAAAGCGGGATCGAGGAAGTCCTCCTGCGTGATCCCGACGACATCCCTGAATGTCAGCAGCGCGCGGTCCATCGCTCTCCCCTATAACAGGTAAAACCCGTGCCACATGATATAGAGGGCCGTGAAGAAAATATTCGTCACGATGGCCCAGATGAAGCCGTCGACCACGGCCTGCATCGCCACGACCGGGACCTCGAAGGAGCCCCTTTCGAGGGACAGGCCCCTCCTGCACGCGATCCAGAAAATACCCCCGCCCACGATGGTCGTCTTGAGCAGGAAATAGACGACGTCCTGGGGCGTTATGGCGCTCGAGACCTCGGCGTAGAGGTGGCGGAGCGACATCGACGCGAACCAGTTGTTGGAAACCCAGGTCCCGAAAAAGGCGATGACGACAAAGGCCGCGGCCATGCAGAAGCCGCTGATCGCCCCGGCGAGGATTCGCGGAGCGAACACGAAATCGACCGCGGGTATGCCCATGAGCTCGAGCGCCTCTATCTCGCGGTTGAACTTCATGACCGCCGTCTCGGTCGCCACGGCGGTGCACGACCGCGCGATGATCAGCAGGGCCGAGAGGAGCGGCCCGAACACGCGGAAGACCATCCAGGTCCAGAGTTCGCCGATGCGGCCCGACGCACCGATTACCGACAGGCCGAAACCGGCCTGCGCGGAGACGATGATGGCGATCAGGACCGCAAGCACCGTGAGGAGGAAGAGCGCCTGGTTGAAGGTAAAGTAGACCTGCTGGAGCATGACCCGGGAAAACTCCCTGGCCTGGGCGTTCGTCTTGGAAAAAAGTATGCGCACGAACTCGTAGAGGGGGATGCGGTCCAAGAGCCTGATGAGTTTAGCCTGTTCCTGTTCCATGGCGCGCAAAGCCGGACGCCGCGGGATTCTTGAGGCCTGGCGCCTGCGGCGTACAGGGCGGCTTCAATCGTACCACGGGAGACACTTCAAGGCAAGCGATTTATTCGCCCGGGCGGGGACGCCGGGGTGGGGCCTTGTCTCCCCGCCTCCCCTGAAGTGCCGCCCGGTGTGAGCGGGCCTACGGCTTCCAGAACCGGCAGGAATAACCCACCCCCTGCTGTTCCTTGCGCAGCCGCCTGACCTCCGCGTTGATGTTTTTCCGCACCGTGCCGTATGAATACACGATATAATCGTAGGTCCCCAGGTCAAAGATGTCGATCCGGGTCCTGCCGTCATGCTTGCAGTTGCCCACGTACCTGAGGTTGTTCCCGGGGCACTTCTCCTTCCGCCACGCGGCGAATTCCTTTTCCCCGTATCCGTAGAGGCTGGCGAGGTTCTTGTAGTGCTGTTCTATCGTTTTCGCCTGCAGGTCCGTGGTGAATTCGTTGCGGTAATATTCCATGCAGGTTAGCATGTCCTCGTTGTAATACCGGAAGATGAGGTCTTTGTCAGAATAATCTGCGCTGTAGTCCTTCTGGTACAGGCATGAGAAAAAGAGCGCGCCAAGCGAGATCGACAGTAATAATTTTTTCATGACATCCCCACGCAATACGTTTATTTATCACTACGCCAGATTACAGATCATGCTCACAATAATCAACTCATTATCCAACCGGGAAATCACGTCATCGACCGCACCGCCGAATGCGGCACGACACATTGTGTGTCGGCAGATAATGGACTGCCGAAATCATATTGCAAGGCAAAAACTGCTGGACAGGGGCCCTGAAATTCCTGATAAACGAAGACGGATGATAATAATTTCCGGGGGTGGGGCGGTCATGCCGAACAGGTCTGAAGACTGGATGAGACAATCGCTGCGCGATCTGGAACAGGCCCGCGATTCCCGGGACGCGGGGAGGCACGAGTGGGCCTGCTTTGCCGCCCACCAGGCGGCGGAGAAGGCGCTCAAGGCCCTCCACCTCTTTCATAACCAGGAGGCATGGGGGCATGTCGTGCGCGCATTGCTGGAGGAGCTTCCGGCGCAGGTGACCGTGCCCGAAGACATGCCGGACCGCGCGCGGGTGCTTGATTCCTATTACATACCGACCCGTTACGCCAATGGACACCCCGAGGGAGCTCCCTTCGAGCACTACGGGAAGCTGCAGAGCGAGGAGGCCATCGCATATGCCGGTGCGATCATTGAATTCTGCCGTTCTCAAATGGCCTGACGCGGAGTCGGTCATCGCCGCGGCGCGTGAGTGGGCCGCGCGTACCGCGGCGGCACGAAAGGACGTCGCGCGAATATACTGCTTCGGATCCGTGCTCACCGGCAGATGGGGTCCCGGGAGCGACCTCGATATCATCGTCGAGGTGCGACGCCCGGGAGGGGACTTCATCTCCCGGGGAGCGGCCTTCGACACGGCGGGCCTGCCGGTTCCCGCTGACGTTCTCGTGTATACCACGAAAGAGCTTTCGGCGCTGCGCGAAGAGGCGGGAAGATTCATACGGGAATTTGACCGGGACCACGCGCTGCTCTGGGAATAACCGCGATAGTAATCATGGAAATTTTTTTCAGCACACTGGAATCCGTCGTCACCCTCTTCGGCATCGGGATCCTGGGCTTCTGGATCGTGGCCCGGAAAATAGTTCCGGCGCACATCATGGAGGTCATTCCGCCCCTGGCCATTGACATCGCCCTCCCCTGCCTTATTTTCGCCAATATCATAAAGGGCTTCGATCCCGGGGCCAACCCGGGGTGGTGGAAGCTCCCCCTCTGGTGGCTTGCCTTTACCGCCATGGCCGCAGCCGTGGCCCTGGCGGCCATGCAAACCGTGGGGCGGCGCTACCGGCGCGAGTTCGGCATGAGCCTTTTCTACCAGAACGCCACGTTTTTGCCCCTGGGCATCATTTCCGGACTGTATGGAATCGATTCCCCCCTCATCGGCGAGCTCTTCATTTTCGCCATGTTCTACCCGGCCTTTTTCTTCAACACCTATTATCTGTTTTTTCCGCGAAAGGACCGTGGCGAACGCCGTGGCCTCGACTGGCGGAAAACCCTGAACCCGGTCCTTGTCGCCACGGCCGTGGCCCTGGCGGTGAGGATGAGCGGCGCCCACATTCACGTGCCGGCCTTCGTCACGGGCATAACGGACAGCGTCGGGAAAATGACCATCCCCCTCATCATGCTGATCATCGGCGGCACGATCTACATCGACTATCAGCAGAAGGGCGCCCTCCATCTCCGCGAGATGCTCCAGTTCGTCCTCTTCAAGAACCTGCTGCTCCCCGCCGTCACCCTGGGAGCCCTGGCGCTCCTGCGGCCCTCCTACGGCGTGTCCCTCATAATCATGCTCCAGGCGGCGACGCCCCCCGTCTCAGCCGCGCCCATCGTCACGGAACGGGCCGGGGGAGACCGGACCATGGTCAACCAGTTCATGGTGGCGAGCTACCTGGCGTCCCTCCTCACGATACCCGCGGCGCTCTGGCTTTTTCACCGGTTTTTTGTTCCCTGAGGGGGATGGTGAGGGCGTGAACCCTCATGGCGCTGCGTGGGAGGCGTACCGAACGTCGTTGCCGGCAATAAGAATCAGGATCCCAGGCGATCTCTGATCCACGCGGGGTTTCTTCTGCAATCAAGCACCGCATATACAATAATTTTGGCATCTTCGATCAGGTAATATATGGCAAAGGGGAAACGCTTTGACAGCATTCGATAGAATCCGCCGAAGCATACCTCATGAATCCCGGCATATACGAGGAGGGAATCTATATCGGAGAAAAGGGAATCCATAAAAAACGAGCCAAGACCCTGGTTCTGTTTTTCGTAGAATGAAAATCCATCCTCGAGGTCCTGTATCGCGGAAGGAAGAATTGTTATGTTCATTCAATCGAATCGCGCAATCGCTTTTTCGCTTCAGCCCAGTCGACAGGGGATTCCTTCCCATTTTTCACCCGGTTGTCCCTTATTTTCAGTATATCGCTGTGCCATTCGGGCGACTGGAAGTTTTCAGGCACTTTACAGAGATCATCCCATAGCAGTTCCATGGTCTCGATCTTTTCCGCTGTGGACATTCTGTCTATGGGCAGTGAAATCTTCATTATTCGCAATCGCTCCTTTTATAGTGAATGCCAATGACTATTATCAATAAACTGTTCATTACAAGATTGTCAAATTTTTTATTGTCGTGAAATCCGCGAATAAGTAGATTTTTTCGGCTTTTTTTTGCAATGACGCCGTGAAGCGGCCCTAATCCCCGCGACAATTCGTTTTGATGCTGAAGGGCTGTATTCAGATAGGTAGCCTGCAATGTCTTTTAGATCACGGTGTGCCGTCGGGGACCAGATCAGGTTGAAAGCCATTCTTTAAACTCATCTTTGATCTGCTTATGAGGGATGCCGTTCCCTTCATCGAGTTCTCGCATGCCCCTGCGTATGCCCGGCAACCGTTCCCTCCCCGCGGAGCCCCTCTCCCTCGGGGAGAGGGGCGCGCAGAGCGGGGGTGAGGGCGTGGTCCCTCACGGCGACACGAAGGGGGCGTACTGGATTACCGGAATTGAAAAAATAAAGTCGAAAATTTCAATAGAAAAATACCATCCACCTATTATATAAATATTTCCATTGGATTCAATGCTTGTATGTTCGTGCCGTACCACGTTAAAATTCGTTGTTTCAATCCATGTTCCCAGAGAACCATTCATATTAATTTTTGCATAAGAAACAGTATCGAAATTATTGGGATACCCTTCTACAGCGTACATTCCTCCCGTGAAATATAGCCAGCCGTTATACACAAAAGAGGAGGCAGAGTGTCTTTTACTAGGTAAAGTTGCATATTGAGAACTACCGAGAGAACAATCGCTATTGATACGTCGTATCTCTATCGAATCAAGATGCTCCACTGGCTCAGAAACGATACCTCCCATGTTATAGAGATATCCGTTAAATACACAGGTTGATCGCGCATATGCCGGTTGAGATAATGTACCTGCTGAATTCCATGATTGGAGAGAACCGTCAGAATTTATTGACGCATATTGTACACTAGTACCTATAACAAGAAATATGTAGCAATCATATATAACACTTGTATGATTATATGTTGAACCTGTTAATGAAATGGTGCTTTGCCAGCTTCCAATGCTTCCATCAGAATTTATTTTCGCATAGAGAACTTCATCAAGCGTTGTTGTCCCATTATAACCACCTAAAACGTATAAATATCCATTGTATACGACGCTGGTGTGGTTATGCCTGCCTGATGGAAGTGATGTTGTATATTTCCAGTCTCCAAGTGTGCCGTTTGTGTTTATTTTTGCGTAAAGAACTTGATCACTTACTGAATCATGCCATCCACCAATTACATAGATAAATGAATTATAACTATTGCAGGTGTGACCAATTATCGAACTCAAGGGAAAATTACTTTGAGCTACCCAGCTCCCCACTCCCGGCCCCGCCTTCGAATCATTCAGGGCAACCGCCACGGGGTTCTCCACCTCCCCCGCCGCGGTCTTCGCGAAGGCGAGGATGTGCGTGGCCCCTTCCGGAAGGGACGTGTCGTCGGGGATGGCACAGCTCACGTCGCTCCCGGTTTTCGCGATCTCCGCTATGGCGGCCTCGCCTCCCAGGCGGATTCTCGTGCCGTCGCCGTAGTAGACCACGTAGTGGGTGATGGAGGTCTCGTCGTCCGCCTTGCGGATCGTCACCGTGCCCCCGATCTCCCCCTCGTCCATGTCGCCGTCGGTGAAGTAGACGGCCCGCGGGCCCTCAGTGGTATTGTTCACCGTCACGGTCACGGTCTCGCTCTCGGAGGTGGCGCTCTCGGAATCGTAGGCGATCGCCTTCAGGGTGTGGCTCCCCTCCGTGCAGTCCGTGGTGTTCCACTGCCACCCGAAGGGCGCGTCCGTGTCCTCGCGCACCAGGCCCCCGTCCACGTAAAACTCCACCCTCGCCGCGTCGCGCGTGAAGGTCCCGATATGCGTGATCCCCGATACCTGCGCGCCCGGCATCGGCTCGATGATGTCCACGGACACCTCCGCGCGCTCCGCCTCGCTGTAGCGCCAGTAGAGCGTCACCAGCAGGTCATAGTTCAGCACCGAGCCGCCGGGGCCGGTGTAGTCGCCTGCGATGTTCATCTGGGTCGTCATGCTCGATGTCACCACCCCGCAGGTGCTCGCGACCGCGCCCGGGGTCCCGTCCTCCTGCGTGTTCACCGAAAAACCGATGCCCACCACCTCCGCCACGGAATCCTCAGTCCGGACCGTGTAGCCCATGAAATTCGTCGTGGTGAGAAACCAGGCGATGTAGCTCCCCAGGGCCACGCTCGGGTCGCCCCCGCTCCAGAGATTCCGGAACTGCTCGAGCACCGCGGGCGGTATGTCCAGCGACGCGTACCCGCTGAAGTGCGTCACCTGGGCCGTGACCCTGGTACCGTCGCCGTTCGCCGAGGTGGTCAGGCCCGTGTCCTCCCACGTGTCAACGCCGTTGAACACGTAGAGCGAGTGCTCCTCGTAGGGCTGGAGTGCCGTGCCCATGGGGAGGGTGATGGTCACCGGCTTCAGGAATGCCTGGCCCGAGGGCCCGAATTCCGCCCCGCCCCGGAAGGGGGATATGCCGTAGGCGCGGCTTACCGCGCGCGAGTCCGCGTGCCCGGTTATGCTGATCTCCGTGTCAGCGGCAAGGGCCCCCGCCGGTATCACGACCGACGCGCCGGACCGATGGGTCAAGGTGCCGCCTTCAGGGCCGATGACCGCCGACACGGTGTTGCCGCCGAGCCCCAGCAGGGCCAGGAGGCCCATGCCGCCGGAATCCCCGCTTTTAGAGCAGCCGGGACAGAGCGAAAGAATCGCGGCGAACATGATGACGGCGCGGAAAGACCTCGTTGATTTTTTCATGTCGGTATCACCCCCGGACGTAGTGCATCGCGCAACCGTGCGGGGCGCAGCGAGTGAAAGGGGGCGTGCCGGGAAGAGCGATGCGCTCGCGCGCCGCGGGCGCGCGGGAGCATGCGCCCCCGGTCCTCACAGCGGCGGCAGAGCAGAGCAGAGCAGAGCAGAAATGTTCCATCGTTCGTGTCGTAAAAATGGTGAATGTGTTACTATACTACTGCTGTTATATTTTCATTCTGTCAACCAAAAAATATACTTCCTGTGGGATGCAACCGCTGAATTCAATTCACTGCGGAAAGGCCGGCCAGGAGCCTTCAATCTTCCCGCCGCGCACCACGACAATGTCGCCGAACTCCCTCATGATGCCCTCGCTCTGCGTCGGCCTGAAGAACATGCAGTCATCAACCCGGAGCGCGGTCCGGCGGGAACCGTTGACGATGGCCTGGTTCGTGCTGAACCCGTACATCGGGTTGTCCACCAGCCCTGCCGGCGAGAGGTAGCCGGCGCGCCACCCTCCCCCGTAGATGAAATAGGTGACCTGCCAGTTGGGGTTCATTGCCTGCATCAGGCCCGAGAAGGCCTCGATGAACGGGATCGTGACGCCCTCGAGCCGCTTAAGCACCGGGGCCGCGATGAAGAAAGCGGGCCGATGATCTTCCGTCAGCCCGGACTCAAAATCCGAGGGCTTCACCAGCACGGAACCCAGGGCGATATCGTTCACCGGCCCGGTACCGTCAAAAAGCGGGTAGGTCTTGCTCCCCCCGCTGTTGAAGGTCAGTTCCCCGCGGAACAGCTCCGGGAACATCCTTTTCCCGTTCTCGTAAAACTCCCGGTAGCGGGCCATGGCCTGGCCGAAGGCCTTTTCCTTCGACGAAATAACCGGCGGAGCCGACGCGGCGTGGACGTCGTACCCCATGAAGCCGCTGAAAGCCAGGTGGCGCGGGTTCGCCGCGACAAGTGAAAGCATCTCCCTCAATTCATCCATCGTCCTGATCCCGCCGCGGTGAAGCCCCACGTCTATCTCGATATTCACCCGCATCCGGAGGCCCATCTCCCGCGACAGGGCAAGGTACTGCCCGAGCCTTCCCGGCGTGTCAACGAGCCACTGGATCTGCCTTTCCGGGCTGAACCCCCTGTCTCTCCGGACGGAACGGTAGAGCGCCCTCACCGCGTTCACCGGCATCGGCTTCCCCAGGAGGATATCGACATCGCCGAAGCCCTCCCCGGCCAGGTAATTCAGGTCAGGCTGATGGAACACCATGAGGCGCGAAGCCCCCGTCCTCTCCAGGACATATCGGATGAGCTTCGGCGAGGGAAGGGATTTCACCACGAGGCGGAACTTCAGCGGCGAGCGCAGGCGCCTGTTCATGACCTCGATATTCCCGTCGAGCAGGTCGAGGTCAATGACCGCAACGGGGCGGCCGGGCCCCGCGCGGAGGAGCTCGCTGTTGAGGGCGGCGAAATACTCCGTGTAGGGGCCGCCGCGGTCCCGGGGACGGAGCAGCGCCGCTGCGATTACGAATGCCAGGAGCAGAATCAGCGATATTCGCGTACGTTTCTTCATGGCAATCATCCTGCAAT
The DNA here is from genome assembly GCA_040768125.1 of Spirochaetota bacterium. Classification (GTDB taxonomy): domain Bacteria; phylum Spirochaetota; class UBA4802; order UBA4802; family UBA5550; genus RBG-16-49-21. Next base: position 1,062,322 of record JAXGNG010000001.1, on the reverse strand, counting down.
TATTTTCAGCGCCGCATCACGTGCGCCATGCAAACGCAGGCATGGCTTTGATGAAACATGACAGTAGTATACTACAACAGCATACGCGCCGCGCATGCAATCACTTTTCCTGGAACGGCGTTGGCAATGTGCTGATACAAAACGAACCGCGGGGCAGGCGTCCAGAGAGCGGGCGGCGGTTTCTGACCCGCCGCCCGTTCCGGACAAGCATTTCTTTCCCGGAATTCCACCGCTTTTTAATGCGAGGAAACCAGAGGTCCCGTCACCGCCTTCCGGCGATATCGAACCGGTCGGCGTCCATCACTTTGTTCCAGGCCGCCGCGAAATCCTCCACGAACTTCTTCTTCGCGTCGTCGCTCGCGTAGACCTCGGCGATGGCCCGGAGCTGGGAGTTCGAGCCGAAGACCAGGTCCACGCGGGTGCCGGTCCACTTCACCTTCCCCGTGGCGCGGTCCCGACCCTCGAAGAGCCCTTCCTCCTTCGCCGCCGTCCACTCCGTGCCCATGTCGAGGAGGTTCACGAAGAAGTCGCTGGTGAGCGCCCCGGGCCGGTCGGTGAACACGCCGTGGCGGGACCCGTCGAAATTCGCATCGAGGACGCGCATGCCGCCCAGGAGGACCGTCATCTCCGGAGCGGTGAGGGTCAGGAGCTGGGCGCGGTCGATGAGCAGCTCCTCGGCCCGTACCGGGTAGCCGGCTTTCAGGTAGTTGCGGAAACCGTCCCCCTTCGGCTCGAGCACTGAGAAGGAATCAGCGTCGGTCTGCTCCTGCGATGCGTCCGTGCGTCCCGGCGTGAAGGGAACGGTCACCTCGTGGCCCGCCTTCTTCGCGGCCTCCTCCACGGCGGCGCATCCCCCCAGGACGATCAGGTCGGCCAGGGACACCTTCTTTCCGCCGGACTGCGCGGCGTTGAATTCCTTCTGGATTTTCTCAAGGGCCTGCAGCACAGCCTTCAACTGCTTCGGCTGGTTCACCTCCCAGTCCTTCTGCGGCGCCAGGCGGATACGCGCCCCGTTGGCGCCGCCGCGCTTGTCGGAGCCGCGGAACGTGGAGGCCGAGGCCCAGGCGGTGGTGACCAGCTGGGCGACCGAGAGGCCAGAGGCGAGGATCCTGCCCTTCAGGTCCGCGATATCCTTGGCGTCGATCAGCTTGTGGTCCACGGCGGGCACCGGGTCCTGCCAGATCAGCTCCTCCGCCGGGACCTCGGGGCCCAGGTAGCGGGACCGGGGGCCCATGTCGCGGTGGGTCAGCTTGAACCACGCCCGGGCGAAGGCGTCGGCGAATTCCTTTGGGTTCTCCAGGAAGCGCCGGGCGATTTTTTCGTACGCGGGATCGAACTTGAGGGCGAGGTCGGCCGTGGTCATCATGGGCCGCACCTTCTTCGACGGGTCGTGGGCGTCGATCACCATGTCCTCGTCCTCGACGTCCTTCGCCAGCCACTGGTGCGCCCCGGCCGGGCTCTTGACCAGCTCCCACTCGTATTTAAACAGCACCTTCAGGTAGCCGCTGTCCCACCGCGTGGGGTGCGGCTTCCAGGCGCCTTCGATGCCGCTGGAGATCGTGTCGCCCCCCTTGCCGCTGCGGAAGCCGCTCTTCCAGCCCAGGCCCTGCTCCTCTATCGGGGCGGCTTCCGGATCGGGTCCCACGTGCTTCGGGTCGCCGGCGCCGTGGGCCTTGCCGAAGGTGTGCCCCCCGGCGACGAGTGCGACGGTCTCCTCGTCGTTCATGGCCATGCGCGCGAAGGTCTCCCGGACGTCGCGCGCCGAGCCCACGGGGTCCGGCTCGCCGTTGGGCCCCTCGGGGTTCACGTAGATCAGGCCCATCTGCACGGCCGCCAGGGGGTTCTCCAGGTCGCGCTCGCCGCTGTAGCGCTTATCACCGAGCCAGGTGTCCTCGCTGCCCCAGTAGATGTCCTCCTCGGGCTCCCAGACATCCTCGCGCCCGCCGGCGAAGCCGAAGGTCTTGAACCCCATCGATTCCAGGGCGCAGTTTCCGGCCAGGACAAAGAGGTCTGCCCAGGATATCTTCCGCCCGTATTTCCGCTTCACCGGCCAGAGAAGCCGCCGCGCCTTGTCGAGGTTGATGTTGTCCGGCCAGCTGTTCAGGGGGGCGAAGCGCTGGGTGCCGGAGCCGGCGCCGCCGCGGCCGTCCCCCATGCGGTAGGTGCCGGCGCTGTGCCACGCCATCCTGATCATGAGCCCGCCGTAATGCCCCCAGTCCGCGGGCCACCACTCCTGCGATTCCGTCATCAGGGCGACGAGATCCTTTTTCAACGCCTTCAGGTCGAGCTTGGCGAATTCCTCGGCGTAGCTGAATTCCCCTCCCATGGGATCGCCCGCGGGAGGATTCTGGTGAAGTATCTTCAGGTTCAACTGGTCCGGCCACCAGTCCTTGTTCGACGTGCCGCTCCCCGTGGTGTGAATATGAAAACTGTCTTCTTTTTTCTTCTTCATGGTTCCTCCATTTTGTAAAGATTTGTCTCAACACGACGCCATGAATTTACGGCGGCGTCCCGCTCTGCCGTATCGGCCGCTTCCCCCCCTGGTGCGGGCCCGATTCAGCCTATTTACTTTTCTTCCTGCCGCACTTCGCGCAGGTGCCGTAGAAATTGATCGTGTGACCGGTGATGGCGTGCTTCGACAGCGCCCGCGCCTTTTTCATGACCGATTCCTGGGGCGGCATCTCGAAGTCGGTGATCCCGCCGCACACGTCGCAGATGAAATGGTAGTGCGGCGTCACCACGGCGTCGAAGCGCTCGACCCCGTCGGGGAAGACCCTCCGGCGCAGGCGCCCCTCTTCCACCAGGATGCCGATATTGCGGTAGAGGTTCCCCATGCCCAGGGAGGGAATCTCCTTTTTGAGCGCCTCGTACACCTCCAGGGCCGTGGGGTGCCGGTCGCTTGCCCTGATGACCCCGTAGATACGCTCCCGTTGTGCGCTTTTTCGTCTCACCGGTTTCATATTAATAATTATTCTTAATAATGTAAAGGGCCCGGGCGGGATATCCGGAAAAATTTCATAATTTTTTTTTCGGATCGCCGGGGAAGGGTACATTCGAGAAGAGGGTGTATATAAAAATAAGAGATTATCTTAATAAGGAATGAGTTTATGCGCGTGTTGAACACCGCAGGCATATCAGCGGAAACAGGAGTTGCAGAACCTTCTGCCCGGCCCCGGGCCCCTACACGGGGGGCCGGCTGGGGGAGGGCGCACTCCCGTTCCTTAAAACGGCGCGTCGCAGGCGGCGCCTGTGCAGGCCGTGCTGAGGGGCATCGCGCCGTTCACCAGGTCGTCAATCCACTGTATGAAGGACGCGCCGCCGGAGACTTCCGAGTAGGTCTTGTCGTAGAAGATGATCGTGTGGTCGGTCCCCGCGGCGATGTAATACGCGTAATTCGACAGGCCGATGCCCATATCGATGGCGCCGAGCATGCCGGTGCTCCATTCCTCGTAGACCCAGAGGTCAGGGTCGGCGTCCGCCTCCTTTCCCCAGAAATTGGGGTAATCGATATGGTCGTCCACCTGGATGTTGTAGAACCAGGCCTGGGTCGCGTCATACTTCGTGGTGTACTGCGCGAAGCGCTCGCCCGAGGCATTATAGTGGTTCACCCCGGCGTAGACGAGATCCTTATATTCGGAAAAGAAGCTTATATCGGTGGTTCCGAAGACGTCCAGGGGCAGCTGTACGTTCCATCGGTCCTTCGCGAGCCAGGTAAAGGTATGACCGTCATCGTCAATACCCGCGAATCCCACCCCGGCATCGCCGAGGTAGCAGGCGGTGCCGGATGAATAGACCTCGCGGATATAGGGAAACGCCAGGAGCGAGGCATAGCTCCCCGCGGAAAGGCCGGTGACGAAGAGCCGGGTCACTCCCCCCGGGGGAATGTTGTCCTCCATCCACTCCAGCACGAGGGAGCGATTGACCGCCCCCCGGTGGCGAATCTCGACGTCCGTGGGATTCTCCGGGTTATAGTCGTCGACGTAGGTGTGGTCTTTCTCCCCGGCGCCCAGGTCCCCCGTGCAGTAGGGCACGTAGACGATGGTCCAGCCCCTGAAGGGGTTGTCCCGGTTGGACGTGTCGAGGAGGCCTCCTATTCCCTGCTTTCTCGCCAGGCCCGAGCTCACCACGCCGAGAAGCGCGATGGACTCGAAGAGGTCCTCGGCATAGGTGTGGTTGTAATAGCAGTTGGTGATGTCCCAGCAGGCGCCGCCGCCCATGAAGAAGACCATGAGCTTCGTCGGGTCGCCCCTCTTCACGAAAAACGCGTAGTCGGGATTGGTGCCCGGGCAGTTCGAGCAGCTCGGCGTGAGCGTCGGATCGGGGGTGAATTCGAAGCCGGGAACGTCGGCGACGGTTTTCATCTCCCATGTCATCAGTATGCTGGCCAGGTACGCCTGGACCTTCAGGTCGGCCTGCTTGCGCTGCTCCTCCTGCGCGTCGTCGGAGCAGGCGAGGAGCGCCGCGGCGGCAACCGCGCACAGCAGGGCGGTCATGGTTTTTTTCATCGCGGGTCCCCCCTGGACTGGTAGTGAAAAGCCTATGCGTTACGGCGTGAGGCGCACCTACCCGGGAAGCGTCACCCGATCACAATTTCGGCCTGGCGACACAACAGGTTTCATGGAAACCATTGTGGGAGGAGAAATGAGTAATTACAACACAAAAACCACCGGACAAAGGGCCAAAATATCCTATCGCCGGCCTTGCTGCATGCCGTTAAGCTCGCCGGGCTGGTCACTACTTCATGTTTCTTTCTTCCAGTACGTATCTGCGCAACATCCTTTCGCCGCGCATTACGTATAGAATGTACACCTTCCCCTTTTCCACCCGGTAGATTATCCTGCAGGGATTTACAATAACCTCGCGATACGCCGTTTTCATCAATTCCGGGACTTTTCTTCCGGAATTCGGGTGGGTTTCAAGACGCTCGGCCGCGTTAAAGATATTGTGAACGAGTCTACGGGCCGCATCAACATTTTCCAGGGCTATGTATTGCGCGATTTCCTCTATGTCCGCCAGCGCGGTTTCGGTCCAGATCAACCGAGCCATTTTCGCATTTTCCGCCTGGCGTCATCGCGCGAATACACGCGATTTTCGAGAATCGCCGTTTCTCCGCGCGCAATTCCCTCGAGTATCCGCATCCTTTCCGTCATGCGTTCGTAATCATCGGCATCGACCAGGTATGCTGAAGGCTTGCCGTGGCGGGTAATCAAAACGGGCTCCCTGGACTTGTTCAGATCGTCCAGGATCTTCGTGGCCCTTCTTTTCAGGGATGTAACGATTTCTGTTTTCATAAAAGTAATACTATAGTGATACTTTCGATACGTCAAGAAATATTACGCGGAAAACTCGGGTAACGATAGATTGGCTGCTGGATTAGTACATAAAAATTGCGTCCGCTCAAGGTGCGACGTTTGTGACTGAATGCGTTTTATCGGCACTACCCATGGCACACCGGCTGGACCATGTAAAGCAAAAACTTCTGTACCGATGTTTTCTTGATGACAGCAGCGCCATTGGCTGCTACGAGATACGCGCGGCCGATATGCCGACAACAGGAGAGCCAGATGGAAGTACTTATACTTTTAGCCGTGTTTCTGCTGATCGTCCTTTTGCTGGTGGCGGCGATTCTTCTCGAGAAAAAGATTCAGGCGCGTTACGGCGCCCTGCCCGCCGATGCCAGGAAATCCATCGATGAGGCCGCGGCCCTCCAGAAAAAAAGGGAGCGGTTCTTCCTTATACCCATGATCGCGCTTTTCATCATGGGATACGTCCTGGCGCGGAGCCCCTACCTGAAAGGCGCGGGGTTCGTCATCATACTCGCGGTGTGCGCCGCGGCCCTGGCCGGCAACACGGCCTTCATCCTCGTTCAGAACAGGCACATGGCGCGACTCGCCAACGACGCCGAAATGGCGAGACTGCAGAAATTCAGGTCCCTCCTGGCCGCCGCCGTCGTTGTCGTCGTGGCCGGAATCGTTTTGTCGTTCGCGCTTCTCATCTTCAGGTGAGCCGCGCGGCGCCGCACCCCGCCAGATGACTTCACCAATTTATTAATCGCATTGCGGATAACGCGCATGGAGCTTCTGGATTTTCCTGCAGAATTCCCGTGACGTTCTATCGACCCCTGCACCCGCGCCACGGCGAGTCGGTGGCGTTATGTGAGAATGGCTTGATTCCTGCCATTATTCCATGTGGCAATCCTAATTATGGATTGACTTTCATTGTATTTTTCCAGAAATAGTATCCCTGCATTTACGCAATCATCACGAGGAGATTTCAAATGAAAAATAAGCCTGCCATTATATCCTTCACAACGGGACTACTGTGTGTTTTCAGTATCTCTTTTTGTACTAGCCAATCAAACAATCCAGCTATTGAAGCAATCGTTGCCGGTGATAAATTAAATGTAAGAATAAAACCTGATGCGAATGCCAGAGTTGTTTTTCAATTGCCGATAACAAGCAGGGTCAGGATTACGCAATCATTGAATAAAGAAACAGCCATTGGCGGAATGAAAGGGAAATGGGTTTTCGTTACCCATGAACAATATGGCAAAGACTCACGAGGGTATACTGTTAAAAAAGCTACTGTAGAAGGCTGGGTTTTCGATTATTTCCTGGCATATGAAAACAGATACAAGCCGGCTAAATCTTTCAATTATTCACAACTCAACATATCCGCCAAGCATTATAGTGCAGAATATTACTTTAATCCTGATGGCACGTATAAAAAAATCCACCATGTTCCCTGCTATATTTACACCGATGGAGATTTTTCAGATTCTGTCTGCAAAGGTGAATGCAATTCCGGGGTTGACAATAAATCAATTGATTGCATTTCCGAAGGCAGGTTGCTTCAGTACCTGAATATTTACAAAGGGCATAATTCTGACATGTTTTATATAAATGAAAAAAACCAACTCTGCTCGTTCATTTGTAATTGCTGCACCACTAGTCAGTAAATCCATGATGAGGAATTGACAACCATCAGGGAATTCACGCCCTGGGCAGGCGCGGCGCAGGACACCTGCCCGGAACCTGGATGATTTAGTCCTTATCTATCCCTTCGGCTGGAAGAATTGGCGCGGGAATTTCACCTGGAAATATAATACCGATACTCGGTATATCCCCTGAGGTCTGTTTCATCGCCGGAATACGATGACTCTTTGGATTGCAAATCCATTTCATTGTAGCGAAAGGTCGTGCAGTAGGTATAATCAGCGTCATTTATCGGGTCACCCGTGGGGTCGGTGACCAGCGTCTTTGCCACGCGCCATGTCGCGGGGTTGATTTTGTTTTCAGAATGATACGCGGTTTTCCAGGAACTTCCGTCCCATTCCTGCAGCAGGACCGACGCAAGCATCAAGCTGTTCCCAGAATAGGTCTTCAGGATCTGCATGCTGTTTTTCATGCCACCCGGCGTTTTTGTCCTGGCCAGGATTGACGCATTCCGGCCAAGGGAATCATACGCCAGCTGTATTTCTGCCACCGGGGATGTGGCATCGTATCCGAAGCTCTCAATGGCGATCAACCGCCCGTTTGCATATCCAAAACGCATCGCGCCCATGAGAACGTCATCGCCACGGTAGCCATCGGCCCGGGCCATGGTATGATCAGGGTTATGCGTATAGGTGGTGTATTTAACAAGCTCACTTCCGGAGAAATCGGAGTAGGTATCGGTGCGCACCATCACGCCGCGCACGTCAAATCGATTGACCGTGTACACCCGGTCCCCGTCATCATCGGTGAGCCACACCCCGTCCGTGCCGGCATTGCCGCTCGATTTGGAATACATCATGTTATGGTCGGCGATCGTCACTCCCGCGGTGTTGATGATCCCCATGACCTGGGCAAAGGAATTCAGGTTGGACACCGTTGATTGGTATGCCGCGTGATCTCCATACTGCTTCATTGTCTGGCCGGTCTGCGCGCCGGAGGCGTCAAAGGTTTTGGTGATCACGGCCAGGGGATGGACGGCGTCAGGATCAAGCTTAACGGCCTTCGGCTCCTTTGCAAGCGCACCGGGAGAAACGCCGTCACTGTTGCCTGATCTTTCAATGCATCCCGCCAGCAACGCAAACGACATGACAAGGGCGGAACAGAACTGCCATTTGTGATCGTGTATCGTGAACATATTATTCAGCACCTTAGAAGCATTGTGGAACCCGGGACCGGCATCATTTTTTTATCGATATACCTCGCGGGAATGCGTTCCCCCCGGGCTGACGCAGGATAGTATACAAACCAGAATAAGAGATCAACACATTTTTTTATTATCCGGGAACTTCGGCCATCGAAAAAATACATCATTCACCAGCCAGGAGGCCCCGGCCGGCCAGGTCCCCCGCCACGTCAGGAAGGGGCCCATGGGACATAATGGCTGAATGGATGCATTGCGGAAGGAGTAAAGGTTATTGCACCACGAGTACCACAGGGGAAAGTGCTTGGAACCCGTCAGGCCCGCCGGCTTAATGTTTCCTCCGGGTACAGGTCCCTGTCGAACAGGTAGTCCCCCGGCTTCTGGGTGCGGACAACCTCCTGTCCGAACAGCTCGCGGAGTATCGCCACTATTTCCTGATCAAAGAGACGGGCTTCCCGCTCCATGACCGCAAGCGCCGTGTCATTGTCAAGTGCCGCCCGGTAGGGGCGGTCCGAGGTGAGGGCGATAAACGTATCGCATACGCCGATGACGCGGGAAAAGAGCGGAATACCGGTACCACTGATGCCGTAAGGATAACCTGACCCGTCCATGCGTTCATGGTGCTTCTCGATCGCTTCGAGGATACGCGGCGGCTGGGGAGTATACTGCGCGATTTTCAGGGAGTGACTCACATGTTTTTCCACAACCTCCCTTTCCTGACTTGTAAGTGCCCCCTGCTTCAAGAGTAACGATTCAGGTATCAGCAGGAACCCTACATCTTTCATGAGGGCCGCCGTGCGTAGCTCCGTCATTTCCACGGATGTGAGCCCGAGTCTCTTCCCGATATCATGGCAGAGTTTCCTTACCCTGAAATCATTATTGTCGCGATTCAATCTGTGCTCTATGAGACGGACGAAACCGGCTATGGTGATTTCCATTCTTGAAAAATATTCGGAAGAAGCGGTCGCGACAATTTCATTCTTCTGCCGTATCGTCATGCCCCTCGAGGCGGTGCTCAACGCTTCTCTCCTCCCCGGTAGCGGATAGGGCATCTGCTGAAAGCGGTCATGCTGCTTTCTCCCGTTCACATACTCGCCCGTGGAGGCGTCCCCGGGCATCAACGCCACTGATTCGCCCTTCTCTCTTCTGGAGATGATAATAATTGCATAAATAAGCATACCCGCGCTCGCCGCCACGAGCAAGCTGAGTATTGCCGCGGAGACGATTATCATTGCACGGGAGTTTTCACGTTCCGATTCCAGCTTCTCTGCCCGCCGCTGTTCCAGCAGGGCCAACTCCTTCTTCCCGGTATCGATGCTTTTATTGAGCTCGGCTATTTCCCCACGGAGATCCAGCAGAGTGGCGGCCGATTCCCGATCGGCACGATCCCCCCGGCGCCGCGTTTCTTTCGTTTTAACCTTTCTTACCCCGGCGCCCTCCCCACCGCTGTTCCCCCGCGGTGTCTCCTTTTCCGTGTCCCTTAAAAGACCCCTGTCCGCACCGGCCTGCCCCTCATGCTGCTGCAGGGCCTTCATATTCCAGTACATGTTCGATGCTTCTTCGTTGAAAGGGTTCATCAGAAGTGCCTTTCGAAAGAGGTCATGGGCGGATTTATAGTTTTTCTTTTCGTAGTGCTCCATCCCCTTTCGGTACAGGGCCGCGGCGTCGTCCTCAGGATGGAGGGGCATGGACGGTATTATCGAAATGATGAGACTGAGGATGGTCGCAATAAGTATCTTTTTCATTCTCTTCTATCCTCTGTCATCTGTCAGAACTGCCGATCCGGTCATCCGGTCCCGCCGTTTTTCTGCCGTCGAACCAGTGTCATGCTTTCACGGTCCCGCCGCAACCACGCTGTGGCCGAACCTACCCCGGAGCATCGCCGTTTTCGCGACCCATCCCGCTGTCGTATAGGTCGATGAGGCGGATACGATGCCATTCGCCGATATGGCGGAAACATCGGTGGTAATAATTGTCCGATTTTTGATGCCCCCGAATATGTAAAAGGTCGGGTCTTCGGCCGTGCTTCCGTTGTAGGGTGAAACAACACCCGCATGGAAGGCCACTCCCGTGCTGTTCGTGGTCACAAAGGACGGGCAATTGGCGCCAATAAGCATACCTGTTGCTGTTTCAGACGGGGGAAGGTACACGAGAAAGCTGTTGCCCGGAGCAACATAGTTCATGGTACTGAAATTGAAAAACAGGTTATTGGCGACATGGGTAAGTGCGATGACACCGCCGGCCATGAAGAAAAATGTCCCGTTAGAACCGGCGTAACCGCCGCTGGCCATAAATGCCCTTGCACTGTTCAATGTTCTCTCCGCTATGCCGGACGTATATGCGTTATATGACCATTGATATATGTCGTTGTAATTACGAAAGGTATGCGCTGTTGTCGTTATTTTGCCGCCGGCATGGGACACATTTCCAGAAAAATTATAAAAAGCGCATCCGATACGGGTGGTTGTCGCTGTTCCCAGCACCGCCAGCGTCGGGGTTGTGGTATAGGTCGGGTGCGTAGTGAACCAGCTGCCCGCTCCCGCGGGATTGAATCGATGATGGGTGGGTACGCCGGCACTATTACTGGCGGTAACGCTGTTGGCGCCGCCGAGAATATAGGCCTGGTCTCCCTCGGTATACGTTATGGCGCCCGCCCTGGGTCCCGGCAGGCTGGTCATGGTCGTCCAGGTGTTCACCGCAATATCGTACACCTGCACCCGATTGGTCAGGGTCGCATAGTCTGTCGCCCCGCCCATGACATATATCTTGCCGTCCAGGTATACGGCCATGCCGTGCGACGACGCCACGTAGGTGTCGCCCGTCGCAGACGCCGCCACGTCACCGTACCAGGTGTCGGTTACCGGGTCGTACAGATCGATTTCTTCTATTATGTCCGTGCCCGATACATTCCCGCATCCTCCAATGATCCAGATGCCGCGCATTTTCTGCGCCAGTGTCGGTCCATCTTCCACGGTAAATGACCAGACGTGGTCCGCTGCCATGGGTTCGCCGCCCAGGTTCTCCACCGCGGTGGTGACCGTGGCGGTATATACCCCGCCCAGGGTCATTCCAGACGCAGGCGTAAATGCAGCCGATGTGCCGAAGCACTCCACGCTTCCCGCGACGGGGCTGCCGTCGCTCAGGGTAAAACTTGCCGATGTGACCGTGGAACAGCGGACCTCCTCGCTGAAATCTGCGGTGATGGTCGCATCCGTCATTACATCGGTCGCCCCATTGAGCGGGCTGGTGACCGCCACCGTGGGGCCCCCGGCGGTCGTGGTGGTCGTGAATGTCCAGACGTGGTCCGCGGACATGGAAGCGCTATCAAGGTTCTGCACTGATGCCGCGACCGTGGCCGTGTAGTCTGCCCCGGGCGACAGATTGGCAGAAGGCGTGAAAATCGCAGTTAGCCCGGTACAGCTGACGACCCCGGCCACCGGCGTACCACTCTGGTTTACCGTGAAGCTTGCCGATGTGACCGTGGAACAGCGGACCTCGGAGTCGAATATCGCGGTGACCGTGGCAGTGAGGGCAACATTCGTTGCGCCGTCAGCGGGAGCGGTGGAGGCGACATGCGGTCCACTGCCACCGGATCTCGGTGCCAGCAGTATTTCACCTGAAGATCGCGTGATGCCCGTGAGGGAATCCCCGCATGCAAGAGCCAGCAATGCCGGCACAAGTAGAAGCAAACCGATTTTTTTCATGGGGCGTTGTCCTCCTTTGCTGAACCTAGAAACCCCACATGATCCCCGCGGTGGTACTGAAAGCGTTCATGAGCGAGCTTTCCTGCTGTATGCCCAGCCAGCTCACCTGGACCCTCACAATGAGTGATTCCGTTGCGAACACATCGAGACCGCCCGCCAGGGTATACAGTGCGACCATTTCATTCTTGCGTGTTGATCCGATTGACAGGGTACGATTATCTCGGCGCGCAATATAGGTGATTCCCGCCCCTGCGGCCACGAAGGGTGACAGATACCGAGCCGGGGATGAAAGCACTCTCAGGTCCAGGAAGCGGTACTGGCCGTATATTTTCAGCGTGGCCGCGTCATATTTTATATTGCCGTCGGGTCGATAGTTCATGAACATGTATCCCGCATCAAGGCCGAAAAAAAGCCCCCGGGCAAACACCGAGTTTATCTCAACGAAGGCGGAAAGTTGAGGCTGGATCTTGAACCGGTTCATGAAAGGGCCCACAGGATAGTAGCATCCCATGGTTATACCGGTCACAGCGACGGGGCCATGATATCTCTTTCTCATTGATGTGTCCTGTACCGAGGCGATTCCCGCGGCCGGCATCGTCAGTGACCCGTAATCAGTTTTAAGGAAAAGACCGACCTCGTCATCATAATTCTGTATCGTTCCCTTCATGACTGAACCGTTTTTCAGGACAACCTCTGCCTCTATTCCCTGCAATCCTTGCATGTCCTTGCTGCTTTTCCGGATATCCCTCTGGCGGACGGTTCTCGCAGCCCCGAAGGATTGAATGATTATACCGCTGCTGCTTATATTGGTGATTGTTCCTAGATAAATGGTTCCATCCTTTAAAAGAATGACATCACCATAGAGCCCTGATCTTAAAATTGTCACCAGTGTGATCAGCATGATGAAGATACGAATTTTATTGTTTTGCATGTTGCATCTTATCCTGATGGCGATGATAACTAACTCATTGATATAATAATAAATATGTAGCTATTACAAGCTATGGTTAACCTATCGGATAATAGTAGTATACTATTCAAATATTAATATGAAGTCAATATAAAAAACCCACCCGAATGGGTTTTTTATTATTTTTAGAAAACTTTTTAAATATTTGATTATAAAAATGCATACTATAAATAAATTGCTCAGATTAATTTTTCTTGCCCTGGCGAGAGGCCGACGCGGAGAATCTCCCCCGAGTAGCCGTTAGGCGGCATCGGCCCCCGCCTCCGGCTTCGCGCGCCAGGGAACGAGGCGCGACACCCGGGCCTGGTACTTCACGTACTCAGGGTACTTGCCCCCGGTGATCGATTCCGCGAGCCAGATCGAGCCCTGGAACAGGATCGTGAGAAGCACCGCGCCGATTATGGTCCAGTGGAGCCAGGTTCCCGCGGCCGCGGGCACGAAGAGGTAGAAGGCCCACCAGATCGATATCTCGGCGAAATAGTTCGGGTGCCGCGAGAAGCGGAAGAGTCCCGTGGTGATGAAGCCGCGGGCGTAGTCGCCCTCGAGGGCCCCGCCTGAAGCGCGGCGCCGCTTCTTCTCCTCCTGGAAGCGCCACATCTGCTCGTCCGCCACGGTCTCCATTAACAGGAGTCCCAGGAGGAGCGCCGCGGCGGCGTAGTCCAGGGCGCCCAGGGGAGAGCGCCCGGCGCTGAACACCGCGTAGGCCGGAAGCGCGATGAGGAAGACCAGGAAATGCTGGTACCCGGCAATGAAGAAGAAGTTGAAGGCCTGCCATGCCGCGGGGTGCGGGATCTTCTCCCGCATGATGATCCAGCGGTAGTCCTCCTCCGTGGTGTAGCCCCCCTTCCGCGCGAAGTTGAAGGTGAGGCGCGCGCCCCAGAGGGTCGCCAGGACCGCCATGACCGCCAGGCGCGCGTCGGGCCAGCCGCGCCAGGCGAAGTACCAGGCGTAGACCGGCGGCATGAGGCTCCAGAGGCGGTCGGTCTGGGAGTAGTCGCCGGTGATCCAGGCGAGGACGAAGCACGCCAGGGCGCAGGCCGCGCAGAGCACCGCGGCGACAAAGAGGGGCTCCCCGTCAGACAGGTAGGCAAGGGGAGACCCTCCCGACGCGAGGTTGAGCCCCGCGAAGGCAAAGACCGCGCAGGCGATAAAGAGCTGGATCGTTTTCATGTTCTGGCACTCCCGGAAAAAATTTCCGATCATTTTCCTGAAATCCGGCGGGCGTGTCAACGAGAATGGATGAAAATATGGAAACCGTATCTGCCGTAAATATTTTCCCCGGGACCGGACGCACCCACTCTCATGACAGACGACTCTGGGGCAGCACCCCCCTACTTCCCGAGGCCCGCGGCCAGGAAGACGGCGGCCTCCGGCTCGATCCGGTAGCGCTGTCCGCGTCCCTGGAAAAAGCCGTGGCGCGCGACGAGGTGGATGGAAAGGCGGGTGATGGCGACTTCGCCGGCGCCGGGGAGGCCCCGCACCACGACCTCTCCCTTCTCGAAGAGGCCCTCGCCCCGGAAGGGAGAGGGAATCTTCCCACGGGACTCGTAGTAGCGCGCCGTCACTCCCGCCATGATCTCGACTTCTGCGCCCTGGGCGGCGCGGGCGCGGTCGAATACCGCCTCCAGGGCCCGGGCCGCCGCCGCGGCGTCGATGCCCGCCCGCTCCAGTACCTGGGCGTCCTCCGCCACGATCTCCTCCGGGACGCGGTGGTCACTCCCGAGAAATCCCCCGGCGGAAAACTTCGAGGGGCCGAAGTTCCCGAGAAGGTCCGATTCGTCCGGCGGTCGTTTCATCTCCCCTCCCCTCAGGCGAACTTGTCGAAGAATATGTTCTCTGCCGGGACCCCCGCCCCGGTCAGCATCTTCACGCAGGCGTCGATCATGCCGGGGGAGCCGCAGAGGTAGGCCTCGAATCCCGCCAGGTCGGGGATGCGGCGCTTCACCACGTCGGTGACAAGGCCCCGCTCGCCCTCCCATTCCGCGCCCCCGGGCTCGTTCGAGAGCGCGGGGATGAAGGTAAAGGCGGCGAGCTCGCCCTCGAGCTTCTTCAGTTCATCGACGAAAAAGAGGTCCTCCCGGGTCAGCGCGCCGAAGACGTACCAGGCCGTTCTCCCGTCGCCCCGCTCCCGCATGTCCCGGAGCATGCTCCAGATGGGCGCCATGCCGCTCCCCCCGGCGATAAAGAGCGCCGGCGCCCCGGTGCCGGAGAGCCGGAAGTCGCCGTAGGGGCCTGAGAGGGCGACCTCCTCCCCCTCCTTCAGCACGTCGAAGACCCAGGTGGTGCAGATCCCCTCGGGCACGCGGCGGATGATAAGCTCGATATGCCCGGAGTCGGAGGGAAGGGACGACATGGAGTAGGCGCGGTTGACGCTCTCCCGCCCCCGGTACTCCTTCGACTCGAGCTGTACATACTGCCCCGCCGTGAACTCAATCTCCCGGGGCTCGATGAGGGCGAGCCTCAACTCGAGGATGTCGTGGGTCAGGGGCCGCTTGTGGACCACGGTGGCCCTGAAGCGACGCACGGAGAATATCTCGTCGGGGATCGATATCGCGACGTCGCCCCGCACCTTCACCTGGCAGGAGAGGCGGACCCCCCTCTCCATCTCCTCCTCCGTGAGTGAGGGGCGCTCGATGGGCCCCACCATGCCCCCCCCGGCGGCGACCCCCACCTTGCAGTAGGCGCAGGTCCCGCGGCCGCCGCAGGCCGAGGGTATGAAGATGCCGTTGTCCGAAAGGCTCGAGAGAAGCGACGACCCGCCCGTAACCGCGAGCTTCTTCTTCCCGTTGTTGATGTCGATCTCGCACTCGCCGTAGTCGAGTATCTTTTTCTCCGCGAGGACCAGGAGAAGGGAGAGGATGACTCCCATGGCGGCGAGGAAGCCGATCGAGACGAGGATGTTGATCCAGATGCCGTCACCCATGGCGCGCCCTCATATCTTGATCATCCCGGAGAAGCCCACGAAGGCCAGGGCCATGATGCCGATGATGATGAGGGTGATGCCGGGGCCCGCGAGGCCCCGGGGGAGGCGCTTCTCGTCGATCTTCTCGCGAATGCCGCTGATCAGGACGATGGCGAAAAACCAGCCGAACCCCCCGCCGGCGCCGAAGGCCAGGGTCTCGAGGAACCCGTAGGGCTTGTTCAGCATGAAGAGGGATATCCCCAGGATGGCGCAGTTCACCGTGATCAGGGGAAGGAAGATGCCCAGGGCGTAGTAGAGCTTCTCCGAGATCCGCTCGATCACCATCTCGATGAGCTGCACCGTCGCGGCGATCATCACGATGAAGGTGATGAGGCGGAGGTACTCGAGTCCCAGGGGGACGAGTATATAATAGTAGACCGCGTGGTTCATCGCCGCGGTGACCAGGGTGACGAAGACCACGGCGGCCCCGAGCCCCAGGCTCGTGTCGACCCTGCTCGAGACGCCGAGGACCGAGCACATGCCCAGGAAGCGCGCCAGGAGTATGTTGTCCGTAAAGGCGGCGGACATGAAGATCAGCAGCACCGCGAGAAAGGGGGACGACGTCATCTGTTCCATCAGCTCCCTCCCGTCGACATCGATTTCTCCAGGCGGCCCCGGGCGAACCAGGTCACCACGCCGAGGGTGAAGAAGGCCCCGGGGGGCATCACCATGATGGTCCACTGGTGCCACCAGGCATCCCGGGCCGGGAGCACGTACCCGAGGAGGGTGCCGAAGCCCAGGGGCTCGCGCACCAGGGCGATGGCCACGAGGATCATGGAATAGCCCACGCCCGAGGCAAGGCCGTCCACCAGGGAGGGAAGGGGCCGGTTCTGGCTGGCGAACCCCTCGGCGCGGCCCATGATAATGCAATTCGTGATGATGAGCCCCACGTAGGGACCGATGAAGCGGTGGATCTCCGGGGCCACGGCGCGGATGACGATGTCCACCATCATGACGTAGCTCGCGATAATCATCACCTGGACGATCATCCGTATCCGCTTCGGTGTGAGGTTGCGGAGCAGCGACACCGTCAGGTTCGATAGGGCCGTGACGACGATCACCCCGGCGCACATGAAGAGGGTGTTCGCCAGGAGGTTCGTCACCGCCAGGGCGGAGCAGATGCCCAGGACCTGGCGGAAGACCGGGTTGTCGGACCAGACGTCCTTCAGGAATATCGTTTTCGGGGTATCGCTCATCGTTCGCCTCCTCCCCCCGCGCCGTAGGCGGCGCGGAAGGCCGCGAGGTCCCCGTTAAGGGCCTTCATCAGCGCCATGGAGGTCTGGGTGGCGCCGGTGATCGCGTCGACCCGGTTCCGCGCCGCGGGATCGGGGCTCGCCCCCACGACGATGGCCGCGCCCCCGGGGTCGTCCCAGGCCGGCTCGATGCCGCGGAACTGTTCGGTGAACCAGGGCTCCTCGATCCGGGCGCCGAGGCCCGGCGTTTCCTTGTGCTCGAGAAAAGCGATGTTCCTCACCCGGGAGAGGTCCGGGGAAAGTACGATGATGCCGGTGATCTGGTCCCAGAACCCGGGGCCTGAAAAGATGAACCCCACGTCGCCCGTGGTCCTGTTGCGGAAGGCCCTGATGGGCCTCCCCTCGCGTGAAAGCTCAAAGGGCTCGACGTTGTCACGCACCGCCGCCTCGTAGTCCCCGGCGCGGTCACCCGCCACGGGGAGCATGAAGGCCGCGACGATCACACGGTTTCGGTGCATCGCCTCGTTCTTCTTCAAGAGGTCCACCGTGGCGTAGTTGACCAGGGATATTCCGAAACCGAAGACCGCGCTCAGGGCGAGGATGAACACGAGTATGTAGCCGGGGGACGTCCTGTTCATTTCGCCTCCGGCGCCTTTCCTCGGGAACGGATGCGCTTTATCCAGAAATCGAGGGAGGGGGCCACCATATTCCCGAAGAGGATGGAGAAAGCCACGCCCCCGGCGAAGATCGATTTATAGCGGAAGAACACGACGAGCATGCCGATGAACAGGCCGTAGATCCACTGGGCGGCGCGGTCCTTCGGCGCGCTCACGGGGTCCGTGACCATGAAGACCGCGCCGTAGAGCAGGGCGCCGGAAAGAAGGGTGAAGGGAATACCCGGCATCTTCAGCCCCGCGCCGTAAAGGAGGATCGCGTTCAGGAGTACCGCCCCGGCGAGTGTCGCCACGGTGAGGCGCCACTGGGCGGTTTTCGTCGCCATGAGGTATATTCCGGAAAGGATGATCGCCAGGGCGCAGACCTCCCCGGCGGAGCCGGCCGCCAGGACCTTCGTGAAGCCCCGGTACTCGAAGAGCCCGCCGATGTTTCCCAGGAAAAGGTCCTGTAATCCCGTGGCGTGGCCGAAATCCCGGAGGGCCCACATCGGCGTGGCCGCGGTCACGGCGTCGGCGATGGAGAGCCCCGCCCCCTCGGCGAGACGCAGGCCCCCGGCCGACGCGGAGAAGCTCCACTCGGCGAGGCCGCCGGGAAAACCCCGGAAGGCCGGTACGAACTGCGAGGTGAGCTCCACGGGAAATGCCACGTAGACGAAGGCGCGCCCCACGATGGCGGGATTGAAGACGTTGCGGCCGAACCCGCCGAAGACCTCCTTGCCGAAGAGGATCGCCACGGCGGCGCCGGCGGCAACGATCCAGAAGGGCGTTTCGGGAGGAAGGGAAAGGCCGTAGAGCACGGCGGTGACGAAGCAGGCCTCACTGATCTTCGCGCCGCGCCGCGCGGTCATGAACCATTCGACGGAGAGGCAGACGGCGCTCGACAGGGCGACCATGGCCGCGACGCGCCACCCGAAGTAATACACCGAGACCAACCCCACGGGGGCCAGGGCGTAGAGCACCCTCCGCATCATCTTCTGCTGTAGGAATTCCGGACGTTTCATAATGACGACGACGCGCGGAGCGGCGTCTCCTCATCACCGGGGTCTCGCACCGCGCATGGTGAGCATGATGCATGGAAACGCGTAAAAGAAAAGTATTTTTTTACACCGACGCGAAAAACCGCTCACGAAAACCACTTATTGCCGATACGGACCCCTACGACCGGTGCTTCAGTATCATTCGCGCGGCGTAGGCGAAAAAGCCGTCGTCTCTCCGCGCGATCTCCCTGAGGGCCCTGGCGCTCCGACGCACGTCGACATCGACGAGCACGTGGGCCGAGGCCAGGGCGACCGGAAGGTCCTCTCCCTCGGCCAGGCGGAAGAGCGATTCCCGTCCGTCGTCTCCGGACGCGGTGATCTCGCGGGCAAGGCGGGAAAGCCGCTCCAGAAGGGGGATCCCCCGGCGAAAATCGCGCCCCATCATGCACCTGTGCATCTTCCTGCAGGTTTGTTCATACCTGCTTAAAAGCCTTTCGATTTTTTTCACGTCCCGCCTCCTTGCGCCATATGCGGATGAAACGAACGGGACGTGGGGGATGGAAAAATTTATTACATAAGGTCGTCGTGCGCCCGGTAAAAAGACCCCGCCGTGCCGGCAGGCGCTCCTCACGCGCGGCGGCGGGATATCGTCATGGCGGTTTCATCATCAATCGTACAGGTGCGCAGAGTTCCCAGGTCAATTTTTTTTGAGGCATGAAGAATCTCTATTCCGCCTATTCTTCCGTCAGGCATCAGGTCAAGATGCATGCCCTCCATGACCTCGACAACACCTTCAGGTTTTTCGGCATTGAATTGTATGTATACCGCGTCAGCTTCATTATCGTAGGATACTCTCATTTCCGACCTCTTTTCAACGGATATGCCGTTATTACCAAAACATACTCACCTTCAGCGAAAAAAACAACTTTAATCGGATAGTTGAAATCCTCTGAAGTCTCAATAATTTCATTGTACCCATTATGGATAACAATTGCATTTGTAATAATGGTTTTCAAGAATAATTCCGGTATTTCGTATAATTGCATCCTTCTCAAAGCATGACGCGAAAACCGTATTACCACTTCCCTACCCCAATCCAGGTATATCCACCGTGTGACCATTTGAAGCATGCATATGGTAATCCAACGAATGGAAATGGCTCGTCAGAAAAAAAATGGCAACATTATCCGTACAGGGTGAAAATGTATTTACATGCCGCCCGGCACGTGCCCAGTATAAGCCAGGCCGCGAACGAACTCTGCTGACCTTCCGGCGCGCGGAGGGAGAAAGGACACATAACATGGAAATCGGACCCCATCTGAAAAAGATACGCCGGGACAAGGGCTACACCATCACCGAGGTGTCGCAGCGCCTGAAACTCTCGGCAAGCCTCCTCTCCCAGATCGAAAACGGGAAGGTCTCACCCTCACTCCAGTCCCTGGAGGATATACTCAGGTTCTACGCGGTCAATTTCTCCGACTTCTTCAGGCAGGTGGAGCAGAAGCGTTTCATCCACGTGAGGAAGGGGGAATCGGAAAGCCTGATCAATGACGCCCAGGGCATCACCATCACGGTCCTCGCCTCGAAACTTCAGAACAACGCCCTGGAATCGTTCATCGTGGAGCTCCGTCCCGGGGCGGAGATAGAGGTGGCCACCCTTGGTCCCGAGGTCAACGGCGAGCGCGTGGTCTTAGTCATGTCAGGGGGTATCGAGGCCGCGGTCGACGGCGGGGAGGCCTTCGCCATGGAGGAGGGAGACTCCATCAATTTCAAGGCCTACGTCTCCTGCCGAATTGCAAATCCTCACGGGGACGCGTCGCGCTTCATCATTTCGGGAATTCCGCCGGTGTTTCTCTGACCATATCCACGGCCCTGCCGGTTGGGTCATGGCGCCGCCGCCCTTCCGGAACCGATTAAAGGAAAAACTTCACGGCGACCAGTATCGCCGCGAGGAACAGGGCGCCGATCAGAATCCTCTTGAAATCAACGGGAACATCGCCCTTTTCTTCAGATTCCATCTTCTCCCTCTCATCTCTCATTGTCTTCGCACTCCTTTCTTCTTTATTATCCCTTGCCTCACATCTTGCGTGGCCTCTTTAAACATGCCGACTGCAGGGATGCCCGTTTTCTGATCATTAATAGAATACTGATAAAAACCCGTTGCGTCAAAATAATATTTATTTAAAATTAAAAATATTGACGTAAATTTATTAAAAATTAATTTATCTCGCACCAAAGATGACCATGCATGGTATGGGCATGAGTTTATGAAAGATTCGTGCTGAAATCCTGAAGCCAGGGGGAGACCCCACGCAGCTCGCCAGCACGTGGCTGCACCGGTATTTACATCGCGCGCATAAAAGAGGATTGCCTGCACCGATTGAACGATTATTATTTGACCTCATGATATCACACCTTTACAGGGGGCTGTTTTGATAAGAAGATTTACCATTACCGCTGTTTCATTCATCATGGTCGTTGCGGGATCGGCGATCGCCTTTGGCGCGGACACCGCGGGGCCCGGTCTCGGGGAGCAGCTCCCCCTCTGGACGGGGATACCCTTCGCGGGAATACTCCTCTCCATCGCGCTCTTTCCCCTGGCGGCGCCGAAACTCTGGCACCACCACTACCCGAAGATATCCCTTCTCTGGGCCCTGGTCTTCGCGGTTCCCTTCCTGGTCGTGTACCGGGGCGCGGCGGTCCACGAGATCCTTCACATCTACGCGCTCGACTACCTCCCCTTCATCATTCTACTCTGGGGGCTCTTCACCGTGTCCGGGGGTATTCTCATAAAGGGGAGCCTGAAGGGAACCCCTGCGGTAAACACCCTGGTACTTCTCATCGGCACCTTCCTGGCCTCGGTGATCGGGACCACGGGGGCCTCGATGCTCCTGATCCGCCCCATCATGCGCTCCAACGCGGGCCGACGGCGCGTGGTCCACACCATCGTCTTTTTCATCTTCCTGGTGAGCAACATCGGGGGCTCCCTCACCCCCATCGGCGACCCTCCCCTCTTTCTCGGGTTTCTCCATGGCGTGCCCTTCTTCTGGACCCTGAAACTCCTTCCCATGATGGGGTTCTCCGTGGCGTTCATCCTCGGCATTTATTTCGTCATCGATTCCTACTTTTACAGGAAGGAGACCATCATACCCGACACCGGGGAGAAGCAGCCCCTGGGCCTGGAGGGAAGCGTCAACTTCATCTTTCTCGGAGGCATCATCGGGGCGGTCCTCTTCAGCGGCATCGCGAAGCTCGGCAAGATCGAGGTGGCGGGGCTTCACCTCTACGTCGCGAGCATGATCCGCGACGCCGTTATCGTCGCCATGGGATTTCTCTCCCTCTGGGCCACGAAGAAAACGATCCGCGAGGCGAACAGCTTCAACTGGCACCCGATACGGGAGGTGGCCTACCTCTTCGCGGGAATATTCATGACCATCATCCCCGTCCTGGCCATACTGAAGGCCGGCGAGAAGGGGGCCCTCGCCTTTCTCATCAAGAACCTGGAACAGCCGATCCACTACTTCTGGGTCGTGGGGCCCCTCTCGAGCTTCCTCGACAACGCCCCGACCTACCTCACCTATTTCAACTCAGCCCTGGGGCGTTTCTTCCCCGGCATGCCCGAGTCCGCGGCGGTGCCGGTCCTGGTGAGCGAGACCCTGGTGCCCGGCATGCGCTTCACCTACAGCGACTTCCTCCTGGCCATATCCGCGGGTTCCGTGTTCATGGGGGCGAACACCTACATCGGCAACGCCCCGAACTTCATGGTGAAGGCCATCGCCGAGGAAGCCGGGATCCCCATGCCCTCGTTCTTCGGGTTCATGATCAAGTACTCGATCCCGATCCTGATCCCGATCTTTATCGCCGTGTCCCTTATCTTCCTGCGATAGGGGGTACCGGCTCCATTTTTTACTGGACGCCGACCAAAAAAAAGACGTTGACAGCGCGTCCTTTTCTGCTACGCCGGGGGCGGACAGGTACCGGCGCGCCCGGTGCCTCGCAACTCCCGGAGGGGACCATGACGCACATCCTGCCGTATCTCCTCGCATCAATCATACTTTTCTCCGCGCTTCCCCTCCATGCGTTCCAGGTCAGCCTCGAGCATGAACCAATTTACGCGCGCCGGGGCTTCAACCCATCCTGGACCGCCCGCGTTCCCGCGCCGGGCGAGGAGGGGTGGCTCGTGCTCCCAGGTACCGGAGATAAAAGGAGAAGCGCCGTATTAAAGCAACTCCCCTTCGAGAATATGCCAAGGAGGGGTTTCCTTTCGCCGAAGCGGGTCCCCCCGGAGAACTTCACCTTTCTCATATCCTTTGATCTCGCGGAGGGGAGTCCCGCCCTGGAACGGCTGACGGGTGCCTACTTCGCCAACATAGGTGAGAACTGGGCGGTGTACCTGAACGGCCGCCTCCTTCGGTCCGAGGTCCACCTCGACGCGGCGGGGCGCATCCGGGAATACCGCCACCGCCGGGAGGTGCTGATCCCCCTTGATCCGCGCCATCTCAGGGAAGGGAGAAACATACTGGCTGCGCGGATCATCGCCGATCCCACCAACATCGACTCAGGCTTTCACCGGAGCGTTCCCTTCACGATCGGCGACCTCGCGGGGCTTGAGCACAAGCGCTCTGAGACCGCGGCCATATCACTCATCGTCCTCTATCTATTCATAGGCCTCTACCATCTCTTTCTCTTCGCGCGCATGAAAGACGAGCGGCACAACCTCTTTTACGGGGCATTCTCCCTGCTCCTCTTCATCTACCTGTTTTCGCGGACCCACGCCGTCTACGCCTTCGTGCCCGATTCAACCCTGCTCCACCGTATCGAGTACTGCTCCCTCTACGCCCTCATCCCCCTCTTCGGGTTCTTCGCCGACCTCCTCCTGGCGGGGAGAGTGAGCCCCCTCACGCGTGCCTATGCCGCCTTCAGCGCCCTCCTGGCACTGGTCACGGCGGCGCCGCTCTCCAACCCCTTCGCCATCGACGTTCTCCGGGTGTGGCAGGTCACCGCGCCGGTCCCCCTGGTATACTATGCCTTCGTGAGGATCGGGGGCCCCGTGGCGCGGGACTTCGCGGCGGCGCTGCCGGAGCGGGACAGACGCCGGTCCCCCATGGCGTTCATCGCCGCGGCGCGCCGCGCCCTGGGCGCCTCCACGCCGGGCAAGCTGATGCTCGGCGCCCTGGTCCTGGCCGCCTGCGCGCTCTTCGACATTCTGGACTCGATGTTCTGGGCCTATGATTACGTCTTGACCCAGTACGGATTTTTGGCCTTCACCATGGGTATCGCCCTGATACTGGCGGACCGCTTCATCACCGCCCACGGGCGCCTGGCACGTAGCAACGAGCTGGCCAGGAACGAACTCGACCTCGCGGGGAACGTCCAGCGCTCCCTTCTCACCGAGACGCCCCGGGGGATCGCGGGATGGGAGATCGCCGTCGCCTTCGAGCCCCTTCGGGGGGCATCGGGCGACCTCTACGATTTCTACGTTAACGACAATCGCCTCCGGGGCGCCTTCCTCTTCGACGTCTCGGGGCACGGCGTCTCATCGGCCCTGATCACGATGATCGTGAAGCCCCTGGTCTTCCGCATTTTCAGCAGGATGCGCGGCAGGGAACTGGACGGGATCATCGCCAGCGTGAACCGCCACCTGGAGAATGAATTCCCCCGCCTCGCCACCTACCTCTCCTGCGTTCTGCTCCGCTTCTCCGGGAACTCGGTGGAATACGCCAACGCGGGCCATCCCGACATCCTCCACCGCGAAAAAGGAAAGGGAGCGCGCCCTGTCGGGTCCGGAGGGAACGGCTTCCGTGGCGAGCCCCTCGGGGTGAATATCACTCGCCGTGCCCCCGGGGTGATCCGCTTCAGGGCCAGGAAGGGGGACATCCTCCTCCTCTATACCGACGGGGTCCTTGAGGCCAGGAACCGGCAGAAGGAGCGCTTCGGCGAAGAGCGCCTCATCGCGGCCCTCGGGGAGGCACCCGGCGGAACGGCCCGGGAGGCCCTTGACTTCATCATGGAGGAGGTGAGGGAATTCATCGACCCCGGGGAGTTGAGGGACGATATCACCCTTGTACTGATCAAAAGGACCGCGTGAAGGGCATCGGGGCCCTTTCTTTTTCCCGCGACCCCCCTTTTTTGCTTGAAAAGTGACGCGACGTCCATATAATGAACGATATAACAGACCGGGGCCGCGGCATGCGTTTCCATTTCGCCGATTAACCGACGGCGAGATAACGGCGATTCCCCGTCATGGAAAGGATCGAGCCAATGAACCTTCTACAGACAATCTATCTCAACTCATTCTCCCTCGGCTCCTTTATCGCCGTCGTTTTTTTCCTCATGGCCACCTTCTTTCTCATGGCGGTGAAGAACAAGTCGATGGCGTCCCGACGGCTCGGCATGGCCTATTTCTGGATGGGAATATTCAACATCGGCTATCTCGTTTCCGCCTCGGTCTATCACCCCCTGGCGGCGTACCACCGGTGGCTCACGATTATCACCATCCTCATCGCGGAAGCCAACTTCGTCACGTTTTTCTTCTACTTTCCGGAGGTGAAGGCACCCCGAGTGGCAAAGGTGGTTCTCTACGCCAGCCACGCGGTCGCCGTTCTCTTCACCGCCGCCTTCGCCGTGGTGAGCCTCAAAGCGGGGAAGGTCTATTTCTTCTCGGGGCACTACTGGGACTTCGACGCCGACGACATCAGCAAGATCATCGCCCTGGTCATCATCGGTTTCATCGTATTCGGGTTGATGCTCAGCATCTGGCGCACAATCACCCACCGCGGCAGGGAGCGGTGGACGGTCCTTACCATCGGCTTCATTTTCATCGCCAGCACCGCAATTCCCGCCGTGATCAACACCATGAGCCGCGACGGCCTCATCGCCCGCGAGGTCTTCAACAACAGCTGGGTCCTGTTCAACGTTCTCGGCTTCTTCATCCTCCTGGTCTACTACATCAACAACACGAAGGACCGGATATCCTTCATGGGTAAGCTGATCGGGATCAGCCTGGTCACCTTCCTGGCCATGCTCCAGATCATCAGCTATTTCCTGCTCCTGGAGAAGGACGCCTCCTTCGACGGACTCAGGGAAAAATCGGCGACCTTGGTCCTGGACTACAATCATCCCGGTGAGGACGCGAAGTACGTCGTCGTCTATCTCCCGGAGAAGAACGCCTTTCAGTTCCTATCGGGGGCGGGGTCAGTGGACATGGAGGGAAGGCGCGCAGAGTTCCGGAACACCATCCTCTGGCAGCGAATACAACGTCTGCCCCAAGGCAATTTCAAGCGGAACCTCGACCGCGTGCTCGACCGGGCCCCGGGCCACTTCCGGGGTTACGCCACCACGCTCAGGGCCTACGCCGATACCATTCCGGCGGAAGAAGAGGACCCGGCGGGGAACCTCCTCCGCTTCGCGGAAACGCTCAGCCGCGACATCGTGTACTCGGCTACGAAGATCCGCCAGATACCCGACGAGGGGTTCCACTCCCAGGCGTCCCTCTTCGCCCTTAAAAAAAGGGAAAAGATTGCCCCCTTTTACGACGCCATGGAGGAACTCCTGGCAAACAGCGATCGCGACGGCGCGGAGCTGAAACGCGAGGTCCTCGACCTCTTCACCCTTATGAAAAGCCCCTCGAGCCGCCACTACCGCGCCGGGGCTGACGGCCTGTCCCACTATATCGGCTACATGCAGGTGGATCCCGCCACCGGTGCCGTGCGGGAAGCGGGCTTCCCCTACGTCGATTACCGCGCCTACATGCACCCCACGGTGCTCAAGTTCGTGATCATTCTCCTCGTCACCATGGTGATCGTCCGCTTCGGCTTCCAGCTCTTCTTTCTCGGGATCCTCATCAACCCCCTTCGCGCCCTCTCCCACGGGGTCCGCGAGGTCGACGAGGGCAACCTCGAGATCGAGATACCGGTCAAGATCGAGGACGAGATCGGCCACATCACCCGCACCTTCAACGGCATGGTGGCGACCCTCCGCACCATCGTGGGAACCATCACGGGCAACACCGTCGAGGTGAAGAGCATCAGCGGCTCCCTCAACGAGGCCTCGGGGTCCCTGGGCGAGATCGCCAAGGAGCTGACCGCCATCGTCGAGGAGGCCGCGGCCTCCTACGAGGAGATGTCCTCCTCGTTCGAATCGAGCCTGGAGAACTCCAGGATACAGCTCGAAAGCTCGGACTCCGTGAAGGACGACATATCGGAGATCAACAAGAAAAGCGAGCAGCTCACGGGGCGCATCTCCCGCATCACGGACCGGATCAACGAGGCGGTGAAGGAGGTGGAGATCGGCGAGAAGACCGTCAACAAGTCGGTGAAGTCGATCGAGGAGCTGGCCCAGTACCTCCACAACATCGAGGGGACCATCAACGCCATCAATGACGTGGCGGACAAGATCAACCTCCTGGCCCTGAACGCCGCCATCGAGGCCTCCCGCGCCGGGGAGCACGGCCGGGGCTTCGCCGTGGTCGCCGACGAGGTCAACAAGCTCGCGGACCAGACATCGGAGCTCGCCAAGGGCATCCAGGGCACCATCATCCGGCATGCCGAGAAGATCACGAGCGAGCTCGACTTCATAAGCAACACCTCGAAGATATTCACGGACGTGCGCGCGAAGGTCATCGAGACCCGGGACGTCCTCTCGGAGACCCTCGAATTCACCACCGACCTGGGCGAGATGAACACGGAAATACGGGAGAAGATCAACCGCCTGAGCGAAATTTCCAGCGGCATCTATACTTTCTCCATGGAGCAGAAAAACGTCATCGACGAACTCACCCGGGCGGTCAACACCATCAGCGAGCTCTCCCAGAGCACCCTGGAGAACGCCGAGATGGTGAGGGGATACGCCCGGATCGTCGATTACGGCGCCAATGACCTGGCGAACAACATCGATTCGTTCAAGAAGAAAAACGAGGGCGGCGGCCCGGGGAAGGAAGACGCGAAATCAAAGGGGAAAGGCTGACGGGCCGGGAGGAAGCCGATGCTTGACTTCACGCTCACGCCGGAACAGGAGGAAATCAGGAAGAGCGCGCGGGAATTCGCCCTCGCCGAGGTGCTCCCCGCGGCCCCCTACTACGACGAAATGAACCTGGTCCCCGAGGGTCTTCTCAGGAAGGCCTTCGAGGCGGGCCTGATGAACGGTGACATCCCGGCGGCGTACGGGGGAAGGGGCCACGGGCTCGTCGAGGGGGCCCTGGTGACCGAGGAGATCGCCGCCGCGTGCTCCGGCATCGCCACCTCGGTTTTCGTCAACTCCCTGGGCCTCGAACCCATCGTCCTTTCCGACCGGGAGCATCTCAAGAAAAAATACCTGGGAATCCTCGCCCGGGAGCCGAAGCTCATCTGCTTCGCCACCTCGGAGCCCACCATGGGGTCCGACGTGGCGGGGATGCGCTGCCGGGCCGAGAAGAAGGGCGACGACTACATCCTCAACGGCACGAAATACTGGATCACCAACGGCGGCATCGCCGATTACATGACGGTCTTCGCCACGGTCGACCCCTCGACGCGCCACGAGGGCATCTGCGCCTTCGTCGTGGAGCGCGGCTGGGAGGGGGTGCGGACCGGGCGTCACATCCCGAAGATGGGCCAGCGCGCGTCGAACACCGCGGCCCTCAATTTCAGGGACGTCAGGGTCCCGGCGGAGAACGTCCTGGCGGACCCGGGCCAGGGTTTCGTCCTGGCCATGCGGACCTTCTCACGCACGCGCCCCATCATCGGCGCCTTCGCCGTGGGGGCCGCGCGCTCCGCCATGGAATTCGCCGTTGACTACGTGAAGAAGCGCCAGGCCTTCGGCACGAAGCTGAAGAACTTCCAGGCGGTCCAGTTCAAGATCGCGGAGATGTACCAGAAGATCGAGACCGCGCGCCTCCTGGTGTGGCGGTCGGCCTGGGAGGCGGACAGGGGCATCGACCCCACAATCAACGCCTCCATCGCCAAGATGTACGCCACGGAAACGGCCCTGGAGGTCGCCAGCGACGCCCTCCAGGTGGCCGGGGGTTACGGCTACACCCGTCTCTTCCCCTTCGAGAAGATCATGCGGGATATCCGCCTCCTGATGATTTACGAGGGGACGAGCGAGGTCCAGCGCGTGATCCTCGCGGGCCACGCCATGAACGGCTACCGCCCCGTCATGCCCTCCTTGGAGGACCTTCCCCTCCTCAGGGGGGACGGGAGCGGCGACCCGGACTTCGACAGGGAGATGAAGGGGCGGATCGCCTGGCGGTGCCGCATCTGCGGCCACATCCACTACGGCGACGAGCCGCCGGAGGAGTGCCCCTACTGCTTCTTCCCCGCCACTGCATTCAAGAAGGTCTGGCCCCGGGTGGAGGGGAAGTAAACGAAAAAAGACGGTATTGCCGTCTTTTTTCGCTCGTCTCTATGGTGATTATACGCGGGTCCCCGCGTGTTATATCCAGGACAGGTTGTGGAAATAGTTTTCGATGTCCCTTCTGGTCACCGCGAGGGAGCGGGAGCATTCTTCGTTCAGGCAGAATTTATATACATTGTTCATGACTATCCTCCGTTATTAAGCATTCTCTAACTAACTAAAATATACTAAAACTAATAATATTTGTCAATACTAACAATAATTTTTTTCGATTTTCCCCGCATTATTTATGCGGAATAAAAACCGGAATCGAGAGACCGAATGTCCCCGGATCCCTTTCGACCT
The DNA here is from genome assembly GCA_040768125.1 of Spirochaetota bacterium. Lineage (GTDB taxonomy): Bacteria > Spirochaetota > UBA4802 > UBA4802 > UBA5550 > RBG-16-49-21. The sequence continues at coordinate 1,033,029 of JAXGNG010000001.1, read as the reverse complement.
TATATTTTATTAACCCCTTCTTTATAATTTCTTTATACGCGCGTACTAGTTATTACGGTAGCCATGGGGAATGGCAGCATGGAGTGATCAGCACATGGAAATGAAACCCGCGAACCGCGCGAGCAAGGGAAGAAGCCTCTTCCTCGACAGGGCATTCGAGAAAGTGTTCCCCGCCGTGGGCCTCTCCTGCATCTTCATTCTTCTCCTCATCATGGTGTTCCTCTTCAGCGAGGGGCTCCCGATCCTCCGCGAGGTCGGTGTCGGGGATTTCCTCTTCGGGTCCCAGTGGTATCCCACGAGCGAAACGCCCCGCTTCGGCATCGGGCCCCTGATCATGGCTTCAGTGGCCGTGACGCTCCTGGCGTCCATAATCGCCGTGCCCCTGAGCCTCGCCATCGCCGTTTACCTGGCCGAGCTCGCCTCGCCGAGGGTGCGCGAGGTGGTGAAGCCCGCCGTTGAGATCATCGCCTCGATCCCGTCGGTCATCATCGGGTTTTTCGGCATGGTGGTGGTGGCGCCCTTCCTCCAGCGGCAGTTCAACCTGGACACGGGGCTGAACCTCTTCAACGCGGCGCTGATGCTCGCCTTCATGGCGATCCCCACCATCGCCAGCATCTCCGAGGACGCGATCTCCTCGGTGCCCGTTGAACTCAAGGAGGCGTCCTACGCCCTGGGGGCGAACCGCTGGGAGACGATATCCCACATCACGGTCCCCGCGGCGCTCTCGGGGATCTGGACCGCCATCATACTCGGCATATCCCGGGTCATCGGCGAAACCATGGTGGTCCTCATGGTGGCCGGGGGGGCCGCCGTGGCGCCCACGTCTCTCTTCTCCCCCGTGCGGCCCCTGACGTCCAACATCGCCGCGGAAATGGCCGAGGCGGCAGTGGGGGGAAGCCACTACCACGCCCTCTTCGCCATCGGCATCATCCTGTTCCTGATAACCTTTTTCTTCAACATCATCGCCGATTATCTCTCGAACAAGTACAAGCTGAAGGGGAACTGAGATGGCGCAACGGCTGAAACGGTCCGAGATCACCGAGGGGGGGGCATTCATCCTCATCAGGGTTCTCTCCTTCGCGGTCCTGGCCTTTCTGGTCTTCATACTGGCCTACATTTTCAAGATGGGCTGGTCCGCCATCTCGTGGGAGTTCATCACGGAGTTCCCCAGGGACCAGATGACCGCAGGGGGGATCTACCCCGCCATCCTGGGAACCCTCTATCTGATGGTAGGCTCCGCCGCGGTTTCGATCCCCGTGGGTATCATCACGGCGATCTACCTGAACGAGTACGCCGGGAGGCCCGGCCTGGTGAAAATCATCCGCCTCGGCGTGAGCAACCTGGCGGGGGTCCCCTCCGTGGTCTTCGGCCTCTTCGGTCTCTCACTCTTCGTGGTGTTCCTCGACTTCGGCACCTCGATACTGGCGGGGTCACTCACCCTGGGCGTGCTGAACCTTCCCGTCATCATCCGGGCCACGGAGGAGGCCCTGATGACCGTGCCGATGTCGTACCGCGAGGCCTCGCTCTCCCTGGGGGCCACGAGGCTCCAGACCATTTTCCGCATCGTGCTCCCCAATGCCCTTCCCGGCGTGCTCACCGGCGTCATGCTCTCCCTTGGAAGGGCCGCCGGCGAAACCGCGCCGATCATGTTCACCGCCGCATCTTTCTACGCCCCGGTGCTCCCCGACTCGATCTTCAGCGAGGTCATGGCCCTGCCCTACCACATCTACGTCATGGCGACGGCGGGCACGCACATCCAGGAGACGCGCCACATCCAATACGGCGCGGCGATCGTCCTGATCATCATGGTCCTCGCGCTCAATTCAATAGGGCTGTTCATGCGGCACCGCTTCAGGAAGCGGCTCAGGGGATAGGCGGGCCGTACGCTACGTCTCCACGGTGAAGACCGTGCCGGATGGTCCCGACTCGACGGAAACCTTCCATCCCAGGAGGTCCGCCGCGTGCTTGACGATGGAGAGACCGAGGCCCGTCCCCCCGGTGGAGCGCGACCGGCTCCTGTCGACCCTGTAGAAACGCTCGAAGATCCTGTCGATCGATTCCCGGGGTATACCGATCCCGGTATCGGCGATCGTCACCACGGGGCGCCCGCCCCGGGCCCCCAGGGTAATGACGACGCTCCCCCCTTCATGGTTGTAGCTGATGGCGTTGTCGATTAAATTGAAGAAGATTTCCTCCGCCAGGAAGCGGTTTCCCCTGACCGTGGCCGGCGCCGCGCTCTCTTCGAGGGAAAGGGTGACGTTCCTCCCCCCTGCCCTCGGGCCCAGTATCTCGATGCTGCCGCGGATGATCTCCCCGATGTTGATCGGTTCATCGGGAAAATCGGAGGTGGTCTCCAGGCGGTTCAGCTTCAGGATGTCGTTCACCAGGGAGCTCTGCCGGTCGACGTTTGCCAGGGCCTTGCGAAGAAGGTCCCTCGCCATGTCGGGCTCCTCGAGGTGGCCCTCCAGGGTCTCCAGGTAGCCCTTCAGGATGGCGATGGGCGTTTTCAGCTCGTGGGACATGTTGCCCACGAGGTCCGTTTTCATCTGCTCGATCTTCTTCTTCTCCGTGGTATCGTGGAGCACCAGGAGGAGGCCCTGGAGCGATTCCCCGGCCGATATCGGCTTGATCAGCACCTCGCAGTGACGCCCGTTCAGGAGCGTGGTCTCGAAGGCCGCGGGGCGGCCCGTGGCGCGGGCCTCCTCGACGCGGGCGTTGATCCCGCGGTTCCGTATGACCTCGAAGAACACCTTCCCCGTCACGGCGGTGTCGATGTCCAGGAGGGACCGGAAGGCCCCGTTGGCCACGAGGATCCTCCTGTCCCCGCCGATCACGGCGATCCCGTCGTTGATGCTCTCGAAGGTCTTCTCCAGCTTGTTCTGTTCGAAGACCAGGCTATCGATCTTGCCCACCACGGTGTCCGCAAGTCGGTTGAGGGACTTCTGGAGCGTCCCGATCTCGTCGTCGCCGTAGTTGGGTATGCGCCGGGAGAAATCGCCGCTCGAGAAGTCCCGGGCGAAGCGGATGGCCTCCCCAATCGGCCGGGTGATCATCCGTGATATCAGGACCACGATGACCAGGGATATGAGAAGTGCGATGGAACCGGCGCCCAGGATGTAGCGTCGCAGGCGGCCGATGCTCTCCTCGACCTCGCCCAGGGGCCGGGCGAGGCGGATGACGCACCGGTCGGTTTGTTTCGCCATGTAGAGCATGCCGGTTTTCAGGGTGTCGCTGAAACGAATGCTCGTCCCCGTCCCCCCCGAGGCCGCTTCGAGTATTTCCTTCCGGTAACGGTGGTTGTCCATCCCCTCCACGTCGGGATAGTCTGAATCGGCGATCACGGTGCCGTCGGTCCCGACGAGGGTGATCCTCATCCTGACGACGCCGGCAAGGCGGCGGATACGATCCATTCTCCCGGAAAGGTTCCCGGCGGTATAGGCGGAAGGATTATCCTCAATCGCGTGCTTGACGAAATCGATCTTCTCGGCCACCTCCCGCTCGATGAGGGCCATGTGGTAGTCCCGCGAAGTCTCGATTATTATGTACAGCAGCGCCCCGGTAAGGACCGCGATGAGGACCATGAAGGAAACAACGATGCGGGTGCGCACTTTCCTGAACATGGGGGGCCTACTTCTTGAAACCGTACCCGACGCCGGAGAAGGTCTTGATGACCTGCTTGTACTTCCCCAGCTTTTTCCGGAGGTTCATCACGTGGACGTCGATGGTGCGGTCCACGACGTAGACGTCCTGGCCCTTGATGCTGTCGATGATGTTGTCCCGGGTGAATATTTTCCCGGGGTTTCGCAGCAGGAGGTGGAGGATCTCGAACTCCGTCTTCGTGAGGTCCACTCCCCTGCCGTCAATGGTGAGGCTGTAGTGCTCCGGGTTGAGGAGGAGTCCCTCGTGGGATATGGCGCGGGAGGGCGCGTCGGCCGACTCTGCCCGGGAGGATCGGCGCAGCATGGCCTTGACGCGGGACTTCAGCTCCTTGACGCTGAAGGGCTTGGTCATGTAGTCGTCGCCCCCGAGCTCGAGTCCCAGGACCTTGTCGATCTCGTCGGACTTCGCCGAGAGGAATATGATGGGGACGCTCCTGGTGCCGTCGGCGGAGCGGACCTTCCGGCAGAACTCGTAGCCGTCCATGCCGGGCATCATGATGTCCAGGATGATAAGGTCCGGGACGATCGACGCGAGGGCCTTCATGGCGTCCTCCCCCGTGGGATAGGCGTTCACAAGGTATCCTTCGTCGACCAGGTTGATCCTGACGATCTCCCGTATGTCCTGTTCGTCGTCTATGATGAAGACACGCTTCTGCATGACCCTCCCGCGCGGCGCCGCGTCATTCCTCGGCGTGGCGTATATCGACTCCCTCGATATAGTAGACGGCGCGCTCCGCGATATTGGTAACATGGTCCCCGATCCGCTCCAGGGCCTTCGCGGCCATGATGAGGCCCAGGGACTGGGATATGGTGTTGGCGTTCTCCGCCATGTAGGTGAAGAGCTCCCGGTAGACCTGGGTGTTCAGTGTGTCTATCTCCTGGTCCCTGGCGATGACGCCCCGGGCCCGCTCCGCGTCGCGCTCCGTGATGGCGGTGAAGGCGTCCCGTAGCATTTCTATCGAGATCTCCGCCATGCGCGGGATATCCACCAGGGGCTTCAGCGGGGGCTTCCCGTGAAGGTTGATCGCCTCTTTCGCGATATTGGTGGCGAGGTCCCCGATCCGCTCCAGGTCGGTATTGATCTTGAGGAGGGACAGGACAAGCCGGAGGTGCACCGCGGCGGGCTGCTGGGTGACCAGTATCCTGATGCACGCGTTGTCGATCTCGACCTCGAGGTTGTCAAGGATCGCGTCGTCGCGCAGTACCTCCTCCGCCATGTTTGAATTCGATTCCTTCAGGGCGCGGACGGACTTCACGATCGACTCGATGGCGCGGTCCGCCATCTCGAAGATCCGCGACTTGACATGGTCTATCTCGTGGTCAAGGTGGGTGATCATTCCTTCCTCCGGGGGAAACCGCGGCGGGGCGCGGGGCCCCCTATCCGAATTTTCCCGTGATGTAGTTTTCGGTCATTTCCATCTCGGGCTTCGTGAACATCTTCTCCGTCGAGCTCACCTCGATCAGGTCGCCGAGATAGAAGAAGGCGGTCTCGTCGCTCACCCGGGCCGCCTGCTGCATGTTGTGCGTAACGATGATGATGGTGTAGTTCTCCTTCAGGTCCCGTATCAGCTCCTCGATTTTCTGCGTCGAGATCGGGTCCAGGGCCGATGCGGGCTCGTCCATGAGGATCACCTCGGGCTGCACCGCGATGGTGCGGGCGATGCAGAGGCGCTGCTGCTGCCCCCCGGAGAGCCCCAGGGCCGATTCGTCCAGGCGGTCCTTCACCTCGTCCCAGAGGGCCGTGCTCTTCAGGGACTGCTCCACGATCCGCTCTATCTCGTACTTGTCCCGGAGACCGTTGATCTTCAGGCCGTAGGCGATGTTGTCGAATATCGATTTTGGAAAGGGGTTCGATTTCTGGAATACCATGCCGACGCGGCGGCGCAGGGTGGTGACGTTGTACTTCGCGTGGTAGATCGACTCGCCGTCGATGAGAAGGTCCCCCTCCACGCGGGTGTTGGGGATGATGTCGTTCATCCGGTTGATGCACCGGAGGAACGTGGACTTTCCGCACCCCGAGGGCCCGATGAGGGCCAGGACGGTGTTCGGCTTCACGGAAATGCTTATCTTCTTGATCGCCGCCGTGTCGCCGTAGTAAAACGTGAGGCTCTCGGCCCTGATTTTTTCCATCATCACCCCGCCCTTATCGTGGCGTCCGCTTAAAATATGAAATCCGGACAGGGTTAATATCAATCACATTTTTAAATATTCGATAATCAAATTGTAAAGATTTTGTAAAGAAAGAGGGGGGATGACCGCCGGATCCAGACATCATCGTCTTATTGATATCAAAAAGGCGATATTAACATAATCTTGAATCTCCCTTTATAAAAAATTTACATGCCTTTTGTAGGTTTATCCCAGAATCACCAGCATCCACTTTCATAGGAGGAACTATTCAATGGCATCAAAACTGCTCAAATTCGCGCGGCTCATGGTAATCGCCCTTGCCGCGGCGGCCCTTATCGGCGCCTGCAAAAAAGGCTCCAGCGAGCGCGTCGTGGTCAAGGGCTCCACGACGGTCCTGCCCATCACCCAGAAGGCCGAGGGCATACCCGTCTTCGTCGAGGGGAGCGGCTCCGGCAACGGCATCAAGGCCCTCATCGACGGCTCCTGCGAAATCGCCAACTCCTCCCGGGAGATGAAGCCCGAGGAGAAGGAGGCCGCGAAGAAGAAGGGGCGCAGCGTGAAGGAGATCACCGTGGCCTACGACATGATCGTCCCCATCGTGCATCCTACGAACCAGGTGAAGAACATCACCATGGACCAGCTCAAGGCGATCTACGACGGCTCCCTCACCAGCTGGAAACAGCTCGGCGGCGCTGACGAGAAAATCGTCGTCGTGTCGCGCGACACCAGCTCCGGCACCTACGAGATCTGGCACGAGAAGGTGATGAAGAAGACCGACGTGCGGAGGGACGCCCTGCTCCAGGCCTCGAACGGCGCCATCATCACCACCGTGGCGGGCAACCCGAAGGCCATCGGCTACGTGGGATTCGGCTACCTGAACGAGTCGATCCATCCGCTGAAGGTCAACGGCGTCGAGGGCACCATCGAGAACGGCAAGACCGGCGTCTTCCCGATTTCGCGAAAGCTCTTCATGTACGTGAATGCAGAAGGGCTCTCGGAACAGGCGCAGAAGTTCATCGACTTCCTCTCGAGCGATACGGGCCAGGCCCTTGTGAAAGATGCGGGGTTCATACCGATCAGGTAGAGATTTCGCTTTTATAAAATCCTTCCAGATCGAGGCCGGCTCCACGGAGCCGGCCATTTTTTTCATCGGCAAGGAACCGGGCATTTTCCTCTCATGCAATGTGGAATGGCGCTACGGATCCCGCTATCCAGATCGCAACACAATTCATATTTACTTCATATCACTTTTATAATCACTTCATTGACCCTTGCGATACTGACCATGGCAAGCCCGAAAGGGACGACCGACAAACGAAACATTTTGGAGGAACGAACGTATGAATCACAGAATCATCGCGCTCCTTACGGGGTTATCCATCCTGCTGGGAAGCGCCGTTCTATCAGCGCAGGAACAAAAGGCTGAGGGGAATGACGACAAAAAGGCTGAGGAGACCTTCAAGGAGATCTACAAGCGCCTTGATCTCGGCGTCACGCTCTACATGGACTGGATAGCCAGGTGGGGCCACGGGGGCAACACCTTCGACCGGATTCCCAAGGGGGAGCCGGACCCGGACGGGATCAAGGAAAAGAACAACAATGAATTCAGGGTGCAGCGCGCCTACATCGACATCAAGTACAAGATCAACGACATCCTTTCCGCGCGCGTCACCACGGACGCCGACACCGTGTCGTCACCCACGGGGGCGTTCCACATCTACCTTAAATACGCCCACCTCAACGTGAAGAAGGACTTCGGCCCCGTCGGGCTCTCGCTCCAGGGAGGCATGATCGGCACGCCTGTCGTCGGCCTGACCGACTCTATCAGCGACTACCGCTGGATCGCCCAGAACTACCTGGACCAGTCGGCCAGCGTCCTCAACGGCCAGGGCCTCGACAGCTCGGCGGACCTGGGCGTTTCCCTGGCGGTTAAGCTCTACCAGTACGTGACCATCACCGGCGCCTTCACCAACGGCAGCGGCTACAAGCGGAACGAGAGCAATTCACACAAGGCGATGTACTACATGGTGACGGTCAACCCGATCAAGGAAATCTACCTGAGCGGATTCGGGAGAAACGAAGTCACGGCGAAATACGATTACTCGGGGAAGAGGGCCAGGCGCGACTATTACGGGTACGGCGTGGCCTACCGGAGCAACCTCATCAAGGCCGGCTTCAACCATATCTTCCCCTACACCCGGACCGTTGGGCTCTCCCGGGACTTCGGCCTGGACCCCGTGGGCCCCAACGGCCAGGTCGACCTCTACGTTTACCCGGTGAAGAATAACGGTTACATGCTCCTTGATTCGTGGCTCAACGTCAACCTCGGCGCGGTCCTCGAATCGGTACCACTTCTCGTCACGGGGCGCTACGTCTACGGCCTCCAGCGGGGGACCTACCAGAAGGCGATCACCGACGCCGATTGCGGAGCAGAGCGGAGCACCATGCTCTACGCCCTGGGACTGGGGTGGCAGTTCAACAAGCACTTCAGGATACTCCTCGGCGGGGAGCTGCAGACCTACCGGATCAAGAAGGACCGCCTGCTCCGCTACGCCGAGGGCGCCTCGGGAAGCGAGTACTACGGGGACGTGTTCTATATCGGCTCGAGGGAGCCGCGGGACGCAAAGAGGGTGTACGTGAAAACCGAGGTTAAATTCTGAGCATACCTTCCTGACGTACGGTCACGGGCCCGCGCGTACCACGCGCGGGTTTTTTTCGCGCCGTCCGGCGGCTCATATCATGGGGAACGTTTCCGGGGAATTAATCCGGATACGGCGCGGGAAACTACCGCCGTCTCCTGCGGCGTCTGCTTCTTTTCGCGGTCGCGTCGGCGGTGGCGGGCTCCCCCCGGTCATCCCCGCCCCCGCTGCGGGGCGCGGGGCGCGGGGGCGGCGCGGCGTCCTCCGCGTCAACTGCCCTCCTGCGCCAGTAGGCGAGCTCCGCGGCGCGGGTACCCGAGGCCTCGGAGAGAATCTCGAAGAATATAAAGGAGTTCTTGAAGTGGGCGTTGCGGATGAAGCGCTTCTCGAAGGCCTTTCCCCTCTTCCCCTCGGGGATCTTCGCGAAGCTCGACTGGCGGGCGACGATATTGCACACGGCGTCCCATTCCCGTCGCGGAATCCGGAGCCCCGAGGCAATGCCGGTGAAGCGCTGGTGGAGGGCGGTGAAGGCGTCCTGGTACGCGCACCCCTCCCCGAGCTCGCGGTTGAACACGTCGTACATGAGGACGGTGAGCAGCACCGCCGCGGGGACCTCGACGCCCTTGCCGCGGCGCGCGTCAAGGGCCGCCAGGCGCCGGAGAAGATCGTTCCGCCAGTCACCCGACACCAGGTCGGAGAGCCAGTGGCGGAGTATGCCGAAGCGCTCCAGGTTCTCGAAGGTCCCCGCCGAGGCGCCGCACCGGAGTATCTTGTAGAGCTCCTCGAGCATCCGGTGTTCGTTGGCGTTCGTGATCAGGGAGGCGCAGGCCTGTGCGGCCTTCAGGTCCTTCCGCGAGGGCCTGAATCCGAGTTGGGCGCAGAAGCGCGCCGCGCGTATCATCCTCACCGGGTCCTCGGCGAAGCGCGCCGCGGGGTCCCCGATGGAACGGAGCACCCCGTCTTTCAGGTCCTTCAGCCCGCCGGTGTAATCGAGGATGGATGAGTCGGCGCCGTTATAGTAGAGGGCGTTGACCGTGAAATCGCGCCGCAGGGCGTCCTCCTCGATGGTGCCGTACACGTTGTTCGCGGCGAACCTCCCCTCGGGGGCGTGCTCCGGGTCCACGGCGGCGCGGAATGTGGCCACCTCGACGAAGCGGTCATGGCTTATGTAGACGTGGGCCAGGCGGAAGCGCCGGCCTATCAGGAAGCAGCGCCGGAAGAGGCGCTTGATCTGCTGGGGACGCGCGTCGGTGACGATGTCAAAGTCCTTCGGCTTTTTATCGAGGAGGATGTCCCGCACGCATCCCCCCACCAGGTGGGCCTGGTACCCGCCGTGAAGGAGCCTGTTCAGGATGTCGATGACTCCGCGCTCCACGTGCCCGCGGTTCATGGCATGGCGGTCACGCGGCACAAGGATCGGGTATTTCTTCGCGAAGGGAAGGAGCCGGAATTTCATATCGTCATAATTCAGGATTTTTTCGCACTATGGCAAACCCGCGAATATTTGTCAACCATTCATCGGCTTAAGGTAAAATTTAACGGGAGATATATGAACAGGGCGCGGGACAACACCAGGAGAGAACCACGGATGGACACGGATTAACACGGATGATGATCACGCGTGTCCACCCACGTATAGGGTTAGAGGCAATCGCAACAGTGCATTGAATTCAGAGAGGGGCAAGAAGGCCCGGTCCATGGTGAGGGGATTCATATCGCGAAATGATCATACCCCGCTTCGAGGGCGATCCTCTCGTCACCTTTCTGGATAAAGACGCCCTCTGCACGGGGCAGGATTTCCCCCAGGACGGTGAAATCGGCGAACTCCTTCCTGAGCGCCTCGACCCCGCCGGGCCGTATGGTGAAGACGATCTCGAAATCCTCGCCCCCGTAGAGGGCCCAGTGCCGGGGGTCATCCCCAAGGATCCGCGCCACATCGAGGGTCTCCTTCGAGAAGGGAATCCTGTCGTAATCGATCCGCGCGCCGGTCCCGCTCTCCTCGCAGATATGGGCCACCTCGCTCGCCAGGCCGTCGCTCACGTCGATCATGGCCCCGGCATGGCGGGCGATGGTCCTCCCCTCGGAGGCGAGGCGGCACCGGGGCTCGAGATACCCGCCGGTCCCCTCCCCGCGACGCCCCGCCATGAGGAGGCGGAGCCCCGCCTCGCTTCGGCCAAGGTTCCCCGTGGCGCAGATGAGCTCTCCCGGGGAGGCCCCGGAACGGTAGCGCACGAGGCCGCGCTCCACCTCTCCCGCCAGGGCAAGGTTCAGCGCGAGCCCGCGGCCCCGGGTGGTGTCGCCCCCCGCCAGGACCACGCCGTGACGCGCCGCGGAATCATGGAGGCCGCGGTAGAACTCGTCCATGAACTCCACCTCGGTGTCGGCCGTGAGCGCCAGGGAAATGAAGGCCCAGCGCGGCGTTCCTCCCATGGCCACGATATCCGACACGTTCGCCTCCACGAGCTTCCGCCCCACCTGGTACGGGGTCTGCCACTCGAGGGAAAAGTGCGTCCCCTCGACGATCATGTCCGTGGTGACCAGGAGGTACCCCGTGGCGCCGCAGTCGATGACGGCGCAGTCGTCCCCCACTCCCTTCACCAGGGAGGGGTCACCGGCGCGGCCACCGGTTACGCGTCGTATGAAGGCGAACTCGCCGCCTATCTCGGAGAGCTTCATTTCTTCCCGTAGTGGAGCCTGCACTCCCGGTTGATCTTCGCCGAGCAGAAGTCGCCGCACATGGTGCAGACCTCGGCCCCCTCGCCGCCCGTCTCCTCGCGGAGCGCCCGGGCCCGCTCGGGGTTCAAGGCCAGGCGGTACATTCCCTCCCAGTCGAGGTCGCACCGGGCGCGGGACATCGCGTCGTCCCGGTCCCTGGCCCCGGGGATCCCCCGGGCCACGTCCGCCGCGTGGGCCGCGATCTTCGAGGCCACGACGCCGTCGATCACGTCGCGGATAACCGGGAGCCCCAGGTGCTCCTTCGGCGTCAGGTAGCAGAGGAAATCAGCGCCGTAGTAGGCCGCCAGGGCACCGCCGATGGCCCCGGTGAGGTGGTCGTAGCCTGGGGAGCAGTCGGTCACAAGGGGGCCGAGGACATAAAAGGGCGCCCCGTCGCAGATGCGCTTCTGGAGCTCGATGTTCTCCTGGATCATCTGGAGCGGCACGTGGCCCGGCCCCTCCACCATCACCTGGACGCCCCGCTCCCGGGCCCTGAGGGTAAGTTCCCCCAGGGTCTTCAACTCCTCTATCTGCGCCGCGTCCGTGGCGTCGGCCAGGCACCCGGGCCTGAGGCCGTCGCCCAGGCTCAGGCAGACGTCGTGCGCGCGGGCCATCTCGAGTATCTCGTCGTAGCGCGTGTAGAGGGGGTTTTCCCTTCCGTGGTGGAGCATCCACTTGATAAGGAAGCTCCCCCCCCGGGACACCACCCCCATGATGCGCGGCTCCAGGAGGGGCACGCACCTGCCGGTGACGCCGCAGTGGACGGTGATGAAGTCGACGCCGTCCTCGATGTGCGTCCGTATCGACTCGAGGAAATCGTCCTCGGTTATGCGCGCCACGTCGGGGCACCGGACGATGGCCTCGTACACGGGGACCGTGCCCACGGGGACCCTTGACTCGGCGATGATGCGCTGCCGCATGGCGCGGATGTCGCCCCCCGTCGAGAGGTCCATCACCGTGTCCGCGCCGTAGTGCACGGCCGCGGCCAGCTTCTCCACCTCGTAGTCCGGATCCGCGCTGTAGTTCGAGGTGCCGATGTTCGCGTTGATCTTGATCGTGAGCCCCGCGCCTATCCCCACGGGGTCGCAGTCGTGAAGGTCGCTCTTCAGTATGACGGTCCTCCCCGCTGCCACGTCGTTCCGTATCCGCTCCTCGCCCAGGGGCTCACGCCCCGCCACGGCGGCCACCTCCGTCGTGATGATACCCTGCGCCGCCTGTTTCATCTGTGTCATTGTCAAACCTCCACTCTCACGCCGCCCGAGGGCGCGCCATCCGCGGCATTGAACATCTCCTGGAACCGCCGTATCTCCGCCGCCACGTCGGTCCTCGCCACCACGGCCGATATGGCGCAGACCATGTCCGCCCCCGCGGCGATCACCGCCCCGGCGTTCCCGAGATCGATGCCGCCGATCGCCGCGACGGGTATGCCCACGGCGCGGCGTATCGCCGCCAGGGTCGAGGTGCCGCAGGGCTCTCCCGCGTCCCCCTTGGTGCCCGTGGCGAAGACGGGGCTTACCCCCAGGTAGTCCGCCCCTGCGGCCTCGGCCTCGATGGCCTCCTCCACGCCATGCACCGTGACGCCGATGATCCTGCCGCTTCCCAGGAGCTTCCGCGCCGCGGGATAGGGCATATCCTCCTGTCCGATGTGGACGCCGTCGGCGCCCACGGCGAGGGCGACGTCAACCCGGTCGTTGATGATGAGCCGCGCGCCGCTTCCCGCGCAGATCCCGGAGATGATCCGCGCCTCGTCGTAGAGGACCCGCGTGGGGGCCGTCTTGTTCCGGTACTGCACCATCCTGACGCCGGCCCCCACCGCGGCCTGCACGTCGCTCATGACGCCGGCGGCGCTGTATGTTTCGTCGGTGATGAAATAATACCCCTTCATGACACCCTCTGCATGTCCCGCACCTCATCTTCGGAAAGGGAGTGAAGGCGGTCCAGTATCCCCTCCTTGAAGGACGCGGGGCCGGCGCAGGAAGCCGCCGCCAGCTCCGCGGCGATGCCGAAGCACGCCAGGCCCGCCGCCGCCGCGGCGGCGGGCGAGTCGGGTCGCGCCCCGGCGAAGGCGCCGATCACCGAGGCTGCCATGCACCCCGTCCCCACGACGCGGGACATCATGGCATGGCCGTTCCTCACCGCGAGGACCGCGCCGTCCGCCGCGGCGACGAGGTCCGTTTCGCCGGTGACCGCCACCACGCATCGGCGCTCCTCCGCGAGGCCCGAGGCGACGGCCCGGAGGTCGTCCCCCACGCTCCCGGCGTCCACGCCCCGGGTGCGCACGGCCCGGCCGGCGACCCGGGCGATCTCCGAGGCGTTCCCCTTGATGATGTCGATACGCGCGCCGCCGAGGAGCTCGAAGCTCTTCTCGTCCCTGAAGGGCGTGGCGCCGGCGCCGCACACGTCGAGAACGACGGGGATATTCCTTTCGTTGGCGGCCCGCGCCGCGAGCTTCATGCTCTCGATGAACTCCGTCGTGAGGGTGCCGATGTTGAGGACGAGGGACGAGGCGATCCCCGCCATGGCCTCGGCCTCCTCCGGCGCGTGGGCCATGACCGGGGAGGCCCCCAGAGACTTCACGGCCTGGGCGCAGTCGAAGATGGTGACCCAGTTGGTCAGGTGATGCACGAGGGGCTGCTTCTCCCGCACGGCTTCAAGAAAGGGAAAGACGTCCATATTGCTTCATCCTTGTTTATTTCAGAATGTCACTCCTCCCCCTCCATGGGGGAGGAAGGGAGTGGGTGTATCTTTGGATGCCACCCTCCCCTCACCCCTCCCATCAAGGGAGGGGTATGCACCAGTGCGGGCGGGCATGTATAATTCACACGCGCTCACACTTCTGATACGTGTGCGGGATGGTCTCTCTGGAGGTTGAAGGATTACTCGCCTTGCTCCCTTCGCCGGCATTATCCGGATCAGGTTCATCGGGTATAATCTCAGGCTCCATGACGGAACCACCCCATGGCATTACAAATGTACGGGAGCCGGTCGGGGCAGTCAAGTAAAAGTCAATTTTGCCTCGCATCGGCAAGTTTTTTCTTGAATTTTTACGGCCATCATTAATAATGATTCCATTATCAAAAATCATCACGAGTGTATCATGAAGGGAATCATTCTCGCGGGCGGAAGCGCCATCCGCCTCCATCCTATATCAAGAATCGTGTGCAAGCAGCTCCTTCCGGTGTACGACAAACCGATGATCTACTATCCTCTATCGGCCCTGATGCTCGCGGGGATACGCGAGATACTCATCATCACGACCCCCCAGGACAAGGAACGCTTCCAGACACTTTTGGGCGACGGCAGCGACCTGGGCCTTTCCCTGAACTTCGAGGCCCAGGAAACACCCCGCGGCCTTGCCGACGCCTTTATCGTGGGCAGGGACTTTATCGGCGGTGACAGCGTCTGTCTTATCCTCGGGGACAACATCTTCTACGGCCACGGCCTCACGGAGATGCTGCAGAGCGCCGCGTCCCTTAAGTCGGGGGCGCAGATCTTCGGATACTACGTGAACGATCCCCACAGGTACGGCGTGGTCGAGTTTGACCAGGAAGGCCGCGTAATTTCCATCGAGGAAAAACCGGAGCGTCCCAGGTCGAACTACGCCGTCGTGGGCCTCTATTTTTACGACAACCGCGTAGTTGACATCGCCCAGACCGTGACGCCCTCGCCGCGCGGGGAGATAGAAATCACCGACGTGAACAACGCCTATCTCGCACTAGGCGAGCTCAGGGTCAGGGTCATGAGCAGGGGTTTTGCCTGGCTCGACACGGGTACCCACACCTCGCTCCTCGAGGCCTCGACCTTTGTGCACACGGTGGAACAACGCCAGGGCCTGAAGATCTCCTGCATCGAGGAGATCGCCTACCTCATGGGCTACATCGACGAGGCGGGACTGAGAAAGCTCGCCGAACCGTTGCGTAAATCGGGGTACGGCGAGTACCTGCTCAACCTGATCGGAAGGATACATACCGTGCCCTCCGGAAAGGCCTGAGCGATCCGGGACCCGGAACACGCGCAACCGGCCGTCCCCCACGGGAGGGGACCCGGGCCGGCTGCACCAGGAGAGGACCCCAGCATTCGATGAGAACACTGAAAAACATCATGGTCACCGGGGGCGCCGGCTTTATCGGTACAAATTTCATCCGGTACCTCTACTCGATCCCGGGAACCCCGGATCGAATCGTGAACGCCGATGTCCTCACCTATGCAGGGAGACGCGATAACCTCCGCGACATCGAAAAGGCCCATGCCGGGAGCTACCGCTTCGAACAGATCGACATCTGCGACGCCGGCGAGGTGCGGAGAGTCCTGGCCGAGCACGAGATCGACACCATCGTCCACTTCGCCGCGGAGTCCCACGTCGACCGCTCCATCGACGGTCCCGCAGACTTCATGAGGACCAACATCCTGGGCACCTTCACCCTCCTCGAGGCGGCCCGCGATGCCTGGGCCGGCCGAGACGACGTTCTCTTCCACCACGTGAGCACCGACGAGGTCTACGGGTCGCTAGGCGAGGAGGGATATTTCTTCGAAGACACACCCTACGATCCTCGGAGCCCATACTCCGCGTCGAAGGCGTCGTCGGACCACCTGGTCCGGGCCTACCATCATACCTACGGCGTTCCGGTCACGGTGTCAAACTGCAGCAACAACTACGGTCCCTATCAATACCCTGAAAAGCTGATCCCCCTCCTCATCACGAACATGATAGAAGGAAAACCGCTACCCGTGTACGGGGACGGCAGGAACATACGCGACTGGCTCTACGTGGACGATCATGCGCGGGCGATATGGACGATCCTCCGGAAGGGCGCAACGGGGCACACCTACAACATTGGCGGGGAAAATGAGTGGGAGAACATCCGTCTCGTCCACAGGCTCTGCGAAACCATGGCGACAATCACCGGCAGAGACAAGGGGTACTACACGAAATTGATCACCTTCGTCAAAGACCGCCCGGGCCATGACCGCCGGTACGCGATCAACTGCGACAGGATCAAAAAGGAGTTGGGATGGGTCCGCGAGGTCGATCTCGATGCAGGCCTTGACCTGACCATACGGTGGTACCTGAATGAATGAGTTTAAGGAAAGTATTATTCCGGCGGCATAAGCCCCACATGTCATCAAAAAAATCTATTAACACATGCCTGTCGCTCTTCGCATAATAGTTTCCGGAGGAAATATCAGAACGGCAGCACATTCCCCAGGGGACCATCAAAGTCCGATTTCTAAAGGGTACTTTTATCTTAAAAAATCATTTTTAAGCATTCGCAAAAGACCGCTGAGGTACAGGGATTTCGTCTGCATGATGAAAACTTTTCTTGATATAAAAATCGTGGCAAGGTATCCCCCTACGATCCTGGCGATCATTGTTGCATAGGCCGCACCAAGTCCCCCGTGCCATGGGATAAAGAGAATATTCAGGAGCACGTTTGTCACCGCTCCCGCCAGGGTCGAATAGAATACTCCCTTGGTATAGTTCTCGACATTGCACCAGGTGTTCCGGGCTATGCCCATAGCAACGAAAAGTCCCGCCCAGATGTGGACGCTCAGGATCGCCCCCGCATCAACAAACTGGTTTCCGAAAATAATGGCAATGATAATATCATTGAAAAAGAAGATCAGCATGACTGCGGAATATGCGATCAGGCTCATCAGGGAAAAAAACTCCTGGAGCCGCGAATAGTAAACCTCCGGACTGATTTTCTTATACTCAATAATTTTCGGATATATCGTACTGCTGACCATCAAAGGCACGAAGTACCACACCTCGGAAATCTTGGTTGCGGCCGAAAATTCGCCAACATCAGTGTAACTCGCCATGTTGCCCAGCATCACCTGTCCGATCCGGAGGTACAATGCAGAGGACATCATCGCGAACATCAGGGGTAGACTGTCCCGTAATATCCCTTTTGCAATTGAAAAATTCCATTTCCAGGTAAATATCGACAGCCCGGAACGCCTGAACATGATAATCATCCCAATCTGCGCAACCACAACCTCCGCCGAGGCCGCTATGGCAAATGCCGTTAAAGGCGCTTGGAATACGATCAATGCTATTCTCACCGTGCTTAGAACAAGAAAAGCGAAATTATTGGCCAGAACCCCGTACTTTGATTGCAACTGGGACTGAAAATATAAATCGATGACATCAAAAGAGCTCATAAGAAAGCTCAGAGAAAAAATCAGCACCAGCAATTGCAGGTAGGAGTCGTCGGCATTTATCAAGCGAGCCCCGACAAAGCATATGACGACCGTCAGGATGCCGCCGAACTGCCGTATCAAGAATGATGAGCCAAGAATGACCTCCCTGTCTTCGGGCCGCTTGAGTATCTCGCGGATGATGATGTTATTCGTACCGAAGCCTGCCAGGGCGGACACCAGCACAACAAAGCTCGTGGCGTAGTTGAAGAGCCCGTACTGTTCCCTTCCGAGATACCGTGCCATCCAGCCCACTATGAAAAGATTGAGTCCCAGCCTCACAATTCGGTCGGCGGTAAGCCAGGAAAAATTCGAAATCATTTTTGATATTTCGCCGTGGCCTACGGCCTTGCTGATTATCTTTTTTATTAATAACAATTCGCCCACTCCTCGCCAATGTATCACCACCATGCGCCAATAAAGCGGCTAGCACAATGAATTCCTACACGCCTCCCCCGATATGATCGCCATCCCCGGGATGAGGCCACCCGGGGATGGGATTCACCGGGGCGAAATTATCCCCTCCGAAAGGTTCCCCGGGACATCTTGGATAATACAACGAAAAACCGGAGTATTATGAGAAGGATATCCCACCCGGCTTAATACACGGCTTAAAAATCCACACACATACCGGGCCAGCAACTGTTTTTTCCCCCATCACAAAAAACCGCCATGAAAAATCATGGCCGCCGTTACAATGGATTCCATTGATCAAACATGTGAGAAAACCCGGCATGTGAAATCGCTTGAATAGCCGATAGACATCACTTACGGTATCTCCGGAAACCGAAACCATCGACAGCACAGCTGAACAGAAACAGAGCAGCACATGATTCGGGCCTTGAAATCGACATTTTGCGTAAATGCAATACAGCCTGCAAACAGGATCCGGGCTTTTACCGTCATTTTTTTCATGCTCCAATATTCCGACTGTGCCGTTAAAATCATGGGAACATTCAGTGGGATGAACTGGATCATCACCTCGATACAGGATTACCTCAACTCCGGTGTTGATTTCTTTTTCATTCTCAGCGGCTTTCTCATTTCCCGCGAGCTGCACGCGGATCTGGCAAAAAAAGGAAGAGAACCGCCATCCTCGCCGTCTCCTGCATCGCTATTACCTGCCCAGGGCTCGCGTTGGCCGTCCCGAGAACCGGGTGAACTTCCCTGAAGCCGTTCCGGCAATCCTTTACCTGTTTACCGCCGCTGGCACGTTCAACAACCACATCCCACGATCACACATGTAGACCCTGAAGGCGCACGTAAAAAAGTTCTTTTAAACTATTGGACGTTATTCCGGAATGGATCCTCGCCATGATTAATCAACTCCGAAATCTCCTCGACTTGATTTTTTAGTTGCATTCTTCGAGTTATCCGGTTTAGTGTTCTGACAGTAATGGTTACGCCTCCTTATAGTGTGTGCGCTGATTACAACTCTGGCATGCGCTCCATGCTTTTGCAAGCATGAATTATGACTCAAATGGGTGATGCGGTGTTTCTAACATCTTTACTTTCGTTCAACTTCCGACGAAAGGACTATCGGTAAAATGAAGCTTCTTTTCTATTTATTATGGTGAAGGTTCAGAAAGAAGACGAATACACGTCAAAGCAGAGCCCTTGCAAGAAAGAGGAAGCAGAGGAAAAAATATGAATAATGCAGTCCGATTTTTATTTTATGGTCACGGGGGGAGCGGGAACAGGGGATGCGAGGCCATATTAAGGTCTACAGCCCGGCTCCTGCATGACAGGATAGGAGATAATTTTGTATTAACCGTTGCATCAACAAGAAAAGATGAGGATTTAAAGGCAGGCATACCCTTTGTAAACAATTATATAGATCATTTTTTACCGGTAAAAAAATTCACATTCAACTGGTTAAGACTAAATGCATATACCAGTTTTTTCCCTGGCCATTTACTGACAAAGAAATTGCTGATGACCCCCGTATTGAATTACCTAGACAAAATCGACATCTGTTTTTCAATCGGCGGTGACAACTACTGCTATGAAACCCCTCATGAGCTCTATATCATAAATAAGCGCGTTAAGAAACTTGGCAAGAAACTTATATTATGGGGATGTTCTATCGAACCCTCCAAAATCGACAAAATGATGGAAATCGATTTAAAAAAACATGATGCCATTATTGCCCGCGAGTCAATTACGGCTGGTGCACTTGCTGATCATAATATAATCAACAATGTCATATTATCGCCAGATCCGGCGTTTACCCTGGAAAGACAAGAGGTACCACTACCAGCCAACTGGGAAAAGGGCAATACAGTCGGTATAAATGTTAGCCCTCTCATATTGGACTATGAGGGGCGGCCGGGGATAACATTTAAAGCTGTTTACAAGCTGGTTGAATTTCTATTGAAAGAGAGTAATTACCAGATCGCACTTATCCCCCATGTTACGTGGGAATACACAAACGACATGAAACCCTTAATTGCCCTTTATAATGAATTTAAAGAGAGCCTCCGGGTTATTCTGATCGGGGACAATTATAGCGCGGCACAGCTTAAGTATCTTATATCAAATTGCCGTCTGTTCATCGGTGCGCGCACGCATGCCACCATTGCATCATATTCGTCGGCAGTTCCCACGTTGGTTTTAGGTTACAGTGTAAAATCAATAGGTATAGCCCGTGACCTATTCGGAAATGAGAAAGGGCTCGTTCTTCCGGTGCAGGAATTATCCGACGAGCACCAGATTGCAGATGCGTTTGGACCATTCCAAGAAAAAGAAACCGATTTGCGGAACACATTGCAATCGATGATGCCTGAATATATTTCTGGCATACGAAAAGCCGTTGATCATATTGCTGATTTGATTAAAAAATGAACCCGAACAAAGAGCAAGAACTCATCCAGAAGAATTGTTTTCCTTCCCCGGGTTGATAATATGGGAATCATCCCCGGTGATAATATTTGAATATTTAACCTTAAATTTTAAAAAAAACGTCTCGAAATATCTATACGAAACACCGGCCATCAATATAGCAAAACCGATACTCATTGGATATAGCAACAAATTTGATGCACAGTCAAGTTTCAAGGCTATTACTATTGACAGAACTATCCCAATCGGATGATACATATAAAGACCGTAAGAAATCCTCCCTAAATAATTAAATAGTCTGTTTTCCAATGAAACTTTAATGGTATCATTTGCTGCAAAATTCAATATCACGATCCCGAACCAAAAAGCGTAAAATTCATATTGAACATATGGCACATAAAACCCTTTATATAATAAAACTGCAAGCAAGATGAGAATAGAATAAAAAAGATACTTATTCAAAAAAATCCTCAGCAATTTACTGTTATAATACAGCATTACTGCGAAAAACCCACCTATGGCCATGCAATCAATATTAAAAGTCATCCAAAACGCAAATATCTCATATTTAAAAGGTAAAACATTAGTGAATCGAGACGCTAATGCTTTCAGACACACCAAATATAAGACGATTATCATCAGCATTAACATCAGACGATTTTTTTTTACTAGTCTCAATATCACCGGCCAGACGAGGTAATATTGTTCTTCCGTTCCTATTGACCAAGTGTGAGACGCGTAGGGTACAATCCCTTGAAGGGCGAGCACAAGATTTGGCAAGAATACAATGTATAGTATTGCCTTTTGAAATATATTTTCATAGACGACATCTTTTGGAAAACCAGGTACTATAAAAATACCAATATTGGGAAAAACAGCAAGCGCCAATAAAATTATTAGAAAATATAACGGCCAAATTCGAAACACTCTACGTAAATAGAAATTCTTAATGTTAATTGAACCATTATATAATTCTTCGGAAAGCAAAAGGTAGGTAATCAAGAATCCACTCAGTACAAAAAAAAGGACCACTCCAAGTTTTCCTATTATTGTTACAAATGGGCTACTGGTGTAATAATTTTGTATACTGAAAATGGATTTTAGTTGTTCTACATGATGAATGATCACTAATAGCGCCGCAATGAACCTTAGGCCGTTAAGATTAGGGAAATATATCTCTTTTTTCAATCCATTCCCTCCCGATCATACTCCGGTCCAAGAGACACGCTGGATCTTATGTAAATAGAAAGTAGACATTAAATTTTTTTCTTCAATAATACAAACCAATGGGGAGGGCACCAATGCCAACTCAGTCATCACGATCTGTAAACTCTCTGGCAATAATATAAGCCTTTACATCCATTTATCGTGTTTCATAATTCCCTTCGTACTGATTGTCATATCAGCGCTAGAAATCATGAACGCCAATAAATATCCGTTCCGAAAAAACTGTCTTGACGTCGGGGCACCTTTGCATGTTTATGAAATAAATGCGTCCGCCTGATAGGCAAATAGTTCCGGGAAGCTAAACTGACGTTATTTTCCCGGTACATGCAAATATCGCCATTTCCATTCTATTGCCGGAAACAGGCTCGACAAATGTTTACAAATACTGAGTGCAATGCCGATTGCCATGTTATTATTGCAATGAACAGTTCAAGTCGGGGACGACAATGATGTCATTAACAAAACATATACAGTATTTATTCAAGGATAAAACCGACAATCAATACATACAGCTTTTTCGTTATACCTTCGTCGGCGGCATCGCGTTTATTGTGGATTTTGGATCATTATTTGCATTCACCGAATATTGCAATATATATTACCTTACATCAGCCGCCCTGGCCTTTCTGCTCGGGCTCACCACCAATTATTTTTTAAGTATCGTATGGGTTTTCAACAGAAGAGCAGTCGATAAAAAATGGCTGGAATTTCTAATTTTCGCGATAATCGGTATAATAGGGCTAGGTCTTAATGAATTAATAATCTGGTTTTTTACAGAAAAACTATTATTTCATTACTTGATTTCAAAAATTGTTTCGACCATCCTGGTATATTTGTGGAATTTTTTCGTCAGAAAATACATTCTATTTAAATGACCGGTTTTATATAGCAGTATTTTTTTACTAATTAAATTCAATAAAGGGACATTATGACCATGGCGCAAAAAAAGGCTATCATAATCGGCGCTGGCCCCGCGGGTTTAACGGCGGCATTTGAGCTTGTCCACAGGACAAAGATAAAACCCGTCATATTTGAAGTTTCCGGCGATATCGGTGGAATCGCAAAAACGGTGAATTATAAAGGAAATCGGATCGACATGGGCGGCCACCGTTTTTTTTCAAAATCGGATACAGTAATGGATTGGTGGCTGAATATTTTCCCGCTGCAAGGAAAACCCTCGAAAGATGATTTGATAATAAACAGCATAAAACCGTATTCAGCCACAAAGAACGCCCCTGATCCAGAATTGACCGATAGAGTCATGCTTATACGGAACCGGTTGTCGCGAATATTATTTTTAAGAAAGTTTTTTGATTACCCGGTAAGCCTCAATATCAACACCATACTGAATCTTGGCTTCATCAGAATATTCAAGGTGGGGTTGAGTTACCTGAAAGCCATGGCTTTCCCCATAAGGGAAGAAAAATCCCTTGAAGATTTTATCATCAATCGCTTCGGAAGGGAGTTGTATCGGACATTCTTTAAAGATTACACCGAAAAGGTATGGGGTGTGCCGCCTTCAGAAATAAAACCCGATTGGGGCGCCCAGAGAATTAAAGGATTATCCATAACCCGCGTACTGCTACATGCCCTGAAAAGCATTATTGCGAAGAAAGGGGATTCCATTTCCCAAAAAGAAGTGGAAACCAGTCTGATCGAGCAATTCATCTATCCCAAACTGGGGCCCGGTCAACTCTGGGAAGAGGTCGCCGCAATTGTAAAAAGCAAAGGCGCCGAAATTCATCTTCACAAAGAAGCAGTACAAATCGAACATAAAAACAATTCCATCACCTCCATCACCGTCAAAGATACTTCTACGGGAAAAACAGAAAAAATCACCGGCGATTATTTCTTTTCTACCATGGCGGTCAAAGACCTTATCAGCGCCATGGGGGCGAAGATTCCGGAAAAGATCAGGACCATAGCTGACGGCCTGGTGTATCGTGATTTCATAACAGTGGGTCTGTTAGTGAAAAAACTTCTTATTAAAAACAAAACGAAAATACAAACAATAAATGACCTTGTGCCCGACAACTGGATATACGTACAGGAAAGCGAGGTCAAGGTGGGCAGGCTTCAAATCTTCAACAACTGGAGCCCATACATGGTAAGCGACATGAACAATGTCTGGATAGGGTTGGAATATTTCTGCAACGAAGGGGACGACCTCTGGAATAAATCCGATAAAGAATTTGCCGAGTTTGCCATTGATGAGCTTGAAAAAATCAATGTGATCGCTAAAAATGACGTGTTGGATTATACCGTTGTCAAACTCAAAAAAACATATCCGGCATATTTTGGCACGTATGACGAGTTTGACCAGATCATCGACTATACCAACACCATCCCGAATCTGTTTTTAATCGGGCGTAATGGCATGCACCGTTACAACAACATGGACCACTCGATGCTGACCGCCATGGCCGCGGTTGAAAACATCATCAACGGCATCACAACCAAAGATGCCATCTGGGACATCAATACCGAAGAAGGGTATCACGAGGAAAAAGGCGACTGACATCTCTAATTGGTCGATTCATAAAATTCAGCTAGTAATAGAATGGTTTTTCGCCTTTGCGCCCCGCCAACATGCTGGATTGGTTATTTACTCTCAAGTATTGAAACGTAAAATGGTTGATGCTCAGAAGTCTGCATGTTTTTTACAATATGTTCCACAAAATACGAAAATAACAGCATAACAGAGGGCAAGGCTGTAGCGAATAGCCTTTGCCATTCGAACGGCGCCCCGACGATCGCAGTAAACAAAGTGCCGCCAATGACGCATACAAGGAAAGAGAATAACCAGTTTATTCTTTTATATCGCGACAGGATGTAAATAATATATATTGTACTCACGATAAGCAATATATACATGTGGGCGAATGTAAAAGGCAGACTGAGAAAGGAGATGCCTGAAAAATGACTGTATACGTATAGCACTCCTACGGTATGAGGAGCGATAGTTATAGTTTTTTTCACCAAATAAGCAATATATTTAAGGAAATTGGCCTTCATTGCATCACGATAAAAAGCATCTAATTCCTTGTCTGAGAAATTTTGACGCAAGTCCTTGCATATTATCCACATTGATGCATCCTTTTCGCCGCGTGTAAGCAAACTTTGATTTATAAATTCTACAATTTTTTTATTTTGAGCATCACCATACGTCCTGCTTTTTATCAAATTTTCAATATTATTGTTCATCGATACGGTGGTAATTGCAAATTTCCCATACTGCATGTTTATACAAGAACAGTATATCAGAATACATAGTATCGATACTATCGTTGACGCCAGTCCGGTAATATTGTATTTACAATCATTTCTATTAAAAACAAATCTGAGAAGCCAGAATATGATGTATAACGCCACAAGAAAAAGAAATGCCGGCCTTACCATTACAAGATAAAAAATATATAATCCGAGAATAACCGCAAGGGAATATCCAGGCTTGTGCAGATATGATATCGTTAAATAAATAAGCAGGGTTATTGAAAAAAGAGACATTGGCTCTGTACCAATGGCATGATTCCAAAACAATATATACGGACTTAATCCATACAACAAGGTAAAGATACCCTGCAATAATTTGTTATCGGTAATTTTTTTCACACTGAAAAAAAACAATATCACGCTGATGAACAAAAGCACATAGTGGGCCTTGACTATGTTCATATATAGGTCTTCTTTCCCGAATAATGCCCGAATTACTTTAATAAAAAATGGGTAGCCGGGTGTCCGGATATAATCAAGATTACCCCGAAAAGGATTCAAATTTGAGGCATGAATATAGGTCGCGCTGTCGGGAAAAAGGAAATAGGCATCAAATATGTTATATATCGACGCATAAGCAATGATACAGATTATTACCACATACAGGAGGGGGCTTTTGTGTATGTTTGACAGGATCGCCTTATTGAATATTTTCATATATCAAGATTCCTCTAAGAGTATTTTTTTATGATACCGCCCCGGCAACAAGGAATATTCATAACATAAACAAAAATGGCACATGACACGATCAATGACAAGTAAAATTTGAGGATCACCTGCAGGGACGAGAAGGATTACAAGAATTGTTCACCTTCGCCGTGGATTGGCCGGGGCAAACATGTAATAGGTTGTCAATTGCGAAACGATCAAGAATGAACCCGACAGGTCCCCGGGGACAACCTCGACAACAGATTCGATTGGAACATACGGTGGCACCTCCATCGACCGCTCATGGAGTGAAGGCCGACGGTGTGGCTATCTCGTCTCCGTGAACCCGAATACGGAAACCCCGCTTGAAAGGACATCAAGACGGCGTGTGATGAAACGGCCCCCCGTCGTCTCCCGCAAGTACCGCTCAACTATCGGCAACAGTGAGTCCGTGCATATCAGGTGGACTTTTTTATTACGCAGAAGGACCGGAAATACCTCGCGACCCTTTTTCACGCCAAGGACCGTCTCGATATCACGGTAGAACCTCGGCGAGAATGAATACGCACCCCCGGTCACAATGTCGAGGTCTGTCTTGCAGTAACTGAAGGGGTTCAAAAAAGGTCCATGGACTATATATCCCGGCTCCACGATGAAGGCATGGCCGGGATACCGCTTTTTCAGGAATGAGACGTCGGCTTGACGATTCTCAATACCACATGTAATAATGCGGCTGAGGGTCCGGACCCTGTGTCGGGCGGTTTTGTATCCCAGGAAGCCCACCAGGCACGCAAGACAAACGACACATACCCGAAGAAGCCGTTTCCCGCGGGCTGCGGCGTCCTCCACCTCCGAAGATGCCAGACAGATCATCATGAAAATCGAAACCACGAACAGGCCTCCGCCCACGTGATAGGGGAAACGGTAAAAGAGGTGCATATAGAATGCGCCTGCGACGACATAGGCGAAATAGAAAACCGACATCGCGGTCCTCACCGGTTTATTCCCCAGGAATGAGGCGATCGCAAGAAGAAAGAGAAGGGAAATGTCGAACCTGTAGGGACCGCAGAAATCCTTGATTTTAGCCGTCATGACAAGGGGATCGAGGATGACATCAAGCTTTCCCGGCAGGGGGACCGAATACCTGAACACGTTGGCCATGGTATCGACGTTGAATTTCTCCTCGTCCCAGTATATCCACCTCATCAGCATGAGGTAGTCGTTGTCGCTCCATCCATTCGCCTCCAGGAGCTTCCGGTTTCCGATGTTCATCTCTGCGATGGGAAAGCAATGGAAGGGGGCCCTGAATCTCTCGAACTCGGCGTACTTCCTGTACCCTTCGGTGTCAAAGCATGCGGCCACAACGGCGTTGAGGGCGACGCACAGCGCCACAGGAGCAAAGGCAACCGCCATGCCCTTAAGACCGACCCGCTTTTTTAAAAGGACGACGGCGATGACGGGAAGGGAAAAAATGACAACGCCGAGCAATCCATGGGGACGTATGCAGAAACTCATCGCAAGGGAGGCACCGGGAAGGCAGAAAGACCGCCAGCCCGCGGCGCTGCCGCGGGACCCTTCGACGAAGACATAGAGAGCGGCCCCTCCCAGAAGTATCGAGGCGCCATTGTAGCTCATCCCCATGACCAGCGGAGAGAGAAAAACAAGGATGATTCCGACCAGGAGGACCGCGATCTTCCTGTCGGGAACGATCCGTACAGTTGTCCGGATCGCCATGAACACGCCGAGAACGATCATCCCGCAGAGGGTGAGTCCATACCAGGGAATCCCGGGGGAGACAACGCGGTAGAGAAACGAGAGGCCGTACCCGAGAAGGGGACTCATATACGTGGTCCGAAATCCGCCTTGTATCTCTTTTAGGATGGTGATGTCATCGTTGACCAGGAAGGAGATTTCGAAAAGGGCAATAATAACCCCCACGTACACGATTGAAGCGGCCAGGCTCGGTCCGTTGGAGAGGATCGCGCGTTTCATGACTCCCGCGAGGGACCGAAGCCATGGGCGGGAATACACCGGAAGCGTGTCCTTCCGCGCCATTCCGCTTCCCCCGTTGCTGTCTCTTCCGTCGGATCGAATCACAACACCCTCTCGGCGCAGTCGCGGAGCACAGCGCAGGCATACTCGATCTCCCCGTCCTCCATCAGGTAAAAGGGAAGGCGCACCACGGTTTTTGCTATCCGGTCGGTGACCGACAGGTTATACTCCCTCCCCCCAAGGGTTGTTCCGAAGGGCGACGAATGAAGGGGGATGTAGCCGATGTAGGGGCTGACGCTTCTTTCGAGTGCAAGATCGAGAAACCTGTCCCGCTGCTCCTCTTTCGGAAAGACCAGGAAAAATGCGTGAAAATTCGACTCTATTCCAGGGGGGATAACCGGTAGCCTGAGCCCCTTCTCCTCAAGGTCCATGAAGGACTCCCCGTAAGCCCGGTAGAGCTTCTCGCGCCGCTTCTGGATTTCATCCATGTTTTCAAGCTGGGCAAGGAGAATGGCCGCCAGGAGGTCCGACAGGAGGAAGGACGAACCGACGTCGACCCAGTGATACTTGTTCTTGAGTCCCTTTATGACCAGGGAACGGTCGGTCCCCTTTTCCCAGAGGAACTCGCTCCTCTGGAAATACTCCTCCCGGTTCATGCAGAGGGCCCCGCCCTCGCCGCAGGAATAGGCCTTCGTGGCGTGAAACGAAAATGCCCCGAGGTCGGCCAGGGCGCCGGCATACCGTCCATGGTAGGTGGAATTGACGGCCTGGGCCGCATCTTCCACCACGGTGATCCCGCGGCGCCGGGCGATATCGTTAATGACGTCCATCTCGGCGGGGACCCCGGCATAGTGAATGGGGACGATGGCCCGTGTCTTCTTCGTCACGTTCCGTTCCACCAGTTTCTCATCGATATTCAGGGTATCCTCGCGTATGTCTACGAATACCGGCTTCATGCCCCGGAGCACGAAGGCCGTCGCGGTGCTGCTGAAGGTGTATGAGGGAAGAATGAACTCGTCTCCCGGCTTCGCGTCAACGAGGAGGGCGGCCATCTCCAGGGCGTCGGTGCAGGAGGTCGTCAACAGGGCCTTCCCGATGCGGAACCGCTCTCGGAGGAAGGTATGGCACTTCCCCGTGAAGGGACCGGCGCCGGCATGGTACCCCAAGTCAAACGCCTCGTTGAGGTACTTTTTTTCGTCCCGGAACATCGGGACCTTCATGAACGGGATTTTCAACGTTGGATATCCTCCTGTGAAGAATTCCTGGCCGGGCTGCCGCGGCCGTGCGACCCGGAATTCCGTATGCCTTCAGCCGTGCTTCTCATGCAAATCCGAAATAATCGTCATCCTGGCAAGGACGTCATCCCCCTCGTTGATGCCCGAGGCGTCGACGCCGCGGACCTTTTTTTCAAAAGCGTCGACCATGTGAAAAAAATGGTCCGCCGCCCCTACGGGTGCGCTTTTCGTCTCGCCCTGGCGGAACAGCTCGATCGCGCCCTTCATGTCGGCGGGACGCGAAAAGGCCCGCGGGACCCGCAGGTATCCCTCGCTCCCCCAGAGGAGGTACTCGTTCCTGTACATGAAGCCGAAGCCGTAGGTCACGTGGGCGTTGACGCCCTTTCCGGAAAGCTGCAGGAACCCCCGGGAATCCACGTCGTACCCGGGGTCCCGGGCCACCGTCGCGTGGCACTCCCCGGGCTCCCCCATCATGTGGAGGCATAGACTCAGGGGATAGACGAGGGAGTCGAGTATGGCGCCGCCGCCGAGGTCCTTCCGATGCCTGATGTCCCCCGTGGGAAGGTGAGGGAAACCGAACACGGCGTCGATGGAGCGCAGCTCCCCGATCTCGCCCCCCGCCACCATCTTCCCGACCATGCCGAACAGTGGATGGTGCACGTACATCAGGGCCTCCATGGCGATCCTATTCCCTGACCTGGCCAGGGAGATGATCTTTTCCGCCGTCGCGAGGGAATGGGTGAATGTCTTCTCCATGAGAAGGTGCTTCCCCGATTCGATCACCCGCATGCCCCACTCGAAGTGCAGGCCCACGGGGAGTGAGACATAGACGGCGTCCACGAGGTCGCCCCCCAGCAAATCATCGTAGGAACAGTGCCGGACGCCGAACCGCTCCGAGAATTCACGTCCCTTTTCCTCCGACCGCGACGCCACGAGGGACAGTTCGAAGCCGGGATGGGCCAGGATCGCGGGGATCACGGACCTTCCGGCGATGGCGGAACACCCGAGAACGCCTATCCGTATCTTATCCACATGCTCCTCCGCAGGTCATGCAGCTGATGAGGGTCCTTGCCTCAATATTGACGCTGCATGTTTTTTCAAGCATTTTTTTCAGCTGGAACAGCGTGGCCCAGGCGTAGGAGTCGCCGGGGAGCTCGATGTCGTCCTCGGTATAGACCACCATGTAGCGGTTCAGGAAATGGTAGAACCTTCCGCCCTCCTCGGACTGCACGACGTCGTAGAGTACGTTTCCACTCGAGGGGTGCGTGAAGTATTCGGCGAAGGGCGTGCCGCGGCCGGGATCGCCGGAACCAAGGTTGTGCAGGGTGGGGCCGATCTCGGCGCCGTGGAACGAACAGGCCTCCTCGCAGCCCTGGACCAGCAGGTGGTACACCCCGTTGATGGGCTTTACCAGGAACCCGTTGAGTTTCCGGTTGCCGTCGGATATGATCGGCTGGTGCCACTCGTTGATCTCCCGGTTCCCCGACGATATCTCGAACACCCCGACACGGAAGTCCGGGTACCCGTCGGAATAGATCTCCATTTCTGATTTGATCCATCCCTTCCCGTAAAGGTCTCCCAGGGGCATAAAGCCAAGGGAATAGGGACTCCCATTCCTCTTTGCCTCAAGCCACGCCTCAAGATCGGCGGTGCTCATGAGGGCGCCCTCGTCGCACGCGCCGGAAAGGATGAAATTCCTTTCATGGAGGCCCAGGCCAGGCCGGCGATCCAGGAATGCGGACACAGCCCCCTTTTCGAGGGGCTCCCGCGCGAAGGAGAAGCAGGAGAGGGCCGACCGGGCATCCATGTTGATTTCATTCTCGCGCCTCAGGAAATATCCCACCTGGTCAAGGGAAAACCACCTGAAGCCCGGGAGCACCTCCACATCATGCCCCTCGTCGATTTCCACGATGATGTTGTTGTTGGCCTTCTGGAAGAACTTGAAGCCGTGCTCCGACTGGAGCTGCTCGAAGAGGAGCCGCCCGTACCTCGAGGGGTCGAGGAAATAGTCCACGTAGGCCACGCTCTTCCCCCTGTGCACGCGGCTGTAGTTGCTCTTCGTCGCCTGCACCGTGGGCGACACCTGGATCTTTCCGTAGTTTCCCGGCTCCATCTTCGCCTGGAGGAGGATATGGTAGGCCCCGTTGAATCTCTTCACCAGGAGGCCCAGTATCCCGGTTTCATTCTGATTAATGATCGGCTGGTGCCGCCTGCCGCTCCGGGCGTCGTCTATCCGGAGCCCCTCGATGGTGAAAAACTTTCCGCTCTCGTGCCTCACGTTGCCGTCGCGGTCGAAATACCATTGTCTCATGCGGGAGAAGGGGATACCCTCTATGCGCACGGCGCAGCTCTCCCTACGCTCCGAGACCCAGGCATCGAGGTCCTCAGTACGGTCAAGGCCTGCCCCCCGTGTTACGAATCCTGACAATGCTTCCATATCATCGCTCTATCCTTCGCCGGTCACCGGAACGCACTTCCCGGCCCGGCAGGTGTTTCCAATTCCGAATCGCCCTGGGGTCAGCCCCCCCCGCGCACCGGTGCGGCGTCCCTCCTCCCGCCCCCGAGCAGGAAAAAGAGCCCCAGTACGCCCAAGAACACCGCGATGGCATAGGAATATGCGGCCAGCGCGGTCGCTGCCTCGGCGGTGACCCCGTAGGGCGCCATCAGGTAGATCAGCGAAAGCTCGCGGACTCCCGCCCCGGAAATGGTGACGGGGATGGCGGTGATCACCCACACCAGGGCGAAGACCAGGCAGATGTCGAAAAACGAGACCTTCAGGTCGAGCTGTCGGGCCAGTATATATATCGAAAAAAACGAGATGCCGTGGACGGGAAGACTGATGAGAAAGCCGAGGACCACGCGCCTGAAGTCCCGCCTGAAAAAAACGAGGGCATCCCTCCAGATGCCGACGAGGCGTATCACCCGGGCGCCGAAGCCCCCGAACCGCGACATGATCTTCTCGGCGAGGCCAAGAACCCGGGGATTGACCGCCAGAAGGATGACCGTGATGAACCCCGAGCAGACGACGCCGAAGATCCGGTAGTAGCCCTCCCGGCCGGGGATATCGCTCATGAACAGAAGGGCCAGGGAGCCGATCACGATCGTGGAGAAAAGGCCGATGAAGCGGTCAACGACTATGGCGATGAGGTTGTCCGCGCGCCTGTTTTTCACCGCCTTCATGGTCATCGCCCCGCGCACGAAATCGCCCCCCAGGGCTCCGGGCATCACCAGGTTGAAGGCATTGGATATCATCAGGAACCTGAAATACTGGAACGAGCTCAGCTGGCCCGTCACGTCAGGGTTGAGGAGGCGCCAGCGGATCCCCGTGAGCCAGGTGCCGAACACCGCCAGGGCGAGAATGAGGGCGACCACCCGGACCGGTATCTCCCGTACATGGCCGAGCACCACTGTTACGTCGATGAGCCTCGAGAGCACGAACAGCGATATCCCCAGGATGGCCAGCCTGAACGCGAAGAACAGCGCCCTGCGTATCCACGCGCCCGCGGCGCGCCCGTCTTCAGTGCCTTCGACCCCGGGGGGCCGGATGCTGTCGCCGGGGAGGTCCATCCGCCTACCGCACCTGGCCCAAAAGGATGTCCGCTATCTCGAAAGCCAGTTCCACGGACTGCTCTGCGTTTAGACGGGGGTCGCAGTGGGAGAGATAATTGCGCCCGAGGTCATCGTCGCCGAGCCGGCACGTGCCGCCGATGCACTCGGTCACCGCATCTCCCGTGAGTTCCAGGTGCACGCCTCCCGGCACGGTCCCCCCGTCGCGGTGAACCCGGAAAAACGACCGTGTCTCGCCGAGGATATCCTCGAACCGCCGGGTCTTTATCGAACGGTCGTTCACGAAGGTGTTCCCGTGCATGGGGTCACACATCCAGAGGATCTCGAAACCCTCACGTTGCATCTCAGCGACTAGTCCCGGGAGAAGGTCCTCGACGCGGTGCGCGCCGAGACGGGTAATGAAGACCAGCCTGCCGGGGAGATTGGCGGGATTGAGCCTTCCGGCAAGCCGCTTCAGGTCGTCGATATCATGGGAGGGCCCGATTTTCACCCCTACGGGGTTGCCCACGCCCCGCAGGAACTCCACGTGGGCGCCGTCGACCTGCCGCGTCCGGTCTCCGATCCAGAGCATGTGGGCGCTGGTGTCGTACCAGTCGCCCGTGGTGGTGTCCACCCTTGTCATCGATTCCTCGTATCCCAGGAGAAGCGCCTCGTGAGAGGTGTAGATCATCACCTGATTCAGCTGGGGCATCCGCACGTCAAGGCCCATGGCCCCGGCAAAGCTTACCGCCTTCCTGATGCCCCTCGAGAGCTGGATGTACTTGTCGTTCTCGGGAAAGGCGCGAAGAAAATCGCGGTGCCACTCGTCCACCATCTCCAGGGAGGCGTACCCGCCGCCGATGAAGGCCCGCACAAGGTTGAGCGTGGCGGCGGCCCTGAAGTACCCCTCCAGGAGCCGCCGGGCGTTCGGTACCCGGGCGCCCGGGTCCGGTTCCGGGGCGTTCACCATGTCCCCGCGGTAGCTCGGGATCTCGCGCCCGTTGACATTTTCCGTTTCGGACGAACGGGGCTTGGCGTACTGGCCCGAGAGCCGCCCGATGTTGACAACTCTCTGTTCGCCGGCGTAGGCGATGATGGCGGACATCTGGAGGATGACCTTGACCAGGGCGTGGATCCGGGGCCCGTTGCAAAGCGAGAAATCCTCGGCGCACTCGCCGCACTGGAGCACGAAGGCCCTTCCGGCCGAGGCCTCGGCGAGGTTTCGCACCAGGGCCCGGGTCTCCCCGGCGAAGACCAGGGCGGGGAGCTCCGAAAGCGCGCGCAGGGTTTCTTCGTATTCGCGGGGGTCGGGCCACGAGGGCTGCTGCAGCGCGGGAAAGGAGCGCCAGCTCGCTTTTCCCCAATCGTTATTCTTTATAGCCATGAGGTTTGTTCAATGAACTTTGTAATTACGATAACATAAATAATATCACAGGAGTAATGACATGGCAGATTCGTGTAATGCTCCCCTCTTGTCAAGCCACTTGACATGATTGTTGATCCCTGAATTCTTGCGGACTCCTATACCCCAAAGCCTGATGCGTTCGTTCTGTGTTATACCAGTATATCCATGCAGTAATAACACGCTTAGCCTCGGCAAATGAAGTAAAATTATGTTGCTAGATGCATTCCTTTCCAAACTTCGAAAGAACCTTCCGATTATACCGTTTTGCTCTGGTGTAAATAGCGCAATGAATTCCTGTGATAAATTATACTGACGGCATGCAGCGCGGAAACGACGGCTC
Organism: Spirochaetota bacterium; assembly: GCA_040768125.1. Classification (GTDB taxonomy): domain Bacteria; phylum Spirochaetota; class UBA4802; order UBA4802; family UBA5550; genus RBG-16-49-21. Next base: position 999,178 of record JAXGNG010000001.1, on the reverse strand, counting down.
TGGAAGATCAGGCCATTATCGCTCCTGACAAAGAGCGTATCACCCTTCGGCCGAAGAGTACCAAACCGGTTGAGACACGCCTCCTCGTCCTTGGGGCGGCTCCGCAATGCATTTTCATATCCCAGGAGGAAGCGATCCTTCCATTCCTCGATTTCCGCCACGGTTAACCCATTCTTTCGGGCTGCTTCCTTGGTTGAGGTTCCACCTTTTAAAATGGTCAACACCAAGGCTGTTTTTCTCTTTGTGGTCCATCCCTGTGTGCTTTCGTTTTCTTGTTGCTTCTCCGTGATATATCCTCTCTTACATGCAATATATCATGACTTATAGGTGGCTTGTCAAGTCAGGGGAGCAGTATAAATGTTCACTATATGGCAATAGGGATAAAAAACATTATTGTTTCAGATATCCCTTCAGTATAATGTCTCAAAAATATTTTATAATCATCCCTGATAGAAAATATGTGTTCTGGTATCTTCCAGAAATCATTCGCTTTATGATAAACACTCAACGCAAGTTTGGGATGATACTCCTTTATTGTTTCAACAGCCCCCTCAATAGCATCAGCTTCAGCGCCTTCAATATCCATTTTAATAAAAGTCACAGGTCCGCATAATAAATTATCGAGTCTATCAACTTCAATGGTTACATCGCCAGTGCTTGATATTTTTGAACTTGAACCGCTTACATCAAACTTTAGTGTTTGATTTCGACTGGAAAGACCTTTTTGTATAAAAGAAATATCTCTTTTACCTGACAAACGATCCCTTGCCTCACTTAAATTTTTTTCTTCAGGTTCGAAAAGATATACAGACTTGTAATCAGGACAATGTCTTATAAACTCCTCACTCGTATAGCCGTCATAAGCTCCTATATCAACAAAGGTTTCACCATTTTTTTTAAGCATTAAGAAATCTTCAAAATACTGTTTGTCGGCTATATATGAAAAACCCCTCATATAATTTATATCATACGATAAACGAAAATTTATAATATTATAAAATTGGTTTTTCGATATCTTATCACTTAATAAATTGTAAATCTTATTGTATTTATCATAGTGGATTTTGAAATCTTCATTAAATCCATCCCAAAAAGGTAGATGCTTTATATCGAGTTCTGAATATTTATAAAATGAATAGTAATCTAATGATTTAAATTGATGCTGCTTGACTTTCTTTTCAGCTATTAATGGCCTTCCGATAGGCACCACCATCACTACTAACGCCTCATCAGGTATATCTGATATATCTACGATAGGCTTGTTGAAATACATGCTTTCATCAGTAAAATCATCAATAAAACCTTCAACATCAATGACTCTTGCGATACTCTCTGCAAATTCATTCCTCCCGAAAATATACCTGGGCCTCGATGAGTTTATAAATTCATTGCAGAACCATTTGGCATAGTCGCTCTCAAAAATTTTTTCAATTTTTAACAATTCAAACACCGTCCATTTATACAATATATCTCTTCTTTAACAATTCAGCCATATAATCAAACAGCCTTAAACTATTTAAGCCGAAAAAAATAAAAAATCCCATTGACGCGATCCATAGATTTTATTCAATTTTCCCCTTCGTAGAGGGGACTTCTCCATTGCTCACTCATTGTGTTCTTGCATCTGTGTTTTTAGCACTTTGCATGTGGCAGCCCAAGTGATGGTTAACTTTCCCTCGAGTTAACAATGCCTCTATTTCCCCTTAATGAAACAGGTATTGGTAATCTTTCATCTCATTGCTTCTATCACTTTTGTAATTAGCAGAATATAATACTGATAAAATCAATAGCTTTTTTATTTCTCCCATTGAAACAGGAACTAATTTTGTAAATACATAATATAAATTACCGGATGATCTGCTAATAATCTTTCGTATTTCGGCTCAGTAGCCAGCCAAGTTTACGAGACATCAATGTCTAACATCTCGTTATTTGCCATTTCATCAACAAAAAAAAAGAAATTGGGGCTTACGCTTCATACATTAAGACCGCTTCTATGTCAATAGCCAGATATAATTTGGCAATAATTGCACATAATATTTATTTTTCTTGAAGAATAAAATTATCTGTTGTTTCTTTAATAATGTACAAAGGTCTATTCTTTACTTCATCAAAAATTTTTCCAATATACAGACCGGCAACACCGATACTGGACATAATCAGCCCTGATAAAAAATATAAGGATACAATAAGGCTGGTCCAACCTGACACCGGGACAGACCATAACAGGTATCTGACAATAATTGATATCCCAAAAATAAATGATAGACCCGCTATAACAAATCCCGTTTTTACAGATAAATGAATCAGCATATTTGAATAGGATATTATGCTATCAAAAACCAAGCGTATCTGTTTTCCATAATGATATCCGGATTTTCCGTATTTTCTAGCTGCATGACAAATATCTATTTCGATTCTTTCAAAACCAACCCATATGGCAAATAGACCAAAATTTCTACTTTGTTCCCTCAATTTGCAGATACTCGCGATGACGTGATGTGAGTATATCCCAAAATTAGATATATGGTTATCGTATTTAATTCCGGTAAAGAAAGGGTAAATCAGAGCTAACATTTTTGAAAAAAATTTTCTTATAAATCCATCTTTTCTTTCGGTTCTTTTTCCTACGACGATATCATATCCCTCCTTTGCCTTTTCGTACAGTCTTATTATCTCTTCCGGCTGATCCTGTAAATCGCAATCCATAACAACAACCCATTCACCTCTGACAAAATCAAGACCAGCTGTAATAGCACAGTGTTGACCGAAATTTTTCGATAAGTTTAAACCTTTTACTCGTTTATCTTTTAAAGAAATTTCTTTTATTACTTGCCATGAATTTCCCGGGCATGCATCATTCACCATTATTATTTCAAAAGAACCAGTAATTTTCAATAATGAATCCGACAAGCGACTGTGAAGCTCATGCAAAGCTTCAGGGCATCCATATACAGGGATTACGACCGAGATGTGAATTTTTTTTTGAGCCATTATTTCCTCTACTTCACGCTATAAAAGCATTATTAACAGTTCCCTAGAAAACCACGATATGATGATCATAATTTTTTATGAAAATTTGTCGCTTTATCTTTTTATACCATGCAAATAATTTGTAGCCTTAAAGACCGAACTTCAATGGGAAACCATTTGCAATGCGTGAAACATTCTAAATAAAACCGAACATCTGTTAGGTAAAATGTCAAGATGCATTCAGCCATATGTAAATACCAGGAGAGACCGGATGTTCTCCTCGACATAGCCGGCCGCGTTGTAGGCCGGCACGATTATTGAAAATCGGATCATTCCCCTTCTTTTCCTCCCGCATTCACCGGCACCCATTTCCTGGTCCGCGAGGACTCGGCGATCGCCTCGAGGAGAAGCATCCCTTCAAGGGACTGCCCGGCGCCGTACACCCAGGGAACTGAATGGGAACCGACGGACTTGTATTCCACGCAGGCGTCAGCGATATCATAGTAAAGATTCGCGAACGCCTCGATGAAACCCGCCGGGTGCCCCGACTTGAACCGGTTGTACCGCGGCTCTCCTGCCAGGGACACCTTCGAGGCCCTGTCGATGACCCGGCGGTCACCCTCCCTGTCACTGAACATGATCTCCTCGGGCTGGAGCTGGTACCATTCGGCGCCTCCCTTCTCGCCGTAGACGCGGACGCGTAGCCCGTTGCGGTGACCGATGGCGGACTTTCCATACCAGATCTGACATTTGAGGCCGCCGGTGTACCGGGCGATGCATGAGACGTCGTCCACCACCTGGCTGAAAAAACCGAAACTTTCCTGGAGGGCGACCACTTCGACCGGCGCCTCACCGGTGATGAAGCGGATGACATGGTGCAGGTGGACCCCCAGGTCGAGGGACACCGTGGGCACGACGCCGTCCCGGAGCCGCCACTCCTGGGGCCGGGGCCGCTCTCCCCGGGCGTCAAGGCGGGCGAAGCCCTCCTGGGGCATCTCAACCTGGACCTGGAAAACTTTCCCCAGCTTTCCCTCGCGGATCATCTCCCGGAGCTCACGCAGCATCGGGTACCCGGAGTAGTTGTAGGTTACGGCCAGGAAGCCCTTTTCCGCCTCCACGTAATTGCGTATCCGCGCCGCCTCCTCCGCCGATGCCGCCATCGCCTTCTCGCAGATCACCGCGTACCCCAGGCGCAGGGCCTCGAGAATCATCTCCGCGTGGAGGTCTGTCGGCGTGAGGATGCAGACCGCGTCGAGGTTGCCCCGCTCCCCTTCAAGGAAGGCCCGCCAGTCGCCGTAGAGCCGGGCGGGATCGATGCCCCAGAGCGACGCCGTGGCCCTGTTGATCTCATCGTGCCTGCTGAAGCACCCGGCCTCGATCCCCCACCGGTGGTCGGCCTGGGCGGCGATCCTGTGGGTATTGCCGACGGCGGAATTCACCCCGCCGCCGATGAAACCGATTGAGAGCGTCGTGTCGTTCATTCCCCGGCCTCTGTGATAGCGTTATTCAAGCTCAACCCGTATGAGATCATTCAACCTCGGAGAGAGTTCCCGCATCTCTTCTCTTGATTCGTACTTTACGAACACGATGCCGAATTTCGTGGTCATCACATCCGCCACGGGATCACCCTTCTTCCACCAGAGGAGTGAATCGACGATCCTGCCCTCCAGCACGTCGTCAATGGCGATATCCTTCACCCTGCCCGGAGACAACGCCATGATGCAGTGCCTCGTCATGCAGATGGAGGGAGGGGCGTGCCGGAGATCCGGACAATCAAGCCCCGCCTCGGCACGGACCAGCCACTCGGGATAGGGAACCCCGGTCACGTGCTCGACAAGCCTCACGTAAAGGTCGCCCGGCGGGCGCCTGCATATTTCGATGATCACGGGGCTGCCGCCCCTGAGGATGAACTGGATGTGCAGTATCCCGTCCACCAAGGAAAGGAGTGACGCTATCCTTTCGGATATTTCGCACAGCTCATTCTCCGCCGGGGGGGGCACGCTTCCCGGCGCCGTTGCCGCGGACACCAGGTAGGGGTTCAGGTAGTAGTGCTCGTTGTCCGTGAAATAAAACGCCACCCTTCCCCCCCGGAGAAACGCCGAAAAGCCATGGCGGGTCCCCTCGATGAACTCCTCCGCCACCACCCGCTTCGCCCTTGATATACCGAAGGCCCGGTCCAGGACCGCTGGCACGTCTTCAACGCCCTGGACGAGGGCGATACCCTTGCCGCCGGTGAGGTCAACGGGCTTGACCAGGAGGGGGAAGGGGAGCGACGGCATCATGGCCAGGGCCTCCTCCCGGGTGGAAAACGCCCAGGCCCGGGGGGAGGGGATGCCGTTGTCCAGGGCGAAGCGCCTGAAGCGGTCCTTGTGATGGATGATCTCCGCGACGTCAATTGGATCATGGCCGGGGAGCCCCAGTTTCTCCGCGGCATAGGCCGCCGAGAGGGCGGAAAAATCATTGCAGGATGCGCAGATGGCGTCAACGCCAAGCTCCGCCGCCAGGGCGGCGATCGCCTCCCGGTCGGAAAAGTCCTCGCAGCGGTATTCGTCCGAGTGAAGGTGCCCCATCTCGTCGGGCCGGTTGCCGCTCGTGATGACATGATAGCCGATTTTTTTCGCGGCATGTATCATGGGGATGTCGGCGTATCCCCCTCCGGCGAGGAGCAGTTTCTTGCGTTTCATTTCCCTTTCTCCGCCGCAGTGATGATCTCGTCGATGATATAGAGGGGCCTTCCCTTGGTCTCCTCGAAAATTTTTCCGATATATATGCCCACCACGCCGATAAAGCAGAGGACCATGCCGCCCAGGAGGTACATCGACGCGATGACGCTCGTCCATCCCTCGGCGGGGATCCCCCGGGTGAAGTAACGGATCACGAGGAAGATGATGAAGGAGAATACGGCAAAGGAAATGACAAAGCCTATCTTGATTGATATCTTGAGCAGTTTGTCGGAATTGCCGATGATGGTGTCGACAGCCAGACCCACCATTCTGAAAAAGGTGTATCCGGAGCCTCCTTGCGTCCTCAGCCCGCTCTGGACATCGATCTCGGCCCTCCGGAAACCAGTCCAGATCGCAAAAAAATAGAAGTTCCTGTTTCGCTCCCGTATGCGGTTGACGCTGTCGATCACCTTCCTGGAATAGAGACCGAAACTGGAATGGGAGCTGTCGCCCTTCATTTCGGATAAATAATTGAAAACCGCGTAAAACGCCCTGGTGGCGAGGAGCTTCAACACCGAGGACTTCCCGTTGATCCTTCTGCCAATGACGACATCAAACCACTCTCGGGCCTTTTCCCGGAACTTCAACATGCCCCCGGGCCTGTGCCCGAGGTCCCCGTCCATGACCACCACCCAGTCGCCGCAGTAGTGATCGAGTCCCGCCGTGGTGGCGTCGTGCTTACCGAAATTCTTCGAGAGGTTGATGCCCACGACCATGGGGTCTTCCCGGCAGAGATCCCTGATTACCCGCCAGTCATCCTCGGGGCTCCCGTCGTTGACAAGGATTATATCGTGCTCGCCGGTAATGGCCGGGAGGGCCGCTTGGAGCCGTCGGTGCAGCTCCTCGAGGCTCCGGGAGCAACGATACCATGGGATGACAACAGATTGAATCATACCGCACCTGAACAGAAAGGCTGAAAAAATCGCTGCGCCGACCCTCAAGGGCGCCGATTCACCGAGAAAAGGACGCTTTCACGCCGAATGTACGCGCCGTATCCGAACAATGGAGTCCGGGGCATTGGGAAGAATCGGGACTTCATAGTAAAAAAGAAAAATTCGGGTATGCGGCTTATGCCAATTCTCGCAGGGGGGAAAAATAATTCAAGGCATTTTTTCGACTCCATCCCCCCCGCTCGCCTCTATTTCTTCTCTTTTATCTCCTCGAGCTGCTTTCTCATCCGCTCACCCTCTTCCTTGAGCCGCTCGCCTTCCTGTTTCAGACGCTCCCTGCCCTGTTCCATTCGTTCCTTCAGCGATTCGCGGTCAAGGCCCCTTTCTTTCAACTCCTGCTTTTTCTTCTCGATGTGATCGAGGATCTCCTTCTTCATTTCCCTGCCGAGATCCTTGAACTCCGGGCGCGCCCTGATCTCCTCTACCTGCTTCATGATGGAATCACGTATCTCCCGACGCATGGCCTCGGCCTCGAGGCGCCTCTGCCCGGCGAGGACCTGGAGGGCCCGGGCGCGGCTCAGGGCGAGGGACTGGTTCTCCTCCACGAGCTGGGTAATCTGGCGCTGAACGGCCCCCTTCACCACGGGGCTCACGTCCACGGAGCCGGAGAGGACGTCCACGCGGGAGCCATCCTCCTCCCCCGTCATCTGGAAGATGGTGCCCCGCACGGCCACGACCTGGGTGGGGGCCTTTGCCTCGTAGCTTTTCCCCCGCGTGAGCTTGTTGATGAAGACCATGACGCTCCCCAGTGTCAGCTCGAGATCGGATTCATCGCCGCCCTTCGCCAGCGAGGCGAAAGAAACCCTGGTCCCCTCCCTCACGCGGACATACCCCCGGTCCCCCATCAGTATGTCCGCCAGGGAATCGGGCCCGGTTACAATGATCTCTCCCCCCTCGAGGCGGTCGTTGACCGCCGCGGGGCGCGACGCTCCCTTCGATTCGATCGACACCTGGCCGAGGACCATCTTGACGGTGCCCGCCTCCTTCGCGCCGAGGGGAATCGCCGCGAGGCAGAGAAACAGGGCCGAAGCCGGGAGAATGAGGATCTTTTTCCGCATGGGGCACCTCCACTATGAGCCGGATGGATCTGATATGATGGCAATAGCAAAACGCCGTGTCAAGGATTAATACCCCTTCTGTAGCGTCGGGATTAATCCCGACGCTACAGGGGATGACGTAATAATAATTTATGTAATTTCCATCCCTCTTCGTTTACATGATAAATCAACAATATAAAAGCAAATCATGTATACGAAAGCGTATTATTACAACCGTCATCATCTTGTCTTTTCGACCAAGTACAGGCTGCCGTTGATAACGTGTGAGATATTGAATCAGCTAAAAACACATTTCAAAAAAAAGGCGGATGAACTCGGCTTCATCATCCATATCATGAATGGCCATCAAGACCATGTGCATGTTTTGATATCATCGCCGCCCCGGTTGAGCATTTCAAAAATCGTGAAAAATCTTAAAGGTTATTCATCATATCGTATAGCGGATATACGATGGCAGCGGGGATATGGCGTATTTTCCGTTGATGCGGATTCGTTCGACCGGGTATATGAATATATAAAAAATCAATGGGCACGTCATGACATGTTGCCCTAGCGTCGGGTTTAAACCCGACGCTAGGGGACGGGTGCAACAATCATTTCATCACTTCCAGCCTGTATTCGTTATCCCATTTAACCGTCTCAATTTTTTTTATTACACCACGGGAGCAACAGATGAAAGGGATTATTTCTGCCGACATTATTGTGAGTAAAATCAAATATATCCGCGGCCATAAGGTTATGCTGGATAAGGACCTCGCCGCGCTCTATGAGGTTGAAACAAAAGCCCTCAATCAGGCGGTTGCAAGGAACCTGGACCGGTTTCCGGAGGATTTCATGTTCCGGCTCTCGATTGAGGAGTTTGACAACTTGAAGTCACAGATTGTGACTTCAAGTTGGGGCGGCACTCGCAAGCCTCCTTCAGCCTTTACCGAGCAGGGCGTGGCCATGCTGGCCAGTGTATTGAACAGTCCCCGTGCCATTCAGGTGAACATCCAGATTATCCGAATTTTGTCCGGCTTCGACAGATGGTATCATCACATGAGGATTTACGAAAGAAAATCGAAGCTATGGAAAATAAATACGATGGGCAGTTCAGGGTCGTGTTTCAGGCGATAAAAGAGCTGATACGTGAAGATTCGGGCACAAAGAAAAAGATCGGGTTTAAAACAGACGCATCATGATGTGTCCCCCCTGTAGCGTCGGGTTTAAACCCGACGCTACAGGGGGATGACGTAAAAAATATATAATTTCCATTCCCCGTTCGTTACCTCACCATAGAGGAACCCGGCATGAAAGAGATACTGCCATCTGAAACAATCCTTTCTAAGATATATCTGATCCGCGGGTTAAAGATTATGCTGGACAAGGACCTTGCAGAATTGTATGGAGTTGAGACGAGGGTTCTGAAACAGGCCGTTAAAAGGAACAATAGAAGGTTTCCTGAAGACTTTATGTTTAATCTTACCAATGAAGAGTTTGAAAACTTGAGATCACAATTTGTGATCTCAAGTTGGGGTGGCTACCGGTATCTTCCCATGGCGTTTACCGAACAGGGTGTCGCAATGTTATCGAGCGTTCTTGGTAGTGAACGTGCCATTCTGGTTAATATTCAAATAATACGGGCATTTACAAAGCTTCGCCAGATGATATCCTCCTATGAAAATTTGCATAAAAAAATAGAGGCAATGGAAAATAGATATGACAAGCAATTCCGGATTGTTTTTGATGCGATAAAGGAATTACTCAGGGAAGAATCGAAGCCGAAAAAGAAAATCGGATTTACAGATTAGCGAGTAACGAGATACATGAATGAGACCCTTCACAGAACCGCATCAGAACAACCTGCATATTAACGCGCGCGTTATCCGCAATGCATTTAACATGCACATGAATGCGATGTATGCGCCCTCTCTGTGGCGTCGGGTTTAAACCCGACGCCACAGAGAGGGCGCATACATTTTTTCCGAATTTTTTTCACGCATCTTGATTTCTTCCCGGTACCTCTGTATATTAATATCGAGTTCAGCCTGTCACGTGGGACGTAGCCCGAAGCTGCGGTGCCGTCTCAAGCTTGAAGAAGCAGGAAGTGATACAAGCTGAAGATTCTCGGTTAAAGGTACATCAATGTTCAACCAGCTTTAGGATGCCACCCGGTACGTGGGTGGCATCCGCCTGTTACGGCGTCTCCCGAAGACCTTTCCTTAATTCGTCACTGCCCCGGCGTCAATAATTGCGAGTGGACCCTGCGTCAAAAATCTTGACATTCAGATCCAATGCTCTAGAATGAGAGGATTCCGTCCCGCCCGGGACGTACATCAGGGAGCGCGAGGAGACACGCGAGCATGATCGAGCCATTCATCCCCCTCACGAACCGCAGAACCATCGAGCCGGGCACCCTCATCCGGCGCGTAGGCGAGGGGAAGGACCAGCAGGGATGCTTCCTCCATTTCGACGAGGGGAACAGCATGATCCTGGCGAACATCGTGGACATGACGGAGGGTTCCCTCGCGGCGGCCCACGGCATATTGAAGCCCCGGCGGGGCGACGCTCTCTACCGCTACCCCTCGTCGTTCCACGAGAGCCCCGCCGCCCCGGGGGCCCTCGCCCTGGTCCGGAAGTGGCCCCTCTTCACCAGGCACCCCTCTCTCCAGGGGCGCATCATCGAGTTCATCGCCACGGCCTTCGCCCCGGAACAGATCCTCGATTTCGAGCGGTCGGACCGCCTCCCCTTCCTCTTCGTGCCGGTCCAGCAGATGTTCCGCATCGGGAGGTTCTCCGAGCGGCGCAACCCGGAGCGGGTGTGCAACGACACGTTCATGATCTGGCTCGAATCGCTCCAGCGGGGTGACCACATCACCTACCTGGCCCTGGTGATGGAGCAGAAGCACCACGTGCCGCGGTTCTACTCCATCGGCACGAAGCCCCACGAGGAGACGGCGGAACACCTGAAGAACGAAGAATTCAACTTCAGAGCTACCCACGGGGGCCACATCAAGGCCATGGGCGTGAAGGAGGGACGCAAGCACTTCGTCGTTGACGCCGGGTCGAACTACCTGGGACGCGGGGTGAAGACCCCCCTCCACGTCAGCAGGTCCGTGGCGAAGGCCCTGAAGATGGTCTATCCTGATTTCGAGTTCACCCCACTGGAGGGGCGGGGCGCCTTCGGCACCCAGCAGAGCTACTGACCGCCTCCGCTGTGCCGTTCCCACATGCGCAATTCCCGGTCGAGGCGCAGGCCGAACTTCTCCGGCTCATCAATGGCGATATCCAGGGGCTCGCCGCTCGCCGGGTGACGGAAGGCGAGGCCCACGGCGCTGAGGAAGAGCCCCTTCCCTTTGAGAACGCGCCCCGGCGGGCCGTACCGGGCGTCACCCAGGATCGGCAGCCCCGCCTCGGCCATGTGGACCCTGAGCTGGTGCGTGCGCCCCGTGCGGGGCCGGAGCTCCACCAGAGTGAGCCACTCATTTTTAATAGAAGGAACCGATCGGAGGGGATGGTAGTCGGTCACGGCGTCGCGCCCCCCCACGAGGCTCTCGATCACCCCCGGGGCGTCGACCCTCCCCGTCACCACGGCGCGGTAGCGCTTCACGATCTCCCGCCCCTCGAAGGCCCTTCCCAGGACCGCCCGCGCCCGGGCCGTCTTCGCCGCGAGAAGGAGTCCGCTCACGGGAACGTCGAGTCGATGCACCGGGTCAGGGAATGCCAGAGCGTCGGGCTCGCGGGAGGGCGCGAGCGCCCCGGGGAGGGCGTGCTCCAGGGTCTTGAAGGCGTTGCCCCGCACGGGAACGCCCGGGGGCTTCACCACGACGGCGATCCACTCGTCCTCGTAAACGACCCTGAGGTCCAGGCGGTAGATCGTTCCCGGGGCGCGCTCCCCTGAAAGGAAGTCGATACGCTGGCCCGGGCGCAGGCGGAGGCCCGTGCCGGCGGGGGCGCCGTCCACAAGGACCTCGCCCCGCTTGATCGCCTTCTTCACCCCCTTGCGCGACGCCAGGTGCGCGAAGGCCTCGCAGGCGTAATCGCTGAAGCGCGCCCCCTCCGCGCCCTCCGGCACGATGCTGGTTTCGATGGTCCTCATGCTCGCAGGAATCTACCCCGCGGGAAGGCCCCTGTCAAGAAGGATACGGCATGACGGCCCCGGGCCGGGGCAGGGATCACTCCGGCGGCGTGGTGAGCTCCTCCGTGGTCTGGATCCCCATGGCCACTTCCCTGATGATCCCCATTCGATGATAGATAGGGCGCACGAGCTTCCTGAGGACGGGGACCCAGCGCGCGAAAAGGAGCCCGCCGATCACGCAGAGGGCCCCGGCAATGAGGCTCGTGGCGGGGGCCCCGATGACCGTGGAGACGCCCCCGGCGGTGATGCTTCCCAGGGGCGCCGCGCCCATGAAGACCATGACGTAGAGACCCATGACCCGGGTGCGCATCTCCTCCTCCACGATGGTCTGGAGTATGGTGTTGCACGCCGCCAGGGCGAGGATCATACCGAAGCCCACCACGGCGAGGGCTGCCATGGAGAGGGGCGCGGAGCGGGAAATAGAGAAGCCCCCGAGGCCCAGGCCGAAGAGCACCAGGGAGACGCTGATGACCCGGTCGAGGCCGAGGACGCTCTTCTGCATCGCGAGGTAGAGGGTGCCCCAGATCGCCCCGAAGCCAGAGGCGGCGACCAGGAACCCGTAGGTGTTCGGCCCTCCGTGGAGGATATCCGAAGCGAAGACGGGAAGGAGCACCGGGAAGGACATGGCCGTGAGGCTCAGGAGGGCCACCGTGGCCAGGAGGGCGCGGATCGGGGGAAACCCGAAGGCGTAACGCATCCCCTCCGCGAGGTCCCCCATGAGCCTTTTCCCCTCCGCCGGGGCGTCGCGGCGCGGTATCGTCATCATGAGAAGCGCCGCCAGGGAGGCGGGATAGCTTGCCGCGTTGACGAGGAAGCAGGCCCCCTCCCCCGCCGTTGCCACGAGGATGCCCGCCGCCGCGGGGCCGATGAGGCGCGCCCCGGTGAAAAGTGCCGAGTTCAGGGCGATGGCGTTTCCCAGGTCCGCGCGGTCCTCGATCAGCTCCACCACGAAGGCCTGGCGCGCCGGCATCTCGAAGGCGTTGGCCAGGCCCAGGAGCACGCTGAGCATTATGATCTGCCACACCTCGACGGTTCCCGCGATGGTGAGAATGGCCAGGGCGAGGGCCTGGCATAGCGCCATGAACTGCATGAAGATGAGTATCCTTCTCCGGTCGAAGCGGTCGCCGATGACCCCGGCAAAGGGAGAAAGAAGAAACACCGGTGCCTGGCTCGAGAAGGTGACGATGCCGAGCATCAGCTCCGACCTGGTCATGCGGAAAACGAGCCATCCCACGGCGATGGTCTGCATCCATATCCCCGTGAGCGAGATGCCCTGGCCGATGAAGAAAAGGCGGTAGTTCCTGTTCCGGAGGGCCCTGAGGGCCTCCCGGAGCGACTTCATTTTTTGCCCTGTGCCCGATGCCATTCAGATTCCCCGCGCCCGTCTAAAAGCATACCTGGAGTGAGGGATAGCGCGCGGCGAGGAGACGGCGAATGGACGCCTGTTCATCGCCGTCGCGTACCGGATCAACGAGGCTCACCTCCTCGCCCGCGCCGCTGCGGCGGGAGCGCCACGCAGTGATGAAGCCGGGAACATAGACGTAGCGGAGGCTCCCGGCCCCCACGCAGGCGCTCCCGATCGTCGCGTCCCCAACCATGTAGAGGAACTCCCTCCCGCCGAAGGACATTCTCCCCTCCTCAACTATCCTGCATGGCCAGGGGAGGGCCGCGGATTCCATGCCCGGCTGTCGATGTGCGTACTCCCTCATGGCCACAGGGGACACCATGGCCCCGTCATTGCAAGAACATTTAGGTACAACGCGAAATATCGCCCCCACCGCCACGCGCAACCCGTGGCATGTTTAATTCTTGACAGGTACGCCCCTGAAGCCTTTTCATAGACAGGAACACTACCGCGCCATGCATGACGGGGCATGGGGCGCCGCCACGGGGGCAACGGAGCACCATGAAGACAGGCGAGGTCATCTCCCTCCTCAACGCCGACATCCTCAACCTCCCGGAGAATAATTCAGACCATGAGATACGCAACGCCATGGCGTGCGACCGGATGAGCGATATCCTGGCCGGCCAGGCAGTGCCGGACATGCTCCTCACGGGGCTCAACAACATACAGGTGATACGCACGGCCTCGATTTTCGGGATAACGGCCGTGATCATCGCCGGAGGAATCGCCGTCGACCCGAAGGTCGTCGACCTCGCGAAAGAGGAAGAGATCACGCTCCTCGCAACGGGCCTGGGCCTCTCCAGGGTGAGTGAAATGCTCTTCTGCCGGGGGGTCGATGAGATTTCCCACGGGTGAAAGGGGTCGCTGAACATACCTGGCGCGCGCAACACGATGAAAGACCGTTTCGCACAACTCTGGTCGTCCCTCTACCCGATCGACGTCCTGGTCGCCGGACACTGCGCCGTGATGATCCTCATCATCGCCGCGAGGACAGGGGAAGACCCCCGGCTGGCCCTGAAATTCATGGCGCTCTACGGAGCGGTCATGGCGGGCGCCCTCGTCGTGGCCCCCGCCCTTGACCGGGCAGATCATCCCCTCCTGGCAAATCCCGCCGTCAGGTTCCTTCGCCACACCTATCCGATGTTCCTCCTGGGACCCTTTTTCAGGTGGACGCACCCCGTGAGTTTCCTTTTCTTCAGCGAGCCCTTCGACGATCTCCTTATTCGGGCAGACATGGCCCTCTTCGGCTTCCACATCGGCCGGGACCTGGCCGCCGCCTGGGGAAACAGGGCCTGGCTCACGGAGTGGTTCAACTTTTCCTATCTTTCCTACTACTGGGTAACCCTCTACCTCCCGCTCTATCTTTATTTCACGGACCGGCGGCGGGAGTTCTTCTACGTATCCTTCATCTGCGGCTTCACCATCTACCTCTGCTTCCTGGTCCAGGCCCTCTTCCCCGCCCAGGGGCCCGTCCACTTCGATCCCGGGGGCTCGGGCTATCTCGCGGCGGGACCGATCTCGGAATTCGCCCGCGTCTTCCTCCAGAGGGCCGACATCCCGGGAGGAGCGATGCCCTCGGGCCACGTCGCGGGGACCATCGCCGTCTGGATCTTCGCGCGGCGCTTTGCCCCCAGGGCCTTCCTGCTCACCTCGCCCATCGTGATAAGCCTCTGCGTCGCCACGGTCTACTGTCGCTATCACTACGCCGTGGACGTCATCGCCGGAATCATCACGGCCGTCGCCTGCGTCCTCATCATCGGTCCCCGCCTCTACGGGCTGCTCTTCCCCCTTGAACTGCCGGAGGACCTCGAAGAAACCGGAGGAGCCTCCCTCCGTGACAGGGACGCCCCGGCGGCGGGGTGACGGGAGCGCCACCCGGAGAAGGCGCGGCCAGATAATTAATGTTGCAATAATTGGGGCCGGAATATAGTATCACACAAAAAGCCCCCGTCACCGGGACCGGCGCGAGTATCGGGAGCGTACATGAGCGGAACGGAATCGGGACTCAAGTTCAGCGTCAAGGCCAACTGGATCCCCATATACATCAACGGGAAGCTGATAGCCGGAAGAGTCATGCCTCTCCACCGGATGGAGGAGCGCCTTTTCAATACATTCGACGACCGGAGCATGCATACCCTCCAGGAATTCTACCACAGCCGCTACGGCCTCCTCGCCGAGCACGAAGACAAGCGGCTCACGGCCGTCCAGTTCCTCAAGAAGAACCATTTCGTGTCCCACGCCATCGTCATCTCATACGATAAAACCCTCATCCTCCTCGGCTACAGCGTTTTCCAGTACCACATCACGGAAAAGAACCCCCGGTGGGGAGTCTACGTCGACTACTTCACCGCCCTCCCGGTGAACTACCCGGGAAACATCAAGCTCGCGTACCTGGGCAAGTACCGGTGCGACGACACCTACTACAGGGTACGGGGCGTGGGAAAGGCGACCGTCGCCATGGCGTGCGACTACGCCATCACCATGCACCCGGGGCGGAAGAAGAGCGACATCGCCGTGGAGCTTACCGCCCGCTCCGACGAATCCCTGATACGCGACCGCTATATAAAGGACTACGGCCTGGAATTCCACGCGGGCAAGCGAGGGAAGGGGAACGACCTCTTCTTCACCTTCGAGAAAGCGTCGAAGTTCCTGAAAGACTATGAATCGGAATACAAAAAGCTTGAGCGACCCGAAGGGAACGGCCTTACCTACAAGGATCCCTTCAAGTACTAGGATGGGAGAGAGCGCGACATGACTGAACAATCCTTCCAGGAGCGGTACCCCGACGATTTCAGCCACTGCTACGGCTGCGGGCGCCTGAACCCCGACGGCCTTCACGTGAAGAGCTACTGGGACGGCGATGAGAGCGTCTGCACCTTCGAACCGGACCCGCGTTACCTGGCCTTTCCCGGCTTCGTGTACGGCGGCCTCATCGCCTCTGTCATCGACTGCCACAGCACCGGCACCGCCGCCGCGGCGGCCTACCGCGCCGAAGGCCGGGATTTCGGCAGCGACCCACCCCTCCGCTACGTCACCGCATCACTCCACGTGGACTACCTCCGCCCCACCCCAATGGGACCGCCCCTTGTCCTCCGTTCGAGGGTCACGGAGATAAAGGAGCGGAAGATCGTCGTGGAGACCGACCTCTCGGCGGGGGGCGCTCTCTGCGCCCGGGGAAAGCTCGTGGCGGTGAAGATTCCGGACGCCATGAAGGGGAAGTGACCATGGAGAAGCGCGGCCCCCTCCGGAGGACCCTCCGCCTGCTCTACCAGCCCTACAAGTGGCTGCTCTTCCTTCCTCTCCTGATCCTTTCCACCTGCTTCTTCGTGGGACTGGGCGTCATCATCATCTTCATCCTCAACGACCGCGTGGCCAACAGGACCACGGGGGTATGGTGGGCGCGCTTCAACAGCTTCATCACGCCCATGCTCGTGACCGTCCTGGGCAGGGAACACATTAAAAAGAAACAATCCTACATCGTGGTTTCGAACCACCAGAGCCACTACGACATCTTCGTGCTCTACGGGTGGCTCGGCATCGACCTGAAGTGGGTGATCAAGAAGGAGCTCAGGAAGGTGCCGGTCTTCGGCTACGCCGCGGAGAAGGGGGGGAACGTCCTCATCGACCGCTCGAACCCGAAGGAGGCCTACGCCGACCTTGAGCGGGCGAGGAGCCGGATCACCGGGGGGACCTCCCTGATCATTCTCCCCGAGGGGACGCGGAGCCGCGACGGGAGCCTGGGTGAATTCAAGAAGGGGGCGTTCCAGATCGCCCTGGACCTCGGCCTGCCGATACTCCCCGTGAGCATCACCGGGACGCGGCGGATCCTCCCGCCGGGGACCTTCGACCTTTTTCCCGGCAGGGCGGTTATGCGGATCCACGAGCCCGTGGAGGCGTCCCGGTATGACAGATCATCGATGGATCGCCTCATCGCCGACGTGCGGGAGCGGATCCGGAAGGGAATCGAGCGGGAGCAACAACGCGCATAGGAGGAAACCATGCCATTAGGGGAAACCATCGTCATTTCAGCCATCATCGTATTCTGCTACATGACGGCGCTCTTCATCGTCGCCATGGCCCTGAAGGACAACAGCATCGCGGACATCGCCTGGGGGCCCGGCTTCATTCTCGTGGTCCTTGTGGGCATCCTCCTCCAGGGCGGCCCCGGTGCGCGCCAGGCCGCCGTGGCCTTCCTGGTGACGGCATGGGGGCTCCGCCTGGCGATACGGATATTCCGGCGCAATCATGGCAGGGGAGAGGACCCGCGGTACAGGAAATGGAGGGAGGAGTGGGGGCGCCTCTTCGTCCTCAGGAGCTATCTCCAGGTGTTCATGCTCCAGGGGGGAATCCTTCTGCTGAACGCCCTGCCCCTCATGATCATCGCCTCGTCGGGGGGTAAGGGGATCGGGTGGTCCGACGCCCTGGGGATCGCGGTCTGGTGCGTCGGGTTTCTCTTCGAGGCCCTGGGGGACCACCAGCTTGACCGCTTCATGAAGGACCCCTCGAAACGGGGAACGATTCTGCGAACGGGCCTCTGGCGCTACAGCCGTCACCCAAACTACTTCGGGGAGGCGACCCTCTGGTGGGGAATCGGCATAATCGCCCTCTCCTCTCCCTGGGGATGGATCGGGCTCATCGGCCCCCTGGTCATCACCGCCATGCTTCTCTTCGTCTCGGGGGTGCCCATGACGGAGCGCATGATGGAGGGGACGCCCGGGTGGGAGGAATACCGTGAGGCCACGAGCGCCTTCATACCCTGGTTCCCGCAGAAACAGATCCGCGGGTGAGGGAAGGCGGCCCCCGGCAGTGCGGTACGCGTTTCTAACCTACCGCCTCGGGCCGCGGCCCCGGGGATAGTTCTTCTGGCGGGCCTCGCCGACCTTGAGCTCCTTGCCCTCGAGGTTGTATCCCTGGAGAGACTTCTTCGCCTCCTCCGCCTCGGTCTGGCTCGCCATCTCGATGAAGCCGAAGGCGTTGGCGCCGATTATCTTCACGTCCACGACGCTTCCGTAACCGGAAAAGAGGTCGATGAGGCTGTTCCTGTTCACCGTGCTGCTCAGGTTGCCGACGTACAACGTTTTTCCCTGCATCATTACCGTCTCCTCTATATAGTTTCACGCGATGACGCGAAATGACAGCGCGCATTTCGCCGGAGGCCGCCCCCGGCCCCAGCACCCGCCCTTTGTCCGCAGGGCGGAATGATACCGCGCGGCGAAGCCCCGGTGTACCGTGGTGCGAAACGCTCTCCGTTGAAAGGGAAGGATCTTCCGGGGCAACAGGCGTGTCATTTCACCGCAATCCGCGTGTGCGGACACTCTCCCGCAAAGGGGCATTTTTTTCAAGGGAAATAATAAAAAAACCACGCGGCGGCGGAACGCGCGCCGCAGTGCCGCGCCGTGAGGGCCCGCTACAGGCGTACGGGAAAAAAGGCGGTCCACACCATGGCGTCGAGGACCAGGGTCTGGAAGCAGAAGAGAATGCTCCCCGCCACGGCTGCGCCGCGGACCGCGGGTGCGGACCGCGGCGACAGGTACACCAGGGAGACCAGGATTCCCGCCGACGCCGCGCCCACGACGAAAAGTACCAGCCGCACGGCGAGCCAGGTCAGTGTCGAGGGCGCGTCGATCATGGCAAAGGTGAGGGGCATCCACGCCGCCGAGGGCGCCAGCACCAGGACGTAAAGCCAGGTGAAGAGGCGGTATCCGAAACGGCCGGCGACCCTGGCCGTCCCGGCGTCGACGGCGAAGAGCAGGTAGGCCGTAAAGATCAGGTACCCCGTTGCGGCGGTGACCATGGAGACGCTGTAGAGGGGCATCACCGATTCGGGAACGCCGCCCCAGAGTGACCCCGCGTCGGGGCGCGTGAGGATGCCCCGGGCGTAGCTCCCGAGAACGGCGGTGCCCCCGATGATGTTGACCAGTACCAGGATGATTTTTTCGCGATGGATCGCCATGACGCCTCCCCCGGCGCCCGGACCGGGCGCCGTCTTTCCGATGATAGCACCGGCGGGACCGCGCTGTCAACCCTTTTGTCCCGGCAGGGGCGCAAAGGGCCCGGATTCGCTCAACCGGCAAGGCCACGGAGGCACCGAGACACAGAGGCATAACAGTCTGATCGCGATCATCCCCCATCACCTTGTGCCCGCCGCATTGCGATAGCCGTGACGCTCAGGTGAGAGCAGGCACACATTTTAATTGACTTTGTTTGTCTTCCGGTTCTTATTGTTTCATATATTGAAGGAGGACACGCCATGGCCATGACCGTTCTGCCCGTCGATGAACTGAAAAAAATGATCGGGGACGAGAAGACAAGCGATTGGATCGAGATCACCCAGGAGCGGATCAACCTCTTCGCTGACTGCACGGAGGACCACCAGTTCATCCACGTGGACCCGGAAAAGGCGAAGAACGGCCCCTTCGGCCGCACCGTGGCCCACGGTTTCCTCACCCTCTCCCTCCTCACTCGTCTCTCCGCCTCGGGGATATGGATCCCCGAGGGCGTGAAGGCGGTGATCAACTACGGGTTCGACAGGGTCCGTTTCATCGACCCCGTGCCCTCGGGATCAAGAATACGCACCGTCATGAGGCTCGCCGGCGTGGAGGAGAAGGATGGCGGCAGGGTCCTCGTCACGGTGACCCACACGGTCTCCGTGGAGGGGGCGGCGAAGCCCTCCCTCGTGGCGGACTGGCTCTTCATGTTCCTCACCTGAGGGGCGCATCAGATCCCGAGGAGATCCTCCCGGACCTCCTCGGGGGACCGGCGGTCGGCCCTCCCCTTCCCGTCCCTGCCACTGGGCTTCCGCATGATGAAGAGATAGTGGAACCCCCTGAGGAAGAAGTTCCCCTCCAGCGCCGCGGCGTGCCAGCTCCGGTTCTTCAGCTTCGCGTTGCGCCGCGTCACGGCGACGATGTCCACGGCCTCGAAGCGCTCCTCCATGAGCGCGAAGAGGCGGAATCCGATGGGGGAGAAGGGCTTTCCCTTCTCGTAGGAGTCGGAGACGTAGAGCGCCATGTGGCGCCCGGGGCGAAGCACCCGGTGTATCTCCGCGATGACCGCCCCCATGGCCTCGAAGTAGGCCTCGCCCCGCGCCGAGAGCTCACCGATGCATTCCGGGAGCCCCGAATAGTGTATGTGATTCGAATAGGGGGGGTCGATGAACACGAAGTCCGCCTTTTCGTCCTCCAGGGGCAGCTTCCGCGCGTCGGCGCGGAACACGTCCTTCCGCGCCGGGGCGAGGTCGTAGCCCAGGGCGCGCCTTCCAAGGTCACGGGCCACGTCAAGGGTGGTGCCGCTCCCGCACATAGGATCAACTACCAGGTCCTTCGGCCGGGTGTAGCGGCGGAGGAGGTTCCATATAATGTAGGCCGGCGTGGCGCCGCGGTAGTGTTTATGCGCCTCCTGGTCGCGGCGATACTGCTGGGAGGGATAGTCCCAGAGGGTGGTAGTCTGCGGTTTCAGTTTCGGTTTCGCCATGGTGGTGCCGCCTTTTCGGATGTCCCGGGGATCTGCGCCGGGGGTATCCTCGCCGTTCAAAACAACCATCAACGCGCGGCGCTGTCAATGACATATCAGCAGTGAGGGGATTCGGATGAACTACGGGGCTCCCGTCACGTCGCACCTCAGTGGGCAATTATCCGCCACCCACGCTCAATGGCCATGGCTTCCAGGCGTCTCGTCGGCTCCACGGCCACGGGGTTTCCCACCATGGCGAGGATGTCTCCGTCGGCCTCGTGGTTTCCGTAGCTGTAGGACGAGGCGAGATCGATCCCCTCCTCCTCCGCGTAGGCGAGGGCGAGGTCCTTCTTGTTCGAATCAACGCAGATGACCCCGGCGGGCCTCCCGGTGAAGCGGCCGGTGCCGTCACGCTCAAGGTCGGTGCAGATCACGTGGTCGAAGCCCAGGTCCGCGGCCACGTGATCGAGGACCGTCCTGACCTGGCCGGAAACGATCACCAGGAGATGGCCCTTCCGCCTGTGTTCCTTTACGATATCGATCATGATCGACGAGAGCCCGGGTCTCAGGTAGTCGCGGTAGAACCCGGCGGACCATCGCTCGACATCGTCGACCCTCCTGCCCCGGTAGAAATCGAGGAGCACCGCGGCCATGGCGGTCTCGGAGGCGATCCGCACACGGTAGAGGGACCGCCACGCCAGGACCCGGAGGAGATAGAGCAGGGAGAGGGACCTCCCGGCGAAGTGACGGGCCCCGGAGTCGCGGAGGTTCCGCACCACAAGGCCCGCCGTGTGCGTGGTGAGGAGCGTGCCGTCGAAATCAAAAAAGGCGGCGGTCTTCTTCATCTCGGTACCCCGGGACATGAGCGGATGGGCCGCGGGGCGGCGAAAGCGGGTGCCGCGGGCCGGGCGAGGGAACGGTAGCGAGACCCGGAAGGGGAATCAATCATTTTTTTCGATCATTTCTTCCCGTACCAGACCGCGGACCCGCTACGGCGCGGCATCAAACCAGTCGTAGATGCTCGAGTTGTACTGGCCGAACCATGTGTGACCGCCGCCGGCGACCTCGCATTTCATCTTCACCTTGGCCCCACCGTCAGTGAAATCACAATCCCCCAGGGCAGCCGGGACCGCCGGTATCCCGTTATAATACTCGCGCATGCGTTCAATCGGCACCGCCCAGTCGGCGGTCCCGTGTATGAACGCGGTGGAGGGATGCTCCGCGCTCACGATCACGGTGGATTCCCAGTAGGGCGAGTACGAGGGATTCATCGACGCGATGATGGCGAGACGCGCGAAGACCCAGGGAGTCGTCTGGGCCATGCGGCTTACCATTGCCCCGCCCGAGGATATGCCGGCGAGAAAAATCCTCCCCATGTTTATCGGGTAGCCTGACCGGGGCATCCAGGCTATGATGTCAAGTATATACGGGATGTCCCCGCTGTTCACGGACGTATTCCACCGCTTCTTCACGTCCGTGACGCTCCCCGAGCCCTCGTCGGAGACGCCCGATTCGGGCGCGATAATGAAATAACGCCGCGCGAGACCGATGACGGTCATGCCGTTCGGAAGGCCCAGTATCTCTATCCAGTCCGCGGCGTACCCGTCTCCGCCGTGAAAAAGCATGATGACGGGATAGCCGCCGGCGGGCGGGGGAAGCAGGGGTTCCGCGTAGTAGAATATCCTGCCGTTCACGACTACGGAACGCAGCAGCCCGAGCTCGGATGCAATCGGCGGTATGCCTTCGTCGAGGGAATTCATGCATCCGGTGAACAACGAAATCGCCGTCATTATCGATGCACAGAGCGTTTTCATGCGCGACCCCCCCGGTTACCAGACGCGATAGTTTGCGCCGACGAAGAGATAGAGCGTCCGGAACCTTTCAATAAAATCCTGAGGCGGCAGCAGGACCGACTTATTCTTATGACTGTTGATGCTGGTAAGGCCGTAATTGTGCCTGCATTCCACGATGACGGAAAGGCCGCGGTACACGGGGACCGACGCGCCCAGGACCAGGACGTGGTTGACCTCGAAGTTCTTCATCTTTTCCGAGACGAAATGCCGGTAACCCATGATGGCCCCCGAGAAGCTCCTGGACCGGGAAGGAGGCCTTGATCCGACCTTGAACGCGCACCCGATACCGGTGCCGAGATAGACGTATTTGAAAGGATACAATTTCAGGACAACGGGGACATCCAGGAAATAGAGAAGATGCCTGGCCTCGTTCCCCCGGATCTTCGTGAAACCGCGCTCGTCAAAGAGCAGGTCGACCTCGACCCGGAATATATCCCTGACGACCAGTTCGCCCGCAATGGAAAAATTTATGAACGAATAGTGATCGCCCGTGCGCTCCATGAAGGGGTCCTGCCCGAGGGAACAGATGCCGGCGCCGTAACGAAGGCCCAGGTCGAACCCCGTCGATCCCGCCCGAAGGGGAATGACGAAGGCGACAACGAAGAACAGCATCAGCGCGGTCCGTCTCATCCCGGGGTCCTATAAGTGAAATAAAATGCCCGCATCAGGCACGACGTGATACAGCACGCGGTTCCGGTCAAAGCCGATAACGGCGCGCACGCGAATCGCCGCCGAAAGGAGGTCGCTGATGCGGTAACCAACCTCCAGGCCGGCGGCGCACGAGACGTGATTATACGAGCCTGGCGACGACCCGCCGCGGACCTGGATGAATGTCATGCCCGCGCCGAATCCGGGCATGAGGTAGAGCCCCTTCCAGACGAAGAATTCCCCGAGGGCGGACGCCATGACAGGCTCGGCGTACAGGACAGCCCGCGGGGGTTTCACGAACCGGTATCCCTTAAAAAACGAAGGTAAAACCGACGCGTCGCCGCGCGCCCGGTGGGCGAAGAAACCCGCCTCGATCTCAAGGGCCAGGTATCGGGACCACTCCGCGGGGGGCATGGCCCTGAACGCCAGGGCAAGATAGGGAACCCACATCTCGACCCGTTCGTCCATTTCATCGAGGGGTACGTAGGCGCCGCAGCGGGGAAGGATCCAGTAGGGCCGCGTCGCGTCATCGGCCATGACCCGGGCGGCCCCGAAGAGCGAGGCAATCAGGCACGCATGTATTGTTATCGAGCGAATTCCCATGATGACATCTCCGGCCTGCATACCCTCCTGCAGATCCGGTCAAAAATCAATCATAAAACAATTAGAAAGAGGTCCGATGATCGGCTCAATGGCGCGTGACACGTCCAAGGCATCCCCGCAGCGCCCATGTGATTTTTTTCTCCCGGCAGAGAAGCCGCGCTGAAAATGGTTGACGTTACGAAGAAATCGGGAACTATAATAGTCTGCAGGGATGTACCGCAGATGCTGGACAGCCTACAATCGCTTTTTACCGCGCAGAATCTCGACGCCGCTTCCGCCGGAGCATTGCGCCGCGAGACCGTATTCGTAAATTTCTATCGTTACAGGATTCTCACCCTCGTTATTATACCGATTTTTGCCATTCTGCTGGTACTAGACCTGCTGAATCGGCAGAAGGGCCTCTGGGGAGAGACGGGGTACCGGGAGCTATTCTATGTCCATTCCATCACGGGGACGCTTCTCCTCGCCCTTGCCATCGCCCTTCACGTCAGGGCGCCCCGGGACGCCGACGCCATCACCCGGCGGCACCGGCTGACCGTACTCCTCGTGACAATCACCGTCATGATCTCACAGGTGGCGACCATGACCATCGACGTTCACCTGAAAGACCAGATAACCACCTACGTGGTCATGGCCGTCGGTCTCGGCGCAATGGTCCTGATGCCCCTGCTGGAGGGTACGCTTTTCTACGCGCTGTGCCTTGTCCTTTTCCTGCTGGGAATCGGCTTCTCATCGTCCGAGGCATCGAAGATGTACGGCCATTATCTCAACGGCTCCATACTGACGCTGCTGGCATGGGTGCTCTCGCGTATCGTCTATGCCGGCCACAGGAACAATTTCATCAACCGGATAACAATCAGGCGGCAGAGCGAGGATATCCGGGCCAGGGACGAGAAGCTACAGTTGTCCGAGATGGAATACCGCCAGCTCTTCGAGAACTCGCCCATCGGCGTGTTCCGGACCACCGCGGCGGGGACCGTGCAGGCGGGCAATCGGTCGCTTCTCCATACGATCGGGTTCGCATCCCTCGAGGAGCTCAACGAGACGGGGCTACTCAACCTCTACGTCGACCCGGCAGACCGCGCGCGCCTCTGGGAGATGGTCCGCGGGGGTCCGGTTTCAGGATTCGAAACGGTCTTCCGGCGCGGCGACGGCGTAAACATTCCGGTTTCCATCAGCGGCTACCTGGTGCGCGACGAGAGGGGCGAACCGCAATTCCTCGAGGGCACCATCGAGGACATCACCGAGCGAAGGAAAAACGAACGGGCCCTGCGGGAGAGCGAGGAGAGATTCAGAAAAATCATCCATACCATTCCGAGCATGGTGACGATCTGGGATATGAGCCTGCGTTGTATGTACGCCAGCCCCTCGTCCTTCCGCCTCACCGGCCATACGCCGGAAGAGTACCTGAACCTGACCCTTGACCGGATCATGACACCCGCCTCACTGGAAGCGACGTACCGGATATACATGGAGGCCCTTGAGAGGGAAACGGCCGGAATCAACGCGGAGCGTTTCGATGTTCTGGAGATCGAGGCGTATCGGAAGGACGGCACGGTCATGAACTGCGAGAACACCATGACTTTTCTTCGGGACGCCGACGGAAAAGCCGCCGCCTGCCTCGTCATCAGCACGGACATCACGGAGCGCACGCGCGCGGAAAAGCAGAGGGAGGAGGCCGCCGAGGCGCTGAGAATCAGCGAGGAGCGGTACCGGCTTCTGGCGGAAAACAGCGGCGACGTGATCCTGACGATGGACACGAATCTCCGCGTCACCTACGTGAGCCCGGCGGTGTACAAGCTGCGCGGGGTGACCCCGGAGGAATCGGAGGGGCAGTCCCTCGACCAGATCGTGACGCCCGCGTCCCTGGAGGCTGCCTTCGCGGATTACCTGCGCGTCCAGCCGGAGATCGAAAGGGGGGGAAATCCCACGTCGCACCTTGAGCTTGAGCTCTACCGGAAAGACGGCTCCACCATATGGGTCGAGATTGCCCTGACGCCCCTGCGAGACGACACGGGGACGTTGAAGGGGTTCATGGGCGTGTACCACGACATCTCCGAGCGCCGTCGGGCGGAAAAAGAGCTGCGCGAGAGTGAAGAGAAATACAAGTTTCTCGTTGAGAACACCACCGATGTCATCTGGATCTTCGACCTGCCGTCCATGTGCTACACCTTCGCATCGAACTCCCTGGAACGGATTCTCGGCTATTCACCCGATGAAGCCCCTGGCATGACCCTGGACCAACTCTTTTCCCCGGAGACAAGGAAGAGAGTGCAGGCCGGGTTCACCAGAATCGTCGCGGGAAAGGAGCCCTCGGACAGGATATTAATCGAAGCAGAGCATATCGCCCGGGACGGCCGCGCGGTCTGGATGGAGATAAACGCGGTGCTCAAGCGCGACGAACGGGGAAGACCCGTGGCGTTTAACGGCGTGAGCCGGGATATCACCGAGCGAAAGCGAAACGAGCAGGCCCTTCGCGAGTCGGAGCGACGGCTTGGGGACATCATCAACTTCCTACCCATCGCCACCCTGGTGATCGACCGCGCGGGGAGGATCACCGCCTGGAACAGGGCGCTTGAAGAGATGACGGGGGCGAAGGCGGCCGACATGATAGGGAAGGAAGATTACGAGTACGCCCTCCCCTTCTACGGCGAGAGGCGGCCCATCCTCGTCGACAGGGTGTTCTCAACCGAGGAAGAGCTCCGGACGAAATACAGCCATATCCACCGCGAGGGTGGCATCCTCGAGGCGGAGTCATTCATACCGAAGCTGGGGGAGAACGGGGCTGTCCTCCAGGGCTTCGCGAGCCCCCTCTACGGTTCCGACGGGAGCATCATCGGGGCCATTGAATCGATCCGCGACGTCACGGAGATGCGCCGGGTTGAACGGGAACTGAAGAAGGCGGAGGAGAAATTCCGGACCATACTGGAAACGATGGACAGCGGCTATTACGAGGTTGACCTGAGGGGCACCATGATGTACTGCAACCCGGCCCTGAAGAATTTCCTTGGATACGGCGAAGATGAGCTCGAAGGGAAGAATTTTCGTGATTACATGGACGAGGAGGAAGCCGAGCGCATTACGAAGATATTCAACAAGGTCTATGCCAGCGGGAAGCCCTCGGATGATTTCTACTGGAAATTCTCGAGGAAGGGAAGGCAAAGCGCCTATTCGGCCGCGTCGGCCTTTCCCATCATGAACGAGGGGGGCGCCATCGTCGGCTTCCGCGGCACGGTGAGGGACATCAACGCCTTGAAAGCGGCCCAGGAGGCGGCCGAGGCGGCGAACCGCTCCAAGAGCATCTTCCTCGCCAGCATGTCCCACGAGATACGGACTCCCATGAACGCCATCCTCGGCTTCGCCCAGCTCATGATGCGTGACCCCGGATTGACGAACACGCTGCGGGCCCATCTCGAAATCATCAATCGCAGCGGCGAGCATCTCCTCTCCCTCATCAACGACATTCTCGAGATGTCGAAAATCGAGGCGGGAAGGGCCGCCTTCATCCCGAAGACTTCTGACCTCCACGGGCTCATCGACGACATGGAGACGATGTTCCGCCTCCGGGCCGAGGCGAAGGGACTGCACATTCTCGCCGAGCGGACAGGTGACGTGCCCAGGTGGGTGGTCACCGACGAGGGGAAGCTCAGGCAGGTGCTCATCAACCTCCTGGGCAACGCGGTAAAATTCACCGAAGAGGGCGGCGTTGCCCTGCGCGTCGGTTCCCGGGAAAAGGACACGGGGGCGGCCGAGCTGACCATCGAGGTTGAAGACACCGGGCCGGGCATGGACGAGGACGAAATCCAGAGGCTTTTCAAGGCCTTCGAGCAGACCAGGTCGGGCATTAAAAGCGGGGGAACGGGTCTGGGACTCGCCCTGAGCCAGGGATTCCTCAGGATCATGGGAGGAGAGATCACCCTCGCCAGCACTCCCGGAAAGGGGAGCATTTTCAGGGTGCGGCTCCCCGTCGGAATCGGTCGGGAAGACGAAGCCGAGACCGTTGAGGCCAGAAGGCGCGTGTCCCGCCTGCAACCGGGCCAGGGGGAGGTGCGCGTCCTCGTCGCCGACGATCGTGATACGAACCGCCAGCTCCTCACCAGGCTGCTGAACGCCGTGGGATTCACGACGCGGGAGGCGGAGAACGGGGCCGAGGCGGTCAAAGCATTCCATGACTGGAAACCGAGGGTCGTCCTCATGGACATGACCATGCCCGTCATGGACGGGTACGAGGCCACGCGCCTCATCAAGTCCGATCCCGCCGGAAAGGGAACGGCGGTCATCGCCGTCACGGCAAGCGCCTTTGAAGAGGACAGGAAGCGGGTGATGGAAAACGGCGCCGACGGCTACCTCTCCAAGCCCTTCAAGGAGGCCGAGCTTTTCAGGTTGATCCATGAGTGCGCCGGTGTTATTCTGGAATATGAAGACGGGGCCGAATGCGAAACCGGCGCGGTAACCGAGGACACGGCCGACCTCCGCGACGCCGTCGCCTCGCTGCCCGAAGAGCTCCTGCGCCATATCCATGACGCCACTGTCACGGCGGACATCGACCGCATGAACGATCTGTGCGAACAGGCCGCCGCGGTCCACCCCCTGGCGGGGCAGAAGCTCCGGGAAATGGCCCGCCGCTATGAATACGAGGCAATACTCAAGCTGGTGAAGCAGGGAGAGTAACCTTACGCAGCGGAGCGACAACGCCATGAACGCACACAACATACTCGTCGTCGATGATACCCCGGAGAACCTCACGCTTCTCGCGGGGATGCTGAAGGAGAAGGGCCACCGGGTTCGTCCCGTTCCCAGCGGCAAACTGGCCCTGAAGGCCGTGGAGAGCGAGCCCCCCGACCTCATTCTCCTGGACATCACCATGCCGGAAATGGACGGCTTCGAGGTGTGCCGGCGGCTGAAGGACGACGCGCGGCACCGCGACATTCCAGTCATATTCATAAGCGCCCTCACGGAGACCCTGGACAAGGTGAAGGCCTTCACCTGCGGGGGCGTCGACTACATCACCAAGCCCTTCCAGTTCGAGGAGGTCGAGGCCAGGATCGAGACGCACCTCGAGCTCCGACGCTACCAGAAGTCCCTGGAGGACCTCGTGCAGGATCAGGTCAGGGACATATCGAGCTCCCACATGTCGACGATCTTCGCCCTGTCAAAACTCGCGGAGTCCCGTGACAACGACACGGGGAAGCACCTGGAACGCGTCCAGACCTTCTGCCGCCTGCTCGCTGAATGGCTCGCCGAAAAGTCGCCCTATGCCGCGGCGATAGAGCCGTCCTTCGCGGAGAACATATAC
This sequence comes from Spirochaetota bacterium, assembly GCA_040768125.1. Taxonomy (GTDB): domain Bacteria; phylum Spirochaetota; class UBA4802; order UBA4802; family UBA5550; genus RBG-16-49-21. The sequence continues at coordinate 970,100 of JAXGNG010000001.1, read as the reverse complement.
AGCGCGAGCCCCCTTCACGATATCGGCAAGGTCGCGATCCCCGACACCATACTGCTCAAACCGGGAAAGCTGACGCCGGAAGAATTCAAGATGATGAAAACCCACACGACGATCGGCGCCGACACCATGCAGGCCGTGCACGAGCTCTACCCCAAGAACGCCTTCATCGGCATGGGTATATCCATTGCCAGGAACCACCATGAACGCTGGGACGGCACGGGTTATCCGGAGGGCCTCTCGGGCGACCGCATACCCCTGGAATCCCGCATCATGTCCGTGGCGGACGTGTACGACGCGGTGCGATCGAAACGGTGCTACAAGGAGTCCATATCGAGGGACCAGAGCCGGGAGATCATCCAGGGCGGCGGCGGCACCCAGTTCGACCCGGTCCTTGTCGAGGCGTTCATGGCGCTGGAGAATGAATTCAACAGGATCGGAAGCGAAATGGGATATGAATAATATAATGGACCATGGAGCACTGCGGTGGAATCAGCAACGGGGACGATGTACTATTTTTCCGGCACCGGCAACGCCCTGAACGCGGCGCGCTGGATGCGCGAGGAGGCCTCTTCCCGGGGCATCGACATCACCCTGGAGCCGGTGGACCGTTTCGACGCGCGGCGCGTGCCCCTTCCCGGGACCGGCACCCCGTTTTTCATCGGATTTCTCTATGCCACGCATGGCTTCAGCCTGCCCTTTTACATGCTTCGATTCATACTGGGTTTCCCCCGCCTGGGAAGGGCGCCGGTCTTCCTGGTAAACACCTTCGGGGGGACCAAGGTAGGCCGGTTCCATCTTCCCGGCCTTTCCGGCCTCGCCCTGGTCCTTCCGGCCCTTGTCCTGGCCTGCAAGGGCTACCGGGTGCGGGGGCTCCTCTCCCTGAACCTGCCCTCCAACTGGATCACCCTCCATCCCGGCTTCAATGATGCGGCCTCGCGCTCCCTTCACGACCACTGCCGCAAAAAGATCGCCCGGTTCAGCAATGCCTTTTTCGGGGGCAAGCGGAGCTATCGCGGGCTTATATCGCTTCCCTTCGACCTTGCAATAATCCCCATAGCCCTGGGTTACAACCTTGTGGGCCGCTTCTGGCTTGCAAAGATGTACCTCCCGTCGCGCGCCTGCAATGGCTGCGGCATCTGCGCCGCCAAATGCCCCGTCGGCGCCATTGTCATGAAACGGGGCCGTCCCTTCTGGTCCTATCGATGCGAAAACTGCATGCGGTGCATCAACCTCTGCCCCTCCCGGGCGGTGGACGCCTCGCACCTCTTCATCATCGGCGCCGCCGCGGGATGGTACGGATTCGCTTTCCCTGCCCTGACCCGCCTGGCCCGGGGGTATTTCCCCGCCTTTTACTCACTAGCAACGACGGGCCACTGGGGGGCGGTGGCGATCCGCGCCGCACTGTTCCTGGCCGTCCTCTTCGCGCTCTACCGGCTTGTCCATATTCTCGTCCAATGGGAACCCTTCCACTTCCTGCTCCTGCGCACCTCGCCCACGCATTACTGGAGACGCTACCTCTCGCGGGGCATCAGGGCGGGGGATTTCAGGGGAGGCGGCGGATCGCCGGACGGGGAAACATAGGGTGTCATGCCCACTTTCTATCTGCATCTGCGAGAAAACACTAGCTGTTATTTGATTGACAGCTTAAAATAAAAGGATACAGTACCCGTAAAAGAAATTTCATAGAAAGGGGGCTGTATGAAAAAATTATTCATCACTGCATTCGCTGCAATTATTTTAATTGCGGTTGCGATCACGTTTGGGTTCGGTCAATTCGGTTTGAAAGTTGATCCCAAAAAGGCGGCCTGCGAGAAAGCCTGCGGAGCGGCATATGACAAGTGTAAAAGTGAAGCTGAGGATACGATTTTCAAGAAATGCATGGAAGAAGCAGGCACAATTGAGGATGCGAACAAGAAATCAGCCGCGGAACTTGGTTGCAATGCAACCAAGGAAGCATCGCTTCTCGCGTGCCAGAAAGCAAAAGATGAATGCAACAGCAGATGTAATTAGCGGGATAGTATCCATGACGAACGGAGGCCTCGATTATCGCATATCGGGGCCTTCTTGTTCTCAGACCGCATGAATGAGCAAGTCATCATTCCCGGTTTCCCGGGGTCATACCGGCAACAATCGTCCTCATGTAGCTCTCTCAATAACCTGCAAGGAAAAGCCGGAGTCCCTTATAGAGCTGGATATCTTAAGGGGGGGCCACTGCCGCATTCTCCCGCCGCGACCTTTTCGGGACAGCCGTGGCATACTCTTCTCGCCCGCCGCGCCCATTTTCTGTTTGAAATAATACCCCCCAATGCCATCCTTTGGCATACTCTACCGCGCGCGAGACACTACATGGACCGATTCTTCCATCCCCGATCGATCGTCCTCTTCGGGGCGAGCAGCAACCCCCGTAAGGGCGGATACCAGGTGCTCCAGAACTTCAGGCAGTACATGGAGCGGCACGGCTACCCGGATTTTCACATCGTCCACCCGCGCGAGGTGGAGATCTCCGGGGTGCCCTGCCGCCGCCGCCTCGCCGACGTGCCCCCCGCGGCGGGGGGGGACGGACGCATCGACCTGGCGGTCCTCGTGGTGCCCGTGAGCGAGGTGATGCCGATCCTCCGCGAGTGCATCGCCCGCGGCGTCCGGGGCATCCTGGTCGAGTCGGGAAACCTCTCCGACGATTCGGCCGAGGCCTCGGCCTTCGCCGAGGAGATCCGCTCGCTCATCAGGGGACGCGACATACGGATCGTGGGCCCCAACTCCATCGGCTTCAACGTGCCGGACCTCCGCTACTGCACGCCGATCAAGCACTACAACCAGTTCCTCGAAACGCGGGAACGGAACGTCTCGATCGTGGGGCAGTCGGGGCTCTTCGTCACCGGCTTCGTCGAGTGGTTCTTCGAATCCGCCGGGTACGGCCAGCCCTTCGGCGTCGCGAACATCGCCGCCATCGGGAACAAGCTCGACGTGAACGAATCGGACATTCTCGAATACTACCTGGCGGACCCGAAAACCCACGCCGTGGGCATGTACCTGGAGGACATCAGGGACGGAAAGCGCTTCTCCTCCATCCTGAAGCGCAACCGGGAATCGAACCGCACGCCCATCGTCCTCCTCAAGGCCGGGCGGAGCGAGCGGGGCGGGAGGGCCGTGGCGTCCCACACGGGCTCCATGGCGGGAAGCTACGCCGTCGTGGAGGGGGTGGCCCGTCAATTCGGCATGGTCCTGGTGGACACCTACGAGGAGCTCTTCGGCGCCCTGCCGATACTCTGCCAGTACCCGCGGATCCGCTCGAACCGGGTGGGCGTGATTTCAGTGTCCGGCTCGGGGTGCGTCCTATCCTCGGACATGGCGGAAAAGTACTGCATCGACCTCCCCGCGCTCCCCGACGAGGTCATCACGCGCCTCCGTCCTCTCTTCCCCGACTGGGCGCCCATCGACAACCCCCTGGACACCTGGGCCTCCGTCGAGAAGGTGGGACCCCAGGAAAGCTTCAACCGCATCCTGGAGATCTTCATGTCATGCGGGCTCTTCGACTCCATCGTCATGATGACCATCGGGTCGCCCTTCGCTGCCTTCGACTGGGAATTCATGGACCGGATGAACCGCGAATACCGGGAGGTCCTCCTTCTGGCGCATCTCTTCGGCGGCCAGTCGATGAAGGAGCACGAAGCCATGGGGAAGCGGTACCGGATACCCGTGGTACCCGATATCGAGCGCATCTTCAAGCTCCTGGGCCTCTTCTGGGATTACTCGCGCAGGACCTGGGACCGCGACGGCCGCTGAGGAATTGGGGGGCTATTTATAATTATTGACAAATAACGAGTATGGGTAAAAAAAGTCAATCAGGTGATGGGGTTCACCTTTAACCGCCGAGACAGGCTGATGACTCCTGCATTTATTTTTCAGGAGTCATATGATGAAGCATTTATTTGCAATTGCCCTGGGCGGCAGCATAGGGGCCGTATTCAGGTATTTAGTATCTAAAAACATACAAACAATATATAACCAGATTCTCCCGCTTGGCACTCTTTCCGTCAATGTAATTGGATCATTCCTGATAGGTTTTTTATTTTTTCTTTTTGATACTGTCATTGTATCTCGTGATATTCGATCTTTTATAACAATTGGATTCCTTGGGGCATTCACTACTTTTTCAACCTATTCTCTCGAAACAATCAATCTTTTCAAGGATGGAGAAATAAAACTTGGCATTTCGAATCTGGTATTGAATAACCTTCTCTGTTTCATCATGGTCTTTTTTGGAATGATAACATCACGGCTCGTAATAAAAATGATCAAGTAGGTAACCGAACATGAAGCTGCCGGAATACGCGTCAATGTTAAGGATATTTATCGGTGAAAATGACCGTTACAGGGGGAAACCCCTGTATGAACAGATCGTCATGAAGGCAAGGGAATTGAATCTCGCTGGAGCGACCGTGACAAGAGGCATCCTCGGCTTTGGCGCGGACAGTCGCATTCACACCGCCAAGATACTTGCATTATCCGAAGATTTACCGATTATCATTGAAATCGTTGATACAGATGAAAAAATCAATACACTGATGCCTTTCATTGACGAAACGGTTGAGGAAGGTCTTGTTACGTTAGAGAAAATGAAAATCATTAAATATCGCCATAGTTGATTCTTCCTGCGCATCCATCCCGCACAACCCCGTACTCGACAGCCCGCTGCGGTACACCCAGCCTCCGCGCTTTCAGCCGGTGAGGCGGGGATACCTCACAGGTCAAGCACTCTCTCGCCGAGGAGTGACTCCATTTTTTCCATCGTTTTCAGGGTGGGGTTTGTCCTTTTCGGGTTTTCATATTTCTGGTAGCTCTGGTAACGTATATTCAACATGCGGGCCATCTCTTTCTGTGACCATCCCCGTTCGGCGCGCCTGATCTTCAGCCAGAGGGCGAACGCCACGCGCTTCTCCGGGCCGATGGGGAACACCCGTTTCCCGGATATCCTGGAGGGTTTCGGCACGTCGATTTTCCTGAGGTCCAGCGACTCGAGGTACCCGGTCAGGGCCTCGCGGGCATTCTCCTTCGCGTGCGCGAGCGTGTCACCATAGGTCACGCACCCGGGAAGATCGGGAAATTCCACGAGGTGGCACCTGTCACTCCTGGAATAGCGGATTTTCGCCGGGTACCGTATCATCGCACTCCTCCCTGTTTCAAAATCGCCTCAAGCAGGCCCTTCGGCAGGTCCCTGTTGCCATGGACGGGAACCGACAGTGTCTTCTCCTTCCGAATCATGATATAATGTGAACCGTGGATCCTGTCCAGGGACCATCCGTGCTTTTTCAGCAATCGCACGAGCTCTTTGCCGCTCATTCCAATATACAGCCTTAAGGTTGTATCGTCAATTGGTTTTTCCCGGGCCGGATCACTTGCCACCAGCCGGGATGGGGGAAACCGGCGGCTTCGCGAATGGCGTTCATGCCGGGTTTCACGAAATCCCGCCATGGGCAATGGGCCATGGGAGGTACAGTTGCTACGAACGGAGGGCTCGGGCGAATAAATTTTTTTTGCGGGACATGAAGACAACGCGGAATTAAGGAAAACAGCGGGAGGGACTACCCCCTCGACAGCCTTCTCGCCTTCAGGGCGTGGCACCCGGGGCACCGGACCAGCTTCACGGGATTGCCCCGGCCCCGGTACCTGACGCCGCCGATCTCCCATACGCTGAAGTCCCTTCCGCAGTCGCAGTGGAAGATCCACTGCCGCGATTCACTCTCCATCTCGTGGAAGACGTGCCGCGGCGTGAAAAATCGTATCAGTTTCTGAATTCCGCTTAACGGCATGGCGCTCGCTCCCCGCTCCCGGGTGCTCCGGCCCCGGGGGCCTCATCGATCTATCTCTGATTGATAGGTAAACAGCGTTGGGGAAAATTGCAATATAATTACGCGCCGGGGATGGTTGGGAGTTATTCACCTCCTTGGAAAGTGTGGCCTGGGGGATTCATCCGGGAATCGGGACAACAGCCGGAAATCCATCATTCCTCTCCGCGAGAGACCTTTGCCAATGCCGCATGTATGAACTTTCGCAGAATCAACGAACATCCGGGTTAGTACAGGGGGCCTCCCCCCGGTTTTCAGTCGCTTTCAACCGGCGCGAGACATCGCGAGGGAGGCGCCAGGCGCGCGGTACATCACCCTCCCCCCCCTGATAACCAGGGCGGGTTCCCGGCAGGCCCGGATATCGGCCAGGGGATCGCCGTTCAGCACCGCCAGGTCGCCCAGCTTCCCGGTTTCGATGGACCCGATGCGGTCCTCCATCCTCAGGATCCTCGCGTTGTTGATCGTGGCGCACCTGAGGGCCTCGAGGTTGGAGAAGCCGATGCGCGTCAGGATCTCCATCTCGCGCCAGAGGAGGCCGTGGTAGCAGAAGCCCACGCCGGCGTCGGTGCCGCATCCGATCAGCACGCCGGCCTCCTTCATCCTGCGGACATTGTCCGGCCCGTATTTCAGGACGCCGAAATGGATCTCCGGCCTGGTGAGAAGGATTTTCCGGTCGTACATCTCCTCGCAGGGGCAGGACCCGTACTTCTTCAACAGTTCCATGTTGAACCGGTGGATGGCGGGCTGGGCGTACCGGTCGTCGAAATCGTAGAGGAACTCCCTCCGGAGCCTGAGCTCCCCGTCGATGAAATCGTTCCTGAATTCCCGCGGCACCTCGCCGTAGCTCTCCTCGTGGGCGAGGAGCTGGCCGATGATCATGGTGGGGACGATGGACATTTTTTTCACGGCCATCTGCCGTATCTGCCCGTCGGGGATCACGGCGTCGCAGATGGTGTGCTCCACGTTGATGCCGTGCATGATGGCGCGGTCGAACCCGAATTTGTGGTGGATGTGGGCCGTCACCGGGAGGTTGTGCCGCGCCGCGAAGTCAAGGATGACCCGGATATGCTCCTCGGAGTAGCATTCCAGCCGGTTCCTGCCGCACATGACCGACACGTCATCCATGGTCATCTTGATGAAATCGGGCCCGCTCTCGCGGTTCTCCTCGAGCTTTCTCTTCAGGTCCTCGATGCCAATGAAATTGCAGTTCGGATCGCCGGTAAGGGCCAGGACCATCCCCCCCACGGCGCTCACGTCCCTGAGGTCGATGTCGGGGTGGCTCCCGGCGATGTTGATGAACCTGCCGCAGTGGCTGACCCGCGGCCCCGCCAGGGATCCCTTTTCGATCCTGCCCAAGTACTTTGGAAGGAGCTTCGGGGCGGCGCCGTTGTCTCTCACCGTGGTCACGCCGTTCTGGATATGCTGGACGAAATTCCGCTCGAGCTGGATGAGGACGTCGTTCAGGAGCCTCACGTCCGTGCCGTTGATGCTGGGCAGGGTGGTGTGGCAGTGGGCGTCGATGAGCCCCGGGATGACATGCCTGTTCTCCAGGTCAATGACCCCGAAATCCGGCGAGGGCGGGGTCTTGGCGTTGTCGATCCTCACGATCTTCCCGTCGAGGATCGTGATGCTCATGCCGCGCGAAACGGCGCCCCTGGGGACATCAACGAGGGACGCGTTTTTCAGGAACATCCCCTTCCCGAAGTCCATGGACGGCGGCTTCATCCCCCGGAGCGTGGAGCATCCCGTCCCGGTCCCCGCCAGGGCGGCGCCGGCGAGCGTTGTCGCGGAGAGCCTGAGAAAATCCTTCCTGGTAAGCGGTGCGTTGTAGTTACCCATGTCAGCGTTCCTGTCTGTTTTTTTACCCGCCGCGCCCCCCCGGCGCGGCGTTCCCCCGGCGGCTACTCCGCGTCGCGAAGCATTCCCGCCACCTCGATAAAAAAGGCGGGGGCGTCGAAGCCTGGCGTCGCGTCGTAGTTGAAATCCGTGTGGGTGAGATCGGCGAAATGGTTGATGATCATCCAGTGGTCCACGCCGAACTGGCTGGGGATGATCCCCATGTTGATCCACGAGGCGTCTCCCCCGCAGTTCCCGGGAATCCAGAGGGCGCTTTCCGTGGGGACGATGCCGTCGTTGGAACCGTCCACGGGATGGATGACGTGCCAGAGTGTCCCCGTCACGGCGAAGTTGAAGCTCGGGATGAAGGAGGGCACGGTCCACCAGAGGAACCGCTCCTCCTTGAATTCCGCGGCGTAGACATACACGTTGATGCCGGGCGTTTTCCGGCCCCGCGCCTCCAGGGCGGGGTTGAAGGTGGACTCCATGTATCCCCTGGCCATGCGCGACGTGGCCGCGGTGAAATGGCTGTCGCGCTGGCCGTTCACCACCCCCGCCCAGAGGTAGTCGGCGATTCCCGGCGCGAGGGCGCGGATCAGCTCCGGTGCCGTGGCGGTGATCCACTCCGCGATGTAGGTCCCGTTATTGGGCGTCGAGAGCATGGCGATGGAGCCGATGAATTCCGACGCGGCAAGGGCGGGAACCGTCGGCGCGGGGTTCGGGACGTCGGCGCCGTCGACTTCGACGATGTCGCCGATGTACGGCGCGAGGACTTTCAGGTCGTCAAGGTATGACGGATCCAGGGCGTCTTCGTCCAGGTCCGGGATATCGCGGCGCGGATCGGGAATCGAGAGTGCCTTGACCAGGTAGCGCGCGTTGATGCCTCCCTGGGAATGGCATATCATGTTGAACTTGATTGACGTGGGATCGATCTCCTCGATCGAGAGGGCCCGGCCGTCCGCCACCATCTCCCTCATCACCCCTCTCACCTTGAGATAGAGGAAGGCCGCCACCTCCTTCGCCCTCTTCGAGTGCACCTGGAAGCAGGATACGGGAACCGCCTGGGTGTCGAATCCCGCTTCCTCGAGGGCCGTGTCGAGCTGCCAGAAATAGTCCATGTCGAACATGATGTGGGCGCTCCCCGCCCATCCCGCCACGAGGATCAGCCCGTTGGGGCCCTCGTAGCGCACCAGGGGCTTCCCCTCCTCGCCTTCGCCTTCGGTGAAACCGTCTTCCATTGTGTTTTCGGCGGAATCGCCCCCGAAGGGAATGGGGGGAAGATCGCCGTCATTGTAGCAGCCGGAAATGATAGTCACTGCGAATAGTGAAATGATAAATGGAACGATCCTGCGGCGCATGGGGTACCTCCGGGAATCAGATCATATTCAGCGATACGTGAACCGGTATTGCCGGAAAACCATCCGGACGGTCTAATTAGTATCCCATGGGGGGGCAGTAATCTATGCAGGAATTGTGATAACAAAAAAAGACAGAACAGAAATTGCACATCGCAGAAATTGACCAGCTGACGGGTCCCGGCGCCTCAAAAATCAAAATCATCGAGGAGCCGCCTGCAGCAGGCGACGCCACCATCCGTTCTGCTCACCGTCGCGGCAATTATTCTCACCCTGTCATCGTCGCAGAGCCTGATCCCTTCCGCTCCCTCCGGTATCGCAATGTCAAACCTGAACAGGTACCCGAACTGGTAGGGAAGGTCCTTCCCGTAAGCGTGAACGTGGGTCGTGAAAAACGCGAGTTCCTGCCGGGTGACGTAACCGGGACGCACCCCGGTGCAGGGGATGCGCCAGAAGTAATCGCGCTTCTTCCACCGGCTCTCCCGTTTCCATGTCCGCGTGTCGTACTGCCCCACAAAGCCCGTGCTCGAGGGAACGACCACCGCCACGGCGCGTGGCGCGGCTCCCGTGAAGGAGAACTCCGCCCTGGTCTCCCCTGCGGCGGAGGCAAGGAGGCTCAGGCGGTTGAATTCCCCGACGGGGAAACGAAGCTCCTGGCCGGCGCAGAGAAGCACGTCCCGTTCGCTGCCCCTGCTTATCTGAAACGCGATATCGCCGCTTTCTATTCTCCCGGGCACGCGCTCCTCGGGAAAGGAGAAGGGAAGCTCCGGATATTCCCCGTTCCGGGTTATCATTTTCGCGTTGAAGGGCAGATCAAGGGGCACGGCGCCGGCCGCTTCTCCCGCTGAGGGCTGCGCGAACCTGAGGGCGATCGACCTGATCTGGTAGGGACTCAGGGTAACGTCAATGCCCCTTTCATCGAAGGAAATCTCCCCTGTGGGCGCCTCCTGGCCGTTTACCTCCCACGCCTTTTCCAGCCGTTCCCCGAGGTCAATCCGCGCCGCCGTGCCTCCCTCCCCCGAGAGCTCGTTCATCCTGAGGATGAAGGTATCGCCGTTTTCTTCCGAGCGTTTCAGGGCGCTCACGACCGCGCGGTCCGTTGACATCCCCAGCAGGGAATACTGCCTGCCGAGACGTCCCGGCGAGGGCCCCGCCAGGAAGGGATAGAGGGGCTGGTTGAACCTGAGCCCCTGGAGGTCGCTCTTCCCTTCCCTCCAGTCCCCCCGGTGGCTGCAGAGGGCGTAGCGGATGGCGTGCCTCCCCCGGTCCTGGGAGGCCTGGTCCCTGAAGGCGATGTCGTACCAGCGCCGGGCCGGGGTATAGAGCAGGGTAAGCCGCAGGGTGCGGTCATCGGGCCTGTCCGACCCGTACTTCGAGTCCTCGAGGATGGTGACGCCCCGCTCCCCCGAGATGTCGGTGAGGTCGAACCACATATGGGAAGGGACCTCGTATTTCTTTTCATTGTTGCTGGTGCGCCGCACCTTCCCCACCTGCCAGTTGTAGGTGGCCTCCCTGTTCGAGCACTTCAGGGGGAAGGCCGTCTTCAGGGAATACCCCGACAGGTTCCAGTCGATCCGCTCGGTAAATTCAACGCGGCGTCCCGCGGCGCCCATGGAAAGAGACACTTTCTGGATGAAGGTCGAGCGGCGGAATGTCCGGGTGATCTCCGCGGAGACCCTCACGGGGCCCCTCTCGGTGATGCGCACCGATTCGAGGGTTCCCGCCAGGCGCGCGGGTTTTTTCTTCCGGTCCTTCCAGTCCATGTTCCAGGCGGGAAACATCCGGGGGGTTTCCCCCTGCAGCTCGTAGTGAACCGTGTCGTGAAGAATTTCGCAGTCCTGGTACCTGTCGATAATCGACGCGACGAACCCCTCGCGGTCAATGGCGACGCGGTAGGCGTGATTTTCCAGGACGATGCCGCCGGCCGTCTCCTCCGCCGTTACCTCTCCGCTTCCGGCCGGGGGGCCGGCATCGCGCCTGATCTCGTAGACATTCCACGACACCGGGGGGGTCCCCGCGGGGAAGATGAGGTGCGTCGCGCCGCCATCGACGGACAGCACCTGGGCCGGGACCCTCTCGCCCCGGGGCCCGTCCACGGCGATCTCTCCATCCCCGGGAAGGGGAACGACCGCCTCGACGAGGTCCTCCCTCTCGAAGGAAAGGGGGTTGTACACGACGAGGGGAATGCCCTCGCACCGGGTATCGAGACGCGCCGCCATGGCCTCCGCCGCGCGGCCGAGGACCGAGGTGAAGACGTTCAGGGCCACCGCCTCGTCATTGTACGACCAGGTGTACGCGTCGGGCGTGCAGGTCCCCGGCAGGATATCGTGCATCTGGCTCCCGATCACCCGCTCCCAGGCGCCCCGGAGGCGCAGGTGGGGACAGGCCGGTCCGCCGACGAGCCAGGCGGCAGCGGAGGCGCGCTCCGCCGCGTCGGCCAGGAACTCGTTTTTCCTGTTCCAGCGCTTCATGATCGCCTGGGAGGTAAGTGAGCCGGCGGAATGCTCGGTCAGCAGAAGGTCCCCGCGGTATTCCGGGAGCCGGGCCGCCTCGTCGACGGAAAGGTCCCTGAAGAACCGGTCCGACGAATCCTGGCACAGGATGCCGTTCTTTTCATTGACGCTTTTTTCCGCGTTCCTTACCGAACGCTCCAAGGGGGCCCCGCCGGTGTCGCCCGTGCCGTAGTAACGGTAATCCTTCCAGACCCCGTACCGCCGGCCGTTGTCCTCGAGGCGCTTCAGCCATCGCGCCTTTTTCCCCGGGCGTTTCAGGAGCAGCGTCATGTAGCTTCCCGGGTCCAGGGCCGCGGGAAGCCCGCTCCCGTCGGGCCCCCTCCAGATACCCACCGGGAAGGGTATGCCCTCGGCGGAATGCCAGGACAGCTTCTGGGTCGAGAAGCCCCGTATTCCGCAGTGGGCCAGCACCGTGGGCAGGCTCGCCGGAAACCCGAAGCAGTCGGGGAGCATGTAATCGCATGTTTCAATGCCGAATTCCTCGAGGAAGAACCGGTTGCCGTAGAGGATGTTTCGTATCAGCGACTCGGGGGAGGGCACGATTGCGTCCGTCTCCTCGAGGCAGGACCCGGCGATCTTCCATCTCCCCATCCTGATATAATCCTTCATCCTGGCGTAGTCGTCCGGGTAATATTCCTTTATCATGTCGTAGCGGATCGCGCCGGTGAAATTGAAGCAGTACCCGGGATATTTCTCGAAGAGGCGGAAATTCTCATGGAGGGTCGCCTTCAGGTAGTGGGTGATGGTGGTGGCGAAATTCCACCGCCACTGGGTGTCGAGGTGCCCGTAGGGCACGAGGTAGAGTTTCGCGTCGCGCATGGCGGTGAGATGCTCTCCCGCGCCGGCATATAAATCAAGAACATTACGTCCCGACGCGTGTAAGGAAAAAACCGCGAGGGCCGGATAAAATCGGTCGACGCGGCGGAGGGGGCGTGATAGGGTTTTCACGGGCAACGACATCCATCCACGGGGAGGACGGCACGGCAATGAATCACTTCTACAACAAGCGCGTCTATATTACCGGCGGCTCGAGCGGCATCGGCCTCGCCCTGGCCCGCCGGCTCGCCTCCATGGGGGGCCACCTCCTCCTCTTCGCCCGGGACCCGAAGAGGCTCGAGGCGGCACGCGCCGACGTCGAGGCGAACCGGGCCGGCGCCGACGGGCGGATTGCCGTGATGCCCCTGGACGTCAGCGACGACAGCGCGGTCCGGAAAGTCATTACCCGGGCGGTCCGGGACTTCGGCGCCCCCGACATCGTCATCAACAGCGCGGGTATCGGGAGCGCCGATCACTTCGAGAACATACCCTATGAAGACTTCGACCGGGTGATGAAGATAAACCTCTACGGCACCCGCAACGTCATCGCCGCGTCCCTCCCCCACATGAAGGAACGGGGTGGCGCCATCGTCATCATCTCCTCCATGGCGGGCTTCCTCGGCATGTTCGGCTACACGGCCTACGCCACGTCGAAATTCGCCCTCGTGGGGTTTTCCGAGTGCCTCAGGAGCGAGGCCAGGCGCTTCGGCATCCACGTCCACCTGGCCTGCCCGCCCGAAACGGACACTCCCTTCCTGGCCGAGGAGAGCAAAACCATTCCCCCGGAGTCGCGCGCCCTGAAGGACATGGTGGGCCTCCTCCCGGCCGATTACGTGGCGCGGTATATCCTCCGGGGGATCGCCCGGGGCGCGTACCTCATCATGCCCGGGGCAAAGGCGCGGTTCCTCTATCATCTTAACCGGTTTTCTCCGGGGTGGATGAGCCGCATGATCGCCGACGCCACCGTGGCCCGGGTGGCGAGGAAAATAAACCGGCGGTAACGCCGCCGGCAAAACGGACATGGGCGACCCCTGCTCCCTATTTCGCCATGTAGCTCCTGTTGATCCACTGGTCGCCGCCGTCGCTGTCCCGCGTTTCATAGAGGAGGTTGCCGGGTGTTTCTTTTTCCAGGACCCTGGTCCGCTCTGACACGTCGAGATCGGAGACGGTGCTCCCCTTTTCAGCCTCCTGGAGAAACCGCCTGATGTCGTCGGCATCCACTTTTTTATACGGTGCCCCCTCCCGGTAATCCGAGATCGCCTCCACGATGCTGGCGTTGATGAGCTTTTCCCAGAGCTTCGCGAAGAGCGCGCTGGAGGCGAAGATCTCGGCGCTGTTTATCTTCCCGTTGATGGCGAAGGCGTATCCCACGACGTCGTTATGATTCCTGATGACGCCGGCCAGGGCGCGTGAGTACTCTCCCCGCGCCTTTTTCAATTTCTCATGCTCCAGTGTGAGCTGGAGGCTCGTTTCCGACGACCCTTTGACCTCGCCAACGTTCTCCCCGAGCCTGTCCTGCATCCTGGAAACGCTCTGCCACACCCCGGACTGCGACTTTTTCTTTTTCACGCTCATCTTGAGCTCCTTCGAGGCAATGCGCTCCCTCGACGAGCTGAAGGCATGGAGGTTTTCGCCCCCCCTCTTTTCCCACCTGCCGCTCTCGACGCAGAATGAATTGACCGGCATCTTCTCCGTCTTCGGCGGAACGATGTAGTTGTACTGGATGACCCGGTCCTGCTTGCCCCCCTTGACGATGTCCCCCGACATTATGAAGATGCTGGAATTCGAATTGTTGGTGACCATGAGCCGGTTGACGTCGCCGGTCTCATGGACCACGACGGCCTTCCTGTCCATTGCCTCCTGGAGGGTGATGAAATTCGTGCCTTCAATGCGGTTGGTGCCGTGAATGAGAAAGACCGACAGGTTCTTGTGGGTGTGGGGTCCCGTTATCCGGTTGACGTCGCCGGACCGGGCGGACACGTCCCGGAGAACGATGGTGACGCACAACAGCGGGAATGCGATGAACGCGGCTAATCGCTTCATGGCTTCCTCCTTCATGGGAGTTTACCATTGGACAGCGTTCCCCATGAAAGGTTCTCGTTTTGTTGAGTTCCCGGGATTTTTCTTCTGTTATGGGATTCGGATACGGGGCGACGTAGGAGGGGATGTTCTTACCCGTTGATGCGCCGCGAAGGGGGATCGCGAGAGGGTTAGAAATAAAACATGTCCAGATACGCGAGCCTTTTCCTCACGGCCTCTTTTTTCATCGGCTCGCACCGGAACAATTCATCCTTTCCCTTCGACAATCGCACCCGGTAGGGAAGATTCATCTTTTCCGTGAGATGATAGAAGGTCACCATATCGGCGATATCCTCCGCCCAGGTCATGCTGCCGTAGAGGGAGACGAAGGGGCTCCCGCAGAATTCCCGGTAGATCTTTTCGGCATCCGAGAGATGGAGCTTCGGCCCGCCGCCCAGGCCGTAGAAGGTCAGGTCCTTCCTGTAGGCGTAGGGCGCAACCGTGGTCCCGACATCCTCCCAGATCCCACGGACGAATTCCGTCGGCTCTTCCGAAACGTGCAGGACCGGCACCATCTCCTTTTCAACAAAGGGGGTTAACCTCAGGGTGTAGTCCACCACGTGGGTCGTCTCGTGAAGAAGGGCGTAGAGAATGCCGTCATGCCCACTGCCGCAGTCGACCTCGACGGAAAACCCCTCGTCCGGGATGAAACAGCTCCGCTCCCGCCATGTCAGCACCTCGGAGAGGCTCATCGTCAGGATTTTCGGGTTGAATATAATGTAGAAATGGAGTTTCTCATTCTCATCGAGGACCCAGTCCGCCACGGCGCTCCCGAGGAAGTTATCGATGAAATAAAAGCCGATCAGCCGCTCCTCCAGGACTATTCTGTTCAGGGGCGGAAGGCGCTTCAGGTTCCGCGCGAATATTATCCGCTCCCTCCCGGAGAGGCGGTGGGGCGCGTAATCATCCCTCCCGTCAAATTTCCTCCATGACTCGACAACCAGGGACGGAGGATCAAAGAGCCTCTTTTCGAGGGGAAGCGCTGCGTCGAAGGAGTAGTTCTTCAGCTGTTTCAGAGGGGAGGACGCGGGATCTTCCTTCTTGCAGTGACAGATACAGACCGCCACAAGGACCGCCAGCGGTATAACGCGCTTCTTCATGTAAACACCTTCCTTGAACCGGTCGGCCGGGTCCACTCTACTAGAACCCAATTGGCGCAGTTGATCAATCCTTTTTTCCCGCCGCCCTCTGCCTCGCCATGAACAGTATGAAAAGCACGCACACGATACCCGCCACATGAACGTAAGTTAGCTCGATCTCCGGTTCCGGGCTTGCCAGGACGCTGAACCGAGGCATGACCGAGAGGTACTTCACCTTCAGGGGTTCTCACCGTCATCCCGTGGGGGCTTTTCAGTTCCACTCCATATCCTCGGGATGGCCGAAATGAAAGCCCTGGAGGTAGTCCACGCCAAGATCGGCCAGCTCGCGGGCCAGCTGGGGCGAATCAACCCATTCCGCGACGACGGCAAGCCGGGTCTGCTTGCAGAAGTGGACGATGTTCTCGATGATCCTGCGCGCTTTCATGTTATGACGCATCTGCTGGATCAGCTCGCCGCTTATCTTGACGATGTCAACGGGAAGGGTCATGAGGTTCCCGAAGTTGGAATACCCTGAACCGAAATCATCAATGGCGATGAGACATCCCAGCTTCCTCGCGGTATCGAGAAAGTCGCGGCACGAGTTTTTCTCGCTGATATCCGAACGCTCAAGTATCTCGAGCACCAGGTTTCCCTCGAACCGGAACGAATCCCGGTGCAGGGCCTGGAGCAGGGCGGTAAGTTCGGGCCTCACCATGTCCCTGAAGGATATGTTCACCGAGATCTTCTTACCCGTGCGGCACAGGGCGTCGCAGGCCTCCTGGATCATGAAGCGCGTGAGGTCCCAGTCCAGTCCCGTTGATTCGGCGATGGGCAGGTAGGGAAGCGGCGATTCGTATTCACCCCGGGCGTTGCGTATCCGCAGCAGGCTTTCGTACCACGCCGCTTCGCCCGTGGCGGAATGCACCACGGGCTGGAAATACGCCTTGTACGCTTTTTCATCATGGTTCAGGCAGAGAATGGAATAGAGGTTGACCGATTCCAGGGCCGATCGTTTCAGGTGGTCGTGGTTTTCGAAAAGCGCCACGCCGCGGTGGTGCTCGAGGGATGATTTCAGCGCCATGTCGGCCTTCGAGAGAATGACGCCCGAATCCTCCCCTTCGTCGGAATGAACGATGACGCCGCCGACATGGAGGTTAAGGCGCAGCTTCGAGCGCTCCCATGGCATTGGTTCCGCGAGGAGCGCTTTCCTGAGCTCCTCCATCGTCCGCAAGGCCGATTCCCGTTCCGTGTCGCCAAGGGGCAGAAGGATGCCGAATTCATTGCCCTTCAACCTGAAAACCGTGTAGTTGAAACGGCTTTTCCACTTCGCCAGCTGTCGCGAAAAAAAGAGGAGGATGTCATCGGAAAGATCATAGCCGAACAGGAGGCCCAGGTCACTGAAGTTCTCAATGTGAATAATGGCGAACAGATACCGCGGCCGTTTCCATGAATAGTGGGAAAGGGCCTTCCTGTTGGGAAGGCCGGTCGTCTCGTCGTAAAAAATGCCCCGCAGGATGATCTCCATGTTTTTCTCATGCTGGCGCCCGCCGAAATATGTCATGATGGATATCAGGACAAGGGAAATGCATACCAGGAGCATGCTGTTCCTACGGGGCAACTCCACGGCCCAGGGCGGCCCGTATCCCGATACATTGAACGCGTACAGCGAAAGGGCAAGGGCGAAAAAAACGGCGATCCACCGGGCCCCCCTTTTCGTGCCGTAGAGTTGAAACGCCATGGGGGGAAAACAGAAGAAGATCAGGATCGCGACATTTCGGTTGTTGGGAAGGTAGAGCGTCAGGACAAATCCCGCCATGCAGATCAGCATGGTCAGCATCGAGAAGGCCCTGATGTTTTTCGAGGCCGCGAGAGAGAGAAAAAGAAGAGACAGAGCGCCAAAGGGAACGGCGTAGTTGACCATGAAATCCGTGTTCCCCCGGGCAAGGTCGACGATGGCGAGGATGAGGGGGATCAGCGCAGCCGAGGCGATGAGCGCCAGGATCAGGGCATAACGGTACCGCGTGTACTTCTGTTCAAGATCCGCGAACCATTCCGTTTTCCCGAAGTCGTAATCTCCGGGCAGCAACTCTTCCAGCAGCTTTTTTATCATACTCCTTCCCTGGCCTGGCCTTGAGGCACTCCGTTGCCCGCGGATACTCCCCTGTACACGAATAGCGGCGGCGGCCGAGGGCCATTTTCTTGGGAGGGTAGGAATCCGGCGCAGGTTTAATGCACTCAACAGGATTACAACAGATAGTATTCGACCCGTCAAGTCAAAAACAACGGAATTCATTCTGATGCGACTTCACGGCGCCCCTCCGGATCCGGAAGGTGTGATCTATTCACCCGGGAAATCCACGCCGCCAGGATGGTGGAGCGGGAAATGACGTGAAGGTATTCCCGTTGACAGGGGCCAATTCAGGTTTTTTACTGGACTCCCCCATTGTTCCGGGAGCGGTTCCCGGCGCAATGGCCCCTCACAACCCGGAGCGGAGGAATGGAGCATGAACTGGATAACGGACCCCCAGGCCTGGATAGCCCTGGCCACCCTCGCCGCCCTCGAAATAGTTCTCGGCGTTGACAATATCATATTCATCGCCATCCTCGCCGGCCGCCTTCCCCTGGCGAAGCAGAACATGGCCAGGAGAATCGGCCTTCTCCTGGCGATGATCACCCGCATCGGCCTTCTCTTCTCGCTGTCCCTCATCATGAGGCTCACCAATCCCCTCTTCACGGTCTTCGCCAACGAGATATCGGGGCGGGACATCATCCTGATCCTGGGGGGAGTATTCCTCCTCGCCAAGGCGACGCTGGAGATCCACCACAGGCTCGAGGGGGTGGAGGAACACGAGGCGCCGAAAACCAGGGCCTCCTCCATCGGCCTGGTGCTGGTCCAGATAATGGTGCTGGACATCGTCTTCTCCCTCGACTCGATCATCACCGCCATCGGCCTTGCGGAAGAGCTCGCCATCATGGTCATCGCCATCGTCGCGGCGGTCCTCTTCATGCTCGCCTTCATCAACATAATCAGCAACTTCGTCGAGGAGCATCCCACAATCAAGATCCTGGCCCTGAGCTTTCTCATGCTCATCGGCCTCGCCCTCATAGGCGACGGCCTGGACAGGCACATACCCAAGGGGTACCTCTATTTCGCCATGGGGTTCTCGGTCTTCGTCGAGGTCCTGAACATGCGCATCAGGAAGAGGGAGGAGGGTCCGGTCCGGCTCCGCGCGAAGCCGATGCCCGCCGGCCTTCAGGAGGACAAGCAGTCACGATAGATGCGCCAATCAACGCGGACCGGGAAGGGATTTTCGGGATACGTCCCTTCCCGGCCCCTTTCTCATGACGCACCTCCGGCGCGTTACCGCCGGACCGCCACCTTCCCCCTGAACACGCGGTACACGTAGACGGTGTACCCCAGCACGAGGGGCATGCCGATGAGTGCTATGATCAACATGACCGAAAGGGTCAGTCGGCTCGACGAGGTGTTGTAGATCGTGAGGTGGGCGATCCCCTCGATTGAGGACCTGACCATGGCCGGGAACTGGAGCGACGCCGCGATGCCCCAGAGGCCGATGAAGGCCACGGCGGACATGACGAAGGACGACAGGGCGGCCCCGCGGAGCGTCTGCCGGAGGCCCGCGGCCACGGCCGCGGCCACGACGCCGGTGGCGATCCACGCGGGGACGTTCCCCATTCTCCCGGGATAGACCAGGGCCGAAACGGCGAGGGCAACGGCGAAAAGGACCGCGAAGGCCGGCCACAGCTTCTTCGCGAGGCCCATGGCGCGGTCCCTCACGGGACCCTCGGTCTTCAGCGCCGCGTAGAGTGAGCCGTGGAGGAGGATCGCGCTGAGGCCCAGGAGGCCCGTGGCGAGGGGCAGGGGCCTGAGAAGGGTGAAAAAAGTCCCGGTGAACTCCATCCTGTCGTCAAGGGGCACCCCCTGGACCACGTTGCCCAGGGCCACGCCGAAGAGGAGTGACGGGACCAGGCTCCCGAGGACAAAGGCCCACTTCCAGAGGCGGCGCCGCTCGCGGTCGAGGGACCAGAACTCGAAGGAGACGGCCCTGAAGATCAGGGCGAACAGGACGATCATGAGGGCCAGGTAGAATCCGCTGAACACCGTGGCGTACACGTGGGGGAAGGCGGCGAAGAGGGCGCCCCCCGCAGTGAGGAGCCACACCTCGTTGCCGTCCCAGAACGGGCCGATGGCGGTCAGCAGGGAGGCCGTTTCCCCGTCGTCCTTCGCCAGGACGGGGAGAAGCGATCCGACGCCGAGGTCAAAGCCGTCGAGGACGGAATAGCCGATGAAGAGCACGCCGATGAGGAAGAACCAGGTGATCTGTAACGCCTGCATGGTATCCATAGTTATTCTCCGATGTATCCGAGTGTGACGTTGTCGGGCCCCTTGCGCACGATAGCGATGAGGAGCCTGATAAACACGGCGAAGATCAGCAGGAATATCGCGCTGAACATGATGATCGTGAAGAGTATCTGCCAGGGGGGGACCACCACGGAGGCGGCATCGGCGGTCCTGAGGACCCCCTGCACCGCCCAGGGCTGCCTGCCGATTTCAGCCGCCATCCATCCCAGCTCGTTCGATATGAAGGGAAGCGGTATCGCGAAGAGCAGCGCCCACAGGAACCATCGCGCGCCGTAGAGCCTCTTCGTCGCCATCAGCGCGGCGGCGGCCAGGGCGATGAGGGCGAAAAGCGACCCGAGGCCTATCATGCCGTGATAGGTAAGGTACACCGGCAAGACGGGGGGTTCATCCTGGTCCGGGATCTCGTCGAGGCCCTGGACGCGGGAATCGGGATCGAAGTTGACCAGCAGGCTTAACAGCTTCGGGACCGCTATCTCGACATGGGTTTTCCGCGCCTTTTGGTCCGGGATGCCGATGATCGACATCGGCGCGCCGTTCTGCGACTCCCAGAGGGCCTCGAAGGCGGCCATCTTGGCGGGCTGGGTCCTGGCCACCTGCACCGAGTGGGCGTGCCCCGTACCGAACTGGAGCACGGCGGTGACGATGAACACGACCAGGGATACCCTGAGAAGGGCGCGCCCGGCCTCGACGTCGCGGTTCCTGAGAAGATACCATGCCGCGATCCCCGCCAGGAAGAGCGAGCCGGTTATCCATCCGCCCACGATGGTATGGGTGAACCGCTGGATAGTGGAGTGGTTGAGGGCCGCGGCGAAGAAGTCGGTGAGGACGGCCCGCCCCCCCTCGATGACGTAACCCGCCGGCGTCTGCATCCAGGAGTTCGCGATGATGATCCAGAGACCCGACAGGTGGGAGGCGAAGAAAACCAGGAACACGGAGACCAGGTAGGCCCGCCGCGAGACCCTGTTCCTGCCGAAGACAAGGATGCCCAGGAAGATCGACTCCAGGAAGAAGGAGAAGATCCCCTCCGCCGCCAGGGGCGCCCCGAATATATCGCCCACCATGCGGGAGTACGTGGACCAGTTCGTGCCGAAGGAGAACTCAAGGACGATGCCCGAGGCCACGCCCATGACGAACACCAGGGCAAGGATCTTCGTGACGAAGATCGACAGTTTCTCGTAGAGGGGGGACCCCGTACGGTAGAATGTTCCCTCGAGAACGAGGAGGACCAGGGTGAGACCGAGCGTGAGGGGCGGGAATATAAAGTGAAACCCGGCCGTGAGACCGAATTGAATCCTTGAAAGCATCACAGCATCCATAGCATACCTCGTCTCGTTTTATTACCGCGGCTTCAAACTGGAGAATCATGGAACGGACATTGCGCGTCCCGATACGTATACGGCGACGCCGCCGGGGCCCCCGCCCCGGCCCTCCCCTGGACCGGGCTACCGGATTTTTTCGTCGATCTCCCTGAGCAGGGTATCGGTCTGGTTCTCAAGGAGCGCGAACCCCATATCCTTCCTGTAGATGACCTTCATGTTTCGATCGATAACCAGGTACACCCTTTTAGACAGGGGGAGAACCGGGTGGTCCGCGCCGTACGTTTTCGCGACCCCCCCCTTCCTGTCCACCAGCAGGGTCATGTCGTCAAGGCCATGCTTGGCGATGAAGGAGCGATGGGACTCCGCCGAATCCCTTGACAGGCCGAGGATCTTGATGTTGCGCGTGGTGTACTTCCTGATGTTTTGTTGAAACTCAACAAATTGCCTTATTCAAAGCTTCGTATCGTCCTTGGGATAAAAGGCGAGGACCACCCCCCGGTGGCGTTTCACGACGTCGCCGAGCCTCCAGATCGTTCCGTCCTGGTCAGGGAGTGAAAAATCAGGGACCGCCTGGCCGACCATGGGGGCTCCGTTCTTCGCATTCGTTGATGAGCATTCAGAAACGCCAAGCAGCAGGATAAGAGTGAGAACGAGTGGCACTATTCTCATGGTTGCCTCCCGGCACAGTTTCGCGCCTCACCGGCAATTGAAGTATTGAGAACCAATACAAACGATAGTTTGTGATAATTCAATTGCCCTGTCCAGCGCTTTTTTATGACAAAAAGACTCACACGCGCCGGGCTGAATCGTGCGCCGCGGGACTTCCCTCTTTTTCTCTTGCCATGGAGATTAAAGACGCGTTTTCTGTCACGGAAAGCAGGACCGGTCATGCGTCAGGCCACTGTTACGTATTGCGCACAGGCCTGTCATCACGAGGGGTATACATCCAATGCAAAACGAAACACGATCTTTTGACCTCGCGGCGCAGACCTGGGACGAGAAGCCCCAGAGGGTATCGCTTGCCCGGGACGTCTTCCGGTCCATGGCCGCGGCGGTGACCATCACCAGGGGCATGAGGGCCCTTGACTTCGGGTGCGGAACCGGCCTCCTCTCCCTCCAGGTGCGGGAGCTGACCGGGGCCGTCGCCTGCGCTGACAGTTCAAAGGGAATGCTCGACGTGCTCGAAGAAAAGGCCGGGTCCGCCGGCCTTTCGGGAGTGACCACGATTCACCTGGCGTCGGATGACGGAGAGGGCCTCGAGGGGTCCTATGACCTGATCACCAGCAGCATGACCTTTCACCACGTGCGGGACGTCCCGACCCTCGTGAAGAGGCTCGCGGATCACCTGGATACCGGGGGAGCGCTCTGCGTGGCGGACCTCGATCCGGACGGCGGCAGGTTCCACCGTGACGATACCGGCGTCTTCCACAACGGCTTCACAAGGGAGGTGATGATGGACTGGTTCAGGGGCGCGGGGCTCGTCGACGTGACATCCACCACCGCGGCAGTTGTCGAGAGAACAGGCGAGGCCGGGGAAAGGGCCACGTTCACCATCTTTCTTGTCACGGGGAGAAAGCCGAAAGGATAACATGCGCCGCCGGGCTTTACCGGGACAGGGTTCATTGATGTTCGATGAGCGCCCCCGCGGAGCGGCCCGCCACGATCTTTCAGCGTGTGTGCGTATCGGCCAGGTCCCCGGCCGGTTTTATCGATCCCAGGAATTCATCCCAGGCCCTGATCAGGCCCGCACGGGCATGAAGCGGCGCCTTTCCGTATACATGAAGACTTTCATTGCCCGCCATTATTACCGCGCTGCAGACGGCATGGGCCCTGGGCCGATAGGGATGGGACCCTTCGTCAACGATGTACCGGGCCTCCCGCCCCTCCCCTCCCTCAACCGTTACCCGGGATTCTTTCAACCCCCTGATTTTTTTCAGGTCATTCCCCGAATCCCGTTGGATACGATCCTGGAGGGTCATCGCGGGTATCTCATCCGAGGGGTCATGGAAGCTGGCGGTTATCGTTATCGTTGAATCCCTGCTGGTAAAGGCATAGACCCGGGGCTCGCGCAGGTTCTCCGGCAGATCCAGAAAAATCCGGCCGGCCTGATGTCTGCGGAATCCCGCCGTGGCCGGCCGTGGATGGCGCGGCGCCAGGACCACGCTCCGCGCCATATGAGTGAAGGTGTCCAGATTTTTTTCAGGCGCCACGTAGGACAACAGAATCACGGTTTGACCCGTCACTCCGATCGCCCAGTGGTCCACATGCTCGCCATCCTTATCGCTGAAGGCGAAGAGGATCTTCCTGGCCATGGTGTCCGCCATCCGGGTCCGGCCTTCCGAAATGATGTGGATCCGCCCCTCCATCACATTGAGGAGCGATTTCTTTTTATCTTCATAGATTTCGTCAAGTGAAGAAGGAGGAGGATTCAGTTCCTCAAGGTTCACGGAGACCATTTCCTTCCTGTTTGGCGATGCGTATGAATAATTGGTGGCATCGATAAAACCGGTCGGGACGCTGAAATGAATGGTACGCGCGGAAACTGTTGCCGGGGCTCCCCCCGGAGGGGCCTTTCTCACGGGGTCTGCCAAAATGCGTGTGTTCGATACAAAGCCCGAAACGATACACACATAGAGCACGAATCCGATACGGGCCAATTTTTCATTAGTAGCATTGTGATGAAGCTGCCACATTTTCATTATTTCCGGCAAACCTGGCACTCAATCGCGGCACCACAGGTCGCATCTGAGTAATCATCGGAGATTAGTTCGATAGTAGCAACACAAAAAAGCAACGGATGCAGGCCTGGAATTCTAGCGCAAAAAACTAATACTTGATACTTGCCCCGGCAGCTGTCCAGAGTAGTCGCTTGTCTTGATACTTGTCCAAAGTGGCCGCCCTGAAGTGCGGCCTTATCGAGGGGCGCTTCGCCACTCGATACACCAGGTATTTAGCAGTTTGCTGAAAAACAGTAAACTGCGAGCGATACATGGATGTATCGCCATTTTTCAAGGCTGAAAACCAAGAAAAGTGCGAGGTTTTGCGAATTCACTTCGTAAACCGAACCTGAAAAACTCCACAGATGGAGTTTTTCAGGAAACTGTTAGTATGTGTCCATAATCCTTCATCTTCAATCAGCCCTGTAACCGATCCTGTTCTTCGGCTGCTCCTCTTCAACAAGTATCTGTCTCAATGCATCGAATACGATTTTAAACCGCCTATCATAGTCCCGTTCCAGGGCATCGATTTTGATCTTCAGGTCTTCATACGTTGAAAGCATCTTTCTTAGCTTTGTAAACGTGCGCATTATCTGAATATTGACCTGTATCGCCCTGGCGGTATTGAGCACGCCTGAAAGCATCAATATTCCATGCTCGGTAAATGCATGGGGCAGATATTTAACATGCCGGCCCCTGCCTTTTTCTAAGGTCACAAATTGTGACCTTAACGATTCAAATTCTTTCATTGTCAGCCGGAACATGAAATCCGCGGGAAATCGCTCCCGGTTTCGTTTAACCGATTGATTCAGAGCTTTCGTCTCGACCTCGTACAGTTCTGCCAGATCTTTATCAAGCATGACCTTCTTGCCGCGGATGGAATGAATCTTTGAAATGATGCCTTCAGTTGGGATCGGATCAGCCATATACACCTCTGATACATCCCCCCTGCAGCAGCGTATCAAGTGACTTGCCCCGAGCGGCAATAAACGGTTATGACGGCAGAGTGCATTGTAACGCCACGATCCGGAACTTTTTGCTTGCCATGAGACCGAAGATGCACGATAGTGCGCGCCGAGGAGACACATTGCATCACCGTGACCCACGCCCTCAGGGTGAAAGAGACGGTGGCGTCTTGTGCAATCAGGCTCCATTAGATCAGGCTACATCGGAGTGAAGAATGAAACTATTTGCGATTGTGGGAATGCCGGCGTCGGGAAAGAATATCGCCCGGGTCTATGCAGAATCTCGAGGATTCGCGTACTATGCCACGGGGGATATTGTCCGCGCTGAAATCATGAAGCGCAACCTGGAAGCCGACGCGCAGACCTCCGCCAGGGTATCCGACGAGCTCAGGGGCGCGGACGGCATGGGCGTTACCAGGCGGGCCCTCGAGACGGTGCTCGCATCGGGCGCTGCCGTAGGCTTTCTTGAGGGGATGCGCTCCTGGCCCGAGATCGAGCTGATCCGGGAAAAGGCCGACTGCTCGGTGGTGGCCTTCATTGCCCCTCGCTCCCTGCGGCGGGAAAGGATTGTCGCACGGGGACGATCCGACGATTCACCCCACGCCTTCGACGAACGCGACCAGAGGGAAATCGACTACGGCACGGCCGTCCCCATCGCCCTGGCCGACGAGTACGTTCTGAACACGAGAACCCTGGATCTCGCCATGGCGGAACTCGACGCCATAGTGAAGAAGCACGTGCCCGGCCTGAGATAAAAGCGGGGATTCAGAGGTCCTTCAGGTAGGCGGACTCAAACTGCTGCTTCGTCATTATGGTGACGACCCTGTCCAGCTTGATGACCTCGAAGATTTTTTTCAGGGTTTCATAGACATCAACGATGACGAGACGGATTGATTCCTTTTCGGCGGTCCTCGCCATCTTGAAGATATGATTGATGGAGATTGAGTCAATCTGGGCGACGTCCCTGAAATCGAGGGCGATCACTTCCGGCCTGGCGTCAACCTCATCGCTCCACGCGTCCTGCACGTCCTTCAGCGCCTCCCGGGTGAGGTTCCCATGGAAGCGCAGTATCACCACCGGCCCGTATCGATCACTCTTGATTTCGATCATCCGCGTCACTCTCCGGTCACAGCCGCGAATTCATCCTGCGTGAAATCCGATATTCTGGCGGATCCGGGAGACACCGTAAGTCATATAGTGAGTTTTCGCAATCATAAAACGTCTTCACCCCATCCCTATGCCGGCATAAAGGGCAATGGAGGAATTGAAGTAACCATGGCAGCGGGACTGAACGGCGAGAACCGCCGATTATCCCAGTCTTACTTTCACGATTTTTCCAACGTTGCCAAAGCACGGCGCTTCCTCAAGGGGCACGAGGCCCTGCCTCGCGAGAAACCCCTCCAGGCCTCCCAGTCGGCACCAGTCCCTGAAATTTGAAAAATGTCTCCTCCCCGCCGTGCGTTCAATAAGGTTCGTGAGCATGCAGGGGAACCCCTTCGGAAGGGGACACACGTAATCCACGATCACCGCGTGCCGGGCAATTCCGCGAAGCTGGCGGATACTGTCATTTCTATACGAATCATCAGTCTCATGAAGCATCATTTTCATTATGGCATAATCAAATCCGCTGCGTAGCGTCTTCCGCAGATCAGTCCCCCGCTCAACGAGAAAGAAATTGACCGTGTCGATGGCCTTCTTCCTTCTCATTTTCTCCGCGTAGGCGATCATCCTTGGCGATATGTCAATGCCCACGGCTGAAGCGCAATGGCCCGACAGGGCCATCACCGTTGCTCCGGTGCCGCACCCGATATCAACGACGCTGGTTCTTTCATCTATCATGTTCTTCAACAGCCGTTCAAATGGTGTGACTGTCAGGGGATCCAGGAGCCTGGCGTACAGACTTCCGTCGTACCAGCCTGTTCTGTGTTTGTCCGCCATCGCTCTCCCCGTTGAGGTTTCAATAATTCCATGAGCCGGGTCAACCGGCGTCCCGGCGTACAGGATCAACGCGCGTCCGGAAAATCGCAACCCATAAATTACCGCCACGGGCAGTGCATGCATCGTGTCCGGTCATATCATGGGCCCCCGGGAGCCATTGAGCGGAATTTTCCAATTTGACTTTTTATGGCCATGGTTTCATCATTGCACATCCTGGCGACACCCGGGAAATACCAACCCCGTTTTCGGCAGTTCAGAGGAGGCAGCCATGCCTGATCCACTCACACCATACGGCAACAAGCCCATGGTGACTCCCATCGTCACCGCGGTGAACTATGAATATAAATCATTCGAGGTGCTGCAGAAGATAACCGACGGGGAGATCGACGGCTACACCTACCACCGGGACGACAACCCCACCGTGCGGGCCGTGGAGAAAAAGATCGCCGTCCTTGAAAAAGCCGAGGACTGCATCATCTGCACCACCGGCATGGCGGCGTGCACCATGGTGTACCTGACGTACCTGAAGGCGGGGGACAACCTGATACTCTTTCATGACGTGTACGGCGCCCACTACAAGGTCTCGTTGATACTCGAGAGGTTCGGCGTTGACGTCACCTGGCTCAACGCGGATGAGAGCGACAACATCGAATCCTTCATCAGGCCCGAGACGAAGATGATTTTCTGCGAAACGCCGAGCAACCCCCTCTGCAAGATCGTGGACATCGCGAAGACGGCGGAAATCGCCAGGAAGCACGGCATCATGTTCGTGGTGGACAACACCTTCGCCACGCCCTATCACCAGAAGCCACTTGACCTGGGGGCGGACCTCGTGGTCCACAGCGCGACGAAGGGCCTGGGAGGCCACAATGACCTCATGGCCGGGGCCATCGCCTGCTCAAAGGAATTCTACACCGACCTCTGGTTCACCAGGCAGGCCATCGGGACCACCCACGATCCCTACTCTGCGTCCTTCCTGGAACGGGGCCTGAAAACCCTGGCCCTGCGGGCCCGGAGGATGTCCGACAACGCCCAGGCAATGGCGGAGTATCTGAAGAAGCACGATAAGATTGCCCGGATCTACTATCCCGGCCTGGCGGATGATCCGGGCCACGAAGTGGCCCGGCGGCAGATGATGAACGGGTTCGGGGGGCTCATGGCCTTCGACGTGGGCGAAACCATCGACGACGCGAAAAAGTTCATCTCGAACCTCACGACCATCTACCACGCCGTCAGCCTCGGCGCTACGGAGACCCTCATATGCATCCCCTTCCTCACCACCATGCTCTACATGCCCCCGGAGAGGAGGACAACGTTTGGCGTGCGGGAGAATACCGTCCGCCTTTCCGCAGGCATTGAAGATAGGGACGCGCTCCTCTCCGACCTCGAGAGGGCGCTCTCGAAGGTCTAAATCCCCGGCGTTGGTGGCCGGCCGGGAAGGGGCGCGGTTTCAGGACAGCGCCTTGACGACGGCCGGCATGAGCTTCCAGAGGGACAGCGCCGCCAGTATGCAGCAATACACGGGAACGACCCATTGCCACAGCTTTTCCGGCAGCACCCTGGTCGCGTAGGGGGCGACTATTACCGCGACGATGCTCCCCAGGATCATCGAGGGGAGCAGGATGAAGTCGATTACCATACCCTGGCTCAGCAGCGCGAACCAGGCGATAATCGAAACCAGGCAGACCGAACCTTCGGACAAGGCCGTCACGGCCATCATGCTCTTTGCCGGAACGCCCGACAACAGCCCTCCCACGGTAATGACGGGTCCGTATCCGCCCCCGCCGATCCCCTTGTTAAAACCCGCGAGGGCGCCGTAGAAGACCATGTGCCGGGGTTTATACGTTTTTTTTCGCTTTGCGTGCAACAGGGAAATCACCCCCATCGCGACAAGGAGAAGCGCGACGTAGAGCTGGATCCAGATCTTGGCAACCTTGAATATTCCGTACACGGCCGTCACCGAGAAGAGCACCGCGATGCATCCCGCGCCGCCGATAATGAGCCACAGCCTGATCGTTTCGGACATGGGCCTGATGCGCCACTCGACGTTTTCGAACTCCTTATGTAAATACGCTCCGCACAACCCGGCCAGCCCCTGCTGGATCATGACCACCGGGACTATCTGGAGCGGATCAAAACCGAAAAAAATCAGAAGGGGGGTAAAGGCGGTGCCATACCCCATGCCCGCGGCGGCATCAAGGAATTCAAAAATCACGGCGGCAATCACCACCCACCAGACTATGCCCCACCGGTCGGTTCCCTCCCATCCCATGTTCACCACGGCAGCGGAGGCGATCCTTTTCGTGTCCTCAAAGGGATTCCCGGCGAGCCAGCATCCAACGGCGAAAACCCCGGAAAAAATTACCAGGATGACGAGTGTCGAAACAAGCTGTTTCCTGTTCAGGGTCGACCTCGCGCCGATGCTTTTTCTATTCCTTTCGAGGTCATGGGCCACTTCCCAGCCTAAAATCTTCTTTTTCGATGATTTGTCACCTGGATTAAAATCAGACATTGCTGCTACCAACTTTTAACTCATGAATTATATACAATCTCTACAGATATAGTAATAAAAGCAAAGCGTGTTTTTCGTAAGATTCATTCCCCCACACACTTCCCGATGATATGCAACGGAATCCAGATGAACGAACGACGGATTGTTGGTAGACCTTAAAAAGGCAACGATAGCTTGCGGCCAAAAGCCGAAAGCGTACCGGCTACCTTTTCGTGCAAATGGCAAAAAACTCCGCAACGTGGTGCGGTGTTTTTATTACCCATCCCTTTTAGTTTTTGATCTCGACACACAATTCCCATATTTACCACAACACCGGGCCAATCTCTCGCCAGATTCAATAGGTTGAATCTGTTGAAACGGCTGAAACCTGGGGCATCTTTATAACGATTTTATCCGACACTCTATTGCCAACAATCCGATCGTATGCCAGCTTGTAAGGCCTGGTATCTTTAAAATGAACAAAAATCAGTGTGCGGATCGCGTCTTCCCCGGGCTTCAGGGTGACGGTAGCCGTTGTACTCCCTATAAGCTTTGGGGTCGATATGGCAACGGGTTGAGCCACATAAATGGGAAATAATAGCCTTACCCGGTCGAAGTCAAATTCTCCGTTCTTGCTCCCAGTGTTTGCGACCCGGATTTTCATCCTTACGAAGGCGAGATCTTTGTGGCTTGGTGCAATAACATAGCCAAGTCCGTAATTCGTACGAATCGTTTCGCCTACTATATAAAAATATTTATCAGCCACTTTTCTCTTGAGCTCATTTACTTCTGCAATAGACCCTGCCTGATAGCGGCCGATACCCGGCTGTTGTCTCATTTCACCAAGAAGGTTATTGGTCATCTCTCCAGCATCCACACCCGTTCCCGTTGATTTTAATAATTCTGTATCTGCGTATAATTCTTTAATTTCTAGTTGCCACTGAGAAGCCTTCATCACTATCGGCTCTTTAATAAAGGAACCTGATGCGCATCCAATCAGGAAAAAGGACGCCGCTATGGCTGCTATCGATGTTTTGTGCACAATCATTTTCGTTCTCCTTGCCATTACGGTATTTATTTATATTTAAGTTTATATGGTATCGAGGAACGCAATATATCAACCCATTGTATCGTGACATTGTTAGTTCTGGTGCGAATGGTTACTTTCTCCCAATCCTTGGATACGATCTTCCCCACCACCTTTCTTCCGTCGTTCAGGAAAAAAACCTCGTTCCCCTCCTCGCTTTCTTCATTCTTACTGTCATACATATCTGCGATTATCGCCGATTCTGTACCGCGAATGTTCTTACCCCTGCCTTTTGCCAGCAAGAGAATATCCATATAGTTATTTCTCTCGGCCAGGATCTCAACCGTCTCACCGGCACGGTTTCTGGCTTTCAGATCCCCTTTATATTTCATGAATAGCCTTACAATGTTGCCATATCCATACGAGGCGGCTATAATAACGGGGGTGCTGTCCTTCACGATTGAGCCATAATCCTTTTGGGAACGCGAATTGGGATTGGCACCCCGGTCCAGCATCCACTTCACTAGATCATAATGGCCATAATAGGTCGCCCACATCAAAGGAGTCCATCCCCACTTGTCGTAGCCGTTTATGTTCTCCCCCGCATCGAGAAACCTGCTTACTCTGCTAATATCGCCGCTGGCCGCGGATCTGGTTATTGAACTGCAGGAAACGAATGAATACGGAATGATGACACAAAAAGAAATCAATACAATTATTTTCCGAATAAGCATACGTCACCTCCCACCGAATAATTATCACGGCAGGCATTATCATGCCATTTGCCTTTTGATAGAGACGATTGTTTGTATTTAAAATACTATCTGTACAACAAAAGTGGTTTGTCAAGCAAATAATTACCGCACACGATCATCAATCGACTACAATTCCGAGCGGCCGCTTCCGACCAGCCACATGCGACGCATCGGAGTTTGTATGAACAAACAGGCCGCAGGTGAAGGAGGCATTGCAGGGCGCCCCTTCCAGGCCGAATCACGGCCTCCCTCTCGCGGCCATGCTTTCCAATACCTTTCCGAGACGGGGGATGCTATTATTTTAATCCCAGGGGATCGCGGTATTCGGCGCGCCTTTCTTTTTTGCATCGCGCCATGCATTTGTTCCTCGCCTCGTCCGGCAGCACCGCGCACCGTGATTCGCAGGCAGTCACAGCCGCCGGCTTCTCCTTCGTTTTCATTTCCGGTACCGGGCGGGGCTCCCTCCGCTCTTCCATGCAGGCGCGGATGCAGCGCACGCCCTCCAGGCCGCTCAGGGAGGAGCATGCTGATTCGCATTCCTTGAAGCTTCCCCGGCCCCCTGCCTCATCAGGCCTCCCCGGTCCCTTCCTGGCGTTCACGCAGGTCCTGATGCAGCGGTGAAGCGCGGTTCCCGAAAGGGGCCGGCATCGGGATTCGCATTCACGGAACGCGTCGGTATCCGCGGCAGGCAGCGGGAAAACGATCGACATCGCCGCGACGATGAGAAGCATGGAAATGCCAGCAGGGCGACGAAATCCAATCATGCCGGGGTCCCCCTTCCATGAGTGTTCATTTGCTGACCGAGCCCCACCCCGCCTGTCATGGCTAATTTCCGCCCCGCCGGGCACGGCTCCCGGTGACGCCATGGGCGCCACCATCGGTGATAGTGGCATATCGGCAGGCCCGTGACAAGCAAAAACCGCCGGGCGTCACGCTCCCGGCGGGCCCCGAACCCCAATGTTACCCTTGTGTAAAATAAGGGCCGCGGGGCCCGCGTGGTGAAAACTGCTATTGACACCGGGATCGTCAAATCAGTATTGTTTATTATTCCATGCCAGGATTGCATGGCGGTCCCCTGACAAGGGGTGGCGTGAAAAGATATGGATGAACTGACCAAGGCGACATCGAGCGAGGTACTCTCCCTGGTGGAGAGGCGGGACCTCTCCTGCGAGGACCTGGCACGCCATTGCCTGGAGGCGATCGAGCGCCACGACCCGGTACTCGGGTGCTTCATCACCGTCGCCCCCGGGGAGGATATTCTCCGAAAGGCGCGGGAGAGCGACGCCCGCCGCGCCCGGGGGGAGGGGCGGAGCGTCCTTGACGGCGTACCCGTGGCGGTGAAGGACAACATCCACGCCACGGGGCTCCCCACCACCTGCGCCTCGGCGATACTGGGTGAATACCGGCCCCCCTTCGACGCCACGGCCGTGGCGCGCCTTAAAGAAGCCGGGGCCCTCGTCGTCGGGAAGACCAACCTGGACGAATTCGCCATGGGCTCCACCTGCGAGAACTCGGCGATCAGGATCACACGCAACCCATGGGACATCGAACGCGTTCCCGGCGGCTCCTCCGGGGGCTCTGCCGCCGCAGTGGCGGCCGGCATGGTACCCCTGGCCCTGGGAAGCGACACCGGGGGGTCGATACGCCAGCCCGCGGCCTTCTGCGGCGTCGCGGGCCTGAAGCCCACCTACGGCCTCGTCTCGCGCTACGGCCTCGTGGCCTACGCCTCCTCCCTTGATCAAATCGGTCCCCTGGCGAGGGACGCCCGGGCCTGCGGCGTGCTTCTCGACGCGATCCGGGGCTTCGATCCCCGGGACTCAACCTCTCTCGATGATGACCTCCGGGATTCCCCTCAATTCTCCGGTGAAGGCCTCCGGGGCCTCCGCGTCGCCCTCCTGCCGGAGCTCTTCCGTGAGGGGGTATCCCCCCTGGTACGCGAATCCTTCGAGGATTCCGTGGCGGTCCTCCGGGGCCTCGGCGCCACGGTGGAGGACGCGGCGATGCCCTCCCTCCAGTACGCGGTCTCGACCTACTATTTCATCGCCTGCGCCGAGGCGTCGTCGAACCTCTCCCGCTTCGACGGCGTGAAGTACGGGGCCCGGGGGGACCGGCAGGGAGACTACCGCGAGATGCTTTTCTCCACCCGCACCTCCGGCTTCGGCCGCGAGGTCAGGAAGCGGATACTCCTTGGCAACTTCGTCCTCTCCTCGGGCTACTACGATGAATATTACCGCGCCTCCCTCAGGGTGCGCGCCTTCATACGAAGCGAGATCATGGAGATATTGAAGTCCTTTGACGCCATCGCCATCCCCTCGACGCCGGATATCGCCTTCCCCCTCGGGGAGAGCCTCGCGGACCCGATGAAGATCTACCTCGCCGACGTGACCACGGTGATCGCCAACCTGGCGGGGCTCCCCGCCCTCTCGGTCCCCTCGGGGACCGTGCACGGCATGCCCGTGGGCCTCCAGCTCCTGGGGCGCCCCCTGGAGGAGCGGCTCCTCCTCGACGTCGCCGCGGCATTCGAGGCGGCGCGGCCTCCCCTCCCCGCGCCTCCCCTGGAGCGCATCGACGGGAGCGGGGCGGAGTGGAGCAGCCCCGTTGCTCCGAAGAACGGCAGGAACGGCGCCGGGACCTCGGCCTATTCCCTGGAATTCATCGCCGGACTTTCCCGCGCCTACGGGAACCCGCGCCCGGAAGCCGAACGGGTGCTCTGCCGCGACCTCGAGAAGATCGTCGGCGCCACGGCGACGGTTTCCGGGTGGATCCACCGGATCAAGAGCCTGGGGGGCATCGAGTTCTACGAGCTCCGGGACCGCTCGGGCTTCACCCAGCTCGTTCTCGAGGGCGGGGCGAAGGACGAGGGCATCACCCCGGAAAGCGTCGTGGAGGCGACGGGCCTGGTGACCAGGGAGGAGCGGAGCCCCTTCGGCGGCATCGAGATGAAGGTGGGGCACGTCGCCGTGCTGGCCCGGGCCCGGGGCGGCGTCCCCGTGGCGGTGAACCGCCCGGCGGGAAACGTCTCCCTCCCGGCCATCCTCGACAACCGCCCCGTCTCCCTCCGCAACCCGGAGATACTCAGCGCATTCCGCCTCCAGTCGGAGATCACCGGGCTCTTCGCGTCCTACCTCCGCGAGAAGGGGTTTGCCGAGATCAAGACGCCGAAGATCATCTCCTCCGGCACCGAGGGGGGGACCAACATATTCAAGGTGAACTACTTCGGGCGCACCGCCTTCCTGGCGCAGTCGCCCCAGTTCTACAAGCAGATCATGGTGGGGAGCGGCATGGAGCGGGTCTTCGAGATCGGGCCCGTGTTCCGCGCCGAGCACCACGACACGGCGCGCCACCTGAACGAGTACGTGAGCATGGACTTCGAGATGGCCTTCATCCGCGACGAGGAGGACGTCATCGACATGCAGGAGGGCCTTCTCCGCTACCTTTTCGCCCGCCTCGCCGAAACCTGCGGGGGCCTCCTGGAGGGGGCCGGGGCGACGATCTCCTTTCCTGAGCGGATACCCCGGGTCCACTACCTGGAGGCCCTGGAGATCGTGCGCTCCGCCGGGGGGCGCCTGGAGGAGGGGGACATCTCCCCGGAGGGGGAAAAGATCCTCTGCTCCCATTTCGAGCGGGAGCGCGGCTCGGAGTTCGTCTACGTGATCGGCTACCCGGTGAAGAAGCGTCCCATGTACACCATGCCCGACGAGCGCGTTCCCGGGTACACCAGGAGCTTCGACCTCCTCTACCGGGGAATCGAGATCACCACGGGGGGCCAGCGGATCAATGACTACGAGGCCCTGCGGGAAAGCATGAGGGCCCACGGCTTCAACCCGGCGGAGTTCCGCCATTACCTGGAGACGTTCCGGTACGGCATGCCCCCCCACGGCGGCCTCGGCATGGGCCTGGAGCGCCTCACCATGAAGATCATGGGACTGAACAACATACGGGAAGCAAGCCTCTTCCCCAGGGACATACAGCGGATCGCCCCATGACGAAAGGGCGCGGAGACACGCAGGGAAACGAAATGGAACGCAGGGGAACCATCGACATCGACCGCCTCATCGACCTGGCCTCCTTCGAGGTGACCGCCAGGGAGAAGGAACTCTTCGAGGAGGAGCTTGGCGAGTTCCTGGGATACGCCCGGGTCATAAAGGGAGCGCCCCTGCACCTCCCCCCGGCGAGCCACGCCGTGGAGAAGGCGCCCCTCTTCCGGCCCGATGTCCCGGAACCGATCCAGGGGGCCGGGGAGTTCCTCGGCAACGCCCCGGCCCTTCGGGACACCGGCTACCTGGTGCCGCCCCTGGCGGGGTCAGGCACCGGCGCGGAAACCGGGAGGGAGGACGCGCCCGCCGGGACAGGGGAGGGCGGCGCATGGGAGGCCGTCATCGGCGTCGAGGTCCACGCCCAGCTCAGCACCAGGACCAAGCTCTTCTGTCCCTGCGCCGCCGGCTTCGGCGGCGAGCCGAACGGCTCCACCTGCCCGGTCTGCTCGGGCCAGCCCGGGGCGCTTCCCGTCCTGAACCGCGAGGCCGTGCGCATGGCCGTCCGGGCGGGACTGGCCATGGGGTGCCGGGTGAACCGCCGCTCCCTCTTCGCGCGGAAGAACTACTTCTATCCCGACCTGCCGAAGGGCTACCAGATTTCCCAGTTCGAGGAGCCGATTTGCAGCGGGGGCTCCGTGGAGATCGAGCACGAGGGCACAAGAAAAAGCATCCGCCTGAACCGCATTCACATGGAGGAGGACGCGGGGAAGCTCGTCCACGTGGGGGCCCCGGGGATATGGGGCTCCACGGCGAGCGCCGTGGACTTCAACCGCTCGAGCGTGCCCCTCGTCGAGATCGTCACGGAACCGGACCTCTCCTCCCCCGGCGAGGCGCGGGAGTTCATGGCGACCCTCCGGTCGATCCTGGTGTCCCTGGGCGTGTGCAGCGGCAACATGGAGGAGGGGAACCTCCGGTGCGACGCCAACGTCTCCCTCCGGCCCCGGGGTTCCCGGGAGCTCGGCGTCAAGGTGGAGATCAAGAACATGAACTCCCTGAAGGCGATCGAGCGCGCCCTGGCCCACGAGATCGCGCGGCTCGAGGTGATGAAGCGCGACGGCGTTCCCATCGTCCAGGAAACGCGGCTCTGGGACGAGAGCGGCCAGAGGACCTCCACGATGCGGAGCAAGGAGGAGTCCCACGACTACCGTTACTTCCCCGACCCGGACCTCCTCCCCCTGGACCTCGACGACGAGCTCATCGAGGAAGCAGGGGCGGACCTCCCGCCTCCCCCCCTGGAGAGAAAGGAGCGCTACGAGCGCGACTACTCCTTCACGCCCCCGGAGGCGCGCCTCTTCATGGCCAACCCCGCCTGCGGGGTCTACTTCGAAAAGGTCCTGGAGACCTACGGCAGTCCCCGCACCCTGGCGAACTGGATCTTCGCGGAGATCCTCTCCTACGAGACCGACTTCGACCGGCTCCACATCGACCCGGAGGACCTGGCGGCTTTTCTCAAAAGGATCGATTCCGGCGAGATCAGCGGAAAGATCGGGAAGGAGATACTGAGGAAGTCCTTCGCGGAGAAGCGGGGCCTCGTGGAGATACTCGACGCAGAGGGGCTCCGCCAGATCAGCGACCGCGGCCCCATCGAGGAGGCCGTGGAGGGGGTCATCGCCTCCTTCCCCGCCCAGGCGGAGGAGTACCGCGGCGGGAAGTCGAAGGTCCTGGGGTTCCTCGTGGGCGAGGTCATGAAGGCCACGAAGGGAAAGGCCAATCCCGCCCTGGTAAACGAGATTCTGAAGAAGCGCCTCGGATCCTGATGTCCACTCGCCGGGAGGGAGTCCCCCGGAGCGTCTTCACATCATGCGGTGGAGCGCAAATGGAAATCATGCCATGGGGCGTTCCCGGGAGGGAGACCCTCCCGGGGAATGAGAGGCGGGGATATCCTAGTACCGGTCCCGTCCGCGATTCTCGGTTTTCGGCCGCGCGACGTTGACCTTGATGTTCCTTCCGAGGACCGGGGTGCCGTCGAGGCTCTGAATCGCGCTCTCCGCCGCGTTGGCGTCGGCCATTTCAACGAATCCGAACCCCTTCGAACGTCCCGAGTACTGGTCCTTGACGATCTTCACGGAGAGGACCTCGCCGTGCTGGCCGAAAATCTCCCTGAGGTTCTCTTCCGTGGCGTCATACGAAAGGTTTCCCGCGTAAATATTAACTGACATACCGCACCTCTTATAAATAATCCGCCGCTTGCTGGATGGTCCCCGGAAAAGAATTCGACCATCCGCGCCGGGTTCTGCGCCTCTTCAACACGGTACTGCCGCTTCACCCGTGTCCATGGCGTGCATGTAAATTTTGCAAACGAACACTGCGTTGGAGGGCACAATGGAAGCGTACAAAATTTCGATAATCCTGGACCCATTCATTATCCGCGTCAATACAAAAATCGAACCGCGCCGATATTTTCATCCCGCCGTCATTTCACCGCCACGTGGAGGGCGGCGACGCCGCCCATGAAGGGCCTCCAGGTCACGGCGGAGAACCCCGCTGCGCGGAGCATGCCGGCAAGCTCCTCCGGCGCGAAGAAGTTGACGGCGGAATGGGCAAGGTAGCGGTACGCCCCGCGCTGTCCCGAGAGGAGGCCCCCGAGGGTCGCCACCGCGAGTTTCACGTAGAGGTCCGAGAGCAGCCTGATCGCCCGGGACCGCGGCCTGCTGCTCTCGACGATGACGAGCCTCCCGCCGGGTGCGAGGACCCTGAGGATCTCCGCCAGGTGCCGGTCGCGCCCGGGGTTCCGGTAGGTGAGATTGCGGAAGCCGAAGGCGATCCCCACGGCGTCGAAGCTGCCGTCCCGGAAGGGAAGGCGCGACGCGTCCCCGGCCACGAAGGGCGCCGCCGCCCCGGCGCGCGCGGCCTTACGCCGCGCAAGGGCGAGCATGGGCGGGGCGAAATCCGCGCCGGCGACGAAGGTCCCCGGGTCCTTTTTCGAAGAAAGGCGGATGGCCAGGTCCCCCGTTCCCGCGCAGAGGTCCAGGACGCGGCGGGGGGAGCCGGAGAGGCACTCCCGGGCGGCGGCGCGTCGCCACCGCTGGTCCAGGCGGAGGGTGAAGAGCCGGTTGATGATGTCGTAGCGGCGCGGCACGCCGGAAAACATTCCCTGGAGTGGTCTCGTCCCGCCCATTATTCTCCCCGTTCCCCCTTCGCCGATGCTTACGAGCCCTGCCCGTCCCGCGCGCGGATCTGCTCGATGATTTCACGATAGCGCTCCTCGTTGATCGGGTAGCGCCAGAGGACCAGGACGCCCAGCACGAACACCAGGGCGGCGATGGGCCCCAGGAGGAGGCGTATTCCCAGCTCCGCCGTGGGGGTCTGGACCGCGTCGGCCACGTATCCCGTGAGGGAGAGGACGACCCCCGTCACCGCCAGGGCCACGGCCTGGCCGATCTTGATCCCGAAGGTCCAGATCCCGTAGAAGGCCCCCTCGGTCCGTTCCCCCGTGAGAAGATAATCGTATTCGATCGCGTCGGGGACCATGGCCCAGGGCATGGCGTAGGTGAATCCCAGGCCGATCCCCGTGGTGAACATCATCGCCAGGGAAAAGGAGGGGGGGAGAACATGGCCGAGGAAGAAGAGTACCATCACGTTGACGGCGAAGAGGGCGAGGCCCGCGCCGTACACTATCTTCTTCCCGAGCCTTTTCGACAGCGCCACGCTGACGGGGATGAAGGCGAAGGCGGTCACCAGGAGGATCAGCATGGCCGGCGTGGTGAGGGACTCGTCGCGGTGGATGTACTTGAAGTAATAGGCCGCGACGCCCATCACCACGGTGAGGGCCGTGACGTGGAGGGCGTAGACCCCCAGTATCAGGAGGTAGGGGCCGTTCCGGAAGACCTTCCGGTAGGTGCGCACAAACCCCTCCGTGAGGATCCGGTGCCCCCCCCGGGGTTCGCGGATCGAGAACACCGTGACCAGGGCGGTTACGAACATGGCGGCGCCGAAGACCGCGCCCATGACGGAGTAGCCGGCGCTTTTATCCGGCATGAGTCCCACGATCGGCTGGGCCGCCCCGGCCCCCAGGAGCGTGCCCACGACGGCGAAGCCGAAGCGAAACCCGTTCAGGGAGGTCCGCTCGTGGTAGTCCCGGGTCAGCTCCGGCGTGAGGGAGTTGTAGGGAATGTTCACCGCGGTGTAGGCCGTGTTGAGAAGGCAGAATGCGATGACGCCCCAGGCGACGAGGGCGCCCTGGGACGCGAGGCCCGGGTCGGTAAACATCACTACCATGGCGGCGAAGAGCGGAAAGGCGCCGAAGAACATCCAGGGGCGCCGGCGCCCCCAGCGGCTCGTCGTCCGGTCGGAGAGGTAGCCGGCCACGGGGTCCGTGACCGCGTCCCAGACCTTGCCCGCGGCCACGACGGTCCCGGCGAGGAAGGGGAGAAGCCCCACGGTGTCGGTGAGATAGATCATGAGCCAGAGGCCGATGGCGGTGAAAAAGAGATTACCCCCGAGGTCGCAGACCCCGTACCCGAGCTTTTGCGCCACGGTCATTCTCGTGTCCTGCATGCCCTTCCTCCTTCCCCAGAGTGCCATACCTTCCGCATACTCTAGCACTCCGCAGTAAAAATGCAATAGAAATATTGTCTGCTTCGCCATGCCGCTTTCAAGGGTGATCTTCAAAGAGATTGCCATGGAGGCACAGAGACACGGAGTATAGACGTGTCTAGGTAACTCGGTGTCTCCGCGGTATATTCTCATTTGTCTATCTGAGACTGAACCTTAAAACGCAACACCGATCGAAAAATGCTTGCTATGAACATTATCATGTATATCCTCACGGAAGGTACCGGCCATGAGCGAGATATCGCCACAGGAACATCGCCGCGAATCCCCCGCACCGGGGGAGGCGCGCGTCACCGGGGGCTTCTGGGCGGGGCGCCTCGCCGCCAGCCGGAATTCCCTCCTCCACCAGTGGGAGCAATTTGAACGAACCGGACGCCTGGACAACTTCCGCGTCACGGCGGGGATGATCAAAGGCTTCAGGAAGGGATTCTTCTACGACGATTCCGACGTGCACAAGTGGGCCGAGGCCGCCTCCCTGGCACTTGCCGCGGGGCCAGACCGGGAAATCGAAGGCCGCCTTTCCGAGTACATCGATCTCGTGCGGCGCGCCGCCGCCCCCGACGGCTACCTCTTCACCTACAACCAGTGCCACTTCCCCGGCGTCCGGTGGAAGAACCTCCAGATCGAGCACGAGCTCTACACCATGGGGCACCTGGTGGAGGCGGGGGTGTCCCACCGGGAGGCCACGGGACGCGGAGACCTCTTTTCGCTCGCCCTCGCCGCCGGGGACCTTGTGGCGAGGGATTTCAGCAACGCGGGTCCCTCGAAAACTCCGGGACACGAGGAGATCGAGATCGCCCTGGTCCGGCTCTACCGCCTCACGGGCCGGAGGGACTACCTCGACACGGCGCAACGCTTCATCGAGGACCGGGGACGGACGCGCCTCTTCGGGCTTCGCCTGGCGGGGCAGTTCCTGAGCCAGGGGCGGCGCGCCGCGGCGGTGCGGAAGCGCGAAGGCGCCTCCGGAGGGGCCGGCTTCGATTTCACGGAACAGCTCGGCACGCGGGAGCCCCCGCTGCTGAAGCTGCGTTCCGCCCTGTCGTTTCTCTCCGGGGCGTTCTTCCAGCAGCACCGCCCGGTACGGAAACAGCGCGTGCCGAAGGGCCACGCGGTCCGATGGGGCTACCTGGCCACGGCGGCGGCGATGCTCTCCCGCGAGACCGGCGACGGGGCCCTCCTGGAGACCCTCGCCGCGGCGTGGCGGCGCATGGTGACGCGCCGCGCCTACGTCACGGGGGGCGTCGGGTCCCTCCCGGTGATCGAGGGCTTCGGCCGCGACTTCGAGATCGACAACCGCTACGCCTACTGCGAAACCTGCGCCGCCCTGGCCTCGATCTTCTGGAGCCGCGAGATGCTCCTGGCCACGGGGGAGGCGCCCTACGCGGACCTCATCGAGTGGCAGCTCTACAACGCCGCGCTGCCGGGTATCGCCCTGGACGGGAGATCCTATCTCTACCGAAATCCCCTCCTGGCACGGGACGTCGCGCGGAGGCCCTGGTTCGGCACGGCCTGCTGTCCCGGCAACATCGCCCGGGCCTGGGCCTCCCTGGGGGGATACGCCTTTTCCCGCCGGGACGGGGAGATCATGGTGCACCAGTATATCGACTGCGAATGGAAACCCTCGGGTCCGGGCGCCGCGGGCATCAGGCGGATCGCCGTGACGTCGGGCCTTCCCCTCGGGGGAAATGTCGTCATCGACATGGAATGCGCGGAGGGATCACGCGTCGCCCTCTCCCTGCGGATCCCCTCATGGGCGATCAATCCCTCCGTCGCGTTGAACGGGCAAACCGTTCCGCCGGGGGAGCGGCCCGCCCCGGTGCCCACGGCCTCGGGCTACTCGCCCTTCGAATCGTACCATGTCCGGATTGACGGACCATGGAAAAAGAGGAACAGGATCCAGATCGATCTCCCCCTGGAGATCCGCCTCCTCCGCTCCGATCCGAGGGTCCGGGGGAACCGCGGGCGGGTCGCCCTATCAAGGGGGCCCCTGGTCTACTGCGCGGAGAGCGTGGACAACCCCGGGGTTGCCGTGCCGGGGGCGTGTCTCGACCTCTCCCGGCCCCTGGAGGCGGTTGCTTCGTCGCCGCACTTCTCCGGCGCCCGCGCCATGCGGGGTTCCACGCCGGAGGGAACACCCCTCACCTTCATCCCCTACTACGCCTGGGGCAACCGTGGTCCTTCGTCCATGGAGGTATGGGTGCGCACCGGGGAAAGGCGATGAAGGAGGAGGTCGCCCTCACGGCGTTCGACCCGGCGGCCCATCTCGCCTTGGTCAACCGGTGGTTCCCGAAGCCGCACGTATACAGGTGGTGGAGGGAGCTTTCCCTTGAAGAGAAGCTCCTCGACTTCACCCCCGCCGGGGGGCACGCGCTCATCATGCGGGGCAAAACCCCCGCAGGCTATCTCCGCTGGGACATCCTGACCGAAAGGGACCGGGCCCTCGCAGGTCTTGGCGCCGACGACCCGCCCGTCATGGACATCGACATCTTCATCGGCGAGGAGGCGTTCATCGGCCGCGGTATCGGGCCCCGGTCCCTGGAGCTCCTCTGCGCGAACCTTGCCCGGGAACACCCCGGGGCCCTGCCAGGGCTCTGCACCTCGACGTCGAACCTCGCGGCGATACGGGCCTTTGGGAAAGCGGGGTTCAGGGAATGGCGCAGGTTCGAGGACCCGGCGTACGGGCCCTGCATGCTCATGACGCGCGGTGGGTAAGTCCCCCGGGCACCAGGAGGTACACCCATGGAACAGGACCATTCTGAAATCTACGAGGCCCGCCTCCGGGCCTTCCGCCCCTGGGCGTGGTACCTCCTGGCATGGCTTGTCGCGCTCCTGGCGGTACCCCTGGCGGTGATGGCACTGGATCCGGGGACAGGGCTGATCCCCTGGCTGGTTCCCGCCCTGGCGCTCCTGGCGCTGCCGGCCCTGCCGGCCCTGCGGCGCGTCGCCACCTGCCCCGCCTGCGGCAGGTTCATGGGCCGCGACATCGGAATCTTCTGCCCCCTCTGCGGGACCCGCCTGCGGCAAAAGGATAAGGCCGGGGAATAGCGGAAGTAACGGGATGGAGCAAACGGGGATAGCAAAGTCCTTGACGAATCCCTGACCGGGCGCTTCCCTTGTCCCATCAAAGGGTACGGCCATTGCGACGGATTCACCGGAGCGATGGATGCGGGGAGGTGACCGCGATGAAAGGCGACCATGGACGGATACCGGCCCGTACGGGACGGTTGACCGGGCATGAAACGGGTGACCAGGCCGGGTACGGCAGGCCCACCATTATGACCGCGGAAGGCGGGCGGCACGACTGCTACGGCGCCGCCAGGGGCGACGCCCGGGGATTGCGCCACCGCCTCTACGCCACGGGAATCCCCTCCTGGGCACGGTTCCAGGAATACCTTCCCGGCATTCGTAAAAACGCCTGTGCCCGGGACGACGCGGTGGAAACCATGGAAGGTGAAGCCCTCCGGGGAGGGGCCGGTTTCCCGGGAACGACGAAAGACCCGGTCAGGGAATAACCCATCGAAATAATGAGCGATCACGCGCTGTCATACAGGGCCATCGGCGTCATCCATACCCCGCACCGCGACCCGGAGAAAACGCCGATCCAGCCCGTCTACTCGGGGGACTTCGCGGGGGAGGTGGAGGTCTTCCCCGAATTCGAGGAGGGCCTGGCGGACATCGAGGGCTTCTCCCACGTCTATCTCCTCTACCACCTCCACCGCGCCGGGCCGCCGAGGCTCTCGGTGAAGCCATTTTTACAGGACGAGGTCCGGGGGCTTTTCGCCACCCGGGCGCCCTGCCGGCCCAACCCGATCGGCCTGAGCATCGTGGCCCTGAAAGGGCGCCAGGGGAACGTGCTCCGCGTCGAGGGCGTGGACATGCTGGACGGCTCGCCCCTGCTCGACATCAAGCCCTACGCGGCGCGGTTCGACCGGATCGACGCCACGCGGAACGGATGGCAGGACGACGTGGAAGAGCCCGAGGCACGCCGCCGGGGGCGCCGAGACGCGCCGGACACTCCCGAGAAGAATCCACCCGACGAGGCGTGACCCATGCCCACCTATGACTACCTCTGCGAATCATGCGGCCATCGCTTCGAGCGGAACCAGGGGATCACCGAGCCGCCACTGGACCGGTGCCCCGAATGCGGCGGAGCCGTGCGGCGCCTCATCACCGGGGGAGGCGGGTTCATCATGAAAGGGTCAGGGGCGCGGCACGACCAGGGAGGATGCTCACTCGAACGAACGGGCCGCACCTGCTGCGGCAGGAGCGAACGCTGCGGAACGTCAACCTGCGATGAATGACGGGGGTATCGCCCCCTCCCCCCTGCCCGCGTCAATCCCGCCGTCCACGCGTCGCGCTT
This sequence comes from Spirochaetota bacterium, assembly GCA_040768125.1. Taxonomy (GTDB): domain Bacteria; phylum Spirochaetota; class UBA4802; order UBA4802; family UBA5550; genus RBG-16-49-21. The sequence goes on along the minus strand of JAXGNG010000001.1, from coordinate 926,029 downwards.
GGCTTGACAAACCGGCGGGGAGGCTGATACCCTGGATACGGCAGGGAGGCCGAAACCCATGAACACGCCCAAACACCTCCACCTCGGACGGATGAACGATCCCGACTGTTCCGCCTTTTTCAAGGGGATCTGCGGCGACGAGATGGAGTTCTACCTTATAATCAAAAACGACCGGGTCGAAGAAATCCGTTTCTTCACCGATGGCTGCGGCCATACCATGCTCTGCGGCGAGACCGCGGCGCGCCTGGCCGAGGGGAAGGGTATCGACGAGGTGATGTCGATCTCCCCCGGGGCCATCATCCGGGAGGCCGGGGGCCTGCCGGATGACCATCTCCACTGCGCCATCCTGGCCTCCATGACCCTCTACCGGGCCCTGGCGGATTATCTGTACAAGAGGGAATCCTCGTGAATGCGAAATTTTTATTCGCGTGAAGGCGGGGTCACGTGACCCCGCCTTCACGCGACGTGACCCCGCATCCACACGGGCATCACCGAAAATTTTTTTTCATCATCCCGCCCCCATCCGTACAACCGTTAAACGGGAATCCAAAAACACACGGCATGCTTCATCGGAACTCGCAGAAGCGATATTACATCAACGGGGCCATGTATTTCATCACCACGGTGACCCGGGGGCGCTACCCCTGGTTCGACGAGGATATCCTGTGCGGGCTCTTCATCGATGATCTCGAATTGTGCGCGGCCATAAAGAATTTCGCGGTGCTCGGATACAAGGTCAATCCGGACCATGTCCACCTGCTGATCCGGCCATCGGCGGGGCATTCCTTTTCCGAGATCATGCGGTCGCTGAAAACGAATTTCTCCCGGAACGCCAACCGGTTGCTCGCCGGGCATGCCGGACGCAACCTCCTCTTCCGGGAAAGAACGCCCGCGGCCCAACTCCCGAGATTGGGAAAATACATCGCCATGGCGGAGAACCGACACGGGGGCGCCATACCCCTCCCGCGTTTCCGATGGCAATCGTCATTTCACGATCATTACATCCGTGACGCGGATGATCTCGATAATCATGTCCGTTATTTGCGCCGCCAATGGATCATACACGGGTTGTGCGATAATAAATGGTTGTGGATTGCCCCGCCCCCCCCCCCCATGAAGGCGGGGTCACGTGACCCCGCCTTCATGGGGGCGGGGCGTGATATTATCTTGACATAAAATCATACACCAATATCATCTCGAAGGAAATGAAACACGCGAAATCCCAACAGCTCCAGGTCGGCATCGTGGGCCTCGGCCGGATCGCGGACCTCCATTACCCCGGGTACGCGGGGAACCGCTCGGCCCGGGTCTACGCTGTGTGCGACGCCAACGCGGACCTCGCCGCGGCACGGAAGAAGGAATGGAAGGCGGTGCGGGCCTACGCTGATTTCGGCGAGATGCTCGCGGACCCCGCCGTGGACGCCGTGGAGATCCTCACGCCCCAGCGCCTCCACGAGGAGATGGCCGTCGCGGCGGCCGGTGCGGGAAAGCACATCGCCCTCCAGAAGCCTATGACCACGGACATCCCGAGCGCCGATCGTATACTTCGGGCCGTTGCGAAAAGCGGCGTCCTCTTCAAGGTCACGGAGAACTACGTCTTCTATCCCCCCATCGTCCTGGCCCGAAAGCTGATCGACGACGGCGCCATCGGCGCGCCCCAGGGGCTCCGGATCAAGCTCACGGCGGGGGGCTCCGGGGGCTGGGACGTCCCCGCCTCCTCGTGGGAGTGGCGCATGCGGGAGAGGGCCGCGGGCCGAGGCATGCAGACCTTCGACCATGGCCACCACCTCTACTCCACGGCGCGCTTCCTCATGGGCGAGGTGGAGCGCCTCGCGGCGTGGATCGATTCCGTCGACGGCGTCGTCGATTCCCCGGCGACGGTCATGCTCAAATTCGCGGGGAAGACGGCCCACGGCGTCATCGACTTCACCATCTCGCCGGACCTCGCCCTCCCCTCGCGCTACTACGCCAACGACGAGTGGATCGAGGTGACCGGGAGCGCCGGGATCATCGTCATCAACCGCTGCACGGGGCTCATGCGACCGGGCCCCGTCCTGGGGCTCTTCACGGGGAAAAAATGGAAGTGGTTCAACGAGAAATCTGACTGGCGCGAGGGCTTTATCGGCGCGACGCACAACTTCATACACGCCATGCGCGGCGAGGAGGAGCCGAACCTCTCCGGCCCGGCGGCGCGCGAGGTGCTCCGCGTCGCCCTGGCCGTGGCGCAGTCGGCGCGGGAGCGCCGGGAGGTCTATCCCGGCGACCTGGGCCGCGCATTCCCCCGCCTCCGCGCCCTGGCGCGGCGGCGACGGGAGACACGGACCGCGCGCAGCCCCCGGAAAAGCGAGGCCGGTCTTGGGGACCCCATGATGGCGGCGCGTCTCATCGAGGTCCTCCCCGGCCGCTATGACCCCGCGGCGGTGCCCCGGTGGCGCTGTCTCGCCGGCATCGAGGTGCTCCCCGAGGGAGGCGCCCCGGCGTCTTCCTACGTGCTCCGTGTCGGGAAGGAGGGGGCGCGCATCGCCGGGGGCGCGGCGCCGCGATCCGCCGCCGTGGTCCTCGCCGCCCCCGCCGGTACCTGGGCGGCCATACTCTCCGGGGGGGAGTCGATCGAATCGGCCTTTCTCCGCGGCGCCCTCGCGGTGCGGGGCAGGGCCGAAGAGGGCCTCAAGCTCAAGGCCGCCTTCCGGCTCTGATCGGGCATCCCATGGGCACGCGATACGCCACCATCTGCGCCTGCGCCTCGCTCCTGGTCTTCGCCATGTCCATGACCGTCATGGGCCCCGCCGTGGGCGCCATGGCCGAAACCTACGCCGCGGATCCGGGGCGCCTGGGAATGCTGGTCACCTCCCTCTCCCTGGGGTTCATCGCCGCGGTTTCACTGGCGGGAATCGTCATGGACCGCCTGCCCCTGAGGCCCCTCTTCATCGCAGGCCAGGCCGCCGTGGCCCTCTCCCTGGGGGGCATCGCCCTCAGCGCCCGCATCGAAACGGGCCTCGCCTGGTTTCTCCTCCTGGGCCTCGGGGGGGGCCTCGTGCAGATCTCGGCGAACACCCTGGTTGCCTCGGTCAACCCGGAGAGCAGGGCCTCGTCCCTCACCTTTCTTCATATCTTCTACGGCACCGGGGCCCTGGCGGGGCCCCTGGTCGCGGGAAGCCTCCTCGAAAAGGGCTTCCCCTGGCCCACGGTCTATGTTCTCCTCGCCGGCCTCGCCGCGGCCGTGGCGCTCCTCATCCTCCCGGCGCGGTTTCCCCGCCTGCACCGGGAGCCCGGCGTATCCTTCATGGGGCTCCTGAAGAACGGCCACGTGCTCCTGGTCTCCCTCGCGGCGGTCCTCTACGTGGGCATCGAGATGGGGATCAACAGCTGGGCCGTGCTCTACCTGGAACGGGTCCTTTCCATGGAAAAGCTCCCGGCAAGCTCGGTACTGAGCTACTTCTGGTTCTTCGTTACCTTCGGGAGGCTCATCTGCATGCGCCTGGCGCGGCACATGAAGGCCGGGACCCTCCTGGTGATCCTCTCGGCGGGGGCCGCCCTTTCCTTCGCCCTGTTTTACGCCACGGGACGCGGCGCCGTGGCGGGCGTCGCCCTCTCCCTGGTGGGCCTCTTCTTCTCCGGCATATTCCCGATACTTATCAGCCTGGGGAGCGACGCCTTCCCGGGGAGGATCGGCCAGGTCACAGGGATCCTCCTCACCTCCCTGGGCGTGGGCCTCATGATCTTTCCCTGGGCCGCCGGGGAGATCGGGGCGCGGTGGTCCCTCTCCACGGGGATGCTCTTCCTGGCGTTCATCCACGCGGCCCTGGTGGCCGTGTCCTGGGCCCTGGCGCGCCGGGGCCGTACCCTATGAGAGAAGGGCCAGGGCCTCCCGGCCCGTCATTCCCGCGGCGACACCCCGCTTCGCCGCCTCCGGGGTCACCGCGGCGATCCGCGCCTCCAGGAGATCATCCGGCGTAACCAGGGGTTTCTCCGGCGTCCCCCGGGCGATCGCCACGGCGAAGCCGAATTTCTCCGACACCGCGGGGTCGACGATCCCGCAGGCCACGAGTCCCCGCGGCGCGACGATGATGACGAACTGGCCCCCTTCCCAGGCCGCCTGGAGCCCCGCGGCCGCGGCGCCCCGATCCCCCACCGGTACGATGGTAATCATGCAGTCACCTCCCGCATTGACGGCATCCCTGCCGTGAAATGGCGGCGCGGGCCGTGCCGGATTCTGCCCGTCGGGCAGCCCCGTGGCAGCACGCCACCGGGTAATTTTTTACTTGCTCCCCCCGGCATGGCAATTACTATTTATGGCCACGCGCCAAGTGTCGCGGGAGAGCCGTACCGCGAACCGAGGAGGAATGGATGGCGAAACGCGACCCCCGGTCGGAACTTCTAAGGAAGGAATACGCGGCCCGCATCAACAGGGTGATGGACCATATCGAACGGCACATCTCCTCCGAACTCTCACTGGCCTCCCTGGCCAGGGTGGCGAATTTTTCACCCTTCCATTTCCACCGCATCTTCACCGCCATGACGGGGGAGCCCCTGAACCGCTTCATCCAGAGGCTTCGCGTGGAAAAGGCGGCCACCATGCTCGCCGCCTCGCCGCGGATGTCCGTCACGGAGATCGCCCTGGCCTGCGGCTTCTCCGGGTCCTCCGCCTTCGCGCGGTCATTCAGGGACTATTTCGGCATGAGCGCCACGGCGTGGCGGTCCCTCGGCGAAAGGGAAAAAAGCAAGATCCGCACACACGAAAGCAAGAACGGCAAAGCGAATCGCAAGGACGGGAAAGACAGGCCCAGCGAAAACGGCTACACTGGAAGCGTCAGATCATACGAAAGGAGGAACAACATGACGCACAGTGTGAACGTGAAGGTGCAGGACCTTCCCGAAATGACCGTGGCCTACGTGCGCCACACCGGACCCTACAAGGGCGACGGCGCCCTCTTCGGAAGGCTCTTCGGAAGGCTCTGCGCCTGGGCGGGGCCGCGGGGCCTTCTCAACGAATCGGCGCGCATGCTCGCGGTCTACCACGACAACCCTGACGTGACCGACGACGAGCGCCTCAGGGTGAGCGTATGCGTCACCGTGCCGGAGGGGACGAAGGTGGACGGGGAAATCGGCCTCATGAAGGTCCGGGGAGGCGCCTACGCCGTGGGGTCCTTCGAGCTCGCCGAGGACGAGTACCAGGCAGCCTGGGACGCGCTCTTCGGCGGATGGATGCCGGGAAGCGGCTACCAGCCCGACGACGGGCCCTGCTTCGAGCTGTTCAAAAACGACCCCGCCACGCACCCCCAGGGGAAATGCCTGGTGGACATCTGCGTTCCCGTGAGGCCGATGTAATGTTGTTTGAAGGCGGGGTCACACGACCCCGCCTTCAAACAACACCCCGCCTCCACGCTTCACGCGACACCCGCCTTTATGCGATGCCCCCAACCCTGGAAACACGCACGTTTTTTTATTGTATTAATTATTTTTTTTTGCACTATTGACCAAAAAACGACACAATATTAATTGAAGGTCGATCAAAGGGAAGAAGATCCGCGCGCAAATGATGGACGACCCTACGCACGAAACCGGATTAAAGCATCCCGTGATACGACGAGAAGAACACCGACACCCAGGGGAGGAAACTGTTTTGAAATTCCGATTCTTCGCAACTATCTTTCTACTTTTTCTCGCGATACTCATCACGCCGATCGCCCGCGCCACTGGCGTGGGGCTGACCATCTCGGGAGGTCTTTCGGAAATTACCCTGAAGCGCAGCTTCAATGACGGGAGCACCGCCACGTATTCGCTCACCGAGTATCTGGCCGGCGCCGGCATCGTCGTCGATACCGCCGTGGCGGCGGACCGTCTTTTCAACTACCGCTGCAACCTGACCTACCACAACTCCTTCACGAAGGACGTTTCCATCTTCAGCAGCCAGAGCTACCACCGCCTTCTCTGGACCAACAGTTTCGGGTTCGGATTTTACCGGACCGATTCGGTGCGCATCTGGGCGGGACCGCAGGTCGGCCTTTCATACAATTTCGCCTACAACGCCCGGCGCGCCGGTTCTGGCGTGGACGATCCTTTCATGATGGGCTACCTTGGCGTCGTCCTCGGTTTCAACTTCCACGCAGGAGACCATTTCACCTTCAGCCTTGACCTCGGCGCCCGGGGGGGATACGGCGGCTCTCTTGACGGTTCCGGGGTACGCGTAACACGACTCGAGCCATTCCTGAACGTCGCATTCATCGGAAGGATCGGCGACACTCCCGGTGAAACAAAGCCGAAGATGAAAATCGAAATTGAAGGGATGAACTGATTAATTGCCAGGGATCGGCCCCGCCTTCAAATCCTCCCCAGGGCGACGAGGGCGGAAAGGACGCAAAGGGCGATCGACGCCATCCCCGTCAGGATGGTGAGGGGCCGCGCCGGGGGCCTTGCCATCATGATGAGCCGGAGCGGCACGGCGCCGGAGAGCGCGAGGGAGAGGATGTAGCCGTACAGGGGTTCGGGGGAAACCGCCGAAAAATAGGCGACCATCGTCATGTTGTAGAAGCAGGCAAGGGATGCCGCGGCAGCGGCCCCGGCGTTCGCCAGTCCCAGGGAGATCATCTCCCCGGCGAAGGAGTCGCTGATCTTCGCGATCACCCGCTCTCTCAGCAGGGGCATGAAGGCCCCCGCAGCCACGCCGAGGATGGTCATGATGATGCCGATCAGCATGAAGCGGCACTCGATCCCGTGCCGGACACCCCCGGTATAGACCGCCAGGAGCATGGGCCCCTCGATGAGGGCAACGAGCATCACGATGAATAGCAGGAAGGAACCGATCCCGCCGGCGGCCTTCCGGTCCTCTTCCTTCAGCGATGCGAGAAGGGGGACCGCGTACCAGGGCAACGCCAGGAAAAAGAGCATCATAAGCGCGAATGCCCCGTTCATGCCCAGGTAGTCGGGGAGGATTTTCGCCTTCTTCAGAAGATCGGGAAGGAGAAGCCACGCGTGAAGGGCCAGGACGATATCGAAGATGATTTCATCCGGGTACAGCTTCAGCAGATCAGATCGCGTCATCGCGCCCTCCCTCCGGCCGATCATGGCGCGGGGCCGGTTCCGCGCCTGGTTATCCTGCCACCCGCCATCGGCTTTTTCAAGAAAAAATCCTTGTGCTCACCATGGCCCCGGTCCATTCTTCCGCCACGGGACACCGCCCATGAAGATCAGGATCACCAATCTCGGCTGCCGGCTCAACCGCGCGGAAATCGAATCGATCTCCACGGCCCTTCAGGAGGGTGGCCACGAAATCGTCGCGGGAGACGACGCGGACCTCTTCATCATCAACTCCTGCGCCGTCACGGTTAAAAGCCAGGGGGCGACCATGCGGCACCTGAAGCGGTTCAGCGAACTGGCGGCCCCCCGGGGAGGGCGCGTCATCATGGCAGGATGCGTCGCGGAGCGCCTGCGGAGGGAGGGGAACGTGTTCCACGTGCCGAACGACCAGAAGGCCATGATACCGGAGATCGTGGAGCGGTGGGAGGATTTCGTCGCGTCGCCGGCGCCGGACGGCGCCCGCTTCGATTACGCCCTCCCGGTCAGGGCCTCCACCACGAGGGCGAACCTGAAAATACAGGACGGCTGCGGCAACTTCTGCTCCTACTGCATCGTGCCCCTGGTGCGGGGGGCGCCGCGGAGCAAGCCCCGGGACCTGGTCCTCGACGAATGCGAGCGCATCGTCGCCGCGGGCTTCAGGGAGATCGTCCTCACGGGGGTAATGATCGGCAATTACTCCCGCGAGGGAAGCGGCGACGGAAGCGAGCTCGCCGATCTCACCGGGGCCATCCTGGACCTTCCGGGGCGCTTCCGCCTTCACCTCACCTCCCTCATGCCGGTCCTCGTGACACCGAAACTGGCGGAACTCCTCGGCCATGAAAAAATGGTGAAGCACCTCCATCTCTCGCTTCAGAGCGGCAGCGACGCCGTCCTCCGGCGGATGAACAGGCCCTACTGCCGGAAAGAGTACCTCTCCCTGAGCGAGCGCCTCCGCGCCGCGGTCCCGGATATCAACCTCACCACGGACGTCATCGCGGGCTTCCCCGGCGAGACGGAGAACGACTTCCTCGACACCCTGGGCCTCGTCCGCGACGCGGGGCTTTCCCGCGTCCACGCCTTCCGCTACTCACCACGTCCCGGCACTCCCGCCGCCACCATGCCGGACCAGGTCCCGGAACAGATCAAACGCGAGCGAAGCGCGCGGCTCATCAGCGTGAGCGACGACCTGGCCCGGGCCTACCGCGCCCGCTTCGAGGAGCGCAGGAGCCTCTTCCTGAGCGAGCGCGCACGGGGAGGACGCACTACCGGGTTCAACGAGTACTATCTCCCCATCGAGGTGGCGGGGACGCTCCCCCGCGGGGAGCTCTATCCCGTGATCACGCGGCTGCAGCCGGGGAGGGAGGCCCTGGCCGGGGACGTCGTGCGGGAATGACGGTTACCGCGCCAGGAAGTGCGCGAGGCCGCGCTCCAGGGCGGCGCAGGCGGCCATGATGAGAACAAACCAGGCGAGAAGGAGGCGGTACCGCGGCGCCCCCTTCTCCCAGGCAGGTCCGCTTTCCGGTTCCGCCACGGCGCTCCCCAGGCTGAGGAGCCGTCCCAGGCCCATGGTCACGGCGAGGCCGGTGACGTTCCACCACATCCAGGAGACGCTTCCCTCGAAAAATATCCAGAGCACGAGGTTGAGGGCCACACCGGCGGCAAGCCCCGCCAGGGCGGCCCACCCCCGTGCCCGCCGCGAAAGTATGCCGAGGAGAAAGACCCCGGCCACCGGGCCGTAGAAGGCGGAGCCGATCTTGTTGATCAGCTCGATCACGGTCTCCGAGCGCCCCGCCATGGCCATGGCGAAGGCGATGGCCAGCCCCCCCCAGGCCACGGTGATGAGGCGCGAGTAGAGGACCTTGCGGCGGTCCGGGAGGGCGTCGATCCCCGGGGCGATCCGCCGCGCGAAGTCCTCCCACGTCACGGCGCTCAGGGAGTTGATCGTCGAGTCGATGCTCGACATCGACGCCGCCAGGATCCCCATGACGATGATCCCCAGGAGGCCGTCGGGAACGTAGCGCACGAAAAATCGGGGCATCAGGTAGTCGGGAGGCGCACCGGCGAGGCTTTCCGCGAAATCGGGATGGGACGCCATGAAGGGTATCATCAGGAGGCCGATGGCGCAGTAGGTGAGGACCAGGGGGAACCTCGCGACGCCGTTCAGCACCAGGGCCTTCGCCGCGCTCCCCATGTCCCTCGTGGCGAGGAGGCGCTGGGCCTGGCTCTGGTCGCAGCCGTAGTAGGACACGTAAAGGAACACCCCTCCGAAGAGCATGGGCCAGAAGGAGAAGGTGCGGCCGTCCCCGATCCCCGACGAGGCGGCGTCGAAAACCGCCAGGCGCCCGGCGGCATCAGCGGGAAACGACGCCCCGGGACCCAGGCCCTCCACCATGATCCAGAGGCAGGCCAGGCTCCCGATCCAGAGGATCCCGAGCTGCAGCAGGTCGCTGTAGATATCCGCCCGTATGCCCCCGAGGGATGTGTACGCAAGGGATACGGCACCCACCAGGAGGATCGTCCGCCCTATGCCCAGGCCCAGGAGGGCGCTCGCCACGTAGGAGGTGGCGAGCAGTATCACCCCCGCGCCCAGGGAGCGGTTCACCAGGAAGATGAACCCCATGGCGAGGCGCGAGGGGGCCCCGAAGCGGCCCTCCAGGTACTCGTAGATCGTCGTGCCCCCGCGCCGCCAGTACACGGGAAGGAGGACCATGATGATAACGATCATTGCCAGGGGCACGGCGAGCTCGTACTGGAGCCAGATGAGCCCTCCCCCCTCCCTGAGGGCGATGAAGGCCGGGGCGCCGATGAGGCTGATGGTGCTCACCTGGTTGGCCATGAGGGAGGAGCCCACGAGCCAGAAGGGAACCGCGCGCCCACCGAGGTAGTAGTCCTCCTGGCTCTCCTGGGTTCGGCCCACGCGGTAGCCGAGCCAGAGCATGAAGGCGATATAGGCCCCCACGATGATCCAGTTGACCGGGGCCATGGCCCTCTGCCGGTTACCCGATGATCCTGAAGAGCGCCTTCAGGAGGCGAATCTTCTTCCCGTAGGGAGGATAGCGGAGCATCATGTCGGGCCGGTTCGAGCGCGTGAGAATGCCCCGCTGGTGCGAAAAGGTCTCGAAGCCGGAGCGCCCGTGGTAGCGCCCCATGCCGCTGTCGCCGATGCCGCCGAAGGGAAGCTCCTGGCTCCCCACGTGGGACACGGTGTCGTTGATGCACCCGCCCCCGGAGGAGGTCCCGGCAAGGAGACGCTCGCGCTTCTTCTCGTCCTTCGAGAAGTAGTAGAGCGCCAGGGGCCGGGGAAGGCGGTTCACCATGGCGATCGCCTCGTCGAGGTCCCTGAAGGTCAACACGGGAAGAAGGGGACCGAATATCTCCTCCTCCATGATCGGGTCCCTGTGGGTGACGCCCTCGACGATGGTGGGGGCGATGTATCTCGTCTTCCGGTCGCTCTCCCCGCCCTGGACGATCTTTCCCTTTTTTAGAAGCTTCATGATCCGGTCAAAGTGGCGCTCGTTGATGATCCGCGCGTAATCGGGGCTCTCCCGCGGCTCTTCGCCGTAGAAAGAAAGAATGGTCTTCCTCAGCTCATCGAGAAAAGCCTTCTGGACCTTTTTATGCACCAGGAGGTAATCCGGGGCGAGGCAGGTCTGGCCGGCGTTGAAGAACTTGCCCCAGCAGAGGCGCCGCGCCGCCACGGGGAGGTTCGCGTCCTCGTCCACGATGACCGGGCTCTTCCCCCCGAGCTCAAGGGTGACCGGGGTCAGGTGCTCCGAAGCGGCGCGCATGACGATGCGTCCCACGGCGGTCCCGCCGGTGAAGAAAATGTAATCGAACTTCTCCGCCAGGAGCGCCTGTGTGGTCTCAACCCCGCCCTCGACCACGGTTATGTACTCCTCGGGGAATGTCTCCTTTATTATTTTCGCGATGACCTTCGCCGTGGCGGGGGCGAGCTCCGAGGGCTTCAGCACCGCGCAGTTCCCCGCGGCGATGGCCGCCACCAGGGGGGCGATGAGGAGCTGGAAGGGATAGTTCCAGGGGCTGATGATCAGGGCCGTGCCGTAGGGCTCATAGCGCACCTCGCTGGTCGAGTAGAAGTGTATGATGGGTGTCTTCACGCGCCGCGTCTTCGCCCATGACCCGAGCTTCCAGATGGCGTGCCGTATCTCCGGGTAGAGAATGCCGATCTCGGCGGCGTAGGATTCGAAGGGTGGCTTCTTCAGGTCCTTCCTGAGGGCCTCCATGATGACGCCCTCGTTTTTCCTGATGGCCCTCCTCAGGCGCCGGAGCTGCTTCCTCCTGAACGAGAGCTTCCTCGTCTCGCCCGTCGCGTAGAACTTCCTGATCTTCTGTATCCTTGATTCAATCGCCTTGCGCGACATGATCGTCCTCCTTGCGCGTTCTGCATCGTCGTTGTTTCATGCGTGAAGACTAGACGGGACAGGGACGCCGGTCAAGTATAATTGGCCGTCCTCACGGTAAATACGCGTGAGGACCTGGCCGCAATTTTTATCTGCCGATTCAGTAACAGTCCGCCGAACATGAGTACTAAAGGCCGTTAGCCCTTTTTCGCGCATCATCGGGACAGCACCGACATCACGAGGGAGACACCAGGACCATGAACGCACCACGCAAAACCGCGCTTCCCGTCATCATCTCCTTTCTGCTCCTCCTCGGCCATTGCTCCGGTAAACCGGGTACGGAGGGCCTGGTCGGCACGTGGGAACTGGAGGGACGCGCCTGCGACGCATCGGGCGATTGCGGGAAGGAGATCATCGTGGACGGGGACGCCGGCGAGACCTTCACCGCCGAGGGTCTCTACCTTTCCCGGCGCTCCAGGAGCACCTACCTTGTTGAGGACGGCCGCATATACCTCGGCGGTTCCGGGAGCGGGCGCGGCGACCTTCGCGGGGAGATCGTCTCGATCAGGGGAGCGACCATGCTTCTCAAAACGGGGAAGGAGATTATGCGCTACCGGCGGAGGGACAGCGCACGGTAGCGACGGGCAATCAGGAGCGGATCCTTTTCACCATCCTCACCTCGTTGCCCCTCCCCCTGAATTCCACCTCGTCGAATATCTTTCGAGCCATGAGAAGGCCCCGGCCGTGCGCCCGGAGCATGCTTTTCTCGTTATCCGCCTCATTCCTGAAATAGGCCGCGTAATCGAATCCCGCGCCGTCGTCCACGACGAGGTAGACCGCCTCCCGGGGATGTATGCTGAATTCGATCCTGACCCGGCGGTCCCGGTACCGCGGGTCGGCCTGGCGCCCGGAAACGAACTCGGAATAGTTTTTCGAGATCAGGGCCTCTGTCTTTTCATGGAAGCCGATTTCGAGGTTGCCGTGCTCGATGGCGTTGATGAGGACTTCCCCGAAGGCCATGCGCAGGAGCTCCACGGTGTCGTCCTCGAGGTAGCGCTTCAGGTTCCTGGTGACGCGGTACGCCACGTCCCCCACCAGGAAAAGCTGGTTGCCCATGACCAGGTGCTGCGTCTCGGATCGGAAAAATTTGAGGAGTTCATCGTCAACGACGCGATAGGCCCTGCCGATGATCCGGTCCCCCCCGGCGACATCGATCCTTTCGAGACGGACGTTCAACTCCACCGGTTCGTCGTTGAAGTTCGACCTGAACACCGCCTTGAAGCTCAGGGGATGCCGGTTCCGTCCGAACGATTCCATCTTCTCCTGCACGAAATCATGGGGAACGAGGTCCCCGCCGGAAGGCACGTAGAGCAGGTCGAGGAAGCGCTTCGAGACGGTCTCCTCGGGCCTCAGGTTCAGGTGGTTCATCACGGCCCGGTTTACGGTTACGATTCTCCACTCCTCGTCGAGGGTGAAGATGATGTCGTTCGCCCCCTCGAAGAGGCTCTTGTATCTCCGCTCGCTCTCCTCGAGTCTCCTTTCGTACTCGAAACGGGTGAAGGCGGTTTCCAGGGCCACCAGGAGGTCTTTCTCGCGGTAGGGCTTCACCACGAAGCCGAAGGGGAACGACTTCTGGATCTCCTCCACGGTCTCGCGGTCGGAGTACGCGGTGGCGTAGACGATGGGAACGCTGATCCGGTCCCGGATAACCCTGGCGGCCGTGATTCCGTCGAGTTCGCCGGGAAGCTTCACGTCCATGAGGACCAGGTCCGGCGAGGTTTCGGCGCAGCCGGCAACCGCCTCCTCGCCGGTGCCGGCGACACCGGCGATTTCATAGCCGAGGCCGATGAGCGTTCGTTCCAGCTCCATGGCCACGATGCGGGAATCCTCGACGATGTATATCCTTTTCCCCAACGCGGTTCACCTCGCCGCCCCTGGCCGCCGGGGGCTCCCTTTCCCGGGGGGTGCCCCCGCATGAAACGCCTCCATCATAACCCCGCGAAGCGGCCTGTCAACGACAATTGCCCCGGCGGGACCGGAGGAAAAAAGTGTTGTCCCGGGGAATGGAGATGGTATACTGCCTCCATCGGGGTGCGCGGGGCAAAGGCCCACGCGCCGCCCGGTTCCCAGGACACCACGTCTTCCCGGGAGGCAAAAAAACAATGATCGCGCCGATTCGCTTCATGCCGTTCCTCTTCTTCGCCTTCATCCTCGCCGCGGAGGCGCCGGGGGCGGACAGGACCGAGAAGGAATTACGCGCCGGCATCATATTCACGGCGAAAAAGCACCTCGGCGCCCTCTACCGCTACGGCGGCATGGGCGCCCGTGGATTCGACTGCTCGGGTTTCGCCCAGTTCGTATACCGCGAAAACGGCATCACCCTCCCGCGGTCGACCGTCGATCAATACGAGCAGGGAAGAAAAATCGACCTCGCCGACGCGAAGCCAGGGGACCTTCTCTTTTTCAAGATATACAGGAACCGGGTGTCGCACGTCGGGATCTACGTTGACGCACACACCTTCATCCACGCCCCCACCTGGGGAAAGCGGGTATCCTTCGCGAACATGAACCTTGACTACTGGAAGAGAACCTTCGTAGGCGCCGCATCCTATATCGGCGATGCGAAAGTAACGGGGAAGGCCGGCGATGCCGCGGCCCAGGCGGCACCGTGAGGCTGAAAGACAACGGCTTTATTTCATCTTGAGCATCTGGGAGACCAGTTTCACCCCTTCATCCACCACGCCATCCATGGGAACGTCCAGGTACTTGTCCCTGTGAAGCACGAAGAAATAAAAGCTGAGGCGAAGGATAGCGCCAAGGATCGCGTTGCTCGCCATCTCGATGTTGACGTCGGAGGGGATGTTGCCCCATTTCTGGCCCAGCCGGATATCGTGGACAACGATTTCCAGGACCTTCTCCTCGAACTGCCGTATCACCGGCTCGAAAGCCTGGTTCACCCCGACGGAAATGCGGAGTATGATGTTGGTGCGGTCCTCGTTTTCCCGGAAGTAGGCCGCGGTGCGGCTGAGCCGGTGGTGGAGGAAACTGATCGCGTAATGCCCTGAGGGGAGGTCGCCACCGAAATCGCTTAATGTGACGGCGATGGACTTCTCCCACTCCTGCATATAGGATCCGAGGAGGGTTGTGAAAATCTCCTCCTTGTTCTTAAAATACTGGTAGATTGTCCCTTTCGCCACATGGCCCATTTTCACGATATCGGAGACCTGGGTCTCGTAATATCCCTTTTCAGAAAAGGCCTTTTCCGCGCATCTAAGGAGGCGGAACTTTGTCAGTTCGCCCTTCGTCATTGCCAGCGCCATCCCTTGTCCCTGAAACACCGGCGTATTACGGCCGTGGCTTCTGACCGACATCTCATTTTTTCCAAATTTATTCATGGTATGATTAATATGTCAATGGATATTTCGATGATATTTGATTCACTAATTACCCAATTATGTCAATTATTTAAAACTGGTGGGTCAGTTTTTTTTCTTGACATATCCTAAATAGTACTTACAATGCGCACAATTATCGGGCACTTCATCGTCCACTAATGAAAGCGGCCCGCGGGGGCAGATGGCAAGCCCGGTATAGTTCCTCGTCAATAATTGTGATCGCTGTTATTGATTAGACACGGATCATTTGAGGACTATACTAGGTGAAGCTCTATTAACCGTCCGGACGGAAATAAGCGAACTTGCCATCCAATAAAAATGAATCGAGATCCACGTGCCGTTGGTTAACTTGTAACTATGATGGATGCCATGCCTTCTTGGGGAAATGAAAAAAACCTCTGAAGGGATCGCATCATGGGAACGCACAAATTTTCACAATCTGGTGGGTGAGGCAATGAATACAAAGAAAATCATTATCTGCATCATGGGGCTTATCTTCGCCGGTATTTCCGCTGATCTCCACGCGAACTTCGCCAACACCTTCGGCTACTCCGCCGAGGGGATATCCCGGGGCAACGCCATGACCGCCGTGGTCAATGACTGGACATCGGTATGGTACAACGTCGGGGGACTGGGAAAGGGCCGCGCCAATGCCGGTACCAGCACCGTGTCGCGGGGAGGGGAGATGACCCTGAAGCTGCGAAAGACGGAAGGAGAATCCGAGACCTCCTCGGAAACCTATCCCAACTGCTTCGGCGTCAACGTGCTCTTCATCTATCCCCAGCTCAACCTGAACATCCAGCGCTTCGCCACGACCGCCAGCGGCGACTATGTCCCGGTCAAAACCAAGGCCGCGGACATGGATTACTATGGCTTCCTTGTACTTGGAGGGGCCCTGGACCTCAACACCATAGTCAAGCTTCCCGACTTCATCTCGTCATGCCGCCTCGGCCTCGGCCTCGGCACCAACTGGGACGGGAGCCTGGTCAAGGTCAACGACCTCGACCCGAGGACCCACAACTTCCTCCGCTACGGGCGGGAGATCCAGACGTCCATCATCATGGTGGGACTCGGCATCGGGTTCCTTGACGACGCCTTCGGCCTGGGCGCCGGCGCAAACGTGTCCTTCGCAGGCCAGGCGAGCGCCATCATGGAAACCCAGCTCACGGGGGACCCCCAGATCCCCCTGGCCCAGGCGACCATGGACCTGAGCATTGCCCCCGCGGCCATCGCCGGAATCTACTTCAGCCCCGGAAAGTTTTACAGCCCCATCGATGGACTCGACATCGGCGCCTCCTACCGGATGGAGACCAAGATGAAGATCGATCCCTTCAACGCCGCCGCGGTCCTCTTCAACGGAAGCATCAACATGAACCTGATGCTCGCCATCGTCGACTACTACACCCCCCACACGGTCACGGGGGGCATCGCCTACACCCGGTGGGGCGTCACCCTCTCCGCCGACGTGAACTGGGAACTCTGGTCGATGAACTATGTTTCGAAAGTCCTCAAGTTCCACTACTTCGGCCTTCCGGAATTCGAGGACACCCTTTCCTACAAGGTGGGCGTAAAGTACAAAACGCCCCTCACCCTCTTCGGCCTGGCGGTCATGGGAGGCTACTCCTACGTGCCGAGCATCCTGGCTGACAACGCCGGCACCACCATGGGGATCAGGATCGGGACAGTGAGCAACAGCCTTGCGACGGGGATGTTCAACTACATGGACAACGACAAGCATCTCGCATCCCTGGGCGTCGAGTTCACCGTGCCGAAGATGTGGCGCCTTGGCGGCGAGATCGTCATCAGCCTGGCCTACCAGTTCCAGTATTTGGTGCCGACGAGCGTGCAGAAAAACGGTATAATGATTACCGGCGGAACACAGGATGACGTGCTTGACACGTACCTGATCAACCCGAGCTACTCCTACGGCGGGATGAACCATGGCGCCGCGCTTTCCCTGGGCATGAGAATATAAACCGACAACCCGGATCCGTTTACAATACCTCCTTAACCAGCCCCCCACCCCCCGGTGGGGGGCCTTTTATTGAGCCACGGGGATGCCTTCCCCACGCCTGCACGCCCCTGGCATCCTGAAAAAAATGAGGGACGCCCGGTATTCTCATTGCGCCCCCGGTTCCGGTGCGGTAGGCTCGGATTGCGGTGAGCGGCACCGGGAGGCACCGCTCCCCGGACCCCGTCGGAGGAGGTTTCCCCTGCATGACAGAGGCCGATACGCGTGATTTTTTCGACCAGGACCTCCCCCTCAGGTCCTTTTTCGCCCCGGGAAGAATCAACCTTATAGGCGAGCACCTGGATTACAACGGCGGCCGCGTGTTCCCCGGTGCGATATCCCTGGGCATCACGGGGACCGTGCAGGAGCGGCGCGACAGCCTCCTGGTGCTCAAGTCCGCCCAGGAGGGGGAAGAGGTCCGCTTCGATCTCGACGGGGAGATCCGCTATGACGAGGCGCGCGGATGGGCCAACTACCCCCTCGGGGCGGCGCACTACTTGCGGAAAAGCGGGCGCGCCATCCGGGGAAAGAGCATCCTCTACTCGAGCACCCTTCCCCGGGGCTCCGGCCTCTCCTCCTCGGCCGCCATTGAGCTTCTCACGGCCTTCATCCTCGCCGAACCGGGAGACGACGAGCGGATCGCCATGGCGCTCCTCATGCAGAAAATGGAAAACGAGTTCATCGGCGTGCGGTGCGGCATCATGGACCAGTTCGCCATCGCCATGGGAAGGCGGGGGCACGCCATGCTCCTGGACACCGGGACCCTCGGGTACGAATGCGTGCCCGTCTCGCTGCCGGACCACACCCTCGTCATCATCGACAGCAACCGCCCCCGCGCCCTTGCGGATTCTAAATACAACGAGCGAAGGGAGGAGTGCGCGGCCGCCCTTGAGACGATCAGGCTCAGGGACCCCTCGGTGCCGAACCTCGCGGCCGCCTCCCCCGCCCTGGTCGAGACCATAGGCGACCCGGTGCTGAAGCGCCGGGCCCGCCATGTCGTCACGGAGAACGCCCGGGTCATCGAGGCCGCCCGGTCCCTTCGCGGGGGCGATCTCCCCAGGTTCGGCGCCCTTCTCTCGGAATCCCACCGTTCCCTCCGCGACGACTACGAGGTGACGGGACTCGAGCTCGACACCATCGCGGCGGCGTCCCTCGACGCGCCGGGTTGCTCCGGGGCGCGGATGACCGGGGCCGGATTCGGCGGATGCGCCCTCGCCCTCGTCGAAACCGGTGCCCTGGGGGCGTTTAAAAAATTCGTTGCAAAAAAATACCGCGCGAGGACGAATCGTTCCATCGACTTCCATGCAACCGACATGGGGGACGGCGTGCGAGAACTGACCGCCGGGGAGGCACCGGGGACCCAGGCATGAACATACAGAAAGGCTTCATACGCTACCGCGCGGGAAAACGCGACTACACGCTTTCCTTCACTCCAGGCGTGCCCGCCCGGGCACAGGGTCTCGAGGTGACGTCGGAGCTTCTTCCCGTCGACCATGGCTGGCGCGTCACGGCAACCCTGGCGCCCGACGGGCCGCTCTCCCTTCTCGATATTTTCTTCGAGGCGAATTACCGTTTTCTCCCCGATGACCGGATATTCTGCAACGGCTTCCAGTCCTGGACGGAAAGCCGGGAGTTCGCCCCGGGTGAAAGGATCCGCCCCCTGGGCCGCGCCGGGCGCGTCTTCAAGCTCGACCGCTTCGGGGACTACGACATCTACCCCTGCCCCGGCGGAAGAGGCACCTTCCACAGCCACACCTACTGTTCCATCAGGCAGAAAACCGGGGCGACGACACTCCTGGGTTCCCTGGACGAGGAGACCGGCTACACCATCTTCGCCTGCGACGCGAAACGGAACCGCATCCGCGTGGTGAAGGACGTCGAGGGAACCGAGATCTCCTCGCCCGCCACCCTGGTGGACCTGCTCCTCCTCCAGGGCAGGGAGGATGAACTGCACTCCGCTTACTTCGGCGCACTCTGCCCTGGCTTCGAGGCCCGCGGTCCCGCCACGGGATGGACGAGCTGGTATCACTACTACACCGACATCTCGGAATCCATCATCGAGGAAAACCTCTCGGCCCTGGAACGGGAGAGGATTCCCATCCAGCTGTTCCAGGTAGACGACGGCTGGCAGGCCGCCGTGGGGGACTGGCTCGACATAAAGCCTTCCTTCCCGGGCGGCATGGAGGCCCTCGCCTCGAGGATACGGGATCGCGGGTTCCGCCCCGGCCTCTGGCTCGCTCCCTTCATCTGCGAGAAGTCATCACGGCTCGCGAAGGAGCGCGGCGAATGGCTCCTGAGGCACGAGGGCAAACCGGTCGCCGCGGGATGGAACCCCCTCTGGAGCGGCACCTTCTACGCCCTTGACGTGTACAACGACGAGTTTCTCTACCATATGCACAACGTCTTCGACACGGCGCTCAACCGGTGGGGCTTCGACATGGTCAAGCTCGATTTCCTCTACGCCGCGGCGCTGCTGCCGCGGAACGGAAAGCCCCGGAGCGCCGTCATGGCCAAGGCCATGAGGTTCCTCCGCCGCTGCGCCGGGGACCGGCTGATTCTCGGGTGCGGCGTCCCCCTGGGTGCCGCCTTCGGGCTCGTGGACTACTGTCGCGTCGGAAGCGACGTGGCGCCGAAATGGGAGGACCGCCTCCTCAGGGCCGTCAACTACCGTGAGCGGGTCTCCACGGCCAATTCACTGGCCAGCACCGTGGGCCGGGGACACCTGAACGGGAGGGTTTTCGTCAACGACCCCGACGTCGTCATGCTGCGGCGGGAAAAGAACGCCATGAGCGACGACGAACGCTTCACCCTCTTCCTGCTGAACAATATTTTCGGCGGCCTCATCTTCACATCCGACAACGTCGCCCATTATTCCCCGGACACGATGCGCATCTACCGCTCCCTCTTCCCCCTGCGGGAAAAGGAGGGAACGCGCGTCTCTGATTCGGGGGGCGCCCTGAAGATCGATTTCGCCATCGGGGAAAACCGCTACTGCGCCCTGGCCAACCTCTCGTCCCGCCGCTCCGCTCCGGTCCTGGACGAGGGTCTCTACTTCAACGCCCTGCCGGCAGGCGACCCGGCCTTCACGGCCGGGGGGGAAAAAATCCCGCTCCGGCCCCGCGAATCGCGATGCTACCTCTCCGTGAAGGACGATTTCTTCACCGTATCGGGGACCACGGCCCATATCTTCCCGGGAAGCGAGATTCTCGCCTGCGTTCAGAACGGGGACGCCATCACCGTAACCCAGAGCGATGACGTGCGGAACGACAACACGGTCTTCATCAGGACGCCGGGCCCCGGCCAGTACTTCATCAACGGCCTGCCGGTCCAGGCCGGGCAGATCGAAGAAGGGCTCTTCGTGCTGAAGGCGAGCCTGTGAGAACACCCGCCCTTCGGCGGAGAAGGAGGACGAGATGAAACCCTTTCAACTCCCCGCGGATTTTTCACTCGGCACGGCGACGGCCTCCCTCCAGATCGAGGGGGGCGACACCAACAACACCTGGTACCGCTGGTCCCGCCAGCCAGGCCGCATCGCCGACGGGAGCGACTGCGCCGTGGCCGACGACCACTGGAACCGCGTCGACGAGGACATCCGGCTCATGAAGAGGCTTAACGTGACGGTCTACCGCATGAGTCTCGAGTGGAGTCGCATCCAGCCGGCGGAGGACCACTTCGACGAGGGGGCCCTTGCCCACTACCGCGACGAGATCATCGCCCTCAAGAACGCCGGCATCGAGCCCCTGGTGACCCTGCACCATTTCTCCAATCCCCTCTGGTTCGAGGATTCCGGAGGCTGGACCGACCGCCGGGCGGTGCGGCGCTTCGAGCGGTACGCCGAGCGCGCGGCGCACTGCCTGGGCGACCTGGTGCAGGAGTGGGTCACGATCAACGAGCCGAACGTCTACCTGGTATTCGGCTACGTGGCGGGCACCTGGCCGCCGGGCGAACAAAGCATCGTGAAATACATCAGGGGGGCGCGGACGATGATCCGGGCCCACGTGGCGGCGTACCGGGCGATCCACCGGGTCCGCTCCTCCATGGGTTTCACCGACACGATGGTCGGCGCGGCGCACCACCTCCGGATCTTCGATCCGAAGCGGGACTCCCGGCTGGACCGCTTCGCCTGCGCGCTGCAGAACCGCCTCTTCCACGAGGTTTTCCTTGCGGGCATGTCACACGGGCGCCTGGTCCCCCCCATCGGCGCGGGGCTTCCCCGGGGCAGGGAAAGATTCCAGGACTTCATCGGCATTAACTACTACTCCCGGGAGATGGTCACCTTCAATATCCGGAAGCCGGAGCAGATGTTCGGGGACATCGAGACGCTTCCGGGGGCGCCGGTGAACGACCTGGGGTGGGAGCTCTATCCCGAGGGGTTATCCCGGTTCTGCGAGGCCTGCCATCGACGCTTCGGCCTTCCCATCTACATCACGGAGAACGGCACGGCGGACGCGGCGGACCGGTTCAGGTCCCGGTACCTCTACGACCATCTCCGCCAGGTCCACCGCCTCATCGGGGCGGGCGTCGACGTGCGGCGCTACTACCACTGGACCCTGATGGATAATTTCGAATGGGCCGAGGGATACGAGGCAAAATTCGGGCTGGTCGCGGTCAACTTCAAGAACCAGAAACGGACCATTCGCAGGAGCGGCACCTTCTACGGGGAGATCTGCAAAAACCGCGGGGTGACCGGGGCGATGATCAAAAAGTACCTCAAAGCCTCGACAGGGCGGTGAACACGCTCTCGTAGTCGCCCTTCGCGTTCCAGGCCACCCAGCCCCGTGCGCCCGTGGATTCCGCGGCCCTGACCTGGAGCTCCACGTAGCGGTCCAGGGGGACCCGGGCCCACTGGATGTTGTAGGGAAAGGCCTGGATATAGGGCTGGATGTGCGCCCCGCTCCCGCGGACCCGTGCGATCCCCTTCAGGGTCCCCTCGCGGATCGTCTCCCCGGGGTTCGCCATCCGGTCCCTGTCGCCGGTGAAGTGGCTCGGGTAGAGCATCGGGTAGATCACGTCCACGTGGCGCGCGAAGAGCTCGAGCTGCTGGCCGATAATGTCGTTCCGGTTGTAGACCACGCGGCCGAAGACGTCGGCCGAGAGGACCAGCCCCCGGACGTCGGTCATCTCCCTGGCCTTTTTGAGGAGTGACGCGACGAAACCGTATTTCGCCTCGAGGGAATAGCCGGGCCCCCCGTCCTGGAAGCGGATGTAATCGAGCTGTATCTCCCTGAAGCCGGCCCCCACGGCCGCCTCGATCACGGCGAAGAGGCGGTTCATGTAGTCATCCGGCACGGGAAGCCTTCCGAGGCCGTCCTGGAAGCAGACCACCCGCGCCGCGGTATAGATGCCCCTGCCGTTCAGATAGGCGACCACCTCGGGATTGATGCGGGAGCGCAGTATCATGAAGGGATGCACGTCCAGGACCACCATGTTGACGCCCAGGGGCTTTCCCCGCTCCACGATTGACTTTATATAACTGAGGCTGTTGGCCTTCGGATTCGGCACGTAGAGTCCCCGCAGGGGCCGCGAGCCCGTGGGCCCCTTTCCCGGGGAGGCGCATGACAGGGCCAGGACGGAGATAACGGCGGCAGCGGCGAGGCGTCGGATCACGGGTATCTTCATCGCCGCCCCCCGGCGGGGCAGAACTCGCCCCGGAGCTCCTCGGGCTCGGCGATCTCAATCTTCTGGCGCCTCAGCAGTTCCTGGAAGCCGTAGACGCGGTCCCCGTTGAAGATCATCACGTGGGCCTGGACCGGGCAGAGGTTCACGCACCCCATGCAGGCGACGCACCGGTCCCGGTCCACAAGGTGGCGGGCGATGGTGATGGCCCCGACGGGGCACCGATCCTCGCAGAGGCCGCAGGATATGCAGGTGCCTGCGTCGATCTCGTGGCGGCTGATCATCCGCTTCGTCCACCAACGTGAGTTGAGGATCTTCATCGCCTCGAAGGCGGTGACCGACCGCTTCACCTCGACGGGCCTTCCGGCCCGGGCCGCGGCGAGGAGGCCGTCGGCGAACTGCCGGGCACGCCGGTACGTGGCCTCGTTGGGCCGGTCCCGGTACTTCACCACGCGCTCGATCCTCCCCGTGGACCAGGTGGGGGCGAAGGTGGACATGTTGCCGAAGGTGTCGATCCCCACGGGAACGCCACCCCTGTCGACCAGGCGCTCCAGGAGGTCGCAGGCCGTGTTGTGCTGGTTGTGACCCGGCCCCCCGTAGGTGGAATAGGAGGCCACGGCGGCACCCTCGATCGACGGAAGCGATTCGAGCCGCGCCGTCAGGAAATCGGGGGCCTCGAAGTAGTAGACCGGGGAACCCGCCACGACAAGGTCGTAGCCTGCGATCCCCTCGAGGGACACGTCGCGGATGTCGCCATGATCGACCGCCAGGCCGGCCCGGATAAGGCGGCAGGCGACGATCTTCCCGATACGCTCCGTGTGGCCCGCCTGGCTGAACCAGGTGACCAGGGCCCGCTTCGGGTCCGTTGTTTTGAGCTTTGCCGCAGGTCGGGCCAACCCGGGCATCGGCGCCCCAAGGGCGATCCCCGCGGACACCGCCGCGGCCCTTCCGAGAAACTCACGCCTGCTCTGTAGGTCCTTCATCACACACCCCGCTCGCAACATCACGCCGCACCCGCGGCGTCCCCGTCATTTGTCCCGACCCCTGTCCGCCTGTCAATTATTTCGCGGCACGCCGTCATATTCGTTTCAACTGCATGTGTCTTCGGAGGGTTGTTTCCACAGGGGAGGTCGTGTTCACATAAAACACATTATCTCGCCCGTGCATAATTACAAGTGGGTGAAATTTCACGGATAAACAAGGTAAAAACTGCTGGTTATTTGACGTGCAATTATACAGAAGAAATGGTTTCGACTAGCCCCTATTTCAGCTTTATGAATTCTCCGAACATCCAGACCCTGTCATTCATGCCGACTGATATGCAATACCAGTAATTATTCCACTTGCCAACTGTACATTTATCCCTTGTCCGAGCGATGATCCTGACCATAGTATTTTTCGGTACTGCGTCATATTGCTTTGCCGAGGGATCATACGCAACCGTAGCGCAGTAGGTAAGGGCTTTAGAGCTGGTTGAGGGCTTTTCTCTGATTTTTACCAGAGTCGTCGTTATCCCCGAACCCGGCAGAACGATTACTGGTATTCCATTATATACAACTTCCGTGCCCGGTTTCACTTTATTTTCCTCTACCGGGAATACCATTCGGGATATCTTCATACCAAGAGCATTCTCATTTTCCAACAATAGGGATTCAATAAATTTCTGATTATTCATCTCCCGTGACGTGCATTGCAGATATTTTGAATAATATAACGATGTGTTGTCGACAGCAAAACGGCATTCAGCACGACCGAGGGACTCGCCGCAGGGCATAGTGCTTCTGGCCCTTACATCCTGACACGTATCCGGCTCAAGAAGTATCGCGCTATTTGTAATGGAATACTTTCCACTATTGAGGAATGACATGGCATCGGTATCATAGGTGAATTCATAGGTTTTATTCTTATAGAATTGTATTTCCGACTTTCCTTTATATAGTTCAACAGCAAATTTTTTTCCTTGAATATTCATTAGTTCATCTGAATAACATATGCCGAGAATCACGAGAACAAAGATCGCGGTAATGATTTTATTGGCCACAGGTTCTCTCCGTTATTGCGATACTAAAAAGCGCTTGAGCCTCACATCAGATCAGAAAAAACGCCATGGCATACTGGCATCTTCTGAAATCATACAATCCGTTTGATTGTATCTGGGAATTTACGCGCTTTATGGCACCCGTCCATGAAACACCACCGGCGCTATCCGCAGAGATTATGACACAAAATTTCAGGCACTCTGTCCAGCAGTTTTTACCTTGCAATTTCTTTTCGGCAGTCTATTATTTGTTCACATAAGGCTCATTGCGTCACCCGGCCCGGTGCCCGGTAAGAAAGAAATTCCTGGATGGTAACCATGAAAAGATTATTGAAAGGGATCGCAATTGTTGCCGCACTTGCGGGCGTCGTGTTCCTGTTGATGCTGGCAACGGATACCGCCTATCTCCTGCGCGGCGTCAGGACCACGTATCTGCGCGGCCAGACCGGCGTGGATATATATGATTATACCGTGCAGAGCACGAAAACGATACACGCGCAGGACGGCCATGCATGGAAACTTGATGCCGCGTACAATCAATTGCCGCTCGGCGATGAGCTGGAATCCTTCCTTAAAAAATATCGCACAACCGCCTTTATAATCATCAAAGACGGTAAGATCCTGGCGGAAAAGTACTACAATGACGCTTCGGCAGATACGTTATCGGGGGTCTGGTCGGTAACCAAAACCTATACATCGCTGCTCGTTCTCAAGGCCGTTGAAGACGGATTGATCGACAGCATTGACGACCCCGTGAGCAAATACGTGCCCGAATGGAAGGTGAAACAAAGCCCCGAGCTCACGTTGCGTCACCTGGCCAGCATGTCCACCGGGCTGTACTGGGAAGAACTGGACCAGAGGCCCCTGTCGCTGATCGCCAAGCTCAATTTCTACGGAAACCTGGAGAAATTCGTGCTCAACGATTTATACGCCGTGGGTAATCCCGGCGATACGCAACATTATGATTCGGGCGCAACGCAACTACTGGGCATTGTATTGAAGCGCGTGCTCGGGGGGAAGTCAATCAGCGATTATCTGGCCGAAAAATTCTGGGTCCCCCTGGGATGCGAACACGACGCCCTGTTCATCGTGGACAGCTGCTGGCATGGAAACGAGAAAACATTCGGGGGCCTGGTAGCCACGGCGCGGGACATCTCACGCCTGGGCGTGGCCATTGCCCACAATGGCGTTTTTAGACAAAAACAGATTCTATCGCCGCATCAAATGAGCATTCTTACGCGGATTCCATTTAACAACAAAACCTACGCGTACGGCATCTGGACGGGCGAGTATAAGGGCAAACGGTTTTTCTATCAATCGGGACATCGCGGCCAGTTTATTATTTCCTTCCCCGCCGAGGGGCTGGTAATAACCCGCCTGGGACACGAAAAACTCAAAAAAGCCGACCAGGAGGACGTAAGCGCAGAGACCTTTTTCTTTATCGAAGAATCGTTGAAAATGATCGCTTCAGCAAAGCAGAATCGATAACGAACTGGTCATTTTTTGGACTTAATATCACCGATCGACAAAGAATCATAACAACTCTGCGTCCGCTGCGCCCTCCGCGTTGAAAAAACAGTACGCTCATGTGTAGCATAATGTCCCTGCCCGGCGGTTTGTATGGCATTCGGCCCTCCCTGCGTGTCCTACGCACTGGCCATTACGCCCGTTGCGTCCCATGGGCCGGTGACTTACAAAAGGAAATTCCCGTAGAGTCATTGTTTAAAAGAGAACTCTCCGGTCACCTCTTCGGTAAATCGCGGGGCGTAGTCCTCCATGCCTCTTGCGGCTTCTGAATCGCGGCGTGCGGCCCTTCGACAGGTTCAGAAAACGAAAACAGGGGTTGTTCACCCTGATTTTTACCTTGCAATTCCTTTCCTAATTTTATCATTTGTTCACATAATCATATATAATCGGCCGTATCGTTGCGAGTGGGACGATTCATGAGGGAATTATCCTGACACAAACCCTTTTTCCGGGTGAGGCTTGCAGCCAACGTAAAAAACATGACGGACAGATCATGAAATTATTTCTGGTTCTCACACTATACATATCATTTTTCATTATTTTTCAGTATGCCATGCACCGCCTGAATGTTAAAGGCATTAGGAAAATCAAAAAAAAATTACGCAAATGGAACAAGGCATACAAGAAAGCCTCCGATGAATTGGGATTAAAACTAATACCCAACAAAACTCTGATCGGAGAATCCCAGCATATAACGACCCATGAGATGGAAGGATCCCTTGACGGCGTTCAGATCAGCGTCACTCAAAAAAGATACTCCGATTCAACGGCGTCTACTCCCGCATTCATATACATTCGCCAGTCCATAGACAGCGCCATCATGGGATTCATGAAAATATACAGAGAATCGACGTTCAACCAGCTACAGAGGAAAATCGGAATTGATGATTTCATGATCGGCGATGAGGCTTTTGACAGGGCGATACTCCTTCAGACAACAAGGCCCTATGCCATGACGGCACTTCTGAGCCCTGTGGTAAGGAAAAGCATCCTGAATCTTTCTCCACTATCAAATTATTTTGAAATTTCAAACTCATGGTTCAAGGTTTCCATGAACGACGGAGATGCATTCAATTCCCAGGATTTAATTGTGGCGATAAGAAGCGTCGCCACGATAAGCAGGGAATTGACCACCAGAAAAGATGTAAAAAAAATGCTGGCCGGAAATATTATTTCAGAACCATTGCCCGCGGTATGCCTGAAAAACATCGAGATGGCCGTTACCCGGTTCCCGGTTGATGAGGAACTCGCACAGGCCCTGGAAACAAGACTGGATGACCCTGACCTGGTCATTCAAATTGAATCCGCACGGCACCTGAAAGAACCCGGGATGCGGCACCTGTCTTCTCTTCTGGAAACCAGCACATGGATGGATTCAACTGTCCAGGCGCTGATTATTTCAATACTCGGCAACAATTCCCACAAGGCAAGCATCCCGATTTTTCTGGATATCTATTCGCAAACCGACAACAGAACAGTAAGAATCGAGATACTGAAGGCATTCCGTATTTTCAGCGACGGCGCACTGAGCCCGATGCTGATCGATCAACTATCCTCCGGTGATCCGGATATCGTGATCCATGCTATTGAAGCGCTCGGCACGTGCGGCACGGTCGATGCCGTTGAGCCGCTTCATGCTGTTTTTACGAAATCATCGCAACCCGATTACATCAATGCCGCCCAGCATGCCGTTGCGTCCATCCAGGCCCGGCTGGGCAACGTCGAAAGGGGGTGGCTTTCCAATGCTGAATATCGAGACAAGGAGGGAGCGCTCAGCACCGTGAATTGTGCTGAAGAAGGCTCCCTCAGCATGGAAAAGATTGATGGGGAATCACAGAAATCAAATCATGAAACAAAAAACGGCATGCGATGAAGAGGCACCTGGCTGTAGACCTGGGCACGACAAACACGGTCATTGCCGCATGGAATGACGCTCTCCAGACCCCCGAGATACTGCACATCGATACAATATGCAGGGGAGAAGGCACCAACCGAGAGGTTGACGATTCATATACCATACCCTCCTGCCTCTACCTCCTGAATCCCGATGAATACCTGGGCTTCCCCTTTGGATATTTCTTCCGCAACTCAAAAAAGAAAACCGGCGGGCTCATCGGTATGGAAGCCATAAGAAAGGATGGAGGACTGTATAGTACGCGTTTCATAGATTATTTCAAACCGCACCTCGGGCGCAATAGTTATCAGATTATTGGAAAACTCGACCGCTGGTCGTACACAGCGCAAGAGGCCGCGCGGATTTTTTTAAAAGCGCTTTTCTACAACGCCGGACAACATTTTGAATCCCGCATTAAGGACGCAACGTTCTGCGTCCCTGTGGATTTTTACGAATTGTACCGGGCCACACTGAGTAAAATATGTACGGACATTAACGTTGGAAGCATACGGTACGTGGATGAACCCGTGGCGGCGGCACTGGGGTACGGCCTTGGCGTGGATTATGGTAAAAACATCCTCGTCATCGATTTCGGGGCCGGCACCCTCGATCTCGCCCTTATCCGGATGGAGGATAAAGTAGGGAAAACCGGCAAATGCACCGTCGTTTCAAAAGACGGCGTTCCCATGGGCGGAAATGTGATTGATGAGTGGATCGTCGAAGAGGTCTGCCGTCATTTTAATTATGATTACGAAAAAATATCCCAAGATCCCGAAATTCGTTGGTGGTACCGCATACTGCTCGGCGAGGCCTGCAGGGTCAAGGAGTCATTGTTCATTAAAGAGAGTGAGACGTATTACCTCATGCCAACGGGGCTCCTTGACAAGTACCCCTTGCCTGTTCCCGGAAACCGCGAGGTCATAAAGCGTCCTTTTGACGTTACACGCAAACACCTGGTCCATATCCTTGAAGAACGTGGATTGTTCACGCTGACCGAAAAGCTCATCGACAGCGTTCTGCATTTTTCCGGGCCGAAGGGTACCGGCGAAACCGGGATTGACGATATCCTTTTAGTTGGAGGCTCGACCCTCCTTCCCGGATTTTATTCCCTGGCGGAGAAGAAATTTGGAAGGGACCGGGTCAGGGCATGGCAACCCTTTAATGCTGTGGCCTTCGGAGCCGCGGCGTTCGCGTCAGGGAATATCAATAAATCCGATCATATTACTCATGACTATGCCTTCCTGACATATGACCGCACGACACATGATCCGGAATATAATATCATAATCCCGCGGGGGACGCCGTTCCCAACGCCTCCGGATTTCTGGAAAAGACGGCTGGCGCCGACCTGTGCCCTTGGCGAACCCGAGCGGATATTCAAGCTGGTCGTCTTTGAAATTGGCAAGAAACACGGATTTGGCCAGGAGTTCATATGGGATGAAAAGGGGGAACTTCATTCCCTGAGCGGAAAAGAAAGCAATTCATTTCTCTACATTCCGCTCAATGAGTCTGATCCCACTCTGGGATATCTATCACCGCCCCATTATCCATCTGAAAAAGGAGCAAGAATCGAGCTTTCATTTATGGTTAACCCGGACAAGTGGCTCTGCGCAACGGTGTTCGATATCAAAAACGGGAAATATCTGATGAAAAACAACCCGGTTATACGTCTTAAGTAGCGCGGTACGTCTTCTGGTCATCTGCCGCAGGGAAACAGCGCGGCATTCACTTCGGCTTTCGGCAGGTGAAATACCAGTCCCAGGGAGGGTCCTCCCTGGGGTAATACATCTGCCCTGCTTCCTTCCATTTCTTCCAGCGGTACGGGACCCGCTGTATCCTGAAATTGTCGAAGCCCGCCCTTCCGAACCGGTAAATGATCTCGAATCGGTAATAAGCCTTCTGGACATCGCCCTCAAAATCGATCAATCCGTGAAACGCGTCGAATGACTTGTGGTCCAGTTTCTTCGACGCGAGCATGATTACTTTTTTCTGGGAGGCTTTCCTGTCCAGTTCACGGTCGACGAAAATCATGTTCTGATAGATATAGGACTCCATGGCGGGGATGATGGCGAAGAGCCTGCCGCCGGGTTTGAGGACCGAAAAAATTTCCTCGATCATCCGGTTCAGTTTCGCCAGGTCCGATGAAATAATTGAATTAACCGCCACGGCGACGTCGAAGGACGCTTCCAGGCCGCGCATGTCCGCCATGTCCATGACCAGGAATTCCGCATCGCCCCCGGATTTTCCGGCTTTCGCGTGCTCGATCATATCGGGAGAAAAGTCGATCGAGGTGACCGACCTGAAATTTTTCACAAGCAAGGGAACGAGCTCTCCCAGGCCGCAGCCCAGCTCGATCACGGATAGCTTCTTTGACCGGAGGGCCTTCAGGTCGTCAACCAGGGGATTGTGCGCGCAATCCTTCAGGGGACTCAGTACTTCCGAATAATAATCCCCGGATATTTTATTCCATGCCTTTTCGTTCATAATCGCCGGGTCACACCGGTGCTATTGGAATAATTGATGAACGCACCGTAAATGGAAAAATTATCCATGCGGACCGATGAGACATAATATACCGCATCCCATCTCACGCGCAAGCACAATTCATGTTTCCGCGACCCTGGCGCACCGTTGAAAGCGGGGGTTGATCGTGGGGCTGCATGCATGAGGTTGCCCTGCCCTTCGGGGTATCAATTACAGGCACCCTGTTAGGCGGTTTTTGCTTGCCACGACACTCACGATATGCGATACGTAGTTCCGATAATGCCTGGCATTCCATGGACCGGCGCCGACAAGAGGATTGCGTTCCAGGATGATGAAGATCAGAATCGCTGCCGCGGCATGCGCGCTGGCCCTTCTCCCCCGCGCGGCCCCGGGAAACCAGATGGGCTGGGGCAGGGCCGACAGAGTCAACGCCCTGGGCGTCTCCGTGGACTATGCCCGCACGAAGGACACCCACGACGCGGGCCTCTACGCCGCGTACCGTTACGGCATGGCCCACATTGTCTCCCTCTATTTCAGCGCGGACGCAGGATACCGCTTCTGTCGCGAAAGCGTCAGGGCGCGCGCCGGGGGGCAGATCATGTTCCTCTTCGTGGGTCTGGAGGCCGGCGTCCTCTGCGCATACCGGGTACGGGACGAGCGCAGGAAATGGCACGAGCGCGCCAGGCCCCCCGGCCCCTGGGCGCCGGCCGCGTATGTCGGGCTCGCCTGCACCGCGCCCCTCGGACGGATGGTGCTGGCGCTTTCCCTCGGCGGCAATTTCTATTTTGTCAACCACGACCATGAGTTCTATCTCATGGCCTCGTGCCTCTTCAATTTCAAGGACAAATAACGCGCTCCTTCGCGGGGCCCTCCGTACCCGCTCCTGCCGATCGCAGCCCCGGCTCGCCTTCCGCACGCTGCGCGGTTCAGGATCTATTGCTTCACGCGCATATCCGCAACCGGCCTGCCGCGCGTGGGTGAGTACGCCACCCCTGAAATGCGCGGTAAAAACCTTGCGGCAACCAAGTTTCAGGCGCTCCGTGTGGCATGCAAGCCCAATTATTGTGTCATTTGTCTAGAGCGACGGACCTTATGCCTTGATAATATTATGGCACTTTTCTTTATATCTACCCCGAGAGTCAACAACTAGTTTTGCGTGCGCCTGTATCATTTCATAATCGTAATAATCATGATCAGTTGCAATTATGACGCAATCATAGCTCTTGATCGCATCAATGGTCAATGAAACTGATGTAATATTGAATTCATGTTTTCTTTTCCGCTCCAAACATGGAATATACCGGTCGCTGTAATCCACCTTCGCTCCTTTTTCGATGAGGAGCCTGAGTATTTGAAGTGATGGAGACTCCGAAATATCACTTACATTCTTTTTATATGCGATGCCAAGCACGAGAATGGTTGAACCATTGACGGATTTTTTTTGCATGTTTAATCCGTCCTGCACCTTGCTGATTATCCATTGTGGCATCGAGGTGTTTATTTCACCAGCAAGTTCAATAAAGCGAGTATAGACACCATATTCACGAGCCTTCCACTTAAGGTAATAGGGATCAATTGGAATGCAATGCCCGCCAAGTCCAGGGCCGGGATAAAACGGCATGAAGCCGAATGGCTTGGTTGATGCGGCTTCTATCGCCTCCCATATATCAATTCCCATTTTATTCGCTGCAATTTTTAGCTCATTCACAAGACCGATGTTAACGGCACGAAATACATTTTCAAGAAGCTTTGTCATTTCGGCAACTTTCGTAGAAGAAACCGGGATGATTGTTTCTATTACAGATCCATACAGGGCGCATCCGATTTCCAGGCATCTTTCGGTTATACCTCCAATTATTTTTGGAGTCGAATGCACTGTAAACACGGCATTCCCCGTATCTACTCGTTCAGGTGAATAGGCAATGAAGATTTCAGTGCCGATGACATAGCCAGCCTCTCCAACCCTAGGAGAAATCACTTCCTCTGTTGTTCCCGGGTACGTCGTGCTTTCCAGACTTACCAGTTGACCCTTCCTCAAATAAGGAAGTATGTTTTCGATTGCATCTATTAAAAATGACATGTCCGGTTCATTGTGAATGCCAAGTGGAGTAGGTAAACAGAGAATAATGGCGTCCATTTCGGATATTCTTGAAATATCAACTGTTGCCATTAACTTTTTTTCATTAACTGCCTTTTTAATTCGTTCAGAAGGATATTCTTTAATGTAGGTTTCACCATCATTGAGTAATGCAATTTTTTCGACATCTATTTCAAAAGCGGTTACCTCGAAGCCTTCTTCAGAAAAGCAAAGAGAAAGAGGCAATCCCACGTAGCCGATTCCGATTATTCCGATCTTGGCTTTTTTTTCGCGAATTTTTCTCAGGATTTTTTCTTTCAAAAATGTATCTCCAACAATTTTCTTCGGTCATCTGGCATCTTGATTCCTTATGTAAATGTTATGTATATGGACCCTGTCCAGCAGTTTTTGCCCCGAAATTGGTTCGAATTAATCCGTCAATCCTTTCACACGCGAAGCGTTGCGGCGCATGGATTGGCGCGGTCATGTCCCTTTATTTCTTGATGGAGTAATTATCTGTTATTCGTAATGATTTTTCTCCATCCACGGTCCGCGCGCGGGGCCCTCCGTACCCGCTCCTGCCGATGGCGCGTTAGGCTACCCCTTCCCGTGCAGGCGTATTCGCAGAATAAAAAATGGTTGAACAGGATCCCGCGGGGTGCGATATACTCTATCATTGCGAACCCCGGTTCCCCGCGCCGGCGAGACACCATGCAGACACCAAGAGGTTTTCCATGAAGATCGCCGTCATTAATGGCAGCCCCAAGGGCGAGACGAGCGTGACTATGCAGTACGTCCGCTACCTGGAGCAGCTCTATCCCGACGTCACCGTGACATACCACCACATTTCCCAGCGGATCAAGGCCATCGAAAAGGACGGGAAAGAGCTTCGCGCCATCCTCGATGACGTCAAGTCCTCGGAACTGGTGATCTGGGCCTTCCCCCTCTATTATTTCCTGGTGCCGGCGCAGTACAAGCGCTTTATCGAGCTCGTTTTCGAGGGGAAGGGCGCGACCGCGTTCAGGAGGAAGTTCGCCGCCGTGCTCACCACCTCCATCCATTTCTTCGACCACACCGCGCACCACTACCTGCGCGCGATCTGCGACGACCTGGGCATGAAGTTCGCCGGGGCCTACTCCGCGTCCATGTACGACCTGGTGCGGAGCGGGGAGAGGCGGCGCTTCGGCGCGTTCATCGCCGTCATGTTCGACACGGTCATGAAGAACCTGCCCGCGGCGCGCGCCTATCCGCCGATGGCCCGTGCCAGGTTCGCCTACCGGCCCGGCAGGGCGGCGGTGAAGGCGGACACACGCGGCAGGTCCGTGCTCATTATGCACGACGCGGCGGGCGCGTCCTCCAACCTTGTCCGAATGGTCGGCCGCCTGCACGCCTCCTTCGACGAAGCGCCCGCGCCGGTCAACATCCGCGATCTCGCGATCAGCGGCGGGTGCCTGGGGTGCATCCAGTGCGGGTACGACAACACCTGCGTGTACGGCGACAGCGACGATCACCGCGAATTCTTCGAGACGCGGGTGAAGACCGCGGACATCATCTTCTACTGCTTCGAGACGCGGGACCGGTACTGCTCGGCCGCGTGGAAGACCTTCATTGACCGGTCCTTCTACAACAACCACACGCCGGTGCTCCGGGGCAAGCAGATCGGGTTCCTGGTCTCAGGCCCGCTCTCGCGGCTCGACTCCCTCGGGGAGTTCATCCGCGCCCTCCCGGAGTTCCAGCACGCGAACCTGGTGGATGTCGTGACCGACGAGGGAGGGGACTCGAAGGCCCTGGACGCCGCGATCCTGAACATGGCCCGTTCCGCCGTCGCCATGGCGGATCGGGGTTACGAGTCGCCTCCGACCTTCTACAGCGTGGGCGGCTGGAAGATATTCAGGGACGAGATCTGGAGCTGGCTCCGGTTCCCCTTCATCGCCGACGACCGGTACTACAAAAAGCACGGGCTCTACGATTTCCCGAAGCGGAAATTGGGCCTGCGGATCATCAACGGCCTGATCACCGTGCTGGTGAAGGCCGTGCCGGGCTTCAGGAACGTGGTGTACAAACGGCGGATGAAGACCGAGATGATACGGCCCTTCGGGAAGATCATCAAATGAGTGTCGGGAAAATAAGATCTTTTGTTGCCGTGCTCGTGGACCGACTCTCCCGGTATATCGATTTTCGCATGGCAGTCATCGGGTCGTGTCTCATGGGATCGGCGGTGTGGATCGTCAACATCTCCCACGGACCCCTTGGCGCCACCACCGCCGCGCTGAAGCAGGCCACCTACACCCTCTTCTTCGCCGGCCTCATCATGAAGGCCTGCGAACGCCTTGCCTCGCGCGACGGCGGCCCCCGGGCGAGTCTCGCCATGTCCGTGGCAATCCCCTCCATGATGGCCATTGGATTCACCTATCTGGTGCACAGCCTGAGGGGCACGCCGGAACCCTTTTTCTCGACGATCCCGACCATGGTCCTGGCCCCGCCATCCTTCTTCTGGTGGGGAAGGCGGACCCAGGCGGGCATCACGAAGAACGATCAATCGTAAGAGACATGCCGCCGCTTCACATCGCCATCCGTTGACGGAAACATCTCACCGGCAGTCAGGACAATCATCGGATTACTCCCGGCGCTCCGGTCATCGCAGTATTCGCGCGAAGGAGAAATTTTTTAATAATCCATTGACACTGCAGGCATGCCACATGAGACTTGCAGCAAATACATCAAGGAGCGTAACATGAAAAAGTTACTTTCTGCTGCCGTTGTTGCGGCGGTATCGTTAACCCTCATTGTTTCCTGCGGTGGCACGGGCATGAGCCCCGAGGCCGCCAAGTTTATCGACGAATACGAGGCATTTGTCGAGGATTTCTGCGCCCTTTCAAACAAGGCACGCAACGCGTCCTTGATGCAGAAAATCACCCTGGCCCAACAGATGGTGGAAAAATCGACAGAATTAAAAAAATATGCGGACCGCCAGGCCCACATCAAGGCGGGCCTGACGCCTGCCGGTGAAAAGAAGCTCGAGGCGATCGCTGAAAAAGCGGCCCGGTGCAGCGAAAATTTTAAAATGTAGCAAGGGCAGCACCGGGGCTGGCATGATCATCCATCCCCGGTGCGCCTCCACGATGCCGTTGCACTAAAGTCGAGCCGCGGTCCTTTTCGCCAGGCCCCTTAACCCGCTTCCCTGAAGCACCCGGCGATTTTCACGATAACGCGGGTCGTGCTTCCCGCTTCCAGCTCTATCGACGCACCGGGATCCCTTCCTCAGAACTTCGGCACAGAGAGGGCCGTCGCCGAACCGGAACGGCCGTCACATGGCGCAGAAAAATCCGGCGCTCATGGCCGTCAGCACCTGGCCTGAATAATAGAAGGCAAGATTGATCCTGCCGTAACGCCAGGTGTGTCGGAACCTCGCCAGGGCGAGTATCACGTCGGAGACGTAAAAGAGAATCGCCCCCCCGGTAATCAGCCACGCCTGGGTCACGGTAAAATAATCGCCGGCAAAAACCGAGACCGCCCGGTTCACCATGAGGCTGATAATGATGACGTAGAGGAGCACGGGCAGTTTCATATCACCCAGCCCCGGGAGCAGGTAGGCGTAGACGGCAATGCCGAGAAGGGCGAGAACGGCGCCGCTGATCCAGTCCGAGGCATGAAACCCGCTGAACCAGGTGAAGGCGGCGATATAGGCCACGTGTCCCAGGAGAAAGAGGACCAGGCCGATCCGGAAGGCCTTCTTCGACCGGTTCATGAACATGAGGGCCATGTCTCCGCCGAAGCAGAGGAGAATCCCCGCGAGGAGTGCCAGGGTATACTCCGCCCGGGCGCATTCCCCCCGAAAAAAGGCAATCAGGAGCACGCAGGTCATCAGTGCCGAGGAAAGTGGCTTCCAGAGATGTATGCCCTTCTCATTCCCCGCAAACTCATGGCGATGCAGCATGATGACCGTTACCGCCACCAACGCAACAACCGTTCCGTACAGTATCATGTAACCCCTCCC
Organism: Spirochaetota bacterium; assembly: GCA_040768125.1. Lineage (GTDB taxonomy): Bacteria > Spirochaetota > UBA4802 > UBA4802 > UBA5550 > RBG-16-49-21. Next base: position 889,573 of record JAXGNG010000001.1, on the reverse strand, counting down.
TCACTGGTGAGATATGGTATGCTTAAAGGACCGTACCTGAGCACGGCGGCGCGGGCGCCGGGACGGCCGCGCACAAGCTCCCCCATCGTCGCGGCCGGGTCCGATACGGGAACACAGCCCAGGCGCGCCGCCTCTTCCGGCGCCAGGGAGCTGAAGAGCCGCACCTCGGCGCGGACCTGGACCGACGCGAGCCTGTGGGCCTGCCAGGCCTCCCTGCGCGTGAAGGAGGGTTCCTCCAGCATGGCGAGCAACTCCCCCGGGGACTCCCTCATCCCCATGATTTCATGAAAATCGCTTCCATGGGGAATGCCGTCGCCGCAATGCGAGAGGCAGAGGATAGCGCCGTCCTTCTTCACTATTTCGCCGGCGGCGCAGATTCCCTTTACCGCCTGGTAGAAGTTCCTGTCCAGGGGATGGCCGCTGTTTGAGGTGACCACGATATCGAAGGGACCGTCGCAGGCGCACATCGACGCCTCTTTCGCGAAGCGGGCCCCGGCCCGATGCGATTCCAGCACGTCGCCGCAGAACACCCCCGTGATTTCATGGGCCGGGTTGAGGGTCACGTTCACGGCAAAGTCCGGCTTTGCGAGGCGGGCGGCCCGGGAGGCCATGGCGTACACGGGGTTCCCCTCCAGGACGCCCCAGTTCGAGCGGGGGTCCCTGATTATTTGTGAGGAATGAAAGCGCATGATGGTGTCAATCCCGGCGATTCCCGGCATCAGGGCCTTGGGCCCACCGCTGAAGCCGGCGAAAAAATGCGGCTCGATGAATCCCAGGGTGATCCGCCTGGGGGCTTCCAGGTAGGTACTGTTGAGGAAGATATCCCCCTCCTCCCCGGTGGTACCCGCCAGGCGGAGCCCCGAGGGATCGAAGGCGTCATGGTTGAGGATGCGCGGGCCCCCGGCGAGGTCCGGGCCGAACATGTCCGCGATCTCCTCCGGGGAACAGGCCCGGTGGCTACCCGTGCCGATAAGGATGGTGATATCCTCCGCCGAAATCCCGGGAAGCTCCCCGAGAATCCAGGGGATGAGCTTCCGGTTCGGCAGGGGCCTGGTATTGTCGCTGGTGACGATTACGATCCGGTCGCCGGGGGATATGACTTCTCCCAGGGGAGGAGCGCCCAGGGGAGCGCGCAGCGCCTCCACCAGGGATGACTTCTCGTCGGGGAGCCCCTCAAGGCGAGACGGCTCGATGATTTCCGCGCTCCCGGGAACCTCGAGTTCCACGAAACCCTTGCCGTACGGCATGGAAACGATCACGCCTTCATCCTCCGAAGCTCCCCCCTTCCCATTTTGGCCTCTATGCGCCACACAACGCGGTTGCTGATTATATGGCGAGGGCATTGCCGCATGTATGCATCGTGGCAATGCTCCCGCACTGCATTTCCCTGCCGGGAGTCCCCGCGCTTTTCAGGAGCTCATTCCAGCCCGGCGCATCCCCTACGGCGTTACCTCGGGACGCGGCGGATTCTCGAGGAGCCGCATTCCCTCCTGGGCGTCGTACTCCTTTCCCCAGAAACGCACCCTCCGCTCAGGGCTTTTCACCGGGGCCGGCAGGTCCTTTACAAAGGGCTCGAAAAACTGCTTTTTCAGCACGTCGGCGTAGTCCTTCGGCGTGGTAACGGCGTAGCGGACCTTCTTCGCCGCCGGCAGCCTGTCCCAGGCGACGTTCTCCCAGAAGTAGAGGTACCGCTCGTTCTCGAAGACGTCGTCCCAGGCGATTCCCATGAATTCGGCCATGAAGACGTGGCTGTTCCGAAGCTTCCCGACGTTTTCGTCCGTGGGGCCGAAGGCCTCGATAGCCTGGGCGCAGGCCGGCAGGAGCCCGATGACCTCGAGATACTGGGCGTCCCACTCGTGTTCCACGTTGCTCATCTCCGCCATCTTCGCGCCCTCGAACTCGAGTTCCTGCACGGTCCCGACCGAACCATAGGTCTCGATGGCGAGGCCCTGCTGGTAGTTGACCGTGGGAGAGTAGGCCTCCCTGGCCGCGGCGAGGGTCTTTTTCGCCTCCTCGATGAGGGGTTCCCTGCTCATGTCGAGAAGCACCCCGTCCTCGCGCAGCATGGTGTTGAAAAAGACGGCGTTTCCCGCCTTCGCTTCGATGGCGAAGATACGGTCGTAGTAGTTCTTCATCTTCTGTTTCGTCGGGGCGTCAAGCTGTTCCCAGGCCATGCGGTAACCCGCGGCGGGAACGCTCGCGGGAGGTATCTCGTCGGCCCTGATCCCGTCGCCGTAGGCCGCGAGCTCCCCGGGCGAGAGGGGCGTTTCCGAGGCGAGCTCCCCCACCAGCTGGCCGAGGCGCATGAACCCCCTGTCCATGGAGATGGCCCTAACATCGGCGCCTGCTTCGGCCTTCTTCATCAGGTCGTCGTATATCCTCTTCGCCTCCCTGATCTTCGCGTTGTCAGGACCGAGGCTCGAGGTGTAGTTCGATATGCCGTAGCCGAAACCCTCCAGCATCTGCTTAACCGTGGCGTCCATCCTGCACCTCCTTCAGCGCCTTCCCGAGTCTCGCGATCTGCGCGTCCGTGAAGATCATCCTGTTCCGGTAGGGCGGATACGAGACCAGCCGCTCGAAGGTGATCTCGGGATCGGCCTCCTTCAGCTGTCTCCAGTATTCCTTCAGATTGACGAGGGAGCGCTCACGCGCACCAGACCCCGGGGGGTCCGTGGCGAGATGGAACAGGGCCATCATAACCCGGGACGCCGCCATGATGGCCCTGTTCTCGGCCATCTCCAGCGGATGGGTCTTCTCCTCGACCACCTCGAGCTTCTGCGCGAGCTCCCCGTGCGTCCTCGTCCTGGACTCGTCGATCACCGCGAGCCTCATGCGATCGGCGCGCGCCTTTTTCTCCGAACCCAGGGCCTCGTAAAGCGCCAGGCGGTTCTCGTAGCGGTCCTTCACCTCGGCCTTGCCTGCGGAGAGCATGTTCCCGGTCCGCTGCACGTATTCCCTGAAGGCCGCCGGCGAGCCCGCCTCCTCCAGGGCCTTCAGGTAGTGACGGCAGTCGGCCGCAATGTTCTTATGAAGCCCGGGCCTGCCGCCGGCCTTCTCGATCTGGACCTGGAAATAACGCTTCTGCGCCTCGAAGGCATCTCCCATGAGCGCACCTCTATTTAATAAATTCCAAGCCGCAGTATCACACGCCGGCGCGAATAGATCAAGGACCTTTTTGAGCCATGTTTTTGCTTATATCTATCGGGCATAAGAGCGCAACGCCGAAAGGGATCCATGCCCTGGCCCCCGCGGGGCGATTACGGGTCCTGCCGGGGAGAGGCCACACGACCTTCGCGGCGGCCCGCATGTTGAAGGGATGAACAAGTCGCACCAAGGCTGTTCGCCTAACGACCACCGTTTCCAAGGACCGGCGCCCGGAAGATCGGAGCCCCCTGACATAAAATTGTAATTGACCGATACGTCAAGTAATGCTATACTCTCATCCCGTGCCCGCGGTTTCGGTTGCTGGAAGGTAATGAGGCTATAATGGCCATTACGCCCGCCGGATTCCCGAGTGGACGAAAGACAGGCCATGGTTATCTCCAGAAACAACCCCGTTCATCCCATCTTTATAATAATTATTGTCACCATTCTATCTCTCATGGCCCATGCCGGGTGCGGTGAAAAGCGATCCGGCAAGGAGCCGCCGATTGCCGTCGCCGGTGTCCTCGACCTGCGCGGATGGGACTTCACAGCGGACGGCCCCCTGGTCCTCAGGGGAGAGGCCGAATTCTACTGGATGCGGTACCTGAAGCCGGATGACTTCCGGACTCCCGGGAAGGCGGGAAGCCCGGATTACGTGATGATCCCCGGAACCTGGAAAGGCCAGCTTCTGAAGGAGGAAAAGCTTCCCGGGCCGGGGCACGCCACGTATCGGCTTACCGTGCTCCTGAATAATGGCGCGGATATACTCGCGATGAAGATACTGGAGATGAGCGAGGCCCATCAGATCTTTATAAACGGCGCGATCATGGACGCCAGGGGCGTTATCGGGACGGACCTCGCCACATCGAAGCCGGCATACTCCAGGGAAACAATGAGCTTTTCGGCCCGGGGAACGGACAGGCTGGAGATAATCATCAACGCCTCCAATTACCTCGAGAAACTAGGGGCGGGGGAAATACTCCTCGGCAGGGACGCGGACATACTGGACGCCAGGGAACGCAGCGTCGCCGCCGACCTGTTCCTGTTCAGCACCATCCTCCTGATGGGCCTCTACCATATAAGCATGTTCCTGTTCAGGAGAAAGGACAGGTCACCGCTTTACTTCGGCATCTACTGCATGCTCATCGCGTACTTCACCCTTTACAACGGGGAACGATTCGTGTTCGCGGCGTTCCCCGGGATCACCTGGTCCCTGGCCAACCGGCTCATGCACCTCTCCGTGTTTCTTTCCGTCATCTTTTTCGCCATGTTCCTCCGCGAGCTTTTCCCCGATGAATTCAAGAAACCGGCGGTCCTGTTTCTCCAGGTATGCGGCACCCTTTTTTCCCTGGTCGCGGTAGCGGCGCCCGTCAGCGTGTATCCGCGGACGATGATGCCGTTCCAGCTGGTCATCATCGCCGCCTGCGTCTATTCCATTTACGCCCTCATCCTGGCTGCCAGGCACGGGAAAGATGGTTCCATGATCTTCCTGGCCGGTTTTTTCTTCCTCTTTCTCACGGTCATCAATGACGTATTATCTGACAATAAAATAATCCATACGGGCAACATCATACCCCTCGGGCTGTTCATCTTCATCTTCTCGCAGACCTGCATCCTGTCGATACGCTTTTCCCGTTCCTTCGCCTCTGTCGAGCGGCTGTCGGGCGAGCTCCAGGAGAAGAATCTCCAGCTCTACAGCACCTGGAACTACCTGATCAGGGTGTTCAACTCCGTGCCCTCCATCCTGGTGTCCGTCGACAGGGACGGGGCCGTGACCGAATGGAACACCGCCGCGGTACGCTTCACCGGGGTATCGGCAGCGGAGGCGGCTTCAAAGTACCTGTGGGACATCATGCCATTCATGAAGGAGTACCGAGGGATGTTCAACAGGGTCATGGAGACCTCACGACCTGAAGAGCGGCACATGGAAGGACTCGAAATCAACGGCGAGAAAAAAACCATCAACATCTCCATCAATCCCCTGGTCTTTGACGACAACCGTGGCGCGGTCATACGCGTGGATGACGTCACGGAAATGGAACGCAAGGACTCCCAGCTCCGCCAGGCGCAGAAAATGGAGACCGTGGGGACCCTGGCCGGGGGCCTTGCCCATGATTTCAACAACGTCCTGGGCGGCATAACGGGGGCGGCCTCCCTCATCAAGCACGACATCGGGAAGAAAGAGATAAACATGCCCCGGATCATGGAAATGATCAGGCTCCTCGAGGAATCCTCCGGCAGGGCTGCCGACATCGTGCAGCAGCTGCTCACCCTTTCCCGGCAGCATGAACCCGCCCTCTCGCAGGTGGACCTCAACATGTCGGTGAAGCACGTGCTCAAGCTATGCGCAAACACCTTCGACAAGTCGATCGAGATAGCCGGCGAGGCCTGCCATGAGCCCGCCATGGTCAGGGCGGACCCGGTCCAGGTGGAGCAGGTCATCCTGAACCTCTGCGTGAACGCGTCCCACGCCATGACCATCATGCGGAAGGAGGGCGATCCCCCCGGGGGGGCGCTGACCGTTTCGATAAGCCGTGTGTTCGCCGACAGGTTCTTCTGCGACACGCACCCCGAGGCGAAGCCGGGCCATTACTGGATGATCAGCCATCGGGATACCGGCGTCGGGATGGATTCAAAAACCATATCCAAGATATTCGACCCGTTTTTCTCCACGAAGAAAACGGGAACGGGGACCGGACTTGGCCTGGCCATGGTCTACACCATCGTGCGGCAGCACGGCGGGTTCGTTGACGTCTACTCCGAGCCGGGTTACGGTTCGACATTCAACGTGTTCCTGCCCGCCCTCAAGAACGGCAGTGTCCCGGGAAATGACGCCGGCGATGAGGAGCGCGTCGAGACGGGGAGCGGGACCGTACTGATCGTCGAAGACGAGGAAGTAATACGCACGGCGACCATGCACATGCTCGAGGAATGCGGCTACCGGGTCATAACGGCCGCCAACGGCGAGGAAGGCATTGCCGTGTACAGGGAACGGCATGAGGAGATCCGGGCGGTGCTCCTCGACATGGCGATGCCGCGGAAATCAGGCTTCGAGACCTACACGGAATTGAAAACGATCAACCCGGCCGTGAAAATCCTGCTCACCTCGGGATTCAGGCAGGATGAGCGGGTGCAGAAACTGATAGCCCTGGGAGTCGAGGACTTCATCCAGAAGCCGTATTCAATGATCGAGCTGTCGAAAAAGGTGAAGAAGGTCATCGGCTGACCCTGCCCCCTGCGCTACATCCTGCTGCCGGATGCACGGTTCATGCCACAATGATGAATAATAAACCTTTCTTCTCGTAAGAATCTAATGCAAAAACTCTACACCTTCTTCCCAATACACCCAAGGGTGCCGCATAGAACAAAAAACTATTGACATCGCACAACAAACTGTATAATATTTATTTACGTTTACATTTTCAGATCCATTCCGCGGTATATTTTTTTCAGTAGTATATAAAGATGCTTTCTCCGGGGGGGGTGGCATTGAAAAAAATATCGGCGTCATTATGCCGCGTCTCCGCTCGGCAGATCTCCGGTTATCCATCGCCATTGATGCAACACCCCATGGGTATCCCCCCTCCGGGCAGCCTCTGCCGAGGCATACATACTGCAATCGATGCGAACGGCGCCAATTCCGGGAAAAAAAACGCCACGGGACGAGATCGCCATGTCATGCCGTTTGTGAGAGAGAAACCCGCCGTAACCGCCGCGACACGACGAAGAGGGCGGGAACAATCGACTATAGCACCGGGAGGGACATATGAAAGTATTTGAAAAAAGCAGTATCGGAGGCGTCACGTTATCGAACCGAATAATCAGGTCGGCAACCCATGAGGGCATGGGTGACACCGCCGGAAACCCGCTGCCCCAGTTGACTGATCTGTATCTCAGGCTTGCCGGGGGCGGGGTCGGGGCCATTATCACGGGATTCGCCGCCGTGCAGCAGAGCGGGAAGGCGGTGCCGAACATGCGCATGTTTGACGACGATCGTTATATCGACGATTACAAAAAGCTGAACGGGCGGATGGGCGCCCTGGCGGTGCCGATATTCAACCAGATAGTTCATTCCGGCGGGTCAACCGCCTCCTTCATCTCGGGCACGGATGTCGTTTCGCCCTCACCCATGAAGAGCGGCCTCTACCTCAGTTCGTCCCGTGGACTCAGTGAAGATGAAATCCAGGAAACAATCAACAGCTTCGTTGCCGCGATCGTGCGCTCGAAAAAAAGCGGCTTCAGCGGAGTCCAGCTTCACGCAGCCCATGGCTTCTTGCTGTCGGAATTCCTTTCGCCACACGTGAACAGGCGCAGGGACTCGTGGGGAGGGTCCACGGAAAACAGGTTCAGGATAATCGCGACAATCATGGAACGGGCCCGGGAGAAGGTGGGCGCGTATCCAATCATGGCCAAGATCAGCGCCTACGACGGCGACCGTGGCGGGGTGACCCTTGACGAGGGCCTTCGCATCGCCGAGCTTTTTCAAAAATCCGGATGTGACGGGTTGGAGGTTTCCTGCGGCGGGATCAATGACGGATTCAATACCCTGCGGGTGCCAAGGAAGATCCCGGCGGACGTCTATTTCACGATGCTGCAGACGTACCGCGAACTGCCGGCCGTCAAAAAAATGATGGTCAGGCTGATGATGCCCCTGATGGTAAAACGGCATACTCCCCTGTACAATTTCAATGTTGATGCCGCAGAAGCCATCAAGAAGCGCGTGGACATTCCGGTCATAGCGGTGGGAGGCATCCGGAAACTGGCCGACATCGAGGAGCTGCTTGACGGGGGGAAGGCCGATTACGTGGCCATGAGCCGGCCCCTGATCAGGGAGCCTGGCCTGGTCAATAAATTCAAGTCAGGGGAGCAATCGGAATCGCGCTGCATCAATTGCGGATACTGCCTCTTCGGGGTCGCCGAAAACCAGCTGCGGTGCTATAACGGGAAACTGGTCTCCTGAAGATGGCGTGATGGACATGGGAGGCGCCGGGGAGAGCCATCCACGCAGGCCCTCGTCCGGCTGTGAAGTCGCCGGCATCTTGGACGTCACCCTCCTTTCATGAATTCGAACCCCATGAGGAGCATATCGTCGAGCTGCTCCGCGGACCCCCGGTAGCGCTCCAGGGCGGCAATGACGGCGTTGAGCGACTCGTTGAGGGATGGCCTTGAATTGTAAAGGATAAAATAGGGGAGATGGTCGTAGCCGATGATCCTTCCCCGGGCGTCCTCGGTTTCGGGCAGCCCGTCGGTGAACAGGTAGAGCCTGTCTCCCGGTTCAAGCTCCACGCGGCCCTCATCGTTCGCGATATCACTGAAGGCGCCGATCAGGGTTCCCCGGGCGCTCAACTCGATGATGGCGCCGTCCGCGCCCCGGTGCAGGAGGGGGCGGGGATGGCCCGCGCAGGAGAAGGTGAAGACGATCCTTTGGCGCGCCTCGTCGCGGGTAAAGACTCCGTAGATGGCGGTGACGAAGCTCATCGGCATGTTTCCCAGGAGCTCGGCGTTGAGGTTGCGCAAAAACCGCGCCGGGGCCAGGGCGTCGTTTCGGCAGACCTTCTCCGACATGGCCCTCACCAGGGAGAGAAAGAGCGCGGCCGGCACGCCGTGGTTGGAGACGTCGGAGATGAAGACGCCCAGGCCGCCCTCCGCCAGGGCCGTGAAGGAAAAATAGTCGCCGCCGATCGCCGCCAGGGGAAGGTAGCGGTAGCCCATCGACAGGTCTCTGAATTCGGGCGGGGACGGGGTAATGAGGGCCCGCTGGATGTGCTGGGCCGTTTTCAGCTCCTCTTCCATTTTCCGGTTGCGCCGCCGCAGCTCCTCTTCGCTTCGCCTCAGCGCCTCCTCGGTCCGTTTCCGCTCGGTCACGTCCCGGGTGATCCCCACGATGCTGACCGGGCGGTGCTCTTTATCATGGATGAAGTGCAGTGCCACCTCCGTGTCCAGGATCGAGCCGTTCCTGTGGCGCATCTGCAATTCAAGTATCCGTACGCGGCTCGGTTCGGTGTCGATTCCATCCTCGAGGATGGAAATCTCGTCCCGGTAGAACTGCATGGCCTTTGAGAGGGATTCGGGCGTGAGAATCCTGGCCACGCCCATGGCCACCTGCTCCTCCGGCGCGTACCCGAGGAGGTGCGCCCCCGCGGGGCTGATGTAGGTGTAGTTGAGGTTCATGTCCATGGTCCAGATGACATCCGCGCTGTTGTCCGCCAGCATCCGGTACTGCTCCTCGCTCTTCCTGAGCGCCTCCTCCTGTGTGATCCGCTCCGTCACGTCCCTGAGCAGGCCGAAGAAGCCGGTCTTCTCGCCGTCGTCGCGGACCATAACGGCGGTGGACCCCTCGAGGAAACAGAGCGACCCGTCCCTGCGCGTCATGCTGAATAGGGTCAGGCGGATGACGTCGCCCTTCCTGAACATCGCGTTGTATTCCCTGAAGATGCGCCCCGCCGTTTCCTCGTCCGTGAAGTCCCGGAAGCTCCTGCCGATGATATCGGCGCGTTCATAGCGTATCATCCCGCAGAGCGCGTCGTTCATGGCGGTGAAGTTCCCCTTAATGTCGACCTCGAAATAGCCGATCCCCAGGGTTTCGAAGAAATCCCGGTACGCCGCCGCGTACGTCTCCCCGGCGGAGCAGGGCGACACCTCGCCCCCGGCGTGCCGGATCACCGCGATGACATGGTCTTGAAACGGGATGAACCGGGCGATGAACGGCTCGTCAACGCCCTGCATCGGCAGGGTATAGCCTATCCTTTCCGTTTCGCCCGTCTGCCGCACCGCGCGCACCGTGTCGGCGAACCGCGCCGCGAGGTGACCGAAGGGGAGGTCCTCGATTCTCCGATCGAGGAAGTTGACGGGATCGAGGTAGAGATCGTCGGGGGACGCGAAGAAATCGATGATCGAGCCATCGGGGCTCACGAGAAAAAGAAGGTCGTGAAAGGCGCTCATGATCATGCTGAGGGCGCCGTTGTCGCGGATGAGGTTGATGACGGTTTCGGGAGCCGGTTCAGGGCCGTGCGGCGTCTTCTTTTCGGCGGTTCCGGGGCGCGCCACGTGGTAGTCCCTGTTGATATCGTCGAGCAGGGGCCTCACGTCCTCCGGGATGGACGCCGGGTCCCTGTAATGGTGCGCTATTTTTTTTCGAAGATCCTCGTGAAACCTGTCCATCCCCGGGCTCCTCAGGTCCATGCCCGGCCCGCGGCGCCGCTGCATCGCGCTCCCCACGGGGCTGATCGTCCGGGGGAATGCCCTGCCTCACCGAGGACGGCGCATGGATGATCATATTATTTCTATCACCACAAGAGTGGCGTGTCAATAAGATATTTTGCCTCTCCGGCAATCTCCCCCTGCTCCCCGTCCGGGATGCTGAAAAAAGCGGCTCTTCGTACTGAAGTTTCCCCGTCCCGTGTCCCTGAACGATACGCATAAAAATGGTTGACCATGCCGGCCGGGCGCAGTACCGTGAGACAGGGTATCATTTATTCGCTTCATGATCCGACTCGCATTACACAAAAAAAACAGGGAGAGATCATGGAAAGTCAGCCATGACGGCATCGTGGCATCAGGCAGGTGAATCTACGGTCAGAATCAGCGTCTATATAATCCCTCCCCTTCTCTTTTTCATTACGGGATTTTCCCTGGCGATACTTTCCATAGTCAAGGGCCGCCGAAATTATGAAAACGTCACCTTCGGCATTCTCTGCATCTGGTTCTCTCTCCTTTCGGTAGCGTTTATATCCCACTTCATTTTCTGGGGGAACCTGGCACTCATACTCAGGATCGAGCGCGTCATTCATTTCCTTTACGTGTATCTCCCCGCGATCGCCATCCTCTTCTTCCACCACATCGTCCGGCACAGGAACAGGGTGATCACGATACTTTCTTTCATGCTGAGTTTTGTTCTCTCCCTGAGCACGTTCACCGATTACTATTTTTATGGCTTCAACGAATTCAGCTGGGGCTACATCGCGAAGGGGGGTCCGGCGTTCCAGGTGATGGGCGCATACAGCCTGGTGGTAGTCATATACTCGGCGGTGCTTGCCTTCAGGAAGCTGAAGACCACGGAGGATCCGGCATACCGGCTCAGGCTGAAGTACCTGATTCTCGCGATGTGCGGGATCGGGATACTCAGCCTCGGCAACATTCCCGCCATCAACGGCATCAATGTGTACCCGATAGGGAACTTCAGCTTTATCCCGATGATCGTGATGGCCTGGGGTATTTACCGGCATGACCTTATAACGATAAACCAGTACACCAAGAGAAGGATTTTCGGCACGCTTCTGAAGGTGTTCATCATCGCGGTACTGTCAACGTCGATAGCGGCCTGCCTCTGGGTCTTCAGCGGCTATCAATTCGAGTACATCCTGGCGAGAACCATTCCCTACGGAATTCCGCCGCTCCTGTCGTTCCTGGTCTGCCTGGTTCTTTCGATCATAGGCGTGCAGGTAGGTGAAAACCGGAAGGAATCGTTCATCTTCAGCCTTGCCATCCTCGTGTACGCCCTTCTCGGCCTCGACATTTATTTCAACTGCGTCGTGCCCGATCAGGAGCTCTGCCTGCGGGCGAGCAGGATAAACCACGCCTTTCTCGTATTTCTTCCCACCCTTATCCTGCACCTGGTATTCGTGGTAACGGAACGGGTCAGGCACCGCCGCATCCTGGCCCTCGCCTACGGCCTGAGCGCCGCCCTGGCGTTTTCCACTCATTCGGATCTCTATCTCATCGGATCCACCAGGTATTACTGGGGGTATTTCGCCCAGGGAGGCCCACTCTTCAACACGATGAGCATCCTGGGAACGATATGCCTGGTCTACGGCCTCCTGCTGATGCTGCAATCATTCAGGGAGACCCGGAACAGGAACACCAGGCTTCGCTACCTGTTCCTGCTGATCGGGACATCCTCAACGGGCCTTCTCACCCTGGGGAACATCCCGGCCATGCTCGGTCACGAGATTTACCCGGCCGGCAACTTCGTCTTCATCCCCGTCATCCTTTTCACCATGGGAATGTTCAGGTACAATATCGCCGAGCTCGCCAGGTTCGGGGGAGGCATCATTTATTACGGCGTTCTCGCTGCGGGGGTGGCGTTCGCCGCCGCGTACCTGCCCGGGCTGGTACGCACCATCCAGGCGCCCGCAAATCATGCCCTGGCCTTCGCGTCGATTCTCGCGTTCGGATACGCCTGGAGGGTCCTCCACAGGCGGATTTTTTCATCGAGAAGAACGGCCCTCGCCGGAGCGTACGAAGAGCTGAGCTACGGGCTCTCGAAATGCCACACCCGCGATGATATTGCGGACACGCTTTCGGATTCTCTTTTCAGAACGCTCTCGGCGGAATGCTGCACCTTCCTTCACCTCGACGCGTCGAGGCACTCATACGCGGTCCGGATAAATACGCACGGGACCCCGCAGTCAACGGAATGCGGCAACGGAGAAAGGAACATCGCGACGGTCCCGGGAAACCACCCGCTCCTGGACCTGTTTTTTTCCGCGAGGCGGCCCGTATCCCAGGACGAGACAGAGGAATGGCTTCTCCGCAACGACCGGCGGCTTCCCATCGACGACATGCTGAGAACCGCGGCGCTATCGATCCCGTTTTTTTTCGAGGACAGGCTCATGGGGCTGCTTCTGCTCGGCCCGAAACGCGACGGTTCCCTCTACTCGAAAGAGGAAAGGGACTTTCTATCCCGGCTCGGCCTTGGCGTCGGTCCCTTCCTGGAAAACGTGAACATCCTTCAGCATCTCGAACAGATAATCGAAGAGAGGACCGGCGAGCTGCGGAATTCGGAGCTGAAATTCCGCCACCTGGTCGAAAACGCCACGGACGGGATTTTCCGGAACGACACGAGGGGCAACTTCATTTTCGTGAATCCCTCCGGGTTGAAATTCCTTCAATATTCGCTCGAAGAGATCGCCTCCATGAATTACCGCGACCTCGTTCCCCCCGATCACCTGGTCGCCGTGATGCAGCATTACTCCGACCAGCTCAAGGGCGGTATCCCGGAGACGTACTTTGAATTTCCCGTCGTGCAAAAGGGCGGGAGCCGGATATGGCTCGGACAGAATGTCCGTCTCGAAAAAAACTCCGAGGGGGAGTATGAATTTTACGGCATATCGAGGGACATCACCGAAAGAAAGCAGGCCGAACTGGCGCTGAAGAGCAGCGAAAAGAAATACCGCGACATCCTCCGGAGTATCAACGAGGCCTACTACGAGGTCGACCTGAAGGGAACGATCAACTTCGTCAACAACTCGTTCTGCTCCCTTGTCGGGTACGGCATGGACGAATGCATCGGCACAAGTTACCGCGTGTACATGGAACCGGGGAACGCGGAGGACATTTTTACGATATTCCAGCGGATTCACCTGACCGGTATGCCGTCCGAAATATTCGACCTCAGGTTCAGGCGCAGGGACGGAAGCGAACGCATCGCCCAGGGTACGGCGTCGCTGATAGCCGATGACGAGGGGAACAAGCTCGGCTTCAGGGGGCTCCTCAGGGACGTCACCGAGCTCAAGTCGGCCGAGGAGGCCCTTCGCGCAAGCGAGGAACGGTACCGGGACTTCATCGAAAAGCTTCCCCTGGTCGTGTTCGAGGTCGACGGGCGGGGGGAACTCACCTACGTAAACACGGCCGGGTTGCGCCTTATCGGGTATACAAGCGAGGAGGTATTGCACAGGCCCGCCGTCGATTTCATACAGGGGGACGAACACCGGTCCGTGGTCCACGGCATGGAAAAAATATTTCAGGAAGGAAAAGCATACAGGAACATCAAGTACCATGTTGTTCGGAAAGATGGGACGCACATGCCGGTTCACATGAGCACCAGCCGCATACTGGAGGAAAGCCGCGGGGGCGGCTTCCAGGGAATACTGATCGACCTGACCCGGATCGAGCAGGCCCAGGATAACCTGCGGGAGAGCGAGGAGCGCTACCGTTTGATCGTGGAAAGCGCCAGCGATGCGATATACCGGGTGGACGCCGCCGGCCGTTTCACCTTCGTGAACAGCACCTGCCTCGCCATGTCCGGCTTCACCAGGGAGGAGCTTCTCTCCATGCACTTCTGGGACCTGGTGCACCCCGAGCAAAGGAAAAGCGTAATAAAAATCGCCCTTACCCAGATTTCGAACGACATTGAGCGGCAGTACTATGAATTCCCGGTCGTGAAAAAGGACGGAAACCTCCTCTGGGTGGGACAGTACGCCATGCTGGTCAGGAACAAATCCGGCGACCCGGAATTCCACGTCATCGCGAGGGACATCACGGAACAGAAGGCGGCGGAGACGGCGCGGCGCGAGCTCGAGGAGCAGAAGGGCCGCTTCTTCGCGAACGTCTCGCACGAGATACGAACGCCGCTCACGCTGATGCTCTCGCCCATAGAGTCGTACCTGCAGGGGGATTACAGGAAGGAAATCGACAGGGACTTCTTCAATAACCTCTACCGGAACGGCCTCCGCCTCCTCAAGCTCATCAACAACCTGCTCGATTTTTCCAAGATCGAAGCCGGCCGCATGACCATGACCGTCGTGCCGATTGACATCGTGCAGTACATCCGCACCTACGTGACATCGCTTCAGCCGGCCTGCGATTCCAGGGGCATCACGCTGGCCTTCGTTCCGGAAAACAGTATTGAAAACCTGTACGCGGATCCCGAAAAAGTGGACAAGGTCCTCATGAACCTGCTCTCAAACGCACTCAAGTACACTGACGCGAGCGGGTCGATCACGATCCGCCTGAGGGAAGACGAGGTGTACTGCTTTCTTGAAATCGAGGACACGGGCCAGGGCATCCCCTCGCAGTCACTGGAAAAGATATTCGATCGCTTCGGCCAGGCTGAATCGGGCGACATGCGCATACGGGACGGCACCGGCATCGGCCTGGCCCTTGCCCGGGAACTCGTTGAGATGCACGGCGGGACCATCACGGTGACAAGCCGGTTCATAGAAAACCACCCGGAGGATCACGGCAGCGTGTTCACCGTCACCCTCCTCAAGGGGAAAGAGCACCTCCTCGGACAGCCCGGCATCACCTTTGGAACAGTGGACGGGCTTTCTGAATCGGTAACCGACAGCCGCCTCCGCGGGCTCGAAGAACTGTCGCACCCCGCGGTTCCCGCCGAGAAGGAAAACGCCGAGGTTCCGTCCTCTCCGGACCTCCCCGCGATTCTCGTGGTGGACGACAACCCGGACATGCGCGATTTCCTCTCCACCCTGATGATGGGGCAGTTCGCCGTCATCACCGCGACTAACGGCAGCGAAGGACTACGGATGATGGAGAAGCACACACCCGACCTGGTCATCGCGGACGTGATGATGCCCGTGATGGACGGTTACGAAATGACCCGCCGAATTAAAAAGGACGCGGCCCTCCGTCACACGCCGGTCATAATGCTTACGGCCAAGGCGGAGCTTTCCCAGAAGATCGAAGGCCTGGAATACGGCGCCGACGATTACCTGACCAAGCCCTTCAATTCCAAGGAACTGCTGGCAAGGGTAAAGACCCTTTTGAAAACGCGCGAATATGAAAAAATCATCATCAGGCGGAACACCGAGATCGAGCAGGAGATCGAGGTCGCCAGGATGCTCCAGCAGAGGCTCCTTCCCGGGAAAACCGTTGATATGGCCGGCTACACCACGCACGCGGTCTACATACCCATGGACAGGGTGGGGGGCGATCTCTACGATTACGCGCAACGCGGGAAGACCATCGACCTGTTCATCGCCGACGTCTCCGGGCACGGCCTCCCGGGCGCCTTTCTCGCCATGATGACCAAGGTCGCCCTGGAGAGCGTTTCGGACAGGAGGTCGACCAGGCGCACCCTGGCCATCCTCAACGACGTTATCCACCGTTCCACGGTGAACTGCAACTTCGTGACCGCGTTTTGCTGCACCCTGGATACGCGCCTCAACATGCTGAAATACTGCAACGCCGGGCACCATGCGCCCCTGGTCTTCAGGAGGCCGACCGGGGAATTTCATGAGCTGACCACGAAGGGAATGCTGCTGGGCTGGCTCAGTCACGTGCAGCTGGAAGAGAAAAAGTTCCAGCTCAAATCCGGCGATCGCCTGATACTCTTCACCGACGGCATCGTCGAATGCATGAATCCCTCCCGGGAACTGTTCGGCCATGACCGGTTCCGTGAATTCATCAGGTCCCACGCGGACCTGTCCCCTGCCGAATTCTCCTCGTCGCTGATCGACGAGCTCAGGAGATACTCGGTGTCCGGGCGGTTTGATGACGACCTGACCATGCTGGTGTTCGACGTCCACTAGTACTCCCATGACGAACAGCCGCTTTACCGAAAGCGCTGCATGTTACCGCCGGCACCCCTTGTCCAGGGACCTGCGCCGCATGTCCCGCTTCCCGGGTTTTTGTGTTGAATTAATCGATGCCGTGCCTTATGGTCGTACACGTGAAGCCGATCGCGTCGCGGCCCACGGGGCCGCGGGACCGGATACGCCGGAAGATTTCAAGATCGACCGGGAGGTGAACGGCATATGCGAAAAATCGTGAAGATACTCCACGCCAGGCCCACCATCGAGGGAGCGGGGGTGCACCTGAAGCGGGTATTCGGCTTCGGGGACACGGACCTCTTCGATCCGTTTCTTCTCCTGGATGATTTCAGGTCCGACGAACCGGAACGCTACCGCAGGGGGTTCCCCTGGCATCCCCACCGGGGCATCGAGACGATCACCTACATGCTGAAGGGCAGCGTGGCGCATGGCGACAGCCTGGGGAACCGCGGCGTAATCGAGCCCGGGGACGTGCAGTGGATGACCGCGGGACGGGGGATCATCCATCAGGAGATGCCGGAGGGCGACGAGACGGGATCCATGCACGGCTTCCAGCTGTGGGCGAACCTTCCGGCTTCGCAGAAGATGATGGCGCCGCGCTACCGCGAGGTGAAGGAACGCGATATTCCCGACGTCTCGCCGGGCAACGGGGTCAGGATACGGGTCATCTGCGGCGAGGCGGCGGGGGCCAGGGGTCCCGTGGGAGACGTGGTGATCGACCCGGTGTATCTCGACGTGACGGTCCCGCCGGGCGCGAACCACGTCCACCCGACCAGGTCGGGACACAGGGTCCTCGCGTACATCATCGGTGGCCGGGGACGGTTCTGCACCGGGGAAGGCCCCTTTTCCTACGACGCCGTGGGTGAGAACTACTTCGACTTCGCGAACGAGGGAATCCTGGGAAACGGCACCCTGGTGCTCTACGGGGACGGCGACGCCATAGAGATAACAACGGAGGATGAGGGCGTCCGATTCCTTTTTATATCGGGAACGCCCCTGCGGGAGCCCGTGGCGTGGCGCGGCCCCATCGTGATGAACACCCGGGAGGAACTGCGCACGGCCTACAGGGAGCTCGAAGAAGGGACCTTCATCAGGGACCGGTGAGGATGAGTAATTGTTTCTTTCGGCGGTGTTTCGCCCATGAGGCCACATGCACAACAAACCGCGGTGAGATCATCGGTCCGCTTCAACTCGATTCTTCGTAATAAGCAATGGATTGATAATTAAGACACAGCATGATGAAAAAAATCCCATCCTTTCTTGCCGACCATGTCATCAGGCCGTGTATCATATTCTTTTTTTCCGCGTACCATGCGGCGTTCATGCTCGCCGCTCCGGTGATCTGCATCAGGTTCGCCTTCGAAACGAACAGCTATCTGAAGGACCGGTTTCTCACGCTCCTCCGTGCGCTCTTCCCCGCTGAGATATCGGGTGCAACCATCCTTGCATTCCTTCTGTTCTTCCTTGTGGCTTCCGCGTATTGCATCGCCGCCCTCGCCCTCATCGTGAGGATTCCGGTTGCGATCATTAAATGGAACATCGCCCGCCTTACCGGCATGCTCTACGGAAACCGGGTCCGGGCGCTGCCCTACCTGCTGATGATGACAGGACCCGCGATCTACGTCGTGACGGCAATCGCCCTTGAATACGATGGCATAAAAAACGACGTCCTGAATGGCATGATCATCACGGTTATCGGGCAGTACGGCGCACTTTCTCTGGTTTCACTTGCTCGTGCCGCGCGCCACGCCATCGTGGGGGCCCGCGGCGTCACGTCCCTCCTGCCGGCCCTCGCGGTCCTCTTCGTCGCCCTGCCCCTGGTCGCCCTTACGGCGCTGACTTACGCGGCCGGCATGGACACGGCCGGCACTCCGAACCAGGTTCTTATTTTTCATATCTTCCTTTTTCAGTCCCTGGCGGGAAGCATCGCCTTCTACTGGAATCACTACGATGAATTCATCGAGCTACTCACGGAAGACGAGAGTGACGATTCTTAATCGCGCGAGGAAGCGCTATCGCGTCAAACGGACCTGAAGGTGAAATAACGCCTGTTTCCTCGTTCAGTGAGCTCTTTGCATCTGGCATTCTAAAAGGAGGTCCCCCATATGCGCTGCCTGGTCACCGGCGCCACCGGCTTTCTCGGCACCAACCTGGTCCACGAACTGGTCAGGAAAAAGTGGCGCGTCCGCGCCTTCGGCCTTCCCGGCTCCGAGGCCCGCTACATCGAGTCGTTGCCAGTGGAGATCATGTACGGCGACGTCACCAGCCCGGAGGACACGGACCGGGCCGTCCGGGGAATGGAGGTGGTCTTCCATGTCGCGGGGGACACGTCCTGGTGGAAACGGAACTTCGACCGCCAGCGGCGGATCAACGTCGAAGGGGCGGTCAACGTCGCCCGTTCCTGCGCCGCCCGGGGCGTGCGGCGGCTGGTGCACACCAGCACGGTCGACGCCCTGGGGTGCGACCCCGGGGGCATCGCCGACGAGAGCTGGGGCAGCTTCAACTACGCGGGAATCGGGTACAACTACGCGGAGACCAAGCGCGAGGGCGAGGCGCGGGTCCGGGCATACAACGGCGTGAAGGGACTCGATGTCGTGGTCATCTACCCGGGAAGCATGATGGGGCCCTTTGATTTCACCCTCCAGTTCGGGAGGCTCTTCTTCGACCTGCGGGACGGCAGGGTCCCGGGGTCGCCCTGCGGCGGCGTCGGGTTCGGTCACGTCACCGAGGTGGCGCGGGCCCACGTCGCGGCGGCGGAGCGGGGAAAGCCGGGGGAGGGATATATCTGCGCCGGCGTCAACGTCACCTACCGGGAGCTCTTCGACGCCATCGCGCGGAAATTCGGGAACAGGGGCCCGGCCCTGGTATTCCCGCGCGGGGCCTTCGTGGCGTACGGCTACGCCATGCAGTTCCTCTCCCTGTTCACGAAGAGGCCGCCCGAGGTCGACCCCGGCATGGCGCGGTTCATGTCCATGCGCGCGTACTACGACACCTCGCGCGCGGTCCGGGACCTGGGATATACGGTCCTCCCCCTCGAGCGAATGATCGATGACGCCTACGACTGGTACGCCGCCAACGGGTTCCTCTGACACCCCCGCGTCTTACGCGCCCCCTTCCCATTTCGAAATCATTTCAAAAAAATGCGGGGGGATGCTTCCCCGCGAGGGAATGCGGGAACTCCGGAACGCGTCACAGCGCGATGAATTCCGGTATTTCCCGGTACGGCGCGTCCCATCTCACGAAACCGATGCGGTTTTTCCTGTTCCGGTCGGACATGGTAGGGAGGGAAAGCCTGATCACCGGCACACCCAGCCGGGGGGTTGACGTGCTGGCGAAGAGATAGCGGTGGTTGTGACCGTGGATGACCGAGTGGAAGGTGAACCGCTCCAATAGGTTTTTTTCTATATACCCGGGCCGGTACAGGCCCTTGTGGCGGTCCCCGGACTCCCGCCAGAGGCTCCGGTGCGTTACCAGGTGCAGCACCGCACCCTTCGTGTCCATGGATGCGAGCCGCGAGGCCGCCCATTCCACCTGCTTTTCCCGGATGCGGTTCATGCCGATAACGCCGAGGGAATGGGCCTTGCCACGGTGAGTGCTCCTCAGGGACACGAAGATGGTGTCCCCGCACCTCATGATGGAGTCGCAGTCCTCCACGGCGATTATTTCCCTCTGGCTGAAGACCGGCTCCGTCAGGGCGCGGTAACGGCTCCGCGCCTTCCGGTTGGTGTAGATATATTCCCCGATCCAGTCGCCGAAGTCATGGTTCCCCGGCGTGAGCACCACGCGGAGTCCCGCGCCGAGGAGGACCCGCAACAGTTCCTCCGCTTCACGGTATTCCCCTTCCGTGGCGTGCTGGGTCATGTCCCCTGCTATGACCACGATCCCGTCGTGGTTCAGGCGCGCGTCGCAGGCGGTCTCGACGAAACGCGAGATATGGGCCGAAGAATTCGCCCCGTAGTGGATGTCGGAAATGCAGACAATGCGTCAAGCCCTGTATGCCAAAGATGAAAGCGGCCCATGTTTTTTCGCGGTGCGAGCGGGCGTGCCTCGCCCGCAGGGACACGATGCGGGAGCACCACCCGCCAATGCCAGGATAGGTTCTAGGAAACGCATGACGCACTGTCCAGCAGTTTTTGCCTCACCAGGCGCCACCGGAGGACAACTCCATTCAGGCACATGCGGCCTTCGCGGATGCGAGTCGATCCCCGTGCCGTTCTTTTCGATCTTTCTCAAAGGAACTATCCCGCGCGGCGGCATAAGCAGGCACGATACCGCCCAAGGTCGGGAATC
Organism: Spirochaetota bacterium; assembly: GCA_040768125.1. Classification (GTDB taxonomy): domain Bacteria; phylum Spirochaetota; class UBA4802; order UBA4802; family UBA5550; genus RBG-16-49-21. The sequence goes on along the minus strand of JAXGNG010000001.1, from coordinate 868,850 downwards.
TCGCGAACTCCCGGGCCCGGGAACAGGCTCGACAGTGGGGATGGTTCCGGCGGTCCGCCATGCTTCGCGGTGACCATGCCCGGCGTCAGGCACCATCCAGAAAATCCTGCTCCATCGCAACGCGGCCCCTGCTCCAGGGGGCGCGTTGCGATGCTAGCGAATGCCGGCGTCTATCGCGTTCAGCAGGGTCTCTGTCTGGTTCTCCAGCAGGGAAAACCCGGTGTCCCTGATAAAGAGTATCCTGCGATCCTTGCCGACCACGATATACACGCGCCGGGCCACCGGCAAGAGGCGGTGCGCGGCGCCGTAGCGCGCCATCACCCGGCCCTTTGTGTCAGACAGGAGCGTTATATCTGAAAGTCCATGCTTTTCTCTGAATTTTTTGTGTGACTCGACCGAATCACGGCTTATGCCCAGCACCCTGATTTTTCTGGATTTGAACTTTTCATGATTTTGTTGAAACTCAACAAATTCGGGAGTTCAATTCCTGCTGTCGTCTTTGGGGTAAAAGGCGATTACCGCGCCCCTGCTTACGGCGAGCACCTCGCTCAGCGCGATCATCCTCCCATCGTGATCGGGAAGCGTGAAATCCGGGGCTATTGCGCCCTCGGTCAATAGTGCCGCCCTGTTGCCTGAAGGAGCGCAGGCATTGAACATGACGAACACCGCGATAACCGCGAATATCCTCTTCATCTTCGGTATTACCTCCGTTTCTTTATGTACGAATTCAAAGATCAAAGATCTCTTTGAATCGGTCATGCTCGAGAATATCCTTCAGCCATCGGGTAAGATCGGGGGGCCTGCAGAATGGCTGGTTTCGATAATGTTCAAAAAAGGGCTCATAGTAGAGGTCCATGAAGGCCTCGTATTTACCGGCTATCATTTCCCGCACCGTGGGCTCCCAGGGCCTGTAATACCGCAGGTTCCCCGGATCGCTCATGCCGAGCCCGAGGAAGGCCTGTATCTTGTGGGAACAGCGGCAGGGATTATCGGGATTCACGTGCCCGCAGAATCCGCCGATGTGGGAATATATCTTTTTTCTCCCCCGCGAGAGAATCTTTCTGAAATTATCACGGGAAAGGGAAAGGATCTCGCTCCCCTCCGCGTCGGTTATCCCGAAAATGCCGCCCAGTATAAAGACGAGGCGCTCTCTCCGGTTCAGGCACATGATCATCCCCATCATGCAGCCGTTTTTTATTTCCTCCTCAAGGAGGTCACGGTCCGGATGAGAGCATGAGCGCTCATCGGGGAGTTTCTCGATAAGGGAAACGTAGGTCTCCATGTCGTGTATCCGCAGTTCAAATTTCTTCTTCTTCATGGAGAGCACCTGGTTTGCCGTAATGCGATAGAGCCAGGTGCGAAAGGCCCCCTTCCCGCTGTCGTAGCTTGAAAGGGAGGTAATGGCCCTGATCAGAATCTCCTGGGTGATATCGCAGGCGTCATCATGATCCATCACCATTTTGAAGGCGACGTTGTATATCCAGGCCTGGTGGCGCAGGATGAGCTTCTCCAGGGCCGCGCGGCTTCCCTCGAGGGATTGCGACACCAGGTCGGCATCATTGTCCGTGCGGTCGAATTGTTCATGAAAAATCGAGGCCATGTGCTCCCTTCCAGCGGTATGTCTGGTTATGGTACAAGTCTTGCTCCTTCCGCGTATCCTGCAAATCAATTATTCACGGCATGGAAAATCTCTACGTAAAGCGAGGCGTGCTCCACCTCGTCGGGAAGGATCTGCTTCACGATACTGGCAAACCCCTCATCACCATCGCCCGACAGAATTGCGCGAATATCCTCAACGGCACGCCGCTCTATGGCGCTGATCCTTTTCATTTTCTTCTTCAGGGGTACGGGGCCCATGACGATGGCCAGTATTGCGCCCACGGCGCGCCAGAGCCGCCCACCCCCCAGGGCCCTGCCGTAGTTCCGCCGGTGATATTCGCTCAGGAGTCGGCCGTGCATCGCCTCCTGCCCGGAAAACCTGGCGAACTTCTCACTGATCGGGCCGTGGCGCCTGTACTGCCGGGCAAGGCGTGTATACATCCCCGCGCCGACACACTCCATCCGAAAGGATTCCCTGATCTTCCTTTGTTCCGCTGAAGCTGTTTTCATTACCACGGCCCCTCCTCATGGCGTTATCGTAAAAACACGGGTCCTGCGTCCGTTCCTTCCCCCGCTTACTGATACCGAGGAAAGAGACGAGTGTGACAGGCGGGCTAAAAAAAAGAAAAAAGATCATGAGACCCGTCATGGCCGGCACGCGTCCTTGCCTGCCGCCACTACCAGTGACATCTCGGTTTTCTCGTTGACGCTCCAAGGGCAATGAATAACTATAATGCTTCTCAATCAACAGTTTCGTGGAGGGGTATATGAAAAAGATATCGATGCTCGCATTCGTCATGGTCCTCTGCTGCTCCCTCGCCGTCGTGGCGGGGAAGAAGCAGGGCGAGCACTGCTTTAACGACTCGGAGTGCGATTCCCAGTGCGAATGCAGGGACGGCGTATGCGTCAAGAAGAAGGAGTGGGACTTCGGAAGCTCGGGCAAATCCGGCAAGGAATGCAACAATGACGCGGATTGCATCAACTCGGGCAAGTGCGTGAGAAACGCCTTCGGAAAAGGGTATTGCTCCGGTAACTGACGGGGGAACCCCGATGAGAAGGATAGTTCCGGTTCTCCTGATCTTGCTGTTGAGCGCTGCCTGGGCGCAGCCCAAAAGCCCCGCCTTCTGTTACGGCGACATCTGCCTCGGCATTGACGCACTAGCATTAGAGACAATTATCGCGCACAGGCCCCATGTCCGGAGCGGGGGCACTATCGTGGTGGGCGATTATCATGACGCCGCCCTGATGATCGATTTCGGTCCCCACAGCAACGTGAACAGCATAACAGTTAAGAAGGACATCACCGATCCGAAAAGTGAATTCAACGCGCTTGTCGAGGAATTCACGGCGGTCTACGGCACGCCCGTCGCGTTGAACAGGGTCAGGCTGATCGCCGAGTATTCGAAAGGCGGCAGGATCGCCCTTGTTCGGGTGAGAACATCGAGCAGCGATACGCACCTGCTGTTTATCGTGTTCTGCGAAGGCAGGGAATCCGCGCATTACAAAAACATAATGGCGGATTAATAACGTATTCCCGCGGACTGTTCGATCCCGGTGACCCCCCGCCTCACCCTGCATTTCTCATATCCACGGGATCAGCCCGGTAGTTCCGTACCCGGCCGTCGACCCCGTGGACATGAAAATTGCTTGCGTTTCGCAAGTATTTTTCTACACTGTCACAGCGCCGTCAACATCGCGAGGAGGTACCATCATGAAGGGAATGCTTGAGGGAGTACGCGTCATCGATTTTTCAACCACCGTCGCGGGTCCCGGATGCTGTTATTTCATGTCCGACATGGGCGCCGAGGTGATCAAGGTGGAGAAACCCGGCATCGGCGACGAGGCGCGGCTCTTCCCTCCCTACAAGAACGGCACCTCGGCCTCCTTCGTCACCCTGAACCATGGGAAGCGGAGCGCCGTTATTGACGTCAAGCACCCGGAGGGTCTGGCGCTCTTCAGGGAACTGGTGTCCGTTTCCGACGTGCTGGTGGAAAACCTGACGCCGGGCACCATGAAAAAGCTGGGGCTTGATTACGAGTCCCTCCGCGCGGTGAACCCGCGGCTCATCATGTGCTCCATCTCCGGCTACGGTCAGTACGGGCCCCTTTCCTCACTGCCCGGCTATGACGCCGTCATCCAGGCCGCTTCAGGCCTCATGAGCACCACGGGGTACCCGGACCGCCCTCCCCTCCGGACGGGAACGCTTATCATCGATATCGCCACGGCCTACAACGCGGCCTTTTCCGTGTGCGCGGCCCTCTACGCCCGGGAAAAAAGGGGGAACGGCGAGCACCTTGACATCGCCATGTATGATGTCGGCATCAATCTCCTGGAGTCGAAGTTCGTCGATTACACGGTAAACTCCCATATCCCGGAACGCACGGGGAACCGATTCGCCATGATAACGCCCTTCGACACCTTTCGCACCGCGGACTCCCATGTCCTGATCATCTGCATCAGCGACCATACCTTCCGGGGTCTCTGCACGGGCATCGGCAGGCCCGAGCTCGCGGAGGACCCGCGGTTCGCGAACCTCATGGCACGCAACGCGAACCAGGAGGCGCTCAAGGAGATAATCGAGGAGTGGTCCTCCACGCGCCCAACCGATGAGGTGCTCGCGGCGCTGCAGCCCTGCGGTGCCCCCGTGGCGCCGGTCAACAACGTGAAGCAGGTGATCGAGCACCCCCACACGAAGGCGCGGGGCATGCTGGTTGACATTGAACAGCCGGGGGCCGGCACCATTACCACCTTCGGCCCCTCCGTGAAGGCCGCCAACAGCAGCGTGGAAGTGCGGGGTCCCGCGCCCTCCCTGGGACAGGACAACCGCTGGCTACTCACCGATATCCTGGGGAAAAGCGACGGGGACGCCGAGGCTCTGCTGGCCTCAGGGGCCATGGGGAAGCCCCGCTGAACATACCAGGAGCGCAGTTGATGGTTGCCGCGGGTGCCGTCCTTCTCGGCGTGGTTGCCTTCCGGACCCTCCAGGGATTGCCGCTTTTTCCATGACCGCGGGAACCCACGGGGCGGTTCGTCACACAATATCCCCGATGACAGACCAGGCCTGTTGCCGCCGATGCCGTAATGCAGTATCTTTATCGCATCATCGTAAAGGGAGGCGGCAATCATGTTCGTGTATAAATTTGTCGGCACCATGGTCATGCTGATGGGACTGGTGGTGGGAAGCATGGCGACCTTCAGCAGCGGAACCTGGGCCAGGCTCGGCGTCAATGTCGTGGAAGACGGCGTCGTCACCACGGGGACCGTGATCGACATCAACAAGAAAGACATTTACCGGGCGCCCTTCATCCGCTTCAAGGCCCATGACGGGCGAATCTACCATTTCTTGAGCCAGTTTGACAGGAACGTTGACCTGTTTGACCTGAAAGTGGGACAGGAAGTGGAGATCATTTATGAAAGAAACAACCCGGCGCGGGCCCAGGAAAACACGTTCTGGGGCAGGTATGGCCCCAGGGTCATTCCCGGGTTGTTCGGCGGAGCCATACTGTTGATCGGCCTTTTCACCTTTACCAGGGGCCGCCGGTAATACGACGCAGCGCCATGAGGGGCCCGGGTTTCCCGGCCCTGCCACGGAAGCAAGTATCATCAAGGACAGCATGACTCATGTGCACGCGGCGCGGCGCTCGCATTCGCCCTTCACCATGGCCATGAAATCGTCAAGCACGCTTCCGGAGAGGAATTCGACCAGGGCCTCGGGTAGAAGCATGCCGAAATCCACCTTGACCCTGAAGACGAAGCGGGACCGGCCCGGGGAAAGCTCCTTAAAGTGGTAGTACCCCGAGGCGCCGGCAATGTTCCCTCCCCCGGACCGGAACATCAGGGTGCGCCCGTCGTCGTCGTACTCGTAGACGAGGACGATCTGGAGCCCCTTCTTGATGAGGAGGTCGAAGGTGAAGGAGACCCTCGCGGGGCGCCCCTCCCCGTCCCTTTCCTTTATGTCCAGGCTCTTCACGTGCCGGAACCAGGAAAGGTACCCGGGGATGTCGCACACCACCGCATAACAGACATCGGGCCCCGCGTCGACTTCGAGGGATCGCGTGATCTCCTGGATTTTTTTCATCTCGCCGGCCTTGCTCGTTCGATCGTGATCTCCTCGCCTGATTGAATCCTACTCCCCCGCGGCCGCCCTGTCAAGAAAAAGAGCGGGGACCGCGCCATTCCCACCCAGCGGGCAGGCACCATGGAACATTCCCCGGAGCAGCGGCCCCGGCCTTTTACTCCTCCCGGGCCATGCCGTCGGCGCGTTTCCTGAGAAGCTCCTGCATCGCCGCCCTGTCCCTCCCGATGGTGAGGGCCACCAGGAAGAAAAGGAGGCCGCAGGGGACCCACCACGCGATGGCGAAATTCATGGTGAGGATATAGCCGCTCGACAGCAGGAGGCCGCCGATGGCGGGGCCGAAACCCTGCCCCAGGTTGTCCGTGATGTTGAAGACCGCGAAGACGGAGCCCCGGTGCTCGGGCCGGTTGACGTTCATCAGGATCGCCTTGACGTTCGACGAAGGCACGGAGACCAGGAAGCCGGCGACGAAGGCGAGGGCGTAGAAGAGTGCCAGGTAGGAGGCCGGCGCGTCCTTCACCACGGGGAGGTTCATCAGGACGAAGGCGGGGACCACCCCGGCCAGGACGCCGGCGCCGCAGAGTAGCGGCATGTAGGCCGGCTTCCTCGCGTAAAGCCGCTCGCCCAGCATGGCCCAGAGCACCTGCCCCACGAGCACCCCGGCGCCAAGGACGATGAAGAGCGTCGTGGCCTGCTCCTTCGTGATGCCGTGGACCGTTTCGAAGTAATCGATCAGGAAAAACCCCAGGATGCCCCAGGGAATCGTCCCGGGAATCCCCTGGAGGAAGGTGAAGAGGTTCGTCCTGTTCGAGAAGATGATTTTAAAATCCCCGATGGAAATCCTCTGCTTGTACGCCATCCCCTTCTGTATCAGCTCCTCCAGCGCCCGCTCCGTCCTGCCCCGCTCCGGCTCCCGTGCGTAGAGCGCGAAGAAGACCGCCAGGGGAAAATTCGGCGCCGCGGCGAGGATGAAGGCGATGCGCCAGCCGTAGGCGTTGGTGAGGTACCCCGCCAGGGACTGGCCCGCCATGGCGCCCAGGGCCCAGGCCACGCCGAGCCACGCCGAGGCCGTGGCCCGGTGCTCCTCCCGGAAGTAATCCGAAATGAGGGAGAAGGAGATCGGGTAGATCCCCCCGATGCCGATGCCCGTGAGGATCCTGAGAATGATGAACGATTGAAGGTCCATGGTGAAAAATTTAAACCCGGTGAGGAGGCAGGGGATCTCCCCCACGAGGACCGCGGCGATCAGCAGCTTCTTCCTGGAAAACTTGTCCGTGTAGAACCCGAAGATGATACTCGTCACCGCCCCCACGACGGTGAAGGCGGAGCCGATGTAGCCGAGGACGTCCTTCCCCACGCCATACTCCCCGGAGAGCTCTTTTAGAATGGCCGCCATGATCCGCTGGTCCGCGAAGAGAAAGAGGGACATGGAGACCAGGAGGGCCAGGGTGATTTTATCGCGCGCCGTCATGCGAACCGCCATGGGATTACCTCCGGGTATGATGATTATTCAAGGATCAGCGCCTCGTGGGGCTCCATGACCAGGAGTGGACCCGCGACGGGGGCTCCCCGCTCCCTGTCCGTGCCGAAGAGAACGCGCCGCGTCCCGCCTTCCAGGGGCATCGAGGCGCGCCGCCCGGAGAAATTGAGGGCCGCGAGAAGGCGCTCGCCGTCATGGTCGCGGTAAAAGGCAAGGATGTCAGGGTGGTCGCCGAGCATGGCGATCGATCCGCGGTGGAGGGCCCCCCGCTCCTTCCGGAGGGCGACAAGACCCCGGTACAGGCCGAGGAGCGAGGCGGGGTCGCGCTCCTGGGCCGCCACGTTACGCTCCCGGTAATCGCGGTTCACCGGGAGCCACGGAACTCCCGCGGTGAACCCGCCGTGCGCTTCGGCGGACCACTGCATGGGCGTCCGCTCAGGGTCACGCCCCCTGTGGAATGGCCAGTACCGCTTCCCCAGGGGATCCCGGATCTCCCGCCGACCGATAACGCCGTTGTCCATGCCTATCTCCTCGCCGTAGTAGAGGAAGGGGGTGCCCCGGGCCGCCAGGAGAAGGAAGGCCAGGAGCCGCGCCCTCTTCATGCCGTCACGGCCCCGGCACCACCGGGCCATGGCGCGGGGCTGGTCATGGTTGTTGAGGACCAGGGAGGGCCATCCCTCCTCCGGCACCGCGGCGTACCATCGCTCGAGGCAGCGGCGGAAATGACGTGCGCCATACCGTGAGAAAATCATGGAAAAATCGAAGGCCAGGTGGAGCTCGTCCCTTCCGTTGCCGAGATAGGACGCGGCGGTCTCCGCTCCACGGGGCGACGATTCGTAGGTCTCCCCCACCATCATCCGCTCGCCGTAACCGTCCATGAGGCGTCGGAGCTCCCGGAGCGCGTCGTGGGTCTCGGGACGGTTCTTGTCAAAGACGTGATCCTGGAGGTCATAGGGCCGCGGGGCGTTGGGGCCCCACCCCGGGGGGTTGCTCCGGAAGAGATCGTCCTTGATGTACCAGTTCACCGCGTCGAGGCGGAAGCCGTCCACGCCCAGGTCAAGCCAGTAGCGCAGCTCGTTGAAGACGGCCTCCCGGCACGCCGGGTTGCGGAGGTTCAGGTCGGGCTGTTCTTTCAAAAAGGTGTGGTGGTAGTACTGCCCCGTGGCGGCGTCCCATTCCCACGCCCGTCCGCCGAAGGTGGCCATCCAGTTGTTGGGGGGCCTTCCCCTTCTCCCGTCGTGCCAGAGATACCAGTCCCGCTTCGGGTTGTCCCTCGAGGAGCGGGACTCAACGAACCAGGGGTGGAGGTGCGAGGTGTGGTTGATCACCATGTCCATGATGATCCGGATCTCCCTTCCGTGGGCCGCCCGGACCAGGCGGAGGAAGTCGTCATGGGTCCCGAAGACCGGGTCGATGCCCCGGTAGTCTGAGATGTCGTACCCGAAATCGAACATGGGGGAGGTGTTGACGGGGGAAAGCCAGATCGCGTGCACGCCGAGTCGTGAGAGGTAATCGAGCTTCTCGGTGACGCCCGGGATGTCGCCGATCCCGTCGCCGTTCGAATCATAGAAGCTGCGCGGGTAAATCTGGTACACGACGCCATGCTTCCACCAGGTGAAGTCCCCTGTGCGACCCATTGATCGGCCCCCGGAAAGATTGTAACGCATTCTACCACACAGAAACCGCGGAAGCGCAACAATTTTTTCCCGCCGCATTCAAACAATCCGGGGGGCCTCTCAAAGCCGGCTATTTTTTTGCAGTCGTTAGAGAATGATGCTGCTGCAGGAAACCGCTTCGATATAGTCGATCAACTCCTGAAGAGTGCACTGAAATGACCGACTGCACTCTTCATCCATGCATATTTTGAAAAATTCTTTCATAACCGACACCTCCCCCTTCTCATGCTGGACACTGAATAATATAAAGAACCCCGGGGGCGAAGTCAATACACGACGCTTCATCAACCAGTCGGTGAGAGGCCCGGGCGTCACGGAAGGATACATTACATAATAATACTTGCAATTAATCGAGGTTTCTCTCGATATATGACTGGTTCGCTCCGGTGAGATCCCTACAGGAAAAGTAAACCATGAAAATAGTTGTTATCGGCGGCGACGCGGCGGGCATGAGCGCCGCGAGCCAGGTCAAGCGCCAGAAACCGGAATACGAGGTGGTCGTCTTTGAAAGGGGGGACTACATCTCCTACGCGGCGTGCGGCATCCCCTATTTCATATCGAAGGCCGTGGGCTCCATGGATGACCTGCTCGAGCTCTCCCTTGAAGAGGCCCGGGGAAAGCGCGGGGTCGACGTGCGCACGGGACACACCGTGACCGCAATCGATCCCCCGTCGCGGTCCGTCACCGTGGAGCACGGCGGCGACCGCGCCATCGAGACATACGACCGGCTCGTCATCGCCACGGGGGCGCGCCCCCAGACCATGGGAGTCGACATCGGGGACTTTTCGAATGTCTTCACGATGAACGACCTCTATGACGCCGGGGCGATCAAAAGATTTGTCGCCGAACAGAGGCCGCGCAGCGTCGCCGTGATAGGCGGAGGATATATCGGCCTCGAGGCCGCGGAGTCCTTCCGCGAGCTGGGCATCGAAACCACGCTGGTCCACCGCAGGGATGACCTTCACCGTTCCTTTGAGAAGGAAATCTCCGACATCATCAAAAAAAAGCTCTCAGAAAACGGGGTGCACCTCGGACTTGGAAAACCGATAACCGGCATTGAGAAGCGCGGCGGGAGGGTCGCGGTCATTCGCGGGGGGGACGACCTGGAGTTCGACGCCGTGCTCCTCGCCGTGGGCGTTGAGCCGAACAGCGGCATCGCCGAGGCGGCGGGGATCGAGCTGGGCGCCAACCGCGCCATCAGGGTGAACGAGTATCTGGAAACAAATATTGAAGGCATCTATGCCGCCGGCGACTGCGCCACCGCGACGATCGACACCTTCGGCGTCGAGGTCCACGCCCCCCTGGCCCTGAAGGCCAACAAGCAGGGGTTCTTCGCGGGAATGAACATCGCGGGCCAGCGGGTTCCCTTCGCGGGAGTCATGAACACGGCCATCACCAAGGTGTTCGACCTCGGCGTGGCGCGGACCGGGCTTTCCTTCGACCAGGCGGCCGAACTGGGCCTGGAGCCCGAGAAGACGGTGATCACCTCCAGGGACCGGGCGCGCTACTACCCCGGCGCATCGCCCATCCACACCCTGCTTATTTCCGGCGGAAAAGACCGGCGCGTACTGGGCGCGCAGATGGCGGGACGGGTTGAATCGGTTAAGCGGATCGATGTCTTCGCCGCCGCCATACACAACCGGATGACCGTGGAAGGGGTCTTCGACCTCGACCTTGCGTACGCTCCGCCCTTCTCCCCGGTGTACGACCCGGTCCTCCTCGCGGCCCGGATCGCCAGGAAAAAGGGCTGAAGCCCCCGCCACGACTGATTCATACCGCAATCCCCTTCGTAGCGCCGCCGGCTGCCGGTGACGCACGACGCGCGGGGGATGATGGAACGATCCGCGGCGATACCCCGCCGAAGGCGGGCCCGCCGGCGCCCACCCACCCGTTCCCGCCACGAGGAATCGCTTTCCGCAGCATGGTGAATCGCCGCGCGGGCGTTTTTACGCATGAAGAAATTTTATTCTTGATCTTTTGGTTCAATAAGTATCCTGTTTACAGTGGGAAGGGCTCCGCGCCCATCCGCGGCGGGTCTCCCCATCATCCCTGCGCACCTGCATTCAAGGCACCCGACAGGTCCCCTGCGAAGCGGCGCCGGAGGTGGGGTGCGCCGGAGCGCCATCGGCACTGAGCGATCAATCCTGGTCTTCGTGCCGGTGACGCGCGTGCAACACCATCAGTCAGAGGAGTGCCCCACATGGCCGGCAAAAGGATTATGAAGTCTATGGACGGCAACATGGCGGCGGCCCATGTCGCCTACGCCTTCACCGAGGTTGCGTCGATCTACCCGATCACCCCCTCCTCTCCCATCGCCGAAACAATCGACGAATGGGCCGCCGCGGGAAGGAAGAACATCTTCGGCAACGTGGTGAAGGTCATCGAGATGCAGTCCGAGGCCGGGGCCGCTGCCACGATGCACGGCGCGCTCCAGGCCGGCGCCCTCTCCTCGACCTACACCGCCTCCCAGGGCCTGTTGCTGATGATACCGAACATGTACAAGATGTCCGGGGAACTCCTCCCCGGCGTCATCCACGTGACGGCGCGGTCGATATCGACCCACGCCCTCTCGATATTCGGCGACCATTCCGACATCTACGCCGTGCGACAGACGGGCTTCGCCATGCTCGCCAGCTCCAGCGTCCAGCAGGTGATGGACCTCGGCGCCATCGCCCACCTGGCGGCGATCAGGAGCCGGGTCCCCTTCCTCCATTTCTTCGACGGGTTCCGCACCTCCCACGAGATTCAGAAGATCGAGGTCATCGACTACGAGGACCTCGAGCGCCTGGCGGATTTCCCGGCCGTGGACGCCTTCCGGCGCAGGGCCCTCAACCCGGAGTTCCCCGTCACGCGCGGCACCTCCCAGAACCCCGACATCTTCTTCCAGATGCGCGAAGCATCGAACGTGTTCTACGACTCCATCCCCGACATGGTGGACGGGTACATGAATGAGCTGAGCGCCGCCATCGGCCGGGAGTACCACCCCTTCACCTACTACGGGGACAAGAACGCCGAGTTCATCGTCGTCGCCATGGGCTCCGTGACCGAGAGCCTCCACGAGGCGGTGGACACCCTCATGGCACGCGGAGAGAAGGTGGGCGTGATAACCGTGCACCTCTACCGTCCCTTCTCCAAGCGCCACCTCATGAAGGTGATACCCGTAACGGTGAAGCGCATCGCCGCCCTGGACCGCACCAAGGAGCCAGGGGCGAACGGCGGCCCCCTCTACCAGGAGCTGAAGGAGATATTCTACAACATCGACAACAAACCGATGATCGTGTCAGGCACCTATGGCCTCTCGTCCAAGGACACCACGCCGGGACGCCTCCTGGCGGTCTTCGACAATCTGAAATCCTTCGAGCCGAAAAATTTCTTCACCGTGGGGATCACGGACGACATCACCTATCGCTCGCTCCCCGTGGGAGAGCAGCGCTTCCTGGGCCCGAAGGGCACCATGGCCTACAAGTTCTACGGCGTGGGCGCCGACGGCACCGTGGGGGCCAACAAGAACTCCATGAAGATCATCGGGGACAACACGGACTACTACGCCCAGGCCTACTTCGCCTACGACGCGAAGAAGTCGGGGGGGATCACCATCTCCCACCTTCGCTTCGGCAAGGAGCCGATCAAGTCAACCTACCTGATCCACCACCCGCGCTTCGTCGCCTGCCACGTCCCGGTCTATATTTACAAGTACAACATGCTCGAGGGGCTTGACCGAGACGGCACCTTCCTCCTGAACAGCATCTGGGACGCCGAGGAGACGAAAAAGCGGCTGCCCGACCGGATGAAGAAATACCTGGCGGAGTACAACATCCGCTTTTACATCATCAACGCCACCAAGATCGCCCAGGAGATCGGCCTCGGCACGAGGACCAACTCCATCATGCAGGCCGCCTTCTTCAAGCTGGCCGGCATCATGGACTTCGAGGCGGCCCTGGAAAAGATGAAGGAGGCGGTGAAGAAGACCTACGGCATCAAGGGCGACCACGTGGTGAAGATGAACATCGAGGCGATCGACCGGGGGGGAAGCGAGGTCGTCAAGGTCGAGGTCCCCGAGGAGTGGAAGCATATCAGCCTGGCGCGGGGCGGGGGCAGGGAAAAAGAACTCTCCAAGTTCATCCGGAAGGTGGTGCTGCCGATCAACCGGTACGAGGGGGGTCACCTCCCGGTGAGCGCCTTCATCGACAACCCCGACGGAACCTTCCCGCCGGGCACCACGAAATACGAGAAGCGGGGCATCGCCGTCAACGTGCCCGAATGGCTTTCCGAGCACTGCATCCAGTGCAACCAGTGCTCCCTCGTATGCCCCCACGCGGCCATACGCCCCTTCCTTTTGGACGAGAAGGAGGCCGCGGGTGTCCCCGAGGGGACGGTCCTCCTCGACGCGAAGGGAAAGGAGCTCGCGGGCCTCAAATTCAGGATACAGGTGAGCCCCCTGGACTGCACCGGGTGCGGCAACTGCGCAGACGTGTGCCCGGCGAAGGAAAAGGCCCTGGTGATGAAGCCCCTGGACCGCCAGCTGGACCAGGCGCGCTCCTGGGAATATTTCGCCGGCAGGGTGACCTACAAGGACCACCTCCTTCCCAAGACCACGGTGAAGGGGATACAGTTCGCCCAGCCGCTCTTCGAGTTCTCCGGGGCCTGCTCCGGATGCGGCGAAACGCCCTACGTCAAGCTCATCACGCAGCTCTACGGCGACCGGATGATGGTCGCCAACGCCACGGGGTGCTCTTCAATATACGGCGGGACGGCCCCCTCGACGCCCTATTGCACCAACGCCGAGGGCCACGGCCCGGCCTGGGCGAGCTCCCTCTTCGAGGACGCCGCGGAGTACGGCTACGGCATGCTCGCGGGGATCAACCAGATGAAGCACCGCATCGCGGACCTGGCCGCCAGCATCCTCGAGAAAAACGTCGCACCGGAGCTGAAAACCACGCTCGGCGAGTGGCTGGAGCACCACCAGGACGCCGCGAAGACGAAGGAGATCGCCGCGCGGCTCATTCCCCTCCTCGAGCGCGACGGCGGCGAGTGCCCGCGGGAGATAGTGAAGCTCAGGCAGTACCTGGTGAAAAAATCGGTATGGTCCTTCGGCGGCGACGGCTTCGCCTACGACATCGGCTTCGGCGGCATCGACCACGTCATCGCCTCGGGGGAGGACATCAACATCCTGGTCATGGACACCGAGGTCTATTCGAACACGGGAGGCCAGTCCTCCAAGGCCACGCCCCTGGGAGCCGTGGCGAAGTTCGCCGCCGCGGGGAAGCGCGTGGGGAAAAAGGACCTGGGCATGATGGTCATGACCTACGGCAACGTCTACGTGGCCCAGATAGCCATGGGTGCGAGCCAGCCCCAGACGGTCCGCGCCATCATGGAGGCGGAGGCCTACCCGGGGCCATCTCTCGTCATCGCCTACTCCCCCTGCATCAACCACGGCCTCCGCGCGGGGATGGGCAGGTCCCAGCTCGAGGAAAAGCTCGCCGTGGAGTGCGGCTACTGGCACCTCTACCGCTACAACCCACTCCTCGAGGACCAGGGGAAGAACCCCTTCATACTCGACTCGAAGGAGCCGAAGTGGGAGAAGTTCCAGGACTTCCTCCAGGGAGAGGTGCGCTACAGCTCCCTGATGAAATCCTTCCCGGAGAGCGCCCGGGATCTCTTCAGGGCCGCCGAGGAGAGCGCGAAGAAAAGGTACGGCCGGTATAAAAAACACGCAGGGGGCGGCGAGGCCGGGCCCGTCAAGGATGAGTAAGCACGCTCTGCGGCCACACCAGTGGCCGCAGAGCCCAATAATCTTGTGTAGTGGAGATTTATTCTGACTCTCATCCGGCTTAATACAGTATACCTATAAAAAAACAAGGGTAAATGAAATCTGTAGTGCTTCTTTGAATTTTAGAAACTTTGAGCATTTTCTTCTTTTCATTTATGCGGCTATTCGGGATAATATCTGAATCTTTAACACCATCCACTAAAAAACAGATAAAAAGGCAGGCAGTTCTGAAGGGTATTGGAGCACGCCTGTTGCCACAACTTGTATACATGGGGTAGGGGTATGCATAAGATAACAAACAACACTCTATTTTTTTCACAAATTTCACGGGCTCTCGCGCCGGTCAAAAATACCGGACGCGCGCTCGCGTGCCTCATCGCTTCCATTTTCATCACCGCGGCCTTTCCCGGATGCTCCGGGTGCAATGGAAGCGGCAGCGGCAACACGGACCTGCTTCTCCTGTCGCTCCTGGGCCCGAATAATTCAGTTAATTGGAATTACCCGGAGGACCTGACGGACAATATCAGCCCTGATGGTCAGAATGGCGTCTTACCCAAGGTGGCGAAGGATAATGACGATAATACCTTAATCGTGTGGATCCAGTCAGATGAGAACCATAACCAATTATTCATGAGCGAATACCGCGGCGGAGTGTGGGACCACCCGGATGACCTCTCCGACAACCTAAGCCCCGACGGAACAACGGCCTCCAGTCTGCAGGTGGCCATGAACGATCAGGGAGAAGCCATTATCGTATGGAAACAATCAGACGGCTCCAATAGCCAGATATACATGAGCGAGTACCGCTCCGGCTCGTGGACGCATCCGACCAGCCTTGAGGACGACCACATCAGCATGGATGGGCAGAACGCCGTAGCTCCCCAGGTGGCCATGGAAAACAATGGAAACGCCATTATCGTATGGCAACAGTCAGATGGGTCAAGAAGCCAGATATTCATGAGCGAATACCGCGGCGGAGTGTGGGACCACCCGGATGACCTCTCCGACAACATAAGCCCGGACGACACACATGCCGCTGAACCCATGGTGGCCATTAGCGATAACGGCAACGCCATCATCGCCTGGGAACAATCAGACGGGTCAAGAAGCCAGATATTCATGAGCGAATATCGCGGCGGAGTGTGGGACCACCCGGATGACCTCTCCGACAACATAAGCCCGGACGAAACACTCGCTAAATATCACCAGGTGGCAATGGACGATGAAGGCAATACCATCATCGTCTGGCAGCAGAATTACGGCTCTTATAGCCAGATCTACATGAGCGAGTACCGCAATGGAGCATGGACCCATCCGACCAGCCTGGAGAACGACCACATCAACCCCGATGGCTATGACGCATTATCCCCCCAAGTGGCTATGGACAACAATGGAAACGCCATTATTGCATGGAGCCAGATTGGCATATCATATATTGGGTTATACAAGAGCGAATACCGAGATGGAGCATGGACACATCCGACCAGCCTGGAGGACGACAATATCAACCCAATCGGAACGAGCCCCGGCCCCCGCCATATCGCAATGGATGATAATGGCAATGCCATCATTGTCTGGGAACAATCCGACGGGTCAACCAGCCAGGTATTCTTGAGCGAATATCGCGGCGGAGTATGGAACCATCCGGATGATCTCTCCGACAATATCAGCCCCGACGGATATACTGCCCAGTATCCACAAGTGGCCATGAACGACAACGGCGAGGCCATCATCGTATGGCAACAGTCCGACGGGTTGAATACGCAAATATTCAAAGGCGAGATCCGGTAGGTTTGCGCATGTCGTCGGTTGCTTCAGGTGCGGCAGTAACGCATGACATCATGGGATGCTGCGGGCGGATATGCCCCCCCATTTTTATCTTGACGGTTCCGAAAAAGTTCGTTAGGATTCTGTCTCAATACCATGCACTTTTTTTCCATGGGTCGGCATGGAAAAAGGAAGGGATCCTTCATGAATAAAACCCCACTCGCCTTCACCCTGGCGGCCATGCTCCTGGCGGGCCTGGCCTCCCCCCTCCGGGCCGGGGTCGGCTTCAGCATCGGCGCCAACGCCTGGTACGTCCAGTGGATCCCGGCATGGAGCGACGGGAAGCTCTTCCTGCCGCCGGGGACCCTTCCGGAAAACGGGAATTATTCAACGCGATTGACCACCAACACCTTCAAGACGGACCCGGCCTTTCTCTACGGTCCCTCCCTCGCCCTGTCCATCAAGAGGATGAATATCACCTCGGTGTTCATGTATGGACGGCTGAACTCACTTTCCACAGGGCCCTTCGCAAGTGATTTCTTTTTAATGGCGGGGTCGCGCTACCACCGTACCATCGACAGGTTCGACAGCGATTCAACCATCGGCTACCGGGTCCACGACGCGGTGAGGCTCTTCCTCGGGTTCAAGTACCAGGGCTACCGCTATCTGGAAAGGGTCTACTACGTTACCGTGACCCCTGGCATGGAGGGCATGTACAATTCCAGGGGGAGGGCCACCATGGACAGCTTCGGGCCCGGCCTGGGCGTGGGCTTCACCATACCCCTGCACAGGAACCTCTTTCTCCTCAATACCCTCTCGGCCTCCTGCCTCTTCGGCTCGGAGAAGTACCGCATCAAGCGTCATATCGTATTAACATTCAACCCTGCGGGCTACTTCATACCCCTGGGCCAGTTCAGCGGGGAGAAGTTCTACAGCATCACGGGAAACGGGAGCCTCGCCCTGGCCTACTACATCGAGAAGGCGGGGCTCACCCTGGCCCTGGGATTCCGCTACCAGGGACAGTTCTACCTGCAGAACCCGGGGAGGGGCAGGTTCTACAACTACAACCACAAGTTCGACCACTCCTACGGCGCGACGGTTTCCCTGACCTACTCCTTCAGCGCGGGGAAAGGGGGCGCGCCGGAAGGCGGGGCGGCCATCGACGCGACACCGGGCGGGTGAGGCGAGAGCAATTCAATGGCAACGAGGCTCGACATCAGGCGCAATTTTTTCAAGGTCCTGGTCAATTCCATGGACACGCCCCAGGTGAACCACCTGGGGGAAATGCTCGACCGGCGGTTCAACATCTACAGACTCTCCGGCTTCAACGACAGCGCGCCCCTGCCGAGGAAGACGGCAGCCGAAGTACTGGTGAACCACTTCGACCGGGAAGAGGATATCGTCGAGCTTTTCACCATCATGCTGAACCATGACGGCAGGCGATTTTACAACGCCACCATGAACGTGTGGGGAAAGGACGACTTCATCAAGATCCTCCAGCGGTTCAAGTGGATTTTCGACCAGACCCTGAACCGGTTTTTCCTCGATCCCTTCTATGAACACGAGATCAACCTGCTGAAGAAGCTTAGGCTCATCGACCTGCGCGAGCCGCCCCCCCTCGACGAGATCATCCGCGAAGTGGAAAAGGCGAGCGAGAAGCTGAGCATCCGGGACCTGGAATGGCGCGTTTCTATGAGGCTCTACGACCTGGATCCCAAGATCGGCGAGCTCATAAAGAACATCATCAGGCTCCTCCTGGCGCGCCAGGACCTCACGATTCTCTCCGACGAGCTCTTCTTCTGCCTCAAGGAGCTTGCCACGAACGCGAGCAAGGCCAACTACAAGCTCCTCTTCGAAAGGTTCGTCACGCGGCCCGGGGGGGTGAACCAGGACAAGGGATATTTTCACTTCCTCAACCTATTCAGGGAGGAGATAGACGAATACGGCAACGAGCGCCTCCTGGCCCTGGCGCGGCAGCACGACCGCTTCTTCACCCTCACCTTCCAGTCATCGCGGGATTCGATCGAGATGTGGGTGACCAACACAGAAAATATATCGACCATCGAGAAGCAGGCCCTTTTAAAGAAGCTCGGAATGGGGGGCTTCCGCAGCGACAGCTCCTTTGAAACCGATGACGATTACGCCGAGGGCGCAGGCTTCGGGCTGAACATGATCCTGAGCATACTGAAAAGCCTCACCCGCGAACGGCACCCCCTCCAGGTGGTGTTCTACCCGGATTTCATCAAGATCGGCTTCGAGCTTACAAGAAACGATCTCCGCGAGGCGATAGAGAGGAAGACGGCCGCCGCTGAAAACGCCGAGGAACCGGCGGAATGACGGCTCATCGCGGGACGGGAAGCCGCAACGCCCGGGGCGGGCGTTAACCGGGGGGTTGACGATGGGCAGGTTCACATTCTCCGAGGAAGGGGCCATTGACAAGTCCCGCATCGTTTCCCGCTGGAGAACGCGGCTCCATGAAATCATCTTCGAGGCCGAGACCCCGGCGGGGAAAGCCTTCGACACGGTCCTTCTCCTGCTCATACTGGCGAGCGTCCTGACGGTGTTCCTGGACAGCGTGGGTTCCTTCAGGGCGAGACACGGCACGGTCCTCCTCTACCTCGAGTGGTTCTTCACCATCGCCTTTTCCATTGAGTTCATCGCCCGCATCATCGCCATCGGCAAGCCCCTCAGGTACGTGTTCAGCTTTTACGGCCTCGTTGACCTGTCTTCCATCCTGCCCACCTACCTGAGCGTCATCCTTCCCGGTTCCCAGTTTCTCCTGGTCATCAGGGCTTTGCGGCTCATACGCATATTCAGGATATTCAAACTCACGAGGTACCTCACCGAGGGAGCGGCCCTGATCCAGGCACTCAGGGCGAGCAGGTACAAGATCACCGTGTTTCTCGGGACGGTGGCCACCTGCGTGATCGTCATGGGAACCCTCATGTACCTGATCGAGGGGGAACGAAACGGGTTCACGAGCATACCCAGGAGCATCTACTGGGCCATCGTCACGATGACCACCGTGGGGTACGGGGACATCGCCCCAAGGACCGTCATCGGACAGACCCTGGCGTCCCTCATCATGATCATCGGCTACGGGATAATCGCCGTTCCCACGGGCATCGTCACCTCCGAACTCGCGGCCATACGGCATAAAACCGAGATATCGACCCGGGCCTGCCCGGAGTGCGGGGCCCAGGGGCACGACCCCGACGCCGCGCACTGCAAACACTGCGGGGGAAGGCTGTAGGAAAAGCCGGCCGCCATAGCGCTGCACGGGCATCTCACGAACGGAATAAGCGCCATGAGAATCTTGATCGCGTACTTCACGCAGACCGGGAACACTGAGAAGATAGCCCGGGCGATACACGGAGAGGTCTCGAAGGACCATGACGCGGTGCTGCATCCCCTCGGCGGCGAGCCCCCGGTCGACACTTCCGGCTATGACGTCATCTTCGTCGGATCCCCCTGCCATGCCGGCGCACTCTCGGTGGGGGCGAAGAATTTTCTGGAATCCATCAAGGAATGCACCGCCTGCCGCCTTGCAGGTTTCATCACCCACGCCTCGGCGGCGTACCAGAGGGACGACTACGTCAACTCCATGCGCCACTTCGAGCATTTCTGTACAAAGAACGGCATTCCTTACGCCGGCTGCTTCGAGTGCAGGGGATTTCTCGCGCCGGCCCTGCACGAGATGGTGAAGAAATCGAAAAAAATATCCGATGCCGAATGGAATGGTATCGTCGAGGGGATGGCCGGGCACCCCGACGCCGGGGACGAAGACGCGGCGCGGCGGTTCGCTCGATCCGTGCTGGGATAGCGCGCGGCGCGCCATCGGATCCTTCATGCCGCGCGCTTCCCCCGCCGTCATGGCGCCTCCCGCGCACGGTCAGATAATACGCGCCGCGTGAAGGAATTTGGGTTGACATCATTCCAATTGTGTTGGCATTTTTAAATGCAACTACCGCGATTCCCCGGCTCGCCGGGTCTCGAAAAAAAAAAGAATCCGTGTCGCGGGCACCTGGCGCCCGCGGAAATTATGATGGGCTGTCCTCGTGATACAGGTAGAAAAGCTGTACAAGCGATATAATGACGTCACCGCGCTGGATGGTATCGACCTTAACCTCCGGGAGGGAGTGATAACCGGCCTCCTCGGCCCGAACGGCGCGGGCAAGACCACCCTCGTTTCGATCCTCACGTGTGTATTGGAAAAGAGCGGCGGCAGGGTCACCGTGCGCGGCTTCGACCTCGACAGGAACCCCGACGACATAAAGTCGATCACCGGCATCGTCCCCCAGTCCCTCGCCTTTTACCCCCTCCTTACGGCCCGGGAGAACCTTGAATACTTCGGCCTCCTCTACGGGTTGACGGGGAAAAAGCTCAATGAGAGGATCTCCTTCGCCGCGATGGTGGCGTCCCTGGAGCCGTTCCTGCACAGGCGGGCGGGGAAATTCTCCGGGGGAATGCAGCGGCGCCTCAACCTGGCCATCGGCCTCCTGAACGACCCGGAGATACTCTACCTCGACGAGCCCACCGTGGGCGTCGACGCTCAGTCACGGCAGTACATGCTCGACATGATACGGAAGATCAATACCGAGAGGGGGACCACCATCCTCTACACCTCCCATTACATCAACGAGATCGAACAGATATCGGACGATATCGTTATACTCGACGGGGGGCGCATCATCCTGAACGACGCCAAGGAGCGCATCCTCTCATCGGGCGACGCCCTGGCGATCCGCGTGGACTCGACGGCCTCCGGCTTCATGGATGACATCAAGGGCCTCGGGGGCGTCACCTGCGAGGCGGGCTCCATCTACATCGAGAAGGACGACCGGTTTTCATCAAACATGATCAGGGCGATGTCGGTCCTCCGGGACCACAACATCGGCATACGGGACATGCGGTACGGGACCAGCAGGCTCGAGGAGCTCTACCTGCATCTGACCAGCACGCGCCTGAGGGACGGGGAATGAAGCGGTTCGCCGGCATCATCAGGAAGGAAATCCTGGAGATCCTCCGTGACCTCCAGTCCCTCTTTCTGCTCATCGTGATGCCGGCGATTTTCATCCTCGTGATGTCCCTCTCGATGCAGGCCCTGTTCCAGCCGGAGTCGACCTTCAGAATAACGATCGCCGCTCTCGACCAGGACGGGAGCGAGGAATCAAGGCGATTCCTGGATATTTTAAGAAAGACCAAGAACCTTTCCGTAACGGAAACCGAACCCGGCGCCACACGGGAGGCGTTTACAGCCCTCATAACTGAAGGGGATGCGAATTTCGGACTTGTCGTGAACCGTGGCTTTTCGGCCTTCGCCAGGGACATCAGAAAAGTGCCCGCCGCGCCGCCCCTTACCATATACGCGGATCCCACGATACAGACTGCGGTACAGGTGGGGGTACGGAACCAGCTGGTAATGCAGCTCTTCACGCTGAGAATGAACGATTTCTTCGATGCGCACACTGCCCTCCTCGGCTACGCCGGATTCAGAAAGGAACACTTCACTCCCACCGTCGATGCCATGGCCGAGACCCTGTTCGTGTACCGGAACAGGCAGGAACCGGCAATGCCGAGCGCGGCGCAGCAGAGCGTCCCGGCGTGGCTGGTGTTCTCAATGTATTTCATCGTGATACCCATATCGCTCATATTCCACACCGAGAAGAACAACGGCACCCTCACGCGATTGAGGAGCATCAATATCCCGGGCGCCTACCTGGTTTCCGGGAAGATCGTCGCGTATTACCTCGTTAGCATGGTCCAGGTCGTCACCATGCTCTGCGTGGGGCGCTACCTCGTGCCGCTCCTGGGGGGCGACATCATCAGGTTCGGCGATTCCCCCATGGGCCTCTTCGCCATCGCGACCTGCGTGGGCCTCAACGCGATATCCTACGGCCTCATGATCTCGGCGCTCTCGAAGAACACCCAGGTGGCAGGGTCCCTGGGGGTCATTCTCGTCATTATCTTCGCCGCCATCGGCGGCATCATGGTGCCAAAATTCGTCATGCCGGCGCACCTGCAGCGTCTCTCGGTGCTCTCCCCCCTGTCATGGGGTCTCGAGGGTTTCCTCGACATCATGCTCAGGAACGGGACGCTCCGGGACATCTTGCCGGCTTGCGCCCTCCTCCTGGGCACCGGCGTCGCGATGCTTGCCGCGGCGGGCGTTCTCATTAAGAAAAAAATCATATAACAGGACACGCCATGAAGGGATCACAGGACGAACGACTCAAAACCGAGCTGAAAGAACTGATCATCACGGAATGCGACCTTGACATCTCCGTCGACGGGATAGGGGACGACGACACCCTCTTCGGATCGGATTCCCCCATCGGGCTGGATTCCGTCGACGCACTCCAGGTCTCCATCGCCGTGCAGAACAAGTACGGCGCGGTCATCACCGACAGCAAGGTCCTGAGGCGGGTAATGAAGACGATCAATACCTTCGCGGACTACATACAGCCGGAGTGACGCCCATGAACAAGGTATACATCCGCGGGAGCGCCGTCGCGTGCTCCCTGGGGCGGGAGATCGACGGGATCATCACGCGCGTGAAAAACGGGGAGTCGTCGCCCGCGAACCTGCCCATCCGCATCGCCTCTCTTGATTACACGCGCCCCTACTACCGGCTTCCCTGGGGCGATGAGGAGCGCGCTGCGGACCTGGAAGGGTTTTTTTACAATGTCCTTTTCGAAACGACGGGACGCGCCCTCGAGGACGCGGGCCTCTCCGCCGACGAGGCCAGGTCGAGCGCCCTCTTCTTCGGCTCCACCTCCATCGACATCCCGGTATTCGAGGAGACCTACCGGAAATCCAGCCAGGACGGACCGAAGACCCTTTCAAACGAATCGCCGGGTTACGGGAAGATCATCGACACCGTGGCGGAGCGGTTCGGCATCAGGGGCCCCCGCTACACCTTCACCACGGCCTGCACCTCCAGCGCGAACTGCCTCCTCTACGCCGCATCCATGATCATGACGGGACGCATCGAGAGGGCCGTTGTCATCGGCTACGACCTCTTCAACGAGGTCGGCTTCTTCGGCTTCGAATCGATGAAGCTCATCGAGCCCTTCGCCTACAAGCCCTTTGACAAAAACCGGATCGGCATCATCATGGGCGAAGGGTGCGGCGCCGTCGTACTCGACGGCAGGGAGACTGCCGGTCGCGGTTTCCGCATCATGGGAGGATCGAACGCCTGCGACACCTTCAACGTGACGACCCACACCATCGAGGGGGACGATATCGCCCACACCATACGGGACTCCCTGAAAAACTGCGGCCTGGCCCCGGGGGACATAGACGCGATCAAGGCCCACGCAACGGGAAGCCCGGCAAACGACGTGACCGAATTCAACGGGATGAAGCTGGCCTTCGGCGACGCCATGCCCCCCTTCACCGGCATCAAGCCCTACGTGGGCCACACCGTGGGGGCCAGCGGCGCGATCGAGCTGATCATTATCATGGAATCCCTGGCGCGCGGCTTTTTTCCCGCCACCCCGGGCTTCACGGAGATCGACGAAGAGATCAACGCCCGGCCCCTGACGGAGCCGATCGAAATGTCCAGGGGCAATTTCATCCTGAATTTTTTCGGGTTCGGGGGAAACTGCACTTCATTTATACTGACCAACAAGGATTGATCGCCATGTACGTCCATGCCGTCTCGCCCTTCACCTGCGATCCCGTCGAAAACCTCGACGGCCTGAAGTCTGACCTGAAGAACTACACCGACTTTTTCTTCCGCAGGGTGAACAAGTTCATTCTCCTCTCCCTCATGGGAGTGCACCGATGCGTCCACGGCCGGGATATAGGCTCATCCACGGCGGTGTTTCTTGCCACGGAGAACGGGAACCTGGGCGACACGGAAAACGTGCTCCACCAGATCTACCGGGAAAACTCCTTCCCCAAGCCCTTCAATTTCATCAACACCATGAGCAATACCGCGTCCTTCTACGTGGCCCAGAGCCTGAAATCCCTGGGACGGAGCATCACCGTGTCGAGCAGGAATGTCTCCTTCGAACGGGGGCTTGAGCTGGCCATGGCGGACTTCGAGCTCGGCACGATCGACGAGGCCCTGGTAGGGGGCGTTGACGAGGCGGTGTTTTCACGGGAGTATTTCGCAAAGAAGTATGATGAAGTGTACCGCGACGTGAGGCTGGTCGAGGGAAGCAGCTGGCTCTATCTCACGGCCGAACGATCGGGGGCCCTGGGCCGGATCCGGGAGGTGCGGACATTCTCGGAGGGGGAAGACGCCCTCGACTGGACGGCCCACACGGGGGGAGCGGACCCGGTCATCGCCTTCGGCATACTCATGCCACCCGGGGAAAAAGACGAGTGGAGAAGAAGGATCCCCGGCGCGAAGGAACTTGACTACATCCGCGACAACGGGTTCTTCGATACCGCCGCATCATTCGCCGTGGCGTCCTTTTTTGAAACACGCAGGGGTGAACAATTGTTCCACATCAACAGGAACGTCCAGGGCGACCACGTCATCATCCTCTGCGAATCATACTAGGAGCCAGGGCCATGGGCGGCTACTTTCCCGGGGCATCGGGACGCACCGCGGTCATTACCGGCGCATCGGAGGGAATCGGCGCGTCCTTCGCCGAGCGCATGGCCGGCGAAGGGTTCCGTTGCGTCCTGGTGGCCCGCCGCGCCGACCTGCTTGAGGAGCTGGCGGAACGCCTGGAGAGAACGCACGGAATACCGGTGGAGGTCCTTCCCGCCGACCTCTCCGGGGAGGCGGGAATCGCGGCGCTGGTGCGCCGCGTGGAAGGGGATCCCTCGATTGACGTACTCGTCAACGCGGCGGGTTTCGGGACGCGCGGGATGTTCGCGGAACTTGAGCCCGGGAAGATAGAATCGATGGTGATGCTGCACGCCATGGCGACGGCCAGGCTGTGCCGTGCCGCGCTGCCCGCCATGATACGCAACAGGCGGGGCTGGATCATCAACGTATCCTCCCTCGGCGCCTATTTCACCGCCCCGCATTATGTCGTGTATTCGGCGACGAAATCCTTCATCACGGTGCTCACCCGCGGCCTCAGGCTGGAACTCGCCGGGACCGGAGTCAGGGTCCAGGCGCTCTGCCCGGGACTCACGCGGACCGGGTTCCTCTTCACCGACGAATTCAAAAACGTCAACTACCGCGCCATACCTTCCCTGTTCTGGATGTCACCCGGGGCCGTTACCAGGCGGTCACTCGCGGCCCTGAAATGGAACCGCGCCGTGGTGGTGCCCGGCATCGCCAACAGGATCTGGGCGTGGGGCATGAACATGCCGCTGATGGGGCCGGTCTTTCGGCGGATAATGGGATTCCTGGCCGCCGCGTCCTACTGACGCCCGCGCCACCTGATCTTCTTCAGCACCAGGTATACTTCCTTCTCTGCCCCGGCCCATTCCTTCACGAGTTTCGCGACAGGGTCGAGGTCGAAGTCCGGCTCCTTCGTCTTCAGGATTTTCGCGCACCTGGCGGCGATCTCCCGCATCAGGTCGGCCGCCGCGGCCATCCGCCTCTTCGCCTCTCCGAGCTCCGGAATCCCGAGCCGTTCGGCCGCCTCCTGCAAAAAGGCAGCGTAGAGATACCGGAATCCGCCACCCCCGGTGCCCATCTCCTCCTGGAACATGAGCATGTTTCCCATGAAGCTCCGGGCGTGCTTCCTGTCGCTCTGGCGATTCAGCTTCTCGATTTTACGCGCCAGGGTGAGTATCCCCTTTATGCCGACGATGGGGAAAAGGGGCTGGAGCATCATCTTCACCGTGGATTTCACGGCCTTCTCTGTCGCCTTCCCGTAATCAAGGGAATCGGGGACGCGGGTGGGATAGAATATGAACCCCTTCGGCGCGTTCTGTCCCCTGGCGAACCGGGCCTTCCTCAAGTCGTCGGCCTTTATCCTCATGGGTCGGTCGACGACGGTATCGCTGACGAGGTAGTCCTCCCCCTCCTTCCCGAAGACAACCATCATGTGGCTGTTGAAATAGACCCTGAATTCCGGGATGATATAGGGAAGATAACTCACGCTCACCTGGAGTCCCACGGCGTGCCCCCGGGACAGAAGGAGGTCCAGGTCCTCCATGCCCGCGTCCTCGTCGTCATAGTTCCTGGTGACGAAGTCGATGCCGAGTCGTTTCTCGATCTTTTTCAGCATAGATCTCGGGGGCATGCGGTAGGATATCAGCGGGTGGCCCCACACCCTGACCGGGGGAAAGTAAAAGAACGTGATGGCGCTCGCCACGCCGAAGACCATTGCTTCGGATATTTCAAGCCCCTGGTTGACGAGAAGCGAGCGTATCGAGCCTGATTCGCAGTGCGCCGCGTCATGATGGACGAATTTAATCGTTTCCCTCTTGTTCATGGAAGCTCCTTCCTGAATTTTCTCATGGCGTCGACCGGAACCTGGAACACCTCGGCGTAGCGTTCCAGGGACGCCTCGTCGAGAGCGCGGAAGACCCCGGGCTTCATGTGCCGTTTTACCTTGCGGGGCGAGAAACCCGTCAGCGCCGCGAGGACATCCACCTCCATCTCGGAACGGTACATGAAGTATTCAATCGGCGACGCCAGGTCCCCGCGCACCCTTTCCTTCGCCTTCTCCGCCAGGTCACGGTACCAGTCCACGACGTTGCCCGCGACGATCTCTGAATATTCCGATATCTCCTCGTAGACCTCGACGAGATTTCCCTCGGCGTCCGTCGAGTACTTGACCCGCTTCGAATTTCCCTCTCTGCGCCCGCCGTCGGGCATGGTGTCATACACTCTCATGGACCGTACCTGATGGTGAGAAATATGATCCGCCGTATCGCGGGTCTCTCCCGCGACGCGGGACACTAATCATCTTCACGACGTGGTGCTGAATCACCCCGTCATCTTGAGGAACTATTTCCACTTGATTCTTTTCAGCAGCAGGTAGGCCTCCCTCTCCTCCCTGGCGCACTCCATGTAGATGTCCGCGGCCCGGTCCAGGTCCACCTCGTCGGTTTTTCCCTGGATGAACTTCCCGCACGTCGCGGCGGCCTGACGCCACCGGTCGCCGATGGCGTTGAATTTCTTCGAGGCATCCAGGAGCCCGGGTATCTTCAGAATGTCATAGGCCTCGCGGAGAAACGCCGCGTACATGTAGCGGAACCCCCCTCCGCCGGTCCCCTGCTCCTCCTGGAATATCACCACGTGGCTGATGAAGGCCCGCACGCGCTTCCTGTCGGGGTCCTTCTTCAGCCTCCTGAATTTCCTGGCGAAGGTTTTAATGCCCAGGACGCCGTAATAGGGAAACATCGGCTGGAGCATCATGAAGGGAACGTGCTTCACCGCTTTCCTGATCGCCTTTTTGTAATCGATCGCTTCCGGTATCTCCACGGGATAGAAGAGGAACCCCTTCGGGGCGTTGGGCCCCCTGGCGAAGCGCGCATTTCGCATGTCGTCGCGGTGCACCCGCACGGGGTTCTCGTAGAGCGGGTCGCTCACGATATACTCGTCCCCCTCCCTTCCGTTGACGATTGTCATGTGCCCGTTGAAGGGGAGCCGGAAATTTCCGAGGAAATAGCTGAGATACGCGATGGACACCTGGAGTCCCACGGGCCTGCCCTCGTCCAGGAGCCGGTCCAGGTCCTCCATGCCCTCCCGCTCATTGTCGTATGTCCTGATGCGGAACCTGATCCCCAGGCGCTTCTGGACGCCCCTGACGATGCTCTGGGGGATCATCCGCCAGGCAAGAAGGGGCCTTCCCCAGACCTTGATGAAGGGGAGGTAGACAAAGCCGATGTTGCTCGAAATGCCGAAGGCCATGGGCTCCGAGAGATCGAAGCCGTAGTTTCTCACGATGGAGGAAACGGTGCCCGATTCGCAGTGCCCCCCCTGGTGGTGCGTGTAGGTCTTCTGGGGAATTGCCGGTTTCATCATAGCGTGCTCTTGAATTTCCTTATGGTCTCAACGTCGGTGTGCGTCACGTGGGCGTAGCGCGCCAGGATGTCGTCGCCCAGCTTTTCAAAGCCGCGGGGGGTCAGGTGCTTTCTCACCTTTCGCTTCGGGATCCCCGTGAACTGGGCCAGCGCGTCGAGATCAAGGCACGCCGAGTACATGAAATATTCAAGGGGAGACGTCTCCCCCCTCCGTACACGCTCCCTGGCCTGCGCCGTCAGCTCGATGAACTCATCCTGGATATTCGTTCCCGCGTAATAGCCGGGGTCCCATCCCGTGGAAGGGACTTTTTGAAAGGCGCCCTCGTCGTCCACGGCGTAGTGCACCAGCCTCGTCCTGAGCAGGCGCCTGCCGTCCTGGGGAACTTCTTTGATCTTCATCGGATCACCCTCGCGTGATAGTGGGGAATAGTAATAATAAAATCAACGTCATTGTCCATTCTTTTTTCGTGAAAGGCGTGCCGGTTCTCACGAACCCGCCGTTGCAGTTCAATGGACCATTGAGGGTAAAAAAATATGTTGACGGTGCGTCAGGACCGGCCATGATAATTATCGATTCACCCTGACCGGTTGCGTCAAAAATCCATTGAGCGAGATGGCCATGGAAGCGGAACACTGGTGGAGCACCTGGGCACCCCTCTGGAACCACATTGAAGACCGTCACTTCAGCACGCGGGTGACCGAAGCACTCATCGACCGGATGGCATCCGACGCGCTGGTTATCGGCGCGGGGCAGGGGATCATCGTGCGCTATCTGGAGGACAAGGGATTCCGGGCCCTGGGCCTGGACATCAACCCCCAGATGGTGCGGATCGCGAAGGAAAAATACGGTCTCGACATCGTCGAGGGGGACGCGGGCGATCTTCCTTTTGAAAACGAATCATTTACCACGGTCATCATATCCTCCGGCGTGGTCGATTACGGCGCGGACGAGACCGCCATCGCCAGGTTCATCGGCGAGGCGCGCCGGGTATGCCGCCCCGGGGGCACGGTCTTCATCGCCTTCTATAAAATTCCGCCACGGATCGAGAAGATCTACAGGAAGATCGGCGTCATCGACACCGGCGACGCGTACGACATCTACCACATGTCGAGAATCTTCGAGATCAACGAGATCGCCGAAAAGTTCCCGCCCCTCTGCGCCATCCCGATCAAAAAGTGGACGGGGAAAAGCATGGCCCGCGTTAATTTCGAGTGGGCCATGGTGGGCCTCACCCGACCTAAAGAGTTCATGACAGAAAGGAAGTGGATCAACCGGCTCTTCAGCGACGGGGAGAAGATCGGCCTCTCGAAGAAGGACCTGATCGATAGCGTACCGGATACAATACCCTACCGCACGAGAAGCCAGATCGAGGAACTCCTCGCCAGGATCAATATCGCCTTCAGTGAGATACGGGATTTTAACGACTGCACTGTCGTAATCTGCGGGAAATAACTCTTCGCTTCTACCCCACCACGCGTGATGTATCGCGGGAACAGGATGCTCCCGCGTCACGCTTGTCAGCACGAAATTCTTCCCTCGTTAATGAACGTTTCCGTCATCCGGGTGGATGAAGGTCGCGAACACGTCCCCCTCGTCAATGTGTTCGGGAACGCTTTCCTTTTTCGGCCTCTCGCCATCCAAAAGGCTCGCGAAGACATCCCCTTCGTCAACGTGCTTTGGCACGCTTTCTGCATGTGGCTCTTCGGGATGTATAAAGGTCGCGAACACGTCCCCTTCGTCGATATGCTGGTGCGTATAACTCATTCTCTTCACCTCCCATACTTGCCTCTACTTACAATATAAAACTCTGTGCGTATAAAATCAAATTTTTTGAATGCCGGGAAGGAGGGTGAAGAAAATACATACCCACAGCAGAAATATTCGCGCAGGATAAGAAAGAAGCCGATGGAGCAAAAATTGAGGGCCGGTGAACCGCGTGACGGTCGCCCCGCTTTCCCTCTTCCCTCAATCGACAATGGTACCGGGCGGAACCAGCTTTGCCTTTTTCAGGAGCCGGTCAAACTCCCGGGCGCCCTTCCGGGAAAAATGGACGCCGTCCGAGGACATGACCCCCCGGGGGAAGAGTCCTAACCTTCCGGCGAAGCGGCGCTGGAGGGGAAGGAACACCGCGTCCCTGTCTCCCCGCACCCAGTTCAGGATGGCCTGCTCGAAGGCAGGGGCGTTCAGGTTCGCGTAGAGGCTCACCGTGGGGGGAATCCCGAACACGATGAACCGCGCATCGGGGTAGAGTCGCCGCATGGCCTTCAGCGCGTCAAGGCTCCGTTCGATCGTGAGGTCAACGGGCTGCCGTGTCAGGAGCGGGTTGCCGCCGAGGCTCCCCACGATGACGAACCTGACCCTGTCGTATATCCCTTTCCGCGCGAGGGGAGACCGCATCTCCGCCGCCATCCGTGCCATGTGGTGCGCCCAGGAGCCGCTGACGGAAAAGTTGAGCCCTGGACGAACCGAGCTGAGCCGGTCCCGGGTGAGGTCGAGGAGCGAATCGCCGAAGCAGATCGTATCGTCCTTCTGCGCCCCGGGAAGATCCGAAATGAACCCCGCCAGGCGCTCGCGCTGAAATGCGGGGAAATCATCATTCCAGGCAACGGGACCCCCCTTCAGGCGCGAGAGGGCGAGATCGAGTAGTGCGCCCCTCTCCATGATCCTTCGGTATTCCCGCTCATACATTTTTGTCCTGAGCCATATCAGGGCCTTTTCCTCGGGGGAATACCCGGTCTCCGCGGCCAGGGGAGCCGCCGCGGCCATGGCCGTCAGGGCGGAGGCAATGAGGAATCGTACCCTCCTGCGCTGCGGGGCTGCCGGGATTGATGGTTTGTTTCGCGTCGCTTTCATGATTTCACAGACAGGGATCGGGTGGTCGGCGTTTTTTTGCAAGGGTTTTTGGCGGCCATGGCGACGATCTTGCTTTTTTACTTGTCAGGGGATTATCAGCAATGTAATAATTGGACCGGAGGGAAGCGGAGGCACCCATGCAGCATGAAGTCACATCCCCGATCGATCTTCTTGGACCCGACGGCCGCATCAAGGAGGAGGGATGGGCACGAAGGCCCCTCTGGCGCTACGACCGCTCCATGGTCCGCGCGGGATGGCACCGTATCAAGGAATGGGACTACTATTCCATTCTCTCACACGGCGGCCGCTTCGGCATCACCCTCACCATGAGCGACCTCGGGTACGCGGGGCTCTTCGCGCTGTGCTTCCTGGATTTCACCCGGGGCCACTACCGCCAGGCCGATGCCCTGAGGCCCTTCCCCCGGGGCAGGACCGGCCTCTCACCCGACAGCGACGCGGGTGCCGTCTGCTTTAAGCATGACCGGCTCTCCCTCGAATTCGAATACCTACCCGGGAGGCGCACCCTCACCTTCAGCGCGCCGGGAATCGAGGACGCGGAGGGGAACCGGGGCCTCGAGGGATCAGTGGAGCTCGAGCAGCCGGCGGACCTCGAGAGCATGAACATCGCCACCTCCTGGGCGGAGAACCGGAGGGCCTTCTATTACAACCGGAAGATCAACTGCATGCCCGCCCGGGGCGGGTTCAGGATCGGCTCCCGGGATTATGCCTTCGATGAGGCGGAGGACTTCGGGGCCCTCGACTGGGGGCGGGGCAACTGGACCTACCGGAACCGCTGGTACTGGGGGTCCGCCTCGGGACGCGTCGAGGGCGTCCCCTTCGGCTGGAACATCGGCTACGGCTTCTCGGATCGCACCCCCGCCTCGGAAAACATGCTCTTCCACGGCGGGAGGGCCCACAAGCTCGAGGAGGTTCGCTTCCACATCGACACCAGTGACTACATGAGGCCCTGGCGCTTCACGAGCTCCGACGGACGCTTCGAAGCGGACTTCGCGCCTCTCCTGGACCGGCGCTCCGACACAAACCTGGGAATCATTACATCGATACAGCACCAGGTCTTCGGGGAGTTCAACGGCACGGCGGTCCTTGACGACGGCACGGCCGTGAGGCTTCATCGCTTCCTCGGATTCGCCGAGGACGTGTTCAACCGCTGGTAGGGGGATCGACATGAGAGGAACTCTCAGAAGGTTTGACATTCACGGCGTTTATTCATACATTACACTCACAAAGCACGTTCACCATACAGGAGACACTGCCATGAAACAGATTATCGCGTGCGGCATCCTTGCCGCCCCACTCTTCGTCGCCTGCTCGTCATCGCCCAAACTCGACACGGTGCCCCGCGTCGACCTCCCGCGGTTCATGGGAGACTGGTACGTCATCGCGTCGATCCCCACGTTCATCGAGAAGGACATCTACAACGCCGTGGAATCCTACCGCCTGGACGACGACGGGACCATCGCCACCACCTTCACGTTTCGGAAGGGAGGGTTCGACGGGAAGGAGAAAACCCTGCGTCCCCGCGGATTCGTCGTGAATACCGGGACCAACGCCCACTGGGACATGCAGTTTATCTGGCCCTTCAAGTCGGAATTCCTCATCATCCATCTCGACGAGGAGTACCGCCATACCGTGATCGGCCGGAGCAAGCTCGACTACCTCTGGATCATGTCGCGGGAGCCCGTGATGCCGGCCCCGGTCTACGACGCCATCATCGAGAAGGTGAAGTCCGTCGGGTACGATACGTCCCGTATCCGGAAAGTCCCGCAGAAATGGGACTGAGGCTTCGGCGCGACCGCTACTCGACCTTCTTCCAGACGGTCCTCTCACCGCCGGCGGTGTTGAGAAGCTCCATCTCGCTCTTACCGAACCGCACGAAGTGGAACGACTTGTTGAATGGCGGCAGGTTGTCCGATGTGGCGGTCATTTTTATCACGAGGACGTCGTATGACACGCTGTAGGTGCCGTGGCCCGTCCACACGAGGGTCTTCGGCTGTTCCCCCGGCACGAGCTTCTCTTCCTTATCATAGAAAATATATTCGGCGTACTCCCCCTTCGGCTTGAAGTGCGCGATGACCCCGGTGAATTCATTGGTCTTCAGGTCAACCCAGGTCCCCAGAAGGACAGAGTAATCCGTTTTTTTCTCTTTTGACTGCGTGACTGTCGTCAGGACGACCATCCCAGCGAGAAGCAGGGCTGACAGCACGATCCCTCCGGCTCTCATTTTCATGGCATAACCTCGCTCGTTTTTTGATCCACTTCTTTTGACCGCACTGCTCGCTCCGCCCTCTCGCCACCCAGGCGGCCCCGGGATGCGGCATATCTTCCCGGCAATACCTCACGAATGCGCCCCTCTTCGAAGAGACACTTCAGCGAAAGATCGATCCAACCGTCAGCCAGGAAGCGCCTCATAATGCTCTCCCTCCGGTAGATGGCGCGCACCACGTCACGCTTGCTCACACCCGCTTCCCCCGCGCACGCCACGGCTTCGTACACATGCTCGAGACGCTGCCGCCGCCATTCAATGATCTCCCCGATCCGCTCCCGGGGATTATTGACTGGGCTCCCGTGGGCGCCCAGTATCAGCCTCAGCCCGGGGAGCGCGCGTATTCGCTCAAGTGTTCGGATGTAGATCTTCAAATCGGATTTCGGGGGGCCGAGCCAGGTGGTGACGCTCCTGAGAACGTTGTCGCCCCCCAGGAGCACGCCGCTCTTCTCATCGTAAAGCGAGATATGATCCGGGGAATGCCCCGGGGAGGGGATGACGCGCCAGATTCTCCCGCCGATATCCAGGGTTCCTCCCTCATTGACAATCTCATCCGGATCGTCGATGAAACGCGTGCCGTAGAGTGCCTCGTAGAAGCGTGACACAACGGAACGGACGAGACGGTTACGGGCCAGGCGCGCCAAAAGGCCCATACCCTCCTCCTCGTTGCGGTATGATTCCCGGTACGCCTCCCTGCTGCAGACCGTGTTCATCATCCCTTGGGTAAGAAGTATCTTCAGGCCAAGTTCCTCCCTGAGGCCCGCGAGGCCCGAGAAATGATCCGGATGGGCATGGCTCGGCAGGGCCCTTCCTATTGAACACGGCTCGCCCCGGTCCCGGCAGAGCGTTTCGACGCGACGGATCATCCTTGCGAGATACCTCAGTGACCCTCCGGTGCCGTACCCCGCGTCGTAGACCAGGCCGTTTTTTCCGGCCAGGACATAGATGTTCAGGGGCGGCCGCATGGGGGTCCTTCCGCCCTGTTCAGTCACAAGGAATATACCGGGCTCAATTTCACGCATGGCGGTCATACCGGCACGTCACTCATTGAAACAGGATAACCGATTTCTTTCATCATGGCAAGCATAATGCGCCGATGGTTTCTTCGCAAACAGTTTATTCCCACCCTGGGCCGTAGGGGCGTATGCGGGCTGTGTGAACACCGGACAAAACTGGCCATTCGTCGGTTTTCCCGGAGCTATCAGCCTGTTAGTTGTTATGCTAAAATGCGTTTTTTTCTTGAATTATTTTCACTACCATGTAATGCTAATTGCACACCATTCACGATGATCAGGCCGCATGCCGTACCTGTTTTGTATCGCCTTATCAAGGGGGGGGATGCCATGAACATAGCGATACCGATAATTGTAGCCTGTAATTCTCACCCAAACCGCCACTGTACCAGATAATTATTCCCCGACACGTTCATCAAGGGCGCACGGGCTGAGGGGATGATTAACCACTACAACAAGGGGGTATGAGCATGGCAAAGCGTCTGGTCCTTCTACTGCTGGCCTGCGTTTTTGCGGGCATGGCGATCGGTTGCGTCAGCTACCAGGGCGTGGCGAAAACAGGGGACAACAAGGCTATCGTTGTAGGTCACAGAATCATATTCGGGGCGCTGCCCCGGATGTGGATCGTTGACCTGAACACGAAGGAAACGAACCAGATGGAGGTTGAATGGTAATATGAAAACATTATTATTACTGGCTGGATTGCTCTCCTGCGCCGTGATCGGGTGCACCTCGTATACCTCGATACAGAATATCGGCAACGAAACGTACCTGGTGACGCGCTCCAACGGTGAACTCTACCGCTGTTCCAGAAACGGCATCTCCATGAGATGCGCCAAGATCGACGACCGGAAGATCGGGAATTGATGTTTCACCGATGCGAAGAGAGCGGCGGGGCGCGGCACCGGGTGCCGCGCCCCGCAGTCACTAAATTCATCCGCCGGCAGCCCAAGGGCCCATCCCGGGTGGCGTTAAAACAGCGCGCACTATCGCGCCTGAAATGAATGGAGAATGCCATGAAACGATTTATCATCCTTTTCCTGATATTCATCTCAGTGGCACTGCGCCCGCACCTCAACGCCGACATGGCGTGCGTTGACTATCTTCCGACGATCGACAACGGCTCCATGGGTGATCTCCACGCCGCGACGAGCATTCTCTCGCCGAAGGACGAGGAGCGCCGGTATTTCCCGGAAAGGGCCTTCGACGGGGACATGAAAACCGCCTGGGCCGAGGGGAAGGACGGTGACGGGATCGGGGAAAAACTGGGCTTCTGCATCGGCACCACGGTGAAGAAGGTTCGGATCGTGCCGGGCCTTGCCCATCCCGCGTATTTCAAAAAGAACAATCGTGTAAAAAAGGCACGCCTTACCTTCCATAAAATCAAGGGACAGCATGCCCACCAGTGCGGCCTCCTCGTGGAGTTCGGCGGGGCCGTGAAGACCGTGACGCTCTCCTTCAGGGACGCCATGACCTGGCAGGAGTTCGACGTGGGCCTCCGCGAGGAAAGTGAAAACGGCCACGTGGGCATCCTCACCATCCTCGAGGTCTACCCGGGCGAGAAGTGGCGGGACACCTGCATTTCCGAGGTCGCCGTTGTTCCCTTTGCCGAACCGGGAACGTGAGGAAGCGTCCCGGATGGACGAAGGAGACACGCCCACAACCCATGTGGAGCCGGGCACTCTTAGAATGCCGATGTAAACCCAGGTTATGAGCCACTACGACTTGACATGCCCTCACGCGGGCGGTACAGTGCATCAATATCTTCCGGTGTTGAATCAGCCGGAACGCCTACACCCGACGCAGGAGAAACAGGATGACGAAGAAGAAGGAACGTGACATCGAAAAGGTCTATTCAGCTGCGGAATACGCGGCGAAGCTCCGCCGCCTGGCTGACGCCCTTGAAGCGGGCGCGCGGTTCGAGATACAGATCGCCGGCGAACGCATTTACGTGCCCGTGCGGGCGGAGTTCTCAGTGGAACACGAGCGGGAAGGTGACGAGGAAGAGATCGAATTCCAGATAAAGTGGAAAACCATCGACGCGTAACCCCCCGGGTCAAAGCGCCGATCACCCCTCATCATTCAACTTCGCGATGGAGGCCCCGAGTATATTCTCCGCGCGGGCAATGCATTCGGCGATATGGGGAGTGTCGCCGCGCAGTTCCAGGTAATAATAATTTCCGGCGCCGCCCCGCATGTCAAGCCTGGAACGGGCGCGCATGCTGACCCCCTTCGGCAGTCCATGAAAGGTCCACTCGCCCTCCTCGCCGTGGACGCCCACCCCCGAGGAAATCGGCCTCGCATCGAAGAAGAGCCCGTACTTCCCGTTGCCGAAGCGCTCCGTGCGGCGTTCCGGCTCGCCGCCGGCATCATAGGTCACGGCAGATTCCGGCTCTCCCGACAAAAGCTCCTTCCCGCAGCAGAAGGCGAGTATCTCGAGGAATTCATTCTGGATGAGCCTTCCCTCGCCCACCGCGCGGACGAAATCTCCCGGCAGGGCAATTCTCTTCTCGAAGACCCTTTCCCCCGTGCCCCGATCCTTCGCGACGGGCTCGCCCGGTTCGCCGCCGCCGTCCCGAACCTCGCGGTACAGCCTCACCAGCTCTTCAAGGGGGTGCCAGTCAACCCATTTCTCGGGCTCCCTTTTCAGCGACGGCCTTATGGCATCCAGGCGGAGAGTGGCCCTCACCATGGTCAGAAAATCTATGCGCCGCGTCTCCTCGACGCGAATCGAGGTTTCCGCATGGAGGCCGCAGAGTGAAAGGACGCGGCCGTTTTCATCGGTAACGCCGTACACATTCTGGTCGCTGTCAAGCACCCTGCCGCATATGTCGCAGGTCACGCTCATTTTTCCCTCCCCGGCGGCAAGTCTCCCGCCATCCTGTCGCGGCAACTCTATTATCACCATGGCGGCATGGCATAAATCAAGCCTTTTCCATGGTCGACGGGGGTCCCTGCCAGGAATGTTCACCGGGAGGCGGCCCCGGGCAGTTTATTGTTGAGATATCAAATCCTTGACTATCGTGGACCTCCCTGGTATAATGCAGGAGCCGTTCCATTCTCCATGCCGGGAGGTTTGTCATGGCGCTGAAAAGGGTCGGGATTCTCACCGGGGGGGGCGACTGCTCAGGACTCAACGCGGTGATACGAGGGGTCACCCGGGCCGCGATAATCGGGCACGGCGCCGGGGTCGTCGGTATCGAGGGGGGCTTCGAAGGACTCATCAGCGGCGCCACCCAGGAGCTCACGGTCCGCTCAACCAGGGATATCCTCACCCTGGGGGGCACCATCCTGGGGACCACTAACAAGGGAAATCCCTTCGAGTACCGGGAGCTCCGCGACGACGGCTCCATCAGCGTGAGCGATTACTCCGACCGGGCCCTGGAAACCTACCGGAAACTGGACCTGGACTGCCTCTTCGTCGTGGGGGGAGAAGGAACACTCGAGATAGGCTACCGCTTCCACCAGAAAGGCGCCCGGGTCATCGGCATCCCCAAGACCATCGACAATGACCTGGACAAAACCGACTACACCTTCGGGTTCCAGACCGCCGTGGAGGTGGCAAGAGAGGCCCTCGACCGGCTCCACACCACGGGGAAGAGCCACCAGCGGGTGATGATCCTCGAGGTGATGGGGCGCACCGCCGGGTGGATCGCCCTGGAATCAGGAATCGCCGGGGGCGCCCATATCATCCTCATCCCGGAAATACCCTTCAGCATCGACCGCGTGGTGGAGAAGATCAGGCTGCGCGCCGAGGGGGGAAGCCCCTTCAGCATCATCATGGTGGCCGAGGGCGCGCGCGAGGAGGGGGGCGAGGTGATCACCCAGGCCACGGCCACGACGCGCCTCCAGGGGGTGCCCCAGCTCGGCGGCGTCGGGTCCTACCTCGCCGAGGAAATAAAGAAGCGGATCGACCTGGAGGTGCGCTGCACGGTCCTGGGCCACATACAGCGCGGCGGGTCCCCCTGCGCCTTCGACCGCGTCCTGGGGACAAGGCTCGGCGCCGAGGCCGTGCGCGCCGCGGCGGAAGGAAAATTCGGCACCATGGTGGCGCTGAAGACCCCCGATATCGTCCTGGTGCCCCTGGCGGACCTGGCCGGAAAGGTGCGCCGGGTGCCGCTGGATTCCCAGCTCATTCACTGCGCCGAGGCCATCGGCATCAGCATGGGACGGTAGGGCGGGCGCATGAAAGACCGGATCGTGTACTCGTCGGAACAGGGCGACCTGAGGGGCCCGGAGAAGAAGAACCGCGGCGCAGCCGCCCCGACACCAGGGATCAAGCAGGACGGAATTGTCAGGGTACGGCGGGAGAGCGGCGGGCGGGGCGGGAAAACCGTGACCGTGGTGCACGGCATGCCGCTATCGGAAAAAGAGTTATCGGACTTCGCCTCGGGGTTGAAGAGAAAGTGCGGGTGCGGCGGCTCCGTCAAGGACGGCCTGATAATCCTCCAGGGCGACAGGGTGGATACGGTCATCACCCTGCTGCGCGAGGCGGGCCACGCGGTCAAAAAGGCCGGCGGATAAGCGGCGCTACTTGACGGTTATCGGCTCGCCCTCAACGCCTGCGTAGAAAACGATGATCTCCGCGGGACGGATCCCCTCGTTTTTCCCGTAATGCCAGGTGTCCACGACCTCGATAAGGGCGTCCCCGGCCTTGAGCCTCAGTTTCTTGTAATCCTTCGTGACGACGGTAAGCTCGCCCGCGAGAAGGACCCCGGCGTTGATCACCGGGTGACGGTGCATGTCGAGCTTCGCCCCGG
This sequence comes from Spirochaetota bacterium, assembly GCA_040768125.1. GTDB lineage: Bacteria > Spirochaetota > UBA4802 > UBA4802 > UBA5550 > RBG-16-49-21. Next base: position 829,683 of record JAXGNG010000001.1, on the reverse strand, counting down.
CGGGTATCCGTATCCTCAGCACGGTGATCTCCGGCCTGCCCCCCGGGTAGTCGGGAAGGGCCGTGCCGTCCCAGCTCGCCGTGGACTTCACCAGGGTCTCGACGCCGACGCCGGGCGCGTCATCAGCGGAAGCGGCAATGAGCAGCAATGACACGATGCATGATGCGAAGATGATTTTTTTCATGATTGGTGTTCCTCCTGTTAACGGTGGATCAAAGGGCGTCCCTCACGCCGGTCCGTATCACGGCGCGCGGACCAGGGACGCATCACCACGCGTCCTTACAGCGGGTGGTTCCGCGCGAAGGCGATCCGCTTCTTTATCGAGGGATGGCTGTAGAACATGAACTCCGTGACCGGGTTCGGGTCGCGGTCCGCCAGGTTGAGCTCCGCGAGCTTCTCCATGGCGGAAACGAAGGAATCGCGGTCCCCCGTCCTTTCCAGGGCGTAGCGGTCAGCTTCGCGCTCAAACTTCCGCGAAAGGGCGTTCGACGCCGGCATGGTGACGAGGCTGAATAGCGTCAGGTAAAAAAAGAGCACGGGGAGCGCCGCGATCTCCCAGGGATGGGAGTACCCGAGCTGCTCGAGGGTGAGGCGGTAGAACTCGCCGCAGAGATAGAAGGAAACGAAAATACTCGCCGTTCCCGCCAGGATCGACTTCACGATGTGCCCCATGCGGTAGTGCCCCAGCTCATGGGCGAATACCACGGCGATCTCCGCGGGGGAGAAGCGCTCCAGGAGCGTGTCGCTCAGGATGATCCGCCTGCTCCTTCCGATGCCGGTGAACCCGGCGTTCGCCTTTTTCGTGTTCTTGCTCAGGTTGAAGGAATAGATTCCCTTCACGTCGATCCCCTGCCCCTTCATCAGGGACATGATCGATTCGCGAACCTCCTCGGAATCGATTTCACGGAAGGTATAGAAGAGGGGGAAGATCAGGACCGGGGCCACGCGTGCCAAAAATACCGAGACGAAAAACAGGAAAAAGCCGAAATAGAACCACCAGTACCACCCCGTCGCCCTCAGGAGGAAGAAGAACATCACCGCCACGGGGACGCCCACGACGATCCCCACGGCCGACCCCTTGATCTTCTCGACGAGCCATGACCCCACCGTCTGGTTGGAGAGTCCGAAGCGGTGCTCCACCACGTAGCCGCCGTAAAAATCGAAAGGGAACTGTGCCGCCGAATAGATGAGGCCCGCGGCGAAGATGAAGAGCAGAAACAGCAGGTATTCATTGTCAGTGACGCCGCCGGCGGCGTTCACGAGGAGAGGGGAAATTCCCGAGAAGGCCAGGAAGCCGATAATGGCGACATTCAGGATGATATCGATGATCGAAAGCCTGAGCCTGGTCCGGTTGTAGGCCTTTTCCCTGGGGGACGCGGGGGACAGTTCGCCTTGTTGTTCCTTCATGTCACGGTCTCAGGAGGCCGCAGCGCACTCCCTTCCCATCCTGAAGGCCTTCAGGTTCATCTCGAGGAATTTCTCCTTCACCAGGGAGCCGATTGCGGCCTCCCACTGGGCCTCGGTGAACTCCAGGTCGCGGGAGAGCACGCCGAGCATCACGATATTCAGGGCGCGCCGGGTCCCCACTTCCTTCAGTATCTCCGCCGTGTCGACGAAGAGCGCGTGCTTCACGTTGGCGGTAATCCATTCCCGGAGGTCGGACGGATAGGCCATCGCCCCGGTCTGCACCGGGGCGGGATCTATCTTCTCCAGGTTGATAATGAGCTTGCCCCCCGGGGCGAGGTAGTCGAGCTTTCGCATCACTTCGAGCATCTCGAGGCTCACGATAAAATCGGCCGTTCCAAGGGGAATGAGGGGCGAATGGACCCGGTCGCCGTACCGGATGTTGCAGTCGACGCTCCCCCCCCGCTGGGCCATGCCGTGGACCTCGGACTCCTTGACGTCGTACCCCGCGTTCTTCGCCGTCTCCATCAGGACCTTGCTCGCCAGGATTACGCCCTGGCCACCCACGCCGGCGAATATCACGTTCTTCATCTGGGACTCCTCACTTGATCAGGATGCATTTTCTTTTGGAAATAATGACCGAGGGTTCCGGCGCGGCGACCTCCTCCCGGACGATCCGCTCGAACTCCTCCATGTTCTTCGGATCCGTCACCACGACCCTCTTCACTCCCAGGGCCCTCACCAGGGCCTCGAGGTCGAGCTCGTGGGTCTCCTCGCCCATGAGGGTGCGCCCCGTGGCCGGGTGGTCCTGGTGCCCCGTCATGGCGGTCCCCCGGTTGTCGAGTATAATCACCGTCCCGGTGCCCCTGTTGTACACCAGGTCGATGAGGGGGGTGATCCCGGAATGCACGAAGGTCGAGTCCCCGATGACGGCCACGCTCTTCCGCGCCATCTCGGGTCCGTGGGCCTTCTCCATGCCCAGATGCATGCCGATCCCGGCGCCCATGCACCCCTGGGTGTGCATTGCCGAATAGGGCGGAAGGGCGGCAAGGGTATAGCACCCGATGTCGCCGTTCACGTTAAGGTCGAGCTTTTTCAGGACGGTGAAGACGAAGCCGTGGGGACAGCCCTTGCAGAGCGCCGGGGGACGCGGCGGGATCGGGTTCGCTTCGTACCGCGACGTCGCGGCCACGGGCTCCCGGCCGTTCAACGCGCGGTCCACGATATCAGGCGTGAGCTCCAGGCAGATCGGGATGATCTCCTTCCCGATACAGGGTATGCCCAAGGATTTCACGTAGTCCTCGATGAAGGGATCGAGCTCCTCCACCACGTAGAGCGTCTCGACGCCGGCGGCGAACTCCCGTACCAGGGCGTCAGGCATGGGCCATACCATCCCGATCTTCAGCACCGAGTCCTCGGGGCATGTCTCCTTCACGTACTGGTAGGCGACGCTGTCGGTGATGATGCCCCGTTTTTTCTTTCCCCACTCGATGCGGTTCAGCCCCGAGGTATTGGAATATTCCGTGAGCTTCGCGTGCTGCTCCTCGATGAAGAAATGCCGCGGCCGCGCGTGGGCCGGCAGCATGACGAATTTCTTGAAATCGCGCACGAAGGGACGCACCGGCACCTCCTCCCTCTCGCCGATTTCCACGATCCCCTGTGAATGGGCTATCCTCGTGGTGATGCGGACGATGACGGGACGGTCGAAGTGCTCCGACAGCTCGAAGGCCAGCCTGGTGAACTCCTTGCACTCCCCGGGGCTCGAGGGCTCGATCATCGGCACCTTGGCCGCCCGGGCCAGGTGGCGGTTGTCCTGCTCATTCTGGGAGCTCCACGCCCCCGGGTCGTCGGCGTTGATGATCACCAGGCCGCCGTTGACCCCGGTATAGGAGAACGTGAAGAGCGGGTCCGCCGCCACGTTCAGTCCCACGTGCTTCATGGCGGCCAGGGCCCGGGCCCCCGCCACGGAGGCGCCGGCGGCGACCTCCAGCGCCACCTTCTCGTTGGGCGACCACTGGGACTTGATTTCACGGTAATCCCGGGCGATGGCCTCGAGGATTTCCGTGCTCGGCGTGCCCGGATACGCCGCGGCGACGTGACACCCGGCCTCCCAGGCCCCCCGCGCGATCGCCTCGTTCCCCAGCAGTACCTTCTTCTCCATGCTACGCTCCGATGATGTCGATATTCTTAACGATCTGGTAACCCTCCTGCGAAAGGACCCTCTTCGCCGCCTCGATGTCGTCGAAGCGGAAAATCATGACGGCCCGGTCGCCCCGCTTCTGGGTGAAGGCATACATGTACTCTATGTTCAAATTGTTCCGCGCGAAGGCGTCGATGGCCCGGAAGAGCGACCCCGGCTTGTCGTCGAGCTCGATGGCCAGCACCTCCGTCGTGGAGCTGGTGATGCGCGCGTCCTGGAGGACGGCCCTGGCCCTGTCCGCGTCGTTCACGATCATTCGGAGAATGCCGAAATCGGAGGTCTCCGCGATTGTGAGGGTGGCGATGTTGATATTCGCGTCCGCCAGTATCTTCAGGACGTTCTGAAGGTGGCCGGGCTTGTTTTCCATGAAAACCGAAAGCTGGGTGACGTTCATTGCATTCCTCCGTTTGCCATAGTGCGCTGCGCCCTGTCCCCTTCAGGGGGAGGGGGCTCTTCGTCAGATGTTTCTTCGGTCCACCACGCGGACCGCCTTCCCCTCGCTCCGGGCAATGGTCATCGGCTCCACGAGGGTGACCTTGGCCGAAATGCCCAGCACGCTCCTGAACCGGTCGCCGATCCTCTGCTTCAGGGAATCCAGGACCTTCACCTCGTCGGAGAAGAGCTTTTCGTTCACCTCCACCATCACCTCGACATCGTCAAGGGCGCCCTTCCGCTCGAGGATGATCTGGTAGTGGGGCTCCGTGCCCTCGGTCTCCATGAGGACCTGCTCGATCTGGGAGGGGAAGACATTGACGCCGCGGATGATCAGCATGTCGTCGGACCTTCCCGTAACCTTCTCCATCTTTACAAGGGTCCTGCCGCACTTGCACGGCTCGCGGTATATTCTCGTGATGTCCCTGGAACGGTACCGTATCCCCGGGAAGGCCTCTTTCGTTATCGTGGTGTAGACGATCTCCCCCTTTTCCCCTTCCGGGAGGATGTCCCCCGTTTCAGGGTCGATCACCTCGACATAGAAATGGTCCTCGTGGACGTGAAGTCCCGATTTCTCCGCGCACTCGCAGGAAACCCCGGGGCCGATCACCTCGCTCAGGCCATAGATATCAAAGGCCTGTATTCCCAGTCGCGTCTCGATCTCCCTGCGCATGCTCTCCGACCATGGTTCGGCTCCCAGCACGCCGGCCCGGAGCCTGGTCTTTTTCATGTCGTAATCAGGCCGCTTCTTTTCGATATAATCCGCGATATTGAGGGCGTAGGAGGGAGTGCAGCAGAGCATCGTGGTCCCGAAGTCTTTGATCAGCATGAGCTGCCGGTCAGTGTTTCCCCCGGATATCGGCACGGTGAGGGCCCCGAGCTTCTCGGCGCCGTAGTGGAGCCCCAGGCCCCCGGTGAAAAGGCCGTAGCCGTAGGCGACCTGGATGACGTCTTTCTCCGTGGCGCCGTAGGCGACAAGGCAGCGCGCCACCACCTCGGCGAAGATGTCAACGTCCTTCTTCGTGTATCCCACCACGGTGGCGTTGCCCGTGGTTCCCGACGAGGAATGGACCCTCACCACCCTGTCCATGGGCACGGCGAATAGCCCGAAGGGATAGTTGTCTCGCATATCCTGCTTGGTGAGGAAGGGAACCCTCCGCATGTCCTCCAGTGTCTTGAGCTGGTCGGGACGAAACCCCGCGTCGTCGAATTTTTTCCGGTAAAAGGCGTTGTTCTCATAGGCGTGGCGCACCGTCCACCGGAGCCGCTCGAGCTGGAGCTCCCTCATTTTCTTCACGGGCATTGTTTCGATTTCTTTATTAAAGTACATCGTCTTCCCACCTCGCGCGAGATCTGAATGAACGAGCGCCGGCAACCGTTCCGGTTCCGGAAGGCGCCGAAGGGCCGCGCAATCCAGATTATGAAGGGGCATCCATTTTTCAAGGAAAAAACATTGACCGCATGGCAAAGGATCGCCCCGTTTTTCGCGGTGCCGAAGAAAGGGACATAACGGAAGGCGCCCGGGCTACCTTTCGGGTGTTATCTCAGTGAAATTGACGCCGAAGACCCTCTTGAAGCTCAGGGTGCCCGCCCTCTTTTCCCTGCCGTAATAGAATCGCGAACGTGGATGGGTGGAATAATTGAAATACATCTGTATAAGGGACTCCTTCGGGGAGATGAAACCCGAAAGCGAGGTGACGACCAGGGGGCGCAGGTCCGTTCCCACCGTTCCCAGCTGGAGGGTGTCGTTGCTCCCCGGGAAGGGCTCGTCCTCGATGGTGTCGCGGAGCATTTCACCCGAGGGAGCGGGGACCGCGAAATGACCGGCATGGAAGGCCCCCCATTCCCAGTCGCTCATGACGGGGCCCCCTTCGCGGTTGAAAAACCGCATGGCTTTCAGGAACGCGCGGTCGAATATGGCGTCCCTTCCTTCCCGCGTGTAGGTGGAGGTATCATTGAAGAGGGTGGAAGTGTTGTCCCGGGCGAGATCAAGGAACCTCGGCACGATATGGCGGTATTCCTCCATCACGTATGAGGACCCTCGCTTCAGCTCATCACCGAAGGTTTCAAGCATGAAGCTCTGAAGGAGCATATGGTAGATGGACGGCGAAATAAAGTCGGTACTCATCCGCCATCTCCAGTTCTGGAAATATATTCTGGTGAGTCGTACGGAGGCAAGGGGATTGTGCTCCATCATGGAAAGGAAAAGGGGAATGAATTCCCGTGCCAGGTCCGAATGCCGGTCCTTCAGCACCTCCTCTACGGTATCGGCGGTAAAGGGCCTCATTCTTCCCAGCATCTGCACCAGGCGGCTGTACCGTTCGGTTTCCGGCAATCCCAGGCCGCGGAGGGGAGCCGGCGCGTCGGAGAGGAAGGCGCTCCCCGCGGCGTGGACCCTGTCCGTCCTCTCCGCGTAGACTGACAGGTCGGCCATGCCCCGCCACGCCGCGTCGGGCCCGGAGCGAAACAGTGCATCGGTGTCGCTCCTCAGGGGGACCGTTCCCGACCAGATCCTCAGCGAGGCTTCTTCCGAGGCGAGGAGGTATATCCTGGGGAACGAAACGACCCTCCGGGCGCGCTCCGCCGCCTCCTCGATGGTCGCGGCCAGGGGAATATCGAATAGCGATGCGATAAAGGACCCGTCAGGAAAAGGCGACCTCACGGCTATCACGACGGACTCCCGCGGGCCTGACTCAACAAGGTCATTGATCACCGGACCCGTGTCCGTGAGGCGTATCGCACCGCTCCCCTTTCCGGCCATCACGAAGCGGCGCCACCCACCCCCGTCCGGGAGCTGGTACATGTCTCCCGAGGCGTCAACGGCAAGGGAGACCAGGTCCTGGGCGTCCAGGGACGCGGTGAAGCCATGGAAGGCGATGCTCCCGTTATCGCCGGCGAAAACGAAGGGAAAGCCCGTGTGGGTGATCCCCCTGATGAGGAGTTCACCCACCCGGATATGGACCGGGTACCAGCCGGGATACACGGCCAGGGGGTCCTCGAAGCTGAATGCGGTGATTCGACGCCCTTCTTCCACGCGGGAGGGAGGAATATAAAAGGCGTAGCCGCGATTGAAAGAACCGACGTTCTTTCGCAGGACCGCCCTGATACGCCAGGCCGCCCTGACGCCGTCCCAGTCATTTTCTCCGAAATAATGGATCAGCTCTCCAGGTACGATCTCTTTCATGCCCTCGAAGGCCAGGCCCTGGGGCACGCTGAAGAGGAGCTCGTCATTGTTCAGAAAGGCGTTGCACCACTCCCTGAAGAGCAGAACGGCTACCACGTCCGCGGCGTCCCACCCGCGCTCAAGGGCGCCTTCCAGGCCCAGCCTGGCGCGTGCGGCGTTGACTCCGCGCGCGTAGGCCGCGAGGTACGCGCCGTGAATTCCACCTAGGCGTGGGACCAGTTCCGCCGCGCGTTCGCGGAACATCATGGCCCTGCTGATCCGGCCAAGAACCGGGCCGTCCTCGCCGGCAACGACGCCGGTCACTCCGTTCGCCAGGGCCCGCCAGTATTCCATGAGGGAGAATCGGTCCTGGGCATGGAGGTAGCCGAGGCCGAAACAGGCGTCTTCCATGCTGCCGGCCCGGACCAGGGGAACGCCGCTGATGTCACGCTCGAGCACGACCTTGGCCGCGACGGGACCCCCGAGTGTGTCGGTATAGGGAATGGCGGCACCGCGCCGCACCATGATCACCGCCGCGGTTATCACGGCGGCGGTCACGGCAGCGATGCCAGCGATGATAAGGATCTTCTTCATCGGTCGGAACGGGTCATGATCCCGGGTCACTCTGCCTGGGCGGCGGAACCTCCCGCCCTGACTGGTCAGTTCACCACGCGGATCGACGCATTGACGATTTCAAGCCGCGTGTAATAGTCATCAAGAAGGGAGAAAAACCTTCCGAACATCCCCGTCACGTCGATCTTCGACTCTCCCTTCACAAGCTGCGCCACCGTTTTCACTTTTTTCGAATAGATATGGCATTCCACCATCCCTTTATCCGTCGATACGTCGGCGACGACGCAAAAATCATAATCTATGTTGTTCGATACCGTGACGTCTTTCACGGTCAGCCCCTCGAGCCGTATCCGGTAGGATCCAAGGTCCTCCCGTATCACCTCTTTGAGTGCGGGGTTTTCAGCGGCGTCGATCCGCGTTTTTTCCCCGACAACATACCCGATGGTGACGGGCTTTCTAAAATGGGCGCAGGTTGGCGCGGCGATAATGAAGGCAAGCAGGAGCCAGTGGCATTTTTTCATCGTCCCTTTCCTCCGGGCGCGGCCGCCGGGCCGCGGCGCGCGTATAGTGCATATCGATGATCCGATTAATTCGAGTATTTTGTCAAATAAATAATTACCTTCCCGCAGGGCGTGAGGCAACTGCCCGTCGGGGCGGCCCCTCCACCGGCCACATCGCCTCCCTCGGGGCGGCTCGCCTCACCCGCTCCCCTAATGGAACTCCCGCGATTCGTGGATCACGACGCCACGGGCGACGCCTTTAGCCGCGCGGACCATGGCACGCGCAACGTCCTCGGCGCGGACGGGGAGGTAGTCACGCAGGGGTCCCCGCATCACCAGCCGCATGAGTGGTGCGAGCATCTGCGCGAAGTCCTCGCCGGAACGACGCTCGGTCCTCTCGCCGAGAAGGAGCGAGGGACGAAAAATATGCGTCGCCTCGAAGCCCGCCAGGGCGATCTCCCGCTCCACCTCTCCCTTGACCCGGTTGTAGAAGACGCGTGAATCGGGCCGCGCGCCGATCGCCGTGACGATGAAGAAGCGCCGCGCCCCCATGGAGCGGGCAATGCGGGACGCCCGGACCGGGTACTCGTAATCCACCAGGCGGAAGGCCTCCTGGGACCCCGCCTTCGCCATCGTGGTGCCGAGACAACAGAAAACGTCATCAGCCGCGAAGAGCTCCCGGTGGTCCTCCAGGCGGTCGAAATCCACGACGTGGTGGACAAGGCGTTCATGCTCCACGTTAAGGTCCCGCCTCACGAGGGCGAGCACCGCATCGTAGAGATCAACGCTCAGGAGATGACGCAGGAGGGCGTTCCCCACCAGGCCCGTTGCGCCGATCAGCACCGCCCTGTTTTCCTTCATCGCAACCCCCTTTTCACGGGGCATGGCATGACGCCCCGAGGATGTCAGTTCACCTGCCGTGAAGGTGCCGGGTTCACAGGAAGCGCCGGCACCTCGCGTCGTCGCACTCGAGGGCATCGCCCAGGAGGCGGAAAGTGATGTGTCCCGCGATATTGTTCCCGTTGAACAGGAAGTGGGCGAAATGGGCGTGGAGGCATTTCAGGCCCTTCCCGCCCCTTCTCCCCCCTACGCCGGAGGCGGCGATCGCTTTCCCCGGCGGGTCATCTTCCCGCGAGAGAAGCCGCGGGAAAGAGGCCCTTCTCAGGGCGATGAAATCCTCGCGGGAGGCTTCCTCCCCGACGGAGAGACCGCCGGCACCTTCGATGTACGATCCGATTATCCTCACGTATCCCCTCGTCTCGAGTCCGTGAATCGCCTCGTGCAAAAAGGGGCAGGTGAGCCAGAGGAGGTCCGCCGCCCGTCCGTAGGTAACGCCCGCATCGCCGCGCAGCTCATCCTCCTCCCCTTCTCCCATAAGGACCAGGACCGGGCATCCGTGCCGGCACCGGCACACCACCTTCCCGGGGGAAACGCGGTCCGATCCGATCTGCCCCGCGATGACCCGCGCGTCCTCCGGGGGCATGCCCCGGGGCGCGCTTCTTCCATGTTGCTCTTTCATGGAGATCATCCCTTTTCGCCGGCTGGTGACGCGTTCACGCTGCACGGGGGCGTTGACGTTCACGAAACGCCCTTCATCACGTACACCTTTTCAAGCTCTGCGGCGGTGAGCTGGTTCCTCCCGTATATTTTCCTCTTCCCGTCGGTGAATTTCGTCTCGATGCATTCCCCGTGAACGGTACAGTCCCCGCTGCCGTCCGGGGCGTAGCCGCGGCATACCCGCATCACGTCGGGGGAAATCTCGTCGATGAGGACGATTTTCCCGTCGCCGGACTTGAGACGTCCCATCTCGAACTTGCCGTCGATCACGTGGAGCCCGCGCGACGCGGCGTCCTCCGTGATGACCGCGGCGATATCCCTCACCAGGACCTTGACCTCGTCGATCTCCCTGTCCGTCATGACGCCTGATTCCTTCAGTGACTCGAAGGTGATGAGGATGTCGCTGTCCCCCTTGGTCCACGCCTCCACGAGGCAGTTCAGGTTTTTGCAGGGGCGGATGAAGGGATAGCGCCTCCAGAAACTTCCCTGGCCGCTGTTGCGCCAGGTAAACTCGAGGTTCACCAGGGGGGCCGAACCGGGGTATTCCGCGGCCTCCTCCGCCTTGCTGATGGGCACCGCGGGTTCCACGATCATTTCGTTGTCTCCGACGGAGTCAATGTAGTGGGAGGGCACCCCCTTCTCCCTGAGGAGCCTGAAAAAATAGGTGGCGAATTTGCACGCCACGGCCCCCTTTCCGGGGATCTCCCCCACGACGACATCGTATCCCGGATCAAAGACGGCCTTCCCGTTCTCCATGTACCCGGTGGCCCTGTCGGTGAACACGAGGCGGTATTTCCCCCTGTGAGCTCCCTCGGATATCTCGTAGACGTCCTTGGATTTTCCCCTGTACACGAGTTTTTCCCCTGACATGCCGGTTCCTCCGCTGTGTGATATGCCCTGTCGCGATTAACCTGATCCACCGTCGGATCGGCATCGCCTCGCCCTTCTCTTCCTGGATACCATTACCCGTTCCTCATTCAATGAACCGCCGATAGGTATCATGATAGACAAGGGCCACGGTGAGGGCGAAGACTATCCATCCCACACGATTCCGCCGGTTCATCAACCCTAAAAATATCCTGAAGGGAAAATAATACATGGCCATGACGATGACGCTTGCGATCCAGTAGGGGATGTAGCCGCTCCCCTGCCGGCTTATCCCTACCATCTGCGACACGCCGGCGTCGAAGAAGTACGCGAGGAGCGCGGTATAGACGAGGAGGACAAGGGCCGTCGACACCTCAACGGCCCCGGTACGGGGAAGGGGTGACCAGATATCCTTTCCCGAGGATGCACCGGAGAGGCCGTGCCACCAGATGAGGGCATAGAGATAAAAGGGCGTCACCAGGGCGATGGATACCGCCAGGAGGAGGACCAGGGGAGCGAGTAAAAGGATGATCACCGCGGCGAAGGCCCTTAATCCCGCCGACACGTTTCCGTCCCTGAAGACGGAAAGGATATCCCTGAAGGACTTTCTCGGATCACCGCCCCATATCCCCAGTGCCATCCATATCGATACGAAAAAAAAGATCGCGATCCCCGTCCAGGCTAGCGCGATGTCGGCCGTTGAGAGGAGCGCGTTGATCTCCCTCCCGTATATCATCTCGCCCCATGAAAAGGACATCGACATGGCAACGCCATGGAAGAGGAGGGATACCCAGAACACGATCCCCAGGGGCCAGGTGAAGGTCCCCCAGAGAATCCCCTGGAGGAAGGCAAGGCCTTCACGTACCGACGGATCCGTGGACATGCGCTGCATGATGGCAATGCACGCCGCGGGGTAGAGAAAAATGGAGAAGACGCCTATCCGGTAGAGGACCAGGGGTGATTCCCCGGCGGCGCCCAGGGCCGCCGGCGCCGCGGGGATGAGGAAGTAGGACGCGGCGAAGATGATGTCCGCCGCGATCCCCGCGTATGTTGCTCCCGCGCGGGCCGTCACGGCACCCGATTATCCCAGCCCCCAGGCCGGGCCATCACGCCGCGCCCGGGTTCCGTGTGCGCGCCACCGGGATCACACCGGTTCACTCGACACACCCCGGGACGGATACTCGAGGGAGGGCGCGGCCGCGCCGGGTCTTTTAAGGCGCTCGTACGCCGCGGCAAAGGAGATTATGCACACCGGGTAGGTGGCCAGGGTTCCCACCAGGAGGAGCAGTATGCCGAGGAGCATTATCAGCCCCAGGAGGAGCGACAGGAGAAAGAGGGTCCCGGTATGGCCCCTGGTCATTTCGAAGCTCTCGCGGAACGCGTCGATCACCTCCATCCCGTCAAAGATAAGATAGTAGACCATGGAGAGCCGCAGCATGACGATGACCAGGCAGACGACGCACGCCGCCCCTACCGAAATGGTGATGGCGGGGAAGAAGGTGAAGCTCCACCCGTGAATCGCGAACTCCACGAGGAACCCGATCCCCGCCGGGACCATGGCCGCGATGACGATTGACGCGTAAAGCCAGTAGGCCCCGAGGAAGCTGCCGAACTGGTTGAAGCCCTTGAAGAGGTCCTCCACGGTTCCCCCATCGCCCCGCGCCGTCTTCAGGGCGAAAATGGAAAGCCCCGCCGAGAGGATCGGGGCCACGATGATGTTGAACACGAAATTGACCATGGGGATCATGCCCCCCGCCGCGGAGAGGACCAGGAACACCATCAGAATGCCGATGGAGTTCCCCGCGTTGGCGGTAAAGCCCTTCCACCCCGCCTCGATGCATTCGCCGATGCGCAATTCCCTGTTCATGGCCACCTCCTGCACATGGTAGTGGTTCGCGGAACTTTCCCCGCGGGTACCCGACGGTCCCTGGTCCCGGAACGGATTCTTCATCAGCATGCGGCCATGCATGGAAGGCGATCCCCCGTCGTCACGGACCAGGCGCTGATACTATCACGCCGCCGGGGCATGTCAAGCATATACGGAGAGGCCATGCAACGCGGCGCGGGGCCCCGAACACGCCCTGACGGGCATGCCTATCCCTGCCTGTCCCTGAGGAGGCCGTTGAGAAGGATCGTCTTGAAAGATGAGAGGGCATCATGGACCGTCAGCCTGTTTTCCACGATGAAGCCCGGGGTGAACACGCGGTTGACCGCGGCGTCGTAGAATCCCTCGATGAACAGGGGGTTGATGTCCCTGAACTGTCCCTGGCTGATTCCCTTTTTGATGATCTTCAGGAACACCACGGTATACTGCTCCCTGAGCTGGACGATCTTTTCCTCGATATCGGGATAGTAATGGGCCGCGTCGGTCACGATGGTGGGGGGAAGGTTCTGCACGGTTTCAAAAATAATATCAAAAAAGGCCATGAGGAGTTTTTCCGGGTTCTCCTCGATGAGCTGCGTGCGGTAGAATCCCTCGCTGAGCCTGGAAATGATATCCCCGGCGAAACGTTCGAGTATCTCTTTCTTGTCCCTGAAATGGCGATAGATCGTTTTTTTCGAGATGCCGCATTCCCTGGCGAGCATGTCGACGGAGACTTTTTTCAGGCCATGGGCAATGGCCAGCCGATGGAAGGTTTCAAGAATTTTTTGCTGTATCGCTGTATCGGACATCGTTCAATGGTCCCGGCCGTCTCCTTATATCAGGCCCCGGATTTTCTCCATGTCAATTACAATTTCTTCGGAGGAGCCGGCGCTCCTGCGATTGTCCGGCGGCAATGTCAGGCCGTGGAATCCCAGGAAGCGTACTTCATTTTTTTCATGAGGATGGGCGTCACGAAAATATCGGACAGATATGCCGCGAGAATCCCGGCGCTGGCGATAATGCCCATGGTGGCGATGCTGGCGACCCTGGAAAACGCGAGAACGATAAAACTCAGGCACAGGATGATCGAGGTTTCGGTTACGGCTGACCCCACGACGGAGAACGTATGGGAAAGGCCACGGGTGAAATCCCCGCTCTCCTCGATGTCGCTCCTCAGGTGGGAAAGGAGATGAATGGTGTCATCGACCGCGAGCCCCATGATCATGGGCGCCACGGTCATGGTCACGAACTCGAGGGGAATGTCGCAGTAACCCATGATTCCTCCCACGATGAGGACGGGAAAAATATTCGGTATCATCGCGATGATTCCCAGCCTGACGCACCTGAACACCAACACCATCAGTACGCATATGATGACGAAAGCGGTACCGACGGACCTCAGGAGACCGCGGGTGACGTACTGGTTCATCATCGCCATCTGGTAGGTGGATCCGCTGAAAAAATGTCCCGTGGCTGTTGGGGCGTGTTCCGCCACGAGTTCCCCGATCCTGTTGATGTTCCTTTCGATCGCAAGGGAGCTGAAATCGGAGAGCTCGATGAGGATTCGCGTGGTGGAACGCGAACCGGTCATCCATTGACCCAGGAAGTCCGGGTCGAACTTCTCCGCCATGGCGATCATCCAGCCCAGCATCTGCCTGTCCCCCGTGATGGCGCCCTGGGCGGCGGGTTTTCCGTACATCAGGGAGTCCATGTTCCTGACCATCCCCGCCAGGGATGTCGTCCGCTTCACAAGGGGAAGCCCGTCGATCGCCTTCTCGAGCTTTTCCACCATCCGCACGTTTCCGGGGTCCTCCAGACCGCCCCTCGGAAACACGAGCACCAGGTCCATGGCCTCCCCCGAGGCGATCTCCGATTCCCCGATCCTCGCCTGGTCCTTCATGTGGGGAAGTTCCGTTCCCATCATCTTCTCCGCGTCGAAATCGACCTTCAGCCGTGACACCCCCGCGAGGGCGACCGCCGTGAGGGCGACAAAGACGATCATGATCGGAGCGCTGTAGCGGCTTAGCCAGAGGGAGAAAAGCCGAAGCGTCTTTTCAAACAGGTCGCGGTTTCCCTTTTCCGTGGAGGGCTCCCTGTCAGGCCCCGAGGCGAGAAACACCGGGAAAAAGAGCATGCTGCAGAGATACACGGAGATGATGCAGAGGGCCGAGGTGATGCCTACCCACCGTATCGGCTTTATCTCGACGAACACAAAAGAAAGGAGCGCGGCGACGGTGGTGAAGGCGGTGAAGAGAATGGGCCGCGCGCTCTTCTCGAGGGCGTACACCACGGAACCGGCCCTGTCTCCCGTCTGCTGAAACCGAAGCCGGAAAAAACGGTTGATGTGCACGGAATATCCGATGGAGACGCCCATGGCCAGGAGCACGGGCACGGCGATGAACGCGCTGTCCATGGAGGCGCCCGCCCATCCCTCCATCCCGAAAACGGTGATCACCGAAAGGCCCAGGATGCCCAGGGCCCCCGCGACCCCGCGGATATTCCTGAAAATCAGGATGGTGAGAAGAAGGGCCACGGCGGCGCCGAGCGCAAGGATGCGCGCCAGGTCGCCCATCATCTCGGCTTCCTTCCTGTAGGCGTACACCGGCACCCCCGTGGCCGTGAGACGCACGTTGTCGACCCTGACGGACCGGACGACATCGTACGCCGCCCTGCCCACGGCGAAGAGGGGCTTCACCTCTCCCTTCCATTTATCGGCCGACGGATAGGGATGCAGGCCCAGGCGAATCCAGGCCTGCCGGTTGTCCGGTGAGAAAAGGACCCCCTTCAGGAATCCCGAGTCATTGCACCGCTGTTTATAATACCTGATGGTCGCGTCAGTATCCACGAGGCGGCCGTCTTTGAAGCGAAGCGCCATGCCGGGACCGAAGGGGCCGCTGATATGCACCGGCGACACGACCTCTTTCGCCAGCGGCACATCCTTTTGAAGGCGATCGCCCACGGCACGGATCGCCTCGAGGGAGACGCGGGAGAAGACGTCGTCGGATTCTACCAGCACCCCCACGAAATCATTGTTATGGAAAAGGCGCCTGAATTCCTGCTGGTTCCTGAGGACCGGGTCGTCCTCGAGGAAAAAATCCTCGATGTTCACGGTGATATCGAGACGCAGGAGACCCGGGGCGGACACCGCCACCAGAAGAACGGCGGCGATGATGACCGCCGCTTTCCTTGCGAGAATGCCCCGGAAGAACGCGCATAAAAAGCTTTGCCTGTCAGTCACGTCACCCCGGCCATTGCCGTGGGGAAGCGGGGCCCGTCTGTTCATGCCGCGGGCTCCCGATGATGCGCGGCGATGGTGTCTTCCATCCAGGAGGCCGCCCTCTCCGCCATCATCTCCAGATCGTCGTAGGGCGTGTATCCGTCATTCGTCGGCGGAGGGGGATAAAGGGGCTCGCCGATGACCATTTTCATGCGAATCCAGTTGGGCCCCATCGGCCTGCCCCTGAACATCCTTGGCGTGATGATATACACCATCGGCACGATCGGGGCCTGGTGCCTCCAGGAGAGGACAAAGGCGCCCAGGCGAAAACTGTGAATGGTCTGGCTCATCATCGAGAGGTTTCCCTCGGGAAGGAAATGTATATGGTGCCTGCGCTTCAGGGCCTCGCCCACGGGACCGGTTATCATCTCGAGCCCCCTTTTATTCGCGGGAATGGGAAAGGCCCGGTGGATGCGCAGGAGACGCCTGGCGATGGGAACCTCGAAATTTCGCTGCGCCACTGCGGTATGGAGGGCCCGGGGAAGGACCACGAAATTCGCGAAGACCGTGTCGAAATAGTGGCAGTGGTTGGAGATGGTGATGCATCCCCGCTTCCACAGGATCTTGAGGTTCTTCCTGCCCTCCACGCGGAAGCCGAAAAAGATGGCCGCGAAAATAGTGATAATATAGCTGATCAGGAAGGGGACGGCCACCAGTATCTCATACCACCAGTCCATGTAGATGAACTTGAAGGGCCTGTCGAAATCGATCTTCTTGCTGTTCTTGACCTGGATGATCTTCTCCGGCGGAATCTCGGGCCGTGCCCGTTTGTCCACAGCCGCGCTGGCTCCCCGTGCGTTCATGTCAGCACTCGCTCCTCGTGAGCTCGGGAACAAGATCCTCCTCGGTCATGCCGGTCCACCATGGCCTGGGCTCGTGTCCCACTGCCGACTCGATCTCCGCCGCGGCGACCTCCCCCGCGAGAGCGTCCGCGAAGAATTCCTCCATCGAGGTGATGCTCCGGTCCATCCGGTAATGTTCCGCCATCTCGAGGACCGCCTGCTTCATGTTCCGAAGCTCATTCCGGCGCTCATACCAGTAATCGATCCTCCCCGCCAGTGAATCGGCATCGTCCATGGCAAAGGTCAGCCGTTCTTCCAGGGCGAATTGCGACGCCGCGCTGTAGGGTGAATCGCTGATCAGACAGGGGAGGCCGCAGCCGATGGCCTCCAGGCACGAAAGGCTCTCCAGCTCGACCACGGAGGAGTGGAGGTAGAGGTCCGCCGTGTTCAGGTAGCGAAGCTTGTCCTCGTGGGAAATAAATTCTATAAGGGGCCTCACGGGGAGCTCCTCGCCCATTTTTTTCAGCTTATCCGTATTCTCCCCCTTCCCGCAGAGAAGGAGCTGGATATTGTCCCTGTATTTCGACCTGCGCACGCCCTCGATCAGGAGTTCCTGACGTTTTTCCAGGGCATGGCGTCCGATGTTGAGAATCACGAACCTTTCGCCGAACCACCCGGGGCGCTCCATCTCCATCGGTTCATATTCCCTTGGAATGCCGTTGGAAATGACCCGGAGGTGGGCCCTGCTTCCTTTTTCCGCCAGGAGGTTCGCGGCGAAGCGGGAGGGACAGTGGATGGCGTCGACCTGCTTGAAGAGGCAGAAATTGAAAAGTGCGTGGAACATCGTTTCCATCTTCGGGTCTTCCTTTCCCATGGCGGCGATGATGTTCTGGGGCTGAACGTGACTGGCCCCCGTTACGGCGATGCCCATCTCTTTGGCGACTTTGACCGCAGTGCGCGCGGCGAAGAAAGGAAGCTGGACCTGCACAAGGTCGGCACCCCGGTACGCCCTCCTGAGCACTGACTTCTTGCCCCACGCGAAGAGGAAGTTCATTTTTTCAAGGGATTCCCTTACAAAGGGGAGGTAGAAGCCGGGTACTTCATAAAATTCGTAATCATCCTCGAGGCTCTCCGCCTTCGTGGAGACCACAGCAACCCTGTGGCCCCGGTTGATAAGCTCCCTGACGACCCGCTTCGTGGCCACGACGGATCCGTTCCCACCGTTCCAGCTGTCGATAACGAATACTATCTTCATGGCACCCATCCTTTTACATGCCCGGTGCGATGGCGCCTTTATCCCCGTGCCTGACATGAATCATCAAAACGACGGGAAAGGCGAAATAATTGAGGAAGAACACACGGACATGGTGATTGAGTTTTTCTTTCTATTTATTGCCACTAATGGGAACGCCATATCGGGGGGACATGTCAAGGATTTTTGGAAACTACTATAAAAATATTGGAAACGATATTTAAAAATTATGGTTCCCTTTTGATCAATTATGCGATTTTTTTTGATATTATATCAATTTTATGGTGTTTATGCGAAACTATTTTTTTACAGATGGAAACTATTTCTCTGTTTAAGGAAACTGCCATGGATGTTTCTATTGAACTCATGAACGCAGGCCAGGGGGTGTCGGCATCGCGTCGATGAGCCGGCGCAGCTCATCGATCGTTTCCCTCTGCCCGCCCGAGGTACCCACGCGATAGGCAGGCACCGGGGGAAGCTTCTTGCCTTCACAGTAGCGCCCGGGCATTTCCATCGCGTCCAGGTTATGGTGCCACAGTATGCCGGGATCATCAAGGAGAGTCCCGAGGGGGAACCTCTCGATCCATCCCCCCTCGCGTTCCCGGGTGAGGAGGAGCACGAGCCCCAGCCTCGCCCTCCGGCGTTCGGTCTTTTCATAGAGCACGGTCTGGCCGATCTTTCTCCTTACCGTATGGGCCGCGCGCATGCCGATGCCGACCAGCTCCCTCCCGTGGATCAGCACCTGGTCGTCGTCGATGATGCTGACCATGGGCAGCGCTCCGGCGATCGTGCTCTTTCCGCTCCCCTGGGGCCCGAGGATCAGTATCCCCTTTTTTTTCAGAATGGAATAGAGCCCGCACCCGTGCACGAAGAGCGCGGGCGTAAGGCAGTGCGCCAGAAATCCGATACAGCTCCGGAAGATGTTCATGTTGCATGCGTCTTCGCCGGTGACGCGGAGGGCCCTGACCCCGCATGCCCGGGCCGCCTCTATCCGGAGCGGCCCTTCCGATGCCTCCACCGCCAGTGTCGCGTCGGGAGAATCGGCCGGCGGCCCCATGGCAAACACGTCGCGGATGAACATATCATCCGGTATGGAGCAATTGAAGCTCTTCCCCAGGAGTCGAATTGAAAAACAGGCGTGGTTGAATGAATACGACATAGGCACAAGGCCGCCCATCGGACATTCCGCACCGTGGCCGGCTTTCGTGAGATTACACCCATCACCGGAAGAGGTCAAGGAAATAATCACGGGGCGGCGCATCGCGCGGGACGTCCGTGCCGCCGCGTCGCCTTTTCGCCGCAACAAGAAAATAGTGGACAGGCTCCCGCACATCTGGAAAGGGTGGGCGTATCAGTTCGCGAAGGAGGTGGACGGAAGGTGAAATTTTTTGAGACCGCGCGTTTCGATCCCTGGTGGAACATCCTTATCATCTCCGCGGGCTCCGTGATCTGTTCCGTGGGGCTCAAGGGAATCGTGGTCCACCACGGCTTCATCCCGGGGGGCATTTTCGGCCTGGGGTTCCTGTTTTATTACCTTCTACCGGGGCTCTCCGCCGGCATCTGGTATCTGCTTTTCAGCATACCGCTGTTCATCCTCGCCTTCACCCGGGTGGGCAGGCGCTTCTTTTTCTACAGCCTCTACGCCATGGTGGTGGCGACCCTCTCCTACGAGTTGATCAGCCTGGACTTCGGCATACAGAACCAGCTCTATGCCGCGATTCTTTCCGGCGTGGTCTGCGGTTTCGGCGCGGGCATCGTGCTCCGCTCCCTGGGATCCAACGGCGGCCTCGACGTGGTGGCGGTAATGCTCAACCAGAAGTTCAACCTCGGCATAGGCAAGGTCTACTTCATCTTCAACTTCCTCCTTTTTGCGGCCAGCATCATTTTCATCGACATCGATCTTGTCATCGCCTCGCTCATCCTGGTATTTGTCATGTCCGTCGTCCTCGAGTACACCCTGGCCCTTTTCAGCCAGAGAAAGATCGTGATGATCATTTCGGAACAGAACGAACGAATCGCCGCCACCATGCTCGAGCACCTCAAGATAGGCGCCACCTTCCTTAAAGGTACCGGCGCGCACGGCGGCGGGGAGAAGAACATCATCATGGCCATCACCAACAACATCATGCTGAAACGCCTCGAGGAGGTGGTCTTCTCGACGGACGAAAACGCCATCTTCATCGTTGAGAACACGTTCAACGTCATAGGCACGGGATTCTCGCGGCGCAGGATTTACTGAACCGCGTGGCCGGCGCCGGTGCGATCCACTCTCGAGTTCTTCATTTATACCGCATCGACACCCGCGCCGCACCCCCCGCACCAGGGGAAAAGCGGGTCGGCGAAGATGCCGGCATCCCCCGGGGGCGCAAAAAAAAAATTTTTTCATTGATAAGAATAGCGTCGGCAGATAGGTCTGCCAGAACCTTAGTGTACTGCCGGTTTCGCCGCACAGGTGCGCAACGAAACGGCGGCACCCGGAGGATTCAATGATCGAGATACTGCCACAGGCCACCACGAAATATTCCCTGGATTACTACGCCACGGACCCGATTTTCCACGCCCCCGTGACGGACCTCCGCCTTGACGCCAGGGAGGTCATGTCAAAGCTTCGCGGAAGGACGATCTGGATGGTGAACTCAACGGCCCGGGGCGGCGGCGTCGCGGAGATGCTTCCGAGCCTCATCGCCCTCATGAACAACCTGGGCCTCAGGGTCCGGTGGGCGGTGCTCCGGACCGAAAGGGAGGAGTTTTTTCACCTCACCAAGCGCATCCACAACATGATCCACGGCGACGCCGCCTCGGGCGTCGATCTCGGCGCGAAGGAGGCGCGCCTCTACGAAGCGGTCAACGCCGAGAACGCCGATTCGTTCAGGAAGGAGCTGAAACCGGAGGACATACTCATCATACACGACCCGCAGCCCCTTCCCATGGGGCAGATGCTCGCCCGGGACCTCGGCATCCCCGCGATATGGCGGTGCCACATTGGCCTGGACCGGCGCCTCGACGTCACGGGGAAGGTATGGCGCTTCCTCAGGCCCTACACGGAGGGGTACCGGCACGCCGTGTTCTCCGCACCGGAGTATGTCCCGGATTTCCTGGCGGACCGGGCGACCATCATCCACCCGGCGATCGACCCCCTCTCTCACAAGAACCAGGAGCTTTCGGTCACCAAGCTCACCGGAATCCTCTGCAACAGCGGCCTCCAGCCGGCATACGAACCGGTGGTGACGCCCAACTACCGGCAGAAGGTGATGGTCATCGACGAGAACGGCTCCCACGTTCCCCCGGGTGAGATCGGGCTTGTCTTCCGCCCCATCGTGCTCCAGGTATCGCGGTGGGACAGGCTGAAGGGATGGCTTTCCCTTCTCGACGCCTTCATCCGCCTGAAAGGGCGCACCGTGGTGAACAACGGCGGCGCCAAGGTCCAGCGGAAGCAGCGCCGCCTCTCCCTTGCGCGTCTCGTCCTCGCCGGGCCCGACCCCGCGGCCATTGCCGACGACCCCGAGGGACTCCAGGTCCTCGAGGAGATACGCAGGCGGTACGCCTCCCTCGACCCGGACATGCAGCGCGACATCGCCATCACCCTCCTCCCCATGAAATCGCACAAGGAGAACGCCCTCATCGTGAACGCCCTGCAGCGGTGCGCCGCCGTCATCGTCCAGAACTCCCTCCAGGAGGGTTTCGGCCTCTCCGTCACCGAGGCGATGTGGAAGCGGAAGGCGGTCCTGGGCACCACGGCCTGCGGGATCCGGCAGCAGATCCGCGACGGCATGGACGGGGTCCTGGTCGGGAACCCAGAGGACCCGGATGAGATCGCGGACAGGCTGGGACTGCTTCTCAACAACTCTATTCGACGCTACAACCTGGGGCGAAGCGCCCAGAGGAGGGTCTACGACCAGTTCCTGGTATTCCGCCAGATCTCGGCCTACCTGAAGCTCCTGGGTACGGCCGTCTAGCCCCGCTTCCCCGCCCTGGCCCTCTGCCGCGACCCCTGGCCTGACGGCCCAACCGCCGTGGGCGGATAGGATGTCCCGTCACCCCGCGCGTTCCAATGGATCTCCGGTGCGTCTCTCCCGGTGGGAGGCGCCCTTTCGCTCCGGATTGAGAGATCCACGTATACATAATCTGACAGTGCAGGAAAAAAAAAGCTTTACGGGAGAAGAGAATAAATGTGGAGTGCTACTAATATTATATTTATAACACATTTTGCATACAAATTTTTACTATTTACTACTACGGGCACACCATGAAAATGATCGCGACCATGACCCTCCTGGTCATCATCAGCGCAGGGAGCCTACGCGCGCAGGCAGAGCGCGCGGAGCCCCGTGATGCCGATACGGCATCGACGGAGGAACAGGCCGGGAAAGGCGATCCGGCCAGGGCAGATGGCGGGGATGCGGCCCCGGACTATCTCAGGCTGAAATCAATAGAAGGAATAACCATTACCTCGAAACGCCGGACGGACGCCTCGAAAAAGGTCATCGATGTCGAGGCAACACGGCCCCTGGGTTCCACCCAGAACATAATGGAGCTCCTCGAGGGCGAGTCGATGCTCGATTATCGCGGGAAAACGAGCCTGGTTCCCGACGACGACACCTATTATCTCCGGGGATTCAGCGCCGAACGTTTCGCCACGGCGATCGACGGCATGACTATCCGCAAAACGGGCGGGAGGAAGGGAAGCAACATCGTGGACTACGCCCTCCTCCCGCCATGGATGATCGAGCGCGTGGAGATACTCCCGGGACCCCACTCCGCCCTTTACCCCGGCAAGGCGATCGGGGGGGTGGTTAATTTCATAACGAAAACGCCGAGGAAACATGAAAGCCTCAAGCCGGACATCGCCCTCTCGGCGGGATACGGATCGTACAATACCCAGCACTACAATGCCGTGATAAACGGCGCGGTTGAATCATTCATCTACGATCTCGGTTTTCAGCGCTACAGCACCAGCGGGAACCTCCGCCAGAGCGACGCGGCGATCAACACCCTCCATGGAAGGATCGGCGGCGTGTTCCCCCGGGACGGGTTTTTCACCGCGAGCCATTCCTATTCAAAGGCCGACCGGAGCATCCCGGTCAACAACAACCTCCTGGCGATGAATTCCGACCCCCTCGCCCTCTTTGACCGGGATTATCCCATCGTGGTGAATTCAGAGTTTAACAACTGGCAGAACCCCACGTGGGACAAGGTCGCGAACACCACGAGGCTGCATTTCTTCCAGCCGACACCGATCGGTACGATACACGCCACGGGCTACTATGGAAAGGAAAACCGGGACAGGCGGTACCCGGGATATATCAACAAGAAAAATCCCGCGGAAGGGGTCTACGACGCGTCCTATGAAACCATTTTCTGGCAATACGGGGGACGAGTTGAATACGAAGTAACCTACGCGAAGGAGCACACCACCACCGCCGCCTTTGATTTCGAAATTCTCGAGGATGGGTACGGCCGCGGGCCCTCCCAATCGCTCATGGCGTACCGGAAGAAGAAAAGGGTGGAGATCCTGGCCGGGGCCGTCCAGCACCGCTGGGATATCTCACGATTGCTGGACATCACCGCAGGCCTGCGCTACGAGGATGTGCGCATACTCGTGTCGAATTTTTCCACGTCGGGATACGATCTCTACATTACCGGGAGGCCCACGTGGATCCCCCGGCACTGGGGCGGCGTTATCCCCAAGTCTTTCGCCACGTTCAAGTTCGACAGGATCGCCGATTTCATGAGGGACACCTCGGTGTCGGTCGGGGTGAGCAGGATCTGGCACGCGCCGGATTACCACGGCCACTACAATCCCCAGGGGAGGCCCGCCGGGGCGTGGCTGCACTACGAGGACGGCGTCGGCTACGATTTCATCGCCATGCGCCGGATATGGGGCGACATCACCTTCCAGGCCCGGTACTATTTTTACGACATCGGGAATTACATCGCCCACAACTCCGCTTTTTCACAATTCAGCGGGAAAAGCGCTCCCGCAGGGTTTGAATACCGTGACTACGTAACGAACCTGGAGCGCGTGCACCGCCACGGATTTGAATTGAACCTCCACGGGGAGATCATCGAGGGGCTCTCCTTCCACTCCTCCTATACCTACCAGGAATTTCAATACAAAGGAAAATCCCACCTAAACAGGATGACGGCGAAAATCGAGCTTGACGGCCAGGCGCACCACCATTGCAAAACAGGCCTCCGCTACCTGCTGGAATTGACCGGCACCACCTTCATGGTCGACTACGGATACCAGTCCGAGCAGACCTACCTGAATCCCCTGGAAGTGGCCACGGACACCTACCTGTTTTACGTGACCAGGAACAATCCCTATCACCTCCTGGACGTTGCCATAGAGCAGACGCTGTTAAAGAAAAAATACCATTTCAGGAACCTTCGCATAAAGTTTTTCATCAAGAACATCCTGAACGACATATACCAGGACGAGATGGGTTACCAGATGCCGGGGCGGACGTACGGAGGCGAGATCGGCATGAAATTCTAGCGCCGCGGGTGCCCGGTCCGGATCGAAGGGCACGCACACAACATAAGGAGAAAACAGATGAAACAGGGAATCAGGCTCGTGGCATCCTGCTGTATTGTTATCGCCGCAATTCTTGCCGGGGGATGCGGCTCAACCGAACTGCCCGCCGACACAAGGCTTTTCCTCGTGGGGATGGGACCCGGGGATCCCGATCTCGTTTCCGTGAGGGCCCTGAACGTGATCAGGGCCGCGGACGTCGTGGTATACCTGGAAGGGGCGAAAGAGAAATTCCGGCATGTTGCCGGCGGCAAGGAGGTCATCGCCGTGCCCTACGGGTTCTGGCGCAACTACGGGAAGGATCCCTCCGCCCTGCCCGAAACTGACGCGCGGAAGGAAAAGGAAATCGCCCCCATACGGAAGGAGTTCATTGGACGTGTGCGCGACGCGGTTTCGCGGGGCAAGGTGATCGCGGTCCTCGACAGCGGGGACCCCTTGATATACGGCCCGTGGGCCTGGATCCTCGAGGAATTCGAGGATCTCAAGCCCTCCGTGGTGCCGGGGATCAGCTGCTTCAACGCCGCCCACGCGGCATTGAAGAAATCCCCCACCATCACGGAATCGACCAAGTCGGTCATACTCACGTCGAATGACTGGCCGGGCAAAACGGACACGATCGATTCAATCGGGAAACACGGGGCCTCCATGGCGCTGTTCACGATGAGGGCCGATTTCGATTTCTTCATCGGAAAGCTGAAGATCGCGTACCCCTCGCGCACGCCCGTCGCCCTGGTGCTCCACGCGGGCAACCGTGAAAATGAAAGGGTCATCACGGGGACCCTGGGCACCATCTCGGAACAGGTCAGGGAAACCCGGCTCCCTTTCGAGTACATGATCTACATAGGCGACTTCATCACCTATAGACAAAAGAGGTAACAGGCTCGGCATGACCCCGCGCCATGAACCTCATGCCGCGGGTCAGGACATGGTATGCCCGCCCCGGGGCCGGCTGAAACGCCCTGCGGGAACGCCAGGGCTGATCGGCGCGCGGGCGGTCACATCGGGGACGCGCCGCTTTCGAGAAGAACCCTCTCGAAAGACGCCGCGCCCTCCGGCGTGGCGAAGCGCCAGTGGGACCACCAGATCCCATCGGCGTCAATTCCATGGCGGGCGAGCATGCCGTTCACCCAGGCCTCCTGCTCCGGAAACCGGGGGCGTCCCTCGGCGTCACGGTGGGTCATTTCCGGTATGTGGAGATACAACGACGTCATGTCATACGGCGGCACGTAATGGAGCGGCCCGATGTAGAATTCGTACGCGGTTTTTTCCATTTCGGGTCGCCCGGGAAGGCCGCGCATGATGTAGCGGCGAGGAAATAACGGGTTCAGATCGGTCAATGAAGGCTCCTTCCCTGCATGCCGCAACGGAAGCGCACCGGCTCCGGGGGATCATGAACGCGGCGTGCCACTATACCTTTCTGATGATCTTTATCATGGCGCCGTGGCGAAACAGCGCCTGGGTCCCGCCCCCCTCCATGACTATGGCAAAGGCCGCATCCGGATCGATAACGCGGGACCCCGCGAGGAAGGTCACCGGCGTCCCGGCGAAGGCCACCCCGGACAGGGGCGTCGAGGGCCCCATGAGGACCACCTCCCGGGCCTTCGCAGCATGGCCCATGATCCCATCGAAGGTATCGTTTATCAGCGACGTCGCGGTGACGATGATGATGTCCGCCTCCCCGCACCGCTCCGCCATGGTCGCCGGATCGCTCACCAGGGGATGCGCGACGGACCTATCCTCGTACACGCTTACCTCACATCCCATCCGTTTCAGCATCGCCGCCACCGGCTCGATGAGGCCGACCATGGCCACGCGGTCCCCTGCTTTCACGTCAATGAGGTCAAAGACATCGCCTTCGTCACCGCTTCCCTCGATGTTCACCAGGGCGTTGAAGGCCGCGAGGCAGAGGGATCGCGACAGCAGGTCGCCCCGTTCATTCAGCTCCATGAGATCGCCGACACGTGAACCCCTGATGGTTCCCGCCGCATTGAACACCGTGCAGTTCCCCCGCCGGTCGCGAAGGATGTTCGCGCTCAGGCCGACGCTTCCGTTCTCGAGCTGGACAGCGTGATAGCCGAGACCAAGGACCGCCCGCAGAACCCGGAGGTCCTTTTCTTCCTCTTTCAGTGTGGCGATGCACTGTTCCATGGCGACCCGGTTCCTCCTACCATTCAAAGCCGAGGGAGAGCCCCACGCCGAATCCCTTGATGAAATAGTAGGTCACGGGCACGTCAATGACCACGGGGCCGAAGCTGAATCCCACGCCCGCCGTCACTTTAGGCAGCCACCACTTGCCCATCGTACCCTTCTGCTCACCGTATACCAGTGCGAAGCCGGGGGACGTGGTCGACACCGTGCCGGTGAGATCAAGAATGTACGCCCAGGTGTGCCCCCGGGCCTTTATGTGCGACTCTCCAATGGCGAAATCGATGCCTCCCCCTACGGAGAGGTTCAGTACCCAGAGAAGGCGTATGGACGTCGACGCCTCCAGGGGGACCACGTAGGACTGGGTGAATATATTAAATTTGAACTGCGGCTCCACCAGGTATCTCTGCAGGGGCGACCCGCCGATGGTGTCGCTGTGATAGCCAAGGTTGTGCTTCATCACCAGGTCGTTCCGCTGGTAGTACAGGCCGGTTCCCACGGAAACGCCGCGCCACACGAAGACCTGGTATCCCGCCTTCACCTTCTTGAATATCTGGTAGTTGATCGCCACGCCGGTGTTGAGGCCTTTCACCTTGTAGTCCTCGTAGGTGAAGGGCACGTAGCCGAACTTACCCGCCACGTAGAGCCCGTCAAGCTTCGAATTGAAATGCCCCAGGTGCAGCCCCACCTGGAGGGACCAGGGAACCAGGGCCGCGCCGGCGTCAAGGTCCCCCTTGTACCGCAGCTTCTTCGACAGGTCCTTGTAATAGCCGATTTCAAAGGCGGGGAGGTGGGCCCCCGCCATGGTCCCCACCGTCACGGCGACGATGTCGTATCCCTGGTACCCTCGCTGGGTGGCCGCGTGGGCCGAGTAGGCGCTGGCGTTGGCAAGTCCTCTGGCCAGTTTCTTTTGCGACTGGTACTTCAAGAGTTCCGCCCTGACTTCCCTGAGAACTTTCTGCACCGCGTCGTCGACATCTCCCTGGGGCACCCCGGTGACCCGGGGAGACCGCGCGTCGATAAGTATCCATGCCATGGCACGGTCATTAAGGCCGATTGCCAGCAGCGTCAGCAATGATACGATCATGGTCCTTTTCATGAAGGCCTCCTCCGCCGCGAGTGCAGACGGGATTTTTTGATGCCTCACGGGAAAGGAAAGTGCATCCCCCGTAGGCACCGACGGAATGGGCCACGGCACCGCATCGGAGCCGCGTCGCAAAGACGCCAGTCTCCGCGGCGCGCCCAATCCTTCGTTCTGCAATAATACCCATCGGGACGGGGCCTATGCAACAAAAAATATGATAATGAGTGATATTTATTCAACAATGCATTGCGTCCCGGGAAAAGAGCGGCCGGTATTTTTTTGTTGTTATTTTTCCTGCCGCGTGCCACAATCGGCACTTATTTCTCTCATCAACCATACAGTTGGAGGAACACGCATGAATATCTGGAAAGCCTCAACAATTACCCTGGCCATTGCCCTCGTGCTCTCCCTCGGTCTCATGGCGAAAAGCGCCCAGCCCCACATGAAGTCCGCGCTCCAGGCCCTTAACATGGCGAAAACGCACCTCAACAGGGCCGTCCACAACAAGGGAGGCCATCGCGTAAAGGCCATCGCCCTTGTCAACGAAGCGATCAGCGAGGTCCAGAAGGGAATCGCCGCCGGCGCCGATTGATATACGCCGCATCAAAGAGGACACCTGCCGAGCACATCCCGCCGCCGCGCGGGATGTGCTTTTTAACACACCCCGCAACGCCTGAAAATTGTTGCACGGTAGTATACTTATAATTAAACCGGGATTACCTTCTCGCGAAGCATGAAAAGCCGTTTTTTGGTAAAACTGATTGACAAACGCCGTCAGATGATTGATTCCATAAACGGAAATGGCACCACATCAGACCAGAATATCCGGCACCATACGTCAGACCGTCAAGAACATCTCCCGCGCAATGTCCCGCCTCGTCGAAAAGGCGAAGATGACCGAGCACACCTTCATGATCATCATCGCGCTGATAATCGGGATGCTGGGAGGATTCGGCGCCATCGCCATCCGCGCCATGATCAAATGGATATCGTCACTCTCCTTTCCCGGAAGCGGGACCGTGCTCGAAAACATCACCGCCGCGCCCTGGTACGTCATCGTCGCCGCGCCCGTCGTCGGCGGGCTCATCGTGGGTCCCATCATCCACTTCCTGGCGAGGGAGGCCAAGGGCCACGGGGTTCCCGAGGTGATGCAGTCCCTTATCCTGAAGGGCGGCGCCATTCGCCCCCGCGTGGCCTTCGTGAAGGCCCTGGCATCCTCCATCACCATCGGCACCGGTGGCTCCGTGGGCCGCGAGGGTCCCATCGTCCAGATCGGAGCGAGCCTCGGTTCCACCATGGGCCGCTTCTTCAGGGTATCGCCCACGCGCATGAAGACCTTCGTCGGCTGTGGCGCCGCGGCGGGCATCGCGGCCGCGTTCAACGCCCCCGTGGCAGGGGCACTCTTCGCCGTGGAAATACTCCTGGGCGACTTCGCCTTCACGCAGTTCTCACCCATCGTCATCTCCTCCGTCATGGCCACGGTCATCTCCCACAGCTTTGAGGGCAACTTCGCCGCGTTCCAGGTCCCCCGGTACCAGCTGGTGAGTCCCTACGAGCTTTTCTTCTATTTCATACTGGGCGCCCTCTGCGCTTTCGCGGCCTATGCCTTCATCAAGGTCCTCTATTTCACCGAGGATTTCTTCGATAACCATTTCAGGATCCCCGAGTACCTCAAGCCCGCCGTCGGGGGAGTGGCGATCGGCCTCGTCGCCCTCGCCGTTCCCCAGATAATGGGCGTGGGCTACGACTCCATCAACAACGCCCTTCACGGCAAGACCGTCTGGCACATGGCCCTCCTGCTGATCTTCGTGAAAATCGTCGCCACCTCCGTTACCCTGGGCTCCGGGGGATCGGGAGGCATATTCGCCCCGTCGCTCTTCATCGGCGCCATGGTGGGCTGCGCCTTCGGCTGGCTCGTCCACGGCCAGTTCCCCGGGATCGCCGCGTCGCCCGGCGCCTACGCCCTCGTTGCCATGGGGGGCCTCGTGGCAGGCACCACCCACGCCCCGATAACCGCCATCATCATCGTTTTCGAGCTCACCAACGATTACCACATCATACTGCCCCTGATGATCACCTGCATCATCAGCACGATCATCTCCACGGGCCTTTCCCGTGAATCGATCTACACCCTGAAACTCGTGCTCCGCAACATCCACATCAAGGACGGCGCCGAGATTAACGTAATGAAATCGATCTTCGTGAAGGACGTCTACACCCCCCACGCGGAGACCATCTCGAACCGCAGCAATTTCAACGACATCGTGAACACGGTCATCGCCGGAAGGGACCCTCTCTTCCCCGTCATCGACGGCAGGGGAAAACTGACGGGGATGCTGTCGCTGAACGATGTCAAGGACCATCTCTTCGACCGGGACGTGCTGCAGAACCTCCTGATCGCGGACGACATCGCAGTGAAGGAATTCGACACCGTTACCCTGGACGACAACTGCCAGACGGCCCTCGACCTGATCGGGTCCGGCAACCTGGAAGGGCTCCCCGTGGTGCACCCCCGGAGGCCCGACACGCTCATGGGGATGATATGGAGACGGGACGTCCTGGAGGCGTACAACAAGGAGATCGAACGGCGCGATCTCACCTCAACCTTCGCCAGCCAGATAACCATGAAGAACATAGACCAGAGCGTCCACTTCATGGAGGGATACGCCATCACTGAGATACCCGTTCCCAACTGGTTCGTGGGCAAGTCGATCAGGGAGATCAACGTCCGCGCCAAATTCGCCGTGGACATACTTCTCATCAGGACAAATACCGAGGAGGGCTCCAAGATAAAGGCCATCCCCGATCCCGATTACGTCTTCTCTTTCAAGGACTCCCTCGTCATTGCCGGTGAAATCGGCAGGATCAATCTCCTGAAAAGCAGGTGCTGATACTCCGATTGCGCCGCGCCCGCGTCTTCCCGTCACCCCTTACCCGGGGGCAGAATGACCCTCACGAGGGTACCCCGTCCGGGCGCGCTTTCGATCTCCATGGTGCCGCCATGGGCCCTGGCGATAGTATTGCAGAGGCCCAGCCCCAGTCCGTATCCCCCCGTTTTTTTCGACCGTGACCGATCGACCCTGAAGAAGGGTTCAAACACGAAGGGAAGGTCCTCGGGGGGAATCCCGACACCCTGGTCGCGGACCTCGAATGACGGATAAAGGCGATGAGAGAGAAAGCCGGTTATCCTTCCGGCCCGGGGCCCCTGCCGCGCCGGGTAAACAGTACCGGCGCCACGGCGACCCAGAGGAGCAGGAGCGGCCAGGTCTCGCATTCCCATACCCGGTGCATGTCAAGAAACACCGCCACCGGCTTCTTCTGCAAGAGGACGATCATGAGGACCTCGAACGCCTCGGTCATTGCCACCCAGACAAGACCGACGGCCAGGGCGCGGCCCCTGGAGACGAGGGGCCATCGCCGGCATGCCGCCCGGATGATGACGCCGAAGATGACCATGGCGGGGATAACCGAAAGCCGGTGAGAAAGCTCTTCCGCCAGTATCCTTCCGTAGGTGAAATCCCTTAGCGCGGCGTTCAGGATGGCGCCGGCCAGGAGGGCGAACCAGAGCAGGATATAGCGAATCATGAAAAAACCTCCGTTTGCTTTCGTGGACTCCTCATCGGAGCGACTCCAGTATATACCGGTAGATCGCTGGCTCGGATTTCTCTCCCGCGCTATACCGGCAGGATTCATAGAGGTGGCGCAAGGCCTCTTTCCTCGTGCGGTAAACCGACGCCAGGGGCGGCTCATGTCCCTCGTCATAGCGCTCGTAGACGAACACGCCGTCCCGGAACAGGAAATAGGAATAGCCCTCCTTGTCGGATCGATAGAGACGTTTCCCCGAGCGCAGCCCCTGGATGATCCGCTCCTTCAACCGGGTGATTTCCGCGAATTCCGGCCTTGCGCGGTAATCGCGGTCCGCCCGTTTCCCCGCGATGAGGCGGGCAATCGCGCGGTATCCCCGGTCGAGGGCCATGCCGTAGGCGTCCACTCCATCCCGCGATCCTACGGAAGGATCGGCGCCGTATCGCACGAGGGCCCTCGCCGCCTCCCTGTTCTCGTTCTCGACGGCAATCACCAGGGGTGTCGCGCCTGAGTTGTCGGGGCGGTCCGGATCGGCGCCCGCTTCGAGGAGGGGGATGACGGGAGATGACGCCCGGCCCCTCACGGCGGCGGCGCGGTGAAGTGGCGTCGCGCCGGAGACGTCGGTGTCATTGACCCGGGCCCCCGAGGCAATGAGGGCCCGCAGGGATCCGTGGTCAGCGGCACGGGACGCGAGGCGGTGAAGTGGTCGCTCACCCCGTGAGTTGACCGCGTGGACATCGGCTCCCCGCCGGACAAGAAGGCGTATTCCCGCCGCCTCGGCCCTGCCGGCGCAATAGTTGTGCAGGGCGGTATTCCCCCCGGCGTCCCGGTCGTGTATCCTTGCGCCATGGTCGAGCATGAACTCGAGCGTCGCCACGTCGACATGGGCCGCCTTCTCGACCCACACCGTGGTGCGCCGGTCGGCCCGGTAGGGAAGAATGGCGTTCACGTCCGCCCCGTTCTCCAGGAAAAACCGGATGATCCCGCCGTCGGGAACCCGCAGGGCCAGCATGAAGGCCGTGAACCCGTCCTCGTCGGCAGCGGAGATATCGGCGCCCCGGGAGACAAGCTCCCGTATGGTGGCAAGGTCGGGTGTGCGGGACGACACGTAACAGGCATCGAGGAGCAGACCGTTCAGTTCTTCGCGGGTGAGGCCGTCATACACGGGTGTCGTGCCGGCACCCTCCAGGTATTCCCTCAGTATTTCGGCGGCGGCCCTGAACCTGGACCGGTCTTCATCGGTGGCCCCCCGGAGGTCCGGGGTGACGATGGCGCCGAAGACCCTCCGAAGATCGCTCACCTCGAGGTCGATACCGAAGTGCCGGAGTATTTTTCCGCACGCGTTGTAGCGGACCAGGTAGTCGTCATCGCACACCTTCGAGAACAACCTCTCGATCTCTTCCTGGTCCGGAGCCGCGCGCCTCATGCGTCCCATTGCGACACCCCCACGCACGCGCCTGCCCGCACCAATCCGCGACATGCCGGCGACATGTCGCCCCTCGCATCGATACTCTGATTTCCGGGCGGGAACATGATCGTGAAACGATTCGGAGGGATCCTCATCGCCCGGAGCGGCCGGATGGCGGCTGCTACCCGCGTATCTTTCTCCACACCTCGGGGAGATACGCCCCGATAAGGATAAGCGCCAGGCCCATGACCGTCCATTTCGTGAAAAGGATATTGGTCTGGAAACGGGTGAGGCCGACATTGAGTATGCTGATGTACCAGCCGATGACGATCAGACCGGTGCCAATCAGGTGCGGCAGAATGATTTTACCAAACATGAGTCTATCCTCCATCCGCGGGTTCGATTCTTCACCACGCAGGGGCGCGTCTCTCCCTGCCGCCGGTTGCGGTTGATATATATATGCCGGCGGGCATTAATGGCAAGAAGATTTTCCCGGCGGGGGGGCGCAGGAGAACGGGGGACATGCGCCCCGGCCTTCACGAAGGGGGCGACCATGTCATGTTATCCTTCAGGTTACACCGGTTAGCGACGGGCAAGGATTCTGGAAAAGCCGCACGGGCTTATCGCAGGGGGCTTCAACCACCGCCGGGAGAGCATGAGGGGGCGGACCGTGAGGAAACGCTCGCGAAGGAAGAGACCATCTTTTTCGTATTGACCGATCCACAGCGGGGACAGGAGACGCCCTCATCGTCACCCACCCTTCGCAATTCCGAAAACCGTTCACCGCAATCAGCGCATCTGAATTCGTATAATGGCATCAGTTCACCAAATCTATTAAGTTTTAATTAAAATACTTAATATCCCCTCCGGCGTCAATACATTATTAAAAAAAATCCGGGAAAAGGATTCCCTACTGGTTACGCGGTCCCATGCTCTACCTGATTCATTACGCGTGAGGGCCCGCTCAATGATAAGGTTCACCGGCTCCAAACGTGTCGGCCCCAAAAATGTACTTGCAAAACATGCCATCCCGTTAATAATGACTCGCGTAATGACGGGCCGTATCCATCTCCCGCTTCGCCTTCCCGGAGACGGAGGTGCGGCGACCCGGAAACCCAGTGAGAGCGTACCGACCACCCCATGGCACGAAACGGAAAACCCGCCGAGGACGGCATCGTCAACAGCATTATCGGCGAAGGGTCGAACTTCAAGGGTGAATTCAAGATAAACGGCCTCCTCCGGATTGACGGAAACTTCCAGGGGACCATCGAGACCGACGGCAAGGTGCTGATCGGCCAGACGGGCCAGGCCCTTACGGACATCAAGGCGCGGATGGTCGTCGTGGGCGGCACCGTGCGGGGCAACATCTTCGCCACGGAGCGCGTCATCTTCCTCTCCACGGGCGTCATCAACG
The DNA here is from genome assembly GCA_040768125.1 of Spirochaetota bacterium. Classification (GTDB taxonomy): domain Bacteria; phylum Spirochaetota; class UBA4802; order UBA4802; family UBA5550; genus RBG-16-49-21. The sequence continues at coordinate 795,641 of JAXGNG010000001.1, read as the reverse complement.
GCAACATCATCACCCCGAGCCTTATCATGGAGGAGGGCGTGAAATTCGAGGGGAATTGCACCATCAACCGCGCGGAAGGTGGCAGATGATCGAAATTACCGGCGCCCGGGGCAAGAGGGACGAGAAGGAGCGGATTTCCAAGAAGGGCAGGCTTCCCCACGTCAGCCAGGGCGAGAAGAGCTTTCACGCGGAGCTGCACAGGACCCTGGCCCTCGATATCGAGGGCACCCTGGAGGAGCTCCTCGAGGACCTGAAGGAGAGGGAGCGCCGCTTCCTTGAACAGCAGACCGAGGAGGAGATGCTCCACTACAGGGCCCTGGTCCAGAAAATCATCAAGACCATAATCGACGAGGGCCTCAGGGAAAAGACCCTGAAACGCACAAAAAAGAACTGGGGAGACTACGTCATCATCGAGAAGATAAACACCCGTCTCCTGGAGTTGACGGAATCGATAACCAGGGGAAACAAGGCCTTTAACCTCCTGAAAACCATCGAGGAAATCCGCGGTCTCATACTCGACCTGGTCTATTGACGGCGCGGTACTTCGTATCCGGGTCGCCGCGCAACGGCCGTCCCCCGGCCACAACGGACACCTATGAACACGAACGGCATCATCGGACACACCCACCAGCTGAAACTGCTCGATCATCTCCTGTCATCGGGGAAGATACCCCAGACCATGCTTTTTTCGGGCATGAAGGGGATAGGGAAGAGGCTCGTGGCAAAGCGCTTTCTCGCGGCCCTCTTCTGCGGTGCCGGCGATCCACCCTGCCTTTCCTGCCCGTCATGCCTCCAGGCCGCCGGCGGCACCCACCCCGACATCATCGAGATGGGGCCCGACGAAAAGGGGGCCATCCCGATCGGCGAGGCCGACGGAAGCGAGACGGGAAGCGTGCGATGGCTCATCGACCGCCTCTCGAAAAAATCAATCTCGGGCACCTACGGGATCATCATCGACGGGGCTGAATCGATGTCCATCCCTGGACAGAACGCCCTGCTCAAGACGATCGAGGAGCCCCAGGCCGGCGCGCGGATCATCCTGGTCACGGAGGGACGGTCCCTCATCCTCCCGACGATCCTTTCGCGAAGCATGTACGTTCCCTTCAGCCCCCTCTCTCCCGACGAAGTCATGGAGTATCTCTCCTCCCGTGAGACCGCGGTACAGGAGGACCCCGCCCTGGTGGCGCAGCTGAGCGGGGGCTCCATCGAGGCGGCGCTCCTCCTCGGGGATGAGGAGAGCCTCCGGGGAATAGCCGGCATCTGCGGCGAGATCGCGTCGTACCTGGCGTCCGGGGAGAGCCTTGAGCTTGACATGGCGCCCCTCCAGAAGAAATTCGGGGCGGACCTTCTCCTGTCGATCATGGTCCACATCTTCCGGACGATCCTTCTCTCGTCCATCCTGGGAACGCCCCTCCATCCATTCCTGGGGGACCTCGGGGTCGATGACCGCGAGAGGACAGTGAAAATTATAAAAATTCTGCTTGCCCTCAGAAAAGGCCTTCCGAATAATTTAAACGTCCGGAACGCCCTGAAGGGAATGCTCTACTCGATCGACGGCATGAAGGGATTCGGCCTCCCGAAGCTCGACGGCGCCGGAGAGAGGATATAAATGGAAGTATCGGCGGTACGACTGCGCAACAGCTACCAGCTCAGCTACGTCAACACGAACAATCTCTTTATCCTGCCCAGCTCCCTCTGCGTGGTGGAGACCGAGAACGGCGTGGACATCGGCACCGTGTTCAAGTGCAGCAGGAGGCGTGCCCCCGGCAGCGGCGCGGTAAAGGGGAAGCTGCTGCGCATGATCACGCCCGAGGACCTCAGGCAGATTCCGGAGATCGAGGCGATCGAGAAAAACGCCTTCGAAAAATGCCGCAGCAAGGCGAAGGCGAAGAAGCTCGACATGAAGCTCGTTTCTGTGAAATGCCTCTTCGACCGGACGAAGATCATCTTCTACTTCGTCGCGGAGAACAGGATCGATTTCCGGGAGCTGGTCCGCGAGCTCGCCTCGATTTTCCGGACGCGCATCGAGATGCGCCAGATCGGCGTCAGGGACGAGGCGCGGCTGGTGGGGGGATACGGACCCTGCGGCAAGGAGCTCTGCTGCGTGCACCAGCGGGACGACTTCGAGCCCGTGTCGATAAAGATGGCGAAGGAACAGAACCTGAACCTGAACTCGCTGAAGATATCGGGGATGTGCGGCCGCCTCCTCTGCTGCCTCGGCTACGAGTACAAGCTCTATCGCGAGCTCAACACCGGCATGCCGAACCCGGGCGACCAGGTGAAGGCGGGTGAAAAGACCTACGTGGTGACCGGCGTCGACACCCTGAAGGAGTCGATCACCATAAAGCACGACAACCGCTACGTCGACATACACAAGGGCGACCTGGAGAAAAAACAGAACGCCTACATTCTGAAACGCGAAGTCATCGAAAAGATCGAAACCGTTGAACCGGAAAACCCCGATGAAGAAACCTACAAGCTCTGAGGGGCCCTCGGCGGGTGCGGGGACCCGCGCGGAGCGACCGCGGGCCGCCGTCTTCAGTGGAGCCAACGCATGAAGGAATCATTCTACGTCACCACCCCGATATACTACGTGAACGCCGAGCCCCATATCGGCCACGCGTACACCACCATCCTGGCCGATTTCGTCAGCCGCTTTCACCGCATGCTGGGCCACGACACCTATTTCCTCACGGGAACCGACGAGCACGGGGACAAGATCGACCAGGCCGCCAGGAGCCACGGGACCACGCCCCAGGAGTACACCGACCGCATCAGCGGCGTATTCAGGAAGACCTGGACCGACATGGGCATCCGGTTCGACGATTTCATCCGCACCACGGAGCCGCGGCACGTGAAGGTGGTCCAGGAAATCCTTCAGAGGGTCCATGACCGGGGCGACATCTACTTCGGCAGCTACGGCGGATTCTACTGCGTGGGGTGCGAGCGGTTCTTCACGGAAAAGGAAATGGTGGACGGGAAGTGCCCGGACCATGACCGGAAGCTCGATTTCATCGAGGAGAAGAATTATTTCTTCAAGATGTCGGCATACCAGTCCTGGCTCATTGATTACATCGAGGCCAACCCCGAGTTCATAAGACCGGAGCGCTACCGGAACGAGGTGATGTCCCTGCTTAAAAGCGAGGCCCTGGAGGACCTCTGCATTTCCCGGCCCAAGGCCCGTCTCCAGTGGGGCATCACGCTTCCCTTCGACGAGAACTACGTCACCTATGTCTGGTTCGACGCCCTGATCAACTACATAAGCGCCCTCGGCTATCCCGATGACGAGCGCTTCCGAAAATTCTGGACCGCTTCCCAGCACATCATCGCCAAGGACATCGTGAAGCCCCACGGCATTTTCTGGCCCACGATGCTCAAATCCGCGGGCATAGAGCCCTACCGGAACCTGAACGTCCACGGGTACTGGAACATGCAGGACGCGAAGATGTCGAAGAGCCTGGGCAACGTGGTGACGCCCCTGGACCTCGTCGAGCGCTACGGGAACGACCAGATCCGCTATTTCTTCCTTCGCGAAATGGCCTTCGGCCATGACGCGCGCTTCAGCGAGGGGGTCATCATCGACCGGATCAATTTCGACCTGGCCAACGACTGGGGAAACCTGGTGAACCGCCTCTTCAACATGCTCGGCAAATTCCTCGGCGGCGCCATTCCCGCCTTCGATCCGTCCCTGCCGGCTGAGCGGGACGACCTCATCGCGCGCTTCATCTCCGCAAGGGACGAATACATCGCCCATTGCGTGAAATTCCAGACCAGCGCGGGCCTGGAGAGGCTCTGGGAATTCATACGCCACCTCAACAAGTATATCGACGCGAACAGGCCATGGCAGCTGGCGAAGGAAGGGAACACGGCCCTCCTCTCGTCGGTCATGCGCAATATCCTGGAATCGGTGTACGCCGTCGCCGTCCTCCTCGCCCCGGCGCTTCCCCAATCAAGCCAGGCGGTGATCGAGGCCCTGGGCGCGGGCGACGCGCCCAGGGACCCCGGAAGCCTCGATCGCTTCTCGCACCTCGTCGAGGGAAGGACGATCGGCGACCCCGGGATCCTCTTCCCGCGGCTGGAGAAACATGCCGCGGAAGAGGGTGGCGCGAAGCCCGTGAAGGCGGAGACGAAGAAATCCGCGGTAAAGAAAAAGGGAGAAACCGAAATGGCATCGGAAACCGAAGGGCTGGTGGAAATCGGGGAATTCGCGAAAATCGACATCCGCGTGGCGCGGATCATTGCCGCCGCGAAGATCGAGGGATCGGACAAGCTTCTGGAGCTGCGCGTCGATTCGGGCCTTGACGAGCGCACCATCATCGCCGGCATCGCCCGGTGGTACGAGCCGGAGGCCCTGACGGGCAAAAAGATCCTCCTCGTGGCGAACCTGAAGCCCGCGACGATCTTCAAGCGCCTCTCCCACGGCATGCTTTTGGCCGCGACCCCTCCCGGGGGGGACCGGCCCTACCTCGTCGAGATCGACGACTCGATCCCCGCGGGGGCCAAGCTGGGCTGAGCCATGCGCATCGGCATCATCTCCGACACCCACAACAACATCGAGCTGACCCGAAGGGCCGCTTCCCTCTTCAAGGAAGAGGGGGTTGACATGGTCGTCCACTGCGGTGACTGCACCTCGCCGAGGATGCTGTCGCTCTTCGAGGGGCTCAACTGCCGGTTTGTCCTGGGCAACGGGGATATCGACGTGGAGCATTTCAACGCCGAATCCCGGCGGCTCGGCTTCGGCCCCATGGGCGAGCAGTGCTCCTTCGAGGCAGACGGCAAAAAGATCATGGTATTCCACGGTCACGACGTGCCGCAGTTCCGCCAGGCCGTCGCCTCGGGAGAATACGACTACGTCATCAAGGGCCATACCCACAGCTACGAGAACTACATGTCGGGAACCACCCGCGTCATCAATCCCGGCTCGCTCTACGGCGCCGATGAATTCTCCGTGGCCATCCTGGACACCGAATCGGGCAGGGTGGAGAGAATCGTCATCGAGGAAGAATAGCGGGCCGGGGATTTATTTTCCACCCAGGGGCATATTTTTTCTTGCGTAAAACCCGGCGGCATGATCGATTATTGCGTAACGCGGCGGGGCCGGCCCCGTCGGCTGCACTCACGGAGCGGGAGCGGACATGAAAAAGATACGCGCCATCACCTTCGACCTCTGGGACACGGTGATCATCGACGATTCCGACGAGCCGAAGAGGGCCGCGGCGGGAAGGCCCTCGAAAAGGGAGGAGCGCCGGGTCCTGGCCCACCAGTTTCTCTCGCGGCAGGGTTCGATCGACCGGAAGCTCGTGGACCTCGCGTGGGACACGGCGGACGCCGCCTTCACCAGGGTCTGGAAGGAGCACCATATCACCTGGACCGTGGAGGAGCGCATCGGCGTCGCCCTGAAGGGCCTGGGCCGCACTCTCCCCGACATTGATTTCGCCGAGCTCGTGAGGCTCCACGAGGAGATGGAGCTCGAGATCCGCCCCGACATGGTCCCGGGGGTCAAGGAAGCCCTTGAAAAGCTCCACGGCACCTATCGCCTGGGCGTCATCTCCGACGCGATCTTCTCCCCCGGCAGGGCCCTCCGTCAGATGCTCTCCGACGCGGGCATGATCAGGCTCTTCGACGCCTTCATCTTCTCCGACGAGGCGGGCCGCTCGAAGCCGGACCCCTCGGTGTTCCACGCCGCGGCCTCCGCCCTGGGCGTGAAGCCCGAGGAGATGGCGCACATCGGCGACCGGGAGCAGAACGACATCGCGGGTCCGCACGGAGTGGGGGCCAGGGCGGTCCTCTGCACCGCCGTCATCGACCGCGGAGGCGGGTCCACCGCCGCCGAGGGATCCTTCAGCGACTACGGGGACCTTCCGGACCTGGTCGCACAACTCGACAGGTGAGGTGGACAGAATGGCCGACGCCCCCCGGTTTCTCATACTCGACGGCTACCCCAAAAAAAGCAGGGATGAATTCGACGTCACGGGCATGAAGCTCGCCGGCGTGCTCTACGTTGACATGCTCCTGAAGTACCTGCCCGGCGCGGACTGCGATATCCTCTACACCAGCGATCCGGGCGTTTCGGCGCCCGATGACGCGGCCCTCGCCGGATACGCCGGCGTGCTCTGGCCGGGATGCAACCTCACCGTGTACCACGGCGACGATCCCAGGGTCACGGTCATGCTCGACATCTGCGAACGCGCCTTCGAGGCGGGGATCCCCCAGTTCGGGACCTGCTGGGGCATCCAGGTGCCCTGCTTCGTCGCCGGTGGCGAGGTGAAGGAAAACCCGAAGGGGCGGGAAATGGGAATCGGCCGCTGCATCCGCCTCACGGAAGAGGGTAAGCGCCACCCGATGATGAAGGGAAAGCCGGAGACATATCGCCACTTCGTGAGCCATGACGATCACGTGACCAGGCTGCCCGATGGCGCCCTCCTCCTCGCGGGGAACGATTTCTCCCCGGTCCAGGCCGCGGAGATCCGATACAGGAAGGGCGTATTCTGGGGACTCCAGTACCATCCCGAGTACGACCTTTTCCAGATGGCGCGGCTCATCGTGGCGCGGGAAAAGAAGCTCACGGATCTCGGGTTTTTCAGGGGGCACGATGATTTCCGCGCCTACGTGGAGCGCCTGGAGGCCCTTCACGCCGACCCGTCGAGGAAGGACCTCAGGTGGCAGCTCGACATCGAGGACGACATACTCTCGGACGAAATCCGCCAGTGCGAATTCAGGAACTGGATAGATACCTTTTACCGGTAGGCAAGGAGCAGCGTGATGTCAGCACACAACCCGGACCAGAAACTCGTCGACGCCCTCAGGGAATCCTCGAAGGAGGACTCCATAGCCTGCGGCGCCGTCTTTTCCGTCATTGAGCGGCTCAAGGTCGATCCTGCCGAGGCCGGAAGGACCCTGGACCTCCTGGATATCTCAATAAAGGGATGCCAGCTCGGGCTCTTCGGCTACTCGCCCAACAAGAAGATCGTGAAGCCGGCCGATTCGGTCCCCGGCGACCTCGAAAAGGAGATCAGGTCGCGCCTCTCGGAGGGAAGGCTCCCCTGCGCCGAGGCCTGGGCGATCGCGGCGTCGCGGGGCATGTCGAAGATGAACGTGGCCGCGGCGTGCGAAACCCTGGGTGTCAAGATTTCCCATTGCCAGATCGGGGCCTTCTGATCAGGACAGTGCCTTCCCGATACGCTCCAGGGCGCGCTCCACGTTTTCGTGCGAGTTGAAGGCGCTCAGCCTGATGTACCCCTCGCCGCACCTCCCGAAGCCGGACCCCGGCGTGCATACCACGCCGGCCCTGTCCAGAAGGAGATCAAAGAAGGACCAGGAATCACGGTCCCCCTTTATCCAGATGTAGGGCGAGTTGACCCCGCCGGTGCAGGAGAATCCGAGGCTTCCCATGCCGTCACGGATGATCGAAGCGTTCTTCAGGTAGTAATCCCCGAGGTCGCGCACCTCCCGCTGGCCCGCCTCCGAGTAGACCGCCTCGGCGGCGCGCTGGACCGGGTAGGAGACCCCGTTGAACTTGGTGGTCTGCCGCCTGAGCCACAGGGCGTGCAGGTCGACGGGCTCGCCCGACGCGTTCCGGGCGCGGCATTTCCTGGGTACCACGGTGTAGGCGCAGCGCGTCCCGGTGAAACCCGCCGTCTTGGAGAGGCTCCTGAACTCAACGGCCACTTCCTCGGCCCCCTCAATTTCGTAGATGCTCCTCGGTATTGAGTCGTCCCGGATGAAGCTTTCATAGGCCGCGTCGAAGAGAATGAGGGCCCCGTGTTCCCTGGCGTAACGCACCCAGGCGGCGAGATCCTCGCGCGCGGCGGTGGCCCCCGTGGGATTGTTCGGGAAGCAGAGGTACACGAGGTCAACGGCCTCCTTCGGCACGGCGGGGACAAAGCCGTTCTCCTGCGTGGACTCAAGGTAGACCAGGCCCTCGTACCGGCCGTCGCGGAATTCCCCGGTCCTTCCCGCCATCACGTTGGTGTCCACGTAAACGGGATAGACCGGGTCGGGGACCGCGATGCTGATGTCGCCGTCGAAGAGCTCCTGGAAATTACCCGTGTCGCACTTCGCCCCGTCGCTCACGAATATCTCCTCCGGGGCGATCCCCGCTCCCCTGGCCTGGAAATCGATCTCGGCGATCGTCTCGCGGAGAAAGTCGTACCCCTGCTCAGGACCGTAACCCCGGAAACTCTCCGCCGCTGCCATGTCATCCACCGCGCGATGGAAAGCCTCGATGCAGGCCCGGGGCAGGGGAAGGGTCACGTCCCCGATCCCGAGGCGTATGATCTCCTTGTCCGGGTGCTTCCCCTGGTGCTCCGCCACGCGGCGGGCGATATCCGAGAACAGGTAGGACGCCTTGAGCTTGAGATAATTGTCATTGATCCGTATCATGCGCACCCTCGCAACCATTGCTGACGCGGCCATGAACGGTTGTACGCCGCGAAAAAATACCCTTATTATTTAGAGTTGCATTTTTATCAAGCAATTTGTAGCCTCTACCGGCCCGTTCATGGAAAAACCGCCGCATCCCGGACCGGGCGATACGCCGAATGAAGCAATGGAACGAATAATCGAATCACACATGCGCGCATGCCGCCTCTGCCCCAGGGAATGCGGCGTGAACCGGCTCGCGGTCCCGGGGAAGTGCGGGGGAGACCCCATGGCCACGGTGAACCTCCACGGCCTCCACCGCGGGGAGGAGCCGGTCATCTCCGGAAGCCGGGGCAGCGGCACCGTTTTCTTCTCCTACTGCGCCATGCGATGCGTCTACTGCCAGAACCACCTGATCAGCCAGGGGGGAAGCGGGACCCCCCGTTCCATACCCGAGCTCTGCGACATACTGCTTGATCTTCAGGAGAAGGGGGCGCACAACGTCAACCTGGTCACGGCGAGCCACTACACGCCCCACGCCGCGAAGGCCCTTCGCATGGCCCGGAAACGCGGTCTCCGTATCCCCGTGGTGTGGAACAGCAGCGCCTACGAGAAGCCGGAGACCCTGCGCCTCCTGGAGGGCCTCGTCGACGTCTACCTTCCCGACCTTCGCTATTGCCATGGCGAGACGGCGGCGAGGTATTCCGGCGTCCCCGACTACCCTGAGCGGGCCGGGAACGCGATACGTGAGATGTTCCGCCAGGCGGGGCACCTCCGCGTTGAGGAGGGACTCGCGGTGTCGGGGGTGATGGTCCGCCTCCTTCTTCTCCCTGGTCTGGTCAGCGAGGTCAGGGGTTCCCTCACATGGATACGGGACGCCCTGGGCCGGGAAACCTGGATCAGCCTCATGGGGCAGTACTACCCGGCGCACCGCGCCGGGGAGTTCCCTGAAATCAACCGCGCGGTGTCAGCGGAGGAATACGAGGAGTGCCTGGAATGCCTTGATGCTCTGGGCTTCGAGAGCGGCTTCACCCAGGAGGTGGGATCCTCCCCCGCCTGCACCCCGGATTTCGCGCGATGAACGGGACGGCATGAAAACCACCGGGAATGAAACAGCCTGCGACGTCGCCGTGATCGGCGGGGGACCCGCGGGAATGATGGCGGCGGGAAGGGCCGCGCACCTCGGTGCCGACGTGGTGCTCCTGGAAAAAAACCGCCGTCCCGGGAGGAAGCTCCTGATTACCGGAAAGGGACGCTGCAACATCACGAACGCCGACGAAGACCCCGGGAGTTTCCTCGAGGTCTTCGGGGTGAAGAAGCGCTACCTCCATTCCCTCCTCCACGCCTTCGGCGTGGAAGACGCGCTCGATTTTTTCACCGCCCGGGGGGTTCCCCTCAAGGTCGAGCGGGGGGGACGCGTCTTCCCCGAATCGGACAGGGCCGGCGACGTCCTCTCCGCCCTGGAAGGATACATGGCCGAGGGTGGAGTCCGCGTCATGACCCGCTTCGACATCCGGTCCGTCTCGCGGAGTGGCGGCCGAATCGAGACGGTCCATGGCGGCGCCGGCACGGTCTCCGCGCGGAATTACATTCTCGCCACGGGGGGAAAAAGCTACCCTGCCACGGGCTCCACGGGAGCGGGGTATGAACTCGCCGCCTTCCTGGGCCACACCGTGGTGCCGCCCCGCCCTTCCCTCGTGCCGGTGATTCTCGACGCTCCCTGGACCGGCGAGGTGGAGGGACTCTCGCTCAGGAATGTCGGGGTGAAGCTCCTGCGCGGGGACCGGATCGTCGCCGCCGGTTTCGGCGAGGCCCTCTTCACCTCCCGCGGCATGAGCGGCCCCGTGGTGCTCGATCTGTCAAGGGCCATCGGCGCCCTTTCCCTGAAGGGGCTCGAGCTTTCCATCGACCTGAAGCCCGCCCTCGACATGAAGACCCTGGACGCCCGGATGCGCCGCGACCTGGGCGAAAACGGGACACGCCTTTTCAAAAATTCCCTCGGCGGTCTTCTCCCCGCCTCCCTGGTACCGGTCATGGTGCGCCTCTCCGGCGTGGCCCCGGAAAAAAAGACGGGGGAGATCACCCGGGAGGAACGGAAATCGCTCTGCGCCATCATGAAAGACCTCCGCGCCCCCGTGACGGGCCTCGAGGGCTTCGACCGGGCCATCGTCACCGCCGGAGGGATATCCCTCGACGAGGTGGACATGCGCTCCATGCGCTCGCGGCTCGTCGATAACCTCTTCTTCGCCGGGGAGATCCTGGACATCGACGGCCCCACGGGAGGGTTCAACCTCCAGCTCTGCTGGACCACGGGATACTGCGCCGGGAGCGCCGCGGCCGGCGATTGTGCCCGCGCGGAAGTGAACCGGAAAAAAAATAGTACTTGATGGATGCGCCCGGTTCCTGTCCGCTGCAATCCGTGAAGTAATTCCACGAGAGGTTACCATGTCAGAATTGAGAGCTATCATCAAAACGAAAAAGGGCGACATCAAGCTGACGCTCTTCCCCGACAGGGCGCCGGTCACCGTCGCCAGCTTCACGAACCTGGCCGGCAAGGGTTTCTATAACGGGCTCACCTTCCACCGCGTCATCAATGACTTCATGATCCAGGGGGGGTGCCCCCACGGCACGGGCACCGGCGGCCCGGGCTACACCTTCGAGGACGAGTGCGCGCCGGACCTTCCCCACGACAGGCCGGGGATACTCTCCATGGCGAACGCGGGCCCCGGCACCAACGGGAGCCAGTTCTTCATCACCCACGTGCCCACCCCATGGCTCAACGGCAAGCATACGGTCTTCGGGTCCACGATAGACGCCGACGACATGAAGACCGTGAACGCGATACGGCAGGGCGATCGGATCGATTCCATTGTCATCGAGGGAGACGTGACGGAACTGCACGCGACCCTGGCGGGGCGCATCGAGGAGTGGAACAAAAAAACCAAGGCATAAACGCCCCCGTCCCGGCGGACGGTCGAACGCGAGAAGGAGCATGCCGATGGAATGGGTATACCTGTTGACCGCGGGCATCATGGAAATGGGATGGCCCCTGGGCTTCAAACTGGCCCAGACTTCCCCGGCGAAGGCCCTCTGGATCTTCATATCGATCCTGAGCATGGCCGCGAGCGGCTTCTTTCTCTATCTGGCCCAGAGAACCATCCCCATCGGTACGGCCTACGCGGTCTGGACCGGGATCGGGGCCGTGGGGACCTTCACGATCGGCATCGTCATGTTCAGGGACCCCGTTTCAATGCTCCGGTTCCTTTCCGCGGGGCTCGTGGTCATCGGCATCGTGGGTCTGAAGCTTTCCCACTAGAAGCCGGCTGGGCGCCGGGGGAACCATGAAAAAACTATTGATTATTTACACGTGTAGCGGTATACTGTAGTATCCCTTTATGAAATCCTGTGACACAGGAGAATTCAATGAAAGCTCGATCACCTTTCTTTATCGCCATGGTTGGCGCGCCCCTGGCGATCTTCCTGGCCGCGGCGGCGCTCCAGACATCATGCGCCAAGAAGACCGCAAACCGCGCCCTGGCCACCTTCGTGGTGGGAACGGTCACACTCGAACGCCCGGGCAGCGCCGCGGCAGCCGTCGCCCACGGCCATGAATTCATCAAGGGAGACCGCGTCGTCACGGGGCCCCGGTCTCTCCTGGTGATCCAGGTGGGCGAGGAGTCGGTGCTCCAGGTCAGCGCCGACACCAGTGTCGAGATATCGGCCCTCATGGAAGGAGGGAACACGCGGTACAGCCTTGACAGCGGCAAGGTGCTGGCCCGGGTCCGCCCCCTCGCCAAGGGGGCGAGCTATACGGTCCAGACCAAGACATCCATTGCCGCGGTGCGGGGCACGGAATTCGGCGTATCCCTTGAGCAGGGGCGCCCCGTCGTGGCGGTCCATGACGGGAACGTGGCGGTCGCCCGCGTGGTTGGCGAGGCCCCGCGCGACGAGAAGCTGGTCGAGAAGGGGAGCGCGGCCCTCGTGGCGGACTCGATCACCACCCGACCCGTGAACGCGGGGGAAGCGCGCGATTACGAGGAGTTTAAAAAGGTACCCCTCATCCCCGACATCGGCGCGAAAACCGGGGAGGACCTGAAGCGTATCGAGGAGAAGACACTGAGTCCGGAGACACAAACGGAAGAAGTGAAGGAAGACGACGCCGGAACCCCCGGGGACGACGAGGAACAGGCGACCGCGGAGACCGCCGGGGAAGAAAAGCCCCTCGTGTGGACCAGCAAGAGGGTGTATGCCTCTTCGGACCCGATCGTGGTGGGATACAGGAACCTTCCGGAATACCGGAACGCATGGATCTCGATTGAAAAGGCCTCGGCCTCCGAAGGGAGTTACGAGACGTACCAGTGGACCTACAGCGCGAAGAGCGGAAGCATGACATTCCCCGACCTGAACCTCGAGCCGGGTAGCTACGAGGTGCGCGTCCACTTCGGCAGGGGCAACGCGGTTGACATGAGGTTTCCCTTTATGGTGCAGTAGCCGGCCGTTTCGCGTTTCATGGAGGGGGTCCTGCGCGTTGTTTATACCGGCTTGATCCCCTTTTCTTCGTAGAGCTCAAGGGAGGTAATATTCTCGAAGTCGATCACCACGCGGGAATCCTCGATCTTGAGGACATTGTTGACGGTTTTCTGGAACCGGTCCGTGATGTTCATGATGTCGTTGTCCTCCACCCACTCGAAAATCTGGGTAAAGAACTTCAACTCCGAAAGCCGGGCAAGAACTTTTTCCATGGTTTCAATGGCATCGGTGTAGACATCGGCCTCGCTCAGTTCCTTTTCGAGCTTCGCGTAAAACACCTTCCAGCTGTCAAAGGGCTTGTGGTGGAACACCGAGGCGGTGCCTGATATGACCGAACGCGACGCAATGACGGAGCGCGTGATCCTGCTGATGAACACCATGAAGAGGCCGAACTGCTGCTCCGCCCCGTCCCTGAACCGCCCCTTGATCGCGATCACGTCCGCGAATTCACCCTTGAGTATACGCTTCGCGGTATCGATGTCGCCGGAGCAGAACCGTTCGATTATTTTCAGCTTCTCGAAATATTCACGCGCCCCATCGTCCCGGTTCATCTGTAACACCCCGCTTTGACTGGACTCATTCAGGCTATCGGAAACGGCGGCGCGAGTCAAGATTATTTCTTTATAAGGTCCATGATCCGGTCAAAATCATCCAGAGAATAGAAGCTGATTTCAATCTTCCCCTTCCCACCGGCATGGGTTATTTCGACCTTCGTTCCGAAGACGGACACCAGCTCATCTTCCATCTTCCTGATGTGGGCGTCCTTGCCCTTCTTCTTTTTCGAAGCCCCCTTCCCCGAATCCTTTTCCCTGACCTTCTCCTCGAGGGCCCTGACGGAGAGCGACTTCCTGATCACCTGGCGGAACAGATCGCCCTGGCGGCCCCCCTCCACGGACAGGAGCACCTTGGCATGCCCCGTGGAAATCTCCCCGGCGGCCAGGGACTCCCTGATGTCGGGGGGAAGCTGGAGAAGCCTCAGGGTATTGGCGATGGTCGCGCGGTCCTTTCCCACCCGGGCGGCAATGTCCTGCTGTCGCAGGTTGAAGCGGTCGATGAGGATGCGGTACGCCTCGGCCTCATCGATCGGATTCAGGTTCGTCCTCTGGATGTTCTCGATAAGCGCCATGGTGAGGTTCTTCACCTCGTCGGCGTCGATTACGACGGCGCGAATCGTTTTCATCCCCGCGAGCTTTGCCGCGCGGAGGCGGCGTTCCCCGGCCACGACGAAAAGCGAGTCGCCCTGCCGGCGCACGATGATCGGCTGCAGGAGCCCCACTGCCTGGATCGACGCGGCAAGGCCGCGGATATCCGGCTCGTCGAACCGCGTGCGCGGCTGGTCCGGGTTCGGGAGCACCGATGTGACGTCGAGCTCCACGATCTGGTTCGCGCTCCGGGTGAGCCCCTTTTCCAGCGCCTCGGCGGGCGCGGGGGATGACGTGATGATCGCCCCCAGTCCCTTTCCCAGAACCTTCTTAGCCATTGCGCATAACCTCTTTCGCCAGATTCTCGTATGTCACGCTGCCGACGCTCCCCCGGTCATAGAGGCCGATCGGCTTGCCGAAGCTCGGGGCTTCGCTCAGGCGCACGTTCCTCGGTATAACCGTTTTGAAGACCTTGTCCCCGAAATACTCCCGCACGTCGGACACCACCTGCTGGGAAAGGTTGGTCCGGGAGTCGTACATGGTGAGGACCACCCCCTCGACGGCGAGGCCCCGGTTCAGGTTCTCCTGCACCATGGCCACGATCCTGAGAAGCTGGCTCAGCCCCTCGAGGGCGTAATACTCGCACTGGAGGGGGATCATCACCGAATCCGCCGCGGCCAGGCTGTTCAGGGTCAGGATCCCCAGAGAGGGCGGGCAGTCGATGAACACGTAATCGAACTCCCCGCGAATATCCCGCATGGCGTTACGCAGGATGAATTCCTTCCCCTCCATGTCGAGGAGATCGACCTGGGCGCCCGCGAGATGAATATTCGATGGCACGATGCTCAGGTTGTCAACGCCGGTGGGGATAATGGCGTCCCCCAGGGGCAGGGAGCCGATAAGCACCTCGTAGACCGTGCGGTCGCTTTCCGAGGCGTTCACGCCCATGCCGAACCCTGCGTTGGCCTGGGGATCTATATCGATGATCAGGACGCGCCGCCCCGCCGCGGCGATAAACGCCGCGAGGTTCACCGTCGTCGTGGTTTTCCCCACCCCCCCCTTCTGGTTGGAGACCGATATGACTCTTCCCATGGAACCGCTCCGGATTACCGCACTGGCATTCAGGCGTCTCGTCGTGTCAATTTGGGTATTCGCTTCGCGAAGGAATCCCGCCCGGCGGCCCCGTGGACCGCCCCCGTAACCGCGAAGGCGGGCATGCCGGGCCGCGGTCTTCGCCCGCCCCGGCTCTGCTTACATAGTTTACAATCCGGCCTGAATGCAACTACTTTTCCAAAAAAACTCTTCGGCCACCGTGGACCGTGCGCCCCAGTGTGCTTCAATTCTGCTTGACATGCCGGGAATCGGGACCCCATCATTGAAGACCCGACGAAAGGCCCGCCCGGGCCGGCAATCGAGGCACCCTTCGGGACAGGATGGACGGCCCCATGAAGAGAACCCGTTTTCTCATCGATACGAACTTCCAGCTGAAAACGACCTTCCGAATACTGGGGGTCATCATCATCGCCTTTATCCTTATCATCGCCGTCACCGGCCTCATTTCAATGGACAACAACGGCGCGATATCATCGTCGATCAAGGACCTCGAGGGACTGATGGCGAAGGACAGGGACATGATCGAACGACTGATCGCCGCGGCGGGTCAAAGAGGCGCCCTCGACCCCGGCCACGACGGACTAATCGCGGACCACCTGGAGACCATGGCGCTGATGCAGAAAAACGCGGAGCGCCTGAAGGAGATACTCGGCCTCAACCGTCTCCTCGTAACGGTCACGATACTTGCCGGGGTGGTCATGGCCCTGGTCCTCTTCGCCTACCTGATCGTCATCACCCACCGGATCTCCGGCCCGCTCTACGTGCTGAGCCGCCACATGCGCGACATCATGGAGGGACGCGAGCCCGACCTCCGCGATTTGAGAAAAAACGACGAGTTCAAGGATTTCTACCGGCAGTTCATAGATTTTCTCGACGGGAAGGATGTTCGCCGGTGACCCTCAGCCTCGCCATCGCCCCGAATACCCCCCGCTGAAAAAGAGCCGGTAGACGGCGAAGGCCGCGGCGGCGGCGACGAGGAGTCCGCCGATGATGGGGAGCACGAGGGAAAGCGCCGGCGGCAGTCCCCATCCAGAAGCGGAGATGACAGCATAGGTCCCGAACCGCTCCCCCGGCGAGGGATACAGCCTGACCACGCAGTGCCCCCGGCCAGGCGCATCAACGATAAATCGATGCTGCCGCACGGGCTGGTCTCTCGACTCGAGGAGAAATCCCTCTTCGTCCCTCACCTCGACCTGGAAGATATCCCGCCCGGAGCGAAAGTAAATGACGTTGCGGCCCCGGCGCAGATCGATCCGGTGTCCGGCCGCCCACTCGCCGTCGTGGATGGCCCCGACGATTCGCCCGGTAATCCGCCGCCCCCACCGTCCCGCATCTGCCTCGAGACCTCGCATCAGATCCGCGCCTGCAATGCGGTAGACGTTGAAGCGCCTGAAATCGCTGAACACGGTGCTGTCATAGCTGGTGTAGAGGACCTCGCCGCTCCCCCGGCGGGCGATGAAGCTGATCGGGCCGGATCGCGCCCCCCGCGGCGTTTCGAAGGTCCCCTCCGCGATCACCTCGGCGTCGCGGACCGACTGCACCGCGATCCATCCGGGATGGTCCGGATAGAGCGCCATCCTGTTTTTCATGGCAAAGCGGGACAGGTCCCCCTTCAGCTCGGCCTCGACCCGGGAAGGCATTCCCATGAAGGGAAAATCGTCGAAAAAATGGAACAGCCCGAAAGCGTCCTGGAGATATTCGAAGCAATAGCCCGACACGTAGGCCGAGCCCCCTCCCCTGACGAAACTCCGCAATGAACGGGCGATCTTCTCCCTGTCAACCTCGTGGTAGTCGCGTTTCAGCGTCACGGACTGGAAACGGAGCCTGCTCGCGTAGACCTCGAGGCTCTCTTCAAGGGGCGTGTCGGCCCCGCTCGGCAGGAAGAGGGAGCGATAGGGCGCAAGCCGCTCCGGGTCCTCCATATCCCGCACCTCGAGCAGTTCGTAGGGGATCCGGTAATTGTCAAGGACCAGGGGAATGTCATCATACTTTCCCTTCACCACGGCGACGCGGTTGTGCCCCGCGGGACCCCCTCCCCCGGGGGGCGCGGCCAGGGCGGAACCGGCGATGAAAAAGGCGCACAGGGCGGCCGGAAGAATGGCGTAGGAGTATCTCTGCATGGCGTTCTACCGCAAGGGGTCATGGTAAAAACCGGGAGCGTGAATGGCAATCGTTTTTAGGATGTACCCCACCGGTAAAGGCGGCCGGAAAAAGAAAACCGGGGCGGAACCCCGGTTTTCTCCTGCCCGTCAGAGCGATCATGTTACCGCATGAGAAACAGACCCGTAACGGCCACCATCACGGCGCTCGCCCCGACGACACCCGCGTAAAAGGGCACGGGGCTGACGCGCCTGAACGCGGTCATCGAATTCCTCAGGGCCGCACCGGCGTGGTATCCCGGATAGAAGAGAACCGATGCGAACAACGACCACCAGAGGACTTCCGTGGAGAGGAACGTCGCCATCCCCCCGGAGGTTGCGAAATTCTGGAGATACGCGCAGGGCGCGACGGCCAGGCCCGCGGGGTAGAACGCGAGGCCGGAAATACAGACCGCCGCGCCGGCCACGAGGCCGCCCGTGGCGCCGATGTTTCCGGAAATCCTGGACGCGGCGCCGAACAGGAGGGACGTTGACGCCCCCAGGAGGATGAGCGCCACCGCGGCGTTGGCCCTGCACATCGGCGAGCAGCCGATCACGGGCACCACGATCATCCTCGTGAGCACCGTGAACGCCGAAATCAGGATGAAGATCCGCGCCTTCCTGAAAAGGCCGTAGCCCAGGGCCAGAAGCCCCACGCCGATTCCCGTCATGATCGCCGATGTGAAGGGCTTTCCTCCCATGGCGAGAACATCCTTGAAGAACACTTCGAAAAAGCCCCACAGTGATCCAATGAGGAGGGCGACGACGATATAATCAAACATGCCGCCCGATTCAATGTCTGAAGTCTTGTATGGTTGTGCTTTCATTGTTTCTCCTTTTACGATACGCGTCAATCGTTACCTGTTATCGCATGATGGCCCGCAGACACAGCGGCGGGCCCTCATACCGCTTTTTCAAGCTTCACCGCGCATGCCTTGTATTCGGCGGTTTTCGTTTCCGGGTCGAAGACGTTGTTGGTCAGCCAATTCGCATTCCCCTCGCGAAAATGGAAGGCCATCCACACGAGCCCCGGGGGGATCTGTTCCGTCACCCTCGCCCTGACCCTTACGGATCCCCTGCGCGAGGAGACTTTGACATACTCGCCGTTTGCGATGCCGATTTTCGCGGCGTCGGCGGGGGAGATGTCCGCCGTCTCTTCCGGCAGTATCTCGTCAAGGCCGGTCCTCGATGTCTGGGTCCGCGTATGGTAATGGAAGAGCCGGCGCCCCGTGCTGAGAACAAAGGGGTATTCCTTGTCCTCGACCTCGGCCGGGGGCGTCCATTCTATCCCCTTGAAGAGCCCCTTGCCACGGGTGAACTTGCCGTCCTTGTGAAGGAATCCCGTGCCGGGGTGCTCGATGTTCGGGCAGGGCCACTGGAGGCCGTCCCCCTCGATGCGGGAATACTTGATGCCGCCGTAGGCCGGGGCGAGCGCGGATACCTCGTTGTCCCAGATCTCCCGGGCGCTGTTCGATTCCCACTCATGGCCCATCCGCCTGGCGATCTCCTTGAAGATCCACCAGTTCGGCTTCGCGATGCCGGGTGCCTCCTTGATCTTCCGCACGCGGTTCACCCGGCGCTCGCTGCTCGTGAAGGTTCCCTCGTCCTCGCACCAGGCCGCTGCGGGCAGCACCACGTGGGCGAACCGCGTGGTCTCCGTGGGAAAGATGTCGTTGCACACGATAAATTCCGCCGAGGAAAGCTCATGCTCCACGTGGGTGATGTTCGGCTCCGAGTTGGCCAGGTTTTCCCCGAAGATGTAAAAGGCCCTGACCTTCTTCGTGGGAAGTCCCGCCATCATGTCCGGTATCATGAGGCCAGGCTTGTCCGAGAGGACATCCGTTTTCCAGGCCTTGGCGAATTTTTCCTTTATCGCCGGGTCGGTGACGCTCTGGTATCCGGGATACACCGCGGGAAGGGCCGCCATGTCGCATGCGCCCTGCACGTTGTTCTGGCCCCGCAGGGGGTTCACCCCGCCGCACTCCCGGCCCATGTTTCCGAGGAGCATCTGGAGGTTCGCCGTGGACATGACGTTGTTCTTGCCGCAGGTGTGCTCGGTTATGCCCAGGGTGTAGCAGAGCATGGCCGGCTTGATCGAGGCCATGGTGCGGGCGATCTCTTCTATCGTTTCGACCGGGACACCTGACAGTTTCGACGCCTTGTCGGGGGGGTACTCCATGACCATGGCTTTCATTTCATCGAAGTTCTCGCAGTTCTCCTCGACGAATTTTTTATCGTACAGGTTTTCCTTGATCAGCACGTGCATGATCCCGTTGAGAAAGGCCACGTCGGACCCGACCTTGATCTGGGCGAATATGTCCGCCCGTTCCGCCAGGGCGTGCCTGCGCGGGTCGGCGACGATGAGTTTCGCCCCCTTCTTCACGGCACGCTTGACGAAATACGACGCCACGGGATGGGCCTCGGTCATGTTCGTCCCGATGAGAAAAAACATCTTCGCGTTTTCAAATTCCCTGAAGGAGTTCGTCATTGCTCCTGAGCCGAATGTGGTTGCCAGACCGGCAACGGTGGGAGCGTGTCAAGTTCGGGCACAATGATCGATATTGTTTGTGCCTATCACCCCCCGGAAAAGTTTCTGCATGCTGTATGAATCCTCGTTTATGCTCCTGGCGCAGCTTACGCCCGCTATTGCGTCGGGACCCGATTCCTTTATGATGCGCTTGAAGGTGTCGGCGACGAGATCCAGGGCCTCGTCCCAGCCGGCTTCGCGGAAGCCGTCCTTTTCCCTTATGAGGGGGGAAGTGAGGCGGTCGTCCGAATAGATGAAATCATAGCCGTACCGGCCCTTGACGCAGAGATGGCCCTGGTTGGGCTGGGCGCCGTCCACCCCGGTGACGCGAATGATCCGGTCGCCCTTGACGTGGAGCTCGAGCTGGCAGCCCACCCCGCAGTAGGGGCAGGTGGTCCTGACCTTTTCCGTTTCCCACGCCCGGGCCATGCCCATCCCCTTCTTCTCGATGAGGGCCCCCACCGGGCAGAGCTGCACGCATTCGCCGCACTGCACACAGGTCGACTGGCCCATGGGAAGGTCGTCGTCGCATATCACTTTCGTATGCCCGCCCCTGAAGCCGAAATCGAGCACCTCGTTCACCACGAGGCGGTTGCATCCCTCGATGCATCGGCCGCACTCTATGCACTTGTTGGGGTCGCGCATGATGAAGACCCCGGACTCGTCCCGCTCCTCGCTCTGCTCGACAAGGAACGCCGGGACCTCGATCCCCAGGTGGTACGCCGCGTCCTGGAGCTCGCAGTTTCCGTTCACCTCGCAGGAAATGCAGTTGTGGTTCCCGTTGGACAGGAGCATGTTGACCACCATCTTCTGCGCCTCGATGACGCGCGGCGTCGATGTCTCCACCCTCATCCCCTTCGTCGGGATCAGGGAACATGAGGTCTGAAGGCCCCGCATGCCGTCGACCTCCACCACACACACGCGGCACATACTTGCCGGCCCGAGTTTCGGATGATAGCAGAGGGAGGGGATATATGTTCCGTTCTCCCTGGCTATCTGGAGAACGGTCTTCGTTCCGTCGAACTCGATCTCCTTGCCGTTGATAAAAAAGGTTTTGCTCATGTGAAATCTCCTTGATCACCCTTGATCGGCCAGAGCTTCGAATTCCGGCCTGAACTTCGTTACCATCGCCTGAATCGGCATTGAAAAAGCCTCCCCCGTGGGACAGAGGGTGAGCCCCCTGATGTTCGCGCACAGGTGGAGAATCAGGTCGATGTCCTCTTTTGTGCCCCTGCCCTCGAGAAGGCCGCGGAGCTTGTTTTCAATAATATGGGAGCCCTCCCTGCAGGGCACGCACTGCCCGCACGACTCGTGGTGGTAAAACTCGATGGTCCTAAGCGCGAGCTCCGGAATTGAAACCGTGTCGTTCACCACCATGATGCCGCCGGAGCCGAGGGCCGTTCCCGCCTTCTGGCATGAATCGTAATCAAGGGACAGGTCCTTCGCCTCCCCGGCGGTGAGGATCGGCACGGAGAGGCCGCCGACGATCACCCCCTTCAGCTTCCCGGCGACACCGCCCGCCGCGTCGAGAAGAACCCCGAGCTTCGTGCCCAGGGGGTATTCATACACGCCCGGCTTCTTCACGTGGCCCGAGATCCCGTAGATCTTCGGCCCGTGGTTGTTGGCGACCCCTATTTTCCTGTATCCCGCCGCGCCGTGGAGGATGATGTACGGCACGTTCGACAGGGTCTCGACGTTGTTCACCACGGTGGGGCATCCGTACAGGCCGTGGTTCGCGGGGAAGGGAGGCTTGACCCTGGGGTTCCCCCTCTTCCCCTCGAGGGATTCTATCTGGGCGGTCTCGTCGCCGCAGACATACGATCCCCCCCCGCGGTGGACGATGATGTCCACGTGGTCGATCTGTCCATCCTTCGCGGCTTCGGCTATTGCCGCTTCGAGAATATCGGCGATCCAGGAGAACTCGCCGCGGATGTAGATGAAGGCCTTCGCCGCCCTGATGGCCCTCGCGCTGATGGCGATCCCCTCGATGACAAGGTGGGGGTTGAACTCCATGATCTGCCGGTCCTTGAAGGTCCCCGGCTCGCCTTCATCGGCGTTGCATATGAGGTACACGGGCCGGGGATCGTCCTTGGGAAGGAACGACCACTTCATCCCCGCGGGGAAACCGGCGCCGCCCCGCCCCCTGACCTCCGACTCCTTCACCTCGTTGACGATATCCTCGGGATTCATTCCCATCGCCTTTTTCAGTGCCTGGTATCCGCCGTTTTTCTTGTAGGACCCTATGGTGCGGCAATCCTTCCTGGTACGATCGTTCAGGAGTATGCCGCACTCCGAAACCACATTCATCGAGGTATCGCTCTCGGGTTCCTTCCCCTTCTCCAGGGATGCGAGGAGCTTTTCCGTTTTCTCCAGTGTCATGTTTTCATAGTACCGGTCGTTCACCTGTATCACCGGCCCCGTGGCGCAGGAGGCGAGGTCCTGTACCGTGGAAAGGGTGAACATCCCGTCCTTCGTCGTCTCGCCGACGGCGATGCCGAGCCTTTTGCTGATGAAGGCGACTATTTCATCGGCACCGTGGAGGAACCCCGGAACGCAGGTATCCACCTGGAGATGGTACTTCCCCACCGGAATTGTGTTGAACATGGTGTAGTACGTGGCGATGCCGTAGACGCGGTTCATGCTCATGCCCACGGCCCCGGCTGCTTCCCTCATGGAGGAGGGGCTCAGGTAATTGCCGTTCTCTTTCTGGAGGGATTGAAGAACGGGCATCACCGCGGACTCCCGGGAGGGATACCGCCCGATTATGCTCGCAAAACGCTTTTGATCGTCCTTTTTCATGTCACCACCCTGATGTAGTCTCTCACTTGACGGAGGAATGCATGGTGTACAGGTCCATTCCCTGGCAGGCCCGGCAGAGGATGCCGTCCTCTTCGGGATAGGCTTCACCGCATGATTCACATAGTGCTATCTTACCGCCGGCGTGCTTGCCGAGGAGACAAGGGGAAACGGTAACGTCCCGGATCGAAAAAATATCCGAGCCGGCGGCCCGTATCTGGTTGATCAGCGCCTCCCTGTCCTGTTCCCTCTTGGGAGTCATGCGGAAAAACCAGTTCTTGATTTCCGGATAGCCTTCAAGCTTTTCCGCGTCCATGCTGACGCGGATACCCTCGCCGCTTTTCTTGTCGTAGAGGGTGATGGCGAAGCGGCCCGTGTCGATTATTTTCAACCATCCGTTCCCTATTGTGCAGGGGGTGAGCATCTGCACGGCATCGGGAAGGCAGGCGGGAGATTCGCAGATGGCGTCGAAGAACTCGTAGTGCGCCACCCTGGGTATGGCGGCGGCAACCATGAAGCCGCCGATCAGGAGGCCGGGGGCGAAGTTTCCATGAAATTCCGTGAGGGCTTCAATATACTGATCAACCGTGTAGTGCCGTATGGTGTCCATTCGCAATGCCCCTTGCGCCCTCTCGGTATATCTTCAATCTCATGAAAAGAACGAATGAAAACCGTCTCGCGTATCAGGCCGTCTCGCCGCGGCATCCGAAACGTTGAACGATTGTGGTAAACGGGAATGCAAATAACTGCACGTAATTATTATAAATCAGCAATAATTACAATTAATGACTAAATATTACAAATTATGCTAACACGTTCCTTTTAAGTGAAAAATATGTCAACAAAAAATAGCTGTTTTAACGGGCTGGGAGACCCATGCAGGGTCCATCTGGTCCATCTTTTTGAGATACAGGCGGGATATATCAGGATATTTGTCCGGTCAGCGAACGCCAGGCGCTCTCCCAGGGGCTCCCGCTTCCATCAAATATCCGGGCATCCCGCATGTTCCATTTCGCCATGATATCATCAACCACGCGGCGCCTAACCGAAAGCAGGAGGGTGTTCTTCTTCCCGAGCGCCGCCGTGAGCGCGTCGGCCCACACCTCACCCCGCAATTCCTGGAGCCCGATCTCGTCCATGACGATTATTTCCCCCGGCAGGGCCCGTTCGACCGCACTTCTTCCCAGCTCGAGGGCCGCGGGATTGTACCTGAAGCGTCCGTGTCGGGGCCAGTCGGGATTACGCCGGTCGCAAAGGATGATGGATGTCATTTCAGGCACGACGCAGAGGCTGAAAGCGCTCCGCTCCCCATCATGCCATGATCCGTCGGCGAAAAAACCGGTATGGGGAATGCCGTTCTCGGAAAGAAATGAGACGATCTTTTTCATGAACGCGGTCTTGCCGCCGCCCTTCTCGGCGGTAATGACCACTACTTCGCTTTTCATGCCCTGGAGAAGCGCCATGGATATATCCTTTGCATGCGGGGGAACGGAGCCGCGACCCGTGCACCATCCGGAGAACACGCCTCGTCCCCGACGGGCTGATTACCCGCAAGCCAATCCCGGGAAGCATGAAAAGTCAATAGTTATTATCCGCACACCCACCGTGCATTCAGGCAGCGCGGGACAAGACGAACCGCGGTCCGAAATTTTTAAATCCGCTTGACATCGCCCCTTTTCCCATCTTTCATGAAGGAAGCTCCTGCCTGCCCCGGCCCGGCTCACGACGCACCTGGCAGGGGGGCCCCGGGAGGGGGTAGTACGTTACGAACGAAATAATTGCACCATGTTACCGCACGATCACCATCATTCGAACGAAACCGGCGACCACGGCGATGACACCATGGTGAGGGGGAAGAAGCTCGCCGTGGTGATCTTTTTCAACATGGTCATCACGATCGCCGAGTATATCGGCGGGGCGATCTCCGGGAGCCTGGCCCTCATATCCGACGCGGGGCACAACCTCTCCGACGTCCTTGCCCTGGCCCTGGGCTACGCCGGCGAGAAGGTCTCGGAAAAAAAGCCCGACATGACCTACAGCTTCGGCCTGAAGCGCTTCGAGGTACTCATCGCCGCGGTGAACGCCCTCGCCCTCCTGGGCATCGCAGTATATATAGTCCACGAGGCGGTGCACCGCTTCCTCAGCCCCGTGCCCATCGACGTCCGGGTGATGCTTCCCGTGGCCCTCATCGGCCTCGTCGGCAACCTGGTCTCCATGCTCGTCCTCATGAAGGAGCGGGGGAGCACCCTGAACATGAAGGCCGCCTTCCTTCACCTCCTCTACGATACCCTCTCGTCGATCGCCGTCATCGCCGCCGGCGTCGCGTTCCTCCTGACGGGCCTCGCGGCCATCGACCTCGTCGTCAGCCTGGTCATCGTCATGATGATCGCCTGGAGCTCGGTTTCCATACTGCGGGACGCCCTCAGGATATTCCTCCAGGTAACGCCAGCCCATATTGACGCCGGCAGCGTGTACCGCGACCTCACGGAGGTGCCGGGCGTGGGGAGCGTCCACGGCCTTCACATCTGGTCGATCAGCTCCTCGGAGGTATTCCTTTCATGCCATATCTGCGCGTCAGGCGAGACCGCCGGGATCGATTCCGATTCGATCATACGGCGGGTGAACACCATGCTTGAAGAAAACTACGGCATACGGCACACCACGCTCCAGGTGGAGATCACGCTCATCTGCGAGGGTGACGGTGCCTGCTGCCGGCCGGAGGAGAGGCCATGAAGAAGGTCAGGGACTCGAGCATCACCGTGGTGCAGCAGATGACCCAGCAGGACGCGAACCTCGCGGGAAACGTGCACGGGGGTACCATCATGAAGCTGATCGACAACACCGCGGGCATCGTCGCCGTGCGTCACGCCACGGCGAATACCGTGACGGCTTCCATAGACAGGCTCAATTTTCACAGCCCGGTCTACATCGGCGATCTCCTCCGCGTGAGCGCGAGCATCAACCTGGTGGGAAGGACCTCGATGGAAGTGGGGGTCAGGGTCGAGGCGGAGAACGTGGTCACCGGGGAGGTGCGCCACACGGCGTCGGCATTCCTTACCTTCGTATCGCTCGGGGCCGGGGGAAAACCCGCCGAAGTGCCGCCCATCGAGTTCGAGACGGAAGACGAGAAACGGCGCAACTGCGAGGCCATGGAGCGAAGGAAATTCCGCCTTGCCATGCGGGAGGCGGAATCGAAGGGACAGGCCTGCGGGGATTGATCCCCGGCCCTCAGGCGTCCAGCTTTGCCCTGGTCGCCTCGAGCTTCGAGAGTATCTCGGCGAGCTCCCCGCGCCGGGCCCGCTCCCGCTCGATGATCTCCGCCGGGGCCTTGCCGGTGAAGCTCTCGTTGGAAAGCTTCGCCTCAACCCTGGCGAGGTCGCCCCGGGCCTTTTCGATCTCCCTGTCCATGCGGGCGCGCTCGCGATCGAAGTCGATGAGCCCCTTGAGTGGCACAAAGATCTCGAGATCGCTCATCACGGCCGAGGCGTCGCTTTCCGCGGGCACGTACCCCGCGTCGATCCTCACCTTGTCGACCTTCGCCAGGGCCATGATCTGCGCCTCCTCGCGCCTGATAATGGAAGCGACGCGATCGCTTTCCGTCCTGAAGACCACGGGGGCCTTTTTATCAGGGGACACGTTCATTTCGCCCCGGATGTTCCGGATCCGGTAGACTATCTCCTGGAAAAGGCGCGTCTCCTCGGATTCCGCCGTGAAATCGAACTCTTCGCGCGGCACGGGCCACCGCGACACGATGGCCAGGTCCTCGCCCGGGGACTTGATCCTGTCCCAGAGCTCCTCGGTGATGAAGGGCATGAAGGGGTGGATAAGGAGCGTGGACTGCCTGAGGACGTGGAAGAGCACCCTTCGCGCCGTGTCGGAGCTCGCTCCGCCGCCCCCCTCGGCGTAGAGGCGCTGCTTCGTCAGCTCGATATACCAGTCGCAGAACTCGTGCCACCAGAAGTCGTAGATCGCGTGGGCCGCGTCATTGAACCGGTACTCCTCGAGGCCTTTGTTCACGGCGCGGATCGCCTCGTTCAGCCGGTGGAGGATCCACCGGTCGAAGGTCTCGAGCTCATCGGCGGCGAGCTCCCGGTCCCCGGGCCCCTCGCCGGCGTTCATCAGGATGAAGCGCGCGGTGTTCCATATCTTGTTGCAGAAGGTGCGGTATCCCTCGATCCGCTTTTCCGAGAGGATGATGTCCCTCCCCTGGGCGGCCAGCATGATGAGGGTGAAGCGAAGGGCGTCGGTGCCGTACCGATCCATCATGATCAGGGGGTCGATGACGTTCCCCTTCGACTTGCTCATCTTCGCCCCCTGCTCGTCCCGTATCAGGGCGTGGATGTAGACGTCGCGGTAGGGGACGTCGCCCATGAACTTCAGGCCGAG
This sequence comes from Spirochaetota bacterium, assembly GCA_040768125.1. GTDB lineage: Bacteria > Spirochaetota > UBA4802 > UBA4802 > UBA5550 > RBG-16-49-21. The sequence goes on along the minus strand of JAXGNG010000001.1, from coordinate 768,648 downwards.
CATGATCATCCGTGCGACCCAGAAAAAGATGATGTCGAAGGCGGTCACCAGCACGCTCGTGGGATAGTATTTCCCCAGGGCAGGCGTTTTGTCGGGCCATCCCAGGGTGGAGAAGGGCCAGAGACCCGAGGAGAACCAGGTGTCCAGCACGTCGTTGTCCTGCCGGATGTTCTTTGACCCGCATTTCTCGCACTGCGACGGGTCGTCCACGTGGACGGTGATATGCCCGCAGTCGTCGCAGTAGAAGGCGGGTATACGGTGCCCCCACCAGAGCTGGCGTGAGATGCACCAGTCGCGGATGTTGCGCATCCACTCGAAGTAGGTCTTGGCCCAGTTGGCGGGGACGAAGCGTATCCTGCCCTCCTCCACGGCGCGTACCGCCTCCTCGGCCAGGGGGGCGATCTTCACGAACCACTGCTTCGAGAGGTAGGGCTCGATGACGGTCTGGCAGCGGTAGCAGTGTCCCACGGCGTGGAGGTGCTTTTCCACCTTCACCAGGAGGCCCCGCGCCTCGAGGTCTTCCACCACCTTCTTCCTGGCCTCGAAGCGGGAGAGGCCCCGGTAGGGCCCGCCATTCTCGTTGATCACGGCGTTCTCGTCGAGGATGTTGATCTCCTCCAGGCCGTGGCGCTTCCCCATCTCGAAGTCGTTCGGGTCATGGGCGGGGGTCACCTTCACCAGGCCCGTGCCGAACTCCCTGTCCACGAAGTGGTCGGCGAAGACCGGGATCTCCCGCTCCATCAGGGGAAGGACGACGTGCTTCCCCACCAGGTGCCGGTAGCGCTCGTCGTCGGGGTTCACCGCCACCCCGGTGTCTCCCAGCATGGTTTCCGGGCGCGTGGTGGCCACGACGATCGACTCTCCGGACCCCGCCACGGGGTAGCGAATATACCAGAGATTACCTTCAAGCTCGCGATACTCTGTCTCGATGTCGGAAAGGGCAGTCTCGCACCGGGGGCACCAGTTGATGATCCGGTATCCCTGGTAGATGAGCCCCTCCCCGTAGAGGGTGGCAAAGACCGTGTGCACGGCGCGGGAAAGGCCCTCGTCGAGGGTGAAGCGCTCACGCTCCCAGTCGCATGAACAGCCGAGCCTCCGGAGCTGGCTCTGGATCTGACCGCCGGAGTGCTCCTTCCAGTCCCAGACACGCTTCTCAAACTCATCGCGGCCCAGGTCGTCCTTCGTCTTCCCCTCCTCCCTGAGGAGACGCTCCACGACGTTCTGCGTCGCGATGCCTGCGTGGTCCATGCCGGGCATCCAGAGGGCCGATTTCCCCTCCATCCGCTTCCAGCGGATCAGCACGTCCTGGAGGGTGTTGTTCAGGGCGTGGCCCATGTGGAGGTTCCCGGTCACGTTGGGCGGGGGGATGACGATGCAGTAGGGCTCGCGCCCGTCGTCCTCCCGGGCGTGGAAAAAGCCGCCCTCCTCCCAGCGGCGGTACCATTCGCGCTCGACCCGCGTCGGGTCATATGATGAAGGAAGTTCCATTGTCGCCGTTCCCGTGCCCTGTTATCGGAGCATCGCCGGGGCGATGCAGCTTTGATAGTGAAAAGGGCGCCTTTCATGTGTCAATACATTTTCTCCGCTCCGTGGCCCCCCGCAAAGTCGTATTAATAGTATCCCGTGAATGGCCAGGGAGACACCGAGAATCGATAATTATCGAATAACCATTACCAGCATGAAAGAATGCTTTTTGAAAACAATTACAGTTTTTTTAACGAGCAATCGGCGGGCCACCTGTTCTCCATGCCTCCGGGTCTCCGTGGCACTGGTGCTCTATTCCATTAGCACCATGTGGCCGGGAAATATCCCATATATTTCTTGACACTCGCCGGGGCCGCCCGAAGAATCAGAGCGGCGTCCCGAGGGGCCGCCGCGGTATCGTTCATGCAGGGACCGAGAGATGACGACATGCGCCACGCCGGGATCGCCGAGACCATGAAGCCCTACACCGGCATCGCCCCCGTGTACGATTCCCTCCTCCGCCACGTGGACTACCAGGAGTGGTACGAGTATATCCTCTCACTGATGAACCGCTACGCCCCGGGCGCGGAAACCATACTCGAACTCGGTTGCGGAACGGGGCGCTTCGGCTCCAAGTTCTCCAACGCCGGGTACACCATCTACGGGATCGACCGCTCCATGGAGATGCTCCGCGTGGCGAGGACGCGGGCCTTCATGAATTTCAGGATCTTCTGCGCTGACATCACCGCCTTCCACACCGCCAGGAAGATCGACTTCATCTTCTCCGTCCATGACACCATGAACTACCTGGTAACGCGCTCCGAGGTGATGCGCCTCCTCCGGTGCGTTCGCGAGTGCATGCACGACGACAGCGTCTTCATGTTCGACATCACCACGGAGCACAACATCTACCGGAACTTCGACGGCAAGACCTCGCGCCACGTGATACGGAACAGCTCCGTGGAGTGGAGCAACAGCTACGACGCGAAAAGCAGGCTCGTCCGCTCAGTCCTGCGCGTCGAGCGGGACGGCGCCGCGGAAGAGGAGGAGCATCTCCAGCGGATCTACGCGGTCGATGAAATGAAATCGATGCTCGAAGCGGGGGGACTCGCCCTCCTGGGGGTCTTCGGCGACTTCTCCCTGGACCCCCCCACCGAGGACACCATCATGATCAATTTCGTCGCACGGAGGGCCTGATGTCCGCGCTCCTCTACCTCGTCGGCCTCATCATCGGCGCCACGGTATTCATCTACCTCTATTCGGCCTACCAGTCGGGGAAGGAAAAGATCAAGGAAACCCGGGAGTCAAAAAAACCGGAGGCACCCTCCGTGAATCCCGAGGCGGTCGACTATTTCAGCATTCCCCGGGCACCGGGAACGCGGCTCTGCCCCCTCTGCGGGAAGGAACTCACGAAATACGAGTCGCTCTACGCCTCGGAAACCGAGGAGGGGGGGAGGAGGAAGATCCTGATCCACGGATGCCGCTACTGCTACAAGGAAGAGAAATGAGGGGATGATCAGACGTTGAAGCGGAAGGAGATGATGTCGCCGTCCTCGACCAGGTAGTCCCTCCCCATGACGAGGGCCCTGCCCGCCTTTTTCACCGCATCCTCGGAGCCCAGGGCGACCAGGTCCCCGTACTTCGTCACCTCGGCGCGTATGAAGCCGCGCTGGATGTCGCTGTGTATCGCCCCGGCGGCCTCGGGGGCCGTGGCGCCGCGGAGGATGAGCCACTGCCGCACCTCGTCGTCCCCCACGGTGAAGAATGACTGGAGCCCCAGGGCGGCCATGCATGAACGGGTGAGGAGCGAGAGGGCGGGCTCCTCGATCCCCGATTCTTTCATGAATTCCGCCCGCTCCGACGGCGAGTCGAGGGAGGCGATCTCCGCCTCGAGGCGCGCCGAGAGGCGCGCGATAGTGACCCCGTGGCCTTCATACTTGCGCCCGATTGTCCCGATACAACCGCTCCCCTTCAGGTCCCCCTCGCCGGCGTTCAGGGCGATGACAAGCTCCTTCATGGTGATCAGGGGATACCCGGAAACGAGCTTCCGTTCTTCATCGCTCAACTCCATGGTCCTGAGGGGGAGGTCCCCCTCGAGCCGCCCGCGCATTTTCACCAGGAGGGGCTCTTCCTTCTCGGCGCGCTCGTCCCTGCCGCGCCGCTTCCCCTCGGCGATCCGCTCGAGGCGCTTCTCGATGAAGATCAGGTCATGGAGAAGAAGCTCGGACACCATCGCGTCGACGTCCCGCGCCGGGTCCACGCTCCCCTTCGGGTGATACACGCGATCGTCCTCGAACTCCCGCACCACCATGAGAAGCGCGTCGGTTCCGGCGATGTCGCTGAAGACGGCGCCTTCCCGCACCGCGTTTTCCTCCAGGGCCGGGAGGAGCTCCAGGGTGAAGCGGGCCCGCGTCTCCTTCTTCGGGCGGTACCGCGCGGCGAGATCATCGAAGCGGGGGTCGAGGATCGGCGCGACGCCGATGACGGGGCCCTTCCCCTCCCCCTCGGCGGGGGGGGCGGACCCGGTGAGCAGTCCATAAACCGTGCGCCTCCCCGACTGGGGAAGGCCGAGTATGCCGATCTTCATCGATCCTCCATGCACCGGCAGGCAAGGGTGTCGCGCCCGGGGGCGCGGGAATCGCCGGGGACGGTCATCTGTAAAACCGGGATGGAAATTCGCAAGGATTATTTCATCGGTCGCGCCGCGGCAGCGGCGCGACCGATGTATCCATTACGCCACTGGCGGTCGCCGGTCGAACCATGGCGCGGCCTTCTCGAGCTGGGCAGCCAGGCGGAAGAGGAGCCCCTCGTCGCCCCGGGGGGCGATGAACTGCACCCCCAGGGGGAGGCCTTCTGCGGTCCAGTGAAGCGGCACCGACATGGCGGGCTGCCCCGTGAGGTTCGCCACCTGGGTGAAGGGGGTGCGCTCCAGGTTAGCGAAGGCGAGCTCCTCCGCCACGCCGAGGCTCTTCAGCGCGCCCCCGAGGCCGAGTCCGTTGATGACTGTCATCCCTACCCGGTCCGCCGCCTTCGGTGCGAGCTCGCCGATCCGCACCGGCGGCGAGGCCACGGTGGGAGTGAGGAAAAGATCGAAGGTTTCATGGAAGCGCGCCATGGCCCGGGCCGCCCGGTCCCACTCCCGCAGGGCCAGGACGAAATCCTCCGCCGTGTAGGTGCGCCCCAGGAGGCCCAGGATCCGGGTGGTGAGCTCGAATTCCCCGCCCCGGGGCTTCCGGCCGAGAAGCTCCCCCGCCGCCGCCATGTCCGCGGCGGTCTCCCCGTAGTACATCGTGAGGTAGGAGCGCGCCAGGGCGACGCCGTCGATCTCCGGCGCCGCCTCCTCGACGCGGTGCCCGAGATCCTCCAGGAGCCTCGCCGCCCCGTGCACCGCGGCGACGCACTCGGGATCGACCTTCCTGCCGATGGGCGACGCCGTGGAGAATGCCACCTTCAGCTTCCCCGGCTTCGACGCGATCTCCTTCATGTAGGGCAGTTTCGGCTGCGGCGCGGCGTAGCGGTCCCCGGGTGCCGCGCCGCGGGTGGCGTCAAGGAGCGCGGCGCTGTCCCGCACGGAGCGGGTGAGCACATGCTCCACCGCCGCGCCCTGCCAGAACTGGCCGCTGTCGGGCCCCACGGGGTTCCTTCCCCTTGATGGCTTGAGGCCAAAGAGTCCGCAGTAGGACGCGGGAATGCGTATGGAGCCGCCTCCGTCCCCCCCGGATGCCAGGGGCACCATGCCCGACGCCACGGCGGCCGCGGAGCCGCCGCTCGATCCTCCGGGGGTCCGCTCCCGGTCCCAGGGGTTCCGCGCGGGGCCGAAGAGCTCCGGTTCCGTGATCCCCATGAGGCCGAATTCCGGGGTGTTGGTCTTTCCCATGATGATGAGACCGGCGTTCCTGAAGCGCCGCACCAGTTCGCTGTCATGGTCCGGCACGTAGTCGCTGAAGGCCCGCGAGCCGGAGGTGAGGGGCGCCCCGGCGCAGGCGGCGAGAAGGTCTTTCAGGAGAAACGGGACCCCGGCGAAGGGGCCCTTCGGCAGGGGGCCTTTGGCCGCCTTTCGCGCCGCATCGTACATCCGGTGCACCACGGCGTTCAGTTCCGGGTTCTGCGCCTCGATCCGGGCGATCGCTTCCTCGCAGAGCTCTGCCGGCGATACCTTCTTCTTCCTGACGAGCTCCGCCAGGCCCAGGCCGTCATACCGTGCATACTCCCTGAATCCTCCCATGGCATCCTCCGGTTGCGCGTGATTGAATGCATTTCCGAGGCGGCGGTCATCCCGGCGACCCCCGGCCACGGCGATCGATGGGAATTAGTGATGGCACGGGAAGACCGTCCTGTCAAGGAGTAATCGGGCGGTGTCCATTTCCGCAGGCGAGGTCACGTGACCTCGCCTGCGGACAAAGGAAACCGCGCCCGCCAGTTCAGTATAAATGAAAATTCTCGCGCTGGAATAATCGAATAACTGCCCTGACAACTACCTACCCACTCCGTACCAACCTCTATCTTTTAGCAGTCATGATGGTTGGGTGCTAAAATTCATATTTCATTTAAACTAAAAAAGTCTCAGGGCAAAGGCCGGTTCCCGGCATATAGCGGCATTGCCGCACGACCCATTGGCCCTTCCGATCGCGCTAAAGGGATAGACCCCCTGTTAAAGGTGCCTGAGGAGGTCTGTAAACCAATTTACCCCATGCCGCCCGGAATTCTTTTCTCTATTCCGCCCTGAAATTCACGGTATCACTTTTTTTTCCCGATTGTCGATAGTTTCAATGGCACATAGAGCGGGCAAAAGCCGACCAGGCTGGTGATGACGAATATTAACGCGATAATCCCCAGAACAATCGCGGCCGTACCGGTAATCTGCCCGGTCAGATAGAGAACTGCCACCACTGCCGCCAGGCCGAACCTGATGATTCTATCAATTGTTCCCATATTCTTTTTCATGTTAGAGCCTCCTTTATAAAGTGATCAAACCAGATAATTAAGAATCATTTAAAATAATATAATATTGCCGCGGCAGAAAAACAATTTTTTTACTAACAAAAACATTAATGCCGAAGGTTTGGTACATTGATAACTATTAAAAAACCCTGCCCGGCGGTTTTTGCTTGTCACACCCCTCCCGCTCTGCCATACTTGCTTCCATAAAGATTATATCACCCGGCGCTACCATGATAATTCGATATTTCTCGCATCATTAGGAATGCAGGGCGCGACATGAGCTATTTTCAAAAAATATTGCACGCCGCATCACTCCTTCTCTTTTCCGCCCTGTTCGTTTCATGCGCCGCGGATCATCCCGGCGTGGAAATCGACCTCGCGGGAAAATGGAAAGTGATGGGGGGCGACAACCCTTCGTACGCCCTTCCCGGCTTCGACGATGCCACCTGGCCCGAGGTCACCCTCCCCGCCCGTCAGCTCATGCCGTCGGAACTGCCCCTCGTGCATCGCTCCGCGGCCGGGATCGACCTTTCGGCCAAAAAGGGATACATCTGGTACAGGCGCGAATTTTCCCTGGACGCGATACCCAGGGAGAAGCTCCTTCTGCAGATCGGAGAGATAATGAACGCCGACATGGCGTTTCTGAATGGCGCCGCCATCGGATCGAGCGGCCGCTTCCCCCCGGCGTTCAAGTCCGCGTGGGCGCAGTTCAGAAGTTATGAAATCCGGCCTTCGCAGTTGAAAGCCGGAAGGAACATCATCGCCCTCCGCGTGTATTTCGATGCCGAAGCGTGGATACTGGGCCCGATCCGCATCATCGACTTCGGGGCCGGCACAAAAGAGAAGATGCTCGCCGACCTTTTCCGCATCCACGGCATCCAGGCCATGAGCATCTGTCTCGTTGTCCTCTTCGTTTTTTTCATATACCTTTATTCGAGAAGGACGAAGGAAAGCTATTATCTCTACTTTTCTCTCTGCGGCCTCGCCCTGGCCTTCACCATGGCGCTCTGTTTCCTGGAAAACCTCTATCCCGACATCGGCGTTTCGTCAAACGCCATACTGAAATTCACCCAGCCGGGACTCCTGTTCTTCCCCCCGTTCCTGACACTTTTCTACCGGAGCTACTGCGGTCTGCCCATACGTGCGGGCCGCCTGATCGCCTATCTCGTGCTGCCGCTTTCAGGAACGGCGCTTATTCTGTTTTCCCCTACGCGGCACGATATCCTCTTTTTCAGAAATATCTACCTCCTGACCATTCCCCTCTTCATGATCGACCTCATACAGCTGTCAATCCGCCAGCTCATGCGCAGGAACAGGAGCGGCCTCCTGATGTTCATCGCCCTCATCCCCACGGTCGCCCTCGGCTTCATCGACATTCTCGCCTTCACCGTAGGTCTTGTCGATACAAGCATGGCGCTGTATCTCTACGGCGTGCCGGGCATGATTTTCATCTTCGCGCTCCACCTGGTAAACCGGTTCGTCACTTCGCTCAATGAGACGGAAAAGCTCAATATCGCCCTCCGTGACTCCCTCGCCGAAAGCATGCGCCTCGCGGCGCTCGAGCGGGAGCTCGATATAGCCCGGAAAATCCAGCTTTCCAATCTTTCCCGCGCCATCCCCTCGTCGCCTTATTTCGATATCGCGGTCAAATACGTTCCCACGGAAAAAATCGGCGGCGACTACTACACCTTCCACTCCCCGGCGCCCCACCAGGTAGGCGTCCTGATCTCGGACGTCTCGGGACACGGCGTTCCCGCGGCGCTCATCGCCTCCATGCTGAATGTCCTTGCGGGAATGTTCGCGCATCTCGCGGAACGGCCGGACCGCCTTCTTTCCGAAATCAACAGGAACATCATTCACAGTATCGAGAACCAGTTCATCACCACGGCCTGCGCGTTCATCGACCACCACTGCGGGAAGCTTCTCTTCGCGCGCGCGGGCCACCTGCCGCTGTTCATTCTCCGAAGCGGCTCCGGTGAAATTGAAGAATGTATGCCCCGGGGCCGCGCGATCGGCGTGGGCGATGAAAACGAATACCGCGCGCACTCGATCGATATCGCCACGGGGGACAGGATAATATTCTACACCGACTGCGCGATCGAAGCCTTCAACGAGGGAAGGGACCTTTTCGGGGAAGACAGGTTCAAAGACCTGTTGGTGCGCGAAAGCTCAAAAAGCCCCCGCGACCTTTCGGAGTGCATCTGCGGGGAGCTTCAGGCCTGGACCAACGGCGCCCTCGAAGACGATCTGACCCTGATCATCATCGACATACGATGATGATTACCCTATACGTGCGCGTGTTGATACTCTACCAGGCGGGAAACGCCACAACGCAGGCGCACGCTCCGATGCCCTGGGCAGAACTGCCAGGATAGCAAGTCGCGGCAGTCCATGATCCCATCATACTGGTGAAGAGGCTGATCGCAAAATTCTTATCACGAGGCGCCTGTCATGAAGTATTCGGCTTTTCTTTCGTTATCGATGCTCCTGATATCGGCCGCAGTGGCATTTGTTCCGGAACCCGCATTGTTTGCGGGAAACCATCACGCTAGTGCGCGTTCCGAAGTCACCATAGCCCAGAAGGAAGAAGGCGGTAATGAGGATGTCGTCGATGAATTCCGAAAGATTCTCATGGATAACAAAGTACGCAGGCTCATAGAGGACGACGAGGAGAAAAAAAAGCAGGCCAGGGAGAGAAAACTGGAAAAAGGAATCAGGGAAGGAGACAGGGAGGCGCTGGAAGAGGGAGTGAAAAAGGGCAGGATCCAGATTTCGCCACTGCATAAATATGTACTACCCATCGGTTTTGACGGCTATCCCTCGCGTTCCTACAATTTCCCGGTAAACAATGTCCTGGCCAGCTTCTATTTCAAACCATCAACCCTGATGTACATGGTGCCGGTACCGGCCGGCACCATCCCGGCGGTGCGCACCTTGGAGTCGGGATATTCCATGCTCGTACGCCTCACCAATTACCCGATTAACCTTCTTTATGATAAAATCGGGATTGGATGGACGAGCCTTATCATGGCAGTGAAAATTACCCTGGTCGATTTTCCTTTCTCCTACACCATGATGACCTTCAACCATGAATATTCCGGCCACGCGGTGCGCGCGCTGGAGTCGGGCGGATTTATCGACAGGATTGAGATCGGCGCGCCGCCCCCCTACGGGCGCGGCGGCGGCGCGACGTACATGACCCTGCCGAAGAGCATCGATCAAACCCTGATGACCATGACCGCGGGCTCGGAGGCCAATACCGCCCTGGCACATGAGATGGCCCTGGGATGGGTGGCGAACGGGAACATCTACCCTTTTGATATACTGCTTTACCTCAATGCGAGGTTCGACCAGCTCCTGTACATAACTGTTTCCTCTGGCACTCCAAGCGGGCTGCGCCTTGATACGGGGGGCGATTATGAAAATTATCTGCTTCTCATCAACAACAAGTTCGGCAGGGTGTTCCCGCACAACTATCTGCTCAGCTACGACGATATCAAAAAATGGTCATTCGCGGTGCTGGCGGATCCCTTTCTCTATATGTCTGCCGGAGCATTATTTTACAACATGATCACCGGGAAGCGCTACATGGAAACGCTCATGATCCCCCTTGGACCGAACGCGGGGATGATGCCCTCCACCCGGGTCTTTTACACGCCTCACGGCCCGGAGTGCTCGGTTGATCTTTTTTTCCGGCTTCCCCGCAAAACGGTTCTCATGGCATACGCCAGGGGAGGAAGCGGAAAACTGCGCGGAACCGGCGGGGCGGGAGTGCGGTTGTATTCAATAGCGGTGAATGATTACCTGGAAGTAGGCGCCGGTCTTGATCTGTTCAATCAGCCCGGCATCATGAACTATGCAAGCACCCTGTATCTGGAAAACGCCTCGGTGAATCTCTATCCACTGGTCGATTATTCCGCGTTATATCCCCGGCTCTTCATGTTGGATCTCATCTACGGGAATATCGCGAGGCATGTCAACCGAAAGATGGGGGGGGCGCTCTACGGGGACGTGACGGTAAAGATGAAAGAGGTGGTGAGATTCAACCTTCGTCTCGGTTTTAAAACCGCAGGTTATGTGCCGGGAATGGCGCTTGATCATGACGTATTCTGGCATGCAGGGCTCGGTTTTTATTTCTAACGTGGCGCATGATTTGCAGTTTCCCGCCGGCCCGGGCGTACGCAACTATTAAAACTAGGGCCTTCGTCCAGTCCTATTTGTGTTGAAATTACTCTATTCTCCCATGATGGTTCTGATACAATCCATTGTGCGCCTGGCCGCAGCGTGAGGCCAGGGCAAAGTCCTTGATAATAAAAATGTATTGAAAAATTGCCTGTTGCGATGTATGCATGCTGAATCATCCGGGCACCCTCCGGAACGCGGATCCCATGGCAAAGGAGCGCTCCATGAGAAAGAAAGGCGCAACCCGGCTCAGTTCCCTTTTCCTGGCAGTTCTCCTGGCGGCGCCATGCTGGCTCGCCGCCGTGACCGCGGCCCATGCGCAGGAGGACGATGGGGCCGGGGAAGCCTCCGCTCCGGCGAAAAAACCGGGTTCGGATGTCTTCGGCCTTGAGATCGGCATGCAGGGGGCCTACTCGGAGGGCATGTCCACCCGCAGCTGTTATTACCAGCCCTATGCCGACCTCTTCCTCAAGCACAGGTACCTGCGGTTTACCGCCGGCATCTCCCGATTCCTTGATTACCAGATCTCGGACGGAGAGGGAGAGTTCGAGACGGTCAATTTCACCCGGCCCCGGGCCGCGCTCTCGATCTATCCCCACCGCGTGATCGAGCTCTTCGGCGAATACGCGTATTCGACCGGGGACAGGAGAAAGCACTACTACCGGTCCCACGAGGGCACGGCCGGGTTCCTCCTGGATTTCGACATGGTGACCCTGGGGGGCACCTGCACCACGAGCCGGACCCTGTACCACTTCAAGTCCGATGACGCCAAGGACAAGGCAATCATAGCGTACAGGTCCCTGTTTTCACCCATCCCCGTGCGGGAGATGTGGGCCCGTTACGAGTACTATAAAAAAAGGAATATCATCCAGATGCAGGACCTGGACGTCTACCCGGAGCTCTCCTGGTTCGTGCACGAGACCACGAGCCTGGACTTCAGGTATGAATACCGGGAAAACATCTTCCGGTACGTGCCGGAGGACTTTCAGTACCACTACGCGAAGTACTTCTCCCACACGGGGAGGGTGGGAGTGTATTCGGAACCGTGGCGCTACCTGTCGCTCCAGGCCGGGGTGCACGCGGGAGCGGACAGCGAGAGCTACATTATCGCGGGTGGAAACGCGGGCCTGACCATCAACATTCTCGACTACGCGCGGCTCTCCGTTGACTATGCGCCGGAATACTACCAGGCTCCCAAGGTCGACGCGACCCGACAGAAGATCATCGAACTGGTGAAGCTGGCCCTGATTGGCAGGAGAAGGTCGCGGAACCCGTTCCTGAGATCCTCCGATGTCGGCGCGTCGTTCTGGAACCATGGGGTCTACTTCGGCGCCGCGTTTACGTATTGATCCGGCGTATAATAATTTCTATCGAGAAAAGAGGAAAATGACATGAAACCAACCACCGCCTTTGCAGCTGTTCTTGCCGCGTGCGCGTGCTCCCTGATAATTTCCGCCCGGGGATACGGCGAGACGACTTACGCGATCAAGATGTTCGCGGGCGATGTGAAGATCATATCCGGCGGGAAACCGTCGGCGGCGGTGGTGGACCGCGTCCTTGCCGACGGGGACACCGTCGTCACGGGCAGAAATTCCATGACCGATCTCTCCTTCGGCGACAGCGGCCTCGTGCGGATACAGGAGTCAACGAGGGTCACGGTGGCCTCCCTGAAGAAGAGCGCCGGGGACCCTGACCTCAAGCTTTCCGTCGGCGGCATCCTGGTCATGCTCTCGAAACTCGTGAAGGGCGAATCCTACCAGGTGATGACAAACACCCAGGTCGCGGCAGTGCGGGGCACCAGCTTCCAGGTGACCGCGGACGGCGACGGGTCCCAGGTGGACGTGCTCTCGGGGAAGATCATGGTAAACCCGGTCGCTGACGGGACCATCAGGCGCGAGATCCAGGAATACGTCTCCGAGAACCAGTCGCTCCGTCTCAACCGGAACGCCGTGCGCGAGATCATCGCGAAGCGGAGAAAGATGGTCATATCCAAGTTGAACGAAGGGGACCTGGAACGCCTGGCCGAGAAGTTCCACAGGATACGTGATTCGCGCGGATACAAACGGCTCAACCGGGGACTCCGGGGTGAGATCGAAAAGCGCGTCAACAGGATCAAGAAGCGCCGGGCGGACCGCACGGGGAAGAAGATCTCCCCGGCCAAAAAGCGCGTGATCAAAAAGAGGATGAGGATGCGCAGGGGCCCGGGCAGGTAGGGTTCGCGCATGCCCGTTCAGGACGCGCGGGTCGCCGGCGGCACGCGAACTCCATGGGGGCCTGGTAAAACGCCTCCGTGCTCCAATCCAATCAGGGAGAAAATTTTTTCTTTATCATCTTCGCAACTGGAGAGGGGATGCTGTTCAGCGCCCCCAGGAGATGGGGCAATGCCTTCAGCTTCAGCCCGGTGTACTCGCTCGGGACAACCGCGTCGATCAGGTGCGGACCGGGTTCGCCAAAGGCATTCTTTAACGCGTCGATCAACTCTTCCGATGTGCGGACCGTTCGCCCCGGCATTCCCATCCCCTTCGCAATCGCGACAAAGTCGATCCCGGGCTGTGACAGGTCAAGCTGCGACTTCGCTTTCAGGCCGGCGTTCACGGCGCCCACCCTCTCCAGCTCGATATTGAGAATCGCATAAGATCTATTGTTAAAAACAACGACGGTAACGTCGAGATTTTCCCTGGCGATCGTCCAGAGCGATTGGATCGTATACATTGCGGACCCGTCCCCGACCAGGGCGATCACCGGGCGGTCCCGGCCCGCGATAGCCGCCCCGAGGGCCACCGGCAGTCCCTGGCCGATCGCCCCGCCCGTGAGGGTCAGCAAATCGTGTCGTGGCGCTCCGGCGGTGAAGGCCGGCAATTGAACACCCGAGGTCTGTGCCTCGTCGGAGATAATGGCGTTCTCCGGCATAAGGGCGCCCAGGGCCTGGCATACCTTCGACCCAGTAAGTTTTCCCGTTGGAAGTTTCGGCCTCCGGGCCCGCTGGAGTCTCGGCCCGGTTCCTTCGGCGCCGACCGCCGACACCAGGCGTTGCAGGCTTCCCAGAGCATCCCGGTCCGGTTCGACCAGGTGGTGAACGGCACATGGATCAGGCACAAGATAGCTCTTCTTTCCCGGGTAGGCGAAAAACGAAACCGGTTCCTTCGCGTCGACCAGGACAAGATTCTTGAGCCCTTTCAGCTGGACGGAGGCCATCTCGGCGAGATAGGCGATCCTCTCCACATTCGGCACGCCCGCTCCCCGTTCCATGCGCGCGGGGAACACCTCCGCGAAGAGCCGTGCCCCTGTTTGTTCCGCGATCCTCGATGCGGCGACCAGGCCTTCCTTCATTAAGACTCTCCGGCCCAGGAGGAGCGCCGTTTTCCTTCCCTGCTTCAGCAGCACCTCCGCGATTCGATCCATGTCCGCGTCGGGAGCGGTTGACAAATCACGGTCCGGCGATGCGTCCACCGCCTTGCCTCCCCTGCTCCAGGACACGTCGGCGGGAAGAATCAGGGTCGCCACCCCCGCCGGCGGCCCCTGTGCCGCCGCGACCGCTTCCGCCGCATCGGCAGCGAGTTGTTCCGTCGAGGGACACGTGCGGATCCATGAGGAAAAATTGCGCGCGATCGTTTCAATATCCGACTCAAGGGGCGCATCGTACTGCTTGTGGTAGGTCGCGTGGTCGCCGACGATAACGACCATTGGCACCCGGGCCCTCCGGGCGTTGTGCAGGTTCGCCAGCCCGTTGCCCAATCCGCACCCCAGGTGCAGCAGGGTCGCGGCGGGTTTATCGGCGATGCGCGCGTACCCGTCGGCCGCACCCGTGGCGACCCCTTCAAACAGGGTCAGCACGGCCCTCATGCCGGCGCCGTCCAGCGCGGCGACAAAGTGCATCTCCGAAGTACCCGGATTCGTAAAGCAGGTATCGATACCGTTGTTGAGAAGCGTCTGGATCAATGTTGCGGCCCCGCTACGCATCAGCACACCTTCCGTACCATCATCGAATTTTTTTCACGTAACCGGCATCGAGTTTGTGGATGGCATCACACCCGATCAATTGCATCACCCGCACCATCTCTTCCTGGAGAATTTCAATCGATCGGTCCACGCCTTTTTCTCCGCCGCCGGCAAGGCCGTACAGGTAGGGGCGCCCGATCATGCAGCCCGCCGCTCCCAGCGCCATGGCCTTGATCACGTCCGACCCTCGCCGGATCCCCCCGTCGATGTAGATTTCCAGTTCGGATCCCACGGCGGACACGGCGTCGGGCAGGAGGTCCAGGGCGGGGGGAGCGCCATCCAGCTGCCGCCCGCCATGGTTGGAGAGCACGACGCCGGTGGCCCCGATCTCCGCGGCCCTCCTGCAGTCTTCTATGCATTGCACGCCCTTCAGTAAAAATGGACCGTCCCAGGCCTCCCTCAGTTTCCCCGCGTCCTCCCAGGTCACCGAGGCATCAAACTGTTCATTTACCGTATCGATTGTTCTCTGCGCATCGCCGCCATACGGGAGATGGTCCACCATGTTCGCCATCCGAAGCTTTCGGGATGTGATATAACGGAAGGCCCATTTGAAATTCGTGAGCCCGCTCATTGCCGTCTTGATCTTCATTTCAAGGGGCCTGCCATGCCCGTTGCGGAGGTCCCGCTCCCGTTTCCCGAGGGTGGCGCAATCCACGGCAAGGATCAACCCGTCGTAGTTCGCTTTCCTGCAGCGCTCGATGAACTCAAAAACCAGGTCGCGATTTTGCCACACATAGATCTGAAAGAAATGCGATCCCCCGGATAGTTTCGCAATATCCTCGATGGACGCGGTGGCCACCGTTGATAACGCGTAGGGAATACCCCGTTTTCTCGCGGCACCCGCGACCGCAGTCTCGCCCCTGTAATGGAAGAGCCGGGACATACCCGTGGGGGCAAGGAACAACGGCATTGAATACCGCTTGCCAAGCATGGAGGTCGTGAGATCAATGTTCTTTACATTGTTCAAAACCCGCGGCATGAATTCATAATTCTGAAACGAGGCGCGATTTCTCGCCATGGTGATCTCATCTTCCGCGCCGCCCTCGATGTAATCATAGATCACGCCCGGCACGGATTTTTTCGCCAGCCTGTTCAATTCATCGATTGAATTGCACCGGTCCACCTTTCCCATTTTGCAGCACTCCTTCTCTCACTAAACAACAAGAATCCCCGCACTACCACGCTCCACGTCGCGGTCGGGTAATCCGCGGCTTCCCAAAGGGAATAAACTGACATGTCAGTCTATTATTTCCATGCGCGTTGTCCAGCAGTTTTTCCCTTCGCGGGTTGCCCGGGGTGCCTCGGGTCCCCGGAGGGATCCCCTGCCGTCCCATGGAGCGGCGCCTGGCATGGCGAAAATCCCTTTTTCATAGAAAAATTTCATAGAAAAATGTTGACGTTCCCTATGCTGAATATTATAACATAAATTAGTTTATTATATAAAGCTAACTGCAAGGACAGGAGGCGCGGTCATGACCACTCCAAGCGAAACCCGGGTCAAAAAAATCGTGGAGGATATTGCCGCCATCCGGGAGGTCCTTGCGAAGAGCCGCCCCTCATTCCGGTTCCTTCTGCACCCGGTCCATTTCAGGACAATGTCGCTCCTCTTCGGGCTGAGCGTCTTTTTGATCGCCGGCATCTATCACTGGCTCATTTCTTCCTACGGCTCCTACGACACGGTGCCCGGGACCTACCGGCGCCTCATGCTCGGCGTTATCCTCGCCGACTGGGTTTTCCTCGGGACCTTCAAGATCGTCCGTTTTTCGCGGTCGGTTACTTCCAGCGACCCGGCGTACAGCTATCGCCGCGCGGTCCTCGAGATGCTCACCTTCAGGTTTGTTCACTTCTACCTCGTGTTTTTCTTCTCCGTCCTGTTCTTTGTCGCCTATTTCATCATAACCGGCACGCCGTACCTGGTGATCCCGACCCTGGCCATCGGCATCGGAATTCTCTTCAACTACCTGGGCAACATCAGCGAGCTTTCCGAATACATCATCACGGGATCGTGGATGATGGCCGCGGCCGCGTTGGTTATCGCCGCGGGGACCATCCCGGCCACCCTGGCGGTGATGCTCATTTTCGGAGTCTGTTTCATTTATTTCTGGCTGCACGCCTGGATGAAATACGGAAACCGCGGCATCTGATCATGGCCCTCGACAGGATCATCCACGAGCGCAGCAGGCTCCGCATCGTGACCTACCTCGCGGGGATTGGCCCGCAGGGCGCCGGCTTTAACGAGATCCGGGACGCCCTTGACCTCACCGCCGGCAACCTCTCGGTGCAGCTCACCCGGCTGAAGGATGCGGGATACGCGGCAATAAAAAAGACCTTCAGGAACAACCGGCCCTACACCGAGATCAGGCTGACCGACAGGGGCCGGCGGGCCCTCGACGCGTACCTGGCGGAAATGGAGGAGATCATCAGGACCGTCCGTGAATAACCAGAGGAGACGACGACCATGAAGACACTGCTGAAGATCTTGAAACGTGCCGCCCTCGTGGCGGGGGGCCTCGTCGCCCTTTACGCCCTGTTCCTCCTGACGGTGGCCATCATGCCGGGCATGGAGGTTATGGAACAGGGGATCGAGCGGCGGAACCCTCCACCGTCTTCTGCGATCGCGGCCCCTAAAGAAGACGTCGCCATCGATGCCGGGGGTGTAACGATGAGGGGATGGCTCTTCCTGCCCGTGGCCGGGGGCAGGGCCGCACCCTGCGTCGTCATGGGCCACGGCCTCGGCGGCGTACTCGGGATGGGCCTGGACCGCTACGCCGCGCGGTTCAGGGACGCGGGGTTCGCCGTTCTCGCCTTCGACTACCGGCATTTCGGACTGAGCGACGGCGAGCCGCGGCACCTCATTTGGATCCCCTCCCAGCTCGAGGATTACCGCGCGGCGGTGGCGTACGCCCGGCGTCGCCCCGAAATCGACCCGGATCGGATCGCCCTCTGGGGCACCTCCTTCAGCGGCGGCCACGTCATCGTCATCGCGGCGGAGGACCCGCGGATCGCCTGCGTCTCCGCCCAGTGCCCAAGCTTCGACGGCAGGGCAGCCATGGAGCAGATGGCTGAAGCAATGCCTCTCTCCCGGGGCCTGAAAATGCTCGTCCACGGGCTCCGCGACCTTGTGCGGTCCTGGATGGGGCTCCCGGCGCATACCATCCCGATGCTGGGAAGGCCGGGCACCGTGGCAATCTACACGAACCCGGATGAGTACGAGTTCTTCGCCCGTGTCGCCCCCGCCGGCTACCCGAACGTCGCCTGCGCGAGGATCATCGTGCGGGGCGACAAGTACCGTCCCCTGGAATACGCCTCCAGGGTGGCCTGTCCCGTCCTCATCCAGGTCGGGGACAGGGACGAGCTCCTGCCCGCGGCGCCGGTCGAGGAAACGGCGGAAATCCTCGGCTCCCGCGCCGAGGTGCGGCACTACCCCTTCGGGCACTTCGATTTTTACCGGGGAACGCATTTCGAGGAGGCCGTGCGTGACCAGGTCGCGTTCTTCAGCGCCCATCTTCATGTTCGCCGCTGACGGGACGGATGACGGCGCACCCGCCTGTCCCGCGGTTTGTGCTTGCCAGGGTTCTCACGGCATGCTATACCTGCTGCCGGCGCGGCGCCGTGTCGCCCGGGGCGGGGCCCCGCGCCGTGATTCCCCGGACACCAGAGCCGTAATGGAGGTTGCCATGGCGGAGATCATCATTTTCGGAAAAAGCGGCTGACCCTACACCGATAGTGCCCGTGAGGCATACGGCGCAAGGGCCCGCTACGTCGACGTGAAGGCCGATAGAAAAGGACTCGATGAGATGCTGAAGCACTCCGGGGGAAGGCGGCAGGTTCCCGTCATCATCGAAGGAGACAGGGTGAACGTGGGGTACGGCGGAACCTGAGGGGTATGACGATCCGCCGTGAGCGGATTATCATCAGCCGTGCCAGTGAAGATGCGACCTCCTCAGGCCGCCCATTGCCGCGCGCGGAACGCCAGGGGTCGCCGGGAAAACCGCCTCATTGCGCACGCGAAGGAGCGGGGATCATGGAGGAACCGGAGACGCCATGCCGCGGCCGCTCCGCGACAGTCACTGCATGTGAAACGCTGAAACACCGGAGGCTCTCACATGGGCAACAATACCGTTTACGCGTTGAATCTTTTTAACATCGCGAATCGCGATGAGTATCTTGCGTATTCGCGCCGCTCCGCGAAGGAGGTGGCGGCCCACGGCGGGAAGGTGGTCGCCCTGGGTAAATTTCGCGAGGCGATCATGGGCGACATCGTCCCCAGGCAGGTCTTCATCGTCGTGGAGTGGTCCTCCCGGGAAGCCTTCCAGTCGTATCTCGACGACCCCGCCCTGGGTGACCTCCATCCCCACCGCGAAAAGGGCGGGGACAACTACATCTGGCACCTCTTTGACAGGCTCGATGACCTGCGCCCCCTGCTGAAATGACGGGATGTATTCACGCGGTGGCGTCCCCGGGGAAATTCTACGCTCACCTCAACGGGGGACGTTTCATGGCCACGCGCTGCATGCCCACCTATAGTGACCACTGGATGATTGAGCCGACGCGGCGGCGGGGTCCATGTAGTGCGATTGAAGTGTCTTTCCCGAGTTACGCGAGGAGTCATACCTTTCGTGATCGTTCGTCAGTAGCGCCGCCGCTGTGGCCGGTCCAGACTAGGCCAGCCCCCTCCCATGTCTATCCCTATTGTGACGGGCGGGAATAATTTTTGCGGGATAGGGATACAGGCATGTGAAAAATTCCCTTGACAGGAAGAATCCGGTCAATTAATGTACCAAACGTTCAGTATATTATGGGCAGGATCATGGAAACGGCGACAAAAGGCGAGAGGACCAGGGCGAAAGTAATCACCGAGGCAACGGATATCATCAACCGGCGCGGCTTCGCCAACACCAGCGTGAACGACCTCGTCGAGGCCACGGGAGTGAAAAAGGGGAACCTCTACTTCCATTTCACGAGCAAGGAAGAGCTGGGCCTCGAGCTCATCCGCCGGGCCAGCGGGGAGTATTTCAGATACCTCATGGAAAACGCGAAGGGCGCCACCGCCGCCCGTCGGGTCGGGGGGATCCTCGACGCGGTATACCGCCTCCACAGGAAACGCGGCTTCGTGGGGGGCTGCATCTTCGGCAACATGGCCCTTGAGATGTCCGACGTGAACGATGACTTCGCCAGACTGGTCAGGGACATCTTCGAAGAGTGGATACGCCTCCTGGCGAGACTGATCCGCGAGGCCCAGGAGGAGGGCGATATAAGGGAGGACATCGACCCCGCCGCCGCGGCGCGCCTGGTGGTGGCGTCCCTGGAAGGCGGCATCATGATGGCGCGCCTGAGCAAGAACGGATCGGACATGCTTGAGTGCGTGAAGACCGTGAAGGCCATGCTGGGTATATGAAAGGGCGCTTTCGAATGCGCGCCGACGAAGGGCAGCCACGGAGGCATGGAAGGCACATTGTCACTGCGCCTCTGCGGCAGCCATTTCCGGAGAAACCATGATTACGCGAAACGACATCATCGAGAAGGCCCTGGAGCTCGGCTTCGCCGACGCGGGGTTCACCACGGCGGAGCCCTTCGAACGGCACCGGGATCTCCTGGAGGAAAGCGGCGAAGAGTACGCCTGGGCCGAAAAGGTCGGTCTCGCGCTCCTGGACGGAGCCGATCCGAAGAAGGTCCACCCTGAAGCGAAGTCGATCATCGTCCTCGTGGAGTCGTACTTCCGCGGCGCCTATCCGCCCGCCATCGAGCGGAACTTCGGGCGCTGTTATCTCGACGACGACCGGGTCACGAAGGACGGACTGTCACGGCGCATCAAGCGATTCCGTTCGTTCCTCCGCGATAACGGCATCGACTCGAAGGTCCCCTTCAACCTCCCCCACCGCGCCGCTGCGGTCCGGGCCGGCCTGGGGGGCACGGGGAAGAACTGCCTCTTCTACTCCCGCAGGGCGGCGCGGAAAAGCTCCTGGGTCTTCCCCTTCACGGTGACCGTGGACCGGGAATTCGAACCAGGCGCACCGTCGAAGGGCCTGGACTGCCCGGAGTGGTGCCGCAGCGCCTGCGTCGCGGCCTGCCCCACGAGGGCCCTGAAGGGGAACTGCCGCGTGGACCCGCGCCGGTGCATATCATACCTCACCTACTTCGGGCAGGGCATCACGCCCCGCGAGCTCCGGGAGCCCATGGGGATGTACGTTTACGGATGCGACCGGTGCCAGGAGGTGTGCCCCCGCAACGCGGCCTGGCTCGCCCAGGAGCTCCCGGTCAACGCGAAGGTGGCGGCGAAGGCGGAGCACTTCGACCTGCCGAAACTGCTCCACATGGACAGGGAGTATTTCACGGCGCATATCTGGCCCCACATGTTCTACATGCCCCCCGACGACATCTGGCGGTGGAAGATGAATGTCGCCCGCGTGATGGGCAACAGCACGGACGAGACATACACCGGCGACCTCGCGCGCGCCTTCCGGGAAAACGACGACCCCCGGGTCAAAGGCATGGCGGCCTGGGCCATGGGAAAGATCGGCGGCGCGGAAGCCGGGGCGCTCCTCGAGGGCTTCATGAAGAACGAGGATGATGCGAATGTGCGCGGGGAAATCGAGTACGCCCTCGGCATGCGCGGGTGATCCCCCCGTACATCCCGGGGGATATGCGCATGACGACGCGCTCCCCACGGGGGAGCCAGGAGCCGGAACCGGGAGAAAAAAATGAGCGGGCTTCAGATCAATCACGACGAATTCAAGGCCCTGGCCGACAATCCCGACAGCGGGCCCTTCATCATGCTCAACCTGTTGAAATTCCGCGGCAGGAACGGTCTCGCTTCATACGAAAGCTACGCCAGGGAGGCGAACCGCATACTGGGCGAGATCGGCGCCCGGGCGGTCTACCTGGGCAGGGCGGAGGAGCTCCTCCAGGGTGACGAGTCCTGGGACGCCGTGCTCCTGGTGCAGTACCCGTCGAGGAAGGCCTTCCTGGAGATGATCGCGCGCCCGGACTACCAGGCGGCCCACGCCCGCAGGGAAGACGCCCTTGAGCGCGCGGTCCTCTATGCCACCTCGCCGGTGGACGCCCTCGGGAAGATCATGCCGCTGCCGTAACGATGAGGGACCGGGGACGGGTGATTGCCGATTCTCCGTCCTGCTATCGCCGTGAACTGGAGTGGGCCGGCGTTCCGAACGATCGAGACATCCTGAACAGGTGAACGAGCAGACCCTTATCTCCATTTTTTTCTTGCCATTTTATCGAATTACTGCTGTTATAGATTCGTATTATTAAACATTCGATTGTCTTACTTCAGGCGGGCTGGTTCTTTCACGCACAAAAAAGAGTGGAGGTTTTTCCGGCCATGAATAAAACCACGACAATCGGCGGCACCATAGCGGTCATCCTTATCGCGGTCCTCATCCTGGGAGGGCTCTACGTCTACAAGACCCGCTGTCCAAAATGCGGCACCTTCTTCGCCATGGAGGAGATCAACAGGGTGAAGACAGGGGAAAGACGGGTCAACAAGTCCGAGAAGCGCCAGGGACAGAGACGCACGGTGACCGTCACCCGCACCTTTTACGCGGTAACCGACAAATGCAAGAAGTGCGGTTTTGTCAAAACCTACGAAACCCACTCGGACAGCAGGTGGTAGCGCGGCCGCTGTCGGAGGCTCCGGGCTGTAGCCACCCTTCACCCGTGTGCCAGGTGTCCACACAGGCCGCGGCGATACGCGGGTGACGCCATGACTTCATTCGCCGTCAAAGATAATCTGTTGACAGGATTTTTTTCGTCGTTATATTAATGGGTATCCATTGGGATATCGGCACAAACCAATTTTTTCGGAGGCACCATGAAGCGCGGACAGGTAATGCTAGTAATCGGAATAACAATGGTATCGATCGCGACTGCGGGGCTCGTTGCCCAGAGCATGAAGAAGATCGATTCGGAAGGAATCGCGAACATGATCTTCGCGTCAGCCGCGATCGGCAAGGGGCAGGAAGGATCCGCTTCGCTGAAAGACGGCTTTACCTCCGGTGACGCGATCTATGCCCGCTGCTATTTTCCCGGCGCCATCGGCGCGTTCAGCCGGGGCGAAAAGTGCCATCTGCACCTCTGGATCGACGGGAAGGTCGCATGGCGCGGCGTCTACAGCGACGCTTCACTCCCCGACAGGACATGGGACCAGATCCAGATCTACATCCGCAATACCGGCGAGGATGATTTCAGGGGGGCCATCAGCAACGCGCTTGACGGTCTGGCCGCGGGAGACCACGAGGTACAGCTTGTGATCGTGAGAGACAAATTTCTGAAATACAAACTGGTGAAAACGGGCACCCAGGTGACGCAGGAGCCGGTCTACCAGCCGGTCAATCTATCGAAAGGGAAATTCACCTACACCGTCCAGTGAGAACCGGACCCGGCGCGGGCATGGCCCATTACGGGCGACGGGTCCTGCCCGTGCAGCTGCCTGTCGGACAGTGCCCGGCGGCCACGTTATCGCGTATCACGGTGTATCCCGTACACGGAGATCGACCCGGGAGGAAGAGAGCGACATGAATACCAGCGAGAAAAATTTCTTCATAGCGGCGATCCAGGCCGTGTACCGGTTCGGAAACTACGCCCTGCTGCGGAAGATGCCCATGGGCAGCGCCTTTCTCTTCCTTCTTATTCTCTGCGCCGTCTTCGGCGCCATCAGCTCGGTGAACCTCTACGGTGACCTGCAGACCGGCGTCAGCGAAATACAGAAGGGTTTCGCCGAAAAAGTCCCGGAGTTCTCCCTCACCGAAAAGGGGATCCACGTGGATGGAAAAATGCCTTTCGTGACAAAGACAGAGGACACGATCATCGTCGTCGACACTTCCCGGCCGATCAGCAGAAATGTCCTGGAGGGATACGAGAAAGGCGTCCTGGTGGAAAGGGACACCATCACCTACAAGAGGGACATGATCAGGACGGAAGAATACAACATGGAGGCGCTGAAGTCCCTCGCGCCCATCGCCAAGGCGGATGTGGCGCGATGGATATCCTATCTGAGATACGGCATTCCGGTGATAATCGTATTCTACGCCCTGTTTTTTTTCGTGGGAAAAATCTTCTGGGCCCTCGTCGTGAGCCTTTTCGGCCTCATCGTCATGTCAATCATGAAGATGTCGCTTGAATACGGCGACGTGTTCAAGCTCTCCATCTACAGCCTCACGGTGCCGGTGATCCTGGAAACCATCCTGGAGGTTGCGGGCATCAGCCTGCCCTATTTTGTCGTCCTGTATCTCGGCATCGCCCTGCTCTACCTGGGGCTTGGATTCAGTGAAATCAAAAAGGAACCCGTCGCCTAGCGGGACAGGCAATTCAATCAACGATGCTCAGTCCCCTGAAATAATTCCTGTAAAATCCCCTGTCCCTGGTGAGAAAGCGATCGGCCTGGATTTTTGCAAAAGCCCCGATCAGAAAGTCCGTGATAATTCTCTCACGGGACTTGCTTTTTTTCCTGTACACACGCCAGGTCTCTCCGGCGAGATAAAGGGCTTCCCGGTTGATGTCAGCCACCTCAACGCCGATCGTATCCAGGCAGGAGTCGAGCGTATCTCTGTTCGGAAACTGCGGGGCGAGTTCGGCATAGACGATCCCGCATATAATAAGCGCCCCCTTTTCATAAGATTTTTCCAGCAGTGCGCGGGATTTCAGCCCATTTTCCGGATCGGGGAGGAAGAGATCCAGGAGAATGTTCGTATCAACGGCGGTGATCATCTACCTGCCCCTGATCTCCTCGATGAGTCCGTCGCTGTCACGGGGGTTGTTCAATACTCCGTATACTTCGTGGAAGGGACTTTTACCGGAGCTTTTTTTGACGATAAGAATGCCCTCTTCAAGCGGTATGACATCAACCTCCGTTGAAGGCTTGAGCCCGTACGTATCCCGAATTTTCTTCGGAATGGTGATCTGTCCACGCTCCATAATTTTCATATTATTTATCCATGTTTTCATATTTATATTATCATACTAATATAGTTATAAAAACCACCGTCGTCAAGTAGATTCCCGGCCATCCGGCTGTCATGTGTTGTTACCATTAACGAATGACCTGGAAACCGGCAGAAAAAAAATGCCGATTACCGCAACTATCGATCCCCGGAAAAATTTCCAGAGGAAAAGAAATGCACTTTGGTTCAGGGATGATTCTACTGCCGCAATTTCCTGTAGGTGTAGGCATACCTGAAACGAAACGAGAATTCCCAGTCCGAGGGGTCCGCGGGCTTCCGCTTTCTCACGATGCAGAGGTAGGCCTCATTCCCGGGCGGCACCGTGACGGTCACGGGGTTGCCCCGCGTGGAAACCATGTTGTCCAGGGTGAAGCGCGCCTTCACCTCGCAGGGAACGGACAGTCCGTTTCGCGCGAAGAGCACGAAGGTGTCGTCCAGCCGCTCCTGGCGCACCTCGATCCTGCCGCTCTCATCGATCGGTTCCGCGTGGCCGAGGAAATCATTGTCGGAGAGATTTCTCCCGAGCCGCACGGGATATTCACCCTTCCCCGGGTGGGTCGCGTAGTACCATGTCGCGCACTCCAGGGTGACGGCCTTTCCGTCATGGTCGAGGAACCGCGTGGGAACGGTGACCATGCCCCCCTCGATCCGGTACTTCTCAACCTGGAAATGGAGATGGGGGGAGCGGGAGCGCCCCGTGTTCCCGCTGTGCCCGATCAGGTCCCCCGTCCGGACCCGGTCGCCCTTTTCCACAAGGGCGCCGTCCTTTTTCAGGTGGATGTACCGGGAAAAGGTGCCGTCATCATGATAGATGTGTATGTAATTACCGTGCTTCCCGTACGATGCGTCGGGTCCTCCAATGTCAGAATCCTCTTTCACGCGAAATACGACGCCCCCCCGGGCAGCGTAAATCTCCGTGCCCTCGGGCATGTTGAAATCCACGGCGTAGGCGTTGTTCCCCACGTGGGTCCTGTTCCCGCGGTATCCCTGGGACAGGAGGTGCTTGGTGCCGTGGGCGAAGGGAATGAGGTAGACGTGGGAATCGTCGTGCTTCCCCTCGATGCAGTTTCCCCAGTAATAATGGAAGCGGTAGCGGAAATGGGGGTCCTCCCCGTTGGGCCGTACGCCCAGGATGAAGAGCTTCTCCGTCCCGGGTGGGACCACCTTGAAGAAGGGCACCTTCTCAGTGGGAGTCATCCGTTCAAGAAGCGGCAGATCAACCTTCACGGTCATGGGGATCACCTCGCTGTTCGAGGCGAAGATGTCATATCCCCCGGCGGGGCTTCTCTCGTAAAATACCCGCACGGGACTTTCCTTTTCACTCCCCGGCGCCGGGGATATTCCGACGGAGAGGATGATGAGGCTGAGGGAGAAAAAAACGGCGAATTTTTCCATGATATGAATACCTTTCGGAGCGTTTCTGCCGAGCCAGTCGATGCCCGGTTATTATTAGTACATCACCGATGATAATGTGTCCAGTATAATACGCAGGGCGTTATCCCGCGCTGGAAGTGCCATTACGCGGCCATCTGACGCGGCGATCGGCTCCATCGCCAGGACGATTATCCATTGAGGGCTTCTCATTGGGAAACAGAAAAAACCGACCAGCAGGGCATCCGGCGAAAGGATGGAAAAGACTGCTGACTCCTGAGGGACCGATTTTTTTGCCTTGCAATTAGCTTCAATTTGTTCATCGTTGATCTTGAGTAATATATCCTTTCCATGACGGTTGCCTGGGAGGGATGGAAATTCCATGATGGCAGGGCAGGAGATTGTGTATGAGCGCACTTGAGGGTTTCATTGCCGGCTGCGTCGCTACCGTGGCCGTGTACCTTTCATGGATATACTTTTTCAGGCGAAGGCGGGGAGTCGCCTCCGCGAGAAAAACCTTGATATATTCAAACATCGAACGCCTCAAGGCCATCGGCGAGCTTTCCGTATTCAAGGTCTTCACCAAGGAAATCGTGACCGAGGTCGACCATGCCTGGGGCGAATTCGGCAAGAAGTATCTCAAGTGGATACTTTCCAATAAAAAAATGGCGATGATTTTCGAATTCGAAATCGATTTCCGCTACGACCTCCGCAGCCCCGATTTCCGTATCGAAGGGGACGACGACTGCTACACCTTCCACATGCCCGATTGTTTCCATGAAATACATATCCGCGACATTCATTTTTACGACGAGCAGAAAAGCAGGCTGATACCCTGGCTGCTGCCGGACCTTCTGAACAAGCTCTTCGGCGAGGGTTTTTCGGAAGAGGACAAGAACCGCATCAAGAACGAGGCGAAAAAGCGCGCCGAGGAACAGGCGCGGGGCATGATCGAGAAAGTCGCCTCGGACGTGGAGCAATCGGCCCGTCAGACCCTTCAATCCCTTGCAAAGGCACTCGGGGCGCGTCGCGTTGAATTTGACTTTCGGAACACCGGGAAGGACGAATTCAGGAAGGTCGTGTTCTCCAACGAGGAGACGACAAGGACCGCCACCCAGTGACGGTTTGAGGAACCGTCGGGGATACGCGTTCCCCTTCGGCGATAGAAGCTTCCCGTCCTTGAATAGCCGCGCCAGCAGTGCACCCGCCACAGTCAAGCCGGAAAACCGCACCAGGGTTTCGGCGGCGTCGCGGCGAATCAATGGACACCGATAAATCGCCTCTGAGTTTGTCGTTGGAATAATACGTTTGACTTTTTTCCGTATAGATGCACTTTTTCATGAATGATACAACTTCCCTTTTCAACTCGCTTGAGGATCGCGATGAAGAAAATCTTGACCGTGATTATTTGCGTCCCGGCATTGCTCCTCACGCAATGCACGGGGGCGGGCACGGATACCACGCCCGCCCTCCTCGCGCTGCTCGGCCGGAATCATGAGGCCCATGACAAGTTCGGCTTCAAAGAGGGGTCATACACCCTGTTCAATCATTTCGATACCAACCCGGTTGATTTTAATTTCAACGGTAAACTGGCCGATATCAACGTCCGCGACGTGAACTGCCTCCTTCTCTGGTGGAACATTGAGATCAACGAAAAGGGAAACTACCGGTGGACTGACTATGACCGTTTCATCGATTTCGCCCTGCGGACGAACAAGCGCGTGATCATCCAGCTCCACGGCGGGAACACCCTCTACGACGCGCCCGGCACGGTCTATCCCCTGGAGGAATTCGCCTACCGGAAAGCGGCATCGGACGGCGGCTATGACCCCGACATCTTTCCCGAGGGCTACGCGCCCTACAGCGGGAAGGACGCGGACACCGGCTTCGACTATCGCCTGGAGCGCGTCAACGGCTGGCTTGATTTCGTCGAAGCGGCGGCGCGCCGGTACGGGGACCGGGTCACCACCTGGGAGATCTGGAACGAAGAGAACCTGCTCGGCTTCTGGCAACCCGCGATCGACGCGGACCGTTATTCGGCACTGGTCACCGCCACGGCGGCCCGAATCCGGTCGGTGCAGCCCGACGCCTACCTCATCATGGGGGGCCTCTGCATGTTCCCCGGGTGGAGGGCCTTCCTGGAGGCGTGCCTGGACAACAACGTCCTGGACAGCGTCGACGCCATCGGCATCCATCCCTACCGTTCCTCGCCGGAATCGCACTTCGATATCGACGAAGACCCGGGGCACGGCGATGACTTTCACGAGGAGATCCAGGACATCAGGGACCGCCTCGCCCTCCGTAAACCCGGCGTTGACCTGTGGGACACGGAGGCCGGCTACATCAACTTCGACTACGCGACCAGCGAGAACGACACGGCCCAGGCGAAATGGCTCGCGCGGTCGATGCTCTTCGAGCATGCCGAGGGACTCCGGGGCTGCCATTACTTCAAGTACGGGGCGCACCGGGAGGGGGAGCTCTTCGACGGCCTGGTGTATGAAGACGCGCCCTACGAGGCGAGTCCCGCCTTCCGGGCGTTCCAGGAAATTGCGCGCCTCATCGGGCCGCAGCGCGTCGTGTACGACCGCATGCTTGTAAAGAACATCGGCGGCGATGATGTGATGATACTCATTTATAACGACACCGGAGACGCGGATTCGATCAGGCCGGTCATGGCCTACTGGATCATCGAGGCCATCGATGATACGGTGAAGGCGATGCGCTTTAAGGAGATCCTCTTCGATGGCATAACGGGATCTTTCTCATATCAACTCAGGGACGTACTGCGCCAGGAAACCCTTGATCCCGGCGTCCCCACCGTTGATGCCGGCGGCACGACCTTCGACAACCTTCCCGTCACGGATTATCCATTGATACTTTACACGAATAACTAAACTCAAGGGGGGTGATGCATGCCCTTTGAACTCGCCGATGGGGATCTCCAGGAGTTCAGGGAGATATTCCGTCCCGGCGTCATCTGGCCCGCCCTCCGCGAGGACCATGAAGCCATGCGCTTCTGGCACATCCTGAGTGAATCATCCGGCGTGGTGTTGATCCAGCACGGTACGGGCGCCGTGGTGTTTCTCACCATCGAGGGAGAGCAGATCGCCGGTGTTGACCTCCGCCAGGGCAGGGAAGCGGAATCGCTGCTCCGCGAGAAGGGTTTCCGGGTTTCCCGTGAGCAGAGGCGCCGCGGTAAAAAAGTTCTCCGCCCCGGAAGGAAGGTCGAAGAGGCCATGGCGGAGGGATGGCCCCGGGGATACGGTTTGGAAGCCCTTCGACCGGTCCCCGCCGGGGAAGGGCACACATTTATACGATACCGCCTCTCCTGGGGAGGAGTGCTTGAGGTCGAGGCGGATCATGATGGCCGAGTGATCCGTCACCGCTGGCATGAAGGCGGGGACGCCCTTGACATGCTTCTAAAAGTTAACGCTTGTTAATTTTATCATTGACATTTCCCTCCATGCCCCATAGCGTGCGAACATCATTTAGTACCACAACACCCGGGAGGCGATC
The DNA here is from genome assembly GCA_040768125.1 of Spirochaetota bacterium. Taxonomy (GTDB): domain Bacteria; phylum Spirochaetota; class UBA4802; order UBA4802; family UBA5550; genus RBG-16-49-21. Next base: position 739,219 of record JAXGNG010000001.1, on the reverse strand, counting down.
ATGGAGTGGCACCCACTTGATTTCGATGGAGAGAAAATAACCAGGGCCGATTTTATTCGCCTGAGCGCCGCCGCGGCAGCCGTGGCGGCGATCCAGCCCCTCCAGGGATGCGCCGGGGCGCTGCCGCGGAACATCCCTTCGATCGACTACGGGCGGGACATTGTTATATCCAACTGCACGGTTATCGACGTCAAAAGCGGGACCGCGCGACCCGGCGCATCGATACTCGTTCGGAAGGGGATCATCCAGGCGGTGGAAACCGGCGGCATACCCGCCCCTGGCGCACTGGCCTTCGACGCCCGGGGCGCCTGCGTCATCCCGGGACTCGTTGACGCCCACTGCCACCCCACCATCACCTCCTCCTTCACCCTCGACACGGCAGACCTCTCGCGGCACCTGGCGTTCCAGAAGCGCCAGTTCTCCATCGGCATCGAGCACGGCATCACCACCTACCGGGACGTGGGGTCCTTCCCCCTCACCCTCCACGGCATGATCAAGGACATAGAGAAGGGCAGGCTCGCGGGGCCGCGCGTGGTCTACTGCAACTCCATGCTGAACATCAGGGGGGGTCATCCCGACATCCCACCGAAAGACGCCCATCCCCTGGCGAATCTCGCCGCCCTCTTCACCGGCATGGTGATGACGAACTTCGAGAGCTACGAGGAGCTGCAACGCGTCATGGAGAAAAACGCCGCGGGCGCCTCCTTCATCAAGCTCACCATGGACGACCGGTCGGTCTTCTGCAAAAAGGGGCCGATTCCCGTTTACTCCGACGAGATGCTCGCCCACATCTTCGCCCGGTCCCGGGAAACGGGGCTCCCGGTATCCTGCCACGTGCACCGCAAGTTCGGCTTCGACAGGGCCATGAAGTACCCGATCCACTCGCTGGAGCACATGGTCTCCGACTCGTACCTCTCCGACGCCGACGTGGAGCTGATGGCGAGGAAGAACGTCGCCAGCGTGCCCACCATGACCATCGGGCTTTCCTATCTCATGGAGGAGGCCTACGACGCCGTCCCGGAGCGCTTCAGAAGCGATTTCATCATGAACGAGGTGGCGATCCGGAGGGAGTACCTTCGCGACACGGCTACGGAGCACTGCGATCCCGTGATCCACGAGAAGAACATGCGGGAGCTCGGCAAGTACCGGAGCGTCGGGTACGACAACCTCTGGAAGAAGAAGATATTCCTGGTGAACCCGGAGATCTACTTCGGAATGATCCATTTCGGCACGAAGAATCTCCTCAAAATGCGCGACGCCGGCATCACCATCGGCCTGGGCATCGACGCGGGTATGCCCCTCTCCTACTTCGGCGGGCAGTACCGCGAGCTCGAGTTCCTTTCCCGCGCCGGCTTCCGCAACGACGAGATCCTCAGGATCGCCACGATCAACGGCGCGCGCATCCTCCGCATGGAGGAAACAATCGGCTCAATCGAGAAGGGAAAGCTCGCCGACCTGGTCTTCCTCGCCGCGAACCCCCTGGAGAACATAGGGGCCTGCCGCTCCCCGGAGATCGTCATGAAGGAAGGGAAGTTCCTCTACAGCCGGGGGGACCTGGCGATCGGCCGGGGGATGATTAGTTCGTTGCCATGACCGATGCCATCTCCCCATGCCGGCCGGGCCACGGCGCCTCCTGCGCCCTCTGCTGCGGCAGCCATAACTTCGCCGCCCCCGCCGAAGCGGTCCGGGCGCTCCTCGTCCGGCGACGCGATCACTACCGCTGCTTCAGCGCCTCCTATCTCGCCGCCCTGGCGGGGAAAAGCCGTAGCGACATGACCGGCTCCTATCATGTTCCCGGCGGTGAACCCGTTCCGGGCGAGGCGGTCCGGAAAATTTTCGGCGACTGTCCGCGATGTTCCTTTATCGTCCTCGGGGAAAACGGCGGCACTGTCGGATGCGCCCTCCACGACGCCTCTCCGGGAGAAGGTCGTCTTGACTGCGTGCTGAGCTATTCGGGGAAGAGGTTCCGCTGCGCGGTACATGACACGCTGGGCGACGACGAGGTGGGCTACGCGGCGATGCTCACCGGGGACTGGTACTACTACAGCATCCTGATTCACTCGACGACGATTCTGCGGGAGACCATGAGGGCGCACCCGTCACCCGGCGATGTGCCACGTGAAATAATGGCGCGTCTCCGGGAACGGCTGAGGGCCGAGGTCCATTCGCGGCGGGATCTCCACGCGATCCATTCATATTTCGGCGCGCGTGAAGGCGGGGTCACGTGATCTCGCCTCCGTGAGCGCCGCATCGTCAACGCCCCGACCGTATTCTCGCGTAGACCGCGGCGCCCAGGGCGCCGATGATCTGGGGATCCACCGAAAGGGGCGCGATCTCCATCTTCAGGACCCTCTCGAGCTCCCTCACGAGTCCACGGTTCTTGGCGCAGCCGCCGGTGATGGTGACCTTCGGATTCACGCCCACCCGCTTGAGAAGGGTGAAGCAGCGCTTCGCCACGGCTCCCTGGACCCCGGCGGCGATCTCCTCGGGAAGGTTCTTCCCCGCCAAGAGGCTGATCACCTCGGTCTCGGCGAAGACGCTGCACTGGGCCGTCACGGGAATCGATTTTTTCGCCCTGAGTGACAGCTCCGAAAACTCGGGAAGCTCCATACGAAAAATGCGCGCCATGGCCTCGAAGAAGCGCCCGGTCCCGGCGGCGCACTTGTCGTTCATGACGAACTCCTTGACGGTGCCGTCGCCGTTCACCGAGATCCCCTTCACGTCCTGGCCCCCGATGTCCACGATGGTCTTTATGGCGCCGTCGCAGAAGCTGGCCCCCATGGCGTGACAGCTTATCTCGGAGATATTCTCGTTGGCGAAGGATATCTCGCTCCTTCCGTACCCCGTGCCCACGAGATACGCCAGGTCCCTGTGGCTCCCGAGTTCCGGCACGGCCTTCAGGGCCTCGCCCAGGGCGAGGTGCGCCGTCTCCTCCGGATCGATCTCCCTGGGCACGATGGACGACGCCACCATGCCGCCATCACCGATGATGACGACCTTTCCCGTCGTGGAGCCTATGTCGCATCCCGCGAAATAATTCTGGGCCATTGCTGTTCTCCTTTTCTGTTTACCCCTCCCCCTTGAAGGGGGAGGGATGGGGGGGGGGCGCATCAAGTAAGATCACCCTCCCCCAGCCCCTCCCATCGAGGGAGGGGTGGTCAGCCCTTCCGCCGCTCCGCCTTCATCACGTTCTCCATGAAGTGATCGACCTGGGAGAGTATCCCCTCCTTCGGCACGATGCGCGTGTCCGAGAGATCGTAGTCGATGATGAGGACCGGCACCCCGACGTCCCTGCACTTCTCCCGCATGATGTTGTTCAGTGCCTGGGTGTTCTTGCACCCGATGTGCCCCGCCATCCAGAGCATGTCGATGTCGAAACGCTTGATGATATGGAACATGTCGTCGAAGTAGTTCTCCATGGGCCCCCGGGTATGGCGCGCCATGGGGCCGTTCATGATGTTGCGCCCGATGCCGCGGAGCATCGACTCCTCAGAAGAGGTGTCGATGAAGGGAATCCGGTTGAAGGTCATGCTGTCCATGATGCAGGAGACGCCGTAGCGCCTCTCGGCCCAGACGAAGAGGTCCAGGGCGTGGAGGGTCGGCGGGTTCCAGAGAAGGGTGCGGTACTTCTCATCCTCAAGCGCGGATACCCCCCTCTCGAGGTTCTCCTTCGCGAGGAGCGTAAGCTTACGAAAGACCTCCGTGGCGCTTTTAAGCCCCGAGCAGACGTTGAAGAACCAGAGGTGGCCGAGGTAGACCGCCTCGGCGGCAAGGGGGGCCGGCCTGTGGGCGATCATCTCCCAGAGCTCGAGCTCGTACTCCACCATCCGGTTCCGCTCCTCGCACATCTCTTTCAGCCTGTCCCAGTCAATGCGCCCCGGGGTATGCTTCTCCAGCCAGGCGATCATGCGGCGCAATTCCCCGGCGAAGTAGGCCTCGGCGCGCTCGTCCTTGAAGTGGTGCGGTATATCCAGGCGGAAGGTGGGGGCGCCGGTCTTCTGTTCAACGTAGATGTAGGAGGTCATCCCGCCGTCGCAGGGGAGGTTCGAGGTCACCACGGCGCGCGCCGGGGGCAGGCAGTCCGAAACCGTCATGCCGATGACGGCCTTGGGGAGACTGCACACGTCGGGGGGCACGCCCTCGTTCTCCGCGGCGTCGATATACTCCTCCATGGCGTTGGCCTCGAGCATGGGAAGGAGGATCCCCAGGACCTCGGGCATCCAGGGCGAGAGGCCCATGGCGCGAAGGATCTCCGGCGGCACCATGTCCTCGTGGAGCACCAGGCGGTCCTGTCGATGGTAGACCCCCTCGAGGAGGTCGATGATTTCCTTCGTGGTGGCGTGAATGATCATCGTCACGGCCTCCCGGTAGTTGCCGGTGCGGCCCTCCGTGAGCTTGCTGATGAGGCGGTTAACCTTGAGGAAATGGCGCATCCAGGGATAGCGGATCAGGTCCCTTACCATATCATAGGGCCCATGCTTCACCCCCATCCTGGCGATGTTGAGGAGATTGAAAAGCTTGAACTTCGATGTAACGGCGATATCGGCAATGTTCATCTTACTTCCCCATGCTCTCGATGAAGGCCTGGATACGCGTGCGGAGCTGCCCCTCGCCGCTCTGGCGGTACTCCCGCTCAAGCCGGAGGACGGGGATCCCCTCCTCCCGGAGCCGCGCCGACAGGGCGGCGGACTCGACTCCCCAGGTGTCGCAGAACTTTATCGATTCTATCACCACGCCGTCTGCCCGGTATTCCCGGGCGAGGCGGGCGACGTACTCCGCCCGGGCGGCGAACTCCTCCATCATCCTGGGACAGCGGCTCCCGTCAAGGACGCGCCGCGCCATGGCCGTGAAAGGCTCATCATCTTCATCCACGGTATCGAACCCGGGGAAGGAGCCGGTGCAGTAGCGGTCCGCCACCACAAGGGCGCCCTGGGACTCGATGATCTCCGTGTAGCCCGGGTCGTCGAGGCCCGTCCCGGTCACCAGGACGCGGGCACGGTGCCCGTCCCTGCCGGGGGATTCCTTCGCGCGATGGCGAAACTCCTCGACCAGGGGCCTCATGAGCTCGAAGGGCGCGGCCTGGGCCGCCATGATCAGGCGGTGGTACTCCGTCCCTGTGAAGGGCGGGGCGTCGGCCTTCCGCATCTCCCCGATCTCCCGGAGAAGCCGGTTCATTTCGTTCCGCGAAGCAATGGCCTTCCGTATACTGTCGGTCCCCATGTCGACGCCGAAGGCCCCCTCGAGGGCCGCGGCGAGGCGCCTGAGCTCCTCCACGGTCCACTCCAGGGCGGCCTCGCCCCGGCGGTGGGGCACGTCAAGGATGTGGCTGAACTCTGGCTTCGAAAGGTAATCGAGGTTGTCGTGGAGGCGTCGCAGGTGGTCGCAACTCGCCACGAAGACGAAACCGCGGAGAAAATCATACCGCCCGTCAAGGGCAAACTCGAGGAGGCTCCGGGTGTAGGAGCAGATAACGCTCGACAGGTAGATGTCCGCCATCTCCGTGCCCGCCACGCCGGGGGCGCGGAGCCGCACGGGAAAGAGCCTCCCCACGGAAAGAAGGGCCTCGGGAACCATGCTGCAGGCGTAGCCCAGGGGGATCATCTCCCTTTCGAGGGCCTCTTCGACAAGGGCGTTGCGCGGGTCCTCGAGAAGGTCCGCGAATCTCACGGCGGTCTCGATCATGCCCGGGCCTCCCGCGCCGCGCCGCAGGAAGCGGGGACGATCCCCAGGGCGCCGAGGCACCGCTCCACGGCCTCGAAGGCCGGGGCGTCGGGAAGACGAAGGAAATCGTCCCCGGCGATGTCGGCGCTCCGCACGGCCTCGTCCTCGGGAATCCAGCCGAGGAGTTCGGGCGTCCCGGGAAGGCGGACCTTCCCGAGCTCCGCGGCGTCCCGCACGCGGTTGATCACGAGCCCCGCGCGGTCGAAGCCCACTGCCTCCCCCGCGACGTCGTGGATCGTCTTCGCCACGTTGATCCCCTTGGCGGAGAGATCGCTCACCAGGAGGAGGTGCGTCACCCTTTCAAGGACGCGGCGGTTCACCTGCTCAACCCCCGCCTCAGCGTCCACCACGACGTAATCGAAATTCCCCGCGATCGAGGCGATGATGTCTTTAAGGATATGGTTCACCTGGCAGTAGCACCCCTCGGTCTCCGGGCGGCCGATGGCAAGGAAGGCCAGGTTGTCCCGCTCATGGAGCGCGCCCAGCATCTCGTAGTCGAGGAGGGAGAGGACCTGTTCTTTATCGCCGGCCCCCCGCTTCTTCACGAGCTCGATGAAGTCGTTGCGGATGTCGTCCACGGTCTTCTTCACCGCCACGTTCAGGGCCGTGGCCAGGCCCACGGAGGGGTCCGCGTCGATGGCCAGGACCCGCGTCCCGGAATCGCGCGCCAGGGTCCTCACGATGGAGGCCGCCAGGGTCGTCTTCCCCACGCCTCCCTTCCCGCAGAGCGCGATGATCACGCTCCCCCGTTGTTCAGTGCCGCACATGGGTCGCCCCCTTCCCGGTTATCGTGTTCCTCATGCTCCGCAGGCCCTCCACCTCGCTGCACACGTCGGTGTAGTCGCAGGTGTCGCAGTCGAAGGACATCTCCGCGGCCATCTTGTTCATGGCGCCGATGAGCCGCTCCGCGCGCGACCCGGCCTCGCCCAGGCGCCGCACCTCCGCCGCGGAGGAGGTGACGAATATAAATTCCACCGATTCCACGAAGTCCACGGCGCGGTAGAGACCGGAGAGCGCCGCGGCGAGGACCGCGAAGGAGAAGCCGCCCTCCACCGCCCCGCGGCTCACGCGGCTCCACTCCCGGAGGTACTGGGACACGGCGCGCATCATGTAGCCCTTCAGGTTCAGGTCATAGCGCACGAGCTCCAGTGCCCGGTGCCGCTCGTAGCAGTTCTCCTCGCTCATTCCCTTCACGCCGATAATGACCGCCTTGCCGAAGGGGAGGCCGCTCCCCATGGACTCCGGAAGATCGGGGCCGACGACGTGGACCAGGCCGTCGCGCACCGCGCCGGCGTCACCCGTCCAGACCATGAACGACGCCGACTCGTCGCGTGGATTCCCCAGCTCCACGCCGGTGTCCTGGGCCATGACGATGTTGCCCCGCTCCCCGGCGGGCCACGTCGCCATTTCCGGCACCGCCTCGGTGCGCAACTCCCCCGCGGCTTCTTTTTCATCAAGGAAGCCCCGGAGCTGGCGTATGATGTCGTCAAAAAGTTCCATACTACCTCACCCCTCCTCCGATGGGAGGGGGGTTTTCTCCGCACCTCCCCCTGTCAGGGGGAGGCCGGGAGGGGGTCTTTCATTTAACACCTGATAAAAGCGCCTCGCGGGCAAGTAGCGCCGCGCCCAGGGCCCCGTTGATCTGGGGCTGGGGCACGCGGATCAGCTCCACGCCCAGGGCGCGTCCCAGGGCGCGGAACATGCCGTCGTTCTTCGCCACGCCGCCGGTCATGACGGCGTCGGCCTCCACGCCGATGCTCCGGGCCAGGGACGCCGCGCGGTTGGCCACGGCCTGGTGCATGGCGTTCACGATATCGGCGATCTCCTTCCCCTCGTTCACCAGGGAGATGATCTCCGTCTCGGCGAAGACCACGCACTGGTTCGAGAGGGTGAGCTTTTCCGTTGACTTCATGGAGAGGTCACCCAGTTCCTCCAGGGGCGTCTCGAGTGCGTCGGCGATGATCTCGAGGAAGCGCCCCGTGCCGGAGGCGCACTTATCGTTGTACACGTAGCGCTCCACGGCGCCCTTTTCGTCCACGCGAATCGCCTTGGCGTCCTGGCCGCCGATGTCCACCACGGTCCGCGCCGAGGGTGCCTGCCACACGGCGCCCCGGCCGTGGCAGGCGATCTCCGATTCCACTGAATGGACGAAGCCGATGTTCTTGCGGCCGTACCCCGTGCCCACGCAGTACTCGATGTCCCCGATGGAAACGCCCGCCTTCGCCGCGGCGAGATCCATCACCTCCCTGGCCGATTTCTCCGGGGATGCCGATGCCCGTATCACCTCGGCGGCGGCTATCTCGTCGTCCCGCATGATGACCGCCTTCGCGGTCAGGGATCCCACGTCGCATCCGGCAGTGATCATGTCGTTCCTCCGTTCAGCTTCTCCTTCGCGATAAGCGCGGCCCCCAGCGCCCCGGCGAGCTGGGGATCGGTCCTCCGTATCCGCTTGATCCGCACGCCCAGGAGCTTCTCCAGGGCGGAGACGACGCCGTCGTTCTTCGCCACGCCGCCGGTCATGCAGACATCGCGTTCCACGCCGATGTTTCCCGCCAGGACGGCCATACGGCTCGCCATGGCGGCGTTCACGCCGGCGGCGATGTCCTCCACGGGGACCCGGTCGTTCAGGTGCTGGATCACGTCAGCCTGGGCCCAGACCGTGCAGGCCGAGGCCAGTGTGATGGGGCTCTTCGATTTCATGGACAGCGTTCCCAGGTCGCCGAGCTCCACGCCCAGGACCTTCGCCATCACCTCGAGGAAGCGCCCCGTGCCCGAGGCGCACTTGTCGTTGGTGATGAATTTCACCATGTTCCCCGCTTCGTCGAGCCTCATGGCCTTGCAGTCCTGGCCGCCGATATCGATCACGGTTTTCACCGTGGGAAGGAGCCAGCGCGCACCCTTGCCGTGGCAGGCGATTTCGGAGACCGCCTCCTGCACGAAGGGGATCCTGTCCCTTCCGTACCCCGTTCCCACGCAGAAAGAGATATCATCCATCGTGATCCCCGCCTTCTCGAGTGCCCGCTTCATCACTTCTTCCGCGGACTCCCAGGGACGCGGCTTCGATTTTATGATAACGGACTCAAGGATCCTCCCGTCGGCCATGACCACGGCCTTCGAGGTGAGGGAGCCCACATCGCATCCCGCGACATACTTCATATCAGCCTCCGCACGTGCAGAAATTCAAGGAAACGCTCCCTCGTGGACTCCCATGACTGGACGCGCTCGTCGAAGGCGTCGGCGTTCATGATGTAGGTGGGGAATCCCGCCTTCTCCGAGTCCCGGGCAAGAAGCTTCACCATACCCCAGGTGTTGCGGCACCCCGGGGTGCCGTTGTAGACGATGCAGTCGGCGCTGTACATCTTCGCCAGTGAGAGAGTGTCCTGGAGCCACATATTGGGGGCGTCGTAGGGGCCCCGGATCGATTTGATCATCGGCATGCGCGAGTTCACCATTGCCATGGTGTCGATCATGGCGTCCAGGTCCGCGAGTTCCATCCGGTAGGCCGCTTCCTCCTGGCCGAAGTCCCGCACGCAGGGGTCCGCGGGGGACCAGTAGTGCGACAGGATGTTTCCCTGGTAGCCGATGCCGTGCTCTTCGAACATCTCCCAGAGCTTGAGGTTCTGGACATAGTGATCGATGTAGCAGAAAAAGGCGCGCATCTTCTCCTCGCCCCCGGCGAGGCCCGATTTCCCCGCCGCGGCGTTTTTCTTCGATTCTTCAAGTGCGGCCTCGAGGACCCCCGTGCATTCCGGCATGCCGGCAAAGAGAAACTTGGACGCGTAGACGATGAGATTGTAGGCCACGTGAAGGGGATTGGGAACCACCCGCGCCAGCTCCTCGAGCTCCGCGATCATCCGGTCCTGTTTCTGCAGTTCCACGAGGTGCTCCCTGAGGCGGTCGGGATCAAGCTTCGTGCCCGAGTGCTCTTCAAGAAAACGTATCAGGGCCCGGTAGTCCTCGCGGTGGTACTCCGAGGAGCGCCCCCCCGTGAGGTCCGGGGGCATGTCGAGCTGAAAGAAGGGCTTGCCCAGGTACGCCGAGGCGAAGGCGAAGGCGTTCGCGTTGGTATCGCAGACCCCGGGCGTGTCGGTGACGATCATGTCGATGTCGGCGCCGACACCCGCGAGATACGCCCCGAGGCTCCCCCGCTGGGCAGAGCAGGAGGTCTCCGTGTACCCCGCCTCGTTGCAGAAGTCGAGAAACTCCGCCGAGCCCCTCTTGTAGGCGAAGGTCATCATGACGGAGATCACCTCCAGGCACACGGGCATGATGTCCATGGCGTAGAAGATCGCCGGTGAGAAGCAGAAGGTGGTGATGGCGGTCTTTTTCCCCCGATCCCGGGCGTTGATGAGGTTGTCGAGGTACTTCCCGGTTATCTCTATGAACCGCTGGCCCGCCTCCCCCACGTCCAGGACCGCCTCCACGGTCCCCCGGAAGTAGGGGATGTAGCGGAGCATGTGACGGTACTCCTTATCGGTACCCGCCTTGATCTTCCCCGCGGAAGAAAAACAGCTGTGAAGCATCCAGTCGAATTTGTATTCCCGCAGTTCCTGCCTCATGCGATCTCCCTCCTCTTCTGCCGGATCCGCTCGATGAAGGCGTCAACCCGCATCTTCATCCGCCCCGTCTCGACGAGGGGACCGTACTCCCGCTCCAGGCGCATGCAGGGTATCCCCTCCGCCTCGAGGTCCCGCTCGAAGAGGCCGTTCTCGGAACCGTGGAGGTCGCAGAAGCGGATGTTCTGGAGGATGACGCCGTCGACATTCGCCTTCTCCGTCTTGGTCTTTAATGTTTCCAGGCGGTGACGGTACTCCCCGTACATCCGGGGGCAGTCGTTGTGGGCCAGGTAGCGCTTCGCCAGGTTCAGCACCGGGTCGCCCTCCTCCTCAACCAGGTCGGTGTAGAAGCGCGAGCCGAAGCAGAGGTTGTCCGCCACCACGATGGCGCGGTCCCCCTCCACGACGCGCACGAGGTCCACGTCGTCGTTGGCGCTTCCCACGAGCATGAGGCGCACCCTGCCGGAGATGCCCTTCTCCTTTTTCGCCGCTGCGATGAACTTCTCTAAAAGCTCGTTGTAGTCGTCGCGCGCCATGGTGGTCCCGGCGAGGATGACGGCAAGGGCGTCGCTTCCCGTGAAGGGGGGCTCGCCGGCCGTGCGCAGGGCGTCGAACTCGTCGAGGAGGGCGCGGCCCCGGTTATAGAGGCGTATCGAAGCGCGCAGCTTCTCATCATCGACCTTCACGCCGAAGTGCTTCTCCACGGCGTCGATGAGGCGCCTGGTTTCCTCGGCGAACCACTTGATGGTGTAGTCCGCGTACTTGTGGGGCACGCCATAGTGGAAGAAAAACGCCGGCAGTGAGCCCTCGATGTCCCCCCCGGCCTTGCGCCAGCACTCGTCCAGGCGGCGCATGGAATCGCACCCCGGTGTGATGATGGCTCCGTCGAGGAAGTCGAACCTCCCCTCCCCGGCGAGCTGGAGCATGCACTTGGGAAGGCTGCATATGAAGGGCCCGAAGTAGGTGTCGCCGATGGTGGTCTCCGCCGCGCCGAAGCCGCGAATCCTGTAGGGAAGGATCCCCACGGAATGAAAAATCTCGTCGGGCACATAGGAGCAGGTGTAGCCCACGACGCGGCCGCCCCCCTCCTTCCATTTTTTCACGAAGGCATTGTCGAGCGTCGTCGCCGCTTCCATGAAGGGATTGTTCATTGTTTGCCCTCCTTAACGGCCAGGACACTCCTCAGGTAGTCCATGGCGTCCTTCATTTCGCCGGATTCTCCCTCCAGCTTAAGTATGTCGGCGATCCCGCGGATCACCGGGGGAAGGACTTCCGGCGCGAGGGGCCTGAAGGCCTCCACCATGTCGGCGGTGAACCACCGCGCCGTATCAGCCACCTCGCAGGAATCCATCGAGGAAATCGTCTGCGCCACGGTGTTCTTGATGATGCCCGGCGTCCTCTCGCGCACGCGGTTGAAGATGCCGCACATGCGGCTCACGGTGACGGCCACCTCCTGGGCGTCGATCTCCCCCATGCCCCGGGCGAACTCCTCCGCCACGTCATCGTCGGAGAAGAGGCTCTCGAAGGCGTCGGCCTTGTGGCTCCACCGCCGGAAGAAGGCGACCAGGGCGCGGAAGTGGCTCCTGAAAAAGTCCCGGGCCAGCTCGGGGTTCTGCTCCCCCAGGGAAATGAGCGCCAGGAGGGACATCTCCTTGATCTCCCCCAGGAGGTCCCGGGCCTTCAGCATGAGGCCGACGTCCATTGCGCCCAGGGTATCGAGGGTGAGCTTCGCCACGCTCCTCGGAAATGCGGGCTTGCCCGGATCCCCCAGGAGTGCGCTCCCCGTGTGGATCTTACGCACGAGCTCGCAGAATTCGTTCGCCAGGTTCCCGATCTCCTTCCCGTCGATGCTCTCCAGGAGGGCCAGGAACACGTCGGTGAGGAGGTCCGGGGCCATCCGGTTCATGGGCGCCGCGGTCTCCTTCAGGGCGGCCACGGCCATGTTGAATATCGTGGGAAGCGCGGAGAAAAGGCATATGAACTTGGCCGGATAGTTCCAGAGCTCATCGTTCACGGTCCTCACCAGGGCCGCGACATCCTCGAGTGATCCGTCAAGGGCGTCCTTGAGCTCCCCGAAATCGGCATGCTCGATGAATTCGATGATCTTCGGCCGCAGGGCGTCGCTCAGGAACTCCGGGTTCGATTCATGGAGCCCGTTCAGGATCGCCCCGACGGCCGTTATGAGACGGCCGGCCCGGGCAAGGTCAATGCCGTCCAGGAGGTCGCCCGCCGCGTGGGTCCTTTCGGCCTGCGGAAGGGCCACAAGGCCCCGCGCCGCGGCTTCCATGGCCCCCAGGGCAGCGTTGACCAGTTCCGGAAGCTCTCTCGCCGCGGATCGGATAAACTCGCGGTCACCGAGGAGCGCGGTAACGGGGGCGGCACCGTCGTTACTCCGGGAGAAGCCGCGCTCGATGCTTTTCCCCACGGGACGCGCCAGGGCCCTTTTTATTTTGCTCTTCCCGGCCCAGACTTCCACGGCGCGCGGCGCCAGGGCGCGCACAACGCGCCGGAACTCGTCGGTCTCCGCCAGGGCCGCTGCAAAAAGCTCGAGGAAACGCCCCTCCGGCCCTGCCGTGGCGGGGGCATCTGCTTCCGGGATCCTGCCCTGCATGCTGTTCATCGCCGCATTCCTCCTATCCGACTTCCTTGCGATTCACGACAGAGTTAATATGATCGAAAATGCTCCCCGCACCTTCCTTCACCGCGGCATCACCCCCGGACTGCGCCTTCAACGGGAGGACCTTCTCCAGCATCCCCCGCAGAATGTCGATCTGGCGGTCGTAGGGCATGAACCGCGGGGTCAGCATGGAGTGAAAAATGATCCCCAGGAGATACACGAAGAGCGCCCGGGCCCCCTCCTCGGGGAGCCCCAGCTCCTTCGCCATGGCGTTCGTGTAGTAATCGGAGAAGTTTACGAATATCTCCTCGGTGTCGCGGCCTTTCACGTTGCGCATCACGTCAACAGAAAGAAGCATGACATTCTGGTAGAAATTGCCGAACTCCTTCCACTTCTCCACGAAGATGTCGAGCTTGTCGTCGATCGACTCAAGCTGCCGCGTGAGGGAGAGGAACTCTCCCACGTTGGTCTCCTGCACGAAGCCGAACATCTGCTCCATGATGCTCTCCTTCGTGGGGAAGTAGTGGTAGAGGGTCCCCGTTGACACGCCGATCTCCGCGGCGATCTCCCGCATGGTGACCCTTGCGTACCCCTTGCGCGTGATGATGGAAAAGCATTTCTCAAGGAGCTCCCTCCGGTACTCGTCATGATCGACTATCTTCGGCATGTAAACTCCCCTTGGGGTACAATCTGTGAGTCTAGCCGCCCTCATCCCCCTGCCCCCTTCTCCCTGGGGGAGAAGGGGGAGTCCGCATAAACGCTTTGCCCCGGGGAAACCCTCTCCCACGGGGAGAGGGTGCGCGGAGCGCGGGTGAGGGGTCGTAATGGGTGATTACCTTCGCCCCGCCTTTTTCTTCTTCCCGGGTTTCGCCTTCGCCTTTTGTTTCGTCTTCACCTTCGGCTTTGCCGGCTTCGCCGCTTTCTTGGCCGATGAAGCCGTCTTTTCCCCCGCCAGGTGCTTCGCCAGGCGCTTGCCCAGGCAGACCAGGGTCAGCCCGGGAGGCAGGCCCCAGGGCTCGGGTATCGCGGAGCAGTCGCAGACGTAAAGGTTCTCATGGTTCTTCACCTTGAGGTTCGAATCGAGGAACTCACCCAGCTTCACCGTGCCGCCGGGATGGGCCGCCAGGTACCAGGTCTTGTAAATCCCCTTCGCCCCGGCGTTTTCGAGGATCCGCTTCGCGATATCATAACCCTTCATGAGCCTGGCCCTGTCCGCCTTCGTGAGGGCCTTACGCACCCCGCCGCCGTCCGTGAGCCTTCCGGCCAGGTCGTCGCGGATCTTGATCATGATCCGGAGCGTCTTCCGCGCCTCGAAGAGGCGCCAGAAGCGGAACACCTGGGCCGTAAAAACCATGTCAAGGGGCTTGGGAATCGCCATGTCGGTCATGACGATGCCGTCCTCGGGGAAGTGGACCCCGGCGGTCATGGGAATCTCATCGTCCCGTTTGCGGGGTTCATCCACCTTCCCGCACACCGTGATGAGGGGGTCGTAGAAGAAATTGTAACCGGCCTTCTCGAGGCCCGATTTGCGTAAAATAACCGGTGAGCCGATGCCCCCGGCGGAGATGACAACGGTGGGGGCGAAGGCGCGATGGCGCCGGCCCCTTAGTTTGAACTCCACGCCCACGGCCCTGTTCCCCTCCATGATGACCCTGCTCACCTTCGCCTTGTTGATGAGGACCGCGCCGTTATGCACCGCTTCGTCAGCGTACATCCTGGCGCTCCACTTGACGGCGTGGCGGTCGCCGTAGTAGCCGAACATGTATCCCGGGCGCCACCGGTCCTGGTACATGAACTTGGGAAGGGGATTCCAGTCGTAGCCCAGGGAGCGGGCACTCTCCATCATTCGTCGCGCCATGGGGGTGATCATCTCGTCCTTTAATATGCCGATGGGAAGCTCCTTCCGCGCCTCGGCCTCCTCGCGAGTCACATCAATGCCGTGTTTCTTCAGCATGGCGTGGGGCACCGGAAAGCAGGTGCCGTAATAAAAGAGGGAACTCCCCCCCGTGGTAATACCGCGCACCATGCCGAGGAATCCGTTGGTGATAAGCATTCCCTTCCCGGGCCACAACTGCTCGCGGATATAGCGCCAGAGGGTCCCCTTCACGCGGCCCCCGGGGCCCCACTCGAGCATCAGCACCTTTTTGCCCCGGGCGGTAAGTTCCTTCGCCGTTGTGGCCCCCCCGGGTCCCGTACCCACAATAATCGCATCGAATTCCCTGTTCATGAGATTCTTCATCACGCCTCCTGGATAATGACGCGTCAGTTTGATTTTATATTGAACACTCGATATATATAAACCGACCGGTCGGCTTTCGTCAATAGTTTTTTTCAATTATTTTTCAGGTTCTTCAACCATCAGCCCAGTTCAGGCAAAAATCATCAAAAATCAGCAGATATTCATCTATATTACACTAAAAAACAAAAAAAATTACTCTTGCCATCATATCATTCGTCATACCATTTGGAGACATAATCAAACCTCTGATACCATACGGTTTCACAGATACATTGCCCGCGCTAGCTGATGCGCCGTGGGCGCGCTCTACAAGCGGACCCATTTTTTACGGTGAGGAACCGAAGCCAGGAATTACCCATGGAACGAAAACTGCTTAAAGAAGTCTTCGGGTACGATGAATTTCGCCCGCCCCAGGGCGAGGCTATACGATCGATACTCAAGGGTCGCGACGCGCTCATCGTCATGCCCACGGGAAGCGGCAAGTCCCTCTGCTACCAGATTCCCGCTCTCATTTTCCGGGGGACCACCGTCGTACTATCGCCCCTTATATCCCTCATGAAGGACCAGATCGACCAGATGCGCGCCCTGGGCATCGAGGCGCGCACGCTGAACAGCTCGCTTTCGCCCGAGGAATACAGCGAAAACGCCGAGGCCCTGCTGTCGGGGAAGGTGAAGCTCCTCTACATGGCCCCGGAGACCGCGCTCAAACGTCCGGCCATGGCCCTTCTTGCCAGGGCCGGCGTTGACTGCATCGCCGTTGACGAGGCCCACTGCATCTCCGAGTGGGGCCACGATTTCCGCCCGGAGTACCGGCAACTCGGCGCGTTCCGCGAGGCCTTCCCGGGAGCGGTCTGCGCCGCCCTCACCGCCACGGCAACGCCCCGCGTCCGGGGCGACATCAGGGAACGCCTGAACTTCCGCGAACCGGGCGAATTCATCGCGAGCTTCAACAGAGACAACCTCTTCTACGAGGTGGTCCCCAAGAGCGACCCGTATAGGCAGGCCCTCGATTTCCTGGGTGAATTCCGGGACGAGTCGGGGATCGTCTACTGCTTCTCGCGGAAGGAGGTCGACAGGCTGAGCGATTTCCTGAGCCGGAACGGCTTCTCATCGCTCCCCTACCACGCGGGGCTTGATGACGCGACGCGGCGCCGTCACCAGGACCTCTTCGCCCGCGACGACGCGCGCGTCATGGTGGCCACCATCGCCTTCGGAATGGGGATACACAAGACGAACATCCGCTTCGTACTCCACTTCGATCTTCCGAAGAGCATCGAGTCCTACTACCAGGAGACGGGACGTGCAGGCCGCGACGGGCTTCCGGCGCGGTGCCTCCTCCTCTACGGCCCCTGTGACGCGGTGAAGATACGCTACTTCATTAACCGGATACCCGAGGACGCGAGGCGCGTCGCCGCGTCGCACCACCTTTCGGCGCTTTCAGGCTACGCGGAAACGGCGGGGTGCCGGCGGCGTCCCCTACTCTCGCATTTCGGGGAGGAGTACGCGGTTGAAAACTGCGCCATGTGCGACAACTGCGTCAATCCCCCCGGGGCCGAAACCGACTACACGCACCAGGCGCGGAAGTTCCTCTCCTGCGTGAAGCGCACCGGCGAATCCTTCGGGTACTCCCACATCGTTGACGTCCTCCGCGGCTCCGAATCGAAAAAAATACTTGAACGGGGGCACCAGAATCTCTCGACCTATGCTATTGGCGGGGAACTTTCGAAAAAGCAGTGGATGACGCTCGGGCGCCGCCTCACGGTCGGGGGGCTCCTCTTTCAGGACCTCGATTCCTACGGCGCCCTCAAGCTCACCGCCAAGGGCTACGCGGTCATGAAGGGGGAGGCGCCGTTTCTCACGTCCCCCATCGGGGAGGACGCGCCTTCGCGCAGGGCCCCCGGCGCCGCCGCACACGACAGCGAGCTCTTCAACCTCCTCCGGGCGAAAAGGAAATCGATCGCAGACGCAGCCGGCGTCCCACCCTATGTTGTATTCTCCGATAGGACCCTGGCGGAGATGGCGCACTATTTCCCGCGTTCACCGGAGTCGCTCCTCGACATTCACGGCGTCGGCAGGAGCAAGCTTGAGCGCTACGGGGACGAGTTCATCCAAATAATAGAAGACTACTGCGCCCGCCATGCCGTCACCGGGTCGCCGCCGCCGCCGAAAGCCAGGGCCAAGGCCCCGGATGATTACCGCCACCGCGAAGTGGGGCGCGCCTTCAACAACGGCATGGAGATAGACGTCCTGATGGAGAGATTCGGCGTGGCGCGGCAGACGGTCCTGACGCACCTTTTCCGCTACTGCATGGAGGAGGGAACCCTGAGGGCGGAAGGGCTCGCGCCCCTCATGACCCTGCCCGACGAAACCCGCCAGGCGCTCTACCGCGCCTTCGACGAGGTGGGAACCGACCGGATGCGGCCCGTCCATGACGCCATGAAGGGAGAGGCGAACTATGACGATATCGCGCTCTACCGGCTGGCGTATCTCGCGGAACACGCGACCCGGATATGACCGGCGCCACGTCCCCGGTTCGTCCCATGATGAAATAGATTCCACGCAAAAGCATTTGACACCGCCAACTGACCCGGCCAGCATCTTCCCATGACGGCCCAGGCCCATGAAATACTCATCCTCGACGGTGAGGAAACATCCATGACCTCCTGCCCGGAGATCCCGGCGGACCACGAACGGATCGAAACGGTCCCCATGGAGGAGGTCGCCGAGGCAATCCGCGCGGGGAGGATGCACGTCTCCGTGCTCTCCACGGCGTGCTGGCGGAAGTATATCGCCACATGGGAGATCCGGGAGGGGAAGCTCTACCTCGTTTCCATCGACGGCGTCTACCGCCTGGCCGGGGAGGGGCCGCTTCACGCCGCCTGGGTGAGCGGCGTGCTCCGGGTACCGCGGGGGCGCATGATTAACTATGTCCACATGGGGTTCGAGAGCGAGTATGAAAAGGAGCTTTTCATCACGGTCGTGGAGGGCGTGGTGAAAGAGATGCGCGAGGCTGATGGAGGCACGCCGAATTCCCCGGTAAAGCCCACCCCGCCCCCGGGAAGGGGGCGATAACTATAGCCAGGTTCGGAATCCAGGCGCCCTGTGCCGTTGGTGATGGTGGTCTGGTCGCTGTCTTTTTACATTTTTTTCGCAGGGCGTCCAAGTAGGCAGCCCCCACACGTTCTTCCACTGTATTAATTCATATCGCCGCAATCTCCATCAGAACCGGGACTGCTTGCTAATGAGCCCCCTGCGCCTCCGGTACCGGTGTTCATCAAGACACCGGTCAGGACAGCCGATGATACGCCGTTTTATATATTGCAAATGAGGGCCCCCGTCGTCTCCCGCTGATCCATCCAGGCCGGGCACGCCGTTTCCAGCGATAACAATACAATTGTTCAGGTCAACGCTGCTGTTTATAAGGCGTATCCCGTAGGATCCATGGCTCGCAATAGCGGCATCGGCGCAACGGATGGTGAGCCCTTCAAGGGTGACATTGGTGACACCGTTCCCGTCTACCGCGATGGTACCTCCCTGGAGCCTGCTCTGAAAGGAAGCCGTGTCGCGCACCCCCCCTTGAGCACGACTCGATTTCGCAACACGCCTACAATACATTTTCTTGAATAGTATTGATTGCATTATTGACAATTGCATTCATTTGTATTACATTATAGTATATTACTCCGGGGGCGATTACAATGCCAAAAACAGTGACATTACGAATCGATGATACTTTGCTCGATAGACTGAAGCATCACGCAGAAATTGAGAATAGATCCATATCAAATTTCATTGAAACCGCAACCCTGAGATATATCGAGGAAACGGAACTGGTTGATGAGTTTGAAATGTCCGAAATAATGAATAATGAAAAATTATTGAAACAGTTAAAAAAGGGAAGTGAGGACGCTCGTAAAAAGAGAGGGCGTTTTGTCAAAGTATAAGATTTTTGAAACCGGTCAATTCATTGCTGATCTCGAAACTATCGATAAAAACAAAAAAAATAAACTATATAATAAAATTCAGAATTATACCTATCCTCAATTAAAGGCCAATCCCTTTTACGGGAAAAATATCAAAAAATTAGTCAATTATCATCCACCGACGTGGCGCTATAGGATAGGCGAGTATCGCGTATTCTATGAAATCGATCAAAAAGAAAAAATAGTATATATCATCACAATGGAAATCAGAAGTAAGGCGTATTAAAGTAGGCAAAGATAGTCGTACAACAAAGCGCGGGCGCTGGGCGCCTCATGGCGCATGTGGCGCCCGGCAATCGCGCCTATCCCAACCGCATAGTGGAGGCACGGCAATGAAGGGAGACCATGAGCACCGACACATCCACAGCCACGAGCACGAGCACCGGCATGAGCATGAACACCTTCACGGTGAAAAGGCCCACACGCACCCCCACGGGCATCGTCATGACCATGAGCATCTGCACGAGCACAAGCACCCCCATGATCACGGCGAAAACGACATCCACTCCCACGAGCACAGGGGCGACCACGGCTCCCATGAGCATGCCCACGACACCCACGCTTCGGAGGTGCATGACCATTCCCACTGAAGGGGCCCCCTCAAACCCGGATAAAAGTGCTGGACAGCCGCGTCGGGTGCGGTAACCTCTTCGTCGTCTTCGGCACAAGGAGGGCCCTCAGCACCCGCCTTCCAAACCAAGCCGCGACGAGGAGCCGCCCATCATGTTGAGCTTTCTTCCCGGCCCCCTGCGGGGCATCCTGGGCATTTTCTTTCTCCTGGTGAACACCCTCTTTTGGGGCGTACCGGTCTACGTCACGGCGCTCTTCAAGCTCGCCCTTCCCTTCCGGGCAACGCGCAAATTTTTCGACTACATTCTGAACTGGCTCTCCTACACCTGGATGTACTGCAACAACGCCTTCATCGATCTCCTGAAAAGGGTTGAGTACGACGTGGAGGGCCTCGAGGGACTTGAGATGAACGAATGGTACCTTGTCGTGGCGAACCACCGGACATGGGTCGACATCATCGCCCTCCAGAAGGTCTTCCACGGCCGGATACCCTTCCTGAAATACTTCCTCAAGCGGGAGCTCATCTGGGTGCCGATCCTGGGCCTGGCGTGGTGGGCCCTGGACTATCCCTTCATGAAGCGCTATACCCCGGAGTTTCTAAAAAAACATCCCCATCTCCGCGGGAAGGACATCGAGGCCACGAAAAAGGCCTGCGAGAAGTTCCGCCACACGCCCGCCTCCATCATGAACTTCGTGGAGGGGACGCGCTTCACGCCGGCAAAGCACGCGGCCCAGGGCTCCCCCTACCGGCACCTCCTGAAGCCGCGCTCAGGTGGCATCTCCTTCGTCCTCTCCGCCATGGGTGACCGGATGCGAAAGCTGATCGACGTCACCATCCACTACCCCGACGGCGCGGAAAACACCTGGGAGTTTCTCCGCGGTAACAGCACGCGCATCCTGGTGCGGATCCGCGTCCTCCCCATCGACGACGCCCTGCGCAACCAGGACCCGGACGACCCTGCGTACCGGGAGCGGTTCAACCGCTGGCTGAACCGCCTCTGGAAGGAGAAGGACCGGGAGATCGACCGCCTCGCCTCGGCGCGACCCTAGGGGCCGCGCATCCCCGCCTCGTCACCGCAACTTTTTTCATTTTTTCCTTGAAGTGATGATCTTCACTGATGTAGTATACCCGTTCCGGACCCCGTTTCCACGAAACGCGTTCTGACCATTACCATCACTGCGAGGTGACGCCCATGGATGATGCCTCTGTTATGCGGGATTACTTGGACTACTACTCCTTCATGAAGGAGAAATCGGAGGGAAAGGGCCACGCCTTCAGCGTGGAGGCCTACGACGCCATAATCGCGCTCATGGCAGCCTCGGCCGACTTCTCGGACTTCCAGAAGAAGTTCGAGGAAAAGAACATGGCCCTGGAGATGGCGCGGGCCAGGGTCAAGGACGAGGCCACGGCCCGGATCAAGGGCTATCGCGCCCTCGATGAGACCGTCCGCGTGAAGTGGCAGGAGGGAATCGTGTCGGCCGCCGACGGCGCGACCTCCATGGCGGAACTGACGGGGATGCTCCAGAAGGCCACGGAGGAGGGAGGCCGCGCCGCCTCGGCCGACGCCGCCTACCTCGGCTTCTACGCCGAATGGATCATACTCGAGGCGATCAGGGCCTACGCCGAGGCCGTGGTGCCCACGGAGGCGTCCGCCTATCCCGGTACGCGGAAGGTGGACAGGGAGGAGATCGAAAAGATGGGGATGCCGACGCCCTCAACCTACCCGGATATCATGGCGGTATACAAAAGAAGCTTCGAGACGAGGCTGGAGGAATATGGGAAGAACCTGGAAATGAAATTGAAGGAGATAGCGGGGGAGAAGTATCGATACGACTACGGGCAGTTACTGGAGCCGCGCATCCGGCGCGCCTTTCCCGTGAGCGACGCGACCCTGGAGAGGCTTATAAACGAAAGCAGGGGCATCAGGGGGGGTGCGTGATGGCTATACCGAAAGAAGAACTGCAGAACCAGATATCCGTGTACCTTGAATGGGTCGCTGAATTCACGTCGCGCAACGTGTCCCGGAAGCTCCAGGACGAGCTCGCCGCCATCATCGCCGAGTTCGAGGCGGCGGCGAAGGGCGCATCCGGCATTGACCAGTTCATGAAGACGGCCATGGAGAAGAAGCTCCACGAGCGGGCGGCGGACTGCTATTCCCGATCCTTCCTTGAACAGCAGGCGGCGAAAACCGCCGCCGTGGCAGCGGCGGGCGAAGAGGCAGGGGGCGACCCCCTCGCGAAGACCTTCGCCATGCACATCGAGTACATGAAGCAGAAGAGGGCCGAAGCCCAGGCCGATGCGGCGCGCGGCCCCGAGGTGCCGATCTACGACCGGATGGTCCAGCTGTACGAGGGCGGCATATCCTACCCGGCCTACCTGAAGGCCTGCGAGGAGGAGGGCCTGAGCGAGCGCCTCTCCATGTACGGCATGCGACAGCTCTACGTCGACGGCGTGGCGGGAAGCAGGGAAACACTGAACAAGCCGGTCATCGACATGTACGAGGAGCTCCTGGCGGAGTACGACCGGGCCGCGGCCGCGACCCCCCATGGCGTGCCGGACCAGGTCCTCTGGGAGATCAGGGACCACGAAGTGCGCATGAAGTACATGCCCCTCAAGGTCTCCTGGGACACGCGCTGCCGCCTCTGGTGGGTGATGCTCTCCCACACCCTGGACTGGATCGACAGCCACACGCGGTTCGCCCCCATGGACCTGCGCTGGTGCATTCCGGGGATGCCCGACGATGAGATCAGGACGAACATCCTTTTCACGCAGGACGTCTCACCCGGCTACAGCGCGGTGTACGAGGCGATCACGAAGGAATATTTCGGCTTCGATTTCGACGGGATCTTCGGCGAGGAGACCTTCCTCTACGAGCTCGAGGCGCGGAAGACCTTTCCCTGCCGAATGCCCCTGAGCGACGACCGCCTGGCCTTTCTCCGGGAGGCCAGGAAACACATGGTGCCCATGAAGAAGCCCCCGGCGGAGATCGTCGCCCGGGCCGAGGAGCTCTACCAGAAGAGCATGAAGGAAAAGGGTTCCATAGACGCGTCCCTGGCAAAATACCAGGAGGCCCTGGCGAAGCTCCCGAAGGAGGAGCGAGAGCGGCTCATGGAGCGCCAGCCCCCGTCGGGCATGGGGCCCGGGAGCACTCTTTCCTCGCCGGCGCTCCCCGGGGAAAATAATTAATTATTGAGAGACGCGGCCCCGCGACGCGTCGCCACGGTTGGAACAGGGAGGAACCGGTCATGAACAGAACCCCCGCACAAATCCGCCGCATGGCGTACCTGGGAGCGCTCCTCCTCATCCTCTGCGTGCTCCTCACCGTCTTCGGCAGCCTCCTGTTCTTCCATGAATCGATCCAGCTCCCCCGGTCCCTTCGCGTGATCCGGGAATACCGCCTCGTCGTGGCGGTGGGTCTCCTCGCCGGGGCGCTGCTCGCGGGCATCTCCTTCATCGCGCTCTTCCGTTCCGCCAGGAGGCGGGCCCTCCGCGCCATGGATGATGCCCTCAGGCTCCCCGGCTTCGAAAGCCTGCCCCATCTTGCGGGACGGCGCTACCGCGGCGACTTCCGGGGAAGGCGCGCCGACATCCACCTCCTGCCCCTGCGGACCCGGCGCTACATGGGAAGCATGCACACCACCCACTACGCGGGCCACGCCGTTGACCTCTTTCTCGCGGCACGGACCGGTACCCGTCTCTCGGTCACCATCTCGGGAGAGGCCATAAAGACCGGAAACGTTTTCTACCAGCGTCTCGGCGACCGCGCACAGCATGGATCGAGCGTCGCCATGGTGAAGAAGGTGGCGCCCTTTCTCGCGGCACGGAGCGGCCTCGCGGAGATAGACGGCACCCCCCTGGGATTGGGTGAGGCGATGATCTACGCCGCCAACCGCTCCTGGGCGGAATACCTCCTCTCGGACAGCGGGATCATGTCGGCCATCCGGGACCTCCTGCGATGGCGTGACGTGAGTGCCATGGTATCCGTCGTGGTGATGCCCGGGGCGGTACGACTGCGCCTCAGGGCCAGGCTTGAGCATATATCGGGGACGGCCCTTGAAGGATGGATGGAAGCCCTGGACCGCATGGCCGCCGCCATCGAGGCACTCCCCCGGCCGGAACCCTTTCTCGAGGAGACCGAGGGTGAGCGCATCGCCCGGGAGGAGCCGGAGCGGATTCACCGGAAGGTGAAGATGGTGGCCCTGCTCTTCATCCTCCTCCTGGCGGCCTTCGGCGCGGTACTGGGGCTTCTCATCGCGCGGTAGGGGATGGGCGGCGGGTGCGCACCGCTGGAGGCATGATGCTCCCTACGATTCCCCGCCGGTTTTTCTCCCTATCGTGAAAGAATAGGTGAGAGAGAATGTCCCGCCATAAAAGTGGTCAAGCCTTCCATAGTAATCCAGGAAACCCCGGGGATTGTTCTTCTGCCAGAAGTAATAGAGGGCCTGGTAGCGAAAGCCCAGGGCAAGGGTGATACCACTCTGGCCGAAGACATAGGCGAAGGACGCCGTGGCGTTGCCCCCGGCACCCCAGTATCGGTCCCCGGTGAAACGGCACGGAAGGGGAAGCACCACAGAGGACGTGGGATCGTAGAAAATGAATTTGTTATACTTATAATCCGCGTCGCCGTACATGGCCAGTCCCGATAGGTTGACCAGCAGGTAAAGGCCCCGGTAGAGGGGCGCGGTGACCCCGAGCCCGAGGCCACCGCCGTAACTGTTGAACCGAGCCCTGCCTGTGGTCACGAGTCCGGCCCCGACCTGCGTTACGTAATGGCTCGATTCGTTATAGCGGTAGCCCTGGTACTTGAACCCCAGGAACAGTTTGAGATGATCGTTTATTTTACATCCAACGGTGGAATCGCTGTCATACCGCGTGATATCGCGGCGGTACCTGGATGAAATGAACACCACCAGGGCCGGCGCGGGAAGATAGGGGATCATCTCCATGGTTACGCCCCTGGCGACCGGACCGGTGGACCGCGTAACGTATTTACCCGCTAAAAATATCGACGCGATGCTCCACCGGCCCAGGAAGAATATCGAAAGCGAGGGTCCGGCCAGGGGTCCGTTGATATTCTTGAATCTGTTGATGGTAACGGGGACCGACCTGCCGGTGAGCACCATGCGTCCCGGCGTGAGGTACGCTGGAGAACTAAGGCCGAAATAGTAGGGGGGCACCATAATCCTTCCCCCGGCCCACGGGGGCTGCCACGCCGAATACATGGCATTGGCGCCCAGGCTCACGGTGACACCATCGGCCAATGCACAGTCCGTAAAGAGCGAAAGGGAAAGAGCAAGTATCGCGAATGCGCAAAATATTTGTTTCATGATATCCTCTGGAATGTCGCTAAACAAATCATTTTCGCTACAGAAAGCCGACGTATCCGCTCCACGGAGCCCTCATATCCCGCAGCGGACGATCATGACATGATTCTCATTTGCCTTGCTTCCATATGCCACACGAATATCGGTTGCGTCTATTAACCACGCCATGGACCTGCTCCCTTCATACGTGGTACTGGACCAGTACTTCTCAGGATAGTCAACGACGTCGGTAAAGCCCTGGCCGGTCAGCCAGGTGGCCTGAACCGACTCCTCGCCGTTATAGAGGCTCTCGAGCTCGTTTACATTGGGAAGGCGCCAGTTAGTATATACACCTCCGCAATTTGAATAGGTCCCGTTATTTACCCCCTCCACGAAATCGAGGGCATGCTGCCAGGTCACGGCCCCGTCGCCATCTGATGAAAAATCATGGTCGGTATCAAAACCCGGGTAGTTCGCGCTCATGCAGTTACAGTGCTGCAGCCACATGAGCCCGGTCAGGCTGTCAGTCATCGTGCCGTCGCCGTTGTCGGTGAAGCGTGTGCCGGGCCAGGCAATTCCCAGCTCCAGGTCGCCATCCTCGTCATCAGTCCGAGTCCCGTCATAGGCCGTTGTCTGGCCCGTCTTCGGGAGATTGCCAGAGGTGCCGCGGACTATGATTGCCCGGTAAGTGCCGCTCTTAGCCTGACCGATCATGGAGCCAACTTCTGAATTGACACAGTAGGCATCAGCGGTACTGCCGGTTTCAGTTGTGGAACTCCAGTAGTAACCCAGCTGGATTCCGCTAAATCCCTGTCCATTGAGCCAGGTACGAACATCGTCCTCTCCGTAATTCCCGAAAAGACTCCTCAGCTCGTCGGCATTGGGGAGCCGCCAGTCGTCATGGGTCCCCAGGGTCGAGCTGTCCGCGTCGCCGAGCGCAGTGGTCCAGTCCTTGGCGGCGGTGTCCGGCGATTTCTGCCACATGAGCCCGGTCAGGCTGTCGGTCACCGTACCGTCGCCATTGTCGGAGAATCGTGTACCGGGCCATTCCAGTCCCTTCTTCAAATCACCATCCTGCCCGGTACCCGCGCAGTCCACAAGATTGCCCGCGGCATCATAACATGTGGTTCTTCCTGTCCTATAAGGCTGGGTATCGCTTAATGGAGGACACCAATCGCTTACTGATTCGCCTCCCCCCATCATCAACATCACCATCATCAGATCATTGTTCCCCTTCTCCTTTTTTTCACAGGAGACGATCGAAACCGTCATGGCAAGGACGCAGAGTATCATAAGGGATTTTCTTTTTCGATTTTTCATTGTAAACCTCCAAGAAAGGTCATGCGCGGTGAATATCAGTTTCCCCGAACATACATGATACATTAACACGAATGCGCCATTCCCCGCGCAAACATCCTCATCGCGCGACAGGGTCCGTGCGTCACCGCCAGAATTATTTTTAATGATATTAGTATATTCTGGGGCGCCGTTCACTGCATCCCCCAAAAGGGTGAGTTACCGGAAAAAAAACTATTTCCTGGCAAATTAATGCATACTGCACATTGTTAGAACAGAAGAGTTTTTAATATTGAAGGGGGTTATTACAGAAGCACCACGGTCCTCTCGCCGGGCCGTTCGGACACGAGATCGTATTCTTTCAGGAAGGTGAGCATCTGCATCCTGTTGTTGACTCCGAGCTTGTTGTAGACGCCGGTGATATGCGTCTTCACCGTCTCCTCGGAGAGACGCATCCGGGCGGCGATCTCCTTCCGCGAGTATCCCTCCACCAGGAGCCTCGCCACCTCGGCCTCGCGGGGGCTTACCCGGAAGTGCTCCCGGAAGCACTTCATCCCCCTCACCTCGTTCCCGATGATCATGACCCCCATGATGTCGCCGTGAGCGTCCCGCACCATCTTCATCCTGGTGTCCGCGAACAGGGGATCGCCGCCGGCAACCCGGAAGTGCATGCGGCAGGAAATGCTTTCGAATTCGCCATCGCGCATCTTCTCCATTTCGTCCAGTATGCCGCTCCCCTCCTCGATGATCTCGGAAAAATGCCTCTGGCAGAGATCCTTTCGGTCCGAGTTAAGAAGCCGCTCCGTCGCCTGGTTGACGCGGATGACGGAAAAATCATTGTCGAGGAGCAGGAAGGACTCGTCGATGTTCGCCACGATGCACTCGCTCACCATGGCGGGCGTCAGTTTTAAAAACTGGTGGCGGGCGATGGCGTACCATATTCCCCCCATCCATATGAGATAGAGCAGGGGGGAAACCGCCTTCGTGGTATAACCCTCCAGCTTCGAGAGAAAAATTTCGTCAACGGTCACGGTTACGATTGATATGAGCATCGAAACGGCGATAATTCGGCCCTGCCTCCGCTCCCTTTTCGTCCGGGCCCTCCGGCTCCAGATGATGAAGCAGACCGCTCCGGCCATCATGCAGGAGAAATAATAGACCACGATATAGGCGAGCCAGGGGGACCCGTAATCGGGAAGGAACTCCCAGTAGTCGCCCGCCTTCACGAAATCCTTGAACAGGATGCTTCCCGTTGCCGCGTGGTAGTAGAGGGGAATCGCCGGTGCGTATATCGCAACATACACAACGGGACGAAGCGGGATGAGCCGCGTCAGTGCCAGGCAGAAATGAACCGTCAGGGGATAAAAGATGATGTTCGGCAGTGAGGCGAGATTAAACCAGAAGATGAATGCATCTTTCGTTTTCGCGGAAAAGGCGAAGACCGCGCCGAAGGTCCAGAGGGACATTGACAGACACACCAGGAAGAAGAGCCTGTTTACGGAAGATCTCGGATCGAGCTTCAGGGCGTGTACGCCTAACAGGAGATAGGTCATCCACGCCACGGTGGCGAGAAAGGATATTGCGTTCACCCGATGCTCCTCCGAGAGAATTGCAGAACAGATGCCGCGCTCGTACAGTGATGTCGTGATGACTCACGTTATACCATGGAAGGTGTGTATAAATCAAGAAAAAAAGTGCGTGTACAATACGGCCCAGCTCTTCTCTCATTCACCCGGCATCTTCCCGCGTATCGGCTCCCGAACCAGGGGCATCCCCGACTTTATGTACTGCCTGAGGATGGTCCAGCTCGGCCCATTCGTGCCCTCGATAGCGGCAAGGGAGGTGAACTCGATAACCGCCGCCATGGCGAGGACAAGGGGCAGGGAGGCGAGCATGGCGGCGGCGCGGCGCGCCCCGCTCCAGGCGGCCTTTTTCATCTCAAAGAAAAAATAGACAATCCCGAAGGAGAAAACCGCCGAGAACCATGACACGAAATTCACCAGGGGCACGCCGAGGATGAAGTGGCCCGTCTCCGGCGTGTAGGCAGGGTTCCACCTCCAGAGGCCGAAGGCCGTGGCGAAGGGATCGACCACGGCGTCGAAGCAGAGGGCGATGACCGTGACGAAAAACCCCTGCACGACGAAGGAGCGCGCCTCCAGGCAGGGGAATCCCCGGCGGAGTTCCTCGAGGATGAACACGCAGGGGTAGAAGACCGTGCTCCACCCGAACATGGTGGCCACGGGGGCGCTGAAACCCGGGAGGTAGAGGTGGTAGTGGTCCTCGGTGAAGTATCCCATGGCCACGCCGCCGCTTTCCAGTATCATGCCGTAGAGCGCGGCCACGCCGAAGAATACCGCCAGGCGGCGCCATCCACCGGAGGCAAGGCAGTGCACGGCGAGGAGCGCCGCCCATGCGATGTTCGAGATCTCGTAGCGGAGTATGAAGGCGTCGACATGTGAGGGCCAGTCAGGGCCGAGGCGCACCGGCCCGGCGCATCCGATGATGAGGGCCAGTATCGCCCCGGTGGCCCCAAGGAGCGCCAGGAACATTTTCACGGGATCGCCCTCCCTGAGTGAGCGGAGGCGGGCCCGATAATAAAGAAGAAACACCGTGTAGGGAAAGACAAGGGCCGTGGCATAGTCGTACCGCGGTTCTTTTAGAAATGCTATATCGGCGAATACGGTCCAGGCGGTAATATAGAAGATGAACCAGGCGGGAAGGTGCCGCCAGACCTCCCGGATAATCCGTCGCGCACATGTCATGTATACGTTCATTCCTTTCTCGACCGGCCGGGCCCTCGTCCATGGTCTTGAGATGTACCCCTCAAGACCACCGATACAGGTAGTATACACCATGAAATCGCGGAATCAAGCATCTTTTATGCAAAGCGGCCATGGTTTCCTCTTGAAGTCATTCCAGAGGGGCGCGTCCCGCTGGAAAATTGTATTGATTATTTTCCCCCGTGAAGTACCATGAAGCGGACGGGATGGAGGGAATACCATACCGTTCAAGTTATCATGATACCACGAGGAGAGGAACCCATGGTGAAAAAAAGAACGATAGTCCTGGCATTGGTCGCGGCCGCCCTCATGGCCGCGGGGGGCTGCGGCTATAACGTCATGCAGCAGCAGGAGGAGGAGGTGTTCAGGACCTGGGGCGACCTTGAATCGGCCCTCCAGCGCCGGGCCGACCTGATACCGAACCTGGTGCAGACCGTGAAGGGCTACGCGCGGCACGAGCGGGAAACCCTCACCGCGGTCATCGATGCCCGCGCCAGGGCCACGTCGGTGAAAATCGAGGCAAAGGACCTCGGGAGCGCCGAGGCCGTGGAGAAGTTCCAGCAGGCCCAGGGCGAAATCTCGTCCGCCCTGGGGAGGCTCATGGTCGTGGTGGAGCGATACCCCGATCTCAAGGCGAGCCAGAACTTCCGCGACCTGATGCACCAGCTCGAGGGCACGGAGAACAGGATCAACGTGGCCCGCGTGCGCTACAATGAGGCGGTGAAGGCCTTCAACTACTCGATCCGGAGCTTCCCCTACAGCCTAACCAATTCACTCCTCCTGCACCTCGAGAAGAAGGAATACATCAAGGCGGACGAGGGAGCGAAGAAAGTCCCGGAAGTGAATTTTGACTAGGGCGCCGCGCCGGCCATGAAGCTCCCGGCCCGCATCGCGCTCCTCGCGAGCCTCTGCGCCCTGCCGCTCCTGGCGCTGGAGGTCCCCGTCCTGAAGGGCCGCGTCAACGATTACGCGGGGATGCTCTCACCCGGGACCGTCGCATCCCTGGATGCGCGGCTCGCCGATTTTGAGAGGAGCGATTCCACGCAGATCGTGGTGCTCACCGTTCCCTCCCTCCAGGGCGAGGTCCTCGAGGAGTTCTCCATGAGGGTGGCGGAGTCGTGGAAAATCGGCCAGGCAAAGCAGGACAACGGCGTGATTCTTCTCATCGCGAAGGAGGAAAGGAAAATACGCATCGAGGTGGGGTACGGACTGGAGGGAAGCCTCACGGACCTCCTCGCCGGTCGGATCATCGACGGGATCATCACCCCCGCCTTCAAGGCGGGCGATTTCGACCGGGGCGTCAACGAGGGAGTTGACGCCATCATGGAGGCCGTGAGGGGGGAATACCGGGCCGTCACCAAGCGGATCGCGGAAAAGGAAGGATCGGATCCCGGGAAAACGATGACCCCCTTCTTCTTTTCACTTCTCTTCATCTGGATCATAGGCAAAATCAGAAGGATACTGGGCGGCATCGCCGGCGCGGTAATCCTTCCGATCGTCGCGGGCATTGTCTTCGGCTTCACCCTCTATACGCTCCTATTTATTCCCGGTGGTTTCCTTCTCGGGTTGATCATCCCCACCGTCATGCCCTTCTTCTTTTCAGGATCGGGGAGAAGCTCCGGGAGCGGCTGGATAGGCGGGTCCGGCGGAGGAGGATTCAGCGGGGGCGGTGGAGGTTTCGGCGGGGGCGGCGCTTCCGGGGGATGGTAGGGAATGAACATTCGTGCCATCGCTTCATGCACTTTGCCGCGGAGCATGCAGGGCAACGTTCATTATAATACATATACCGGGGAATGAAATGAAAAATCTCGTGAACAGGTTTCTCACCGAAGAAGACAGGGCCAGGATAACCGGCGCGGTGCGAAAAGCCGAAAAGGCGACCTCTGGGGAGATCGTTCCCATGGTCGTGTCATCGAGCGGACGGTATCCCCTTGCCGGGGTTATCGGCGCCCTGGCGCTGTCGCTGCCCCCCGCCCTGGCGGGGGCGTACTTCATCGGCCCCCTGGCGGGCACGGGCACTCGGGACATGTGGATCTTCCTTGGCCTGGAGATCCCGTTTTACCTGGCCGGGTACTTCCTCACCCTCACCGTGCCGCGTCTCCGGAGACTCTTCATCCCCGCCCGGGAGATGGACGAGGAAGTGCGCGCCTCGGCCATGGCAAGCTTCTACCGGAGCGGCCTGCACCGCACCCGTGACGAGACCGGGGTGCTGATCTACGTGTCTCTCTTCGAGCGGAGGGTGTGGGTACTGGGGGACCGCGGCATCAACCAGAAGGTCGGCCAGGACTCGTGGGACGAGATCGTGTCCATCGTCACCGGGGGCGTACGGGGGGGGACCCAGGGTGAGGCGCTGTGCCGGGCGGTCGAGAGGACCGGCGAGATTCTCGCGGCCCATTTCCCGGTCCGCCCGGAAGACAGGGACGAGCTCCCGAACCTGATCGAGGGTGAATGAAACCGTCATCCATGAAGCACGATCCCGTGCTCTTCAGCTCATGCCGTTCATGATCTCCCACACCGCCGTCGCCAGGCGCTCCATGGTATAGGGCTTCTGGATGAAGGCGATGACGCCGAGGCTCATGATCTCCTCCACCCGCTCGTCCTTGCTGAATCCCGAGGCCAGGAGCACCCTCACGCCGTCATCGATCTCCTTCATGGCAAGGAACGTGTCCCGCCCGGAGCGCCGGGGCATCACCATGTCGAGGAGCACCATGTCGATCTCCCGGTGCCGTTCGCGAAAGATCGCGAGGCCCTCTTCGCCGTTTTCGGCAAGAAGAACCTTGTAGCCGCATATTTCAAGAATGGTGCGCACTGTGTTGCGTATCGCGGGCTCGTCCTCTATGACGAGGATAAGGCCCGAGCCTCGCGGCACCTTGAGCTCCCTCTCGCGCGCATGCGTCACGGCGCGGGTGTCATGGGCGGGCAGGTAGATGTTGAACGAAGACCCAAGGCGGGGCTCGGAATAGATGTTGATGAAGCCCTGGTGCTGCTTGACGATGTTGTAGACCATGGAGAGGCCGAGGCCGGTCCCGTACCCCTTCAGCTTCGTCGTGAAGAAGGGATCAAAGATTTTCGCGATTATCTTCTGCTCCATGCCGACACCGGTGTCCCGCACCGAAACAACCCGATAATCCCTACCCGGCTCGGCGTCCGGCTGGGTTTCCATGAAGCGTTCATCTGCCCTGATGAAATCGACCGTCACGGTAAGGACGCCCCCCTGGCGCTCCTCGGGGCCCCGCATCACCGTCATGGCGTGATAGCCATTCACGCAGAGGTTCAGTATCACCTGCTCTATCTGCACGGGATCGGCAAGCACCAGGGCGGACGTACCGCCAGGGACGCTCTGGATCTCCACCGACTTGTCGAAGGTGGTGCGGCAGATTTTCATCACCCGCTCGACCGACTCGTTGAGGTCCACTGGCACGAAGGTGTACTCATGCTTTCGCGCAAGGACGAGAAGCTGCTGGACGATCTCCGCTGCGCGCTTCGCCGCTTCGTCCACGGTCTCGACCGCCGCGTCAAGCTCCTCCCGCGGCACCTGGATGTTGTTGGCGAATCGGTACTTCAGGAGGGAGGTCGTGCCGATGATCCCGGCGAGCACGTTGTTGAAATCATGGGCCAGGCCCCCGGCCAGGGTTCCCACTATCTCCATCTTCTGCGCCTGGCGCAGCTGCATGTCCTTGTACTCGACATCGGTGATATCGTCGCAGAGAAACACCCCGCCGCGCTCACCGTCTCCCGTCAGGGGAAAAATGGAAATGTTGAAATACCTCTGTTCGCGAAAGGTCACCACCTCACGGAACATGGCCTGGGGTTCATTGGACAGGATGGCCTTTTCGAAGGCCAGGCGGTAGGGCGCGAATTGAGGGAGAAAATCCCAGAGCACGGCTCCGATGGCGCTGCCAGCCGTAATCCTGGTGATGCGCGCCGCGGCGGCGTTCCACTGGCTTACGGTGCCGTCCTGCTTGAGGGAAAAGAGCATGGAGGGCATTGATTCGATGATGTTGAAAAGATATCGCTGGAGACCCACGAGCTGCTGTTCCCTCTGCAGTATGGTGGCCGCCATGTGGCGGATGTTGTCGGCAATATGCGTCAGCTCGTCCCGCTCGGAGAAGGATATGTCTCCCGTGTAATCGCCCTGTTCTATGCCGGTGATACGCCGGTTGATGGCCAGAACCCTCCTTATGACGCTGGCATTGATGAACCGCGAAGCCAGAAGGATGATGACCCCGATGACAACAAGGCTGAGCGCGATGAAAATTCCCATGGTGCGGAGCACGGCGGCGTAGGACTCTCCCGGGGGAACCGCCATGACGAAGTAGAAACCGGCATCGGTGCGCCGCGCAAGCACGTCGTAGGTCCTTCCGCCTATCGATATGTCCCTTATGAACCTGGTTTTTTGTGGCGAGATGGAGGAGGGATCGATCGTCAGCCCGGGCGAGAGGCTCGAAAGATCCTTCATGATCTTGGCGCGGTCGGAATGGTAGAGCATGGTCCTGCCCGCGCTGTCCACCAGGACCACGAAGGAGTTGGGGGTGTAGTAAAAACCGTTCAGGAAGGCGAGGTGCGAATGGATGACCTCGATAACCCAGTCGGTGGTGCTGACGCCGATAATCCGTCCCCCGGGGCTGTACATTGGTATGGCCATGGTGAGAAAGGTTATCTTCTTCCCCTGGAGGTAATCATCGTAGGGCCTGGTGATGTAGACGGGGTCGCTCCGCTTTTTCGCGCGGTCCCAGTCCTTCGGGATCGCGATGGTGTACCAGTGGTGTTCCACATAGTTGTAGTCAGGGGTGTTGTATTCCCAGGTTACCTTTACCCTGTTGTTCTCCCAATAGGCATAGGGCCCGAAGAAGCGCCTTCCCCCCAGCACGTAGGGCTCGTACCAGATCCCGCTCCCCAGGATCACGGGAATCTGCTCAACCTTCCTCTGTAGAAAGATGGTGCAGACCCGGTCGATGTCGATCCGGTGCCCCTCCGTGTAGATCTCAAACAGGATTTCCCCGACGAGGGCCACGGCCTTGCCGCTGTTGATCATCTCGCTGGTCGTGTTATTGATCTTTTCGAGGTTGTAGAGAAAGGAGTTTTCGATGTCGCGCTCGACGATGGCGGCAAAGGCGCGGTGGATAATGGCGGCGTTGATCAGGGTGCCGGCGACGTTGATCAGGATCATGCTCACGAAGACCCCCACGATTATCTTGAAGCGCAGGGGCTTGTCGCGCATGAAATTCCTGATGTCCAGGGCGAAACGCCTCATGTCCGGTGTCGTCCGTTATTCGGGAACCATCCATTCCCCTGACCCCGTTCCAGGAAACGAAAGGGGGATCATTCACGCCGAGACCCGTCATAATGAAGGGTGCCGGGGTGCCGTTATCGGAAGCTTCCTGACCGCCTGTCGAACCGCACGTATTCATAATAAAGCATTTTCCGTGCCGTGTCGAGCATTATGAACCGGAAAAATATAATTGTTGTAATTGCCGCAACCACTGGACACGGATGCCCAACCCGCCCCGATGGCATCCTTGCCTCTTGATATCGCGTTACCCCGGACCTGCTACCGGGGCAGGGAGAAGCTTTTCATTATGCCCTCTATCTCGCCAATCCGTTCATGAAGGTCATCAGGGCAGGCCTGGGGCCCCGAGTATGAGAAGGCGTACCGGCTGTTTTTCCGGAAGACCGATATCTCCTCCCCCGGCATGCCCCCGGCTTCCTTCGCTGCC
Source organism: Spirochaetota bacterium (assembly GCA_040768125.1). Taxonomy (GTDB): domain Bacteria; phylum Spirochaetota; class UBA4802; order UBA4802; family UBA5550; genus RBG-16-49-21. Next base: position 704,436 of record JAXGNG010000001.1, on the reverse strand, counting down.
CCTTCGATCTTCTTCAACTGCCCGTGTGTGAAAACGGTGATTGCCAGGAGACAGGCATATCCGCCGGGTCCGTCGGATTCATACCAGCTGGCGTCCTTCGTGGGAAGACAGAAATAGAGGGTGTCCGCCTTTATATCCGGCGTCCAACTCGTTTTTTTCTCGATCACCCTGTAATGTCTCCATGATTCCGGAAGGGACAGGGTGAACCCGTATTTCGCATTGGCGTACGGGATGGTTTCCCCCTGCGCGAGGGAAAGGCCGAAACCCAGGACAAGAACAGTGACGATGATTCTTTTCATTACCGGTCTCCTTCCATTGGATCCATCATACGCACGGACAAAGCGCCGCGGGGCAGTCAATGCGCCCAGGGCGATTGTTCATCGCCTCATTTCGCGGCGGCATCATCCCGTTCCGCCCCCCCATCCAGAAAGCTCTTCGCGTCAGCCGAGGTCTTTTCGGGTATCTCCTCCATGGGCACGTGGCCCGCACCCTCGTAGGCGATGAAGCGCGCCGAGGGAAGGTCCCTCTTCCAGCTCTCGAAGTAGGTGAAGGGGATCCACTCGTCCTTCGTTCCCCACATCACCAGGGTGGGCACCGATATGTTCGGGATATCTTTCGAAAGATCGGGCGAATCGTTCTGGCGGCGTATCTCGGCGAAGACGTCCACGTAGGAACGCTTGTTCCCCTCGCGCATGGCAAAATCGTAGTAGCGCTCCACCACGGCGGAGGTCACCTTCGACTTATCGCCGTAGACCTGGTAGACCGCCTTTTTCAGAAGCCCGCGGGGCATCATGGAACGCACCGAGGGGCGCATCACCGGGTTGCTCGCCAGGGCCAGGAGCCCCGGAAGCTTCTGGTTGTAGCCCACGGGGTCGATCAGGATGAGATGCGTGACCCTGTCCGGATAGTTCAGCGCGTAGTTCCACGCGATATAGCCGCCCAGGGAATTCCCCGCGAGGGAAAATTTCTCAACCCCCAGGAGCCCCATGAAATCGTTCAGGAACGCCACGGCCTGCTCTCTGGTGTACTGGCTTTTATCCGGCGCCGGCCCGGTCATGCCGAAGCCGGGGATATCAAGGCGGATTATCCGGTAGCCGTTTCCGAGGTTCCGCTTCCAGCCATCCCACGTTTCAAGCGATGAGCAGACACCGTGAAGGAGCACCAGCACCGGGCCGCTCCCCTCGTCGCGATACCTGACCTGCATGCCCCTGTATTCCACATACCGGTCCGCTTCCGTGCCGTATTTTTCCTTGAGCCGGTCCACCGGGATGTTGATCGCTCCCATGGACGCGCAGCCGAAGGTCATAATCGCGCAGAGCAGGATGATGCATGCCATTCCGACCTTTGCGTTCTTTTTCATCAGTGCCCCCCATACGTAAGTTCTGTCATCAGCCCGGGTGATCATCAACAATGGTCCGGATACTTTCCCCTGATGCCCTGAATGAAACCGCCCGTGCTAACCGATTATACAAGGTCAGGCATCACGTCAAGAAGTTAAACCGACCGGTCAGTTTATCTTTTCAAGCGTGACCAGCATGGTGCCCATTGATCGCTTTCGAGGCGTCTCGCGTAACAGTCCATGCTTCCCCGTTTTTTTAGACGGAATTCATTGTATCCATGCAAATCTCATGCAGAAACAACACATGCTCGGGGCACTCCAGGAGAGGCGCTGTTATATGCGTTGACACGCGTACGCGATTCGCAAGTATGACCTGGCGGGACGAAATGCGTTCCTGCCATATCATTGTGCGGAAAATTTCAAATGGAAAAAACGAAAACGATAGCTCTTGTCGCGCACGACAACAGGAAAAAAGACCTCATCGAATGGGTCGAGTGGAACTGCGATCTCCTCCTGAAGCACAGGCTGGTATGCACCGGCACCACGGGGGGTCTCGTGCGCGCCGCCCTGGTGAAAAAGACCGGGCGCTCCGATGGACTCGAGGGGAAAATCACCCTTCTGCGATCAGGGCCCCTGGGGGGGGACCAGCAGCTGGGGGCGATGATCGCCGAGGGCAGGATCAACCTGATGATCTTTCTATGGGACCCCATGGAGCAACAGCCCCACGACGTCGACATCAAGGCCCTGTTGAGAATCTCCGTGCTCTATAACATCCCCACGGCCTGCAACCGTTCCACGGCGGATTTCCTTATTTCATCCCCGATCATGGAACGGGATTACCAGCCGGTGATAAAGGATTACTCCGGTTATGTAAAACGAAAATTTATTGATAACACACCCGAGTAATCAGGTTCAATCCCGCTTCGTAATTTCCTGTGTGCAGAGAGATCGGCCCTTGTCCGGTCACCGGACATCCTCCTGAATAATCACCCGCATCGGCATCGTCGACGGCAATCCGTCGTCCGCCGCCCCTACACCTTGTAGAGGGTGTCCAGGTAGGCGTCGAGCATGTCCTCCACGGCGCTACGCACCGGGAAGGAGGCGGCGAGCCCGTAGACCGGGGCCATGCCCCCCTCGGCGGCGGGGTGCTTCTTCACGTACTTAACCGCTGCCTTCAGGTCCCTTACAAAGCGCTCCGCCACGCCGGGGGCGGCGTGACGAAGGGTCGTGCAGATATGCACGCAGGAGGGCTTGTGGAGACCGTTCAGGCTCCACCCGGCGTGGGTCATCCGGTCCATGACGCGGTAGATGTCGAGCTCCTTCGAGGCGAAGGCGATCACCCAGAGGGGGTCCCCCAGGATGTAGAGCTCCGGGATCGACTCGATCCCCTTCTTTATCTTCTTCGCCGCGATCATGATCTTCTCCGCCGCGTCGCGGTAGCCCTTCTCCCCCAGTGAGACCATGGCGGCCCAGCAGGCCGCCGAGAGGGCCCCGGGACGGCTCCCCGCGAAGGTGGGGGAGAAGTAGAGGCCCCCGGGCCACTCCGAGGTCTTGTAGAACTGGTAGCGCCGGAGCTCCTGGCCCCGGTAGAGGACCACGGAGGTCCCCTTGGCCGCGTACCCGTACTTGTGGGTGTCGGCGGACATGGAGGTCACGCCGGGAAGGCGGAAATCAAAGGGAGGGACCGGGTAACCCAGCCGCTCGATCCAGGGAAGGATGAACCCCCCCAGGCAGGCGTCGGTGTGGAAGCCGATCCCCTTTTTCCGGGCGAGCTCCGACATCTCCCCAATGGGGTCAACGATGCCGTGGGGAAAGCTCGGCGCGGAGCCAATGATGACGATGGTGCGGCGGCTTATCGCTTTTTTTACCGCTTTCACGTCGGCGCGATAGCCCGCGTCAACGGGGACCTTTATCAGTTTGATGTTGAAATACTGCGCGGCCTTGTCGAAGGCCGCGTGAACCGTGACCGGCGCGATCATCTCCGGTTTCCGGATCCCCTTTTCCTCACGGGCGCGGTCGCGGTAGGACTTCATGGCCAGGAGGATGCTCTCGGTCCCCCCCGAGGTGACGGTGCCGCAGACCCCCTCCTCGCCTCCAGACGAATCCGCGCCCAGCATCCGCGCCGTCATGGACACGATCTCCGCCTCGTACTTGGCGATGCTGGGCCAGACGTCGGCGTGGAGGGGGTTGCTCTGGGAATTGACCGCGTAGGCCCGGTTGAGGAACTCGATGTGGGCCGCGTCGCCATGGTAGACCGCGCCGGAGACGAAGCCCTTTTTCCACTTCGGCTCCTCCTTCGCCTTGATCCTCTGCATCATGGCGATGATCTCGTTCCGGGGCCGGCCCTTCTCGGGGAGCTCCGCGTAATCGGGAAAGGAACTGCGATAGGGCTTGAGCGAGTCCTCGAGGCCCCCCATGATCGCGGCGCTCTCCTTCCGCACGATCCCCTTTATCATCCTGCGAAAATAGGGGATCTTTTTCAATATCTTCATGGCGAAATCGAGGAGCCTCGGGTTAATCCGGCTCAGGCGCCGTTCAAGTGTGGCAATGTCCATGGTCATTCTCCGTTGTCGCGCACATTATTGGACCGGCCCGTTTATTCGGGCCGGTTGAGCTTCCGGTACATCTTCTTGTTCCGGTGATAGAACTCCACGAACTCGCGGTAGAGCTCGTCGTAGGCTTTCCTGTTCGAGGGATCGGGGAGGTACTCCTTCGTGACCGGGATCCGCTCCGCAACCTGGTCGATGGTGAGATACCCCAGGGCGATGGAGGCCAGGAACGCCGCCCCGCGCGCGTTCGCCGTAATCGGGTCCCCCACCTGGCGTATCTTACGGTCGAGGACGTCGGCAAGGATCTGGCACCAGACGTCGGAGTTCGCCCCGCCGCCGATGAAGTTGAGATACGGAAAGGGGCGCCTGATGAATTTCTCGATGTACCCCATGAGCCAGCGATTGTTGTACGCCACGCCCTCGTACACGGCGCGGATCATGTGGCCCCTGGTGGTGTCGAGCGAAAGGTTCAGGAAGGCGGCGCGCACGCTCTCGCTCTCGGCGGGGGCGCGCTCCCCGTAGAGCCAGGGGGTGAAGATCACCTTGTTGCTTCCCGGGGGGATATTCACGACGACATCATCGAATTTCCTGTACACGTCGGGCTCCGGTTCCGCCCGGCTGAGCTCGTCCTTGCAGTAGAGGATGTTGTCCCTCAGGAAGGAGAGGCACTTCCCCGCCGTTTCCTGCTCCGCGGCGATGAGATACCTTCCCGGGAGCGCCGAGGGCAGCGAGGCGAAGTTGTGGAAGAGGTCGGTCTTCTTGAAGGGGACGTGGCAGATGACCCACGAGGAGGTTCCGACGTAGATGTGTCCCTCGTAGTCCCGCACGGCACCGGAACCGATCGCCGCGGACTGGAGGTCGGGACAGCCCATGACCAGTTTCACGTCGCGGGAGAGGCCGAGCTCGTCGGCGACCTCCGGCCTTATCACGCCGCATATGTCCACGGACTGCTTCAGCTCCGGCAGCTTCCCCGGGTCGAAGGTGGACCACTTCAGGAGCTTTTTCCCGTAGAAGATATTGTTGATGTCCCGGTTGTTCGTGACCCAGTGGAGCGCGATGGAATCGTAGGAGGCGCAGAACTTCCCGGTAAAGCGGAGGTTCACGTAGTCCTTCGGCTCCAGGAACTTGTAGGTGTTCCGGTAGACCTCGGGGCGTTCGTTGCGGATAAAGAGAATATGGCTGAAGGGGTCCTTCCCCGACGGGCTCGGCACGCCCCCGGTGAGCCAGACCCACCGTATCGCCTTGAGGAGGCCTATCCCCTCGACATTGACGACACCCCTCACCTGCTCCCTCATGTACCGGTGCCCCCGCGTGTCGAGCCAGATGATGGCGTTCATCAGGTGGTGCCCGTCCTTGTCCACCGCCACGGTGCCGGACCACTGGGTGGTGCAGGACACGGCGACGACATCGCCGGGGGGCACGAGCCCCTTCGCCAGGACCTTCTTCGAGGTAGTCATGATGGCGCGCCACCAGTCCTCAGGGTCCTGCTCCGCTCCCCCGCCGGGGAAAAGGTGGAGGGGGACCTCCATGAATTCGGAATCGATTACCTCGCCGTCCGTGGAGACGATGGCCGACTTGGGGCCTGACGTGCCAAGGTCAACGGCCAGGATGTATTTTTTTCGATCTGCTGTCATGGAGGCCTCCGGAAAAATAAAAAATTTTTCACGCCCCGCCGGGCCTGTCAAGAACTATACCCTTCGCGGAACGGATTCAACCCATGAGTGCAGGCGGGAGGCGCTTCATTTCCTCATTCCCGGCCTTCTGCATCGCGGTTATGCAGTATTGAAAAGAGAATATTTTAAAATCTTTTAAAATACTGGCTATCACTTGCCTTTCACCGTTAATGGCTGTATTATTGAAATTGCAAAGGACGAACAACATGATCTGCCGACATCTCCCCGGCTCGCGGCCATTCGAAGTGGCCGGGTCGACGGGAGCCGCGGCAGGATAGACACTCATCAAGGAGACACGGTCATGAAAGATGCTGCCATTACAAAGGGCGCCAGCGCCCCCGATTTTACGCTGAAAAACCAGGAAGGCGGGGAAGTGACCCTCTCGTCATTCAAGGGGAAAAAGGTCCTCCTCTCCTTCCATCCCCTGGCATGGACCGGGATCTGCGCCATACAGATGCAGGGCCTGGAGGCCAAGCACGCCGAGCTTGCGGCCCTCAACACCGTCGCCCTGGGAGTGAGCGTGGACAGCGTCCCGAGCAAGAAGGAGTGGGCCGATTTTCTTGACCTCGAGCATACCGATATTCTCGCTGATTTCTGGCCCCACGGCGACGTGGCGAAGCAGTACGGCCTCTTCATCGAAAAACTCGGCATATCGGCGAGGGCGAACGTCCTGATCGACGAGAAAGGAAAGGTCGAGTGGATACGGGTATACGAGATACCGGAGATCCCCGACATCGAAGAGGTGATCAGGCATCTGAAGCAACAGGGATAGCCGCCATGCCGTCAACGCGACAACGCCGCGGCGCGTGCAACCTCACCGTCCGGCTCGGCCTCGTCGTTTCAGCCGGCGCGCTTCTTCTCTCCTGCGGGCCCGTGGCGGACCGGGAGCCCCTCAGGGAGTACCTCCTCAAGGGAAGGCAGGCGGAAGCGTGGGAGAAGATCGAGCGGGATTTCCACGACCGCGCTTTTCTCCCCTGCCTCGCCGCGAAAAAGGTGACGGTTTCCTGCTCGGGGTGCACGGGTGTGATCCTCCGCGGGGTGATCCATATCGACCGGGCGGGGAGGATGACGGGATTCGACAGGACCTACCATCGCTACTGCGGGGAGGAGATGCCACCCGACGTCGAGGAATGCCTTTTACGCTTCTTCGAGGAAGTGGAGTTCCCCCGGGAGCTCCGGGGCGTTTCCCTCGAGGTGGACCTGGGCCGCGCCCTCAAATGCTGAGGCAGCTCCCTCCTTTCACTCCACAACGGGCCGCGCGAGGCGTCCCATGAACAGCAGCGCCCCGGTGCTCCCGTCACGGATGAAGAAGAGGAATGGGCGGTCGGCCCTGAAGACCCGCGCGGGGTCACCGTTGGCCTTCAGGTGGCTGATGGCCGTTGCCGCCGCCGCCTCGGATCCCTTCTCATGGACTGACACGAACGCCCGGTGGTACGCGTCGCCGAGATAGAGTTCCGGGGCAATGGCGCCGAAATCCGCCTCCTCGGTGAAGGATATCCGCGCCCCCATCAGGACCAGGAGTTCACCCAGGGGAATCGTGTGTTCCAGGGTGAATCTCGGGAGCCAGAGGGACACCTCGGCGTATTCGAGTGATTCCATCCAGCGGTCCCAGGCGGCGGCCGAAAGCCCCCTCTCGATGGCCGGAAGGCCCGCGCGCGAACGGGGCAGGAGGATGACCATGGAAAAACGCCCCCCCTCGTAGGGAATCGAGAGCATCTGCATGGCCCCGGTCTCGCCGTAGGGAACCCGGACCTTGCGATGCATCATCGGGACCGTGACGGATTCTCTCCTGCCGACCCAGAACGGCGCGTCCCCGGTATCATCCTCATCAAAGGGATCCCGCCACCTTCCGGAGAAATAGATCGCCCCGGTAATGATCGAGGCGGTGTCCCGGCTCACCGCCCCGGGGGGAAGAATTTCCCTGATGCGCCCCCGGGTCCGCTTTTCCGCCCAGCGGTTGACGGCGCGCACCGTGTCATCGCCGTCGCCCTTTACCCTGAAGCCTGCCGGCTTCTCCCCGTAATACCGCGCGAGCCTGTTGACAAAGTCCCTGTGGACGGGGAACCCCTCGTTGATCCAGAGGCGGTGTGCCACGGAAAGCTCAATGCCCTTCGCGTCGCCGCCCTTCACCAGGTCTGATAGCAGGCCGCCCCATGCCCGCATCGATTCCTCCGGGGCCCCCTGGAAGCGGAATATCCGCCGCAACTCCCCGGCGGTTTCGCCCCGGGCCCCGGCGTAGGCCATGGAAAAGGCCGCGGAGATATTGATGGGCGAGAGCGCCCTGTTCCCCCCTGCGCGCGCGCAGTGCCGGTAGAGGTCGAAGGCGAAAGCGTTGACCCCCCTTGCCTCCGCCCGGATTCGGGAATCATCCCGTACCGCACCGCCCTCGCACGCGAGGCATGGAATCACGAGAAGCAGCGCGATGAGTCGCATTGTTTGTTGCATCCTTCCCTCCCGATGACATCGCCATGGATACACAATGACAGGAAACCTGCAGGTCTGCGAATCTACCGTATCATTGATGAAGGTTCCATGCAACCATATTTCTTGAGAAGACACAATACGTGAGTAATATCAATCAAATCTATCCCCCCGAAAAGGTATTTTTATTGACACGCGCCGATCCATCAGTCCAGATTAGTGTAGTGTCATCGTACCGGGTCCATCATGAACGTCAACCGATCCATTCATTTGAGCCATATTCTCACGATAGCGATACTGGTTTTTTCCCCTGTCGCGCTGCATCCCGAAGAGAAAGGGGAGCCGCATTACTCACTTTCTCAATTACACGCCCGGGCAGTGGAAAACTCACTCGCCCTCAAGGCTGCCGAGCTTCAAATCGAGGAGGTCATCCATGCCGGGGCGCGCGAAGGCCGATGGCTGAATCCCGATCTCGGCATTTCGGGGGGAGCTCGTTTCGGCGGAAAAGAAACCGGGTATGAATACGGGATTTCGATTGAGCAGGAGTTCTATTTCCCCGGCAAAAACCAGGTAAGGCGGGACATCGCGCGGCTGCGGCAGGAGCAGGCCCGCCTTGACCATGAGGAACTCAAACACTACATACAATTCGACATAACAAATATCGCGTTTCAGTATGCCGCCGCGAGGCGGATGCTCCGGCATGCGGACAGTCGATTGAAGAGAATACGGCTTATCCAGGCGTATCTTTCCGGCAGAAAGGCCATATCGCCAAAGCACAGGATCGATAAAGAGATCATTACAGCGAAAATCAGCATCCTCGCCGGGCAGATCTCGGAGATGCGCAACAATGTCTACATACTGTACAACCGCCTCAACCTCTACACCGGGCTTGGACAGGGAAAATTGCCGGATATCGACGTGCCATGGTATCGAGAACCCCCGGCGTTCGAATTCGCCGCGCTCAGGTCGTCCCTGGAACTCTCGAACCCCGGCATACTCAAGCGAAGTGCCGCCGCGAGGAGGGCGAAGGAAGAGGCACGCCTGGCCAGGAAGGAGAGGGCCCCGGATTTCGACATAGGACTATACTATAACGAGGAGTCCCTGGGGTCATCTACGGAACGGACCGTCGGCGCAGGCATCACTATTCCACTGCCCCTTTCGGGCAGGACCGCAAGCGCCATCAGGGAGAAAGAAAGCAGGGCCCGTATCGAGACGACGCTGCTGGAACAATCCCGGCTTGAGGCGCTCTCCCGAATTGAAATCCTCCAGGCCCGCCATGCGACCGCGGGGGACATGATAAAATCCTTCCCCCTTGCGAGGATTGACGCGATAGAGAAATCCATGCGATACGCCGATTACGAATTCAGGAGGGGGCTCATCGACCTGCCGACGTACCTCGAGATGGATTCATCAATGAATGAGTATATTGAAACCGTCTACCGGTCCCAGATCGACATGGCCTCGATCCACGCGGAGTTGAATTTCCTCTCCGGGGGAAAGGCGGAGTGATGCCATTATGATAGACCGACTGTTCCAATGGGCGCTTCACCACAGGATACTTGTCCTTCTCATCTTCGGCGCCATCATGGCGGCGGGTGTCGCCTCGATGTTCACCATCCCGATTGACGCGGTGCCCGACATCACCAACGTGTCAGTCATGGTCAACACCAAGACCGGCGCCCTCGCTCCTGAAGAAATCGAGAAGACCGTCACCTTTCCCATCGAGACGGAGCTCGCGGGTCTTCCCGACGTCGAAGACATACGCTCGCTGTCCAAGTACGGGCTCTCCCAGATCATCGTGGTATTCAGCGACTCGACGGACGTCTACTTCGCGCGCCAGCTCGTGTCCGAACGCCTGCTGAACCTGTCCTCCACCCTGCCTGAGGGCATAACCCCCGAACTCGGCCCCGTCTCGACCGGCCTGGGAGAGATATTCATGTACGCCGTTCTTCCGAAAAAGGGGAGCGCCCTGGAAAGCAGGCCGGAAATCGAGCGGCTCCTATACCTGAGGACCGTGCAGGACATGACCATCAAGCCGCAGCTCAAGGCCGTGCCGGGAGTGGCCGAAGTGGAATCGAATGGAGGGTACAAAAAACAGATCCACGTGAACGTCGATCCCGCCAGGATGAACCGGCACGGCATAGACTGCCACATGCTGATAGAAAAGCTCCGGAGCCTGGGTGAAAATTACGGCGGCGGCTATATCCAGAACCGGGGAAACCAGATAATCGTGCGCACCGTGGGCCGCGTTGAGAATCTCTCCATGATCAGGAATCTCCCCGTTAAGCTCGACGTCTACGGAAGGCCGGTGCGCGTCAACCAGATCGCGGAAGTCAGCGAAGGCCATGAGCTCAGGCTCGGCGCGGCCACCTACAATGGAAATGAAACCGTGCTCGGAACGGCCCTCATGAGGATCGGCGCGAACAGCCGGGACGTTTCCCTCGCCCTTTCCTCGGCGATACGGAGTATCCCACTTCCCGACGATGTCGCGGTCAAAATTCTCTACAGCAGGGACTTCCTCGTCAACGCCACGATCACCACCGTGACGAAAAACCTCCTCGAGGGAGGCCTCCTGGTGATCGTGATCCTTTTACTTATACTCGGAAACTTCAGGGCCGCGATCATCGTGGCGCTCGCAATCCCCCTTTCCATGATCGCCGCCTTCGCGGGAATGGCGCAATCGGGCATTTCGGCGAGCCTCATGAGCCTCGGCGCCATCGATTTCGGTCTCATCGTCGACGGGTCCGTGGTCGTCGTTGAAAATGTCATACGGCGTTTTGAACTAGGGAGGGAGACGCAGGCCCCTCCGCCACCCGGGGACAAACTCGAAATGGTGCTGGATTCCTGCCGCGAGGTGGGCAAGCCCGTCGTGCTGGGCGTCTTCATCATCATGATCGTGTACGTTCCGATCCTCACCCTTTCGGGCATCGAAGGCAAGATGTTCACGCCCATGGCGCTGACCGTGCTCTATGCCATCGGCGCCAGTCTCTTCATCGCGATTTTTCTCATGCCCGTGCTCTCCTACTATTTTCTGAAGGTTCACGGGAGCGCGAACAAGGAGCCCTTCTTCTTCAGGCATCTTCCCAGACTCTATCGCCCCGTACTCTCCTATTCCCTCGAAAACAGGAAAATCCTGATCCCTTCGACCCTCGTGTTCGCGGCGATAACATTCATCATGCTGCTGCGTCTCGGATCCGATTTCATCCCCAAGCTGGACGAAGGCGACATGGTGATCGGCCTCGTGCGCGACACGGCGGTTGGCATCGATTCCTCTGTGGCCATTCAAAAACAGTCCGAGAAAATAATCGCCTCGTTCGAGGAAGTGGAAACTGTTTTTTCGAGAATGGGGACGCCCGAATCGGCCACCGATCCCATGGGTGTTAATTTCGCCGATACCTTCGTCATATTGAAAAAAGACCGGTCCGCCTGGCCGAAGATTAAAGACGGCGGGCGAAGAACGAAGGACACGCTCTTCGAGGACATAAGCCGGGCCCTCGAGGCCAGGGTCCCGGGCCAGGAAATATCGATGACCCAGCCCATCGAGATGAGATTCAACGAAATCCTCGAAGGGAGCAGGGCCGATATCACTCTGAGGATCTTCGGCCCCGATCTCGACAGGCTTCTTGACATGGTCATCAGGGCCCAGGGCATACTGGAAAAAATCGAGGGTGCCGAGTCGGTGGAAATGGACCCCCTTACGGCCCTGAAAAAAAGCCCCGTGCTGGACCTCGTCCTGAACCACGATGCCATTTCGGAATACGGGCTCAGCCTGCAGGACGTGAATGATTCTTTTGTGATGGCCATGACCGGCGAAGAGGTCGGACATTACTACCAGGCGGACAGGCGCTTCCCCATCGTGGTGAGGATCGAGGAATCGCGGCGCACCGCGGAAGACATCGGTCGCATACCCGTGGCGCTTCCCGACGGCGGCACCATTCCCATAGCCGCCGTCTCCGATGTGAAACAGCGGGACCAGGTCACCACCATCGCGCGCTCGCGGTCCCGGCGCTACGCGGCCGTTTCCATTAACCTCAGGGACAGGGACGCCGCCGGTTTCGTGGGAGAGGCGGAGGACAAAATCAACAAGGCGATGGATTTCCCCGCCGGCTATCACGCCGAATGGGGAGGCCAGTTCAAAAACTTGAGGTCGGCGCGGGCGCGCCTGATGCTCATAATCCCGATAGTGCTTTTCATAATTTTCGTTATACTCGTGCGAAATTTTGCAAGCGTCAAGCACGCGCTCCTCGTGTTCAACAGCATACCCTTCGCGATAACAGGCGGGATTTTCTTCCTCTTCATCAGGGGAATCCCCTTGAGCGTCTCCGCCGGGGTCGGCTTCATCGCCCTCACGGGAATAGCGATACTCGACGGGATGGTCCTTGTAAGCTTTTTCAACCAGCTCAGGGCGGAGGGCGTTCCCGCCGCGAGGGCCGTGCAGGAGGGATCCCTGGCGAGGCTCCGCCCCGTGATCATGACGTCCCTCGTGGCGATGCTCGGGTTCATCCCCATGGCGTTCAATACCGGCCTCGGAGCGGAAGTTCAGCGCCCCCTCGCGACGGTAGTCATCGGGGGCATTTTCACCTCCACACTCCTGACCCTTCTGCTTCTGCCCACGCTTTATTTGATGTTTGAAAAGGAATGACGCACTTCTTCAGGCGGGATCCCCTCGATGGCGCCTACCCCTTATCAACCGGTTCCTCCCCGTCGTCAGGAGGTACATCCGGGAGATCAACCCAGCCGTAAACGCCGCGGATGGAATCGAAGGTGCAGTAATCGAAAAAGCGGAAGTTGTCCGCGCTCTGCCGCGCGTCGGGATCATTCACGAAGCGCGCGATCTGCTGCTGGTGCGCGGGACCCATGGGAAAGACGGCCACTCCCCCCGGGCGGAGGGCGTTGATGAGGAAAAAGGGCGTGCGCATGCAGGCGGCGAACACGATCACCGCGTCGAATTCCCCCAGGGGGCCGTCGAAATCTGTCGCGTCCCCGGCGAAGAACCGCGACACCGGGAAGCCCCTGCCGATGAGGCGCTCCTTCGCCGAGCGGGCGAGGTCCTCATGGTACTCGATGGTCACCAGTTCCTTCGCCAGGTGGGAGAGCACCGCCGTCGAATATCCCGATCCCGTGCCCACCTCGAGAACCCTCCCCTTTTTCCTGAGCGGGAGGTGGGAGAGCATCTTCGCCAGGACCAGGGGCGGTTCGCTCTTCTGCCCCGACCCGATCGGTATCGCCTCCATGGCGTAGATGCGATCGGCGAATATCGGGTCAAAGAACATCTCCCTGTCGACGCCGGCGAAGGCGTCAACAAGGGTCTTGGGCGCGCCCTCGCTTTTCAGCGCGTTGAGATACCTGCTCTTTTCCCTTCCCTTCGCCATGTCCCGGCCGTCCTATTCGATAAAGCTTATGATATAGGTGAGAAAATAGTCGGAAATGAGGATCGCCATGGAGGATTTAACGACCGCCTGGATAGTTGATTTTCCCACCCCCTCGGCACCCCCCTCCGTGTTGAATCCCTGGTAGCAGGCGATGATGGCGATCTGCATTCCGAAGAATACGGACTTGACCAGACCCGTGGTCAGGTCGCTCAGCCCCGTGTACTGCAGTATGTTGTCGACGTACTTGTCCACCGTGATGCCCAGCGAAAAAAACGCGATGAAGGCGCCCCCCAGGACGCCCACGATGTCGGTGATGAGGGTCAGCACGGGCGTCATCACCAGGCAGGCGATGAAGCGCGGCACCGCGAGATACTGTATCGGCTCCGCCGAAAGGGTCCGGAGTGCGTCGATCTGCTCCGTCACCTTCATCGTGCCTATCTCCGCGGCGATGGACGACCCGACCCTGCCGGCCAGGAGGAGGCCCGTCAGCACCGGGCAGAGCTCCCTGAACATCGAGATGGTCACGCCGCTCCCGATGAATATCGACGAGCCCGACATGAGTGAGTCCATGACCCTCCCGAGCTGATAGGCCATGACCATGCCGGTGAAAAAAAGCGTGATCGCCGTGACCGGTATCGACTTGTAGCCGATCTCGAGCATCTGGATGATGATGTTCTTCGCGTCGAAGGGAGGCCGGAACATCCACCGGATGGTGTCGGTGAAAAAAATCCCGTAGCGGCCCACCGCCTCGAGGCCCGAGACCGCCGATTCCGTGATCCTAGTGAATTTCATCGTCCTGGCCCATCTCCTCGTAATGGCGGATCTCCTGAAGGTCCCCGAATTTGGTGTACTTCTCCCAGAACTTGAGGGGCACGTCCCCCACGGGGCCGTTTCTCTGCTTCGCGACGATGATGTCGGCGACGCCGCGCCGCTCGGTTTCCTTCTTCACCTTCTCCTCGCGGTAAATGAACATGACGACGTCCGCGTCCTGCTCGATGGCCCCCGATTCGCGAAGGTCCGCAAGGGTGGGGCGCTGGTCCGTGCGGTGCTCCACCGCCCGGGAAAGCTGCGAGAGTGCGATCACCGGCACCTCGAGGTCCCGGGCGAGCTGCTTGAGAAACCGCGATATTTCCGCGATCTGGAGATGGCGGTCGATCCTCGGGTTGGTCCCCGTGATGAGCTGCAGGTAATCCACTATGATAACGCCGAGGTTCTTGCTTTTCTGCGCGAGGCGGCGCGCCTTGGCGCGCATCTGGAGAACCGTCATGGAGGGGGAGTCGTCGATGAACACGGAGGCCCTGGATATCCTCCCCGACGTTTCGATCAGCTTGTGCATGTCTTCCGATTTGATGAAGCCGGTCCTGACGAGCTGGGAATCGATCATTGATTCGATGCAGAGCATCCGCATACCCAGCTGGGTGGCGGGCATCTCGAGGGAAAAGAAAAGGACCGTTTGCTTTTCCTTGAGGGCCACATGGTTCGCGATGTTGAGGGCAAGGGCGGTCTTTCCCATGGCGGGACGGGCGGCGATGATGACCAGCTCCGCGGGATGGAATCCCGTCAGCATCTCGTCGAGCTTCTTGAAACCGGAAGCGATCCCGGTCACGACCCGCTTGGTCTCGTACCAGTTTCCGATGTTGTTCATGGTCTCGTGAAGCACGTCGACGATGGGCTTGAAGTCTGCGGTAATGCGCTTCTCCGTCACGCTGAAGACGTCGCGCTCCACCTGGTCGATCAGCTCGTCGGTCTCGATGGCCATGTCGTAGCATTTCTCGACCGATTCCGATCCGACCTCGATGAGCCGCCGCCGGAGCGAGAGCTCCTTGATGCGTTTCGCGTAGAACTCCGCGTTGGCCGACGTCGAAACCGCCCGGTATATCTCGACCAGGGCGGCGTCCCCGCCGATCCTTTCATGGTGGCCGTGATCCACCAGGCGCTGCTTCACCGTGGTGAGATCGACGGGCAGGTCCTTCTGGAGGAGCTCGAGCACCGCCTCGTAGATGACGCGGTGCTTATCAAGGTAAAAATCCTCCGGCTGGAGGATTTCTAAAACCCGATAAAGCGCCTCCCTGCTGAGAAGAACCGAGGCCAGACAGGCGGTTTCCGTCTCGACGTCCTGGGGAGGAAGCTTTTCGAGAAGCATCCATCACTCCTTCTCGACGATGATCTTTATCTCGGGGGCCTGTCCCTCGTCGAGCCTGATTTTCACCATGTATTCCCCCACCTGCCTGATCGGGGAATCGATGGCGATCTTTCGCTTGTCGATTTCAAAACCCTTTTCCTTCAGGGCCTTCGCGATATCCATCGCCGTTATGGAGCCGAAGAGCTTGCCCTCCTCGCCGACCTGGGCCTTGATCGCGAGCTCAAGCCCCGTCATGCTCCCGGCCATTTTTTCGCTCAGCTTTTTCCTCTTTTCCTTTTTCAGCCGGATGAGCCTGCCCTGGTGCTCCATCACCTTCCTGCTCGACTCGTTCGCCATGATCACGAGTTTCCTGGGAAGGAGGTAATTCCGCGCGTACCCGTCGGCGACTTCCTTGATGTCACCCGCGTCGCCGAGGTTCGGCACGTCCTTCTGTAATATGACTTTCATCACCCGCTCCTTGTCTATGAAAATGTATACTGTTTCAACCCTCGTTTTTCTCGTTCAGCTTCCTGAAATCGGCCCAGATGTCAAGCGTCCCGACCCCCGCGAGGATGACCGCCATGAAAATTCCCACGGGCCCGAGCGTAATGATCAGCGCCACCCCCATGGGAAGCATGAAGCGCGGCAGGCCCCGCCTGATAAGAAGAAACTTCAGAAGACCGAGGGCCTGGACGAAATAGAGCAGAGCCGCGGACATCGCGAGATTGAGACCCGCCATATTGAGCACCGGATAATCCTTCCTGTCAACCAGTAAAAGAACCGCCAGCCCCGCGATCAGCACAAAGACGAAATAATCGTTCAACCGAAAGTACTCAAGGCCCCGTACCGGCCCGGCTCCCATCCAGTGGATGCACACGGGCCTCACCAGGAGGTAGCCGAGGCCACTTAATATAACCGAATTGAAAAAGATCGAAAACGGGAGCATGACCCGAGAGGCCTCGAAATCCTCCACCAGCCTGCCCGCCACGTCCTCCGGGGCCCCTGCCTGGGTGAGATACGCCGCGAGCTGCCCTTTCAGCATTCCGAAAAGATCAACGCCGCTTACCCGAATCAAATAGTAGAGGTATCCGGCGATGAGGACCGTAAGGGAAAGTGAAGAGGCAAGGAGGAAAAAGCCGAAACTCTTCCCCTTTCCGAACGCGTATCCCCCTATTCCTCCGACGGTCACCGGGACGGCGAGGAGGGGCACGCTCTCCGCGTTACCCGCGATCAGGGCCTGTATGACGATGAGAGCCGCAAGGAGCGGCCCCGCTTTCCACGTGAGCCTGTGCGCGATGAAGGCGGAGCCCACCGTCAGCATCACACCGCCCGTGACTGCCGCGATAAACGCCAGCACCGTGCCTATTGCTCGACAAAGGGCAGCAGGGCGATGATGCGGGCCCGCTTGATTTCCCTGGCGACGTGGCGCTGATGCCTGGAGCAGGTCCCCGTCACCCTCCTGGGCAGTATCTTACCGCGATCGGTAATGAACCTCTCAAGTATATCAGGCCGCTTGTAATCCACCTTGATGCTCCGGTCCTGGCAGAAGAGGCAAACCTTCCTCTTGAACCGCGGAGGCCGCGGGGAATACTCCCCTCCTCCCTCTCGGTCCCGGGAATCGGAATCCCTTCTCGGCGGACGGCGATCGCCCCGTTCCCTCGGCGCATCGGTGCGCTCCCCGGCCTCTTTCGGCGCGGTCTCGGCCGCCGCCGGCTGTTCCGTCGACGGGGCGGCCTCGGTCCCGGAAGCGGCGCCGGCCGCATCCGTTTTTTCAGTTTCCTTTGCTTCGTTATCTATTATATCGGACATCTCTCGCTCCTCTCTGTTCATGCTCTGTTGGTATGGTGTTTCCCATGACACCGCCCCGTCGCGTACGCCGTCATTGCGCGCGGCGGCGCGGTCATATACGGGGAAGGCGGCGCTCCGGGGCGCCTAGAACGGGATCTCCTCGTCGGAAAAGGGATTATCCGTTCCCGGCGACGAATCGCCCGTTGACGACATCGGCACGTCGGGCGACGAATCGCCGCTGCTTTCACGGGGGCCGGAAAGGAACTGGAAATTATCCACGACGATCTCCACGGTCTGCCGCTTGTTCCCCTCCTGGTCGTCCCAGGAACGCTGCTGCAGCCTCCCCTCGATGCCTATCCGCTGTCCCTTCTTGCAGTACTCCGCGATGACCTCGCCCGTCTTTGCCCAGGCGACGCAGTTGAAGAAGGACACCTGTTCCTTCTTTTCACCGCCCGACACATAATTCCTGTTATTCGCTATCGAGAAACTGCAGATCGAGGTCCCCCCCTGGGTATACCGCAGCTCGGGGTCCCTGGTGAAGCGGCCGATAATGATCACCTTGTTAAGATCGCTGGCCATAACCTGCCTCCTCTCACGCCACGGCGGGTTTTTGGATCTTCACGAAAAGCCAGCGCAGGATATCGTGGTTGAGCCTGAAATCCGCGATGATCTTCTTTATCGAATCGGGGTGGATCTCCGCGTTGATAAAGAAATAGTGTCCTTCCTTTTCCCCGTCGATCATGTAGGCGAGTTTTTTTACGCCGGGTGACGTGTCGGAAAGCTGCACGACACCGTGCTTGGAGAGAATTTCCCTGACCTTTTCAAGGAGCGGCTCCACGTCGCGGCTCCTCAAAATGACCGTCAGCTCATAGGTATTCATACTGCGTCCTCCCTCTGGAATATAATGCCGCATTACCGTGGCCCGGGGCCGCATGCGGCAGAAAGGTGATCCAATCTTCAATGGGGGGCAATTTTTTTCAATACTATTTCCGGAAAAGGTAAAAAAAGGGAGAGGAACAGGCATCGGGGGTTCACACAACCTCCCATTCGGTCCGGTTATTCCTTGGAGAGCCCCGGGATCAGGTTCTGGGGCCTGGTAAAAAGGGTATAGGGGAGCATGATGGTGCGGAGAAGCATTCCCGCGACGTCCTTACCCAGGAAGGCCCCGGGAATCGGCGACATCGTGATATTGTCCAGGGGCCCCTTCAGCCGGAGATACACCACGATAAAGCCCCGGTTGGAGCCCTTCAGTATCCACCCGATGAGAGGGATCATGCCGATGGCCCTGTCAACGGTTTCCAGGGGATGTATGCCCATGAGGGCATCGAGACTGTTCTCCTTCATCGAATACGAGCCCGAGGCCGAAAGCTGGATGGAGTCGCTGTCAAGATAGAATTTCTTGAACGACACCACGCTGTCCCGGATCTCAAACCCGGAAATGATGGAGTTGTAGGGCAGCCCGCTTTTCATGAAATCCTGGCCCCTGTTCACCATCAGCTTGTAAAAGTTCAGGGCGCCGATCAGCTTGGAGACCACGGAGAGCCTCAGTATCCTTCCGTTGAATGACGAGAGGTGCACGTTGCCGTTGATGGAATCGCCGGTGCCCCAGACGCCGCCCTCCAGGTTCATGGTGCCCCTGATCCATTCCCCCCCGGTTCCCACCGAATCGAGGACCTTCTTCATCTCGTACTCCTTCAGGCTGAAGGTGACGTTAAAGAACGTGGAGGCCGCGGGGTCGATGGTGATGGTGCCGTTCCCGGAAAAATTATCCCCCGAGGCCTTGAGGTCCTGGAGATTGAGCACCCCTCCCCGCGCCGTGGCCCGGGCGATGACGGTCTGAACGGGAATGCCGTAGAGCATCATGTTATGAATGCGAAAATCTGCGCCGCCATCCAGGTTCCTGAGAATCGCGTTGAGTATCGGGCTCTTCCCGGAACCGCGGGCGAGCCTGAACCCGTCGAGCTCGACGGATCCGTGGAATACCGGCCTCTGTCCCAGGGTGTAGCAGCCCGCGGCGGTCACGGTGAGATCCCCCGAGGAGATGGCGAGACCCGATGAAACGATATGCCTGCCCCGTATCAGGACCGGACCGCTGATGCCCACATCGGCGTCGTTGTAGCTGAACACGACGTCACCGAACTCGAGTTCCCCCTCGATCGTGTCCCCCGCCCTGCTCTGACGGAGAAAGATCGACAGGTCCCCCTTGATGGCGATTTTCTCGCCGTGGTATTGGATATCGACAAACGGGTCGAAGATGTCGATAAAGGGAAGGGAAAACAAGGGCAGCGCCCCCCCGCCTTCATGCATATCGGTCCTGACGACAATGTTCGGCCGGTAAAACCGGAGTCCCGCGAGCCACTTGCCCGCCCTGATCCTCCGCCAGGGGGAAAGGAGGACGGCGGCCATATCGGCCGAGGCGAAGATCTTCTCCCGGTCACCGATGGTGACGTTTCTGAGGTTGACGCCGACGCCCAGGCCGATGAAGAGCGTCACCCTTTCCACCGAAACCTCGGTCTTCAGTGTGTTTCGCACGTGTTCCGTAACGGCGTTCTTGATCGGCGTTGTCGACAGGGCGCTGTTTATCAGGTCCACCCCACCGGAAATGATATACCAGTAGAGGAAGATCGCGAAGAACACGTAGCCCGCAACCCGCGCCATTCCTTTCAGAAGCATCGTCGTGAAATCCTGATGGTTAGTGCCTGTGCCGTGAACGCGCCCGGCGTCTCAGGCGATGATCCCCAGTTCCTGGAGCCCGTTTCGTATGAACTGAACGGACATGGCGGAAAGGATCAGGCCCATCATCTTCTGGATAATGGATATGCCCGTGCTTCCGAGGATCCTTCCGATGTGGACGGAAAAAAACATCATTACCATGGCGATGATGAACACGAAGATGGAGATGAGCGTGATCACCCCCATCTTCAGCGGATCCCCCTCAGCCTGGGTCCCGAACATGACCAGGGCCGCGATATTCCCGGGACCGCAGAGCATCGGTATCGCCAGGGGAAACACCGACACGTCATGGTCCTCCCGCGCCGCCCCGGGCTCCCCTTCTCCCGTGCTCCGTACCCTCGAGTCCTGTCCCAGAAGCATCTCCATGGCGATGATGAAGAGAAGTATCCCCCCGGCGACGAGAAAGGAGCCGGAGGAGATGCCCAGGAACATGAGAAGGTACCTTCCCAGGAATATGAAAAACATCGAAAGGGCGATCGATATCATCGTTGCCCGTACGATGATGCGCCTTCGCCTCTCCTCCCGATATCCGGCAAGGTAGACCAGGAACACGGGTATCAGACCCAGGGGATCCACCACGAAAAAGAGGGTGAAAAACACCGTGGGTATGTAGTAGGCGTCCATTATGTACCTCGAAACGCCTCGGGGGTTACAGGAAAAGCCCCGGGGACGGCCGATTTCGGGGATACGGCAATTCAGATTGTTCGACGGGGCCCTAAAAGTCAATAACAAATGAGACGGGGGACACCGCGCCGAAGGGAGTGAAATTATCATTGATAAAAACCCCGTCCGCTGTACGATTGAGCTCCAGGAGAGGAACGAACCGCATGAAAATCGCCATGGCGCAGATCAATCCCACGATCGCGGATATCGACGGCAACCGCCGGAAAATACTGACCTTCATCGAAAGTGCGTCCTCCGGGGGGGCCGACATTGTCGTGTTCCCCGAAATGGCGACCATCGGCTATCCCCCCATGGACCTCCTGGAAAACAGGAAACTCGTGGACGACAACCTCAGATCGATCCGGGAGATCGCCCGGTTCGCCACGGGGATCGCCGTAATCTGCGGCTTTGTCGACCGGGACCCGGGCGGTGAGGGCCTCCTCTACAACGCCGCGGCCTTCATGCGCGACGGCGCCATCGCCTCGCGGCATTGCAAGACGCTCCTTCCCACCTATGACGTGTTCGACGAACTCAGGTATTTCTCTCCCGGGGCCCGTCATGAACCCACGGCATTCATGGGAAGGCGTATCGGCGTCACCATCTGCGAGGACATCTGGAACGACCGCGACGCCGACGCCCGGGGAGGCCGTCGGCTCTACGACTCCCCCAGGAGCTACCCCGTCGATCCCATCCGGAACCTCGCGGAGGCAGGGGCGGACCTCATCGTCAACATTTCCGCCTCCCCCTTCACCCGTGGTAAGAATCTCTTCAAGTGGGAGCTTCTCCGCGCCGTGGCCCGGCGGCACGGCGTGCCCGTGGTCTACGTGAACCAGGTGGGAGGGAACGACAGCCTTGTCTTCGACGGAAACAGCATGGCCTTCAACGCCCGGGGCGGGGTCATCGCACGGGCCCGACCCTTTGAAGAGGACCTGGTCTTCGTGGACATGGATTCTCCCGGCGAGGTCGAGGTGCGCGAGGACGAGATCGAGGCGATCCGCATGGCCCTGGTTCTGGGCATCCGAGACTACGTGAGAAAGTGCGGCTTCTCGAAAGCGGTGATCGGCCTCTCCGGGGGCATCGATTCCGCCCTCACCGCGGCCCTTGCGGTCCAGGCCCTCGGCGCGGAAAACGTCACGGGCATCACCATGCCCTCGGTGTATTCCTCGCAGGGAAGCGTCGACGATTCCCGCTCCCTGGCGCACAACCTGGGCATACGCTTCGAGGTCCTTCCCATCACCCCGCTCTTCGATGCCTACCGCCGTGACCTGGCCGGCCTTTTCGAGGGAAAAGAGGAGGACGTCACGGAGGAGAACATCCAGTCCCGTATCCGCGGCAACCTCCTCATGGCCCTCAGCAACAAGTACGGGTGCCTGGTCCTTTCGACGGGGAACAAATCTGAGCTCGCCATGGGCTACTGCACCCTCTACGGCGACATGTCCGGGGGGCTGGCCGTTATATCCGACCTCCCGAAAACCATGGTCTTCGAACTCGCGCGCCACATCAACCGTTCGGGCGAAATTATCCCGGAAGCTTCAATTACCAAGCCCCCCTCGGCGGAACTCAGGGAGAACCAGAAGGACGAGGATTCACTGCCTCCTTACGAAGTCCTGGACCGGATCCTGGACCTGTACATCGAGGAGCGCAGGTCCGCCGGGGAGATCGAGGCGGAGGGGTTCGACGGCGACCTGGTGCGCAGGGTTCTGCACACCGTCAACAGCAACGAGTACAAGCGGCGCCAGGCGGCGCCGGGGATAAAGGTCACGGCAAAGGCCTTCGGCGTCGGGAGGAGGATCCCCATCGCCCAGAGGTTCCGCCCATGAGGACGCCGCCGCGGCCCGGCGAGATCACCGGAGGAAGTACAGCATGATACCGATCAAGGAATTGGGCGCCCTCACCCCCGCCGAGACCAGGGGGCTCTTCAACCGATTCGGGGAGGACTTCACCTCCCTGATGATCAACACCGTGGTACCCATCGTCAACGACGTGAGGCAGGGAGGCGACCGCGCGGTTATCGCCTACACCGAGAAGTTCGACGGCGTGAAGCTCGACTCGCTTATGGCAACGAGGGAGGAGATCGAAGCCGCGGCGGGGAACATCACCACGGAACTACGGGAGGCGTTCCTCGAGGCCAGGGAACACATCGAGGAATTCCACCGCGTCCAGCTCCGGTCTCACATCGACGCCCGGCGCGCCGACGGAACGGCCCTGGGCGTGCGCTACCAGCCCATCGACAGCGCCGCGGTCTACGTCCCCGGCGGAAAGGCCTCCTATCCCTCCTCGGTCCTTATGGGCGTCATACCTGCGATGATCGCCGGGGTCGGCACGATCACCCTGGTGACGCCTCCCGCGCCGACGGGCCGCGTTCCCGACGCCATCGCCGCCGTTGCCGCGATGCTCGGCCTCGGGACCATCGTCAAGTCCGGCGGCGCCCAGGGGATCGCCGCCGCGGGGTTCGGCACGGAGAGCGTGCCCAAGGCGGAGCTCATCGTGGGCCCCGGCAATATCTACGTGACGGCGGCCAAGACCTATCTCTACAGCCTGGGGGCGGTGCAGATCGATTCCATGGCGGGCCCCAGCGAGGTCCTGATCATCGCGGACCATCGCGCGAACCCCCGGTGGGTCGCCTGGGACCTCCTCTCCCAGGCCGAGCATGACGAGATGGCCGTCGCCCTCCTGGTCACCACGTCGAAGGACCTTGCCCGCGAGGTGGCGGAGGAGATCGAGAAGGACCTCGCCTCGGGAATCGGCCGCCACGCGATCAAAAAGGCTTCAATCGAACGGAACGGCCTTATACTCCTGGCCGGGAGCGTGGAGGAGGCGATCGAGTTTTCAAACCGTTACGGCCCCGAGCACATGGAGCTCATGGTGGAAAACCCGATGTCGTACCTGGACCTCATACGGAACGTGGGTTCCCTCTTCCTGGGGGACCACGCCCCCGTGGCCGTGGGGGACTACTACAGCGGCACGAACCACATCCTGCCCACGGGGGGCGCCACGCGCTTCTCCTCGGGCACCGGGGTGGAGACCTTCATGCGGAGGATGACCTACCAGCACCTCACCAGGGAGGCCCTGGCCCGGGCCCTCAAGCCGGTACGGCTCATGTCGGCGGCTGAGGGCTTCGACGACAAGCACGGCGGTTCACTCGCCGTGAGGTTTGAATGAAAGGAGCGGGGTTACGGGAGTGTAAAATTTCCCCGTCGCAGGGTAATTGGGATTGACAGCCCTGCCCCGCGCGCCTACCCACGGGAATCACCCGGAGGTAACGAGACGCCCCATGCCCACCAGAGCCCACCTGATCCTCGAGGACGGAACGGAATTCGAAGGGACCCTCTTCGGCCACGAGGGGGAGACCATCGGCGAGGTGGTGTTCAACACCTCGATGAGCGGGTACCAGGAGATCATCACCGACCCCTCCTACCGGGAGCAGATCGTGGCGATGACCTACCCGATGATCGGGAACTACGGGGTGAACGGCGAGGACGTCGAGTCCGGCGGGGTCCAGGTCGCGGGTTTCGTTGTCAGGGAGTACAGCCGGCACTACTCGAACTATCGCGCAACGGGCTCCCTGGGGGAATATCTCGCCGCGGCCCGGGTTACCGCCATCGAGGGCATCGACACCAGGCGGCTCACCCTCCATATCCGCGACAAGGGAGCCCTTCGGGGGGGCATCTTCCTCGACAGGAAGGGCGCCGTGGAACGCCTCCTGGCCCATCCGAAAATGGAGGGCCTCGACCTTGCCACGGGCGCGACGTGCGCGGCGCCCTATGATTTCGGCGGAGCGGGTCCGCGCGTGGGGGTCTACGACTTCGGGGTCAAGCGGAACATCCTCAGGCTCTGCGCCGAATCGGGGCTCTCCATCCGTGTCTATCCCTCCTCCACGCCCCTGGGGGAAATCATCCGCGACGGCGCCGGGGGAATCCTCCTTTCCAACGGGCCGGGAGACCCCGACGCGGTGACCGGCGGAAGGGAGATCGTGCGGGAGATCATTCGTGAGGGAATCCCCGCCTTCGGCATCTGCCTGGGCCACCAACTCATGGGCCTCGGCCTGGGTGGGCGCACCTACAAGCTCAAGTTCGGTCACCGGGGGGGAAACCAGCCGGTAAAGAACCTCCTGACCGGGGCCGTGGAGATCACCTCGCAGAACCACGGCTTCGCCGTTGACTTCGATTCATTGAAGGACGACAGGAATATCGAGGTGACCCACGTCAACTTGAACGACGGCACCGTCGAGGGCCTCCGCCACCGGAGCCTCCCCCTCTTCTCCGTCCAGTACCATCCCGAGTCTGCGCCGGGTCCCCACGATTCCCGCTATCTCTTCGGGGATTTCTACCGCGCGGTCACCGGGAGGGAAATGCCTCCGCCGTCAACCGCGTAGCCCGTCCAGGACGCCCGCCAGGAGGCGGATTTTTTCCACTGCATGCGTCCGCTGTTCAGGCGTGACCATCTCCCTGTCGAAAAGAAGAAACCCCTCGGCGGCCATCCGGTCCCGCCTCGCCGCCGCCTCGCGGTAGTAGTCGGGGTAGGAGCTCTCCGGGTCCAGGGCGATCCGCGCCAGGTACTGCCGGATCGCTCCACTCCCCCGCCCGGCGCGGAGAAGGTCGATGAACTCGGACCTCCGCTCGCGGAACATCCGTATCCGCTCCGTCTCGATATCCTCCATCATACTCACACCCCGGGCTATCTCCCCGGCCTGGCGCGCCGTGAGGGGACCGTAGATGAACTCCATGGCGCGCGTCACGCTCCGCGCGGATTCCTCCCGACGGTCCGGAGACCCCATCGCCTTCTCCATCTCCGCGAGGCGCTCCCCCATCCTGCGGTCAAGGAGGTCGATCTGCTCAGCCCGGAGGGAGGCCAGGATCTCCGACGTGTCCTTCGCGACGGCGTTGAAGAGATCCGTCCTGTGGCGCTCGAAGCGGCCGCGCAACCAGGCCAGGTCAGGGTCCGTGAGGCCCGCCTTCATCCTGGTCTCGAGACCGCGAAGGGTCACGGCGTAGTTGCCGAGCTCGACGCGGCGGTGCCACCGGAGAAACGAGTCGATGGCGCCCCGGATGGCGCGCTCCTGGTCCCTGTCCGGACCGATGTACTTCGCCACGGAGCGATAGATGATGGTATCCAGTGAATTGTAAATGGTCCGGTAGATGGTCGCCTCGCACCCCGCCAGAAACACCATGAAGGGAATTATCAGCACAACCGGGTATTTTTTCATGTCTCACCTCAATCTCCGCGCGAAGGCGGAGTACCTGTCTGACACCGGGGAGGAGGATTTGTTTCAGCGGAAGGCCGGCCCTACCGCCAGGTCCTGATGATATGCACCGACGTGGCCTTGAACGAGGCGGTGAGCTCCCGCCCCGGGCGGATATCGAGTTCCCCCGTCGACAGGTTTGAGACAAAGGCCACGAGGGTGAAGCCGCAGTCGAAATAGACCTTCTGGTAAAGGCCCATGGGCACGACCCTCGTCACCCTTCCCCTGAAGGAATTGCGGGCGCTCGATTCCGACGGGCCCTCGGAGAAAACAATGTTCTCCGGGTGGATGCAGAAGGCCACCTGTCTGCCCGGCTCGATCTCCCCCACGGCCTCCACGGCGGCGCCGTTCACCGTGAGCGAAAGCACGCCCCCCGAGGAGGCCGCCACCGTGCCGGAGAGGTTGGTCTCCGTGCCCATGAAGGAGGCCACGAACTCGTCGGCGGGGAACTGGGTGATGCGCCCGGGCGTGTCCGCCTGGACGACGCGCCCGCGGTTCATGACGATGATCTCGTCGGAGAGGCGGATCGCCTCGCCCCGGTCGTGGGTCGCGAAGAGGAGGGTAATTTTCCCCTCGCGCACGATCCTCTCGAGATCGTCTATGAGGCTCTCGCGGGTCGGGGCGTCGAGGGAGGAGAAGGGTTCGTCCATGAGGAGTATTTCCGGCCCGAGGGCGAGGGCCCGGGCCAGGTTGACGCGCTGTGCCTCGCCCCCCGAGAGGGCCCTGGCATGCCGCCTCGCCAGGTGGGCGATGCCGAAGAGCTCCATGCTCCGCTCCACGGCATGGCGTACCGCGGCGCGGTCCATCCCCCGCATCCGCGGCCCCGAGGCGATGTTCCGGTAGACCGTGGTGCTGAAGAGGAGCGACTCCTGGAACACCATGGACATCCTGCGGCGGAATCGCCGCGCCGCCGCGCCTTCCGTCACCTCCTCGCCCCTGTGGCGGATGACGCCGGAATCGCCTTTCAGGAGGCGCATGATCCAGAGGAGGAGTGTCGACTTCCCCGCGCCGTTGGGGCCGATGAGGGAGATGATCCGCCCCTCGACAAGGTCGAGGCGGGGAACGTCCAGGACCGTCGCGCCGTTCCTCTCGATGCGCAGATCCCGTATTTCCACGAGGGGAGCGCTCACCGCCTGCTCCTCTGCTGCACCATCGTGAGGATGTAGTTAACCGCGAAGGCCAGGGCAAGGAGGATCACGCCCAGGGCGATGGCCAGTGCGAAGTTCCCCTTCCCCGTCTCCATCACCGTGGCCGTGGTGAGGACCCGGGTGTAGCCCTTGATATTGCCTCCCACCATGATGGATGCGCCGACCTCCGAGATGACGCCGCCGAAGCCCGCCATGACCCCCGTGAGCATAGGCAGGCGCGCCTCCTTCATCATGATCCATACCATGCGCGGTCGCGAGGCGCCCAGGGCGAGGATCTGGAGCCGGAGCTTCCCGGGGAGGTTCTGCATCGCCGCAAGGGTGACCCCCGTGATGATCGGCGCGGCGATGATGGTCTGGGCGATCACCATGGCCAGCGGGGTGTAGAGAATCCCCAGGGTCCCCATGGGGCCGCTTCGCCAGAGCATGATGGTGACGAAGAGTCCCACCACCACGGGGGGAAGGCCCATGCCGGTGTTGACCGCGCTGATGACGAAGCGCTTCCCCGGAAAGCGCAGGAGCGCCACGGCGGTGCCCGCCGCCACGCCGAGGGCGGTGCTCACCAGGGTCGCGGACACGGAAACCCTGAGGGACAGGAGGGTGATAGCCACCACCTCCCTGTCGCCGGCGGCGAGAAGCCGAAAGGCCTGCATGATGCCGTCAATGATGAGATCCATACGATCGTTCCTTGCCGGCGCGCCTTCACTGCCCGGCTGAGGGCGCGCCGGGGGTGAGGATGCTTACTTCACCGCGTCCGGGTAAAAAAGAACGTCCCCGAATTTCCTGATCCCGAATTCCCGTATCATTTTCTGAGTTGCCGGCGCGACCCAGAAATCCGCGAAGGCGCGGGCCCCCGCGGCGTTGACCCCGGTAAATCGCGCGGGATTCACCTCGATCACGTGGTAGACGTTTAAAAGCCCGCTGTCGCCCTCCACCATGATCGCGAGGTCGAGGGTGTTTTTTCTGGCGAGATAGGTGCCCCGGTCGCAGAGGGTGTAGCCCTGTTTCTCGGTCACCACGGAAAGGGTCTGGCCCATGCCGAGTCCCGTCTGCTGGTACCACGCCTGCTTTTCCGGTTCCAGGCCCGCCATCCGCCACAGCTTCTGCTCCTTGACGTGGGTGCCCGATTTGTCCCCCCGTGAAACGAAGAGCGATTTCGACGCCGCGATCTTCCCGAAGGCCCCGGGGGCCGATTTCATGCCCCTGATCCCCGCGGGGTCCTTTTTCGGACCCAGGATCACGAAATCGTTGTGCATCACGATCCTCCTGTTCACGCCGTAGCCCTTTTGCATGAACTTTTCCTCCGCATCCTTTGAATGTACCAGGAGCAGGTCCGCCTCGCCCCGCTCCCCCATGGCCATGGCCTGGCCTGATCCCACGGCTATGGTCTTGACGCGGTATCCATGCTGTTTCTCAAAAACGGGGATCAGCTCGTCGAGCAGCCCCGTGTCCTGGGTGCTCGTGGTGGTAGCGAAGATGACCTCCCGCTTTCTGTCGCCCGCGCATCCCAGGATTAGCAGAGCGCCCAGGGCCGAAATAATGCAAACCGATATAATGCGTTTCATACTGCCTCCATATTTTGAGTATTCCTCAGGTGTCGCGAATCCCATTCAGGCGTAATTTCTTTTGATCTGAATATCAATAATTAATTCTCGCATCTGATCTTTTTTAACGCCTCCTTATTACAAATAACTACACGGGTTAAAATATACTTTTTTACTACTCTTGTTTACCAATTATGACAATTATCTTGACATTCTAGCCACGCAATTTGATTATTAGCCTATCCGTGAATTACGTTTCATCATGTAATGCACGACAGGTTCGTTGAAATAAAAAATGACCCGGAGGATTTATTATGAAGAAAAGCATCCGGATAGTGCTCGCCTTCCTCGTCGTCCTCGGCATGGGGTTTGCGCCGGTACTGGCGCAGGTTGCCGAAGGCGAGGTCACGGAAGAACAGCCGGTAGCTGACACGATCGAAAAACCGGCCGAGGAGAAGGCCACAGACGACAAGGCCGTCAAAGAGAAGAAAAAGGCCGGCGTGTTCACCATGGGAGAGGTCGTGGTGCGCGACCGGGCCCTGGCGAGCGTGGAAGAGGCCTCCACGACCACGGAGATCACCGCCGAGCAGTTGAAAGCGCGGTCCGAGAAGACCCTGGACCAGGCCCTGGAAACCGTACCGGGCATGATGGTCAACCAGGGGAAGAAGGGCCAGATGAACTTCGAGATGAGGGGCTTTCGCCATAACACCGTGGCCCTCCTGGTGGACGGGCTCCCCTTCGAGGAGATGTACGACGGCGGCGGCGGCGACATATCCCGCATCCTGGTGATGAACGCCTCGAAGATCGTGGTGAACCGGGGGACCTCCTCGGCGCTCTACGGCTCCCGGGGCGCCTTCGGATCGATAAACGTGATCACGAAGAAACCGGACCGCTTCTACTTCAACGGCAGCACCGAGGCCGACCAGTTCGGCGGATTCTCCGTGAATGCCGCCGGGGGCGGCGCCTACAAGAACTTCTACTTCTGGCTCTCCGCCACGGTAATCAAGAACAACAGCTACGAGGTATCGAAGAAGCTCACCAAGCAAAAGCGGATCGAGTGGATGAACCGGTTCATGCCCTGGTACGTGTACGGGAGCGTGGACCCAAGTTACGTATTCATCGACGAGGATGATGGATTCCTGAATGCCACCAGCATCCAGTACGTCCTCGATAAAGGGACATGGAACCACACCGAATCAATGAAATATTACGTATCCGGCAAGGCGGGATACGAAATCAACAGGCATTTTGATTTCGGCATTTCGACATCCTACTACGAAGGCCGAATGGACTTCAACGGATTCGAGCTGAGCAGCACCTCCACCTTCAACGTGGACGGGACCTGGGAAGACCCGGATCCGGGTCGCATGCTCGACAACCGCGCCTGGTCCTGGCCCATGGACTACCGGCTCAATGTCGCCCCCTACCTGATCACGGAATTCGGCGACTTCTACATGAGGGCCATCTACTACTACACCAAGCAGGCCAACGTCCTCGAGGGCTGGAGGAACCAGCAGGAGACATCCATGTTCGACATGGGGCGGGTATCAAAGCATGATGAGACCAGCCACGGCATGTATCTCTACCCCTCCTACAAGTTCGCCGACTGGAACAAGCTGAACGCCATGGTCCACTACCGGCTCGACGTGTTTGAAAAATCAAAAAAGCGGAACTCGGTTTTCGCCGGAGGCCCGCCTTCCGCGCCGAAGTATGACACGGCCTATTTCATGACCACCCAGATGTCGGCCCACTACGTGAGCGTGGCCCTGGAGGACGAGATGAAATTCAACACGAAGGCCGGGGACATCAAGGCCTCCGTGGGTTTCTCCTACGATGCGCAGAAGCTCTCGAGAAACTTCGGTGCCAGGTACAACGAAGACGACTGGGAGGACATCACCGGCGTACTCCGCTCCCTGCCGAAGCCGAACAGCACCGCCGCGGTCTGGGGAACTGCGGACTCCTTCAACCCGGTCCTGGCCATTGTGTACCAGCCCTTCAAGGAGATGCTCACCCTTCGGAGCACCTTCTCACAGAAAACGAGGTTCCCCACCCTCCACGATTATGCCGATACCGGGGATTACGTATATGAAAGCTTTCTTGATTCTCCCGAGCTGTATCCCCTGGTTAAGAAGCTTAACGACATCAAGCCGGAGACCTCCTACAACGCCAACCTCGGCTTCGAGCTCGAGTTCTTCAAGAAGGCCCTGGGGCTCCGGTGCGACTACTTCTACGCCTTCTACAAAAACAAGATCGAAGCGGTGGTCGACCCGAACGCTGACTTCGGGTCAGGCAGGAAGATCAACATACGCGGTCGCGAGGTCCACGGCATCGAGAGCACCATCAGCTCCCTCGTGGCGCAGGACCTCCTGAAAGTCCTGGACATCGAGGCCTCCCTCTCCCACGTGTACACCAGGGCGGAAGACTGGTGGGGCAGTTCCACGGACCTGAAATACTGGTTCAGCAACGCCGTGGTGAAGGGGAAGAAAGTCGAGGACGTGCCGGCCCACCAGCTGATCATGCAGATCGCCTTCAACTTCATGACGGGGACCTCCCTGCGCCTCTGGAGCACCAGCAGCTTCAACCAGATCCAGTACGTCCAACAGGTCCCCACGTCCATTCTGGGAACTCCCTCGTTGTTCATCAGGCAGGTCTACACGACGAAAAGGCTCCACGATCCCTTCAAGCTCAACCTGAGGGTGTCGCAGAAGCTCTTCGAGCACTTCGAGCTCTGGGTCATGGGGCGGAACCTCACGGACGACTTCAACGCCGATCCCCTCAACCCGGGGCCCGGCATGACCTGGCTCTTCGGCGCCAGCGCCGAGTTCTGACATTATGCTGCACGATGATTGACGATTTTCTCAGCCCCCCGCGCCTCCGGCGCGGGGGGCACCTTTTTTTTTCTCAAGCAAGACGCCCACGCACCATACCTGCACAAAGAGGAACACAACAATGAAACCACAACTGTTTACAACGCTTCTCCTCGCCGCATCGGTTCTGTTCACGACGAACTGCGGTGGAAACTACGGCGAAATCATGGCGGTCACCGGCGCGACCCCCCTGGCGATAAAGGAAACAGCCCCGGGGGGCATCACCCTCACCGTTTCCGGCATGGTGAAACGGGAATACCGCTTCACCTCGAAGTCGCTGAACGCCTTCGCTCCCACGCGGATCCGCACCATGGAGGTGTCCCCCGGGGGCGAGTTCGAAGGCGCCTACGCATACGTCGGCGTTCCCGTCTTTAACATCCTGGAGGGCATCGAACCGGTCAAGCCGAAGGACGCCGCTTTTGACCGCCCCCTTGACATGATCGTGACCTTCACGTCGCGGGCGGGGAAGAAGGCCGTTTTCAGCTACGGCGAGCTCACCATGACGGACGACCGCCATCCCGTCACCCTGGCCTTCAGCCGGAAGCAGGTGCTTCCCTCGAAGAACCCCGAAAGCTACACGAAAAACATTCACAAGGGAAACATTACCGGGCTCCGCCTCATATGCCCCCGGGAGCCCGACACCGCGCGCTACCTGGACGACGTGGCTTCCATCACCCTGGGCGTCCTTGCCGCCCCCGACGCCCTCCTCCCGGTCATGAAGAAGGGAAGCACGTGCGACGCGGGAGAGCTCGTGACCGTCAAGGACGAGACCGCCCGGAAGGCTTCTTTCGCCGGCGTCGCCCCGGCACGAGTTGACCGATGGCTTCGCATCGGCCACGGCCAGGGGTACAAGGGAATCGCCTCGGCATCGGGATACGATCTTCGCTCCTTTCTGGAGAAACAGTTCCCCGGTGCGGGACCCGACGACTTCTATCTCTTCATCGGCTGCGACGGTTACCGGGTACTCTTCTCGCGGCGCGAACTTTTCTTGACCCGCGACGGCGTCTCGTGCATGATCGCCACGGTCATGAACGGGAAAAAGGCCCGGGGCAACTACACCCTCGCGTCGCCCGATGACTATTTCGTCGACCGCAACATCTGGGGGCTTTCCCATATCGTTCATCTTCGCGGTCAACAATAAGGGGGCACGCAATGTTCACCACGGGAAATCATGTCTACCTTTACATCCCCCTGGGGCTGTTCCTTCTCTCCCTTGTCCTCGCCCTGGCGAAGTTCAGGAAGGTCGGTTTCGCGGTCTTCCTCGCGGGATTCGCGGTCTATTCCCTCTACCTCGCGGGAAGGGGATGGATCGCGGGCTTCTTCATGCCGAACCCCATGGTCGAGGGGCCCTTCCTGCTCCCCTGGTGCCTCGGGGTCATCACTCTTATAATCGCGCTCCGCCGCGACGGGTCCTGGCGCTTCATCCTGGCCCTGGTCATCCTTTTCACCGCCTATGCCGCCTGGTACGCCAAGGGCATCATTCCCCCGACGCCCAACAAGCTGACCCTCTGGATGGCGGCCTTTTTCCTCACCGAGGTCTTCGCCCAAGCGGCCTTCTACGCCGCGGCGTGCTTTGCCGTGGCGCACCTGGCGGGACGCCTCGGCCCCGAATCGTTCCACGATCTCCTGGTCTGGGGGTTCGTCTCGTATTCGGTGGCACAGGTCGTGGGCGCGGTCTGGTGCTACCTGGGATGGGGCAACACCTTCCAGTGGGGCCCCCGCCACATGAGCTCCGCGGCGATATGGCTCATCTACGCGGCCTACATCCACCTCCGCTACGTCCCGGGGTGGAGCGCGCGGCGCAGGGCATGGTACGCCATCGCCGCCGCGGCCGTGGTCCTCGCGGTGACGAACAGCTCGTACCTGCACGAGATGACATTCCCGAGGATCGGAGGCTGATATGCTGAAAAAAACATGGAACGCCCTGGGGGACATCAGGCTCACCTTCTGGCTTCTCATGGCCGCGGCGGCGGTCTTCTTCATCGGCATGCTCTACACGTCCATGGAATTCGCCTATTTCAGGGCAATGAACGAAATGAGGATACAGGACTGGATCATGCGGGAGCTCCCCGCGAGGCCGGGTATCAACTGGTGGATACCCCTCCTCCTCGCGGCGCTGTTTCTCCTCGGCGTGAACACCGCGATCTGCTCCATTAACCGGCTGGCGGAGCTCATCGGCGGGATGAAGGTCTTCAATTACCGGTTCCTGCTTTCCCTCCTTCCCTCGGCCGTCCATGTGCTCTTCATCGCCGTGATGCTGGGCCATGCCGCCACCATCGCGGCGGGTTCATGGACGCGGTATCCCCTCGCCGTGGGGACGGAGATCACGATCGGCGAATCGATCCCGCCGATGACCGTCACGGCGATCAATGACTCCTTTTTCCCCGGGGATTCGCTCCTGGCGAAACGCATATCCCAGACGGAAGTGACACTGGCGCACCGCGGGGGCGGCGAGACACTGGTTTCCTACCTCGACTCCATCAGGCACCACGGCTACCGCCTTCACCTTGACATGGTTAAGCAGCGTTACGCAGAGCGTCACAGGATCCGTCATTCCCCTCCCGCCGATAACGAGGAAACCTGCAACCGGGCGGAAACGTACAAGACGCGGGAAGGGGTGCGGGAGGAAAGCCAGGTGCTCAATCTCCTGGTGATATCCGATCCGGGTCTCATGGTGATCCTGGTATCCTTCTCGCTCATTCTCATCATCATGACATGGTATTTCATCGGCCAGGCAACCCATCGCAATGCCGCCGGAAACCCGTCAAACCTGCCACGCGGAGAAGAATCATGACTCGAAACAGATATCCGGCCCGGACCCTCGCGGCGATCATCGCCGTGATGATGATCGCGACGACGGCGGCCCTCCCCCTCGCGGCCGAAAAAAACGTTACCACTCCCGAAAAGAAGGTGGAGGCGAAGGACGCCGATCGCGCGGGGGCCACCGCCGCCGAACCGGCGGCCGAGGCCCCCGACGACGCGTCTTCAGGAACGACAGGGGAGAAGACCTCGCTCCTGGGGCTCTTCCTGAAGGGGGGCCTCTTTATGTGGCCCATCCTCCTCTGCGCCGCCATCGCCACGGGCATCTCCATCGAGCGCTTCATCTTCTACCGGCGCTCGAGGATGAACGCGCCGGAGCTCGTCGATGACATCACGCGATCCATCCACGCCGGCGACCTCTCGTCCCTGGAAAAACTCTGCGCGCAGAACGAAACAGGCATCTCACGCGTGGTGCTGAAGGGCCTGGATCTCAAGGGCCAGCCCCACGAACAGATCGACAGGGCCCTTTCCTCCACGGGAACCCTCGAGGTGGCGAATTTCGAGAAGGGCCTCAACATCCTCTCCGCCCTGGGGAACATCGCGCCGATGATCGGCTTCCTGGGCACCGTGTCGGGAATGATCAACGCCTTCAGCTCCATCGCCTCGGCGGACCAGGTGAGCCCGCGCCTCGTGGCCGGCGGCATCGAGGAGGCGCTCCTCACCACGGCCTTCGGCCTCGTCGCGGCGATACCCACCCTGGCGGTTTACAACTATTTCGTCCACCGCGTCGATCTCTTCGTCCTCGACATGGAACGGGTCTCCGCCGAGCTTCTGGGAAAACTTACGAAATCCGGCAGGGGCGGGAAGAAGTAATGCCCCGGTTCCGCCGCAGCGCGAAGATGACCTCCGCGGTGTCCCTGGCATCCATGTCGGACATCGCGTTCCTCCTCATCATTTTCTTCCTCACGGCGTCGGTGTTCGTCATCAAGGACGGTCTGCGCCTCATGCTCCCGGCGAAGGGAAAAACCATGATCGTGAAAAAACCGGAGGACGTCTGCACGGTGGTCCTCCGGGACGACGCCACCCTACTCCTCAACGAGCGCCCCGTCGATGTCGCCGAACTGACGACGACCCTGAAGGGAAAGGGACTCACGGCGGAGAGCCTTGTGCTCCTGCGCGTGGAGAAAAAGGCGAGGTATCAGGACGCGGTCACCGTCATCGAGGGGATCAAGCGCGCGGGGCTCCAGAAGATATCGATAAAGATGACGGAGTGACGCGCCGATGAAGATCACGCGCATGAAAAAAACCGGCTCCCTGATCCCTCTCGCCTCCATGGCCGATATCGCCTTTCTCCTCCTGATATTTTTCATGATATCGAGCATCATCGACATCGAGCGCGAGATACCGGTCCGTCTTCCCGGCTCCGAAACCATCCAGATCGAGAAGGGAAGGACATTCACTGTATGGATTACCGCATCGGGTGACTACTACTTCGACGGCCGCAGGGACACGGCCCACAACCTCGTGTCCTACGCCCGCTACCGCCTCGCGGGAGACCCCGGCGTGAAGGCCCTGGTGAGCGCCGACCGGGACCTGCCCTTCGAATCCGTGAACGGGGTCCTGGAATCCCTCAGGGAGGCGGGGGTCTACAACATCGTAATGGTGGCGAAAAAAAGCCGGGGGACGGGCACCAATGAATGACCCGCTCTTCCGGCGCATCATCCGCTACCTCCGGCTGAGGCCCGCCCTTTCCTGGAGCATCGCTTCCCTCGTCATCTTTCTCGCCCTCATGCCCGTCGTGCAATGGCACGCCTCGAAGAACGACGACCTCCAGGGGGACGAAAGCGACCTGGTCATCGTGGAAATGTCCCTTCCCGCCCTCCAGGAGGACGTCGATATCCCAGAACCAATCAAGCAGATGGAAGAGGCAATCACCGAGGCGATCGCCGAGGAGATACGGTTCGGCGAGGATTCCCCCGAATTCGTGGAGATCACCCCTTCGGCCACGGCGCCCCAGATACGCTTCGCGCGCCTCCCGCCCTACCCCGACTCGATGCGCAGCGCGGGCATCGAGGGGGTCGTGGTGGTCGAAATCGGCATCGATGAAACGGGACGCGTCCTCTTCGGGCGCATCGTCGAGTCCCTGGGCAGGGAATTCGACATCGCGGTCATCAAGTGGGTACAGGACCTGAAATTCTACCCCGCCCTGGATTCCTCCCGCCGCCCCTTCCGATGTCGGGTCCGCCTTCCCGTCCGCTTTACCCTTGACCGGCGGTGATTCACCCGCCAGGTAACGCGGGCATCGTCAACGTGCCAATTTATCCCCCCGGGGAAAATAATATGTTGAAAATATCTCCCGTCCTTGCTACACTTTATGCATGAGGGACGCGCGTCGTTGCCGGTTTTATGATCGCTCCTGGTCAATGCCGCGATCCTTCGATGGGAGGTCCGCCATGAAAATAAGCGCGCGCAACATGCTCAAGGGAAAGGTGAAAAAAATCGTGGAAGGGGCGGTGAACGCCGAGGTGTACATCGAATTCCCCGGCGGCAGCGAGATCGTATCGATCATCACGAAGGCGTCGGCAGAAACCCTCGGCCTCAAGGAAGGAAAGGACGTGTACGCCGTCA
The DNA here is from genome assembly GCA_040768125.1 of Spirochaetota bacterium. GTDB lineage: Bacteria > Spirochaetota > UBA4802 > UBA4802 > UBA5550 > RBG-16-49-21. Next base: position 667,590 of record JAXGNG010000001.1, on the reverse strand, counting down.
TCAAGGCCAGCAACGTCATGGTCGCCGTCGATTGATTTAACGCGCCTTACATGTAATGCTAATAAATGAACGGCCCCCGGGAGGGCCTGGAATATAATCACGCCGGGGCGGTTTTTCTCGACCCCCATCGAAATAACGAGGAAGAAGACACGCCATGCCCGATGAAATGATGAACACGAAAGAAGTCGCGGTATACCTGGGGATCAACGAAAAGCAGGTCTACGCCCTCATCAAGGCGGGGCGGATACCCTGCACCCGTGTCACGGGAAAGTGGGTATTCCCGAAAAGGCTCATCGACGAGTGGATCACCGTTACGGCGAAGGAAAGCACCCACCACCACGGCGAGGGCGCCCCGCGTCGCGGCAGGAACATACTGGCCGCGGGCAGCAATGACCCGGTCCTGGACCTCCTGATCAACCAGAACAACGAGAGCAATCTTAAAATATTCTCCTGCAACACCGGGAGCACCGAGGGCCTCCGGCTCATGGAGGAGTCACGCACCGACATCGCCTGGTGCCATCTTCTGGACCCGGAGACCGGGACCTACAACATCCCCCAGATCGACACGCGCCTCTCGGGAAGGAAGGTGGCGGTGGTACGGCTTTTCTACCGGGAGATCGGGATCGTCTCCGCGCAGAATGCCGGGAAAACAATGCGTTCGATTGCCGATCTCGCCGGCGGCACGCGCTTCGTCAACAGGCAGCCCGGGTCCGGCATCAGGGTGTTCCTCGATTATGGACTTAAAAAAGAGGGTATCGATCCCTCGGGCATAGAGGGATACGAGAACGAGGTGCGGACCCATTTCGAGGTGGGACTCGCCATCCTTTCCGGCATGGCCGACGCCGGCATCGCCTCGGTTGCGATCTCAAAACTCTTCGGCCTTCCCTTCACGCCCCTGGCAAGGGAATGCTTCGACATGATAATCGACCGGGATATCTTCTTCGAAAAGGGGATCCAGTCCTTCATCGAGACCCTTCAATCAAAGCCCTTCCGGAACAGCGTGGCGCCCCTGGGCGACTATGACTTTTCCGACGCGGGGAAGATACTCCATTCAACGCCGGGATAGCACCCCTACTCAGGGGACCGCGCGCCAGTTATTCTTCGAATGAAATCGACCTCGTTCCGATCGAAGGGCGTACCGTCGGGCCTGAGGATGTCATGGAACCACACCTCCGGCTCTCCCTGCGTTCCCCGGTCCTGCCATGAATAAATCGTGTTGGTCTTTCCCGCCACGAGGCCCCAGCAGTAGCATCCCACCCCCTCGCGCCTGAACACCGGGAGGTGCGTTTCAAAGCGGCTTCCCCTTGTGCGGGCCATGAACTCCGTGCATATGAGGGGCCGCCCGGCACCCTTGAGCCGCGCGATCTGCCTTTCGAGGCTCTCCACTCCCTCGTAGTTGTGGAAGGTTATGATGTCCGATTCCTCCAGGAGGTGCCGGTTGAGCCGCGGATCCGGGAACCAGATACCCGCGGTGAGGGGCTGTACCGGGTTACAGGCGCGGGCCCATCGAAACGTCTCCATGAAAAGCTCCAGGGAACTGTTCGGGAGCATGACTTTCCGGAGAAGGATGCCCGCAAGGGCAAGGGCCTTCCGGGGCTGCGCCTTTGAAAGGGCCGGAAGAAAGAAGTTGCCGTTTTCGTTGTAGAGGTCCCAGGCGAGGACCCGTTCATCACGTCCGAAGGTGGCGATGAGATCCTTCACGTAGGCCTCGAGGCGGCGCCACGCGCCCCTGTTCCCCAGGACCGCCATGCCCGGGGACTGGAGCCACCGGGAATTGTGGATCCCCGGAAGCGGTTCGGGCTGTTTCCCGAGACACGGATCACTGTGCCAGCAGTCGTCAAAGATCACCGGGAGCGTGGTGATGCCGAGGGACGACGCGATGGTGAGAAATCGGTCGATCCGCCGGAAGAACCCGTCGCGTTCCACCTCCCTGGCAAGGTCATGGAGATAGACGCGGACGGTATTGAACCCAAGGCCCGCGGCCCATCCGAGCTCGCGGCGTATCGTTGCCTCGTCAAAGGTCTCCTCCTGCCACATTTCGAGCTGGTTCACCGCCGTGGAGGGGATGAAGTTGCACCCCGCGAGCCACCCCCGGGCGTCGCTCCATTCCCGGGCCCTTTCCGCGGACCATCGATCATATCTCATCGCGCTCCTCCCTCGCCGCCCCGGCCGGGGCGTCATTCGTTTCAGACGGGGACGGATCCATTTGCCCGCTCCCTCATGGTCATCATGGATCCCCGCGATGTCAATTGATTATCATCATCGGAATACACATTACAGTGATCCTGTGGAAGCAAGCCCATACACTCCTTCCCGGCCGGCGGTCGTTCAATTTATTCTTGACAGGCGATCAATTATCTGTTCTGGATACTCCCAAGTAATCATTCCACATCTTTAAGGATCAGAGAAGCGTTTAAGGCGAAAGGCACGCCCCTGCCCGGGTTCATCATTCAAGGGGACGAAGCAGACAGGGCTCCCGAGAGATGTTCTCCGCCACCCGGGGACCCATGAATTGACGATCGGGAGCAAATCGATGTTCCCTCATGCGACACCTTCCTTTTTGAAGTCCCGCGCGGTCCTGGGCAGTATCTGGATCGCGCTCACCATCCTTGTCCTGTGGGTCGATTACCTCTCGGGGCCCATGATACAGTTCCCGGTTTTCATCCTCCTTCCCCTCACCCTTGCCGCGTGGTACAACGGGAGGATCCTCGCCTTCCTGATCTCCGTCGTGGGGGTTGCCGCGAGCGGCCTTTTTTTCCCGCGACTCTGGCACCAGGAACAGACACCGGAAAGCACGGCTATCAACGCCGCGATCAGGCTCATCGTCTTCGTATTCATACTTATTCTGGTCGATAAGATCTCGCGCACCACCAGGGACCTCAAAACCGAGGTCAGGGTCCTCGAGGGCCTCCTTCCCGTGTGCAGCTTCTGCAAAAAAATCAGGGACCGGGACGAAACCTGGTATCCCATGGAAAAATACATAGCGGACCATTCCCGTGCCGATTTCACCCACAGCGTCTGCCCCGACTGCGCGCGGAAACACTACGGCTTCATTCTAAAAGACGAGCCGTGATATCCTGCCGTCAGCCTCATTCCCCGATTTACCCGGCGGGGGCATTATTGTATTGACCTCCCCGCGCCGCCTGGTTCACTGGATACAGCAGGGATACGGAGGGCCACTAATCATGGAAAAATTCTTCTATCCGGAAAGCCTCGTGGTGATCGGCGTTTCCCTCAAGCGCGTCAATCTGGGCCACATCATTCTCTCCAACAATATCCAGATGGGATTCACGGGCCGCCTCTACGGCGTCGGGAGGGATGCGGGAGAGCTCAGGGGCAGGCCCGTCTATGCCAGTGTCAGCGAGATCCCCGAAGTTCCCGACGTGGCGATTATCATAACCCCGGCAAAGACCGTGCCCGGCATCTTGACCGAGTGCGGCGAAAAGGGGATCCGCCGCGTCGTCATCGAGTCCGGGGGCTTCACCGAGTATTCCGGGGACAACCGTTCCCTTGAAGAAGAGGTCATGGAGATCGCCCGCCGCCACGGCATGCGCATCATCGGCCCCAACTGCATCGGCACCATCAACACCGAGAACCAGCTCTTCATGCCCTTCGCCGTGTTCAACAATCCCCTGAGATCGGGGCCCCTCTCCATCGTGTCCCAGAGCGGCGGCGTGGGCGACACCTACATGCGTATCGCCAACGAGAACCACATCTTCTTCAACAAGTTCGTCGCCGTGGGAAACAAGCTCGACATCGACGAGGTGGACTGCCTCGAGTACCTCGTGAATGACGTGAAGACAAGCGCCGTCCTCATGTACCTCGAGGGCTTCAGCCGCGGCAGGGATTTCTTCAACGCCGCGATGCGATCGGCGAAGCCCATCGTGATACAAAAGTCGAACCGCACGCCCATGAGCGCGAAGATCGCCCAGTCGCACACCGCCGCGCTCTCGGCGAGCGACGACGTGGTGGGCTCGGCCCTTCACCAGGCCGCGGTGATCCGCGTGAAGAGCGAGGATGAGCTCATCATCGCCGCCAAGACGCTGAAGCTCCCGATCATGACGGGCAACAGGGTGGCGGTCCTTTCCCGTTCGGGAGGGCACGCCGTCATCACCGTGGACGCGTGCTCGAAATACGGCTTCGAGCTGATCGAATTCCCCCCCGCCTTCATCGAAACGATCAGGGGCCTCTACGACACCAACATCATCGCCCACCAGAACCCCCTTGACCTGGGCGAGATCTTCGACTACACCATCTTCACGCGCATCCTCGAGGAGACGATAAAGCTCGACAACGTCGACGGCGTCATCTTCAACCACCTCTACCAGTCGAGCTACGAGGCGGAGATGTCGCGCACCTTCCTGAACGGCGTGAGCGAACTCGTGGAAACGCACCGCAAGCCCGTGGCCGTGACCCTTATCTCGGACGCGGCGGAGATCCTGGACGTCTCCATGAACCATCCCTACCCGACCTTCACCACGCCCCTCCAGGCCGCCACGGCCCTCTGGGGGTCCCATTATTACCACCTCCGCCGCGAAGCGAGGGACAACCGCGGGACGCCCCTTACCTTCGATGTTGACATGGCGACAATCGCCGCGATACGGGACCGGTGCGCGAAGGAATCGAGGATACCGCTCACCGACGAGGCCCTCGACGTCTGCGCCGCAGTGGGGATATTCCCCGTCCGGGGAGCCCGCGTGTCCGACGGCGATGACCCGGCCGTGTCCTCATTCCATTATCCCGCCGCGGTAAAGCTCCTGTCCCGGGACGCCTCCCACAAATCCGACATCGGAGGGGTTAAGCTCAACCTCGGGTCTCCCGGGGAGGCCGCCGCCGCCATCGGCGAGATCACGCGGTCCCTCGGGGCACTAAAAAATCCCCCGGCCATCGACGGGTTCCTTTTGCAAGAAATGTCGGGGGGCGAGGAGTTCTTCATCGGCGGGAGGCGCGATCCTGTCTTCGGGCCTATCGTGATGGCGGGCTTCGGCGGCATCTTCATCGAGCTCTTCCGGGACCGGGCCATACGCATCGCCCCCGTGACGCCCAACGAGGCCGACGACATGCTGCGCCAGCTCAAGACCTATCCGATACTGAAGGGTATCCGCGGTCGGGGTCCCCTCGACATCGACGCCCTGAAGGAGCTCATCTGCAGGGTATCCCACCTGATCTGCACCGTGGAGGAGATAGATGAGATCGACCTGAACCCGGTCATGGTGCGTCCCAAGGGTGAGGGCGTTTCCGTGGTTGACTCCCGGGTCTTCTTCCGAAACTGACTCGCGCGGCGGGAGGGCGTCGACCGGCGCCCGCAATCCCGCGATGGAGCGGTTTTATCCTTGACTTCATCACCTCGAGTACCCTATGCTTATCCCTCGTGTCCCCGGATGCTCGTCGTGCATCATCAACCTGGCGACGGGATCACCGGGTGATTTGACCGCGAGAAAGGAGACCACGCAGAAGGTGAAGGCAGGTTGACTTCATGAACGCTCCGAAATCCGTTACCGCTTCCCTTCGTTCTCACCTCTCCGCCCTTTTCCTGCCCGAAGAGCCCGACCTCGAGCAACGGGCCCGGAGGAAGCTCTTCGCGATATTCATGCTTCTGCTCGGCATTCCCCTGCTTTTTTATGGGATATATCACCTCAGTAGCGGTGTTTTCAATTACGGGATCACTGACGTCGTCATTTCAATCCTTATGATCGGCCTCGCTTTTACCCAAAAAATAATCAGGCGCATGGTTCTTCTTTACAGAGTCATGACCATCATACTCTGGCTCCTGCTGCTCTACTGGTTGAAAACTGCCGCCATTAACGGGTACGCGAGCATCTGGGCGATTCTTACCCCCGTGTTCGTCTTCTTCCTTCTCGGAAAGCGCGAGGGTTTCATCTGGTCGTTGACCATAGCCGCGATGTGCGCCTTTTTCTTTTTCGATCCCCTGACCCTTGAACATGCACCGCGGTATTCCCCATCCTTCGCCGCCCGGCATCTGAGCACCTACCTTGTCGTTTTTTTATTCACCTATTTCTACGAATCCACGCGCCTCAGATACAAACAGGCCCTTGAACAGGAACGGGAGGAGCTCAGGAACCACCGGGACAACCTCGAGATCATGGTCGCCGAGCGCACCGAGGAGATCAGCAGGAAAAACATTGAATTGAACAGCACCCTTGACCGGCTTCGGGAAACCACGGCGCAGTACCTGGAGTCCCAGAGGGAAAAAGAGCGGATGCAGGAGCAGATCGCCCACTCCCAGAAGATGGAGGCCCTGGGCACCCTCGTGGGGGGCTTCGCCCATAATTTCAACAACCTCCTCGGCGGGATCACCGGATGCCTTAACTTCCTGGAAGTGCTCCTTAAAAACGAACGCCTCGAGCGGAGAACGGACATCGATGAGTGCCTCAAGGTGGGGATTGAATCGTCGCAAAAATCCGCCCTGATAATACGGCAGCTCCTCACCCTCTCGCGCCGCCAGGACTTTAACCTCGTCCCGACGGACATACGGCAGTCCCTGAAGAATACACTTTCCATCCTGAAAAGCAGCCTGCCGAAAAACATCCGGATCGATTTTCATATTCCCGATGCGCCCGCCTTTGTCATGGCCGAACCCGTGTACCTGGAGCAGGTGCTCCTTAACCTCGGCATCAACGCCTCCCACGCCATGACCATCATGCGCGGCCCCGGTGAACCCCAGGGAGGCACGCTCACGATGATCTCCGACATCGTGACGCCTGATGAATCCATCCTGCGTGAATTTCCCGGGGCGGCGGGAAACGGACCCTGGGCACGCATCCATGTGATCGACGACGGGGTGGGTATCCCCGAGGAAAGCCGGGCTCGGATATTCGAGCCCTTCTACACCACAAAAAACAGGGGAGGCGGAAGCGGTCTGGGCCTGGCCATCTCCTACGGCATCATACGGCAGCACGGAGGGTTCATCACCGTCGATGACCGTCCCGGCGGCGGATCCGTTTTCTCCGTCTTTCTTCCCCTTGCAGGGGAACATGCGGCCCCGGGGCGCGAGGCCGTTGCGTCGCCGATCCGTCACGTCCCGCACCGCCGCGAAACCATCCTCGTGATCGACGATGAGCCATTCATCCTCTACGTGATAAAGGGCTACCTGGAGGAACTCGGATGGGAAGCCATCATCACGGAAAAACCTGAGGAGGGTATCTCCATTTTCAGGGAATACCACGATGGCATTTCCGCCGTTATCCTCGATCTTTCCATGCCGGGAAGATCAGGCATTGAGGTATACACAGAGCTCGCCTCCATAGATCCTGCGGTAAAAGTGGTCCTCTGTTCCGGCCTGATCGAATCAGAGGTCACCCGCCAGGCCCTTTCCGCCGGGATCAGCAAGATTCTCTACAAACCCTTCGAATCAGCCACCCTTCTCGACACCCTCCTTGACCTGCTCAACCACAGATAACCCTCCCCGGCGTTAATGGATGCGCGGCCCGGGCGAAAAGCCCGCCCCCATACGACATAATAAAAATTATTGTTGACAGTCCGATTGAAGATGAATTCGCTCAATAGTATATTTGTCAGGGGACCTCGAAGAGCCGCCGGTCAGACACCCAAATCGGCGGCGAGATCAATGTCATACTTCCCCGGGAAAATACGCCGCCGGAAGCGGTGAATTTCCCTTTTTTTCCCCGGCTGGCCCCGGGGAAGGCAAGAGAGCGCGGGAGGGCTCCCGGGAAGCCTTTTATTCCGCCCTGCAATTATGCGTAGATACTACACCAACGGGAACGTGCCATGGAGTGGAGCGATATCATCATCTCGTCGAAAAAAGAGCCTGGGCTGTCCGAGAACGCCCTGATCGTTCTGGAAAAACGCTACCTCGCCAGGGACGACACGGGGGCCGTACTCGAAACCCCGAAAGAGCTTTTCCTGCGCGTGGCGAAATTCGTGGCCTCGGCCGATTCCGCCTACGGCGCCTCCGGGGAAAGGGTCAACGAAATTGCCGACCTTTTCTATGAAATGATGGCGAACCTCTCATTCCTTCCCAATACGCCGACACTGATGAACGCCGGAAGGCCCCTGGGCCAGCTCGCGGCCTGTTTCGTCCTCCCCGTGGAGGACTCCATGGAGGGGATTTTCGACGCGGTGAAGCAGATGGCGCTGATCCACAAGAGCGGCGGAGGCACGGGCTTCTCCTTCTCCCGGCTCAGGCCCCGGGACGACATCGTGAAATCAACGGCGGGAGTTTCCAGCGGCCCCGTGTCATTCATGAATATATTCAACGCGGCCACTGAGACCGTAAAGCAGGGTGGCACGCGGCGCGGCGCCAACATGGCGATACTCTCCGTGGATCATCCCGATATCCTGAAATTCATCCGGGCCAAGGAGGACAAAAGCGCCCTGACGAACTTCAATATCTCCGTGGCCCTCACGGATGCTTTCATGGACGCCGTGGAAAGGGACGAGGAATACCCCCTGGTGAACCCCAACACAAAGGAGTCACCGGGGAGCCTCAGGGCCCGCGAGGTATTCGATCTCATCGTGCGCAAGGCATGGGAGAGCGGCGAGCCCGGCGTGATATTCATCGACCGCATCAACGCCGCCAATCCCCTCAAAAAAATCGGCGCGATAGAGAGCACCAACCCATGCGGCGAGCAGCCCCTCCTCCCCTACGAATCGTGCAACCTGGGATCAATCAACCTGAACAGGTTCATCAAGGAGAAGAAGGGAGGCGCCGTCATCGATTTCGACGCGCTTAAGCGCGTCACGCGCCTGGCGGTCCGTTTCCTGGACAATGTCATCGACGTGAACCGTTATCCCCTCGACACGATTCGCGACAATACCCTGGCGAATCGTAAAATCGGCCTCGGCGTGATGGGCTTCGCGGACCTTCTCGTGAGGCTCGGCGTGCCCTATGACTCGGAAGAGGCCGCGGCCCTCGCCGAGAAGGTAATGTCCGTGATCCAGGAGGAGTCGAAGCGCGCATCCGAGGACCTCGCGGCGGAGCGGGGGGCCTTCCCGAACTTTCCCCACTCCGAGTACGCCGCGGGGGGCGCGCAGCCTCTCCGCAACGCCACCACCACCACCATCGCCCCCACGGGCACGATCAGCATTATCGCCGGGTCGTCGAGCGGCATTGAACCGATTTACGCCCTCGCCTACGTGAGGAACGTGATGGACGACAACGTTCTGGTTGAGGTCAACCCCCTCTTCGAGGCAATGTCCCGGGACAGGGGGTTCTACAGCGAGGACCTCATGGCCCGTATCGCCGACGAAGGTTCCGCGGGCGGGGTTGACGGCGTTCCCGATGACGTGAGGCGCATCTTCGTCAGCGCCCACGACATTTCTCCCGAATGGCACATCCGCATTCAGGCGGCCTTCCAGAAATACACTGACAACGCGGTTTCGAAGACCGTCAACTTCAGAAACGACGCGGCAATGGAGGAGATCGATCAGGTCTACCGCACGGCGTACCGCCTCGGGTGCAAGGGCGTTACCGTGTACCGCGACAAGTCAAGGGACAACCAGGTCCTTGACTCGGGCCGCAGGCCCGAATCCGGCAAGGCCCCCGCAGAAGGAGCGACCACTGATACGCCATCCCGCATCACCCCCCGCTCCAGGGACGAAATCACCTGGGGCGCCACGCGCAAGATGACGACGGGATGCGGATCGCTCTACGTGACCATCAACGAGGACCGCCAGGGACTCTTCGAGGTCTTCGCGGCCATGGGAAAGGGAGGCGGGTGCGCCGCGAGCCAGACCGAAGCCGTGAGCCGCCTCATCTCGCTGGCCCTCCGGTGCGGCATTGACAGGGAACAGATCATCAAGCAGATAAAGGGAGTGCGCTGTCCCAACCAGGCGTGGGAAAAGGGTGGAAGGATCTACTCCTGCGCCGACGCGATCGCCAAGGCCCTGGAACGGCACGCCGGGATCGAACGCCCGGAGAACGATGACCCCGACCACGACACGGCGAAGAACAGCGCCGAGACGAACGGCAAGCGGAGCGACATGGTCATGGTGGGAGTATGCCCCGATTGCGGGGGTCCCCTGGAATTCGAGTCTGGCTGCTCGGTCTGCCGCTCCTGCGGCTTCTCCCGCTGCGGATAGACCCATCGGCCGGTTCAGCAGTCAAAAGGAAAGCTGCCACCGAGGCGCAGAGTCACAGAGGGACGAGCGAAGTGCGGGTATAAAGCAGGGAAGGACCGCATAGTGTGGTGAATGCACAGCACCTGTCCGGCACTGATCCACCGCGCCGGCACAGGGCCCATCAGAAAGTAGCGCCTTCAGGGGCGGGCGCAAAAAAACCGCGAGGGCATCGCGGCTATCGAACGATTGCGGGTGGAAAATCTATGCCGCGTTGATGAAATCGGATATTTCAAGAAACTTGAAAATCCTCCGGACATTATCCGTAAGACCGGCAAGACGCATGCTTTTCCCCATCTTCCCTATTCCCTGCTTCAGCGTGATGAGCATACCCACGGCCGATGAATCGATATGGGTGACCGCACCGAGATCAAGCACGATCCGATCCGCTCCGGAGCCGGAAACAAGCTTCTCAATATACTCAAGTATGAACGAGGTATTGCTGAAGACCAGGCCGTCCTTCAGGAACTGGAGCCTCAGTTCATTTCCTTCATCGTTCGTGTTGATAAAATCCATACGACCCGTCCGGCCCCCTGTCATGCACCCGACATAATATTACCAGGCAGACAAATCCGCCATATCATTCAAAATGTCAAGAACAATCACGCGCGGCACGAGGAAATTTATTTAGCTTCGCGTTATGATCCTCACGTCGGGAGGCAGCTTTAAGTCGCGAACCCTTTTCACCGCCACGGGACCGTTTGCTTTTACATTCTTCAATTTCAAATCGATCCTGAGGCCCGTATTCAACGCCACCAGCACCATGTGCGTGGCACAATACAGGTCGCCCCTGTTGATCCGGTTCTTAATATAAATCTCGAAGCGCTCCCCGCTTTCCCTGTTGATGATAAGCAGTTTATCGGGAACCCCTTCACGGAAGGACACCGTCTGGTAATATCGCTGGTTCTCCAGGAGGAGCATCGTGCCGTTCCCGCTGTTCTCCCTGAGCCCCTGCTTAACGCGGTATCCATGCACGAGAGGAATATTCCCCGCGGCCAGGGCCATGATGACCTCCATCCCCATGGCGGGTCCCCCGTAATCCCTCAGATCGATTTCCTTCATGCTCTCGACGAAGAGTTTCTTCTCCACTGGATAGTAGAGGCGCAGCTCGTTGCCATTGGCGAGAAACACCAGGACGGAGGTCCTGAAAATATAGTCGAAAAACGCGGCATGCATCGCCCTGGCCTGGCCGTCATACTGGATGTTTCCCGTCATCCTGAATCTCTTTTCCCGCCGCGTCCCGTCAACGATGAAATCGGCGGCGAGGGACCGCGGCGCCTTTGCCTCAAGGTCCTTCACGGTGGCCAGCATTTCCCTCACATCCTCCTTTTCCGCAGGATGGTAGCTGGCAAGGGCCTCTTCGTCCCGCATTCCCTTCACGCATCCGGTGAGGGCCGCGCAGAGCACGCATAAAGCAATAAAGATAGAATTTCTCATGGGTTACTGGCGTTTCTCCCTGTGCGTTCTGATTTTTTTCCGAATCGACTCATCACGCTTCATCTCGTTCGATTTTTCCCAGTTGATAATGGCATCCCTTATTTTTCCCATTTTAAGATAGGCGTCTCCTATATGGTCGTAGACCACCGGGTCAGGCGTCTCCGCCCTGCGCAGAATTTTCTCCGCCGCAAGAAGATTCTGGAGGGCAAGGGCGTATTCGCCCCTTCGGAAGTAGACCCATCCCAGGGAATCGATATAGGCGCCGTTATCGGGTTCAAGCTCGAGGGCCTTCCGTATCAGTTCGAGGGAGCGGTCAAGGTTCATGTTGCGGTCGGCAAAGAGATATCCCAGGTAATTATAAGCGCGTCCGCTTTTCGGGTCATGGGCGATCGCCTTCTCCAGGGAATCAATGGCGCGATCAACCCTTGAAAGCTTGTCCATGACCACGGCGAAATAAAAATAATAGGTCTCGCTCGTATCGTCGAAGGAAATTGCCCGCTCGAGATGCCGCTCGGCGGAGGGATAATCCTCGCGCCAGATTGAGATCAGGCCCTTGAAAAAATAGGGCCGGGCATTTTTCGGCTCCTTCGCCGAGGCGGCGGTTATATAGTCCAGTGCTCGATCGTACTCCCTTCTCACGCCGTAAAGGTACCCGATGTGAAGCATCAGGTCCGTATCCTCCTGTATGCGGTTGGCCCTGATGTAGTAGTAGAGAGCGCGCGAGATGCCACGCGTGTCCTCGTGGATCTTTGCCAGGTAGTAGTACACGCCCGCCACGGAATCATTGAGCCTCGCCGCATCAAGGAGGCAGCGCTTCGCCTCGTCGTACAGCCTGTTGTTGTACATGAGCACGCCGGCGGTCACGTATTCGTTGAACGCGGCGGTCCTGTCGCCTTTCCTTTCATTGATGCGCCCCAGGGCAAGCCGGAGGGTGATGGTGGCCGGCGCGATCTTCATGACCCGTCCCAGGTCCTCCTCGGCGGCGCGGTCATCGCCGGCAAGCTCGCTGTAGAGACCCCTTGAAAGGAGGCCGCTGAGTGAATCCGCGTCACCGGCCTTTCCGAGATACGAGATGGCCCGGAGGTCACCCCGGATGTAGTAAACCCTTCCGAGAACGGAATTTATTACGGGATCGTCGGGCTGCTTCGCGAGGAACAGTTCCGCGTGTCGGAGCGCGCAGTCTATGTCGTATTTCTCCATGCAGGTCAATGCCAGGTAGTAGAGGGCCTCGAGATTCTCCCTGTTGACGTTCAGCGTCTCACCGTACAGGCTGACCGCTTCATCGAGCTTCCCGCTTTGATAGGCAATGACGGCAAGGTTGAAATAGGACTGCTCCTTGTAATAATCGTCAACGGGCTGGCTGTCTGAAATTTCGATGACCTTCCGGTAGGTGAGCGCCGCCCTTTCCGGGTCGCGCATTTTTTTCTGGTAATGTTCGGCGAGTATGAAGAGAATCTGGACCGATCCCGGCCTTATTCGAAGGTAGTCCAGGAGAACCCCCGCGGCGGCCTCGTTATCCCGGAGCCTGAGATGGCTGTTGTACAGCCTGTTGTAAACACGCAGGTCCGACTCGCCTTCGGCAAGGGCGCGCCGCGCATGGTCCAGGGCCTTTCCGTATTCCCTGCGGTAGAAGTAACAATCAGCGAGTTGAAGCTGGATCTCGCCGCGGGCCTCGCCTGATGCGTCGGCGCGCGTAAACCACTCGATGGCCTTTTCAAGGAGGGCTTTTCGTTCTTTACTCCCCCGCGCGGCGAGGGCGCCGTGCTTGTAGTAAAGCCCCCAGCTGAACTTCGACCAGCCGGAGCCCACTGAATCTGCCAGGGCGGCATCTTCCCCGCGCGCCGCTCCCGTATCCGCGGATGAATCCCGCACCCATCCCGCGAGGATTATCACGAGGGCGGCTGCTGCAACGATACGCGCCAATGTATTTTTCCTGTTCACCGGCATTCCCTGGAAAATCATAACTCCACCTAAGATAGGTACGGCGGCCTATATTGTCAAATCTAATTGACGATCCCGACCGGGGAAGCGGGAGCAAAGACGCCCCGACGGGCGGAAAAAATGAATTTATTCTGTAACAATCCATCCTGGACAAATACCCGATTGACAGGATTCGCGATGGTGATCGATGATGTATCGCGATGCCGTACGGATCCCGTGCCGGCCCCCGTTCATTGCCCGGGAAAGTGTCGGCGTGAACATTTGATTCTGAAAGATAGTGCCGAAACCGGGGTGCATTCCCCGGAGGCGAAAAACGGAGGAACGACATGATAATGGGACTCGATCCCTTGTACTGGATAATGATGGCGCCGGTGCTACTGCTCTCGATCTGGGCGTCCATCAAGGTGAAAAGCACCTTCAACAAGTACTCCCGCGTCGCCACGGCCTCGGGGCTTACCGGCGCCGAGGTGGCCACGCAGATACTGAGAAGGAACGGACTTACGAACGTGTCGGTGACCGAGACCTCGGGTTTCCTTTCTGACCACTATGATCCCACGAAGCGCGTGGTGCGCCTCTCGCCGAACGTGTACCGGAGCAACTCCATCTCCGCCATTGGCGTCGCCGCCCACGAAACGGGCCACGCGGTTCAGCACGCCAAAGCCTACTCGCCTCTCGTGCTGAGGAACACCATGGTGCCCATCGCCAGCATCGGATCCAGCATGTCCTGGATCGTCATGATCGCCGGCTTCATACTGGGAGTCATGGGCCTCGTCAAGGTGGGGATCGTGCTCTTCAGCGCCGTAGTGCTGTTCCAGCTCGTGACCCTCCCGGTGGAATTCAATGCCTCGTCGAGGGCGAAGGAGATGCTCGCGTCATACGGCCTGGTCTCCCGGACAGAGCTTGCGGGTGTAAACAGGGTGCTTTCGGCAGCGGCGATGACCTACGTGGCCGCGGCCGCCTCATCGATCATGACCCTGCTCTATTTCCTCCTCCGGGCGGGATTTCTCGGCGGAAGCGACGACTGAGAGGTTGTTTTTTTTATTGAAATATTGATTGCCGCACTCTATCCTGCCGCATAATGGTCACCGCCGGGGGCGGGATGAGGTCAGAGCTTTGATTCCGTCCCTTCGATCATGGCGATCGCCATGCACCAGCGCGGCGGTGCGCGGCGCCCGGCGAGTCGTTGCAATCACCGGCACCCGCGGATGTTCTAATCACTGACAGGCTGATACAATGATAGACTGTTTCCGCCATCGGCTTTTCCTCGGTATACTGTCCGCGGGCTTCGTGGCATGCGCCCTGGTGTGTTCCGCGGCGGCCGAGACGCCTCCCTCCTCCGCTGATACAGCCCCGGCCACTGACTCGGCCCCGCGGGATGCGCCACGCCAGCACCGCGCGAAGAGCCCCATATCGAAAAAGAGCGTCATGCTCGGCATCGGCGGCATCGCCTCATACGCCGTGGGCGGCGGTGAAACCCATCCGGGCCTTGAACACGCCGGGATCAATCCCGTTGCCCTTCTCTCCGTGAGCTACTTCTTCATCGACGGCCTGGCCATCGGCATCCAGGGCACGCACCAGTACATTACCACGACGGTACGGCTCCAGTCAAAGCGCCTTCCCCTGGCCGTGTCCACTTCCGTGACCGCCATGGGAGGCGCCGTGGGCATCGGGGGCAACTACTTCTTCCGTGCAACGCCGGTCCTCTTTCCCTACCTCGGTCTTTTCCTCCAGTACGGAATGGCGGGGGGAAAGGTGCCCAACCTGGGATCGACCCGCTTCTCCTTCATCAACGTGGGGATTGCCGCCGGCCTCACCTGGGTCGTCACCGATGGCCTCGGTTTGTGCATTGAAGCAACGCACATGCGCGATATCGTCGATCCCGGGGAAACGAACCGCCACGGCCACCTGACCGGCATCGGCATCGGGTTCCGGCTCTTTATCTGAGTCAAGGCAGCCGGGGGAGGCATCTGATGAAGAGAAAAAAGATCACAAAGCTGTTGACGCAACTCGTCCTGGCGCCGGCCAGGGCGGCGAAGGAATTCGTCTTCGTCGATCTTCGCACGGTCATGAAAAATTTCGGCCAGCACGACGGAGAACTCTCGACATGCGCCCTGGCATTTTTTCTTCTGATCTCGTTCATCCCCATCTCCCTGGTGGTCATCGCGGCGCTCAGCTTTTTCTTTAAATCCGAGGCCCTCGCCGCGTTCTACATCACGCAGCTCAAGAACCAGCTTCCCTCCATCAACATCGACCGCTTCATCTCCATCATTGACAGGATCATCTATACCAAGCGCTACCTCGCCTTCATCTGGGTCCCCTTCCTTCTCTGGTGGGGCAGCTTCGTGTTCGACATCATCGAGCGGGGACTGGAAAAGGCATTCCAGATCGACGAGAGCAGGCGCTTCTGGAAGGCCAAGGCCCGTCACTTTCTCATCATTCTCGGCATCGCGACGAGCGTCTTCATCATCACCATATTCTCCCATTTTTTCGCCGTGATAAAGAACATCGGAATAGCCCGTCTCATCGACGAGAACATCAACGCCTGGAGCCACCTGAGCATACTGGTGAACATCCTGGAACGGACTCCCTATCTCATTTCCTCGGTCACGACACTCGTGATGAACACCCTGCTCATTTTCATGATCTACCGGTTTGTGCCGCCGAAAAAGCTCACCAACAGGGCACTTTTCAAGGGAGCGCTCTTCGCGTCCCTGAGCTACGAGGTGATCAAGTCGCTTTTTTCCATCTACATACGGGAAATCAACGACTACACCTCGATCTTCGGTTCCCTGAACACGATCGTCATCCTGATGATATGGATCTGGTACACCTGCTTCCTTTTCGTGATCGGCGCGGAGCTCGCATGGGTTTTCTACCAAAAGGAAGAGGGCGGGGGGAAACTCGATTTCGACGAAACCTCCGTCACGCCGTGACCCGCCCGCCCCTCGGGATTTATGCTTGACAGCACGTGAAATATTAGTTAATGGTCATTCATTAATAACAAAACGGCCCCGGTTGCGGTGTGGCGTCCCTCGGCTGAAGGAGGACAACGGATGACGGGACGAAAAAAGGGAACGGAGCGGCGCGATCTTATCCTCTCCCGGGCAAGCAGGCTGTTCTGGGAAAGGGGATACGCCGAAACCAGCATGAAGGATATCGCCGGCGCCTGCGGCTTCCGTCCCGCAAACCTGTACAACTTTTTCGAATCGAAGGAGTCAATACTCCACGAGATACTTCTCATCGAGATGAACGAAATAGTGGAGCCGATACGGCACCTCAGGGAGGACGAAGGAATTGATCCAGTGAGCGGCCTGCGCACCCTGATAGAAAACCACCTGCGTCTCACCCTGGGCGAAAAGAGATCATCGAAGCTCCTCTTCGACGTAAGCCTGAAGAACCTTACCGTGCCCCACAGGAAGGCGATCATTCGCCTCCGTGATGAGTACGACGCGATCGGAACCGCCATCATCAACCGTGGCGCGAGGAAAGGCCTCTTCTCCCCCGACCTTGACGTCAAGATCGCCGTGTTCAGCATCGCCTCCATCATTGCCAGGTCAAGGATATGGTTCTCCCCCGGGGGGAAGTATTCCGTGGATGACATCATCGACTTCGTGTTCCGGTTCGCGCTCCATGGTCTTGGCGCTGAAAGGAAGCGCGGCTGAAGGGACGGATTTTTTCACTATCGAATGACCGACGTATTCAACCATCATGCTCTTCTGATAGAGGAGGCCCACCATGGCGCTTAAAACACCGGCCGAGTACATCGAAAGCCTGAAAGCTCTTGACCTGAAGGTCTACATGTTCGGCAGGAGGATCGAAAACGTGGTCGATGATCCGATCATCAGGCCCTCCCTGAACGCCGTCGCCCTGACCTACGCCCTGGCCCATGACCCGAAGCACGAGGAAATCATAACGGCGGTTTCCCATCTCACGGGGAACAGGATCAACCGGTTCACGCACATTCACCAAAGCGCCGAAGACCTGGTGAAAAAAAGCAGGATGGGAAGGCTCCTGGGGTCCCTGACCGGGTGCTGTTTCCAGCGCTGCGTGGGCATGGACGCCCTGAACGCGCTTTCCATCATTACCCACGACATCGACGCGGCCCGGGGCACCGGCTACCAGCGCCGCTTCACGGATTATCTCGGGTACGTCCAGGCGAACGACCTGGTCTGCGACGGCGCGATGACCGACCCGAAGGGGGACCGTTCCCTCCCGCCCCACCGACAGCCCGATCCCGACATGTTCCTCCGCATCGTCGAGGAACGACCAGACGGCATCGTGGTGCGCGGGGCGAAGGCGCACCAGACCGGGGCGGTGAACTCCCACGAAATCATCGTGATGCCCACGGTGGCCATGCGCGGGGAAGACCGCGACTACGCGGTCTCCTTCGCCGTGCCGAGCGACACCGACGGCATCACGTACATCATGGGACGCCAGTCCTGCGACACCAGGAAGCTCGAGGAGGGCCTGATCGATCGCGGGAACGTCGCCTTCGGGGGCCACGAGGCCCTGATCGTGTTCGACGATGTCTTCGTTCCCCGGGAGCGGATTTTCATGTGCCGCGAGCATGAATTCGCCGGCCGCCTGGTGGAACTCTTCGCCTCCTACCACCGCCAGAGCTACGCCTGCAAGGTGGGCGTCGGGGACGTGCTGATCGGGGCGGCGCAGACCGCCGCGGAATACAACGGCGTCGAGCGCGCCTCCCACGTGAAGGACAAGATCGTCGAGATGAACCAGCTGAACGAGACCCTTTACTGCGGATGCATCGCCTGCGCGGCCGAGGGACGTCCCGAGCCGAGCGGGACCTGGTACGTGGACGCCCTCCTGGCGAACGTCCACAAGCAGAACGTGACGCGACTCCCCTACGAAATCGCCCGGCTCGCCCAGGATATCGCCGGCGGGCTCATGGTCACCTGCCCCTCCGAGGGCGACCTGCGGTCTCCCGAGGCGGGCAAGTGGGTGAAAAAATACCTGGGGGGCGTCGGCGGCGTGCCCACGGAGCACCGGATACGCATACTCAGGCTAATCGAAAACCTGACCCTGGGATCCGCCGCCGTGGGGTACCTGACGGAATCGATGCACGGGGCGGGTTCGCCACAGGCGCAGAGGATCATGATAGCGCGCCTGGCTGACATGGAGGAAAAGAAAATCAAGGCCCGGAAGCTCGCCGGCATTCCCGCTGAAGAGTGAGGCGGGGAGGTCCCCTACTCCCCGCTGTGTTCCACCGCCGCGGCGCGGCCCCGCTCCTCGTTCACGAAGGAAACCACGACCACGGCAATGACGAAGAAGGCCGAGCAGAGCAGGATGGAGTTCTTGAGGCCAAAATTCACCTGGAGCAGTCCGAGCGCCATGAGGCCGATGATCGCGGCGAGGCGGCCCGTCAGGTTCCAGAGGCCGAAGAATTCACCCGACTTGGTATCGGGAGAGAAGAGCCCCACCATGGCCCGGCAGGCCGACTGCGTGGCGCCGAGGCCGAGGCCCGCGAGGGAGCCGATCACCAGGAACACGTGTTGCGCCTCCCACGAGACCCCCAGGAGCGCGTTCACCCCGGCCGTAATCCCGTCCACGCCGTAAATCAGGCTGACAGCGGCCACCCATATGAAAAGGGTCGCCATGAATGTCCTCTTGGCGCCCCAGCGGTCCTGGATCACGCCGAAGAGGAACGCGCCCCCGGCGGCGGTAAACTGGGTGATGACGAACATCATCATCTGCGTGGTGGCGCTCCATTTTATCACCTGGTCCCCGAAGATAAACGCGAAACTGATGACGATGGAGAGACCGGCGTAGGCAAAGAGAAACGACGCCAGGAGGGTGGCCAGGTCCCGGTAATGGCGAATGTCCCGAAAGGTGCGCCGCACCCGGTTCAGGCCGATGGTCAGGTAGTTCTCCCGGGGAGGAAGCGACCGCGCCGTGCCCCGGTCCCTCACCCAGAGGAAGGTGGGTATGGCGGCGACGAGAAAGAACGCCCCGGTAATGGGACCGACAAAGCGAAGATTGGGGTAATTCTCGATGGCCAGGGCGCCGAGGCCGAACATGACGATCGCGGTCGAGGTAAGCCCGCCGAAATAGCCGAGGCCCCAGGCGTAGCCGGAGATCTTTCCCAGGTCTTCCGGGGGGCCGAGGTCGGGAAGGAAGCTCGAGACGAAGGATTCGCTGTAGGAAAAACCGATGTTCGAAAGGACGATCAGGACCATCGCGAGGACGACACCCCCGGGCAAGACGAAATAGAGTGACGCCGTGGCCGCGACGGTGAGCGCGTAGCTCCCGAAGAGAAACTTCTTCTTCGCCGCGGTGAAATCCATGATGGCCCCGAGGACCGGGGCGGAGAGAAACACGAGAAGGTAACTGATCGACAGGGCCACGCTCCAGAGAAGGTTGCCAAGACGGAATTCCGGCGCGTCCCCCACTATGAGCCGGGGGAAGATGACGCAGTAGACCACGGTGATGATCACCGTCGTGTAGGATGAATTGGCGAAATCGAACATCGCCCATCCGAATATTTCCCTTCCCGACGCGCGCTTTTTAACGGTCATGCCCCACCTCACCTTTAATCTTCATTCGCCCCGGCAGGCGTATCAGCTTCTTCCCCTGAACCTCGGCTTGATCACCCAGTAGGCCACCGAACCGGCACCGCGCACATACGCCGTCTTTTCCCGATCGAAGTTGAAGCCCTTCCCCGCGAGATAGCCGGTCACCGACGGCTCGCGCATGAAGTCCTCCGCAACGGCGATACCCCCGGCGTCCGCGTAGGCCTGGAGCTTCGCCGCAACGTTGACCGGCTGCCCGAAATAATCTATGGCGCTGTTCAGGTTCACCGCGAGGCAGGGACCCCTGTTGATGCTCGCCCTCGTCCGTATGGGAACATCCCCGTGCTTTCCGTCGAAGACCGACATGAACTCGATTGCGCCGCGCAGGGCGTCAAGGGGCTCGCGAAAGGCGAGGAGCACGGCGTCGCCGATGGTTTTGACGATGGCCCCCCGGTGCGACAGGGCTATGGCGTGGCTCTTTTCGAAGAACTCCCTGACCAGGGAGAAGGCCCGCGAATTCCCCTCCCTGCCGTAAAGCTCCGTCGACTTCACGATGTCCACGAAGAGGATATTCTGGACCCCCACGTCAATGGAAAGACCCGCTGCCAGGGCCTCCCGGGAAAAAAGGTCCCTGAATTCCTGAAAGTTGAAAAGATCCCCGGGACGCAGCGCTTCGGCGTCCTCACGGCTTTCTTCCACGATGAAAATGTGATGCACGGAGTCGCCGTTCGCCATCAGGAGTGTCGCGCCCGGACCCGTCTGGAAGATCATGTTCTCCGTCGAGTGTTCCCACAGCACCTCGCGTGGAGGATGGTCTCCGTCAATATCCAGGAAGTTGAAGGTCTCGCGGCCAAGGAGGCGGAGGCGATAGCGCCCCTCTCCGTAATCGACGGCCACGGCACGCCGCTCATCCGGCACCAGCTCCCACTGGAACCTGATGTGGGGCTTTCTCGCGGGTTCCGCGCTGCAGTACAGCACCGGCTCCACCGTCTTGATCTCCGGGCTGATACGGAATGTGATCTCGATGGCGTTGACCGTTCCCGTGGTGAAGGTGACCGCGCAGACCTCGCAGGAGGCGGTCTCGGGCACGTCCCAGAGATGGTCCGTGCGCCCGCGCACCCCGCGGCAGTGGGGACAGACCACGTCCCAGGTCAGGTTCAGGAGGCCCCGCCGCGTGGCGTGAAGCATCACGGGAAGAAGCCGCATCCAGTCGGATCCGGCGGCTCGCGCGATCCGCTTCGGCCGCATCCTGTAGAGCTCCTCGTCGGGGGCCTCATCGATATGCCGTATGAGCAGCTCCACGTATTCCGCGTCGATCTTCTCATCGAGGAGCCGTTGATGTATCGAGGCGATACGGGAGATGTTGACACCACCCGTCGCCGGCCGCTCTTCAACCCTGAGCGATTCCGCGGGAAGGAGCCGGAATTCGACGGGCTTCGCGGCCGCGGTGGCCAGTTCCATCAACACGCCGCCGTAGCGTTTTCGATACCTGTTCCGCGCCGCGAGGAGAACCGCCCGGTACGCGTGATTACGCGGAATCCATCCGAAGTAGAGGAGTACACGGCATGAGGCGCCGGCGCCTTCCTCCAGGAGGATGTGGAACCGCACGTAATGCGCGAACCCCCTCGAGTATATCCGCTCGACCCGAAGTTCCCTGCCCGATTCCCACTGCCAGGGAGGCTCTTCCCATTCTACCCTGAAGACGCCGAACCTGGTTTTCCCGTGAAGCCTGCCGTTTTTTTCGGAAAGCTCCATGCCCGTGAGGCCAAGCTTTTTGTTGACAAGGGAGGTGTCGGACACCAGGGGCCAGAGATCTCGGGGCGACACGGGAAGTTCGTAGGTAAAGTAATATTCCACGGGGACGCCAAGGGAGCGCCACCTGTCCGGCCAGGGGTTCGCTTCGAGATACTGTTTCAGGTCGCCTATTGTGTCAGCCACGGCAATTTCCCCCGTCAATCCGAATCACGATCCAGGTTCGATTCAATCACATGGCGCGTTCGCTCCATAAGTTCGCCGATCCTGTCCGGTCCGTACCCGGACGTGTCGATGGGGTCGCCGATCACCACCTCGATGCGTCCGGGATGGAACTCGACGCTCCCCTTGGGCAGGACACGGCGGCTGCCGTTCACGGTTACCGGCAGGACCGGGTAGCTCCTCTCCAGGGCCACGGTGAACCCCCCCTTTTTAAAGGGCAGGAGACGGCCATCGGGAGAGCGGGTCCCCTCGGCAAAGAACATGACACTCGCGCCCCGGGGAAGGCGGTCAAGTCCCTTCCTGATGCTCGTCCTGGCGCTGTCCGGATCGCGGCGGTCGATAAAGATATTCCTCGATGCATAGAGAGCGTAGCCGAAAAGGGGAACGCTGAGTATTTCCTGCTTGATGATCCATCGGAACTGGACCCCCAGGGAGGTCACGATGGCGAGAATGTCGTACTGGGACTGGTGGTTCGAGATAATCACGTAGGAACGTCCCTTCTCGATTTTCTCCTTTCCAACGGCGGATACGCGGGTGGCGGACACGAGCAGCATGACCCGGGCCCATATCTTCGAAATTGAAAAGGCGAGATTCCCCGTCCTGCTCAGGAGGGAAGATATCACCATGGGAAGAAAGAGAAGGAGGGTCATTATCCCCGCCCAGAGGAATATCCAGCCAATCTTTACCGCCCGCGTTACCGCATCCATGGCATCAGCACCTCATGGTCCCGCCGCGCCTCCCGGTCATCCCGCAGGGATTGAATCCTTTCCGGGATCGTGAAGGGAACGGGCCCGGTCCTTCATCGCAGTCCCCGGACCGTCGTCTCCCTGTCAAAGGTAACGACCACGTCGTAGGTTATCTCCTGCTTCGCGCCGGGCTCCATCCCGAGCTTCCACCGCCGGATTCCCTGTGAATACTTCGTCGTCTTTTTGAATTCATCGTCCTCCGTGAAGGGACGGGAAAGGTTCTCGACCTCGATGCGGATCGCGTCGTTCAGTGAAACCGGGAACACGTCATAGACCATGATGGTCTCCCGCTTCTTGAGCTGGTTCTCCATTGAAAGCTTGTAGTGGTAGCGAATCTTGCGCTTCCCCCCGAGTATTCCCGCCGTATCTTCGAATTTCTTCACCAGTTCCTTTTTAACGATGACGCGGGGCTCGATACCCAGGGTCAGCTCGCATTCCCTGCCCGGCGGCGTGAAGGGCATGGTGATCTTGCCCATGAACTCGTTTTCGAGAAACACCTGGGCCTCCCCCTCGAGCCAGGGAAGTTCGGTACTGTTCTTCACCTGCGCCTTCATGTACGCGCTGTTCGCCTTCTCCGGCATTGCCTCGTAAAAGTAGTCGATTTCCTTCCCTCCCCCGAGGTCATATTCCCTGATCAGCTTTTTCTGGTATTTCGACGTGGACTCCACGGTCTGGAGCGCGGGCAGGGATATCTCGAAATAGATGCCCTCTTCCCTCACGGTCAACCGGTCTTCTTCCTGGGCGATCTGTTCCTGGAGGGGAGGCGCCGCTCCCTTTTTATACGCCCTCCCCGTTGCCTCGTCCTTTGCCATCTCCTCGCGATCTAATCTTCCCGGCACGACGATGTCCAGGTACCAGGGGTTAAGGTCCGGCGGGGCAATGGAACTGACGGGCCTGCCCGTGGAAAGGGCCAGGCGTATTCCCTCCCAGTTTTCGCCGGTTTTCTGGTAGATGTCCCCGTACACCACCATTTTCACTTCCTTCGTCAGGTACCCGGCCCTCACATCGTAGCGCATCTGCCACTTGGTCTGGGGTATGACGTAGCTGAAGGTGATGGTGGTCTCGGCATCACCGGGGGACTGGATCGATACGATCAGCCGCTTTTCGATTTCGAGGTTTTCCGTGGGATTGAGGAAGATCCTTTTCTTTTCGCCGTACAGCCCGGTGCTGTCGGCATACTGCTGGACGTTCATCGCCGAGCGGTTGTCCAGGAGCGCCTTGTTCAGGGTCTGGTAATTGCGGAAGTACCCGGCCCCGGCGATCTGGGAAAGCTCAAACTCCCATTTCTGGATCTCCTTTCCGATCTTCTCCCGCTCTTTTTCGATACTCCGCTTCTCGCGGAGCAGATCCGAGGTCTTCCTCGCGAGGTACTGGAGGGTGTCGTTCCAGAGGCCCACCTGGGGTATCCTCGTGGCGAGCTCCTTCGAGACGTTCCCGCTGGTGAACTCCATGACGGAATTGAGAAACTTTTCCTGGCCCGCGATATTCTTCAGCCCGTCCACGTGGACCTGGTCCCTCTCGCGAAGCTCCTCGAGCTTTTTCTCGATCGCGACGATGTTCTTCTGGCGCTTCTGCACCAGGGCCTTCTGCTCGACCTCGAGGGAGAGTATCTTTCCCCCGAAATCACCGGGAAGGCTCCCGCGCACTGACCAGTCGTAGAGCAGGGGGGGCAGGTTGCCCAGGATTACGGTGTTGACTCCCTTGGCGAGTCGCAGGCGGGTCTGCCGCACGATGGTGGCCTGGTTCTGGTACAGCTTCACCGACACGATGTCGCTGGGGCGCGACTCCTCGCCGGTGTCTGCCAGGACCCCCGCGGCGGCGGCCACCAGGCACGCGGCGATCATTTTCTTCACGGTACCCTTCATGGCGGTCTCCCCCTCGCATGTGATCGGACAGTGCCCCCGGAGCTCCGGGGACAGGACCCTCGGCATCAGGGCCCGCGTGACAAGAATATGCACAAGGATTCACTTCTGTCAAGGCATTGAAGTATTTCAGGGAATAAAACAATTCTGGCATTCGAGGTCCGATACGTTCAGCCATGTGAAAGCGGCGCACTTGACCGGTTTGTATCTACTATATTGAAGCAGGCTCAGTGCCCCCACCCCGCGCCTCTGAGCGTGACCCTTTCGTCACATAGAAAGATGAAGGCACCAAGATTGAACATGCTCCCCCTTTCCCCCGGGAGAGGGGGCCGGGGGGGGTGAGAGCACAACCCTCACGACAGCACCCCGACCTATTATAAGCTCTTCGCAAATCGGAAGCCTACGTCGTCGCTTACCAAATACGAGTCGTAGCTGGTCCAATAGCCAACTGGCAGAAAAATTGCTCGGCTCCACCAATTCCCGCCACGCCCTACGCGGCGATCCCCCGCGTGAAGTTCAAAACACCATTCCGATACATTGCCGCTCATGTCGTAGAGGCCCAGTGCATTTGCTCCGGTGGTTTTGCTTTTTACCGTCGCGGTACTCGTTACTCCTGTCGGCTCCCATGAATCCCCATCCCAGTATTGCAAATATACAGCAACAACGTCATTGGCTGATTTTCCCGGTTCGCCAGAACCATCCGTATTGTCATTACAATACGTTATCGCCCCACTCGCTGAATCGCCTTTTGTAAAATACGGATCAGTATAGCCGCTCACCGTGTTTGTCGCGTCGTTCCTCCACCGCGCCGCGAGTTCCCACTCATTGCTTGTGAGAAGGCGAAAGCCCTTTGCCGCGGCTTTCACATAGGGATTGTCCTGGCCGCCGGCAGTTCCATCAAACGATCCGGTGTCATCCGCGCTTCTGATCGGCGAAACATATCCGCTGTCGGTGTAATACGCGCAGTCAAGGTCGGGTGACGACCCGTTATTGGCATTGTACCATTCCGTCAGGGCGTTGCACCACACCATGGCATGGCGCCAGTTCACGTAGGTCACCGGCTCCTGGCTATTGGTTTCGCTCCCTGGCGTACCGTCATTGCCGGCCCGGGGTTCGCTTCCGCCAGTAAATGTGAACGTGTACTGGTCTGCCCCCCGCGCGGCGTCAGTGGCCCATGTGTATACCTTATACCAGAGCTGGTAGGTTACCTCGGTCTCGCCGATCAAGTAGGCATTGGCAACCGTAGCAGGTGTGCCTAGATCGTCAGTACCGGTCGGGAACGTTGTGCCGCCGGGCATATTGGCCATGAGAAACGATACGCCGTCGGCGGTGTAGGTTTCCATGTTATAGGGGGACAGGCCACCACCGGCGAGAAGCATGAATATAAGATTGTTGTTATTGTCCTTCTTCCCCGTCTCGCATGACAAAAAGGCCAGGGCGCAGATGAGGATAAGAAAAGAAATGAATCGGCATAATGTTTTCATGATTTCCCCCCTGGTAGTATAATGCATGTCATCATCCGGTACTGTTTTTATAATTGCACCGTATCTTCTATTGACAATATAGTTATTAAGTATAAATATATATGTAAAGCAATTTTTCCCCATACATGAAAATGAAGAAATCATATATTCAGAGCATTTGTTACCCCAATTCTTACCTGTTCATAAGTGAATTCACTGATGGATGACTCAGGGAGGATAGTCTTTCTGGAAAAGCGAATTCCGGTTTGGTCGATACTTCTGCGACTATTGGGTGCAGACAGGTAATTTCGGGCCTGAAGGAAATCACGTCCTGCCGCCCGGCTCCGGCCCCCTTCGGGGACAGAGCCGGGCGGAGATGTATCCGATGAATGGTAATGCGTGGTTTAGAAGAAAACGAGCGTCACGATCACGAAGATCACGAGCAGGATCGGGATTGAATACTTGATCATGTACCCGAAGAAGCTCGGCATCTTGATGCCCGATTCCTCGGCGATCGACTTCACCATGAAGTTCGGGGCGTTCCCGATGTAGGTGTTGGCCCCCATGAAGACCGCCCCGGCGGAGATCGCCGCCAGGTAGTCGACCTTCTCCACGATGAGCCGGGCCACGGCCGGGGCCTCCGCCGTCCCGGGATAGAACTTGCCCAGGGCGCTGTTGAAGAAGGTCAGGTAGGTCGGTGCGTTGTCAAGGAAGCTGGAGAGACCCCCCGTGACCCAGAAATACTGGGCCGGCTTTTCCGTCGACTTGATCAGGGCGGCCATGGCGCCGTGCTCCCCGGCCTTGAGTATGGCCAGGGCGGGGATGATGGTCATGAAGATCCCCGCGAAGAGGTAGGCCACCTCCAGGATCGGTCCCCACCCGAACTCGTTGTCCTTCCGTATGCTCTCCCTCGTGGTCTTGAGCGAGAGAAGGGCCATGAGGATCAGCAGGCCGTCCTTGACGAGGTTCTGCACGGACTGGTGTATGCCGAAGATGTTCACCTCGCCCAGCTTCACCATCCCGCTGAAGAGGACCGCCCCCACGACGCCGCCGAGGTATATGAAATTATGCGTGCCCTCGATTTTGAGCGGCTCCTTCTCGCCGGTCCCCATGAGGGTCTTGTCCTCTTTCCTGTAATAAATCGTATCGATGATGAAATAAAGCGCCAGGAGTATCACCGACACCAGGGCCATGTGCGGCAGGATATGCATGGTCCAGAAGAAGGGGACGCCATGGAGAAAGCCGAGAAAGAGGGGCGGGTCCCCCAGGGGCGTCAGGGCGCCGCCTATGTTGCTCACGAGGAAGATGAAAAAGACGATGGTGTGGACCTTATGGGTGCGCCAGGCGTTGGAGCGTATGATCGGCCGGATCAGGAGCATCGATGCCCCCGTGGTGCCGATCCAGGAGGCGATCACGGTCCCGATAAGGAGTATGATCGTGTTGACCGCCGGGTTTCCCTTCAGGGTCCCCCGTATGTGGATCCCCCCGGCGATGGTGAAGAGCGACCAGAGGAGCAGGATGAAGGGTATGTAATCGATAATGTAGATATGGGCGATCTCGTGGGCCGCCACGCCCTTGAAGATGATGACGAAGGGCACCGCGAACACCAGGGCCCAGAAAGCGGAAAGCTTCGGATAGTGGTGGTGCCAGAAGGTGGGCGCCACGAGGGGGAAGAGCGCGATCGAAAGAAGTATCCCGGCAAAGGGAAGCACTGACCAGAGGGGGAGGATGGTTCCGAGTTGTGCGCCGCCATGGCCATCTTCCGCACCGGCCTCGCCATGGTGCTGACCCGTTTCAACGGCGGTTTCAACCGCCGCGGTTCCCTTTTCAACCCCCGCTTTCGCCAGGGCGATGACCTGCACCGCGCATATCATGGCGATGACCGCGATTATGCCAACCGTGTATTTCTTCATAAAGCGCGCTCCTCTGATCACTGATAAGAATGGCTCCATTCCTGCCATCGCCGGTTGGGATTCCGGTCCGCCTGAACCCCGGCAGCGGCTGTATCATCCGATCAGGGGTCCCTGGTGAAAAACAGGCAGAGCATCAAGCGAAAGAGTTGGCCATGGGTATATATTGTCAAATACATATTCATTTTTCCCCTCAAATTGGTTTCCGGTCCCTTCTCCCGGAATGTCCTCGCCAGGCCAGTAACCCCTTCATCCTCATCCTGCACTTCACCGCCGTGGGCCCCGCCGGCGGGCAGGGAAGGCATCCCCAATTTTTGCCATGCCGGCCTGTTTTATTATTGAAGAGTTGGGCGCTGATCATTACATTTGCCGGAAAATCAGGGGCCACGACGCCGATGAACGGTTCGGAAAATCGATTCAGCCGCCACCTAAAAAAGGGCATTGTTATCTTGCTTCTCGTTGCGGCGTCGGGAGCCGGGATATTTCTTATGAAAGACCCGGGCACCAGGACCTGGGGCCTCGTGCTCTTCATCCTTTCGTTTGTATGGCTGTACGCGTATGTCGTAAAGCGCAGGACAACGGCCGGCAGGTAAGGAAGGATCCTCCCCGCACGGCCCCCCCTCCGCGCATACCATTTATCCGGATGCCACAATGAAGCGTCTCATAAATTTCTGCCTGAACAACTCGCTCTTCTTCATCATGCTCTTCATCGGCATATGCATCGCCGGCGTCGTCAACATGTTCGCGGCGAAGAGGGAGGCCTTTCCCAAGATCGAGTACAACTACGTGGTGATCAACACCCTCTACGTCGGCGCCACGGCCGAGGACGTCGAAAAACTGCTCACCATACCCCTGGAGGACCAGCTCCGGGAAATCGACGGCATCGATGAACTCTACTCCTCATCACTGGAGGCGCTTTCCCTTATCGTCGTCAAGCTCGACGCCGATCTGGAAAACGTGGACAAGACCGTCAATGACCTGAAAAACGCCATCGACCGCACGGAGGACCTTCCCGACGATTCGCAGAAGCCGATCGTCACGGAGCTAAGCACTGCCATGACCCCCATCGTGGACATCGCGCTCACGAAGGAGGGGGGCATACCCACGGACGAGGCCGAATCCGAGCTCCGGAACCAGGCCAAGATCCTGGAGGACCGGCTCCTTGAGCTCCGGGGCGTCGCCCGGATCGACAAAAAGGGCTACCGCGACCGGGAAATGCACGTCGAGGTCGATCCCGCCCTGCTCAACCGCTACAAGGTGTCAATGGCTGAAGTCATCATGGCCCTCGCCAAGAAGAACGTCAACATCCCGGGGGGGCTGATTCGGAACAACGGCAGGGACATCCTCGTGCGCACCATCGGCGAGGTGGAACAGATCGGGGAGATACGGAAGACCCTGGTCCGGATGAACGACGCCGGCGGCGGGATCACCATCGGCGACGTGGCGCGAATACGCGACTCCTTCGAGGAAGCGACGATAATCAACAAGACCAACGGGGCCAGCTCAATCACCCTGACGGTTCTCAAGAAGGAGTCCGCGGACATCATCGAGCTGGTTGACCGGATCAAGCGCGAGGTGACGACCTACAAGAAGACGGCGCCGAAGGAGTATACCGTCAACGTCCACAACGATCTCTCGTATTTCGTGAAGCGGCGACTGGACGTGCTGGTGGTCAACGGCCTCGGGGGATTCATCCTGGTCCTGATCATACTGGTGCTCTCCTATGGATGGCGCATTTCGATACTGACCGCCCTGGCGATACCCTTCGCCATGTTCGCCACGATCGTCTGGATGGTGAGCCAGGACGTTTCCATCAACCTCAACTCCATGTTCGGCCTCATCATGGCCCTGGGGATGCTCGTGGACAACAACATCGTGGTCTCCGACAACATCTACCGGCACCTCGAGGAAAAATGGCCCCTCCGCGAGGCCGTGGTCAAGGGTACCGCCGAGGTCATGATGCCCATCGCCGCCACGGCCCTCACCACCATCGCCTCCTTCGCGCCCCTGATGTTCATGACCGGCATCATGGGAAAATTCATGTGGGTTCTTCCCGCCGTGGTCACCGTGGCCCTCATCGCGTCGTGGCTCGAATCCGGCTTCATGCTTCCCGTGCAGATCCACGAGATGCAGAAGCGCCGGAAAAGCACAGTCACCCTGAAGGAGGAGGAGGGGGGGCGGATCTTCAACGCCCTCAGAACGCGGTACCTGTCGCTTCTCAGGGCGTGCCTCCGGCACCGCTACCTCTTCTCCCTCGGCGTGACCGCCGTGTTCATCGGCACCCTCGCCTTCGGTGTCCTCGCCATGAAATTCATTCTCTTTCCCACGGGGGGCATCGAGACCTTCGTGATCAAGGTCGAAATGCCCACGGGAACCTCCGTGACGCGCATGAGCGAAAAGATGTCGGAGATCGAGAAAGTCGTGGCCACCCTCCCGAAATCCGAGCTCGACTGTTTCACCTCCCGGGCGGGGATCATCCAGGAGCACCCGGGCGACCCTGACACCAAGCGGGGAAGCAACTACGGCGTGCTCCTGGTGTACCTCACCCCCGAGGAAGAACGAAAGCGGAAGGCCGATGAGATCATGGACTACGTGAGGCTGAAAACAAAGGCCCTTTCAGATTTCACCAAGATCGAGTTCAAGCCGATCCGGTTCGGACCGCCCACGGGGCCGCCCATCTATATCACCGTCAAGGGGGAAGACTTCGCCGTTCTGCGCGAAATCTCCGCCATCTACAAGAAACACCTGAAAACCATACCCGGCCTCAAGGACATCAAGGACAATTACGAGCCGGGAAAGGATGAGCTCCGCATTTTCGTGGACGACAGAAAAGCGGCCCTGACGGGCATCAGCGTATTCGATGTCGCGACGACGGTGCGCGCCGCCTATGCGGGCAACGTCTCGACCTCGATTAAGAAAACAGAGGAGAAGATCGACATCCGCGTGCAGTTCCCCGAGGGACAGCGGAAGAACCTCGACAGCTGGAGATCGATCAAGATAATCAACCGCATGGGCAACCTGATACCCCTGGAGATGGTGGCCCGTGTGGAGCGGAAGCAGGGCATCTCGGTGATCTACCGCAAGGGGTGGCGGCGCAACATCAACGTTTCGGCGGAGATCGACGAGAAGGCGAAGGACGTCACCTCCGTGAGCGTGAACACCATGCTCATGAAGCGCTTCGCGGACATGCCGGACCGGTATCCCGGCTACACCGTGGATTACGAGGGGGAATTCAAGGACACCCAGGAATCGATCTCGAACCTGATGCGCTCCTTCCTCATCGCCGCCCTGGCGATATACATCATCCTCATCGCCGTCTTCCGGTCCCTGGCCCAGCCGGTCATCATCATGGCGATCATACCCCTCGCCCTGGTGGCCGTGGTCTGGTCCTTTTTCTTCCATGGCCACCCGATATCATTCCTGGCCCTCATGGGCGTCGTGGGTCTCGCCGGCGTGGTGGTCAACAATTCCATCGTGTTTCTCGACTTCGTGAACAGCGGGCGGTGCGCCGGCCTTTCCGCCGTCGAGGCCTCACTGGAGGCCGGGGCAAAGCGGATGCGCCCCATCATACTCTCCTCCCTGACCACGGTCATGGGACTGGCCCCCACGGCCTACGGCATCCTGGGAAACGACCCGTTTCTGAAGCCCATGGCCCTTTCCATGGTATGGGGCCTGGCCCTGGGAACCGTCATCACGCTCTTCGTAACGCCTGTCCTCTACACGATTTTCACGGACCTCTCCGTACGGATATTCAGGCGCGACATGCTGTGCGGTAAAATCGACGTGTCCTATCATGACGACGAAGAGGAGCGCGCCGCGAGTGAGCGAATCGAATCCCGTTTTGCCGGGGAACTCTCCGCGCGCCTGAAGGGGGAAATCACCGACGAGCTCGCCGCGCGGTTCGCCCGGGACGACGGCGGGGATTCCACCCCGCCGCGGCGGAGCGGCAGGAAGAAACGGTAAAGCCATGGGAGCGGGACTCCCCGTCATCAAACTCGATACCGTCGATTCAACGAACAGCTACATCAGAACCCACCCGGAGCTGTGGACACGCCCCTTCTGCGCCGTTGTCGCCCGGGAACAGACGGCGGGGCGGGGACGCCATGGGCGGCGATGGCACTCTGCGCCGGGACTCGACCTGACCTTCTCGCTTCTCTTTATGCCTCCTTCGCCCCCGTCGGAGCTTGCCGGCGTGACCCTCCTGGCGGGCCTCGCCGTCTACCGCGCCCTTTTTCCCCGGCTGGATGGCGGCCTCCGGCTCAAGTGGCCGAACGACCTTCATTACAAAGGAAAAAAGATCGGCGGCATCCTCTGTGAACTCTTTGACGCGGGGAAACGCCCCGGGGTGATCATCGGGATCGGCATCAACGTCAACAGCACGGGTTTCCCGGAAGAGCTTGAGGGTGCCGCCTCCCTGAAAATCATAACGGGAAGAATACTCGACACCGGGGAGCTCCTCGGCGATATTTTGGGGACGCTTACCGCGCTTCTCAAGGACTTTCACCCGTCCATTGAGAAGGGCCTCCTCCGGGAATGGGAGGCAGCGTCATCGTCAATCGGCGCGAGGGTTTACTATCGCCGCCCGGACGGAATGAGAAGCGGCATCATCACCGGCCTGGATCCCCGGGGATTTCTTCTTCTCCGCGATGATGACGACGCGACAATCGTGCCACATTCCGGGGAGGTTCTCTTCGAAGACGACAGATAGGCCCCCTCCGTTCCGCGAGACCGTCACCACCAGGATGGAGGAAGGTGAATGCAGTGCCGTATCAATTAATCCTTGCCACGGAAGACCCCCGGTGCATACTGTTCTTTTCCACCCCCGTACACCACCGGGACCCCGCGGGGCGCCCCGGGGGATTTCATACTATGCGAGGGAGATTGAAGCCAGGGCCCGGGGGATAATGGGGGACGGGCGGCCCTGCGTGAAATCGTCGCGCCCAGGATGAAACAGTACAGCTTGAGTGAAGAAATCAACTCCGCCCTGGAGGGGCTCAAGGCCCTTAATCCCGATATTGCCGGAAGCCGCGTGTCGGACCGGGACTGCGAGACAGGTTCGCGGGCACACCGCCTCCAGAGAGTCCTGGTGGCAAACAGGGGTGAAATCGCCAAGCGTTTCTTCCTCGCCCTTCACGAGGAAGGCATCCCCTCCGTCGCCTCCGTCGCTGACCCGGACCGCGGGCAGTCCTGGTATGAGTTCGCCGACGAGGTGATCTTCATCGGGGACCCCTACCACTACGCGAGCATTCCCGTCGTCATCGCCGCCGCCCTCCTTTCCGGGGCCAATGCCGTGTATTCCGGCTATGGCTTCCTCTCGGAAAACGCCGAGTTCGTCAGGGCGATCGATTCCCTCCGGGACTCAGGGGAAGACATCATCTTCATGGGTCCTGATTATGAAACCATGCGCAGGGTGGGCAGCAAGATCGAAGCGCGCCGCCTCGCCCGCGACAACGGAATACCGGTTCTCGACAGCACCGGGGCACTTTCCGCCGACGATCCCGCCGCCCTCGCCCAAGAGGGAGCCCGGCTTGGTTTTCCCCTGTACCTCAAGCTCTCTTCGGGCGCGGGTGGACGGGGCATCTACAGGGCAGAGGACGAGGCGGCCCTCGTCTCCGCCGCGGGAGAAGCGGCCCGCCTTGGCCGGGAGCTCTACGGCGACTCCAGCTGTTACCTGGAGCGCCTCATCCGGGACCCGGTCCATTTCGAAGCGCAGATATTCAATGGCCGCGCCATCGGCATACGGAAATGCGCCGTTCAGAGAAGAAACCAGAAAATCATAGAGGAGAGCGGGCACTGTTTCCTCGATGACGCCGTCGCCCGGGCCCTCCTCGGCGCCGCGGAAAAGATGGCGGTGCTCTCCGGCTACACCCGCGCCGGCGGAGCCGGGACCGTGGAATTTCTGCTTGATTCGGAGACGGGCCGGTTCGGCTTCATGGAGATGAACTCCCGCCTCCAGGTGGAGTACGCCGTGACGGACCAGTCTCTCGGGATCGACCTGGCCAAATGGCAGATTCTTTTCTTCGACGGCCGGGAATCGGAGATTCCCTGGCCCGGCGGCGGGGAACCCCCGGCCTCACATTCCATCGAATGCCGCATCTACGCCGAGGAGCCGGAAAACGACTACCTCCCCTCGCCGGGGAAAATCATCGAGCTCGATCTTCCCACGTTCAACGGCATCAGGTGCGATTTCGGCTTCATGGAGGGCGATACCGTTCTTCCCATGTACGACCCCATGATTGGAAAGCTGATCGCCCACGGCGCCACCCGGCGGGAAACCATCATACGGCTCGAGCGGGCCCTCCAGGAGCTCTACATAGGGGGCGTCAAGACCAATATCGGCCAGCTACTCCGCATCGTGCGTCACCACGCCTTCATTCGCGGCGACTACACCAACACCATACTCGGCAAATACCCCGAACTCGCCTGCGCCAGGCCGGCGCCAGCCCCGGGGGCGTCCGAGGACAGGCGCACGATGAAGCAGACCATCTTCGGCGCCTTCACGGAGCATCTCCGCCACCTGCGGCACTCAGTCGGAGAATTCGTCGTTATAGCCGGCCTGGGAAGCGTCCTTGACCCCAACGCCGACCCCGGCGCTCCCTCCCGCTACGCCGTGGAGCACGACGGCCGGCGCGTGACGGTCGACTTCCTTCAAACCGCCATCGACACCTTTCACGCCTTCGTCAACGGCCTTTACAACGGGAAGATACTCCTGACGTCGATGAACGACCGATGCGACGATTTCCTCATCGTCTTCGGATCGAGCTCGTACCGACTGCGGGCGAACCGCCATCCCGGATTTATCGAGCTGAGGATGAAGGACGACTCCAACAAGATCAACTATTACCGCGTCGCCGTGGCCACCGAGGGCACCCGCGAGGAAACGACGGCCCGGAAAGTCTGCTCCCCCTTCCAGGGAACCTTCGTGTCATTCAGCCGGGACCTCAGGGCCGGCGATACCGTGCGGGAAGGGGAGCCCCTCATGGTGCTTTCCTCCATGAAAATGGAGACCGTCATCACCGCCCCCGCGGCGGGCAGGATCATCTCGCTGATCGAGGACGGCGACACGGAGAGGCTCCATCTCACCCGCACCAGCGGGGGGCGCGTAACGGGAAGAAGCGTCAACGAGGGCGAGATGCTCGCCGTGATCGAAACGGCGGATATTCCTTCCGAAACTGACGACACGCAGCTCCACCCGGAACCGCCGGTGCCACCCGCCCCGACAGCCTCGGTTCTTGATCATCTGTTCCGCGATGACTTCTCCGACGCGGTTCTGGAAGATCCGGCGGGTCGCATCAAGACCGCCATGGAGGTGCTCCACGCCGCCACTCTCGGATTTGTCCAGCGGTCATCGATCCTGGAATCTCTGAAAAAGACAGTGCGGCGGATTCCCCCCGATGTCGACGGGAACCTCATCTCCGACGAGGTCATTGACCTCATGAATTCCATCATACTCTTTCATACCGGCATCAAGAAACTCTTCTCTCCCGTGATCACCGAAGAGGGCCTCTCCTTCCTCGAGGAACTGGACCACCATATAGCCGGGGGTGGGAAGGCCAGGAGCCAGGCCTCCCGGCCCTTCGAGCAACTCCTGAGGCGCGTCGTCGACGCCTACGGCATCTCCCGCTGGGAAGAGCGCTCGGAGATGAGCGAGCTCGCGCACAATTACGTGTTTCTCCTCCTGGGCCGCGCCTACCGGTTCAGCCTTGACCAGACGGACCTGATCAAGAAGATCGTGGAGATCATCTCCGCCTTAAGGCGACCCGGAAAGAACACCCTGGTCACCCTCGCCGGCCTCATGGAGCAGGAACAGGCCGAGCGCGATGATTCACTGCTGAAATTCATCAAGCGGATCCTCGCCGCGCAGTTCGATGATGCCGACCTTGCCGCCTTCAGGGAACGGGAGCTCTCGCCATCGGTTAAAAATCTCTACGTCTCATTCCGCGAGCGCTTCACCGAGGGAGTCGCCTCGCTCTGCGCCGCCTCGCTCTCGGCTCCCGCCGCGGGAAAGGACGTGGATTCCTCCCTCCCACACGGTGTGCGCGGGGAAATCACCGGCCGCCTCGCAGACCTCGGCCGGTCATGGTCGGCGCGGCGGCTCTACTCCCCCATGGAGAACGTATGGCCCTATCTTTTGGCATCCACGACGGAATCCCCGAAGCGGAGTTTCATTGTATTCACTCGCGCGGGGACGCCACCCGGGGGCGCGGGGGTCGCCGGGGCCCTCGCCGAGGCCCTCCAGGTGTCGGCACTATACCGTCAGATTGAACCGGGCGATGACTGCTGGATTGAAGTCTTTGCCGACGACGTCACGCTTTCGTGGACCGATGAAGCCGGCAACGGCTTCATGCCCTACAGGGAATTCAGGAACATCTGCGAATCGTCACTGCCGGTCAGAAAAAACGGAGGCAGTCTCAGGTTTATAAT
Source organism: Spirochaetota bacterium (assembly GCA_040768125.1). Taxonomy (GTDB): domain Bacteria; phylum Spirochaetota; class UBA4802; order UBA4802; family UBA5550; genus RBG-16-49-21. The sequence goes on along the minus strand of JAXGNG010000001.1, from coordinate 631,208 downwards.
CAACATCGGCGTCCGCTTCCCATTTTCCGCCAAGACCCGCCGGAGAAGCGTCCTTGCCTGCCGGCACAACGATTTCCTCTCGATTGAACTCCTCCTCGCCATGGATCGAACGAACCCTTACCACGACCCAGGGGAAATGACGATCCCGAACCAGCGTCTCATCGACCTCGGCAAGTGGCCCATCGAGGCGTGGGCTGAATCATGTTTCGATCCCGGCACGATGCGCGAAATCCGGATACCCTCCATCGACGAGACGAACGAGGCGACCCCCGGCGACTTGAGAATCATAAGCCGCCCGCCTGGGGCGAAGATTTACCAGGGACTCGTCGGAGGACTCCCGGCCTGCTTCTACATGAAGGATTCCCGGGTCAGCGGCGGCTCCACGGGGAGCAGGGAAGGCCTCAAGTACGTCGCCGCGGCCTACCTGGCCTACATGAACGACTGCCCGCTCTACGTCTGGAACGACAGCGCCGGGGCAAATATTATGGAGGGCGTGATATCCCTCAACAGGGGCGCCCAGGGATTCATGATCAACGCCCTTCTCACGGAGAGGGCGGGCGAAGAGCGCGTGCGGAGCTACATAGAACATGCCGCCGATCCCGATCTTAAAAGAATCACAGGGGACATAGACCGGGAATACGGCTTCGGCGGCGGAACACCGCGTGAGCGAAGGTCATTCCAGCTCACCGCGGTCGGCATCGGCTCTTCGGCGGGCCTGGACGTGTACGGTTCGAGCCAGGCCTCGATACAGATACTCCTCGATTCGGAGGAATCGTACCGCGTTCTCACGGGCTCGAAGGTGGTCCACACCGTCATAGGCGAAGAGATCACGAACTATGACATCGGCGGAGCCAAGATCCTCGGCACCTGGACCGGCATCGTCGACGTGGTCGCCGCGGACAAGCTGCACCTCATGGCATGCATCCACCTGGCCCAGGGTATTTTCACCTCCCGGGATAAACTCCCGGGGATCGCCCGTTCCGGATCGTCCCCGGGGCCCCACGTGGTCGCCGATCCGATCGCCCTCAACGAATCGATGATACGGGCGCACGTCGACGGCGGGGTGTTCTGGCCCTTCAAGGAAAACTACTACGCCGCGGAATCGCTCATAGGCGGCTTCGCCCTTCTCGGCGGCCGGCGCGTCCTCATCATGGGTCCCCGGACCCACGGGGGCCTCCGCTCCCTCGCCACGGTGATCAAGGCGAGGGAGCTTCTCAGGACGGCCCACCGGACCGGTTCCCACCGCGTGCTCGTCTTCGGCGCGCGATGGCAGCAGACCCCCGCCATCCATGAGCAGATGCAGATGAGGCCGCGGATCGATTTCATGAACTCCATGACGCGATCGCGAGGCCTGCAGATTCACATCATCACCCATCCCGGGGGCCTGCGGTGTTTTGAACTGAACTGCGCCGCCGACTCGCTTATCTACGTGAGGAGCGGGAAGGAAAGCGCCCCCGACTGGACCTTCGCCCAGAAGAACGCGGGATTCATCGTCGACTCCCTCGGCGCGGCCTTCGACCTGGCCCACCGCCTGATCGCCATGATCGACCCCGCCGCGGGAACGGGCGATTTCAGCGCTCCCCGGGGCGAACCCGCCATCCCTCGCGACGCCGCCGAGCCGTACGACATCGTAGAATCGGTGATCCTCCACGCCTTCGACGAGGGTTCCTTTCTCGAGTTCCACCGCGACATGAACAACCCCATCACGGGGCCGCACCTGATCACGGGGCTCGCGGGTCTTGAAGGCCGCACCGTCGGCGTCATCGCGGACCAGCCCCTCCTGAAGGGGGGAGGCGCGGACGCCTTCGGCACGGAGAAGTTCCGCGTGTTCACTGAATTCCTCTCGGGCCACGGGATACCCCTGGTCATGCTTTCGAACTCCTCGGGATTCGTCCCGGGGTCCCAGCAGGAGCGCCACCGGATCCAGGCCATCGGCGCGGAGTCCCTTGACGCCAACATCCTCGGCACCATTCCCGTGGTGAGCGTGGTCCTCAACCAGAATTACGGCGGCCGGCTCATCCACGCCTACAACCGGTTTCTCCGCCCCGGCATCGTCTACCTCGCCCTGGAGAAGGCGATCATGGCGGTTATCGGCGTCAGCGCGGCCTTTGACCTCCTGTACGGAAAACGGTACGCGCGCCTTCTTGAAAAAGGGGACATGGAATCGGCCGAAGAACTTAAACGGGAATTTTCGGAAAGCTACATCGAAAAGGCCAGGGCGGAGAATGACGGCGTTGCATCAGGCCTTGTGGACTGGACGATACCCGCCGTGGCGGAGCTCAGGACGCACCTGATACGCGGGATGAAACTGGCGTTCGAGCGGTGCCGGGCGGCCTTTGGGGACGAAGGAACTCCCGGGAAAGGAACGACTTAGGACCCCTCTTTGCCCCCCTTCCCCGCCAGCTCCTCCATGCGCGCGGAGGAAATCCGTTCCCAGTCAGGGTCGATGAACCTCCCGCTCTCGCGATTAAAATGGACTATGTCGAAGGTTTCCCGGTAATGCTCGAGCCGGGAGCCCCGGTCGGGATTCTGCTCGATGTAGAGCAGCCTGTCCGGATCGAGGCCGAATTCCTCCACGATCTGCCCGGCGAGGGAGTCGGCGCAGGCGGTCACGCTCGTGCCGGGGTTCTCCTCGTGGAGCTCCGTGACCACGACGATGTCGCGGTCCCTGCCCCTGATGATCCGCAGCCCGCACCGCGAGGGCACGTCCCAGTGTCCCCTGAAGGAGTAGATTGTGTCCATGTACTTCATGGGAAATCAGCTCCCCGACTGGACCGGAATCTCCGAGGCGAAGGCTTTCCTCATGAGATCGCGCCGACGGGGACGGTAGGTGCCCATGGCCATCTCGCGGTCTATTGCCTTCTTGAGGAGCCTGAACATCTTGTACTGCTGCGGTTCGTCCTGGTAGAATCTCTCCCAGGCGAAATGGTAGAGCTCCTGGAGGCGCTCGGGGCTCATCAGCTTCGGCTGGATCACGACCTTCCCCGCGTTGTAATCGTCCCAGTCGTGATTGATGATCCTCTTTTCCTTCCTCATGTCGTCGTAGGCCTTGGTGTGCGGGAAGGGGGTGAGGACCGTGAACTCCGCGAGGTCAAGGTCGATCTCCAGGAGAAAATCAATGAAACGCTTGATGTATTCCTCGTCGTGGTTGTCCATGCCGAGGAGGATGGTGCCCTCCACGGCGATATCGTGGTCGTGGTAGCGGCGTATCCGCTCCTTTATGTAGTCCGAGGTGTCGAACACCGCCTGGTACACGTACCAGGCCCCGGCGCGTCGAGCCAGCTCGAGCACCTCCGGCTTGTCCTCGATGGTGTGGCTGCACCAGTTCTTCTTGAGGGGCTCCATCTCCCTGAACAGGTCCATCTCCCACTGCGTGTCCTGGGCAAGGGAGTTGTCCACCACGAAAAGGCGGTTATTCTCCACCAGGGCCATCTCCTCGATGGCCCTGTCTATGGGACGGGGGCGGAACTTCCGCCCCCCCAGGTAGGCCACGGCACAGGGATAGCAGTTGAAGCGGCATCCGCGCGAGGCGTGCACGAGGTCCACCATCTGCACGCCACGGTAGTAGTAGAGGTCCCGGTTGTAGATGCTCCGGCGGGCGGGCCCCACGATCTCGATGGGCGGCGGATCGGCAAGGTAGTTGTAGACCCGCTTGAGCTTTCCCGCCCCGAAATCGCGAAACACCTCCTCCATCCGTCCCTCCGCCTCGCCCAGAAAAACGGAGTCAGCATGGCCCAGGGTCTCCTCGGCATGGAGCATCGTCGCGATGCCGCCGAAGATGACCTTCACGCCCCGCCGATGGTACTCATCCGCGATTGCCCACCCGCGCTTGACCTGGGTCGTCAGCATCATGGATATGCCCACGAAATCGACGGGATCATCGTAGTTGAACTTCTGGAGGTTCTCGTCCACGAACTCAACGTCAACATGGTCGGGTAGCGCCGCCGCCATCACGGCGGGTCCGTGGGGCGGCAGGTTGAAGGTCGTCTGGCCCTCGAGCTTTTCCCAGCGGGGATAGATGAGCTTGAATGTTGTCTGTCGTGCCATGGGGGTACTCTCTCGCTTCAGGGACAGTACTGTCAATAGTTTTTCGAACGCGCGGACCACACCCCTCAGTCGCGCGTTTCCTCGGTCTCGATCAGTTCCAGCACCAGGGAGTACGCCGGGGTGCCCGCGGCGGTGAAATCGATGCGCTCCGGCATCCCCATGCGGCGGCCGGCTGAATAGCGGACCACGCGCTCCCGCGTGCGCGACGCGCCGTAGACCGCCACTTCGATCTCGCCGCTCTCTCTCCTGATGACGTCTGTCACGGTCTCTTCAGAACGGTAGCGCGCAACGCGGCTCCCGTCAGGCAGCGTTCCCGATTCGACGGGCTTTCCGGGAGGCGCGAAGAGGATAAGCCTGATATCCCTGATCATCCCCGCGACAAAAGCGGGCGAGGAGAAGGGCCCGATGGCCCGGTGAATCACGAGGCCGCCGTCATGCTCCGCGTCGAGGAACACCAGCCCCTCGATTGACATGAGGGAGAAGCGGATCCTGCCGGTTCTTTCCTCGAAGGCGAAGACGCCGATCATCGACGCCGTGGCGCCCCCAGGGAGGTTCCCGCTTATGGAATGAATGAGGCGCCGGCTTCCCGTCACGAAGGGGGAATCAGCCCCGCCCGCGTGCGCGTCCCCGCCGGCGAAGGGAGTGATGGCGGGGATGCCGGCGCAGGCCGTCAACAGAAGAAGCACGAAAAGGAAAGGAGGAAGGCGCATTACATCCCCTTGAAAAGCGAATCGGGGAGCCTCTCGTTCAGGCGGACGCCTGAAAACTCGAGAAGGGTGTAGGACCGTTCGCTTTCGTATATCTTCACCGTGCGTATCACGCCGGGCTTGGAGGAGAGCCGGAGCTCGATCCGCTGGATGAATTCCGCCATGGACCGCTCCTTCGGCGTGAGCACGATCACCCTCCCGGGGCGAAGGACCGGGGTGAAATCGGGGTTGGCGTCGAAGCTCCCCTTCATCCACAGGGTGATCTCCTGGAGCACGACGCGCATCGACTGGAGGCGCGCCGTTGAATCGCTCGTCATCCGTCCGCCGCGTTCCACGTAGCGGCGCACGGACCGGTTATGCATGAGGAGAACGCTCCGTACCGGGGATTCATATTCCCACCGGAGGGAGGCCGGTGACTGGAAATAAAACGTTCCCCGCGAGACAAGTGGCCGCGCCAGTATGGGCATCTGCTTTGTCTGGGTGAAATTCGCGCGGACGGAGGTGATCTCACGGGCCGTCGAGCGAATCTCCTCCCAGCCGTCTCCCCAGGCGAGAAGCGACAGTGAAAGGATGGCCGGGACCGCCCTGGCCGCGAAGGGAATTCTGTTTGTCATTGTTTTCCTGAAATACCGCATTGGATTCTTCCCGGCGCTGGGGAGTCAGATCATCCCGCCGTTCACGCCTATAACCTGTCCCGTGATGTAGGTCGCCCCGTCGGAGCAGAGGAAGCGCACCGCCGCGGCGACCTCCTCGGGCCTTCCCACGCGGCCCATGGGTATGACGTGCTTGATCATCTCCACCGGTGCGTCCCTGATCATGTCCGTCTCTATAAGTCCCGGGGCCACGACATTGACCCGTATCCCCTTTTTCGCAACTTCCGAGGCGACCGTTCTGCTGGCGCCGATGAGACCCGCCTTCGCCGCGGAGTAGTTCGCCTGCCCCTTGTTGCCCATGAGCCCCGCCACGGAAGCGATGGAAACCACGGAGCCCTTCTTCTGTCTCAGCATTTTCTTCAGCGCCGGCTTCGTCATGTTGTAAAAGCCCTTCAGGGTCGTGGCGATAACGGCGTCCCATTCGGACTCCTGCATCATGAGAAAGAGGTTGTCCGCCGTGATCCCCGCGTTGTTCACCAGTGCATCGAGCCTGGGAAAACGCGCGGCGATATCCTCCATCGCCTTTTCCGCTTCCGCCGCCGACGCCACGTCGAATTTCATCGCCTCGCCGTCGCCGCCGGCCCCCCGTATGAGGTCCATGGTCTCCGCCGCGGCCGCGTCGTTCGAACGATAGTTGACGATGACGTAATAGCCGTCGGCGGCGAGCCCCACGGCGGTGGCGCGGCCGATCCCCCTGCTCGCGCCGGTTACGATGGCCGTTTTCCGCCCCTCGTTGATTTCCATCTGTCTCCTCCTGGACTCCCCTACTCTTCGGGCCTGAACACCTGAAGATGAATATCTCCGGCAACGCCGGATCCGGTTTCGACGATGCCCGCCACCTCGACGTAGTCGCGCTCCTGCTTCACTCTCCTCGCCGTTACGGTCAATCGCTCTCCGGGAGGTATGCTCGTCACCGAGAAGACCGCCTTCTTGACTCCCACGAGCCACCCTGGCCGCGTGTTCTTTTCCGAATCGTCCGTTTCGGCGGCATTCTTCATTCCGAAATAGGCGCCTATGCTCTGGGCCACGAGCTCTATCATGACGATGGGGTTGACGCCGCGGTCCCCGGAGAGGGGCCAGTGGGGCCCCGCGACCGCGGTGGTGACGCATCGTTCTTCATCGAACTCGATGATCTCCTCGATGAGCCTCATCCTTCGTCGGTGAGGAATTAATGTCTCAATATCCTGCATGATCTGTTTCCGGGATACGGGTGAACAATCAGGCTATTTCATTCGAAGTAATGGTGTCAATAAAAATAAGTTGACAGCATCCCGCTCCGCGCCGAAGATTTTTCGGCGTTAGATACCAAGAAGAGGGAGCGTGCAATGGGGGAATTAATCGCCGAGCTGAAGGAAAAAATCATCGAGACCCTTGACCTGATCGATGTCGTCCCCGCCGATATCGCCGAGGACGACCCCCTCGTGGGTGGCAAGCTCGGTCTTGACTCCATCGACATACTCGAGCTCGCCATGATGGTGGACAGGGACTACGGAATAAAGATAGACAGCAAGGAGCTGGGCAGGGAGGTCTTCTCAACCCTGAAGACCCTCGCCGATTACATCACGAAGCACCGCCAGGAATAGCCCATTGTCAACCAGGGTCTTCATCACGGGAAGGGGAATCATCAGCCCCCTGGGGCGCGGCGTTGAGGCGCATCTCGATTCCCTGCGCCGGGGCAGTTCCGGAATCAAGCCCCTGGAGCTCTTCGATACCGCCGCCGGCGCCCTCCCCGTGGGTGAAATCGCCGGTTTCACCTCCGGAGAAACGGTTCCCCGGACCCATCAACTGGCGATCGAAGCCGCCCGGGACGCCCTGAGAGGATCAACGGAGCCGCCCGATGCGATCATCATCGGCACCACCACGGGGGGCATGTCCGCGACGGAATCGCTCCTTAAAAGCGGCGAACGCGATCCCGCGCTCTTCTTCCATCATTCCACTTCGTCGGTGGCGGAATACTGCGCCGGGGTCCTCGGATGCCGGGGGCTCATCATCACCGTCACCACGGCCTGCTCCTCCGGGGCCGCCGCCATACGCCTGGCCTGGGAGCTCGTCAGATCGGGGAGGGCGCGCCGGGTCCTCGCCGGGGGCGCCGATTCCCTCTGCCGCCTCACCTACTACGGGTTCAACGCCCTCCAGCTGATCGATCCCGTCGGGGCCCGCCCCCTGGATCGCGCGCGCCGCGGCATGTCCGTGGGCGAGGGGGCGGCAATGCTTCTCCTCGAGGGACGCGACGGCGTCCCCGATGGCGCCCCTGCGGAGATCATCGGGTGCGGGCTTTCCTGCGACGCCCACCATCCCGCGGCTCCCCACCCGGAGGGCGCGGGGGCGCGGGAGGCCATGAGGCGCGCCATCGACGCCGCGGGCCTCTCTCCATCCGGCATTTCCTACGTGAACCTGCACGGCACGGGAACCATAGACAATGACCTGGCCGAGGCCCGGGCCCTTCGTTCCCTCTTCGGCGACGCCCTCCCCCTCCTCTCGTCAACCAAGGGGGCCACGGGTCACACCCTGGCCGCGGCCGGCGCCATCGAGGCGGTCATCGCAACGATCGTGCTCGAGCGGGGATTCATGCCGGCCAACACGGGGTGCACTGAGCCCGACCCGGAGCTGGGGGTCACGCCCCTCCTCGAAGCGCGGGAGGGCGAGGTCGCCACGGTGCTCTCCAATTCCTTCGGCTTCGGCGGCAATAACGCCTCCCTGGTCCTGGCCGGGCCGGGTGGAGACCGTCCCCCGGCAGGGACGCAGGCCTGTCACCTCGAGGTGCTGGGCTTCTCCTGCGTCACGGGGGCCGGGAGCATGGCGGCCACGCTGGATCGCCTCAACGAGGGAAAATCCTGCACCGGCATTCTGCCCCTGGGGGAGGTGTTAACGCAGCTTCCTCCCCGGGAGGTCCGGCGCCTCAAGCGGCTTCCCCGCATCGCACTGTCGCTGGCCATCGCCGCACGGGAGAGCGCGGCCGATGCGCCTCCCCCTGCGGCGCTCTTCTTCGGGACCTCATGGGGGCCCCTTTCGGAAACATATGACTTTCTCACGAAGCTCTTCGAATCCGGGGAGCAGTTCACGAGTCCCACGGATTTTGTCGGCTCGGTCCACAACGCCCCGGCCGGCCAGGCGGCCATCCTGCTCGGAGCCCGAGGCGCCAACATAACCGCCACGGGGGGCGACTACTCCTTTGAGGAGGCCCTCTTCGCGGCCTTCCTCGCCGCCGAACCCGGCGAGGGGCTCCTGGTCTTCGGGGCGGATGAATACCACGAAACCCTCTCGCCTCTCTTCGACCCCTCGGTCCGCGCCGCGGGTGCTCCCTCGGACGGCGGGGGCGCCCTCTTTTTACGAAAGACGGAGGCACCGCGGGGCTTACGGATCGTCCCGGCGTTTTTCGGCAACCCGGGGACCGATGCCGGTTGGGCCGATTCCCTGGTCGACTCCCTGGGAGGGGCCGGGGCAATTGGCGAAACCTACGGCGCGGTCATGGCCGGCATTCCCTCGGGAGAAAGGAAGGCCTGCGAAGAGCAGCTCGCTCGCGTTATCTCATCCTCCGGATTCAGGGGACCGGTCATTGACTACCGCGCCCACCTGGGCGAGTACGGCGCCGTATCCGCCACGGCGGCGGCCCTTGCCGCGCGTTTCGTCAGCGACGGATCGGCCCCCTGGTCGATTGCCGGGACCGGCGTTGAGGTTCCCGCGGGGAAGGGGATACTGCTCCTGGGCCTGGGGCGCTTCGTTACCGCCGTCGGCATCATCCCCTGAGGCGCCATGAAGGTACTCCTGATCTCCGCCAACACGCTGCGCGTCCCCTATTGCATCTATCCCCTGGGCCTCGATTACGTCGCGCGGGCGATAGCGGACCGCCATGACGTGATGGTACTGGACAGCAATGTCATGAAGGGCACTGATCACGTCACCGATACGATCCGCGATTTCAAGCCCGACGCGATCGGCATATCCCTCAGGAACATCGACAACACGAACGTACTGGACTCGAAGGGCTACATCGATGCGTACCGGCAACTGGTCGAGGCGATTCGGCAGTGTACGGATGTTCCCGTCATTCTCGGCGGAAGCGGCTTCACTCTTTTCCCGGCGCGTCTCATGGAACTCACCGGCGCCGACTACGGCATCATAGGCGAGGGGGAGAGGCTGCCCATGCTCCTGGAGGCCCTGGAAAGGGGGGATGATCCCGCGGGCATTCCCGGCGTCATCACCGGGTCCATGGAGGGCTCCTTTCCTCCCCCCCTTGGCGAGGATTTCCATCGCGCGCCCCTCCAGGGGGAGATCGCCCGCTTCTACATCGAACGGGGGGGCATGCTCAACCTCCAGACGAAGAGGGGCTGCCCCTACCGGTGCGTCTACTGCACCTACCCGCATATCGAGGGAAGCGATCTTCGCCCGGTCCCGCCGGAGGAGGCGGCTGAAACCGCCAGGGAACTCGAGCGCGCCGGGGCGAAATACCTCTACATCACCGATTCCGTGTTCAACGCCGACTACGACCAGAGCAGCCGCGTGGCCCGGGCGTTCATGGAAGCGGGGCTCGGGATACCCTGGGGCGCGTTTCTCTCCCCCACGAAGCCGCCGCCGGGCTACTATGCGCTTCTCCGCGACGCGGGGATGACCCACGCCGAATTCGGCACGGAGTCCCTTTCGCCCTCCATGCTCGCCTCTTACAGGAAGCCTTTCTCGGTCGACGATGTCCATGAGGCCCACGGCACCGCGGTCGCCGCGGGGCTTCATGTCTGCCACTACCTGCTCCTGGGGGGACCCGGGGAGAACCGGGAGACCATCGAGGAGACCCTGGCACAGGCCGACCGCCTGGAGCGAACCGTCATCTTCTTTTTCTGCGGGATCAGGATCTACCCCCACACCGCGCTGTACGAGATCGCCCTCCGGGAGGGGCAGATATCCGAACAGGACGACCTGATCGAGCCGGTCTTCTACCAGTCCCGGGATATCAGCGGTGAGGAGATAATCCGGATCACCACGGAGCGGGCCGCGGGAAGGGAGAACTGGTTCATCGGCACGGGGAGCAGGCTCACCACGCGCCTGGTGGCGCGCCTTCACCGCCAGGGCCACACGGGGCCCCTCTGGGAGATGATGATCCGGTGAAAGGCCCGAGGATCCTCACCCTGGCGCCGGCGCACCTCGCCGGCGTCGGCGCCCTCTCTGCCGCGGCGCTCCTGGCCCTCATCGATCCCCGTCTTTCCGCCATACCCCTGGTTCTCTTTCTGTTCGCCTGTTTCGCCGCGCCCTTCTTCCCCCGCCGGGGTTTTTATCTCCCGGTGATATCCGGGGGCGATCCGTCGCGCCGCGCCGTGGCCCTCACCTTTGACGACGGCCCCGACCCCGCGACGACCCCGCCGCTTCTCGATCTCCTGGCGGAAAAGGGCGTGACCGCGGCCTTTTTCCTCGCCGGCGCCAGGGCCGAGGCACACCCGGACCTGGCGGCGCGCGTCATCGAGGGGGGCCACGAGATCGGCAACCATTCGTACCGCCATGACCCCTTCCTCATGCTGAGGGGCACGGGGCGCGTCCGGGAGGAGATACTCCGGGGACGGGAGGCCATCGCCCGCCTCGGTGTCCTCACCTTCGCCTTCCGGCCACCCGTGGGGATCACGAATCCCCGCCTGGGTCGGCCCCTCGTCGAGGCGGGGAGCCACTGCGTCAACTTCAGCCGCAGGGCCCTGGACGCGGGGAACCGGCGGATAACGGGACTCTCGAAAAAAATAACGGGACCCGTTCAACCCGGGGACATCATTCTCCTTCACGACACCGCGCCCCCGGGACATTTCGACCGGGACCTCTGGCTGGCCGAGGTGGGTCGCGTGATCGACGGGATCAGGGAAAAGGGCCTGGGGATCATTCCCCTTTCGGAGCTCACGGGCCGGCCCGTATCCGTGACAATCGACCGGGCTGAAGGCATACCGGCTCCTTCGCCCCTCGACCGCATCGCCTCTCTTCCAGTGGAGGAGGGCGCGTGGGGAGGCCCCTATTCAAGGATGGAGCGGGAGCTCATCGAGACGAATCTCCTTCCCCGGGTGAATGCCTCGCACCGAATCCTCGACATCGGAATCGGCGGTCCGAATACCCTCGCCCTCCAGGGCCCCGGGGCCCGCGTGACCGCGCTGGTGCCCACGGGCGGCGCGGCGGCCCTCCTCCAGAGAAGTGCGAAGCGGGCAGGGATTGACGCGATCGACATTCTCACCGGCGATATCGGTGCGATGGAGTCAGAGGGTCCCTTCGATATAATAACCTGCTTTTCATTTATGGAATATGTTCCCGATGAGGAGGGGCTTCTCGCGACACTATCTTCCCTCCTGAAGCCCGGGGGGCTCCTCTATCTCACCACGGCCCGGAAGTCATGGGCGGTCCTCCTCGCGATGTTCCGCGCCGCCCTGCACACCGGCGTCCTTCCCCTGGACAGAAGCAAAGGCCGGATCGCACGGATTTTCCTCCACGCGGGATTCCGCGACGTCCGGATATCCTCGCATCCCACAGGAAGACGCTTCTCGCCGCGGATCCTTGAGGTCACGGCGAGACGGGAAGGGTAACGACGCGTTTTAAATTAATTCCGTCATCCTGGTTGCATTATGACGATTGACAGGCAAAAAAATTCTTGATAATCCATAGAATCTTTATACCCTGTAAGGTACGGCGTATACATTACACGGACAGCTTTTAAATGAACTGGCACTATGGCATAGTCTATCTCTCAAGCCTTGGAATTGCCATGGTGGTGCTCATTTTGATCGCCGCCTATTCAGTGCGTCATCGAGATGTCGCCGGCGCCGCCAGTTTCGCCATCTTTGCATCGATGGCGCTCGTGGGAAGCGCGATCGAGTCTCTCTCCATCGTAATCGGAACTCCTGAAGCCGCGAACTTCCTGCAGAACATGCGCTTTCTACCCCTTTCCGGTATTCCCGTCGCATGGCTCATTTTTACCATCCAGTACACCAGAAAGGACATACCCATCACCCCTTTACGAATAACGGCCCTCCTGGTTGTTCCGATCGCCACCCAGGTGATGGTATGGACCAACGGGCTTCACGGGCTCATGTTGCAGCGCTATCCCGACTACATCAGGGCAGGCTACTTTCTTATTCCCGACATGGCCACGAGAATACCCGGGCCGTGGTTCTGGTTCCACCTCATCTACAGCTATTCCTGCCTTCTCCTCGGAATAATCTTCATTTTAATGATGTCAATTAGAGCGAAGAGGATTTACAGGCGCCAGGCCACCGCGCTATGGGTTGGAACGCTTATCATTCTCGTTGGCTCCGCAATACCGATTTTCAATCCCTTCCCATGGTTAAAGATCAATCCGATCAACCAGAGCCTGGCACTGAGCGCCCTTATCTTTGCGTGGGCCATCTTCCGCTACCGGCTCCTCGACCTCGCTCCCGTGGCGCGGGAACGCCTGGTCGACTCGATGGACGACGCGATGTTCGTGGTGGACCGGGGCAATAGAATTGTCGACCTTAACCCCGCGATGCGGAGACTCATCGAGCTGGGCTTCGCCTCGGCGGGAAGATCAGCGCCCGAAAAAATGGTGGGAATGAACGCGGGCGAGGTGCTCTATCCATGGCGCGATCTTATACAGCGATTCAGGGATAATTCCGAGCTTAAGACCGAGATCTCCGCCATGATCGGCGCTGAAGAACGATATTTCGACCTTCACATCTTCCCACTGGCCGATACCCGGGGGGAAGCCGTGGAGCACATGGCCGTACTCCGCGACATCACCCCCCGGAGAAAGATGGAGCTGGCTCTCAGGGACAAGACCCACGAACTCAACGAGCGCCTCAAGGAGCTGAACTGCCTGTACGGGGTTACCGAGATCATGAGGACACCGGGGATTTCACTCGATGATATCATCCGGCGGACAATCGAAATAATGCCCCCGGCATGGCAGTATCCGGAGATCGCCTCGGCGCGCATGGTTCTCGACGGCCGGGAGTTTACGACAGGGCCCTGTGACAATGTACGGTGGGCGCAGTCGGCCGATATCGTGGTGGACAATGCCGTGCGCGGCTCCCTTTCCGTCTGTTACCGGGAGGAGCGCCCCCCGTCTGACGAGGGCCCCTTCCTGTCCCAGGAGCGCGACCTCCTCGACGCGATAGCCGAACGCACGGGAAAGATTATCGAGCGCCGATCATCGGAAGAAAGCCTGCGGCTCAGCAAGGCCCGCCTCGAGGCGCTTCATGAAATGGAGCACATGGCATTCGAGTCGGAGCGGGCCCTTGTCGAGCATGCCCTCGAGGAGGAGGTGCGGCTCACGGGGAGCGAAATCGGGTACTTCCATTTCGTAAAGGAGGACCAGAAAAGCCTGGAGCTCTACGCCTGGTCGAAACGCACAATGGAAACCTGCACCGTCTCCCCGGACCGTCACTATCCCCTCGACCGGGCCGGCGTGTGGGCCGACTGCGCGCGGCTCAGGAGACCGGTGATCCACAACGACTACCAGGCCCTGCCTGAGAAGAAGGGCTACCCGGAAGGCCACAGCCCCATCCGCCGCCACCTGAGCGTCCCCATCATCAACAACGGAAAGGTCATCGCCATATCCGGCGTGGCCAACAAGTCCGCGCCCTACAACGAATCGGACGTCCTCCACCTGGAGCTGTTCATGCACGGTGTGTGGCAGATCCTGGAGCGAAGACGCGCCATCGAAGAAAAGGACGCCCTTCTCGCGATTCTCGAAGAGAAGGAATTGAATCTCAGGAACAGGAACGAGCGGATGGAGCTCGACCTCATGATCGCGCAGTCGGCGCAAAAATCCTTCGTGCGCAGGAACACACCCGACTCTGATTTTCTCCGCGTGGATTTCCGCTATGTCCCGCTTGAGAGGGTGGGAGGCGATTACTTCTCGTTTTTCAAATCCGGGGAGGACCGCCTGGCCTTTTTCATCTGCGACGTGTCGGGCCACGGCGTCGCCGCCGCCCTCTTCACCGCCATGATCCGCTCGATGTCAGACAGGCTTTTTACCGAAATGGGTGATAACCCGACGGGATTTCTCGAGACGCTCAACAGGGAGCTCCTGGATTACATATCGTCGAATTTCGTCACCGCGATTTACGGTATTTTCGAGCGCCCCGATGGAACGGGGAACCTGCGCCTGCGCTTCGCCAGCGGCGGCCATGTTCATCCGGTGATCATGCGCAATGGCGGAGAGCTCTCCTTTACCGGGGGATCCGGGATGATCATGGGCGTCAAGGAGGAGGTCAGCTACCAGCTCATTGAGGAGCACCTCGGGCCGGGCGATCGCATCTACGTCTACACTGACGGCATTCCCGAGACCGTCAATACCCGGAAGGAGATGATAGGCTTCGAAAAGGGCCTCCTGGAGCTGTTCCGCGCATCAATTCGTGAATCCCTGGGCGAATCACTTGACGGCGTCCTGGAGGAGATGGCGCGCTTCAGGAGCGGCGCGGAGCCCGGAGACGACATCACCCTCATCGGTTTCGAGGCCGTCTGACCCTGTCATCGAGGTCAGTCAATGATCCGCACGGCGAGGTGACATGATCATGAAAAGAACCGCATGGCACTACGTTCTCATGCTGGCGGCGGCATCGATGATGGCGCCGCCGGCCCTTTCCGCGGTCGCTCATGACCGGCGCATGCGGATCGAGGCAGGCTACTACCAGGGAATGATAGATCACCACGGCACCCTGACCGTATAAAACGCTCGACACGACGAATGCGCCGGCATATCATGATTCCCACGGGTCCGTATCGTTATAGTGCACATGGAAGGCATTTGCGCAAACGGCAGTGCAGTACGCGAGGTCCCGGGGATCAGAAAAACCGGGGCCAGGGCTGAATCGCAAAGGCGGCGGGCTGTCAGGCCGCTTTCGGTGTTTCGGCATTGAATCATGCCATTACGGCTTTCACGGCATCATCGTTCATGCCGGTGGGGTTCAAGAAAACAAATGGCGAAACGGTCCGCGTCACCAGTGAATGCAGAAACAACCGGGTCGAGAAGGGAACTCTACGCGTTCCTGGGCATTACCTTTACCGCCACCTACGGCCTCCAGCTGGCCGTCTATGCACTGGCGGGTCCTTTGTCCTACGGGTCATCCGCCTGGAGCGCGGCGCTTTCGGGTTCCATGTTCATGCCGGCCCTTGCGGCCGGCTTTTGCATGTTCCTTTTCAGGTCCAGGGCCCTGACCCGGGAAGCCTCGATCATATTCCTGTTTTTTTTGGTGCACGCGGTCCTTTTCATCGTTGAGACATCGCACCGACCACTCCTGGGGACCATACATGGCAAACCCCTCGTCTCAAGCGGTGTTGCCGCGGCGGGAATCCTGGCGCTACTCATCATGCACACGAGAAGGAAATGGAGAAGTGGGCTTGAACCATCACGGCTTTCCGTGGGGGCAAACCGCCTGTGGTATCTCACGATACCCCTGATTTTTTCCATGCTCCTCATCATCACCTCCGTTCTATTCAATATCCTGGGAATGGGAAACCCCGCGGAATCATTCAGCATAGCATCGTTCCTTTCGAAATGGCTGCCGGACATGGTGATCTTTGGCCTGATACTGTGGCCCTCCTATTTCGGAGAAGAATATGGATGGCGGGTCTATCTTCAGGACAGGCTCTTCCCCATCACGGGCGTCCCGAAGGGCGTGGTTCTCCTCGGCATCATCTGGGGACTCTGGCACGGCGTAATCGTCGCCCTGGGACACAATTACCCGGGATATCCACTGCTGGGAAATGTTTTCATGACCATATATTGCATCGTTCTCGGAGCGGTTTTCAGCTACGCCGTCCTGAAAACCGGAAGCGTCTGGATTTCGGTGCTCCTGCATCTTATCAACAACAAAACCGCCCCCGTGGCATCGTCATTCCTCGGAAATTCCGACAACCTTCTTCTGGGCTCAGCCCTGGGAATCATGCTCCTGATGATATTCGCACTCATTCTCGCCTGGATAAGCCGGGGAACCCCGGCGGATCAACCCGCAGTGGGAGGAACTCCCGGGTGAGAAGAGATGACGCGCGACAGATGCATTCATGCCGGGGGCGTGATTATGATCGCGTGAGAAATGCCCGAGGAGTGAATGCCGCGCTTTCGTGCATGAAACCATGCGAGTCACCCCCGCCGAAAAGCGCCAGAAGAGGGACAGAATGAAGAAGCGACCGCAATTGGCGATCCTGCCGATTTTAATGGCCGGCCTTCTCTCCGCGGGCGGGGGCAGATGCGGCACGGGGACATCCTTATCAGATATAAGGAAGATCATGCTCGCCGGGATGCTGTCGTCGTATATCACCGACCGGGCCGTGATCGCCGAGGGCCGGGCGGCCGTGCAGGAGATCATGGAATCCACCGGCGCCTCATCCGTCTCCGTGGCGTACATCGACGGCAAAAGACTGGCATGGGCCGAGACCTTCGGGCTGGCGGATAAAGGATCGATGACGGCGCCCGATGCCGACACCATGTATTGCATCGGCTCCACCAGCAAGGTGATGGCCGCCATCGCCGTCATGAAGCTCGTTGAGATGAACCTTGTTTCTCTTGACACGTCCCTCACGAGCTACATTCCATCATTCCAGATGGCATCTCCCCCATCGGAATACGAACAGGTGACGGTTAGGATGCTCGTCAACCACTCCTCGGGGTTCCCTGGCACGGACGAGCGCAACGCCTCCACGGCGTCTCCCGTGGCGGACTTCTCGGCCCAGGTGATGGAGACCCTCGGGACCCAGAGGCTCAAGCATGAACCGGGCTACATGCACGTCTACTGCAACGACGGCTTCACCATGGTCGAGCAGCTTGTTCTCGCGGTCACCGGCAAAAGCTATGCTGAGTTTTTACAGGATACGGTATTCACCCCCCTCGGCATGGATCACACGAAGTGCCCCCTCGACTATTTCCCCGCCGGCAGCTTTGTCATAAGCTACTCCGATGATACCCCCCGGCCCCAGCTGTTCCTGAACACCTTCGCCTCCGGCGGGCTCTACAGCACCCCGACGGACATGGCGAAGGTGGCCATGATGCTAATGGAGGGAGGGGCCCTCGGGAAGGTGCGCGTTCTTTCAGAACAATCCACCGTAGAGATGGGCACCGACCAGACCCTCGGAACATTCAACCCGGTCAAGGCCCTGTCGTGGAGCTACGGGCTGGGGTGGGACACGGTGACCCAGCCCGGCCTGGGCGCCGTCGGGGCAACGGCCTGGCAAAAGGGCGGGGATGTGACCGGGTACGGGTCCGTGATGACGGTGGCGCCGGCGGAAAAGCTTGCGGTCATCGTCATGGGCGCCTCGGGCGGTTTCACATCGAGCAAGGCGACCATAATCGCGGAGAGAATTCTCCTGAGGGCTCTCACGGCGAAGAAGCGGATCGACGCGATGCCGGAGCCCCTCTCGTTGTCGCCCCTTCCGGAGAAGACCCCGCCGGCCGGATTCCTCGATTCCCTGACCGGTCATTACTCGAACTACAACACCTTTGTCCTGGTGGAAAAGCAACCCGACAACAGCCTCTCCATTAAGAAATACGATTCGGGTACGGGAAGCTGGATCGATCTGCAAACCGGGCTCACGCTCAGGAACGACGACCGGTTTTCAAACAATGAAAATCCCTCCCGCTCCTTTTCATTCATCACCTCGGAAGGGAGGCAGTACCTCGTTGCCCGGATGACCTATGGATACGGCCATTACCGGGACGACCTGATATACGCCCAGAGGATCGCCGCCGCCGGGGCCCTGCCGGGCGCCTGGGCGGCCAGGGTGGGCCCGCGATGGCTGATGGTCAACGAACATCCCGAATCCGAGAAATGGGAATCGCCTCTTATGCGATTCCACGGCGTGGACGACCTTCTCTTCTGCGAATGGGACGGTCTCCAGGCCGTGGACCCATTCACGAACCCTCCCGACTATACCGTGGCGGGCATGATGCTCCTGATCCCACAGCTGGAAGGGAGGGACCTCAATGACGCCGTCATCGAAAGCCGCGAGGGACATGAATGGATACGATTCGGCAGCTATCTCTACCGTCCCCTTTCAACGGTCGATGCGTTATGCGACGGAACGGTCACCATCGGTTTTGATGGATTTTCCGAATGGCGGTCCGTCGATGCTGGCGGCACGACGATAACGGCGCACGTCACTCCTCTCGACCCCGCTGGTCGCTGGAAGGTATACGACGACGGCTTCAATAAGATAGAAGCGGGCGAAGGGACGCAATCCTTCACCCTTTCGGATGGCATGTATTATCTTCTTTTCCATGACAGCGCAGGCGTTGACGTGGAACCGTGAGGGCAATCAACTATCATCACAGCGGGGTGATGTGATCATGAAAAGAAACGCATGGCACTACGTTCTCATGCTGGCGACGGCATCGATGATGGCGCCGCCGATACTCTCCGCCCGGTCCATCCCCGAAATTACCGCCCCGGTGAACGACTGCGCGGACATTATCACCCCGGACCAGGAAAAGAAATTGAGCGGCATGATTGCGGCTCACAGGGAAAAGACCGGGGTGCAGATCGCGGTCCTCACGGTGCGCACCACGGGAGGAATCCCCATCGAGGAGTTCTCGCTAACTACCGCCGAAAAGTGGGGCGGCGGAACCAGAGAACGGGACGACGGCCTCCTCTTCACCGTGGCCGTGCATGACCGGCGCATGCGCATCGAGGTGGGCTACGGCCTCGAGGGGCACGTCACCGACGTCAGGGCCGGTCGGATGCTCGACGGGATCAGGGACGATTTCAGAAACAATAATTACGACCAGGGCATAGAAAGAGTGGTTTCGCAGATCATGGCCGCCACGGAGGAGCTGCGGCCCGGGGTGAAGCCGACGGCACCGGCCAGGGTCCGCGGGGCGTTCTTGAATTTCCTTTCACGGTTCCACATCATCTATGCCCTCATGGGGGCGCTCGTCGGCAGCCTCTTCATCTACAGGAAAACCCTGGGGGACCGCGCGATCACCGTCGGCGGGAAGGCCTCTTCCGGGCGGCGGGGCGGATCTTCCCGGAAAAAAATCCGCAAAGAAAAAAGCGCATGGCTCCGGAAGGGGAAGTTCCCCCTCTGGCTCACCATACTGATGTTCATCGTGATCCTGGCCGTGCTGCCCGTGCTGCTGCAGCTCTACCTCCCCGGGGTCTTCCACTGGGCGCCGGTGCTTTTCATCACCGGCGCGCTTGCCGGCATGGGCGTGACCGGGAGCCTGATGTCCCCGCCGCCGAGGACGGGGGCGATCCTGAGGGCCGCCATCCCGGCGTCCCTGAGCCTCATCGGCATCATCGTCGGCCTTCACGTGTTCAGGGCCGTCGCGGACACGACGACCACACATGAATCGATCCTGATAGTGTTGCTTGTGCATACGAATATTTTCCAGTTGATGTTCTTCTTAATGGGCTTCTGCAACAGCGGCGACGGTGGCGGCGGTGGCAGTTCCTGGAGCGATTCCTCCTCGTCATCAAGCGATTCCGGCGGCTCTTCCGATTCAGGGGGCGGGGGAGACTTCGGCGGCGGCGGGGCCTCGTCGGACTGGTAGCGGCCGGGCAATGAACTTCACGGAGAGGTGACCCTTTCATGACAAAAATCGCATGCCAATTTTCATTGCTCCTCGCGATATCATCGCTGCTTCTTCCGGCGGTAGCGGACGCCCGGGCCTTTCCCGCCATCAGGCGCCCGGTGAACGACTACGCCGGCATCATTTCCCCGGCGCAGGAGCACGCCCTTGCCGGCATGATCGTCGCCCACCGCACAAAGACCGGGATCCAGATGGCGGTCCTGACCGTGGGCACCACGGGAGGAATGCCCATCGAGGAGTTCTCCCTGAAGACAGCCGAACAGTGGGGCGGCGGGACAAAAGAACGGGACGACGGCCTCCTCTTCACCGTGGCCGTGCATGACCGGCGCATGCGCATCGAGGTGGGCTACGGCCTCGAGGGGTACATCACCGACCTGAAGGCCGGGAGGATCCTCGACGGCATACGTGACGATTTCAGGAGCTACCAGTACGGCCGGGGGATCGAAAAGGCCGTGAGGGAAATGATCCTCGCCACGGAGGAAGTGCGTCCCGGGGTGGAACCCCCCGCCACGGTGAGGCTCTGGGGGGCCTTTGCACGCGTGGTAAATCATTACAGCTTCTTTTTTATCTTTGGCGCCTTCATGGCCGTTCTCCTGATCATTCCCTCCGTCCGGCTGAAGCTCAATCCATGGCTGATCGCCGGAGCGGCGATTCTTCTCTTCATCGGCGTCCCGATCCTGCTGCAATACAACCTGCACGGGGCCTGGTACTGGACCCCCTTCGCGTATATCACCGGGTTCTTCGCGGGCACGGGGTTTATCGCCGCCCTCATGTGGCCGAAGACGATAGTAATGAAACTAATCGCCACGGTTTTTACCGCCATCCCCGCCCTGGCGAGCCTGTCCTCGATAGTGTACCTCCTCGAGATCCTGAAGCCGGCGATGGTCGGCACGACGGAGAACGAAACCCTGCTCCTGGCGATACTTATCGGCACCAACCTTTTCCAGTTTTTCGTCATGGTCGGAATCGCCGCGGCATGTTCCGAAGGCGGGGGTTCCTACTCCGACAGCGGCACCTCTTCCTCGTGGAGCAGCTCCAGTGCCTCTTCATCGAGCGGCTCGAACGACACCTCATGGTCGGGGGGCGGCGGCTCCTTCGGCGGAGGCGGGGCCTCGTCGTCATGGTAGCCGGCAGTGGAGTAGTGCTGCCCGGCGGCGGCACCGAAGGGAAGTTAAATGACAGATGACAGGCGGAGCATCAACGCTGATCAGCGGGCCGCGGCGCTGCGGAGGCTGAGAAGATCCCGCCAGACGATCGCCCTCACCGGGGCCGGCATTTCCACCGCGAGCGGGATTCCCGATTTCCGCGGCGCACACGGGCTGTGGAAGAACCACGATCCCTCCGTATACGCGCATCTCGAGACGTTCAGGAAAACGCCGGCCGCCGTATGGGAGTTGGCCCTGCGCCTGCGCGCCTTGGCCCTCGCGGCGGAACCTAACCCCGCGCACCGGGCCCTGGCGGCCATGGAAAAGGCCGGCTTTCTCCATGGCGTGATAACGCAGAACATCGACAACCTCCACCGGCGGGCCGGGAGCCGGGTCGTCATCGAATATCACGGGTCGATTGACCGCGCGGAATGCCCCGCCTGCGGAACCCTCACGACCGCCATCGGTGATACCCCGCCGACGTGCGAACGGTGCGGCCGGATCATGAAACCGGGTTTTACGCTCTTCGGAGAGGCCGTTCCCCCGGCCGCCTTTCTCGAAGCCCGCAATCTCGCGTCCTATTCCGATCTGTTCATGGTAATCGGCACGTCTGCCGTTGTCCAGCCCGCGGCGGACCTCCCCTTCATCGCCAGGGAGCACGGGGCCTATATCATAGAGATGAACGAAAGGGCCACCGGTCTCACCAATTATATAACCGACTGCTTTATCGAAGGACCCCTGGAAAACACCCTGCAGGCCCTCGCGGCGGAGCTGGGGGGAACGCGGTAGCGATCCCTCCCTCCGGCGGAGGGACGCCACAACGCCAATGAATCCACGCGGCCGTTCCTTCTCGACGGCGTATTCCCGACCATGGCGCGCGACAGGGAATCCGGGATTCCAATAAAATCACACGATGGAAAAAAACGTTGACCTTATATCCATATATTTAAATATTGCAATATTACGATGCAGGTATAAGGATCCATGGATTTTCAGAAAACAAGCGGGATTCTAAAGGCACTGGGGCATCCGATCCGCCTTGAGATAGTCCACAATCTCATGAAGGATGAATGCAACGTCAACAGCATGGTCGAAAGGCTCGGGATACCGCAGTCAACGGTATCCCAGCACCTGCGGATACTGCAGGACAGGGGGATCATCCGTCCGCGCAAGGAAGGCGTGGTGACCTGTTACCGTGTCGTCGATGATAACGTGCGCGCCATCATCGCCCTGCTCAAGAAGTAAGGACCGCGAAGGCGCGCCATCGTAGAAGCAGCGCCCACCGCGCCGGGAAACCGCGCTGAATTTATTTCGCGCGCGGCGCGGTTTGTTTCATACCCGCCAGGCTCCGCACCTGCCGGGCACCATCACCACCGAGGAGAATGCAATGTCTGAAAAGAAACGAATTATCGTGATCGGCGGCTCCGCCGCGGGACCCAAGGCGGCGGCGAAAGCCCGGCGCCTCGATGAACACGCAGAAATCATCATCATCCAGAAGGCGCCGGACCTCTCCATGGCCTCGTGCGGCTATCCCTACTACGTGGGGGGGTTTTTCGACGACCGCAACATGCTTCTCAGCACGGCCACGGGCGTGGTCCGCGACCCGAAGTTCTACCTGAACGCGAAGGGCATCGTCGCCAGGACGGAAACCGAGGCCATGAAGATCGACAGAAAGGCGAAGACCGTGACGGTGCGGGACCTGAAGAGCGGCAAAGATGAAAAGCTCTCCTACGACAAGCTCATCCTCACCACCGGGGCCGTTCCGAAGAAACCCCCCATCCCGGGCGCGGATCTCGCGGGCATCACCACGCTTCAATCCATGCAGGACGCCGATTACCTCAGGAAGGTACGCGACGACAAGCTGATAAAAAAGGCGGTCATCATCGGCGGGGGGCTCATCGGCATCGAGACCTGCGAGGCCCTGCAGCTCGCCGGCATCGAGATCACGGTGATCGAGATGCTCCCCCAGCTCCTCACCTTCCTTGACTGGGAGCTGGCCAAGCTCGTGGAGAACCACGTCCGCACCAAGAACGCAAACGTGATCACCGACAACGGGATCGCCGAGTTCCTCGGGGAGAACGGAAAACTCACGGGGGTCAAGCTCCAGAACGGCATCGAGCTCCCCTGCGAGCTCGCCGTGGTGGCCATCGGCGTGAGCCCCAACGTGAAGCTGGCGAAGGACGCGGGCATCGAGATCGGCGCCACGGGGGGCATCGTCGTTGACACTCACATGCGCACCGCTGACCCGGACATCTATGCCGCCGGGGACTGCGTCGAGTCGACCAACCTCATCACCGGCGCGAAGGTCCACGCTCCTTACGGCGACCTGGCCAACCTCCAGGGCCGCGTGGCCGGCGAGAACGCCGCCGCCGGCGACTCCGTGACCTTCCCGGGCACCATCCAGACGGGAATCTGCAAGGTCTTCGATTTCGCCGCCGGCTCCACGGGCCTCTCGGAAAAGGCGGCCCGTTCCGCCGGCTTCACGGACATCGAGACCGTGATCAACGCCAGCCCGGACAAGCCCGGATTCATGGAGGGGCTCCTCCTGGTGACCAAGCTCGTCGTGGAGAAAAAGAACGGCAGGATCCTGGGAGCGCAGTGCGCGGGGCCCGGCGACGTGAGCAAGCAGCTCGCCATATGGGCCATGGCCATAAGGAGCGGGCTCACCGTGGAGGAGATGGTGAACGCCGACCTCCCCTACGCGCCGCCCTTCTCCCTGGCCATCGACCACTCCATCGCCGCGGCGCACATCATGCAGAACAAGCTCAAGGGCCGCATGAAGGGAATATCCTGCTCCGAGGTAAAACGCAAGATCGACGCCGGCGAAAAGCCCTTCCTTCTCGACACGCGTGGTCCCGATGAATATGAGCTGATGCGCCTGGGCATCGGGGAGCGCCTTATTCCCCTGGGAGTTCTCCGCGCTCGCCTTAACGAGATGCCGTCGGACAAAAACGCCGAGATCATCTGTTTCTGCAAGATATCCCTGCGCGGCTACGAGGCTGCCCGGATCCTGGAGGGACGGGGGTGGACCAACGTGAAGGTGATGGAGGGGGGCATCATGGCCTGGCCCTTCCCGAGGGAGAAATAGCGCCATGCGCCGGCACGGCGCTGGTCTGTGTAAAGAAAACACCGGGTAAAAAATCGTTGCGGCGTCACGCATCCCGTGTAAAGTAGCACACCGACAGTTCATTGCGCGGGAGAGGTTGTGGCAAAGAAAAAGAAGGACGATACAACCGGTCACGACAGTGACGCGGCAATCACCAGGGACATCCGTTCCGGCCAGAAGTTCACCCTGGCCGGGGCGATAGGGCGTAAGGGAGGATCGCTTCTCAAGGACGGCCAGGTCGTGCCGGAACTCACCAGGGCCGTGACGGCGATCAACTCCTTCATCATGGAGAACCTGGCCGATTCCTCCGGGGCCCTGAGAGGCGTGCTCACCGCGATCGTGAAAGACGACATCGAGACCGTGAGCGCCCACGTGGAAACGCCCCTTAAGGCCCTGGAGGTCATCCTGGACCGGTACAGCTCGAACGCGCACCTCCTCGAGGAGCTCGTCAGGCGCGTGGACTTCACCTGGGGAAGGATGAACCTGGAAAAGCCCCACTTCCAGAGGGAGGGCGAGGCCCCCCACCCCGACGACGAATACACGGTTGACTCGGTGAAACAGCAGCTCGAGGGATTGGCCCTGCTCCTCAGGAAAAAGTCCCGGGGCCGCACGCGCTTCCAGAAGTAGGGGCCCGGGGACGATCTCACCGGGGAGATGACCCCGGCGCACCGAGCATGGCGACCATGTCGCGGTATTCGTCCTTCGCAAGCTCCCGGGCGAGAAGATCGAGGGTGTCGGTAAAGTTCCCCATGCCCATGGTGGCGTTGCCGCTCTTCAGGTACAGATACTTCCCTTCCTCCCGGGCCTCGATGCCCCTTGTTTTCAGGAACCTGAAAATGTCCTCCCTGGACCTGGCATATTCCTCGTTGAGCGCTGCGAAATTGGCGTCAATGGCGATGAAGGCCTTCCTGAACCCGTCGTTCCCCATGATCTCCCGGTATATCTCCGGATGTGTCTTCTCGGCGTAGATGAGGTACCTGAGAATGAAGAGCTTGAACTCGAGATGGGCGTAGTAGGTGCCGTTCACCTGGTTGAAGAAGGCCCTCCAGAGCTGCGCGTCCTGGCGGGACTGCTTTTTATAGAAGGGGAGGAGGTCAAGGGCCGTCCTGGTGCCGTGGTAGTAAGCGTTCAGCTCGTCGAGGAGGCCGTACACCCCGTTCACCTGGGTACCCATATTGCTCCGCGGGCTGTCAACATAAGTGGCGAACCGGAAGGTGCGGATCCCCGCGGGAAAGTCCCGGGCCATCTCTTTGCTCGGGAACACCCGGGTGATCCTCACCAGGACATCCTCGTCGCCTCCGATGTAGAAGGCAAGGTAGCGGTCCCCGGGATAGATGGCGATCTTCCGTTCAGGGGCGAGATGGTACGCCATCCTTCCGGTGTACCCGTGGCACATCTCGTGCACGGTCACGTTGAGCCACGACGCCATCTCCGGCATTGCGGCGCCCCGCACGTAGGTCATGAAATCGGTCTTGCTCATCTGGAGGCGCGAGCCGGCCATGGTGATCTCCTCCGGGGCGCCGTCATAGGCCGCGACGATATGGTAGCCCGTGGGGGAATAGCTCTTCAGGGTGTCGAGAACCAGGCGGCGGGGAGAGGGATCCGCGAGCAGTGACGCGGCGCCGACGGTCATGAGGAGGAGCGCTCCGATAATGGTGAGGAATAATCGCCTGTTCATGGCCGCCTCCGGAAAAAGGACGGGCCCGCGACTTGTCCCGTCCTATTTATACCGGATTAATAATGATATGAATGACGGGAAAGCGTCCAGCACTTTTCCCGCGGCGCCGGATTCCCGGACCAGGGTAACATCCGCCCCGGGACTACAGGGCCTTGAGCAGAAGAATGTTCTCAAGCGCCCAGGTTCCCGTAACGCTGAGGTCATCCAGGAGCACGAACTCCGAAAAGCCCTCGATTTCTCCCGCGCCGTAGACCCCGTGGGAAGCGGCCGCGACGTCATACAACTCCGAGCTATCTGGCGCCAGGACGGTCGAACCCGCCCACTGCGCCGTGCCGGAGCTACCGTAGCGCACGATCAGCAAATTCTTCTCCGTGCCACAGGCCCCGCTGACGGTGACGCCGTCGCCGAAATCAAACTCACCATTGGCATAGATATATCCCGCCGTGAAAATACCGGTTGAGGAAACGGAAATATCGCTATACCTCGAATTGTGCGGGGCCGCCTCGGTTGACGCCGCCCACTGCGTGACGCCGTCGTGGCCGTACTTGACGACGAGGGCATGGTCGTTATTAGACGGGGTCGTGACGGTGACGCCGTCGCCGAAATTGTATTCCCCGGTGGAATCGACATATCCCGCCGCGTACACGCCGCTCGAGTCGCCTGCGATCCCGTTCATCATCCCGAATGACGGGGCAACCGTCGCCGTTCTCGCCCATTGCGCATCGCCGGAGGAATCGTACTTGACCACGACGGGATTGAAGGAGGCGGTATGACCACCGACCGCTGTTGCGGAACCGCCGAAATCGAATTCCCCGCTGCCGTAGATTGCCCCCGCGGCGTAGATGCCGCCGCTTGACACGCAGACAGATTTGAACAATGAGCTGTTGATGCTACTGCCTGGATCAACCGTTTTCGCCCACTGGACATTACCCGAAAAATCGTATTTAACGAGAAGCACATTGGTGCCGCCGGAAACTCCAGTCGCCGTCTTTGTTGGAGGATCATCGAATGCGAATATCCCGTTTCCCTCGAGATAGCCGGCCACGTACACGCCGTCGCTCCCGATGGCCACCTCCTGGTAATACGAATCGTTCGATCCACCCTCTATGCTTTTTGCCCAGAGCGGCTCCCCGTCCAGGGAGTACTTGACAATAACCACGTTTCTCCCGGTTCCCGACCAGGCGCCCTCGACCGTGACCGTATCGCTGAACTTGTAGGTGAGGACAGTCCCGCGATTAAAAATCGTGCCCACGGCGTAGACGCCGTCGCTTCCCGCGGCGACGCCGGCAAATTCTGAATAATCAGGGCCCTCGTCCAGGGTCCGCGCCCATACCGCCCTGCCCGATCTGCTGTACTTCACCAAAAGACAGTGGCTGACGTCGGGATCGCTTGAAAGGTCCGGCTGAGCTGTAACGCCGTCGCCGAAGTCGTATTCATCTGGGCCCTTAATGAAGCCCGCAGCGTAGAGATAGCCGCCATGTTCGTCTACCGAATAAAAACTGCTCGACTGGAGCGCGGTTGTCGCGGTCTTGGCCCAGGGGGCCGGAGAGACCAGTGCCAGGAGGGCTAACAGGTCCTTTGATCCGGCGGCGGCGCCGCAACCCGTTACGGCCATCGCCGCTGCAAGCACGCTCATTGCCAGTAATCTCACGCGGTTCTTCATACAATCCTCCAATCCTCCGGCAAGGGATTTGTTTTATGCATAATGATATGCGAAGCGGGAAAGAGGCGCGCCTGACCCGCGAGGCGGTTTCAGTATAGCCTGGTTGCCGATCGAGTCAAAAATAATTTTCGCAGTGGGAACCGCCACGAGGGGGTTGTCGGCATATTTTTTTCTTATATATACCTTGTCGAAGAAGTGATTTTTTTTCCGGACACCGGCACCGGTCTTCCCCAACGGGCTTTAAGGACCCGGCGCGAAGGAGGCGCAACATCCGGAACAACCATGAAGAAAAAGTCCTTGAAGTAGGCCCGCGCATGCCACACCATGTGCGGGTAAGTATTATGAATGAATCCCCGCAAGGAGGAGCCCATGGGCGGCATCACGACTCTCAGAATTCTCTTGCTGGCGGTTCCGGCGGCACTGCTCGCGACGCTCGGCGACGGCATCCACGTGCTTACCGGCACCCTCGCCTATCCCGAGCCCTTTCTCTTCGGCCAGGCCTGGTGGGTCTTCCCCGGGTTTTTCCTGGTCTTCATGTTCATGGGACACGTCTACGCCCTTGCCGCCGGGCGCCTCCCCGCGGCCGTCCCGGCGGACATGAGCAGGTCCGGGGGGACGCCCCGGGAGCTGGTCGAGGCCGCCTCGGCCTTCATCTTCGTCTACATGATGAGCGGCTTCGGCAATGCAAGTCCGGGCCTTCTCTCGGCGATATTTTACGGCTTCTTCGCCGCGCGGTGGCTCTTCACATATGACCGGGCATGGCTTCTCCTTCTCGCGATCGCAATGGCGGTTGGCGGCATGGCCGCCGAGGGGGCCCTGTCGGCCCTGGGCCTGGTGGCGTACCGCCACGCGGACATTTTCCACGTGCCCTTCTGGCTGGGGGGGCTCTACGTGCACGGGGCCTTCGCCCTCCGCGAGGGGATGCGCTGTTTCGTATACGCCGGGGAGAAGAGGGGCTGATGTGACGGCAGGGACGGCGGGGTGAAATAGTGACTTACGCCTCGCCCTTCTTCTTCCTTCGCGCCCCGACATAGAGGGACGTGGCGACAACGGCCCATATGAGGAACAGCCCCGAGAACAGCTTCTGCCGGCGCGCGGAGTCCCAGGCGTCCGACTTCTTCATGAGAGCGGCATCGGTGATGTCAATGGCAAGCTCCTTGCCGTGGGACATGCCGTCCGTTGCGACCAAGCGCCAGGTCCCCTTCCTGTCGGGCACGAAGGCGAAGACGCCCTTCGCGTCCGTGCGGCCGTTCTGGTATTCGGTCTTTTCCTCGCCGGGTCCGTAGACCTTCACCTCGGAGTAGCTGAAGGGCTCGCCATCGTCATACCGTATCTCGGCCAAGACCGCGTTATCGATCCTCATGGCGCCCGTCACGCCGTGGGCCAGGGCCCGCCCCCCCAGGGCGATCATCGCGCAGAAAAGCATTAAAAAGATGATTCTAGTATTCATGTTTCGTTCCTCATAACCATCATCAGTATCTTCGGGTCCCCTTCCGCCGGCCCGCGTGAGCGTTATTCAACCCCCAGGCCCAGGCTCGTCGCATACATGGACCTGTCGCAGACATCCCTGTCAGGATAGGGCGTTTCATGTTTCACCATCAGGACCCATCGGCCTTTTTCCGGAATGGTTATCCGCGCCCTCCCCTTCGCGTCCGTCACGGCCGAGGCCTTCCCCCCGTCATGGCCCTTGCCGGCGCTCCCCTCGTGATCCGCGGTTATCCGCGCGTTTTCCAGGGGCATTCCGTTGAAGGTGACCATGAAGCTGAGAGCACCCCCCCGCTTCAGGGATCCGACGTCATCCAGGGGGATGATCTCCAGGGGATGCGCGACGGAAGCGTTCAGGGCTTTCCCGGGGTCGCCGGCCCGTATGACGGCCTTCGCCCGGATATCGAAGCGCATGCAGTCAAGGGCGTTATCAAGCCCTTTTTTGCTCCGCATCTGCCGGCCCCGGGTGGTCTTGGTCATGAATCCAGGATTGATCTCCGCTCCGACGGCATAGCATCCCGGCGCCCGCGGAACGAAGTAAAAACGCGTGTCGTCGATCCTCTCGAGGGCCAGCCGCTTCCCGTCGGGAGAAACCGCGTAGATCCGCTTGAACACGCCCTGCCTCATCGCCTCCTTTTTGGCGAACCCGTGGCCCCAGCCGATTTCGATCGTGACCCGCTGCCCCACGGCGGGACGGTAGTTGTCCGCGGTGATCCAGAGGGAATGGGAAAAGCCCGCCGTAGCACTACAGATAAAGAAAATAAAGGCCGCCGGTAGTATCCATTTTTTCATGTGTATCTCCCGTACTCTTGTCATTGATAAACCCGGGGGTTGCCGGGTGGTTTCATTCTTCAGTCAAATTCAAAGACCTCGCCCACGCCGCCGGAAACGCACCGTCCCGGGTAGAGCCGGATCATTTCATCGCGGTACGCCGTGCAGTGGGTGGGGCATACCAGGTCAAGGCCCCCGATAAGGGAAAAATCGCAAAACCCGTGGAGGCCCCCCACCAGGGCCCTCACGGGAGGGCACGGGCATGCGGCGAGGATCGCCTCCACCCCGGGGTGTGAGCACCCGGTCACCGCGACGGCACCCCTGGGGGTCGCGAGGAAAAGCGACTGTTCGAAATCCATGAGAGTGCCCGAGGAATACACGCCGGGCATGATTTCATCCGCCCCCCCGACGCGCACTGTTGTTCCCTTCCATGACGGCGCGTGAAAATACTCCGGGACGAAAAGGACCCCGTCCCCACGGGTGAGAACCGCGCCGAGGCCGCCGGTATGGTCCCAGTGATCGTGGGAGATGAACACGGCATCGATGGAGGCGGGATCGATCCCGAGGACTCCCATGTTGCGTAGAAGGACTTCACCGCTGCCGCCTGTATCAAAGAGAATCGAGAGATCGCCCCTCCGTATGATGCATGAGAACCCCCATCCCGGCTCGAAGCGCGGGTCCGTGGTATAATTATCGTAGAGAATCGTGATCCGTACCATCTCAACGGTGCTTCAGGTCTATGCGGAGCGTCCCGTCGGGGAGCATCCAGTCTTCATGGCATACTCCGCCCTCTTCCATCGCGAACCTCACGCATCGGTTCCAGTCACCGAGGCAGTAGTCTTCGACCCACCGCGCATTAAGCGCGCCCAGGTCAACGTATCGCCTGACGGGACAGAGCCTGTACCATTTACACTCCCCTTTCATGCTTCCGATCCATGCGGCAATGTTATTTCTCCCGCCGTCAGTGTCAATGGTTTTGCCATGCCCCCGGTCCCCGGTCGGGCGGCCAGGCGCCATCATGTTACCCGATCAGCCTGTCGTAAAGCGCGTTGAGGGCCGTGTCGGCATAGAAGCCCTGGACCCCCATGTGGAAGCTGATCTGAGCGGGGCCCTGGTCGAGTATCTCGATGTTGATGTTGTTGTTTTTCATCGCCATTGCGGCTTCGGCTATTACCCCGGGATCGTACTTCA
The DNA here is from genome assembly GCA_040768125.1 of Spirochaetota bacterium. Taxonomy (GTDB): domain Bacteria; phylum Spirochaetota; class UBA4802; order UBA4802; family UBA5550; genus RBG-16-49-21. The sequence continues at coordinate 600,241 of JAXGNG010000001.1, read as the reverse complement.
TGCCTATGCCCACGGGCGATATGATGGAGAGGTTGTAGAAGAACTCCATGTTGTCGGGATCGAGCTCCCTCTTTATCGTTTCGGCGAGTTCGTCCTCGCAGCCGATGAGATCGTCCTGGTTCATGATAACGCACACGTCGTCCCTGTCCGTGGGGTAGTGGTAGGTCTCGATGCCGTAGTTTTTCATGATGTTGAGCACCCTGTTGACAAAGCCGATAATCTCCTGGGAGCCGTCCTTTTCAAGGTAGAGGTAGGCGATGCTGTCCATGCGCGCGATGCCCACGGTCACCTCCTCGGGCACCCGCTGGGCCACGATCGTCGTGCCCTGGGCCGAAGGGTTGTTGGTGTTCAGTATATGAATGGGGATGCTCTTCTTCTTGCACCGTATCATCGCGTCGTAATGAAACACGTTGAATCCCTTTGATGCGAGGAGCCGGATCTCCTTGTAGGTGAGCCTCGGGATCACCCGGGCGTTTTTTATAATGCCCGGGTCCGCCTGGTAAATGCCGTCGACGTCGGACCAGTTTTCGTACACGGAGGCGTTCAGGGCGAAGGCGATTTCTCCTCCTGTCAGGTCCGAGCCGCCGCGGGAGAACACCGCCACGTCCCCCGCCTCGGTGACGCCGTAGAATCCCGGTATGATCGAAACGCCCTGGCAGGAGATGTTCTTCTTGATATTCTTGTAACTCACGGGAACCACTTTTGCGTTGCCGAAGTTCTCCGTCACCACGAGACCCATTTCCTCGGGGAGCCTCACCTCCGAGGGAATGCCGCTCTTTGTGAAATACCGCGCCACTACTTTCGCGTTGTAATGCTCTCCCCTGGATGCCAGGTAGTCCTTTCTTTTTATTTCAGGCATCGAGAGGTTCATGTCCTTTTTAAGTCCTTCGATGATATCACCGCCATCTATGCCCAGATCGGCGATAATACTCCTGAATGTATCAAGAACGGCTTCGGCGCTTTCCTTCGACGTGACGGTTCTATCTGGAGAAGAGAGGTGCTTCCCCTCCATGGCGACATTGATCAACTGGTCGGTCATTTTGAACTCGTCGGAATCACCCTTTCCGGGCGCTGAAACCACGATGCATTTACGGTCAGGATCGGAAGCCGCGATATCCCTTACCTTCTTTATCTGGGCGGCACTGGCCAGCGAGGTGCCGCCGAATTTGGACACGATAATTTTTTCCATTATGATACCCCCGGTAGTCGCCACTATGCAAAGGTAGGAATCGGCCGGAATTCCGTTCCACCTCGCGTCAAAGAGGCCGTTTCAAGCTTTAGTAAACGTCAAAAAAATCGTGTGGCAAGTAAAAAAACGCTTTTTTTCCGCATGGAGACCCATGCGCCACTTTTCCTGAATGCCCACCGTGCTTTTTTATTGACGTGTCCCCCGCGAAGGCATCATGTGAAGATGCCGGATATCAATCGACAACCCGGGGAAAAAGAGAGCCATGCGCCGGAACCTGAGCAGAAAAACCGTTGGCCGGGTCGCCCTTGTCTCCGGCGTGCTCTATGCCGCTTCCCAGTTCGGCATCAACACCATCCTGGCGCCCCTGGGACTCGGCAGGGTCGTGGCGTTCCAGCTCACGTTTTCCAGGAGCGGCATCGAAGAAATCCTCCGGTCCTGGGGCCCCGAGGGTCTCGAAATCTTCAAAAGGCACTTCTATCTCGATTTCTTTCATCCCGTCATCTACGCGGTGTTCCTTTTCTCGCTCCTCCGCCTCCTTCAGACGAGGCTCTCGGGAAGGGAAGAAGGGCCTGTTCCGAACTACCTCTACCTTCCTTTCGCCGCCATGGCCATGGACTTCATTGAGAACATTCTCGAACTCCTGGTGATCAACAGCCCCGCCACAGTGCCGGAGGCGCTTATTTTCATTACCGGGGTTGTCTCGTCACTCAAGTGGGCCCTGGGCGTCCTCAACATAATGATGGTCGTCCTGTTCGCCATGAGCGTTTTAATACGCTATCGCGGAAAGGGGGCGGGAAGGAATGATTCTCCCTCCCGGGTCTGAATTTCTGCTTGAAAATTGCCCCCCCGTGGCATATGAATAATCCGCGGCACGGGGCGCCCTTGATTTCATTCCCCGTTATTCATGCCGCGGGTGCCGGCGCGCCGTGCACGTGCCCTTCAAATTCCCGGGGCCAAGGGCAGCGCGAATCACGCCACTCAATGACAAATCTGGAGAGGATGTAACATCATGAAAATCAGGGAAATCAAGGCGGGGAACCTGAACACGAAACAGTTTATCAGGGACAAGGTCCGGGCTATCCAGGAGGCCGTGGGAAGCGGGACGGCCATCAACGCCCTTTCCGGCGGCGTGGACTCCTCCGTGGTGACGGCGCTCGGACACCGGGCCCTGGGCACTCAACTGAAGACCTATTTCATCGACAACGGCATCATGCGCGAGGGTGAGCCGGCACGCGTGGCGGCCGCTTTCAAAAAGCTCGGCATCCGCGTGGAGGTCCTGGACGCGTCGAAGGAATTCTTTGCCGCCCTGAAGGGCCTCACCGACCCCGAAGAAAAAAGGGAGGCCATCACCCAGACCTTCTACAAGAAGGTGTTCGGCCGGCTTGTCGTGAAGAGCCGGGCGAAATACCTCCTCCAGGGAACCATTCTCACCGACGTGGACGAAACCGTGGCGGGCATCAAACGGCAACACAACGTCTTCGAACAGCTCGGTATCGACCCGCAGAAGGTCTTCGGCTACAGGATACTGGAGCCACTCATCGAGTTGCGCAAGGACGGCGTGCGAAAGGTCGGGGCCGCCCTGGGCCTCCCCGCGGCCATGTTCGACCGGATCCCCTTTCCGGGACCGGCACTGGCCGCCCGCGTAATCGGCGAAGTCACCCCCGCAAAGATCGCCATGGTAAGGAAGGCCACGGCGATCACCGAGTCCCTTCTCAAGGACGTGAAGGCCTTCCAGTACCTGGCAATACTCCACGAAGACCGCGTGACCGGCATGCGTAACAAGCGCCGCGTCTTCGGCAACCAGATCGAGATACGCTGCTGGGACAGCGTCGACGCCAGGACCGCGAGACCCACCAGGCTTCCCTACGACCTCCTTGAGAAGATCGCGGCGAAAATTACCCGCGATATACCCGAGGTGGTGAGCGTCACCTACAATATTACATCAAAGCCCACCTCGACCATCGAAGCCATTTGACCAGTGCGGGATGGCGCACCGAAAGGAACCAAGCAAAAAGGAGATCGACCATGAGACACCGTATATTCGCACTGATACTTGTTGCAGCGGCGGCGTCGGCGTTTTACGGCTGCAGCGGCGCCTACGAGGGCGCCCTGGCGGACGCGGCGCGCGTCGGCGACGTCAAGGACGCGGAAACCTACCTGGACAAAGGAGCGGGCATCAACAATCCCTGGTTCGGCCGCACACCCCTGCAGGTGGCCGCGGAAGAGGGGAAGCTCGAAATGGTGAAATTTCTCATCGAGAAGGGGGCCGACGTCAACGCGCTCTCCAAATTCGACAAGACGGCCCTGGATTACGCCCTTGAGAAAAAGCATGCCGTGGTGGCCGGCTATCTACAAAGCAAGGGGGCCAGGAAGGGATCCGAAATAAAGAAGTGAGGGGAGGCCGATGAAACCGGAAACGCTATCACTGCTCCACCGGCGCGGGGGTTACGAGATTCGAAGCGACGGCTCGACGTTTCTATTCATGAACCGGAAAACCTTCGGCGCGGGCCTGGGAGCCCTTGTAAGCGGCGGCGTGGCCGCGATCATTTTGACAAACGCCGCCCTGCAGTACCTGTTCATGGACCGGGATATCGCGCTGGTCCTCGCCGCTCCCGGGGCCCTCTTCCTCGCGGCTTTCAGCCTCTTCCTCTACATCTATCTTCGGAGAAAAATGGCGGAGGCCCCGGACGTATCCGAGCGCTATACCCTCGACCTCGGTGCGGGAACTATGAGCCGTGGCTCCGGATCGTTCATGGCACGCCTCGAGGAGATCGCCTTCGCGTGCGCGTACAATCCCCTCAGCCGCACTTACGGGCTCTTCATCGTTTTGCCTTCTAAGAAAAGGATACGGGTTTACGCGGAGTGGGTGCCGGGACTCACGAGCAGGCACGTGGAAGAGGTCCGTCATGAACTTGAACGCGCCGTTGACGCGTCACGCTGAGGGGAAACAACCCGGATGGCCCGTGGCATCCCCATCACCGTCTCCTGCCACGCCGGGTACCGGGGGGAGGAACGCCCGGCGCGTTTCGCCATGGGCGGCCCGGGGGAGGACGGGAAAAGCCTCGGCGTGGAGGAGGTAATCGACCGTTGGCACGGGCCCGATTACCGTTACTTCAAGGTGCGCGCCTCTGACGGAAACCTTTACATACTCCGGCACGATGAGGCCGGGGATTCCTGGGAGCTTGAATTCTTTACCTCGCTGAAAGGCGCATCCCGTGACGGTCACGGCATTTGAACGACACTGCCTGCTCACGGCCGCAGCCCCGGCGCAGTGCCTGGCATCGGGCGAATGCAACCAGATTGAAGGGAGGCGAACAATGGCACTTCTGAAAAGAGTTCGAGGAACAATCCCCCGCATCGTCGCATCGGGCATCATCGCCTCAGCGGGCGCCCTTCCCCTGGCGCTTTCATTTCTCACGGAAGACGGAATGCCTCCCGGGGCGGGCCTCCTGGCGGGGCCCCTGGCGGGTATCGCAGGCCTCGCGGCAGGATACCTGCTGGTGAAACTGTACCCCGTGGCGACGGCGGCGCTCATGGCCCTCGCCGCCGCGGCCCTGATCTTCAAGCCAGTGATTGCGCCGGTGATCTGGCTTTACATGGACCGGCCCGAGCCCTTTTCCTACGCATCAGAGACCCATCTCTATTTCGTGGTCCCCGGCGTCATGCTGGCGGTAATTCTCATTATTGCCCTTGCTGCAGGGAAATTAAAAATCGAGGGGTAGGAACGGAACCGCGTCAGGTCATATCCGGATCATTTACCCCCGCTTCTTTCAGCCGCAGCATTTTCTGGAAGCGCTCCCATCGGTCATCGGCGACGATCTTCCAGTTCCCCGGTCCTCGCTCCTTCTCCACAAAGTCACGTTTCAATCTCCTGAACGCCGCGGGGACACCGATGCCGAGCAGGATCAGTGCATAGGAGAGAGCCATTGAGGCAATGAAAACGCGCCCGGCAACAGAGGCTGTCGGATTGAGGTCCACCTTCAGTCCGATGACGAGAACGCCGGCGGCCAGCACGAAAAGGGGGGACGCGACCAGGAGGGACAGGAGGGCGCTGGAAACCCATGAGCGGCAGGTGAAGACCATTCCGGGCCCTATTTCCATGACGTGACGTCGGGCGCTTTCCGGGTCGTAGGCGAGGAAGCTCCTGCGCGATTTTTTCCCCGTGGCGGGATCGTACACCTCCCGTTCCGCTTCGCCGCCCCGGGCCGGTGCGAGGAGAATGCTGGTAAAGCGATGTTCGCGTTTCATGGGCCGTACTCCCCCGGAAATTGAGGCGTGCACTCCCGCCGAAAACCGGCACAGGCGCGATACACCAAAGTCCGAAAGCCGCTTCCCCGGCGCCGGAATGCCCTGTCAGATCATGCCAGAACTCCGCGTGTTCGTCCACCACTATTTGACTGCCGCGAAACGGGAAGTTCGCCCGGTCCTGTCATGGCCGATAAAATTTTTCCTTGATTATTGGCGAGGAGCCGGTACTCTTGCTCGATAGCGCCGCTATTGGTTGCTCCGGCCCGGCGACATGTCCCGGCGCGGCTCCCGTCATCGGAACGCGGCGTGGCTTTTCGGAGCGGCATCTATGGAGCCTCCGGAGCGGAGCGTGGGGGGAAACTTCATGCAGAATGCGGCAAGAACGAAATTACGCCAGGCGGGTGTGTGCATAACGCTGTTATGCGCCATCCCGGCGCTCACTCTTTTTCATGGTTGCCGGGGTGCTTCGGAAAAAACGATCGTTATCCGCGGCTCCACCACCCTTGAGCCGCTTTTGAAAAGCGCGGCAGAGGCCTATGAAAAACGGGCCAGGGTCACCATCTCCGTGACGGGGAGCGGCTCCCGCGAGGGCATTCGCGCCCTCATTCAGGGTGAATGCGATATCTCGGATTCATCTGCCGGAATCGAGACCATGGGAGTTGCGCGGCCGGCAGCGGCACAGGGCGGATTGAAGGCCTTCGTGATCGCCTACGATCTCATCGTGCCCATCGTCAATCCGGAAAATATCGTGAAGGATATCAGCCTCGACCAGCTCAAAGGCGTGTTTACCCGAACAATCACCTCCTGGTTCGCCCTGGGGGGGAGCGAGGCTCCCATCAGGCTGGCGGTGCGGGATGAGAATTCCGGTACCGCCACAATGTGGAAGAATCTCCTTGGCGCCACGCCTCCCGGTCCCGCCGTTTCATACCACTCCTCCAACAGCGGGGTGCTCAACGCCGTGGCGGGGGATTCCGACACCATAGGCTACGTGGGGCTCTCATTCCTGAACAGCGAGGTGCGCGCCCTGAAAATAAACGGCGTGGAGGCGGGATACGCCGCGGCGAAGGCGGGGAAGTACCCCCTGAAGAGAAAGCTCTACCTCTACGTGAATGAAAAGACCCTCGATCCCGCGGCGCGCTCCTTCATCGTGTTTCTGCTGAGCCGGGAGGGGCAGGAGATCGTCCGCGAGAGCGGTTTTATCCCCGTTCACGACATGGAACGCATCTGATTTTCGAGATTTAATAATCGTTCAAGTAACAATGCGCGGTGAAGTGAACAAGAGCCCCCGACAACTACAGCACAAGGAGCACACTGTGAAAAAAAGTTCAACGATGGTCCTCGCAATCATGCTGTTTCTGCCCTGCGTGCTTTCAGCGCAGAGCGTGAATTACCACTACGCCCGAAGCGTGGCAAAGGACTGGGACTGGAAGGAGCTCAAGCAGGCCGACCAGGCCGCGTATCATTTCGCGCGGGCGATAAAAAAGGATTACGACTGGAAGGAGCTCAAGGCCCTGAGCCACGAGCTCTATTTCCTTGCCAGGGCCCTTGCCAAGGACTGGGACTGGAAGGAGTTGAAACTGGCGAACCCGGCACTCTACCACTTCGCCCGTGCCCTGAAAAAGGACTGGGACTGGAAGGAGCTCAAGGCCGCGGCCCCCGATCTCTATCTCTACGCCCGCGCCGTGGCAAAGGATTCCGACTGGAAGGAACTGAAACAGGCCGACCCGGGCCTCTACCACCTGGCTCGCGCCGTGGCAAAGGACTGGGACTGGAAGGAGCTGCGCGAAGCCGGGGGGGATTTCTTTTTAAAGAAGCACCTCCAGAACTGATTCTCGGCCGTTCTCATACGCCTTCCATGCAATGAAGGCGAATCCCGCAACGCCTCACTGCGCGGAAATCCCTGGCGCAGAGGAGGTCGCATTCCCTCGACGCCGGCGGATAATCCGGCACCGTCCATGAAAAGGGCTTGCAAAATTCCTGTCAGGGGATATCATTCCCCAATCGCACAACTCTGACAAAAAACGGGTGCCGCTGGATGGCAAAGAAGGCTGACCGGTTCGGTAAGGGTTCCCCCGTTAACGATGACGGCATGATCATCGCGCGCTACCGTTCGTTCTTCGAGGGAACCCGCTACTGCATCTACGTACACGACTTCCAGGGAAGATTCATCGACGCCAACCAGGCGGCCCTGGAGCTCCTGGGATACTCGCGGGAGGAAATTCCCGGCATCAATTTCGCGCGCCTTGTCGACGAAGCGCAGATTTCCGTTGCCACAATGGTCACCGAGGAGCTCCTTAAGACCGGGCAGATGGGGGAGCTGCACGAGTACAGGCTGACCCGGAAGGACGGCACCCATGTCTGGGTTGAAACGGAAGCATCCCTCATTTACCACGGGAACAATCCAGTCGCCGTGCAGGGAGTGGCGCGCGACATCACCCCGAGAAAAGACGCAGAGGAGGCCCTGGCCCGCTCCGAGAAGTTCAACCGGAGCCTGGTGGAGGAATCGCCCGTGGGGATACTCTACCTCGACGCCGAGGGAACCATCACCTACGAAAACAGCGCCATGATGCGCATGATGGGCGTTCCCGAGGGAAAGAAATCCCCCATCATCGGGCTCAGGATCGGGGAAATCCCCCCCATCACGGAAGCGGGCATACTGCCGATGCTGCGCCTGGTGACGGAGGGAAAGACCATTGCCGCGGCGGAGATCCATTACCGCTCGCTTTTCGGGCGCGAGGTGGACATGGAGGTGAACGCCGCTCCCCTCCGGGATGAAACAGGCGCCTTCGAAGGGGCGATCGTCATGGCCACCGACATCACCGAGCGAAAGCGCGCCGAGGAGGTGATCCTGAAGGCGCAGAAGCTCGAGTCGATCGGGGTCCTGGCGGGAGGCATTGCCCACGATTTCAACAACATGCTCACGGGAATCCTCGGCAACATCTCCATGGCGAAGCTCGAGGCGCCGCGGGACAGGGATATCCTTGAAAAGCTCTCCCAGGCCGAAAAGGTCTGTTTCCAGGCGCGGGACCTCACCCATCAGCTCCTCACCTTCTCACGGGGCGGCACGCCCGTGAAGCGCGTCCTCAGCATCGCCGGGACAATCAGGGAGGCCGCTCAATTCGTGCTGAGCGGATCGAGCAACAGGCCGGATATGCATATCGACGAGGGGCTCTGGCCCGTGGAGGCCGACGAGGGACAGATACGCCAGGTGCTGAGCAACATCATCATCAATGCCGACCAGGCCATGCCCGCCGGGGGAACCATCACCATCAGGGCCTCCAACATTGAGAACCGAGAGCGCATCGCCGCCACCGACGGCACCTTCATGGACCCGGGACGCTATCTCGAGATAACGGTTTCCGACGAGGGTGCCGGCATACCCTGCGAGCACATGGCAAGGATCTTCGATCCCTACTTCACCACGAAACGGAAGGGAAACGGCCTGGGGCTTTCCGTTTCCTATTCGATCGTGAGGCGCCACGGCGGTCACATTCTCGTGGAATCCGAGGAGGGGTCCGGCGCCACCTTTAAAATATACCTGCCGGCAATAGAAGAGGCGATAACGGCGCCTGAAGAGAGATCTGCCCGGGGTGTTCCGCCAGGCGGAGGGCGCGTCCTGGTGATGGACGACGACGAGACCATACGCGCCATCGCCCGGGGGCTCCTGGAAAAACTCGGGTTCAGGGCGGAAACGGCGGAAGATTCGGAAGAGACCCTGCGCCTCTACCGGAAGGCCCTTGAAGCAGGGGAATCCTTTGACGCGGTGATACTTGATCTCACCATTGCCGGGGGGCGCGGCGGCAGGGAAACGGCGTCGGACCTCCTGGCCCTGGACCCCGGGGCGCGCCTCATCGTATCAAGCGGTTATTCGAACGACCCCGTGCTGTCGCGGCACCGGGAGCATGGCTTCCTCGATGTGCTTTCAAAGCCTTACAGGCTTGAAGACCTCTCGCGCGTGCTTGCCTCGGTAATTAACAGGCAGGAATGACGCTCCGCGGCGCCCCGCCCCCTTACGCATCTTCCGCGCCTTCTCCCTTTCGAAAAAGCAGCGACAGGAAATATATCGAAAAGGCCGTCACAAGACCGGGAAGGATCTCGTAGACCGAGCCGAAGAGCTTGAGATGGTAGCGCCACGCCAGGACCACCAATACCCCGGCGATCATCATGGCAACGGCTGTCTTCCTGCCGATTTCCTTCCCGAAAGAACGAAGTATCATCAGGGGACCCAGGGAGGCCCCGAGGCCGGACCAGGCGATTGTGACGATCTCGAAGACGTTCTGCCGCCCCTGGCCGTAGATGGCGAAGGCGAGGGAAAAGGAGACGATGACCAGGGTCCCGATCTTGGTGTTCCTCCTGGTCCTTCCCAGGCCGGGGAATATGTCCTGGGTAAGGGCCGCCCCGCTCGAGAGCACCTGGGAATCCGCCGTCGACATCGTGGCGGCGAAGAGCCCCGCCAGGATGAGCCCCACGAAGATCTCCGGAAGCATCTGCATCGAGAGGGCGGGGAGGGCGAGCTCGGGATCAAAGGTCTTCACGTCGGGAAGGAGCACCCTGGAGTAGAGTCCCACCAGCACCGAGGCGACGGAAAAGGGGATGTACCACCCGAAGTAGGCCCTGCGGCCCGTTTTGATGTGCCGGGGCGAGGAGATGCTCATGATCCGTATCGCCATGTCAGGCTCCCCCGCCACGCCGATGCCCGCGGCGAACCATCCCAGGACGTAGAGCCCCACGCCGAAGGCGAGGCGGTCCGGGAAAAGATTGACGAGGACCGGATCAATCTCCGCCAGCTGCCGGAAGAGGGACACGGGACCTCCCACGTGCAAGGCGGAAATCGCGAGAAGGACCGTCATGGAAATGATCATGACCGTGGCCTGGGCCGCGTCGGTCCAGATGGAGGCGCGCAGGCCCCCGGAGAAGCAGTAGATAAGGACGATGGAGGCCCCGATGATGGAGCCCGTTGAGTAGTTCCAGTCGAAGAGGACGTGGAGGGCCTTCCCCCCGGCGGTGAACTGGGCCGAGGCGTAGGTGGCGAGAAAGACCAGGGTGATGACACCGGCCATTCCCTTGATGACGCGGTCAACGCCGTTTTTTTTACTGTACCCCAGGAACGACGAGACCGTGTGGGCGCCGACCTTTTCCGTTTCCTCACGCATGCGCCGGTACATGAGGCGCCAGAGGAAATAATCGCCGGTGATCCACCCCACGGTGACCCAGATCGAGGATATACCGAAGGTGTAGGTGAAGCCGATGAGGCCTATGAACATGTACCCGCTGGTGTTGGTCGCCGCTGCGGAGACGGCGCCGAGCCAGGGATGTACGTTCCTGCTGGCGACGAGGTAGTCCTCCTTGGTGTTCCTGCTCTTCAGCGTCGACGCGACCCCGATAAGAATGAACATGGACAGAAAAAACAAAAAAGTGATAATAACGGTATTCATACACGATCCGGGATATTTTGTAACCCCGAAATCATATCTGAATGATTTTTCGTGTCAAGGGTGAAATAAAAAAATCGCGCCTGTCCACTCGAACCCATCCCTGCGGGGCCGGTTTGTGCGTGATCACGGGATCCTTGTTGCCGTATCGCCTTACAGCCATTTTTTCTTTTTGAAGTAGTAAAGCAGCCCGACGCCGATGACGCACATCCCCGCCAGGGCCGCGGGGTAGCCCCAGTACCACTCCAGCTCAGGCATGTGCCGAAAATTCATGCCGTAGATCCCGGCGATGAAGGTGAGTGGAATGAAAGCCGTGGCGATCATGGTGAGCACCTTCATCACCTCGTTCATGCGGTTGCTGGAAATGGAAAGGTAAATATCCACGAGCCCCGCCACCATCTCCCTGGAGGTTTCAACGATATCGATTATATGGTAGCAGTGCTCCATGACGTCCTTCATGAACACCCTGAACTGCTCACCGGCAAAGGGAATGTCGCCGCGCTCGAGGGCTCCCAGGAGTTCCCGCACCGGAAGGATCTGCTTGCGCAGGTAGAGGAGGCTGCTCCTCATCTCGTGGAGCTCACGAAGATCGGCCTTCTCCGGCTCCAGGAGCATTTTCTCCTCAAGATCTTCAATCGTTTCGCTGATTTTCTCGAGCACGGAAAAATAACCGTCCACGATCACGTCCACGAGGGAATAGGCGAGATAGTCCGACCCCATCTTCCGTATCCGTCCCATCCCCGTACGAAGTCGCTCCCGCACCCCATCGAACACGTCCCCCGGGTCCTCCAGAAAGGTGATCACGAAACGCTCGCCGAAGAGAAGGCTCACCTGCTCGGAAAGGACGCACTTCGCGTCATCATCGTATTCCAGCATCCTGAGAACGATGTACACGTACTCCTCAAGGATATTGCACTTCGGCCGCTGGTCAGTGTTGACGATATCCTCCTGGATCAGGGGGTGTATGCCGTACATGGCGCAGACGTCCTCAACGATATTCGTGTCGTGCACGCCGTCGATGTTGATCCAGACCACCCTGTCATCGTCCTTCATGACGCATTCCCCCAGGGTGGATATTTCACGCTCCCTGACATCCTGCTCGGAATAGTCCATGCGCCGTATTGTTACCCTGCCGCTTCCGGGCACCCCTACATAGACAAGGGTCCCGGATTGGGTGCCGATTTTCGCCGTTCGATTTTGGATGATCTTCATCGCCGCTCACCTCCGGGTTGAATAGTTCCGTATACACTTCTCCCGTGAGTTTTCAATCCTTTTTACACAATAACACAATCACCGTTTCACGCCCCCGGGATCGGCGCCGTGGAGGGCTAGTGTATCTGACTCGCCTTCACGGGAGAAAATTTATTATATTGACGCGACACCGCGGCAATGGTAGTATCCAATTCATGTGTCCCGCCTGCGCGGGGTGCCCGGCGTGTATATCAAAAACACAAAAAGGAGATTTACCATGAAAAAACTCGGAATCCCGGCAATAGTTATGGTCGCCCTGCTCCTCGCCGGCTGCGACACCTTCCAATTCACTCAGAAAAGCATGTGCAAGGAATGCCTCGTGGAAGCCAAATCGAGGGCAGGCCTCATCGCGGGCACACTTCTGAAAACCAGCAACCCCACGGTGCGGATGGAAGGCGAAGTCCTGGTCATCGGCGCGAAGGACGAATTGCTGAAGGTATCCTGTTCCGGGGACAGCGGCTGCGTAATCTCAACCACCAGGAAAAAAGCCGACGGGACCATGTCCGACCCTCACCAGGCAAGCCTCAAGGAGGTGGACTATCTCTATTGTCCGAAGACTCTCAAGAAGTATAGCATGGCAACCGAGTAATCCCTGCGCTATGCATTTCCCGTTCAGTGGCCGTTCCGAGCGGGAAGGACGCCGGCGCACCTTGTTTATCAGGAGTACTATCGACATGAAACATGCCATTGCGCTCACCATGCTCATCGCCGCGGCAGTGCTGCTCCCCGGCTGCGTCTATCGGGGATATACCGGAACCGATGGGGAGATGCTGAAGCAGTTCCTCGACCCGGCGGCGCTAAAGGGCCTGGTCGACAACCCCCGAAAGGATATCTGGATCGTCGACGTGCGCCCCGAACCGGCCTTCCGAAAGGGCCACATTCCCACGGCGAAGAATTTTCCCTCGAGCCTGATCATGGAGAGGCTCACGGAGCTGCCGAAGACCCAGTACCTCATCCTTACCTGTGAAACCGGCGGAAGGGCGCAGATGGTGATACGCAATCTTGAAAAGGCGGGCTATACCAGGCTCATGAACTGGGGCGCCAACTCCCGGTATTTCAGGGTTTACGGCTCCGTATCGGAATAGCGGAGAGGACAGCCGCGGCAATGAAATCGAAGTCATCCTGTATGAAAGAACTCGCCCTTACGGCTCTTGTTACGGCGGCACTCCTTACTGCTGGATGCGGGAGGGGCCTGCGCGTAACGGAGATCGGACCCTCCGATGGGGAACATTCGATCATGATCGCGTCCTACCATAGCGAGTACAAGGAAAGGGTGCGGCAGGGGCTGATAGATCGCTACCGGGACCGCTCGCGGATCACCCTGGTCCCCATTGAGAAGCTCAATTCAGTCGATTACCGAAAATTCGACGCCCTGGTGATCATGGACGCCCTTCATGCCTGGCAGATGTTCAACATGCGAACGCGATGGTTCGTGGGCATGATCGACGAGCCGGAGGCCCTGAAGAAGCTCGTTCTCTTCTTCACCGCGGGCAAACCGTCGGACCACTACACCTTCATGGGAATTGACGCCATCACCGCGGCATCGGAGACGCAGGACCACGCCGGGAGCGTACGGAAGATATCTTCCAGGATAGACGACATTCTCGGGAAACCGTGAAAGTCCCGGCAGCGCAGGCATGGCGCAGGATTCAGCGGGCATCGGCACGCGGAACCCGGTAAACGAATAATGACCTCGATATCCCGTAAACTCTTACCCGCCCTGTTCTTCGCCCTGGCGCCGGTCCTCTGCGCCCCAACACCGGACCAGGACCTCCTGCCGATCATCGCCCTGCAGCCCCTGGGGAAAGTAAGGCAGGAGGTTGTCGCTACTGCCGCAGAGGGCATTGAAAAGGCCTTTCACGCCAGGGTGAAGGTCCTTCCGGCGGAGCCCCTCCCCGCCGGGGCGTACTACCGGCCGAATAAGCGCTACCGCGCGGAGATCATCCTGCACATCCTGCGCGACAGGCCCTGCGGCGGATGCCTTAAGATAGCGGGCATCACCGAGGCGGACATCTCAACGACGAAGGGTAAGATCCAGGACTGGGGCATCTTCGGCCTGGCGACACTGAACGGCATGGCCTGCGTTATTTCAACCTTCCGGCTCGGCAGGGGAGGCGCTTCCAGGGAGCTTTTCAGCGAACGGCTCGTCAAGGTGGTGAACCATGAACTGGGCCACACCTTCGGGCTGGACCACTGCCCCGTGCAGGGATGCATCATGGAAGACGCGAAGGGCACGATACGCACCGTGGACCGCGAAAGCGGCCGCTTCTGCGAGCGGTGCAGGAAGCGCCTTGAATCACGGGGCATACTCCGATAACTCGGTCTGGAGCCGCTTCCCCCTGATTGGACAGGTCCCAACCGGAGCTGATTCTATCGCCACCCAATCATGCCGGCACGTTAATTAAAATTTAACATTCATTACCCTGTTTTATGATAGACATCATTTAATGATGACCTATGGTTCATCGGCGTTGTCACCGGGAACGATACGCTGATCACGAAGAGGAGGATTTGTTATCGATGAACACCCTGAGCGATCTGAGGACCGAGCGGGTCATCAACACGGCGCGGTTCGTTTTCACGGCCTTCTTTCTCCTCGCCGGCTATTCAGCCTACAAAAACGAGTCAGGGGCATGGTCCTGGGGCTCCATATTCGCCACCACGGCGGTCTTTCTCGCCCTGGCCCTCACCAATGAATATTTTATCAGGACGAAGCGCCTCTCCCCCCGCCTCATTTATATCTCCACCACCGTGGAGTTTCTACTGATATTTCTTCTCAAGTACTTCATGCACTACACCCGGGACGTGGGGTTCGGCTACACCATGAAGGAGCCGGCGACCTACCTGGTCTATTTTCTCTTCCTGATAATGAACGCCCTTCGCTACAACAAGCGGTTGAACCTCTACGCGGGGTCTCTCGCGGTGATCACCGCGACGGGGCTCCTTGTTGTTTCGGTGGTCCAGGGCGGCATGCGCTTCACCAACGATCTCGCGCAATTTTTCGCGGTGGACACCCTCCGCGCATCGAGCGAAATATCGAAGATCCTCTTTCTCTTCGCCTTCGTGTACTTCCTGCAGCGCATGGCGGGGTCAACCAATGAAAAGATCAACCTCCTGGCCGAGTCCGAAAAGCGCTCCACGGACCAGCTTGAGAGAATGAAGGAGATGGTCCAGGCCCTCAACGAGACCGCGTCGGCCCTCCTGGCGGGAAGCGCCGACCTGAACGCCTCATCATCCAAGATAGACGGAATCCTGGCGCGGCATGGCTCCCTCATGAGCGACGTGACGAAGATTTCCATCGAGATCGAAGGCACCATCAGCGACATCCGGGAAAAGTCGAACTTCCAGTACCGCACCGTGGAGGACAACTTCTCCAGGATCAAGGAGATATCGGACCTGATGGAAACGATATACCAGGACAGCCGCACGCAGAACGAAAACGCCCGCAACGCACTGGAACTCGCGGAAATCAACGAGAACAATATCACCGAAACGATCAAATTCATCACTTACATGAGGGAGAACTCGAAGAAGATCGAGGAGATTTCACGAACCATAAGCGAGATCGCCGACAAGACGAACCTGCTCTCTCTCAACGCGGCCATCGAGTCGGCCAGGGCGGGGGAGCACGGCAAGGGCTTTGCCGTCGTGGCCGACGAGATATCCAAGCTCGCCACCATGAGCATCGACTCTTCCAAGGAGATCGCCGACATCATCAGGAACACCGTGAGCAACATAGAGGGCGTCTCCTCGATGATAGAGAACCTGGCGGGGTACCTGGCCAGCATCATCACCTTCGTGAAGGAGAATTCCCTCTTCATGTCCACCCTGAACGAACACACGCGGAGGGAACTGGACGAGAGCAGGGACCTCTATTCATCCACATTGGAAGTGGACAACGCCGCCAAGACGGTACTGGAGCAGACAGACGCCCAGGCATCGTCACTGGTGCGCATCAGGGAGTGGTTCGACGAGATGAACACCCTGGGTCGCGACGTTGCCAGTAGCATCAAGGACATCCAGGCCCTGGCGGAACGCCTGGCGGAAAGGGCTGAGGGCATGCGGATAGCCACCGATTGAGCCGCGGAGACCGTTCAGAATCCAACGCCATGATTCCGAAGATCGAACTGATACCCCCGCGGCACGGTGGAAGGCGGTAGTAGTAGCGAATCCAGTGGAACGTGCATTCCCCGGATAATGCCGGCGCGCGGTCAGTCCCACATTTTCGTGGGATCTTTCGGGTCTCCCGTTGCTTCGTCCTGCCCCCGGGAACCGGAGTCCATATTCCCGGCATCCCGGGTCTGCCGGCACACGTAGCAGAGCCCCCCGGAAAAGCATGACGGGCAGGCATAGGCGCCGCACTGCGTGCACCGGGAAAATCGGCCGCTGATCTCGTTGAAGGCCTGCGCCCGGGCCTCCTCCATGCGTCTCGCCTGGCCGGAGCTCCCGCGCTCGCTCATCTTCCGGGAGATCATGCTGCTCAGGAAATAGCCGATCACCGGTACGCGGTAGAGCATGCTGGAAAGCCCGTACCGTGCCTGGTCCTTCAACGCCCCCTCGAGCGTCCCTTCCTCGCCCGTGGCGTACTCATTCTCCGTCGCGACACTCGCTCCGCAGGACCCGCATGTGAATGCATAGCGTGATTTCCTGCCGCTTCCCTGGGGATACCCCGACGCGATCAACTGGGCCTGTCTCTCGTCCATGGTGAATAGTTCCTCCGGTAAAGCTCATACCCGTGACCCGCCGATGATTCCATGGTAATTTCGACAGGGGGGGCCTGTCATTATACTACTCATGGCTTGTACCGCGGTCAAATGATTTTTCGCATATCGGCCGGAATCACCATTACATCGATGGAGCACCCATGGCTTCGCGCCGTCATGGAATTTTCGCTGGCTGGCGTCAATGCCATCATGTACGGATACCCGTCCCTGTTGGATTCCAGGCCATCTTTCGCGCGATTTTGGGGATATGGCGGGGCAATTGTCAGCAGTGTAACGCAACGAAGGGTGACAACCGCGCCCCTTCCCTGGCCGGAAGAAGCGCGGTTGCCCGCGCCATGTTATTGTATGCGGTAATCCAGTTTCCCGCTCCAGGCGCGTCCGGCAAAGAGAAGTATTTTCAAATAGTATTCGCCCGTCTTAGATGGAGAGAAAATAATGCGCGCGTTGTTTCCCTGGCGGCCATCATCCTGGTTCATGACAACGGCATCACCGGATATCGTGCCGTCCCCCTTGACCTGTGATTTGTGATAGACGTATGCATCGGGATCGCCATTGCCGAAAGTTTCGAAATAATATTTCTTTCCGCTCTGGAGCTTCATGTAGAACCACCTGACGTTGTCAGTCGTATTGATGGCGAGGTTCGCCCTGGACTTCAGGGTTGTTTCGGGCACAATCACAATGGCCTTCGCCGGCGTTGACCCATCACCGCTTTTTTGTCCTGCCGACGCGCCGCCGGTACTTTCCTTCTTCACGCCCAGGAACGAGCATGCCGTTACGAATGCAAGCGCGACGAGGATGGGCGCCAGTCCGAGTTTTTTTAGAGCACTCATTGTTATCTCCCTTTCGGTGGATTTCAGACCTAAGGGTCCAAACCACAGGTTTTCAAGACCGGCAACCAATGTCCAGAACTTTTTCCAATAATTTTTCAACCAATTGGAACGGCATGCACTGGCCGTGTCTCGCCGCCGCGATCCTCGGTTAGTGATGAAGCATCAAATGATGTCATGTTCTTTCAGGGGGAGATTCCGCCACCCATGCTTCGGGAGAAAAATCACATGGCACGTGATCCACATGACAGCTGTTATGCTTTTTTTGAAATCCCGGTAAATATTTCACCATGCGAATATTAAACTTTCCCATGATTATTCGCCACCGATAGCATACTCCCGTAATGGCGAAACAAGAGGCCCTGTCATCAACCCGCATAATTCAGCAAAGCACTTCTCTCACCGAAGCATCGGGATCGCCATGCCGTCGGAAAATTGCCCATTCACCCGGTCCCGTCGCCCATCGATGCCCGGCGGCTGCCTTCCTTTTCAGAGCATACCGTCGATCATTTCCGGGACCGGTCCGAGTGAAGGCGAGTAGTGCGGATGGTTGAAGGTATTCGCCTTTCTCACCAGCACTGCGGGCATGCCCGCTTCCATCGCGCCGGTTATGTCCGAATGGTAGTTGTCTCCTACCATCACCGCCCCGGCGGGGGTTCCCGCGGCGGAGAGGGCGTGGAGGAATAACTCCCGAGAGGGCTTCTCATGGCCGATGATTCCGGAGGTGAAGACCGCCTCGAAATGGCCGGAAAGCTTCATCGCGTCGACAAGTTCGCCAAGCTCGGGAACATGGTTCGACAGTATCATGTTCCGGAAGCCCCTTTCTTTCGCTTCCACAATGGCAGGCAGGGTATCGTCATACACGTGCCATGCTTCCGGACGCAGGTATTCCTCCCGGAAGAGCAACGCGAGGTCGCGGGACCATGAGGATTCAACACCCAGGCGCTGGAGAACAAGGGCAAGGCCATCGTTCATATACTCCCACCAGTCCTTTCCCTTCATCAATAACGAATGAGGCAGATCCGGGTACTTCCAAGGGTAGATTTCACCCAGGAGGGGGCTGATCTCTTCATATCGGAATCCGGTGATATTATTTTTTTCAAGAATGCCGAGGAGTGTGCCGGTCCATTTTACTTCGCGGAATGCCAGCGTTTCGTCGAAGTCCCAGAAAATCACCTTTCTTCGTTTCATCAGCAATCCCGTACTGGAAACTTTAATGGATGCGGAAAAATGGCATCCATGATCCATCCCGGGTGATCGGGTCCTTGCCGGGACCATCCTGGTGCCATTTCATGAGCGGCCGTGATGATGGGGAACAGCGCGGGCCATAAAGTTAACGCAAGCGACAGGTAAACGCGCCGCGGCAGAACCCCTTCTCGTGCATCATGCATCCACTGATCTCCGGCTCAAGCCGGTACTCCACCCCAAGCTCGTCAAGCCAGTAGCGTATCCGCGCTATGACGCCGCATTCGTAGCGGTCGACGCAGCCGAGCAT
Source organism: Spirochaetota bacterium (assembly GCA_040768125.1). Lineage (GTDB taxonomy): Bacteria > Spirochaetota > UBA4802 > UBA4802 > UBA5550 > RBG-16-49-21. The sequence continues at coordinate 581,075 of JAXGNG010000001.1, read as the reverse complement.
CGATACGCCCTTGTAGGCGAAGCATTCCCCCTTTTTCCACTCCCAGCAGAAGGTTCCCGGCCCTGTCATCTCCGCGGTGAAGCAATCCAGCAGCGACGAGGGAAGCACCAGGCGCAGAACCGCCATCATGAAGCGAAAGAGATCCTCGAAACTTTCGAAGCGCTCTCCCGTCACGCCGTGCAGTTTTTTCGCCCGCTTTATCTCCAGTGGGACCATGGCTCTGATGGCCGCAAGGTTCAGCCGGTTCGCCGTCTCGATGCCGAACTCATTGTAGGCGTTGAAAAACCACATGGCGTCATGGGTAAGCCATGATTTCGCGAGATAATCCTTCACCGCGTCGGGGTGCGGGGCTTCTGTTGCAATGAATGATGCAGTGGCCCGTTTCATGGGGTCCTCCGCTTGTCGTGTTATTCCGATTGTTTCATGTTCATCTCGCCGCCACACTCCGCAGCGGCAGGGGCGCGCCGGAAGCGGTCCCCGGTCCCGAGGGCAGGCCTCTCAAGGGGCGCCATTACGAAGAAGACTCATTTCTCCCCTTGCGATAATCCTGCAAGGACAAATTCGCGCTATCGTCAAAACTGAACGCCGATGGCAAAATAGGGAATGCCCAGGGGTACATATTTCCACGTATTTTTTATGAATTCACGGCACAGGGGAAGAATGAATCCGAAATCCCCGAACAGGTGACCGCCCTTGCCGCGAAAACCGTACGCCACGGCCCAGATCTTCCCATGTTCATATTCTTTGATATTTTCCGATGATGAATACTCCGCGTTAATTATGCAGGGGGCATGCGCCTCCAATAGCAACGCCCAGGATGTATTTACCGAAAAACGGTATCCAAGACTCGGAATGACAGCCAGTCCGTTGCTGAAAATAAAATCGCGCCTCTTATTGTAATCACCACCGGTACCGCACAGCGCGCTGATGTTCAATAGGTGCCGTCCATTAATATAAGACATGGCGACGTGTCCCCCGCCGAACCAGAGAAAATAGCTGTCCTTATTGTTGGCATAATAGCTCCATATCCCCCCGCAAAGCCCCATGCCGATAGCGAGGTTTTTATGCACAAAAAGGTTTGCGGAAGCATGGGGCATGACGGCGGTGGAATATATCGGAAGCAGGATGGCGCCTCCCACGTTAAAATTCCGGTTGATTGAATAATTGATGTCCCATATTCCCACCGCGTACCCTGTCAGGTTGATCTCTTTCGCCGGGTTATTAACCGCGGTTCTGCTGAAAATAACGCGGTCAAGGGTCGAGTATTCTTCAACAGTATTTGCCGGATCAGCCGACTCGCCAGCATTTGTGGTTTCTTCCGCCGCCAGATACACAGGGGCTATCATCACAAGAAATGCAACAATCGAAACAAAAACATTTTTTATTCTCATCGCGGACCCTCTCTTTATACGTTTAAATATTTTTTTTAGGATAATCGCGCTCTCAATCGCAGGCCCGGTTGTCTTATTGGACCCAGAGGTAACACATTGCATGACATCATCTGGCTCTTTGAAGATAATGAAGACCCGATGAAGTGCATATTATCTCATACCGCGCGCTGACAATACAATTAATTGAAAAAATGGATATGAAAAGTTCCAGCCCGGGAAATTATATCTATATGCCAGCTATCGTTATAATGGTTATTGTTTTTTTCAAGTATTTTACGCACCAAGAATAAGACCGTCAAACATGGCCCCATCATCATGAAATAGAGGCCGAAAACCAAGCGCGTTTCCATGAGCCATTTTCGTTGCAAGATATTCATGACCGATTCAACACCCATGGATTGACTTTCCCAAAATAGTTTGTAGTATTATTGGTAGATCACCTGGCGCGCACAGTCCATTTCCATGGTGAAATCGTCATGAAAACAGCGGCAATAACCGGATGCGACAGCGGCATCGGCGAGCACCTTGCCCGCCTCTTCGCCGATCGCGGCTTCAGGGTCATCATTTCATTCCTGGAAAAGAACCCCTTCGCGGGCAGGGACGACATAACGGCAACGAAAATGGACCTGCGCGATGAGGGGGACATCGACAAGTTCGCGCGGCTGGTCAACGACCGCGTCGGCAGGGGTGATACGCTGGACTACTTCATCAACAACGCCGGCGTGGCCCTGGGGGGACCCTTCGAGGACATTCCCCTGGAGATCTACCGCGCGGTCTTCGAGATCAACTTCTTCGGGCTCCTGGCGGTCACGCGAAAGGTGATCCCCGCGCTGATACGTGACGGGGGGCGCCTCGTGGTCATCGGTTCCCTGGCGGGGCGCATCGCACTCCCCTACCTTTCGCCCTATGCCGCCTCCAAGTTCGCCCTGGAGGGGTGGTGCGATTCCGTGCGGCGGGAGCTCCGGCCCCAGGGCGTGGCGACGATCCTCATCGAGCCCGCCGGCGTGGCCACGCCCATCTGGAACAGGGCCCTGGGGCAGGAGGCCTCCTTCGTGCAGCAAAAGTATGAACCGAGCCTGCGGAAATTCCGGGAGGAATTCATCATGAAGGGAAACGAGGGTCTGGGTGTCGAAAAAGCCGCCAGGGCTATCTACCGCCGCATAACAAAAAAAAGGCCCACCCCCCGGTACGTCATCGCGAAGAACCCGGTGGCCGCGCGACTACAGCTCTGTATCCCCGGGCGCCTCCTTGACACGGCCACGGCAAGGCTCTTCTCCATGAGATTCAACGGACGACGCTGACTCCCGGACATCAGAGCTTCAACAAATAACGAAAGGCCCGCATGACGTGATTGACGGGACTGCCATGGAGGCTCACGGCGCCGCGCGTGCAGTATTCCTCGCAGCAGTAGCAGTAGATACAGGCATGGTAGTCCACCCGGGGGACCCCCCCGGCACCGGGGACCAGGGCCCTCACCGCGCATTTCTCCACGCAGGCGCCGCACCCGTCGCAGGCCCGCTCATCCACGCGGGGCTCCATGATGAACTGGTCAAAGACGTAGTCGTCTATTTTCCCCAGGATCCCCTTCGGGGTGGTAGATTCAGGCGCCCTGTCGTAGGGCACAGAGGGAAGGTCGCCCAGCACCCGTATGCCTCGGATTGGCGTAAGGCCGCGGCGCGCCGCCTCCGCTACCGCCGGGACCCACGCCGGGTCGAAGCCGATCATTGTGCAGGCGATCACGTCAAGGGCGGCGCCGTTGCGCGAGGCCATGAGGACCCCCGTCCGCCGCGGCTCCCCGTTGGCCGCGGGGCCGTCCCGGTGGAGTCCCACGACGGCATCGAGGATGTTCAACGCAGGATTGATCGATTCATACACGTCCACCAGGGGCCCCGCCCAGACCCTCCGGTACTCCGGGTGGTGCTGGTAGGGCCTGTGGTAGACCTGCTTGGTCCCCCCGGGAATGCAGCCGTAGAGGTTCTTTATCGCCCCGGTGTATCGGGCCAGGCGATGGACCTTCAGCTTGGGAAGGTTCACCACGAGGTCGTGCTGGAAAACAGCTTCGGTGAGGTAGAAGGGGTTCAGGACTTCCCCCGAGGTAATTCTCTTCAGGGTGGTGGCCTCGAAGGGAAGGAGCGCCGCGCCGTACTTCTTCGCCACCGCCGCGATGCCCGTGGTGACAAAGGCCTCGCGGGTCCCGCCACCCTGGTAGAAGGCCGAGGAGTCGCCGATGGTGACACTGCAGCCCTGATCCATGAAAATGCGGCACGCCGCCTCGACAACGGCGGGATGCGTGGTGGCCGCCTGTTCCGGGGTGTTCTGGCCGATAACGTTCGGCTTAAGCAGTACGCGCTTCCCCCGGGGGATTCTGAAATTGAGCGCCATGAGGGCCCTCTCCATGGCGCGATGAACTGTGTCGAGATCGTAGGATCCGCACGGCTCAACCGCGACAACGGCCTTCCCCGTCCTTTTCACGGCATGGTGGCGGCCCCTATTCTGCTCCATTGTCATTCCTGTATTTCTTTTTCTGTTCCATGGCAGAATCAGGATCGCGGCAAGCACCCCGAAGATGAGGAGCGCCCTTCGTATGAATTCCCTGCGCGACGGGATCATAATCACGGCTCCCCGTCGCTACCGGATTCCTCTCCCCGCACCCTTTCAATCGTATCGAGTATAAGGGCCCGTGCCTCCTCAACCATGTCCCTCCCCTCCTGGTACCGCGATACCCGGGAGCCCACTGCCCCGGGAACCGAAGGGTGCACGATTTTCGAGTTCTTTTTCCTGGGACCATGCTTCGGTTCAGGGGCCTTGCCCGGCCTTCCCGTCTCTCCCAAATCAACCGCTCCTTTCAGGGGTTTTTTCCATGTCTCCGGTAATCAATATACACCGATTACACATCAAAATCAAACCTATTGTGCGAGGATTTTCATCATCCATGGCCACCCGCCCGGGGGCACGGCCCCACACGACCTGGTCCGGGAATCCCCGCTGTTATATGAAAAAATTTCTGGACATGACCCTTCCGGGGGCATATACTGAAATTTTTCTAAAACCGTTACAAACCACACAAGGAGGAATGAATGAAAAAAACCATCATTCATGGAGCGCTCTTTTCAATGGTCGTTATCCTGTTCGTTGCCTGCGGAGGATACAACCTCAACTTCCTTCCCCCCGCCGACAACGCGAAGCCGCAGGATATTTTCCCCGCTGACATCGGCGGCCTGAAGCCCGCACTGAGAAAGGCGGGAGACATCGGCGGCATTACCGCGGTCTACGGAAACGGGGACATATCCATCAGGGTCACCCGGATGAAAGACAGGGAACAGGCCGACATGGGGTTCAAGCAGGCCATCGTTCCGCAGTTCAAGGACTTCCCCACGCGATCGAGCGGAAAGATCAACGGCGTGTGGAAGGCCAGCGGCACCGACGGCACGGGCCGCTCCTATTTCGCCTGGGTCAACGCCAACTACATTTTCATGATCACGGGAAAGGACAAGGAGCACCTGCTCAAGGGCATCGACGCCTTTCAATATATTTCACGGTAGGCGGCCGCGCGGGTGGGGCGATACAGAAGTCCGGAGGATGATGCATCGCTCCATCCTGCATATATCCTTAACGTGGGAGTTGTCATGATGAAAAAAATCATTATTCTGTCCATGATGCTGCTGCTTTCAATCGGGGGAGCCCACTCCCTCCAGTTCGCGAGCGTCACCTGGAAGGAGTTCGTCCGGAAGAGCGAGCTTGTCGCCGAGGCGCGGATCGTCAAAACAGAAATCATCAACAATACGAATCATTTCACCTTCGAATTGCTTGATATCTATAAGGGCCCCGGGGTGAAATCGGTCACCATCGTGCAAAACATGATGTACGACGGCCCCCTGGGGAAAACCGGCGATACCTGCTTCATCGCCATGAAGAAGAAGAACTCCGCCTGGGTATTCGCCGTGCCGGGCAGAAGCTTCTGGCCGGTCACACACGAGCAGACTCCGGAGCTGAAGGCCATCGCCCGGGTCGGTATTGACGATCACCTGATCCGGGAGATGCCGGGCCTCGGGAAAACGAAGGTGCGGATCCATGCATGGCTCCTCAACGGCAGGGTCCACGTTTACGAAGCCGAGGTGTACCTCCTTGAGGACGTAAAGGCATTTCTAAAAAAAGAATTACGGTAAGGACTCGATGATGCTGACTTCCACCAGGACTCCAGCTTCCGCTCAGAGGAGCTCCTTCCGGAGTTCGGCGGGTGATTTCGGCGAGAGATGCCCCACGGGCACGTCAAAAACGGTTTTCGCGCCCTCCTGGCCCTCCCGGTGCATCCGATACGCTGCCCGTGCGTAAGCTGTGAGGACGCAGGCCGTGAACTCCGGATTGCTGTCGAGCTTCAGGGAAAATTCCATGACCTGGTTCGACGAGCCCTGACGGCCGGTCCTGCCGCTTCCTATGACGAACCCCCCGTGGGGCATGGAGGAATGCTTCGCCCGCAGTTCCTCCCCGGTCACGAAGGTCACCCTCGTCTCATACTCAGCGAAGTAGTACGGCATGGTTTGAATTTCCCGTTCGATCCGCGCCCTGTCCGCGCCCTCTTCAACAACAACGTAGCAGTCCCTTAAATGCATTTCCTTCGACGAGAGTCCGGGGGATTCGCCGACCCTGGCCTTGTGCATGGCCTCCTCCAGGGGAATGGTGTACTGCACCCCCCCGGTAACTCCCTTGATCCTTCGTATGGCGTCCGAGTGTCCCTGGCTCACGCCCCTCCCCCAGAAGGTGTGGCATGCGCCGCTGGGAAGCAGGGCGCCGGCGATCACCCGGTTCATGGAAAAGAGCCCCGGGTCCCACCCCGCCGCGATCACGGCGACGCGCGACGCCCCCCTGGCGGCCCGGTCCACCGATTCGAAGTATTCCGGTATCTTTGCGTGGGTGTCGTAGCTGTCCACAACATTGAACAGTGCGGCAAACTCCGGCCCCTGGACCGGGAGGTCCGTAGCGGAACCCCCGGCGAGGATCATGACGTCGATGTCTTCCCGTTTCCCGGCCGCTTCGGACACATGCATCACGGGCACGCTGGCATCCATTACGGTGACGCTTCCGGGAGACCGTCTCGTGAACACCCCTTCCAGGCGCATGTCTGGATTGGCGCCGACTGCCAGTTCCACGCCCCTCCCCACGTTGCCGTAGCCCACAATGCCAATTCGAATCGTTTCCATTGTATGAATAGCTCCTGTTTTAAATCATGCTACATGGCCCGACACATCATTCAACGATGCGGCGCCTTCTGTTTCACGCGAAATTTCAACGCAGCATGGCGCATACACTATTGGCATCGCGGGGATCAGCGCAACAAAAATTTATAGGGAATCCCTTCGTGGCCCTTTCCGCGCGGCGCGATGATCATGACCGGAGGAGATGAAGGTATTATCATTGACATGCGGCCGGGAATATGATAGGCACAGAGAAAGCTCCAAATATTCAATTCAAGGAGGCATCACATGATACGGATACTCCTTCAGGCCATTGCCCTGGCGCTCTTTTCACTGCTGGTCCTCCATCATCCCGCCCTGAGGGGAGAGGGCGAACCCCAGCTCGCGGAATTCAACGCCCATTGCGCGGGAGACGCAGAAAAATTCTGCGCCGGCGTGGCCAGGGGCCAGGGGCGCGTCTTCACCTGCCTCCGGAGCAAAAAGGACCAACTGTCCGAAACCTGTGGCGACTACCTTTCGTCGAAATTGAAAAAGGTGATGTCGAGCTTCATCTCCTTCAGGTCCAACTGCGGCGACGACTATTCAAAATTCTGCAAGGACGTTTCCCGGGGTGAAGGAAGAGTGATCCGCTGCCTCTGGTCCCACGGCTCCGAGATATCGTCCGACTGCAGGAGGCAGATAACCCCCTTCAGGCTCTTCGAGTACTGAGGGTGCGGCAGGGGCATGGTTGAGACCGCCATGGCCAGGAACGTGACCATCGTCTACCACCCGGCCTACCGCGATAACTACGCCACGGCTTCCTGCGAGACCCCGGGCAGGGTCGCCTCCATCATGGAGGCCCTGGGTGGCAGGTACCCCGTCGTCGAGCCCCGGCCCTGCACCGAGAACGACATCCTTCTCTGCCATTCCGAGGGGCTCATCCATTATGAAAGGATGGACCCAGGACGCTACCGAACCGCCCTCCTTGCCGCCGGTGGAGCGATACGGGCCTGCGAGCTTGCTATAGAAGGGGACGTGGCCTTCGCCGCGGTGCGTCCCCCGGGTCATCACGCCTCCCCGGGATCCAACTGGGGGTTCTGCTATTTCAACAACACTGCCATCGCGATCCGGAAGGCCATCGCCTCGGGAAGGATCGGCTCCGCGGTGATTCTCGACATCGACCTTCACTTTGGGGACGGCACGGAGAATATCTTCGAGCACGACCGGTCCGTGCGGGTCCTGAACATCCAGTCCCCGAATCCGGGAGATTTCCTCGCCGAAACGAGGGGCGCCCTGGACTCCGTGGCCGCCGCGGATATCGTGGCGATCTCCGCGGGCTTTGACCAGTACGAGCGGGACTGGGGCGGGAACCTCTCCATGGAGGATTACCGGGAGATAGGCCGCATCGCGGCGGAGTATGCCGCGGACCGGTGCGCCGGGAGGATCTTCGCGGTACTCGAGGGGGGCTACTACCTCCCCGACCTGGGGAGGAACGCCCTGGCGCTTATCGAGGGGATGTCTGGATCGGATTGACGGGGACGCCCGGCGTGTCAGCCTTCAGATCTCCTCGCGAATGCCGGGAACGCGTGGCGCTTCTGTTCACATGTCGTAAGGTATCGGGAATACAGCGAATAGCTTTATCAACCGTATATTTATAATCATATGACAATTATTACGCATAAGAATTACGAAGATTCCGAAAATAGCATTATGGACACGCGGCACCATGATACTGCCGTCAAGGAAGGATCAAAGTGATGTATCGAAGAACCAATGGCATGGCGGGACGCGTCGTTCTTTCGGCGTGGTCGGCGGCGTACGCGGGGCGTGATCCCGTATTAATTCAGTTCGAGACACGCTAGCGGGAAAAACGGCTTGCACTACATCAGCAACGGCACAAGGTACACACATGAAAACGTTACGTTACCTTTTTCGGTTTGTATCGACCCGGGGAATCCAGGGATACGCAATCGCCATCCTCGCCCTTCTTCTTGCCGGTGGATGCGCCAACCCGTTATCAACGGCCCTCTCAGATTCAAAGGATACATGGACACTCCGCGGCCTTTTATTATTCCCCTCCCAAGACCGGAAAGCGGACACGCCTAACATATCCCCGGAGCCCGGAATCAACGTGGGAACCGTCGTCGCGACGATCTCCACCACCTCGGATGGCGCCGTGATCAGGTACACCACTGACGGGTCGGATCCCACGACAAGCGGGACAGCCGTTACCGGCTCATCTGTCTCGATTGACGCCGACATGACGATAAGGGCCGTTGCCTTCGGGCCGGGATTCATGAACTCGGATATCGCCGAGGCGAGCTACACTATTCGGGGAACGATCCAGGAGGCCATTGACGCGTCGGTCGACGGCGGCGTCATCAACGTCAGCGCGGGAACTTACACGGCAGTCGACCGCGCCCTCGGGATCGTGCACAGGGAGGTGACCATCCAGGGGGCGGGGGAATCCCCCGCGGAAGGAACGGTCTGTGACGGCGGAGCCTACGGAAGCGGAACCGATGAAACTGGACTCGGCGGCATTAACTGGCCGCGAGCCTTTGTCATCCAGAGGGACAATGTCTCCATACGGAACATGCGGATCAGGGGATACCAGGGAAACACGACCACGTCGAGGGGGTACGCCATCGTCGCACGTTCCCTTGCATCCTGGGGGGTCTCAGAACCCACCCTCGACAATCTCACGATTGAAAACGTGACCTTCGAAGACTGCTATTACGGGATTCGCGGCCAGAACACAACCGCGGTTACGGTTCAAGATACCACGTACGAGCAAAACAGCGGGGAGAGCGCATATGCGGTCTACATAAACAGCTCCCAGGGGACGCATATACGGGCCAACGATTACCACGTCGGCTCCATCTGGATTACCGACGCGACTGATGCCGTTATCGGCGGGCCCGACCCCTCCGATGGGAACGTGGTGACCGGCGCCCGATTCAACGGCATCTGGTACGGGCAGCAATTTGCCGCGGGAACAAGCTCAGAGAGGGGACAGATCCGGCACAATATCATCAACGGGGCCGGAGAGGGAGGCATCGTGGTATGGAACCGGCCCGGAGAAACGGCGGACGCCATCCTGATACTCGACAACACCATACGAAACGCCGCGGGAGGTCCTGACCAGCACGGCGGCATTTCTATCAGGGAGGGCATTTTCACCACCATGGAAATACGCCGCAACCTGTCGGAACAGAACATTATCGCGGGCCTGACCATAGCCGGGGCGAACATCGTCAGCGCGGCAATCACTCATAATGATTTCATTACAAATGACGGGCACGGGGTATCGATAAACAGCTCCTCTTCCCTGGGCGCGCTGCTCATAAACATGAACAACATCCAGGACAATATCAATTACGGGATACGCAACCTCAGGGAAACGACTTTGAATGCCGAGCAGAACTGGTGGGGGGACCCTTCGGGCCCCGATGATGATGCCGGAGTGATCAACGGCAGCGGCGATCGAATCTCCACCTATGTCGACGCCGATCCATGGTCAATCGCCCCTCTTTGACTTGACGAAGATTCGCGAGAGTGTTTTATCCAAAAGCATTCGAACTCACTTGATCCGGAACACGCCGTTGACCCACAGGAGCTCGATGAGGGGGGCGCTCGTGGCGGCGTCCACCACGCGCACCGTGGTGCCGAATTCGGGAAGGATGAGCGACCAGTTCCTGTCCCCGTGCTTTTTCTTAATCGCCGCGTCTATCGCCTCGTCGGAGGGCATGAGGTCACCGGTGATGTTCTGCCATTTACTGGGCCCGAGATAACGAAGGAGGACGAACCTGTTGCACATGCATCCCTCGCCGCAGGTGATATTCACGGCGATCACGCGCTGTTTCCCCGTGGGGTCCACGAAGAGGGCCACCTCCATGGGATACCCCTCGGATTTCGCAACGAGATAGCCGTTCTTCACGTTCTTCCGGACGATCTGCTTCATCCTGTACTCCCGGGTGATCTTCGGCGTCAACTCGCAGTGGAAGTAGTCGTCGGGAAGTGCGAGATAGTAATCAAGGATCGTGGAGGGCGCTCCCTCCCCCCTCCCTGATAGTGCGAGTACACACACGAAAAACAGGGCCATCGCGGCAACTGCCACCCTCTTTCCCAGGGACATCCATCCTGATTGTATTCCGTTCATGGCGATATCACCTCCCCGTTCGTCGCGGGATAGTATTTTCGTTCGGACGAATGACCCGGCATCGACTCTACCTGCCGGCTCTGCCGCTGTCCAGCATTTTTAACGAAACCAATCTTCGCGGTTATCCCTCCCGCACGGGGAGGCGCTCGGCCATGGCGAGAAGAAGGTCGGTCTTGGTCACGCTTCCCAGGAGACGCGGCACCGGCCCCTCCGCCACCACGGGAAGCCTTTCCAGGCGAGCTCCCTTCACGGTGAACTTTTCAAGGGCCTCCTCCAGGGTGGAGGAAACGGACACGGGGGGAGGACCCGGGGAAAGGATGTCTTTCGCGATGACCAGCTCAGTTAAAAGCGACGACCCGAGGTATTCCTTGATGTCGTCCAGGGACACTGCCCCGACATACGCGCCGCCCTCGTCCACCACGTAGAGGTAGCGGAAGGTGTTGACGATGAAATGCCGCGCGATTTCGTCAAAGGAGGTCTTCTCGCCGACATGTACCGGGTCCGGGTCCATAATGTCCGACACGCGCATGCGGGCGAGATGAATGGCGAAAAGATCCGCCCCCTTGCGCTTCAGTGAATCGCTGTAAATGGACCGGGGTTCGATGCCATGGGCGGTGACATAGGCCACCACGCACCCCAGCATAAGGGGAAGGATGAGCTGGTAATCGAGGGTCATCTCGAAGACCATAAGAATCGCCATGAGGGGCGCGTGGGTCGTGGCGGCGAGGAACATCCCCATCCCCGCCAGGGCGAAGGCCCCGGGGGAGGGCGTGGGCCCGAAACCGAGGGCATTGTGGGCGTGCCCGAAGAGGTAGGCGACGCTCGCCCCCATGAACATGGTGGGGGTGAAGACGCCCCCCACGGCTCCCGAACCGAAGCTGGCGCAGGTCGCCAGGAGCTTGAAGGCCGTTACGGCCGCCAGGGTGGACCAGAGCCATTCCTGCTGTAGTATCCCCCCGACCACGCCGTACCCGTTGCCGCACACCTCCGGATAACGGATCGCGATAAGACCCACGACGAGACCCCCGAGGCCGATGCGAAGGTACACGGGGATCCTGATTCGGGTAAAGATCCGTTCACTGGCCCGAAGGGCCCGCAGGAACCAGGGGGCCACCAGGCCGATGAGGAGCCCAAGGACCAGGTAATCGGCGAGCTCGAAACCCGAATGAAGCCTGAAGGGAGGAATCGGATAAAGGGGGGCCCCGCCGGCAAGGAAGCGGACCGTCTGCGTGGCAAGCACCGACGCCAGGAGCAGGGGCCCCAGGGTTTCCACGGCGATGGAACCGAGGACGATCTCCGCCACGAAGAGCGACCCGGCGATGGGAGCGTTGTATGCCGATGATAGCCCCGCCGCGGCGCCGCATGCCAGGATCAAACGCCGCTGCGCCATCGACAGGCGCCACCACCTTCCGGGGAACGACGCCAGGACGGATGCGAGCTGCACCATCGGTCCCTCGCGGCCGATGGAAGCCCCGGAGGTTATTGAAGCCATGGAAGAAAGGATCTTGACCAGGCTCGACCGAATCGAAAGCGTGCCATCCCCGAGTACCACCGCCTCCATGTAGTCGGTGGTGCTCGTCCTCCCCGTTGCCAGCTTCCCGCCGAGGTAAATGATGAGACCCGCCGCGATGCCACCCGCGGCGGGGATCAACACCCTCTGCCACACGGGAAGGCCGGAAAAAACCGCCACCGTTTCGCCTCCCCGGCCTGCGATGAGGAGCGACGCCAGGTCAAGGAGCGTGCGGAACAGCACTGATGAAACTCCCCCCATGACGCCGACGATGACGGCCCAGAAAAAAACCTGGTAGCGCTCGGCCGCGCGATAGAGACGCGCGAGGCGTACGCGAACATACAGGAAACGGGTGAAACGGGGCGCGCGGCGCCACCAGCTCAGCCATTTCTTCCAGTCTTTCTTCTCAGCCTTCATTCGCCGCATTCTTGTATTGATCGGTCATGCACAAATACATAATCAGTGGTATCATAGTTCATCGGCGAAATTTTAGCAATACAAAATCCCCGCGTGAGTAAAGCCGATCCATTGTGCGGTGCGCCATGTAAAAAAATCGAGTCATCAAGGCGATTCCGGCTGATTACGGGGTTTTTTTCATGAATCAGGCTATTGCCCTTGACACGCTTTTTTCCGTGCGATACTTATGGGCGACAATACAAGGAGAAGGAGGCAATGTAATGAGCGGCGTAATGGACATGGTAATCGGAAGTCTCGGAAAAGGGGCCGTTGACAAGATCAGCCAGAACCTCAACATCGACAAGGACAAGGCATCCGTGGCGGTATCGGGAGCGATCCCCATGCTCGTGACGGCCCTGGCGAAAAACTCCGAGGACAAGGGCGGGGCCGAATCACTCTTCAAGGCCCTCGAAAAGGACCATGACGGCTCCGTACTCGACAACGTCGACGGCTATCTCGAAGGGGCGAAAACCCAGGCCGGCGCGAAAATATTGAAACACGTCCTCGGCAAGCAGGAAGGAGTCGTGGAGAAGGGACTCGGCCAGCTGGCGGGCCTGGACAAATCGCAGGTGGCGGGCGTGCTGTCGACACTGGCCCCCCTGGTACTCGGCGCCCTCTCGAAAAGCAAGAACGAGGAGGGGCTTGACGTGGGAGGCCTTACCGATCTTCTCAAGACTGAAAGCAAAACCGCGGAGAAGAAAGCCCCCGACGCGATGGGAGTGCTGGGGAAGCTCCTCGACGCCGATGGAGACGGCAACATCGGCGATGACGTGGCCGACATGGGGATGAAGCTCCTCAACAGCTTCCTCAAGTAGGGATGTTGACTCGCTACGATTATCCCGCCGGCCCGAAGGACGCGTCGTCCTTCCGACGGCGGGATAACGCGGCGTCCCGGGAAATTGACGGGAAACGCATGGCCGCCTTCGATACCTGTATAACCGACATGGACCGCAGGCACGACATCTCCCTCTATTCGAATATCCGCGACCGCGACCTGAAGCGCGAGGGCATTTTCATCGCCGAGGGAAGGTATCTGGCGTCCCGCCTTCTCTCCTCGGGCCTGGAAATCCTTTCAGTGCTCTGCGCCGGGCGAATGGCCGCTGAATTCAACGAGCTCACCCGGGGCAGGTGTCCCGTCCACGTGGCGGGAGAGGCGGAAATGGAGAGCCTCGCGGGCTTTCCCTTCCATCGCGGCGTCATGGCGGCGGCCCCGCGGCCCGCCTTCACCACCATCGATGCCTTCCTCGCGGGAAATCCCGGGTGCCGAAACCTGGTCGTCTGTCCCCGCCTTTCCCAGGACGAAAACCTGGGGAGCGTGATCCGCTCCTCCGCGGCCCTCGGCGCCGACGCCGTCGCCATCGGCCCCCGGAGCTGCGATCCCCTGAGCAGAAAGGCCCTCAGGGCCTCAATGGGCGCGGCGTTTTCACTGCCCATCGTCATGATGGAGGAAGAACCGGGAGCGATCGCCCTTCTTAAGCGCCACGGCTTTACGGTCTACGGAGCCTCCACGGGAAACGCCTCGGTTCCTCTCGACTCGGCACGTCCCGCGGGAAAGCGGGCCGTGGTCTTCGGCAACGAGGCGGAGGGCCTTCCCGTCGAGACCGCGTCGCTCTGCGACGAGACCATCCATATCCCCATGCATAACAATACCGATTCCCTGAACGTTGCCGTGGCCGCGGGGATCATCCTTCATTTCCTTTTTGCCGGGAGGGATCACGGCAAGCCGCCCGGCCTTCATACACCGGGGTGAACGCCATGCGGATACTCGCCTTCATTCTGTTCGTGGCCGTCATTACGGGGGGATGCCTCACGGCGCGAAAAAACTTCTCCGAGGAGGCGTGGCGCGCCAGGGTCGACGAAACGGACCCCGCCCTCCTCTACGCCCCGCACTTCAGGGACGGCCGTTTCTTCAACCCCTGGATGCCAATGGAGGAAAAAAGTTTCCTCGGTGTTATCGGCTGGAAGCTCTCGAAAAAAGGGCGCGTCTACAGCGACGAGGAAAAGAGATTCCTCCCCGCCGTGGTCCCCGACCCCGCGGCGCGGATACGGGCCCTGGGTGACGCGGACTTCATACTCTGGGCGGGGCACAACACCTTCATCATCCGGATCGACGGACGCTGGTGGATAACGGACCCGATCTTTTCCGACAGGGCGCTCCTGCCGAAACGCCTGACGCCGCCGGGCATCACGCCGGAGGAGCTCGCCGCCCTGGCTCCGCGGATCAACGTCATCATCAGCCACAACCATTACGACCACCTGGACGCGGCAAGCATCAGGAAGCTTCCCGCGGACGCGAGCTTCTACGTCCCGAAGGGGATCCGGGGACTCCTCTCGTCCCTGGGAAGGCATGACGTCACGGAGATGGACTGGTGGGAGGAGACGGGCGCGGAGGGCGGCGCGCGCGTCACCTGTCTCCCCGCCCAACACTGGTCGAAGCGGATCGACCAGGCCACGGACTCGACCCTCTGGGCCAGCTACCTCCTCGTCACGCCGGGACTCACCCTCTATCTCGGCGGCGACAGCGGGTATTTCATCGGGTACCGCGAATTCGGGAGGCGCTTCCCCGGCATTGATTACGCACTCATCCCGACCACGGCCTACCACCCCCGCTGGTTCATGCACTACCCCCACCTTGACATCGACGAGGCGCTGCGGGCCTTCTCGGAACTCGGGGCGCGCCGATTCATACCGACCCAGTGGGGAACCTTCGCCCTCGGCGACGAGCCCCCCGGGTATCCCGCCCTTGACCTGAGGCGCGCCATTGAGTCGCGGGGACTGGACCCGAAACGCTTCCTCATCATGGATATCGGCGGGATCGAGGTCCTCGAAAGGATAAAAGGCCGGTGAGGCGGCCCGCCCCCCCTCAGGGATAGGTGTAGCCCCCCTGGATCCCCAGGGGTATCCCCAGGGCCCAGTAGCCCAGGAGGAAGAGCGTCCAGAGGAACCCGAGGGCGACTGCGTAGGGGAGCATCATCGACACAAGGGTCCCGATCCCGGTGCCACGGTGATAGCGGCGGCAGAAGACCACCACGAGGGGGAAATAGGGAAGGAGCGGCGTGATGATGTTCGACGAGGAATCCCCCACCCGGTAGGCCGCCTGGGTAAGCTCCGGCGAGACCCCGATCTTCATCAGCATGGGAACGAAGATCGGAGCGATGATGAGCCACTTGGCCGAGGCGGAGCCCACGAAGAGGTTCACGAAGGCCGATAGAAGAATGATTCCCACGACGGTAAGCTGGGCCGGGAGATGCATCTCCCGGAGCAGCGTCGCACCCTCCACGGCGATAAGCACCCCCAGGTTGGAAGCGGCAAAGGCGGCGATGAACTGGGCCGCGAAGAAGGCCATGACGATGTAATAGCCCATCGACTCCATGGCCTTTGTCATTCCTTTAATGATGTCGCGATGCCCCGTCACGGTGCCCGCGGCATAGCCGTAAACCATGCCGGGCACCAGGAACAGGATGAAAATGAGCGGAACGATGGCGCCCATGAGGGGAGCCCCGAAAGCGGTGAGGCTTCCCGAGGCGGGGTCCCTGAGGGCCGAACCGGAAGGGAGAGACGCGACGGCAAGGAGGACCAACGAGAGAAGCACGCTCGCCCCTGCCCAGCGAAGGGCGCGGGTTTCCCGCCGGGAGAGGGGATCCATCGACGGTATCTCCTCCGCGTCTTCCCCCGGGGGTACCTCCTTCACCAGGCGCGGCTCGATGACCCGGTCGGTGATCCACCAGGTCACGGCGACCACGAGGAGGGTGGAGGCGGCCATGAAGCCCCAGTTCGCCAGGGGATTGACCAGGAGGTCAGGGTCGATGATGCGCCCCGCCTCCTGGGTGATGCCCTGGAGCATCGGGTCGATGGCCGAGGGGATGATGTTCGCCGAAAAACCCCCGGACACGCCGGCAAAGGCCGCGGCGATCCCGGCCAGGGGGTGCCTCCCCATGGCGTTGAATATCACCGCCCCCAGGGGGATCACCACCACGTACCCCGCGTCGGCGGCCGTGTTGCTGACGGCGGCCACGAAGGCAACGACGGGGGTAAGGAACCGGGGTGAAGTCACGCCGAGCATGGACCGGAGCGCCGCGTTGATGAACCCCGTGTGCTCCGCCACGCCCACGCCAAGGAGGGCCACCAGGACGATGCCCAGGGGGGCGAACCCGGTAAAGGCCGTGACCATCCGCGACAGAAAGCGGGCCATCTCCCCACCGGAGAGCTGGTTCACGATCCGTATCGCCTCCCCGGTCCGGGGATGGATCGAGGTGAACTGCACCGGCGCCAGGAGCGCCGAAAGGACCCATACGATGATCATGAGCAGGAAAAAAAGTATCGCGGGATCGGGAAGGCGGTTTCCCGCCGCCTCGACCAGATTGAGGGCCCGATCCAGCCACGCGCGCCTCCCCGCTGGTTGCCCGCTCTCGCCTCCATCAATCTCAACCCTCCGCATCGAATCCTTCTCCATCCTGGTTTACCCCCCGTGAATCTTCCCCGCCGGATTGGCGCGGGACGGATCCGCCCATCGAAGCAGGTTACCGTACTGTTCGGAAAATTCAACCCCTTTTCCCTGGCCCCATATTCCTCGCTATTCAGGATTAAGGCGTGGAGCATTCTTGCGAGGGTGCGCGTGACGGATAACCGTATCGGTGAAATGACGAAACAACGCGGCGACCCGACCTTTGGACGAGGGTTTCCGGAAGCTGCGGTTCGGCTACACGCGCCGACAGAATGAGATGGGAAAAATTGCGAGTGCTATTGATCGGGAAGTTTCGTCCGGCTGCGCCCGGGGCGGGACGGCGATTCCCTTGACAAGGCCCCCGCCCGGGCATATACTGAACCCGCAATGGAACGAAATAACGTCATCGCCCTTCCGCCGGAACTTGCCGCGAAGGCCCGATGGGCCATGACCGGGATCCGCTGTTTCGTGGCATGCCTCGGCGGGGCCATCAACCTCCTCGCCCTGAGCGCGCTTTGCGAAATAATCGGCGGACCGCTTTTCGAGGGCATTGCCTCCCCCATGATCACGGCGGGTGGCATCCTCTTCGCGGGATGTTTCGCCTCCTTTGGCCTGGTCCTCGCCGGGGTCTTGAAGCAGCCGCGGGACGCCGACCTGCGCCCCCACCTCTCCTCCGCCCTTCCGGGGGTTGTCGTCGTTTTCTGCGCCGCCATGGGGGCTTTTACGCTTATCGTCACGGGAGGCGCAGCGTGGATCATCCTTTCCCTTTACCGTGAAACGGGCATGGTCATCTTCCTGTCCATCGTTTACTTTCTCTTCGCGTCCGCCTTTTTCGCCCTTGCCGTCTGCTGCGCCATCGCCTGGAACGCCATCACGCACCATAGTCTTCCTTTACCCCTCCGGGAGATGGCGTCGCGGCTCGCTCCGGGAAAGAGCGGCGGCGCCGTAGAAAAAAAACCCCCGCGGGGAATGCGGATTCTCACGAGGATGGACGCGATCCTGGGATCGGCCTTCGGGACCGCCTTCGGCCTTCTGATGGAACGCGCGGGCAACGCGGGGGCCGGTGTAAACCCCGGGACAACGCAGACCACCCCCGGGATCATGCTTACCGGGGTGACGATACTCATCTGCATTTTCGCCACGATCATGGCGCTGCGGGGCATTCGGACCCTGATCGATGTGAAACGAGAAACCTGATTCCCGGGAAAGGAGGAAACCGATATGCGAACCTACATAACCCTGCTGTGCGGCATGGTCCTGTTCTGCGCCGGCTGCGCCGGAGGCGCGGTAAGCGGCACACTCTCTTTCGATTCCAAATACGCGGCGCCGGGGGAATACCGCGCAGGCGGCTTTATCGTGACCTGGTCCGTGAAAAACGGGGGGAGCCTGGTTATCACCCACCGTGACGACCGTGGCAGGGCGCTCTGGTCATCGATCCCCGGGAGGGCCTTCCTTGCCGCGGGGATCGGCTCCGAAACGATCCGGGAGGAACGCGGGTCCTTTTCAATCCGTGATGACCTGCGCGCCCTCTTCACGGACCAGGCGATTGATTCGATCAGTGTCAGGGGGGGCTCCGTGATCATCGAAGGATCCCTCTCCGGCAGGGAGGCGCCTTCCCGCGTCAGCTACCGTCTCGAGTTCACGGAAACGGAACCGGGCCACCTCGGCTTTTCATTTGTCCCGGGGGACGACGATTGCAATCGCACCTACCTGATCTACTCCTCGGAAAAGGACGAGCAGTTCTTCGGGTTCGGGGAGCAATTCTCCTGTTTCAATCTCAAGGGGAAAAAAGTCCCCATCTTCGTCATGGAGCAGGGAGTAGGTCGCGGCGCGCAACCCATCACCTTCGCCGCAAACCTGACGGCGGGTTCCGGCGGCGACTGGCACACCACCTACGCCGGGGTCCCCCATTACGTCACGAGCAGGCTGCGGTCTCTCTTTCTCGAGAACTACGAATACGCGTCCTTCGACCTGCGCGCGAAGGACCGCGTGGTTATCTTGCTCTTCTCGCCGGAGATGAGGGGCCGCATCCTGAGGGGCGACTCCCCCGCGGCGCTGATCGAATCCTACACCCGTTACACCGGCCGCATGCGACCACTCCCCGACTGGATCATGGAGGGGGCCGTCGTGGGGATCCAGGGCGGCACGGCAGCGGTGCGGAACATCTACGAAAAACTCAGGGAACGCGGAGTGCCCATCGCGGCCCTCTGGCTCCAGGACTGGGTGGGAAACCGCGCAACGAGCTTCGGCACGCAGCTCTGGTGGAACTGGACCCTGGACCGGGAGCGGTACCCTGGCTGGGAGGAACTGGTGAGGGACCTGGGAAGGGACGGCGTGAGGGTGATGACCTACGTGAACCCCTTCCTGGCCGACGTTTCGGAGCGGAATCAGCCGGGGACGAGAAACCTCTTCCGCGAGGCGGACAACCGGGGGTATCTCGTGAAGGACGGCACAGCCAAACCCTACATGATCAAGAACACGAGCTTTTCGGCGGGCCTCGTGGACCTCACGAATCCCTCGGCGCGAAAATGGCTCAAGGAGGTTATTCGCAGCGAGGTTATCGCCAGGGGGGCCATGGGATGGATGGCCGACTTCGGCGAGGCCCTCCCCATGGATTCGGTGCTTCACTCCGGGGAACCGCCCTCGGCGTACCATAACCGGTATCCCGAGGAATGGGCCCGCCTGAACCGCGAGGTAATCGACGAGACGGGCCGCGGGAAGGACTACCTGTTTTTCAGCCGATCGGGTTACCGGAGGAGCCCATCGTATGCCACGCTTTTCTGGCTGGGTGACCAGCTCGTGACCTGGGACCGCCATGACGGCATCAAGACCGCCGTCACCGGCCTCCTGAGCGGGGGCATCTCCGGGTTCAGCCTCAACCACAGCGATATCGGCGGCTACACCACGATCACCCACTGGTTGAAGAACTACCACCGGAGCAGGGAGCTCATCATGCGATGGATGGAGCTGAACGCCTTCACCACGGTGTTTCGCAGCCACGAGGGCAACATCCCCGGCGCCAACATCCAGGTGTATTCGGATGAGGAAACCATGGCCCATTTCGCCCGGTGCGCGAAGCTGTACCGCTCGTGGAAGGCGTATCGGAAACGCCTGGTGCGCCAGGCGGCGGAAACGGGGCTCCCCGTGGTACGCCATCCCTTCATCCATTATCCCGACGACCCGGAGGTATGGCGGCTTTCATACGAGCAGTTCATGGTGGGCGCCGATCTCATGGTCGTCCCCGTACTGGATCCCGGCAAGGAAACGGTCCGGGCCTACCTCCCCGGCGGGAAATGGGTGCACCTCTGGACGGGAAAGGAATACGACGCCACGGGCGGCGGAATACGCGTGTCCCTCCCCGCGCCATCGGGCAAGCCCTGTGTGCTCTACGCCTCTGGTTCGGAGGCGGGGCGGGAACTGGTGAGAAATCTCACGCGCGAGGGGTTGCTCCAGGTGGAGGTCGCGAGGTGAACCATCATGCAGACATGACCCAACAACCCCGTTTCGCTTTGAATGAAGCCAGATGGGCGTGGGGACCACTTTAATGATACGCGAGGTATAACCGATGAAAAAAGCATTGATTGTCGTTGCCGCAATTGCGCTCCTGCTCATCCTTCTACCCTTCCTGACGGGCAATCTCGAGGTGAAAGAACTGAATGACGATGTTCGAAAGGAACTCGGCCTCACGTTCATCAGGCTCACCGACGGCATGGTCCACTACGACGTAACCGGTCCCGAAAGGGGCGATGTCGTCGTGCTGGTACACGGCAACGCGGCCCCCGACTTTTCATGGGACCGGAACGTGAAGGTCCTCACCGACGCCGGGTTCCGCGTCGTCCGGTACGATCTCTACGGTTTTGGCTACTCGGACCGCCCCGACACAGTCTATTCCCGGGAACTCTACGACCGCCAGCTCTCTGAACTCCTGGCGAAGCTCGGCATAGCGGGGCCGGTGCGCCTCGTGGGCACATCCCAGGGAGGCAGTATCGCCGTTTACTTCACGGCGAAGCACCCCGGCCGGGTACAACAGCTTGCCCTGCTCTCCCCCTTTATCAACGTCCTTCCGATGAAGGCGATCATCGGCCTGGTCAAAATCCCCGGCATAGGCGATTACATCGGCCGCGTCGCCCTTGACAGGATCAATCTCAACTATCCGAACAAGGTGTTCGCGGACACGGACGCCATCCCGGAGGAATACACGAAGAAATACCGCGAGCAGCTCGCTTACCGGGGCTTCAAGCGCGCCAGGCTCTCGAACCTTCGCGGCGACTCCCTTGCCGACTTTACGCCGCAGTACGAGGCCGTGGGGAGGTCAGGAATACCCGTGCTTCTCACCTGGGGCACGGCGGACAGGGTAATCATGGCGGATTCGATCGCCAACATAAAGAGGTCCCTTCCGAAAATTGAATACCATGAAATCGACGGGGGCGGACACCTTGTCCATTACGAAAACCCCGAGAAGGTGAACGACATACTGGTGCGGTTTCTCAGAAAATGAAGCCTTCCCTGGGCGGGATGTCGCGAAGCGACATCCCGCCTTCTGGCCGCCCAACGACCACTCCCGCGCGAGTGCTCAATGGTATTTGATTTGACAGTGGCGATATCGGAATGTAGCTTTCATTTATTCCCAGGCAGAGAGGAGGTGGCGCATGAACGAAGCGAGCTACGGCAGGGAACTGCTTCTTGGCCTTCCGCGGAGGGTGTTTTTCTCGACCGACTTCATCGCCTACTTTTTCGTCATTCCGGGAACCGCCATCATATCCTATCTTCTCCTCGGTCTTGACCTCGCCAGGGCCGTCATCTTCTTCGGCGTCGTGGGTGGGCTCATGCTCGTCGCCTGCGTCATTACCGTGACCAGCTACCGCAAGCTTTTCTCGCCCATAATGTCATATTTTCACGCGGTGCTTGAATCGAGGGAATGGAGCGACGAGGAGTTTTCGGCGGCGAAACTGTCGTTCTTCACCCTCTCCCGAAGGCGAGGGCGCGAGGCCCTGATATCATGGTTCATCCTGATGCCCACCGCCATCGTGGCGGTATGGTTCCTCTTCCATCCCGGCCTCAGGGCCATCACGATCATGATCTCGCTTCTCTTCATCGACGCCATGGCCATGTCAAGCCTGTACTACCTTTCGATTGAGATCATCACAAGGCGGATCGCCCGGAGCGGTATTTTCTCGCGCACCGCGACGGGAGAGGATGCCATGGTGGCGCGGATGAGCACGTCCCTCTCCCTTGTCATCATCGCCCTCGTGGCGGCCCTCTGCGCCCTGATGGTCCCCATCGTCTACAGCAACACTTACGACATCGCCTACGGGGAACGCACCAGCATGATGAAAACGGCGGCGTCCCTTATCACCCGGAGCATCGAAGATTCCGTTACCGCCCGGGGTGATGGGGACACTGCCGCAGCGGTCGCCACCGAGGCCGGAAGGGCGATCGGAGCCCTGGCGGGGGATGGACGGCAAGCCCTCGTTATCGGCCCCGATTCGACCGTCGTGGCCCACACGGATCCAGGGGAGGTTGGGCGCTATTCGAAAGAATTCCCCTGGGGCAGCGAGGTCGGCGGGGAGAGTGGATGTATCGATTACCGGGACACGAGCGGGACCCCCATGATAGCCTGCAGCGGACCGGTTGAAACGCGCGGGTTCCGCGCCGTCGTACTGTCGAAGAGGTCCGACATAGAAGGCGCGGGAAGCTCCGTCGCGCTCTTCATGCTCATATTCACCTGCCTCGGCCTCGGGTCGGTCGGCTTCGGAATCTATCGCCTGACGTCTTTCCGCCTGAAGCCCCTGGACGACTGCCGCTCCGTTATCATCGAAACAGGCCGGGGTAACCTTCACCAGGAGATCGTAAGCTATTCGACCGACGAACCGGGGAGTATCCTCCTTACCATGCGCGGGTTCATTGACACCCTGCGGGGCGTCATCGGCAGGGTCCAGGGAATCTCGGGCGTTCTTGCCAGCGCATCCCTTGAGATGGCCGCCACGGCGGAGGCCTTCTCGGAGAACGCCCAGCGCCAGGCCTCAACCGCCGAAGAAGTGACCGCTACCGCGGAGGAGGTTTCGGCCGGCGTCGATTCGATCGCCTCCGACGCCCTGGAGCAGCACTCAGGCATACAGCAGCTCATGTCACAGATCCGCGAGCTCGACCGGAGCATCAACGACACGGCGGCGATGATCAGCGAAACCGACGCCGTCTCATCCGATATCTCCCTGAAGGCGCGGGAGGGAGAGCAGTCCCTGGCGGACATGAACAGCGCCATGACGCGCATCACCCAGAGTTCCGACGAGATGACCGGGATCGTCAAGATAATCAACGACATCTCCGAACAGATCAACCTCCTTTCCCTGAACGCCGCCATCGAGGCGGCCAGGGCGGGGGACGCGGGCCGGGGCTTCGCCGTGGTGGCCGACGAAATCTCGAAGCTTGCGGACCAGACCGCGTCGAGCATCAAAGAGATCGACCGCCTGATCAAGGCGAACACCGGCCAGATCCAGAACGGCATGGCATACATCGGATCGGCAAACCGGGTCATCGGCGCCATCATCGAAGGCGTCGCTACCATCACGAAAAGGATGGGGACGCTCTCGGAAACGATCGGCCGGCAGGTAACCATCAAGGATTCCGTCACCAGCGAGGCGGACGCGGCGCAGAGGCGCTCGGACCAGATACGCATGGCCACGGACGAGCAGAAGCGCTCCATGGAGGAGATCGTCCGTTCCATCACCCACATCAACGAGCTGACCCAGTCGATCGCCGCAGGATCGGAACAGATGCTTGCCAACCTGAAGGACCTTGAGAAAATGGCGGAGGACCTCAAGGAGAGTATCGATTACTTCAGAACGGATTGAGCCCTGCCTGAATTCAACATTCAAGTGCAACAAATCAGTTCATTCAACAGCGATCTCGGGGTACGCCACCCACGGGATTTTCGGGGCCTCGAATTTATTGCACAGAGGATATCCTCAAAATCATCATCGGTCAAGTGGGCAAAACTTTTTTTCTTAGGGATATACTGGCGGATGCGTCCATTGATATGCTCATTTAACCCACGTTGCCATGAACAATATGGATCGGCAAAGAAGACCTTGCATTCCAATGCTTTTTCGATATTCTGAAATAAGCTGAATTCACTACCATTATCGAATGTAATTGTTTTAACGAATCCGGCAGGTAAATCGTTCAGTGCCTCCACGACAGCTCGGGATACGATTTCCGCATCCTTGGAATGGACTGGAACACCCCAGATATGCGCCAGTTTGCGGTCAACCAGGGTAAGTAAATATGCATCATTCCCTGCACTGGTAATGAGATCACCCTCCAAATGGCCGGCGACAGTCTTTTCATCAGCCTCTATCGGACGTTCACAAATGTTCCGTTTCCCAGCAATAAGTTCTCTTTTTTGATATATCAGGGACCGTTTCTGACGTTTATTCCTCTTTGTGAACAGATAATTAAGCAATAACATATTGTGGTACTCCCCATGCTGCGCATACACCCATTGATAGATGGCTTCAGTTGATATATGCATCTCAGGATCTCCGGGAAACTGGCTCCTCAAATAATATGATGTGACTTCAGGGGAATTTCTCTCCATAAGCAAAGAGCATACAAGAAGCCGTAACACACCATTGCTATCGAGCTTTCTCCGACGCCTATACCTTCGGGCGCAATAACGTTCATGTGCATCTTGATAATGATAGCCTTTTGTCCTGTTTCGTGTATGCTCTCGATAAATGGTAGATCGATCGCGTCCCAGATATTTGCTCAATTCAATCTTTGATACGCTAGAATAGAGCATTTTTTGGATGACATGGCGCTCGTCTTTCGTTATGTGTGAATACAGTCTCATGGGTGGTTCCTCCTCGGATTATGTTCTGTCAAACTCAATCCTATGGGAAGAGCCCCCATGAGACTACTATTATTACTGATTCCTAATGTTGCACTTCATCCTTGAATTGAGGCTGGCGCGTCCCCGGGCCCGGATTTTTTTTCTTGACACATCCGGGGACGGCGCCAATAGATACAAACCGTCGCCATTCTCCCGGTGTGTAACAAATACAAAAGGCGAGTTGATACCGATGAATACCGACTGGCATTTGCTATCAAACATGGACGGCGGCGCCACCGGGGAGATTTCCGCGGACATCATCATCGGGCCGGATTCCCTCTGGTTCGACGGACATTTCCCCGGTTTCCCGGTCCTTCCGGGGATTGCACAGCTCGGTATGGTCTTCGACGCGCTGAGGGAATATCTGGATCAGGAAGGAAACGATGCAAGTATTTCCGGCGTTTCCAGGGTGCGGTTCCGTCAGCTTATCCGGCCGGGGGACGCCATAACAATCACCGCGTCCCCTGAAAGCGCCGATCCCGGCCGTTACAGGTTCAGGGTCATGGCCGGCAATCAGCTCGCATGCAGCGGCATCATGAAACTCACCCCGGGTGAACGCTGATCAGTCAACGGCAGTGAGCATATACAGGAGGCTACCATATGGCGCGAAAAGAAACAGTGCTCCGCGTCGCGGAAATTCTGATCGATGAACTGAAGCTCGAGGACGTTACGCCCGAGACCTTCAATCCCGACCTCGACCTTGTCGACGAACTGGGCATCGACAGCATGGACCTTACGACCGTGGTCCTCGTGCTTCAGGACGAATACGGCATAACCATCGACGAGGACGACTACCCCAAACTGAAAAATGTCGCATTAATCGCTGAATATATCGAAGAAAAGTTGAAGGAAAAGTGACCCGTTATTATACTATCGGTATGACCGGCGGCGAATGCCGGAAGGCACCATGAATCGAACGAACACCGTGAAAACAAAGGCTCCGGTAGCGGGCGCCAGGTTCTCCGAACTCATCGCGGACCCCGAGGTGCGCCGGCGGTGGGAAAAGGTGAGGAAATACTTCTTCCTCCGCGAGTCCACCTACGACATGACGAACCGGTGCAATATCCGGTGCGACGGTTGCTACTACTACGAGGGGGACAAGCAGTTCGCCAGGGAAAACGGTGATGTCGGCGAATGGCGTTCCCTGATGGAAGCGGAGAAGGAGCGCGGCATTACCTTTGTCGTCCTGGCGGGGGCGGAGCCGTCCCTCGTGCCCCACCTGTGCCGCGCCTGCTACGACGTGCTGCCCCTGGGCTGTATCGCCTCAAACGGATTCAAGCTGATCCCCGAGGATATAGGGTACAAGATACATCTTTCCGTCTGGGGAAACGACGAGACGAGCCGCCGGGTGCGCGGCGCGAAAGATCTCCTGAAACGGCAGATCGAAAACTACCGCGAAGACCCCCGGGCCGTTTTCGTCTACACCTTCACGCGGGAAAACATCGGCGAGATCTATGACGTGATGGAGCCTCTCGCCGCCGCCGACTGCAGGGCAACCTTCAACGTCTTTTCCTCCCCCGTGGGCTATACGGGGAGCCTTCGCCATGACGGGGAGTCTCTCGCAAAAACGAGGGAAACCATGTACGATGTGCTTCAGCGGTACCCGCGCCATCTGCTCTTTTCCCCCTACAGCATTGTTGCCCATACCCATGAGCTGGGGCTTCATGATCTCTATTCCTGTTCCTATCCCCGCATGAACCCGTCCACGGACATCGGCCTGGGCAGGTCCTTCCGGCAATACCGTACCGACCTCTCCTGGGACCGCGACGTGTCCTGCTGCGTGCCCGATACCGATTGCGCGGACTGCCGGCACTACGCCGCGGGGAGCGCCGTGGTCACCGCCCGGCTCTACCGCCACGCCTCTGACCCGGTGTCTTTCAGGGCATGGCTCGATTACGTGGACACCTACCTCGCGGTCTGGGTCATGGGATACGAAAAAGGAAAAAACCTTCTTGAACGGATGACACCGCCGCCGGGATTCAATCTCTGATCGTTTCCCCTTCCATCGCCGCACCGTCGAGAAGAACATGAGGAGCCAAAGATGAATACCGTCAGTTCACTGCTTGATAACGAGTGGTACGACCGATATAAACGGATATCGAAGCTCAATATCCGCAGCTCGATCTACGATGTGACGAACCAGTGCAACCTCCGGTGCAAGGGCTGTTTCTTTTTTTCCTCGGACGAGCACAAGAAATCGCCCGACGAGCCCGACATCCGGAAATGGGAGGAATTCGTCGAGAAGGAAAAGGAGCGGGGGGTCAACCTGGCGATACTGATCGGCGGCGAACCGACCCTTCACATGGACAGGATCGAGGCCTTCTACCGCCGTGTGCCCACTTACTGCGCCACCAACGGCATCATCAAGGTCCCCCGGGACCGCTTTCCGGACATGATGGTGGGGGTCTCGCTCTGGGGCGACGAGGAGGACGAAAAGATGCTGAGGGGAAGGGACACCTTCAGCATATCGCGAAAAAACTACGAGGGCGACCCCTACACCTATTACCTCTACACCATCACGCCCAAGCAGATCGGCAAAACCGAGCTTATTATCCGGAAGATCAGGGATGCCGGGCTCAAGGTCCATATGCAGCTCCTCTCCAATGACGAGGGAGTCGACGGTTTTTCCTGGACCGACCAGGAGCTCGCGGAACTGCGCAGGGAGATGGACGAAATGCTCGACCGCTATCCCGACACGGTCATCTCCTCGAAATACTATCACGAGATCATCACCACGGGCATGATGCTGGGCCGACGATTCGGCTGGATGGAGTGCCCCTCCGTCACCAAGCCGCTGGACCGCCGCAACCCGGAGCCGAAGCGCCTCATAGGATTCATCCGCTGGGCCGCGGACCTGAAGACCATGCACCGCTGCTGCACCTCGGAAACACGCGACTGTTCCACCTGCAAGGACGGCGCGGCCCACATGAGCTGGGTCATGGTGAACAAGCGGGCCCACATGCGCTCGACGAAGGACCTGCAGAACTGGATCGAGGTCTACGAGATGTTCGCGAAGCTCTACAAGTTCATACCCTGGTAGGCCCCCTTTTCATGGTGACGACATGACCCCGGACACGGACCGCGCACGACCCGTCATCCTCGGCTACGACATGGTATCCCCCCTGGGAACAGAGATGGATGCGCAGTGGAACCGCGCCGCCGCCGGGGAGAGCGGCGTCACGGAGCTGACGAGGTTCCCCATGGGAGACGATTTTCCCGTGCGCATCGCGGGGCAGGTCGGCGAGATCGACGTCTCCCCCTTCCCCTTTCTCTCGCCGCGCGAAATGGCGCACTGGAGCTCCCCCATTTTCCCCCACGCGATGCTCACGGTCCACCGTGCCCTTGCGGCGAGCGGCCTCGAGATATCCCCGGAGATCGCCCCGCGGATCGGCATCACCTTCAGCTCCGCCGTGGGGGGACTCGACGCCGTGATCGCCGCGGACCGGCTCATGGTCAGTGGCGGGAAAACGCCCCATCCCTTCACGAACCCGAACTCCTGCATCAACATGGTGGGGGGGAAGATATCGATGCTGACGAAGGCCACGGGGCCCATCGCCGCCACCATCACGGCGTGCGCCACGGGGGCCACTTCCCTCATCATCGGCTCCCTGTTCCTGAAGGAGGGGATCGCCGACGCGGTGATCTGCGGCGCGGTGGATTTTCCCCTCGTGGAGCCCATCGTGGCGGGATTCGCTTCGATGAACGGGGCCTACAAGCATAAAAAGGAACGCCCGGAACCGCCGGCCTCGGCAAGCCGCCCCTTTTCCATCGACCGGAGGGGCTTCGTCGTGTCCGAGGGATCCGGCGCCGTCATCATCGCGACCCGGGAGTTCGCGCGTGCCCACGGCCTCGATTGGAGCTTCGAGATAGCGGGATGGAGCATGACCTCCGACGCGCACCACTTCGTGGCCCCGAACTTCGACACGGTCACCCGGTGCATCGCCGAGAGCATCGCGCGCGCCGGCATATCCCCCGGCGACGTTGACGCAATCAACGCCCACGGGACCTCGACGAAGATCGGCGACACCGTGGAGTACCGCGCCCTGGCCGCGGTGTTCGATGGCGGTATACCCCCGGTATCGGCCAACAAGTCCCAGACGGGCCACGCCATGGGCGCCTCGAGCGCCATCGAATCGATCCTTGCCATGGAGGGGATGCGGCGGGGCGCGGTTCTCCCCACAATCAACCACACGCCGGACCCGGAGATTCCCCTCGACTGCGTGGCCGAAGGGGCGCGGAAGCTCGACCAGGAATTCGTGCTGAAGAACTCCTTCGGTTTCGGGGGGTGCAATTCCTGCGTGGTCTTCCGGCGGGAGGCGTGAGCCCCGTCACCACTCCTTCCTGAGAAGATCCGCCGCCTCGCCCATCATCTCCTCGCCCTTGAGGCGCGTCAGCTCCTCGGGAGACTCCTGGAACAGCTCCATTGCGTTGAAAAAGCGGTCGAGAACGTCCCCGCCGTGGGTCGGGATAAGGAAGATGTGGGTATGGGGGATCCGCCTCCCCCGGGCGTACATGCAGACCATGTCCGGACTGAACGCCGCCATCATTCTCACCGCCGCCTTCTTCGCGAGGATGAAGAGGCTCGCGGTCTCCTCGTCGGTCATCTCCTGCCACCAGGGGACATGACGCTTCGGTATCGCCAGGCAATGCCCCTTCGAGTAGGGATGGATATCCAGTATCACCATGGAGAGTTCGTCCTCCATGATGACCCGGGCCGGCTTTTTCCCCGCGACGATGTCGCAGAACACGCACTCCTGGTTGCTCACTATCCTGGCTCCTTGTCGTGTGATGCGGAAGGCTCCGTCACCCGCCGGCAATCACATGGTGCCATCGTCGCCGCGGCGATGTCAATCAGTATCCTGCCCGGGTTTTTTAAGTTGTTGATTATTTTGCTCCCTCCCGTAGCATCGGACGATGATGATCGTGACCATCGAACCCGGCGGGCGGCACGCCCGCGGCGCGGCGTGAACAAACGGGACAACGCCGCATCCCGGGCGGCCCATCCGGGCCTCCCGTCTTCACTCGTTTCCGTGGGCTTTCTCGTGGCCGCCCTCGCCGTCACGGTGTTTCTTTTCGGGGCCGATTCGACCCAGGGTCCGGCCCAGGTTTCCCTCACCCTGAGCGGCTTCTTCGCCGCCGTGGTGGCCCTCCTGCGGGGCGTGAAATGGGAGCGCCTCGAGGCGGGGATACTGAAATCGATTGGCGACGTCACCAAGGCCGTGCTCATCCTGCTTCTCATCGGCGCCCTCATCGGCGTCTGGATCCTCGCCGGGGTGGTGCCCACGATCATCGTCTGGGGCCTGAAGATACTGCGGCCCTCCCTCTTCCTCTTCGCCGCCTGCGTGGTCTCCGGCATCGTCTCGCTGTCCACGGGAAGCTCCTGGTCCACGGCGGGAACGATCGGCGTGGCCCTCATCGGTATAGGCCAGGCCGCGGGGATCGACGCGGGGATGACCGCGGGGGCCATTATTTCCGGCGCCTATTTCGGGGACAAGATATCACCCTTTTCCGAAACCACGAACCTGGCCTCGTCCATGGCGGGAAGCGATCTCTTCGATCATATCCGCCACATGCTCTACACCACGACCCCGGCCGTCGTCATCGCCCTGGGGGTCTATCTCTTCCTCGGCCTTCGGGGACCGGCGGGGGCCGACTCCGCCCATATCGCCGTCATCACCGCCACCATCAACGCCGGCTTCAACACCTCCCTTTTCCTTCTCATCCCCCCGGCCCTCACCATCGCAGTGATGGTGAAGCGCGTCCCGGCCATACCCGCCATCATGTGCGGCATCGTCATGGGGCTTCTCTTCTGGTTGCTGTTCCAGCGCCACCACCTCGCCCTGCCGGCCGGTACCGGAGCGGCGGACCAGGCGGCCCACGTCATCCGGATGGCCCTGAAGACCGCCGCCTCGGGATACCAGGCCGCCACGGGGGTTCCCGAGGTCGACGCACTGTTGTCGAAGGGCGGCATGTCCGCCATGCTCAGCACGATCTGGCTCATCCTCTCCGCCATGTTCTTCGCGGGCGTCATGGAGGGAAGCGGCATGCTCCACGCCATCGCCCTCGCGGTGCTGAAGCGGGTCAGGAGCACGGGGAACCTGATCGCCGCCACCCTGGGCACCTGCGTCCTGACGAACATCCTCGCATCGGACCAGTATCTTTCCATCGTGATCACCGGGCGCATGTACCGCGAGGTCTACGAAGAGCGCGGCCTTGAAATGAAAAACCTTTCGAGGGCACTGGAGGACGGGGGAACCCTCACCTCCCCCCTCGTACCCTGGAACACCTGCGGCTCCTTCATGGCCTCATCCCTGGGCGTCGCGACCTTCGCCTACCTGCCCTACGCAATAATGAACCTGGTTACCCCCCTCATATCCGCCCTTTACGGATACACCGGTCTCACCATCGCCCGGCGTCGCGGCGCAGGAGAACACGCGTCGCAGGCCGGGACCACGGAAGGAAAAAAGCCCTGAAATTTTTCTTGTGAATATTACAGCCATGTCAAAGAATGGCCTACTTTTGGTTCGAAAGGGTCGCCCCTGAAACGGCATAACGTCAAGCAATGAAAGCTCCGAAAAATAGACGCGTCTTCGTTGTCGGCTACGGCGCCGCCACGCCCCTGGGAAGCACATTCCCGAAATCGTGGGAGCGCGCCGTCCGGGGAGAGGCCGGATTCAGGAAAGTGACGCGATGCAGGGTTGATTCGCTCTGCGATGTCGTCGGTGAAATACCCGACTGGGACCCCCGCACCCTGGATTTCGCGGACGAAAAGGAAATCTATAACTGGAACGCCGACTTCGTCCTCCTCACCATGGCGGTATGCCAGGAGGCGATACGGCACGCGGGCCTGGAAATAAACGGCGAGACGGGCCCGCGCACCGCCTGCCTGATCGGCTCGGCCCTGAACGGTTCCGACGCCTACCGCGTGGCCATGGACAACTACCTGAACAGGGGCCCCCTCAAGGTGAGTCCCTACCTGCTCCCGAACCTCTGCGCGAACATCCCCTCGGGCAAGGCGGGAATGCTCCTGGGGTTCACGGGTCCCATATTCTCTCCCGAGGGGGCCTGCGCCTCGGGGAACCACGCCATCGGCATCGGCGCCCGTATGATCCGGGACGGAGACGTTGACTTTGTCCTGGCCGGCGGGGTTGACACCTGCATCATTCCCGAGATCATTCACGGGTTCGAGAACATGAACGCGACCATAAAGGTCAGGCCCGGGGACCGCGCCCACGACGACCCGACCATGGCATCGCGCCCCTTCAGCGCCGACCGCAGGGGGTTCGTCCTCTCCGAGGGGGCCGGGGTCCTGGTTCTCGCCGCGGACGAGGCGGTGGCATCGCACGGCCTCGAGGCCAAGGCGGAGGTTCTCGGCGTGGGATGGAATTCCGACGCCCACCACTTCACCCGTCCCAACAGGGACACCATCATTCTCGCCATGCGGATGGCCATCGAGGACGCGGGGCTTTCCCCCGCCGACATCCAGTATGTCAACGCCCACGGCACCTCCACGCCGAAGGGTGACGCCACGGAGATCGAATGCCTCCGGGAGGTCTTCGGCCCCCTGGCGGAAAAGATCCCCGTTTCATCCAACAAATCCCAGATAGGCCATACCCTGGGTGGCGCAGCCTCCATCGAGGCCGCCTTTGCCATCGAGGGGATGCGCCGGGGAATCATACTCCCCACGGTGAACCATATTCCCGACCCGCATTTCGACGGCATCGACGTGGTGCCGAACGCCGCGCGGAACCAGTCCCACGATATCATCCTCTCCAACGCCTTCGGTTTCGGGGGCACGAACTGCTGCGTCGTCTTCAGGGGAGTGTAGCGTGAAGCCGAAACCCTTCCGCCCCGTTCCCTTCGATGATGACGCCCGATTCGTCCGCGACGCGACCACGGGGGAGGTGTGGCACCGCTGTCCTCACCGCACCCTCTACGCCGACACGGACCGCTCCGAGGTCGTCTACCATTCCAACTACCTCCGGTACTTTGAGCTCGGCAGGGCGTCCCTCATGCGGGACGCGGCCTATCCCTACCGCGAGATCGAGGAAAGCGGGTTCGTCTATCCCATCATCGACCTGGGCATTACCTTCCACGCGCCCCTCTATTACGATGACCCGATATGGATCCATACCCGCCCCATCGCCCTCGAACGCGTGCGCCTCACCTTCGACTATCTTATCTCCCACGCGGAGACCGGCAGGCTCATATGCCGCGGTTTTACGAAACACTGCGCCCTCAACAGGAAGGGACTCCCCGTCGCCGTTGACGAAAAGACCGTGCACCTATGGAAGACCTTTCCGAAATGACGACGCCACGGCGGACACCGGTCGCCATCGGCATATCAGACTACATCCGCGATCACGTGTTCCGGAACCGCGCCGTCTACCCCGCCGTCGAGGCGATGCGACTCCTCGCGGGATTGGCCCTCGAGGCGTATCCCTCCATGCCGGTGACGGCAATCAACGACGCGGAATTCTCCCGCTTCCTCGAGGTTCCCCCGTGTAAGTCATCAATAGAAGCGTTCCACGAAACCAAGGCCGCGGACGGCGCCGTCATCTCGAAATTGACAACCCTGCGGAGATCGGGCACCACCGCCATCACCCGGTCCGTGGAGCATGTTTCCATCGTCTTTCCCGGCGAGGTGCCCCCGGCCATCGAGCCCCCGCTGGACATGACCCTGGGCCTTGAGGGTATCTGTGCCACCCTTGAGAAGGATCGGATATACGGCGAGCTGGTCCCCTTCGGCCCGGCGTACCGCAACATCGAGTCGCTTCACGTTTCCCGTGAGGGAGCCGTCGCCGTCGTCAACGGGGGAACGGCCGAGGCTCCCGGGGAACCCCTTGGATCGCCCTTTCCCCTCGATGCCTCGTTTCACGGGGCCTGCGTCTGGGGCCAGCGCCACGGGGACATCGTGGGTTTCCCGGTGCATCTCGATCTTCGGATAATCCGCAAAAAGACGCGGGCCGGGGAAACCTACTTCTCCCGGGTTACCCCCGTATCGGCCGACCGCGGCGCCCTGAGCTTCAATCTCTGGATATACGACTCCGCCGGCGCCCTCTGCGAGGAGGTCCGGGGCCTGCGCATGCGGGACGTGAGCAGCGGCACCCTTCATCCACCGGAATGGATACGCGCCGGAAAGGGGGAACCCCTCGGGGCGATACGATCCCTCTGCCGTGACCTCAGCGTCATTGAACTCGGGTCCCTGACCGCGCCCTGCGCGGGAATACTTTCAGAAACCGAGCTGTCCCGGTTCAACGACATGCGGGAAAAACGAGGCAGGAGTTTCCTCGGGGCGCGGATGGCGCTGAAGGCCATCGCCCGCAGGATGCCCGGAGGCGACCGCTTCACTGCCCCTTCCCTCCTGACCACGATCCATCCCAACGGGCGGCCCCGCTGTCCCCTCCCCGACGGAAGCGAACCCTTCTCGTCCTCGGCATCCCACGATTCACGCTTTGCCGTGGCCGTCATTGCCGATCGCCCCGTCGGCATCGACGTTGAGCTTATTTCCGAAAGGGTCCTGAAAGGAAGAAGGCTCTACATGCATGAATCGGAGCTGGCCCTTGTTGCCGGTCACCCCCTTGGTGAAACCGGGGCCTCGACGAGGATATGGAGCCTCAAGGAGGCCGTGGCCAAGGCCCTGGGCTCGGGATTGCCCGAGTCGTGGCGGAGAGTCATCGTACGCCACATCGCCGCTGATTCAAGCCGCTACACCCTCGGGGGTGAAACCAGGGAAAGGGAAGCGCACCACGACGAGGTCGAAGGCCATCTCTTCACCCTCTGCCTGCTGGATTGAAACGGACCTCCGGAACCGATGCGGGATTGTCCTTGAAATTATTTTGCCGCTGCCGCAGGGTGGGCCGGAGGGATCAGTGTGCCGGCGTCGATTTCCACCGGAAATAAGGATAGGTGCAATGAAATTTCTGATTGTCATGATTGTCGCATACGTGGCCGGTTCCGTCAATTTCTCCATTATTCTTTTCAGGCTGCTCGGCAGGGAAGATCCGAGGAAAAGCTTCAGCGGCAACGCCGGCACCACCAATGTCTACCGCCTGGCGGGCCCCGGGTGGGCCGTCCTTGTCCTGATCCTTGACGTGGGGAGGGCCGTGGCGGTGGCCCTCCTGGCGGTAACGATACTCACCGCGGGCCAGGCGCCCTGGGCGGGACTCGCCCTGGTGGCGGGGAACCGCTTCCCCTGCTTTCACCGCTTTGAAGGGGGCAAGGGGGTGGCCAACTATCTCGGCTTTTCCGCGGTCATCACTCCCCTCGGCGCGGTCCTCTCATGCGCCGCCTGGGTCCTCGTCTATCTCGCCACGCGGGCCCCCTTCATCGGATCCTTCGCCATGGTTGGCATCCTCGCCGTCGCGACCATGGCGGCCTCCGGCTTCGCTTCCGGCGCGGTCATCGGCGCGGCCCTCACCGCCCTCTTCATCATCCTGAACCACGGTAAGAATATCGAGGCATGGCGCGGGAGCGCGAAGGGGGATGAAGAAAGTGACGATGAAGACGAAGACCACCTCATGAAGGATTGAGAAGCTTCTCCCCCTGCATGATCTTCCGGTCCCTGGCGATCCGTTTCACGAGACCGGACAGGACGTTCCCGGGGCCCGACTCGATAAAGAGAGCGGCGCCGGCGTCCCGAGCGGTCAGCACCGAGCGCTCCCACTGCACGGGGCTGTACAGCTGGAGCACGAGCTTCTCCCGTATCCTGTCCGGGTCCTTCTCGATCCCGCCACTTACATTGTCAATGAAGGCGAGGCGAGGGGCATTGAAAGTATAATTCCGCAGGAAGATTTCGAATTCCCCGGCAGCGGGCTTCATGAGGGAAGAGTGAAAGGGTCCGGCCACGTTGAGTTCAATCGCCTTCCCCGTTCCCCTGCGGTTGATCTCCTCCACGGCCCTGTCCACCGCCGCCGCCTCCCCGGTTAACACCACCTGGGAGGGGGAATTATAATTGGCCGCTTCAAGAACCTGCCCGGCGGCGCATTCCGCCATGATGTCGCGAAGGGACCCGGGTTCCGCGCCGATCACCGCCGCCATCTTTCCCGGCGTGTCCGTCACCGCTGACTCCATCAGCTCACCGCGGCGGCGCACGATTCGCACCGCGTCCCCGAAGGGAATCACGCCGCCGTGCACCAGGGCGGCGTACTCGCCGAGGGAGTGCCCCA
This sequence comes from Spirochaetota bacterium, assembly GCA_040768125.1. GTDB lineage: Bacteria > Spirochaetota > UBA4802 > UBA4802 > UBA5550 > RBG-16-49-21. The sequence goes on along the minus strand of JAXGNG010000001.1, from coordinate 544,885 downwards.
TGACGATATCGGCCTTCTCCCCCCGGTCGTCGAGGCCCCTGGCAAAGGCGACTCCCATAACGAGGAGGGCCGGCTGAGCGTTGGAGGTTCTCGTGAGTTCATCCTCGGGGCCGCTGTCAATAAGCTCTCCCAGGGAAAAACCGAGTATACCGTCAGCCTCGATGAAGAGCTCGCGTTGTCCGTCGCTCAGGCCGCCAAGGCGCCCCCGCATCCCCACGGACTGCGAACCCTGGCCCGGGAACATGTAGACCGTTTTTTCTCCCATCCTTTCCTCCCGCTCGTTCAGGATTCTCCGTTTCCGTTAAAATACCGTTCTATGGCGTCGCGGTCGTATTTCCCCGCCGAGGTCGAGGGCATCGTGCCAACGACCCTTATCCGACGCGGCATCTCATAGGGCTCGAGGGACACGGCACAGAGCTCTCTGATGCGCGCTTCGGTACAGTCCGTCTCGATGATCGCGGCAATGGCGGTGCCGCGTCCCGTTTTGCCCGGGAGTGAAAAGACATAGGCGTCCCGTACGCCCTCCAGGCGCGTTATCCTGTCCCGCACGTCCTGGAGATCGACCCTTTTCCCCCCGACCTTAACCACGCTGTCCGCCCGGCCGAGGAGCGTGAAACGGCCCTCCTGTGCCGCGGAGGCACGATCGCCCGTGACGAAAAACCCGTCTGCGTCAAGGGGAAGCTCGGGAGACAGGAAGGGTGACTGCACGGAGAGAAGATCGTGCCGTATCCTCCATCTCACCGGCTCGAAGGGCTCCAGGAGTTCCCGGCCCGCGGCGGAGGACCTGCAGGCGATTCCCCCGGTCTCGGTTGAGCCGTAGATCTCCTCCACGGCGATGCCGGTTTCACGGTGAAACGCAGAGGCGTCCTCCGGGTCAAGGGGCCCCGCCGATGAAAAGGCAAGCCTGAGACGCTTCGAGGGTATCCGGGTGCCGTTCAGGCTGCGGTAGTGAACCGGCACGCTTACCAGGACGGTGGCGCCTCCCTGGCCAACGGCGGAGCATATCTCGCCGGGGAAAAGACGGGTTCCTTCCATCACCGTCGCCCCGGCCAGAAGGGGAATCAGCACCGTGAACAGCAACCCGTAGATGTGGTAGGGGGGGACCGTGGCGGCGATGAGATCGTCGCCCACGATGCCGTATTTCCGGACCTGGAACAGTGCCTCGCCGATCATGGCGGAAGCGGTCTTCGTCCATATCCTGGGCCTGTCGGTGGAACCTCCCGTGAAAAGCGTCAGGAAAATCGAATCCATAGTTCGGGCCCCGGCGGGACGCCACGCACGCCGCGCCGGGGGAACCGCATCCACACCCGCGGGAAGCTCGATTGAAGGGTCCGCGATCGCGTTATTGAACCGGATCGCCTCGCGGGTTTCGCGCAGAGCCCGCCCGGAAAGGGAGTGGGGGAGCACGCAGATGGGACCGCCCGCGAGGGAGGCCAGCACCGCCGCGGCAATCATGCCGCGGTCCTCCGTGCAGAGGCACACCGGCTCGTCCTTCCCCAGGGTATGAAGAAAACCCCCGGCGTATTCGTAAAGATCTCCCCGGGTGCGGGTTCCCGAAACAAAATCACGTGCCGGGTCAGCCGGGACCGCCATGAGCCGCTCCAGCATCCGTTCAGTATCTTTCCTGTGCCGGTCCTTCATGCCGTACACTCCGTACCGGTTTCGGCAAGGGAAGCTGACCCCGCGCCGGGCTCGAAATTTTTCCTCGCCTTCGCGAAGGAGGGCAGATGGCGCAGGAGATACAGGAGGCTCCACCGGTGCTGCCAGAGGCGCCGCGTGAACCTCCTCCGCCAACGCGGGCTTGAATAAAAACGCTTCACGTGCCGGTTGTAGAGCTCATCGAGCCGTTCCCTCGACGCGATACCGCGGGGAACGAAGACGAAATTGAGGCAGTTCATCTGCTCCCAGTCGTTCTCCAGGGTACCTTCATTCTCAATGCCGTTCCAGATGGGAGCGCCGGGGAAGGGGGTAAACTTCGCCATGTTCATGTCGTCAAGGTCCAGGGAAATGACAAAATCACTCGTCGCGCGGATCGATTCCTCGGTCTCACCGGGAAGTCCCATCATGAAAAGGCCCTTGGCGCGGAGCCCCCGCCTCCTCACGCGCGCGACGGTGTCCCTCACCTCGTCGAGGGAAACCCCTGACTTGTGGCGTTCCAGGATTTCCTGGTCCGCCGATTCGATCCCGAGTGAAACCATGAGGCACCCCGCCTCTTTTAAGAGACGCAGGAGCTCATCGTCCGCGTGGCCCACCCTGACGGCGCAGTTGAACTGTATTCCCAGGGGACGGGAGACGAGGGCGCCGCAGAGCTCCTCGATCCGCCCGCGATTCAGGGTGAAGAGATCATCGTAGATATTCACGTGCCGCACGCCGAATCGGGAGCGCAGGTACTTCATGTGCTCGTAAATGTAACCGGCTGAATTGTACCGGAATCCCCTCCTGAACACCGAGCGGTCGCAGTAGGAGCACTGGTAGGGGCACCCGCGGCTCGTGATCATCGTCGCCCCGGGCGTGCGTATGTAGCTGAAGAGGGGCAGGTTATAGCCCCGGGGAAACCCCGGGAGCTTCTCGTAGGCAGGGAAGGGAAGCGCATCGAGCGACGCGATATGCGCGCGCGGAGGATTCGTAATGGCCTTCCCGCCGTCGCGCCAGGCGAGACCGTCGATCGTTTTCGGGTCCATGCCTGCGGCGAGCTCCGCGAGGGTTTCCTCCCCCTCGCCGATACAGAGATAATCGATATCGCCGTACCTATCCAGGAGTGATCCTCCCAGGGCGGAAATATGCACCCCCCCGAAAAGGATTATCACGCCGGGGCGCGCCTTCTTGATGATCGATGCCAGCCGGTACCCATCGGTGAAACCGGAAGTGGTGGCGGAAAATCCCACCATGTCAGGTTCAAAGGAGAGGATGATGCGCGCGTTCTCATCGCTCCCCGTCACCGCGCCGGGGCCCAGGCAGTCATGCACGTGGACCCTGTGTCCTTCCCGTTCGAGGTAGGCGGCGATCGAGATGAGCCCGATGGGCGCCATCCTGTTCGCCACGGCGGCGAGGTCTTGCTTTCCCCTGATCCAGTTCGACCCTGCGGGATGTACGAGGACGATTCTCATGGTCATACGTCATGGGAGAAAGCGCCCGCCGTGTCAAGGATTATCCCGCCTCCGAAGGCTTCCCGCGGCGGCGGCTCCCGTCAGAAGTGAACGCCCGCGGAAACCTCGCCACCCACCTCGTGGTGCGCCGCATGGCGCTTGCCGCTGAAATAGGCAAGGTAGGGATAGTACACGGGAAGCACCCTTCCCAGGTTCAGGCTCGTGTAGGCATAGGTGATGTTCACTCCCAGTGTGATCGGGAAGTAGCGGTTCAGGGAAAAGTGGGGACCGAAACCGCAGCGGATGGTGTAGCCGTTGAAACGCGTGGTGTTAAACCTCCTGGTATTGGTCACGTTTGCCATCTCCGAAGGCAGGTAGGGATCCTCGCCGTAGGGACCCGCGGCGCCGAGCATGCGGTAGGTCAGGAACCGGGCATGGCGGAGCGCCGCGGCGGCCCGCAGTCTGCCGGAGAAAACCTGCCCGGCCGTTGCATAAAAATTTACAAGCAGGTTCATGATATTGCTCCGGGGACTGAAGATGAGGTTCATAACCGGCCCCGCGGTCCAGTAATGGTAGCTCATGAGCCGTCCCCGGAACAGCTCATACCCATCGACGCGGGAATAGTAGGAGCTGTCATCCACGATAACGCTGTCCGTGAAATGGAAACCGTACCGGCCCCTGATCCCGAATTTTATGCCTGTGAAATCAAAACCGCGCCGCTGGGCGAACTTTATCGCCGGGGGCATGACGTCGATCTCACCGCCCCCGGACCCGAAGACGTTGTACATCTGGTAATCTCGTGGAACGAGGTACGCCCTAAGGAGGTCGGCGCGGTAGGCATTGAGAACCCTCTTCTCCCTGTCAAAGACACCGTAATCCGCACTGCCGAAACCGAAAAAGCCGGCGATTCGTACCCAGGAACCGTGAAATCCACCCGTCGGTTTTCTTTCCTGGATTTCGGCATCCCCCGTGTCTTCGTCCTTCTTCGGGATGTACACCACCGTCCCATCAGCATATTCGATCCTGTCAATATCGCTCCGGGGTATTGTCCTGCCCACTCCTTCTCCCTCGGGAACGTAGGTGATCTCATTTCCGGTTACCCTTGTGACCGCGCCTCGGATGGCGCTCCCGTCGATTCGCACCAGGGTGTCGAACCGGAGATAGGTAACCCTGCCGTCGTCGTGAAGTATCCTGGACACCCTCGCCTTATCGACCACGTCAAAGGCCTTTTCACCCTCGGGATCGTACTCGATCTCCCGATCGCTTATCTGTATAATGGAACCCTTCAGGACGCTCCCGTCATCGAGGAATATCTGGTCGGCGAAAGAGATACCCGTGAAGGAAAAAAGCATCACACAGATCATGCCAAAAAACCGTTTCATGCCCGACCCCCCTGAAGGTAAGAATATATTACTGTATAAGATATAGTATAGACAGGCAATAATGACAATCAGTTCTTGGTTCACAAAAAAAATTTTTTTGGGTCCGGGAACCGGAGATCTCACGTCATGTTAAAGCGGGCCTTGAGGAGCGAAGCGTACTTTTTCCCCACCGGGATGGGGGTTTCATCATGGTTCTTCAGAAATAGCAGGTACTGGCCGCCGATATAGTATTCCAGGGCTCCGACATGGCGGACATTGACCAGATAACGCTTGTGCACCCTGGCAAAAATGTCGCCCGGGACCCTTCCCTCTATCTCCTTCAGCAGCATGGGAATTTCTATATCCTCCGTCCCGGTGTGAACGACGGATTTCCGGCCGTACGACGTGACATAGAGGATATCGGCGCAGGAAAGGATGTGATGCCTGCCGCCCTCCCTGAAGTTCACCAGCGCATCGGGCCCATGGCTCGAGGGATGGTCCTCCGCTTTGCGTGAACAGAGAAATTTATCCACCGATCGATCAAAACGTTCGGCGCTGAAGGGCTTGAGAAGATAATCGACCGCGCCGAGATCAAACGCTCGGAGGGCGTAGCGGTCATACGCCGTGGTGAAAATCACGTAGGGAATCCTGGACAGCCGCTCGATGACCTCTATCCCCGACATGCGGGGAAGATGAATGTCCATGAACACCAGGTCATATTCCCGGGAGCTTAATTCCCGCAGCGCCTCATCGCCGCTCCTCGCTATTCCCGCCAGCCGAAGTTCCGGCCTTGTAAGCAGATATTCCGTAATGAGTTCCCTCGCCGGCGCTTCATCCTCCGCAATCAGCACCTCGTAGATTTCATGTTCATGCATGAAGATTCTCCCCTCCCGTCCGCCTTCAAGGGGGGACGGTCAATGTTGAATGAAAGGCTCACGGCGACACCCTCACCGCGGTATTCCTTCACCCTGACCGCGACGACGCCGAAACAGTGCTCAAGCCGATTCCGGATATTCCCGAGGGATCGCGAAAAAATTGCCGATCCCGCAAGCCCCGGGCCGTTGTCCCGTACATCGACAGTGACTCTTTCTCCATTGCACTCTGCGATGACCTCGATGGACCCTTCCCCGCCCCTCCGAAGAACGCCATGCCTGAGGGCATTCTCGACAAGGGGCTGGATAATAAGGGGTGGGACACGAACGCTGCCGAAATCACCCCGTCGCTCCATTGTTACGGTAAGCGTGTCCCGAAATCGAAGCCCCTCGAATTCGAGGTAGTTCACCACGAAGGACCATTCGCGGTCGAAGGGTACAAGGGAGCGAAAGGAGTGGTCGAGGATAAAGCGGTAGTTATCCGCAAGCATCATGATGGCCCGGTCCGCTGTGTCTGCATCCCGCCGTATCATCGCATGGACCGTGTTGAGGGCGTTGAAAAGGAAGTGTGGGCTCATCCTCTCCTGGAGAAGCCGGTAACGGGCCTCCTCGTGTTCCCGCACCGTTTTCCGGAGCGTCACCAGCGTGCGGACGCGGGCAAGAAGCTCTTCCCGGTGGACCGGCTTGGCAAGATAATCGTTCGCACCGTTATCAAAACCCGCGAGGAGGTCGCCCGCCCCATGACGGGCCGTCAGCATCATGACGGGAAGTTCATGAAGAGAAAAACGCCTTCTCAGCTCGCGGCAGAGCTCATGCCCCGACATGCCGGGCATCATGACGTCGACGAGCACAAGATCGAAAACCCCGCTTTCAAGACAGGCCAGTGCTTCCGCGCCCCCGTGGGCGGTCACCACGCGGTAAAGGGCCCCCTCCAAAAACCTCTTCACCACCTCGAGGTTGACCGCGTCATCATCGACGATGAGTATCCTTCCCTCGTCGGGATTCATTTCATCCCCGGCATCGCCGGAAGCCGCCCACCCTCTTTCATGCTGAACCATCGCGGAAGATGGGACACTTTCCCCTGGATGCCCTTCCCTGTCGCATGTCGGCAGGGTGAACATAAAGACCGAGCCCACGCCGGGAGTTGATTTGATCCGGACCGAGCCGCCATGGAGTTCAATGATCCGGCGAACGATCGCCAGTCCGATCCCTTCGCTCCCCGGGCAAGACCCCGCGTCTTCACTCCCCTTTTCATAGAGACCGAATATGGAACGATGTTTTTTCGGATCGATCCCGGCCCCGGTATCGGACACGGACACCTCCGCCCATCCCCCCCCGGTTTCCTCCATGGATATGGTCACGCTCCCCGAGGCGGTGTACTTGACCGCGTTCCCAAGGAGATTGTGAAGCACCTGCTGGAGACGGTATTCATCAGCCGAGACCATGGGTGCCTCCGGATCTATCGCGTTCACGAAGGCAAGAGGTTTCATCCCCGCAAGGGGCCGCGTGAGCCCGATCACCAGGTCGGCGACGACCCGCAGATCAACAGGCCTCCTGTCCAGCGGCGCGTCCCGGTACTTAAGCCGTGAATAGTCGAGAAGATCATTAACCATAACCGCAAGGCGCCTGCCGCTCGCATTGATCATGTCGAGAACCGCATGCTCCTCGTCATTCCCTCCCCCGGCGCGCCGCTCCCTCATCGATTCCGTCAGGCCGATGATGCCGTTCAGGGGTGTTTTCAGTTCATGGGACACCGCGGCGAGCAGGTCGTCCTTCATACGGTCAAGATCCATGAGCCTCGCGTTCTTCGTTTCAAGCTCATTTGTGAGGCCTTCGACCGCGGCTATTGATTTTGAAAAGCGCGCGGAAAGAAGAAATGCCTGTGAAAATATGAAAACGAACAGGCCAAGGGGAACAAGGTAATCGGTCCGAATGAGCATGTTGTTTCTCAAAACATCGTTGATCACGGCCGCGAATAACACGACGAATCCCGCCGCGAAGGGAATCGCGCCCCCCCGCCTGCGCGTCATGGCGCGGGCAAGGACGGCAAGGCCGTGGCAACAGATGATGGTCGACAGCACCTGGTATACCTGGATCGTATGGGTGTAGATACAGGGCGGCGTGATGACGACAACGAGGGAAAAAGAACAGCCTATGGCCAGGATAACTCCCAGTGCTTTCCGGCCGAACTCCCCGGGAAACAGGGAACGCATGAAAAGAAAAAAGACGGGCACGGAAGCGTAAAACGAAAGATACTCGGCGCCGATCACGGCCCTCCAGGGCAGCCACTTCGCGAGATGAAGCACGTAGTATTCACCGGTCACCAGTATTCTCACGGCGATGAAAATGCAGAATACCCCGAAGAAGAGGTAGGAGCGGTCCCTCCTTCGAAGGGCAAAGAGGAGGAGGTGGTAGGCCCCCATCAGCACAATGGAGCCGAAAAGAAAGAAATCACGTGCCATTCTCACGTCCCTTTCCTCGCGGATGATGCTTTCCGTCCCAAGGGATATCCTTTCCCACACGCCGCCCTTCCGATGATGGTAGTTTGATACGTGGATTACTATTTCGGCCCTGCCCCCTTCCGGCACGCACTTGTATACCGCGGGTCGATACCCCGGGGATGATGTATGCCGTGTTACTCCCACTTTCCCCGCCCGGCCCATGGGCCTGCCGTTGACGAAAAGGGAATATGCCGTGCCGATTCCGTGCACCATCAGCGCGAGGTCCTCCCCGGAGGGGGAACTATTCTCCCGGGGAACAACAAGGACCATCCGGTAGGTGGCGCATCCTTCACCCGTGGATACGCCTCTCCCGGCCAGATGTCCGTTCCATATCCCCGGAACTTCTATGAATTCAGCCTTCCATGGAGTGAACGGCCGTCCCGGATCAAGAAGTCTTCCGGGGTACAATTCCCACTTCCCTGAAAGATCCAGGGAGCCACGGCGTTCAAAATCCCATGATCCGATATTCATGATTCCCCTTGTGACCCTTGGCACATCGCCGGCAAATACGAAAGGCCCGAATGGTAACCATAGTAAAACGCAGATGAACGCCATCCCGGCTATCCGTTTCATCAGTTTGATCCTTGCGATAATGGTGATATCCCGAAGCAGGACATGGGACTGCGCCCATAGTATAGCAGCAGGTTGCATGGCTATCCGGACACGTTTTTTCCGGTATTCCCCGGGAAAAAAATTCACCGGTATCGGATTTCTTCTTGGAATAACGTGCCGAAGGGCTTACAATATCTCCGGCGCTTCACTTTGCCAAAAAAACCGTGACAGACCGATAAATACTTGAAATAAAACTAAGTTTCTGTAGCATCACGACCGGATAATGAAGGATTCCCCTGTCGCGCGTACTGTCAGGGGGACCGCAGTCACCGTCACCCATAATGGTAAAGTCCTGATGCATCCTGTGATCATCATCTCCGCCGGAGCCGCCGCGGCGGCCCTGGGAGTCTGTTTTCACAACATCTTCCGCAAGACCCGCACTCCGGCGGGCCTTACCGTGGCATCCGCGGCCTTTCTGACCGCCATCATATTCGTCCTTGCAGGATTCCAGGAGACGGGAGGAGGGCTCATCGATGTCGTCACCGCCAGAAAAGCCCAGCTCGCGCTCCTGACGATACTGTCGGCCCATTACATTCTTTTCTCACTCCCCTATCCCGTTTTCACGCCCCTGCGCGCCGCCGTTGCGGGGGCCCTCTGCCTGCCGCTACTCTCGCTGGGAGCCGTCACCCTCGCCACCGAATTCATCGTGTCAAGTCATGAGGGCGTGGCACGCAACGGAGAAGCGTATCCGGCATACGCGGCCATCATTTCACTGTATCTGGCCGCTGCGCCGGCAACCCTTGCCTACAAATCCCTTCTCAACCGATACCGGGCGCTCTCCGTTGATCTCCGATACCTCTCCCTTACCCTTTCCATTTTTCTCTCGGGTTATATACTGTTCGCCATCTATCTGCCGATTCTTTTCGGTATCATGGATTACGCGGTTCCCGGAACCATCGCGGCCCTGCTCCCGCCGCTCTTCTTTCTCGCCTACGCATCGGGAGACCCGGGCCGCATAGACATGAAGCAGTTCACCGGGACGTCGATATACTGGCTCATAATCTTCACGATACTCATCGCCCCCGTGGCGGCGGTCTTGAACTACAACAATACTCGCTACATGAAGGATCCCCTCCCCCTTCCGGTGGTTGCGCTTTTCCTCTTCGGTTATCTTTTCCTGGTGTTTAAATACCTCCGCCCGAGGATTGAAGCCCTGTTCCAGCGAAAGCAGAGAGCCTTGATCGCCCGTGTTGATTCGCTCTTCGGGAGACTCTTCTCGACGGGCCCCGGCGGCGAAGATTTCTCCTGGGAAGAGTCACGCAGGATACTCGTGAATGGAATCGCCGAACAGTTCGGCATCAACGGCGCGCATCTCTATCTGTACGACGGGCGCACCAGCAGGTTCATCCTTTCCCATGAGACGGGAGAACCGTCCCCCGACGCCTCGATCGGCATCGACACGCCCCTGGCCCGCCTCCTGGAGCGCAAGCGGGGGATCATGTATCGCTACGCCCTTGTCCTCCTGGAGGGCCATGACATGCCCGGGGAGGAAAAGATCGATATCGACGGGTTCTTCGAACGCAACCGAGTCGAATTGATTCTGCCATTTTACGATCGGGAAGGACGCCCCATCGGCCTCCTGTCACTGGGAAGGATCGGCAAAAGAGGCGCCTATTCAAAGGTCCATATTACCGTCCTCGAGCTCTTCAGGATCCAGTTCCAGCAGCATCTCGCCAACGCCCTCGTGATGGAAGCGGCCCGCGCGACCCAGGTCCTTGACCATGATCGTCTCGTGGTTTCCACGATCAAAAAGAACATTATCCCGGAGAGGCTGGCACATGCCGCGGGATACCGCATCAGCTCGCTGTATCTCAACAACTCCTTCTCAGGAGGGGACTACTTCGACTCGGTCGCGCCGGGGGAGAAGCATATGCTTCTTTTCATGGCCGATGCGTCATACCGCGGCGTGGATTCATCCCTGGTTCTCCTGGAGCTGTACACGATCCTGCATACACCGGGAAAGCGGCTCAACTCGCCCGATGTACTTCTCGACACGATGAACTGGGTCATCTCAACGTCCCGCTTCCCCATGGCACAGACCCCGGCGTACTGCGCCTCCCTTCTCTCCTCGGGAGAGCTATCATGCTCCTCGGCGGGATTTCATCCCATGACGGTCATCGACCAGACCAGCGGCGATCTTAACGAAATCGGGGCTCCCGGGCCGCCCCTCGGGGCGGACAGGTCGGTAAAATACGGCATTAAAACCTACCGACTTTCCCCGGGAAGCATCGGGCTTCTTTTTTCCCGCGGCCTCCCCGCCGCGAAGAACCCCGAGGGAGAGGCCTACGGCGTCGAGCGCATACGGGAGATGGTAAGAACCGGCAGAAGAAGATCACCCGCCGATCTCACCCGCATGGTGTACGAAGATCTCGACCGGTTCACGAAAGGTAAAAAACAGGCGCGGGATATCAGCGTCGTTATTTTCAAGTTGCAGTGAGAACCGGTCATGAACGCCTCTCCACGGGACCTCCTCGAATCACTGGAAAAACACCGCAGAATCCTTATCCTGATCAAGGGATCCCCCGATCCCGACGCGATCGCCTCCTCTTTCGCCATCAGCTCAATCTGCGCGGAGCTTGGCATCACCGCATCGATCGTCTCGGAAAAAAAGCTGTCCCTCCCGGAAAACAGGAATTTCGTCCGCGCTCTGAAAATCCCCATCTCCTATATCCCTCCCGAGCCGGATGTGAACGATTTTGATGCCTACATCGTGACCGATTCCCAGTCCCCCATTGCGGCGGGCATTACGGGAAAACTGCCCTGCGCCGCCTTTATCGACCACCACGAACCCGGCGGGGAGGAGATTGAAGCGGAGTTCATGATACAGGACACAAATGCCGGCTCCACGAGCACGATCATGGCCCTCATCCTGAGAGATCTGGGCAGGGAGCTCGATCCCGGGGTAATGGCGCACGTAGCCACAGCCCTCGTGTACGGGGTTTACACCGACACCGACAAGTACTCCCACGCGGGGGAGCTCGATTACGAAGCCCTCGACTACCTGTCGAGGTATTCGGACGCGGGGCTCTTCAACACGATCAGCAGCACCCGCCTCTCGAAAACGACGCTGCAGCTTTTGAAAAGGGCCGTCACCCACGGACAGGTTTACAGGGACTGGCTTCTTGCCGGCGTCGGTTACGTCGACGCCGAACACAGGGACAGCATCGCGATAATCGCGGATTTTCTCATAAGGCGGGAAAAGACGGAGGTTGTGGTCGTATTCGCCGTTATCGAGGATTCGAAGCGGGACCGCCTCACGGTCGATGCGTCCCTGAGATCGTCCCGCGAGCAAATCGATCTCAACGAAATAATAAGAGGCATCACCCCCGAGGGGGGGGCGAGAAAATTCAAGGGGGCCTACCAGATACACCTCGATTATTTCAGCCACTGTCCCGACAGGGGTCTTTTCTGGAAAATTGTCGAGATCACCACGGTCGACCTGCTGAAGAGATGCCGCGACGAACGCTATATCACGGAACTGAAGGGGTTCTACCGGAAATTCAGGAAGCGCGTGCGCAATCTTTTCGGCGCATGAAGAGACCCGTAACGGCCCCCATCCCTAGAAAAGGATGGTGAGATTCGCCCCGAATTCGAATGAGATTATCTCCCGCTTGATATTGTTCGTGTACTGGTTGCGATACTGCTCGAGGGCGAACCTGGCGCTCAATCCTCCGCGGATGTTCTTGTGGAGATCGAGAGAAAGCCTGCTGCTTATGAGGTGGAGATCATAGGGTTCCGGCTGTATCGTGTAGGTATAGTCATACCGGTTTATCTTCATCGAGTATTCGAGGGTATAGACGGGAAAAGCGGACAGGGTGTAAAAGAGCGAGAAAAACTTGTATATCCACATTACGTCTGTCTCAAGGATCGCCGTGAAAATATAGCCGAGGTCCCGCTCCTTGTATAAGGCGTACTGCGGCATATTCAGGAAGTATTGGTAGTCCCGCCATGATCTCCTTGAACCATTGAAGGAAATATACGGCCTGCTCTCCCTGTCCTTGATGTTCACGCCGAAGTTGAATCCAAGACTGGCCCTGTCGCGTTTGAAACTGAGCCCGGCATTCGGCGTGTGGACCCTTTCCTCGAGATTTTGCGTGATAAGCTGGTTGATGTCAAACCGATACCCTGCCGTCAAAAACGCCGCGTGGTAGGGAATGCCCTCACGATTCGGCCTGAAAAACCAGAACGTGAAGAACCTCATCAGGTCGATGTTCACATTAACTTCGGTGTTTGCGGTGATGACCTGGGAAGGAATTCCGAAAAGGTTCTGGCGCTCGCACACCTGGTGAAGACCCGAGTTGGATGTGACGGTCAGCCTGTCCAGGTCCAGAGACCATGCTGCGGAGAAGTTGTCCAGGAGCCTCAGGCTGTTGTCGTAATCCTGCACGACCTTCCCGAATCGGTTCACTATCGGCTTATTCATTTTCGAGTAGAGGTAATCGCGGCCCCGGGCGTAGTTGTGCCTTCCCATGAAAAAACAGAATGGATAGTAGCGGAAAATGTTGAATCCCGCATCGGCCAGCCCACCGATGGGCCTCTTCATTCCGTACTTCTCGTCCAGTGAGCCTCTCTTCTCACCCTCGTAGGGCACCTTGGTCTCGCTCATGTAGAGGGAGCGGTTGTAATTCAGCGTGAACGCCCTGACGGAGCGCAGGGCCTTGATTTTATGGAGATAAACGGGCACGTCGATGTTGGTGGAAAGAAGGGTCCTCGCGTCCCGTTCCCTCCTGTAGCCCGAGTCGAACACCTCCGTCACGTCAAAGTCCCGGAACCTGTTCTCGAAATACTGAATATCGACCCGGTATTCGGGAGCGAGGTAGGTGAAATCCCCGAGACCCGCCGTCAGGCTGTACGACTTGTTCCTTTCGACGAACCGGCAGTCGCGGTCATAGACAAAGGGGAAATGATAGTCGCCCCGCACCACGTAAAGCAGTTCCGTGCTGTTTGATTCCGATTTACCGAGCCAGGTCACCACCTCCTCGGAACTTCCAATGACTTCAGGCCTTAGATAGAACCATTTGTTGGTATAGTCGAGAAGATACCGGATTTCCGAACGCTGCCGCTTTTCCAATTCGTAAAAGGATGTCGCTTCCGCGATATCTTCGATGGCCGCCGCGCTTTTTCTCCTGATCTCCTCCCTTTTAAACACGAGATTGATCATGAAATCGTTCGTGAGGCGCCCCCAGAGGAAACGGTCGATCTCTTGGCGATAGTGCAGAACGGGAGCGTGGGTCACCTGATTCTTGTCCCGTCTGACATCATAGTCGTCAATTCGCTCATCAAGGCGGTTCATGTAATCATCGTACTTGTAATGGAGCCTGATGCTGGGAACCGCGTTCATTTCGGAAGTATAGTCTGTCGCGAAAACCATGCTGTTTTTGCTCGTTTTTCCCCTCCGGGCCTCCTCCACCTCCTCATTAAGGCTGTCCGTTTTGGAGTCCTCTCGGATATAATCGATTTTAACATTCCAGTTGGGCAGGATGGTGAATGAGGAGAAGACCTGGTTGAATTCCTCGGCAATGTCCTGGTCCTTTTTGCCGATCGTGCTGAATTTCGCCCCGTGCCCCTTGTTAATATACTTAACGTGGAAATCGGACATGACCGGCATCCCGTTTTTAGTCCGATAAAAGGGACGGGTTACCTTCAATTCGCCCTCATACCAGTGAGCCGAATCTTCCTGCACCATCGGCTCCTCCAGATAGATCTCGTTGACCCAGATGGAGCCCGACGAGGGAGGCGTGTGGGAGAAGATGACTATCTTCATGACGCTGATCCGCTTGAGATCGGGCATGCCTGAAACGGAGCTTGGAAACACGTACCCCCCTGACCCGTTGCGCAGGCGCATTTTCATTTCGCGCCACACCCTCGGATAATCCATCTTCATCTTGAAGACAATGTAATCGGTATCAGATGAACCGATAAGTATTCCCACCTCGTCTCCCGGCAGGAAGTTCCGAAAGTTCAGCCACGCCGTGAGTGTCTGGTAATTTCTGAAATCCATGGGCTTCGGGAACCGGCGGGTGACCGATACGCTCGATGATCCCGCGGGAACCCCGTACTCGATCTTGAGCGCAGTCTCCCGCTCCTTTATGAGATCCCTGTCGTTCTCAACCCCGTACATTGATTTGTATTGATCCCTCATCATTATCGAGAATGCCTGGGTGCCGTATTCCCTGTCGTCTATACTGTTAATGGAGGTGACCTTCATTTCATCGGGACTGGCGGGGCCGGCGTCGACACGCGCTTCACGCCACTTTGACGAAACGAACTTAATCCCGTCGATGTACACCCTTCCTGCGTCCCCATTGTTTTTCAACACATAGAGGCGCACCGCTTCCACGTCCTTCAGCACATTCGAGTCTGATGGAGTGACCTGGGTCCGGTCGATGTATATCCTCGCCGTCTGCCATCCCTTCCTGGAAGAGTCAAGGTGCACCCTCTCGCCGTGGAACGAAAAAACGTTTTCAATGGTGTCGAGGGTCCCGTTCCCGTTCAGATCCTCCGAGTTCAGGACACCGTCCCCCCGGTTCCTTGTCCTGAAGCCGACACCGCCCCCTATCCGGGTCGCGGGATGTCCCGACTCATTGAACGCATACCCCATGTCCTCCGTGTACCCGCTCCGGGGATCGTAATCAAGTATGCCGTTATAATTTACGTCCTCTGTATCAAGGGTACCGTCACCATCCGAGTCTTCGTTGACCTTTCCCACGTCGATGCCCAGGTCAACGTCCTGGGTCCCGTCATAGAGATATGAAAATTCCACGTACTGCACGCCCGAAAGATCGATGGGGCCGTCGGGAAGCGTCCGCGTCACTATCGAGGCGTAATCACCCTCTGACGTGAAGTCGAGAACAAGGGATATCTGCGCGGACAGGCTGAGAATCGAATGTACCACGTGGCCAAAGGCCACGTTGAAGGGCCCCGGCTTGAGGGAATAGTCGATTTTCGGAGCCGCGCTGAGGTACTCGATTCCCTTCAGTGTGCCCGGGCTGACGGGATTTCGAAAGTAATAGTAATCCAGCAATGACCTGGAGCTGACGCCTGCGGGAGGGGATGAGAGTATCCAGTCGCGCTCACTCATGGAAAGAGCCAGCACCTCTTCCACCGATTCCATGTTGTCGACAAGACCCTTGCCAAAGGTGTTCGTCTGTTTGTAACTCCTGGCGTACTCGGCGTATCCCCCGATTTCAACCGGCACCGAGCTCATTTTCTCCCTCGCGAAGAGGTTCGCCACCTTCGCCAGGCGCCTGCCGTCGAGCTTCAGGGTGGCGTCACCCTCGACAAATACCGTCTGGGTCGGCTCGCTGCCCACAACCGGGATCCTTTCTTCCCCTCCGGTCCTTGAGTAAAGGAGGCTTCCGCCGATTTTAAGGTCACGGCTGACCTCGTATTCCGACCTGAAGCCCCCGACGAATTCCTGCTGCTGGCTTTCCGGCGGGAGATACTCATACCGTATCTCGATGATCGTTTCCGGACCTATGAGCGGGTCGTTCGGGCTGTTAAAGGAGATATGCCCTGCGGTATAATCGACGGTATATCTCGATTCAGCAATCGTCCTCCCATCCACTTTCACGGTTACGCTGTCGGGAATGACGTTCATGTGCTTCAGCTGGAAACTCCGCGCCTCCCGGTAGTAGTCAAGCTTGATGCGGTACCGGGAATAATCATAGACATTAACGGGTTGATGCTCGGTGTAAATCTTCGTCACGTCTCCGCTTCCCTGAAGCAGCTCCCTGAATGGCTCCCTGTAGATGAACTCTATGAGGCCTCCGGAGTAATTAACGGAATAGCGCCCCAGGCTCTGCACATCCTTCTGGGTCATCACGCCGTTCTCCTGAAAAAACCTGAGGCTGAAGTTGTCAGGCAATATGTTGCGGTCGCCGATGAAATAAAAGGATCGCACTTCATATATGTCCTGTTTCGTGTGGTCCTGGCCGGGAACGGGGGAATCCTCAAGGGTGTACCCGTATTTAAGAAACACGAATATCTTTCCCGCGAAAGAACCTCCCGGGTGCCTGGGATCGCCGGGCAGCAGCGCGTAGGGGTCCGTGGAGGTGGCTGCAAGATTATAGACCGCGAAGACCCTCGCCTTGTCGGGCAGGGGGTTGAGAAACTCCACAAGACCCGTCATGTAGTTTATCTTGTAATCAACGCCTGACTGCATCCTGACATACCGGCCGCCGTAGACGGGAAGGGACACGGAGCTCTGGTTGTTGTAGGGATTCTGGTCATCCATGTAGATCTCGAAGCCGTAGGGGTTGACCTGGACCGCCTTGAGCGAATAGGCGGAAGGATAGGGGGGCGCAAGGTGACCATCGTACCTTATATAGGGTTCTATCTGGTAATAGACACCCTTCACGTACTGGAATTCGGCGAGCTTGACGCTTCCGGGGATTGAATTGCCTCGAAATATCTCGATCTCGGTATTGCCCCGCGTCACGCTTCCAAAGGCCTTGAAGGTAAACCGGTTCTTCTGGAGGGTCAGGTCGACACCCAGGCCCTTTGCCGTGTTGTTGTCGTATACCGCGTATTTCGAGCCCTGGAAATTGATGTCGATATCCCCGGCATTCAATTCCCGTATAAGCTCGTCATCCCGAAGGGCGCGGTACTTGAAATAATACCGGTTGTCCTTCTTCCTGCTGTCATGGTCGATATACACCGTCATCCGGTCTCCGACGGTTCCCTCGACATGGAGTTGAAGCTCCTGCCTGGGAGTGAAGCCGTCCTGGATGACCTTTGAGACGGGCTTGTCGTCCAGGCTCGCCTGGTAGCGCTTGCGGGTGAACATTGACTTCCCGTAGAGCAGGTCGAGGCTCAGGGAGCCGTACGTGTTGATTCGCACTTCGTCCGATTCATGGAGAACGATACGTTTTTCCCTGTCGTCAAGGTCGCGATAGCGCGGGGCGATTATGTATTCTTCCCAGTCGCCCGCCCGGTATGAAAAGGGATCGTACATGTCGTCCAGGGGCCCGTTGCCCGGACCGCTGACGTGGAGGAGGGTTTCGCCCGTCAGGGCATGGTCGTCAATGTAATCGAGCAGCTTCTCGCGGAACCCGGGCTCCTGCGAAGAGGCTATGACGATGACGGACACCGCCCCGAAAATCAACGCGATGCGCACATAGAGGGGCAGCAGTTTTCCCATATCGTATGAGGGCCGCCATGATGGTGATCACCATATCCTGCTCATGTAGGGATATGGATTTATCGGAATATTGCCCAGCCTGATTTCATAATGGCAGTGGTTCCCCGTGGCATTGCCCGTCTGTCCAACGTATCCGACGACCTCTCCCTTTTTCACCGTCTGGCCGCTGGACACCGCCACCCTGGAACAGTGACCGTATACCGATTCGAATCCGTACTTGTGCTGGAGCCGTATCATCCAGCCGTACCCCCCGCTCCATCCCGCGGAAAGTACGGTACCCGGAGCAGTCGCCCGGATTTCCGTTCCCGGAGGCGCCGCGATATCGATCCCGGTATGGAAATCCCTACCGTGGCCGAAGGGCGACCGCCGCCATCCGAAAAGGGAGGTTATATGACCCTGGTTGGGAACGATCGAGGGGGTGTCTCTGATCACCTTGCTTCGCACGTCTACGAAATTCTTGACGGTCTTTATCGTATTGGTGGTGGCGATGATGTCCCTCTGGAGGTCTTTGATCGTGAAGATCTCCCGGGGAAGTATGTGCTGCATTTTTTTCAACTCCCGGTAACCCGTATCGTCGACACCCTCGATCTCCCAGATCCGGTTCACGTCTTCCGGTCCCGCCGTGAGGCGGTAGAGCTCTTCAACCTCCGGCTTTATCTCATTTACCTGGTCCGAAATCTCATTCGTGAGCTTTTCGAAGCGCAGGAGATGTGAGTGTATGTCCTCGTAGGTCATGAGAAGACGCTGTTCCTCCCGCTTTACGGCGGCATTCCGGATAACCGCGTAGGAAGAGGTGACGAGAACGACCATGAAAAGAAGGATAAAGAAGAATATCGTGAACTTTGATATCTGGAAATTGAAAATCCTCCTTTCGTTGTGGGGGATGAACATAACGGTCATCTTCTCGTGTCCCTTTTCAACGAAGGAGCCCCACGCTTTCAAAAATTTTTTTCTGAAAACGTGGTATCTTTCAAAAAAAGTCAGGCGGAACCTGCTCTGGTATTGTTTGATCCGTATTCGCATGGCGGCCAACTGTCGTATGATGCAGTCTGGCACGATGGGGGGGATTTTATCAAGGATTTTTTATCCGGGACCGTCCCGGTACCGGCATGTTATGTTCCACTGAACCGGGGGGGGCGTTTCTGGGTAAATGCCGTGACGGCCTCCATGAGATCGTTGGAGGGAATGACCGCGGTACTTACCGCCGCATTGAATACCAGGCTTTCCCTGACCTGGGCCGCCACCATCCTGTTCATGACTATCTTCGTCGCCTTGACCGCCACGGGGGAATTGGCCGCGATCTCATCCGCGAGGGCGGCCGCGCCTCGCATCAATGATTTATGGTCCGGGAATATCTCGTTCACCAGGTGTATCTCCATGGCCCGCCGGGCCTGGATATATTTCGCCGTGAAGGCGAGCTCGCGGGCAATACCCTGGCCCGTGATATTCGCAATTCTCTGGAGAACGCCCATGTCGGCAACGAAGCCGACGGCGGCCTCGCGGAGGGAAAATGAGGCGTCCTCACTGCAAACCCGGACGTCACACGCCGTGATCAGGTCAAGACCCGCGCCGATGCATTTCCCGTGCACCGCGGCTATGATTGGCTTTCGACACTCCTCGATACAGGAGAGGCCGTCCTGCATGCGCAGGATTTTCTCGTAGAGCTTGAGCTTCACCCCTCCCTTCTGCTCCTTGTCCATCAGCTCGGGGAGCTCGGGAATCATTCCCACCAGGTCGATACCCGCGCAGAAATCGGATCCCTCTCCAGCAATGATAACCGCGCGGATTTCGTCGTCACTGTCCAGATCCTTCATTATGGGAATGAGCTCGGTCCAGGCGGGAGGGTTCATGGCATTCTTTTTCTCGGGCCTGTTCAGGAAAACCGTTGCAACGTGTCCGTTCTTCTCCACGCGGTAAAAAGTGTATTCCATTGTCGAATCTCCTGCTGGTTTTCACCCTCTTTGGGATGGCCACAAACCGTGAAACTACCACCCTGATGTATTCGCATGCTGGAGATGAAACAGAAATTATGCAATAAAAAAACCGCCTCGATGCAAAAATCCCCGTCCCGTCGACACGATAGATCATCCGGAAAATTAACGGTTCTTTGCATACGCATGGGTTTTGAAAAAATGGGTGAATGAAAAATAATTGTTATTGATTAAATTAATGGGATGTGAAACGAACGTATGCGGGAACGGCGACAGCCGAGGGGGTCCTTTGATAATTGGAATCGCATCCGATCACGGCGGCTACGGCCTTAAAGAGGCCGTCAAGCGCCGTCTTACCGAGATCACCTTCGATGATTACGGGACCCATTCGGAAGATTCGTGCGACTATCCCGATTATGTCAGCGCGGTATGCAGAAGGGTTTCAGAGGGAGGTCTCGAACGCGCCATCGTCATATGCGGAACCGGCATAGGCGCATCCATCGTCGCCAATAAGATACACGGAGTCAGGGCGGCCCTCTGCTGCAATGAATTCATGGCGGACATGTCAAGACGCCACAATGACGCCAATGTCCTTGCCCTGGGAGCACGTGTCCTGGGAGACGAGCTCGCCTTCAGGATCATAAGGCGATGGATCGATTCGCCCTTCGAGGGAGGACGTCATCGAAGCAGGCTCGATAAAATCGACGCCCTGGAAAAATGCAAGGCAGAGTCGTGACCGCGATCAACCAGGTCCAGCCCGGACGCACCCGGAGTTGTTTCGGACGACCATGATGCAAGGCAAAAAAATCATATACCTGCTCATCGCCGCGCCCTGCCTGCTCTTCCTTTCCCTCAGTCACGAGACAGGCGGCACCGTCACGTTCCCTCGTATCGCGGACAGCCTCCTGGAGAACGTAAGCGTGTCGGCCGGTCCCCAAGGGGAACCGGTCTACTCGGTCAAAGACCTCAGCTACCGCGGCACCAGCGATCCCTTCATCACCGACATCGTGCTGTCATTCAACACCCCCCCTTCCCGCCTTGTTCGGGACGACACCGGACATTACCGCATAACCCGGAGGGACTACAACTTCGTAACAGGGCGCGGCGCCCTCGGGGATGGCGGCGCAGAGTTTTTCAAACGCGGCCATGGAGTCACGGTCCAGACCGTAAAAGGCGCCTGGCTCGGCACCTGTGAGGACCTCGGGTCCTTTACTATTGAATTCAGGTTCATGCCCTATGAACTTCGCGACGGAAGCAGGATCCTCTCCAGGGTCGGCCATTTATCCGGGGTGCGGCGCGGCATCGAGATTTTTATCGCCGGCGGAAAGATCGTCGCGGGCCTCTACGGCATATTCGACCGGCCCGACAGAAACAGCCACGATGTCGTCATGAGCGGAGGCCGGTCCGTTTCGAAAATGAAGTGGCACCACTTCAGTCTCAGTTTCGATCGCATGAGCGGGAAACTAGTGAAATCCGTCGATGGCGAAGAGGACGAGGTCGTGTACGTCACGGAAAGCGGGGAACCCTTCAACGGCGTGTACGCGCCCTCCTTCGGCTACCGAGCCCCGGACGGCCGGCTTCGGTGCGTCGACGCGCCGCCGGCGCTTATCGGGTCCGACTACGCCGGGCTCCTTGACGAATTCAGGATATCCTACCGGCATATCGAGGATCTCGAAGAACGCACCGCACTGGCATACCGAACGTACCACTCCACGGGGATGATGGGGAGGATACCCTTCAACGTTGAAGGCGTGGTCACGAGCCCCGTGTATCGCTTCGAGGGCACGGGAACGAAAGTGATGGAATTCAGGTGGAAGGACGAGCTTCCCCGTGACACTTTCGTATGGATGGAGTTCAGGATATCGGATCGGTTATTCAATGGAGGCGACCGCGGTCTCAAGTGGTACCGGGTCACGAACGGCCAGAAGAAAATATATCTCGTCAGGACCGGCGACGATGAGTATCTCCGGGGAAAATATTACCAGTGGCGCGCCCACCTTGTTCCCTCTCCCGAGGGCGGCCGCTCACCCCGCCTCACTGGAATCGAGCTTGATTATCGGCCCGACCCCCCGCCGACCGTTCCTCGCTTTCTTGAAGCCACGGCGGGGGAAAACGGGTCCGTCATACTCGAATGGCGCAAGAACCGGGACCACGATATTCTCGGCTACAGGGTCTACTACGGCACCCGCCGGGGGGTTTACGACGGCATCATTTCCGTGGTGAACGGGTCACGCATCACCAACGATATCTCCGGCGGGGATTCCGTCCGGATTTCCCTGAACGACCGCGTGATCGAGGAAAACAGGTCCCTCGATGCGGCGGGAAAACTCACGTTTCCCCTTCTCAACAACACGGTACTCTATTATTTCGCGGTAAGCGCCTACGATTCCTACCGCCCCGGCACGCCCTACAATCACGAATCCTCCCTTTCTGCCCCGGTGACGGCGCGGCCCTTCGGGGGGTCGGAAATACGCACTCGTTGAACCCGCCCGGCGGCGCTTCGCCGCGACACGAAAAATCCATTGACTAATAGCGGTCCTGTTTCTTAATTGCTGTATCGAATCCCGGTTCGCCGCGGCAACAGGCGGCCGTTACATCAATCGGAAATACCCTCGCATGCGAAACATCAACCTGGACATCCGCCTTCCGGAGGATATTCGTGACACGATTATTTCAATCGTGAAAACCTTCCGTGACGGGGGATACGAATGCTACCTCATCGGAGGATCCGTGCGCGATCTGGTTCTCGGCAGAGAGGTTTACGATTACGATTTCGCCACGGACGCCCGCCCGGAAGAGATCACGAAACTCTTCAGGAGAACGGTTCCCACGGGAATACGCCACGGCACGGTATCGGTCCTTCTCAAAGGACGCCAGTTCGAGGTGACGACCTACCGGGCCGACGGGACCTACCTCGACGGCCGCAGGCCGGAATCGGTCAGCTTTTCGAAGGAGCTTCGGGTCGACGTGGAGCGCCGCGATTTCACCATCAACGGCCTTGTCTTCGACCCCGTTGCCGGCCAGGTCATCGACCACGTGGGGGGCGTGGCTGACCTCAGGGAGGGGCGCATTCGCACGATCGGCGATCCCATAATGCGCTTCTCCGAGGACGGGCTCAGGCCAGTCCGCGCCTGCCGCTTCGCGGCCAAGCTGGAATTCACGATCGATCCGGGCACCCTGGAGGCGATGAAGGAAACCCTTCACGTGGTGAAGATGGTGTCGCCGGAACGTGTCCGCGACGAGGTAATGAAGATCCTCGAGGCGGAAAAACCCTCCATCGGTTTTGAATACCTCCGGGAATCGGGCATCCTGGAGATCATCCTGCCCGAGCTGGCGCAATGCCACGGTGTGACGCAGAACCGCTATCACCTTTACGACATCTACTATCACAGCATCTATTCCTGCGACGGCGCCCCCCGTGAACATCCCCTGATCCGGCTGGCGGCGCTGCTCCATGACATCGGCAAGCTCCCCACGCGCCAGCCCGGCGCCGACGGTGATTACACCTTTTACAACCACGAGGTGGTGGGGGCGAAGATCTCCCGGAGAATAATGAAGCGCTTGAAGTTCTCGAACGAGCAGATCGATACCGTGCTCAATCTCATCCTTAACCACATGTTCCATTACACCAACGAATGGACGGACGGCGCCGTGCGGCGCTTCATTCGAAAGGTGGGCGTTGAAAACATCCGGGACCTCTTCATTCTCCGGATGGCGGACCGGAAGGGAAACGGTGCCCGCAGGGGCCTCCCGGCGCCCATCGAGCGGCTGAGAAAGAGGATCGACCACGTTATCGAGCAGGACAACGCGTTCTCCGTCCGGGACCTGGACATCAACGGAAACATACTCATGGAGCAACTCGACCTGGTCCCGGGACCCATCATAGGGCGCATACTCAACGAGCTCCTTGAATCCGTCCTGGACGACCCTTCGCTCAACAACCGCGAAACCCTGCTCTCCATGAGCCGAGCGATCCGGGATCGCGTTGAAGCGGAACACGATTAATTGCTTGACGATACCGTTTTTACCCTCAATAGTACTCATGCCGGGCGATATACCACGCCGTCCCCGCGGCGCACCGAACCGGCCGGCCATTGCCATGGAACAAGAACTTCAGAAAAAAACGATTTCGAAGAAAATCGACAAGGGAGAGCCGGTCACTCTCTCCTTCAGCTTTATCAACGAGCGGGTCCTCGTGGTTATCAACAGCATCCTGGTCAGGATCCTTGGCAAGCAGGACCAGATATTCCTTCTCAATTCCGTGGTGACCATTCTTCGCGAGGTCGTCGTCAACGCCCTCAAGGCCAACACGAAACGTGTGTTTTTCCTCAAGCACGACCTGGATATCACGAACGAGGGCCAGTACCGTTCGGGCATGGCGCAATTCAAGAAAAAGATAGTGGGAAACTTCGAGGCCGTCGAGGGAGACCTGAAGAGGAGCGACTTTTTCGTCCGCATCACATTCGAGTTCGGGTCGAGCGCCACAAGGATAACCGTGACGAACAATTCGCCCATTCTCCCGGTCGAATTGGAGCGCGTCAACCTCAGGATCCAGAAGGCCCGCCAGTACAACGATTTCTCGGAGGCGTACGAAGAAATCGAAGACGACAGCGAAGGAGCGGGCCTGGGCATCGTGCTCACCCTGCTCCTCATGAAGAACATGGGGATCGATCCGTCAAATTATTCGATTAAGAGCACGGGAAGGACCACCGTGACCGCGCTGACGATACCGGCGATGCTCAAACCGATCGAGGTCATCACGAAGATCAAGAAGCGCATTCTCCGCGAGATCGAGGGGCTCCCCACCTTCCCTGAAAACATCGTCCAGCTCCAGCGTCTCTGCAACGACCCCGATTCCTCCATCGAGGATATCGTCCGGCGCCTCAAGATGGACCCCGCCCTCAGCACCGATGTCATCAAGCTCTCGAATTCCGCCGGTATCGCGCCGTACAAGAGGATCGAGGACATCAAAACCGCCGTCGTCACCATAGGCCTGAAAAACCTGAACGCCGTGCTGGTGGCGAGCAACGCGAGAAAGATATTGAACGAGCGCTACAGCAGTTTCGAGATGATATGGGAACACTGCAACAAGGTCGCCTTCTACGCGCGGAACATCGCCATTTCGTTACGCGCGTCGACGATAGTGGAAAACGTGTACATGGCGGGTCTTCTCCACGACCTCGGCAAAATCATCCTTCTGGCGACGGACAAGAAGCTCGTCAGGAAAATCGCCGACATCGTGAAAAACAGGAAGATTACCGCCACCACGATGGAGGAGATATCAATCGGCATCAGCCATTCCGCCATCGGCTCACTTATCTCTCAAAAATGGAACTTCCCCGCGTACCTGGTGGAAGCGATCAATTACCATCACGCCCCGTACAGCTGTTCCGATAAATACCGCGATATCGTCTACATCATCTACCTTGCAAACATGATGGCGGGGATTGAGGACCGGAGATACGCTTTCCACTATATCGAGGAGGACATCCTGGAGCGGTACAACATACTTGACGAAACGAAATTCAAAGCCCTCCATGATCGCCTGAAGGATAAATTCGAATCAACGAAGTCCCTCTGATCCGTTACCCGCCCCGGGGGTCGTTCAGTCCCCCCGCACGTCGCCGCGGTCCCGCCGGGACTCGGCCTTTTCCACCCTGACGTTGACGAACCAGACGGGGGGATG
This sequence comes from Spirochaetota bacterium, assembly GCA_040768125.1. GTDB lineage: Bacteria > Spirochaetota > UBA4802 > UBA4802 > UBA5550 > RBG-16-49-21. The sequence continues at coordinate 519,694 of JAXGNG010000001.1, read as the reverse complement.
CCAGAGCCCCCGCGTGCGGAAATGCTCACCGCGGCGCGCGATATCGCCGAGGTCGGCCCTCGCGGCGCGCGGCATATAATCCGCCGGGACGGACCTGGTGACGGGCAGGAGTGTCACGCCGTAGGGAGAGCCCGGATCGACCACCACCGTGACTCCCAGGAGGAAAAAGTGCCCGCTTCCCTCCCGCCCTTCGAAAAATTTCATCCACTCCCGATCAGGCACGGGGACCCAGAATGAAACCCTGCCGTCGGAAAGAAGCACCTTCCCCGACGTTGATGCGGCGGCGCGGTCTTTTTTCCCGTTTGGTGCGATCCTCCCGACGAGGTAATCGACGTTGCTTTCAAGATCTCCCTGGCTTACGATTCGCTCCATGGTGATTTTCGCGTACGACTCGGGAATCGTGTAGGGCCCGGCGGCCACGCGCCGCTCGTCGAAGATGAGTTCCTCCATGAACTCCTTCGGTTTCCCCCGGTAGCGCCCCCTGGCAGAGGGATCGTAGAGACCGCTCCTCCATCCCCTGGCGCCCTCCCCGGACCTGAAGAACCTTCCATTTTCAACGTACACCTCGACGGGCTCACCGGTGGCGCCGAAGAGCCGCTGGTGATAGGCCGCGTGGCGGTGGGTCCCCCCGCCGGCGGCGGCCACCCGTTCCAGTGCCTCGGAGAGGTCGCCCGGTATCTGCCCCAGGGATATGGCGTGGATAACGATCCCCCTGTTCCTCGCCATGGCCGCGTACTGGTCAATACCCCGGGCCGCCACGGGGCTGTTGCCTATGATCACGATTGATTTTTTCGCCGAACTCCTCCACTTGATATTGCCCGCGGCATATCTCAGCGTGGCGATGAAACTTTCCGGCGAGGCTGCGCCGGCGGGTTTGAGTCCCTCCAGTTCCCTCTTCAGCGCCGCGAGCGAATTGTCCGAGACCGAAGCGTATGAATGGCCGGTCCTGTCCGAAAAGGGTATGATGTAGACACGCGCGTCAAGGCGCTCAGTGTCAATCAGCCGCGACGCAAGGGCGACGATGCCCTGCTTCACCCTCCCCCAGTCGCGATTGATCCGGTATGACATGTCGATAATAACGGCCAGGTCCATCTTCTTCGACTCCGTCCGGGATGCGGCGAAGGACCTGTCCCTGAACATGGTGAGAGCCTCACGCACCTCTTTTTCGGCGACATCGAGGAGATTTTCGCCCTCGGCCCTGACCCGCGCCGTGACCTTTCCCTCCCTGACGGAATAGAGGACGCTCTCCGAGCGGTAGCGCCCTCCCCGACGCGAAAGCGTTCCAATGAGGAAACGATCGATGCCGCGCGTGCGTCCCAGAAGATCGAGGTCCTCTCCCGTGATGACGTCCTGGGGGGAACGCTTCATGCGCGCGAGGTCCATCTCGATTTCCCGGGGCGAGGCCACCTCTATCGACTCCTTTGCCACCAGCGCGGCAACGGAGAGGATGCGCGCGTATTCTCCCGCCGTGGATTCGGGGAACGCCGCCGTGGGGTTTTCTATCCTGTAGGGAATGAAGGCGATTTCAGCGAAGGCGCCTCCTGATAGCGCCAGTGACAGGACGGTACCGAAAATGATGCTCCGCATCATCAGTTCGCACCCCCGCTCATTGACGCGCGGGACAGGAAGTGCCTGACATGTATGGGAAGAACGCTTTCGATCGAGGGCCCAAACCGCGATCCGTTGAAATCAACGCCGATGCGGCAGGTCCCTTCGTCGCCCTGGTAGGCATAGACCGGTTTGCCTGAAATAAGAAGGGGATAATCCTCCCTGAAATTCATCGTGAAGTAAACGACATCCTGCCGGAGGAGACGCTCTATGATCTTCGCGTCGGAAAGCTGGATTCTCGCCCCCCCGGCGGACACATCGAGTATTTCAGCCGTTGTCGGGGAATCCACCAGGTTTCCGTTCCTGATCTTCTCCGACAGGTCATCCATGAAGGCGTCCATCGTCTCCATAATGCCGTCGTCGATGCTCCTCTCCTTGTTGGCAAGGGTAAGGTAACCGGCGGGGAAGGGGCTGCCCAGGATGGGCCGGTAGGTCACGGGGACGACCATGATCGAGTGCAGGGATGGCGCGTTGCCCTGAAACCATCGCCTCAGTTCTTCCTCAAGCCCCTGGTGGCGAGACTCGCCGAAGAGCTCCCGGTTTTCCGAGAAGAAGGAGGCCGTGTCCGAAAGGTTGTTGACGTGCAGCCGTTTCCCGGTCGCCATGACATACCTGACGGGAGGAGAAAGATCCTTGTCGTCGGGGAAGCTTACCTTCCTGTAATCCACGCCTTCGAGCTTGTGAAGAAACTCTTCGATTATCATTTTCACGGAGAGCGATTTCATGAATTCCTTTTGAAGCTCCCGGACCTTGACCGTCGTCAGTCCCGTGGCAAGGGGACGGCTCTCCGCGAATTCGATACGTTTGTGCACGCGCTTATCCATCGCGACGAAGCAACGGATTATCCGCGCCTGATAGCTCTCTCCGGGATAGTGCGGTCCCGCCGGGGCGACGTCTTCGCATTCAAAATCAATAAACCGCTCCCGGACAATTGAAAAAAGCGATAGCTTGTCCCCTTCAATCGGTTCGGGCGATCGAAGCACCAGGATATTGTCCTCCGTGCGATGGAGAAGCTCGACGGGGAACACCCTGAATTCCGAACGAAAAAACAGCTCACCGGAATCCATGTATTTCTCGAAAACGCGGTTGATCACCTCGTGTTCCGTGGCGACCCGCAGGCTCCTCCGGCTGTTGCGCAGAAATGGCATCGGTTCCTAGCGTCCTCCCGCGGCATGATCTGCCTTTGAATCTGACCGATCACTCTAATGATCGACATTCCATGCACGCGTGATAATATACAATTTTTTCGCCGGCACGCCAAGTCTTCCCGGGCGATTTTTCAGTAACTCCAGCCACGGTAAAGGGGCGTCAATTCAATGTTCTCGCCAAGGGGGCGATCCGACACCACGAGAACCCGGTTCTCTCTTTTGCGGGGCTCCCCCCCGGGCTCAGGCGGAAGATAGTACGTTTCCGTTTTGATCCGTCCGTGGTAGCGCTTCCCCGCCTCGAGGCCATATTCCCGCAGTGTGACCGCCTCGGCACGGTCCTCCTCGAAGACCGACGCCAGGGCGCGTTCGGTCTCACTCCGGGCGTGACGGAGTTCAGAGGCGGAATAGGTACGTTCGAAGGACGGCGTAAGCCGCGTGCGCATGCTTCGGTAACCGATCGACACGGAATCGTCTCCCCGCCTGAAGGTCATCTCACCCTCGGTGTGTTCGAGTATCCTCCACTCGCCGCCCTCGGCGGTAAAGGCGACAATTTCGTAGTGCACATATTTCTTTCCGGTGAAGGGCGATTTCCGGGGCTCTCCACCGACGACGGTAAGGGTGAACTCCCCGGCGTCCATTGCGCGCCTGGCAAACTCGTGGAACTCCATTCTCCGCACCTCCCCTCTTTTCGCCATCATGGCGTAGAAGGGACCCGGGGGGGCCGCGAGCGCCATGAGCGCGGCGATCATGAAGGCCTTACGTCGCATCGGCAGCCGTCCTGAGCAGCGAGGTCCCGTCGTAGAGGTATTTTTTCGTTCCCAGGAACTCGTTTCCCATGCCCGAGGCCACATAACACCCGCCCCCTATGCGCGCGTTGTCCGCTACCCGGCAGTCCTTTCCCAGGAGGGTGATGCTTGAAAAAAGCGATTTCGGAAAATCCTCGTTCTTGATGAATTCGTCGCCGGAACCGATTTTGCACTGGTTCCCGATATTCAGGTATGCCTCCTCGGTGCCCAGGTCCGTCCGCTCGTCGATGATCGTCCTGACGATGCGCGTTCCCGCGCCGATGCGGTTGAAGGGAAGGATGATCGAGTCTTTCACCACGGAATGCTCCCCAATTTCAACGCCGGGATAGATGATCGAACGCTCGACCGTCCCGTTGATCACGCAGGAATCGGAAACGAAGGAATTCAGGATCTTCCCGTGGCGACCCACGTGGGACAGCCCCCCCGGGGTGATCTGGCTCCTGATTATCTGGTCATGGTAGAGGAGGTTGAATATCTCGGGGTTCCAGATGATTTCCCGGTTCAGTTCGTAATACTCCGGCACGTTCTTGACGGGCCAGTAGAAGGCGTCGAAGGTACCCCTCGCGATTCCAGAGTTGATCAGGATGTTGATGATCATCTCGAAAAGGTTGGGGGCGCTCCGCTTCTCCCTGATGGCGCTCTTCACCACGCCGAGAAGGGTCTTCTGGTCGGATACCAGCACCGTGTGGGCCATGGTGGGCTTCCCGTCAAGGTTTAGCCGGAAGAGGACCGCGCCGGTCCTCCTGGACTTGTATTTTTTTATTATCCTTGTGAAATCGATGATGCTCGGGTTGTCGCCGTTGTAGATGACGTAGTGCTCGGTATTGCTTTCCAGTATAAGGCTGTAGCACACCTTGATGTCGGCGTATTCCCTGGTCACGACCTTGATGGGTGGAAACTTCATCTCTCCGAAGGGACCGTACCGGTCGACGTATTCCTCGAGGTCGTCGTCATGGTTGCTGTAGATGATGGTCTTGAGGGCCCCGGAGGTGAAGGAGTTGCGCAGGGTGAAATCGACCACGCGGAACCTTCCGCCGATGGGGAGCATGTAGCGCGACCGTGATTCCGCGAGAGAGAGAAGGAGATCGCTCCTCGTTCCCGGGTATGATATGATGGTGAAGTCGTTCATGAACGGGCACCTGGCGCAGTAGGGCGGAATCTGCGTACGTAACGGGCCGGACCCTCCGGCTCTACGATATAACCATTTCTGGGGATAAAAAAGCAATTAAAAAAAATGAAATGGCCAGCCCGAATGGGCGGCGGGCCGAACCCGGCATTACGAAAACCCGCGCTACGCCTTGAATTCCGCCACGTTTTTCTCCAGGGCCTTCGCGTTTTCATCCAGCTTCCTGGCGAGGCGGCGCACCATCTCCGCGTTTTCCGAGTTTTTCTGCGATATCTCGCTGATGGAATTGATCGCGTTGGTCATCTCCATGTTCGTGAGCTTCTGCTCCTGGGAGGAGGCATACACCCCCTCCGCCAGTTCGTTCAGGCGCCCGATCTTGTCGCGGATGTCATCGTTCATCTCTTTCAGGTCCCCGGTGAAGGCGATCACCTCGTTGATCACGCTCTCGGTTTCGATGACGCTTCCCTTCATGTCACCGAAGGCCGTCACCACGCGATTCATGTAATCGAGCTCCATCTCGATTTTCCTGCCGTGTTCCGAAATGTTCTCGCGGATGTTTTTCGAAAGCGCCGTGGTCTGGTCGGCGAGCTTGTTGATTTCATCGGCGACCACTGCGAATCCCTTCCCGTGTTCCCCCGCCCGGGCGGCCTCGATGGCGGCGTTAAGCGCGAGGAGGTTTATCTTGTCCGCGATATCGTTTATCATGCCCACCATTTCGTCAATGTTGGTGACATACCCCGCCAGGTCCCTGAGGGACCCCACGGACTCGGTCATCAGTTTCTCGCTCTCAATGGACGCGGTGACGGAGCGGCGTATGGTGTCATTCAGGCTGGCGGTTTTACCCGTGAGCTGCGCGCTCCGTCCGGACACCTCGGCGATCTCATCGCGCATGGTCCTGGAGTAACCCATCTGCTCCTCGATGCTGGCGAGGTTCGTTTCGAAGGAGGCGGCCATTTCCTCGAAGGCGCTCCCCGCCTCCTCCACGATGGCGGCCTGGTGAGACGCCATTTCCGACGTCGCGGCGGCCGATTCGATAAGATTACCGCTCGTGTAGCCCAGCTCGTTCACCGTTCCCGCGACGGCGCCGGCCATGCCACGGAGGTTTTCCTTCATGCGGTAGACGGACCTGTTGATAAGGGTGAGTTCGTCCATCACCGCGAGTTTCCTGGCCCCGCCGCGAAGGTCCCCCCGCCCCACCTCTTCGAGGAACCCGAGGATGACCCTCACCTTGGAGATGATGGTCCTCGAGAGGAGGATCGAGACCAGAAAGGCGCCGATGAGCCCGAGGACGCTGATGATCGACGTCTTGAGCAGCACGAGGGACTTGTCGATCTCCAGGTTCGCGATGAATATCAGGAAATAGGTAAGAAGCATGGCGAAGGGAAGAAACGTGATGGTGATGATGAGGAACGTAAGCTTCGGAAAAAGATTGATCCTGAAACGAAAATCTGTCTCCACCCAACGGGAAAAGGCGCCCAGATCAATGAGCTTCTGGATGTACAGCTCCGTGGCAAGGAAATACGTCGCGGAGGTAAAGGTCGAAACGATGGCCGCGAGCATCCACATGTTGATGATCTGGGCCCGGTTAATGTCGGTAAAAATAATCATGAGGACGATGATGACCGACAGTGCGGCGACCCAGCGCACGAAGGCCCAGAAGGAGTGAAGGAAAGGAAGCGAGAGAAAGCGCCTGTGGGCAAGGGCGTATTCCCCTTCGCTTACCTCTTCTTCCCTGAGAATTTTTTTGAAATAGCCGCTGACGGGCCTTAACAGCACCAGGTTGAAGATGTTCGTGATCGACCCGACCACCACCACCGCGCCGGCGGAGATCATGATGAAAACCCGCAGTTGGCCCGGGGTGAGCTCGAGATTCGACCAGACATAAAAAAAGAGAAGGGGGACAATAAAAAAATAGCTGATCCCCTCCGTGCGGAGGGTGAAATTAAGCATCAGGCGGCGGTATTCCCCGCGCAATCGATCGGTGGTTTTCATGGCATTATCCCTCCCTGCATAAGGCGTCGTCGCGCACCCGCAGATGCGCCGGCAGACTTGACGCGGCGCTGCCGGGTTAGATTTTCTTCAGGAGTCCGCGCTTCAGGAAATGAAGCACGTCCTGGCCGTAACGAAGATTGACCAGTTTTTTCCACGATGCCGCGAGCATCGACCCCGCCAGGGGAAGGATCTGCGAGGGGGCGAAAAGCGGCGTGGGAATCCCGAGACGGCCCCTGATTATTTCGGTCATTTCCACGGCAGTGGTGGTGCAGCTGTCTATCCTCACGACCTTCCGGGCGTTGACCACGCGGGCCCGCGCGCAGCTACCCAGGAGGAAGACGTCGTTCCCCCCGGCGTCGATCTCTTCGTCGATCACGCCGATGACCAGCACCGCGGGCCTGGCGCGCTTGAAGGCATCACTCCCCGCGAACCTCTCCGTGAAGCCGAAATACATCTTGAGACCCATGACGCACCCCGTGAGACACCGTTCACCCCCGGGTTTCGTCGGTCCCCAGTAGAAGCGCAGGGGGGATCCCAGCCGTTCCAGCTCCCTTCCGACGTCCTGCCAGCGGTAGAATTCGTCGTCGTAGGGACCCACGCGCTTTGCCCGTCGGTCGATCTCCGCGATCGATTTCACGTCACCGAGCAACGTGACGTCGCGGAGACGCCCGGGACGGTACCCGCGATCAACGGCGGCGCGCAGATAGGGCACGTCATCCAGGTCGTACCCGAGGAGCCGGGCGCCGACGAGATCGACCGCCAGGGGGTTGCGACCCATGATGATGAGCCCGAGGCGCCGGGGGGTCGGCACCGCCTCGTTTCCCACTCCCACGTCAATGGCGTCCATGACGATGAAGTCGGGATACCCCACGGCGAGCAGGTCCACTATCTTCTCGTTCAGCATGAAATCATGCCGTATGGACCGCTCGTCGTCGGAACAGATGCCGATGTTGAGCTTCACCGCGCCGGTCATGGCGCTCACGCAGTGGCATTTCAGTTTCGGAAGGGACACGAGGGTGTCCGCCCGGGCGAGACGCCGCGGCGCCCTGAGGGCTTCGTGCACGGTGCCTCCGACGAAAACCCTGTCCCGCCGCTCCTCGTCGATGCAGGATATCCCGATCCTGGCCGCCCCCCTGCTTCGGGCCCTCCTCACCACGTCGTAGTAGCCCGCGTAGCGGAAGATCAGGCGCGTGGGATACCCGATGGCGGTTTTCTCACCCATGTCGACGCGCCGCACGGCAGGCGACCCGGCGAGGACCCGCAGGGAGGCGCCCACGACGGAGGGATGGGTATAGGCGGTTGATCCGTACCTGCCCTTTTTACTCGCGTAGACCACATTCGGCTTCACGTATACCTTGCCTTCAGGAGAGTACCCCAGTTCCCGCATACCCTCCCGGATGATCTGCATGATCCTGTTTTCATCATACTCTTCGCATTCCCTGATGAGGACCCGGAAATCGTTGCGCGAGTCATACGCACGGATAGATTTCTTCATTTTCACCACCCTTTCGAAAAATCGTCGCAACACTACACCACGCGGCAACGCTTGTGACAACGATTTTATTGGTCCATCGTTCGTTAATTATCGCCCAATTTGTTGAACACTGCTTTATGATGCCGATGGAACCGGGGGGCCATGGTATAATCATTCCGTCATCTGCCAGAGCGGCCGCGCACGGGGCGGACCCGACGGTCCTGCACGATTACGTTCCGCCGCGGGGCGGCCCTCTCATGAAGCAATTCAACTGCGCGCGCAATATTGCCTCTCTCACCGTTGAATTCCTTGACAATGATCCGCCATTTTCATATGTTTCAATCATGCGCCACCTACGCGGAAATTCAGACGGAGCGGCGCGGGAGTGTGCATCACCGATGGTAACGGTTGAAGGACTGAAGAAGTATTACATGGTGCGCAAGGCGGGACTCTTCGAAAAGCCGGGACTCCTCAGGGCGCTTGACGGCGTCTCCTTCACAATACCGCGGGGCCGCACGCTGGGCATGGTGGGGGAGAGCGGCAGCGGCAAGACAACGGCGGCACGTTCACTTCTCCGCCTCATTGAGCCCGACGGCGGGGAGATCACCCTTGACGGTGTCAGCGTGAGGGGACTCTCCCGGGCCGGCCTGCGCGCCTTTCGCAAAAACATGCAGGTGGTGTTCCAGGATCCCTACAGCTCCCTCGACCCGAGGATGACCGTGGAGAAAATTATCACGGAACCCCTCCGGGTCCACACGTCCATGACGCCGGGCGAGCTCTCACGTGAATATCGACGGCTCCTCGAGCTCGTGGGCCTGGAAAAATCCCACGGCAACCGCTATCCCCACGAATTCAGCGGGGGCCAGCGCCAGCGGATCGGCATCGCCAGGGCACTCGCGCTGAACCCGAAATTCGTGGTCCTGGACGAGCCGGTTTCCGCCCTTGACATGTCGATCCAGGGGCAGATACTCAACCTCCTTAAGGATCTCCAGGCGAAGATGGGGCTCACCTACCTCTTCGTTTCCCACGACCTGGCGGTGGTGGAGCACATGAGCGACCGTATCGTCGTGATGTACCTCGGAAGGATCGTCGAGGAAAGCCCCAAGGAGCGCCTCTACTCCTCGCCCCTCCATCCCTACACGCGAAGCCTCATGAAATCCATCCCGTCGATGAAACCGGTGAAGCACGGATTCAGCGTCATCAAGGGAGAAATACCCTCCCCGGAAAACCCCCCCGCGGGTTGTCACTTCCACCCCCGGTGCCCCGAGGCCATGGATATATGCCGCACGCGTTACCCCGCGACAACAGTCGTGGGTGAATCAAGGGTCGCCTGCCACCTCTATCCGGACGAGGGCCCGGCATGACGGCGCGGCTCACCGGGGCACGCCTGATTCTGTCGCTTGTCATCGCGACCCCGGCCATGGCGGCGGAAGAGGACTTCCTCCGCCTCCAGCATCTCCTGAGGCTCGCGGATAAACCCCCCGAAACCGCCACGGCGAAGGACCGTATCTACTTTAAAAACGATATCGCCTTCTGCACCGGGGAAAGCGACCTGGCCCGGGAGAACAACCTCGCCGCCGGCATGATGGAGCGCGGAGATTTCGAAGGCGCGTCGGCCCATCTCAATTCCGTGCTGAAAAACGCCTCGCTCTTTTTCCCGTTTCGCTATAACCTGGGGACCTGTTATTTCCATCTCAATCTTCTGAGCAGGTCACTCCTCCATTACCGGAAGGCACAGGCCGTGGTGCCGGAGTACGCGGGCACCTATCTCAGGATTGGCGCCATCCACCAGCTCCAGTACCGGGACCACGAGGCGATCGAAAGCTACCGCGAGGCCCTCAGGGTAAACCGGAACGAGCTCAACACCTATGTCCTCATCGGGGACCTTTTCTTTGAACGCAACCAGCTCCAGCTGGCAAAAAAGTACTACGACACCTGCCTTCGCATCGACCATCGGTTTAACAACGCCCTCCTGGGAAGGGCCAAAATTCACTTCAGGGAGGGGGAGTACCACAAGGCCATGGTGTCCCTGAAGATGGTGGACACGCGCAAGGAATTCGACATCTCGTACCACTACTACTACGCCGAAGCCGCGTTCAAGCTCAGGGATTACGCCGCGGCGAGCAGGAATTACGAGACCCTCCTCAGGCACAAGGCGGACCGCTTTTTTCTCACCCACTCGGTCTCGCTGATCGAGCGCAAGCTCTATCTCAGCAACAGGTTCATCCAGGAATGATCCGGGGAGCGACACGACATGATTGAACGACACGTCACGATCATCGGCATTATACTGGCCATGCTTTTCGCCATCCCCGCCTCGGCGGGAGATCGCGACGCCTACGGTGACATACTTCGAAGGGGAACCCTTCGGGTCGGCGTATCAAAGGACTATCCACCCCTTAATTTCAATGCCGGGGAGAAAGGCCTCGAAATCGAGATGGCGCGACGCCTCGCATCCTTCCTTGGAGCGCGTCTCGAGACCGTCCCCCTGAACGTGGGTGAATACGCGAAGGCCATCGAGGAAAAGCGCGTCGACATGGTCATCGCCGGTTTCTCCCGTGACCTCACACGGGCACGGAGGATATGGTTCTCGGAGCCCTACCTGTCCGTGACGCCCGGCGTCATCGCCTCGTCGCGGTCCCTTCCGCGGACACGGCTTGGCGACACCTTCGAGGAACCACCCTTCCGCACGCTCTGGGACCTCGTGCGCGTTCCCGGATTCAGGATCGCGGTGAAAAATGGGTCGGTGTATGAAAAGCTCCTGGAGTCCGAGTTCCCGAACATGCCCCGCGTGCAGGTCATGACCAACGGGGAGGGCCTCGATCTCCTGAAAAAAGGCGAGGTAAACGGTTTCATCCACGATTCCCTCTACCTCGAATACGTCTATCTTCATGAGCCGGGCATCCGGGGCACCCATGTCTTCCTCCAGGGCGGCGGGCGGATGGAGCGCATATGCGTGGGCCTTCCCTTCGGTGATCCGGTCCTGAAAACCCAGGTGGATACGTTCATACTTGAGATCGTCAGAACAGGCATGATCGACAGGTGGCTCAAGGAATACGGGGGGGCCAAATGAAGCCCGCGTCCCGCACCCCGTCCATCATCGCCGCCGCGTTTCTCCTCCTGGGCATCACGTCCCTTACGCCGCGCCTCCAGGCCATGAACGGCGAGGCCCTCATCGGCATGCTCGACTTTTCTGGTTTCTTCAGGGTGCGGTCATGGAACGTCGTGAGCCGGACCTACGTTCCCGACACCTTCTCGTCAAGAAACCGGTATCGTACCGTTGACTATATCGATCTCTTCATGAGGAACAGGCTCAGCATAAAGCCGATCGATGAAATCGAGATAAAGTCGGTGTTTGACGTCAGCGCCCTCTTCGGCAAGGGCGCCTACTCGATCGACGGATCCCCCAGCAATTTCATCACGCGGAACGTCTACGGCCTCTTCAGGCCCCTGCGCGGCTCCGAGCTCTCCGTGGGCCTTCTCCCCTTCAGCCTTCCGGGAGGGTACATACTGGCCCGCGACGCCACGGGATTGCACTACATTCACCACTTCACGGAAAAGAAAGTGAGCCTGTATGGCGCCTATATCAAGGCGATCGACGACGCCAACGACAGCTTCGGCGCCGGGTCGGATACGCCGAATTACGCATGGGACGACATTTTCTACGCCGGCGTAAAGTTCGCCGTCGGATCCGCCTTTTCCGCCGAGGCCTACTACGCCTACCAGAATGACCGCTATACCAGCAACCGGCTTACCTTCTACACGGAGGATTTCACCGCGGGGCTCGAGGGAGACGGACGGAAGGCGTCGCTTCACTGGGCGGGACTCCACACGACTACCTACGCCGGCATCTGGTTCCTCAGGGTCGGGGGGATATTCAACGCCGGGCACCTCTTCGCCCGCGACGAGTTCTACCGGTTCAGGAAAATCACGGTGCGGGCGGGCCTCCTCGAATTCGAGACCGGCATTGACCTCAGCAACATACGGGTGAGTCTCATCGCAGAGGGCGCAACGGGTGACCCGGACAACCCGAACGCGGGAATTTCGTTCCAGCATATCCGGGGCGCCCACAACTTCTCGTTCATCGTCGTGGACTCCATTGGAGGGATTTCACTCCGGGGCAGCAACGAATCATGCTGGTATGGCCTCTACGGTACCGGCGTGAAGGTCACGGGATCGATGTTCGATTCCCTGAAGCTGGAAATGGGTCTTTACCATTTCGAGACGACGAAGGTCCTGGACTGGCGGGGCAAAAGGGTTACGTGGTTCGGCAACGAGGCCGACCTTGGCCTTGAATACCGCCTGGGGGATTTTCTTTCTCTCTTTCTCAATACCGGCTTCTTCCTTCCTCAACGAGCCTACAATGCCCGGAAGGCGATGAAGTATTACTACGAGGACCAGCTGGCCCTGATGGAATATCTTGGTCTTATCCCGGGGGATAATAACCTCTGGTGCCTCCGTTATCTCAACCTGCGGGGTTACGATCATCATTCATCGAGGAGTGTCATCTTCGAAATAATGGCGGGCGCCACCGTCACCTATGACTGAGGGAGCGGGCGGCACGCCGCGGAACGAAAAGGCTTGCGCCGGGGACAGGACGGAAAAAGCGCTTATTCTACGATAAGCCTCGATATCTCGACCTTGTAAAGGTTGTGGACGTTGACGAGGAGCTTCCGGACGTTTTTAATAAGCTCGCGGTCCGTTGAACGCTTCTGGACATACCGGTCAATTTCATCGAGCTGGCTCTGGAGCATCTGCCCGAGATCATCAAGACCGCGCATTATTTCGACGGAAGTGCTCCCCCCCCGCTCGCGCTTCAGCTTCTTGATCTCGGCGTCGATTTCCTGCTTTTTCCGCTCACGCCGCTCCTCCTCCTCCCGCAGGCTCTTGATGATCTCTTCGGAAACACGGATGAAATTCACCTGGCTGAGAAGCTCATGGAATCGAAGTGCGCAGCCGGTTACGGTTCGCATCGACTCGGGAAGGACCCTGAGGCTGAACGATTCAGCCAGCAGAGTCCTCGTTCCTTCGTCGGCGATGATCCTGTTGGCGAGGGGAAGATCGCCGAAATCGTTGATAAGGCCTATGGGTAGCTCGAGTATCTCCTCGTTGACAATTTTAACGGTTCCGGTGAGAAGCTGCTGGTGAAGGTCGATTCTTCTTGAAGCGACCCTGTGGGCGTTGAAATCACGCATGAGCTTTACTATGGAAATCGCAGCCGACGCCGCGTCCCCTGGATCGGTAAAATACGCGATGACCCTTTCGTTCGACATCCTCGTGATTACGCCGCCGTGCTCATGCAGAGGCGCCGCGACGAGCGACTTGACCCGCAGGTTAAGGGTGATCAGGTCCGGTACGCTTCTGGCTGCCGCAGGGAGACCCCGCGGGGAAACGGCGATGTTCAGAATTGTCACACGCTCCTCTTTGAGACCATCGATGGTCACCGCCTTCATCTCCTCGGCAACCGGCTGTATCCCCTCCACCACGGGGGCCTCGTACTTGCGGAAGATATTGACGACGAACCCGTCGATCTCCTTCATGTCCTCGAGGGGGAGCTTCCCCATTACCGGCACGACGTCCTTGGATATGCCGTATTCCTCCTTGAGAAGCGACAGGAGAAAAAAGGCGAACTCTATCGATTCGAGATCCCCGAGAAGGGTGAGAATATCCCGCTGGACGCTCTTGTTCTTGATCACGAGCATGTCGCGTATTGCCCTGAGAGCCTCCCGGTTGCCCATGCGGGCAAGGAGGAGGCATGAATAGATCCGTACGCGTATCCCCGGGTCCTTCAAATACTCCTGGAGATGACGAATGAGCTGCCGCTTGTTGTAGCTCGTGCTGCGCGACATGATGCTTGCGATGGCCCTGACAATGACATCCTTTTCGTCATTACCGGTCATCCTGTAAAAGAGATCATTGAGATAATCGATGTCTGCATCGAATCCGCACCGCCCTATCCCCAGAACGGCAAGGCCCCGAATCAGGTGGCTCGGGTTATTCACCACGATTCCCTTGAATATCTGGGACGCCGTGATGGTGCCGCTGATATCCCGTTCAAGAAGCATCCTGATCGCCGTTTCCACGATGACGGAATCCTCGCCGAGCCTGTTCTTCAGCAGCTCCAGGGTCATGTTGAGAGAGCGCTGCTCGGTGAAGAGGGACAGGAGCCTCAGGGCGTTTTTCTGGTCCTCCTCGCTCCCCGTGGTGAGCATCACCTCGATTTCACCGAGCATGTAGGAGTAGTTGAGCGTCGAGAGGGCGAGGACCGTGACGTCAAGGATTTCCCTGTCGGGATATTTTTTCAGGTAATTGTATATGTTGACCAGTATTGATGCCGCCTCCTCGATATGGAGCGCACCGATGATGTTGCAGAGCCGACAGAGGCGATTGCGAAGGTAGAGTTTTTCAAAGTTGAGGTCCTCGAGGCGCGTCGCCGAGTTTTCCCTCGATTTCCTGTCCCGGTCAAGGAGCAGCTCCAGGAGCATCGCGTAATCCTCGACATCGCTCCCTTCAATGTGCGTGATGCTCCTCCCCATGGTCATCACCACGTGTTTCACCAGGGCCGCGTCGTCCTGCGTGAGGAACGAGAGTATCTCCTTCTTCAGCTCCGGCGAACAGTTGTTCAGCATGAAGGCCCTGATCCTCTGGAAGCTTTCCGGGAGCCCCTTCTCAACGACGTCGGTAATCATGAACTCCTTGCGGTAGGTCTCGAAATAGGTCTCCAGGGTGACGACGATATAGCTGTACAGCTTGTCCCTGAGAAGGTTGAATGGCCGGGTATCCACGGGGTTGCTGAAGTATCTGACGAAGACATCGACGATCATTTCGTTGAAGCGGTTCGACTCCGTGGAAAAGGCGATGAGGCTTCTGAACAGCTTGTCGGGATCGCGCAGCCTCCTGATATTGAGGCACAGCGAGTACAGCACCATCCCCACAAGCTCCAGGTCGCCGGAGGTCAGGGCTTTCATGGTATAGATAAGATATTCCCGGTGATTACAGGCTATCATCGCGCAGATGAAGGAGTTCTTTGTTTTGTTTGAATAATCATCAAACAAGTGCGTCATCTTCCCGAGAAGGACCCGCACTTCCAGCACGGCCCTGTCCTCACCGTCGGCGGAATAGGTGAAGAGCCGATCCTGCTCTTCTTCCGTCGCCCCCTGTTTCTCCGCGAGCTCGGTCACCATGGCGTAAATCGCCCGGTATACGGCGCAGCTCTCTTCGTCGTCATTCTTTTTGAGTATCGCCTCGAAAACGCTTATCGCGCCGAACGATGAGAGCGCCTCGATTGAAAGGCGTTTGATCGCGGGCTCAGGACGCTCGGATTCGATGTTCGACGTCAGGAACGCCAGCACCTCCTCGGAATTACCGCCCGCGGCGGCGAGGGCCCCGAAGGCGACCTGCAGGCATTCCTCCGATATCTGTCGTTCAGCGCCGCTCCTGATGAACTCGATCAGGGCGGGGACATGCTCAGGTCCGCCGCGCCGTTGCACGGTTTCCAGCACCATGATCAGTTCAGGGTCGCTGAGGGCGGTTCCGAGAAGAGAGACAAGGGAGGCCAGGGCTTCCGCCTGTTCGAATCCGCTCAGTGCGGAAATCGCGCTTATCCTGATCTCGGGCCCCCTCTCGAGCTCCTTGGTCAGGATGTTCATCCCCATGTCGGATTTCAAAATACCGAGTATCTTGTGGAAGGAGAGGCGCTCGTAGGGGGCGAGCTTGAAGCTCCTGCTGATTTCTATCTTGATGGTCTGTAAAAAACTTTTCTCTTCCGCCACGGCCGCGTCCTTACGCGCTGGTTATCGGCAATCCGGGTGCCGTCAGGGCGCCTCGACTACCATACCGTTTCTTCCGCTGGAATTGCAATAAAAAAAGCGTCCCGCCGAAAAGTGCGGGAAAAATATCTCCCCGCCATGACTGAACACCCAGCGGGCAAGCCCCCGATAATTCCTTGACATTTAGGCCCCGCACACGTCCCATACCCGGACAATCAAATACCGAGGTCATTGAGACGCGATGAACGTAGTACCTGTCATTCTTGCCGGAGGAGCGGGAACACGCCTCTGGCCCCTTTCAAGGGAGGACAAACCGAAGCAGTTCCACAACCTTTCAGGCAGGGGAACCCTCCTGGAGGAGACGATCCGCAGGCTTCTCCCCCTCGACCCGGGAAGGGTCCTCATCGTTACATCAAAGAAACACGAGACCCTCTCGCGGGAGGAGCTCGCGAAGTTCGCAATGCCCGGCGTCGTTCTATCGGAGCCCCGGCCACGCAATACCGCGGCGGCAATACTTTACGCCGCCCTTTACCTCGATGCCCGTGGCGACGACTCGGTCATGATGGTGCTCCCCGCCGACCACCATATCCGCGATACCGATACGTTCCTGGACATACTCAGGGAGGGTTTCCTCCAGGCCGGGAACGGGACCCTCGTCACAATCGGAATAACGCCAACCTATCCCGAAACAGGCTACGGCTACATCAAGGCGTCCCCGGGCAAAGGGCCCGCGTACCCGATCGACGCGTTCGTCGAGAAGCCCGACGCCGCCCTGGCAAAACAATATTTCGAATCGGGCAACTACTACTGGAACAGCGGGATATTCCTGTGGCGCACCTCGTCCATCATCGAGCAATTCAAGGCCCTCATGCCGGAACACGTGAAGGCCTTTGAACCGCTGTCGCAACTCGGGGAAGACGGAATCGCATCAAACGAGGGGAAATCGTGGGAATTGAAAAAAGGCATCTTCGATGAAATCGAATCGATTTCCATAGATTACGGGGTAATGGAGAAAGCGAAAAATCGCGTCGTCATCCCCGGCGATTTCGGCTGGACCGACCTGGGGAGCTGGAAATCAATCGACGACATCCTCCCGCCGGATGAACGGGGGAACCGGTCCCCGGAAAGGGACCGGGCCATCTTCCTCAATTCGGCAAACTGCTCGGTCTTCACTGAGACCGGCCGGGTAAGCGTCGTGGGCCTCTCGGACGTCATCGTGGTGCAGGCGGAGGGAGAGATCCTCGTGATACAAAAGGACGCCGCCCAGGAAGTGAAGAAGGTCGCCGAAATGGCGAAGAAATAACGCCCGGGGAGGGGCGCTTCCCGTTGCGCCCTCCTGGCCCCGTCGTCCATTCCTATGTGCGGATAATCTTCCTGTCCAGGGAGACCGCTTCCTGCCCTTCCCTCTCGACGATGTCCCTGATATCGGGATTGTGCCTGAATCGGAGGACATTCAGCATGAATATCTCGAGCTTGTTCACGATCGCCGGGGGAAGAATGTCCCCGTCGATTTCCACTGATATTACCGGGTACCTGCGCTCCCTTGACCAGGGCGTGATGAGGCCCTCGATGACCCTCCCAATGAGGCAGGCGAAAGGCGATATGTTCACGATGCCCGAGTAGTCGTCCATCATGGCGGTTGACGCGACGCCGCTTGAGATCGAAATCTCGGAATAGAGGTCGTCGCTCACGAAATGCTCCTGGGCGTTCCCCATAATGGTTTCCATGTCGTGGGGTGTCCTGGGCACGAGGCCGGTGATCCCGAGGGCCTTTTTCACCTTTCGCTCGACATTGTGCTTGAAGGCCTCCTCAATTTTCCATGTGATCAACTCGCGGAACTCGCGCGAGAAGGGCTTCCGGTACCAGGGGAGAAGGCCCAGGCGCTTCTGGATATCGTGCTTTCTCGTGTGATCACAGTAGTAAATCCACTCCGTGACCCCGGAGACCTTCGCGATGATGCCGCGCTTGCTGAACATCCTTATGAGCTCGTCGACGGCGAAATCGTCGCGGCGCACGTAGATCTCCCCCACGATGAGCACCTTCGGGGTGTCCTCCACCCTCCGTTTCAGCGGTATCTTGGCGATTTCCTCCGCGATCCGCTTCAGACTGGGAAGCACCCTGCCTATGTCGGTCTCGGTGACCTCCACCAGCTCCTGCCAGAGCTCGTCGTATTTGGCGATGGCGGTCACCGGATCGACGGCGCAGGTGCGGAGCGACGTCTCGACGTCCTTCATGTAATCCGCCACGGTGAGGCCCCACCAGGCGCTCTTGCTGAAGTCAGGTCCGAGCTCGTTGTACGAATTGTCGGAATCCAGCGTGACCACAACGACGTTTTCCAGGCGAAGATCCTTGAAGAGATTCTCGTAAAAGACGAAATACTGCCCCGTCCTGCACGGTCCCGTCGTGGTGGGCACGAAGAGAAGATAGATTTCATCCTTCCTGTACCTGTCCGAGGAGAAATACCTGAGGGCGCTTCCCAGCACCAGCTGTGAGGGAAGGCATTCCTTCCCCGACATGTAGCCGCGGGCCATCTGCAGGGTATAGGTATCCGGCAGGGGCATCGCCTCGGCGTTCACGTCCACGGCCCTGAGAGAGGCCGCGAGGAGCTCGGATGAAAGGCGGCCCATGTTTGACAGGAGCATCTTGACCCGCTTGTTGCCAAACAGCTCGATCTTCCGGTTGTCCCCCAGGTCCACCAGGTGCAGCCGGTCGACGCCGTTATTGACGAAGCGGAGGCCGTTGTCGTACCGCTCCTCCCGCACCTGGTCGAATTTGGACCGGTATCCCTCGATGATGTCCAGAAACGCCTCGACCCGCGTATCAACACCCGCGTCGGCGGAATGGGAGTCGAGCTCAAGGACGAGGAACGGCTTGGTCCCCATGATCCACTTCACGTAATGAAGCATGAAGGAGTCGGGTGCGCAGGAAAAGTTCGAGATGAAGGTGATGAAGATGTTCGGCTCGTTTTTCAGGAGAACGCTCGCCTTCATGTCCTGCTGTCCGTAGTACCAGTACATGTTGTCGAATATCTTCGACTCCTCGAAGGGAAGCATGTCGAAGGGGATGACCGAATATCCCCGGGTGGTGAACTTCAGGGGGATGCCCATGTTGGCGTCGCGGGTAAAGGCGTTGTAGGGCCTTCCCAGGATCGCGATGACGGGATGATCGGCCTCGCGTGCAACGCGAAGCGCCTCAACGCCCATGGACCGGTACCGTTCGCGGAACTCCTGCAATTTGCCATGGGCCACGGTGAAGGCGCGCCGCACCTCCTTTTCGGAGATTCCGAGCTGCGCCCCCATTGCGATGAATCCCTCGAGGGCCTTCTCCATCCCGAATTTGAAGCTCACGATGGGGGTGAGAAAGCGCTTCGCATCAACCTCGGGAAAGGCCTTCTTGACGTAGTAGGGGAGCGCCTGGGTGATGGGACAGAAGTTCGCGTGAACCCTCTCCTCATAGCTCTCGAGATCCCGGAAGTGGGGAAGGAACACGAAATCCACATCCCTGTCCAGCACGTCCTGTACGGCGCCGTGGGCGATCTCCGCGGGAAAACAGTAGGATCCCTCTGTTCGCGCCACGCCGTCGTGGGAAACCTCCTCTGAGAGGCGCGTCTCGATGCCCAGCTCGTGGAAAAACCAGGAATAGAGGGGCCAGAGGGTGTACACGGAAAAGGCCCTGGGCACTCCCACGACGAAATCGCGCTTTTTGACGAAATCGTCCTTCCCGGGGGCGCATTCCTCGAACATGAGCCGCTCGCGCCGGTCGATGTAGTTGTAAATACTCTTCTCGTCGATCTTTTTCTTCTTTCGGATATTGGCGTACTTGTTGCACCGCCCCCCGAAAAAGGTCTTGTGGCCGTTCACGTTCAGCACGCGGATGGGGCACTCGTTGTCGCAGGACTTGCAGGGAAATTCCCGTTCGTACACTATCTGGGTGGCGAGAATGGCGTCGATGTCGAACCGGCCCTTTTCGATCAGCCCCTCGCGATGCTTCTGCCTGGCCAGTATGCCCACGCCGAAACATCCGAGAAGTTCGGGGTCCGGGGGAATGGTGATCTGCTTGTCCATCAGCATGGCGAAGGCCAGGGGCACCGCCTTGTTGAGGGCGACGCCGCCCTGGAGGACAATGGAACTGCCGATGGTGCGGTTGCCCACCACCCTGTTGAGGTAGTTCGACACGATGGAGGTGATGATCCCCGCGGTAATATCCTCGCGGGAGGCGCCCATCTGTATCGCCTTGCGGATGTCGGAATTGATGAAGGCGGAACACTGCTCGCCGAACTTCAGGGGCCCCGGGGCCTTCACGGCGATATCGCCGATATCGCGGACGTTGGTGATGTTCAGGTCCCCCGACGCGGATTCTTCAAGAAAGGAACCGGTACCCGCCGAGCACGCCTCGTTCATCGCGTAATCGATGGGAACCCCGTTCTTGATCAGGGCGTACTTGGCGTCCTGGCCGCCGATTTCAAAGATGGTATCGATATCCGGCTTGAAATAGGTGGTGCCCACGGCGTGGGCGATGATCTCGTTGTAGACGGCGGGAGTTTCAAGGAACACGCCGAGTATCTCCCGCGATGAACCCGTTGTGGAGGCAAGTGAGATGGTAATGCCGGCATCGCCTATCTGTTCTTTCAGCTGTTTCTTGACCTCGACAAGGCATTCCTTCAGTGCGTTGACCGGGTCCCCGTGAGTGCGGCCATAGTGAGAGGCGACTATTTCCTCGGTCTCGATATCTATGAGCGCCACCTTCGTCGTCGTGGAACCGCCGTCAACGCCGAGGATGTACTCGCCCCCGGGCCGGGCCTTTCCGCGCCTTGACTCAATGTAGTTCACTTTCCCCTCGGCCGACTTCAGGTTCTGGTAGCGGGAAAATTCCACTTCCTTCTCCCGGAACAACCCCGTCATGCCGGGGAACGGGCTCCCGGTGGTAACCGCGAGATGCGCGGCCCCGAAGGCCTCGAAATAGGGAGCGACCTCGGGCACGATAAACTCGATGCCGGGAAGCTTGTCCTTTACGAAACCAATAAGGTACTGGTTCCTGGTGACGCCCCCCGTGAGAAGAACGCAGCCCGTCTGGATACGCGCGCGCTTGAGAAAATCCGCCACCTTGGTGGCCATGACATCGGAGAGTGAAAGCACGATGTCCGCCTTTGTTGCCTCTCCCTTGTTGAGCTTGTGGGTGCAATCGCTCTTCATGAAGACAGAACAGCGCGAGGACATGTGGCACACCTTGGCCGTCTCGGGCAGATGCCCGACATCCTGCAGGCGGAGGTCCATGCGTCCCAGCTGCTGTTTAAAGAATTCGCCGGTACCGGAGGCGCACTTGTTCCCGGAAAAGCTGGTGATGATCTTGCCATGCTCGTCGATGGTATAGACGACGAAATTTTCGCCGCCCAGCGACACCACGGCGTCAACCCTGTTGCCGAGGCGCGCCAGGGCCTCCTCGACGCACACTGACTCGAGCACGTTGTTCACATTAAGAAGATAGCGGCCCTCGGTGCCGGTCACCAGGGTCTGGGTGCCCGGGGCTATCTGCTTCTCACGCAATATGCCGAGAAGCGTTTCGCTGAAATTGCCCTCATGGGCGGCGCCGGTTTGCCATACAACCCGGCCGTTTTCAAGCAACACCGCCTTGATGCTCGATGACCCGATATTGATGCCTAGACTGTGCATATGGTATGCCTCCGTATAATGCCCCTCGCAGTTGTTTGAAAACCGCATGGCCCTGAAATAGCATGTCCCGGTGCAAGTGATGAAAACGAGGGATATTCATTTCAGGAAGAGAATGCAAGGGAACGGCACTCTGGCCGTTTCATGATTATTGATCCAATTTTTGTTTCTATCATGGAGCATGCCAGTCTACCGGCCCAACCCGGCCCTACGCATTCCGCTCATGAGGGGGTTTCCTTCACCCCCGCACCTACCTTACAGGCGACTTATTCCCCCGATGTCAAGTTTTTTGGCATTTACGCCATTTTTTTTATTGTCCTCCCCGAGGTCAACCCGTTCGCCATGAAACAAGCTTCCGCTGCTAAAGACACGGATATCCTCCCTTTCGTTGCAAATCTTCTCGCACCGGGCCGCCTTATCCCGGAGAGGCAAAATTTTAGAGAAGGCGGTATTAATTATTTGAAATTTAATGGTTATAATTGTATACTTTACACAGTTAATAGCACGTAACGCAAAGGGTCATTTCAGCTACTTGCTTCGGCACCGCTGTTTGAATGGCAAACATCACGGGTCACCTTCATGAAAAAAAATATCCTTCTCGTCGAAGACGAGAAGACCACGATCCTGATGCTCACCAGGTTCATCGAAGACCTCGGATTTCATATAGGTAAAACCGTGGCTTCCGGTGAGGAGGCGATTCGCGAAGTCATCACGGGGAGCTTCGCCCTGGTCCTCATGGACATCACCCTGGGGGGCGCCATTGACGGCATCGAGGCCGCGCGGCAGATCAATGAGATCCACAGCGTCCCGGTCATATACATCACCTCCTCATCGGACAGTGAAACCCTCAAGCGCGCCCTCCTGACGAACCCGGCGGGATACATCGTCAAGCCTGTCGACAAGAAGGAGCTCAAATCCACCGTCGAGATGGCGATGCTTCGTCATGACATGGAGGAGCGGCTCAAGGAAAGCGAGCTCCGTTTCTTCACGATCCTGAACAGCATCGGGGACGCGGTCCTCGTCATGGACAATGATGACCAGATAACCTACGCCAATCCCGTGGCCGAGTCAATGACGGAGTTGACCATCGACAGGCTCATCGGTAGGCGCTTCTCCGATATCATGAACCTTAAATACGACGAACTCGGCGAGGCCGAGGGGCTCTCTTATAATTTCTTCATAACACCGACGGGCAGGAAGGTGCCCGTTGATTTCAACGTGTCCCCCATCAGCGATATTACCGGCGCGAAAGCCGGGTCCGTCCTCGTGCTGCGGGACGATTCCGACCGGATCGATTCCGAAATCAAGCTGAAAGAAAGTTTTATTCAGATAAAGAAAGCGGTGACCGGCATTATCATGGCCATGACCCAGACCCTGGAAACGCGGGATCCCTACACCGCCGGGCACCAGCGCCGCGTCGCCGACATCGCGCGTGCGATCGCCCAGGAGATGAAACTCGCCGAGAAGGAGGTCGAGGGCATATACATGGCGGGATTGATACACGATCTCGGCAAGATCTGCATCCCCACGGAGATACTGAGCAAGCCGGGCCGGCTCAACGAGATCGAATTCGACCTGATCAGGACCCACCCCCAGATAGGATTCGACATACTGAGGACCATCGAGTTCCCCTGGCCCCTTGCCGAGATGGTATTCCAGCATCATGAATGGTACGATGGGTCGGGTTATCCCCGCGGCCTGGAGGGTAACGGGATACTGATGGGGTCACGGATACTCTGCGTCGCCGACGTCGTTGAAGCCATGGCATCGGACCGTCCCTATCGCGCATCACTCGGTATCGAAGAGGCCCTTGGCGAGATTACCCGCAAGCGCGGGGTCCATTTTGACCGAGACGCCGTGGATGTCTGCGTCAAGCTCTTCAGGGACGATAACTACAGGATGATATGACCGCCTCTTCCATGGCACCGGGACCCAAGTCGTAGCGCATTACAGCAGTATCGAACCCGTCGTTGTCAACGGCCCTCCCGATGGACTTCCATCCCCGGATCCCGTAATAACGCTCAAGCCTGCCAGGGTCTGATCTCCCAATGAAAAGGAAGATACGCCCGTACCCGAGCTCAGCGGCGCGTTCGATGATCCTTCGGACCAGGGCGTGGCCAATGCCGCGCTCCCGAAAGGAAGGCGGGACGTAGAGTCCCGAAAGCCAGGGGTTAAGATCGTCTCTCGAGCGGAGGTCATCAAGCTTGAGCGTTGCCATGCCCGCGGGCGTGCCCTCCTCCATGGCGACGACCATCCAGGGCAGGGAATCATCCAGGGCCCTTGCCCGGTACGCGCCGAGGAGGGTCTCGTAATCAATCACCCTGTCGCGGTACCACTGGTTATAGGCCCACTCCGCGAGAAGGGGGCAGACTTCCGGCACTCTGGAGAGGGGAACGAGTTCTACCACCTCGCCGTTCCCCCGACCGCCCCGGTTATAAGACCCACACCATAATACTTCAAGTCCTGCGCGCGCCTCCCCCGACAACTCCTGATTCACGGAGGATAACACGTTCCCGGTTCACCGGGAGACCCCGTTCGACCGTATTATCGTCCATGCCTTCGAACGTGATTATTATCGCGCTTTTACCATAGTTTCTTGACAAGTATCCCATGATGTGCAATACTTCCGTATTCTCAATATTCATGCAAGTCAGTTCAGACTACCCTGACACTATAAAGCTACTATACTACAGGGGGTACGATATGGCGGCGTATTACAAAAAAATCAAGGGCAAAAAGTACGACGGCAAACTTCTCAAGATAGCCGATTCCTCGGTAAAGGGAAAGGGCGACGGACGAATATCGCTCAAGGACGCGAAAAAGATTCTCGGCACGGTCAAGGACTCCGATGATTATTCGGCTGTTGAAAAGAACACCATACGCTATATCCGCGACAGTTACTCCTTCACGCCGGAAGCGGACCGATGGTTCCGATCGGAGATCAGGAAATGGGCGGCAAAGAGGGGTGCCACGAAGTCGCCTGCGAAAAAGAGTGCGAAGAGCGTAAAAAAATCAGTGAAAAAGAGTGCAAAAAAATCCACTAAAAAAAGCGTGAAGAAAACCGCGAAGAAAACTGTGAAGAAGGCCGCAAAGAAGGGCGCGAAAAAGGCTGCCGGAAAAACCGTAAAAAAGGCGGCGCCGAAAACCAGGGTGGTGAAAAAGGCCCCCCGGGTCGTCCCCCCTCCGTCCATCAGCCGTGAACCCTCGCCTCCCCGATCACGCGAAGATTATGAATACGAGGAGAGGATGCAGCCCGTAAAATATTCCTCGGGCCCGGCGGCGAAAAGAAAAAAATCCTCCTACGGCTACTGGCTCCTGGGAATTATCATCGCCGCTCTTGTAATCGGGCTTTATGTCTCCCCCCAGTGCGGCAAGCAAATCAAGGAGACCATCAGGTGCGGCGAAGTGAAAAAACCCACGCCTGAGGAAGCAGTTGAGCCGCCGGCAACGACTCCCGTGACCCCGGAAGAAGCGGTACAGCCGGAAGAACCGAAATCGCCCGAGCCGGAACAGGCAACGAGGGAAATCGAAGGCGCCTATTACCACACGGTGGAGCCCAAGGACGACCTGATCAGCATAAGCCGGAAGCTCCTGAACGATTGGTCCAAGTGGCGGGACATCTACGAGGCAAACCGCGACATCATCACCACCCCCTACGTCATCCACCCGGGGCAGCGGCTCAGGATACCCGGCCTCGAGGGGAACAAGTAGGAAGCTTCGATCAGCCCCCCGGGGAGAACAGGGCCGCCCAGTTCCTCCGGGGACGCTTTTTCCAGTCCCCCCGGTGATAAACGGAACTCGCGATAAGCGGCAGCGCCAGCGTTGCCGCCGCGTGGACCGACTGATCCGCCGGGGCATCGCGTGTGCCGCCCTGAAATGATTCCCTCACGCCATACCCGCAGTGCCCCGCGCCTCCCGAATCCGCGTCAAGCACCCGTACCGCATACCGATGGGGCCGCACCTCGGCGCCGAGTATTTCGCAACACCCCGCCATGTTCAGTGCGGTCTGCTCCGGGATCCCGCCGCCTATCACGAAGAGACCCGATGCCGCCGTCTTCATTTTAATCCTGAAAAGCTCCCCCAGGTCCCTTACCAGATCGATCGAAACGCATCCGTCCGGCATGCCCTCACGGTGCAGGACAAGGCCCAGGCCGGCACGTGAATCGCTGAAAGAGGGGCAAAAGACCGGGACGCCGTTTTCATGGGCAGCCTGGACAAGGGACTCCCTCTTCTTCGCGCTCTTCACCAGGTACGCCCCCATTCGCGCGATGAATTCCCGGGAGGATCGCGGCCCAGGCTCCAGTGAGTCCGCGAGGGACTTCACAGTCGCCGCGCAGACCTGAAGCTCCTCACCGTCGATCAGCGTGTCATGAATCCTTTCAATGTGAAGGAGGCGAAGCTTCCTCTCTTCACACGCGCGGTCTGCCCGGTAATGCCTGAATCCCAGGGCCTCAAAAAAATCCATGTCGATAACCGTTGATCCGGCCGCGACGATCACGTCCACCATGTTGTACTTGATCATGTCATGGTATATCCCAAGGCACCCGCCTGCGCCGGCGCTGCCCGCCAGGGTCAGTATGATCGTGCAGTCCGGGTCCCGTATCATCCTCTGGAACACCTGCTCCGCCGATGCGACCTCCCGGGCGGTGAAGGACATTTCCGCCATGGAATCAAGGATGCGCCTCGCGTCAAAAGAGGTGAAATCGACATGACCCACCGGTTGCGACAGGAGGGTGTTCTTCTCTGTCCTGTTCATCCCGTCCTCTTTTTGAAAATATGGCTGAGCAGTATGTAGACGAGCTTCGCGGCGAGAAAGTCAGAGGCCTTGCTGTTCCGGCCGGGGCGGAGCTCCACCACGTCGAAACCAACGACGTCCCGCTCGGCGATCACCCTCCGGAGAAAATCCAGGGTGTCGTACCAGAGAAGCCCCCCGGGCTCCGGGGTCCCCGTCGCCGGCATGATCGAGATGTCGAAGTAATCGAGGTCGACGGTGAGATACACCCTTTCGCCCAGGCGTGCGATCGCCCGGTCAATCCATTCCCTGCCTTCCCGCATTGCGTGTGCAAGGAACACGCTCCCGGGATCGACGCCGGCGAGTTCCCCGGCGTCGACGCTTCTGATACCCACCTGCACCGCGGGGCAGCACTCCCTCACCCTGGCCATGGCGCAGGCATGGTTGTAGGGCGATCCCTCGAATTCATCCTGGAGATCGGCGTGGGCGTCGAGCTGAAGAACCGTGAGGTCCGGGTACTTCTCGGCGTGGGACCGCACGGCCCCTACCGAAACGGAGTGCTCGCCGCCGAGCGTCACCACGAACTTTCCCCGCGCGAGATGGCCTTTCACGCGCTCCCTGACTGCCTCCACCATGGCGTCGGGAGACGACTTCACCCGGACGGGGCGGTCGGTGTGGATCCCCCGGCGATAGACCTCGGAATCCGTGTCAATATCGTACAGATACATGAAGCGCGAGGCTTCGATGATCGCCCGTGGACCCTTCCTGGATCCCCTGAGCCATGTCGAAGTGCGGTCGTAGGGAACCGGAAGGACCACGATATTCGATTCCTCGTAACCGTCAAAGCCCCTGGGCAGCCCGCCGTATCCTTTTGTCGTCTTCATCCCTCCGCCACGCACTCCTCTGTGATGATCCGTTCCCCCACACTATACCCCACGCGGTCATCGTCAATGATGAAATGAAGCGGGCAGGTTCTTTTTTCACTTTCCGCAAGAATGCCGCAGCAAACATCTTTGCGCGCAACCAAGCGCCGCGCGCGTACCGCATGGGAAACGCCAGCCCCCTGGGTGTACCTCGGCAAATTTTCCGCTGGATGGCGTCGTAACGTCGCGCGGGTTCAGACCATCTTTTGATCGGGCCTGACCTTCCCCGATTTGACAAGCATCGGGAAGATCCTTGCGCCGATCCCAACCTTGAGGAAAAGCACGAGGAACAGAAGGATCACGGACAGCACCGTTCCCACGAGGGGTTTGCTGTATTCCATCCGGTAGAATATCTCACCCTGGCCGATCTTCGGAATTTTTTTCTGGGCCACGGGAAGTTTATACCGCCTGGCCAGGGTCTTCATGTAGTTCATGTTGATGATCGGCACCCCGCTGCGGGCGAACCGTGTCATCACGCTGTCGATCCGGAGCGCCCTTGCCGGGGGCTTGACGTTGAGGCCGGGGCGGTACCGCATCTTCCCTATGAACGAGCCCACGGCGACGGTTCCGCCTCCCACGTTGATATACGCCGCGATCTGCCTGTCCCGGGCCTGGTCGTTATAGATTTCCATCCGCTCCGTGATATTGGTCTTCAGATCGTTGATCTCAAGGAGCTGTACGTCATACTTGAGGATCGTGTTGCGGAGAATGGCCTTCGCCTCCTCGGACATGCCCAGGGCGTTATCCCGGACGCCCCCCAGTGACGCGGCGACCGTCCCCGAGGCGATAAAAGATTCGTCAATGAGGGCCTTCTCCATGTCAAGCCAGGTGAAACCGGGTATATTGGCGCCCCATGTGGAGGCGGACAGGCTGGTGATGATGATAAGCCTCAGGTCAAGGGCCTTCGCGGCGGCAAGCACCGCCAGGTTCATGGCGGGGAAAGAGCCGGTGAAGGACACGGCAACGGTGCTGCCGTCGGGAATATTCGCCTCCTTCAGCATGGCGACGATGACCGCCGCCCAGTTCGGGTTGACCGTCGTCAGCTTCGAATCGATGTCCATCGTGGTGCTCGTGATGGGCGATGAAAGAACTCCCATGAGCCCCGATCTCATCGGGTCGATCTTCCTGCTTATGGGCCCGATGTTCTGCAGCCGGTGGCGCCGCAGGATCTCCATTCCCTGCATCATGTAGTTGGCGGCCTGCAGCTTTTTCCTGAAATACGGCTGTTTCAATTCGACCTGGGACGACTCGACGATGACCATCCCGATGATCGCAACGATTGCCACAATCATGTGAATCTGCCAGGCGACAATGCCCGGCTTCCATATGAACCTGTTCATGCCGCTATGTCCTTGCCGAAAACAAGAATGAGAATAAGGCGCACGATGACGCTCGATGTGACCAGGGCCGTCATGGTCTCAAGCACGCCCTGGCGGTCTATCCAGATGGCAATAAGTCCGGGGATGATGTATCCCACCACGGTCAATTCCATGACCTCGCCGCCGACCGGGACGAGGCCCAGGGAACGAACGAACCATCCGAGAAGAAATCCCACAAGGATGGCCAGGGCCGTTCTCCTCCTGCCGTAGATGATCACGAAGGCCCCCAGGGAATTCACGATGAAATAGGTCACCAGGCTTATCAGGAGGGTGGAGAACACCACAATGGGGCGGTCCAGGTAGAGGGCCATATACCCGGGAACGACCATTCCTCCCGCGGCAATGCCGAAGAACTCCGAGAAGAGGAGGCTGATGCAGAGGCCGAGGCCTATCGAGAGCGTGATGACGTGGGCCATGTCGTTTCCATGCCGGTGGAATCCGCCGCGCTCAATGGGGCGGCAGCGGTTCCGACCTGTTCCTGAAATAGGTGGCAAGCTCCAGCCCGGGTCCCGCGATATTTCCGATCCCGATCACCAGGGTCCGCCTGCCGCAGTGCTTCAATATTTCCTCGAAAATGATATCCGTGCCGAGATCCTCGGCGTTGGTGAAAAATCTCGTTTCCACGCCCGCCCTGGCCGCGTACCGCTCGACGAAATATGATCCGGATCCGATCAAAATGTAGCGGTCCGCCCTGGGCCATGAGGCCAGTGCTTTCCCCATCCGGCGGGAGCGATCGGGACGGTCGATGCGGCTGTTGATGATCATGATCTTCCTTTCCACGTCGCCGTGCCGATCCAGCGCCATGCGCCACAGCATCTCCGTTGATTCGGGGTCGTTCGCCGCGAAGCCGTTGACGAAATAGATCAGCCTTCCAAAAAAATCGAGCCTGAGATCGCTCATCGATCCTGGATCCGGAGCGGCCCCAGTCATGCCCCGGAGTGCCGTCTCGCGGTCCACGCCGAGGGATGCACACACCCGGAGGGCCAGGGCGACATTTTCCCTGTGCTCCACGTAGGAAAACCGCGACATCTCCCCGTCGCTCAGCGACGCGATCTCCTCCGGGGAGATTACCACAAGTTCCCCGCCCCTGGCGACGCAGGCCGCATGGAATTCCTCGGGATAATCGCGCTCGCAGGTGAAGAGGGTCGCCCCGACGGGCGTTGTCCCGAGGAGAGAGCGCGCCACGTCCCGTTCCTCAGGTCCCATCACGTCAAGGTGGTCCTCCCTGACGTTGGTGATCACGCCATGGGTGGATCGTATCAGCTTGGCCTCGCAGAGGTTCTGGAGATAGGGCTGGAGGGCCATGCATTCAATCACCAGGGCCTCGGCGGCGTTTCGCGCGGCAAAGGCGACGATACGCACCTGTTCGATGATGTTCGGCCTGGAGTGACGGTAGACCGGGTATTCCGTGCCGTCATGAATGATCATTCGCGGAAGCGTGCCCGTCGTTTTGGCAAAAGCACGCATGCCCGATTCGCGGAGACCCGCGGCGATCAGGCGCGTCACCGATGATTTTCCCCTTGTTCCGTTGACATGGATGCGCAGGGGAATCGAGTGCAGGTTCCTTCTATGATATGCGTACTCCACGGCGCCGAGACCCGCGAGGAGAAGGACCAGAACGCCCATCATGACCATTTCAAACACGCCGTGCCCCCGGAAAGAGAGCCCAGCTATGGTCGCCATTCATGAAAATGTCAATCGTTTTATCGCCACGCAATAGGGGCGATCAGGTCCGGCCCTCTCCACGGGTTTGAAGGTACCGCGCGTAGAGGTATTGCTTCGAAAGGCAGAGCACCGCCATTTCCGGTGTTCTGTACACGATCACCTTGAATTCAGTGCCCGGGTCCGCGTAGACCATGTCGTCGTCCGGAAAGGCTGCCAGGGTGACGGGATAGATCGGCTTCCGGTAGCGGTTCATCATGACTGATATCGTATCAAGGATCCTCTTCTCAACGATTGCCGACCCTTCATCGATCATTTTCATTTCCTCATCGGAAATGTATCCCATCCTGTGGGCCGCCCAGAGGGGCCTGATCCCGAATTTCGCCGATCCCACCAGGCCCAGGACGATAACGGCATCGAATGCCTCCGAGGCCACCATCAGCTCTATCGCCAGGGGAAAGAGCTCCGGGTCCGGCTGGCCCACGAGATCCACGGGATTCGCCCTGCTCCAGAAGGGAGGCAGTTTCCCGTCAAGCCTGTCGCGTATATCATCGGGAAGGGGCGGAAGAACCAGGCCCCGCTCCTCGCACTCGTCAGCCGTGATTACTCCCCAGCCGCCGCCAAGGGTCACGATCCCCACGCGGTTCCCCCGGGGGAGGGGAAAGCTTTCGAACGCCGCCGACAGCTCGAGGAGTTCCGTGGGATTCATCGCCATCATGATCCCCGTCTGCTTCATCACGCTCTCGAAAACCTCGAAGGAGCCCGCCATGGCCCCGGTATGGGAACTGGCGGCCCTGCCCCCGCCGGCGGTCCTTCCCGCCTTGAGGGCGATGACCGGTTTCTTCAGTGAGGTCCTTTTCGCGATCTCGAAGAAACGCCTTCCATCGTCCACTCCCTCGAGATATATGAGGATGACCGACGTTTCCTGATCCTCGTTGAAGTATTCGAGGTAGTCCTCAACCTTGAGCACCGCCTCGTTTCCGGAACCGACGAACTTTCCGATCCCGAATCCCTCGATCTCCGCCCAGAGCATGATCTGGTTGCCCACGTTACCGCTCTGTGCGATGATCGAAATGCCGCCCTTTCTCGGTCGGGGATGGGCCCCCGTGCCGAAAAGGCCGCACCCCAGGTTCGAGAGGCCCATGGTATTCGGTCCCACGACGTTCATGGAATTGGCCCGGGCGAATTCGACGAGCTCACGTTCCAGGGCAATGCCGTCACCGCCGGCCTCGCTGAAACCGGAGGAAATTATGACGGCGTTCCGCACGCCTTTCCCGGCGCATTCCCGCATGATCTCCATGACCGTGACGGCCGGCGTCGCGATATAGACAAGGTCAATGTTCCCGGGAATGTCCCCGATCGAAGGATACGCCTTCAGGCCGTACACCGACTCACGGCTGGGTGTGACGGGATATATTGCCCCGCCGAACCCTCCCTCGATGATATTGGCCGTAACGATGGAACCCCATTTGAGCTTCACCTCCGTCGCCCCGACGATGGCGATGCTGCCAGGGTTAAAAAGTGTTTCGAGATCCTTCATTTCCTCCCTGCCCGTTGGAGTGCGCGCCTCTACTCTGTCAGGGATAGCGCGTGTCTGTATCTTTTCAACACATTAATTGCCGAGAAGTGACACGTCGGTTCAATTTGTTGCCGGCCCGCCGTCAGGAGCCAGCGATACAACCGCGCACCCGATCGCTTCATGACGATGATTTCTCATGGCCTTGCGGTTTTGATAACAATACACATTGATACTAATGTCCACATACTGTTTGCTATCCCGCATGGTTATCCGAAAGGAATTTCCTCCAGGTACACGCTTTGCCTTTCTATTGAAAAAACGCATTGTTACCTTTCCACCAGGTATTTTGCGATGACTAAATCCCTTTTTTTGTTGAAATAAAATCCGTATGCCGGGCAACTGTACACATAGACAAACGTAGTATCCTCCTATATACACACCACTCAAGAGGAGCCTTTCACATGGAGAAAATCGTGCTTACCATCAACGGGAGGGAGGTAGAGGGTACGCGCGGCCAGACGATTCTCGAAGTGGCCCGCGATAACGGCATAGACATCCCCACCCTCTGCTATCACCCCAAAATCAGCAAAACCGGCGCGTGCCGGATCTGCATGGTCAGGGTCAATGACCAGATGCTGAAAACCGCCTGTACGGAACCGGCGGTCAACGGCATGAAGATCGTAACCGAAGACGCGGACATCGTCGAGGTGCGAAAAGGAATTCTTGAACTCCTTCTTGCCGAGGGGGATCATAACTGCCTTTATTGCGACGCGAACGGCGACTGCGAGCTCCAGGCGCTCTGTTTCCGGTACGGGGTGGAGCAGCCCGAGGCGTCTTATCCGAAACACCTTCGCGGCACAGACTACGACTCGAGCAAGGGACTCAGGCGCAACGAGGACCGCTGCGTGCTCTGCGGCCGCTGCGTGAAGGCCTGCGCCGAGATACAGGTGAAAAACGTCTGGGATTTCGCGGGCCGCGGGAGCGGCGCGCACCTCACCTCGGATATGTTCGCGCAACTCGGCGATTCCTCATGCGTGGAATGCGGCACCTGCGTCCAGCTCTGCCCCACGGGGGCCCTTACACTGCAAACGGTCCTTGGCCGGGGAATGACATGGGAGCTAGAAAAGGAATCGAGCATCTGCATCTACTGCGGCGTGGGATGCAAGATAGACTTCTACACCAACAAGGAGGGGCAGCTCGTAAAGGCCATGGGCAATTATGACGGCCCGAACGACGGCCACCTCTGCGTCAAGGGGCGCTTCGGCTTTGATTTCGTTCAGAGCGAGAAGCGGCTCACCACTCCCCTTGTCAAGAAAAACGGAAAATTCGAAAAGGCAACATGGGAAGAGGCCCTCGATCTCGTCGCCTCGCGCCTTGGCGAGATCAGGTCAACGAGCGGGCCCGATTCCATCATGGCGTTTTCCTCCGCCAAATGCACCAACGAGGAAAACTATCTCATGCAGAAATTCATGAGGGCGGTGATCGGCACAAACAACGTCGATCACTGCGCCCGGCTTTGACACAGCTCCACTGTCGCCGGTCTGGCGGCAACACTCGGATCCGGAGCAATGACCAACTCGATCAGGGAGATACCGGTCAGCGAAGCATTTTTAATCATCGGCTCGAATACCACGGAGAACCACCCGGTTATCGGATCGATGATCAAGCGGGAGGTGATCCACAGGGGCAAGAAGCTCGTGGTGGTCGATCCTCGAAAAATTGAAATGGCGAAATACGCCGATGTCTATCTGCAAATCAAGCCGGGCACCAACATCGCCATCCTGAACGGCCTGGCCCACGTGGCGCTGAAAGAGGGGCTTTACGACAAGGAATACGTGAAGACCCGCTGCGAGGGCTTCGAGGAGCTTGAAAAGACACTCCAGAAATACACCCCCGAGCACGTGGCGGAAATCTGCGGCATCGACGACCCGTCAAAGATCGTCGAAGCCGGCCGGATACTGGCGGCGGCGAAACCGATGGCCCTTTACTACTGCATGGGAATCACCCAGTTCAAGTCCGGCGTGAACGGCGTCAAGGCCTGCGCCAACCTCCAGATGCTTCTCGGAAACCTTGGCGTGGCAGGCGGGGGCGTGAATCCTCTCCGCGGCCAGAACAACGTCCAGGGCGCCTGCGACATGGGTGCCCTGAACGCGGTCTACCCGGCCTACCAGCCGGTGGCGAGTGAGGAGAACAAGGAAAAGTTCAAGAAAGCGTGGCTTCCCTCCTTCGATCTCTCGGTCAAGCCCGGCCTCACCATCGTCGAGTCCCTTAACGCCGCCATCGAAGGGAGCGTAAGGGCCCTTTACGTCTTTGGTGAAAACCCCGTCATGTCCGACCCGAACCAGCACCATGTCATCGAGGCCCTCGAGAAGCTCGATTTCCTCGTGGTCCAGGACATCGTGCTGACCGAGACGGCGCAGTACGCGGACGTCGTCCTCCCGGGATGCGCCTTCCTCGAGAAAGAGGGCACGGTGAGCAACACTGAGCGGCGCGTGCAGGTGATGCACAAAGTGGTAAAACCCGCCGGTGATTCCCGTGACGACTGGTGGATCCTTTCCGAGATCGCCAACCGCATGGGCGCCTCCTGGAACTACGCGAAGGCCGAGGACATCTTCGAGGAAATCCGCACGGTGACGCCCTCCTACGCGGGCATGACCTACGCGCGCCTCGAGAAGGAGCTGATCCAGTGGCCCTGCCCCACGGAGGGACACCCGGGCACCCAGTTCCTCCACAAGGATAAGTTCAGCAGGGGTCTCGGCCTGATGACGGCCATCGAGTACACGCCCCCGGCGGAAGAGGTGGATCCGGAGTACCCGGTAATCCTCACCACGGGCCGCATACTCGAGCACTTCCACACGGGAACCATGAGCCGGAACTCGCGCATCCTCGACGAGCTGGTCAACGAGGGCTTCGTCGAAATTCATCCCAATGACGCGAGCAATTACAACGTGAAGGACGGCGAGATCGTTGCCGTGTCGACCCGGCGCGGCAGCATCCGCGTCAAGGCGAAGGTCACGGAACGTCCCAAGCCGAACGTCGCTTTCATCCCCTTCCATTTTGCGGAAACGGCAGCCAACAAGCTCACTATTGACGCCCTGGATCCGACGTGCAAGATCCCGGAGTTCAAGGTCTGCGCCTGCAAAATCGAGAAGATCACCGCGTGAGGGGAGGAACACAATGAAAACAGATACCATTCAAAAAACGATAGATAAATACGGTGCCGGCCGCGAACAGATGATGCTCATTCTCCGGGACCTGGAGACGCAGTCGGGGAAAAACACCCTCGATACCGGGACCCTGAAGATCGTAGCCCGGGAGATGAATCTACCCGAGAGCGCCATCGCCGGTTTCGTCGAGTTCTACACCATGTTCAAGACGAAGCACCGCGCGAAGTTCGTCATCAGGGTCTGCAAATCGGGTCCCTGCCATGTCATGGGCTCCACCACCGTCTTTGACGCACTGTCGAAGAAATTGGGCGTGGGTATCGGCGAGGCGACAAAGGACGGGCTTTTCTACATCGAAAAATGCGAGTGCCTGGGGGTCTGCTCCGTGGCGCCGGCGATGATGATCAACTATGACATACACGGGAACCTCACCCCAAAGAAGATCGGCCAGATCATCGATTCGTACAAGAAGAAGAAACCGGCCCTTTCCGAGGAGTGCGGGCCCGAGGTTGAGGGAAAGGCCTGCGTTATCAAGGACGGCAAGCAGACCCTGCGTCTTCTCAAGGACGTGGGATCCGTCGATCCACTTGACATCGCGAGCTACATCAAGGCCGGGGGCTACGGCGCCCTGAAAAAGGCCGTCTCCATGAAACCCGCCGAGATCATCGACGTGGTAAAGGATTCCGGGCTCCGGGGCCGCGGCGGGGCGGGATTCCCGGCGGGGATGAAATGGTCATTTGTCGCCAAGGGGCCGATGCAGAAGTACGTGATCTGTAACGCCGACGAGGGCGAACCGGGGACCTTCAAGGACAGGATCCTCATGGAGGAAAATCCCCAGCTTCTGCTGGAGGGGATGGCGATCTGCGGGTACGCCATCGACGCATCGATCGGCTACCTCTACATTCGCGGCGAGTACCGCCGGTCCATCGAGCGGCTGCAGACGGCGATCGACCAGGCGCGGAAAAAAGGCATGCTGGGTACGAACATCCTCGGTTCCGGCTTCGATTTCGACGTTTACATTAAGGAAGGCGGCGGGGCCTACGTGTGCGGCGAAGAAACCTCCCTGATAAATTCCATGGAGGGCCTTCGCGGCTATCCCCGCTTCAAGCCCCCCTTCCCCGGGGCGGAGGGATTCAAGCAGCTGCCGTCGAACGTCAACAACGTCGAGACCCTCATGTCGGTTCCCATGATCATCGAGAAGGGCGCGGAGTGGTACAAATCCGTTGGTCCCGCGAACTGCAGCGGCACCAAGCTCTACTGCCTTTCAGGCAAACTGAACCGAACCGGTCTCGTGGAGCTTCCCATGGGGTCTACGCTTTCAGAGATCATCAAGGTGTACGGCAAGGGGATCAAGGGAGGCAAGAAGTTCAAATTCGCTCAGGTCGGCGGTTCCGCCGGCGGCGTCCTGGGAAAGGACATGATGGACCTCCCCCTCGACATCGACCAGCCCCAGAAGCAGGGGGTTACCCTCGGATCCGGCGTGGTCCTGGTATGCGACGAGGACACCTGCGCCGTGGATTTCCTCCTCCAGATACTCAGCTTCTTCGAGCACGAGTCCTGCGGCCAGTGCGTTCCCTGCCGCGTGGGCACGTCGCATCTCCACCACCTGGTGAAGAAATTCGCCTCGCGGACCGCGTCGAAGGAGGATATTGACCTGATGGTGAAAAAGGCCGAGCTTATGAAAAAGGCCTCCCTCTGCGCCCTGGGCCAGTCGCCGATCATGCCGATCGTCACGACTCTCAAGTATTTCAGGAAGGAATTCGAAAAACACTGCGATCCCGATTACGCGTGCAGGTCCTGCGATGCGTCCCTCAGGACCTATTACACGGGAAACGCGCACTGAACATCACGCGGCCGGTTCATACGGGCATTTCGCCGGCCGCGTCTGTATAGTGAGTATCAATTTATTTACCATTCAATGGAGGCAGTATGAGCGAAAAACTAGAATCAAAAAGGTGGGGCATTGCCATCGCCGCGATCGTGATGCAGCTGTGTCTCGGCACGGTGTACGCCTGGTCGGTTTTCAAGAAACCGCTGATGGCCACCCACGGCTGGGGTGAAACCCAGACGCAGCTGACGTTCATGATCCTCATGGGGATTATCGGCCTTGCCGCGGCATTCGGCGGGACCCTTGTCGACAAGAAGGGCCCACGGTTCGTCGCCACTCTGGGCGGCGTTCTCTTCGGCGCCGGCACCCTGATCGCCGGTCTCGGCGACCAGATGGGGAACATCTATGTCCTGTATCTCGGTTTCGGCGTTGTCGCGGCCCTGGGCAACGGCTTCGGCTACGTGACCCCGATCGCGACCCTTATCCGCTGGTTCCCCGACAAGCGCGGTCTCGTTACCGGCCTGGCGGTCATGGGCTTCGGCGCGGGGGCGTTCTTCATGGGCCAGATCGCGCCCTTCATGTTGAAGTATTTCCAGGCCTTTGACGAAGCGGGCAAGATGGCCAACTCCGGCGTGGCAAACACCTTCTACATCTGGGGCATCATCTTCCTGGTCCTCGTCACCGGCGCGGCCCAGTTCTACAAGAACCCGCCCCAGGGATGGCTCCCCGAGGGCTTCGTGGCGCCGAAAGCCACCGTCTCCGCGGCCGATTCCTACCAGTTCGGCGAAGCGGTCAAGAAGCCCCAGTGGTGGATGCTCTGGGCGATGCTCTGCCTCAACGTGTCCGCGGGCCTCGGCCTGATCTCCCAGCTCTCGCCCATCGCCCAGGGACTCTATGAAAGCTATGTGCCTGATCTCACTGGTGAAGAG
The DNA here is from genome assembly GCA_040768125.1 of Spirochaetota bacterium. GTDB lineage: Bacteria > Spirochaetota > UBA4802 > UBA4802 > UBA5550 > RBG-16-49-21. The sequence continues at coordinate 481,969 of JAXGNG010000001.1, read as the reverse complement.
AAAATTGCCGCCCTTGCCGTGGCGGGTGGAACCGTCGTCGCCATATCGGCGATCTTCAACGGCCTGGGCCGACTCTTCTGGGCGAAGATATCCGACAACATCGGACGCAAGGCGGTATTCGCGACAATGTTCGCCACCCAGGCGGTGCTCTACTTCCTGGTGGCCAAGGGACTGATCCCGAACTATTACGCCTTCATGATCGTCGCATGCTATCTTCTCGCGTGCTACGGCGGCGGCTTCGCCACCATGCCGGCCTTCGCTGCGGATTCCTTCGGCCCCGGCTACATCGGAAAGGTGTACGGCTTCATGCTGACCGCGTGGAGCGCGGCCGGTCTCATCGGCCCCTTCGTATTCGCCCAGTTCAAGGGCCAGGCGCTCTACATCGCCGGCGCGCTCCTGGTGCTTGGCTTCCTTATCGCGATAGCGTACAAGCCCCCGGTGCACAAGAAAGCGTAGATTTCTTTACAGCGCATTCCCAAGGAGGAAGGCAAAAGCCTTCCTCCTTTTTTTATTTCCGGGCTGCATCTTTTTATTGACGGGGAGTCGCTCCCCTGTAGTATATCGTTACCATTCGGTGAGGTGTGAACCATGGAAAGCACAACGATAGAATACGCAATAGGAAAAGCGATCACGAGGGAAGAAGAGGCCTTCGCGTTTTACAACGATCTGTTGAGTAAAGTTGACGACCCCACGGCGAAAGACGCCCTGAAGTTTCTCGCAGATGAGGAAAAAAAGCACAGGGAGTTTCTCGTATCGTATCGCGACGGAAAGGTCGGCGGCGAGAAGCTCAGAATGAGCGAGGTGGTGGATTACAAGATCGCCCAGTACATTGACGCTCCCGACATCGACAAGGACATGCAGAGCCGTGACGTTTACCTGGTGGCGTCGCACCGGGAACTGAATTCCTATAATTTCTACAAGGGCCTTTCCGAGATGCAGCCCGACGGGGAAGTGAAGGACATGCTGCTTCGCATGGCCAACGAGGAGATGAAGCACAAGGAGAAGGTGGAATATCTTTACGCCAATACCGCTTTCCCCCAGACCCAGGGCGGCTGACAATACGACAGCGCCCTCACCGAGCAAACCATGAAACCCGGAGGGAACAGATGGCCGACAAAAAACTTATACTTGTAATCGACGACGACCCCGATATCACGTCCACGGTGGAAACGATTCTCACCGCCGAGGGATTCAGCGTCGTAACCGCATCTAACGGCGACGAGGGAATTGAGTCATTCAAGAAGAACAATCCGGACCTGGTGCTCTGTGACATGATGATGGAACGAATCGACGCGGGGAACAAGGTCGCGCACGAGATTCGCAAGATAAACGAAAAGGTGCCGGTCTACCTGATGAGCAGTATCGGAGCCGCAACGGCCTCGAACATCGACATCGACCAACTCGGATTCAGCGGCGTCTTCCAGAAACCGATTTATCCTGCCACGCTGGTTTCGTCGGTCAAAAAGACCCTCGGCCTGTGACGCATCCCGCCGGTCCTTCCCCGTGCCCGTTCTGCGCGGACGGCGCCAAAGTACAGAATGCGTGATGGGGCGGGTCCTTAACGGTCCCGCCTGTTGCGCGACTGTCGCGACCAGGGCATCATTCGACACACGATCTCACGGAAAACACCATTCAGGAAGGATGCGACATGCCGGTTCAATCATTCCAGATGTCTTTTTCCACTAAGGGACGCCGCGACGTCATCGATCTCACGCCCCGCCTCAGGGAAATCGTGCGGGAAAGCGGGGTCAATGACGGCATCGCGATCATCTTCGCGCCCGGCTCAACTGCCGCCATTACGACCATTGAGTGCGAACCCGGCCTGAAAAAGGACATAGACCAGTTCCTCGACCGCCTCGCGCCATACGGCGAACCCTACCATCACCATGAAACCTGGCATGATGACAACGGGTCCTCGCACCTTCAGGCGGCCCTTATCGGGCCATCGCTGACGGTGCCGCTGATCGGAGGTTCCCCGGCCCTGGGAACGTGGCAGCAGGCGGTGCTGATCGATTGTGACACAAAGCCGCGGAAAAGGACGGTTACGATACAGATTCTCTCGTGAGGATCCTATTTCCTTTTCCGCTCGTATTCCTTCAGGTATTCGTCGATCAGGCTCTTGCTCGCATCGGAGTCCTCCTCCCTGGCCTTGCGCTTCTCCGAACCCCGGTCGAAAAGAAGCACCAGCTTCTTGAAGGGCATCGCGATGAAACTTCCCAGTGACCTGAAAAAATCGATGATCGAGTCTCCAAGACCCCTAAAGAAAGAACCCTTGATTCCCAGCGAAGGGGACGACCGGAGATTGGTAAAGGCCTGTGCCGTAGCCTCTGCGGCCTTTGATGGAGCCGAGGCCACGGTCTTTCCCGCCCCGTACATCGGCGGCACCGTTGAGGGACCCCTGGTTACCTCGAATTTCGGTATGCTCGAACTTCCGGCGTAGGTGCCGCGTATCCTGAACATTGAAGGACTTGTTTCCGTCCCCCTGTCGATAAAGAAGAGGAAAAGGTAGTACACGTACATGAAGGCATTGTAAAAAATCAGGAAAAAGGCGATCCAGATCTCGATGAAGGAGAGGAGGAATTCGACGAACATCTTGCCGCAGTCCACCCACTTGAAGATAAATGCGAAGACGTTGTCTATCACGCCGTTTGAAAACTGTTTAACGACCGTATACTTCATGCCTTACCTCCGATATCGATCGCATCAGCGCATACACCCGCCCGGCGCGGTATAGTGGTTCCGTACGCGAAGCGGCGACAATTTACCGTATGAATGATGATGGTGAGCGAGTCAAGAAAAAATCCACACCGCGGGGGGGAACCTGTATGGCGCACTACAACATTCATGTTCCGTCGTTTTCTAGTTCAAGTTCCAATTCATCGAACAAACCGCTTGTGACCCCTCCCTTTTCCTTCTTCTCCGGGGTGGCGTCCGGTATCGGCTCGTACCCCGTGGGCTCGAGCAGGGATTCGGATTCCATTTCCACACGTTCCATCACCGGTTCATCCATGGAAACATCGCCACCTTCGTACAGATGGTCCCGGGCCCTGTAGTAACGCGCCCTGGATGCAACCAGGCTCGGATTCTCTATCAGCGTCCTGCCGAAATTGAACTCGAGGTTCCGGTCCTTCGTGATCTCCGCCGTCACCGCGCCGATCCGCGAGGCCGGCGTGTGGCTCATCCTTAAAAGCTCGTCAATGCCGAAATTCAGCGCGTGGGGCTCCCGGCTCTTGAGCGAGATGTTTTCCTCGATGAGCTTGTTTTCCAGGAACGCGTAGATCCGCGTGATCGGCTTGGCATAGAATCTCGATTCCGTCCGTATGAAGGTGAACCAGACCCTCTGGCTTATCGCGGTGAATATTCTCTTCAGCAGATCGGAGGATTTTCTTATCAGTTTCATGAGCGATTCCTCGTCGATCGGCAGGAGCACCGATTGCCCGAAGCTTATCGCCGTCGCGTTCCGCGGCTTGTCGGAAACGATCGCCAGTTCACCGAAGATCTCCCCTTCCCTGAGAATCGAAAGGATGATCTCGCTGCCTCCATGGAATTTCACGATCTTCACGCGGCCTTTCTTTATGATATAGAGCTCATTCCCCGGCTCATGCTCGCAGAAAATGATCTGTCGGTCTCCGTAAATCCGGTATATCCCCTCGGATACCGGGGGAGCCATGCCGCGGTTCGCGTCATCGCCGAGGGATTGAATTGCATTCCGCGCCTCCTCGGCGTGGTGTCCCCCGGGGTACAGCTCAAGATAACGCCGCATCACATAGCCGGCATGGCTCTTCGCGCCGACCGTGCGATAATAGGCCCCCAGCTCGTAAAGAAGAAGCTCCTCGGGAGCGGCCGCGTCATTCCCTCCCTCCATGGGAAAGATCATCGTGTCGTAATGTCGCAGCTCCTCCGCGTACGCGTTGATCAGCTTGATCGCGATCTCCGAGTTCTTCTGCAAAAGAGACAGGAATTTGTCCCTGGTGAAGCTGATCACGGACGAATTGACCTTCGCGAAGGCGGTCTCCATTCGGGGCCGCCTGCTGAGGGAAGAGATGAAACCGAACACGTCTCCCGGACCGGCGTTATTGCCATGGGTGCGGACACGCTCGTTGCTGCTCTTGAACTCCACAAGGCCGTTCTCCACGATATAGACCTCGTCAACGTCCTCGTCGCCCTCTATGTACACGTACGATCCGGCCCTGAAAAGCGTTCTGTTCCGATCTTTCATCCCTTACATCCAGTAGACCTGCATGCTCTCTTTCAGGTTTTCAGCGGCATCCCCTGTTGCCAGGGCCGAGACGAGCTCAAGGGCAAAGGGTATCGCGCACCCCGGCCCCCGCGCGGTGATGATCCCGCCGTCCCTGACCACGGGATCCGCAACCGGGCGGGCGCCGGTCATGTAATCCTCGAAGCCGGGATAGCATGTCGCGCGTTTTCCCTGAAGCACACCCGCGGCGCCAAGGACCATCGGCGCGGCGCAGAGCGCCGCCGTGACCTTCCCCGCCTTCGCCATCTCCCTGACGAGACCCACTACCCGCGAATCGTTTTTCAGATTCTCGCTTCCGGGCATTCCGCCGGGAAGGGCGATGCAGTCGTAGTCGCCGGCCGCGGCACCGTCGATCGACGCGTCCGCCGTTATCCTGATCGAGTGAGACCCCGTGACGGGGTTTGCCTTCAAATGCACGGTGGTCACCCGCGCCCCGGCCCGCCGGAGCACATCGATAATGGTCACCGCCTCAATTTCCTCAAACCCTTCAGCCAGGGGAACGATCACCCGCATGGCGTCCTCCGCAGTGAAAGTATTTTTTTTCCCGTCATCAGGATGGCTGGATCCCCGGTGCCGCCGCCTTCGCCTCGACGAGTTTTTTCTTCAACTCGTCTTCAAGCTTGCGGAGCTCAACCTCGGCCTGGCGACGCTTCGTCCTTCCTTCCTGCTGTATCCTCAGCGTTTCGTCGATCGTGCCGATGAGATTATCGTGCACCTTCTTCAGGGTCTCGATCTCCACTATCCCCTTTTCGGATTCCCTGGCGATACCGACGGTTCCCTCCTTCAGCATCTCCGCATTTTTCTCGAGCAGGTCCTTCGTGGTCTTCGAAACCTCTTTCTGCATTTCGAGGGACTTTTTCTGGCGGACTATGCCGATGGCGATGACCACCTGGTTTTTCCAGAGAGGAATCACGTTGAGAATCGAGCTCTGGATCTTTTCAACCAGGACCTGGTTGCCGCTCTGTATGAGACGCACCTGCGGGTTGGTCTGCAGGGCCACGACGCGGGACAGCTGGAGGTCATGCACCTTCTTTTCGAGCCGATTCAGCGCCTGGGTCATGTCCTGCACCTTCTGCGCGTCAAGGGCGTCACCGGACTTCTCCGCCTGTGCCTTGAGCTCAGGGATTATCTTCTCCTCGATTTCCTTCATTTTCATCTTCCCGGCGAGGATAAACAGGTCCAGCTCCCTGATATACTCAAGGTTCTTCTCGTAGAGGGCGTCGAACATCGTTATGTCCTTTAAAAGCTGCATGCGGGATTTGGACAGCTCGTCCACGATCTTTTCGATCTGCACCGCGAGCTTATCGAACCCGGCAAAGGACTTCTGGGCGCTTCGTATCAGGCTGCCGATTATCGGGATCTTCATGATGCCGCTCTCGCCCGTCAACTGGTCAACCTTGAGGCTCTTTACCTTTACCATCAGGTCGGTGAGGATATCCCCCACGTACCCACTGTCCCTGGCGCGTATCTCGCTGAGAATCGTATCGGAGAAGCTCGATATCCCGCTCTGAGAGCCAACGCCGAACTGGATGATGCTCTGGGAGTCACCCATGTCCAGTTCCTTCTTGATCTGCTCAACCTTTCCCTTTTCCTCGTCGGTCAGATCCGCGAGGGTAAGTTCCTTCACTTCCGCGGGTTTGGGAGCCAGCGCTTCCATCTTCTGCGATTCCATACCTTCCTCCCTCAATTATTATCGGGCCGACAGGCCGGGCCCGTCCCTATCCTTCCATCTTCATGGTGTTCTTCAGCACCGCCAGCTCGGCGTTGAGATCAAGGAGCCTGTCCTCCATGAGCGTGTCAAGCTGCCTGTCGAAGGTATGCCGTATCGACGCGAGCATGCCCTCGATTTTCACGAGCGTTTTCGTCACCTCCGCCGCGGGATTCTGCTTTAGTGACAGCTCGGCGTACTGTTCAACGATTTTTTTCGTCGCGTCAAGATAGTAGTTCGTGAACTGCTTTACCCTTCCCATTCGGTCAGGGTGCTTCTTGATATAATCGAAGATATCGACTCCCACCCTGCATATATCACGGATCTCCCCGGCGATCTCGTTGCTGCGGATCATCCTGGCGGCATTGCTTATCAGACGGAGCTTTTCCATTCCATCCTTCACGACCTCGTCGGCTGATTTCTTTTCCGTTGTTTCCCTGGCAGCGGCGGCCCTCCGCGACGATGCCACCGCCTTAAGAAGCGAGTTCAGGAGAACCATGGCGGTCGCACCCGCCACCGAAGAGAGAAGGAACCCCAGAACGGTGAACTGAAAGCAGATGCCGAATACCGCGGTTCCCACGAGAAATGAGGCAAACGCACGCTTCACGCCGATACTCCTTTCTTTTTCACAAAGCCCCCCACGCAGCATCTTCCCGGTCGCCGATGCTAATCTTCATCCTCGCCTTTTTCCAGTATGCCGGCCAGGCGCCCCTCGACCTCCGGCATAAGCTCCCCCATCCGGCCAAGCTCCTCGCCGGTGAAATCGGAAAGCACGTAATCGGCGATCTCGATTTCAGGGTTCCCGGGCCTTCCCACGCCGAAGCGAACCCTGTGAAAGTCCGCCGTGCCGACCTCGCCGATGATGGAGCGTATCCCGTTATGTCCCCGGTGCCCCCCTCCGAACTTGACGGCGATCCTGCCGAAGGGCAGTTCGATCTCGTCATGGACCACCACGAGGCGTTTCGGCGGAACCTTGTAAAAATCGAGGGCACGTTTTACCGGTCCCCCGCTCAGGTTCATGTAGCTCTGCGGCATCATGATCAACACATCCTTCCCGGAGATCATACCCCTGCCGCTTAACGATTGGAAGGATGCGCCCCCAAGCCTGATGCCGTTTTGACGCGCCACCGATTCCCCGATCATGAACCCCACGCTATGGCGATTCTTCGCATACTTCCTTCCCGGGTTGCCGAGACAGGCGATGATAACAATGCCACTTTTATCCATCCGGGAGGAACCGCTCACGCACCGCGAATGTAATCGGCGGCCGCCTGGGAAGTCTCAAATATCTTAACCTGTTTGGTGATCCCGGTGAGATGGAATACTTCGTAAATCTGGTGATTGATGCTGGAGAGAAGCAGGTGCCTGCCATTCTTGCGGAACATCGAGTAATATTTTACGATCAAACCCAGGGTGGAACTGTCAATAAAGGATACTTTCGAAAGATCGAGAATAAGGTGATGCGCCTTTTCGATGTGGACGTTCACCTCCTTCTCGAAGGCTATCTTCTCCTCGGAAGAAAGAGAACCCTCCACCTGCATTATGGCGATCGATTCATCAATGGCGGTGGTGTTGATTTTCATAACAAAAAAAATCTGAGATAATTTGCGTAAAATGTCAAGACCAAATAGGGGGCGCGTTGAATAAAATTAGATATACGCGGCGAGGATTTCCAGGATCCCGTCATCGACGGAACCGTAGCGCCACTTCAATTCATCCCTGAGCATCCTCACTTCGGGATGCGGGACATAATCCCTCAGATAGCGGAAGCGGCCCGTCCTGCGGCCCACGATAAACAATTCCCGGTCGTCGACGCCCATGTCGAGAAACCGGTCTATGGTCCCGAGCATTTCCTCTTTTCCTCCGGGCAGGCCGCCCTCAACATCCTCAAGGAGGTTCATGATGTGGTCGCTCCTCACCGCGGAGGTTATTCCCTCAAGGGATTCGATGAAAACCCGGATTTCCCTCACCTTCTCCTCTTCAGTGAGTGGGTGCCACAGGCTGTTATGCATCATCTCGTGAAGGGGCGTTCCCGGTACGGGTATGGTGCTCCTGAGGCGGATAAAAGTGGGATTCACCTCGTTCAGCACGGCTGCCGATTCCCGCGCGTGCTCATCCGTGAACTCCTTCCCCCCCAGGCCGGGCATGAAGTATTCCGAAAGCTCAAACCCGGCCTCGATCACGTTGCGCCCCGCGCGCACGGCCTGCTCGCGGGTGACGCCCTTGCTGATAAGCGAGAGGACCCTGTCCGAGCCGGATTCCATGCCGATATGTATCCTGTTCAAGCCCGCCTTGCGCAGGGCGACCAGGTCCTGGAGGGATTTCCGGCTCACCGTATCGGCCCGCGCGTAGGTGGTGATCCGCTCTATCGTGGGGAATTTTAACCGGACGAATTCCAGGATTTCCAGGAGCCCCGCGGTCCGGTGGACCAGGGCGTCCGCATCCTGAAGGAAAAGGCTTTTCATGCCATAGTAGATCCAGAATGCCACCTGGCGTCCGCATTCCCGGTCGATCTCTCCTCCGAAATCAATATCCTTGATGAGCCTTGCCACGGACGTATCATCTTCCCTGTCGGGATATCGACGATCAAGCTCGCTCCGTATAATTTCCGCGGCGCGCGCCATTGTCTCGATGTCCTTTTTTACCTCTTCCACGGTGCGCATGGAGAAACGGGTGTTCTTGTACACAGGGCAGAAGGCACAACGGTTCCAGTGGCAGTTTCGGGTTAGCCGGAGGAGCACGCTCTCCGCTTCACTTGGCGGTCGTATCGGCCCAAGCTCAAAGCAGGTCATCTATTCCAGTCCTTTCGGTTCTTTCATGTCGGCCCCGCGTCGCGCGATTCTCCGGGCCGTGGTGTAACATACCAGATGACGGCATATCCAGCGTCAAATGAAAAAATGAAATCTCCCGCCGGAAAAAGCAAGCTCCCGGGAAATGGCCCTTGACGAATCCCTTTTTTCATGATGGCATAGTACCGCGATGATCACGGTGAACGAGATATTCCACTCCCTCCAGGGCGAGACCTCCACCGCGGGGTTCCCCTCGGTTTTCGTGCGCCTCACGGGGTGCAACCTCGAATGCGCATACTGCGACACCCCCGGTGCCCGCACCGAGGGGGAGGCGATGGACATCGATGCCATCCTCGTGAAAATCGCGAGCTGTCCCTGGTTTGACCACGTGACCGTCACGGGCGGGGAACCCCTTCTCCAGGCCGAAACCATCGCCCTTCTCTCGGAAATCCTTCGGCGCGGATGGAAGTGCCAGATCGAAACCAACGGGAGTTTCCTGATCAGGGATGTTCCCCCGGGGGTGCGGAAAATCGTCGACGTGAAAACGCCCTCGAGCGGAGAATGCGACTCCTTCGAGATGCGCAACCTCAAGTATCTCACCGATAATGACGAGGTCAAGTTCGTCATGTCCACCGTCGAGGACTATGAATTCGCCGCTGATTTCACCAGAAAATACCTCGCGGGGAAAAAGCCCGTGGTCAATTTCTCCCCCGCCTTCGGGGAACTTGACGCCGCCGACCTGGCTGAGTGGATCCTTCGGGACGGCCTTCCCGTGCGTCTCAACCTCCAGATCCACAGGGTGATCTGGGGACCCGACGCGTCGGGAAAATAAAAAAATAGTATTGATTAATAGCACGCCCCCCTAAAAAATATCCGCAAAGAAGGATACGCCATGGATTACGTCGGACACGTGATACGGCCCCCCAGCGAGGCCTACAGCATGATCATCCAGGTCACCGTCGGGTGCTCGCACAACATGTGCACCTTCTGCGGGACCTACAAGGACCAGAAATTCCGCGTCAAGGACATGGATACGATCCGGCGGGATATCGACGAGGCCTCGAGGTACGGTTTCGACCGCGTCTTCCTCGCGGACGGGGACGTGCTCATACTCCCGATTGAAACACTCCTCGAGATCATCGCGTACATCAGGAAAAAGAACCCGCGGGTCGAGCGGATCGGCGTGTACGGCAATACCAAGGCGATTCTGAAGAAGACCCCCTCGGAGCTTTCGGAGCTTCACGCTGCGGGGGTGGGCATCATCTACCAGGGAATTGAGAGCGGGAACAAAGACGTGCTCAGGCGCATCAGGAAGGGCGCCTTTCCGCACCACATGAAGGACGCCGCCGCCAAGGTCAAGGCGTCGGGGATTCTCCTTTCCCAGACCGTGCTCCTCGGCATCGGCGGCACAGAAATGAGCGAGCCCCACGCCGTCGATACCGGAAAACTCCTGGGGGAGATGTCCCCCGACTACGCCTCCGCCCTCACCGTGATGCTTCTTCCCAACACAGAACTGTACCGCGACTTTCAAGAGGGGCGTTTCCACCTCCCTGATAAATTCGGACTCCTGGGGGAACTGCGAACCATCATCGCGAACATGGACGTGCGGGATCACTGCCTCTTCACGTCGAACCACGCATCCAATTACCTCCCCCTCAGGGCGACGCTGCCCGACCAGAAAGGGGACATACTCGCCCTGATCGACAGGGTGCTCGAGAAAAGGGACGAACGCCTGCTCAAGCCGGAATACATGCGCGCGCTGTAATGAGATCAATGGACCCCGGCGCGTGCCGCGGTCGATGACAGTACACATAATTATCGGAGTGCCACAATGGACAGGTCCATGGAAGATGCCATACGCTACATCAGCGGGGAACTGAAGGAGAACCCGAACGCGAACAAATCACAGCTGATCGACCAGGCGGCCCAGCGTTTCGATCTCGATCCCATGCAGACTGAATTCCTCATCAACAAGTTCATCATGAACGCCTGAGAGGCCCCGCTACAGGGCGCCCTCAATCCGTGAAGCCAGCGCCTCAACGATCTCTTCAAAGAGATCGTTGAGCCTGTCATGGCCGGGAAACACCACGGAATGCTCCTCGAACGTGTCCCGGTCTCGCCGATACGTCACGAGGGAGCAGCGATAGCGCTTCCCCTCCGCGAAGGAATCGTCTTTCCCTCCCTCCGCGGAATCGATCCAGCCATAGCATGCGTAACCGGCGTCGAAGTCCCGGCAGAGTGCCCGTACCTCTTCCCGCGTGAGACTCCGCACCCGCCCCCGGCGTTCACCCTGGAGTATCGACTCCACCTCCATCACCGTCACAACGCGGTATCCATCCGAGACGAGGCGTCGCATGAGCGCTTCGCGGAGGAGCCTGTCCTGCACGTCGTTGAGCTGATACGCGGAAAAACCCAGTACCAGAAAGCGCTCCCTGGGGACGCCGCCTGAAAGCGCCGCGACGAGGAGAAGGGCGACCGCCACCACGGCACCAATCCAGATGTTTCTTCTCTTTGGCATGCTCACGACAGATACACCCTCTCCCCTTCGGGGAATTCCATGGACGGGTCAAGGTCCTCCGGCTCCAGGGCGACGAGGGGCGATATCTCAACTGTCCGCGCCTCGGAAGGGATGCGGATTCCCCGCTCCTCGAGCCACCGACGGTGCTCATCGGACATCATGGCCTGTGCCGATTCCACTGAATCCACCCCATCGCGGTTCTTCACCGGCGCGAATTCCCGTTCCCTGAGCGTTTCGAAAACCACGTTGTTTCCCGTGAGGGGAAGCGCGTCGAACACGAATTTTTCGTACTTGATCCCTTCGATCTCCCTTGTTTTACCGTTTACGAATGCGGGTATCTTTTTTTTCGCCCTGTGGAAGGGAAGGGTTATCTCCCTCCCCGCCGTGAGCCGCTCAATGAAGTCCCTTCTGAACAGGTGAATGGCGATACTCCCCGCGATATAGCGTAGCTCGCCTTTCCCGTCCCTGCTCATGGTCTTTTCCTCAGGAAGGTCCGAGTATTCCACCACGCCAAGGGTGCCGTCGGGATAGCGCACGAAAACCCCCACCTTCTCCTCCGGGTAGGCCTTGCGCACGGTCTTGCTTGACACGTCGGCGTTACGGAGGAGGTGAAACCCGATGAATACCGGGTCGATGATCCTTACCAGGGGATTATCCACCTGGAAATATGATATAGTCTCGATGCCCCGCCCTTTCATTTTTTCAAGAGCGCCCGAAGTCTGAAGGGCCGTGAGGCTCCCCCCGTGGCCATCGGGATTCCTGAAAAGGCGGTTCCTGTCCTCGAGGATGAGCCTTCCCCTTGCGTCGAGGGCGGGAATCATATTCTGGGTAAAAATGAAAAGGTCACCGGGATCTATGCCGAAATTGCCGTTCTCCCTGAAATAGGCCGCGGTCTCATCATGGTTCGCCCGTGAGGTCATTATGAGAAAGGGAATGCGCGTCCCGAATTTCCGTGATGCCGCCAGAACCTTCTCCGCGTGGATCTGGAAGAGCGACTTGCCGGAGACCGGGCCCACGGGAAATTTACCCTTGGGACCCTCGTACCCAAGCCGCGACCCCTGTCCCCCCGCCACCACGAAGGCCGCGACCCTTCCGGCGCGCACGTGGGCCTCACCCGCCTCTCTGGCCCGGGCGTACTCCCTCTCCTCCCCCTCCGAAGAGGGAACGGGGATAAAGGGCGCGGGCTCAAAATCCGCCCCTGAATGGACCTCATCCGACGCGGAGAGCCTTTCGATAAGATCGAAATCCACTCCGGCGAGATCGTCGAGAAGCCGCTTTCGCTCCTCCTCCGTAAGCCCCTCCCAGTGATCGAAGACGTGCTCCTGCTTCTTTTCATAGACCCTGCGTATGATCGGTTCATGTCCGGGGAAGGTGATCATGGTCTCTCCTCGCTCTGGATCAGGCTCGTCACAGGATAACAGACACGCGGAAATCGATCAATACAATTTTCCAGAACCGGGTCTCTCCCGGAAACAGCAACCCGGCCAAAAGGCGGCCAAATAGTGCTTGTAGTCTTATGAAGGCATGATATGCTCATGACAATGAAGATGGAGGTGTTGGATATGAAACGCGCTCTCCTCTTTTTCATGGTCGTCATCTTCTCAATCACGTTCCTTCCGCGGGCGGAGGCCCTTGAAATCGGCCTGGGGGGTATGGTCTGGTACGGCTGGTGGGAAGCCCCCTGGACAAGCGGCAGGACCAACCGGATGCCCCCGGGAAGCCTCGATTTACTGGGCATCAACAACGTCCCCGTGACGGTTCCAACGCCGACCAACCCCTTCAGGTGCGACCCGATGCCGATCGCCGGGCCCGCCATCTCCCTGCGGCTCCATCCACGCGTTTCCCTCGCCTCGGTGTTCATGATCGGCAAATACCACGCGCGCTCAACCGGGAATTTCCTTTCCCCCTTCGGCGTGATCGTGAACTCCCGGTACAAAAAAGACATCACCAAGTTCGACCTGGATTCCTCCCTCAGCGTTGTGCTGACCGATGTCGTCAAGCTTTTCGTCGGGGTGAAATACCAGGGATACGATTACACGGAAGACATTCGCTTCCCCAATGCCACCCTCGCGGGAATTGCCATTGCGAACCATGCGAGGGACAGGCTGAGGAACCTGGGGCCCGGTTTCGGCGTCGGACTCACCTTCCACCTCGTGGACAACCTCTATCTTCTCTGTAACGCCGGGGGCCTCGTCCTCTTCGGGCAGGAGCGGTACCGGTACCGCTGGAACAGCGTGTTCGTAGTGGGAACCACGTTGATGCAGCTCACCACGAAATTCAACAACTCCCGCTTCTACGCGCCCGGGGGAAACGCGTCCCTTTCACTTGCCTATGCCATCCCGAAGGCGCACCTGACCCTGACCCTTGGCGGTCGCGGCCAGGTGCTCTATTACGTTCGGAAGAAATCGGGCATCAGGAGCCTCAACGAGGCGTACAACGTCCAGGGTAAATACGACCAGATTTACGGGATCACCTTCGCGGCGGTATATTCCATCAAGATTACGAAGGGCAAGAAAGAGATGTAGCCACGGGCGAAGGGCCCGGCCGCGCCCCAACCGCGCGGGGCAATACCGCTTCCGTTAATGCGCGGCTTCAATGTCCATCCTGAAGGCCTCCAGGAGCTTCCCGGTTATCCTCCGCGCTTCCGTGGTGAAGGATTCGTCGGCCAGCATTTTTTTACTCCATACCCTGAGGCCGTAACGAATGAAATAGTTGTCCACGAACTCGCTCACCACATTAAAATCGAGGGCTACCCCGGCGGGCTTCCGTGTATCCCATTCAAGGGACACCGAGGTGCCGCGGCCGTCATGGGCCGCCGCCATGACGCGGGAAACGTCCGCGATCAGCTGCTCCATGTTGTCCGGCACGAAGAGATCGATGAGCCAGGGGGGCAGCACATTATAGAAGCGTCCTGATATGTTCGTTTTTCCCACCTCTTCGATCCGCACCGTCACGGACCCCTTTTTCGGAGCGTCGCGATAGGTGAACCTGATGATCGTGCCATTCGTCGTGAATTTCAATCCATGGACATTGTGAACCATGTCCATGACCGCATGGTATGATATATCCTTCAGGGACTCCGGCGAGATCTCCCGCGTGAAGAGGGGCCGGCCGGATGCGTCGAAGGGAACGAACCTGCCGTTCCGGGTATAAAAGGTGCACCCCAGCGCATCTTCCCTGCTGTCGAACACAAGGGTGAGGATGGTGTCGCCGGAATTGATCCTGAAATCCATCGTGATCAGGTAAAGGCCCCGAATGTCCCTGAAGGCCTTCTCCAGGCGGGGATATTCCTCCTTGAGAACATTCATCCTGTACCCGTAGCGCATCTCGCACCGCGTGTAGGGAATGCCCTCATACTCGTGAACCGAAACCAGGGATCGCATGATCGTGTAGCGGTCGAAGAAACGAGAAACGCGCGGAAAGGAACGGTGGAATTCATTCACCACCCTCCGTGATTCCCCCTCCAGATTCTTGAAAAGGCCGCATTCCCGGGCGTTGAGACGCCCGATATTCAGGGGATCGATGACCCTGAGAAGCCCGCAGACAAAGGCCATGCCGTTCCTGTGGGAATAGCTTCCCGTGGCGGTCCGCGAGCGAACTGAAACAACGAAGGAGCGCCCCCCGGCAAGGGAGCGTTCGTTCTTTTTCAGTGCATAGACCGTGTCATAGTCCCACATGCGCGAGGGTCCGCTCCGGCGCTCTCCCGGAGTTACGAGGTTAACGGCATAGCCTTTTTCCCTGTTGCGGCCTTCGATCGTGACACCGCGGAATCCATCCCCCGCATCGGTGAAATACCGGCTCTTCCAGAGCTTCATGAAATCAAACCGCTCAAGGGTGGAGCGCAGGAAACGGTAAAATTTTTCGGTTTCTTCGGAGTGGGTGACCCCGAGAGAGGTTTTTTCGAGAAGCCGAGCGATCTCCTTCAGGGCGGGACCTCCCTTTCCGCCCGGAACAATGTCTCGCACCGCGTCATCGAAGGTATAGGGCGCGGCATTCAGCCATGCGGTGAGTATCGTGATGAGGGCGACGATCATGATGTATCACCACCTTCTTTCATGCCGATCCGCGCCCCTGCCACGAAGACGGGCCCGCAGGGCGCGCGCCGAACGAACCGCTCGCACGCCACCATGGTCCTGGTCGTCACCATTTCACTCCTTCGCCATGGCCCTCGCCTTCAGGTTCCGCGGCATCGTCTCTATCGCGTAGCGCAGGGCCGTCCGTGGCATCACCCCCCTCCGGCTCATCACATATTCAAAGATTTTCTTCTCATGATGCCTGCTTGCCGACTTGAGAAGCCAGCCGTATCCCTTCTGCACCAGGTCATCCTCGTCCTCGAGGAGAATATCGGCAATCTCGATGGACTCAGGGAGAAAGCCCCCCCAGCGCGCGGGAACGATAAGTGATACCGCCGCGGCGCGGCGCGCCCAGCGGTTCCCCGAACGCGCCCACCTTTTCAATCTCGGAATATGATCCGGGTACCGCTCCAGGAAGGCGCCCACCGTGTGATTGCAGAGGGTATCGCAGGAGGCCCAGTTGCTTACGTAACGCGTTACCCATCGTTCAAGGACGCGAAAATCCTTCGGCTCGAGCCGTTTCCGCATGGCATATGACCAGCGGCAGGCGATGATCGACTCCTCCATATAGCCTGACAGCCAGAGATCCTCGCAGATACGGAATATCTCCTTTTTTTTCTCATCCTTGATTTCTGAATAATACCTTTTCGCGATGGCGTTCACCCCGGCTGTCCGCACCCCGTAAAACCTTACCGGCTCCTTGAAAAACCTCTCCCCCGATTCCTTCACTTTTATGTCGGCACGATTCATCAGTTCCCGGCGGATACGGCTGCGCACATCGGTCATCTCACTCTCAACTCGCTTTCCTGATTCCATTCTTTTCATCACCGGTTAGCGTGCGGGTCAACCGCGTTTTTAAATCTCTCCGCTACATCACGATAAAACCCTTTCTTGTCCGTCCACTGGATCAAATCGATCTCAAGCCCGTCGGGATCCTTAACATACAGCTGCCGCGAGTACTGTTTCACGATAATCCCGGCTTCTTCCCCGACAAAACCCCTCTCTTTCAGCACCCGGAGCGTTTCATCGATGTTGGCGACCCGGTATCCGATATGGCGCACCGAATCCCCGGGCGGGCGACTCGCATTTTCGGAAATGAACAGCTCATGTCCATCGCCCTGAAGAATCGCGTAATCGCTTCCATCGTGTTTCCTGCCGCGGTCAAGAAGCAAATACCCGAGGACGCCGCAATAAAATTCAACATGGCGTTCAACGTTCGACACGTGCCTGTTTATGTGATCTATCTTCGGCGGCATCGACCCACCCCCCCCTGCCTGTTTCGTCTTTTTTGAATCCTCCCGGTATTGATATCCGGGGCATCATTTTCTCATGAAGGGGATGAACCTCCCGATGGCCCTCACCTCTTTGATCCCCAGGATCCAGGCCGCTGCGAAGTAAACAAGGCCGTAGGGCCCGAGAACCAGGAGTGCGCGAAGCACGGGATGGATCCCGCCGGCGATGAGCCTCATGCCCCACGCCGCGGCGACGGCCATGATGGCGGCGCTCCAGAGGCGGAGGATGAATGATAACCCCGGCCCCGTGACTCCTATCCGGCCGTTTAATGTTCTGCGCAGGAGGGCGAACTCGACCCAGGCGCAAAATCCCGAAGCCGCGGTGATCCCCGCCACGCCCCACCGGGTATCGATGCCGATCACTGCGGGGAGGTGCTGCGAGGCGAGGTATCCCAGCGCCGTGGCGAGCGAAACTCTCAGCAGCGCGAAGCGAAGCGGCGTCCTCGTGTCATGAAGCGCGTAAAAGGCTGACGAGTAGAGGCGCCCCATGGTGTTGGCCAGAAGGCCCACGCTCGAGCCGGCCAGTACTCCCCAGACGTAGATCGAGTCCCACCGGGTGAAGGCCCCGGTCTGGTAAATGGCCGCCGCGATGACGTCCCCCAGGGCGAGAAATCCCGCTGCCGATGGGACGATAAAAAATGCGATTCTTCTCAGCCCGTCGTTCAGCCGTGCCCGCATCCTCTCCGCGGCGTCGCCGCTCCCCGTGTCCCGCGCCATGGCGGGGAGCTCCGCCGCGGATACCGACATGCCGAAAAGGCTCACGGGGAGGGTATAGAGCGTCTGGGCGTAGGCAAGGGCCGCCACGGCCCCCGTGGGCAGGAGGCTCGCCAGTATGGAATCCACGTAGGCGCTGATCTGCACCACGCCGCGGCTGAAGAATACCGGTATGAAATTCCGCACCACCGTGGACACGCCCCCTATCCGCGCCGAGAGGCTCAGGCGGAATCCCGCGAGGAGACGCAGCACCGTGGGAAGCTGGACAAGGATCTGCGCCGCGCTTCCCGCCACGGAGCCCCAGGCCGCCCATTCGGCCAGGGGGAACTGCTCCGCGCCGCCTTCCCCGAAGAAGAGAAGCGAGGCGATGATGACCAGGTTCCATACCACCGGGGCGGCGTAGGAAAGAAAAAATCTTCCATGGCTGTTGAGCACGCCAAGGCACCAGGCCGACCAGACCATGAGTCCCGCCCCGGGAAAGAGTATCCGCACGAGGGTGATGCTTAGCTCCCGTTTCTCGCCCTCGAACCCCGGGGCGATGCCGTCAATAAGATAGGGCGCCGCGGCCACGCCGGCGGCCACCAGGATCGACGTGACCAGCATCAGGAGCCCCGCCACGGCCCCCGCGACCCTTCGCGCCTCCTCCTCTTCCCCGCCTCCCAGGAGCTTTGCGTACACGGGTATGAATGACGCGGAAAGGACCCCCTCTCCGAAGAGGTTCTGGAGGAAATTCGGGATCCGGAAGGCGGCCTTGAAGGCATCGGCGGCATCGCTGTTGCCGAAATAATGGGCGAATACCCTGTCGCGCACGAGCCCCGCGAGGCGGCTGAGGAGTATTCCCGCCCCCACGAGCAGCGCGTGCCAGCGTGAACGGGAATCGACTCCTGACTTTTTTTCCGGGGCTGTTGATTTCATCGTTTTTTCTATTGATAAAAAATCAGCGATACGATACCCTTTTTCATCGACCCTATTTTATCAATCAAATAACCGGCCGGCGCTAAAAAATAGTATTGACGTACCGCTTCGGCGCACCGGTTTGTGAGCAACGATCCCCGGAGTCGGGGTATAACCGGACAAGAGAGCTGCCTGCCATGAAGAAGCACATCAACACCGTCAACACGCTGCTTGAATCCCTTCCATACATACGCGAATTCAGCGGCAAGACCGTCGTGATCAAGTACGGCGGGCATGCCATGGTCGCCGAGGAACTCCAGAAATCCTTCGCCCGCGACATGGTGCTTCTGAAGCTCGTGGGAATCAACCCGGTCATCGTTCACGGAGGGGGGCCGCAGATCAACCGCCTCCTGGAGCAGATCGGCAAAACAAGCGAGTTCGTCGACGGTATGCGGGTCACGGACATCGAGACCATGGACGTCGTGGAAATGGTCCTCGTGGGGAAGATCAACAAGGACATCGTGAACAACATCAACCAGAACGGGGGCAGGGCCGTGGGTCTCTCAGGAAAGGACGGGCGGCTCATCACGGCCAGTAAAATGTACCACACCACGTCGGACAACACGCGGGTCGACATCGGCCAGGTGGGGACCGTGGAGTCGGTCAACCCGCTCCTCCTCGAGACCCTTGACCGCGAGCGCTTCATTCCCGTCATCGCCCCCGTTGGCGTCGACAGGGAAGGCCTCACCTACAACATCAACGCCGACCTCGCCGCCGGGAAGATCGCCGAGTCCCTGAAGGCGGAGAAGTTCATACTCCTCACCGACGTGGAGGGCGTCCTCATCGACGGCGTCCTGGCGCCGAGCATCACCGCGGGGGACGTTCCCTCCCTGATCGAGAAAGGCGTCATCACCGGCGGGATGATCCCCAAGGTGCGCTGCTGCAGCGACGCCGTGTCCGGGGGCGTGGGCAAGGCGCACATTATCGACGGCCGGGTGGAGCACGCAGTCCTCCTCGAGATCTTTACCCAGGCGGGTATCGGCACGGAAATTGTCGTCTAAGAAAAGGTGAGAATCTTCCCTTTCGCATTAAAAAACGCGAACCGGATCAACAGGTCTCCTGTCAATTATACATATGCCGTCAACACGCGCATGGCATAGTCAATGAATACCATTCCAGGAGTATCGGCATGAAACAGTACATCGCACGAATTATTGCATGCGTCGCCATAGTCCTTGCTTTCGTTATAGCAGGCGACCTCCGGGCCCAGGAGGGTGAAAGTGACTGGGGGAAATCCTTTTCCATCGGCCTGCCCATCGGTCTCTACAACGAGGACATGCACGTGGGTCTCGAGCTGGCCTACCCGGTTCTTGACACACTTGTCATCAGGATGAACGCGACCTTTCTCGTCGACTTTTATCGGCGCAACGAGCTCACCTGGAAAGGCCTTGAAAACAGGCGCATGGCGAAACCCGTGCTCTACCCTTCCGTGAGCCTCATCGGCAGGAGCCCGCTATTTTACAATTTGAGGGTATACGGCGGTTTCACCGGCGGCGTTGCCTATGTCAACAGGGACATGCCGGTGATGCCCCACGTCGAGGGCTTCGGCGGCGTCGAGTTCTGGGTTCAGAAGCACCATTCCTTCTTCGTGGAGATCGGTGGCGGTGGCGTCTTCACGCCCAGGGAGATCGATTTCAGCCGCGGCGTCCTCATCTCCGGCGGCTCCCGGTTCTATATCTGAGACATCCGCAATCCGGAGCGCGACCGCACGCGCCGGCACAATGGCGGGGGTGCTCTGCACCGCGCGCGCGAATCGTCCCGTATTTTCAGGTTCCTCGTGGAGCCGTTTTTTTATTTGACAACAATCATTGAATCAATAAGTGTGCTTCCGGAGAGTTGTCCGAGTGGTCGATGGAGGCGGTCTTGAAAACCGTTGTGCTGCAAGGCACCGGGGGTTCGAATCCCTCACTCTCCGAGCAGCAGTGATGGAGAGGTGCCCGAGAGGCCGAAGGGGACGGTTTGCTAAACCGTTGAACTGGTAACGGTTCCGGGGGTTCGAATCCCCCCTTCTCCGAATACGCGGTACGGCATGAAAAACAGACTCAGGATACGGATCGAACAGTTCGGGATTGACCGCAGCCTGCCCCTCGCATGGCTCACCTATATCCCGTTCATCGGATGGCTCTACCCCTTCGTGGCGATGAAGGACGACGTCTTCGCCATGAACCATGGCAGGCGGGCCTTCGTCATGGCGGTTTTCTTCACGGCCCTGCCCGTGGCGCTGACCTTCCTTTCCGTCTTCGTGCCCATTTCTTTTCGCGTCGCGTCGCTGGTAATCGCCGTGATCATCTACTGTTCCCACGCGGTCTATTTCGGTCTGTGCATATGGGGTTTCACGCATCTTAAACGAGGCTCGGAGTGGAATTTTCCCCCCGTGACCCGATTCGCTGAAAAGGTGCCCGTATAAAAGAAAGGCGTGGAAAGACCGATGGAAAAAATCCTTGATTCTTTCAACGGGGATTCTATCGTTCGCTCATGCGTCTGTAGCTCAGTTGGATAGAGCGCCGGACTACGAATCCGTAGGTCGCAGGTTCGACTCCTGCCAGACGCGCAGAACCCCCTGGTGAAATCAGGGGTTAAGAAACTACCGGACAACCGGCGTTTCTCAAATATCCATAAGTGAGATAAATGTCAGAAGACATTTGCTCACGGGAGGTTGAGAGATGGCCGGTTTTTCATTATATCCCAGAAAACGTAAATGCGGAAAACCTGTTTTTTACGTGCAATTTAAAAAACCCGATGGATCGTACGGCACCGCCAAGTCGACAGGTCAATCCCGACGAAAAGCGGCGATCGCATGGGCTGAAGAGCATATCCGCAAACATGGCACCCCCATGCCTGGCCAGAACATTACCCTGGAACACTACTCGCGAAATTTCTTCTCATGGGATGGGCGATGGGCCCTTGACAAGAGGGCTTCCGGGAAACGACTTTCGGAACGTCACTGCCTTGACACCAGCGACCTGATGCGCCTTCATATCCTCCCTGCCCTGGGTGGGTATTCACTTACAGAGATAAGCAAACCTGTCCTAAAGCAATTCAGGAACGAATTATTTTCCCGTGGAAAAAGTTCATCAGCAATAAACAAGTGCCTGTATGCCATCAAGGCAATCCTGGAACAGGCCGAAGAGGACGATCTGATCCATGGGGTTCCAAAAATACCTCCCGTGGCGAAGAAACAGAAGAAAAAAGGGATCCTCACTATAGAGGAGGTCACCCGGCTCTTTTCATTCCCCTGGCAATCTCCTGAAAGCAAATACCGCCAGTCAAAACCGCTCCACAAGGCCTATATTGGAAACCTTCTGGCAGCATCAACTGGTCTTCGCTTGTCGGAACTACAGGCCCTCAGGATTGGAGACCTGCACCTTGAAGAAGGTTTTATTACCGTATCTCGCTCATGGGACAGCCGAATAAATCGATTGAATGAAACCACAAAAACAGGAAGGGCCAGAAATATTTTTGTACCACAAAAGGTTATTGACGCACTTAAAGATCTTCTGCAAAAACACCCCTCACCGGATAAACATGATTACTTTCTATTCTGGGGAGACAAAAAACCCACGGAAAAACCTGCTGAAAAAATCGTTTTTACCAGGGCGCTGTATCAAGCTCTCGCCTCAATCGGAATAGACGCTGGTCAACGCAAACAAAGGAACATTACATTTCATAGCTGGCGACACTTTTTAAACAGCCTGCTGATAAATAATAAAATACCTATCCAAAAAATTCAGAGCATAACCGGCCATACCACATCACAGATGACATCTCATTATTACCACCCTGATGATATGGCTGATGTTTTAGATGTTCAGAATACACTTTTTTTCCATGTCCCATGTCAGTAAGGGAGTTAATTACTAATTTCACCAGGTCGATCTACACGGCCATGAGGAAAATCGGCATATCCGAGGAGGAGCGGCGGGAGCGGAATATCACCTTCCACTCATGGCGGCACTGGTTTAACAGCCTCTTAATCAACGCCAGGGTGCCGATCGCGAAGATCCAGAGCATAACCGGGCATCTGAGAAATGAGATGAGCCAGCATTACTATCATCTTCAGCTGGAGGATATGAGGGATGTGCTGCAGGTGCAGGAGTCAATTTTTTCTTAATAGCATGTGATAGTATTGACCTGCCCCCAAAAGGTGTAACCAGTTATTGAGGGAAAATCTCTTGAAAAAATCACATAAATTGAAGTGTCACGATACAGCTATTGTTTCTTCTCGTCTTGGAACTTGAACGTATGCTCCACATATTTCTTCGTTCCAAACGGCGGCTCCGGGAATCGCCATGCGGTAATTTTCTTCACCATGCAAGAATGGAATGTCCCGTCAGTGAAACTTGACCGCACCACCGAGGGCGATAGCACCTCGCCATCGTCATCCACCTGCCAGTCCATGGTGGTTGACCCTTCTTTCTGGAATTTGGGGTCCTTGTTTTCCTTGTTGCGCTCAAGGAATTCCCGATAGCATGAAAGAATCTCGCTCGAATACTTCACCACCGTGTTTTTTACCGGTCCGCTGATGTAGGGGTCGGTGCTGCGACCGTCCCTGCCGGGGGCGCCCTGGCGGCTCTCCGTGATCATCCGGAGATAGCGCTCCTCCATGCGGTTCATGCGATAGTACATGAAGGCGATGAGAGCGAGAAGCGCCGCGAATGCGGCGGCGAGGATGATGAAGGTTTTGTTTTTTAGATCGATGTTCATGATGGCTGCCCCGTTGAATTAAAGTATCATGAAAATTAATAATATGGAAAATACTGTCATATCCAACCATATACAGCATGTCCGAAGTGATCAATCGACCATATATTCATTACTGACGCGTAAACACGTACACCGCGCCATTACCACTCCCACTGTCATTCGTACCGCTGAGGTCCAAACCGTTGATGATGGTTGTAGTAGTACTTGCTTCATTAATCGCTCCCACAGCAATTGTATCGCCAGAAAGTGATAAAGAAATTCCAAAATTATCACCATTAGAATTATTCGGCGCCTTGAGATACGCCTGGTGCGACCATGTCATTCCAGTTCGGGTGAACACATACACCGCGCCATTTCCACTCCCGCTATCATTCGTACCGCTGAATTCCGAACCGTTGATGATGTCGGTAGTCGTACTTGATTCATTTCAAAACCGCCGTCGCCCTTCTTCTCGACGATCAGCTTTTTGAACACCCCGCCTTCGCACTTGTAGTAAATCACCCCCTGGCCGGTAACGAGCTTCCTTGCCTCAGCTTTCGCCGCCTGTTCAACGGTGATCGCCCCATCTTTGGTAATCATATCGTATATCATGGGATTGCTTGTCTTCCATCCCTCGTATTTCACGGTATAGAATTCAACCATACAGAGGTACAGGCCGTTGATATCGCCCCTGGCGCCGGTTGAACCAAGCTGCAGCAGCATGAGGGAACTGACCAGGGCGATTCCTATACTAAAAGGTTTCATCATTGCTCCACCTCGCTACTAATTACGATACGGTACGAATTATCTATGCCGCGATCAGATCGATAGCCCCTTGCTCTCTCTTCTGCCCGGAGGCCTCGCATCACACATCACAACCCAAGTTTTTTTGCCCCTTACTCCACCCCTGGATCCACCCTTTCTTCCGCAGGATCCGGTTCCTCCTCGGAGGGTCCGAAGTATTTCCTGTGATATGGCTTGAGCGCGCCTTCAAGCCCGGAGATGTCAAAGACCTCCGTGTGCTGTGTGCCTTCGAAATCGAACACCCGTACCGCGAGCTTCCTGTACTTCAACAGCGATTCGAGAAGGGCCGCGGGATACCTGCTGAAGCAGGTGTCGCCATTAGTTCCCGGCGACCAGGTCTCCTCTTCCGGCTCGCCGTCATCGAACCGAGAGATCGTTTAATTACGATCGATATCACTATAGAAATCCAGCCAAACTCGTTGGAACTTCCAATGTTTCTTTCTTAATAGAAGTAAATTATGCTGGAACTATAGTAATTTTATTAAGGCTTGTAAGACCATAGATCATTTAGATAGCCATTGTTCCCCGCATAATCGTAACCAAGGCCTCCGAATGACCAGAGTTTACCCTCGGGAACTATCCAGCTTACAGAGCCGTATCTTCCTCCTGGGACATTGGCAGCATCTGCCTCCCCCTTTGTTCCATACACACCAGACTGGTTTATAACATTCGAGCCTGAGACCCAAGTCCAGAGACCCGTGGTAGGATTGAATTTCCAAAGGTCATTGAGATGACCATGATTACCCGCGTAATCGTATCCACGGCCTCCGAAGAGCCAGAGGTTACCCCCGGAGTCTATGAAGCTTACTGAATACACTCTTGTCCCGGGAACATTGGCGGCATCTGCCTCCCCCTTTGTTCCATACACACCAGACTGGTTTATAACATTAGAACCCGAAACCCAAGTCCAGAGACCCGTGGTAGGGTCGAACTTCCACAGGTCACTGAGATAACCACCATTATTACTATTATCTATTCCCTGACCTCCGAAGAGCCAGAGGTTACCTTCGGAGTCTATCCAACTTACTGAACAGAATCTTCCTCCGGGAACGTTGGCAGTATCTGCCTCCCCCTTTGTTCCATACACACCAGACTGGTTTATAACATTAGAACCCGAAACCCAAGTCCAGAGACCTGTGGTAGGGTCGAACTTCCACAGGTCACTGAGATAACCATGATTACCCGCGTAATCGTATCCACGGCCTCCGAAGAGCCAGAGGTTACCCTCGGAGTCTATCCAGCTCTCTGAACCATCTCTCCCCCCGGGAACGTTGGCGGCATCTGCCTCCCCCTTTGTTCCATACACACCTGACTGGTTTCCAATATTAGAACCCGAAACCCAAGTCCAGAGACCCGTGGTAGGATTGAATTTCCAGAGGTCATTGAGAAAGCAACCATAAGCATTAGTACCGTTATCTATTCCCTGACCTCCGAAGAGCCAGAGGTTACCCTCGGAGTCTATCCAGCTCTCTGAACCAAGTCTCCCCCCGGGAACGTTGGCAGCATCTGCCTCCCCCTTTATTCCATACACACCAGACTGGTTTATAACATTAGAACCCGAAACCCAAGTCCAGAGACCCGTGGTAGGGTCGAACTTCCACAGGTCACTGAGATAACCATGATTACCCGCGTAATCGTATCCACGGCCTCCGAAGAGCCAGAGGTTACCCTCGGAGTCTATCCAGCTCTCTGAACCATCTCTCCCCCCGGGAACGTTGGCAGCATCTGCCTCCCCCTTTGTTCCATACACACCAGACTGGTTTATAACATTCGAGCCTGAGACCCAAGTCCAGATAGATGTTTGAATTGCCTCATCAGTTCCCGTAATAATTTGCATTACCGAATAATCTATATCATTCTCAGCCACAACAATGATTTTATAGAGTGTGCCCTCTACAAGCCCGCTAAACTGGTGGTCCCCCGCTGACACATCCGCGCTGTCCAGTGCATTGCTCACCTCGGAGCCCGAGATGGAAATCGCAGACCCTCCCTCGGCATAGCCGATATAAGCCGTCACTGTTGGCGAGGGGTTACCCGCCGTGGAGAAGGTGGGCCTGGCAAGGGTAATACTCTCCATGTCAAAGTTGGCAATGACCAGGTCATTCAGCACCGGGGCGATGCCCGAGGTGCTCGCAGTGATCTGCTTCACCGAATAATCCACGTCGTTCTCAGCCACGACGATGATTGTATACGAAGTGTACACTTCGAGTCCGCTAAACTGGTGGTCCCCCGCCGACACGTCGGCGCTGTCCAGGGCATTGCTCACCACGGAACCGGTCACGCCCATCTGAGTGTGTAAAATGAATGCTTGAAAAAAGCATGGTACGCCTGCCAGAGTTGTAATTGGCAATACACAACAGAAGGAGGCGTAGCCAATGCTTTCAGATCAATATGCCAGACAACTCGAAGAATGCAACGAAAAAATTGAGAAGAGCAGATTTGAAGAATTAGTTCAGCTTTATGAGGATCCGGTTCGGGCGACCGTCCACCGGGTCCTGGAAGAGTTTGTAGAGGGTGCATTCAGGGAATTCATGGGAGACCGCAGTGGAGCGGTTGTAGAACGTGCCAGCGACGGAAAACCGATAACGGATTACCGTAACGGGCATAGAATGGTAAAGCAGGTTCCCATAGACACACTGATCCTTCGGGATTTCAAGATGCCCCGGAATCGTGCCGGTGGTTTTACAACAGAGTTGATACAGCGATTTCGCCGCCGAGCCGGAAGATTAGCCGAACTTGCCCTTGATTTATACGTCAATGGCATATCCACGAGGAAAGTTCGACGGAATTTTGAACGGCTGGGGATCAAGGTAAGCGGTCTTTCAAAGAGCACGGTAAGCAATATATCGAAAGAGCTGATTCGGGAATATCTGAGATGGTCAAATCGCCCTATACGGCGTGATTATAAGTATTTTCAGGTCGATACGGTATATATCAGGGTCCGTAAGTCCTCAAAACGCAAGGTGGGGACCATGATTGTGATCGGAATAGGTGAAGACGGTCACAAGGAGGTATTACACTTCACGATAGGAAACGAGAGCGCCCGCCACTTTGACGAGGTTCTTCAGAGCCTTATCCGGAGGGGCCTGAACGCTAAATCGGTATGCCTGGTGACGACTGATGGCGCAAAAGGTCCGATAAAATCAATCGGTGACCATTTCGGACGAGACAAAGTGCAGCGATGCACGGTTCATAAGACCGAGAATATTATTGAAAAGTGTCCGACAAACCTGAGAGATGAGCTGAAGGCAAAGCTCCAGCGATTATGGAACATGCCGTCCCGTCTTGAGGCGGATCGTTACATGGATACGCTTCAATCTGAATATGGCTCCATAGCATCGAGGGCTATTGAATGTCTATGTAAAGATCGTGAGGATTTGTTTCGGTATTTTTCTTTTCCTGATGAGCATAGAAAGACGATACGGAATACAAATCTTATTGAGCGTGTCATCCGAGAGGTGAGAAGACGAACCAAGGTGATGGATTCGCTTGACAACGAGTATGGCTGCTATGGTATACTCATGGGTATCGTGAGAGAGCAAAACGAGCGGTGGTCGAAGAGGAGTCACTGGAAGAAAAGTTGATTACCTCGTCTGGCAGGTTTACACACTGAATAGGACGTGACCCACGGAACCCGATACGGATATCGAAGACCCCCCTTCGGCGTAGCCGATGTAGGCGGTTACGTCCGGATTGGGATTGCCCGCCGTGGAGAAGGTGGGTCTGGCGATCGTGATGGAACCGGAATCAAGGCTCTGGATGGAAAGATCATTTAAAACCGGGGCGATGCCCGAGGTGCTCTGGGTGATCTGCTTCATCGAGTAGCCCTTCACATTATTGGCCACGACGATAATCTTGTACGACGTATGCGAGTCAAGGCCGGTGAACTGGTGGTCCCCGCCCGACACGTCCGCGCTGTCGAGGGCGTTGCTCACCACGGAACCGGACACGGATATCGCGGAACCGCCTTCGGCGTAGCCGATATAGGCCGTCACGTCCGGAGTGGGATTGCCCGCCGTTGAGAATGTGGGTTTCGCAAGCGTGATCGAAGCCGCGTCAAACGTTGATATGGCGAGATCGTTCATGACCGGCGCCACGCTGTCGGTTCCCGTGGTGATCTCTTTTACCGAATAGCCTTCAAGGTTTTCAGCCACGACAATAATCTTGTACGAGGTATACGAATCAAGACCGGTAAACTGGTGGTCGCTCCCGGACGCGTCAGCGAAATCAAGATAATTACTCACCTCTTTGCCGGAGACCGAAATGGCGGAGCCACCTGAAGAGTAACCGATATACGCGGTTACCGATGGATCGGGATTGCCCGCCGTGGAAAAGGTGGGTTTCGCAAGCGTAATCGAAGCCGCGTCGAATGTAGATATTACAAGGTCGTTCATGACCGGCGCGATTCCGGATGTCGCCTGTGCGATCTGTTTCACGGAATAACCCTCGAAATTCTGGGCCACTACGATGATCTTGTACAGCGTGTAGGGATCAAGGCCGCTGAACTGGTGATCGTCAGAGTCAAGAACCGCGATGTCGAGGTCATTACTCACCACGGAACCGGACACGGATATCGCGGAACCGCCCTCGGCGTAGCCGATGTAGGCGGTTACTGTCGGTGCGGGATTTCCGGCGGTTGAAAACGTGGGAAGATCAAGTGTGATGGAGCCCGAATCGGAGCCCGCAATCACAAGGTCATTCAACACCGGGGCGATGCCCGCCGTGCTCGCGACGATCTGCTTCACGGAATAACCCTGGTTGTTATAGGCGACGACGATTATCCGGTAGCTCGTATCCGCCGCGAGGTCGAGGAAGGTATAGTCGCCGGCCGAAACATCCACCGGACCCTCCGTGGAATCGGTCACTTCATAACCGGAATAAGAGATCACGCCGTCAATACCGATATAGGCTACAATATCAGGCGCCGGCTTCCCCTCGGTTGCGAGGGTGGGTTGCGCAACGGTTATCGATTCAAAATCCGAATCACTGACGACCAGGTCGTTCAGCACGGGTGATTTCCCGCTCCCCACGCCCAGGAGAATCGGCAGAAGGTTCCCGAGGCTGTTGGATTCCTCCCGGCAACCGGAAAAACCGATCAGCGTCATCATGATAAGTAAAATGGGAAGAAGGGAAAAACGTTTCATTGCGCCACCCCGCGGGAATAGTGTATCGTCCGGCTGCATGAGGGGTACTCATGCCGCAGGTCTATTGAATCGTATCCGCAAAACAGTGTGAGTCGATTGATGAATGTATAGGGGTGTCAGAATCCGGGGTTGTTGCCGAACAGGATGCCATTGTGATCACTGCTATTTTCAGAAATATTCTTACACCCTCCACCCTTACCGTCCATCAAAGCATGTATAAATTCTTGAAAAAATTTTTAGCTTATCAATGATCCTCATGATTTTTCTCAATACTATTTATGCATAGACATATACAAAAAAAAGATATAAGATATATTTATTTCTTTCAGTAAAATAACACGCGATTATTTCCAGCATCAACAACATATAATCTGTTGGTATAAATCGCCAGGCCATATGGTGCAAACAAACTATCGGCACTAATGCCACTATTATTGGCACTATTAGTGGCAAAACTGCCCCACTGGCCATATACCAGCATTGCTGTGGTGCTTGATCCGGCATAATACAATACACGATGGTTAGATGAATCAGCTATATATACTCCACTTGAACCTGTAATGACGGAAACAGGTGAATTCAAACTATTAGGACTGATACCGCCTTTATTAGCTGTATTCGTACCAAAACTACCACCCTGACCATACACGCGAGTCGCCGTAGTGCTGGTACCCGAAAAATACAATACGCGGTTGTTGCCACCATCAACTATGTACACTCCGCCCGAATCCACGGCTACAGCACAAGGACCAGCCAAGCTATTGTAGTTAATACCACCTTTGTTTGCTGTATTCGTTGTAAAACTACCACCCTGACCATACACACGAGTTGCCGTCGTGCTGGTACCAGAATAATACAACACACGATGGTTATTCAAATCAGCAATATACACACCACCCGCATCAACTGCTATGCTACGAGGTGTATTTAAACTGTCAGCGCTTACTCCGCCATTATTAGTTGTATAGGAGGTAAAACTGCCGCTCTGACCATACACACGAGTTGCCGTTGTACTGGTACCCGAATAATACAATACGCGGTTGTTGGTTTTATCAGCTATATATACACCCCCTGTGTCCACTGCTACTCCAGAAGGTCTATATAAACTGTCAGCGCTGATACCCCCGTTGTTTTCAGCACCAGAAGTGAAACTGCCACCCTGACCATAGACACGAGTTGCCGTCGTGCTGGATCCGGGATAAAATAATACACGATGGTTCTCCGTATCAGCAATGTACACCCCGCTTGAATCAACTGCTATATCTGCAGGAAAATCAAATCTGTCAAACCCATTGTTATTACTTGCGTTGAAAGTGAAACTGCCGCCCTGACCATAGACACGAGTTGCCGTTGTGCTGGTGCCCGAATAATACAATACGCGATTGTTGTTAGTATCAGCTATATAAACTCCACTTGCATCTTCAAATACGTAGCCAGGTCTACTTAAGCTGTCTGCGCTAATACCGCCATTATTGTCAGTATTGGAGGTGAAACTTCCCCCCTGGCCATACACACGAGTTGCCGTCGTACTGGTACCCGAATAATACAATACGCGGTAGTTGTAACCATCAGCTACATATAACCCTGAAGCATACACCGATACAGAGCGAGGGGAATTCAAGCTGTTGGCGCTGATCCCACCGTTGTTAACTGTATTAGTTGTAAAATTACCCCCTTGGCCATAGACACGTGTTGCCGATGTACTGGTACCCGAATAATACAATACACGATTGTTGTTAGTGTCAGCTATATAAACCCCCCCTGAATCAACCGATAGTCCACGAGGACTATATAAACTGTCAGCACTTACTCCACCATTATTGTTAGTATTAGAGGTAAAACTACCCCCCTGGCCATACACACGAGTTGCCGTCGTACTGGTACCCGAATAATACAATACACGATTGTTGTTAGTGTCAGCTATATATACGCCACCAGCATCAACCGATATGCCACGAGGTCCATATAAACTGTCAGCACTTACTCCACCATTATTGTTGGTATTAGAGGTAAAACTACCCCCCTGGCCATACACACGAGTTGCCGTCGTACTGGTACCCGAATAATACAACACGCGGTGGTTGTTAGTATCAGCTATATAAACTCCACTTGCATCTTCAAATACGTAGCCAGGTCTACTTAAGCTGTCTGCGCTAATACCGCCATTATTGTCAGTATTGGAGGTAAAACTACCCCCCTGGCCATAGACACGTGTTGCCGTTGTACTGGTACCCGAATAATACAATACGCGATTGTTCATGGTATCAGCTATATAAACCCCCCCTGCACCAACCGCTATTCCATTAGATCCATCTAAACCGTCAGCACTTACTACGATATTTGATGTAAAACTACCTCCCTGACCGTAGACCCGCAATGCTGTAGTATTATCCCAAACCCATCTGGCATATAATACCACACTCTCTGTCCCCATAGTATATCCAGCACTATCATAATATACAATATCGCCATCAGAAGAAGTCGTCCACCCTGTAAAGGAGTATCCATCTCGTGTAAAAGCATTCAGCGTCAGCGCCGCCGTCGCACCGCAGGTGATCGTCTGCGGCTCCATGGTACCCTCACCCCCATTCGGAGAAAACGATACCATGTAGTTGTTCTCGGTCCACTTTGCGTACAGCGTGACGCTTGCCATGCCCATTAGGTAATCGGCGCCGTTCAGGTACTCAACCGACCCTGTGTCAGTAGTTGCCCATCCCGCGAAAGTATATCCTGCCCTGGTATACGCATTCGCGGTCAGGGGTTCGGTTTCACCGGTAAAAATCATCTGCGGATCCATTGACCCCGTGCCATTGTTGGCGTTGAAGGTTATGGTGTTCTCATTGGACACCCAGTTAGCATAAACAGTTATATCTCCGGAAACGGCCGTACCACCATTGAACTGCGTGCCGCCGCCGTCAATTTCGGTCCACCATCCGCCGAAACTGTAGCCGTCCTTTGTCGGTTCCTCCGGCAGGGTGCCCACGGTGGTATCCGGTGAAGCAACGGTTTTACTTAATACCAACGACCCACCATCGCTGTCAAAGGTCACCGTGTGCGAATAGCTGACCCATTTAGCATATACAATTATATCTTTAGAAACGGTCGTGTCCGCAAGGAACTCCGATCCACCGCCGCCTGTTTCGGTGAACCATCCTCCAAATAGATATCCAGTTTTCAGCGGAGCTCCCGGCAACACGCCCACATCGACTGCCGGTGGCACCACAGTTATGCTGGTAGGATCCGGCGGTGTTGTAGCTCCCTGTTTATTAAAGGTAACTGTATAGGTTGGATTGGTCGTCCAGAAGGCGTATACGATGTTATTATCCGTTACAACGGTTGTGGCAATAAATTCAGTCCCGGTGCCATTGGGACCGGTGTACCATCCGGCAAAATAATATCCGCTCTTTGTCGGGGCTGTCGGCAGGGCGTCCACGGTAGTTGCAGGCGAGGCAGTGTTTTTACTTGTCGGGCTTGCTTCAACTGTCGCGCTCTGGCTGTCAAAGGTAATAATATATGAATACGTGTCCCATTTCGCATAAAGGGTGATATCATCCGTTACAACATCCGTATTAAAATCCCACAGGGTGTCATACGATGTATCAAGGAACCATCCGCCGAACAGATACCCCGTTTTTACGGGAGGAGCCGGTTCAACAGCATTTTCTCCATTTGTAACCAACTGATCGCTGACGGCGCTTCCACCCATTGAGTTAAAGACAACAAAAATTATACTATTACCGCCATTACCGCCTCCGATAGGCAGGAACGGGATTCCTCCGCCGCTTTTTTTGCAGGAGAAAAGGGAAAGTGCAAAGATTGCAGAAATTAAAAGGATGCCGAAATTTTTCATGATTCTCCCCCGACGAAAGAATTTACCACAAAGCCCTCCATGTATGTGGTTACCTCGTAGGCCGATAATTTGATGGTACCATCGATTCCAATGTACGATACGACATCAGTAGCCTGCGTCCCCTCGGTTGCGAGGGTGGGTTGCGCAACGGTTATCGAATTAGAATCCGAATCACTGACGACCAGGTCGTTCAGCACGGGTGATTTCCCGCTCCCCACGCCAAGGAGAATCGGCAGAAGGTCCCCGAGGCTGTTGGACTCCTCCCGGCAACCGGGAAAACCCATCAGTATCATCATGATAAGAAAAATGGGAAGAAGGGAAAAACGTTTCATTGCGCCACCCCGCGGCCGTTGATAATCCGCCGGCTGCATGAGCGATACTCATACGACCGGTAGAAATAATAGAGTCCGCAAAACCTGTGTGAGCCAGAACTGATGAATGTGTTTTATATATAATAATTGTAATCGCTACAAACTTCATGTCAAGCAAAATAAACCCAACCGGGTGGTTTTTTGAATTATAAATCATTCTTATTTCTGATCATAATTCGATTATTGTAATAATAATCAGTAGATTAACAGCTTATCCTGAATGCGCCCTACTCCCACACATACACACCGGGCCGGACCTCCTTCCTCTTCGTGGCCCTCTCACCGTTGGCCTTGATGACTGGCTGGTCCACGGTTCCGGCATAGCCTTCACTACGAGGCGGCTCCAGGTTCCTGATGCGGTATTCCAGTATCTCCGCCCTCCTCTGAGCCCGGACTTCATCATCCCTGGTCAGGGTCCGGGCCTCGTACCTGATCCTGTACACGTACCGGTTGCCCCCGGCATGGGCACGCCACACGCTCAGGCCCGAAGACGGCGAGTAGAGAATATAGTCGTTCGATCCCAGGAAATTGTAACTCCAGTCCTCAAACACTGCAGCGTTCGCCCGGGACCAGGCGGCCTCATTTTCCGCCCCGGCCACGAAGAATTCCCGTTCCGCGATGGTCAGGGTCGTACATGACGTGACGAGTCCGCACGCAAGAAGGATCAGAATAGTGTTTTTCATGTACCTCCTGGTGATACTATAAGATACCATGCGATGTATGACAGGTAGCGTCATATACGTATGTATAGGTCATCTCCTGTCATACCTGCCATTATACCTTGAACTTGAAAATGAAGCGCGCCGAGGCCACGTACTGGCCAGGCGCGCCGTGATTCAGCATGTGCTGGACTACCACGCACAAGGAGGACGTAATGAAGAACGCGCTGTACTGCGGATTCCTGGCCCTCGCCATGTGATGCGCGTCATCCCAGCTTGCCGGGCCCGCCGAGAAGGTGATCGACCTCCCCGGCATGACGAAGAAACAGATATTCGAGAAAGCCAGGCAGTGGCTCACCTACCGGTTTGTCTCGGGCCGGGCGGTCCTGGACTACCAGGCCTTCAACACAGGGAGGCTCATCGCGAAGGGCACGTTGACGATTCAACAGCCCATGGGTTCCCGCGTCGAGGTGCACGTCATATCGACAATTGACGCGGTTGTGGGAAGAACGGGGTCTGTTCAATGAACTGTGTCATTACGATAATATAACAGATAATACAGGAGTAATGACATGGCAGATTTACCAGAAAAGCAACAACAAAACAAGGAACCCTTCGACTTTAAGGATTTCAAGGACAAGGCTTATGTTGACCTCAAAAACGGCAAGCCCCTCTCCGGCAAAAATGGCGTGCTGACGCCGCTCATCAAAGAGATTTTAGAAGCCTCCCTGCAGACCGAGCTTGACGCACATCTCGATCTCCCGGACGAGAAGCATAACCGGAAAAACGGCTATACCACCAAGACGGTCAAGACCCGGCACGGGGCCGTTGAGTTGCAGAATCCTCGTGACCGGAACAGCACATTCGATCCTAAAATCGTGCCGAAAAGAAAAACCGTCCTGAACGAGTCACTCGACGACAAGATTCTATCTCTGTATTCGCTGGGCATGAGCTACCAGGACATATCAAGGCACATGGAAGATCTCTATGGCGTTGAGATCGCCAAGGGGACCATTTCCGCCATCACCGACAAAATCATCCCTCTGATACGGGAATGGCAGGGCCGCCAGCTTGAAGAGGTCTACACCTTCGTGTGGCTGGACGCCTTCGTCATCAAGGCCAAGGAAGAGGGCTTTGTGCGCAAGAAAAGCGCCTATTGCGTCCTGGGCGTCAATTGTGACGGTTTAAAGGACGTTTTGGGCATCTATCTCGGTGAATCCGAGGGGTCCAAATTCTGGCTCCAGGTTCTTACCGACCTTAAAAATCGCGGCGTGAAGGATATCCTCATCGCCTCGATAGACGGTCTCAAGGGTTTTCCCGATGCAATACAATCGGTCTTCCCGAATACTGAAGTGCAGCTCTGCGTCGTCCACCAGATCCGCAACTCGCTCAAATACGTCGCGTGGAAGGATTACAAGGCATTTCTCCGCGACTTGAAAATGGTGTACCGCGCCGCCAACAAGGATCTCGCCGAAAAACGCCTGAATGATCTTGACGAAAAATGGGGCTCCAAGTATCCTATAGTCATCAAGTCCTGGCGCAACAACTGGGAACAGCTGACACAGTATTTCAAGTTCCCCGAGGAAATTCGCAGGGTCATTTACACCACCAACACGATCGAGGGCTTTCACCGGCAAATGCGCAAGGTACTAAAAACAAAAGGCGCCTTCCCGAACAATGACGCCTTCTTGAAAATCGCGTATCTCGCGATACAAAATATTACTCAGAACTGGAATAGACCGATGCACAACTGGAACAGAATTCACTCTCATCTCTGTCTATTCTACGGCGAGAGGATACCTCTTGCGCTTAAACTTTAGGTCGGTCTGACACAGTTCTGTGAACGGTCTCGAAGAACGCGGATCACCGTGGATTCCACGGACTGCGCCTCGGTGGTGCCCGGCCACGTCCTATTTGTCTCAGGACTGTTAGGACCTGTCAGGTGACTACTCTGTTTATCTCGAGGCTGTCCTAATTGACGGTTCAATTTCCTCAACAACTGACCGCATTTAATTTTAGGTGACTGTAAGGCGAATACCATCACTGTTCAGTATATTATAAATTATTAATTTAATATTGACATAATAAATCTTTATGCTCTTTAAATTACCTTTCACTTAATAAATTAATTATTTTTGAGAGTTTATATGAATTTTTCTCCTGATATTAAAATTGATCTTAATCAATTGATGCTGTTTATTAATTTAAAGAGTAATTATCATTTTAGTCTGATAAAGGATTTGATAGATGATTATTACTTCAATACTGATAGTATTGTTTCAAAAAACATTAGGCAGATGGCCTCTATCTGGGCATTTATAGGACTAAATTTATTCTATTACTTAAAATATAATAATCCCAACAAAATACCTTTGGCTTTTTTTGATGAGATAAGTAATAACAATTTATTATTAAAACAAACATTAACAAGACTTGACCATTATATAAATCTCAATAGCCACTTCATAGATGCATTATATGCCAATAACAGAAGTATATTTAAAAAACTTTATAGTATATATCCAACTGTTTCTCTCCCTTCTGGCTTGAATAATGAACAATTTGATCAAGCGATTGGTTATAGTCGTTCTGCTGAATATTCTCCCTTCTTCTCATTACTTCTGGGATTTGCATTAGGTGATATTGAATTTTATGCAAGAACAACAGGTAATACAGCCACTGACAATTTAATTGATTAGATAGATTTATTAATAGGAACCATTCACCACTTGAATTCGCACAGATCTGATCCATAGGCCAGCTACAGGCCGTTATTAAGCATCTCCTCGATGAGCATCCTCACAGCGGCCCAGTATTCAGGTACTTGCGACAATCACGAACCAGTTTTCCACTATATTATACAACCACATCATTCTTCGATTCTGGATAAAATATTGATTAAGCTTTTATTGAATGCCTCATGATCATTCGCATAATGAGCCCTCCAATGACAATTAGGGCATAATGCAATTACATTTCTTGGATGATCTGGCCCATCGTCCGAGATACTTTTCGTATGATGAGGTTCGAGATATGGCTTGTGATCCTGATTTATAAATGGTGCGTTTTTTTACAAGACTCGCATTTCCCTTTTGACCTTGCTAATACATATAATTTAATAGCCTTGGATATAAAACGACAAACGGAATTTCGTTCTTTTTGAGGTGCATTCTTCCTTGATCCCAATAATGCACATTCGCGCAATTCATCAATATTCGCATCTTCCGATTTTGTATCCCGGAAATTATTGACACCAAGTTTACGCCTTTCATCAATTAAAGCCCGAATTTTATGTGCAACACCTTCTTCTGGCGTAGTTATGCTACGAGGATATCGTGCCCAAATTAACTTTGGAATTTTTTTTCGGATGATGCTAATATTGATGGCCGGTTTAATAAGATTAATTTTCTCTAATCCCGCACCATATCTGTTGGGCCAATCTTGTCTTGGTCTTGGATTTGAGTTGATGACGGCTGTTGGGAAGAAACCATACTCCACAACATATATAACCACATCATCGCCAGGTTTTTAAAAATTTTGGAACAACCCATTTGGGAGCCTTCAAACCCTCCTTCGCTGCCCTTCCCAGCCAATCCTTGTCTCCATTATCAATACCACCCTGAATAATATGAAGTGTTTGTACTTTCATTCTCTTAGTCTCCTGAAGAATGCCTATCCCAACAAAACATATTATACAACCCGCATCGGGTTCAATTCTAATAATTCATTATTTTGCTTCAGTGTGACACCCCTTCGAATAATAGCCTTCATTGGTCAGGGGATCGTGTGGAATATTCAGGTTCATCATATTCTAAAAGTTAAATCTATTACATATTTTTTCCCATTCATAATGAATTTCAGTTTCTTTTCATCATGTTCAATAATAATTCGATTTCCAAGATCAAATTCCTTGTGATGATTTGGACATAAAATTATTATATTTTTCGGTAATTCATTTCCTTGTTTATGTTTAGGAACAACATGCGCAGCCTCAATATACTTTCCCCCATTTTTCTTTTTAATAGACTTTGAGCATATTTGGCACTTATATCCACGAAGTATTTTAATCTGCGCTATCGTTTTATTATCTCTTTTAAAAGAATTAGATCTAATCTGAACTTTTTCAGGATCACCTGGTTTTAAATTCTTCAATTCATTAATCATTTCCTCGCGTGATTGCTTGGAAATATATTTTTCGATTGCATCTTGTTCCACTTCGTCATTGTCTTTATCAGCATATGACTTTAGGGGAATTCTACTACCAGCAAGATCTTTGCCACAAATATATTTATGAATATTATTCAACTTAACAATTTCATCTTGTAATATATTACCCACCCGTGATAAATGATTATATTCATCTGTAATAATTTTTAATGCCAGCCGCTCATCATAATAGGTAAAACCCACCTGACCAACCATTCGGCCTTTGATGTAATTTTTCGAATCAAGGGGTAGAGGGAAAAGAAGGGATAACGACTTCTTGGCTTTTAAGTTTATTATAAGTGAATTATTTTCAAACTTTTCATGCCGAACACTTATGACGGGATCAAGTATTTCAACATCACCATATACACCAACTATGTGAGATTCACGGGTTTCAATATTTTTCGTATAAAATAGAACCATGCCTCCCTTGACAAATTTTTTTGGGACATACTGCCATTGAACATATCCATGAATAAAGCCATTAGTATCAATTTTTTTATCAAACTTGAAGTTTAAAGATTCATGGCCGGGGTGGTCATGTACATAGCTATGGCCAGCATGAGGATTTGTATAAGGCCTTCTCCATTGATATGGATTCCATGAAATATTTACAGCCAATACACTCTTGTTCATCGTATCGCCTTATTCGTTGAAAGACATATCACTAATCTCCCAAATTTGGTGTTGCGCAGCAACGTAATTGTGAGCAATTGTGAAAATTCTTACCTGAAGCTACCACACTACCCCTTCAATGTTAATTATCCGCATTTAATCGCAATGCGGCTCTAACATCATCACATCTTGCTTTTTCTTACTAAATCCTGATCTAACTGCTGTGATAAAACCTGGTCTATAATTTTTATATCAAGACCGAAATCCTTAAAAAATCATTCTTTCACACCTCAAACACCTTCAGCACCTCATCCCCATAATGGTTAATCACCTTGACCGCGATCTTCCCCGATTCCGGCCTTTCGAAGGGCCTGCTTTTCGTGCTGTAAAGGCTTGACCAGGCAGCCTCGTCGATTTCCGCCCTCAGGGCTCGCTTGAGCTTATCGTAGGGTTCCTCCGCGCCCGTGAAATAGGCGTGGCGCACGAAGAAGCTCTCCCCGTTATAGTCAGTGTCGATGAACCAGCAGGCGATGTCATCGGTCGAGGCGGATCGGATCTGCCCTGTTGTGGGATCGTACACATCCACGCCCTTTATCTCTATCTGGACCCTGCCATCCTTGCCTGCCTTGATCTTGCCTGTTTTCGGGTCCAGGGGCTGGATGTCAGGTTCCCCGAAGACCATGAACAGGTTGCCGGCCCCGGTCTTTTTGAGCAGCTCGTCGCCCATGGCAAGGTCCGGATTCATCTTGGCCGGCAGCACCGCGAGATTGCCGTAGCGCCGCACTTCCTCCGCAACGTGCGAGTCGAAGGCGAACCCGCACACGAGGAGCAAGTCATAACTCACGCCCTGCACCGCCTCCTTGGCCGCTTCTTTCACCTGGCGCGGGCCCACGGTGCCGTGTTCAGGGCCGATGGAAACGGCCACGCGCTTCGCCTTGCCATCCGCGTCTGTATATTCTCCCGCTGCCTGGATCCACGCGCCCGCGTAGGGTTCAAGCCGATCGAAGTTAAGCCGCTCGTTTTTACGTGTGTTCTGCACCCCGGCCTTTTTTAGATTATCGAGGATCATGGATGCAAAGTCCTGGTGCTTGCGTGCCTCCTGTTCGGAAATGCTGCCGTCCAGGTCGTCGTCCGCGGTGGAGAGCACGCGGTGCGGTGACAGGCTTTCCACGGAAAACGGCCCACATACCCGCACACGCTTGTTATCCTCATAAGGCTGATCGTAGAGCGTTTCAGTTTCAGCGTGACGGGCGATGGCCGCATCGATCTGTTCGCGTGTCATGCCTTCCTTGATGTCGGGGTTTTTAATAATAGATTTTAAAGATCCGCTGGGAATACGTTTATATACAAAACCTTTTCGTATATCATTATCGATTCTTGCATTAAAAGTACTTTTGCCAGTTAATTCAGATACTTTTTTATTACCATCAATTGAGTCTGTGAGTAAATAATACGGATAAACAGAAGACATCAATCGCGTTTTGGCGAGTGCAAGGGCTACCCGGCTTGTATCAATCGTTATCCAGCGGCGTCCCCATTGTTCCGCAACATAAGCAGTAGTACCACTACCACAGGTAGGATCAAGAACCAGATCACCGGGATCGGTTGTCATAAGAATGCATCTCTCAATAACATTATTTGAAGTCTCAACAACATACTGTTGATCGCGTGCTCCTATTGTATCTCTCCAATCAGTTGTAAGTTTTGAATATTCAGCACCCTCCAAATATAAAACTTTTCTAAGATAATTACCTTCAGGCTCAATTTGATCAGCCCATATCAATTTTTGCATACCTTCGGGAGATGTTGGCCAGCATTGACCATCGGCAGGCCACCATTCTTTATCTCTGAATTTTACAGGAAAGACTGCATTGTCATTATATGATGCAGGCCATAGTGAAACTAATCGAAATCGTTTAGCTTTTTCAGGAACTTTTTCACCATTACGAATTTGAGCTTCAGTAATTTTTATGCGTCTACCATCAGCTAATTCGTAGTTATTCCAGTGGAAATCGTCATCGTAATTTTGTTTTATGAAAAGCTGCCTATATTTTGATTTTGCTAACTCTTTATCTTTTGCATACCAAACAATAAAATCACCCATTCTCTCTAAAAAAGTACCACCGAGTGGCATTGTTTTTTTTCTGAAACGAATAACTGCTATAAAATTATCACTCCCAAAAATCTCATCCATTAGATTTCTTATTAGATGTACATTCTCATCACCAATTTGAACAAAAACACTTCCGGTATCAGTTAGTAATTCTAATGAAACAGCTAAACGGTCACGAAGATATGACAAGTAAGAATGGATTCCAAGTTCCCATGTGTCTCTGAAAGCCCTTATTTGTTCTGGTTGCCGTGTTACATCTTCTGTTTTTTCGCCAACAGAATTTTTTCGTGTGCTCACCTGCCAGTTGGACCCGAACTTGATGCCATAGGGCGGGTCAATGTAAATACACTGGACCTTGCCCTTCAGACCCTCTTTCTCCGCAAGCGATGTCATCACAAGCAGTGAGTCTCCCAGGATCATCCTGTTCGACCAGTTTTGCTCGTGTTGGTAAAACTCAACCTTCTGCTCGAAATCTGCCGGTCCTCCGTTGAAGTCGGCGAATAAATCGATCTGGCCGTCGTTTTTTTCAGCACGGGGCAAATCGTCAATTATCGCCTGAGGATGGATCTTCTCCTGTATGTAAATCGGCACCATGGGCACCGCCAGGTCTTCGCTGTCCTGCTCATCCTTTCCCTGCCACACAAGCTGGGGATCAAGGGACGGGTCGCGAGGATAGAGCATAGTTTTTGGCTTCAGCTCGTCGTCGGCAACGAAATCGCGCAATTCCTCGGTGGGGATATTGGCGCGCTTATCCTTGTGGCGTAGGGATTCCACCTTTTTTTTCCCTGTTGTTCTTTTCTCAGCCATTCGCCGTCTCCTCCGATAATTCGCCCTGTGTCTCGTTCAGGAAGCCGCGGATCAGGCTCTGTGCGTTCCACGGGTCCACTATTTCAAGGAACGCCCAGCGGCCGAACCCGCCATGGTTGTTGACTGCCGGCACCCAGAGGGTGCGCGCCGTCGCCACTTTCGCCTGCTTGTCCTTTTTTTTCTCTCCTGTGACCTCGACTATCAGGTTCAACAGGTCATCCTTACTGCGCCCGTCGTCAATGCACACGATGAAATCGGGCATGTAGTTTTTCTGCTCGCCGTTAAGGGTATAGGGAATAAGAAAGTTGAGCCCGTGGTTTTTCACGTATCGGACCACCTCCGGCATCTCTTCAAGTGCCTGCGCCATTTTCTGCTCCCACGAATTGGTATCAGCCACGACATGGGAAATATGGCACTTGTCGTCCCGGGTCGGGTACACTTCCCTTGTCGTGTCAAAATCCACGTACCGCGTGGTTCCGATGGTGTCGTAGGGCCGTAGTATCGGCTTGAGCTTCGCGGACCCGTCGGTCGATGCCACGATGGACCGGTAGATTCTGTCGGACGCATCGTGCGCGAACTCGATGAGAAGCAGGAGCTGGACAAAGGTGTTGTCTTTCAGGGTAAGACACTCGTAAAGCCAGCGCTTTGCGATGGCAAGTATCTGTGGAAAAAGCCAGGGCTTGCTGTTGCCGTCATCGTCACGGAAATACTTTTCCAGGGTGTACTTGGCAAGGAGAAAAGCCACCTCACTCTCGCGCCTGCGCTTCAGGTCTTCCAGGGTGTGTATGCTCGTCTCGCCCACGATGGGGGCGTTTTCCACCTTCGTAGGGATGTCCGCAGTGGACAGGGCGAGCTTCGATTCCTCGGTAAAGGTGGCGGTGAGCCGCTCGCCCGCAATATCATAACGGTATCCTGCTATACGTGGAAAGATTATTTGGAGATCAAGTCGTTCCTCAAGGGCACGGACGCGAGTCGGCTTGGGACCGGGCGGGGGATTAACAATACCGCCGCTTGTGGGTATGAACGAGAAGGGCACTCCATAAACCTCGGCGTATTCGGCGTTGAAACGGCCTTTATCGTTCACCGCGTAGCTCATGCGGCGGAGGGCGCGACCTACCACCTGCTCGCACAGGAGCTGGGTGCCGAAGGCGCGCACGCCCAGGATGTGGGTCACGGTGTTCGCGTCCCACCCCTCGGTGAGCATGGAAACGCTTATCACGCACTTTATCTGCTCTCCCAGCTTGCCCGCCTTGCCCACGGTGTTCATTACCTCGCGGAGCAGATCCTCGTCGGTCAGGCCTTCCGCATCCCTGCCGGGAAAGCGGATCCGGTATTCGGCCTTAAACTCATCAATTTCACGCGCGGCTATCTTCTTGAAATCGCTGCTCATGGCCTCGCCGGATTCGAGCTGCTGGCTGTCCACGAGGATCGTGTTCGGGCGGTGCAGCCACGCGCCGTTGCCATCATCATTGCGGAAGATGGGGAGCTGGCCGGCCTGCACTATTGTTTTATCCCCGATCTGTTTTTCCCACCCCGAGACAAAGTCAAAGACAAGCTTTGATACATTGGTGTTGTTGCACACGACAATGAACACCGGGGGTGTTATACCGCGGGCACGGGCCTCTGTATTCTCTTCCCACTGGCGATAATATTTCTCATAATTTCCGTACAGGCTGTGCAGGGCGCCCTGAAGCTCGACAGGGAGTTCCGGATCTCCAGAGAGGGCATCGGTTTTACGTCCCTTCTTAGGCAGATCATCGCGTATTCGCAGCCACAGGTCGCGATATGTGGGCTGGGTCCCGGTCATGGAGTCATCTGACACCGGCACCCGCGGCACCTTGACGATTCCCGCTTCGATGGCGTCAATTAACGAGAAATCGGACACCACCCAGGGGAATAGCGTACCTTCCTGGTAGCCTGATCCGCGCAGAAAAAAGGGCGTGGCTGACAGATCGTAGATTACCTTCACGCCTATCTTCGATTTAACCGCCTCGATGCCGGATATCCAGACACGGGCCTCTTCTTCCCGTTTTTTCGCCTCAATGCGTTCATCACCTTTGAGCTTTTCGTCATCCGCATCAGGCTTGCGCCGATAGCAGTGGTGCGCCTCGTCGTTTATGACTATAATATTCTTTTTGTTGCCCATCTCCCGGCACACACGGCGCACCATCTGGTCGGGCGTTTCGGTAAA
Organism: Spirochaetota bacterium; assembly: GCA_040768125.1. Classification (GTDB taxonomy): domain Bacteria; phylum Spirochaetota; class UBA4802; order UBA4802; family UBA5550; genus RBG-16-49-21. The sequence goes on along the minus strand of JAXGNG010000001.1, from coordinate 438,220 downwards.
GGGGCTTGCCTGCCCCCGGGAAAGGAGTGACTTGGTGAGCTTCCCGGCGGATATTTTTTCCCGCAGCAGGAAGGCATGAAAGTTCGTAATAACAATCTTCGCCTGCCCCAATTGCCCCATCATGTCCGCAGGAACGATATCACGCTTCCGGTAATAGTTATCCGGATCATTCGGTAAAAGAACACGAAGCCGGTCCCGGATGGTAATGCCCGGCGTGACGACAAGGAAGGTGTCGGAAAAACGCGCATCCTGAGTATTGGCCAGCTTGTTCAGGGTATGCCAGGCGATGAGCATGGCCATGACAACGGTCTTTCCGGATCCGGTCGCCATCTTGAATGCCATGCGTGGGAGGCCGGGATTGGACATGTCATTCGCTTCACGGAGTATATTATCGGTCCAGGTATCACCGTACTTCTTCGCCACCTCGGTGATATAGATTGCGGTTTCAAGGGATTCGTTCTGGCAAAAGAAGAGCTTGTTTTCACGTTCAGGGTCGTTCCAGTACTCTATGAGCCGCTTTGTTATGGCCGTCACGCCGAGATAGCCGCCCTGTCGCCATAGGGCAACTTTCCTGCGTATCTCATTAACGGTCTTGTTTTCTTCAACCCTGTCCTCTGTCCATTGAGTGTCGAAGGTGAGCTGGTTTTCTGCACCTTTTTTCTTTTTGGGGCGGGCAATGGGCACAAAGTAGGAGCTGATGCGCCGGCCATTGACAATATCGTTTGTTATTCCGTTTTCGTCGAAGCGAAAATGACGGGAAGGCTCCTCAAAGGGTGAGTTGAGTATCGGATTTTCAATGATTACTGGGGGCATTAGATTCACAGCTCCACTACAAATTACAATTACACAGAGCATGCCCTCTCATATCAAAACCAACAGACAGATTTAACAGGGCCCCGTATTATTATAATTCTTAATAAATATTTTTATTATCAAATTTCATGAAAAAGTCAATAACAAAGCATAGTGATTCAGGAATATAAAGGTTTTAGATACTAACAAAATATCATAGACCTTATGACAGATAATGACCTATTCAATTGTTTAGCATTTTGGTTCTTAATGGTTGTATGAAACGGTTCAGCTTCGATGTGCAAAATAAATGAGGGCGGTGAATTGCCGCCCTCCCGTGAGCTTTTAGCCCGACGTGTTATATCGCTCAAGCGTTGCCCTGCCCGGTAGATCTTTTGGGGCCGAACCCAAGGGACGGGACGAATGAGTGATATTGTAATTGGTGCCGTACAACTCCAGCCCGGTAGTGGCGTCTGGGGCCGAACCCCAGGGAAGGAGAGACGGCTACACCACCATAATAACTATGAACTTATCCTTTTGTCAAGAACTAATCCAACAGGAATAGATGGATTGTTTTTTTCAATTGTGGCCCACATAAAGAGCATTCTAATAATTTTTCAGACAATGTTTACATCGACAGATTTTTACTAATTGACATTTGCTGGATTTGAGTATAGTATCCCAAATGAGCCGCCGCCTCCCCCCACCTGGGTAAATCGCCTGCGGGTGATTGAGTCCCGAAAGAACCTACCGGCCAAGGGAGTAGCGGCAGCCCTAAATACAAATTTTCCACTGTGGCTATACATTTCTATACATTCAGCTTTTTATAACTTCTCGGATCTTCTTCTGTAATTATAGCCATGACCACATGGAGCTCGATATTTATTTATTGTTAATTATAGTATTTCTCATCATGGCAATCATCCACCGGCTCACGTCCGTCCCACTCTTCGGTCCCGGGAGCATTGACATAAATTATATTGCCTGATTGATCGTTTTTATCACTATACAACCCTAAAATTTTTGCAAGTATGTCCAATGCTCGTAACTTGTCATAAAATTCCACCTTGACATCGATAGCATCGCCCTGTTCTGTTTCCCGGCCCCTCTTGTTCAAAGATATTGATTTTATTGGGCGTGCATCAATAGCATCTGATGGATTCATAGCGATCCTTTTCGCATCCCATGCCAACACGTTCCTGATATTGGAGAACGCGATTGCTTTCAATTCCTCCACCACCCGCACTTTATCAATAACGGCCTCCTCGCCAAGCATGTCGTCACATATCTCAATTAGCGCAGCTTTAAATCTGTAATTACCCAGCATCCGGGCAGCGCCGATCTCGGCCGTGCCTTGCTTTACTTTGGGATGCAAGGCCCTGTAGGCCTGAGTTCCATTGAAGCCCGAATGGATGTAATGGTGCAAAAAGATTTTTTGTTTCGGAGAAAGCTGATCGATGGCTTTAAGCTTTAGTGATGGTTGTTTTATACTCATTTGGTTCTCCTTTCATAATATAATTTTTATTGTTAGAAAACGACAATTGAACCGCTGTAGTACAGCATGTCACAATGACTCTTCATTAACCCTTCTGGCACTCAACTCTCGTAGTTGCCGCCGTCTTTCTTCGGGATCGGTCAATCGTTGCTTGGCGTGCGCCGAATTTTTAGAGCGGTTCATCTGTAGATGCAATGTGTTAAATTTCTCCCTGAGCTTTTTGCCAGTCAAGATATTGGCTTGCCAGAATGAATCACGAACTGCCCACGCAGCCACTAACTTTATATCATCAATCGACACACCATCAATCTGATGAATGAGTTCAATATCCCTGGCCCATTCGCCAACATCTGGCTTATGATTTATAAAAAGGGGAGGACAGACCAACTCCTGAATGTCCTGATATAATTGGTGGGCTATTTCAAGAAAAACGTCATCTGGAGAGCGATCATCAGACGCGCACGTTGAATCATTATAAGAATTTGAATCTGAATGGTACTCAATCTGATAATGGAAATCAGAATTTGAATAAGAATATTTATCAAAATAAGAATAAGAATGAAAATAACCGGATAGTCCTCGAAGGGTTTCAAGGGCCTTCGATGCCCTTAAAACATCCCGGAAATGATCATTTTCGTTTGCCACCCACTCAACAATTTCTTGAGGCACCCCTTTTCGAAGAATATCCTTCAAGTCATTAACAAAAGCTTTCAGCAGATTACCATTATACTTTTGCTGTTTTGTAAAGTTTCTTATGCCCATCCATCCATTGAAAAATTTGCAACGGCGATCCTCCTCCAATTTTCTTAATATGTTCACAATAGTCTCATCATCAAGCCCTATCTCCATACTCATTTTTTTTAGTGATAACTTATAGATCCCACACCAGTTTACCGATTTATTTGTAAAAACATACGCAAACACTAACTTTACCATAGGATCCTTATTGATTACGTAATCATCCTCCCAATAACCCGTATTAAATGATCGATAACTGTCCGCCATTACTGTACACCTCCATTCTTCACAGATTTTTTCTCATCTTTCGAAGCCACCATTTGGGTTTGTGTATCATTTTTAATTTTAACACAAATCCGCTTCTCAATTTTTTTGATTGCACCCGCGTGGTATGTAATTACGACACCGACATCACAATATGGGTTATCACGCCCTTGCCCCAAAAGCCATCCGGTTAATTCTTCAATCTGGTTCATTTTCATTATTTACATCCTACTGAATACTTTTCGAGCCACTCCTGTATGGCGTCACGGTCAAATCTGACCAGTTTCCCACCGGCAAGTTTTATATATGGTATGCGTCCATCCATAACCCACCGGCGCGCCGTATTAGGCGAGATCTTGCAGTACTTGCAGATCCATTCATAGTCACCCAGATTTTCAACCGTGGTGACATTTTTTTGGGGATCACCATCATCACTTTGTGGTAACTGTTTATCTTGGTCCATCACTGACCTCCTCCGTAGTTTTATGTTATGATTAATATAATCAAAATACAATGGCATGAATTAGACAGTTTTAGACTGTTTAAAGAATTCTTTAGACACTTCATTGATGTCTAATCGAATGACACTATACGTTACCCACATTCATGGAACTGACAAGATGTTGTGTTCCCCAGGCTGTTCAAAGCCATTATCCGGTAGCGAGTGTTTCCCGATACTAAACTTCAGACGTGAAAAATTATTTAAGCTTCAGTACATCAATTTTACCTTGCAATTTTCCTAAAATTTATAAAAATCTGTTCATGCATATCGTGTGCGGTGATGTCTGTCCAATCCTGGAAATCACTGATAGAGAAGGACCTTTGTGATGAGTAATTGTCCTATTTGAAGGGCATCCGCCGCCATAGATCAACGCTGAAATGAAAATGAGCGGTGTCACCAAACTGGGCACAATAATATGTAAATTCCGAGGTCACTCCATGAGACGAGATCGATGCCTGCCGGTGCTCCTCGCAACAGTCATGCTGGTGATGTCTTTCAGCATGCCCCTCTGGTCCGATTTCGAGCACTATAAGCCCGCAACGCTCGATCAAATCATTGAGATCACCGATGACTACTACACGAAGCATGGCAGGCGCGGTGTCACCACAAGGCTTGACGGTTTGCGACTGCAAATACGGATTCAAAACTTTCCGGTGCAGATATCCGAAGGCGGCAGCAACATGGTGAAGTGGTTTTTCCACTTCACACCGGCAATGGACAAAAAGCACATTCCGCTTTACACTCATGAAATGCATCACGTTTACAAAGGCAAGAAGTTCTGTTTCATGTTCCAGAGGGAGCTTGTTGCGCCCCTCAGAAGGGAGAACAGCATTGGATCGACGATCACGGTCTTTGCGATATTCGGCATATACAACAGTTTTGATCACGAGCACACGCTTTTGGTCAACGGCTTTGTCTCGGATGCGCCAAAGGAACCTGATGCGGCCAGCGTCGAGGTCGGTGCTGGGGTGGAGCTGCGAGAAGCGGGCTGTACAATGATCGGTTCGGCTTTTTCAATGATACGTTAGCGACCAATAATGGTCGTGTAATACATTGGAGGATGGCATGAGGTTTGAAAAAGATGTGCTTCCTATGATACTTGGGCATCTCGCGGAATATAAACTGAGAGTACTCCAGATTAGTGAAAACGGCATCTACATCCATCCAAAATATCAGACGAAAACTGAGATTCCCTACATTCTGCCACTGACCAAACACCCTTTCAAGAACGAACTTAATATCTTGTGTGAAATACGGGAGGATTTCTTTGGCTCGGAATATTCAAACATAACACCTCACAGGTATTTTCATCATCTCAATTCGTCACAGGCCATGTGCATAAACTTTTTTTATCCGTTGATCAAGAGCCGAAATCTCGAACTCGTTCTCGATCTTATGGGAATCGATGATGGTGTCGATTATAAATCAGTCTTGTTCGAAAAGGAATCTATGATTGAAACGAAGGGTCGGAAAACCAGTTTTGATTTCTATATGAAAACCAAGGCTGGCGTCAGCATCTATTTTGAGATCAAGTACACCGAACGAAAATTTGGGGATGCCAAAAATGACGAAAAGCATCGCGATAAGTTCCAGTCGATTTATCTGCCCGCACTCACGGAAAAAGCAGATTTAATCAGTAAAAAGTATCATGACATGATGGTGTTTTTCCGGAACTACCAGATCATGAGAAATATTTTGGTAATCGATAAAGACTCCCTTGTGGTGTTCATCTATCTCAAGGACAATGAAAAACTCAAGGCCAAATGTGATGAGGTTAGGACAGAAGCTTTAAATGATCAGATTCGTGGCAATTTTTTTGACATCGACTGGTTTGATCTGTACGGTCACATCGCTGACGGGTTGAGAAAATCAGGCGTTGAGATCGGGGGATGCATGAAACATTTTTATGAAAAATATCTTTCTTTCAAGAGCTGTGAAACGACATGAACACACAAATCTTCGACACCACCATCGATTCGATCTTGTACCTGGGGCAGATAGACACAAAGGATGAAAAGGCCGTCGCCTCCTGCATCGACGCGCTTGAGAGGTTCGACGCGACCTTCACGGAGTTCATCGACTCCGAACTTCAGGTACTCGCCCAGCACGAAATCGTGCCAATGAGCACAAGACTGGAGGAGATAAGGCAGATATTTGCCGACGCCATTAGCGAGATCAAAAACCACGAGGGCGTGGATTTCTACAGGACGGAAAGTCTGTTGAAACTGTGCTTCAGACTTCTGGCGTTCTTCATGAGTTTTGTGTATGACCACAACGATCTCATGGGTGGTGAAAGCGACAGGGGAAAGCTTGTGAAGCTTCTGGAACAATGATGGTGACGCCATCACCAACGCGTGGGTTGCGTGCAGGTGACAGCTGGTTGTGTATGATCTGAAAGCAATACTGCACAGGCCAAAAACACGGGTAAACCCGACATCACCGAAGCCGACATTACGGTGCCGAAGTTTCCCGCCGACACCCGACTCCTTATCGACGAAAGAATTGAATTTGAGGTTGATGCCGTCGCTACAGCGGCAAGTGTCAAACAGATCGCTCTGAAATTGACGCAAACACGGATTGTATCGATGCAGAAAACCTTTCAGGATACTTGGGCGGAGGAAAGGGATCGTCAGGCAATAACATAATGCCCAGCAGGTGGTGATGGCGGCGAACCCAGGGAAAAGTTGTTGAAAAAAGTGATGCTCGGCCATTGATTTGAATCGATCCGACCTGACACGGCAGGATGCGTTCGGCTTTCACCCAGAGTCCGTTGTATCCGTGGCAGCAATCAAGACCCTGGAGGTGTTATCATTGCAGATACGGCAGTTTTTCGAACTCGGTAACCACCTCGGTCTTTTCGATGTCGACATCAGCAGACCCGAACAGAACGGCATGGCAGACTACGGCGACTTCATCAGAGGCATCGTCTCTGATGAGGGCGGAAGAAAGCGTCTTGACCAGTCCCAGTTTAGAAAGTGGATTCAAAAGGCGTGCGAACTCAAAGTGAAGGGCGGGGACGAGGATTTTCTCGTGAGTTCAAAGTACAGAACGCAGATTCTGGACAGGATAAAGACGGCGATCGAGGGACGCTACGTCGTGAAGAACATCCGCAGTCACTGCGAGGTCGCATACGGACTTGTTCCTGCCGAGATCATCACGCTGTTTGTCATGAAGACAAGGCCAAGGGGGAAACCCCGCATCTACTATCACCCGCAGACGATACTCATCAAGGGCGAGAACAACGCCCATGTGCAGGCGCTTGTGGCGGACAAAAACGAGCTTAAATATGATGTCAACGGAAGGGGGCTCATACGTTTGCCCTTTCACACCGGAAACGTTGTTGTCTGCAACACGAAAAAGGCCATAGACCGCCACCCCCAGAAGGGCATACACAAAAACGCCACCAACGAACTACTGTCGTACATCAAGTCAACGCCGCGATCACTGCTGCGAATACCGATGGTGGATGTACGCAGCAAATCGGGTTACGTCGGAATGGTGCTTTCGTTTGAGAATCGCATGAAATCGGGTGGTAACGCACACTTTTCGGCGGTCGACATCATGAAGGCGGTGGTCATGGCGGAGGTCGTGAAGGCAAATCTTTCGGAGACGGCGTCCTGCATCTACAATGGCGGCGTCGACATCCCCGACAAATGGACGGTCGCCACAATCCCGAAGCGGCAATCCACATCACAGATACGGCGCCAGTTCAAAACGATATGGGATTCAACAGGCGGAATCGAGTAGACAATAACGATGTTGGTGTCAAGAACGTTTTTGTGGCATTGACGTGTCTGGAATGTGTCCAACTCCTGTGAAAATCTGAATTTTGGCACCCAAGATTCAGACAAGGGTTCAGAACTTCCATCGTTGACGTCATCACCCCCAATGTGTATTCTCGAAACAATAATAGGGGGTGATTGAAATGAAAAGAAAAATCGCAAGGGTCGGATTTCACGACAGAAATGCGGCATGCGGGATGGACCACTACGGTTCCATCCTTGCCGAGGTGTGTGATGATTCGTTCATCGAGGGCGTGACGTTCTCTCTGGACTGCCACAGCTACGAAGACTACCGCTGCGGCGATATGTGCCGTGGCTACATCGAGAGAACGATCACGAGTGTGGTTCCGGTTTCAGTCGATGACAGCGTGAGGGATTACATGAGACCGCTGAGCTACATCAGAGATGGTCAAATTCACTACCAGTAAGGGGAATAATGACATGGACAAGAACTCAATTGAAAAAAACTTCGAAAGGAAAATGAAAATCGTCGCTGGTTCGACCTTCATCATGGACTTGAACAACACCGACGTCAAGGGATTGTGCAAGAAACTCATGGAGTTTGAAGACATCGAGGGCCAGAAAAACGTGCACGCAACGGTGACGAGCCATGTACTTTCAAGAGATGATGCGGCAAATCTGGAGGGAGCCAGGGGTCACAGGGGCTGGAAGGACTTCAGCTTTGAACGACTCGCTGGCGCCCTCGCCGGTGAGGAGGCGATGACGGTTTTTGTGGAAAGATATTTCATTGATTCCGGCGGCAACATCATCCTCGTGTATAGATCGCCCGACTTCAGGAGAATCAGGGAAATCATCAAATCCCTCGGTTCCGAGACCAAGGAAGACACCGACAAGGACGACAGAATCAACACCTCGCCGGTTTGTGTGGGATTTTTCAGGCGGATGCCCGACGAGAAAACGCTGGATGCGGTGAACAAAATCTGCGACGATTTCGTCGAGAAAAACAGGGGAAGGGAGATAATGGTTAGGTCAATCAATCTCGTACTGTTTCTCGACTACCGACTTGAGAACGCGGTGGCGTTCAGGCGCTTCCGTCTCAAGCAGAAGGATGACCAGGTCGGCGTGAAGTGCCCATTCTGCGGCGCTGATCTGGAAACGTCGTCATACTCCGATGGAAGCTGCGATCATGATGTCTATTCCTGCCCGTCCTGCGGCCACAGGGATACAGTACTCAGGGGCTGCTCGGAGTGAGGGGCGGAGTCAGAATTTGCCGATTTTGGACAGGTGCGAGGTGAGGATGTAGACGAGGTGTGAGTTCGCACTTCGCATGATTTCCGCAGCGTCGAGTTTAAGTACTTCGAGAATGCGCGGGGGGAGATAGGCGGAGAAGTTTTTGGTTTTGGGTTCATCGTCGGGGGAGCTTTGTGGTGCCCCCGACCTTTTTTACGTGGTAAGATCGGATTCGTGGCAATTTTTATGATATCGACTGGTTTGACCTGTACGGTCACATCGCTGACGGGTTGAGAGAATCAGGCAATGAGATCGGAACATGCATTAAACATTTTCATGAAAAATACCTTTCCTTCAAGAGCTGTGAAACGACATGAACACACAAATCTTCGACACCACCATCGATTCGATTATTGCTATGGGGCAGATAGACACAAAGGATGAAAAGGCCGTCGCCGCCTGCATCAACGCGCTTGAGAGCTTCGATGCGGACTTCATGGAATTTATCGACTCCGAGCATCAGGTGCTGGCCCAGCCCGAAATTGTGCCGAGGAGCACGAGGCTGCTGGATATAAGGCTGATATTTGTCGACACCATAAGCGAAATAAAAAAACACAAGGACGTGGATTTCTACAGGACCGAAAGCCTGTTGAAAATATATTCCAGGCTTGCGGCCTTCTTTATAAGTTTTGTGTATGACTATAACGATCTAATGGGTAGTGAAAGCGACAGATGAAGGCTACTCAAACTTTTAGAAAGGTGACTATAGTCCAATAGATCACCTTTAATATAAATGTTTTGGGTCTGTGTCGCCTCCCACCTATTTCTGCCGAGTTGACTTCACAAGGATAACAGAAAAATTCAGGGTGAATGAATGATCAACCTTTTTGAATATTTATCAAAAATATTCCGGAAACCAATTTATTCATCGAGAATCTGTTTCAAATTCTGAGTGTGGAATTCTTTATGAAGATGACGAGCATTACGAACATCGCTTTGTTTCAATGGCATTCCTTGATAAGTAAAGTTATCATATATAATCTTGTTTTTTTTATTGATACGTCCCAAACCCCATATCTCCATCAAAGAAATGGCATCATACTTTGAAATTAGAATATCTATCTTCTCTCCATTACAAAGTGAATCTGTGCTTGTAAAAGCGATCACTCCTTGTTTCTTTAATTTTTCAAGGTTCTCTATTCTTTCTTCCGTAAATTCTATTTGCTCCCGCCCTGATTGAAATTTATGCGTTATTAATTCATTACTTTCCAGTTCTATGTTGATGTCATGCTTCCCCAAATAAATCTTTGTTAATGCTTCCAACATCCAGACCCCATCAGTGTAGCCCGTGGGAAATAAATCAGATAATATCTCATCTCTGCAGGTAATATAATATTGCAATACACCACCTGATTCATCGATGTGCTTATCAATCTGTTCCATTAACTCTTTGATATTGCCAGCCGAAATTGACTGAAGCTTGACATAGTGTTCAAGAAGAGGACGAATTTTTTTATATTCAATGGGCTTTCCCTTTTCTCGATGATATTTTTCTGGGTGATCGAATAAATGATATTTCAAATATGACACCAGGAAACGAACGAAATCATTTTTAATATTATGACATTTTCCCTCATCATTGAGAATGTATTTTTCAATATAATTATTTTGTTGTTCTCTCGTTTTATATTCACTCGATAGTATATTTTTCACTCGCTCAATCTCTTTTACTGGCCATTGATCTGATTTCCAACTCCATGAGTACCTCGCTTTTTGAAACTTGGGTCCTTGATCTGTCATGGTATTCCTGCCAGCAAAATACTTATAAACTTATCCCAAACGAATCAATTTCAATCTTTCGTATTCTGGTATACACAACCTATACATTATTAAATGCCAATCGATCAATAATGTCAGATAGATGTGAGATGAATGCAATACTATTTCCGTGTATCACCGTTTTTTTCAGTTAAATAATTGACTTAATTCCAATAAAATACATTATTTTATACATTGAGAAACAATGGTAAACGGTAGTGGAATAATACTATTCTGACTACGAATCCGTAGGTCGCAGGTTCGACTCCTGCCAGACGCGCAGAACCCCCCGGGAAACCGGGGGTTCTTTTTCCTTCCAGACATCCCCTTCCCTTTTGCATCAGGAAATAAGGCTTGATTTCAGGGCATCATGATATAGAATTCCCACCGGGGCTACGCAAACGGTGTTACCCGTTTCCTTCATGTGAGAAAAACCGAGATTCTCCGCGACCCTACAGGAGGTCCCCCCATGATCTGGAAGGGAAGAAGGCGCAGCGACAATGTTGAAGACCGGAGGCGCGTGCCCGCGAAGGGAGTGGCCGCCGGAGGGATCGGGACCCTGGTCCTTGTTCTGGCGATCTATCTACTGGGCGGCGACCCCACGGTGCTCCTCGACAGCGTGCAGCACACCAACCCAGATGAAACTTCGCACTACCAGGAAACGACGAAGGAAAAGGAACTCGCGGAATTCGTCTCGGTTGTCCTGGCCGACACCGAGGACGTGTGGAGGGACATCTTCAGCAGGGAAGGAAAACACTACCGCATGCCGAAGCTGGTCATCTTTTCTGGAACCGTTGATTCGGCATGCGGGCGGGCCGGCAAATCCACGGGCCCCTTCTACTGTCCGGCTGACGAAAGCGTGTACATCGACCTCAGCTTCTACGATGACCTCCAGCACAGGTTTGGAGCCTCGGGAGATTTCGCCATGGCCTACGTCATCGCACACGAGGTTGGTCACCATGTCCAGAACCTGGCGGGAACAATGGACAGGGTGATGCGTCTTCGCCCGCGGCTCGGTGAGCGGGAGTTCAACCCTTATCTGGTCCGCCTCGAGCTTCAGGCGGACTACTATGCCGGGGTGTGGGCTCACCACGCGGAGCGCATGAAGCTCCTCGAAGAAGGCGACATCGAGGAGGCCCTCAACGCCGCCAGCGCAGTGGGTGACGACCGCATTCAACAGCGTGCCCGTGGATACGTGGTTCCCGACAGCTTCACGCACGGCACCTCCGAGCAGAGGACGAGGTGGTTTTCCAAGGGATTCAGATCGGGCACCATGGAAGAGGGTGATACCTTCAGCACCGACGTGCTGTGATAAACCTCCCGCCGCACCGGCTTTCGCCGGCCTATACTCTCTCCCGGTACCCTGACATGGTGAATGATATCGTGCAGGTGAATCCGTTGTCACCGGAGAAAAGAACCGATCCATTGAGCTGGTGCTCCGTTATCCCGCGTACGATCTTTATTCCGATTGAATCGGTTGCTTCAACCATCCCGGCATCACTGAAGCCGATTCCGTTGTCCCTGTAAACAATGCGCAGGACCGAATTATCCTGAACGCCAAGCGAGAGGGAGATGATTCCCCCGGAGGCTTTCCCAGGGAACGCGTGTTTGAAGGAATTGGTCAGGAGCTCGTTTATGATCAGCCCGCAGGGAATCGCGTAATCGATAAGCACCGTCACGGGTTCCATGTCGAACTCGAAAACCGCTTCAGCATCCGTGAATCCAAGGCTGCTTCGCAAATGAACGGCAAGGTCATGAAAGTAGCCCCCCAGGTCGATACGCGAAAGGTCCTTCATCTGGTCAAGCCGTTCATGGACCATCGACATGGCGCGAATCCTGTTCACGGCATCGAGAAGTCCTCCCCTGAGGACGGTGTCACCGGATCCCTCTGCCTGGAGGTTGAGAAGGGAAGTGATCATCTGCATGTTGTTTTTCGTTCGATGGAAAAGCTCGCTGAGAAGAATTTCTTTCTGTTTCAAAACGAGGCGAAGGTCGTTGCCTGCGTTTTCCGCATCATCCAGAGCGGATTCAAGCCTCACCCTGGTCTCTTCGAGCTCGGCATTCCGGAGGAGGAGTTCTCTCGTTTTTTTCGCGACCCTCATTCTCAGGAAGGAAGCCGCGATGCCCAGGAGAAGGGCCGTCGCGGCGATGAACCCGATCACGATAAAAATGAAGCGCGGAATCACCCGGGGGATCTTCATGGCAAGATTTTTCTGCAAGATGCGGTAATACGCCGACTCGGGATCGTTCTTCATGGAAGAAAGGCGTCTGTCCACCGCGGCGACGAGGTCCCGGTTGCCTCCTTTCGGAAACGCGAACAGTATATTCAATGGATCGATAATGATGGGGGTCGGCATGATGTCATCGCCCCTCTGCCCGGAAAAATAAAAAAACCGGTCCGCGACGATCACGTCGGCCGAGCCGGATCTCAGGGCATCAACGGTCCCCTGGTAATCAGGATAGTCGACCGGGATGCACTCGATTCCATATCGCTTCGCTGCACCCGACCCAAAATAGTCGTCCTGATGAGAACCCCTGAGCACCGCGATCCTGAGGCCATCAAGGTCCTTCATCGATTCGATTTTTTTCTCTTTATTCGTGAAAACCTGTAGCCATGATTCTATCACGGGAACACTGTTGAAATCAAACAGCCTGGACCGGCCAGCGGTATGGGTCACATCAAGGAGCACATCAAGATCGCCGTGGCTGAGGCGAAGCATGTTCTCCTCCCATGTGCCGAAGACATACTCGGGATCCCATCCCTCCGCCTCGGCGATTTCATTCATGATCTCCACGATAAACCCCGCCGGCGTTCCGTCATTCCTTACAAAAACCTTGGGGGGATTCTGGTATATCCCGATTTTCACCTCACGGCCCAGGGCTTCCCTGCAAGGCAGCATGAGGAAAAGCAGCGAACACGCTATCGATATCCTGATTGATAGAAATCTCATGACCGCCCGCTTCATCCGTATCACGAAATGTATTTGATGATGTCATGATAACATGGAGAGGGCCAGGAACGCAATGATAATATTCACAACAGAACCAAATGGAAAACCGACCGTTGAAGCGCCGCCGGTTGTGGGCAATTGCCGAATTTTGTATCGTAATAGTGGTCTCCCACCGGTTTTAATAATACTGCTTGACCTCGGCTTTGATTATTGATAGATTGTAGGCATGCCTGTACTGAATTTCTTTCACACAAAATAATCAGATGCAGTCATAAAAATTAACAAGGAGGACTCATGATGGAAACCTGGTTGCCGATTATTGTCCAACTTATTAGCGGAGCCGCAGGGGGAATAGGAGCGGGAGCCGCGCTGAAGAAGCAGTCCCTTGGAACTCTTTGGAACGCCGTTGCAGGCGTCGTTGGAGGCGGGATTGGTGGTCAGCTCCTCGGTCTCATCGGCGTTGCCGCCGGTGGGGGAATGGACGCTGCCGGTATTGCCGGGAGCGTAGCAGGAGGTGGCGTTGGCGGCGCCGTTCTGATGATCATCGTCGGCCTCATCAAGAAAGCACTCGGCAAATAATGACTTATGCCATGCGCGGAAACAGATTCCGCGAATGGACATACAACCATTTTGATTACAGTATGTACTCGTCCCGGTGTAAAAGATCGAATCGCCACCAGCCATGTTTGAATCGCTTCGAGTCATGGCGAGTCGTTCAGGGCGGCGATTTCCTTTTGCATCGGGGATGGAAATTGCATCAGAAGGAGTTAACGCATGGCAAAACTTGAAACGGTTGAAGGTATCGGTCCTAAGTACGCCCAGCTTCTCAGGAAGGCGGGGGTCAAGTCAACGGGCGACCTGCTGAAAAAGGGCGCCACGCCCCAGGGCAGAAGGAAAATCGCCGCGGATGCGGGGATCACGGGAAAGCTCATCCTGGAATGGGTGAACCACGCCGACCTTTTCCGCATTACCGGAGTCGGCGAGGAGTACGCCGACCTTCTTGAGGAAGCTGGTGTCGATACCGTGGTGGAACTGGCCAAGAGGAATCCCGAGGCACTGCACGCTGCCATGGCCCAGACCAATAACAAGAAAAAACTGGTGCGGCAGATGCCAGGCATGAAGCAGATAAAGGCGTGGGTCGCCCAGGCGAAGAAGCTGCCCAGGGCGGTGACCTACTGACGGTAGCCAGTATAGATGATATTCAAATCCAGCGGCCGCGCGTGTTATACACGAGCGGCTGTTTTCGTATAAGTGCCATATTTAATATAATCTATTATTTTTTTTAATATTTATCTTTTTTATCAACAAATTTATAATAATGACGATAAATATTTTTTATAATATTCCACACGGATGGGTTTTTTTCTTGACATTAATCAGCGTCCAACGTATCTTTACAAATAATTCGCGTATTTTTAGTAATGGAGGCATTCAATGTATCGCATGCATAGGTTCATTCCACTGGCGGCCCTGGTCATCGCTTTGACCTTCCTGTTTACCGCCTGTGATAATGATGATTCGGACAACGCGCTTCTCCTTCTCGGATTGGGAAAAATGAAAATCGTCAATGACACGGGTGGGAATACTGGGGGAGAATCAGGCGAAGTCGAGGGTATCTCTGATAATGAAAACATCACCGTGGTCAACGGGAAGATCCTGGTGACCGTGGACAACGGCGCCCTTGCCATCTCCGGAGAGAACGTTATCCTCACGATCCTTGAGGACGGTATCTGGGTCCTGGCCCCGGGAGTCACCATATCCCTGGAAGACCAGAACGGCACGACCGTGTCGGGTACGATAATCGTGGACCCGGTGACCGGGAACCTCTCCTTCATCCCCGATGGGTCGCTGGACGTCAACAATCTCTACACGATTACCGTTACCGTGGGCGATTCGGTCTACACCGCGACGGTCATCATCGCCGTGGACAACACGGACCTTCCGGAATCGATGTTCGCCGACGTGCCGGTTTACAGCGAGTCGGGCGTCTATCCCGTTGTCGACGCCCTTGTTAACGGCAGTTCGATCTTCGGCTGGGAATTCCCACCCCGCTTTAAGATACAGCTCATCGATGTCGAAGCGGGCTCCATGGTCTACCTGAATTTCTACGGAGTCTACGACGTGCCCGCTTACTCTGACCTGGTTTTCTACCAGAGATGGCATGATTCGGGTGAGCCGGTCAAGGACTACGATTGGAGCTGGTGCGGCTGGATCTGGGTAGACGAAATCGACGCCTCCATTGACGGGGAGATCGACTACTCCTTCAGGAGAACCTACGCGGAGATACAGATCATCGACGGATCCGGTAACGATATCACCGCGACAAGCGCCGCGAAGTTCGAGGTCGTGACCCAGTAACGGTCCTTCCATTTTCGATGATACAACAAAAGCCCGGGCCTTCCCGGGCTTTTGTTGGTATTCTGCGCGTCGGGGCCGTTCCTCCGCCCCTGTCACGCCTCTCCCTTCAGGTACTCCGTCACGAGTATCGTGATGTCGTCCTCGAAGGCGCCCTCCCCGGCGAACCGCGTGAGGCCCCGCATCACCTCGGCGCAGAGGTCCGCAGGGGAGAGGCCGCGGTTCTCCATGACCATATCGTGAAGGGCCTCGTCGCCGAACATGGCCCCCTCGGTATTGAAGCACTCAGTGACGCCGTCGGTGTAGAGGACGATCTTGTCGTTCTTTTCCAGGACGGTCTCCACGTCGGCGAAATTCATCGGGAACAGGTCGTTGATGAGCCTTCCAGGCGGTTTAAAAAGCTCGACACCTCCCCGGGCCCGTACCACGATAACGGGTGGATGACCCGCACCGGCGAGGCGGAGAAGTCCCGTCTCCAGGTCGAGGTAGCATATCGCTGCGGTCACGAACTGGGCACCCATCTTCCCCTTCAGGGAATCATGGAGCACCCGGAGCATCTCCGAGGGGCGCTCCAGATGGTCCCTCCACGAACCAAGGGACATCTTAACCATTGAAGAGATAAAGGCCGCGGCCACGCCGTGGCCCGATACGTCGCAGATGAAGAGGCCGAGGCCCCGCCGGTCCTGCGAGTAGTTGATGTCCACGAAATCGCCGCCCACTCCCATCATGGGAAGGTAGGAAAACACGATCGAGGCGTTCCTGACGCCGGGGAGCTTCTCCGGGAGGAGCTTCTTCTGGAGCTCCCCGGCCATGCTGATCTGCTCCTCAAGCTGGTCCTTCTGCCTGGTGATCATCTCCCTTCCCTGCTCGATCGTCTTCGATTTCTTCCAGCTCCTGTAGCGGATCCCGTCCATGATGTAGATGAAGCAGGAAATCACCAGGGTCGCCGCCATGAGGTCGTTCAGGCTGTACCGGGACCTCGGAGTGTCGAAACGGATCCCCTTGGCCCATCCCACGGCGAAAAACACGGCGAGGGCCGTGAAGAGGATGAGGTAGGCTTGTCTTCTGTGAATCGGGGCCACGGCGGTGAGGGTGAGGAGGAACGTGAACCCCCCCATGTAGGCCGGGTCGCCCCCGGTAAGTCCCGTCAGCACCGCCGTTGAGACCATCAGGTATGCCCCGTACACGGTGAGCAGGGCAAGGCTCCGCTCCCTGAAGTAATCGAACAGGCGAAGGACCAGGATCGTCACTCCGAGGAGGGGGAAGAGCACGCGCAGGATGAGTATTCCCGGCTCGCCGGGGTGGAGCTCCCGGTCCAGGGGAATATAGGCGAGAAAGGAGAAGGTGACCAGGCAGGCAAAGGTAAGGACTCGGCCGCACTGGTAGCCCAGTTCCTTCCGGAACGTGTCGGGATACTCCTCGCGCCTTCCCTCGAAGTGGAGGTGGAACCCGATCCTGTCGAGGATTCTCCTGATCATCGCGTCACCGTCCCGGGCCCGCGACTCCGCCTGATACGGCGTCACGGAAGCGCGTCAGCCGGATGCGGGCCTGAACACTCTACGCCCTGAAGCTTCCCCGGTCAAGGATGATTTGCGCAAGGCATGTCCCGGCACCGGTGGCGCCCGGCGGATAAAAAAATGAGGCGTTCTCACGCCCCATGCTGTATCATGTGTACGAAAAATTCAAGACCACGTACACTTTTCCGGTTGTAGTATCGTCCCCCGTCATTCCATCCCGAGGGCCTTCTTAATTGTTCTTATCAACTGGTCCGGAGACACCGGCTTCTGGAATACCCCGCTGAAGCCGAGGCTCCCGGGATCGACATTCTGGGCCGTGGCATTCCCGATGCTGCTCAGGAGATACAGGGGAAGCGCGCTGTCCCTTTTCCGTATTTCCGCCGCCACCCGGGACCCGGCATCTATCCGTTCCATCATCATGTCGCAGAGGACCAGGTGGGGCTTGAAGCTCTCGATCGCCGCAAGGCCCTCATCACCGCTTCCCGCCGCCATGGCCTCAAACCCGTTTCCCCTGAGGACCGCGGTAATCGAATCGGTAATGTCGGGGTCGTCGTCTATCACCAGCACTCTTTTCGTATCCGCCATCTGATTGCTCCTTTCCATTGTTCTCTTCGATAATAACCGTGACCGGAGAAACGGCATGCCGGAAGATGCCCCGCATTTTCAGCGGGATACCCTCCCGCCGGCCTTCACGGCCTCCGTCATCTCAACCAGCCTCGATCGTAAAAATCTGAATGCGGCTTCAAGGTTTTCCCGTGCAGGCTCAGAAAGGCCCTCGACGGGCTCCCACTGGTATCCCCTGATGCCCAGGAGAAAAGCGGAAACCGGCCTGGGGTAGAGCTCGTGGCAGAGGGCAAGTACCGACGCGGGGGACATGGCGTGCGTCGTGAAGGCTATTTCGGCCGACGGCTCAAGCCCCTCGAAGGAGAAGGGCTCTTCGCCATCGATCGACGCGTCCACGAACACCACGGCGTCACAGCGCGAAACCGCCTCGGCGTCCTCGATCTGGAGCTGGTAGTTGCAGTCGGTCTCCACGCCGGGGATCCCTTCTTCCTCCAGCAATTCCACCAGGGCCGGGCCCAGGCCGTCGTCCTGCCTTCCCGGGTTCCCGTACCCGTACACGAGAATTCTCTTCATCGCCCCGCTATTTCCTCGCCACGGCGAGGAGGGTTTCTTCTGCATCATAGAGGGAAACCTCAAGGGGCATTTGCCCCAGGGCGTGCGTCGCGCAGGAGAGGCAGGGGTCGTATGCCCGTATGGCCACTTCCACGCTGTTCATCATTCCCTCGGTGATTTCCGATTTTCCGGTGAAGACGCTCCTGGCAACGTGATTGACCGCGCGGTTCATCGGCTCGTTGTTGTTCGTCGTGGAAACGATGAGGTTTGCCATGACGATCTGGTCGTCGTCGTTCACCCGGTAGTGATGGAAAAGGGTCCCGCGCGGCGCCTCAATAAGTCCGACCCCCTCGGGCTTCCTGGATCCCTTCTTCACCAGTTTCGTGCTCTGCAGGTCCTTGTCAAGGAGAAGCTCCTTGATCATCTCCGCTGCGTGGAGGTTTTCGATGAGCCGCGCCCAGTGCATGTGCATCGACATGTTGTTGGGCTTGCCGCTGGTATAAGCCCTGAACTGCTCGAACTCCTTCTGCGCGAGCGGCGTGGGAATGAAATCGCAGGTGTTGAGGCGCGCCAGGGGCCCCACGGTATACCAGCCGTCCTTCTTCCCGATCGATTTGAGGTAGGGGAACTTCATGTAGCTCCAGTTCTTCACCTCTTCGCCGATGTGGTTGTAATAATCCTGGTAATCGACGTCGTTCAGGATCTTCTTCCCCTCCGGATCCACCGCCCGGAGCACGCCGTGGTAGAGATCCATGGCGCCGTCCTTCCGAACCAGGGAAAGGTGGTTGGACGGGAAGACCGCGAAGTTGTCGATCATGTCCTTGTTCTTGGAATGGTAATCCTTGAACAGGTCCACCGCCGCCTGGGCCCATTCGACCATTTTATCCGCGTTG
This sequence comes from Spirochaetota bacterium, assembly GCA_040768125.1. Classification (GTDB taxonomy): domain Bacteria; phylum Spirochaetota; class UBA4802; order UBA4802; family UBA5550; genus RBG-16-49-21. The sequence continues at coordinate 418,806 of JAXGNG010000001.1, read as the reverse complement.
AGGGGGTCGGGTCCCTTGAGGAATTCGTCCCTTTCCTCGGGGCTCAGGTTCTTGTTGATTCCGCCGGGTATCGCCCCCGTGCCGTGTATCTTTTTCCCCGCCGTGGCGCGGATGATCTCCTGGCCGAACTTGCGCATCAGCACCGCCTGGACCGCGAGGTCCTTGTGCTCCAGCACCACGCCGATGACATTCCGGATCGCCGGGTCCGCGTCGACGCCGAAAAGGAGGTCCGGGGACGCCAGGTGAAAGAAGTGGAGCGTGTGGGACTGGAACATCTGCCCGTAATGCATGAGACGCCGCATCTTCTCGCCCGCGGGCGTGAGCCCGTCACCCGTCCCGGCACCGACGATGACGTCCATGGCCTTGGCCGCCGCCAGGTGGTGGCTCACGGGGCATATCCCGCAGAGCCGCTGCACGAGGACCGGGGCCTCCCAGTAGGGACGGCCCTGGACGAATCTTTCGAAGCCGCGAAACTCGACGATATGAAGGCGCGACTGCGCGACGTTGTTGCTGTCATCGAGATGTATGGTAACTTTACCGTGTCCTTCGACCCTGGTTACCGGTTCTATCGTGATTTTTCGTGCCATGTCGTGGTCTTCTCCCTAGTCGTACTTAACTACTTCATACGGCAGGTCAAGGGGCTTGCCCCCCAGCAGTGCCGTCAGGGCCTCCCATATCAGGTCCGCCCGGGGCGGACATCCGGGGAGGTGATAGTCTATCTTGACGATCTCGCTCAGGGGATACACCCTGTCGAGGATCATCGGAATCTCCTCGTCGTTGGGTATGATCTTATCGTCCACCGTGACGCAGTTGAGATACGCCTCTTCAAGGCATTCCCGCATGGGTATGCCGTTCCTCATCGCGGGAAGACCGCCCATGATTGCGCACTCGCCGCACGATATCAGTATCTTGCAGTGCTTGCGGAACTCCAGGAGGTTTTCGACGTTTTCGCTGTTGCAGCATCCGCCTTCTATTATCCCGATATCGCACTGCTTGGTGAACTTCTTGATGTCATCGATCGGGGACTTGTTGAATTCCACCAGGTCGATGAGCTGTAAAATCCTATCGTCAATATCCAGAATGGACATGTGGCATCCGAAACAACCGGCCAGGGATGCCGTGGCCACGATTGGTTTGCTCATGGTAATCCTCCCCTTCTACTTTCCGGCGATATCGCTGCCGATAGGCGTGGTGTCGTACTTGCGCTTCCCGATGGGTACCTCGAACCCCACCCCTTTCTTTAAGATGGCCCCCACGGGACACTGGTCCATCGCCTTCCTGGCGTCCTGGTCGCTCAAGGCGGCCTCGCGCTCTTTGTCAGCGACAATCGTTGATCCAACGGAACGTCCGGTCATGACGAACACGGGTTGCCCCTTCTTCGTCGTGATCCCGCGAACGCACCGCCGGCACTGGATGCACCGGTCCGCGTCTATCATTATCTTCGAATACGACGCATCGATCGAACGCTGCGGGAAAAGATAGGGAAACCGTGGCGCCAGTACGCCGTAACGGTACCCGAGGGCCTGGAGCTCGCAGTTTCCGCTCTTCTCGCAGGTGGGGCACATGTGGTTCCCCTCGACGAAGAGCATCTCCACGATCGACTTCCTCATGTCCTCGAGCTCCGGTGTTGCGTTTTCTATCATCATCCCCTCCGCGACGGGGGTTGTGCACGCCGCGACGGTGCGTCCCCCTGTCTTCACAGAGCAGATTCGGCACACCCCCGCGGGCTTCATGCCCTTGTACCAGCAGAGCACAGGGATGTACACACCGTTGTCGCGGGCGGCCTCGACGATCGTCTGGCCCGCCTTGGCTTCGCATTTTTTGCCGTCTATTTCAAAGTGTATCACGCTCATTGTCAGTGTCCCTCCGCATGGGGTTTTCTCCCGGAAATCGAGCAAAACTCGCTGACCGCCCTGTTCAGGTCAAAGTCCGTGGCGTAGTCGGCACCCTGCACCAGCCTCGATTCGTAGGCGTCCCGGAACCTCTCCAGGGTGGTAAGGATCGGGTTGGGCGAGGTCTGCCCGAGGCCGCACCGGCTCATGGTCTTCACCGTTCCGCACCACGCGGCCATCTCTTCGAGATCCCCTGCCGTTCCTTTCCCCGCCATGATCTTCTCAAGGCGCTTTAGCAGTATGGCGTTCCCCGCCCTGCAGGGCACGCACCAGCCGCATGATTCCTCGACGAAGAACTCCATGAAATTGTGGACGATTTCCAGAATATCCCTGTCCGGGCCGATGACGATCATCGAGCCGCCCGTGGGAAGCTCCTCGAAGGAAAGCTTTTTCCCGAAATCGTTCCTGCCGACGCAGAGCCCGGAGGGGCCGCCCACCTGGACCGCCATGGCCCCGGCGCCGCCGCACTCCTCGAGGATCTGCGACAGCGGTGTGCCGAATACATATTCGTAAATTCCCGGCTTCTCGCAGTCACCGGAAATGGAGAGGACCTTGGCGCCGTGGGACTGCACGGTTCCCATGCCGGCGAACCACTCGCCCCCCTCCACCATGATCCGCGCCACGGCGCAGAGGCTTTCCACGTTGTTGACCGCCGTGGGCTCTCCGCGGTACCCCGACTGGGCGGGGAAAGGCGGCCGGTTCCTCGGCTCGCCCCGCTTGCCCTCGGCTGATTCTATGAGGCCCGATTCCTCGCCGCAGATGTAGGCGCCGGCCCCCAGTCGTATCTCAATATCGAAATCGAATTTCGCCTTACCGCCGATCTTTTTCCCCAGAAGGCCCTTCTTCCTCATGTCGTCCAGGATCCCGTTGAGATGATCAAGAAGGTAGGCGTATTCCGCGCGAAGGTAAAGGACGCCCTTCTCGGCGCCAATGGCGTACCCTCCCACGGCCATGCCCTCGAAGAGCATACCGGCACGCTCCGTCAGGATCACCCGGTCTTTGAAGGTCCCCGGTTCCCCCTCGTCGGCGTTGCAGATCACCCAGGCGCGCTTCCCCCCGGCCTTCCGGGTGAACTCCCACTTCATCCCCGTGGGAAATCCCGCGCCGCCCCTTCCGCGGATGTTCGATGTCTTGACTTCATCGATGACTTCCTCCGGCGTCATGGTGACCGCTTTCCGGATCGCGGAACCGGGCTCATAGGGCGCGAAAATAACGGGCCCTTCTTTCCGTATGTTGTTCTTTACCATGGAGTTGATCGGCTCCGAGGCGTTCTGCCCGTCGCCCTTCTCCGCCGCCATTGCCTTGACATCCTTGCCGGCCTTCATCTGCGCCACGAGCTCTCCCGCCTTTTCCGGCGTGAGATTCGTGAACACCACGTCATTGATCAGGGCAGCGGGCTCCTGGTCGTTCATGCCGATGTCGGAGGTGTCGAAAAGGCCGATGAGACCATCGGAGGACACGCTCCCGAAGGGGCATCCCGCCGCCTTTTCGAAGGCCGCCGCCACGGCGTTTCTTCCTTTCATTGTTGCGACGGCGCTGTTGTTCAGGTAGACGGTATAGCGCCCCCTGGGCTCCCTTGAAAAAAAGTGATAGAAGGAAACCACGCCTTCCACTTCCGCCTTCGAGACGCCCAGGGCCTTGGCGATTCGCGCCATGGCCTCCTCCGGTACGCATCGAAGCTCTTCCTGCACATCGCGGATCACGTCAAGCATCATGGAGGCCTCCGCGCCGCGCTTCTTAACCGCCTTTGTGACTGCGTCTTTTACGTTATTCATACTACCTCTTATTATATGAATAATTTGTTCATGAAATGTATTGAATTCCGATTATTTCATTACGCATTGAATAGAAATATTTTCGGAGCGTCACTGGCCAATGACCGTGAAAAGTTCCCGCGCCTTCTCCCTTGCCTTCTCCAGGGCCTCCATTCCCCGGTCCGTTATCCGGTAGTATTTACGGATTTTACCACGGACATTTCGCTCCTCGTCGGCCAGGTAGCCCTTCTCCTTGAATCCGTGGAGAGTGCTGTAAAGCGTGCCGTACGACAGTTTGTATCCATGTTCATGGAGCTGGTCGTATAGCTCCTTCCCGTACACGTCCTCCTTTGCCGCATACTGGAGGATATAAATCTTGATGAATCCCAGGAGAAACTCGTGTATCATCATGTCGGCCATGGCGATCTCCTTTCCTTAATAGCAGGTGCAATCCTCCATGATCGTCATGGACACTCATATCATCAAGAATGATCATAATTCCACGTCATGATATCAGACCCTGATATCACCTTCTGTTAACAAGGATTAAAAGGCCCTTAACTGTCAATGTTTTTTAGCAAAAAAATTAAAAAACTAGGATAGAAACCAATGAAAACCATCTGCCACTACAAAGACAAAACAATACGGATTTATGCCCTTTTTTTCCTTTTTTTACACTGCTTTTTTTACTTCTACTGTTACGACCATCACCCATCTTTCAGATTCAGCAATTGAATGAATAACGCGCAGCCCCTTTTCGGAGAGACGGAGCCGACAACCAGTTCTCGCCGCTTAACGGCTCCCGAGTCGCGATAATTCCCCGGCCGCGCTCCGGCATTTCTTAATAGCAAGTCAGGCGGTCCTATCGCATGACCGGGATAATTCCCTATTACCGGGAGTCGTCCATATCCCGTCACGAAAAAGATTGAACGCGAGGATGTGAATTCAGGGGATCATTCGCGACAGCGTCCCGTTATTGTATTGACTTCTTCATGCGCCGTGATAGGAATGCCTCTCCCGTATCGGCGCCCCGAAGGGGGCGGGTCACATGAGTATCATGAGAAAAAAAATTGCCCTTGTCGCGATCAACGCCCGCTACACCCACTCCTGCCTGGCTCTCTACTGCCTGAAATCGTATGTGCGGGGCCTGGGCCACTATGTCTTCCTGCGTGAGTATTCTCTCCGCCGCGACACCGATGAGATCGCCGAAGAGATCGCCACGGGGAAGCCTGACGTCGTGGGGCTCTCGGTCTACATATGGAACGCCGAAATGATGAAGCGCCTTGTCCCTGCCCTGAGGCGGCGCCTCCCGGGGACATTGATCGTCCTGGGAGGGCCCGAGGCGGGTTACGACCCGGATCGATGGCTCCGCGGCGTCCCCGGCGTGGACTGCGTGGTACGCGGACCCGGGGAACAGGGCTTCGCCCATCTTCTCGCCCAGGGCCCCGGCGCGGGTATCATTGACGTCCCCAATGCGCCTTTTCCCGAACTTCCCTTCCCTTACGAAGAGGCCGACTTCCCGGGGCTTGCGAACCGTTACGTCTACTATGAATCGAGCCGCGGCTGTCCTTTTCGCTGCACATACTGCATATCTTCCCGGGATGACCAGGCGCTTGAATTCAGGCCACCTGAGCTTGTCCGGGAAGAGCTCGCCGTTATCCTTTCCCGGAAGCCGATGATGGTCAAGTTCGTGGACCGCACCTTCAACGCGTCCAGGAACCACAGCCGGGGCATCTGGTCCCTTCTTCTCGACATCCATGGAGACATTCCGACGCGCTTCCACTTCGAGATCCACCCCGCGCTTCTCGAGGAAGAAGATTTCGAAATCCTCTCCCGGTGCCCACCGGGGCTTTTCCATTTCGAGATCGGCGTGCAGACGGTCAACCCCTGGGCGCGCGAAGAGATCAGGCGCGGCGGGGAGTGGGCGCGGGAGCGACAACAGATCGAGCGCCTTGTGCGGGATGGCCGCGTCCGGGTCCACCTGGATCTCATCGCCGGCCTTCCCGGGGACGACCTTGCCTGGGCACAGCGCTCCTTCAACGAACTCTACTCCCTGGGACCCCGACACCTCCAGCTGGGATTCCTGAAAGTTCTCCCCGGCACGGAGATGGCCGCATCCGCGCCGGTCCATGGCATTGCCTGGGATCCTTCGCCGCCCTACCGCGTCCGGGAGACCGCGTGGCTCTCGGCGGATGATCTCAATCGCCTCGACCGCGTGGCGCATCTTGTGGACCGCCTCCACAACACCGGCCGCTTCCCCGAGACCTTCCGGGCCCTGGAGACACTGTATGAAGCTCCTTTCGATCTCTATGACGGGCTGGGGAATTTCATGAATGAACGGGGATCCCCACCGGGCAGGGGGAGGGAATCCGGTTCCGCGTTCCTTGGTGAGTTCATCGCGCGTCTCCAAAAAGGAGATGCCGGGCCCGTCAAGATGGCCCTTGACCGGGACATGCGCGCCATGACGCCCCCCCGTGAAACGCGAATCACCCCCGCCGCGCGCAGAAGGGGCAGGGCATGAAAAAGAAACACGCGCGACGCATCAACCTGGTCGCGGACCCCTACCGCCGCGGGGACACGGAACCCCGGTGCCCTCACTTCGGCGACTGCGGGGGCTGTTCCTTCCAGGACATCGCGTATGAGGACCAGCTCCTCGTGAAACGCGACCTGGTGAACCATGCCCTCGGGGGCCTCGCCGAGGTCGACGAGGTCAGCCCCTCCCCGCCCTACGGCTACCGCAACAGGATGGACATGGTAACGGCCTTCGGGAAGTTCGGTCTGCGCCGGGGGGGCAGCTTTCGCGTCGTGGTGGACATCCAGGCCTGCCCCCTGATGCAGGAAAAATCCGGGCGACTTTTTAGCGCCATGGGGCCCGCCGTGCGGTCGGTCGAGGGCTACGACTACCTCCGTCACAAAGGCTATCTTCGCTACGTGGTGTTCAGGGAGGCGCGTCATACCGGGCGCGTCATGGTGAATTTCGTCACCGCCGTGAGGGAGAACCGCCTCGGGGAGATGGTCGACGCCGTGGCGGAAAAGGCCGATTCCATCTCGCTGATCCACAGCGGCGGCCTTGCCGACCTGAGCTACGGCGAGATATACGATACTATTAAATGGGGCTTCATCGAGGAGGACCTCGACGGCATACGGTACCGGATCACCCCCAATTCCTTTTTCCAGTCAAACTCGGCGATTACCCGTTCGATTTACCGAAGGATACGGGAGGAGATCCGGGGGAGGGTCCTTGACCTTTGCGCCGGCATCGGGGGGATTTCTCTCTTCGTGGCCGGGGCGGCGGATCACGTAACGGGCGTGGAATCGAACGGCGAGGCCGTGGAGGCGGCGAGGGTGAACCAGGGCATCAACTGCATTGAAAACGCCGACTTCATTCACTCCGAGGCGAGGGAATTCCTTGCGCGCGGAGCGGGTTCCTACGACACCGTGGTCCTCGATCCGCCGCGAAGCGGAATGCAGCGCCATGCCATGGAGGCCCTGGACCTCCTCGGCGCCGAAAGAATCGTGTACATGTCGTGCAATCCCGCCACCTTCAGGGACGACGTGGCGTTTCTCAGAAACTACCGCGTGGAACGGATCGAGGCCTATGACATGTTCCCCCAGACCCCCCACGTGGAGCTCCTCTCGGTCCTCCGCCCCCTCTGAGCGTTCGGCATGGCGCGGAATTCCCCTATACCAGGCGGTCGCGGTTAAGCAAGTCCCTGAGGGCTTCCGCTGAATTGATGATGATGTTGCGGAGGAACTTGAAATTGATGGTCTCGAAAGTGTCGTCGGTGGTATGGTAGTTCTTGTTTCGGTAGAACCCGGTATCGGAAAGCATGATGGCGGGGTAGCCGTTCCGAATGAACGACATGTGGTCCGAAAGATCCATGCCGGGAATCGATGCCGGGCCAATGTATTCGTAGATCTTGTGCCGCGCCCGGGCGTTGTAAACGTTCCGCCATAGATAGACGTATTCCGCGCTCGATGGAAGCGAAATGACGCTTATGTAGTTTCCGCAGGCGGGAAACTCCTTCTTCTTATGGTTTAACGGGTAATCCTGCGGGCACCTCCTGGAAGCGTAGCCGAGCATCTCCAGACACACCATCAGCTCGATGCGGTCATTCCGCCTCCTGGCATTGGTCGCGTTGACCATGCTCCCCATGAGTTCGGTCGAGAAGAAGGGTGGTTCCTCCAGGGTGAATGCCACGAAGCGAGCCGTCCGTTTGAAGCGCGACCCGGAAAGGAGCCGGAACATCTCCAGCAGGCCGGCTATTCCCGAGGCATTGTCGTCCGCTCCCGGCGTACCCTCGACGGTATCGTAGTGGGCCCCCACGAGGATAATGCTGTCGGGAATCTCGGCCCCGGGGATTTCGGCGATGATATTGGACACGGTCCGTCCCCCGGCCTCGTAGCGCTCCTCCACGGGATTGACGCCATGCTCGGCGAAATAATCGGCGATGTAATCCCGGGCCATTTCAAGGTTTTCATGCCTGCGCACCGTGCGCTCCCCGATATCGACCGCGAGACGGCGGATGATTTCCTGCGAATTGCGGAGCACGGTTCGTTTCTCCCGCGCACCGGCGGACAGTAGTGGGACCATTGAGCGGGCTTCCTGAAATCTGGTTAACCGCCATGTCATTCCCCGGGCTGAATTTTTTCAAGGACTTTTCAGACTTATTTCTTGACGGAATATATTCAGGAATCATACTTACGTGACGGTGGCGAGGAAAAGGACCGCCCCGGCTGTATAGACGAGGAACGCAGATGGAAGTATTCGACGGTTTCATATCCGCCATAGCGAGCGAGTTTAAAATCCGCTTCCACAAGGACGCCCGTGGAAGCTATACCACCACCATCGAATTCGACAACAACCGCTCCCAGGAAGTCCTGATCACCCTGGCCAAGGACGAGTCGGGCGACCGGGTCATCAACTACTACTCGGTCATCGGCAAGCTCAAGAGCGACCTCTGCGAGCTCTACAAGTACTGCCTCCAGATCAACGCCACCCTCTCGTACGGAGCCGTCGCCCTCATGGACGACACGCTCATACTCCACAACAGCATCCTCCTCAAGGACTGCGACCCCGTCAGGTTCATGAAGTCCCTTTCCTTCATCGCGGCGAAGGCCGACGAGATGGAGGAACTGCTCATCAAGGACAACCTCTACTGACCAGGACGCCGGGCCCCGGGGCCGGCGCGGATCCGTAACGATGATTAAAGAAACGGTAAAGATCCACGACAGGTATCAGTTCGAAATCAAGCAGGCCTACAACCTCTCGCGGGGAGACACAAGGGACTGCTCGTATTTCGTGCAGACCTATTTCTTCGTTCCCCACAACCTTAACGTCAATCGCGACACCTACAACGCCGGGGCGTTTTACCGTGACCTGAGGGCCACGGTTCGCCTCCAGACCCCTTCCATCCCACTCGGCGAACTTGCGGCCGGGAATTCGATCATCGAGCGTCTTCGCGTCTCGCTCGAGGGAATCCGCGAGAGCGGCGATCCCTCCTCGGCGGCCGATTGCGCTGACCAGGCCAAGATGCTCTGCCTCATCTATAAAAAAGCCGTCACCGTTCATCTTCGCTTCATCGGCGGGACGCGGATCAAGACGGAACGAAAACGCCTTGTCGAAGAATACGTCAAGTCCGTCCGTAGCATCACCCGGCGTTTCCGTGAACTCCTCCCCCTGGCCACGGTTGTACTGCCTGCCGAAGAGCGAATGGCCTTCCTCTTCGCCGACGAGTACATGAGCCTCAAAACAGAGAGCCACACCTGCCTGCTCAACGAGATGCTCAGGGAGAAGGCCCGGGACCTCGCCACCCGGTTCAATACCGGGCTCATGAGCATCGTCCGGGTGGAAACGGCCCACCGGAAAAAACATCACTACCCGTCGATTCCTGAGCCGGGCGGAGACAACGAGATGTTCGTGTTCCGCCAGGGGGCTCTGAAAAAATTCCTGAGCAACGTCCTCTATCTCGAGACGCGGACGGAACGGTGGGGCGCCCTCCTTGAACACGCCCTGTACAGCATCGCCGCGGGGGTGGCCATGCTCTTCGCCACGGTTGTGGTCTTTATCGGCCAGAGCCGATACGGAAGCCTGTCGCTTCCCTTCTTCATCGCACTGGTCATCAGCTACATGTTCAAAGACCGCATCAAGGAGATACTCCGCCTTTACCTGAGCAACTCCCTGCACAGATGGCTCTTCGACCGGAGGAGGAACATATACCACGGCTTCCATGAAAAAATCGGAATCTGCAGGGAGAGCTTCAACATCATAGACGAGAGCAAGGTTCCCGGCGCGATTCTCGCCAAGCGGGCGAGGGACAGCATAACGGACATCGACAACAGCATGATCGGCGAAGACGTCATTCTCTACAGGAAATACATCAGCCTCAGGCCGGCGAGGCTTCGCGCCATAAGGCGGCACTACTCCACCAGCGACGTTATTGACATCATGCGGTTCAACATTCAGGATTTCCTTCGCAGCATGGACAATCCGGAAAAGAAGATCTTTATCCCGAAGGGGTCAGGTTACCTGAAGGGGTACGGCAAGCGGGTCTACCACATCAACATCATCACGCATTTCATCGTGGACAAAAAGGACTACGTGCGGCGGTTCAGGATAGTACTTAACAGGGAAGGAATTCGCAGGATCGAAGAGGTGAAATAGCCACACGGCCCGCCTAGTCGCGGACCATGTAGCTTTCCCGGTACTTATCCACTCCCTGGATCTCCTGGAGCAGTTCCAGGGCCCTCACCTTTGACGCCGAGCGGCCCACCCGTACGCGGTAATACCGTTTCCCGTCCACTCGTGTTTCGTCGATATAGGCGTCGTATTGCATTCGTTTCAGGGCCCCGACCTCGTAAGAGGCGCGGTCCAGGGTGTCGTAGGAGGCCACCTGCACGGTAAAAAGGCCGTCACCCTTCGGTTTTTTCGCGTTTCCCGATACCGCGACGACCCTCGATGAGCCGCTCTTCCGTGCCGTTTTCTTTTCCGGCGCTCTTTTTTGCCTGCTCCCGGCGGAGTACGAGGCGTCTTTCACGCGCGATTTCTTTTTTACGGAGACCGTCGACTTCTTCTCGACCGTCCTCTCCGAATGAACGGGCGGCGCTATATTTTCCCTCGTAAGGAGATTCGCCGGCTCCTCAGGGGTCTTCTCCTCCTTTGCATCTGTTGCGGGAAGATCAAGCCGGTCCAGGGAAAGGAGCTTATCGTCGGCGGATCGGGAGAGCTCCTCCATGTCGGGCTGACCCGGGATATTGCCTTTCAGGAGATCAAGTTCCCGGGTAGCATCGAACACGTCGCCCTTCGTGATTTGGTTCTTGCCACCCTCCCCTCCCCTGACGAAATTCATCCCAAGGAGGAATGAGGCGATGATGATGCCGATGACCGCGGCCGATAGCACCGCGATTCTCGCCGCGTCAAGGTGCACCAGGTACACGCTCTTCTCCCTGATCTTCTGGTGGGGTATGTTGAACTGTTCCATTCCGCTTTCCGCCTTTAAGATAATGAATGTGGGCTGTCCATTTACATGGTCGGCCTGATTCGTCTCTCTATTTACTGTTTTTTCCGCATGGATATGCCGCGGAGCCAGGAGGAGCCACGGTCGCGCGTCCTGGTGCCCGGCGCCGACTAGTCCCCTCCCGCCGCGCCGTCCCCATGTTCCGCGAGACGAAGATATCCCCCCACCTCGTCGTCGCTGCATTCCCTTCCGACAGAGGCCTCGACAAGCCGTCGGAAGAGTTCCCCGCGGGCGGCCTCCCGCAATGCCGTGCGTCCCGGCGCGGCAGAGAGCGCTCTCGTATCGGCCCGCATCCGTGTGATGAAATCCCTTTTATCGAGATCCGCCATGGCATGCCGCGCCATGAACTCATCGAGCCCCGATCTTCTCGCGCCGGCCGGAAGCAGGCCGCGGTCGTTCAGGAACACCACGTTATCCATCTTACCTGCTCTCAGGTGCTCCTCCAGGGAATGACGGTACCCGAGGAAGGATTTACGAGTGAAACGGCCTTCTTTCCTCAGACCGCCGCTTGAGCGGAGAATGTAGAGGCAATTGCGTCCCTCCACCGTGGCGAGACGGTTCTGGAGATGGAGAGCGTACCGCCGCTGGTAAGCCGTTCCCCTGGCGTAGATGCAGAAATCGGCAAAGGAAAAATCAAGGCCCGTGATCCCGATTCCGGAGAAACCGCACCGGGCGCAGAGCTCTACGGCGTCGCCCGCCACGGTTCCGCTCCGGGAGTCGACGGAGCCCACTCCTTCACCGTATATCTCGCCCGCGAACTGAGAAAAGGGGTGGGTGTTGAGCGATAGATATCTTCCCTGTCCCCGCAGGACCTGGGGAGGCGAGGTAAGGGAGCACACGACGAGGGCGCGATCCGTATCGCACCCGATGAAATGCTCACGGACAATGGGCTGGGGATCGATGGAAATCACGATATCCGGGACGATGCCCCTGCCCGCCAGTGCGGGAAGGGCCGAGTCCACGGCGACGATGAAGAACCGATTCTGGTTCCGCCGGATGGCCTCGGCATCCCCGTCAAGGGACGGGCCCGAGGCGGCGATGACTGCCGTCATTCCTGAGAACGCGCCGAAGAGTTTTCCCACCGGCCCGATGCCGTCAAGGAGCCCGAAATTGCGGAGGGCGTTCCTGAGGTACAGTGACCCGAAGGCCTTCCGCGTGGCCCGGTTTCCGGCCTTCATGTCGATCAGTTTCTCTATCTCCCACCGGACCGCTCCATAGTATTCCTCAAAGGCCCTGAGGGAGGCGGGGTGCTCGATGACGGAAACCCCCCTGGAGGCGTCCAGGTCGACCAGTTCCGCGAGCCTCTTCCCAGCCTCACCCGGGTCTTTCCCGGTGATAAACATTACCTTCGGGCTCTTCACCAGAAATGATGTAACGGGATTCCCGGCGATGTGGGTTTCGACCCCCTCCAGCGCATCCACGCATATCACCCGCCCGTATTCGCCGATGCGCGGCTCGAGGCCCTTCAGGTGATATCCCAGTCCCGTCCCGAGAACGATGAGAAGATCATATCGACCAGGATCGAATCGCTCGGGGTAGAGATGCCCCTCTCGGACCGGATCGACCCTGCTGTGAATCGGCACCTCTCCCGTGCCCGTTTTCACCAAAAGCGTGTCGGCACCCTGACTGCTTTTTTCCACCCTGTACATTTCTTGCCCCGGCATTATGCCTCCTCCCGAAACCCGGGATGTCTCAATTATCGACCATACCGGGATGAATCGTAAGGCCGCGGCACCCCACAATGGATTATTTCAACTTTCCGCAAAATATTAGTTGACACTAACTTTTCATGTTTTTATCTATACAATAGCGGCTCACATGCACGTGCCAGGCATGGAATGGCAGGGCGCCACAGGATTAACGAGATCGCGGGTGAACAAAGAAGGGGAGAACCCCCTGGAAGACATGCATGAAACTATCTGAACTTCATAACGGCCAGCAGGGCATCATCACCCGGGTGCGCGGGAGGGGACCGTTCCGCAAGCGGATAACCGAGATGGGGTTCATCCGGGGAAAAACCGTCACGGTGATAAAAAACGCCCCCTTGAAGGACCCTATCGAATACCGTCTCATGGGCTATAATATCTCCCTCCGCCGGAGCGAAGCGGCCCTGATAGACGTCGAGGCCCCGACGCAGGCCGACGCCTCCCTCCAGGCCGATTACGAGGCCACGCGTCGCAGGCACAGGCGCCGCCGCGGAGGCGGCATGGGACGCGGGCGGCGTTCTCCCGCAGCAGCGTCAGCCGCCCTGGCGACGGCGTCGCGGCCCGGGACCACCATCAGGGTCGCCATGGTGGGCAATCCCAACAGCGGCAAGACGACCATCTTCAATTACGCGTCGGGATCCCGTGAGCGTGTGGGCAACTACGGCGGCGTTACGGTCAGGGCAAAGGAGGGAAGGTTTCACCGGAACGGCACCACGTTTATTATCACCGATCTCCCCGGGACCTATTCCATCACCGAGTATTCCCCCGAAGAGCTGTTCGTGAGGAATCATATCATCGACAACCAGCCCGACGTCGTGATCAACGTTCTCGACGCCACCAACCTCGAACGCAACCTCTACCTCACCACCCAGCTAATCGACATGAACGTGAAGGTCGTGGTGGCACTGAATATGCACGATGAAATGATCGACAGGGGGGACTCCTTCGACTATACCGCGCTCGGGGAGATGCTCGGCATACCCTTTGTGCCCACCGTGGGCACCGAGGGAGTCGGTATACTTGATCTCTTCGATACCGTGGCCGCCGTCCACGAGGGTAACGTTCGGAGCGACCGCAACGTGCGCATCTATTACGGGCCGGACATTGAGAGCGCCATCGCGGCCCTTGTCCCCGGCCTCGAATGCGCGGAGGAAAACAGCGTAATCTCATCACGGTATGCCGCCATCAAGCTCCTTGAAAAAGACGCCGCCATGGAGACCTTCGTGAGGACATCCGGCCCGGAGGGAGAGGAGGCCGTCCGCAAGGCAGGGGAACTCATCCAGCGAATCGAAACCGTGCTCGGGGAAGACAGCGAAACCCTTTTATCGGACGCGCGGTACGGCTTCATCGCGGGAGCGATACGTGAGACCTTCCATCCCGCGGCGCGTCCCGCGGCATCCATGAGTGAAAGGATCGACAGTGTCCTTACCCACCAGATCCTGGGGTTCCCCCTCTTCCTGTTTTTCATGTGGGTGACGTTCCAGCTCACATTCTCCCTGGGCCAGTATCCCATGGACTGGATCGAGGCGGGGGTTGGGGCCGCGTCGAGCTTCATCACCGGTGCCATGTCGGAGGGGCTCCTGAGGGAGATACTCGTCGACGGCATACTTGCCGGTGCCGGCGGTGTCGTGGTCTTCCTGCCCAACATTCTCATCCTTTTCTTCATGATCTCCCTCATGGAGGACACGGGTTACATGGCGCGCGCCGCCTTCATCATGGACCGCCTGATGCACGGGATCGGCCTTCACGGCAAGTCCTTCATACCCCTGGTAATGGGCTTCGGGTGTAATGTCCCGGCTATCATGGCCACCCGGACCCTGGAGAGCAGGAAGGAAAGAATCCTCACGATGTTGATCATTCCCTTCATGTCCTGCAGCGCGCGGCTTCCGGTCTTTGTTCTTTTCATCGGGGTGTTTTTCCCCAACCACTCGGGGTCCACGCTCTTCGCGCTCTACCTGGGTGGAGTTTCCGTGGCCGTGCTATCCGCCATGGCGATACAGAAGATCGTATTCCGGGCCGTTGAGGCGCCCTTTGTCATGGAACTGCCACCCTACCGCGCCCCTCGCCTGAGGAACAGCCTGCGTCACATGTGGTCGCGCGGGAGCGAGTACCTGAAAAAAATCGGCGGCATCGTCCTGATCGCCTCTATACTCATCTGGGCCCTCGGCCGTTTCCCCGAGCACGTCACGTACTCGAAGGATTACGACGCCATGGAGGCGCAGGTGCGGGAGGGGCGTCCGGCCGGCGAGACCCCTTCCCGGGATGGAGTCACCGCGCCGTTTCAGCCGGACGACGCGCGCATCAGGCGCGAGTTGAGCCGTATCGATCTCGAACGGGAGGGTGAACGCCTGGAGCAATCATACATCGGCCGCATCGGCAGGGCGATCGTGCCCGCCCTCGCGCCACTGGGATTCGACTGGAAGATGAGCGTGAGCATTTTCACCGGCCTTGCCGCCAAGGAGATCACCGTGAGCACCCTGGGCGTCCTTTATCACGCCCGGGACGACTCCCCGGAAATGCAGGGATCCCTCCAGGAACGCATACGGGAGCAGCGATATGTCTCCGGCCCCCGCGCGGGCGAGCCCGTATTCAGTCCCGCCGTGGCCCTGGCCTACATGGTCTTCATCCTTCTTTACGTGCCCTGCATGGCGACCCTGGTTACCATGAAACGTGAATCCGGGTCATGGAAGTGGCCCCTCTTCTCCGCATTCTTTTCAACCTCAATCGCCTGGATCGCCGCCTTCCTGGTATACCGGGTGGGACTCATGGTGTGGTGAACGGCATGTGCCAGACGATAACCGCCATCATTATTATTGCCCTTGCCGTCATCGCCGCGGCGATACGACTCTACCGCTTTTTCAGGCGCAGGGAAAGGGAAAGCGACTGCCGTCCTGAAAGCTGCGCCTCCTGCCCCTATTCTTCGGGCTCCGGCTCCTGCGGCATCCCCGGGGAAAACTCTCCCAAAGCCGACGAAAAAAAATAAAAAATCTTCGCAAATGGCTTGACGGATTTCAAGTGTTTCTATATGTAGTAACTAATGTTTCTACATATAGAAACATTAGTTGTCGCCAGAGGAGATAAATATGCTGCATCCTTCATATGAACAATTCATCGAGCTTTCAAAGCGTTACGCGCGGATCCCGGTATACCGGGAAATCGCGGGGGACCTCGTTACCCCCATCGGTCTGCTTTCAAACTTTTCCGACGAGCGGCACCTTTTCCTCCTGGAAAGCGCGAACTGCGACAAAAGCTTTTCCCGTTACACCTTTTTCGGGATAAGGCCCGGCGGCGTTATCTCCTTTAAAAACGGCACCATCATCGTTGAATCTGGGGACGGCTCGCTCTCAAAAATTGAAGGAAATCCCGTTGAGTACCTCGAGGGACTTCTGGCCCGGGAACATTCAGACGCCAATCCTGCCATGGGCAATTTCTGCGGGGGATACGTGGGGTTCATCGGCTATGATATCGCCAATTACATGGGCACGCTAAGAAAACCCGTGAGGGAGGACCGTGAGAATCTCGTCATGGCCCTTTTCCAGGTCGATGATTTTTACGTCTTCGACAACATGATGGGAAGATTCTACGCCGCTCATTCCGCCCATGTCGGCGACGATCCCGACGAAGCCTTTCGGCGTGCCGGGGAGCGCACTATGGAGATGGCGGCGGAAATCCTCTCCATCAGAAACCGGGTGTTCCCACCCTCCGCAACGCCGGATCCGGAACAGGATTTTGAACTCGAGTCATTCATGACCGCCGTGAGGGGCCTCAAGGATGAAATCGTCCGGGGAGAGTGCATCCAGGCGGTCCTCTCGAACAAGTATGAGATATCGGCCCGGGTGAATCCGGTCAATCTTTACCGTCTGCTCAGGAACATCAATCCCTCCCCCTACATGTTTTACCTCAAGACAGGCGAGGAAGTGCTCTGCGGGACATCGCCCGAAATACACCTCAAGATAGAGGGGGGAACCGCCACCCTCAAGCCGATCGCGGGAACGTATCGCCTCGAGGGGAACGATCCGGAGGGGACCTGCCGCCGCCTCCTCGAGGACGAAAAGGAGCGTGCCGAGCACCTGATGCTCCTTGACCTGGCGCGAAACGACCTCTACACGGGCTGTGAAAGCGACAGCGTCTCCGTGGTCAGCTCCTTCGAGCCGGAGATTTACTCCCACCTCGTGCACATAGTTTCCGAGGTGCGGGGACGGATCAGGGATGACGTGACGCCCCTGCGCCTCTTCTGCAATACGTTTCCCGCCGGCACGGTTTCAGGCGCTCCGAAGGTGCGCGCCATGGAACTCATCGACGAGTACGAGCGTTCCCCCCGTGGGTTCTACGCCGGGTGCGCCGGCTACTTCGCCTACAGCGGCGATATCGACACCTGCATCATCATCCGCAGCGCCATGGTGAAACCGGACCGTGTGATCCTTCGTGCCGGGGCCGGTATCGTGTACGACAGCGACCCGGAGAAGGAATACCGAGAGGTGGGGAACAAACTCGGAGCAATCTTTGACGCAATGACCCGCATGGGAACACTGGAGAACAGAAATGTTTTTATTGATCGATAACTACGACTCCTTCACCTACAACCTGAAGGCCCTCTTCCATGAATGCGGAGCCGCGGTTGACGTCGTGAAAAACGACGAGTTTCGTTCAGCCGACGGCTTCGAGGGCATCATCCTCTCTCCTGGGCCTTCCACGCCCGCGAATTCAGGCACGACCCTGAGGTACCTGGCGGAGTACCTGGGGCGCGTTCCCCTCTTCGGCGTCTGCCTCGGCATGCAGGCCATCGCCCACGTCCTGGGATACCCCGTGGTTCCCGCCCGGACGGTGATGCACGGCAAGGTTGACGTGATCGGCGTCACAGCGCCGTCGATACTCTTTCGCGGCGTGCCCGGTTCTTTTTCGGCGGTCCGCTACCATTCCCTCGCCGTGGAGATCGAGGAGCGCTACGTTACCTCGCGCTCGCGGGGTGACGGCACGATCATGTCGATCGAGGACCCCGAAACGATGATCTTCGGAGTGCAGTTTCACCCTGAATCGATAATGAGCGAATGCGGACAGCGCATCGTGCGCAATTTTCTTGAGTACGCCGCGGCCCTTGCCGAACCGAAGGCCGTGAGCCGTTAAGGAGAAAATCATGGAAAGGATCATCATCAAGGTAAATTCGGGCGAGTCCCTTCCCTATAACGAGGCGGAACTGCTCTTTGAGGGAATGGTGCGGGGGGAATTGAGCGACTCCCAGATCGCCTCGGCCCTCATCGCCATCAAGCTGAGGAGAGAAACCGTCGATGAGGTATCGGCCCTCGTGGCGACCCTCGACCGGCACAAGCGTCGACTGGCGATCACGCGCAGGGGCACCGTTGACACCTGCGGAACCGGCGGGGACGGCAAGTCCTCGGTCAACGTGTCGACCGCCGTCAGCGTGATCCTCTGCTCCCTCGGCATACCAGTCGTGAAGCATGGCAACAGGGCACAGAGCGGTGCCGTGGGATCGGCGGACATCCTCGCCGGCCTTGGTTTCGATCTCGGGTACGGCGGGTCCTCCCCGGAAGAATTTTTTTCTGCCCACGGTTACGTCTTCATGCCCGCACCCGATTATCATCCCGCCATGAAGCGGATTGCTCCCGTCCGTCGGGAGCTCAAAGTCCCGACGATCTTCAACTTCGCGGGACCCCTGATCAATCCCGCCGATCCGGAGTTTCAGATCATTGGCATCAACCGCCGCGACCGCATTGATTTCATAGGCCGCGTCCTGGAAAAACTGGGCCGCCGGAACGTGACCGTGTATTCGTCCCGCGACGGCTACGACGAGGTGTCGCCATCGGGAGAAACGGAATGCCTGTCCATAGGCGACGGCGCCCCCAGGCGGTTCACCATCGACCCCTCGGATTATTTCACGCCTTTCCCGATGCCCGTCGCGCGCGATCTCCGCGAGGCCACGCGGCTCTTCCTTGACGGGCTCTCCGGGGAAAACGAGCCCCTGGGAAACCTCTTCGCCCTGAACGCGGCACTGGCCCTTCGCTCCATGAACCACTGCGGCATGAGGGACGGTTACCATATGGCGCGGGAGCATATCAATCAGGGTCAACCCTGCCACACCCTCGAGAAACTGACCGGATCCATCGGGTCCCCGGTTTCGCTGCCGGGGGCATGAACCGGGGAATCATGACGACATACCTGAATGAAATAATCGCCCATAAGCGCATGGAGATCCCCGCCCTGAAGCTTCCCGAGACGGAGAGGACGAGGCCCGTCCGTGATCCGGTAAGGTCGCTTCGCGAGAAGCCCCTTATCGCCGAGATAAAAAAATGCTCCCCCTCACGGGGAGAATTTGCCCTGTCCGACGACATCGCAGGCCGCGCCCTTGCCTACGAGCGGGGAGGCGCGGGAGCCGTGAGCGTCCTCACCGACGGCCGTTTCTTCCGGGGAAGCTATCATGATCTTGCCGGGATATCCCGGAGCGGGGCGTTACCGGTGCTCTGCAAGGACTTCATACTCTCGGAGGTCCAGGTGGACAGCGCCTACCTCCACGGGGCCGATTTCATCCTTCTCATCGTCGCCGCGCTGAACGTGCGCGAACTCATGATCCTCACGCGAAGGGCCCGCCGTTATTCGATGAAGGTCCTTTACGAAATACATGATGCCGGGGAGATGAAAAAAATAAGGGGCCTGGATCCCGAGATGGTGGGAGTTAATTCCCGGGACCTCAGGACCTTTACAATCGACCGGGAAAAGGCCGCGCGCACCCTCGCCGCCCTCAAAGGCGAGTTTCTGAAAGTCGCCGAGAGCGGAATCGAAACCCCCGGGGACATGACGTTTTTCCGTCGTGCCGGTGCCGACGCCTTCCTGGTGGGGACCGCCCTCATGACCGCCGGGGACCCGGAGAAACTGGTCCGTGAATTCTGCCGCGCCCTTGAGGCGCCATGTTCGTGAAGGTCTGCGGCATCACCACGGCGGAGCAGATAGACTGGGCCTCGGACCTCGGCTATTCCGCCGTGGGGATCGTGCTCCATCCGGCGAGCCCGCGCTATGCCGGACTGGAACGCGCCCTTGAACTCGCGGCCCACGCCCGTGGACGGCTTCTCTCCGTCTCCGTGGGAGTCTCGGGGAGGGAGATCGCGCCATGCCGTGGAGACTTCGACCTCGCACAGGCCTACGAACCATGCGGGGGAGATGCCTTCATTTACGCCGGGACCACGCCCCCTCCCGCGGAACACGCGGGGCTCTTCCTCTATGACGCGAGTCGGGGAAGCGGTCGGGCTGAATCCTTTCCCGTATGGCTGTACGAACTGCGCGGGAGGCTCATCATGTCGGGGGGACTGAAACCCGGCAACGTGGGGACCGTCATCCGTGCATTCAGCCCTTACGGCGTCGATGTTTCAAGCGGCGTTGAGGCGGAACGCGGTGTGAAGGATTTTGAATTAATGAGGCAATTCATCGAAGAGGTGCGCCATGCGGCCCGCTGAAGGATTTTTCGGCCCCTACGGGGGCCAGTTCGTGCCGGAAGTCCTGATTCCTCCCCTGGACGAACTTGAGGCCGCCTTTCGCGCCTTCATGGCAGATGAGGCACTCGTCGCGGAGCTGGACCAGTGTCTCTCCGAATACGTCGGGCGCCCGACTCCGGTGACCCACGCGCGCAACATCTCCAGTGCATACGGATTTGACCTCTACCTCAAAAGGGAGGACCTCCTGCATACCGGGGCCCACAAGATCAACAATACCATAGGCCAGGCGCTCCTGGCAAGGTCAATGGGGAAGACGCGACTAATCGCCGAGACAGGGGCGGGCCAGCACGGCGTCGCCGTCGCCACGGCGGCGGCCCTTTTCGGCCTCTCCTGCACGGTCTACATGGGGGGGCTCGACATCGAGCGGCAGATGCCCAACGTGCAGAAGATGCGCCTCCTCGGGGCCGAGGTGGTCCCCGTCGAGGAGGGGCTGCGCACCCTCAAGGAGGCGATCGGCGCCTGCCTGAGGGAGTGGGTGTCCACGGCGTCGGACACGCACTATCTCCTGGGCACCGTTGCGGGTCCTCATCCCTTCCCGGAGATGGTGGCCGCGTTCCACGCCGTCACGGGCAGGGAAGCAAGGGACCACTTCCTCCGCCTCGGCGCGCCTCCCGACGCGGTCATCGCCTGCGTGGGCGGAGGAAGCAACGCCATCGGGATATTCCAGGGATTTCTCGACATGCCCGGCGTGGAGCTTGTCGGCGTGGAGGCCGGAGGCCGTTCCCTCGGGCCGGGGGACAATGCCGCCACCCTCACCAGGGGAAGGCCGGGCATCTTCCAGGGCGCCCTGTCCTATCTCCTCCAGGATGATCACTGCCAGGTCGAAGACGTGCATTCCGTTTCGGCGGGACTCGATTACGCCGGGATCGGGCCCGAGCATTCATACTTAAAAGACAGCGGAAGGGTCGCCTATACCCATGCTTTCGATGACCGCGTCCTCGCGGCGTTTCACGAGCTCTCGAGGCGCGAGGGAATTATTCCCGCCCTCGAATCCTCCCATGCCCTGGCCTGGGTCCTCGACAACGCCGAGAGGTTCAGGGGCAGGAGGGTGCTGGTGAACCTCTCGGGGCGCGGCGACAAGGACCTCGGCATCATCGAACGCGTAAGCGGGGAGGACGGGTGACATGAAAGGAATCTATCTCGTCGGGGGATACCCGGACCGCGCCGGTTTCATGGAATGCTGCCGCATCATTGTCGAAAAGGGCTTCGATTTCATCGAGGTGGGTATACCCTTCAATGACCCGATCGCCGAGGGGCCGGTCATCGCCGGGGCCATCGGGGAGGCCCTGGCCTCGGGCGTCACCACCGCGGGGGTAATGGAGGATCTCGCCCTCCTCGACCCCGGCATCCCCGTCTACGCCATGACCTATGCCAATATCATCCACTCCCGCGGGATCCGGCGTTTTTCCGCGGAAATGGCGCCCCATCTCCGCGGCGTCATTGTCCCCGATCTCCCCAACAGGATGGCGCGGCGATTCAGGGATGAGGGGTTCGCGATCCCCATCGTTCCCTTCGCCACCCTGGACACGCGTGAATCGGACATCGGGACGGTGAACGAATCGGAGAGCGACTTCGTCTATTTCGTCGGCCTGCGGGGTATCACCGGGGGGGAATCCGACTTCACGTCCCGGGAGCTTGTGGAGAAGGCCCGCATGCTGCGGCGGGGAACCGACAAGAAGATCATCATCGGCTTCGGAATCAAGACCCCGGAGGACGCGCGCCAGGCCGCGTCCCTGGGAGACGGCTACGTGATCGGCACCGAGGCGGTGAGGCGCCAGGGCGATCCCGCGGCACTGGGCGCCTACCTGGGGCAATTCGCCGGCCTGTGACCGTATTCATCCCGACGCGAGCCACCTGATCCCGTAGGGCTCGAGCACGAGGGAAAGCATTCCTCCCTCCGCGCGGAAGGAGGACCCGGATAAAAGGTCGGTCCAGGCGTCAACCCCCGCGCCCTCGGCCGCCATGTCGTGGTCGAAGGAGCGCTCCGCTGACGAAACGTTCACCACCGCCAGGAGACACCCGTTCCCCTTCCTGTCCCGGCGCAGCAGTGTGAAAAAATTGCTCCCGGCGAAGATGACTTTTTGCGGCGCGTTGGGGTGGAAACAACCTTCTCCCGCCCGTATCCTGAGCATGCGCGCCATGCCCGTGAAAACGCGGGAGGCCCTCGTTGCGGGATCATCAAGGCCGCGGTAGAAGTCGGTTTTCTCCAGGGTGGCGCGGTTTATGGCGCGCCGGTCACGCTCCTCCATGACGGCGCGTCCGTTGTTCTCCGTGCCGATAAGGCCGTGAAGATACACCCCCGGGACGCCGATTAACGCGAGGGCTATTGAGCGCGAGGCAAGATAGCGGGCAATGCGCAGGTCATCGCCCTCATCCGCGACATCCCTGTTCAGGGCGCTCCACCAGGTGATGTTCAACTCATAGGGGCTTACCGTTCCGTCCGCTTCCGGGCGGTAGGAAATATACCCCCCATGCTCGAGGACGCGGGCGGCCATGGCCGTTATCTCCTCGCGGGAGAGAATGCCCCGGGCGGCCATGACGCCGATACCGTCGTGACTGTCGAGAAAATTGAAATAGGTCGCGCGGTCCGAGATGTGCTCCAGGGAATCGGCCCACATCGAAAGGCGCGAGGCATCCTCTTTCTGGAAGGTATGCAGCACGAGGGGAGGCAGGGCGAAATTATAGACCATCTGCGCCTCGTCGGTTCCGTTTCCGAAGTAGCTGATGTTGTCCCCATGGGGCACGTTGGTCTCGGTGATGAGGGCCACGTGGGGGGCCACGGCATCCAGTATGTCCCGGAAAAGGCGAATGATCATGTGCGTCTCGTTCAGGTGCGCCCCCGTGGTGCCCGCTTCGTCCCATAGGTAGGTCACCGCGTCCAGGCGGACGATGTCCGCCCCGTGGCGCACGTAAAAGAGAAGTATCTCGATTATCCTCGCGAGAACCCGGGGGTTCCGGAAATTCAGGTCCACCTGGTCGGGCCCGAAGGTGGTCCAGACGTGTCGCGTGCCGTCGAGGGTGTCAACGGGCGTGAGCACCTCCGTGGTCCGGGGCCTGAAGAGCATCCTGCGGTGCTCCTCGTCCATGCTCTCCCTGTCGGTAAAGGCCGTGAAGTAATCGAGGTAATCAGGGTGCCGGTTCATGAATTCCCGGAACCATCGGCTTTTCGACGAAACATGGTTGAACACCCCGTCAAACATCAGCCTGAAAGCCTCCCTCAGGTAGGCGACCTGGTCCCAGTCGCCTACCGCGGGGTCCACCTGCTCGAAATCCATGACGGAAAACCCCCGGTCCGAAGACGAGGGGAAGAAAGGAAGGAGGTGGATGGCGGTGAAAAGCCCTTCAAGGTAGCGCCGCGCGAAATGGGCCAGGGCGACCATGGGGGCCCCTCGCCCGCTGCGGATCATGTCGCCGTAGGTGATCAGTACCGCGTCCCGTTCGGTGAAACGCTCCGCGGGGTCAAAGCCCTTCTCCCATTCGATCATTTCGGGGGTCTTGTGGGCCCGGTACACCCGCATGATCCGCTCGATCTCACGGAAGCAATCGCGCGCGTGGTCCTCCCCGTAGAGCGCCTCGAGCTTCTCCTTGATTCGCTTCCCGGTTTCCTCCGGGAGCGAAGGGACGGGGCCCGAGTAATCGGGATAGGGATTGTGAAACAAGGGCTCCCCTGCCGCGCCGCGGGAACGCTTCACGGGCCCTCCATCGTCGATGGCGCGCGTGATCGATGGAGGTGATTGTTGCGAGTCCTACTCATACTTCTTCAGCTTCTTCTTTTCCGCCTTCTCCAGTTTTTTATCCTTCGTCGATTTCTGCGGCTTCTTCTTCTGCTCTTTTTTCGAGTCCTGTGATTTCGCCATGACGATGCCCCCGTCTTATGATATGCCCCGGCGCCGGTGGAGACCTCCCCACGGCACGGTTTCCAAACCTATCGCGTCTCTTTACGAAAATCAAGAAAAATATTATCCGGGATAGATCCCCACGGACCGCTCCGGAAAGGTGCTTGCAATCGCCGCTTCATTCTGACACTCTTGACGGGCTCCGCCACGAGACGGGGCCGATCCTTCGCCGCCGGGAGCACGCCATGGTCCGAAACGCCCGCGTCTTCGATGAGCTCGCCCGCATACTGGGACCGGGACGCGTCGTCACCGATCCGGAGATTCTGTGTTCCTACGGCCGCGACGAAACATCGGACCTGTGCGCCGCGCCGGACGCCCTGGTGCGCGCCGAATCGACGGTTGAGGTGAGCGCCGTGCTCAGCTTCTGCCGGGAGCATCGCTTACCCGTCGTGCCCCGCGGTGCGGGAACCGGTGTGACCGGGGGCGCCGTTCCGATCGAGGGCGGCATCGTTCTCTCCCTTGAGAAGATGAACCGCATACTGGAGATTGACCGCGAAAACATGACCGCCACGGTGGAGCCCGGGGCGATCACGCGAGACATCCAGGAGGCCGCCCTGGCCGCGGGGCTCATGTATCCTCCGGACCCCGCGAGCCTCGACAGCTGCTCCATCGGCGGAAACGTGGCGGAAAACGCCGGGGGGCCCCGGGCGGTCAAGTACGGCACCACGAAGGATTACATCCTGGGCCTCGAGTTCGTCCTTCCCGGGGGGCAAATCGTATCCACCGGCGGGAAAATCGTCAAGAACGCCACGGGATACAACCTTGCGGGAATCCTCATCGGATCGGAAGGGACACTGGCGGTCATCACGAAAATCATACTCAGGCTGATCCCCGCCCCCCTGCATTCGACGGACATCCTCATTCCATTTCCCTCGATCGAAGAAGCGACGCGGGCGGTCCACGGGATGCTCGTTGAGCGGATCGTGCCCGCGGCCATCGAATTCATGGAGCGCGACGCCCTCCTGCTCGTCTCTTCCTTCCTCGGGGGGTCCATTCCCTTCCCGGACGCGGGGGCGCATCTTCTCATTCAGGTTGACGGTTCATCGGAGGACGCCGTCCATCTGGAAATCGACCGTATCGGATCCCTACCCGGCGTGGACAGGGAATCGATCATTGCCGCCGAGACGCCCCTCCAGCGGGAACGCCTCTGGAAAACGCGGCGGTCCATCCGCGAGGCGATCCACGCCGCCAGCCCGATCTTCCTGGCCGAGGACTGCGTCGTCCCCCGCTCGAAAATACCTGAATTCCTCGGAGACCTCAAGGCCCTCTTCGAATCCCGGGGCCTCCGCTCGGTCATGTTCGGCCATGCCGGGGACGGGAACGTGCACATCGACGTATTGAAGGGCGATATGGAAGACCGCGCATGGCGCGACGGCCTCCCGGGGCTGAAACGGGAGATATACCGGCGCGCCATCGCCCTGGGGGGGACCATCACGGGGGAGCACGGGATCGGCTGCGTCAGGAAAGACTACCTTTGTCTCGCCCTCTCAGATGATGAGATCGCCCTTCTGCGCAGGATCAAAAAGGCCTTCGATCCGGAGGGAATACTGAATCCGGGGAAGATTTTTTAGGTTGTCGCCCGTTACGGGCATGATGGAAGTCCGGATGCCAGGGCATCGTCTACCGTTTCATGGCTCCAGTATTCTTCCGTGCCCCACGCCATATCGCTGAATCCCTTCGCAACGGCCTCTGCCCCGGAAAAAACTTGATAGGGAGGATTCAATTCCACCATGACCACGCGCGGGTCCGCCAGGTCGATGAGCCGGGCAGCCGCCCACTCCATGTCCCTGTGTTCCGTGCACTTGAATTCCCTGAGGTAGCCGTAGAAATCGTTGAGCGCCTCCCCGTCGTAGCCGACAAGAAGCGCGCGGTCAGGGTACCCGAGGCGAACGCCGAGATAGGACGTCAGGAACGTGTAGAGCATTCCATACACGTAGGGACCGTACGGTTCCTCCGGGTGATTAAGGCGGAGCTGGCCGTGGCCCCAGTCGGTTCCGAATGCGTTCATGTCAAGGTCCGTTTTCTGCAGAAAAAAAAGAGGTTCCAGAAGGCCCCCGGCTTCGGAGACCAGGTCAACCGATTGGTCGAAGGGCACCAGCATGTCCCACTCGTCATGAATGACGAGAAAGGGCGTTGCAAGCCGGCCACAAAGGGCTTCCGATGTCCACGATTCCCATCCTTCGGTATCGTATATCCGGTCAAGGTAAGGCTGGAAAAAAACCTCATACCACGCGCGTGTGTCCGGGTCCGTAACCTCCGCCGGGATCTCGACGTTGATGTAGTGCACCATGCCGGGAAAATCGCTCGGGGGATAGAGGGCGACCCCCGCGGCGGGAAACCCTTCCGGGGGCGCGGCGGCCGCCCCGTAGAGCGCCTCGAAACCGCCCCAGGAGGCCCCGTGAATCCCGATCCGGTCCGGATCGACCCCCGGTTCCCCCGCCAGGAAACGGAGCCCCGCCGCGACGTCGTTCACGTCGTTCTCGAGGTTCCCTCCCGCGTAGAATCGGCAGAAAAGGTGGAGCACGCCGAACCCGTTGAGCAGGAAGGGATAGGCAGTCTCGACATAGTGCGCGGGGGGATACTCAACGGACCCCTCGGGAGGTTCGTCCCCGTTCCAGGTAATCCCATCGTAAGGGTTCGCCATGAGCACCGCGGGATTTCTGCCGTCTTCATTCGGCCTGATCCAGATCCCGTAGGCGGGATCGATCCCCGGATACCTCAGCTCGACAAGGGCGTAGCGCCAGGAGGCGCCCTCGTGCAGGACTGAGCCCTGTCCCATCGTGATTACCTCTTTCTCTTTTCCGATTAATGTGAGAAGGAGGCGCGAAACGTCGTCCGGCGATTCAGCGCAACCTGAACCCATGAAAAGAGACAGCGTCATCACGATCGCTGCCGTGGCCGAATGATTTTTCAACAATGCATCCATGTGTCCCCCAGTTCGGTGCTACTACAGGCCTGGCAGGTTAATCAATACTTTTTTTATATCGAATTATAACCCATCGGGCCGCCAATATTATTCTTGCAAAAATACCGGCCGCTGTTCACCCTGAGAGATCAACCATGGGGGGCGACGGCATGAAGAAGGCTGAGATCGGCATCATCGGGGGCTCGGGCCTCTACGAAATCGAGGGCGTTCGCGCTGTCGAGGAGCTTGACATCACCACGCCATGGGGTACGCCCTCGGACTCAATCGTTGTCGCGGAGATCGAGGGTACAAGGGCCGCCTTCCTTCCCCGCCACGGGAAGGGCCACGTGCATCTTTCCCACGAGGTGAACTACCGGGCCAATATCGCGGCCCTGAAGATGATCGGCGTGAGCGAAGTGATCGCTTTCTCCGCCGTGGGGAGCCTGCGCGAGGAGATCAGGCCCCTCGATTTTGTGCTCCCGGACCAGGTCATCGACCGCACCATGGTGCGGGAAAACACCTTCTTCGGGAACGGCGTCACCGCGCACGTCTCCTTCGCACATCCCTTCTGCGCCCGTCTTCACGACATCATTCGCCCTGCGGCGTCCGACGCGGGGATCACCATGCATTCGGGAGGGACACTGATCTGCATGGAAGGACCCGCCTTTTCGACCGTTGCCGAGAGCAACCTCTACCGGTCATGGGGTGCCCACATCATCAACATGAGCACTTTACCGGAGGCGAAACTCGCCCGGGAGGCCGAGCTCTGCTACGCCGTCATCTGCATGAGCACCGACTATGACTGCTGGCACGAGACCGAGGAGCATGTCACCATCGAGATGGTGCTCCGCAACCTGACCGTCAACGCGGTTCACGCGAAAAATCTCATCAAGCTCATCATCCCCCGCCTTGGCGCCGAAAGGGATTGCCCCTGCGGCAGCGCCTCGGAATTCGCGATCATCACCGCGAAAGAGCGCCGCAACCCTGAACAGTCAAAGCGTCTCAGGGCAATCCTCCCCGAATATTTTTAGGACCGATTGGGTGGACCGGCAATCGACGGGCGCTTTATAGATGTTCGTACACGTACTTTTTCACCACATTGTTGGCGCCCTCGGACATTGAATCGAACCTGAAGGCGTAATAGAATGCCCCGCCTTCCTCGATCGTCCGCGTGGCAATGATCCGCGTCAGGATCCTCACTTTAAAGTCAAGAACGGTGAAGTCGAGATGGTAGGATTTCCGAAAATCGAGCTTCCCACCCACGCGTATCACCGCCTCGTAATTGTTGATCTTGTAAATCGTGCAGGGAATTCCTTCTTTAACGACATCTCCCTGATCCGCATCCTCTCCGGTTTCATCACCCCTGACGTCCTGGGCCTTCCCCGCATCATCCGCCGTCTCCCCTTCGGACGCCGCGTCAGTCCCCGTCCCGCTCTCCCCCTCCGGATACGCCGGCTCTTCAAGGGGCCACAGCTCCGCGGGGAGTATGACATCAATATAGGGATGACGCGATTCGCCCATGCGCCTTATTTCGCGCGGGATCTCCACAAGGAGGGTCGAGCCTTCTCTGCCCGTAACCGGTGAGGTAAATTCATACTCGGCGTCACCCAGCCTGAAAATGAAAAACCTGACCGGCCCCTTGAAGGCAAGCCCGGCAACACTGCCCTGCCCGCCGAAAACCCTCATGTAGAGGTTTCGGCCGTCCCAGGAAACGACCTTGCCGAGGAGTACCCTCCGGGGGGTTGCCACGCAGTAGATCAACTGCGTCTCGTCGAGGTCTTTCACCCCACG
The DNA here is from genome assembly GCA_040768125.1 of Spirochaetota bacterium. Classification (GTDB taxonomy): domain Bacteria; phylum Spirochaetota; class UBA4802; order UBA4802; family UBA5550; genus RBG-16-49-21. Next base: position 389,843 of record JAXGNG010000001.1, on the reverse strand, counting down.
AAGGGGGCTTTTAAACTGCATATTCGAATAGAGCTTATCGTAGATGATGGTGATGTCCCTGCAGATCGTGCACTGGGATTCCCCGTCCTCGCCCGTTTCGCGCGCGTGATCGAGTAGACGCGCCACGGCATCCTCGAAGAATTCCTGTTTTTCAAGCAGGCGGAGCGGATTCGAGAAACCCAGAATGCCTATGATGTTATTCACTATCTTTATCTGGAAATTGGAAAGCCCCAGGCGGCGGAGCCTGAAAAGGAAGAGCTGGGAATCGTGGAAACGCCGGTACCGAAACCTCCTTATCAGGGCGACAGCGAGGAGGAGGACCGCCGGGACCGCGATGAGAACGATGATAAGGGCGATATCGCCCCCCGAGGCCTTTCTCCAGGTGATCCCAAAAATCGTTTCAATATCCATACCCGCCCCCGATCCAGAGATACGTCAATTCATACCAAAAGATACGCCGATTATTTAAGCTGGTCAAATAAAAATGTATTGCATGGGACCCACACGGGATCTACCCTCATCACGAGAATCAATTCACGGAAATCGTCACGGTCATCATGATTATTGACTTTCACACCCACATATTCAGCCCTGAAACCCTTCGCGGGAGGGGCCGGCTGCTCGATGACGAGCAGTTCAGGAGCATCTACGAATCGGAAAAAGCGCGTCTCATTGATCACGAAGGGCTTCTCACGGCCATGAACGGCGCCAGTATCGATTATGCCGTGGCCATGGGATTCTCCTGGGAACGCGAGGAGTTCGCCGCCGCCCAGAACGAATACATGCGGACGGTGCCCGGGCTTTCAGGTGGGAGAATCATACCCTTCGGGTCGCTCCCCGTGGGAGAATCCACGGACGTGGCCGCCCGGGTACGCGAGATTCAAGAGATGGGTTTTCGCGGCATCGGCGAGGTGAGCTTCTACCGGAGCGGCATGACGCCGGGAAGGAAAGAATTCCTCGAGCAGCTTCTCGATGCGGCAACGCGCGCATCCCTTCCGGTCTGTCTACATGTCAACGAACCGGTGGGACACCGTTACCCGGGGAAATACGAGCCGGGATTCGGAGAGCTCTACGAGGTCATTGCAGGCCATCCCGAGGCGCGGGTGATCCTTTCACACTGGGGGGGAGGCCTTTTATTCTACGAGCTCATGCCGGAGGTCAGGAGGGCGATGCGAAACTGCCTCTACGATACCGCCGCCTCGCCCTATCTTTACGACGACTCAATATATGATATCGCGCCCGGGATAACGGGATCGGAGCGGATCCTCTTCGGCAGTGACTATCCCCTGCTGTCCCCCCGGCGGTATCTGGATCCGATAGGGAAGGCGGGAAACGAAACTTCACGGGCCGACATCCTGGGGGGCAATGCCGCCCGTCTCCTGGGAATAACGGGGTGACCGGGAAACAGGCCTAGTCGGCCCCTCCTCCATGTTCCTTCATCCGCATTTCACCGAGTTTTTCCCTCAGTGCGGAATCTTTCTGGACCCTGTCAAAAAACTCCTTGTACTGGTCATAGGTGTAGCCGTATTTCTTCGCCACTTCCTCGACCCTGGCCTTGTCGAGCTCCGGATCCGGAATGTTTATCTCGATTTCCATTTTCGCGTAGTCTTCAAGGGCAATTTCCTTTTTCACCTTGCATGAAACCGCGAGTACCGAAGCGAGCAACGCAATCGCAGCGATCTGTAATAAACGCATACGCCCTCCTTGCGAACGATATCAGGCCTCCTTACGGGGGCCGGGCCGTTTACGGTATCGATTGTTTTGTCTTCTGTCAAGGATTAATCGGATTCACCTGCCGCCGGAATAGACCACATTCCCGTTGCAGACCGTGTACTCAACGGATCCGTAAAGAACCCGCCCGATGAAGGGCGAGTTCTTGCATTTCGAGAGAAAAAACCCGTCGGTTACGGTGACTTTTTTCTCCGGGTCTATCACGGTAACGTCGGCGGCCCTCCCGGGCTTCAGCTCGCCCCGCTCGATCCTCAGTATCCTGGCCGGATTGACGGTTACCTTCTCAAACGCCTCGAAGTAGGAAAAACCGTGATCACGCACGAGGACCGTAATGATCAGGGGCACCGCGGTCTCGAGGCCCACGATGCCGAAGGGGGCGTACTCGAGTTCCTGCATTTTTTCGTTGTGCGAATGGGGCGCGTGGTCCGTCGCGATCACGTCGATGACCCCGCTCCTGAGGCCCTCGATGATCGCACGCCGGTCCGTCTCCGTCCTTAGGGGCGGCTTCATCTTCGCCATGGCGAGGCTCTCCGAAACGGCGTCATCGGTGAGGGCGAAATAGTGGGGCGCGGTCTCGCAGGTCACGTTGATTCCGTCTTCCTTGGCCCGGCGTATGATCTCCACCGATCCGCTGGCGGACACGTGGGCCACATGCAGTCGGCCCCCGGTGAGGCGCGTGAGGATCACGTCCCTGGCTATCATCACCTCTTCGGATTCCGAGGGTATCCCTTTCAGCCCCAGGAGAGTGGAATTCCTCCCCTCGTTCATGATGCCATCGTCAGTGAGCTCAAGATCCTCGGCGTGGCTGATGATGGGCACATTGAACATTCGGGAATACTCCAGGGCGCGTCTCATCAGGATCGAGCTCATGATGGGAAGGCCGTCGTCGGTAAAGGCGACCGCGCCGGCACCGATCAGCTCGCCCATCTCGGAAATTTCACCGCCCTTCATTCCCTTCGTGGCGGTCGCCACGGGGTACACGTTGACGGGCCCCTTCTCCGCCTCCAGCTTGATGAAGCGCACCAAGGCCTGGTTGTCGATCACCGGGTCCGTGTTCGGCATGGTGCAGACCGACGTGAACCCGCTCTTCGCGGCGACCATGGAGCCGCCGTAAATGGTCTCAACGTCCTCCCGCCCGGGCTCGCGGAAATGGACATGCATGTCGATGAGGCCGGGAAGCACCAGGCAGCCCCTGGCATCGATGACGCCGTAATCGTCGCGCACAGTGATGTTCCGCGAGAGGTCGGCGATGCAGTCGTCCTCGATGAGAAGATCCAGTTCCTCGTCGACCCGCGATGCGGGATCCACGACCCTGCCGTTCTTAATCGCTATTTTCAAAACCGCTTCTCTCCTCCCCGATCTCTTCAAGGGGCGCCCCGCCCGCGAGAAGGTAAAACAGCGCCATTCTCACCGCGACCCCGTTCGTGACCTGTTCATTGATGATGGCACGGGGGCTTTCCGCCACGGCATCGTCTATCTCGATACCCCGGTTGACCGGGCCCGGGTGCATCACGATCACCCCGTCACCGCATTTTTTGAACCGCTCCTCCGTGAGGGCGAACTGGCGGTGATACTCCCTGAGGGAAGGGAACAGTGAGCCCTTCTGTCGTTCCTTCTGGATCCTGAGAAGATTGACCACGTCAAGGTGCGGGAGTAAATCATCCAGGTTGTATGATATTTCCACGCCATAGAGTTCGAAATTGTCAGGAACGAGGGTCGGGGGACCGCAGATGGTCACCCTGGCTCCCAGTTTTTTAAACGCCTCAATGTCCGACCGGGCGACGCGGGAGTGCTTGATGTCGCCGATGATCCCGATATGGAGACCCTTCATGTCGCCCCGCTCGAGGATATCCAGTTTTTCCATGATAGAATACGAGTCGAGAAGCGCCTGGGTGGGATGGGCGTGGAAACCGTCCCCGGCGTTGATGATCGACGCGTTGATATTGCGCGATAAAAAATGCGGCGCCAGGGACGCCGCATGCCTCATTACGATGTAGTCGACCTTCATGGCCTCCAGGGTATGCACAGTATCGATGAGCGATTCCCCCTTGACCACGCTCGATGTGGAAACCGTGAAATTGATCAGGTCTGCGGATAGCCGCTTTGCGGCCAGGTCGAAACTCAAGCGTGTCCTGGTGGAGGGTTCGTAAAAGAGGGTGCACACGGTTTTGCCCCTCAGGACGGGTACGCTTTTTACCGAACGGGTGAATACGTCTTTGAAATACTTCGCCGATCTGCAGATGAGAAGAATCTCCTCCACAGAAAGCGACTGGATATCAAGGAGATCTTTGCTCTTGAGGGAACCCATATTGAGACCATATAGTCATGATTGAGGGATAAATTGTCAAATTATTTATCCCGGGGCTCCAATATTTTTACCTGAAGGCGGTCAGATCGACTGGTATATCATGTGTATTCCAAGGAGAAGCAGGGCGAAGATGAAAATCTCCTTGAGGCGCTCGTCCTCGATCATCGCTGAAAGGCGTGGTCCCAGCTGGCCTCCCAGGAAGGCCCCCGTCCAGGCGCATACAAGGAGTCCCGCGAGATCATCGGTAAACCCTCCTCCGGTTAGGGCGGCGTGGAACAGACCGCTTATCGACGCAATTGAAAAATTGATGAAAAGGCACGTTCCGATGGCATGCGCCATGGGAATTTTTAGCCTGCTTCTCATCATGGGAATCAGAAAATCGCTCACGCCGATCGAAAACAGCCCCGCGAGGGCGCCGAAGAACCCGCTCACGGCCATCACCGGCAGAGACGGTTTGGTTGACCTGTCCAGGTTCAGATCAATGCCATACCGCTCGGTTTTAAAGGCAAAATAGAGTGAAATCACGATGCTCAGAATCCCGAGACCCATTTTCAGGAACCATCCCGACGGCAGCCTCTGGGCGATATAGGAGCCCACGAGGGACCCGGTGATAAGAAACGGGAGAAGTCGAAGCAGCAGTTTCCAGAAAATCGATCCGTTCCTGACGTTCCGAATCGTCGCGGAGCCCATACCCGCTATCTGTATGAGAAGCGACAGCATGACCGCGGTCTGAGGGTCGATCCCCCTGACAAGGATAAGGTAGGGAGCCCAGAGAAGCCCGCCGCCAATTCCCAGGAACGACGCGGTCGTGGCGATGAGGGCGCCCACGGGTATCAGATAAAGGTTCGCGATAAGAATCTCGGAGGAGGGGACCAATGGGATCATCCTTCCCTCGGATCATGCCCTGCCGAATCTATGGTGAAGAGTATATAGGCTTCCTTGAGGAGTTCGAATTCCCTCAGCACCTGGTCCAGGAGCTGCGATTCCTCATCAAAATATGACCTGATATTGGGGAAGGATCTCACGTTTTCCCTGTGTAGATCCACCGCCCTCTTCAGGCTCCCCGTCATCCGCTCGAGCTGCGCCATCACCTCCTGGAGATTGATCGAGAGATCATTGATCAGGTTCCCGAGGACCGCGATTTCGTCCCCCGACTTTATCCGTATCCTGATGCTCAGGTCCCCTTCTGACATTCGGCCCGCCTGGTCGATCATGTACTGGATCGGGGAGGCGAACCTCACCACGAAAAGGAAAAGGACCACGGCGGAGACGATGATGAGAATCGATATCATGATGACGAATTTTCTGGCCAGGGTATCGAGGACGCCGTAAATATGCTCCACGGGCTTTTCCCCCTTCCGTATCGACTCGACCTCCCTGACGATACCCTCCCGGTAACCCTCGCTCTGGATCTCAATGACGAATTCGCCCGCGACGAAGAGATTCGCGATCGCAATAAGGAGAAAATAGAAGATCATCCGCTTGCGCAGGCTCGTGGGCCTGCCCGTCCTGCCGTTTTCCTTTCTGCCCATAGCGCACCTGCCTCGAAGAAGTAACTGGGGACCGGTTACGCCTTCACCGCACGAGCCAGCGTATCCCCATGCCGATATAGTACACGCCGATCACCATCACGGCGATCGAGAAGACGATCTTTAAAACACGCTCCGGAAGATAGCGGGACACGTAGGGGCCGAGCTGTCCTCCCACGATGACGCCGAGGCCGGTGAATATCCAGAGGTCCCACATGATGAGGCCCGCGTGGAGGTTGAGGATCGTAATGATCCAGTCCGCAGTCGCCTCGACCAGGATTGCGGTGGCGTTGGCCCGCCTGGTCTTCATGTTCAACCCCTTCTCGAGGAGCGGCTGGGCCAGCTCGCATACGCCCGTTCCCGTCGAGGCGGAAAAGAAACCCCCGATTGGAGGCACCCACATGTAGCCGTAGATGTCCTCGATCGGTATGTTTTCCCGGGTCCCGAAGTACCTCCGTGTCGCGTTGACCAGCTGCATGGTGGCGAGGCCGATGATCACCGCCCCCAGTATTAGCTTCAGGAGATTGCCGTTGATCACCATCATGATGTGGTTGCCCAGGACGATGCCGGGGATGGTAAGCATGATCATGGTGAAGCCGATGGGGAGTTCAACCATCCGGTACCAGAGATAGCGGAGGGCGCCGCTGGTCATTCCAACGGTCTCCGTGGCAATTCCCGTCGCCACGGCCGTCTGTATGGGGATATTGAGGACAAGGTTGTAGACAGGCTGAAACAGCACACCCCCGGAGAATCCCGAGGAATTCGCGAGGGTGGCGATCATGACCGCCAGGGGGAACATGTACCAGAAGTCCCAGCTGAATTCCACCGCTCAATCCCCTTCCTTTTCCTGCGTGCCGGATGTATAGCGGCTCAGGGCCCGGTCGATATCGTCCTGGAGTATTTCCGTCTGCTGTCCGTAGGTCTTGTACATCTTCACGAATTTCTGCAGGGCGAACATCTCGTCGCTCATGCTTTCCAGAATCGTCGTCACCTCACCGGCGAATTTCTGCATCATCCGGAATTCCTTCATCGAAATTTTCCGTTCCCGCACGGCCTTATCGGCCAGATCGTCCCGGATTATTTCGCCCGCCTTGTATGATGCCTTGATGATCTGCTCCATGTGACGCCTGATCTCCTGCCGTATCTGCATGATCATGTCCTGGAGGTTCACGTTCATCTCGTTGATCAGCCGTCCCACCTGCCCGATCTCGTCATCGCTCTTCACGGGCACCGTGACGGTGAGGTCGCCCTCGGCGATCCTTTTCGTGGCCTCCACCATCCCGTCCATGGGAGACACGATGTCCTTGGTAAAGAGGAAGAAGGCGGCAATGATGCTGACGGAAACCACGATCAGAAGGAGGATCATCCTGTCACGGAGATCGTATACCGGGACAAACACCCGCTCCTCGTCGACCTTCTCCCATATCGCCGCCAGCCGTTTCTGCGGCACCTGTTTCGAAAGCTCCTCGCGGAATTGTGCGCTGACGGCGTCACGAAACCGTGGAGAGCTCATCTCGAAGATGATTTCGGCGCTCACGGAGAGCGAGACCACGGCCACGAGGATAAAGTAGAGAAGCAGCTTTTTTTTGAGACGCGACATGACGGGAATCATACTGCGCTCCTGGGGATGATTCTCCTCGCGCGCAGGGGGCGCCCGGCAAAGGCGCCGTTACGAGTCACGAAGAGAGATCTGCAAATCCAGTTTTTTCATATCCGCCGCCGAGGCGCTGACGAATTTTAAGCCCGCGAAGCACCCCGTTCCCCGGCGCTCCTTCACCCGGAGGACCCTGGCGCGGCCTTCAAAAAGCTCAAAGGTGTTGGGCGCAAGGAAGGTAACCCTGACGATTTCCTGCTCATTCAGTATTTCATCAATGGCGATATAGATCCCCCCGCCGCTGATGTTGACGCTTTTCGCGATATGGACCGGCACGTCATTATACCCGTCCGCCTTCAATTCGCGCACAACCCTGACATTGAATTCATCGGGGACTCTCCCGTAGAGCCGTCGCTCCTCAACGTGATTCAACGGATACACCTCCGTGGGTACGTGATCCCGTTTCGCGTCAGACGGCACCCTGCGTCACGGTAATTGAAACGCCGATTTCTACGAGGGAATACCGCCCCTCTTTGAACGAGCCGGAATTCGCCACGACGCACCCATCCAGCCGATCCACGCCGAATGCCTCGTGGATATGCCCGGAAAGGCATGCGTCAATGCGCCGGGAGCCCATGAAGTCCCGTATCGCCCCGCTCCCCCCCCTGAGGCCGATAAAGGAGCGGTCCACAACACCCCGGGGAGGGGCATGGGTGACCATGATGATGCGGGCAGCCCCCGCCACCTGGGCATACCCTTCTTCGAGGACCTCCCGTATATCCCGCCTGATGGAACCGTCATCCGTCCTGACCGTCCCGCGTCCCGAGCCGCCGACGCCGAAGAATCCTATGCCATCAAAGATCCTTCCCTTTCCATGCACGCCGTATCCACGCTCATCAAGAAGCAGGCGCACCTCGTCGGTGTCCCAGTTTCCAGGCACGGCGAAGATTTTTTTCGCGTGGGATTCAATGCGGGCGAGGGCCCGTTCCGCCGACCTGGCGCTGCACGCCCTCATCAGGTCGCCGCTCAGGACCACCGCGTCGGCGGATTCCATGAGCGCCGCCGCGGTGTCAAAATGTCTCAGGTCCCCGTGGACATCGCTCATGGCGAATAGTTTCATTCAGTTCTCCCCGTCCATGGTCGACGGGAACGTAGAAAATATCAAGAAATAATTCCCGCGGTTTTCTTCTTGCAATTATGCCGACACCCGCTATACAGAGCCAGGAACGCGGAGGATAAAGGTGTACATCGATTCCCATGCCCATTTTGACCTGATCATCGAGGACGGCCAGGACGACGAGAAAACCCTGATAGGGAACCTCTCCTCCCACGGAATCATCGGCGCGGTCCAGATATCCATCACGGCCTCGGGGGGGCGCTGGTCCCTCGAATTCGCGAAGCGCCATGCCGACCGCGGAATCCTCTTTTCCGCGGGAATCCATCCCTCCTCACCGGCTGATGACTATGAAATCAGGGAACTGGAGGAATTTGCCTCGCGGGTCTCCGGTGGAGAGGACGCCCCGCTGTTGTTCGGCATCGGCGAATGCGGTCTTGATTTCTTCCGAATGCGTCAGCCGCGAAAGACCCAGGAGCGCTCTTTCTCCGCCCAGATCGCCCTCGCGGAAAAACTCGGCCTCCCTCTCATCATTCACTCCAGGGACGCGATGGATGAAACCCTCTCGATACTCAAGGGTTCGCGACACGCCGGGGGTATCATGCACTGCTTCTCCGGGGACAGGGACGCCGCCCGAAAGGTCATTGACCTGGGTTTTCACATCTCCTTCGCCGGCAACGTCACCTACCCCGGCGCCGCGAACCTCCGCGACGCGGCCGCCTTCGTACCCCTGGACCGCCTCCTTGTTGAAACCGACGCTCCTTTTCTCACTCCCGTTCCCCTGCGGGGCCGCGCGAACCGCTGCGAGCATGTGCTGCATACCTATCGTTTCATCGCGGAAATAAGGGGAATGCCGGTTGACGGGATCGCCGCGGCGGTATATGAAAACTTCCTGGAGTTGCGCGCCCATGGGGCACAAAACGTATGAATCGGATTTCCTGGTAATCGGGAGCGGCATCGCGGGACTCGCCTTCGCCATCAAGGCCTCATCGGTGGGCACGGTCAACATCGTCACGAAGAAAAAAAACTTCGACTCCAGCACGAACTACGCCCAGGGCGGTATCGCCTCGGTACTTGCTCCCGAGGATTCCTTCGATCGGCACATCGAGGACACCATGCGCGCCGGCGCGGGCCTGGGTGACCGCGCCGCCGTCGAGATCCTGGTGCGCTCCGGCCCCGAGCGGGTGATGGAACTCGTTGAGTGGGGAACCCGTTTCACCCGCTCGGAGAACTCCTCACTGGGGATTGTCTTCGACCTTGGCAGGGAGGGAGGGCATTCAATGAACCGCATCGTCCATGCCAGGGACCTCACCGGCCAGGAAATCGAACGGGCCCTCATCGAGCGAATCTCCATGATCGACGCGATCACCCTTTTCGAAGACCATACGGCGGTCGACCTCCTGACCGAGCACCAGCTTCACCGCCGCTCCCACGCGGGCGAACGTGTCCACTGCTATGGCGCGTACCTTCTCGAGAACACCACCGGGATCGTGAAAACCTTCAGGGCCAGGATGACCCTCCTCTCGACCGGCGGGGCGGGCCAGGTCTATCTCCACACCACCAATCCCGAAATCGCCACGGGGGACGGCATCGCCATGGCCTACCGCGCCGGCGCACTCATCGCGGACATGGAGTTCATCCAGTTCCATCCCACGTCGCTCTATGCCCCGCGGCGCGAAACCGTTCCGAGCTTTCTCATCAGCGAGGCGGTGCGCGGCGAGGGGGCCAAGCTCATGAACACGAGGGGGGAGCGCTTCATGGAACACATCCATCCCCTGGCCGATCTCGCGCCCCGCGATATCGTGGCACGCGCCATCGACATGGAACTGAAAAAGCACGGCGTGACCAATGTCTTCCTGGACATATCCTTCAAGAGCAGGAAATTTCTTCAGAAGCGATTCCCGCACATCTATGCCCGGTGTCTTCAAGAGGGGATCGATATTTCGCGCGAGCCGATTCCCGTCGTGCCGGCGGCCCATTATCTCTGCGGGGGCGTGGTGAGCGATCTCGAGGGCAGGACGACCATCGAGAACCTCTACGTGTCGGGTGAAGCGGCCCGCACCGGCGTTCACGGCGCCAACCGGCTTGCGAGCAACTCCCTTCTCGAGGGGATCGTATTCTCCCACCGCGCCTTCCTCCACGCCAGGGAAACCCTTGGGAACACCCGGGCCGGGAAGACCAGGCTGCCCGATTTCCCCGCCTGGAACAAGGAAGGCACCTTTGACCTGGAGGAATGGGTCCTGGTACAGCACGACATCGATGACGTGAAGCGGCTCATGTGGGACTACGTGGGCATCGTTCGCTCCGACAAGCGCCTTCAGCGGGCGCACAAGAGGATACTCGTCCTCGCCGAGGAGATACACGACTACTACAAAAAAAGCACCATCTCCTCGCGCATCGTTGAGCTTCGCAACCTTGCCACCGTGGCTAAGCTCATCATTAAAAGCGCCCTCAAGCGGAAGGACAGCATCGGGCTCCACTACAATTCGGACCACCCTGAACCCGATCCGCGGATGCGCAACGTGGTGCTCCGGTCCGAACACGAGCCGAAGCTTGTCAGGCTGGGACGCGTCTGAATGGGAACCGCGGTGACGATACGGGGGATGTCGGAGGATGACCTCCGGGGCGTGTTCCTCCTCGGCGAAGAGGTCTTTGGCGCGGACCCGAACGGAACCTGGAATGCCGACTCCCTGGCTGCCCTCCTCGGCCGCTGCCTGGAAAACTCGCTGGTGGCCCTGCGCGGCAGGCGAATCGCGGGGTTCGTCATCCCCGAGGCGGGACCGGGAAGCTCCGCCCGCGTCAGGTGGATGGCCTGGCGCCCCGGCGACGAGATCGCCGTGGCCTCTCCCCTTATCGAAGCCCTCATGGAACTGCTCTCGTCACGGAGAATCACGTCCCTCCAGGTGACGGCAGATTCGAACAACCCGCAATTAATCGCTATCTTCAAAAAATATGGCTTTACGGAATCGAAACAACTCTTAATGATGGAACACTTTTTTCCGAGTGATTAACGGAAGCGACGGAATTGCCGCCGCGGGATGTATGCCATGAAACTTAAACTCGTAAAGACGAAGAGCCCGGAACACCTTGTATCGAAGACCGGCCTCGCGATCCCTCCCTCGGGAATACGCGAGTTCTTCGACATCGTCTACGCCATGCCCGACTGCATTTCCCTCGGCGTGGGGGAGCCTGATTTCACCACTCCCTGGCGCATATCCGACAGCGGCATCTTCGCGATTAAGGACGGATCCACCCATTACACCGCCAATCGCGGTCTTCCCGAGCTCCGGGAGGTGATTTCCGAGCGCCTCTCCGCGGACCAGGGGCTCTCCTACGATCCGGACACGGAGATGATCATCACCATGGGTGTCAGCCAGGGCCTTGACCTGGCCCTGCGGAGCATACTCGATCCCGGGGACGAAGTGGTGGTGTGCGAGCCCTGCTACGTGTCCTATACGGCCAACGTGACCCTTCAGCACGCCACGCCGGTAATCGTTTCGTGCACCGCGGCGGACCGGTTTTCCGTGAGTCCCGACGCCCTCAAAAAGGCGATCACACCGCGCACCAAGGCGGTGCTCCTGAACTATCCGGCCAACCCGACGGGCGCCACCATAAGCCGCGAAACCCTCGAGGCGGCGGCGGAACTGGCGACGCGCCACGACATACTGGTCATCAGCGACGAGATCTACTCAGCCTTTACCTACGAGGGCGAGCACTTCTCGATAGCCTCCCTTCCCGGGATGAAGGAGCGGACCATCTATCTTAACGGGTTTTCAAAGTCCCACGCCATGACCGGATGGCGCCTGGGATACGTGGCGGGCCCGCCATTCATCATTGACGTGATGATGAAGATCCACCAGTACACCGCGCTCTGCGCCTCGTCGATCTCCCAGTACGCCGCCGTGGAAGCGGTAAAAAAGGGGAAGAAAGACGTTCACGAAATGAAAAACGAGTACCTGAAACGGCGGAACTACATCTGCAGCAGGTTCAACGAGATCGGGCTTCCCTGCCTGGTTCCCGGCGGGGCCTTCTACGTCTTCCCGGACGTCTCCCCCACGGGCCTCACGGGGCGGGAGTTTGCCCTCCGGCTTCTCGAGCGCGAGAAGGTCGCCGTCGTTCCCGGAGAGGTATTCGGAATCTCCGGAATGAATCACGTCCGCTGTTCATACGCGACATCGATGGATAACATCAGGGAGGCGATGGCGCGGATCGAGCACTTCATGAACGAGCTCCGCCGCTGAATGGTTCTTTTGATTGACGGATTCAACCTGATCTACAAGTTCCCGGAACTTGAAGAAAAAATGCTGCGCGGTATGCTCGAGGAAGCGCGCGCGGGCCTCCTGGACAGGCTCAAGGAATTCCAGAAGATCAAAAAATCCCATATCCGCGTGGTCTTCGACGGGAAAAAAAGGCCCTCCCACGGGACGAGAAGCGAACGCGTGGGCACCATCGATGTCTACTATTCCATGGATTACTCCGCGGACTTTCTCATCAAGGAATTCATCAAGAAGGACCCCAACCCGAAGATGTCCACCGTGGTCACCTCGGACAAGGACATACTCTTTTACGTAAACCGGTTCAAGGCGAAGACCATGACCAGCGAGAAATTCGCCGATTTCGTGAACCGCACCATCGAGGAACACGCCGTTGAAACGCTTCCCGAAAAGGAAGACAATCCCCGCCTATCAGATGACGAGCTCACCTTCTGGGAGCGCCTCTTTTCCTCGAAGAAGAAGGACTGAGGCGGAAACGGGCGCGCGGCGTTTCTACCGCCCGAGGTGCCGGTCGAAAAACGCGAAGACATCGGGCGTGAGATCTCCCCAGTATCGCCAGTCATGCCCCGCGCCATTGCTTTTTTCACGCTCCACGACGCACTCGTATCCGCGCCCCCTTCCCCGCAGGTCGTCGAGCCTTCCAGCCAGGATATCGGTCTGCAGGGGCGGCACCACGCCGTCCCGTGTCCCGTGCCCCAGGAACAGCGGCGTTTTCCGCAATTTCTCCGCCATGGCGAGAATGTTGACCTCCCTCTCCCACCTCTCCCGGTGCTCTTCATATCGTCCGAACACCGAGGTGAGGATCCTGTCCCGCCTCATGGAGGAGGCGTCATAATCCCCGGAGAGCCCGGCGGCGGCGGAAAAGAGACCGTTATGCCGCGCCGCGAGAAGGACAGCCCCCCTGGCCCCCGTGGAAATGCCGTACACCCCCGTGAGATTCCGCTTCCGGGCCACGCCGTACCGCTCCCGCACGAAGGGGATCAGTATCTCCGTCACGAACCTGCTTCCGGGGATCGGAGCCCAGCGGTTGACGGTCTCGGGATAGTAGTCAGATTCGTAAAGGGTGGTGGACATGGCGGGGCACACGAGAACGAAACCATGCTCATCGGCGTACCGGGCCACGGGGGTCCTGGCCTCCCAGTCGCCGGGTTCCTGCCGGTAACCGTGAAGAAGGATAAGGGTTCTGACCCCGCCATCCGGGCTGTAGCCTTTCGGGAAATAAAGATGCATGGATCCGCTGTGCTGAATCTTCCCGACACGGTAGGGCACGGGGACGTTCCTCATCCATGAGCCGGGAGAGACATCCGGTGCCGCGGCGCCGCATTCGAAGAAGAGGATAACGGCGACAATGGGGGCGACTGGGACCGCAGCGCGCATGAGTTCACCTCGAATATGAAATGACGCGTCCCCTGCAACGGGGCGCCGGAACACCATATACCCCTCGTGTCGGCCGGTTCAAGAACAATTTGTCGTTTCGTTCAGCCTCGCCGTTCAGAGGTATCCTCCCTCCTTGAAGCTGTAGTATGATGAATTCGTCACGATCACATGGTCGAGAACGGGGATCCCCACGATTTTTCCCGCCTCTGCCAGGCGCCTCGTGGTGGTGATGTCCTCTCCCGAAGGGGCAGGTTCGCCCGTGGGATGATTGTGCGCCACGATGACGGCTGCGCCCCCCTCGCGTATCGCGTCCCTGAACACTTCCCGGGGATGCACGATCGCCTCCGATACCGTGCCGACGGATATCGCGCTGTTCTTGATAAGGCTGTTCTTTCCGTTCAGTATGAGGACCCGGAATTCCTCCCGGGCAAGACATGCCATCGACGGGAGCAGATATTCCCAGACCGCCCCGGGTGAAGCGAGGCGCTTCAGGTCCGCGGGCCGCGTGATGACCCTGCGGCCCAATTCAAATGCCGACAGGATCCGTACCGCCTTGACAAGCCCGATGCCGCGGATCTGAGAAAGCTCACGGATTCCCGCCGAGGCGAGCCCCCCGAGGCCACCGAACCTCCTGAGCATGCCGAGGGACAGGTCCACCACGTCCTGCTCCCGGGTGCCGCTCCCCACCATGACCGAAAGGAGCTCCTGGTCCGAGAGGCATCGCACATCCTCCCCCCCGAGGCACCTCTGCACGGGGAGAAGGTATTGAAATGCAGGGTCCCTTCCCTTCATGACTTGTTTCCCTTGATCATAATCCCCTCCCGCCCCGACGGGCGCTTCGTACCACGCCGTGAATAACGAACGGCGTTTTAAAAAATGAAAATAATGTTTGTAAAAACCCCCGTGATATCGTCGCCTGTTGTAATGAACAGAGGATACACGCGATGCGCGCAGTGCTGATCATTCTCATCCTGCTTCCACTCGCCCGCGGTGCCCTGGCCCGTGATCTCTCCCCGGAAGAGCGGTATATGCGCCTGGAAAACCGCGGGGAATACCCGGAGGCCCTGTCGTTCCTGCGCGAATGGACCGCCGCCACGAACGACCCCGTCGTCGCCGAGATCAATCTCTTCAGGATACGGGAGTTGTCAGAGACGGATGATCTCGCGGAACCCGCCCTGGAGACGCTCCGGGACCTCGGGGATGCCCCTGTTTTCGACGACCCCTTCCTGCGCGACCGCCTGGAATTGATCACCGCGGTCCTGCATCTCCGCGCGGGCAATCTCGGCGCTGCGGAAAGCCTTATATCCCGCGCGGGATTTCTTGATTGTATGGCGGCCGGCCCCTTTCACAACGGGGAAATAGAAAATGCCGGGACGCGCTCTTCAGGCGATCCTTCACCGGGGGACTTTCCCTGGTACCGCGTGAGTCCCGACAGGACCGGCGCCGTCTGTATCGATGAGTTGATGCCCCGGATGCGAGATTCCTTCTGCTATTTTCACCGGTCCGTTGTCACCCCCGGGGGTGAGTACTACCTTGTTCTCGGGACAACCGGCCCCGCCGACCTCTGGCTTGACGGAACAAGAATTTTCACGAGGGATACCACCCATGGCTTTGACCATGACCAGTATTTCATACATGTACGGCTCACAGGGGGTACCCACCGTATCATGATAAAGGCGGGTGATCGCGAGGGCAGGATCGGCGTATCCCTCCGCCTGCTCGAGGCAGTTGGAGGAAAACCCCTGGACGCCGCAGATCCCGGTTCCGTATCGGCACAGGGCGGGTGCGAGCTCCTCGGCATAACCTATTTTCCCGCCCTTGCCGCCCTGTTGAAGACACGTGACCCTGACGCCGAAACGCGCTTCCGCGCCGGGTACCTGCTCCACCGTGCCCGCCTCGGGGGGGGGACTTCCCATCCCGCCCGGGCATTGCTCGCATCGATAGGCGGGGATGATTTCCGCCGACCCGCAGCACGGCGCATCCTGGCCGCCCTGTCGGAAAACCCCTCCGCGCAAGAGCGCCACCTCCGCGAGGCCCTCGCCGCAGACCCGAAATCCGCCCTCACGCGGTATCGCCTTGCGCGTCTTGCCGCCTCCCGCGGCTTTGTTCGCGACGCATGGGCACTTGCAGAGGGAATCGTGACCGCGCCGCATCTCCGCGCCGATGCGAAGATACGTATTTTTCGGAAAAACGCCTGGTACCCCGCGGCCCTTCGGGCCGCCCGTGTTCTCGGGAACTCACCCCGCCCTGCCCGTGGACTGGACCATGAAGCCGGGATGCGCATCGATGGGGGCGATTTTCATGGCGCCGTGATTCCCCTTGAACGGCTCCTGCGGCTTGACCGGTTCTCCCCGTCACGGTATCGCCGTCTCGCCGCATGCTACGAGCAGATTGGTTCGCCTGACAGGGAGGAGCGTCTCCTGGCCCGGGCCGTGGCCTTCTTCCCCAACCGCACCGGTTTCAGGCTGCGTCTTGCCGCCCTTGCGGAGTTTCGTTCGGGTCCCGGGGCCGCCGTGCCCCACCTTGCGGCGGCCCTGAAACGCGCCCCGTACAGCGGGAGGGTCATGGAGGCCCTGGGCGGAGTGTATGAACGGATGGGCAAAAGGAGACTGGCCCTCCACTGGTACGGCAGGGCCCTGGAGGCGGAGCCGGACAGCCATGGCCTGAGGGATGATATCGCGCGCCTCGGCGGCGGGAGCGACGATCTGGACCGGTTCCGATTCAGCGGCTCATATTCCTCCCTCGCCCCACCTGCCGAACCATACCGTGACGAGCCGGCGGTGACGCTCCTTGACGAAACGCTCATCTCGGTCAACATCGGGGCATCCTCGGAAAGACGGGTGAGGCGCGTCATCATGATCGCCACCTCCTCCGGGGCCAGGAACTTCCCGGCTCCCCGGGTAGCCATCGACACGGAAAGAGAACGTATCACGGAGTCTTCCCTTATCCTTGTGCGCGGGGGAGTCCCGGTCCCGTTGGGACGTCATGCCGCGAGGGAAATCACCAGGGATCGGCTCCAGGTCGTTGAGTTTGATCTCCCGGCTCTGGCACCAGGAGACATCCTTGACCTGGAATACCGGGCAATAAGCCGGAATAATCGCGAGATTCCCGGCGGCTACAGCGGGCGCGTGGCTCCGGGAAACAGGTATCGCACCATGGTATTCCGCGCGGTTCTCATTCACCCGGTGGAACTCCCCGTGTACTGCCATGCGGAGGGAACGGGGGCCCTGCGTCATTCCATGGCGGGAAACCGCTCATCGGCATGGCACCTTGTCGAGGGAAGGAACCTTGTCCCGCCGCGCCGGGAGCCGATGATGCCCCCTCTCCAGCGGCTTGTTCCATCGGTCTATTTCACCACATTCAAAACATGGGATGATTTCTTCTCGCGGTCCGGCCCGATCTTCGAGGAAAAGCTTCGCCTTGAGGATGACATCACCGCCATGCCTGATTCCGCGGAGGGCCCGCCCATGGACCGGGTCATTTCCACCTTCACTGGCGTATCAGGGAGGATACGGATAACCGAAAATGCGGATGGGGACGCCCCCTCTCTCCCCCGCGAGGCATCCGAGACCTTTCTCGCGGGAACCGGTGAGACGAAGGACGCATCGCTTCTTCTCGTCGCGCTGCTCAGGAAGGCCGGCATCGACGCCCGTCCCGCACTGGTCCGGCGCAATGGCCCTTCAACATCCCTCCCGAAACCGGGTGACTTTGATCACGTCCTCTGCTACGTGAACCTCGACGGGGGTTTTTTTCTCGATCCCTCACGCGGCACCCTGACACTCCCTGAGGATCTCCGCGGTATACCCGCCCTGGTCGTCGAGGGATCCGCGTGGCGGGCAATTCCCGTCGTGGAGGCCTCCGCGCCCGGCGCGTCCCTGGAATCGAACCTTGACGTGACCGTGGCCCCCTCGGGGGACGCGACCATGGTGCTTTCCCTTGTCGACCGGGCCGGCATGGGGCCCATTCAAAGGGGAGGGTTGCGGCTCCCTTCGGCCCGTCTCCAGCGCCTTAACGAGGCATGGAACGCCGCCCATTCCGGAGCGTCGGTAACTGACGTCGCGGTAGCGGGATACGACGGGGATCTTCCCGTGAAATTCACCTGTACCGTATCGGTGCCCGGGCTGTTGCCTCCGGGGGGCGGGCGGATCATTCTCGACGCTTTTCCCCTCCGGTCATGGTACGGACGCCGATTCGCCCCGACGAAATCGCGCATCCATCCGCTCCTTCTTCCGGGACCCTGGACCGCACGAACCGCCGTTACCTTCAGGATCCCTCCCGGGTACCGCGTGGAAAGGCTGCCCGATGGTTCGCGATATGACCACGCGCTGTTCTCCGCCGAATTCTCCTACGAGGCCTCCGGGAACACCATCCGTGCGCGCTCCATCGTCGAGGTGAAACGGTCCGAGATACCGCCGGAGGAATACCCGCGGTTCAGGGACTTCGCCCTGTTTATCGACGGGAAGGAGCGGGATCCGATCCTCCTGGGCGCGCCTCAACGGTAAAGACGGCTGAACTCGGAAAGATAGGCCGCCGCTATCCGGTGGTTGTCTATGACGAGTATATTCTCATCGTTGTTCCGTGCGGCGTTCCGGGAAAAGTTGTAGGATCCGGTTATCACCCGCCTGCGGTCTATGATAATCACCTTGTGGTGCATCGCGTGCCGGTTACGGTCGAGCCTCACCGGGACGCCCTCGATCTTCATTTTCATGTACTCCCCGTGGGGTGCCTTCGCTCCCCTTCGCTCGAATACCCCCATGACCGCCACACCCTCCCGGTGCTTCCGTATCATCATCTCCCCGATGGATTCGCTCGTGAAAGAGTATGCCATGAAGTGTATCGACGACCGGGCCTTGCGGAGGCGCCCGAGGATGATCCTTTCCACGTCGTCCTCCGGCGAGAAATAGACATTGATGTCCGATTCCCCGATCCGCACGTGATGGCGGTTCAGCAGTCCCGCGAAGGGACCCGGCTCGCTGCGGTTTCCGAAAACCCCGCCGCGAAACATCTCCATGAATTCATCCGTGTAGATCGCCGCGAGCTCGGGTGATTGCAGAAGTATGGCGTTCTCGTCATGAAATCCCGAGCCCCTCGTTGTCGGATTGTATGAGCCAGTCCACACCATTCTACCGTCCACGACCGCGAACTTGTTGTGCATGAGGCCGCGTGATTGGTCGCACACCGTCTCTATCCCCGCGTCCCTGAACCGCCCCGCGCAGCTTTCCTTCTTCGCGAAGGTTTCCGACTCCGTGACGATTTTCACGTCCACGCCCCGCGCCCGGGCGCGACAGAGGGCCCCCGCCACCCCGGGGGAGGTTATTTGGTAGAACGCCCCGTAGACATGGTCCGCGGCCCCGTCGATCAGCATCACCAGGCCGCGTTCTGGAGTGCCCCGCGCCCCGGGATTGCCGGCGGGCACGGTAAAATAGGCACTCCACCATCCATCCCCGACCGAACCCGCCGCCATGACCTGCAGCGCAAGGACAATGATCAGCAATTTTTGTTTCACCCCGGCCGATTCTCCCAATCTCATTTGCGGGTACCCTTCGCGACTGGTACGAACGGGACTGCGCCCGGCGCAAAAAAAAACCGGTCTCCCGACCGGCCGTTTCACCGCCTCTTTCGCGTCAGGCCCGGGAGCCCGCTTTCAGCTCCTCGAGCCTGTCGAAGAGGATATTCTCATAGACCGTGTAGAGTTTCTGCTCCTCGGGACCCGGGAACATCGCTTTTACTTTTGACACCAGCGTGCGATAGGGAGTGAGTTTTTTCAGGTCGGTCGTCGAATCGATCATCTCCTTGATCCCCTCCTCGTCCTTTTCCAGCAGGGAATGGTAGAACCTGAAGGAGTTGAGGAGGTCGTGCAGCATGGGGGCGTGCTTGGCCATCCCCGGGTCCGATTCCGCTTTCTCGATCTCCGTGAGGATAAAACTCAGTATATATTCCGTGTCCAGTGCGTTGATCTCGAAATCGAGGAGAAGCTGGTTTATCTTAGCGAGGTCCATGTTGCGCAGGTGTATGAGGGAGAGATACACCGGGTTCGTGGATATCATGTTAAGGTTGACAATATCGTCCGCGTCGGGGATCTGCATCCGCTCCGCCAGGAAGCAGTTGTTTGCCAGTTCGCTGTAGATGATGTCCCCGGCCTTGTAGCGGTTTTTTATGATGATCACGTCATTGGGCGTGACCGCGTCGTCCACGATGACATAGTTGGGCACCACCCCGACGTCGATTTCCCGCACCATCTGGGCGACGTTCCCCACGTGCATGACGCGGGCGGGTACGGCGTCGAGTTCCCTGTCGGTTTCAAGAAAAATATATTTTGTTCTCCCGTCCCGAACGTCAATGTAGGGAACGATCATGACCCCTTCACGGATTTTCAGCATCCGGTAGTCACGCTCCCAGTCCCTCCCCAGTTCGAACGATGTTCCCACGAAAATCATCACGGGTACCGCGTGGAGGAGGCTCCGCTTTTCACTGTCCGCGTAAATCGATTTGCCGCGCCCGTCAAAGGCGAGGAACTGCCAGTTATCAAAGAAAATCTTGATGAGATATCCCTTCGGTGTTTTTTCTTCGACGAAATTCATCGCTCGTTTCGCTGACCCTTCGGGCAATCGCCCCGCGTGCGGGGCCTCATTGCCGGGCCGACTCCGTTCTCTTTTTGAAACGTCCCACCTCGTCCTTGAAGAGCACGGCGATGGACGTGATGTCCTTGAACTGCTTGATCATGAAGAAGGTCTTCACCAGCTGTTTGATCTTCGTATCGTCCATGAGCTCCGCCATCTGTTTCTGGCTCGCGGAAAAAACCTCGTCGGCGCCGGCGTAGAGGGAGCGGATGATCTCGTCGGCGGGCCGCGGCAGCCTGTTGAGCGGCGCGCCGGTCCTCAGGTGTATGTTCTTCAGCACCAGGGCGATCAGCGTGAGGAGCTTTCTCTTCCTGTCCGCGTCCCTGTCCATCTTCATTTTCGTGAAGGCTGAAATGATGCCGTCGTTCTTCTCCCTGATGGCATCCATCAACTCAAACCGCGCGTCCTCGGGGAGCTTGTTGAATGAGGGCGCGTGGTGGGGATAGAAGGTCTTCAGGTACTGGGGCGACAGCATGATCTTCCCCGCCATCGAGTCGTTGAGGGAATCTCCCCGCACGTACGCTTCCAGGTCAGCCATGTCTATGTCGAAGATCGATCCCAGGGATTCCACGAAGGGAGGGGGGCTGCAATTCTCAAGGAACAGCTCGAATCCCCTGCTCGCGTTTTTCTCCGCCCCGAAAAAATAATCGGTCACGAGGCGTACGAACTGCGCGCCGACATCGCCCTCAAGCTCGGGATCATGCGCGAGCTTGAGGCAGCAATCGATCAGGTTGTTGAAACTGCCGTTTTTCTTCGCCATCTATCCGTCCGGCTCCGTCCCTTCTGTAGTGGTCGTTCCGTATGTGCCGCCTTTGATCCAACCATAGACCCGAAAGGCCGATTTAATCAAGTAAAATTACGCCCGGGGGCTCACGTCAATGTCAAGATCGTCTGACTTTCCCGCCGCATAGTAGCGGAACCCCAGCCCCGCCACCATTGCCGCGTTGTCAGCGCAGAGTGAAGGCGTGGGAATGATAAGCGTCTCTCCCGGGGCCTTTTCGCCCTCGAGGAGCTCGCGGAGCCTCCCGTTGGCGGCGACCCCTCCCGCGACGACGATGGAACGTATCCCCCGTGCCCGCGCCGCGGCAAAGGTTCTCCGCACGAGGAGCTCCAGCACGCTTTCCTGGAACCCGAAGGCCACCTCGGCGGGGTCGGCGTGGGGATTCCTTTTCAGGTAGGTCACCACGGCCGTCTTGATGCCGCTGTAGGAAAAACGCTCGTCCCCGGGAACGGGAAGTATCTTCGGGAAGCGCGTGGTCCGGTCCCTGGCTGACCGCGCGAGCTTTTCAATGACGGGACCGCCGGGATAACCGAGCCCCATCAGCTTCGCCACCTTGTCGTAGGCCTCCCCCGCAGCGTCGTCCACGGTCCTGCCGATTACCTCCAGGTCCCCCACTGCCCGGACATGGTAGAGAACGGTGTTTCCCCCGGACACGAGGAGGCCGATGTGCGGATACACGGGATCAACGCCCTCGAGGAACGGGGCGTAGAGATGCGCCTCGAGGTGGTTGACGCCGATCAAGGGTATGCCGAGAAGGTAGGATATCACCTTGGCGGACTGGAGCGCGATCATCAGCGACCCCACGAGACCCGGCCTCGTCGTCGCCGCCACGTAGGACAGGTCCTCGAAGCGCGTCCCCGATTCCTCAAGGGAGCGGTCGATGATGCGGTTTATCGATTCAAGATGGGCGCGTGAGGCGATTTCAGGCACCACCCCGTCATACACGCGATGCAGGTCCACCTGGCTGGCGACGACGCTTGAGAGTATGGCAACGCCGTCTTCCACCACCGCCGCGGCGGTCTCGTCGCACGAGCTTTCAAGCCCGAGTCCTCGAGCCATTACCCCCTCCCGCCGGTCCCGGTTCAGATGCCCCCGAGGTGGCGCACCGCCTCGTTGAGCTGCGTATCGAATTCCAGGTCGTAGAGGGGTTTCTTTTTCGCGCGATTGATCCAGTCCTTGAGGACGAAGTCCGCCGTCCTGTCGGAGAGGCGCACTCCCCTCTCGGCGAGAAACGCGCGGAAGGCTTTTTTCGAAGCCCCGTCATAGGCGGTATCCTTCGCCACAAAGGCGTCCATGAGGTTTTTCTCCCGGATTGTCTTGAGTCCCTTCATGTCGTCTTCAGAGAACTTTTCCGCCGTGATGACGCGCTCCGGCGTTATTCCCTTCTTGTGGATCAATTCCCCCGACGGGGTGTAGTAGCGCGCAACGGTGATCGAAACGCCGATATCATCCTCGAGGTTGAACGATTTCTGGACGGAACCCTTCCCGAAGGTTTTCTCCCCCATGAGAACCCCTCGCTCGTTGTCGCGCACTGCCCCCGCCAGGATCTCCGCCGCCGACGCGGTGCCGTTGTTCACGAGGACCGCGAGGGCGCCTCGGTAGACGGGCTCGCTCCGTGACTTGTATTCCTCCACGATGCCGCCTCCCTCCCTTCCCCTGGTCGAGACGATCGTCCGGCCCCGGTCAAGAACGAGCTCGGAGACCTCGACCGCCCCGGTGAGAAGGCCCCCCGGGTTGTTGCGCACGTCGATGATCGCTTTCTTCACCCCCTGCTTCCTGAAATACTTCATCGCCTTCGCGGCATCGCGTCCCGTGTCGGAACCGAAATTCTTGATCCTGAGATACCCGATGGACCCTTTCTCAATTATGCCGTATTCCACGCTGGCGATCTTCACGGGGGCGCGTTCCAGGGTAAACTCTATCGGTTCGGCGAAACCCTCCCGCGAGATCTGCAGCCGCACCGTGCTTTTCGGGAGTCCCCGTATCATGGAGGCGATCTCCTCGACGGACTTGCCCTTGATCGCCTTGTCGTCGATGCGCGTGATCACGTCGCCTGGCGCGATGCCGGCCCTGATCGCCGGTGAATCCTCTATGGGAGCCACCACCACCACGCGGCCGTCCTGCACCGTGATCTCGATTCCCACGCCCTGGAATTTTCCCGTTGTCATCTCGCGGAGCTCTCCCAGGGCCCTCTCGTCGAGGAAACGGGAATAGGGATCGTCCAGTGAATCGATCATCCCCTTTATCGCGCCGAAGAACATCTCCTTCGGCGAGGTCTCGTCGACATATTCGGTAACGATGATCTGGTAAACGCGATGAAAGTAATCAAGGTACTGGTGCGCCGGTTCGGGTGCCGAGGAAAGGAACGACGCGTTCACGCCGATGAAAAGGCCCGCCAGGAAGGCGAGGGCAAGCAGGTGTAGGCGTCGTTCTCGTTTCATTGATCCCATTGCGTTCTCCGGTTGCGTGGAAGTGGCGGTCATCCGACCCTGCGGGGCCGGTATACATCCGGTATGTAACCTGTAAAGCAAAAAAGATACTGGCCCGGGGCGAGATTATTTCCCCTTCATCGCGAAGACCCCGTCCCATCCCCTGGAGGGAGGGCTCTTGATGAAGGTGTCGCACCGCTTCACGTACATTTCCGACGGCCCGTCGTCGGGAAGGACCTTGAGTGCCTGCCGGAAGAGCTGCCGCGCACCTTTCCAGTCGCGGCCGCTGAAATGGTCCATGGCAAGGTTGTATTTTTCGAGCATCTCGTAGACCCTGTCCGGAAGCGCCCCCTTTTTCCCGATGAGCTCGTAAATCGGCACTGCCTCGGTTTTACCCACGACGCGTATCATGTCGAGTTTTCTCACCTCGACATGGTCCCGGGCCCCCTCGTAGGTGGCGCCGCTGATCAGGGCCGAGGTGGAATAATACTTGTTCGCTCCCTCCAGGCGCGACGCCAGGTTAACCGCGTCACCCATGGCGGTATAGTCCATCCTCGTGCTGGATCCCATGTTCCCAACGGTGGCCTTTCCGGAGTGGATCCCCGACCGGGCGGAAAGGGGCTCCATACCCTTGTTCCGCCATTCCTCCTGGAGCTCCCGCAGCCGCCTCTTCATGTCGATGCAGGCCAGGCACGCCTTGAGGTGGTGGTCCTTCATCGCGATGGGCGCCCCGTAGAACGCCATGATCGCGTCCCCGATATACTTGTCCACCGTGCCGTTATAGCCCAGTATGATGTTGGTCATCTCCGTGAGGTACTCGTTAAGGCGCCGCACCAGGTCCTGTGGAGTGAGCTTTTCGGAAATGGTTGAGAAGGAAGCGATATCGGAGAAATAAATTGTGATCTCCCTGTCCTCCCCCCCGAGCTCGAGCGACTCCGGGTCCTTTATGATCTCGTCTATGACGCTGGGCGACAGGTAGTAGGAAAAGGCGCTTTTGATGAATTTTTTCTGGCTCTCTTCCTTTATGAACTTTATCGCCACGATGGCCAGAGAAGGAAGGAATGACGCCATGAGAATGCCAAGCTGCTGGAACCAGAGATTGAACAGCGCGAAAACCCCCATCACGGCGACGGTGAGCAGCAGCAGCGCCGCCACCATGGTGATGAGGGACCTCTTCGCGTTGAGGCGCTGAATCGTGTAACCCATGGCGAGGGCCACGATGAGCATGATGATGAGATTTACGGGCCAGTTTATGCGCTTGATGAACTGCCGCTGGACGATCGTGTTGATGGTATTGTGGTAGGTCCCCACCCTGGCGTACTCGTTGTGAAGGGGAATGGCGCCGATGTCCTGGGTCCCCGTTGCCGTGAGGCCCACCAGCGCCAGACTGTCCGCCATCTCCTCCACGCGTATTACCAGCTCCAGCGTGTCGGCCACGTAGCGCAGTTTATCGATGGTGGAGCGCAATTCGGGGTTATCCCCGGCCCGGAGCTCCTCCTCGGCCTTCACGACCTCCCTTCGATAGTTACCCAGGTATTCATGCCTGGTGCGCTGTATCTGTTTTTTCAACCCTTCTATCCGCCGCCAGGCGGCGGCCCTGCCGGATTGGTCTTTCGCGGCGGCGTATTCACTCCTGGCCGCGGCGATCTGAGGCTCGAGCTCGCCGAGCACCGGGTTCTTCTCCGCCTTTTCTATCTTTTCCCTGAGCTCGGCGATACCCGCAGAGATGGTTTTCTTCATCTCCCCCTCGGCGTGGGGGAGCTCGGCGTTAAAATCGTCGAGCCTCTGCCTCAGGTCGGCCAGCGTCTCGAGCTTGATCCTGTCCTCGTCATCGAATACCTCGTGGGCAAGTTCCCTCTTCCCGGGATACTCGATGACGGCATAGAACGGCACCAGGTGAAAGGTCTTCTCGCGTATCCCGCCCTTCCCCTGGCCGGACCCGGCCCAGGTGACGTACATCATCCCGTCGCGGTCGATGGGAATGGAGATGCTGCCCTTTTTCAAGGTAAGGGGGTTGACGGCGTCCCTGATGATAATCGACCTACCGGGAATCACCTCCACGTTCCCGAGGGGGACCCCGCATGCGTCGATCAGCATGACCAGGGCCAGGTTGAACCATATCCTCCCGTCATAGACCTGTACCAGCTGGACCTTCCTCGTGACGCCGTCGATATCGGTGTACCTGTTCACGAAACCAAAGGCATGGCCCGCGTTCATCAGCTCCGGTATGGGATAGGAGAGGCTTTTTACGGACTTGTCGTCCAGGTATGCCAGCGATTTCACTTTGTCGGGCGGAACGGGAATTGAGGCGCGGCGGATGAACCGCTCCCTGGCCTTTATGAAGGCGGGGCTTTTCTGGCGCTCTATCACGTCGTAGGCCAGGGGCTCGTCGCTGAAGGTATAGGCCATGACGACGTTGCCCGCCTCCCCGACCCCCCGGGCAAAAAGCAGGTCGTTGTCGATCCCCGCCGCCTCGACCTCCCCCGCGCCAATCCGCTGTCCCCCCGCCGCTTTCCGATAGAGGGATTCGAATTCCACCGGGTTGACGATCCTCGGCGATGCGTCAGGGAACATGATATCAAAGCTGGCCTGGCTCGCGCCCACCCCCCTGAGGGTTTCAAGGCCCCGGGCATAGGTTCCCCGGGGCCAGGGGTACTGACCCACCGTGGTGAGACTGTTTTCGTCAATGTCAAGGAAATAGAGGCGGTTCCACTCGCTGATGGAAGGCCGGAGAGCGAAGCGGAGGTCGTAGAGCTTCAGTTCGAACATCTCGTAGGCCCGTGTGAAGCAGAACGCTGCGACGAGAAGGTAAAAAACGAGGGCGACGGCGATCCCGGAGAATTTGTGTTCATCAATGAATCGATTCGCCGCCTCGAAGTAGCGCTGCAGCATGGCTGGCCCCCCATGGATCCGAAAGGTTGGTGACCCTCCCGCTTACACGGCGCGGGAGGGTAAGACGGTCAGAAGGTTACGTTGCACCCTCCCATGAGAAAATGGCGGTACGTCGTGCGCGAGCTGGTAACCGTCCGGAGGGTCCAGTCGTAGGCGTACCCGAAGGCCTTGCCGGGGATGAAAAGACCGTAGGTGACCGACAGGGTCAGGTCGGAGAAGAGCCGCCACCGCAGGGAGGCATCCAGTCCGTGTCCAATTTCCCGCTCATGCTTCGTGGCGTCCAGGCCGTAGTTTATCGTCGCCATGTTTTTATGCTTCATGTAGTAGAAGTAACGGGCGGTAAGGGTCATCGCGTTCACGAAAATGACGTCCGACCAGGAGAAGGGCGATACCGCCACGCTTCCGCTGATCACGTGCATGTTCGCGAGAAGGGGCTTGAGGGCGTACCCTCCCACGAAGGTGCCGAAATAGATGAAACCGTGGTCCTTGCCCAGGGAGTTGCCGATCGGGGTCCGGTAATCGTCCCGGTTCACGTCCCCCGATCCGAAGGCGTAGTGAGCCGAAAGAACCGGTGTGAGGAGGGTCTTGATGTAATAGTCAAGCTTGAACTGCCCCGCGTAGGCCAGGATGTCGCTCTTCACGTTGTAGCCGGGGATATACTGCGAGAAGGTGAGGCCGGAAAGGTAGCTCTTCCCCCGCTCCATGACGGCCTCTCCCGAATAGGCGAGTCCGCTCACGATGACGCCCCGGAGGCCCACGCCGTAGTACTGGGAATCGTAGCGGCTCCGGCCGCTGTAGTAGCTGAAGCCCTCGGCCCATCCAATGAGGGCCGCGAGCTGTCTCCTCCGGCTGTCGTAGCGTTCCTTGCCGAAGTCGAACTGCGCAACGCCGAACACGTAGAGCTTCTGGTTGAACCACTCCGTGGAAATCTCGCCGCCGCCGAAGACCCGTTTGGATCCCGTGGCGAGGTCGCGGTCGCTCAGGCCGTAGGGGTTGTCGTCCTTCACCAGGAAGCCGGTCCATGAGCCCAGGGCCTTCACGTTGATATATTTCGAGTAGAAGTTGAGTTCGGCCCCGTCGCCGCGTCCGTTCAGCACGAGGCCCGAGCCGATATTGTAATACTTCCGCCCCATGGAAAAATCGAGGTTTCTTCGCGGCGTGGCCATGGCGATGTAGCCGATATCGAGATCCAGGACGTTCTTGTTCCGTATCCCGGATCCTCCCTTTTTTATGACTGCGGTGTAGGTGTCCTTGCCCCGCACGTAGAGGAAGCTGTTGTCCCAGAGATAGGTCTTGAACCAGGCCCGGAAGGTGTTCACCGACGTGCTGAAGTTGCCCCCCGGCGCTTCCTGGTAGATGATATAGGGGGTGACCCAGGCGCCGTACTGGACGCCGCTGTCGCGCATGTTCTTCCGGCTCTTCGAGGTGACCATGTCGGGGTCCGCTTCCGGCTCCGGAGTGAAAAGCTGGGCGCGGGCCGCCGTACCCGCCAGGGCGAAGGCGATCGACAGGATCAGCGTTATGCACGCGGCGAGTGATTTCCTTTTCATTTCGTCCCCTCCATGCGCGCGGTGACGATAGAAATCACCTCGATGAGCTCGTCCCCGGTAAGCTTGTCAAATTCACTCGTGTTGACGGCCATGATCTTCTCTCCCACGCAGGCGCGGTGCGCATAGCGCCTGGTGTCGAACATAAGGTAGAAGAAGGAGCCCTTGAGCTTCAGGTGGCGCGCCACCATGAGGGCCAGCATGCCGCGCCGCAGGGGCTTGTCCGCGTCGTAGCTGTCCTTTTTCAGGAGTCCCGCCTGTTTCAGTGCCCGCACATTGGCGTCAAAGCCCCCCGGGGCCTTCCCCATGGCGTACATGTACATCCGCACCCCTTCACCGAAGGTCACGACCTTCTTGCCGGAAAGCTCGTTGATGAAATTGATTTCCTGGGGAAAAAGCGGGGATGAAAGTATTACGACAACACCGAGGATGAGTAGCTTTCTCATGACCCCCCCTGAAGATGTGTATCTGATATGATTGCCCCCGCGGTCGTCTCTATCTGTGAATTGAGATAGTCGCGCCGCGGGGATAACCGGTTTACCGCTATACTACTGGGGATTCGGCCAAATAAGGAATATATTGACCGGCACGGGAGCGCTCTGTCCGCCGCCCTGGCCTGTTCCTCCCCCCATGTCATAGTTCAGGAAATCTTCGCCGAATAATTCGAAGGCCGTCTCCTCGTCAAGGGTGACGAAGAGGGACCCGGTCTGGGTGAGAAAATCCTCCATGCCGGTCATCAGGCTTTCCGGCACCGGCGAGGCGTACTTCTGCCAGAACTCCAGGTTCCCCGATATGAGCTTCCCGGCGCTGTTGAGACCGCTCCCCTCCACTACGCCGGAGAGGACGATGACCCTCATGCCGAAGGTGGGGCTGTACACCACGACCTGCTCGGTACCACGCACGCTCGACGTGGCGACGGGGGTCGAGACCTTGAATACGGTCTTCACCCTGGCGTCGCTCGCCACCCTCGTGCGCACAGATCCGCGCCTGAGGCCGATATTGGTGGTGGAACTGCCGGGCCGTTCCACGCTCTCGGTCACTTTCATGATGGTGAGGGGCTGGACCGTCACGGTGTGCCGGTTGATCCGCAATTCCACGGTGGAGCGGACCCCTGTGCTGACCCTGGTGCCCACGGCGAGGGCGGCCCCCGCGTTGAGAGGCACCCACTGCTGGCCGGTTTTATACGCCGCGGTCCCCTTCACGGACACGACACGAATTTCCGCGAATGCCGAGGAGGCCGCGAAAACCAGAGCGAAGACAATGGAGCATACTATATGTGATTTTTTCATGGTTTCCTCCTGCGTCACCCCTGCGCAGAGTAATGACGCATTTGATTAATTGCAAACCTTTTTTCCCGGCTCTTTCATCAATTATACTATATATAACCGAGGAAAAAAATAAATTTTTCCCGGATATTTCCCCGCCGGATCAATCCCCGGCGCGCACGATCGTGTCTTCCCCGGCGCGGACGCCCCCGGTGCCATTTTCCCCGGAAGCTTTTTCGATATGTACCGTGCGGGTCGGGAACGCAAAATCCACGCCCATCTGCGCCGCCAGGCGGAATATGTGCATGTAAACATTCTCCTTCTGCTCGAGCTCCGTCATCCAATCGGGCACCTTGAGAAAGTAATAAATGAGGATGTCCAGGCTGGAATCGCCATACCCGTTGAACACCACGTAGATGGCGTCCTTCTTCGAATGGGGATTCTCGGCGATGATCTTCTTGATCCCGTCAATGAATTCGCGGAGGAGGTCGGGGGGAGTGCCGTAGGTGACCCCAATGGTCGCCATGACCCGGCGGTACTCCCGCCGGCCCATGTTGTCCACCTCCTTGATGACCAGCTCGCCGTTGGGGATGGTGATCACCGAGTTGTAGAAGGTCCTGATCTTCGTGGTGCGGAAGCCGATCTCCTCCACGGTCCCCTCGGCGCTCCCCACGATGATCCAGTCCCCCACCTGGAAGGGCCCGTTGAAGAGGATCATGAGGGATCCGAAGAAGTTGGCCACCATGTCCTTCCCCGCCAGGGCGAAGGCCAGGCCGCCGATGCCCAGGCCCGCCAGGACCGACATGACGTTCAGTCCCATGTTCTGCACGGCCACGAGGGCGCCGAATACAACGATGAATATCCTCAGGGCCCTGGTCGCGATGGGCACCAGCTTGTCGTCCACGGTCGAGGGCGTGCGCGAGGCCACGTCCGCGAGGTAATCGGAGAAAACGCCCATGAGCCGGTAGATGAGCCAGAGAAGCGCCCCGGCGAGGAGGACCTGGAGGACAATGCGGAGAAAGGTCTGTACCCCCCCGTCAAAACCGAGAAGTCTATAGGAGATATACCAGAACAGGGTCGCCGCCAGGAGGCTCGTGGGCCCTGAAAAGGCCTTCGCGGTCTTCATGAACCAGACCCTTTTCGAGCGCGCCGAAATCCTGTTTACCAGGTCGACTCCCAGCCGCACCATGAATTTCACGAGAAGCCCGAGGAATATGGCGAGGAAAAGGCCCGCCCACTGCCATATCTGAAGGAAAACGAAGCGCCCCTTCATCCAGGCCGGGACCGTTTCCTCGAACCATGTGCCCCGGTAGAGGGCCCCGCGGCCGCTTCCCTCGAGATAGGGAAGGTGCTTTACCTTCTCGTAGAATTCCTTCGCCCGGGCCGCGGTCTCCCGCGTGAAGAGGTATTCACCCGCGCGCTCCCCCGATTCCTGGAGTGCGATGGTGATCTCCGTTCCCTTGAGGCGCCATCGCAGCAGCTTATCCCCGGGACCCTCGGGACCCTCCGGTATTTTATCATAATCGATGACAATGACGCGGTCGATCACCTCTTTCAGGAGCACGGCGTTTTCCCGCGCCTTCTCCTGGTGCTCCAGGAAAAAACCCTCCTCTAGGTCGAAGCACCGCACCGCCCTGTCGATTCGGCCCATGAGGCGGTCGTCCCGCTTTTCAAGCCCCTGCCGGTAGTCGTTCATCGATTCCATGAAGGTCCTCATGGTGTCGCGGGGATTATCGGTCTTCACCGGCTCCAGGGGACTCGCCGCCATCGCCGCGCCGGCCAGGGGCAGCGCGGCAAGGGCCAGGGCGAACATCGTGCGTGCAATTCGTTTCTTCGTGGCGTGTTTCATTGTACTCTCCATATCATTACGTGTGTTCCGGCGCGCGTCGCGGAGGGCGCCGCGGCGCCGGAAAAAAAGTTTTGCGATGCTATCATGAACGGGAGATGATGTCAACCCCCGGCGCGGATAAAGCCCCGCGGCGAGTAGTCCATGGAATATAGATCGTAAAAGCATGTGGAAAAATATAAACCCATGCAGGCGGATTAATCCAACCGTCCTGAAAAAAACTTCTGCATCGTTCAGTTTCTCATCGAAAAAACTTGCACTCCTGTTTGCTTTCTTTTATTATAAAATTAATACAAATACCATCGCGAGGCAACAGCCATGAATCGCGCATCACGTGTCTTTATCATGCTCCTCATCATCGCGGCGACCGGCGTCTTCTCCTGCTCCGACTCGGAGCACCGGATTCCGTTCGGTTACGCCCGGGCGGTGATCAACCTTAACCTGCCGCCTGAAACGCCCGATGCGCAGGCGGGACTCATCGAGCGGATACGCCGCTTCCTGGTGCCCGACGCGATCGCCCAGAGCGCCCCGGCGTCTTTCTCAAACATCAATGTCCGCGTCACGGGGCCCGACATGGCCCTCATCGAGAAGAGCTTCGCGCCCTATTCCACGATCTCCCTGAGCGTGCCGGCCGGCGCGCTCCGCATTTTCGAGGTGATCGCCTACGTGGCCCCGGGTGACCCGAGCGCCGCCCTCTCCTTCCGCGGCACCTCGTCTGCGAACTGCCCCGCCGGGGCCACGGTGAACGTGCCCGTGGTGATGGGGCTGAACACAACGAAAATCGTGATACCTGATTACATGACCCACAGACTTATACAGATCAATGACATGGATGGCACTGGGTGGGTGGACCGCGTCGGTACCGAAATCGGCCTTGGATTTGACATGTATTTAAGCCCGTACGATGTCGACTTTGACAACAATGGAAGGATTTATATCGCAAATAATAATTATGACAGAAGAGGAATAATTCGACTGGCAAATATTTTTGGAGTTATCGGAGACGGGACCAGTAGCTTTATTTACACCACTGAGCAAATCCGAACCGTTACAATTGATAGGGCTCGCAACATCCTTTATTATTCCGACGGCACGAATATTTTCCGATCCAACCTCGATGGATCGAGCCCGGTACAGCTCATCAATACTCCTCCCTCCGTACAGTTCATGAAGGTGGGTAGCGGCGGCATGCTGTATATCACCTCCTGGTCATCTGGAATTAATAAATACGACCCCTTTACCCAGAGCAATCAGAATGCAAATCCCGAATCACGGCTATTTAATCCATGGGGAGTGTTGACGAAGGGAGACTACGTGTACGTCGCGAACCCTCTGGGAGCTGACGATTACCTTATCGTTCAGTACAATTCCAATCTTGAAATCGTCAACGGGTACGGCACGCAAACCAATTCAGAAAATACCAACCGGGGCATGTTCTACGGGCCCAGGAACTTCGTGGCCATATTGAACGACGAGATCACCATCATGGACGACGTTCTCGTCTCGCTTGATAAGTTGATTTCGATGAACGACATGGCGGGAAGCTTCTGGAAAACCTACGGGTCGTCCGGCACCGGGGAGGGTTTCTTTCGATTCTACTCAAGTTCTACTTGATACGTTCCGTGGCGTGACCATCCCGTGCGGAGCATTTTTCGCCGCGCGGGACACTCACCTGAGATGACCATCCTTCCTGAGCTCGTATAGCTCCAGGGCCGCGTAAAAAAATTCGATCCACCGGTCGATGAGCCGTTTCCAGTTGAAGTCCCGCTCCATCCTCGCCCTGGCTGCCCTCCCCATCTCCGGGAGCTCCCCGCGGCGCTTCACGAAGTATTCCAGCTTTTCAACGAAGGCATCAACACTGCGCTCGACAATGACCCCGTGCACGCCCGTCTCGATCAGCTCCGGGACCATGCCCACGTCGGTGCTGAGGGAAGGCACGCCGCAGGCCGCCGCCTCGAGGACCGGGTTGGGTATGCCCTCGGACTTCGACGCGCAGATGTAGAGGTCCAGGGAATTGTAGAATTCACGCATCTCGCTGTCGTCGGTGATCCAGTTCACCTCCGCGTACTGTGCGAGGAACTCGACCCCCTCCACGGCCGCGCAGGCCGGCTTGATAAGGGAGGCTACTCCCCGAATATCGGTCTCAAGGTTTTCGTTGTTCGAAAGGCTTCCCGTCCACCCCACGACCAGGCGGTCGCTCCTTCGCTTCCTTTCCGCCGGGTAGAACATGTCAAGGTCGCAGGTGGGCGGGGTGTGCATCACCGGCACCAGTCCCGAAAACAGGTACCAGAGCTTGCGGCAGCAGGCGCTCACCAGGAGGGCCTTTCCGAGGGCCCTGATCTCGCTTCTCGGCGGCGCGATGTTGAATCCCGGCGGCACGGTCCTTCCCCCGTCCCATGAGGCGAAGGAAGTGATCGTGGTGACCACCCGGTCGGTGGGGATCCTTCTCTGTATGAAATCATGGAGGAGCCTGTTCGTCATGGGAAAGAGCAGGTCGTATCGCTCATGGAGGTCCTCCCAGTCGTCCAGGAACTCGTTGAAGCAGATCGAATCAATCACCAGGTCCGAGTTGTTGTACTTGATGATGTTCCTGGCGCGCTTATCCACGGACCAGTTCGGCATGTTGGGGATCAGGAGGACCCTTTTTTTCATGAGCACCTTCTTACGATGAACATGGCGCCGCGTGATCGTGCATTGGGCGAATGGGCATGGTTTCAACGCAACCCATCGACCCGGTTTTTTATTTCCAAGGCCTCATGGCCCCTCACCATGAACTGACACGTATCCTGGAAACGTGTTCCGATTCGATTATTGAAAAGTCAGTACTCGCGGGCATTGAAGAAATCTATATGTTTCGTTATGAAATGCAAGTAAAATATCGCCCACGAGGAACGACCGAAACGTGCAATCCGGAAACTCCTTCCTTTTCCGAAAACCGATCGCACTGGCTAATTGAAAACGTCAGAAAAATAAAATATAGACATTTTCCAGCAGGAATGATACGCTGCATCATACACCGCCACCATGAACTCGAAACATGAGAAGAACTGAAACCTGAAATGAAGAATAATATATTTATTACATGCATGACCATCGCCCTTGCGCTCTCAGCCCCGTCATGCCTGCCAGGCAAAAAAGACGACACCATGATGAAACTTCTTCTTTTTGCCGGCGGAGGGAACACCCAACGCTACCTCTACGTCACCAACCCAGTGGGAGGAACGGTCTCCATGTTCAGCATTGACGGCGATACGGGTATGCTATCACCACTTTCCCCCGGCACGATCGCCGCGGGCACGTGGCCAAACGGGGTCGGACTCCATACGGGAAAGGGATTCCTTTACGCCTCGGGCCTCAACGTCGTGTACATGTTTTCGGTAGACCCAGTAACGGGATTGCTTTTTGCACTTGATCCGCCGTCACTGGCCGAGACCGGCCTGTTAAACGACATGGCTATATCACCAGACGGTGATTTTGCATACATCCTCGACACGGATCAAAGTCAAATCAGCACGTTCGGCGTGAACGGTTTCACAGGCCAGCTGTCGTTCCTTTCATCGATAACCATCCCCGGCAACAGCGCGATACGATTCGCCATGCATCATACCGGCTCATTCCTCTATCTTCCCGGCAACCCGTCAAATGTTATACACATGCTCAAGATCAATAAAAGCACGGGAGAAATCAGCACATTGACGCCGTCCACGATAACCCTTGGAACAGCTCCGGGTAATATCGCCATCCATCCCGACGGCGAATTCCTCTACTCCTCCGCAAGCACGACAATTTATATGCTTTCGGTGGACGCTTTCAATGGCCAGCTTTCACTCCTGTCGCCTTCAACGATCAGCACACCGAGTGCGGTCACGGCCCTCTGCATTCATCCCTCGGGGAGGTATTTCTATGCGGTCGGCAATAATTCGATATTTCTTTTCCGGGTGAATGAATCGAACGGCCAGCTCTCCGCCCTGGCACCGCCGTCAATCGCCGTGGGCCCATCACCCTATCATCACATGGTGATCCATCCCGGCGGGGGGAGCCTGTATCTTTCGAGCCTTGATGAAGACCTGGTCTACCAGTTCGGCATTGACCCGTCGACCGGACAGCTTTCTCCCCTTTCAACCCCATCGATACCCGGCGGCGACGGTCCGGACCGCATTATCATACGGTAGGTTTTCCCCCAACAACTGGAGCCACCCCCTCCCTTTATATCCCCCAGAAGGGACCCTCAAAAAAAGCTTGTCAATCCCCGCATAACCGTGCCTGAATGCACCAGCGCACACATAACTCCCCTGGAGGGACCACAATGAAACGCGCCCTGCGCCTCGCCATCATCCCCATCGCCCTTGCGGGCATGATCCTTACATTCTCCTGCTCCGATTCTGAGCACCGGATTCCCTTCGGATACGCCCGGGCGGTGATCAACCTGAACCTGCCGCCTGAGACCCCCGATGCGCAGGCTGGCCTCATCGAGAAAATACGCCGCCTCCTGGTTCCCGACGCCCTGGCCCAGACGGCCCCGGCCGCCTTCTCGAGCATCACGGTCCGCGTCACGGGGCCCGACATCGCACTCATCGAGAAGAGCTTCGCGCCCTACGCCACGATCTCCCTGGGCGTGCCGGCAGGCGCGCTCCGCATTTTCGATGTGACTGCCTACGTGGCCCCGGGGGACATGAGCGGAGCGGCCTCCTTCCACGGCACGGCATCGGCGAACTGCCCCGCCGGGGCCACGGTGAACGTCCCCGTGGTGATGGCCCTCAGCGAGACGAGGCTCCTGGTGCCGGACACGGTAGGCAATAAAATCGTGTACCTGCGCGGACTGGATGATCCGACACCACTTCCATTCGGGGACGGCGCGATATACGGTACCGCGATGCCCTTCGCCCCTTACGACATTGACTATGATGCCATGGGGAGAATCTACGTAACCAATACATGGGATTCGCACATCGTGAAGCTCCATGCGATCAACGGCTCCATCCCCGGCGGCACCGCGGAGACGCTTTTCGCTCCATGGAGCACCGGGGCCATTGCCGTGGACAGGACACGGAGTCTCCTTCACGTTACGAGCATACCCGATGCTGGCCACGACCTTGTGACTATGGACCTTCAGGGGAACTTGCTCGATGATCAGGGACTCCCGGATATCTCCTTTGTTCGCGGCATGGACGTCGACCCCGTAACGGGCCATTTGTACATAGCGTGCAGCCATCAAACCGCACCTGCCGTCGTGCGTTACGACCCGGTTTCGAACGCGATACTCTTTCCCGTGTTCATTATACCGGCAGGGCCACTGGACACGACTACCCGGCCATGGGACGTGGCGATACGCGGCGGGAACCTTTACGTCGCGGTCTACGATCACCACGCATCGCCGCCCCAGAGCAGCGGCAGGGTGATCGAGCTCCCCATGGGCCTCGATCCCGCCGGGCCGCCGCCCACCCTGACGCACAGGCCCGGGGAGCCCGCGAACACGCTCATGGGCCCCCACCGCTTCGTTGCCATCCAGCCTGAGCGCCTCACCTTCATCGACGAGATCGAGGAAGACGGGATAAATTCAAACGAGAGGATCCTCTCTGTCGCCGGCATATCCGGATCGGGATGGATCTCCCGCCCCAATCCCGGGATCTTCTCGTTCTTTTCATCCTGCTGACGGGTGCGGATCGTCTATTACACCTCGGCCACCACCGGCGCGGGCCGCCTGGTGACCGGCATGGCCATAGGGAACGCCCTTCTCCGGAAGGGCGTTCCGCACCGCTACACCATAGTTCACTCATCGCCCCTTGGCCATCTTGTCGGTGATTTCGACAATGAACGCGTCCCGATCGAAACTGAGCGCGATCTCTCCCCGGCACGGTATCGTAAATCGGTCCTCTACCGTACCCTGCTGCGCCTCAAGCCGGACCTTCTCCTGGTGAACCACCAGTGGTTCATGATCCAGGGGTTCATCCGCGAAATCCCCGGAAAAAAAATATACCTCTCGGACCAGGCGTACGATCACCACTTCCGCGTTCCCCTTCCCGCCGGTGAAATCGCCTTCGACCCTGAACCCTACGAGCGGGTGATCGCCATCGAGCCGTTCGAAAGCGCGGTCCCCATGGAACGAATTGAGCCGGTCATCCTGAAGAACCGGGACGAGATACTCCCCCGGGAAACCGCCCTTGAACGACTACGCCTTGACGGTTCAAAGCCCGTCGCCCTCTATGCCCTGAGCGGACATCCGGATTATTTTGAGCGGTACCGGGAGAAGTACGCGTATCTCGACAGTGAGTACGACGTGGTCCGCACCACCACGTTCCGGGAAGGGCTCTTTCCCGCCGTCGATTACTTCAACGCCATCGACCTCGTCGTGTGCGGCGCGGGGTACAACCAGGTGTGGGAGTCAGTCTACTTCGGCAAAAAGGCGATATTCGAGATACTTGACGTCAACTTCAGCGATCAGCCCGCGCGCCTCGAGGCAGCGGCCGGATATCGCTTCGACGTCAACGGCGCGGACCAGCTCGTGGAGATTATCGGGGGTGCGTGACAATGCGTGTAAACCCCTCGTCACAACACGTCACCTCCAACACACCAAAAAATGCTTGTAAATCACCGGAAACCGCATTACATTCCATACAATAGCCATTCCCCCGGAGGGACCGCCATGAAACGCGCACTGCGCCTCGCCATCATCCCCATCGCCCTTGCGGGCATGATCCTTACATTCTCCTGCTCCGACTCGGAGCACCGTATCCCCTTCGGATACGCCCAGGCGGTAATCAACCTGAACCTGCCGCCTGAGACCCCCGATGCGCAGGCGGGCCTCATCGAGAAGATACGCCGCTTCCTGGTGCCCGACGCCATCGCCCAGACGGCCCCGGCCGCCTTCTCGAGCATCACGGTCCGCGTCACGGGGCCCGACATCGCACTCATCGAGAAGAGCTTCGCGCCCTACGCCACGATCTCCCTGGGCGTGCCGGCAGGCGCG
Organism: Spirochaetota bacterium; assembly: GCA_040768125.1. GTDB lineage: Bacteria > Spirochaetota > UBA4802 > UBA4802 > UBA5550 > RBG-16-49-21. The sequence goes on along the minus strand of JAXGNG010000001.1, from coordinate 351,569 downwards.
CTCCGCATTTTCGATGTGACTGCCTACGTGGCGCCGGGGGACCCGAGCGCCGCCCTCTCCTTCCGGGGCACGGCCTCGGCGAACTGCCCCGCCGGGGCCACGGTGAGCGTTCCCGTGGTGATGGGGCTCAACGAGACGAAGATACTCCTCCCCGATCCGGGTGCGAGCGGTTTCGAAAACTATAGAATAATCCAGATGGATGATATGACCGGAGCGGGATATGTCGTCAGGGCGGGGGCTGACATGGAATATCCCTTGAACTTCAGGGCCTGGGATATTGATTTCGACGCCCGGGGAAGAATCTATATAGCGGTAAATGAGTGGTCAGCCCTAACAAATTTTCAGCCGAAAATTATTCGCCTTGATTCCATCACCAGCATGAGCTTCGAAACCATTGTAAGCTATGATGAGACTGGTTTCGGCACCATCGCCATTGACCGGGCGCGGAACCTGGTATATTTCGCCAGGGATAATGAGTTATTCAGATGCAACACCGACGGATCAAACCTGACAGGACCCGTTACTACTGCTCATGGGATCGCAACCATCATAGGCCTCGCCCTTGGCGGCGGAGGGAAGCTTTTTATACTGGGCAGGGATGGTGTGCAGGCACCCGGTGTCTACGCTTATGATTTCGACGCCATGTCAGTATCGTCGCCCTACACCTCGTCCGAATTTATTGTTGGATCTACCGGACCTGAAGATATCATGGTCCGGGGCTCGTCCGTGTACGTCGCCAACCCCGAGGGCGCTGACGGGTACAAAATAATCGAGCTCACCACGGGCCTGGAGTTCGTCGCGGCCTACGGCTCGCAGAACATCGAGTTCCCCGACACGGCCACGGGCCGTTTTTACGGGCCCCGCCGGTTTGTCGCCATACGCAATGATGAGCTGATCATCATCGATGATTTATACCAGGGGGGCTATTACGACAAGCTTGTCTCGATGACCGGGATGACGGGCGCGAACTGGAAGACCTTCCCCGACACGGGGGACGGCCAGGCCTACTTCCGGTTCTTTTACAGTTCATGACGCGTCCCGCGCGGCCGCGGCTTCATATACCCCCGTATCCCGCCTTTCTGAGGTCACGGAGCTCAAGGGCCATGTAAAAGAATTCCGTCCACCGGTCGACGAGCCTCTCCCAGGAGAACTCCCGCTCCATCCGCGCCCGGGCGGCCCTGCCCATCTCTTTCAGCAGCTCCCGGTGCTTCACGAAATATTCCAGCTTTTCGGCGAATGCCTCGGCGGTGCGCTCCACGACGACGCCGTTCACCCCCTCCTCGATCAGCTCGGGGACCATGCCCACGTCCGTGGTCAGGGCCGGGACGCCGCAGGCCGCGGCCTCCAGCATCGTCATGGGGGTGCCCTCCGACTTTGACGCGCAGAGGTAGAGGTCCAGGGAATTGTAGTAGTCCCGCATCTCGTTGTCGTCCGTGACCAGGCCCGCTTCAGCGAACTGGGCGAGGAACTCGACCCCATCCACGGCCGCGCAGGCGGGCTTGATGATCCCGCCGATGCCCCGCAGGTCCGTGTCCAGGTTCTCGTTGTTCGTCACGCTCCCCGCCCATCCCACGACGAGATGGTCGCTCGCGCGTTTCCGCTCCGCCGGGTAGAACATCCCGAGATCGCAGGACTGCGTCAGGTTGATCACGGGAAGATGTTTCGAGAAAATGTACCAGAGCTTCCGGCAGGAGGTGCTGACGAGAAGGGCCTTTTTGAGCGCCCTGATCTCGCCCCGGGGCGGGGTAACGTTGAAGCCGGGCGGCACGGTCTTCCCCCCGTCCCAGGAGGCGAAGGAGGTGACAAGGGTTACTGACTTGTCGGAAGGGATGTCCCTTCCCCGCATGGCGTGGAAGAGCCGGTTCGTCATGGGAAAAAGCAGGTCATGGCCCTCATAGAGGTTTTCCCAGTCCCCGATAAAATCATCGAAATGAACGATCTCGAAGGCCAGGTCCGAGGTGTTGTGCTTTACGAGGTTCCTGGCGATCTTGTCCAGGGACCAGTTCGGCATGTTGGGTATCAGCAGTATCTTTTTTTTCATGGAATTCATCCGCGCTCCGTGTCGCGTGGTGATCAGCCGCGCCGCCCCCTCAATCCCCGCATATCTTGGCGCGGAAATCCGTGAGGATCCGCGCCGTGAGGCCCCAGATCTCGTAGCCCTCGTGGCGGTAGAAGAAGACCCGGTAGTCGTCTCCCCGGTAGTTGTAGAGCTCGATACGCTCGCACCGATCCTCGGAAAAAAGGGAGAGGGGGGCGGTGAAGCAGCTCTCGATCTCGTCCTCGTTGACTTTGCAGGGGAAGGGGTACTCCACGGCGCCCACGTGGCAGAACACGTGGAATCCCGCGATGGAGATGTAGTCGTCGAAGCGGCCGATGTACTCCACCAGGTCCGGGGGAATCCCCACCTCCTCCTCGGTTTCCCGGAGGGCCGCCTCCAGGTGGCCCCCGTCGCCCGGGTCCACGGCGCCGCCGGGGAAGGCCACCTGCCCCTTGTGGCTCGTCACGCGGTCCGTGCGGAGGGTGAGGAGCACGTGGGGCTCCCCCTCCCGGTCCATGAGGAGCATCATCACCGCGGCGCGGCGCAGGTCGGACCCGGGAATCTCCCGGTGGTCCCGCGCCTCGAGGCGCCGCCTCACCTCGTCCTTGAAGGCCCTGAATTTTTCAGGGCCGCTGCATGTCAGGTTCATACAGGTCACCCCCGTGGGCGTCGCTGGCCACGATGAGGGGAAATTCCTCGACCCGGAGGCGGTACATCGCCTCGGGCCCAAGGTCCTCGAAGGCCGCCACCTCCGCCTCCCTGATCCGCATGGCGAGGTACGCCCCGGCCCCTCCGTAGGTGGCGAAGTAGACGGCGCGGTACCAGGAGAGTATCTCGCGGACGTAGCGCACCCGCCTCCCCTTGCCGATCATGCCCCGTATCCCGAGCTGCAGCATCACGTCCGTGAAGGGGTCCATGCGCGAGGAGGTGGTGGGCCCCGCAGACCCAATGGGCCTTCCCGGGGGCGCGGGGCTCGGTCCCGTGTAATAGATCACCTGCCCCGCGAGGTCGAAGGGGAGCGCCTCCCCCCGCGCCGTCATCTCGGCGATCCTCCGGTGGGCCTGGTCCCGGGCCGTGTAGAGGGTCCCCGACATGAGCACGTGGTCCCCGGCGGCGAGGGAGTCGACGATCTCCTCGGTAAGGGGCGTTTCGATGTTTCTCCACTCCCCGGTCACAGCTCCGCCCCCGCGTAGCGCAGTGAATGGCAGTTCAGGTTGAGGGCCACGGGGAGCGTGGCGATATGGGTCGGCGCCGCGGCGATGTAGACCTCCGCCACGGTGCCGCTCCCCCCAAAGCCCAGGGGGCCCACTCCCGTGTTGTTGAGACGCGCGTGTATCCTCATTTCCAGGTCCGCGTAGAAGGGATCGGGGTGCCGGGTTCCCACGCCGCGGAGCACCGCCTTCTTGGCGTTGACCATGGCGACATCGGCGGTGCCGCCGATACCCACGCCCAGGAAGAGGGGCGGGCAGGGGTCAGGCCCCGCGGCGATCACGGTCTCCGCGATGTACTCGATCACGTCCTCCGGCGGGTCCGTGGGCCTGAACATCCTAAGGGCCGACCGGTTCTCGGAGCCCCCGCCCTTGAGATACACCGTGATCCCCAGGCGGTCCCCCGGGACGAATTCCGCGTGGATCATCGCCGGCGTGTTGGTCCCGGTGTTGTGGCGCCGGAAGGGGTCGTCCACCAGGGACTTCCTCAGATTGTGCGCGCGGTACGCCTCCTCCACGCCGCGGTTGACCGCGTCAACGGGGCTGCCCTCGATGGTCACCCCGTCGCCGATCTCCATGAACACGACGGCGACGCCGCAGTCCTGGCATAGGGGAAGCCGCTCACGCTCCGCGATCGCGCTGTTCTCCGCCAGGACCGAGAGGGCGGCCCGACCCGCCCCGGAAACCTCTCGCTTCAGCATCTCCCCGATGAGCTCATCCACGCCGTCGGGAAGCGTGAAGCTCGCCCTGCGTACCAGCTCCGCGACCGTTTCCGATACTCGCTCCGATGATATCACTTTCCTTGCCATCGCTTTTCCGAAGGGAACCAATCCAACAAGATAATCTTGTTTTTTTGATGACGCGTGTCAAATATTTAATTATATTGAAAGTGATCCTTGAATATCTGTGAAACATTGCGTTTCACGGTGTGTACCGGACGAAGGCATGGGAATTTTTTTTTTCTGTTTGACAAAATCAATCCCATGCGTTCCTGTTTTAAATATATCACAAACGGAGGTTTACCATGATTCGTACTCTTTCTGTACTCAGCGTCGTCGTTGCGGCGTTCTTCGTCATCTCCTGCTCAGGCGCGTCTGTTGACGCCACCGGGCCGGCTGCCGCGTTCGTCAAGGCTTCCAACAGCCAGCTTGCCAAGTACCCGATAGGCGGTTTCGCCTACAAGAGCTCGGTGATGCCCCAGCAGCAGTGGACCCAGTGGGCCAGGGTCGCGGCTCCCATCGTCAAGAACATTCTCACCAAGGTGCCGAGCGGATACGCCCTCGAGGTCCGCGGCCATGCGGACGCCAGCGGCCCCGAGTCCCCCGAGGGGAACAAGCCGGGCAACATCAGGATATCCTCGGACCGCGCCAAGGCGGTGTACAACGCCCTCGGCGGTCAGGGTATCAAGTCCTCCTCGTTGACCTACCGCGGCGTCGGCTCCTCCGAGCTGATCCCGGGTGTCGCCGCCACCAGCGCGCGTCAGCGCCGCGTCACGTTCCAGATCGTTCCCAAGTGACCCTTCGCGTTGATACGAAACCCGGCACCGCGGCCGATCGAGGCCGCGGTGCTTTTTTATGCCGCCCGGTGACGCGGCGGTGTCTCCTGTGGCTCCTTGCCGCCGCGGTCATCGTCATCCTCCCCGGGGCCGCGTCCCGCGAGAGGGCCGGGGACGAGGACTACCTCGTCACCGGCCACAACACGGCACGCAAGGTCTACATCCGCGCCGATTCGGCCCAGAGCGAAAACCATCGCTCCCTCAAGGCGATGGACCAGGACGAGGAGAGCTCGTGGATCTCCGCCGCCGGGACCGGGCCCCACTGGATATCCGTGGACTTCGGGTCGAAACGGCTCATCACCTCGATCGTCGTGCGCCCCGGCAGGAAGAACAACTACCGGGCGATTCGCTACTTTATCCTGCAGTTCCAATACGACAACAAGTGGTTCGATCACGTCACGGTGCCGGCCTACCGCGGAGGGGTTTTCGGAAAGAGGTGGCTTGACCGCATCGAGATCGACCTGGGTGGCGTGGACGCCAGCGTTTTTCGGCTCTACTTTCCCCCGGACGCGGTGATCGACGGGCATGCCGCCATCGCGGAGATCGAGGCCTACGTGGGGCGCGCCAGGGTCACCTTCTTCGACGAGCGGCTGAAAGGGCTCCACCTTCCCATACGGAACGGCTTTCTCCCAGAGAGCGACCACGGCTACCCCAACGCGCCCCGCACCTACCGCGGGGGGCGCCACGCCGGCATCGACATTCACCGCTACCACCGGGAGGGCTCCTACGACCCCCTTCCCGTCACGGAGAAGACCCCGGTGTTCGCCATGGACAGCGGAGTGGTGATCCGCGCGGACCATGATTACCGGGCCCCGGACATCGGCGAGTGGAACCGCATCGCCGCCCATCACCGCGAGAACAAGAGCACCTTCATGCGCCACTCCTTCGGCGGCCGCGAGGTCTGGATCGACCACGGCAACGGCGTGGTGTCCACCTACAACCACCTCTCGCGTATCAGGCCCTTCGTGAAAAAGGGAGCGCGGATCTCCAAGGGAGCCCGAATCGGGTACGCGGGCAACTCGGGCCTGGCGGGAGAGGCCGAGGGCAAGAGATACGGCATCCACCTTCACTTCGAAATATGGGTGGACGGCACCTACCTCGGCTACGGAATGGACATGAAGGATATCCGCCGCTATCTCAAGTGGATATTTTTCTCCTCCTGGTAAGCGCGCCCGGGCCAGGTATTTTCTATTGACACCCCGGCGCCCCATCAGTACACTATCGTCATGAGCCGTCTTCAGCGCATAACCGTGTCTCGTGCGGCCCTCCTCGTCGTGTTCCTCCTCTTTTCATTCCAGGCATCGACGGGAAGGAAACCCGCGCGCTTTTCATTTCTCTTCATCGGCGACATACTACCGGTGAACGAGATCAAGACCCAACTGCAGGTCCACGGGGTCGAATTCCCCTTCGCGAAAATCCGGGACGATCTTTTCAAATACGACTTCGTGTTCGGGAACATGGAGACTCCCGTCACTGAACGGGGCCAGGTTTTCGTCAGCAAGGCGTACAACTTCCGCCTTTCCCCCGACCTGGCCCTCTGCATCAAGGACCTCAAGCTCGATGTGGTCTCCGTTGCCAACAACCACCTGATGGACTACGGCGTAATTGGCATGGAGGACACCCTCGACTTTCTCGATCAGAACAACATCCGCTACGCCGGAGGAGGGCTGAACCTCGCCGACGCGCGCAGGCCGGCCCGCATCACACGCGGCGGCGCGGTAATGTACATCCTGGCCTACTGCGGGCGTCCCCCCCGGGAATTCTACGCCGGGAAGAATCGTCCCGGCATCGCGCCCATCGATATCGACATCATCAGGGAAGACATCGCCTCCTATAAAACCCCGGACACCATCGTCTTCGTGTCCCTCCACTGGGGAATCGAGCAGACCCACGTGCCCCAGGCATACCAGGTATTCCAGGCGCGCCAGATCATCGACGCCGGCGCCGACGCCATCATCGGCCACCACCCCCACTGGCCCCAGGGCATCGAGATCTACAAGGGGAAACCGATCATCTATTCACTGGGGAATTTCATCAACGGATTCATCAACCCCGTTGAGCGGGACAATATCGGCGTGGTATTCAACTACGCGGGGAACCGCCTGGAACACATCAAGGTGATACCGATCGCGGGGCGAAACCGCGTGAGCCGCTTCCAGCCCTACATCCTGACGGGAAAGGAGGCCGGGGAATGCCTCGCCCTTATCCGCAGTTTCTCCAAGCAGCTGGGTACCGACATCGAAATCACGGGCGATTACGGCTTCATCGACCTGATGCGAAGCGATATCCGTATCGGCATGCGCGATTAGCGAGGGCCTCGCCGGTGTGTCCCGGTAATCTGTTTGACACGACGGCGACGCCGTTGCATCGTGTCCCACCATTCAACTTGAGCGAGGTTCCGCAATGAAATTCTTCATCGACACCGCTGACATCGGCGAGATCCGCCGGGCCAAGGAGGCGGGGATTCTGGACGGCGTCACGACGAACCCCAGCCTGGTGGCCAAAACCGGGAGGCCCTACCGCGAGGTCCTCACCGAGGTCGCGAAGGAAGTCGACGGCCCCGTTTCCGCCGAGGTGATCGCCACCGATTACGAGGGGATGCTGAAGGAGGCGCGTGACCTTGCCAAGATAGGCGCAAACGTCAATATCAAGATCCCCCTCATCGAGGAGGGCCTCCGGGCCGTGAAGACCCTTGCCGGGGAGGGGATACGGACCAACGTGACCCTCTGCTTCAGCGCACTCCAGGCCCTGATGGCCGCTAAGGCGGGCGCGTCCTATATCTCTCCCTTCATCGGCCGGCTCGATGACGTGAGCGCCGAGGGGATGGAACTCGTCGAGGAGATCTCCATCATCTACGGAAACTACGGCTTCGATACCGAGATCATCGTGGCCTCGATCCGCAATCCCCTGCACGTGAAGCACGCGGCAATGATCGGCGCGGATATCGCCACCATACCCTTTGAGGTGTACCAGAAGATAATCCGCCACCCCCTGACCGATATCGGCATCGAGCGGTTTCTCGCCGATTACGCGAAGATCCCGAAGACCTAGGCTCAGAATACCGCGACGAGGACGCCCAGGGCCGCCGCGCCGGCCAGGAGCGTGATTGAAAAACCGATGAGCGCGAGCTTCCTGAAACGTGGCGACCCCAGGACGATGGCCATGCCCGCCTTCATCACCGTGTTGGAAAATGCCGCAAGGGTGATCGCCACGGTGGCCACCCCGGACTTCGAGGGGTCCTCCCGGGCGATCCCGCTCATGGTCAGGGTTATGGCGTCGACGTCGGAAAACCCCGTGATGACGCTCATCGCGTAGAGGCCCCGGTCCCCCGCCACCGCCTCGATCAAGCCCGCGACGAACACGATGGCCGCGTAGAGGAGCCCGAACTTCACCGCGGGCATGATGTTGAAGGGGTTCCTGAGGGGCACCTCGTCCCCCTTCTCGCTCCCTCCCCTCTTCCAGAGCGCGAAGCAGACCGAGAAACCGGCGGCCGCCATCACCCCCATGACCACGGAAATGCGCGGCGCCAGGGCGGGGTTCACCACGAGGACCTCGACGACCACGCGGGGAAACATGGTCGAGCACGCAAGGAGCACCGCCAGGGCGTAGGCGCCGTACTCCGGGCTCTCGCCGCCCCCGTCCTCGCGGCTCCGCCGGGAAAACGTCAGGGTCGTGGCGGTGCTCGACACCAGCCCCCCCAGGAATCCCGTGAGACCAATGCCCTTCCGCGCGCCGAGTATCTTGGTCGCCAGGTAACCCGAATAGCCGATGCCCGAGATGAGCACCACCATCAGCCAGACATTAAAGATGTTGATCACGCGTACCCCTTCCAGGCCGGGGAAGCGCTCGAAGAGGCCTTCAGTCATGGGCCCGAGGTCCCTCAGGTAAAACGTGTGGTTCGGGTCTATCACGACGATGATGAAGGTGATGATGGCGAATTTCAGCGTTGCCCGCACGTCCTCCGCCTCGAGGCGGTCCGTGAAACGGCCAATGTACTCCTTCAGGTGAAGCACCAGGGCCATGGTTATGGATATGAAAATTGCCAGGACCAGGCGGTCCTGATCGACGAGAACCCCGATTATGAAACAGACCGCGAGGCTTATCTCCGTGGTGATCCCTCCCTCGTTGTGCTTTATGAATGCCACGTAATAGGAGACAACGGTGAGGGCCACGATGCCGATGAAGGCCAGGGGGAGCAGCTCCGGGAACAGCTCCTTGCCCAGGAAGGAAGCCAGGGCGCCGTAGAGGGAAACGAGGGAGTAGGTGCGTATTCCCCCCAGGTAGTCGTCCACCTCCTGGTCGAACCTGGAGGCGAATGAGCGCTCCAGGCCGGGCAGAGCCCCCAGGAAAATGGCGATCAGGAAGGGCTTGAGGAGGTGCAGGTTAACGCTTTCGATCATTTCCACGCTCCGTATCGATGATTCTCATGCGTCCGGATGCCGCGGGGCATCGCCATATATACTTGACATAATGGGCTTCGTGGCCCATCCATTGTCGGATGAAAAAGGAGATTCACTACCCCGCCGAGATCACCTTCAAGGGCTTCTTCACCCACCGCCCGGAACTCCATGACGACCTGGTGTCCGCCCTGGAGGAAAAGGGAATCATCGCCGCCGTCTCACTTCGTCCCAGCCGCAACGGGAAGTTCTCGTCCTTCACCATCACCGCCGAATTCTCCTCCGAGGAACAGCTGAACGATGTCTGCAGCCGGGTCGCTTCCATCAGCGGATTCTTCATGATGATCTGAGCTCCGTGGAGGATTTCCCCGCCACGGCCCCGCTGCTCCATGCGAACTGGAGATTGTATCCCCCACTCACCCCGTCGACATCAAGGAGCTCCCCCGTAAGAAAGAGGCCCTCGACCAGGCGGGACTCCATAGTGGCGGGATTCACCTCATTGACGTCCACCCCGCCGGCGGCGACCACCGCCTCGTTGAACCCCCGCGTTTTTCCCGGCTCGAGATCGAGCCCCTTCAGCGCCTTGAGGAGCCTGTGCTTATCCTCGCCGGTAAGGTCGCGGACATACCTTCCGGGATCGACACCCGCCATGCGGGGGACCACGTCGTTCATGATTCCCTTCACCACGCCCACGAGGCTGAAGCCAAGTGTTTTGGATCCGTCGACCCAGAGACCCTCGAGGAGGTCCCGGAGCTCACCCTCGGTGAAACCGGGAAAGAGGTCCACAAGGATTCTGCAGGGACCCCCGGAGGGATCGTTCACCGCCCGCGAAACGTCAAGCGTCGCGGGCCCCGAAATGCCGTAGGCGGTGAAGAGCAGCTCTCCCTCAGATTCCGCCCGGCACGTGCCGCCTCGCATCACCCTCACACCGCAATCCCACTTCACGCCCTGGAGCCGGTGAACTATCTTAAGGGGGACGTTGACGGGAAGGATGGCGGGAAAAGGTTCCCGCACGGTGTGCCCGAGGCGCCGCGCGAGATCATAACCGTCGCGAGAACCTCCCGCCGGCGGCGCGGCGCAGCTTCCCGCGGCGAGCACCACGGCATCGAATTGATCCTCTTCGCGCCCCGCTGTCATGACCATGAAGGAGTCGCCCCGCTTCTCGATCCGCTCCACCTTCCTGTGGAGGCGCACCTCCACGCCGCGGCGTGAGAGCTCATATTCGAACAGCTTCACCACCGAGGAGGCCTGGAGGGACGCCGGGAAGAGCCTTCCGTTTTTTTCCTCCACCACGGGAAGACCAATCGAATGAAAGAACTCGATCGTCTCCTCGAGGCCGAAGCGCGCGAAGAGATTGTTCACGAATCGAGGGTTGCCGCCCTGGTAATGCGCGGCGTCGAGGTTCCTGTTTGCGATGTTGCACCGACCGTTCCCGGAGACGAGCACCTTTCTTCCGATCTTTTTCTGCTTTTCGAAAAGGACCACCTTCGCTTTCGAGGAGGCATTGCAGGCCGCCATCATGCCCGAGGCGCCTCCCCCGATGACCGCCACGCGCATCGAGTCTATCCCTTCTTTAATTTTTCATTGATTGTCTTTTCAAGGGCGTTGATGTCGTTCGCGTAGTTTTGCAGCTTCAGATCCTGGTCGGAATTCGCCCTCGTTTTCTGGAGTATCCCCTTTACCGTTCGCAGTTCCCCCGCGTCGGCGATGCGGTTTTCCTCCACCAGCCTTTTCACCAGGGAGAACTGGTACTCGCGAAAGCACACCCTGACGTAAAATTCCACGCCATAGACCGCGATGGTCTTTTCGATGGAGTTTTTTACGGAATATTTCCTGAATTCCTCGATCCTGGCTGCGTCAGTCGCACGGCGGGTTTTCGAGTCGCCCGCCGGGGCCCCCTTTTCGCCCACCCCGCGGTCTCCGCTTCCATCGCCATTGCCCGCGTCAAGAAAGGATTCCAGTGGCGGCGCCTTTTCAATCTCCTCTTTGAGCCGTTTCTCGCGCCATTTCTGGCCATACTCCATGATGTTCCGCTCCAGCGTCGACTGGCTGGCCATTAGATTGATCAGGATGTTCGCCGTTTTCCCGAGCTCGGTATTGTTGTACTCCTTCAGTCTGGGGAAAAATTCCCTTATGATCCGGTCCACCGAATATTTCATCGAGAATTCAGCAGAATAGGCCCGTATCAGTTCGTCACCGAAAATCTCCACCATGTTCTTGATAATGTTGCCCTCGGCAACGACATACCCCTCGATACGACGCACGCGCTCCCGGCGGTCCGCCTCAACGACGGGAATGATGAACAGCATGTGGGAATCAGCAAGAATCCTGAAAAGGGCCGGTATCGAGAAAGGGGCGAGTGAATGGCGTTTCGCGATCCATTCGGAAAATTCGTCCGAGAGCGGAAGGGACTGGATCCCGCGGAGGGTATTGCGTGAGCGAATATCCACGATGATCGCGTCGAGCAGTTCCGCCAGCGTATTCATCGTCCGGGCATCCCGATTAATTAAAATTGCACCGCTACGACGGTAACGTCGTCGGCGAATTCAGGGTTTACCGCCTCTTCAAGGCGGCGTTTCAGCCGCGTCATCATCTCGTCGGGCCCCGCGGACAGGTGCTCACGGGCTATGCGCAACAGTTCCTTCTCACCCTCGCTGATGTCAAGCCTGTCGCCGCCGAAGCACTCGGTCACCCCGTCGGTAAAGAGGAGAAGCATGTCTCCTTTTTCATAGGCCACGGAACGCTCCTCGAACTTCTGGTCCGGGGCGAGTCCCAGGGCCCGTCCCCGCGCGTTGAGGGCCTTCACCTCTCCGCTCCCGGCGCACAGCAGGAACTGGTCATTGTGACCCGCGCTGGCGTAGCGGATAACTGAGTCCCGGGAATCCACGACGGCGTAGAAAAGGGTCACGAACATCCCGTTTTCCGAATCCTGGTGAATATACCGGTTGGCGTTTCTCAGGAGTTCCGACGGCGAGCTCTCCACCCTCCGTTCCGCCCTCACCACGTTGAGGGCAAGGCCCATGAAAAGCGCCGCGGGAATTCCCTTCCCCGAGATGTCCGCCACGAGGAGCGAGTATGAATGCCGGTCAAGCCGGTAATAATCGTAAAAGTCACCGCCCACGACCTTCGCGGGCTTGTTAAAGGCCGCGAGCCTGTGCCGACCCACCGATGAGGGAACAGCGTGAAGTATTTTCCTCTGTATCTCGGCCGCCACGTCAATTTCATGGGAGAGCCTGCGGCGCTGTTCCTGCTCCCGCTGGTTGATCATGGCTCCATAGGCCTGGGACACCTGGCCGCTCACGGTGGTGACGATCCTGAGGTCATGGGAATCGAAGACACCGCCGGTCAGCTTGTCTGCACAGCAGATGACGCCGATGACACTGTTCGCGAGCCGCACCGGAACGGCGAGAAACGACTCAGTCAGGTAGGACCTCCCTTCGCGGCGCATTTCCTCGGGGATTTCCTTCCTGATGTCAGTCACGATCAGAGGGTCCCCCGTTTTATACACGTGGCCCGCGATGCATTCCTTCTGGTCGATGCCGTAACCTGGCCCGACTGCATCCGGAAGACCGTAGCCGGACTCTATGTGCAGCCCCCCCTCGCTTTCGTCAGCGAGGAGTATCGACACCCTGCGCACCTTTATCGACGCGGCCAGGGCGGAACAGATGGCGTCGATGAGATTCTCATCGGGCGTGGCAAGTGAGATCGACTGCGTTACCTCGTAGAGCGCCGTAATCTCCTCTATCCGGTTGTTCAGGTCGTCATGAAGCCGCCGAGTGGTAATGGCCACCGCCGCCTGGCCTGCCAGGTACTCGGCCATCTCGACGTCCCCCTCGTCGTAGCCTTCACGCCCGAGGGTGTTTACCACCTCGAGGACCCCCACCAGTTCGTCCTGGATCAACATGGGCACGCAGAGGATATTCCTGGTGTGGAAAAGGTATTTTTTATCGATTCCCCGGTACCAGCGCTCGTCTCCCTGGGCATCGTCCACGATTTCCGGCTTTCGCGTGGCCACAACCGTGCCGGCGATTCCCATCCCGCTGGGGACCCGCTCACCCCGTATGATGTCGCCCTTGTCCCCTATCACCACGTCGAATACCAGGTCCCCGGTCTGCGGCTCATAGAGGAGGAGGGAGCACCCCTCGGAACCGAGGAGCTCCCGCGCCGTATCCATGATGGCGTTCAGCAGGAGGGCCAGGGGAAGGCGAGAATTGATCTTTTCGTTTATGCCCTTGAGAACCGCGATGTCAACCTTGCTTGCGATATCCTTTCTCCCTTGTCATTCCGCTGAGGCCCCGTTGCCCAGACCGGCATGGATATGGCCGCCCATCCCGCTAGAAAATCGGTTTAAAATCAAAGCGATGTATCGCCGTGATATATCGTATCGTGTGCGTTTTCTGCCGCAGCAGAAGGGAACTGGTCTTAGCGCCCCCGGGGACGTACTGTACGCCGGGGAGAAGCACGCCGTCGGTTACGCCGGTGAGCGACACTATCACGTCATCTCCCTGGACCATGTCCCCGATGCAGAAAATGCGCCCCGCCTCGCCTCCTTCGATATCCCTGATCCGTTCCTTCTCCCTGCCGCCCCCTTCCACGAAACGTACCTGCATGTCGCCGTCCATGCACTTGAGGGCCGCGGCGGCGATCACCGCTTCCTTCGACCCGCCGATTCCCATCAGCAGATCGATGGAGCTTTCCGGAAACGCCGTTGAAATCGCTCCGGTTATGTCACCGTCCTGGATGAACTGGATCTTCGCCCCGGTCTTGCGGATTTCCTTCACGACACCGGCGTTACGGTCCCGGTCGAGGACGCAGACCGTGATGTCCTCGATGTACTTGCCTTTCGCGCGGGCCACGCGCTTGATGTTTATGGCGGGGGACTGGTTGATGTCGACCACTCCCTTCGCCTCGGGCCCCACGGCGATTTTTGCCATGTGATATGACGGCGCCCCGAGGAATGTCCCCCTGGTCCCCACGGCGATCGCCGAGACGGCGTTATGACCGCCCTTCGCGCAGGTCATCTTCCCGTCAAGGGGCTTGACCGCGAGGTCCACCTCGCCGCCGCTCCCGCCCCCGATTCGCATGCCGTCATGCAGCGGCACGTCCATGCTCTCGGCGCCGATAATCACCTCGGCGTCCACGTCCATGGCCGAGAGCACCCTTTCCATCGCTTCCGCGGCGGTCAGGTAGGAGATATCCTCATCGCCCTTGCCCATGTGACGGCTCGCGTACAGGGCCGCCGCTTCGGTGAGCCGCACCGCTTCAATGGTCAGCGATCTGTCCATTGATCCTCCGATACAATACGGGAACTACCGCTCCGGACGCTGTCATGGCGCCGTATGACACAGTAATGCCGCCAATTATTATTTCAAGCCATTTTCATTTCGCCGCCTCGGCTTCGAAATTAAATAATTGACGCGGCGATACCGTGGCGATACAATACGACATAATAGCATGGGTCCGGAGCCGGCTCATTGGGCCGGCGGGGAGCTGGGTGTGAAGAAAACTATCATGATCATAGGCGGCGGGCTTCTCCAGCTTCCCGCGATCCTCACGGCGAAAAAAATGGGATACCAGGTAATCGTGACCGATTACAATCCCAACGTGCTCGGCATCAGGGACGCCGACATCCCGATCATCATGAGCACCCGCGACATCGAGGGATCCGTGAGGGCGGCCCGGCAGCAGAACGACGTAACTCCCATCAGCGCGGTCCTCACCGTCGGGACCGACGCTTCGATGACCGTGGCCGCCGTGGCCAACGCGCTTGACCTTCCCGGTATCAAGTTTGAGGACGCCGAGGCGGCCACCAACAAGATAAAGATGCGAATGCGCCTGAAGGAGCACGGCATCCCTTCGCCGAATTTTCTTCCGGTCTGGTCTCTCTCCGACGCGAAAAAAGCGGGGAAGATATTGAAATTCCCCCTGGTGATCAAGCCATCGGACAACATGGGTGCCCGCGGCGTCATGCGGGTCGACAACCTCAACCAGCTTCCCGACGCGTTCAAATTCGCCAAGAGCGCCTCCCCCAGCGGCGAAATCATCATGGAGGAGTACATGGAGGGACCCGAGCTCTCCATCGACGCCATCATATACCAGGGTGAAATCACCATAACCGGCATCGCCGACCGGATCATCGAGTATCCGCCCTATTTTATCGAAACGGGCCACGACATGCCCTCCGCCCTTCCGAAAAAAGAGCAGGAGGCGGCCTGCGAGGTGATGAAACAGGGCATCCGGGCCCTCGGCATCGAAATCGGAGCGGCAAAGGGTGACATTAAAATGACCGCGAAGGGCCCCATGGTGGGAGAAATCGCCGCGCGTCTTTCCGGCGGCTTCATGTCCGCCTACACCTACCCCCTCTCGACGGGCGTTGACCTCATCAGGGCCGTCATCGAGGTCGCCCTGGGGCGGGAACCGGGAAACCTTGAACCGCTCATGAACCGCGTCGCCATCGAACGCGCCATCATCACCAGGCCGGGCATCGTGAAAAAGATCACCGGCCTTGAAGAGGCCCTGAAGGTTCCCGGCATCGAGGAGATATTTCTCAACGTGCGGCCGGGCGACCGCGTATCGCCCCCCCGCTCAAACGTTGAAAAGTCCGGACACATTATCGCCGTGGGACGGACCCTCGGGGACGCCGTCGCGAGCGTCGAACAATGCAGGAGCATCCTCGCCTTCGACATGATCGAGGAATCCGAGATATCCATGGAGACCATCAATATCTCCGCGAAGGAAAAGTTCAAGAAGATATGCTACGTGTGCAGAAACTGCGACGGCCGCGACTGCCCCACGGGCGTACCCGGCATGGGAGGCGCGGGGACCGGGGAATCCTTCCGCCGCAACATCGCCTCCCTTAAAAAATACAAGATCCGGACGCGCCTGATCCATGAAGTCACTCGTCCCGATACCGCTTCGCGTATACTGGGTGTAGACCTGGCGCTTCCGGTCCTCGCGGCCCCGATCACGGGCACGGTTACGAACATGGGGGGGGCCATCGACGAGCTCGATTACAACCGCGCCGTGGTGGGAGGGTGCGCCAGGGCGGGAAGCCTCGCCCTCGTGGGCGACGGGGCGACGCCTGACAAGTACCGCATCGGGCTCCAGGCGATCGCCGAGTTCGGTGGACGGGGCATCCCGATCTTCAAGCCCCGGAGCGACAACGGAGAAATCATTACGCGCATCAAGGCCGCCGAGGAATCGGGCGCGCTGGCCGTGGGTATGGACATCGACGCCGTCGTGTTCAAGACCATGGCCATGAAAAACCAGTCCGTGGGCCCCAAGAGCTTCAACGATCTCAAGGAGATCATCGCGTCCACCTCGCTTCCCTTTTTTTTCAAGGGAATCATGAATGTGCGCGACGCCGAGGCGGCCGTCCGCCTTGGAGCCGCGGGCATCATCGTGTCAAACCACGGCGGGCGTGTCCTGGATGAAATGATGGGCTCCATGGACGTGCTCTCTGAAATTGCCGCGGCCGTAAAGGATGAACTCCTGGTCATGATCGACGGGGGGTTCCGCGAGGGTGTCGACATCCTGAAGGCCCTCGCGCTGGGAGCCCGGACCGTCATGATCGGGCGCCCCATCGCCATCGCCGCCGTGGGCATGGGCGCCGAGGGGGTTTCGTTCTACCTTACCCAGTTGAAGAAACAGCTCGAGACTGCCATGATTCTCACGGGATGCGCGACCCTGGATGACATCAACCCGGACATCGTGCAGGCCCTTTGACCGGACGCCGCTTTCAGGAGAAGCGCGCGAGCTCCCCGTCCGCGCAGGTATAGGCGTAATCGATCACCCTGCGTGAATACCTGCCGTGCATCATTACGGCCCTCATGCCCTCATCGCACTCCCCGGCGGAGATAATGCCGGCCCCCTTCAGAATACGCGGGACAAGCAGCGCGTTGATATGAGGTATGCGTTGCCGCCTGCACCACGCGACCCCCTTCCCGTCGTCCAGCACGATAAACTCGGCGGCACCCTCCTCATAGAGAAGAATGGTTTCCCCTTCGCCGGCGTCGAGGCCGCGCCCATCGTCCCCGAAGGTCCCCCCGGGGGACGCGTCCATTATCGCGATTATCCCTTCCCGGCTATGCCGCTCGCAGTCCTCGGCACCCGCCCTTCCCGGTATGGCCAGTTCCCTGAAGACGGAACGGGCCATGATGACGCGGTAGAACCAGGCCGTCTTTTCGAAAAGATCCGATTTATAAAGTATTATGGCTGAGGAAGAGTCAACAAGGGCGTTCCTGCGCACGATTTCATTCTCCTAGTATCCGTACATCATGAAGGATCCCCAGAAATAGGGCGATGCATACACGCCGGGAGTCTCGCCTTGCCCCGTATCGGCCGTTTGCGATATGAATTCGCGCTTCGTTCTCGTGAACGCTTCGCCGAGGGGCACTCCCGTATCAATGACGTACCGGTATACCCTTTTGAGAAAGTCGGATTTCACCGAATCCTCAACGGGCCAGATAGACAGCGCCACGTTCCGGGCCCCCGAGTCAATGAAGGCCCCGCAGAGGCTCCATACCCCCTCGCCCCTGCTGAAACGCGCCGGGGTGATGCTGGTATTCGCCAGCATCACAAGGTCGGCATCGGTTTTCAGCGACGCGATTTCCCTGAAATTCACAAGTCCGTCCTTACTCCCGGTACCTTTCGGGGCCACCACAAGGGCGCTCATTACCGGCACCTCGGGCACCACGAGAGCCCTCGAGGCAATATGAATGATCCGGTAGCGCGCCAGTGCTCCTGTTCGTGATAAGGCGGCCAGGCCGTCCTCGGTCAGGTCGTTCCCGACAAGTCGACCCGCACCGCTCCACGCCTCTCCCAGGGCGTCGAGTTCCCCCTTTCCCTCATTCGCGCCGCCAAACGACTCCACCCCGAAAAAGCCGTAGATTCCCCGTACACTACGACCCCTGACGATCGCCTCAACCGTGCCCCGCCTGACGAGATCAAAATGCCGGACAGACTCGACCGTTCGCGGCTCCGGTGTATCAGGCGGCGGGGCGCCGCCCATCAGGAACAATGGAATGCGTTCCCGTCCAGGGGTGCGACGCGACGCGGCGGCGCTGATCCCGTGAGAATGGACGTAGGACACACTGAATTTTTCAACGAGATATTTTCCATCGGGCATTACCAGCGTCTCGAAGGGCAGCGTGGAAAGAACCCCGTCGGTTTGAATGATCAGTTCACTTTTTTCTTCCATTCCCCCGGCGACCTTTCCCAGCAGGAGGTCATACAGGGCCCTCCCCAGAAGGCGAAGGGAACCCTTTTCATCGGCGGTCACGTATTTTTTTGAAGCCAGGTGCCGGTAATAATTGATGATTTTTTCAAATTCGATGGAGTAATAATCGCGCCTTGATTTCTGACCCACGGAAAAAATGATATCGGTCTTCTTTTCTCCCATGAATCGCTCGATTTCCCTTCCAAGACGATTATAGACCTCCTTCACCGTGGCGGCCTTGTCGATGACGTAACCCGATGAAGAGCTGCCGTCGATATAGATGACCTGAGGGTCGTCCCAGGCAACGTTCGAATAGACCACCGCCGCGCCGTCTCTTCCAAGCCGACGGAGGAGGGTCTCTCTCAGATCGTTCATCTTTCGCGCCGCCGGGGGACGCCAGGCGACAACCGGGGAATAAACACGGTCCACGCAGTATTCCTCGTTCGCATCGAAGGCCTTTTCAGGCCTGTCCGACATCACATACACGGCGACAAGCCAACGGTGGATATCGGCCCTGACCTCGTCCCTTTCGCGATCCATCTCGCCGCGCATGCCTTCCAGGGCGCTTTTCGCCTTTAACAGTTGGTCCACGGCCGCGTGCCACTCTTTCCGATGATAATGAACGATGCCGCAATTCTTCAGGTCATCGGCCGTTCCGAGGATGTCGCCCGTTTCCCGGGACAGCTCCATGGCCCGGCGGAAATAATCGAGGGCCTCGTCAAAACGCTTCATCGAAATCATCACGCGCCCGATATTGCTCAGGTTCTCGGCGACTTTTTCCCTCCGCGCCATTTTTATGTCGCGGCCCAGGGCCTTGGCGAGATAATCGGCCGCCTCGCCGTGCCTCTCGCGCGTCTCATAGAGAAGCCCTATGTCGGCAAAACGAGCCGCCAGGTGCTCCTGCTTTTCAAGCTCTCGATCGAGTGCCAGCGCGCGCATGTAATGATCGAGGGCCTCTTCATGCCGCCCCATGGACTCGTACACGCGGCCGAGATGGGCGTGTATGACCGCGACGTTAATGGAATTGCCTATCCTCTTGTTCATTTCCAGTGAGCGGTTAAAATTCGAAATGGCGTTCCCCGTGTCACCCACCCGGAAATAGATATCGCCGATGCGATTGAGCCGCGCGGCAATTCTGATGTCATTCTTGAGCCGGGTGTCGATCTCGAGTGCCTTCTCGAAGTAGTTCAGGGCTTCCCCGTAGCTCCCGATAGCCGCGTACACGTTGCCCGTGTTGCTCATGCCGATTGAGAGGGCCTCCTCGTCGCCCCGAGACTTGTCAATATCGAGCGCCTTTCCGTAGCTCTCAAGGGCCTTGTCGAAGTCACCCCGGATGTAATGAAGCGTGCCGATATTATTAATGATCGCCGCGGCGTGTACCTTGCCGCCCTCCGCTTGTGCGGCTTCGAGGGCCTCCTGATACCGTTTCATGGCATCGTCGTATTTACCCGCCGCTCGAAGGGCCCCGCCCATTTCATTGAGGGCCCGCATCTCCTTGTCCCGGTAGCCGTTTGCTTTCGCCCTTTCCAGTGCACGGGCGTAGGCGTCCATTGCTTCATCGCTTCGTCCCATGCTCCGGTAGGCCCCCCCCATGTTTATGAGGGCAAGGACCGCCTCTCCGTTTTTGCGGTATTTATCCGCTGCGTTCAGGGTCATCCGGTGATAATGAAGTGATTTCTCAAAATCGCCAACAACCCCGTAGAGGATCCCCAGCTCGCTAAACTGTGCGATTAATTCATCCGGTCGCGGATTTTCGTTCCTCTTTTCCGCCATGGCGGCCCGTCGCAGTGACTGGATCGCCTCCCGGTAGTTCAGCTCCCGCTTGAGCCTCTGGGCCTCGTTCCAATAACGGTCCGCCTCATCATGCCACTGGTTCGCCCCACCGATGACGCCCATGGATACAATACAGCATATGATCAGGATTTGCTTGAACATCGTGTCATCTCCGCACACATCGCCGCCCCCCCATCGGCCGCGTCGTGACGATACCCGTCACGATCACGGTCGCGCCAAACAGGCGGTGTCCACCGGGGTTCCGGCAGGTTGTTCCACCATACCATTAACCCGTTGAGATTGTAAAGAGAAGTTTGCTGGTCCGGAATTCGACCTGCGGTCAGTAGCGGCGAAAAATAGCCCTCAGGATCCCGAGTATGGTGACATTTGTGGTGATGATAGGTTTATACGCGGGGTTCTCCGGGATCAGGTGAACCTTTCCCCCCGTGGCCCTGAAACGCTTGAGCGTTGCCTCATCCTCGATAAGGGCCGCGACAATATCACCGTTCTGCGCGGTATTCTGTTTCTTTATTACCGCTATATCGCCGTCATGTATGCCACCTTCGATCATTGAATCCCCTTTGACATGAAGGGCAAAGAAGTCTCCGCTCCTGAACATTGAGCGGGGAAAACTCAGGTACTCTTCGATGTTTTCAGCGGCGAGGACCGGCGATCCCGCGGCAATCCTTCCAAGGAGCGGTATGGGAACCGCGTCAACGGGAACCGCGTCGGCGTCCTGGACAATGACAATTGCCCTCGATTTATTCTGCTCCATCTTGATGAAACCTTTCTTTTCGATGGCCTTCACATGGTCGTAGGCGCCCTTCACGGTGATGCTGAAACGCTCGCCGATTTCCCTGACCGTGGGAGGAAATCCTTCTTCCCGTATCGACTCCTTGATGAATGAGAGGATTTCTTCCTGCTTCAATGTAAGTTGTTTTACCGTCTGTTTTTTTGTCATCGCGCCGCACCCCGCCGGAATCATGATCTAAACATACTATAAGCATACATTAGTATATATGTCAACACAATTTTTTATTTTAAGCGTCCTTCACAGAGCGGGGGTTCCGGGATATTGGAATCGGGCCATTTGCCTTATGCGGACCTGACATCCCCCCAGGATGTATACTGCCCTGCAGGTAATGAAAAGAGTAGATATTGTGAAATCGGACTATCACATGGAGGAGCCCCCGCTGATTAATTACAATCAATTAATAAAAAAATGTGTGGTTGCCTTATAATGATTGTCCCCCCCGCGGTCTTTCGTATAATACGCAACAAGAAAGAGAACGAGGGAACCATGCGTATCGAGCAACAGTACCGCCTTCTGGACGTGGCCCCCGATGCCACGGATGAAGAAATTGTCGCGGCCTATAAGAAGCTGGCTCTCCAGTACCACCCCGACAGGAATCCTGACCGCGTCCAGTGGGCCACCGAGGCGATGACGCGCATCAATCTGGCATATTCCGCGGTCATGAGTTACCGTTTCAGGACCGAGACAATACGCCCGGATGAAGCGCACGCCACTGAAAATGAAACGCCGGTCGCGGAAAAATCGAAACCGGCCCCGGAGGAGCGTAAAAAAGAGACCGTCGTCGATTCCGAAATTCTCACGGCCCAGTTCATCCGTCACCGGGAGTCGGCAAAGGATTCACTCTACCGTTATTTCCAGTACTCCCTCTACCATCTCCCGATTCGCGAGAAGGTGGCGAACCGCGCCATCTTCAATAAAATCGTCTTTTCACTAAGAAAATCCTACCATGGCATACGCAGGCTTGCGGGCATGACCGATGACCCCGAGCTTCTGGAGCATTTCGAGGTATTCACCCGCATGCTGTTCCACTTTTACCGCTCCTCGGAATGCCTTAATATCATCGATTCCTATGCCAACCAGTATGATGTCGAGGCGTACCGCGTCTACAAGCGGGGCGACGAGGATCTCATGCAGGCGGGAAAGGAACTGTTCTACGACCGCCACAACCGGGGGCGCTTCAGGAAGGATATCGCCCTCGCACACGCCGCGAGGGCAGAGAAGACCTTTTCCGCAAACCTGAAAGTCTTCCCGAATTCCTCCTGGGCCGTTGAAACAGGGATCAAGCTCGAATACGCGAGGGCCCTCCTCGTGTACCTCGATCTCTTCTTCACTGACACGGCCTGAAAGCTTCAGCCAGCGGACCCACATATTATATCCCGCGTCACATCCGGAAGCCGCTCGATCTTTCATTTCCCGGTAAAAAAAGACCTTTTCTGTTCCCGGATGAAGCCTTTTAACCGTGAACTATTCCGCTCCCCGGGCCGATAATCTCTACAGGGATTTTTCCCTGTCGCCCAAGACCCGGAGATCCGTTCCCGATGAAAAAATGCGCCTCGCTATTCATCATTCTCCTCATGATCCTCCCCCTCGGCGCGGAGGATTATGAATATGACTATTTCAGCAAAAAGAAAGACCGGGAAAAGTATGTCCCCTTTTCCGACTACATACCACGCGTCCGTCTACACTACCGGACCGTGCCCCACTACCTCGAGGACTACTACGAACTGTACGGGATGAAGCAATACTACAACGAGAACTCCCTCAGGATGAACATCGCGCGGCTGAAAACCGCCCTGGCATGCAAGTTCCGCCATCCCTCCATGGCCCTCGTGAAGGTCGAGACGGAAGAGGAGTACCTCAAATATCGGAACCTGATGTTCATGCACATCAACCTTCTTATAATGAGGAATTACCTGAAAATCGCCGCCCGGTATGACAAAAGGGAGATCCGGTTCTACCACTGGGACTACGCGGATGAGATCAGCGAAAGCCTGGATATCGCCGAAACACACTATCGGGAGGCCCTCCCTTACTGGGACCGCGTCGTGGAGCACGCGAAAAAAGCAAGCCGCATCCGGATCACCACGGACCTGGGGTACATAGAAACCGAGCGGAAAAAAATCATGACGGGCGACATTGATTTCGGCGATATAATTTCCGGCTATCTCGGCGGCATACAGGCCAAGAAGCGCAAGCTCAATGAATTGAAGGCCGCCTACGGGAAAAGGTAGGCTCAGGCACCTGACTCCTTCTTTTTCTTGAGGGCGAGGGCCTCCTTAAGCCCTTTTTCCCTGATGACCTTGAATTTCAATCCCGTTTCGGTCAACCGGAAGAAACGCGTCCCGAACTTCCGCAGAAGTTTCCTGTCGATTTCAAAGCCGAGGCCCGGCCTGGTGAAGGGCTGCAGGGCCCCCCCTTCCTGAATGATCGGCTCGATGATTCCCTCCCTCTGTTCCGGAACCCAGGAAGGCTCCTCCAGGGGATACTCGAGGGGCATGTCGTTGCCCGGGTCCGCAAGCACCATGTTCCAGTTCACGTAAAACCCTATGCCGTTCGTCCACGTGTGGGGCGAGAAGAGCCGCCGCTTCTTTCTGCAGGCATCCATGACCATGGCGACCTGGGCGATTCCCCCCGCGAAGGTTGCGTCGGGCTGATACACGTCGAAGCAGTCCTTCTCGAGCATGATCTTGATCTCGTCCCAGCCGTAGTTCAATTCCGCCCCCGATATCCTGACCTTCGAGGCGCGCTTCAGCGCGGCATTTCCCTCGTAGTCCCTCGAGTCGAGGGGCTCCTCGAGCCACTGGATAGCGTTGTCATGGCACGCCCGGGCGAATTCCTTCGCGCGCTTCAGGTCCCATGCCGGCGGTTTGTCAACGATGGACACCAGCCATCCCTGGTTCGCGTCAACGCCGAGGGTCATCTTCGCTCCCAGGCCCTTCCTGATCACCCGGACATGGCGGATGTCCTCTTCGAGCAGTTCGTTTTTCACGCGAAGCTTCGCCACCCGGAAACCCCGCTCCCTCTTCGCGAGAAGCTCGTCGACCCGACGCTCCGGTTCGTGCATTTCCCCGGTGGAGCAGTAAACCTCGATGGCCCGGGGCTTCCCCCCGAGGAGCTCATATACCGGCTTGCCCTCTTTTTTTCCCAGGATGTCCCAGCACGCGGGCTCGATCCAGAAATTCCTCCACCCCAGGTATCCCGCCTGCTTCAGGAGCGACTGCACCCTCTCGATGTCCGTAGGATCGGCGCCGAGAAGGTAGCCCCCCAGGAGGTCCCCCAGGCCCTGGCGCTCCCGCCCCATGGCCGTGCCCGCCGAGTAGCCTTCGATCCCCTCGTCCGTCACGATCTTGATGAGCGTGAACCTGTTGTGTGTCTGGGGATACCCGGGAATCCAGGTGGGCCAGAAGGTATGCCGGAGGGGAACTGAAACGTGATAGAGTTCTATTGCGGTGATCTTCATCATGGCCTCCCTTTATGAGCCGGCCCGTCCCCGCGTGAATACTGATCTGTCGGGAAAAGCCCGGTAATGGATGCACTACCCCGGATAACCCATTCCGCGACCGAAATCAACCACATTTTTACACTTGCCACTCCACGATGAATCTTTCCTACCCCATATGGGTAAAATTCCGCTTGATCCGTCTTCGTTGACCGGTAGTACTGGGCCAACGAACAATGAGTGGTGGTTCCCATGAAAAACAATGAAGTGCTGCATGCCATTGCCTCACGGCGATCGATACGGAAATTCACGGGTGAAGATATCAACGCCGAATCGATCAGCCTGATCCTCGAGGCCGGCCGATGGGCCCCCTCGGGCCTGAACAACCAGCCCTGGAGATTCATGGTAGTCGACGCGCTCGGTACCAGGGAGCGCCTCGCGGCGCTGACGAAATACGCCCGCATCGTACGCGAATGCGCCGCCTGTATCGCAGTGTTCTATCATCATCCCGAAGGGTACGATCGCGACAAGGACGCCATGGCCATCGGGGCCTCCATCCAGAACATGCTTCTGGCGGCACACGCCCTTGGCCTTGGCGCGGTATGGCTCGGGGAAATCCTCAACAGGAAGGAGGAGGCCGCCGGAGTTCTCGGCGCGGGAAACGACCTTGAATTGATGGCCCTCATAGCCCTGGGCTTCCCCGCGGAAACGCCCCGCGGTTCGAGAAAGGACCTGCAAACCCTCGTTGTCGCGCCCCCTGCGCATGACGGGTAGGGCAGGGCCGCAGGAGAGCGAGAGCCGAGAAAAAGATGAGGTTTTGCGGCACACGCTTCATTTTACTAGTCTAGTTATTTAACAAAAGCGTTTGCCCCTTATTCACTTCGCACAACCAGCCCTGAAAAACTCCATGGATGTAGTTTACAGAAAACTGCTAGAGGATAAAGGGAAAAATCGCCCTGCGCTCCTTCGGATATTCCGGAAAGGTCGCGAGGTACCAGCGATGGTTCGTCAGGGCCCGGGGCACCAGATTCGCCGCGGTCCACACGACGAAAAAGACCCCCGCTATGGACCAGGTCATCACGGCCCACCCGATCCAGGTAATTATCTCGCCGAGATAGTTCGGGCATGACACATACCGGAACAGACCCCCGCGGGGAATTTTGTAACCGGGGCTTTCCGGGTCCCAGAGCTTCCTGGTGATTCCGTCCGACTGCTTGTTGATGAAGAAACCCGCCGCGAAGATCGCCACGCCGATGATAAACCTGGGATCCGCGAGCCATGCGTCGGTGTAGAGGGACTCCGGCGAAAGGCTGTAGACCCACCGGCCCTGGATATAGGTGTTTATCGAGTTGAAGATCATGCCGAAGATGATGATGGAAAGCGCGACGGTCTCGTCGCTTTTCAGCATGAAGGGGAAGATGAAGGACCGGTGAAAATAGTGGACCTGCCATACGATCTGAAACGCCACGAGGGCCGCAGTGATCTCCCTTCCTCCGATCAGAAAATAGAGCAGGAAGAGAAGGGACGCGGGCGCCTCCATGATGACCCAGGCAGCCTTGTTCGGCACCAGGGGCCCCCATCCCTTCTTTGCGTGTCGTCCATATGGCGCGGTGATGAAAAGCAGTGACACAAAGGTTGCCGCGGCAACGCCGAAAAAAGAATAGAGCACGACGTGGTATACCTGGTATTCAGTCATGATCGCCTTCCTTGTATCCCCACATGATTCTCCCGGGGTTCAATCGTTTGCGCGCAACGCCTGTCCGTTATCCTTCACCGCGGAAAACCTTATTCGTCAACGCGCCGATACCGGACAACGTGCCGTCGTCATACGTTGAACAAGAACCGTATTATATCCCCGTCACACACAAGGTAATCCCTGCCCTCGGAACGGAGAAGCCCCTGTTCCCTTACCGCCTTCTCCGACCCGAGAGCGACGAGATCCTCATAGCGGTATACCTCTGCGCGGATGAAACCTCTTTCAAAGTCGGTATGGATTTTCCCCGCAGCGGGGGCTGCCGCCGTTCCCTTCATGAGCGTCCATGCCTGGAGATCCGTTGCCGCCGTGTAGTAGGTTATCAGGTCCAGCACATCGTACGCCGCCCGTATCAGCCGATCAAGCCCGGACACCTGAAGGCCCATGGCCTCCAGGTACTCCCGCTTTTCATCATCGGGAAGCCTTGCTATCTCTTCCTCGAGCCTCCCGACGATCTCGATATACCCCGCCCCGTGGGTCCCGGCGTACTCCGCCGCGGCGGCGCGTGCCCCTGGGGAGCTCCCATCCTCGTCGATGTTCGCCACGTAGATGACCGGCTTGTCCGTAATGACGCCGAACTCCGAAACGACCTCCCGCTCCTCACCGTCCATGGAAATAGACGCAAGGGCATCACCCCGGTCAAGGGCTTCGACGATTCGTCCGATCGTCTCCGCCCTTGCCGCGGACTTTTTATCCCCGCTCCGCGCGAGTTTCATTTCCTTTTCGCGGCCACGGTCAAGAACCTCAATGTCCGCAAGAACGAGCTCCGTGTGTATTATTCCAATGTCGCGCACCGGATCCGGATCGCCAGGAATGTGCACCACGTTTTCATCGGAAAAACACCGAACGACGTGGATCAGGGCATCGACATTCCGTATATGGCCCAGGAACCTGTTGCCCAGTCCCTCTCCTTTCGAGGCCCCCGCCACGAGTCCCGCCACGTCGATGAATTCAATCCGCGTCGGTATCGGGTTCTCCCGGTGGAGCAGCTCCGCGATCTTTTCCAGGCGTTCATCGGGTACGGGGACAACTCCCCTGTTCGGTTCAATGGTGCAGAATGGGTAGTTCGCCATCTGGGCCCCCGCGCCTGAGAGGGCGTTGAAGATGGTTGATTTACCCACGTTGGGAAGGCCGATTATGCCGCATCTGAATCCCATTCCGGCTCCTCGGGACCCTCCCGGCGGTGAAGCCGGAGGAGTGCCACGGAAGGGTGAAATACCATTGACATGGTAGTTTTTTCATGCTCCCCTGTCAAATGAAGTTGCGGGAGCGCTCATATTTTTATCAAGGATCTTCGGCGGGCTGCCCCGCCGACCCCGGGGGAGGATGAGCTGATTTCATCACCGATCTGGTCCCACATCATAACCACAATCGACCCGAATGTTGTGCATTCCGCGGCGTTCCATTTCCTGTTTTATTCCATGCTCATCCTTGCCGCGCTTGGATTGATGTTTTTTTTCATCGCCCTCTCCAAGCGAATCGTGCTCAATTCATCCATGATTATTCTTGCCGGGATTCCTTACTTCCTCGCCCATTTCTCCGCAACCGAGATATCCGGCTTTCACCTTCTCACGGTAATCGGCCTCTCGGTCTATCCCATTACCTCCTCGCTGATGGTTCGTCACCACTACGCCCATTTCGGCAGAGACGCGACGATTCCCGTTGCCCTGCTTTCCGTTCTTTCCCTGGCGCTCTGTCTTCTCTTCCCCGAACGAAGCGGGGCCGTCCTTCTCCTCCTCCATCTTGCGCTCTATGTTTCAATGATCTACACGGTGTCCCCCGCATGGAAGGACCCACCGACCATCCTCCTGATGGTTTCGATCCTCGGAGTGGCCCTGTACGTGTCCGCCGCCTTCTTCATGCTCGGGCCCCTTCACTACATCTATTCCTCGGGAGCAATGAGCGTGATTCTCTCGATACTTCTCGGTTACGGCCTCAGGAACAGGATCTCGGGGCTCCTGGTGCATTTCAACGGTGTCAACGAGCTGAACAATGCCCTCAACCACCGCATCGCCCGCCTCAACGGAAGCATCGAGTCGTGCCGGCGCATTATCCTTGGAAAGGACCTCGAACTGTACCAGATGGCCCGTCACGCGAGCCTCGCTGAGCTCACCACGGGCATCGCCCACGAACTCGCCCAGCCCCTGACTGGCATCAAGGGAATCGCCCAGAACATGATCGACGACATCAACATGGAGGAGTTCGAAAACCTCCAGGCGGTTTCCGAGCTTATGAAGATCTGCACCCTGGTCGACAAGTCCACGAACATCATCGATCACATACGGAATTTTTCAAAAAAGAAAAGCACGGAAAAAAGATTGGTCGACCTGAACAGGGTCATTCTCGAGGCCATCGACCTGATCAACCTCCAGCTCAAGAAGAACTCAATCGACCTGATCTTCGTTCTCGACGAAACAGTACCGAAGATATTCGGCGACAGGATATCCCTCGAACAGTTGATCGTCAATATCGTGCTCAATGCAAAGGACGCCATTCTGGAAAAGGGCTTTGAATCGCGCGGGGAATCCGGGACGATACGCATATCCACATTTTATTCAGACGGGGCCGTGTCGATGGTCATCGCCGACAACGGGAGCGGAATATCCGACACGGTGATGCATAAAATATGGTCCCCCTTCTTCACCACGAAGAAGCGTGACCATGGCACGGGTATCGGCCTCTCCATATCCAGCAGGATCATAAAGGATCACAGCGCCGGTGTGGACATCCAGTCAGACAGTACGGGGACCCGCTTTACCATACGATTCCCCGTCGCGGTATCCTGAACGGCCTTCGGTATCGCTGCCGTCAGGAAACGACATCCATCACAAGGAGGGTGATGTCATCCGCCATGGACTCGCCATCCCGCAGTCCCGCCCACTCCCTGACCGCGGCGATCATCCTGTCCGCGAGGTCATTGCAGTTAAGTTCCCTGCCGTCCCTGACGCAGTCCCCCAGGCGTTCCTCTCCGAACATCTCCCTGTCACCGTTGCGCGCCTCGATGATGCCGTCGGTGTAGAGGAATACCCTGTCACCTACCGAAATATCGATCTCGTTGATGGAATAGCGTGAATCGGGGAAAATACCGATGGGACGATCGTATACCTTGTCCCAGACAAGCCGTCCTTCCTTCTTCCGCCATATCATGATGGGACGATGACCCGCGTTGGAATGGAAAAGCCGCATTTTGTCCGTGTCGATATACACGGTGCATGCCGTGAGGTAGAGCCCGTGAGGGTAGTTGGTCATGATCGCGTTGATTTTTTCAAACAGGCTCGACTGATCGTCGAATTCGGTCTTGTAGAAGTTATAGGCGACCTGGAGCATCGCCGCCACCATTGCGGCGGGAACACCGTGGCCCGCGACATCTGCCACGAGGGCGCCGATCTTCGTATCACTGACCATGTGGAAATCATAGTAATCGCCTCCGACATGCGTCGAGGTCTCATAGCGCACGGCAAATTCAATATTTTTAGCGCCGGGAGGCACGCGGGGGATCATCGCTTTCTGTATTTCCCTGGCGATTTCGAGCTCATTCTGTATCACCATGTACTTGCTCCTTACCCCGGCGGACTCCTTCATCAGAACGAGACCGTTCGCGCGCGCCAGCATTTCGTCGACATTCACCGGCTTTGAAATATAATCATTGGCGCCAGCGGAGAGCCCGCTCACGATGTCTCCCCGGTCGTTCCGCGTCGTGATCATGATTACCGGCAGTTCGTGGGGCGAGAAGCGTTCCCTCACCCTGCGACATACGTCAAAACCGGACATGCCGGGGAGCATCACATCGAGAAATATCAAATCCGGAATTTCGCCCCTGTCAAGGACCGTGAATAGATCGTCTCCGCTTCCGGCTGTCGAGACCGAATAGCCCTCCAGGGCAAGATGGTTTATCATCACCTGAAGGCTCATCGGCTCGTCATCGACCACCATGATCCGTCTCTTCACCGACTCCAAGGCGCCGTCCTGCCGCTGTAGCTTCCGTACGACCTCCTTCCCCGCGTCAATTTTCTCCGCCATGGTCAATTGCGAAGGGCCGCTCTCGCCGGGAGCGAAGGGACCCTCGTGCCCGGGTATGGTAAAGGTGAATCGCGAACCCCTACCGGGTTCCGATTCAACCCATATCCGGCCGCCATGGAGTTCCACCAGCTTCCGTGTAATCGAAAGGCCGAGGCCGGTTCCGACCCTGGCCCGGGATGGCGCGCCCTCGATCCGTTGAAACGATTCAAAGATTCGCTCCATGTCCTCCGGTGCGATACCGATGCCCTGATCTGCGACAGTCACGGCAATCTCCCCTCCGGGATCCCCCGTCTCCCGCGCAAATACCGTGACAACGCCTCTCTCGGTGAACTTTATCGCGTTGCTCAGGAGGTTGAGCATGATCTGCCTGATCCGGTCTTCGTCTCCCTTCACCACGGCCCGCCCCGGGTCAATGCGGTTCACCACTTCGACGGGCCGGTCGCCGCGGAAGGACCTGGTAATCGCCATCATGTACTCCGTCACCTCGTGCATGTCCACGGGGGCGATATCGAGTATGATGTCATGGTGCTTGAGCTTCGAGAAGTCCATGATGTTGCTGATGAGCGCCGCGACACGCTTCCCGCTCGATGAAATCATCGCGAGGTCATGGAGGGTTTCTTCTCCCAGCGCCCCCGTCGCGCCGCGCACGAGGGAGTCGGTGATGCCGATGATCCCCGCGATCGGGGTTCTCAATTCCCGTGATATATTCGCGAGGAATTCGTCCTTCAGGGCATCCACCTGCACGAGCCGGCGGTTGGTCCTTTCGAGCTCTTCTATCTTGTTATTTATGATCGCCTGCATGTGGTTAAAGGTTCGTGAAAGGTGGCCGATTTCATCGCTCGAACGTACCGCAAGCGAACCTTTCATGTCGCCGCCTTCTATCCTGAGGGCCGCTTCAGTGAGCTCACCGACAGGCCGGGAGATGAAGCGGCTGAAAACAAGACCCAGCATGCCGGCAAGGATAATGGCAAGCGCCGTGGCAACGTAGATAACGCGGTGAAGACGCCGCAACGGCGCGAGTATTACCGATTTCGAAAACATGAGCCTTCCGAGACAGAGGGGGCTTTTCCCCGCGGGCCGTCCGGCGGCGACAAATTCATAGTACACCTCTCCGTCCCGCGGTGTGACATATTCCCGGCTCTCCAGTTTTCCAAGCAGTCGCTCGATCTCGCCAGGCGGCAGTCGTTCGTTCCTCTCATTGCCCGGATAGACCCCGCCGCCGGACCGGAACGACGCGAGAACGAGACCGTTGTATTCCTCCCTGGACGACACCAGAACGGCATCGGCGTACACAAGACCTTCTTTCGACAGGGTTTCCAGTATGTCGATCATTTCGCCAGCGTCAATGCGTGCGGTGCCGACGTCCCCGCCGCTGGCGAGGATAATATTGAGGATCGACCGCGCCAGGATCACCGAAAAGACCGAGCCCCGCGCCATGATCGAATCGATCTTTTCCCGTTCCTGTTTCCTGAGCATGAAGACAGAAAGGGGCAGGGCGGCGATAATGACGATTGAAATGAACATCACGGCAAGTTTGTGTTTTAACTTCATTCGAACCTTCCCGCCGGCCTTCGTGCAGTGGATACCGCGTGCGTTTCGGCTATGTCTGTTTGTTCACGGGTATGATCGATCGACATGAGAAAAAATCAGGAAAAAGAAAACCGGGCCGGTTGTATCACACGTCGCGGCGTCCCGACCGTCGAACACCGGGGCAGGTCACGGTCACGTGATGTCATTGGCGCTTTCGTATATCTTCATGATGCTGTCGACTGTCGCGAGCTTCAGCAGCGCAAGAATATCCTCCTGCACGTGCAGGAGGGCGATTCGGCCCCCGTATCCGTTCATCACCTTGTATGCGGTTACGATCAGCCCGATGCCGGAAGAGTCCATGTACTCGACGTCTTTCAGATCCAGGATGATGCTTCGCACCTTGTCGTTGATGAGCGAGAAGATGCTGTTCTTCAATTCACTGACGCTGAAATAATCGATATCGCCCTCGACTTCCACAATCCTGTGCTCACCCCGAGTCCGCAGCCGTATTTCCATAGTCACCATGCCCGATAACAATCAATCATGCATGCCGGAATGCCGAGGCGGCGCAGTTTCGATAAATACTCACGCCACCGGATTTCACTACTGCACCGTGATGGCGCGCACTGCATGAATGATCAAAAGTGCAGTGCGCCGCACCTTCCGCCCTGCGGAAGCCAATGCTCCGAACCGGCAAGTGAGAAGTATAACCCAGGCAGAAAAAAAGACAAGCAATTA
The DNA here is from genome assembly GCA_040768125.1 of Spirochaetota bacterium. Lineage (GTDB taxonomy): Bacteria > Spirochaetota > UBA4802 > UBA4802 > UBA5550 > RBG-16-49-21. The sequence continues at coordinate 319,087 of JAXGNG010000001.1, read as the reverse complement.
ATTGGTTCTCTTTACGCGGGGCGATGAGGGCACCTTTGAATTCGCGCCTTCCACGGCAGCAGGTATAACGATTTGATATTATTTAATCCAGTACTCATGCACAAGATGATTTCTTATTCCCCGCAGATCCATCCATTTTCGGATGTCCAGACCGATCCTGACCATGTTGGGGACCATGGCCAGGGGACCGCCGAAAAACCTCCGTGACGAGAGGAGGTCCTCCTCGCAGCGGCACAGTTCTTCCACGATCCCGGCAGGTACGAAAGATTCCGGGATGAGCACTTCTTCGACCACGTTCCGCACGTAATTCCAGAGGGGGTGGACCTTCAGCGCGAGGGGGGTGTGTCCCCGGTGCCACATTGCGAGGAACGCGTCGCGGGACAGGCCGGGGCGGGGTCGGAACAGGGTGAGCAGGCCGATCCCAGGGGTCCGCTCACCCGGGGACCAGGTACGCTCGTACGAAACGGGAATGGATTCCTCCACCCGGTAGGCGGAAACAGGTCCCTCCCAGGATCCCGCGACGAGACGCGCCCATTCATCGGCCTTCCGGCCGGGACCGCCTTCCGACCATATGGACACAAGGGCGGCCCTCTCCCTGCAGCAGGGAACGGGAAAAAAGCGGGGCGGATCCATTGCCGTCATGGATAGCTTGAGGTGCCGCGGTCCCTGTCCCAGGATGCGCGTCGCGAAGGGGCCGAGAACACGGTCCCAGAACGCCGCCACCGGTTCCGCGGCATCACCGCGGAGGATACATGCGATCTTGATCATTTGTTCGCCAGGGGGGTTCTTCATGGTTCACCCGATGATGGTCCGCATGTATCCTCCGGCAATGCTCTGCTCCATGTCCATTCTACGCCCCGCCATTCCACCGCTATCTCGCAGAATCCGCTATATGGAACAGGAAGCGCCCACCTTCGCGTAGTAGCGATGCACGGTGTCTCCCTTGTACCATGATTTCGCGGGAACCGCTACCCAGAAGAATCCCCCGTTCAGGGAAATGGGTCCCTTCGTGAAGGCAAGCTCTATCCTCGTGGTGATGTCGCTTACTCCCTTGATGAGGGGTGATCGATCCCGCTCAGGCGAAAAGGCACCTGTAGCCGCGTCGTAGGAGATATAGAATCTCGTGGCTTCACCGGTTCGGTAATAGTAGTACCCCGCGGCCGTGCCGATACCGACAGTGACCTCCTTCGTCACCTCGAAATCATGCCCGATGGAGAGCTGGACGTAGAAGTCCCCGGCCAGCTTCTCGGCGGTGTACCAGTCATGGGCGATTGATATCGCGGGATTGATAAAGGGCACCGCGTCGATGCCAAGGGTGAGCGCCGTTGTCTGGAAGCTCAGGTCAACGGGGCGGGAACGAAGCATGTAACCCGTGTTTGCTTCCGTGTACACGGGACGCGCCAGCTCCCTGGCCCCGGGGTTGTTGAAATACCAGTAATACCAGACGCTGATGCCGATCGTGACTGCCTCTGGAATGGTGTAGGAATAGTCAGCTCCGAAATCGAGGCTGTGGTTGAGATAGCCTTCCCTGATGAGCTTGAGCTGCTTCTTATAGGGAATACCATCACCGGAAAAATAGTACTTCTTCGGCTTCGCCTGAAAGCCCTCGAAGAAATAGCTCGCCGAAAGCTCCATGGTCATTCCCAGGGTCAGCCCGCTGCCCATCACATCCCAGGAAAGCGCGGGGATGAAAGCGCCGTCGTCGCCGAAGAACCTGGTACCCCGCCAGAGATAGTGGCTGTAGTAGTCCACGCCTATGCTTATCCCGACGGGTTCCCTCGCCGATGCCTTCGATTCCTCCACGGCTTCCTGGGCGCGAAGGGAGGAAGCTATCAACATGACCGTCGTGAACACGAAGAAAAGTTTTTTCATTTCGAACCTCCAGTACAATGGTCTTGACACAACTGGCACGGGAGAAGGCCCGCAAACGCAATCAGGAAATGCCCGGCATTATTACCATGATGTTAAATTGCCATGTTACACCCGTGTTACGGGACCGATTCGCCTAACCGGTGATATTTGGTTTTATCAATTTTTCCAGCGCCTCCTGGATCGTGCGCACCCCCACCACGAAGCCCTCGAAGCCGGCCATCTTCGCCTCCCCCGCCTCTGATTCCGGCAGCACGATGGTCGTATGGCCCGCCACCCTGAATTCCTGCAGCCTTCTCGCGCAGAGGGAAACCGGACGTATCTCTCCCGAAAGGGATATCTCCCCGAGAAATCCGAAGCCGCGCGGAACGGGCGCGCCTGCGAGGCTCGACGCTATCGATACGGCTACGGCGAGGTCCGCCGCGGTATCATTTATCTGGAACCCGCCGGAAACGTTGAGAAACACGTCGAAGGAGTTGAGCCGGAGACCCGCGTGTTTCTCAAGAACCGCCGCGATCAGGATGAGGCGGTTCAGGTCAAAGCCGTCCGCCATTCGCCTGGGATTGGGAAATGACGAGGGAATGACCAGGGATTGCACCTCGAAAAGGATGATCCTGCTCCCCTCCACCGCGGCGGAAACCGCGTTACCCGCCGCGTCGGAGTGGTAGGGGTTGAGGAATACACGGTTCTTGTCCGTCACCTCCGCGAGCCCCGTCTCCACCATCCGGAAGAGCCCTATCTCGTTGACGGAACCGTAACGGTTCTTGAACGCCCTCAGGAGCCGGTACTCCCTGGAAAAATTGTTCTCAAAGTAGAGCACCGTGTCGACCAGGTGTTCGAGAAGCTTGGGCCCCGCGATGGCGCCCTCCTTCGTTATGTGGCCGATCAGGACCAGGACCACTTCGAGCCTTTTTGCGGCATCGGCAAGGCGCGAGGCCGATTCACGCACCTGGCTCACCGAACCCTTGATCCCGGGAATATCAGGCGTGTAGAGCGTCTGAATTGAGTCGACGATGACACACTGCGGCGAAAATGACTCGATAAGGCCGATGATCTCGTCCACGGCGGTGGACGTTGACAGCTGCACCGACTCGAGGGGGCAGCCGATCCGCTCGGCCCTCAGACGGATCTGAGACGGTGACTCCTCACCCGAGATATAGAGCGTGCGGAAATCGCCGCCGATTTGGAGGGCGAGTGTCGACTTGCCTATGCCGGGCTCCCCGCCGATCAGGATCACTGAACCGGGAACGACCCCGCCGCCGCAGACGAGGTTGAATTCGCCGATACCCGTCTGCATTCTCCGGTTCTCGCCGGGAACGACATCGGAGAGGGCCGTCATCTTCGCCTGGGGCCGGGGCGCGGCCTCTGGAAGGGATGCACGTTCCTTTATGGTATTCCATTCACCGCAGGCGGTGCAGCGTCCCTGCCACCCCGTGAACCCGGTTCCGCAGGCCTCGCAGATGAATACCTTTCCCTTCCGCGCCATCGCTACTTCTGCGTTCTGAAAAAGAGTTTCGAGGGATCCTGCTTGAGCTGGCGGAACAGGTCCTTCGCGAATATCGATGCGTCCCTGAGGTTGTTATACACTTCCTCGTCATGCAGCAGCTTTCCAAGGGTCCCGCGGCCCTTTTCGATCCTGAAGACGATCTTGTTCATGTTTGTCGATATTTCAGAAAGGTTCCGGAGGGTTATGTTGATGTCGTCCTTGTTCTTCTCGGAAAGGTCCGCCATGTTCTTGGAAAAACGGTTTACGTTGTCCATCATCATCTTTGACTGGAAATTGAGGCTCGCGATCATCTGCTTCGCGGTGATTATCGACTGGCGTATGTCGTAGCGATTTTCATCCGCGATGGTGTTCAGGTTTCCCACGAATTTTTTCGAATTCTGGAAAATCTCCGCCAGGACCTGGCCGCCGCTCTCGTCATGCATGAAGGTCTGGAACGTCATCATCATCTGGTCGAAGCTCGCGGGGTCCATCCCATATATTTTATCGCCGTCCATGAGGAATTCCTCGACGTCGCTCGCGGGAGGGACGAAGACATTGACGTATTTTTCACCGATGAGGCCGGAGGTGAATATGGCGAATTTTGTCGATCGGACGAGGGCGTATTTCTTCTCGATCCAGAGGGTGACTTCCGTTTTTTCCCCCGACTGCGCGATCGCCTTCACGTGCCCGATCCGTATCCCGCCGGCTATTTTTACCGGCGCTCCCACGCGGAGATCGTTCAGAAATCCATAATACACCCTCAGGGTATAGCCCGATCGTGACACATTGATCTTCGCCAGGAGCGCGACCAGGACGATGAACATGGTGAAGCTGATGGTGATCATGAGACCCACCCTGGCTTCATTATTCAATTTCATTTACCACCTCCACGGAAACGAACCGCCGCCTCCCGAAACGTGCTCCGGAGTACACGCATGCCTCGTTCACGTCGGATTACCCATAGTAGTTGTTTTTTGAAAAAATTTGCAACAATAATTATTCCATGGATGGGATACCCGGGACAACAGTGCGACATTTTTTAAAACGGCGCGACACTCCTCTTCAAATGAAAAATCAATCATGTCCAATGATACCGGCCTCTCGATACCGCCGGCGTTTCCCGGCCGACTGTTTATTTTTCTGTTGACAGGCGCCGGTTGAAACAGTTACTGGCACAGTAATTACAGGAGGAACAGCATGGCCAAACAGTATAACGCCCGTGAAAAACGCCAGAGGGCAAAACGCCGGATAAAAAGAAAAAAGAGGCAGTTAAGGGAAAAAATCTTGAAGAAATATTGATTCCGCCGGCATCCCGCCTCAATCAAGCGGTAACGCTTCATTTTCGAGGCGCCTCAAGGCGCGGCAGAACTCAAGGAATTCCGGGTAATTGTCCCTTCCAATACTGCCCGCGTCTACCTTCACTGATTTCATTACCTCGACCGAACAATTTCCTTCTTTCTTGACTATCTCCACCGTCGCGGTCCCGAATGAGGCGCGTGCCGTCCTTCTCGAGGATACAGCGGCCCTCCTAAATCTTTCAGGGAGTTCCCATGTGCAGCTGACGACCTCATTTACCGGTCGCTCAATTGCAAGTGCGCTGTGCCGTCGGGGATGACTCGCATAATCGTGAAGGGAACTTGTTCCCGCAACGGGTCTCAGTATCAATCCGGCCCTGCTAATTCCAGGGACACGAAAGGACCCCTCCGCTTCAACGACGAATGGCCGGGTGCAATCATACGTATTCCCGAACCTGAACCGATCAATGGTGGAGCCGGGGAAGAACCTGTCCATGTGCCTCCAGACTATCGTTTCGGCCTTCTCCTCGTCGTGGAAAGCGCATCGAACGCTTCCGTGAATCCCGGAGTACGAGGTTTTTCCGGCCCATCGCGCGCTTCCGTCCTCCCCCACCCGCACGACATATCGTGAACGGACTCCCGATTCCCCCCTGCTTTTGATGTTCCTCACCTGCATGGATGTCCCCACCATGACCGATGCTTCGGTTCCATCGACGCGATCGGAGGTCATGCCACAGGGAAGGCAGGGGGACGAAAAATCAAGCCAGAGGGAATGATCCATGTCAAGGGGCACAAGAAGGAGCGTGTCGGTGTAATATTCATGGAACATGTACCCCTTCATGGGAGAGCGGAACCGGTCCCTGGTGAAGGCGGGAAACGATTTGATCCCGAGGGCGTCAAGAAGTTCCCGCGCCCGCCGCACCCGATCCGCCTGGAAGTTACCGCTGCGGATGACATCACGCAAGGAGGTGCGCATCCCTTCCTCGCATGGGGGGTGTTGTCCCCTCCCCGCGACGAACGAGTACACCGCCGCGACGGTGCTCTCAAGGTCGTTTTTTTTGAACTGCCTCGCGTCCACCATGCTGCTGCGCTGGTTTTCGTCGGAATACCATCCATGCCATTCGGCATAATCTTCGGGTCCTTCCATTGTGGAAAAGGAATAATACGCCAGAATGGCATCCTGATGTACTGAATGTAATTCCCGGTCTACGGATTCCAGGTCCTCCATCGTCACGGCATAATGGCGCATTCCGTCCCGCATGGTGGAATGCACGGCGACAGTCTCCCTGAAAGAAAAACGAACGGCAATCTCCTCGGGAGCGATCACCCTTATTGACACCCTGCCCGCCGGTTCATTATATCCCTGGAGGTACTCCGGGGGAAATGAAAAGGAAAGCCCCTCCCGGGAAACCGGAACCGGGTTTTCCAGGATGTACGCCACATGGATGACCGCACTCATGCCGTGGACGCTTCCAAGAAAGCCCTCCAGTTCTCCCGTTCGCGGATCGCCCCGGAAATCCGTTGCCCCTCCCCTTTCATCATAGACCCGTATTCTGACCGGGATACAATCATCGGGGTACCGCCGCAGGCTCTCCCGGTATTTTCGCATGCCCTCGCCGTCAACGAGTCGGATAATATCTTCGCAGAATCCCCTGCTGCTTCCATCCGCCTGAAGCAAAAAAGTCCTCCCCCTGTAGAGGATCGACATGGGATGATGACCCTCTTCCGTAATTGCCGCCGCGACGTCATCATCATCAAGGAGCGTTCCCTCGGGGGGCTTCACGACACCGGAATCGAGGTACCTGGCATAATCCTCAAGATCGAATCGCGAGGGATCGATGCTGAGGATTTTTTGCAGATACATCAATGGATCCTCGTCCATGGCCGTGTCAATGCGGTACAGGGCCTCGTAAAACCAGGGGTCATCATTGTGCATTATTTCCTTGAAAATGGCAATCCTCGCGCTTTCAAACTCGCCTGACCTGATGGCCGCCTCCACCGCTTCGCGCGACAGGTCGTTATTGCCGTTGAAGCGCTCGACCAGTTTCTTTACCGCCCTAAAATCACCACGGGCCAGGAAACCCCTCGCGACGGCCCGGCCACGCCGAGGATTCCAGGCCTTTTCGAGAAGCGCACGCGATGCCAGAAGATACTTTGTCAAGTCACTTCTTCGCAGGGATTCCGCTTCATATTCCGCGACCATTATGGATTCAGGGAACTCCTTCTTCAGCATCAGGATCTTTTCCCTGAATTCGGATTCACGACCCGCCTTGTCAAGAAGGCGCGCTACCTCGAAACGCAGAAGGGGCGATCGCGTCGTTATTTTCGAGAGACGTTCTGATTCGCGGAAGGCACTTCGATACTCAGCACTATCGATCAGCGTTTTCAGCCGCATCAGACCCGCGGGCACAAACCCGGGATTGTCACGCAGAAGCCGTCCCAGGACGCGCCACCCGCTTAATCGATCGCCATACCCGTTCCTCCGGATGAGAGAAACGGCGAGAAAATACGACACGATGTCATCGTGCCTCTCTTCGAGGGATTTTTGAAAATACTCAACGGCCTCATCGCTGCCGATATCGTGAAGGAGCATTCCGATCCTGGAAAACGCGGAAGCCGGGTCCCTCCGGGAATCTTCATTGAAAGCATCAAAGGGAAAATCGTTTACCTCGGTCACTTCCGCGTTATCTGCAGGGTGGTCACCGCTCAGGGGCCGCGCTCCCGTAACCGAATTTTCATCGTCGGTAATGATAACCCTCAATCCCGAATCACGGTCCGTGACCCGTTTTTTAATGAGAAGATCTACCCGACGCGAATCCCTGACCCTGAAAATCCTGTGGCTTCGCCGCAGGCCCGGCGTGTTTCCCCCCGCTTTCCGGCCATTGATGAACACCCTGTAATCATCCCTGCAATACACATGGACCAACGACGACCCTTCCTGCGTGAATGAAGTCCTCGCATAGACCACGCCCCGGGAGGAAGGAAGGTATCGTCCCGGCCTGAGCCATCCGTCATGGCCGTCAATAACGACCTTTTTAACCCTGGCCTTTCCCGCAACCCCGGCGATGGTCTCAGGAATGAAGGGATTATCCATATCTCTCACGCCATGGCGAGGGAAGGGCCCGAGAAGGGACCACTCCCTGACCGGCTTCAACTCGGCGGTTATCTCTTTTGCCCTCTCATGATCATGGAGATAGAGTAGTTCTTCCTGGATGATCGTCAGGGCAAGAAGGCACGATCCCCTCCCCTGGCCCACCCGCGGCTCCATTGCCTTCTTCATTTTCGCCACGAGTCGTTCAACATGTCCCGCGCCCTGAATCGCGGCCATCTCGACAAGCCTCCCGTAATGGAGGCGTGCGAGGGGATGCAGAGGATGATTCGTGAAGAGCGATTCCAGGAAGGTGGAGGCAGAGGGCCAGTCCCCGGAGGCCAGGCTCCTCATCATGTTTTTTTCAAGCTGTTCAGGGGACACCGTTTTCCTTGCCGCGGAGGAATCCAGGAGTGTCGCCAGGACAAACAGCCAGGCCAGCACCACCCCGGCCAGGCGTCCGCGCGTGCTCCCGCCGCGGTTCATGGCCGAGCGTTCATTCAATCACCAGCGCCCCCTTATCCATGATGATGTCGAGGATATAGGATTCCCGATTCGTCGAAATCGGGGTATAGGCGACAAGGCGCCCGCTGAACTCAAACAGCCCCCGTTCCGGGATCATTCCAACAGAATCCAGATTGTCGGTGTGGAGATGATAGACGATCCTGATTCCTAGCGCTTCCGCCCCGGGATCGTTTAATACGATTCTGTATCGCTTTCCGAATAAATTTTTTTCCCCTGTCGCGGTCACCAGCCCCCGCGCCGCCACGAAGGCGTTCAGTCTCTCCTCGAGAAACGAGTCCCTGTTTATTCGAGGCAAACGATGAAATCCGGCATAGAACTCCCTGTTGAGGAGTATCCTTTCCTCCTTTGCTGAAAGGTCCCCGGTGGCCCTCAGCGAAAGGCCGGGTGCCATGACTACCGCGAGGAGAACGGCGTAAATTTTACCTGGATTCATGTATGTTGTCCTTCTCGGGCGTCTCTATCCTGATCGTCCGGCGATCGCGATTGACCATCACGCTCTCAATGCGATAACCGCTCCTCTCGTATACACGCACGAATTCATCAAGGGAGGAGATATTTTTGCCGTTCAATCCGGCAAGGATATCGCCCCTCGTCAGAGTGTAGAGCACACTTCCCGGGGAAACATACGACACCACCACCTCCCCTCCTTCCGAACTTTCATCAAGCTCTATGCCGTAATGCATGAACACCCGCTCCATGGCGCTTTGTATCCGCCTGTACACCGTGCGCTCCCGGAGGACCAGCCGCGCCCTTACGGGGCGGCCTTCCCGCGACACCGCGATATCGATTTTTGTATCCACGGGCTTATTCCCCACGGCGCGCATGAGCGCTCCCAGTGAACTGATTGACTCCCCGTCCACCTTCCGGATGACGTCCCCGGTCCTGAGTCCGGCAGCCTCCGCGGGGGAATTCTTGATCACGGATATGATCTCTAGGCGTTTTTTTTCATCACCGATCCCCTGGCGCCGCTCCTTCACGAGAAAACCGATCCACCCCCTTCGCACCCTGCCATGTCGAAGAAGCTCGCGGCACACCTGCCTCACCTGGTTGGATGGAATGGCAAAACTTATGCCCTGGAACGCTCCTGAGTCACTCCTTATTGCGGTATTGATTCCCACGAGGCCTCCCCTCAGATTTATCAGGGGACCTCCTGAATTGCCGGGATTGATTGACACGTCGGTCTGGATAAAATCCTCAATGTCGGCAAAACCGATGTTGTCCCTTCCCTTTGAAGAGACAATGCCGCTCGTAATGGTTCTTTTCAGGCCGTAGGGGTTCCCCACCGCCAGGACCCATTCACCCACGGAGAGGCGGTTGGAATCATCGAATTCGACCGGGACCATGTGATGGACTTTAGGATCCCTGATCCTTAGCAGGGCGATGTCTGTTTTCGGATCAGCGAGAAAGTAGTCCCCGTTTTGAAAACGCTCGAGCTCAACCGTGGCGCCTTCGCCGCTCTGCACATGGCATAGATCCCCCTTCATTACCACGTGGTAATTCGTGACGATATACCCGCCCTGAATTACCGTCCCTGAGCCATAGGTGATCTTATTGTAAACGGGATTCCTCTTTCCCCTTCGTTCATAGATGGTGATGCTCACCACCGAGTCCTGCACCTTCTTGGCGGCCCGGATGAAATGGGCGTTGAAGTCCTCGCTGCCCTGCGGCGTCGCGGCGGTAAAGGCGATGAAAAGGAGGCTAATCAGCGACGACCGCGTCAAAATAGCTCGAGCCGTCCGGAAGGCGGTATCTGCCGAAATCAATTCGTTTCCCCCTGGGTGCATATTTATATTCGCGTTCTTTAACCTCAAGACCGGCGCACAGTGAATAGATACCCACCGCGATCCCCTCGGCGAGCTCGTTCTTTCTTTTTGTGAAAAGGTGACGATCCCTCTTCCGATTTAAATACCCGAGTTCGATAAAGGCGTTGACCGCGTTGACATGGAGCGGCATGATCCAGACTGAAACGTAGCTCTTGCCAGGCTTCTGGGACGGGTGATCATCGCCGTTCATTCGCAGCGAATAACAGATATAGCGTATGATTTCGTACGAGGCATATGCGTTATCGCCGCCAAACCCTTCCTCGCCTCCCCCCCGCCTGAAGTTCTCACAGGCGGACCGCTCCCTGTCCCAGAATCGACCTGACGGCACGAAGTCATCGACCCTCGGAGCATACCTGCTTGAGCTTATCCGGTGCCGGGCGGCCCTTTCCCATCCATGCTCGTCCGCGCAGGACCAGTTCACCATGTTGTAGCGGTATCCCCTGAACCGCGTCATGTCCGTATTCCTGTCTCTCCTGAGGGGATAACCCGTGAAATAGATAGATGTGTCGTTCAGGAACCAGCTGAAATCCGATCGCGAAGTGTTTTCGATGAACCAGTCCCGGTAGTGGCTTCTGCGAAAGAACGCTGATCCCTCCCGTTCTCCCCGCAGATACTCGAAGCCCTTTAGCAGGAGACTATGGGGGGGGATGATGACCGGGTTCATTCCCTCGTAATCCCGCGGACCCGCAGCGGCCATGTGAAGGGACACCACGAGATGGGGCCTGCGCTCGTTTATTCGGGAAATTCGTCCCTTTTGCATTGACCCCTTCGCGTCGGGATAATCAAAAAGCCGGAAGGGGGCGTTTGGATCCTCCACCAGACGCGACTCCTCCTCGGTGATCGACCTCCCCCTGCTCATGCCCGTTTCAATGTACAATGCGCGGGGCGCCCTGTCCGAGTATTTTCGCAAAACCCTGTAAAAGCGTTCCGCATCCCCGCCCGGCGCAAGGTGCCTCAGCAGCCTTTCCGCCCTTCGCGCGATGTCATACACAAGAATATGTTCATGAAGGGCCTTGCGCGAAGCGCCCTCCTTGAAGGTTTCAAGATACCGTCCCCTGATCGTGTCATACCGATCACCGTGCACCGACATCGGATGTTTGGCTATGCCGCCATGTCCCGGATCCAGGATGACCCTGTAGGTGGGGATCTCATGCTCCTGAAACATGGAAGGATAGAATACAAGAAAAAGCATGACAAGGGGAATGATAAACCGGCGTTCCAGGAACAAGCGGGACGCAAATGAATAGAACTCAATCGCATGAAACACCAGGAGTTCAGTTCTTCTGATTGCCACCTTCATTTTTTTTCGCGTAATGCCACCGTTGATCGATTCACCGAATGTGCCGCCCGGGGGTGATGACGAAACATTCGCCGCGAGAGAAGACATCACCCCACTATGATGAATACTATCAACCCGGCATGATAACCATTGCAATACAATTATTTATTACGAAAAAAAAAGGGGAGCATCTCCCCTTTTTCCTGATTTCAGATCACGCGCACCCTCGCGTGGCTTATTGCTGTTGCTGCTGGTAGACCCTGTTAAGATTGTCCGCCTTCTGGACCTTGTATTTGTCCTGAACGGCTTTTCTTTCGTTCTCATCTTTCGCCAGGTTTTCGAGAATCGATATCCCGTACGCCCTTGACATCCTCAGATGGGAGATCGCGCCGGGGTAATAATTTGCAATCGTTGCCGACTGGGCCTCATCAAGCTGCCCGTAGGCCACCTTGAGCCGGAGATGATTCAAAGTCACCTGGTCGAACCTGTCTGGATCGATGCGGGAACTGACGTCCAGGTGCAGTAAAAGGACCTTGCCCGCACATTCGTTCAGCAGATCTTCGCACTGTTTCTGGTAATCCGCTATGATAATCTTGAAGAGTTCGCGGATGGCGGCCTGATTTTTCTCCAGCTTGTCCCTCGCGTAGACCAGGTTCCGCTTGTAATACTGCTCCAGGCCGTCCTTGTAGCCATCGTATATTTCCTTGTATTTTGATTCCCAGTCAGCCTTGCCGGAATTGTTTGCGGTAATAACGCGAAGCAGGTAAATTTCGTCAAGGTTCCTTTTGATGAGCCTGTCAACAACATCCTGGGCGTGAAATTTCGCAAGGTAGCTATCATCGGGCCTGTTTGATTCATCATACTCCTTGCTCCGATACGATCCGTCCGGCATTTTCGTGATGCCGTCATCCTTCGCTTCCTGGGCCGACGACAGGGAAAACACAAACATGGCCGTAACAATAAGCGACATAACGATAGTAACTTTTTTTATCATACTCGTGCTCCTCATTACCTTGCTGTGATGGGGGCGTGCGGGTGTTAATGCACGTTGATCCCACGCCTGCAAACATTGGTGGAGAAAAGGTAATTTATCAACCTTTTTTTTAATTCGCAGGTAAAATCCGAAGGGTGATCCGAGTATACTGTTTCCGCCGGGAGCGGTGCATCGCCCTAGGATCCGGCGATCAGCATGATCCTGATGTCCATGACGTTGGTATTCGTGGGCCCCGTCATTATCAGCGTCCCCATTTTTTGATGGAAATGATACGAGTCGTTGCGTGCCACAAAGTCCTCGATGTCCACGCCGCCCTCCCTGGCCCGGGCTGCGGTTGATCCGTCAACCGCCGCCCCTGCCGCATCGGTGGGGCCGTCGGTCCCGTCGGTCCCGACGCTTGCCATGATGATTTCCCCGGCCCCGTCGATGAATCGCGCCGCCTGCATGGCAAACTCCATGTTTCTTCCCCCCAGGCCGTCACCGGTCACCGTGACGGTGGTTTCACCGCCGCTCACGATGCAGGCGGGTTTCTTCACGGGATTCGATGACGCCATGACCTCCCTGGCAACCCGGGAATGCCAGAAGGCGACGTCTTTTGTCTCCCCCTCGATCATCGACGACAGGATGAGGGCGTGGTAACCGCGGCGCTCTGCTTCTTTCTTCGCGGCGTTCAGTGCGGCGATATTGGAGGCAATGATCAGATTCTCCACTCTCGCGAACATCCGGCTTCCGGCACCGGGATTCTCCTCGATGGCGCCCTCCGCTCCCGACCGGATTCTCTCGACAACCGCGGGTGGCGCCACTGAGTCGATCCCGTATCTTCTGAGCACCTCCCATGCCTCCCTGAAGGTGGATGCGTCGGGAGCGAAGGGTCCCGAGGCGATAACGTCGATAGCATCCCCCACCACGTCGGATATCATCAGGTTGATCACCGTGGCGGGCATGGCCGCCTTCGCGAGATTACCCCCCTTTACGAGTGAGAGATGTTTGCGCACGGCATTCACCTCGCGAATCGACGCGCCGCTCCTGAGAAGGAGCTCCGTGGTGCGTCGTTTTTCCTCGAGGGTTATCGGATCGGGAGGGAGGGGGAGAAGCGCCGAGCCCCCGCCCGAGATGAGGGATATCACCAGGTCATGTTCATTAGCGCCGTCAAGCATCTCCCGTATCCTTACGGCGGCGGAACGCCCCCTTTCGTCGGGGACGGGATGGGAGGCCTCGACGGTCTCGATCGTGGAAAGGTCATCGTTATATCCCTCCTTGACGCAGATACAGCCGATGTCAATCCGTTCGCCGAGTATGCCTTCAACCGCCCTCGCCATGGGCGCCGTCGCCTTTCCGGCCCCCACCACCAGAATTCTTCGGTAATTCCGGAGATTGTATTTTCCTGCCATGCCGCGATCGCCCTGCACGTAAACTGTTTCACCGCGCCTCCTGAGGCAGCGGGCGACCGCGACCGCGGGATCCACCGCGTTGATGGCAGCGGTATAGATCGCCTCGAGATCACGCATCTTCTCAGGTTGCAGGGCCATCGCTCGCCTCCTCCTTTTTCGTTGTCCGATGTTTCCGTCCCGCGCGGGTAACGCGCCTCATGCACGCTGTGCGGGCTCTACCCATGCCATATGTTTCATTTTCCATTTTTACGCAATCTCATCGCGAGGATGATGAATAGCCCCGTCGCGAAGGCGCAGAGCGAAAAGCCCGGGATGTAGTCATGGAAAACCAGCTTGCCTATTCCGAAGAGCGCGCCGTACACCACCCCCATCCCGAGAAGCCAGTCCACGAGGGGACCGGTCAGGGGCTTCGGAGCGATCGAACCCGGCACCGAAGCGGCACCGAAGCCCCTCCACCCCGGTCCCCCGGGCCGTACCAGACGGTAAAAGGACTCGAGCCTTCCCCTCTCGACGGGGGAGGTGACGAAGGTCATGGCAAGCCACGAGATCGTGGTGATCCCTGCAATGAAGAAAAGGCTTTCGGGAAAATTCATGAAGGGAATATCCAGGCCCAGAATCGCGGCCCCTTTCGCCGCACCGTACACCGCAATGGGCACGATCATTGCCGTAATCTCCGACCAGGCATTGAGCCGCCACCAGTACCAGCGGAGTATCAGCACCAGGCCCAGCCCGGCGCCGCATTCGATGATGAATTCCCACGCGCCGGTGATGCTGCTCATGACCTTGACAAGGAGGCTGGAGACGATCATCAGGAAAATCGTCGCCGCCCGTGACACCAGCACGTAGTGCCCCTCCGCCGCGTTCTTCCTGACGAACCGCCGGTACAGGTCGTTGATGATGTAGGAGCTTCCCCAGTTCAGGTGCGTCGCGATGGTTGACATGTAGGCGGCGAGAAACGCCGCGATCAGAAAGCCGCGAAGCCCCGGCGGAAGATGGTCCCTGATGGCGTAGAGATAGCCCTCACGGGGGTGCTCGATCCCGGGATAGAGAATGAGCGTCGCCAGGGCGACGACGATCCAGGGCCAGGGCCTGAGGGCGTAGTGAGCGACGGCGAACCAGAGCGTTGCCAGGAGGGAATGCCTCTCGTTTTTCGCCGACATCATCCGCTGCGCCACGTAACCGCCGCCACCGGGTTCGTTCCCCGGGTACCAGGAGGACCACCACTGGATCGCGATATGGGCGACGAAGGCGGTGGCGGAAATCGTCAGCACTCCCGCAGCCGCGTCCGAAGCGCTCCCAATAGTGGGAAAAAATCTGAAAACCTCACCTGGTAGTTTATCCATCAGGCCCGCCGTACCCCCGATCTGCGGGAGATCGAGGACCTTCACGGCGAGAAGCACACACCCCGCCATGGCGATGATGAACTGGAACATGTCGGTCAGGGCCACCCCCCAGAGGCCGGAAATCGCCGAATAAAGAGCGACCACTGCCATGGCGGCGACAATGTACCAGAAGACCCGGTCATCATCCACGCCGAAAATAACTTTAAGGACCGACGCCAGGGCCAGGTTGACCCACCCCATGATGATTACGTTCATGAACACGCCAAGATAGACCGCCTTGAAGCCACGGAGAAACGCAGCCGGCCTCCCCGAATACCTGATCTCGATGAATTCCACGTCGGTAAGTATGGATGCGCGTCTCCATAGCTTTGCGAAGAAAAAAACCGTGAGGACACTGCCGGCCACCATGTTCCACCAGAGCCAGTTGCCGGAAATGCCGTTCTTTGCCACCATTTCCGTAACCGCGAGGGGCGTATCGGCAGCGAAGGTCGTCGCCACCATCGCCGTTCCCGCGAGCCACCAGGGAAGTTTCCTTCCGGAGAGAAAGAATTCCTCGGTGCTCCCCCCCGCCCGTCGGCGGAGGACCAGGGCGATGACAATGCTTGCTGCGAAATAGAACGCGATGAGAAGGATGTCGATGCGGGCGAGCGAGGCGTCGGGAAGCATCCGGATAACCCGCGGGAGCGTCAGCTCCTTTCCTTGTAATAAAAATCGATGTCAAACCCGCCGTATTTTGAATTGAAGGACAGGTTGATATTCTCGTAGAGGGCCTTCATGCCGATCGGGTCGTCATTAAACTCCGGGGCATTGAGCCTGATATCATGCTCCATGTACTGCATCTGGTTCGCGAAGGTGCCGGTTATCAAGTTCGCGAGCTCTCCCGCGACGTCTCCATGGTTTTTCCGTATCGCTTTCAGGTCCCTCGAATTGATGAATTTCATGGTGATTTGATCGAGGGTTTTCTTCGGAAGGTTGATGATGATCTCCCCCACCAGGGTGCCCGCTATCTCGACGGTCACGAGGGGGTCCTTGCCATTCGATTGTGATTCAAAGACCTCCTCCACGGATAGATCGTCGAGGAAATGTTTGAAGATATGGTTTACCGACCTTACCAGGTATTTGGAATACCGATCATAGTTGTTCATGCCCTGACCTCAACCGATTGTGGAGCACCCGGTGTCTTCTCGACCGGTCCCGTGGGCAGATACTACCGGGAAAATATCCGTTGTCAATTGTTTTTACGGTTATGTCGCATGAACGATATCCTTTACCGCACTAATGCCGCAGCATCTCCTCCGCCTTCGCCACGGCAAGGCCGAGGGCCTCTCCGAGCCCCCGGGGTGTTTTTCCGCCGGCCTGGGCCATATCCTTCCTCCCGCCGCCGCCGCCGCCAACGAGCTTTGCCGCCTCGCGTATGAGGGTCCCGCAGTCAATCCCGGCCTTCACCGCCCCGTTCGTGGCCGCGAAAAGAAGCAGCGCGCCGCCGTCCTTTTCGGATCCGAAGAGGACCACGGAATTCTGTTCCCTCGAACGGACCGCGTCGGAAGCCTCCCTGAGTTCTTCGGGGCCGATCCCCTGAAAGATGTGGGATATAATCTTCATGCCCCCGACTTCACGGGCCTTTGACATCAGCTCCTCCGTGCCGCCGGTGAGCGAATCTTTCTTGCGTTTTTCCAGTTCCTTTTCCAGGGCGCGCCCCCGCTTTACGATTTCATCGACACGTTTCAGGAGCCCGCCCTCCGTCACGTTGGTTATCTTCATCAGTTCTGAAACCGTTCGGTCAATCGCGTTCAACCGCTCCAGGACTCCCCTGAGGGTCACCGCCTCAATCCGACGCATTCCGGCCCCCGGCGAGGCCTCCCTCAATATCTTAAACAGCCCGATCTGTCCCGTGGATGCCACGTGGGTGCCGCCGCAGAGCTCACTGCTGAAATCCTTCACGGAGACCATCCGCACCGTGTCCTCATATTTCTCGTCAAAGACCGCGATCGCCCCCGCCTTGATGGCGTCATCATACTTCATCGTTTCCGTGGTGACCGGGAGATTTTCCCATACTTTTTCATTCACCAACCCTTCGATGGCATCGATTTCATCATCCTTGAGGGAATCAAAATGGGTGAAATCGAAGCGCATCCTCTCGGGTGAAACCAGGGAACCCGACTGCCGGACATGCCCTCCAAGGATATCGCGAAGCGCCTTGTGAAGAAGGTGCGTCACCGTATGGTTGGCACGGATCAGGTTCCTGTTGACCCTGTCGATCGCCGCGACAACGTTTTCTTCACTGCGGAATTCGCCCTGGACGACCTCGCCCACGTGGATTATCGTCCTGTTGATTTTTTTCGTGTCCTCAACCCTGAACAATCCCCCCGATGGCGATGCGATGGTCCCGATATCGCCCACCTGGCCGCCGGATTCCCCATAGAAGGGAGTTTCCCGGAGAACCAACAACCCCTTTGCCCCGGCACCGAGCCGGTCCGTCATCGACAATCCGTCATGGAGGAGGCACAGGACGGAATCCGCGCGTTCCTGCTCATAGCCGAGGAACGTGGTATCGCCCGCCGATTTCGCGATCTCGTCAATCGCAGCCTCAAAACCGCCGGAGGAGGCCTTCCAGCTCTGCCTGCCCCGCTCCCGCTGTTTCTCCATTTCAGCGTCATACCCCTCGACGTCCACTTCAATGCCCCGCTCAAGGGCGATCTCACGCGTCATCTCGAGGGGAAACCCGAAGGTATCATGGAGCATGAACGCATCCTTCCCGGATATGGCGGATTTCTTTTTCAGGCAATCCTTTATCACCTCCTCGATCCGATCCATCCCGTTCTCAAGGGTCTCAAGGAAGCGCTTCTCTTCGGATTCAATAACCTTTTTCACATTGGCAGCGGCGTCCCTGATCTCGGGATAAAAATCCCCCATGATCGCCACGATCGGGTCCACCAGGGTATTCAGGAACGGATCGGACAGTCCCAACTGCCGGCTGAATCGCATGGCCCGCCTTAGTACCCTCCTGAGGACATAGCCCCTCCCCTCGTTGGCCGGATAGACGCCGTCGGATATCGCGAAGGTGAGAGCGCGGGCGTGCTCGGTTATGATGTTGACTGCCGCGCGCGTCTTTTCGTCAAGAATGACGCCCGCCCCACGGCACACGATCATCCCGATCCGGGCGAATTCATCCGTGTCGAAAACAGAATCCACGTCCTGTACCAGTGCCGCGAGACGCTCGAGTCCCATGCCGGTATCGATACCGGGGCGGGGAAGAGGCGAAAGATTCCCCTCGGCGTCCTGGTTGTACTGGTTGAACACCAGGTTCCAGTATTCAAGGAACCGCTCGCAATCGCATCCCGGTGCGCAATCCTTACGTCCGCATCCATACCGTTCTCCGCGATCGACATAGAGCTCAGAGCAGGGCCCGCAGGCCCCGGTATCGCCGGCGGGTCCCCAGAAATTGTCCTCCCTGCCCAGCCTGATGATCTTCTTTTCCGGCACCCCGACGCGGTTCTTCCAGATCGAGAAGGCCTCGTCATCATCCTGGTATACTGATACCCATAATTCATCTTTCGGGAAACCGATCACCCTCGTGGAATAGTCCCACGCGAACTCGATCGCCTCCTCTTTAAAATAATCCCCGAAGGAAAAATTTCCCAGCATTTCAAAAAAGGTGAGGTGGCGCTTTGTCTTCCCCACGTTTTCCAGGTCGCTCGTTCGCAGGCATTTCTGTACCGAGGCCGCCCTGGTGTACTCGAGCTCGACCGTGCCCGCGAACATCGGTTTGAACTGCACCATTCCCGCGGTCGTGAAAAGGAGGGTAGGATCGTCACGCGGGACGAGAGAACTCGACGGAACGATACGGTGATCCCGCTCCCTGAAAAAATCAATAAAGGAGGTACGTAAATCCATTACCTTGAGCATCGTCAACCTCCGGCCCCAATTCTGATCTCGCCCGCAGCGCGCCCTGAACAATACCAGCCCCGGCGGAAATATTTTTCAAGGAAATAATGCCTCTTCGCAGCCATCACTCATATCCCTCGGGGTCCTCTTCGCGGACAATCCTCTCTATCACCTCCGCCACGGCATCGGGTTCGAATCCCCTTCCTCGGAGAAACATGAAGAGCTTGTCACGCGGGTTCTTTTTGTGCTTCAATGATTCAAATTTCCTGGCCGCTGTTCTGTACAGCATATCGGGATCACCGTGAAGGGATTCCGATTCCTTGAGCGCCTTCCGGATCAGGTTCCTGTCCACGCCCCTTTTCAGGAGCTCGCTCATGAGGAGATGCGCTCCCACGGCCTTTCTGCTCAGCCTGGCGGCGATGAACCGCGCGGCATAGTCCGCGTCATCGAGATATCCCGATTGCCTGAGGGAGGTTACCGTTTCGTCAACTGTTTCCCGATCAAAGTTTTTTCGGGCCAGGTAGCGTTCCATCTCCGCTTCGGACCGCGGCCTGATCGCGAGGTAATCAAGCGACTTTTTCATCGCGCCATACCGCAGGGATTCGGCCTTCAGTTGATCATACTCCTCTCCGGAAAGAGCCCTGCAGGAATCAAGACGGTACTGTCCCGCCACTTTGAGCGGAATTCGGAATATCTCACCGCTATCGAGCTCCACGTGGAGACAATCGTCCGTGCGCCTCGTTTTGACTATTGCCGCCATCATTTCCTTCCGCGTAAAATGAAAAAAGGATGCATCCCTGCATCCTTTCTGTTCCGTGGGCGCTCCGCTTTCTAACGCTTGGAGAATTGAAAACGCTTGCGCGCCTTTTTCTGTCCCGGCTTCTTGCGTTCGACCTCCCGCGAATCCCTGGTCAGAAACCCCCCCTCCCGAAGCTGCTTCCTCAGCTTTTCATCCATGCTTACCAGACAACGGGCTATGCCCATCTTGACCGCACCGGCCTGTCCGGACCAACCGCCCCCGTCAACATTCGCCATGATGTCGTATCTGCCAAGCAGTCCCACGTGCTCGAGTGGTTGACGCACGATCAGCTCAAGGGTCTGGCGCCTGAAGTATTCTTCGATCGGCATTTTGTTGATGACGATTTTTCCCGATCCGGGCGTGATCCACACCCTTGCCACGGAGGTCTTTCTTCTGCCGGTTGCATAATAACGATCAGACATGCTTCTTCCTCTACCTGATATTCAATTATATCTCGAGCGGTTCGGGAGTCTGCGCCCCGTGAGGATGTTCTGGCCCCTTGTACACCTTGAGGTTCCCGAATATCTTTCTCCCCAGCCTGTTCTTCGGGAGCATCAGCTTTACCGCATGCTCGATGATGAACTGGGGCCGCTCTTTCGCGATTTTTTTTATGTTTACAAAGCTGATTCCGCCTGGATACTGTGAGTGGCGGAAGTAGTCCTTGTCATTGCTCTTGGCGCCGGTGAGAACAACTTTTTCGGCGTTGATGACGATAACGTTATCCCCCATGTCAAGCGATGGGGTGAAGGTGGGCTTGTTCTTTCCGCGCAGGATTTTGGCAATTTCAGAGGCAAGCCGGCCGAGGATCTTCCCCTCGGCATCGATGACATACCACTTCTTGCTGATCTCAGACGCCTTCATCACATAGGTTTTCTGCATTGCTTTCATGATCATCTCGTAAAATACATATAAATATGAAGAATTGTACCCCTGTAAACCGGAAGATTAAAAATATATATGGCCCTTTTTCTGTCAATGAAAAATATCGATTAATTTCATTGTGCTGAAAAAATTTACCCGGCCAGCAAGGGGCGCCGGGCATATGATCGACACCTTCACGCACTTAATTGCTCTGAAGCCAGTCAATGACGGCGCAATCGCGCCCCGGAAGCTGGGCGGAGGCATGTCCTGTCCCCAAAAACAAATTGACGAATAGACCATTCGCCCTATACTTATCGATGCGAAGGCACCCCAATATTGAGGAGTAAAAGGGCACCATGCCCGATTTAGGGAAGCCCGGAACAAAGCCCGGACCCCGCCGCAAGCGGATTCAGGAGGAATCACGATGAAAAAAATGATAGCGTTATCTGTTGTTATTGCGATGCTCGCCATCCTTTCCTGTGCAGGATCAGGTGTTCGGACCGACGAATCGAAGGGAAACGGCGCTTCCTTTGAAGAAAAACGCAACCCCGGAGCCCCCCTCAGGGGCACGGCACGCGGTGTTGCCGCCATATTTGACAACGATACCGCACTGGCCAGGGACCGCGCCCTAAACGATGCGCGCAACAAGCTTGTCGAAAAACTGCTCGGCACGACAGTGTCGGGCCAGAGCCTCGTCGAAAACTACCAGCTCGTTTCGATGCTGATCGAAGCCCGCTCGTACGGCCTCGTAAAAAACGAAAAAATACTCGAGGAAGGCTCTGACGGGACGCTCTACAGCGTTGAACTTGAGGGGACGGTTGAACCGGCAGTTGTTGAGGACGCTATCGCCGATGCCCTGAACCGCTACGGAAGGCCGAAGTTCATGATCCTTATCAAAGAGACCTTCGACGGCACCATGAACCAGCCGGGAATGACGGAAACCGAAATCCTGATGCAGGATCGAATGTCGAGCGCGGGATTCGATTTCGTCGATGTTCAGATAGTCCAGGACCTAATGAAGCGGCAGTATGGACGTATGAGTCGCGCCATGAACGGCCAGATAAGCGAGGACGTGCAGAACCTTCTCCTTAATGACGCGGGCGCCGAGGTCTTGATCATCGGAACCGCTCAGACGAAGGACCAGTCCGCCACCCTCCGCGGCTTGACCCGCAACATGAAATCAAAATCGGCCATTATCCGCCTCAAGGCCGTGGACGTGTACTCGGGCAGGATCCTTGCCGCGACAAGCAAAGACGCACCGGGCGCCCATATACAGTCAGACACCGCGTCAAAAAAGGCGATAGAAAACGTCACCAGGATGATACTGGGCGGCAAGGACGAGTCAACCGGCAAGGTCAAGACCGGCCCATTCATGGATGAGATCGTCAAACAGTTCGTCAAATCCGCGACGCACCGCCAGATCACACTTTTTATCACCGGCCTTGACTACGACGGATTGAAAAAATTCAGAAACCAGGTGGGCTACAGGATTCGCGGCGTCCAGCAGGTCATCGACAGGGGAAGGTCCGGAAAGGCGGCGCGCCTCGAGATACTCTTCGCCGGCACGACCAACGAATTTATCGACGAGCTCAAGGCCAAGGCGGAACGCCTCGGGTTTTCCATCGAAATCCCGGAAAACTTCCCGAACAGGGTCACTATCAACGCCGGTCTTCTGGAAGGCGGGTGAGCCGGATATAACGGCCTTATCTCCACCGATTCCGATCATACAGGCATGACATCGATCCGGTATATCATCGAGGCAAGAAATCTGTCGAAGAGTTATCCCCGCACTCCTCTCTTCAAAGATCTCACGTTCACCCTCATGCCGGGGACTTCACTAAGCGTGACGGGACCGAATGGATCCGGGAAATCCACTCTTCTCCAGATTCTCGCGGGCCTTCGAATGCAATCAGGCGGAACGGTTACACACTTTCAGGAAGGGGCGCTTCCCCGGGAGGAATGGATACGCAACATCGGTTACACCGGTCCCCTGATCAATCCCTACGAGGAACTCACCGCCGTAGAGAACCTTCGCTTCGCCATGAAGAGACCTGATTCCATTGCCCACGCTCACGCCCTTCTTGACGCCTTCGGCCTGTGGCCCCGCCGTGACCAGAAAGTCGCCCACTACTCCACAGGGATGAAGCAGCGGCTGAAACTGGTACTGGCGGCCGCGGACAATCCTCCGGTTCTCATGCTCGATGAGCCGGGCGCGGGCCTCGATCATGAGGGACGTGAATCTCTCCGCGCCTTCGTGGAAAGGGAGAGTTCACTGAAGATAGTGCTTATCGCGACCAACGAACCGTCCGAGGAACGCCTCTGCGCCGGAGGCATCCGCCTTGGTTCATAACGTCATCCGAAATCTGGAAAAAGACATACGCGTCGAGCTCAGAAACCCCTTCGCCCTGAATGTCTCTTCCGCGTTTGCCGTCATCATTACCGTCGCGATAAGTCTTGCCACGGGGGGCGCGCCCTTCACGGCAACGGTACAATCGGTACTTCTCTGGACGATCATCGTGTTCGCCGCGATGAACGGCCTGTCCCACATTTTTGTCCGGGAGGCCGACCAGGGAACCGCCCTCTTCCTTCGCGTGTCCGCTGATGCCGATTCCATCTTCCTTTCAAAACTCATCTATAACCAGATTTTCATGGCCCTCGTCATCGCCATCGTAACGCCTCTTTTCCTCTTTTTTCTGGGTACCAATCCGAACCATGCCGGCCTTTATATCGCCGTTCTTTTCGCCGGCGGTGCGGCCATCGCATCCACCACGACAATCGTCGCCGCAATGGTCGCGAAGGCCGGGGGCCGTGGATCCCTTTTTACGATACTTTCCTTCCCGCTTCTTCTGCCGGTACTTCGGGTGGCGATTGCCTCCACCGCGGCAACCTTTGACAAGGGACCTCCGGGTCCCGGAGGCGCGATTTTTTTGCTTGCATTTTCAGGTTTCATCTCGGTTATATCCTTTTTACTATTCAGGTTCGTATGGTCGGATGAATGAACTCCTCCGTCTCTTCTGCCGCACGCATCATCGGCGGTACAATTCCATCTTTCAACGGTATACAGAAGGAACATGAAAATCATCGGCACTCTCACTTATAGCGTATACATCCTGATGCCGGTAACGATCATAATGGCATTTCTTCTGGCCCCTTCCGCTGAAACACTGGGGGAGTACAGTCGCATAGTCTATTTCCACGTTCCCCTGGCCTGGGTAGCTTCCCTCGCGTTTACGGTCTCGGGAGTGCTGTCGATCCTTCATCTTGCCGTGAGGAAGTGGAACCGTCGTGGTTTTGATGATCTGGCCTCGAACTCGGCGTCTGTGGGGCTTGCCTTCACCATCCTGGCGGTCATCACCGGCTCCCTGTGGGCCAGGCTTTCCTGGGGGTCCTACTGGAACTGGGACCCACGCCAGACTTCCATCGTGTTCATACTGCTTATATATATCGCATATTTCTGTCTCCGGGGCGCTCTCGGCAGCTCTCAATCAAAAATCGGATCTTCCTACCTTGTGGTGGCAATGCTTACACTTCCATTTTTCATTTTCCTCGCCCCAAGGATAACCGATTCCCTCCACCCTGATGCCATCATCAATATTGATCGGAAAATCAACATGGAAACGCCTATGCTGGTCACCCTCATTACCGCCCTCGTGTCGTTCACGATGCTGTATGGGTTCATTATGAGGCTGATGAACCGCCTCGGCGCGGCAAAGAAATCCATTGAGGAGCACTTCCATGGCAGTGATTAAATACCTCATTCCCGTGCTCATGCTGTCCGTTTCTCTGGGTGCCGCAAATTTATCCCCGGTACCAAGTTCCATTAATATCCATGCCCCGGCGACTGTCGCTTCGCCTGGTGTTGTGGAACCGGAAGTCACCGGCCACTCGTCGCAGCTTTACCATGTCATGGGAATAGTGCTTCTTGCCTGGTGCGGCATCGCCCTGTATCTTTTTATCCTGGATCGCAGGGTTTCGAGGCTCGAGGGGGAACTTCGAACCCTCGGGAAACACGGGGATGGCCAGCGATGAAGTATCGCGCCATACTGATTCCCGTCCTGGGCCTCCTGTTCCTGGTGATCGCCGTACTATCCCTGAGCGAGAACATCCTTTCCCCCTATGTACCCTTCGCCACGGCCCGTGAACGCGGGGGGGCCTATGTCCAGATCATCGGGACACTGGACAAAACGATCCCGGTTGTCCATGGCGAGGGTGAATTTTCATTCCGGATAACCGAAACCGGCGGTGCGAAGATGGATACCATTTACCGGGGAGTAAAACCACAGAACTTCGAGCATGCCGACCAGATCGTTCTTCTCGGCACCTACAATACCGCACGGAATGTTTTTGAAGCGGATAAATTACTGGTGAAGTGCCCGTCAAAATACAGCACCAAAAAATGAAAGGGGACCATCCATGAACTGGGGCAGCATATTAATCATCTTTTCCCTCGTTATCGCACTGGCGACACTGGCATCCCATGGCGCGGCCGCCGCCGGCAGGGAGGCCTTCCGTATTCCAGCGCGAAGGCTCTACGGGATATTCGTCCTGGGCGTCGCGGTTTCATCCCTGCTTCTTCTCTACTACTTTATCGTTTCCGATTTCAGTTTCATATACGTGTACAACAACTCGTCCCGGGACCTGGCCCTTCCCTACCGGATCGCCGCCTTCTGGGCAAGCAAAGAAGGGAGCCTTCTCCTCTGGCTATTCATTCTTTCCGTTCTCGGCTTGTTCACGCATCGTTCACAGGGGATCCATTCCGCGACCGTCAACTCGATACTCCTCATCACTCAAATATTCATTCTGGTTCTCCTTATAATTGAGAGCCCATTTACCAGGATATGGGACATCTATCCTGAACATTTCAGTCCGGGACTTCACCCGGGTGACGGAGCGGGCCTCAATCCACTCCTGAAAGACCCCTGGATGGTCGCTCACCCCCCGGTGCTTTTTCTCGGTTACGCCTCGGCGGCTGTACCCTTCGGATTCGCCGTTTCGGCGCTTCTTAAAAAGGACGCGAGAGGCTGGCTGGACGAGGCCTATCCCTGGATCATCTTCAGCATGGTCACCCTCGGCATCGGCATCTTTCTCGGGGGCTACTGGGCCTATAGCGTGCTGGGATGGGGCGGCTACTGGGGTTGGGACCCCGTTGAGAACTCGTCCCTGATTCCATGGTTGCTGTCAGTGGCCCTTGTGCACGGATGCCTGATACAGCGCCGCCGCGGCGCCCTTGGGGCGACCACTATCTTCCTTGCGATTGTCTATTTCATCACGGTATACTTGAGCGCCTGGCTTACCAGGAGCGGTGCGCTTTCAAATTTTTCCGTCCACTCCTTCTCCTCATCAGACATATCGGCCTATCTCCTTTTCTTTCCCCTCATAGCCGCTTTGCTCTCGGGTGTGCTCTTTGCCGCGAGATGGCGCGCCATCAAGTCTGACCGTACCGTCACGGAGAATTTTGGATGGGATACCCTGACCCTCTACGGCATCATTGTACTGGCTGTTTTTTCCCTCGTCATTCTTTCAGGAACACTGATGCCCATCATTTCCACCCTGGTCATGGAGCATCCGACCAGCGTGACCGAATCGTTCTACAACAATTTCACGAAACCATTCGGCATGCTGATTCTGATCCTGATGATTGTAGCCACGACTCGCATGGCGACTCCCCGGAAGACATTCCTCGGCCGGGAAACACTCATAGCCCTCGCCGTATCGATTGCCCTGGGAGTTGCCGTCAATATCGGGGCAACGCAAAAACCGATGGCCTATGTTTTTTCAATACTTGCCGTCTTGATTATGGCACATGCCATCATCGACCTCACGAAATCACGTGTCCGCCTCGCTCTTCCTTCGCGACTTTCTCACATCGGCGTGGGAATTCTCGCCCTCGGGGTCGTCACCTCAAACTTTCACACCACGACGGGAAACGCCCGCCTTATCAGCGGCGTGGAAAACACGATAAACGGCGTCACCATGACCTTCCTCGGGCACCGCGACGGCCGGGAGCCCGCTCTTCATTTCAATCTTTCCATCGGGACGGATCGCCGCGACATCGTCATGCCCTATTATTTCGACGCCCGGACGGAATCAATCTACAAGGAACCGTACATCATCTCAGGCCTTCTCGGCGACATGTATATCGCCCCCGAAGATTATGTGTCGGGTAAAGAAAGCACCACGCTACTCGTTCTCGGGAAAGGAGAAGAAAAGGACTTCGAGGGATTGCGCATTCGCTTTAACGGCTTCAGGACCGAGCATATGACTTCTGGCAATCCGACAACCTATGCGGATATTGCCATCAACGGAAGACGCTCTTCCCCGGGCATTGCCTTCTCCCCCGAGGGCATCAGGTATCTCGACATCACTGCGCCGGGAACGGATCGGACGATTTCTCTGCGCGAGATCAACGCAACCAGCAAGAGGATACTTCTATACATCGCTCCTGGCAAAAGCACCGTGACGCCCCCGGACACGGTGATAATCACCGTTACGAAAAAAAGGCTGATCTGGCTTGTATGGCTGGGTACGCTGCTTATTGCCTGGGGGGGGATTCACGCCTGCTGCCTGTCCATAACCAAGAAAAAGGCCACCTAACACCGGCCGGGAAATAACGTTTCAGAGAAAACCCTTCTTCATGATCAACGTTAACGCGACGGTCATATGCTCGATTTCCCGGATGAGTCTCTCCCGCGCGTCATTGACCTTTTCAAGCTCGTTGTTTTTGCCTATCCTTTCAAGTTCATAGGCCGCATCATAAGCACCGGTGGCGGAAAAATTCGCCACGGCCCCCTTGATGGTATGGGCCGCCTTCCCTATCCCGGTACTGTTGCGTTCGGCGATCGCTTTTTCAAGGGGGGCCATGAGGTTGTCTTTGTTGGAGATGAACAACTCCGCAAGTTCCCGGAAAAGCTCGAAGTTGCCGTCGAGGCGTTCCTTGAGCGCCTGACTGTTGATACGCTCTTCCTCTGTCATGGGTCCTCCACTGTGGCAGCGCAATGGTTCGATGGCAATCGCACCCTTCAAGGTATTTTCTCCTTCCTGCATCCTGTCAAGGTAATATTCTTATCACATGATGCCCGCCGGTAAATACTTTGCTTTTTTTATTCCCCCCGTTCGTATTGAATCGACGCGGCTACTTCCTGGACCCGGGCCATCCTTTTTTAATTGACTCACCCTGTCATGTCTTACTATAGTGGGCTGCCAGATGGAGGGCAACTCTTGATACGCACCGTTGCAATCAATTTTCGGCCAGATGACGGCATCTGCGCCATCATGCTCGAATCCCTTGTTGAGTTTCTCGAGAATGAGGGGGTGACGGTTCTTCTGCCGGACTACGACGCGATAAGGAACCATCCGTGTCATCGCCTGTCGGTTCCCGCCCGGCGATTCATTGAAACCGCAGATCTGGCCATTGTCATAGGCGGTGATGGGACCTTCCTGCGCACTGCCCGGCTTTTTCTTAAAACCGGCTGCCCCATCTTCGGCATCAACCGGGGTCGACTCGGGTTCCTTACCGAATTCAACCCCGACGAATACAGGGAACACCTTTCGGGTGTACTTAGGGGATCCTATACCTTCATAGAACGACTGGCCCTTGAAGCCGCAGTGGTACGGAACGGAAGGGAGACCACCAGTATATGCTTTCTCAACGATGCCGTGATACACAAGGGTTCACTGATGCGCCCGATCCGCCTTGACCTTGAAATTGACGAGCAATTCCTCAGCTCTTTCACGGGTGACGGCCTCATCATGTCAACACCAACCGGTTCAACCGCCTATTCGCTATCCGCGGGAGGACCGATCATTAACCCCTTTGAAACCAGCATCTTTCTCCTGAACCCCATATGCCCCCACAGCCTCGCCATGAGGCCAATGATCATCCCCGCCTCTTCCCGCTTCCGGTCGCGGGTCATATCGGATTACGAGAATTTATTATTGACAATCGACGGCCAGGAGGCGATTGAACTCAACAGGAACGACGAGGTTCTCATCCGGCGTTCCGGGT
Organism: Spirochaetota bacterium; assembly: GCA_040768125.1. Taxonomy (GTDB): domain Bacteria; phylum Spirochaetota; class UBA4802; order UBA4802; family UBA5550; genus RBG-16-49-21. The sequence continues at coordinate 290,444 of JAXGNG010000001.1, read as the reverse complement.
TCAATATCAGATCCATCACGCACCCGGGGAAAAACTACTATACCATCCTCCGAGAAAAGCTCGGATGGGGATAGAGGTGTTGAGCCACGCGCCATGCTTAACGAGCTGAGAATTAAAAATTTTGTTATCATCGAGGACCTGGCCATCACCTTCGGCAGGGGGTTGAATATACTCACCGGCGAGACCGGGGCCGGCAAATCGATCCTCATCGACGCCCTTTCCGGCGTCATGGGCGAAAAAATGACCACGGACATGATCCGCACCGGATTCGAGAAATCGACCCTTGAGGCGAGCTTCGATATCTCATCGGCGCCGGCGGTGAGGCGGATACTCGAAAAGGCGGGAATCGACACGGACAACGATACCCTGGTACTGAGGCGCGAGCTCTATTCAAGCGGGAAGGGTCGATCCTTCGCCAACGCCGTGCAGGTACCCGCCTCCAAGCTCAAAGAGATCTCAGACTACCTGATCGATATTCACGGTCAACACGAACACCAGAGCATCGTGAGGGTCGCGCGTCACAGGGAACTCCTCGACAGCTTCGGCGGCCTTGAACCGGACGTTACCCGCATACGGGGTCTCCATGACCGTCTCCAGACATTAAAGAACGCCCTCAGCTCCTTCGAGATCGATGAACGTGAAAAGGCCCGGCGGATCGAATATAACGGCTTCGCCGTCAGGGAGATCGAGGCCGCCTCCCTCAAGGATGGAGAGGAGGAGGAACTGAAAAACGAGGCCCTTCTCCTTGCCAATTCGGAAAAACTCTTCAAGGAAATCAACACGTCCTCCCACCTCATCAACGGCGATGGCGGCGCGCTCCAGAACCTGAAGCGCGCCGAACAGAGCCTTTCCAGGATCTCTGAATACGACCCCGAAGTCGCCGGCATTCTCGACACGATACGGCAGTCCCTTTATTCCATCGAGGACGTGGCGATATACCTTCGCGACTACGAAAGCAACATTGATTTTTCCCCCGAACGCACCAACCAGGTCGAGGAGCGCCTTGCCCTTATCGCGTCACTGAAAAAAAAGTATGGCGATACCATCCAGGGGGTCCTTGAATACGCGGAGAAAGCGCGCCGCGAGCTCGAAGCGATCAATTCCGGTGCGGAAGAGCTCGAGCGCATCAAGGCAGAATACCGCCAGACGGTCAGGGAGGCGAAGGAGGTCGCGCTTTCCCTCTCCGAGAAGAGAAAGACGACCGCACGCCGCCTCGAATCAATGGTAATGAAGGAGCTTGGCGACCTTGGAATGACCGGGACCCAGTTTCGGGTTTCGATACACCGCGAGGCCGACCCCCAGGGAGAAATCGAGGCGGACAACAGGCGTTACATGCTGTATCCCCATGGACTCGATCGCATCGAGTTCCTGCTTTCCGCCAACGCTGGCGAGGACCTGCGTCAGCTAAGAAAGGTCGCCTCGGGTGGTGAAATGTCGCGCATCATGCTCGCCATCAAGAACGTCATTCTTTCAGCGGACATCGTTGACAGCCTTGTGTTCGACGAGGTTGATGCCGGCATAGGAGGGAAGATCGCGGATATCGTGGGAAGAAAGCTCAAATCCCTCGCGAGGAACCGGCAGGTCCTGGTCGTGACACACCTGCCGCAGATCGCCGCCATGTCCGACCGGCATTACACCGTGCAGAAGGGAAAGGCAGGAGACCGAATCACCACCATGGTGAAAGAACTCGGCGTAAAGGAAAAGGTGAGGGAAATCGCACGGATGCTCGCAGGAGAAACGGTAACCGACATTTCAGTGAAGCACGCCGAAGAAATGGTGCGCAATGCCGAGAAAAACAACACACCCGCCTGACCGCATAGACCTTTCCTCGACCCTCACGTCAATCATCCACGAGATCGTTAGGAACACCCCCTCGCTGGGCCACATTGATGCGGATCGAGTACTCGTGTGCGTTGGATCAAACCGCAGGGGCAGCAGGGGCGGGCTGTATGGCAAGCTGGTACCCCTCAGGTTTGAAAACGGCTCATCACGAACCGTCCACCGGGGCAGGACCTATGCCATTCCAGAAATTTCACACCGTGGAAAGAACTGTCTTTATGTCCTGTATTTCTACATGCCGCGATTCTTCGATCTTCCGTGGGAAGAAAAACTCGGGGTGATATTCCATGAACTTTTTCATATCAGTCCCCGGTTCGACGGTGACATCAGGCGAATGGGCGCCGTCAGGGTTGCCCATGGACATTCGAAACGGCGTTTCAATTCGCATTTTTCCAATGATGTGATTTCGTTTATCCCCCACGCAAAGAAAAGCGATTATTTCCCTTTTTTGCAGATGAATTCCTCCAGCCTGTATCGCCGTTACGGGACCGTAAACGCCATCCGGATGAAAAGTCCCAGGCCGGTTCCCCTCGGGGACGAATAAAAAATTCCGTTCCTGAAAAAATTCATTGACACAGGGAAGAGCTGAAATCTATGTTTCTATTTATAGAATCGTTTCTATTTGCAGAAACCGATGGCCGGAGCGGATGAAAACACTGAGAGAAATCGCGCGGGTTCTTGCCGAAACAGGTGACGGCGATCAAATCGAATCCTTTTTGAGGAGCATCCTCACTAAGAACGAGATCGAAGAGATTTCCTCCCGATGGGAGCTTGTAAAACTTCTCTATGCCGGCATGAGCCAGCGTAAAATCGCTGAAAAGCTTGGCGTGAGCCTCTGCAAGATCACCCGGGGTTCAAAGGAGTTGAAAAAACCGCATTCTCCATTCAGGGCCATGATCGAAAAGCACGGGGAGATCTCAGGCTGATCGACCGGAGGGCCGGTGCCCTCTGCACTACGTTAATCCAACCTACAAGGAGTGTATTATGCAGACTACTAAAGTATTTCTTTCCGAAAAAGAGATGCCGCGCAAGTGGTATAATATCGCGGCCGACCTGCCCACGCCCCTGCAGCCCCCCCTGGGGCCCGACGGAAAACCGGTCACCCCCGACATGCTGGCGCCGGTATTCCCGATGAACCTGATCGAACAGGAAGTGAGCCAGGAGCGCTGGATCGATATACCCGAGGGGGTGCTTGATATCCTCTTCCGCTGGAGACCCACCCCGCTCCATCGTGCGCACTTTCTCGAGAAGGCACTTGGGACCCCCGCGAAAATTTATTACAAAAATGAAAGCGTATCCCCGGCCGGAAGCCACAAACCGAATACCGCCGTCGCCCAGGCATGGTACAACAAGGAATTCGGCATCAAGAAGCTCACCACGGAAACCGGGGCCGGGCAGTGGGGCAGCGCCCTCTCCTTTGCCTGCTCCATCCTTGGTCTGGAATGTAAGGTCTACATGGTGCGTATCAGCTTCGAGCAAAAGCCGATGCGTAAAACGATGATGCAGACCTGGGGCGGCACGTGCATACCGAGCCCCAGCACGGAAACCAACGCCGGCAGGGCCGTCCTCGAGATGCATCCTGACACCCCCGGGAGCCTCGGGATAGCGATCAGTGAGGCGATCGAAGAGGCGGTCACCGATGAAACCGGCCAGACCAGGTATTCCCTCGGCAGCGTCCTGAACCACGTCCTCCTTCACCAGACCATCATCGGTCTCGAAACAAAAAAGCAGCTGGAGCTTTTCGGTGAGAAAAAGGTCGACGTGGTCATCGGTTGCGCGGGTGGAGGAAGCAATTTCGCGGGAATCGCCTTCCCCTTTACTTCCGATAAAATAAACGGGGCCAATATCGAGATCATCCCCGTGGAACCGACGTCCTGCCCCACCCTTACCAAGGGCCCCTTTATCTATGACCATGGCGATATCGCTAAAATGACGCCCCTTCTTCCCATGTACTCCCTGGGACACAGCTTCGTTCCTGCGTCGATCCACGCCGGCGGGCTGCGGTATCACGGCATGGCGCCCCTGGTCTCTCAGTGCGTGGTCGAGGGACTCTTCTCTCCGATGGCAATCGCGCAGCTCGAGTGCTACAAGGCGGCCATGCTCTTCGCAAAGACCGAGGGCATCATCGTCGCGCCTGAAACGAGCCACGCAATCGCGGCAACGATCCGCAAGGCCCTCCAGGCGAAAGAAGAGGGTAAAGAAAAGGTCATCGTCTTCAACCTGAGCGGCCACGGACTCATGGACCTCTACGGGTACGATCTGTTCCTCCATGACAAACTCAGGGATCATGAGCTTCATCAGGAAGAAGTTGACGCGGCACTCGCCGAGTTGAAGGATCTTCCAAAGCCCTCCCTGGCGAAAACAGGAAAGTGGTAGGACTTCCGGGGCGGGGAAAGAGACACCGGAATCTCCGTCCCCGCCCCGGGTCTCAATAACGCTATGGTTCCTGCTCATGAAAGATCAATACGATAATGAAGCCGGATATTGCAGGATGCTGGGTCACTATGTCCCTTTCAAATATTGCCGACTCCTCAGCAATAACCTTCCCTGCCGCAGGCTTGCCGATTGCTGGCATGAACGCTTTGATGTAGCAGCATTCCTCACCACGCAGTATACCGAATCAGAACTCAGGACGATATTCTCGCCGCCTGCCGAGAAGCTCACCTCGCTCGTGGAACTCATCCGCAAGGCAACCGAGAAGGCGCGACCCGAGTGAGCAGCCTCCATTGAAAAAAACCGCCGCCATTACCCTCGCGGTCATTTTCATATCCTTTGCCGCGCTTGAGATATCCATCCGCGTGCGTGAACGAACCACACCATCATTTGCCGTAATGCCCGATGCAACATACCTTTACTATCGTGGCAGACCCCATTCCATGGAGCTCAACGGGTTCAGTCTCAACAGCCGCGGCTTCAAGGATAAGGAATTCATGATAAAAAAACCACCGGGAACCTTTCGCGCCATCGCCATCGGCGATTCGCAGACATACGGCGCCGTTCCCTATCCCGACACGTATATTGCCCTTCTCGGGAATCTGATTCACCGATACATCCCCGGTTTCGAGATATACAATCTCGGCGTCCCCTCTGCCGCACCCGTGGACTACCTCTCCATACTTATTAACGACGGTCTTCGACTTGACCCCGACATGGTGCTCATTACCCTTTTTATGGGTGATGATTTTAACCGCGGAGATACTAAAAGGAACATCCTCTCATATTCAGCGGCCTTTTCCTTGCTTCGAGAGCTCTTCTGCCGACATTTTGAACCCAGGGGGAGGATTTTTGCTTCGGGGATCTACCATGACGACGCCGTCATCAGGGGTCGTGATGCGTATATCAAATTTCTCGTGGACACCCAGCTTGACATTTTTCACAGACATAACAGGGGTTTCATACATGCCTTCACGAGTACGTGTGCAATAATCAAAAAGATGCAAGCAATCTGTGATGCCAGAGGAATTGCCCTGGCCGTCGTGGCATGCCCGGCTGATATCCAGCTCTACCCGGTTTACCGCCAAGAAGCCATACGGAGAAAGGGAACCAGCGAGGAAGAGTATGATTTCCGCACCCTTAATCGTTTAATCGAGGATGAATTGAGCCGGATGGGCATTCCTTTTCTTGATCTTCTCGGGTTTTTCGAAGAGCAACGTTGTTCGGACGGAAAATCCTTCAACCAGACGAATGATCCCCACTGGAACCTCCATGGCAGCAGGACGGCGGCGCGATTCGTCGCGCCATGGCTTACCGAACAGATACGCCAGCTCATGAAGGGGCAAAAGCCCTAAAAGCGATACTCCCCGGACAGTGGACCACGATATTGCTCCACATCGACGGAGTCTATCCTCCCATAAAAGCCGAAGCCTTCCGGATTATTGCGCAGGTCGGAGATATACCGGTCAAGCAATTCCTGGTCGTCGGTATCGAGAAGCACCCTGACCGTTCCATCGGAAAGGTTGGAAGCAGTTCCCGGAAGTTTACGTTTCCTGGCGTAATGAGCGCAGTACGCCCTGCAGAACACCCCCTGGACCCTTCCATGAAGTATAAGTTTTCTGGGCATGGCGCGACATCTCCTCGCATATAGTCACGGTACCAGGAAGGGCACGGTGCCACCCTGGAGGCACCATGCCATATCAGGCGATTACTTCCCCTTCCATGATAGATCGCCCCCCCTGATAGCCGCTGATCATCCGCATGTATTCTTTATTATCCTTTTTCCACTGCCGGTTGATAATGCGCGCATATATGCCTATGCCCGATGCGATCCATCTTCTCCCCAGGAGCTTCTTTAAAAGCTCCGGAAAGGAATAGAACTTCTCATGGCTGTACACCTGCGCCTTCTGGAGTGCCTGCGGAGTGAAATTATTTGGCGAGTACACCACGTGGTGAGCATCGTAGAGGGACCAGTCGTGAAACAATATTCTTTCATTGACGGCATGATAAAATTCCGAGCCGGGAAATGGCGTCAGAATAAGGAACTGCGCGGATGTCAGGCGCATTTTTTTCGCGTAGCTCACCGTCATCGCGACGGATTCAATCGTATCGCTGTCGAAGCCATGCACAAACATCCCGTGAATGTGAATTCCATATGAATGAATCACCTTCACTGCGTGCAGTATATCCTCCACCGTCTGCTTTTTCTTCATTTCCTTGAGGCTGTCGGGATTGAAAGATTCAAAGCCGATGAAAAGGGTATGGCATCCGCTTTGCTTCATCAATTCCATCAACTCCCGGTCCCTGACGATATCCGCGCGCACCTGGGTTGACCATTTGAATACAAGCCCTTCGTCGATCATTGACCTGAGCAGTTCCTTTGCCCTTTTCCTGTTCGCGGCGAAATGATCATCATAAAAAAATATCATCCTCCCCGAATTTTTGTAGCGCTTAAGCTCATTCAGCATGTGCGCGGTCGATCGATATCGATACGGTTTCCCGAACATGCCCGTGACCGAACAGAAAGAGCAGTCGTAGGGACATCCGCGCGATGTCTGCACGGGTATCACCTTGAGATTCTCCCCGCCTTTCATCAGGGAATAGTCCGCCGCGGGAAAGCGGTCAAGATTCTTTTCAAACTCCCTCATGGGATTATGGACGGGAACCGCTTCCGACATGTACGAAAGGTTTGGAACCTCGTGGTAGCGCCTGTCCCCCTCCCATTCGTCAATGAACTTCATAAGCGGGATCTCACCCTCGCCCCTTATGACGAAATCTGCGTGTTCCAGCGCCTCTTCGGGCAAAAACGTCACATGGGGCCCGCCCATAATGACGGGGATTCCCATCTCCCTGATCCTGTCGGCAATGGCAAAGGCATTAACCGCGGTAGGGGTTATGGTTGATATACCCACCATGTCCGCCTGCGCAAGAGAGGCATAATCAAGCCCCTGCATCTCTTCCACTACAACCTCGGCGTCCCATCCCCTTTCCCTCATCATCGTCGCGAGAATGAATATCCCTATTCTGGGAAGACCGAATTTGCTGAAAATATGTCCCCCGGGAGGTTTAGGTTCGATAAAGACGATTTTTTTCATGCGATACCCCTCTTTGCCTTAAGATGTTGCAGCGTTATGTTCGTGCGGGTCGCGGAATTAACGCACTGTCATTTCACCGAAAATTATTAAGCGCTCGGGCATGGATTATTGTCACTGCTTCCCGCGGTACGTGTCATGAGAAAAAATTCATGCGCCAAACTATGGATGAAAAAAAGTTAATCATTTAAAGACCCTGAACAGATGAAAAAGTTGCAAAATATTTCAATACTATTTACCCTATCTCAATGATACCCCCGGCATGTCGACCGGCCTGACGGGGAGATCCCCTATAAAGCGGAGACCCATGATCGTGTCGATCTTCCGACATCCCATCTTCCCTGCATCCCTTGGAATAACGTTGTTTCTCCTGTGTCTTGTTCACCCATCCTGCACCGCGTCATTCGAAAGACGAGACGCATGGGAGGGCTTTAACCACGGGACCCTCAGGGTCTGCGTGAAAATTATCCTGTCCGATGAAATGCCGCATGAGACGAAACCCCGTTCAGTAAACCAGGCGATTCTTGAGGCGGCGGGAGCCAGGGCATCTCTCATACTTACATCCCATTCACGCATTAATCATCTCGATCCGGAACAATCATTGTCATGCCGGTCCGCCATTCCGGAAATACTTCGGAGCGGTGTGATACGCTTCCACCGGTGTTCCGGAGACATCTGCACCGCCTTTGTCGATTACAAGGCCGACTCCTGCGTCAGTACGGCGGCTCCCTGATGGATGAACCCTGCCATTCAATCGTCATGACGGGCGATGGGTCATCAACCGCGCTACTCGGGGAATATGGAGAGCAGATGCACTCACGCTCGGGTGCTTACGAAGAGGCCCTTCAGAAGCACCTCTTCCCCTCCCGCATTCTGGGACGCTCCGAACATACACTATCCGTCCTCGATGTCGGCTTCGGTCTTGGATACAATATCCTGGCGCTGGCCATGGAATTTCAGCGCAGGAACAGCCCCGGGAACCTCTCCGTCATCTCCCTGGAGAAGGACCGGTCGTTTACCCCGCTTCTTGAGTCAATTGCCTTCAATGACGAACGCGATGACACCTACCGGCATATTCGCAGGGCCTATCAACTCGGTCATGCTGATTTCGGGACCATTTCAATAACCGTCATGTTCGGCGATGCGAGGAATACCATCCGGCAGCTTGCTGAAGGCGCCTTTCATGCGATATTCTTCGATCCCTTTTCCCCGGCCCGAAACCCCGAGCTCTGGACGATCCATTTTTTCATGGAAATGTACCGTGTCATGAAAAACGGCGCCATACTTACCACTTACTCCAGCGCACCGCACGTCCGCACCGCCATGCTTGAAGCGGGTCTCACTGTCGGCAGAGGCCCCTCCGTGGGAGGAAAGCGGGAAGGAACACTCGCATCAAAAGGGTGTGCGATCCGTTCATTGTCCTCGTCGGAAATCAACGCGATCCGCTCCAATCAAAAATCGGTACCTTTTCGTGATAGCACCCTCACCGATCCAAGGGAAAACATTCGTGAAATGCGTCGGGAGGAAATTCGGATCAGGAAGAAAAGCCCGTGCGCGTGATATTCCGCCCTTGATTAAATCATGTCGTCAAGCTCCTCAAGAACCGACTTCTGGCGCTCCTGTTCTTCCTGTTCGCGTACCGAAGCCGCGTGTTCTTCAGTCCGTTTCTTGAGTTCGTCAAGCTCCTCCTTCTTGAACTCGAGATCTCCGGAAAGATCCCCGTCCTGGCCCAGTCGGTACGCAAAGGCAAGGGCGTAGCAGTACACCAGGTATATGGCCTCGAATATCTTTTTCCCGTTTAGTTTTTTTTCACCCTCGATCAGGGTATCAAACACCAGTTCTTCCTGGGGATTCTCGATGTAAAACTGGTTGTCATCCATGTCTTCGAGCAACAATCTGAGTTCCTGCGCAACCTCCACCATGTACTGGCGGACCATGGCAAGCGCGTTCCTCCCCGCTGCGGTTTTCTTTTTATGAAACGTCTCGATCCTTTTCGTGAATTCAATGTACTGGGAATTGCGTGAGGGTTTTTCTCTTCGGGCCTTTTCGTAATTCTCCAGCTCTTCGGAATATTCCCTGAGTCCGTCGCTGCTCTTTTTCATCCTGTCGTAAAGATCATTAAGCCTTGTTCTGAAGTCAATCTTGGTCCTTGCGATGAAGTCGGTTCTGAATTTTATTTTGTTTGTCGTGAGAATGAAGGAATATTCCCGGTCGAACTCATTGAACAGAAGAAATGTAAGAAACACCTTGTCCCCGTCCCCGACGTTTTCAAAAATTCTTGCCTTGTCACATTCCTTCTTGAGCCTGCTGAAATCAATTGTGGACATAAGTTCAAGGCCTTTTCGTGCCGCCTTGTCGCCTGCACCGTTATCAGCCTCGCCGCCCCCCTCCTCCGTCCCGGTTTTCTCCTGGACAGTTCCGAGGGATGCTTCTTCATCGAAATAACGTGCCAACTGCCTGTGCCCCGGCCTATCTTCCTCGGACACTCCCAGAATCGCATCAATTGATTGATCGTATTCCGGGATATACATCCATTGGTAAAGGCAGAAAAGAAGGTGAAGCCGGGGGTATAGTTTTTGAAACACGGCGGAGACGTTCCCCCTGAGGCTTCGTCGCATTGCCGAGAACGATTCCGATGGTTTTTCCCCTGTCTTCTGGAAGATATCAACAGCCGTATCAAACGCGCTTTGTATTGAATGTTCATATCGCCCCAGTACATGGAGTTTTTTATACAGGAGAAGAATCTGCCCCCTGAGTTCAGATGTTTTCTTGGGAACTTCGGGAAAATTGACAAACTGCTCCACGATCTGGTCTGTCATGATTTTATCAAAAAGATTTCCGGTCATCTCGATCAATTCATAGAAAATGGGCTTAATCGCGTCAAGCTTTGAGGTGACATCCCTCCCCAGAGAGGGATTTTTTCTAAAAATTTCAAGGTAAATGATCTGGAGTCCCATCAGGGCCGGCTTGTAGGTGCCGTTAAATTTTTTAAAGAATTTGTTGTTGAAATAATGGCCGTTGAAAACGGCCACCCCGGAGGTCTTCAGCTTTATTCTGAGTTTCAGGCGGTTAAAGAAGAGGGCAAGTGAACTTATGCTGTCTTGCGAAGAGCCCTCCCGTGCGGGCACTCCCTTTTGTTCCTGCTGCTCTGGACGCGTGCGCACCTCCTTTTTTTTGATTCTCCCCGCGTCGCTCTCCGCTTTTTTCAGCAACTCTCTCTGGCGCTCCCGGTCGATTGTGAGCCGACGCCGGGCCGTTTTCTCATCAATTACCTTCCCGCCGCTATCGACGAATTTTTCGAACAGTTCTTTTCTCGTCTGTTCGTCAAGTTTCGTCACGCCGATATTTTTTTTTGTCTTATCGAGCCTGTCTTTGTCCATGTGAACAACTCGCGCCCCCGGTGCAGGCCACGACATTCCTGCTTGCCGGCCCTCTTCCACTTCCCATATTAATGCCAGGGCGCCCGGCGGGGGCAACGGCGCATACCCTCCTTGAAAATTGCGAAACCCTCTTCCAATAATGATTCAAAGGCTTACATTGTTCACGTTGAATGTCAATATTAATGCAGAATTAATATACCAAAAAATACCGACGAGTCAATCAATTCTGCGTTCTCTTCATTATTTGCCGATGCAGAACCTGTTGAAAATCGAGTCGAGCACGTCATCGGGCGTTATCTCGCCTGTTATTTCAGCGAGCGATTCCATCAGCGTGCCGAGCTCAAATGCGATGATCTCCGCCGGACCTCCCGACTCTACGAGATTCACCACTCGACTCGCCGCTTCATGACCACCTTCAAGGAGACCGATAATGCGGATATCGGCAATAAACCCCTTGTCCGCCGAGCTGAACTCCTCGCGAAGGAGTATTTCAAGCTCCCGCTTGAGGTCACCCGCTCCTGTTCCATTTTTCGCCGAAAAAGGGATTGTCATGGCGGGTATCGATTGCTGCATCCTGTCAACAACGTCCTTTCCAACCGCGTCAATCTTATTGATGAGTATCACCCTGTTTTTACATGAGGTCGAGGCAAGTAGCTTTTTGTCGTTTTCCAGTAGTCCCGCAGAGGCGTCCAACACGAGAATAATGTGGCTTGACGACTCAATATACCGATGACTGAGATCGATGCCCATTCGCTCGATCTCATCACAGGGTGTGTCAATCCCCGCCGTGTCTATGAGATTAACGTGCATGCCGCCGATCTGGAACGGTTCACGAAGCGCGTCTCTGGTGGTCCCCGGGATCCCGGTCACGATGGCGCGCTCGCGGTTAAGAAGAAGGTTCAGTATGCTCGATTTCCCGACATTGGGCCTTCCCGTTATGGTAATATCGATTCCCCTGCAAAGCGTTTCTCCGGAACGGCATCCCTCAAGCAGTTCCCCCAGTACACTCTGAATCCTGGCGGCATCAGAGATCGCCTTCTGGCCGGAGGCAAGCTCAATATCCTCCTCAGGAAAATCTATGCCTGCCTCGATATCTGCCTTGAAATCAACAACAAAACGCCTTACTTCATCAATCTTCGTTTTCAATGAACCATGCATTTGCCGCAGTGAAGTTTTTATTTCCCACTCGCTCCGGGCGGCGATAATCTGGTTAATAGCTTCTGCGCCGGTAAGATCGATTTTGCCGTTCAGGAATGCGCGCCTCGTGAACTCACCAGGCTCGGCAAGCCTGATTCCATGGTCATTCAGCAGCCTGATGATGGCTGCGGCGATCAGCGGATTCCCGTGACAGGATATTTCCGCCATGTCCTCTCCCGTGTAGCTCGAGGGCCCCCGGTAGAAGACCGCGATCACATCATCGATAGTTCTGCCACTGTCATGAATGCTTCCGAAAACCGCCACACGCGGGGCCAGCCTGTCAGCCCTGCTGAAGATCGATTCGAGGGTCGCAAATGTGCCGGGACCGCTGATGCGGATCATGGCGATGGATGATTGCGCCGGTGGCGTGGCGGGAGCGCAAATGGTATCGTCCATCACCGGGCCCCGTCACTGCCTGGGCATGATGGTGACTTTTCGGTAAATGCCCTGGCCTTCGCTCTTCGTGGTCACCCGTGTGTCGTTCTGGAGTGTCAGGTGAATCAACCTGCGCTCAAAGGGGTTCATCGGCTCGAGCGTCCAGGGCCTTCCGGATTTTATCACCTTGAAGGCGATGTCCTTGGACATTTTCCTGAGCGCCCGCTCTCTCTTCGCGCGGTACGACTCAATGTCAAGAATGATCTTCTTGTCGCTTCCACATTTGTGATTCACGATCAGGTTCACCATGAACTGGAGCGATTCCAGTGTCTTCCCTTTTCTTCCGATCACCAGCCCCGAGCTGTTCTTGCTTTCCAGCTCCACGTAAACCTTGGATTCGCCTTCCTTGAGATCAGCGATGTTACAATCAAGCTCCATCTTGCTGAAAATGGCGGCGAGCACTTCCCTGATGGTATCGCCAATGTCCTTCGTGTCGACATTATAAAACAGCCTGATCTTGGCCGGCCTTGATACGCCGAAACCGAAGATCCCGCTTTTCCCCTCGTCGATAACATCTATGGTAACCTTCGAGGAATCGGCGATCCCCAGCTCTGCCATCGCTTTCTTTGTGGCTTCCTCGACGGTTCGTCCTTCAAGTTCAATAACCTTCATGATCTGCCTCCTGATAGTTTGGACCCATCTCCTTTATGCCGGAGGACGGCAACAATTACTTGTAAAACCCGCTCAGGCTTCAGCGTTCTTCTTCTTCGCGCGATAATTGATGAACAGCTGATGCAGTATCTGAAACAGGTTCTGCAGCGCCCAGTAGAGAACCAGGCCGGATGGCATGCTCCAGAAGATGAAAATGAACATGAAGGGCATTATCATCATCATCGCTTTTTGCTGGCCCCCCGTATCAACGGTCGTCAGCTTCTGCTGAAGAAACGTCGACGCGGTCATGAGTATGGGAAGAATATTGAGATTAAACCCGGAATAAGTGAATACCGTATCGGGCATCGAAAGATCCTTCATCCAGAGGATAAAGGGAGCCCTCCAGAGGTCTATCGAATCGATCAGGGCGCTGTACAGGGCAAAGAAAAAGGGCATCTGGAGCAGCAGCGGGAAACAACCGCCCATGGGATTCACCTTGTTGTCCCGGTAGAGCTTCATCATCTCCTTCTGCATCTGGTCCGGTTTATCTTTGTACTTGGCTTTCAGCTCGTTCAGCTTGGGGGTGAGCTGCTGCATCTTTTTCATCGATTCAGTCGACTTGATGGTGAGGGGCATAAAGACGATCTTCGTCAGAAGCGAAAAGATCACGAGGGCCCACCCCAGATTACCTATGGGCCTGTTGATGGTCATGAGGCACCAGAGAACGAAATTCCGAATCGGCTCTATAATTTTACTAACATCTGCGGCGTCAACAATCGACGCGTCAACCGAGGCAAGCATTTTCTTGTTCTTTTCACCCAGGTAGACCTTGAAATTCTGCGACAGCTCTTTTCCGGGTGCGAGATCACGTGCGGCCATTCGCAACCCGGTCCTGAAACCATGCATTTTCCTGTTATCATGGACCATGCCGCTCCCCGCGACACCTTCCGGGACCATGATCGCCAGAAAGTAACGGCTCATGACACCTGCCCAGTTCACCGTTCCCGCCACGGTTTTCAGCGGTTCGTCATCCGATGACGACCCGCAGCCGAAGAGAAATCCACCGCCTCCCTTGTCCGCCTTCTTGAAGCTTCCATCGACGGAATAGATGCCCATTACCCGGTTGTAGGTGTTATTATAATCAAGGGACGGCCCCAGTATCTCACCGGGTGACACCGTGAAAGAGCCCCCCGGAAATGAGATGGGGGTCCGGCCGTTGTTTTTCAACCTGTACTCTACCGAAAAGCCGTATCCGTCCTCCTTGAAGGCGTAGATCTTTTCGAGCCGCACCGGAACCCCGCCCATAATAAAATCGGTATAAAAGGCCACGCGGTTCCCGTCATGCCTCTGGTTCCAGAGAGCATTCTGCAGATCGTTTCCGTTAAGAAACTCGTCATCGCTGAAGTGAAGAGAAAAGTCAAGATTGCCCTTCGCTCCATAGGGATTCCTGCGTGCGATTAAATCGATGTTCCTGTCAGTATAGGTACACCCGGTTATGGCGGCGCCCCTGTTTGACAGCGTGAACATGAATTTTTTCGTGGTGACATCGATATGCTTTTCCGCACCCGCCGGGCCCACTGTTTTTATCGCCACGGGTGCGCGTCCCGGCTTATCCGTTTTTTCCGCCGCCCCCTCCTTTTGCTCCACCTTCTTCACAGCCTGCTTCTGGGCGGGCTTTTCCGGCTTAAAAACAACAAAATAGACCATCCATAGAGCGGCGATGAGGACGATCGCGAGCACACTTTTTTTGTCCATAATATTTGTACCTTAATTATTCAGTGTCATGCCGTTTTCATTCAGGTTATGTGACGCGGCAGCACGGACAACACCGGTTGCAGCATAACCTGCCGTATTCCTTAAAGGGCGGGAATGTTATTTGAGGAAGCGAAACGTGTCGGGGACGGGATCAAGTCCGCCGGAAGAAAAGGGCTGGCATCTCAGGACCCTCCATGCCGCAAGCGCCAGGCCTTTCACCACGCCATGTCGCTCCAGGGCCTCGATGGCGTAGGTTGAGCATGTGGGATAGAATCTGCACGCCTGCGGCAATATCGGCGATAGTAGTGTCTTGTAAACCCTTACAATGAAAATTATGAGTTTTGAACCAACACTATTGAGCGTCATGCTGTATGGTCGTATGCGCTTCACCATTCAATAATCCAGCTCTTGCGAACAGCCCCGTGATAATTCCCCTTTCTTCTTCGTATGAAAGATTTCCGCATGTGTCGTCAAACCTGATAATAATGCAGAAACCGTCTTTCACATCAGGCAGCAGGCCAGCGCAAATGGCGCGAACCCTTCTTTTTGCTTGGTTCCGTGTATGCGCTTTGCCGAATGATCGGGTCAAAACTATGGCGATCCTGACCCTTCTCGCATCGCCGTAATTAACTCCCTTTATACCCGCGGCCCTTTCGATCGATTTCGGGCTCCTCAGAAAATAGAGTCGGAACCCTTTTCCCCGTATTCTCCTGCCCTTTCGATATACTTCCTTGAATAAATTCCTACCCTTTAAAGAATGAATTCTTTTCACGGTCAGATTACTTCGGCAATCTCCGCTCGTCTGACACGGTAAGTTTGTGTCTCCCTTTGCATCTTCTTCTGCTCAGGACCTTTCTCCCCTCCGCCGTGCTCATGCGCGCACGGAAACCATGCTTCTTGTGTCGTTTCGTCCTGCTCGGCTGAAATGTTCGCTTCATGGCACATCACCTCATCTATAAAAACGTAACTTGTATTCCTGAAGGATCAATAGAATGATGTAAAAACAAGAGTTTACTATCTTAATTTGAGCATTTATTTGTCAATGATATTAATCTCTTGCATGCTCAAAATCACACGGAAGGCTCATGGATCCCTCCGTGAAATTCACTACCAACTCTATCCATGAATGTGAGGAGGCAAAATCATAAAGTTACGAAAAAATCCGTATATTCTAATGTGACATAAATATTGATTGACAAAAATATTGCAGTGTATATTTTTTAATTTATAGATTCATGCCCAGATGATCGGAGTGACTATCATGATTTACAACATCGTTACCTGCGTGGTGTGCCTTGTTATGCTCATCATTTTCAGGAAGCTTGACCGAACGAACATGAAAATGGCGAAGCTGAGGAGGTATTCCACGAGGCTATTCGACGAATTCAAAAAACTCTCCGAATCCGAATACCGTCGCTTCAATGACGCCACCATTGAGATGGATATTCTCATCAAGAAGTCGGGCGCTCTCGCCAAGCATATCAACGGTTCCGTAAGGGAGATTGAATCAAGGCTCCAGGGTCTCGACGTTGAGAAATCGAACCTGAAAAAAGTTGAGGAAGACATCAGGGTAATCTCCCAATCGGCCCGGGATGTCAACAAGCAGATTGAATTCATCGCCGGCGCAAAGGAGGGGTTTTCCGATCTTTCCCTCAACCTTTCACATCTCAAGGAATCGCTCAAGACAATGAAGGGTGAAAGCGCAGAGATGGTGCAGAATTTCAACTCACGGTTGAAGGAAAAATCCCGCGAACTCGCCTCAGAGTTCAATGAAAGCATCAACAGGCTTCATGAATCAATGGAAAGCAGGGAGGAAACGCTCCTCAACAGCAGCAGGCAGAAACTCCTTGAACTGACAGAATCTTTCGAGCGCTCCCTGGCGGATATGGACCACAGGGTTTCCGATACCGGCGAGATCCTTCTCCAGAATTTCAGGATGAAAATCGAAGGGGTCGCGAAATCAGTCGAAGGCGCATCAAATCTTCAAAACCAGATCGAGATGCTGAGGCTGAACCTTGTCGACCTGGAGGGCCGCATATTTTCCGAAATCAAGGAACGCAGCGCAGGGGTTGAGAGTGAAATCCAGAACTCCATCGAGCAGCTTCACGCGCGGCTCACGTCCTTTGAATCAGAATTCGATGACGCGAAGAGCGACATGATAAAAAGGGTCCATGGTGATATTGACGCGCTCTCCACGAAGCTGAACGCGGTTGAAACGAACATCAACGATTCGAAGAACAGGCTGATAAAGACATTCGAAAACGAGGTGGAAAAGGTCCGCACCGAGATCGACAACCTCAGCATTCACGCGATATCAAAACGCGATGAGATAGTACAGGCCGCCCGTCGGGAGGCCGAGGAAATCACGAAAGAAATCGAGAGCTTTGAAACCCGTTTCTCTGATTTCCAGAACAACATGGTCGAAAAAGAAAACCAGCTCGAGACGCGTATGGCGGGATTCATGAAGAAATTCCGTGATGAATATGACACAATGGAGGGGCGCCTTTCAGAGATTAAATCCGAGATTATCGAGTATGAACAGCAGAGCAAGATTTTTTCCAGAACTGAAACCCTGCTGCGCGACGTCAATGATTCGATCGACCGCCTCAATCGCATGCTCCAGGACTCCAAGAACGAAGTTCAGCATCTCGACAAGTTCTTCAACGATATCGAATATATCAAGGAGCTGACCAAGGAGTTCGACAGGGAAATCCGCGCGTACCAGAACAAAAAGGAAAAACTCGCGGACATAGAGAATGAGATTCGCGGCCTCCAGGAGATGAGCGACATGGCAATGGAAAAGGCCGCGGGGTTCCAGGATCAGTTTTCACGCATCGACACCATCAGCACCAGGATCGACGCGCTCATTGAAAGCTATGCCGGCATCGAGTCAAGGATACACGAACTCCATGAATACGAAGACGTTATCGCGCGAAATCTTGATTCGGTAAACAGGGCGGACATCGTCATCCAGTCCATTGAATCAAAAATAGCCGCCTTCCAGAAGGTCGTCGAAAAGTCCGAGAAGAGAGTGGATAAAATCAACCACCATCTCCGCGCGGTGGAGGAAAACACCCTGATTCTCAAAACGAGGGAAAACGAGATCAAGGAAATCAAGGACCGTTTCAATGAGATCGAAGGGCTGTCTGAAATCATGGAGGCGCGGGTGAAGCAGATCAACGCCATGTTCAGCAAGACCGAGGCCCTCAGGGAGGAAATAACCAGCACCGACAACCGCCTGCAGGAGCTCTTCAGCGAAACCGACAGGAAAATGCGCCAGTTCGCGGATTTCATCCAGGCGGTTGACAACAACAACCCGATCCTGAAGCAGGTAAAGGGCCAGGCCGTGGTCCAGAAAGGCATGAATGAAAATGTCATCAGGACAGTGCGGGAGCTGTCTGACAAGGGGTGGAGCTCCGATGAAATATCCCGTAAGCTCATGATGGACGAAAACGCCGTCAGGCTTATCATCAACACGTCATCGATGTGACCGCGCAACGGGCGGAGGGATCTACTCTTCGCCCGACATTTTCCTCTGGAGTTCCTTTATTATTTCCTCGTCAGACTGCCGTTTTCTCAGCACGATTCGGTACTTCACATAAAAATTCACCGGATGGATGGTATGCCGTGGGAATGAGAACGACCAACGCTGGAGATCGTCGAGAATGAGATTATCAAGCTCGATAAGGTTCAGCGGCCTCCGGGGACGCACCCGCATCAGGGTCCCCCTGTCGGGGAATAGAGAAACATAGTAGATGCCCTCCCGGGCCTCGTCGATCTTGTCGTATTTCCTCACCTCATCGCAAATGTAGCGGTCACCGCCGGGATCCTTGTCGCGCTCTATCGTGTCGTTATGCGCTGTTTGGACAACCTGGTATGTATCCGACATTATCAGGACCCTGAACGTCTCCTTGTCTTCACCAGGGACATAAGGAGCGTTCAGAAACTCCCGGTTCTTTGCTTTTATTTTTTTTTCACCGGTCGTTGCGCAGGAAAAGAAGGCGGCGGTGAAGATGGCCGCAAGTGCAACGATTAGTACCTTCGCTATCTTCATTGAAAACTCTCCCTTGAGAATTACTCTTCATGCCGGTGTTTACGGGAATCCCCTGCATGCGCGATGATGCAGGAATCACCAGCATGGTTAGCATGGGGCGGCACCGCCATAATGCAACTACTTTTCCCGGAAAAATCCCGACGTTTATCACTTGATTTTTACCACCACCGTGCGCCGTTTATCCAGTAAGTAAACGCTGATACGACGGAGGCCTCATGTTCCTTTTTATCGCACTCGTGCTGGGATTGTATATGTTCCTGATCTTCAGAACATATCGCGATATCCCCTCGGTAGCCATGGTCATACTATCATTATTTGCCGTCACTACCGCAATAGTCCTTCGTGGATTTTTCGTGTTTTCAACCAGTCCCTCTCTCGCCTTCTTCTATCAGAATCTCGATCCCGCTGAATTCTATCATCTCATGGCGGCCTGGTACGCGGGAAATTGTATCTGTTCTTTGTTGATTATTAAAAGATATCGCGCCTACCGAAAAATTAACGACCCCCGTTCCGGGGACGAAAAACGCGGTTAGCGGATCGTTATAGGAATTCAACAGGGACCGGCACGAAGGTGAGAACCAGTATCGCCATGCAGGCCCACCCCATGGCCCTTTCCGCCATGGAAAGGGGTTCACCCTCGGGAACCTCGGGATGCGCCACCATGAGGAAAAGGAAGGTAAGGACCAACCAGACGAGCCAGCCCTGCCATATGATGGAAAGTCCCGCCAGGCATGCCACGGCGATCCAGCCCGCGACAAGCTGCCTCCTCCCGACGATGGCGTAGAGTATGTGGCTCCCGTCGAGCTGCCCGATCGGCATCAAGTTCAGGCTGGTAATGAGAAATCCGATCCATCCCGCCCATGCATAGCTCGACAGAAATATATCATGACCCGGCGGCATTGAGCCGTGCACCATCGCTACTATCGCCCCGAAGAGCAGGGAATCACCGAATACAGGCACCATCATATCGCCGGTCACGGGCGGCACGGGGCGGATATCTGACAGCATGACACCGACAACCACTGCCGCGAGGCTCGTGATGAAACCCGCGAGAGGGCCCATGGCCCCGATGTAAAAGAGCGCCCGTCGATGCGGAATGGGCGTTCTCGTCTTTATCACCGCGCCCATGGTGCCGATTATCGAAGGAAACGGAATGAAATAGGGTAGCGTGGCGCTTACCCCGAATCTTCTCGCGGCGAAGTAATGGCCGAATTCATGGAACAGGAGTATCGTGAGAAGAGTAAGCGAATAGGGAAGGCCGCTTCTGAACATCGCCCCGAGGGTATCTCCCTCTGTCGCCCCCGCGAAGGTTGTGGTCAGAAAGGTCGCAAGGAAGAGCGCCCCGTTTACCGCTGGCCGGTCCCGTGTCGGGGTGATCTCCCGAATCTGCTCCGCCGGGCTCAGCCGCCTCGCCCTGCCCGTATTCAGCAGGATGAAATAATCTTTCAACCTCTCTTTTATCATGCCGCACTCATCGATTCGTGACGCGTCATTTCCGGTGAGCCGGCGGGAAGATGACGCATCGGCTACCTGGCAAATTTTCCGTATGCGGAGATCTTTTTCCTTACGTACTCCGGCGAGTAGTCATTGGAAAACTCCCTTCCCGAGTCAAGGACCTTTTTATAGAGATTGGCGATATCGTGGGTGACCGCCGCGATTTCCGGCCTTCGTTTTCTCAGGGTAACGGTCCCGGTGCAAAACAGTCTCCCGAGATACAACGATATGAACCGATTGCCGTCTGGCGAAAAATCGACGTCCTCCCCCTCAATCCCCGCAACGGTTCGCTCTCCGGATCGGACATCGTAGAAGTGTATCATCTGCTGGTACAAAAACGAGAGCATTCCCGGCACAGGGGAATAGCAGATATTGGTATTGAGGGAACCCCCGTGAAGCACGGCGAAACGCCCCGTCGAGGCGTTGAACGTCTCGACCGTGTAGCTGCCGGCGCCTCCCCGGCGAAAGACGATGCGATCGTTGTCCAGCCAGAAAAGCTCCGATGCGGAGGTAATGCCCGCGATATCCCGGGATTGACCCCGCGCCTTCAACCGGGCGCGGTAGGAACCGCCGCTCCCGCTCACGAAAAGGATCTTTTTCCTATTCGGGGAGAACCGGGCTATGACGGGATCACCGCCACGAGTAATTTCCGAATATTCGCTTCTCCTCGCCACGATTGTTCGGCGTCCCCCATCGGGGGCGTACTCCAGAATTCCATCTTTCGTTTCATAGAGAATCGTATCGCCCCCGGGGGAAAGGGAGAAATCGATGAACGGCCCCGCCGGCGCCAGGCGCACCTGCCTTTTCGATCGGAGGTCGAGCATGAGGGTTTCCCCCCTCGGCACATTGTTCCCCCGCTTTACCAGTCGCTTAATAAAAACATATCTACCGCCGAGACTGCTCCGGATTGCGGTGAGCGTTCCCCCGACGCGGGCAATTTCACGGGACCGGCGCCTGTTCCTGTCATGCGCATAGAAAATATTGGTCCCCCGGAGCTCTTTAACATACAGGATGGTGAACCCGTCGTTCCACCAGGCAAAAATAACATCGCGGTCAATTAATTGGGCACCGGCCTTCTGGTAGGCCTCGAGTTTTTTTTCGAGAAGCCGGCGATACAGGTCGGATCCAGTGTCAATGTAGACGGCGTCAAGGTCTATGTCGCGTCCCTGGAGTGTCCCCGAAGCCGCGAAAACCAGGAACGCGACACATGCGGCACTGATTTTCGTTCTCACTGATTATTCTGTCGCACCTTCGCCGCCGGTGCTGTCATCGTCTTCTTTAATCGCGGGGTCACCGCCTTTCTCCTCGGGGCGGGGCCCTTTTTTTTCGGGAATATCGGGAATCACGAATCGCTGGCCCGGGAAGATCAGGTCAGGATCCTTGATCTGATCCTTGTTCGCCATGTAGATAAGGGGCCAGAGTCGGGCGTCCTTATAAACCTTCTGCGCGATGCGCCAGAGGCAGTCTCTTTTTTTCCTGTTGTAAATGACCCGGTAAACCCTCTTCCCTTCCAGGTCGGTGACGGCGCCGTCACCCTTCAGTCTGTCACGTTCCCGAACAATGCCCAGTGAATATATGAGAAGCTCGGCTTCCTCAAATTTTTCCATGCTCTCCCCGTAGGATTCACCGGCGAGAAGCTTCCTGCCGTCCTCAACCATTAACGCGGCGCGGTCAAGCTCATCCTTGAACTTTCCCTCGCCGTCCTTTTTTCTGGCCTCGGCAAGGAGGCGCTCGACGGACTCGGCCCTTCCTGTCGCGACACCCTTCAACGTCTTATCCTTCGCAACGGCGAGGGACGTCTCGGCGTCGGCGATCTTGCGTAACGCCTCCTCGGTTTTATCCTGCTGCAGAAGGGCCTCCGCTTCATTCAGCGATGCGCTCACCAGGTCCAGGTCTTCCGCGGCGAACTCGCCTCCCCGCTCTTTTTTCAATTGCGCCACTTCCTTCCTGAGACTGGCAATGCGATCACTGGCGGAAACCACGCGTGCAGCGCCCCTGACCTCGTTCAGGGCCTCTTCGGATTCCCGGATGAGCGCCATGGCGTCTATCAGATTGCCCTCGGTGATACGCGCGCCCGCCCGGTCAAGTCCGCTTCGCGCCCCCGCAAGGGTCTGCTTCTGTTTCTCCGTCAGCTTCACCGAGGAAAGGCCGTCGATTTCCTTTTTCATCCCTGCGATTGTTTCGTTTAGCTTGGGGATGTTCGACATCGAGATTTCCTTGGCCTCGGTCCCGACCCCCACCGCCTCCCTCGCCTTGAGAAAAGCGTTCATAAGATCGTCGGCCCCCACGAGCTCCTCTGATTCCTTGATCGCCTCACCTGTGCGGCGGAACTGATCCGGCGCGAATTCCCCGGCGTTCAGTTTTTCCGCCTCTTCGTAGGTGGACTTTGCTTCCGCGAGAGTGTCACCCGTCGCCTTGGGAAGGGAGGCGTTTATCGCCATCTCCGCGAAATTGGCCGCCTTTACCGCCGACTCCCTGGCCTGTTTGGCCTTTTTTTCCACCAGCATCGAATGAGAGTCGAAGAGATGCTCCACCGCCTTTGTCAGGTTGTCCGGATCGTATTTTTCAGCAAGCACGAACCTTGCCTTTGATATCAGCGTCCTCGCTTGTACCATCTCCTTCAGCGGCACGTCCATGTCACAGGATACGCATGCAAAGGACAGGAGCATTACGCAGGTCAGGGTAAGGGATTTCCGCGATGCCATAGGGGTCCTCTCATTAATGAAAGTGGTGCCGTTAGGCATAGTCCCGTTTTGATTATTTGTCAATGATTTTATCCTTCCCCAACGCCACCGGACCTGTGAATTCATATCCCGGCGGCATATAAATCCCGGCACGAGGTAAATTTCTCTTGCGTTATGACGCATAATCGGCACTTGATGAACTCCAATTCGCATTCCCGGGGACAAACGAACATGAACGCGCCCATTATCGAGACGCATCTTCAG
Organism: Spirochaetota bacterium; assembly: GCA_040768125.1. Lineage (GTDB taxonomy): Bacteria > Spirochaetota > UBA4802 > UBA4802 > UBA5550 > RBG-16-49-21. The sequence goes on along the minus strand of JAXGNG010000001.1, from coordinate 267,226 downwards.
CCGAAAAGAAAGTATCTCTTCGATCCGCGGGTCCTCAATGATATCCGCAGCAGGTGTATCGGCAGGTCCATCGAGGAGTCTTTCGACTATATCATCAACGAGCTTGATCGCCACTACCCGGGCCACATCTGCAAAAAACCGGTCTGGATATTCAATAACGCCGGGGGGGCCATGGGTCAACTCGCGCTCCTTCACGCCTCACTGCGCGAATACATCATCCTTTTCGGCACCTGCATAGGCACTGAAGGCCATTCCGGCCGTTATTCATCCGAAGTCTACGACTACGTCATCAAGGGTGAGATGGTCTGCGAATACGAAGGCCGATTCACGCGCGAAGTCTTCACGCCGGAGACTCCCGGCCCGGCCTACCTGGGAAAAAAGGTGATCAAGCACTACCGGATCCCGGAAGAGGCCTGGATGATCGAATACTGCCGGGGGAATATACCGAAGATGTTTCCCTTTGGAACCATCGATTCGGTCTTTTCTACGCTTGACGTGAGGACCATAGCCCGGCTTATCATAACCTATGCCACCCTTACACTCAAAGGCCTATTCACAAAAGGAAAAGACCTCACCGCGCTGTTGAAACTGCTGGTCTGCGCGGGAATCGTCGTGTTTGGCATTATCGCCATCGTCCGATTCCTGCAGTAATACATTGCTTCATTCTTCCGGTATCCGGCTGCTCACCGCCGATAATGCCCGCCCCGCGCCGCATTCATCAGCAAGAGACCGCATTGCACAAACCGGGGAGCCCCGTCACGGACGCAATGCGCCTCGACACCGTCACGCAACACGGTAAATTCTCACCGTTCCCCGATGTCCCCGTATTTCCACCTCGCCCAGGTCACGACCCTCCGGGCACAATTCCGACACGGCCTTCCAGACCGCCTCGGAGACCAGCATCTGTGAACCGAACCTCTTGTTGAGCTGCTCGATTCGTGAGGCGAGATTCACCACGTCGCCTATGACCGTGTACTCCTTCCTCGCCGGGGAGCCGACGTTGCCCGTAAGCGCCATGCCCGAGTGAAGGCCGATGCCCACCTTCGTGTCGGGGACCCTTCCCGCCCGGATCTCATCGTTGAGCCGTGCAAGAATTTGACGCGACGCCCGCACGGCGTTCTCCTCGTCCCGGCCGCTCGCAATGGGTGCCCCGAATACCGCCATGAAGCCGTCGCCGAGGAATTTATTGATAATGCCATGATTGGCATTGACAATGTCTATCATGAATCCAAAAAGGCCGTTGAGATAGTCGATAACCCCCTGCGGCTCCCTCCCCTCGGCAAAACGCGTAAAACCCCGTATGTCCAGGAACATCACGCAGACGCATCGCATCTCGCTACCGGGATCGTCCTCCCTTTCGATCAGCCTTTCGACCACCTCGGGAGACACGTGCTGGCCGAATATACCGACAATGCGGTTCCTCTCTTCCGTCAAGATGATCGACCTGCCGACGCGAAGCCTGATCTGGTACGCCACGAAACCCGTGATGAATCCGGCCAGCAGAAGGAGGAGGCCCTTCGCCATATGAATGGCCGGCGACGAAAGCAGCCCGCCATGCGTTGATCCACCGTCAACGGGCACGAGCCAAAGGGCGAGAAGAATATATTCCGCCGATGCGATGAAACCCGTGTACAGGGACAGGAAAAAACTCAGGCGGAGAGCGGATAACGCGATGAAGGCGAAATAGAGGTACGATGTCGGGAGCATGAGCGCTTCATGGGAATAGAGCGCCTGGCCGGCAAAGAATATCAGCACCGTCGGGATGCTCACCTCTACCAGCGCATTGCCAAAGCGCGGTGGCGCGGGCAGCCTGTAGTGTTTTTTGATAAGCGCGCCAAGAAACAAGTAGAATAACAGCTCATAGAAAACGCCGACCAGAAGGACCACCGAGACCCAGAGGGTGAAGGGCACACCGCGGTAAAGCCGGAAAGCCTTCTCCGGCATTATTTCAGGCTTCAGGTAATATATCAGCACGAACCAGGAGGCCACGGCCATGAAAATCGCCATGAGGATGAGACATCGGGCACGTTCGCTTTTCAGTATTTCTCCGGAAAAATTCTGATCGAAGGAATCGACCCCCGAAAGCGAGAACTTTGATTTAATATATGACCGCGGATCCATGCCCGTGACTCCTTTTCTGTTCATTATATCATCGACACCGTAAATCAATTCTGTCAATAGAGATACCAATGTTCCGCGAATTCGTTCAACCCGGGATCATGGACGCCTTTGCATGCCCCTGTTATTCCTGTCGCGCTGCCAGGTATAGTGCGCGCCGGCCAGCGATGTTTAACTATTGACTTTTTACGCGACCCCATCGATACTATAACCGTCGGTAATCCGCCACCATGGTGAAAAACGTATCTCCAGAATAATAGTGCAGGGAAGTAAGAACCAATCCATGAAATCCGCGAAAAAGGATCTCTCTTTCGGGAAATTGAGGGAGCAGGAACGAGAAGCGCGGCGCGGCATCATCATCGCGGCGGCGGAGAGGGTATTCGCCACAAAACCCTTTGACCGGGTGAGCATCAGGGACATCGCCCGGGAAGCGGGAATATCACACCCGCTGATCTACCGCTACTTCCCGGATCAGCGGGCCCTTTTTCTCGAGGCGTTTCTCCGGGGCGCCGGGGAGTTGCTTCTCAGGATCGATTCCGCGGAGAAAGGCGGGATTGAAGCAATCGCCGAAACCTACCTGCGCTTTCTCATCGACAATGACCAGTACTTCCGGATGATGACCCATTTTATGCTGGATGGTTCCCTTGGAGAAGAGCAGATCGAGCGGCTTAACGGCATGGAGCGGAAACTGCTTGACCGCCTCGACCGTTTTTTCTCGAAAAAGGGGAAAAGCAAAGACTCGCGGAAACTTTCCCACTCGTTCTTTGCCGCCATGAACGGCGTGCTGATTTCCTTCCGGAATTACCCCGGCAGAAACAGGGATGATGTAACAGGCCACATCCTTGAACTGGGACGTATTATCGCGTCAAGATTCAGGCAATAAATTTTCAATATACGCTGATCCGCGCCGCGCATCTAGACGGCGCCTTCCTCCACTTCCGCGAGGGCCAGGTCCTGGTAGGAATGAAAAAAGTCAGCGCAGAACCTGTCCCACCGCCCGCATATTTCTATCGTGTGTTCATCATCGCCGAAGAGATGGGGGTGCGAAACGAGTTCCGCCATTTCATCGGCATATCGCCTTACGAGGGCCGTGTCCGCGCCCCTGAGCACCGACGCGACATACTCGTCCGGCCGGTACCACTCCGCGGCGCGTTTCATGTCATTGTGCATTTGAGTGAGTAGCACGTTCCTGGGCCCTTCCCAGAGTTCGTTGATCGCCGCGTCCCGGTAGAACCGCGGCAAGGATGAGAAATCCTCCATGACGCCGTGTCCGCCGAAGATCGACATCGCAGTCCTCGACACGTCCGTAGCGTCCGCCGAAGCCGTGATCTTCTGAAGCATGATCAGCTCCCGGACGTTGAAGCGCTTCCGCCGCATCTCCGTCGCCTCGTCCGTCACGAGGCCACCCTTGAGCCCGCCCTCGAGACCCAGGAACTCGCTATAGATCTTGAAGGCGCCGGCGGTGGTCCTTTTTGCGGCGCGCTCCATTTCCCGGAGCTGGAGCTTCACCAGTGGGAAGGCCCCGATCCGCATGGTAAAGGCCTCGCGGAACTCGGCGTACTTCTCCGCCTCCCTGAGGCCCCGCGCCATGCCCGCGCCGGAGGCGAGCCCCACCGTAAGGCGGGAATAGGTCAGGACGATCCCCACGACATTTGCCAGGCCCCGTTCCATGGGACCCACCGGGTAGGCAACGGCGCCGTTGAAGGTGAGCTCCGCCGTGGTGAGCTCGCAGGTCCCCATCTTCCATTTTATGCGGTCGATGGTATAACCGTTTCGTATCTCTTTTTCCTTGTTCCCCGGGAGCCACGAGGGGACCACGAAGAGCGCCACCTTGTCAGAGCCGCGCGGCTTCGCCGTCACCACGGCGTAGTCCGCGTGGGTCGCGGAACAGAAGAACTTGGTGCCATAGAGCCGCCAGGCGCCCTTCTCCTCGATTGCCTCGAGAAGATTGGCACCCACGTCTGATCCCCCCTGTATTTCCGAGAGATACTGGGCGCCAATGGCCACATCGCCGTCTATACCCTCTTTGCAGTGCTCGAGGATGCGTTTCGTCTCCTGTTGGTCGGCATATCGCTCCAGGAGTTTCACCAGGCCCTCGGTGCAGGTCAGGGGGCAGGCGATGCAGGCCTCGCTATTCTGGTAGATGATGTACATCCCGACGAGCTTTTCCCATGGCGTGACCGAATCCGAGAAAAGCCGCTCGCCGAACACCTCCCTTTCCATTATTTCCGTTTCGTGGGGCCTCACAATACGGTCGATACGGTTATGGTGGCCGTCGTAGTGAAGCATGAAGGGCCACTTTTCCGGTCTGGCGATCGCATCGGACATATCGCGCCATCGAAACGACGCCTTTCCGGAGATTGATCTCGCCCGGGCATCGACCTTTCCTGCATCGGGACCGCAAAAGTGCGTAACGACCTTCTGTATGAATGGATCGTCCCCGTAGTAATCGACATTTCTGCGCCATTCAAGGTAATCATTGAAACTGTAGGGATTGTTTCGGTCCGGTTTTGTCATATCTTGTCTCCTGGTTGATCGTTATTATGGCACTATCGGGGATTTCCCCATCGTAAAATCTTTACGTTGGGCTTTTCCCTCCTAAATTGGAGGGTTTATTGTTATGGTGCGTTGACCTGATTTCATTATAGTAATTAACACTGGTAATTATTGTTACCGATGGTTATGTTTGTCAACCTTTTTTCATGACAACAAAAATCATGCTAGCTATTTCATAAGAATTCTATCGTTGTATTAATTGGTCAGTCGGACCCGATCGACCTATCGGGTCGTCAACCAACAGACAGAACGGAGGTCGCGTGATGACGCAGGCAACCATGGACGCACTCAATGGATTGAGAGACCTGAGCATGCTCAAGTGGTACGTGATCCCGCTTCTTGCCATCGTATATTACATTTACACGGTGGAAATCAAGAACGCGAGGGCCACCGGCAACTGGAATGCCGTTTTCGCGGGAGCCGCGGTTTTCGGTGTCGATTTCTTCAATGAAACATGGAACGGCTGGGTCATGCACCTGTCCGGGCATTCCGCCTTCTGGACGGTTCCCGGTGACACGGCGCTCCGCACCATGGTGGGATGGAACATCGAGATCATGTTCATGTTCAGCATCCTGGGAATACTGTTCTATCATTCTCTCTCGAAAAATGCACGGGAAAAGATCCTTGGCATACCCGAACTCTGGTTCTTCGCGATTCTCTATACTGTGGTCTGCGTTGCCATCGAGGTGGTCCTCAATATCGGTGGCCACCTGGTCTGGGAATACTGGTTCTGGAACAGGTCACTGGCAGGCATCTGGCTCATCCTGCTTATCGGGTATTTCCACTTCTTCTGCGCGGCGATTTTCGTTATCACGCGAAAAAGCATGAAGGCAAAGATCATTACGCTCGGGATTATCTACGCGGTGCCCGTTGCGATGAACATCGTGGCCTTCGGCATCCTCGGGTGGAATTACTGAGAGGGGAACAAAGGGCACGGTCCGGGATTAATATCCTCACGGCCTGAAGAGTTCATCCAGGAGTCCTGGCCTGTACAGGGAAGCGAAACCTTCTTCGTATCGCTCGACACGGCCTCCGAGGGACACGTTCACGTATTCACCCAATTCCGGGGAGGAGCAGTCAAAACTGCCGTCGGGCGTGTGGGCCACGAATCCCCCCCGTACCGGGACGACGGTGCAGATATGGGCCCTGTCCTGCAGCCGGTACACGAGGAGCTCGTGATCGATTCCGGTGAACACAATATATTCTCCCGAAGAGTGGTAGGCCAGGAGCTGGCCGACGAAATTCAAAAATCCGTCGAAGGTGTCGAGGGCCTCGGCGTTCTCTGAGAAGACCCGCACATAACCCTTTTCGCCGCCTGCAAAACCCACGGCAAAAGACGGTTCACCGGGGTTAAACGCGAGGTTTACGGGCATGTCCGGCATTCCCCCGCTTTCTTCTCCGCGCGCCTCCGCCAGGAACTCGCCCTCCGCATTCCACATGCGCACGCAACCGTCCGTGAAACCCGCCATGAACCGATCTCCCCTCGTGTCGTAGACGATGACTGTCGGATCGGATTGAATGGATATCGAGCGCACGATACTCCCGTCCCTGTTCCATAGTATGAGCGACCCGTCGCCGGAAGCCGAGACAAACCGGTCCTCCCGGGGGCTGAAGGCAATGCAGTTTATCGGTTTCCCATGGGGGCGTTCCTGTACAAGCACCCGGCCCTCACCGTCCATAAGCTCCACCGTGCCGTCCTCGTACCCCGCGGCGATCGCCACCCCTTTCGTCCCGGCGATGAAGTCCATGGCCGACATCCTTCCCGATGACACTTTGATCTCGCCCAGGGAAGAACCATCCAGGGAGTAGATGAGAATCCGGTTGCCGGCAGCGCAAACCACGGAATTGTTCCTATCATCGGGAACGATACGCAGCGTGAATATCCCCTCGGGAAGCAGCACCTTCGCGATACGCTTCCCATCGACACTCCTTATGACCAGGTAGTTCCCTTCATCCCGCGATTCAATGCACATAACATTCCCCGATTCGCTCACGGCCAGCGCCTGGACAACTGCCCAGACTCCCTCTTTAGGCTGAATTTTCCGGACAATATTTCCGTTTTTCCAGGTCTGTATGCATCCCGCCGAGTTCCCCGCCAGTATGTTCCCGTCGCGGTCAAAGGCAACTGCGTTTATCGACAGTAAATCCGGCTCCTTAATGGTATCGAGAAGCGTTCCCCTCGGATCCCAGGCCTTTATCCATCCACTGCTCGAAGAGGCGATGAGACGCTCACCGCCCCTGCTCCAGCAATGGTCATTGAATCCACTCTCCCTGTCCCCGGAATCCAGCTCGGCAATGAGCTTCCCCTTCACGTCAAGGAGGGCGATCGTATTTGCGATACTGAACATGATCGCCATCATGGTTCCATCCGGTTTCCACGCGATATTTATCGGCACCGGCCCCTTGAACTGATGGCTCCCCCTGACTTCACCATCCAGGGTCCATATCATGACATTCCCGTCCGTGGAGCCCGATGCGACAAGGTCCCCCGCGGGATTCATTGCGACGCAGTTAACCTGCTCCCGGTGCCCGGAAAACGAGCGCTTCACCTCGCCGTCCAGCTCCCTGACCTGGACTCCGGAATCGATCGCCACAAGCATCATTCCGTCCGGCGCAAGGTCGAGATCGTTGATAATGCCCCCGGCCCCGATCAGCGCTTTCTGTTTCTTGATGAAATCCCTCGTGTCATGGTCGATATCGAAGAGCTCATAGATCTCGTTCTCATCTGCTATCGGCGCGAGGCCACGAACATCATCGAACCGGACCGCGCGAAAACGCGTCAGGTCTTCCCCCACCTCCATGACGATCGAACCCCCGGTTTCGATGACCTGCAGGGGCGCCTGACTGCGGGCCACGGCAATGCGGTCCCCCGAAGGGTGCCAGTCCAGGTCATAGGTCCAGTCGCTGCCTTCCAGTAATTTCACGGCCTCGCCCTTCCGGGTATCGCCGATGTACACCTCCCCGCTGGAAAGTCCCGCGGCAAAACGGGTCCCCTCGCGGTTAATCGAGAGGCAGGTCACCTCGTCGCTCGTTTCCAGGATCGCGTGAAATCCGCCGTCACGGTAGCGCAGCAACCCTTCGTTCGTACCGACCAGCAGCGCGTCATCTTTTCCGTAATCAACGCGCTGCACAACGGCTCCGGGGACCTCCACGGTGGACAATAATTCCCCTTTTTCGTCATAGATCATGATGCCCGAGTTGTAGGTTCCCGCGGCGATCCGCCCTGCCGCGGTGACCGCCAGGCATGAAAAGCCGTCGTCATCGATTGCCGCTGACCCGATCCGCTCGCCCCCGTCGCTCCATATCCATATGGCCGAGTTCATGGCAACGACCAGTCTCTCGCCATCGGGAGTATAACATAGGGCGGAGATCAACTCGGGATGGTCAAGAACCTGCCTCTTCTCACCCCCCGGCGTCCACACGGCTACGGAAACATTTCCCGCGACGGCAAACCGCTCCCCCGAGGGATGCCATGCCAGATCCTGCAGTGACTGGCCGCCGATGTCGAGCCGGTTCACGCAGATCCCCCGGTTGTCCCAGAACCCGAGGGAACCCATGAACGGCCCGGTGAGAAGCAGGTCCCCCTGCGGCCTGAACGCCACCTTCTGAATCGCCGAGAAGTGTCCCTTCTGGACGATTATTTTCGGATCATTTTTCGTCATGCCCGTCACCATTGTTCATTCAATCCGTTCCCGGGTCGTAAACATGCGTGTCTTGTAACCCTTCAGGATCGCGTACCGCCCCATATCGGGCGCGCCATCATTTCTTCATCTTTTCCTTGAATTCTGTCAATGAACTATTGGCATATTAAATTCAACTCATCCAGGATGCCTTGTAAATACATGTTGGGAATCAACCATGTACAATAAATTGTAATTGATCTCCGTATCATTACTATCATTATTAACTATTATTAATGCCTGCGGGAGGTTACCCATGGCAGGGGACCGTTCTTTCTTGAAAATGATCAGTGCGATAAAAAGCGCAACCGTACCGGAAGAATGCGCGCCCGCTATTACCGGCCTCCTCGGGGCCGTCACCCCGGAGGAACTTGACTCTTTCGTACGGGATGGATCGGGATCGAATCTCGGCGCCATCATTTCCGACGGCGATCTCTTCCCCGTGACCAGCGGCACGGTGACCGATTTCTTCGACCGCGTCACGATTGAGAACCTTCAAAAAAACATCAATGAACTGCCGGTCAGATTGCGATCCGAACTGGCCGAATATTTCACTGACAGGTTCGATCCCCCCGCCCGGGACGACCTCGTCACTCTCCTTCACGGAATTGCGGGCATCACCGCCGAAACCATGTCTCTGCGGCTTCCCTGTATGATGGAAACGGCCGGGAAGCCGGAAGTGGCCACCGGTCTCGCGGAACTTTTTTCCTCCGCCTTCGACGGCATTCCCGGAAGCGATACCGGGACCTTAAGTTCCGTGTGGATGCGCGACATGCGCCACTTCCCCATGATCGATCGTCTTTTCCGGCAGCGCCTTTCCCTCGAAAGGGAGTGGGCGAAATCGGACCGCGAGGCGCTCCTCCGGGCGAAAAGCGAGAACCGGCTCATCAATGGCTACCGTCGCGCGTCCTCGGTCCCCGCGTCGATCTCATCACCTCCCGCGCGCGGTGATATCCCCGGCCTGACCGATTGTCCCTTCACCTTTCGCGAGCTCAGGGAACTGCTCACCGGCCTTTCGGCAATCGCCGAATCGAAGGGACTCCTTGTCCTCGAGGAACGCATAGACACAATTCATGAGCCTTTCATCCGCAAGGGTATCAGGCTCATAGTCGACGGCACGGACCCCGAACTGGTACGGCACATGCTGGAAACGGGAAAGAAGGCGGCACTCCTCGGCCAGGAAATACGCCACGACATTGCAATTTTCGGCGCGATGAAGATACTCGAAGGATCGAACCCGCGCATCATCGACTCAGCGAGAAAGGACTTCTCGAAACCGGGCGCTCATCCCGTGTCCATTCAGGAGCTTTCCCGCAGCTTCGCAGGCATGGCGGAACAGGCGAGGAGGGAGGGTCTCCTCTCCCTCGAGGACTACCTCTACCCCGCCGGCGAAGATGAGAGCAACGACGCGGGGGAAACCGGCGCGGCACCGGAGACGCAACCTGATACGTCTCCCACCGGGGTGGAGATGGAGGAGGGAGAAGCCATCGACGTCTCGATCCTATCGGAGCTCATGCGCCGCGGACTGGAACTCGTGATCGACGGCACCGATCCCGAGCTCGTGCGGGAACTGTCGCGCTTCCACGGGAAGCACGATATTGCCATGACGCGGCAGGTCGTTGACGCGACGATCGAGGGCGTGCTGGGAATCCAGTGCGGCAACAACCCCCGCATGATTGAGGATATAATCGATAGCCACGAACCGCCCGGCGATCCAGGGACACTCATTGACATCATCACCGGACTTTCAGAAAAAACGCGCCGCGAGGGGCTCCGCGCCATTGAAGGCGATCTCGTGGGTGTCGATGACCGGCTCCTCCGGTTCTGCCTCGCCATGGCCGTCAATAACATCGGACCCGATCTTCTCAGGGAGCTTGCGGACGGCGCCGCGCGCCGCCTCCGCGCCGAATACGGGCATTTCCACGACCTCTGTATCGCCGGCATCCTTTTTATACAGGCGGGAATGGATACGAACACCCTCGTCGGCATCCTGGACCTTCTGGCTCCCTCCGCTGACGGGACGATATACGAGCACTATATCGAGACAATGCGCGACCTCCGCAGGGCCGTGCGTGCCGGGACGGCGCCTCCCCGGACCCGCGACCACGGACTCATGGCCTTCCTTTCGGATCAGGACGCCCGCTGGAACGGATTCTTTGACGCCCATGACACCTTCCGCGAACTCCTGTGGCGATCATCAATGCTTGCCAGTGTATGGCATAATGATCCGGTCCGGGATTATATCGAGGAGCTCCGGAAGGAGATCCCGGCAACGCTGAAAAAAGCCGGCAGCGGGAAGCGTCTGCGAAGGCGCGTGCATTCCTCCCTCCTGCCCCTTCTCGCTTCCGCATACCGCGTTACTGACAAACTCCTGCGGGACGCGCGCGCCTGCCGCGATCTCGTTGCCTCGATACGTGGAGGCGCCCTCGAACCCGGCGAAGGCGCCACCGACGACGACGGCTCGATACCGGCGCTGGAGATCGACCTTTCAAGGTATGACACAAACCTCGCCTCACATCTCTCCCACGGGGAGATACGGGACATATTCAAACAGCTCGACGCCATACTCGCCGGAAGCCGCTCTAGGCTCGCCGGGGCGGTGTCCCGGTGGTGCGACCGTCACGGCCTCGCCGCCCCCGGGGACGCCATTACCGAGGTGAATTACCTTAATGGCGTGATTGCCGCGAATGAATCATCCTTCGGGTTTCCTCTCCGGTTCTCCCTTGCCATGAGGTATCTCTCCGGGGCCCCCGGGGAATACCATTCTTTCACGGCGCCGCAGCTTTTGCTTCCCGGGGATTTCGTGCATCTCGACCAGCACGCCATAATGGTGGTGCTCCGCGAGGTGGACACCCAGGACCTCGCGAAGGCCATGGTCTTCATGCCCGCCGTGGCCCGTGACGCGATCTATGCCTGCATGTCCCCCCGCGCCGCCGAGCTGCTCCGGGAAGACATTGAATTCATGGGACCGGTTCCTCCCGGGGACTCGGCCGAATCCTTCGCGAAGATCATGAACATCCTCGCCCATCTCGTCAACCGCGGCCACCTGGCCCTTCCGGAAGCGATACGGGCCGACGATTCCCCGGACATTCAACGGGTACAGGCCCTCATCGGAGAACTGATGGATGAGGCCGCAATCGCCATCCGCGAAAACCTCCACGGGGAGAAAGAAGCCGCGGCGCGGATCCTGGACACCATCGAAGGGGAGAAGGGCGTGACCTTTACCCGTTCGATATCGGGCTACCGCGACGCATTCGGCGGGAATTTCATCGATCTCCTCCCGAGGGAGAAGCGCGATGTCCCTACCAATCTCCATGGCCTCCTCACCCGGCTCAGTAAGGCGCAGGCGGATAAATCAGACGATGACGCGAACAGGATCATTGAAGAGATATTCGACGAGCTGGAGAAGCGCGACACGGTGAGAATCAACCGATGGTGTCTTCCTTACACTACCGAAAATATCGAGGCCCTCGTGAAGCGCATACCCCTGGACGGCGAGGGTTCCATCGCGAGGGACGAGGATGCCCTCGCCGGGGCCCTCATGAACTCGGGGATGTTCCACTTCAATTATCTCCGCCCGATCCTTGCGCGGGACCTTCACGGGATGCTCCGCACCAGCGCGGCGTTCCTGACAAATGACGGCCTGATGCGCCTCGACGACATGAGCTTCTCGAAGGTCATGCGGGAGATCCCCGACAACGCGATCATTACCGCCCTCTCGGCGGAAGACGCCGTGCCGGGCATCACGGAGAGGATCCTGGCCACCCTTACCCCGGAAAAGCGGGAGATGATACTGGAGGAGGCGGGCCTCGCGGTGGCCGACGCCCCCTCCGTTGAAGAGGCCTGGACCCGGATCCGCACGGCGGCGGTACAGCTCGCGGAAGCCGGCATGATCATCATTCCGCGGTGACGCGGGGTCCCGGCCCGGCATCCCCGCCCTAGAGTTTCCTGAATTCCCACTTCCTCGGGTCCCTGGCACACGTGACATCGCCACTCCCGGGGAACACCTCGGCGGGAGTGCCGCTTTTTATTTCAGGATTATTTTATCTCATAGACCTCCTCGCCGGCAATTTTAATTCCCAATTTTTTCATTCGCATAATTTTTTTACTCATGGGGCCGTATTGCCAAAGCACATGATGCGGCTCGACGCTTCTTTCCCAATTGCCGCGGGACCTGCGAGAAGATCGCTAACCCTAGCCAACACCATCGGATATGATGAAAATGATTTTTCACGTTAGTAGGCATACAACTTAAGCGGGGAGATCCCCGGAATCAGGTTCTCCGTGGAGGAAAAAGACTTGACGGTTGATTTTACAACCCTATTTTAGAAAATAAATCCTTGCACAACATGAAAACCGAGGAGGAGATCATGCCTTCACCTATTAAGCACGCAGGCCTGTTAGTGGTGTCTCTTTTCATTGCATTATTATACACGTCCTGCATCACGACATCGAAGGGCCTTGCCAAAGACCCGTTCCCCAAGGAAATGAAAAACCACAGGGTCATGAATATTTTTGACAACAAGCGCACCCCGGAAGACTACCTGGGAAGCGTCTTCGAGGTGGTCTATACCAAGGACAAGAAAGAGATCACGGACGAGGTCATTGAACGCCAGGTGTGGGACGGGACTGTCAGGGAAACCGGAGGCATGTACGAAAGAATCGCCTATGATGCATCCCAGGTGTTCCAGCTCAATGCCCGCCTGAGCGGCCTGAAAGGCCTCTCCTTCGGCGCCGCTGACAAATCCCAGGAAGAGGCCCTCGACCAAGCCAAGAAAAAGTTCAATGAAAAAAAGGAAGAATTTGAAAGGCAACGCGAAAAGCTGAAGGACTTGGAGCGTGAAGACGCGGGCAGCGGAAGCATTATGGGCGAATACGATTCCTCGGAGGAAGAACGCGCAGCCAGGAAAGAGAAGGGGACTGAAGGCAGCGACGGCGCCGTTACTATCGACATTCTAAAGCTTCAATCGGGGGTCAGGCTTGCCCTCAAGCTGATAAACATCCGGCGTGTATCCCTGGTATTGCCCGTGATGAAAAGTGAGTATCGCACAATTGATTCATTGCGAAACCGTGAATTCATTCATTCTGTTCTCATCGCTGACATAATCGCCCTCGAGGTTTTTGACGACAAGGGCGTGAATATCGGCGCAACGGCCAACATGAAAGGTATTTCCGTATCCGCCAAGTACGAACAGACCGAACATTACAATGGGTTCAAGCTCGCCGAAAACGCGGTATTCGCATACAGGACGAGACCCCCGATGCAGGAAGACCTTGACCGGGAATAAGCGGTCCGTCTATCGCCTTTTTATCAAACAAAAGGGGCCTTCAAGGGCCCCTTTTGTTACACTATCCGCCGGCACTCCGGCTCAGGGCGCGTCAACCAGCAAATCGTACGCCCCTGACGTGCGTCTCTTTCCATCCTGAAAATATTCGCATTCGGATTCGCCCTCTTTCAGCGAACCGATGCGGTGCCTTCCGTCGGCGCCCATTATCCTGCACACGTACACCGGCGCCTGTTCATAATCAATACCGGCGATATGGATCCGTTCTGCCGCCTTTTTATCGGTGCCGGCCGCCCATGTCACCTTTTCGTTCACGAGAATCTCGTAGGCGTCCGAACCGGGGCCCTGCTCGTCGGTGACGCACCTCCCGTTGACAATGGTCCCCACTTTCGCGTCAAACTCAGACTCCACTCTGCAAACATTGAACCGGCCTACTCCGTCGTTCTCTTCAGCGCTGATTTCGCCTTCTTTATCACTCGCGTTCGGATGTATCCTTCGCCAGTTCTGCTCGAGGGCGTATCGCACGGCCATGTCAAGACCCTCGTGAAGCCCCTTGCCCGCCCTCTTCAATGGGATGATGAAGCCGACGAGGTCCCGTATTCCCGCGGAATAGTAGCCGGGCATGTTTTTGCGAAACGAGTTCGTTGCCATATGCCTGTTCATGCCGGTAAGACCCCTGGACCGAATTTCGGAATTAACCATTCTTATGAAATTATCGTATATCGCTCCCGCTTCCTCCCACCGGGAATGGGCGCGTTCCATGTCTTTTTGTCGGGCCCAGGCAATGCCGATACGGAGCGCCGTGGCCCCCCGGACTGGAGCATATTCGATATCTTTCCCCAGATCCATCTTCTTGAACAGGCCGTCCGCCCTTTCGAGGTATTCCAGGGCCTTTTCATTATTGCCCATCCGCAGGTAGTGGGTGCCGATGTCAAGATAACATTTCCCTTTCTCAAGACGGGGCTCCCTTCTCCCCCCGCTCTCGATTTTTTCCCTGGCTTTTTCCTCCTTCAGCAAATAACTGAGGGCGACGTTATCGTGTCCGAGGATCGAATAGAGCCTTCCCACGGCATTGATGAGCGGTGCGGTTTCCTCGCTCAGGAGCCCAAACTTTTTCGCCTTGATGCCGAGGCCCCGGTGCAGGTTGGCGGCGGCGTTCTTTTCGTGCTCCCTCATATCGAACCTGTCTACCAGGCACACGTCGGAAAGACCGAGGCGGTAGTGCGCCTCCGCCGTTTCATCGTGCTCCGTCCCGAAGACTTCCTTCATGGCATCCAGGGCGCGGACCGAATACTCCTTCGCGCGCAGGTAGTGTCCCACCTTCAGATATATTTCGGCAAGGCGCAGGTACGCCAGCCCCTCAAAGGCCCTGTTCCGCGAGGCCCTGGAGTCATCCAGGAGGGTCCTTGCCTGCGTGAGGGCGTCATGGTATTTCCTGAGCCCGAGGAATACCCTGATGTAAAGATCACGGGCCGCGAGATACTCGCGGTCGTGGTCCAGCACATAGCGAAGGGTCTCCTGCGCCTCGTTGTATCTTCCTTCGTTGTATAACCCTATACCCCTCCGGTATTCGGCGAGAAGGTTCTTTATCCCGGCGGCACCGGCTCCGCTCCTCGCCTCCGGCTGTTTCGCGAAACTGCTTGCCAGGGTCTCGATGAGCATGTCGTCCGTGGCCGTTTCAATCTTCACCTGGAAAGGATCGTCTTCCACGATCGACCTTACGATTTCATGTATCCCCCTCACCATCTGGTCTCGGTCGTTTATGTCGATGGTTACGGGGCGAATAACATTTCGAGTCGCCCCCCTGGAGGCGTCGGCCACCTCTACCTGGAACTCCAGCAAATTGCTTCCGCTTTTGGCCGACGGCACTTTTCGGTATATTCCGCTTATTTCCCATCGCGGGAGCCCGGGCTTCGAATGGAGCTCAACTTCTTTCATCCTGCTGAAAAGCCGGACAAGGTTCATTCTCAATTCATCGCCCACGCTTTTTTCATCCTCGCCAACGCTGGCAAGGGGCTTGATCTCGCCGAGGTATATGCGCGGGGTGCCCTTAGCCTTCCTGACGCTCCTGGCGATCATCTCTTCGTCAGGCACCGGATCAATGACTTTGTACCCTATGAATTTGTTGCGCGCCTCTACGTGGCCCTCGTACATCGACTTCATCAGGGTCTCACCCGATACGGCGAAGACCCCGAGTTCACCGCTTTTTTCCTCCCTGGTGAGGAGGGTCACCTTTATCTCGTCCACACCCAGGAGCTCGACGATGAACGGCTTGCCCTTGACATACTCCGCGTCATCAGGGTTCAGGAGCTCCGGCGGTTTCAGCGCATAGCGCTTCACGCCGTCGAGCGTGACCCTGAACGTAACGGAGCCCTTGTACTCGCTTCGTATATTGCTGAACATGAGGATGCTGCCTGCCGCCTTTTTTGCTTCCTCGAGGCTCATGTCGATGGTGATGCGGTAACGGTCTTCCGGCCTCGCCGACCTGAACTCGACCCTTCCCTCGCTCGGGTTTCCCCCACCAGAGCTGCTCGTCCAGCATGATCGAGCTGTCGTCATAGCCCCCGCCGGAAGAGGGGGTTCCCCTCACGAGGACCCCCCTGGGGTCGAATCCACCCGGCCCCTCCGTCCTGTCCCAGAAAATTTTGAACATGGAATACCCCCTTAATTCGGGGGTTTCCTGGAGCTTCTCGAAGAGAACGTCTCCCATTGCCCGGCGAGTTGTTGCCGTCCTGCATGCGGGCAGCAGGGAGAGCGAGGCCACCACGCCGGCCAGGATCATGTGTGTCAGCATTCCGCGTTTCATATAACGATAATCTCCCCGGGGCCGATGCCGGTCCTTTCAAATTCATGGCGCATAGGCGCAACCAGCGCGCCCCGCGCCAGTTCACTGCTGGAGAACGATCTCCTCGGCACTGTCGCCGAGGTATCGAACAACGACTAGTCCCTCTTTGTATTGATATTCCGCGTCATTCGACTTGTGAGAGGGACCGCCCAGTATCTTCTCGATGTCCGCCCTGGTCATGCCGATCCCGAAGGAATCATCCACCCTCGGCGCGCCGCTCCCCCTGAGACGAATTTCCGCCACGCAGGCGCCGTCATCAACCACGAGTATGACACCCCGGTCAGTGTAGGAATAAAATGATCCCGATTCCCCGGCAGGTTTTCCCAGGACCTGCTTTGCCTTCTCGAGGGTGTCGCCGATCCGTATCCCCTTCACGGCATGAAGATTTTTCCTTGGCTCAGGCAATGGGGCCCCCGATTGCTCCATCAGGTACTTCGCCCATTCCGATTTCCTGTCATAGGTGCGGAAATATTCCGCCGCCGCCTTTTTCGCCTCCTCTTTTTTCCCCGTGTAGGAAAGCAGAAGGGCATAGTTCAGAACCGGCGTTGAATCGGTAGAGGCGCCCTCGATGCCGCGCTGGCGCACCATTCTGACCTGTCCCGCCAGGAGCCTCTCGGCGCGGTCCATGTCCTCACGGGAGTTTTTTCCCTCCCCGAATATAAACGACACCATCGCCAGGTTGTTGGTCGTAGTGGCGTTTTTCCTCAGGCCGTACGCCTTGTTCGCGTTCGTTTTCGCTTCATCCATGTGGTCTTCGTCATAGACAATAAGCGCTGCGAACGAGGAGAGTAAATCGGGGTCCTGGTCCAGGCCGGTAATCCCAAATACGGCATCGTAGGCGATCTTTGCAGAATACCACAATTTTGGATTGCCGGGAATTCCCGATGCACCCCTTGTTCCTGCCTTTTCAGGCTTCACCATATCATCCCTGAAACGAGGGAGGCCGATAATGGGTTTGAGTTCCTGTTGCCTTGTATTCTCTATGGACGCGATCCAGAGCTTGTGCAATCCCACGGCCCGGGCTTTAAAGAGATAGGTGTTGCCGGGGAATTTCTCGATCGCGGCAACGACCTTACGTATTGCCTGGCTTAAAAAAGCTTCATTTCCGCCCAGTCGGATAGCGTCGAAGGCCCGTTCGAGCCCTGCAAGTATCTCGTGAAATTCCCGGCTTCCGTTATCGAGCCTCTGAAGCCGTTCCCGCGGCGTCGGGTTCTCAATGTGTATCCCGAGAGAGTCCGCAAATACCGCGTGTTTTCCTTTCTTGGTTTCCTGGAAGATCGCGTTAAGGAGGTCCAGGTAGTCAATCATGTCCTGCGAGGCATACCCGGCGCTCCTGAGGGATAACGCCGCGGCGACATCCGCCTGAAAGACCTGTTCGGGTTCGTAGCGTGCCATGTCCAGGCGGAACTTCTTTCCCGTCACATCCGCCTTCTGCACCTTCCGCGCAGACATGAGGGCGTGGTTTCCCGCGTGGTGGGCCAGTTCCTGCGCGATCAGCGCAGCGGCGATCCGCTCCCTGTAGGCAGCAATATCCTTGATGCGACCCTTCTTTTGAACGGAAGGGAAGGTTTCCGCAAGGCTTCCTTCAAGGATCGCGAGTGCGGCGCCGCTCACCACAAACTGCCCGCCGGGAAGCATCCTCGCGATATAAGCCTCTTCCCTGGAAACACCGTAGAGGCCGGTGAAGCCCACGCTCTCGGAGATCTGTCCGGCATTTCGTAACCGCCGGAGCGCCGTTTCGAGGGGCTTCTTCCATGCCCCCGCGTCGCCACCTTTTGCCTCGTTGTATATCTCACCGCTCCTGCGAATGAGGAAGTCCTTCAGATCATCGGCATACGCATGATTTACCGCGAAATAGAGAACAAGCATAAGGACACACAATCGATTCATTACGGAATCTCCTACTCTCTGATTCAGTGGCCGACGACAGCTACATCACGATCCGGATGATGCGGGGGCGGACTCGCGCCCCGCGCGTGGCTTTTTTTAAAGGTCACACATGATTTCGCCGGATAAGGCGAATTATCAGAATTTACCCATTTTTTTCAATACTTTTTATAACGCACCATCAATATCACACGATAAAAACATTGACACACAAGACTAAAGGACCATTAGAATCATTCGACCCTTCCTCGCGCCGATTCGTTCCCAAAAAAACCAGCTGTTTGTCGCGAACGATTTGACCCGCGGATGATACGCGTTGTTGCCCCCGGGATATACAATGCTACCGGGTTCCCTGATACGAAGAAATAATTTCTATGAAAAAAGTCCTCACGACCATCTATGTTGCCATGCTCCTTCCGGCGTTTTTTGTCGCCTGCTCGACGGCACCGAAGGCCGATGCCACAGGAAAGGATTCCGGAGAAAAAACCGAAACGAATGATTCGGGCCGTGCCGAGGAGAAGGATTTCCTCCCCGATACAGACGCGGCGAATGCCATCGAAGAGATTGAGGCCCTGGTCCTGTTCCACACAAATATCCAACGCGTTGCCAACGGGCGGGCCCCCCTTTTCCTCGACCCGGCCCTTTCTAAGGCCGCCCGCTGGCAGGCGGCCTACTGCGCGGGAATTGGGACCCTGAACCACACATCTCGCGTTGAGGGAATGCGCGACTTCGTGCAACGGATCACTCACTTCGGGGGACACGGCCGCTCCATGGCCGCCGAGAACCTCACCATCGCCTTCGACCGCGGGACCCCTGGCCAGATCGCTTACGAGATGCTCTCATCCTGGATGAGAAGCCCGGGCCACCGGGCGAATATTCTCAGTTCCTTTTTTCGGGTCGGCGTCGGCGTCGCCCGTGGCAGCTATTCCGGAATTCCCTCCTACTACGGGTGCCAGGTATTCACGGCAACGTCCCCTAATTCCGATGCCGGGAAGGAAACCCCACGGCGTCTCCCCGTCGTGAAGGTGAGCGCCACGTCCCGCGAGGGGAAGCCGGCCTACTTCATCGCCTTTGACGGCGCCGCTGATTACGACCTCAAGGTCCTCGACGTGAGCCGCGGCGACCTCATGAAGGAAAAGGATCTGTCCGGGGCGGAAGGGGGTTACCTCTTCGTGAAACAAGAGGCCCCGGCGGGATGGCTCTTCGTCACGCTTCTCCACAGGGAGAGCGGGATCCTCTACCCGGTCATGATACTGCGGTGAGGTGCCCTCACTTTGCGATGGGGAAATCAAGTACCCGGGATGACATCTCACCCCGGCCCATGCTGTTGACCACCGGCGTCTGAAGATACTCTTTTCCCATGATACGACGAAGCTCCCGATCGAAGGTCATGTCCACGAAGGTGGAGAGCTCCTTCACCGTCACCACTCCGTCTTTATCGTAATCCGCCAGGGGCCGGCTCCTTAGACCCTGGAGGAGCACGTGGGTGAAGAGCCCGTGCCCGATGTCGGGGTTCTCCCGAGATACCTCACTCCCCGCCGATGAGGCCATCAGGAAGATCCCTGTCCCCACCGCCAGGCGCTCCAGCATCTCCTCATTCGAGGCCCCGACTGACCTCGCCCCGGCAAGTGCGGCCTGCATGTCTCCGGACTGACAACAATCGAAGATCAGTACCACCTTCTGGGCGTTCCCCTCCCTGATCCTCTCGGCGATCCAGTCGCCCTCCACGCCGAAGCGCCGGAGCACCGTCACGTCATCTCCACGCCATGGGAAATCGGCTGGGATGTAGGCGAATAGTCGTTCACCGGAACGATCCCGCACCGACATACCGTGCCCGGAAAAATAAAGGATCACCACGTCATCGGGACCCGCAGCTTTGGTTATCGCCGTCACCTCGTCCTGGATGCCCTTTTTCGTCGCGTCCACAAGCAACTTCGCCGACACCTCGGCAAAAAGACCTGTGGAGCGACCGCCTCTTTCGAACTCTTTCACCATGGCCCGGGCGTCTTTTACCGCGTATTGAAGTCGGTTCCGGGAATAGGCGTCGGTGCCAACGGAAAGTATGTAAAGCCTCGATTCCTTCTTAGCCTCCATAACTCTGCGAGGGATGTCCGCCCGTTCGGTCACCGGACCCCCTTTTTCGTTGTAGGCCGTTACCGTTACCCTGTTGGGCCCCTGCGACAGGGGCACCGTCACAATCACTTCCTTGCCGAAATCTGTTCCCTCGCCGCTTTGCCACACAAGCTTGCCATTGACCCTAACCTCACCCCGTGAGACGCCGCCGCCCCCGTCCCTGACCCTGAATATCAGCCTCTCCTCATGCCCATCAACGATCCTGTCCGAAGAGCCCGCCGGGGGGTATCTGATCTCGATACGGGGCAGGTTCGTGAACAAATCGCCGAGTGCGGCGGACTCAGAATGCGAGAGGGTACCTCCCATGATCCGGGTGAGCAGCCCCGGGGTGTAGTATTGATCGAAAATATCATTAAGGTCAATGAAGCGCTCTCCCATAACATATGAAACGTACTGCTTGGCCGAGGCGTGGCTGTAGTCAAAACGTCCGTCCGGTGTGTAGACCAGGGAGGATCCGTCGAGAAAAAAGAGGAGGGTGGCGAGACATTCCCCGGATCCGGCATCCCATATCTTTATCGATCCGTCACTCGAACCCGAAAGAAGTATCCTGCCATTTTTTTGGTACTGGATGACTCTCACACTATCAGTATGACCCCTTAGTTCGGCCTTGACCTCCCCGTTTCGAGCTACAATTCGTATCACATGCTCGGGTGTCGAGTACGCGATAAAGGCGCTATCAGGACTCACGATGAAATTGTTGCGCCCAGGCTCGGCGGACAATGCATGTACCTCTCTGATTTTCACCCCATCTTTTCCCCAGATTATGAATCTGTCGTCTTTTGATCCTGAGACCAGGTATGATCCATCGGGGCTAAAGGATAGAAACCTTATTGCATCAGCGTGTGCTTTCATTGTTTTGAAAAGCGATGCCTTCACATTCCATATCCCTATGGAATTTCCGGACAATGCCGCGGCGATGGAATCACCGTCGGGGCTTATCGAAAAAGTTGCGATCGATTCGGTTTTTCCCTCCAGCGTCCTGAAGGGGGAACCTTTATTGTCAAGCATGTAGATTTTACTTCCCTTGTTAGTGTTGAAGATTATTTTCCGGCCATCGGGGCTGAACAGCAGGTTGGCAATAATTCCTGCATCATCCATTTTCACCGTTTTTATGAATTTCCCCTCGGAATTCCACATGTGAATTCCCCTTCCGGAGTTGTCGCTTGTGACGATGGTGTCGCCGTCAGGGCTGAATCGCACGGACCAGATTCCGTCTCCTCCGCCGCGACCCTGCATGACGTCCTTTGATATCTCGCGCACAAGTGTTCCATCGCGCTTCCAGAGCTTTATGGTCCCGTCAAGAGCGCCTGACACGAGATATTTCCCATCGGGGCTGAAGTCGACCGAAGTTATGTTCGCGATCCAATCATCGCGACCACTTGCTATCTCATTATGGCGCAACAACACCCCGCTGTCGCCATCGATGCTGAAGACCAGAATGCTGCTGCAGGTTCTTCGAAAAGTATCCTTTTCTCCCTCCATGGCGCGATGCCACGAAATGTCATAGCGGGTCCATACCGCGATGCTTCGGCCATCTGGTCCGAACCTGAACCTGTTTATCAGTTTACCGAATCCCCATTTAAAGGCTTCGATTTCAATGGTTTTCGTTAGATTTGCCTTTTCATCAAAAAAATAGACGTTTCTATTTCCATCACCGGACGCGCGTGTATAATACTGCACCGCCAGCATCATGCCACCAGGTACATATGCGAGTCCGGAAAGTTCGCCCTTCTTGGTTATTGAATGCACCAGGGTGCCGTCGGTTTTCCTGATATAAATCTTATCGCCTTTTGAGTTCGAGGCGAAGACTCGGCCGTCGGCCCTGAATTCAAAGGGTGCGCTCCCCTCTACCCTTGCCTTCAGATCTCCGTTCCTGTTCCACAGGCATATAAACCCGTCTTCGGAGGCCGCGGCGAGGAGTGATCCATCGGGACAGAAACGAATCTCCTCGATGGGGCTCGAATGCCCCTCAAGAATATTGATCAGTATACCCTCGTTATTCCAGAGTCGTACCGTGTTGTCCTTTGATCCGGTGGCCATAAGGGAGCCGTCGGCACTGTATCCTATATCGGTGACTGAATCCGTATGGCTGTTCTGTATAGAGAGGCGCGGTGCCGCGGCGTTCCAGCTCCTCCCGGCAATGGAGGACCGCCCCTTTACCTGCGCGGTCCCTTCGGCGCCTCCCTTTTCAGCGGGAAGATCCTCTCCCTTCCGTTTATTGATGACGATGCTCCTGTCCGCGCTTCTTGCGTTGAATTTCTTCTGAAAGAGCTCGCAGGATGGGAGCGCCGCGGCAAGTATAAGGGTAGCCGCAATGGTAAACGTTTTTTGCATGAAAAGCCCTCCGGTACAGGGGAATCATTGTCTGTCGCGATATCAAAATTTTAACGCGAATGCATTACATATGCGAATTAAAACCTTGCTTCGAATAATGCTTCATAATATTCTCACCGGTATCCCCTTGTCGCGGCTCACCATGGGAACCTGGTCCCGGTTAGCAGGGAATCATGATCACCATTGACCGGAAATGACGAAAGGTCAAGGCGATTTTTCCGCTCTCGGGGTGGGCAGGGCGCGGTGCCGGAATGGGGGATGCGCTGTGCACACCAAAATTTGGTGGACAAAAGCCCCGTCCCATGATGGCCTGTTGGCGCAATCATCATGTTCACGCCCATGCCGGGAACGCGGGTTCCGCTTCCGCGCTAACCGGGGCATGCGGGACCGAAAGGAGTTTTGATTGATGAAGCGATACACTGCCATGGCGCTGTCGATCATCCTCACCCTTTCCTTTTTCTCGTGCCTCGGGGGCGGCGCGGGTAGGGACACTGGTCAAACCTCAGATGCCGCGCCGTCCAACAGGGGCCGCGCCGACGGGGTCGCGGCGATATTCGACGGCGACAGGGCCCTGGCGAGGGACCGTGCCATCAACGACGCGCGCAACAAACTTGTTGAGAATGTACTCGGCGCCACGGTGAGCGGCAGGAGCGTGATGAAGGATTACCGGCTCGTCTCGCTCCTGGTGGAGTCGCGTTCCCGCGGACTCGTGAAAAACGAAACGATCGTCGACGAGGCGTCAGATGCGGACCTTTACCGGGTCACCATCGAAGGCACCGTCGAGGAGGCCGTGGTGATGAACGCCATCGAAGAGGCGCTCAACCGCTACGGAAGGCCGAGGATCATGGTGCTCATCCGGGAGAAATTCGAGGGCAGGAGCAACCCCCCCGGCTTCACCGAAACGGAGACGGTCATCCAGGAAATCATGGGGAGGGCCGGGTTCGAATTCGTGGACGTCCGCACCACGCGGGACCTGATGGAGCGGCAAAAGGCGAGAATGACCCGCGCCATGAATGGGCAGGTGGCCGAGGACGTCCAGAATCTCCTTCTCGAGGAAGCGGGCGCGGAAGTCATCATCACCGGCACGGCGGAAACCCATGACCAGACCCGTGCCATCGATGAATACCGCACCGGTATGCAGTTGAAATCGGCCATCGTGCGCATCAAGGCGATCGACGCGTACACCGGGGCGGTCCTGGCCGCCGCGAGCGTCGACGCCCCCGGCATGTACGCCGAACCGAACGTCGCGTCGAAAAAAGCGATCGAACACGTCATGAAAAAAGCACTGGGCAGCAGCGAGGCGGACCGCAGTTCCTTCAGGGCGGGGACCTTCGTGGACGCGCTCATCAGGCAATTCACGAAAGCGGCGACGAACCGCCGCATCAGCATTCTCGTCACCGGACTCGACTACCCTGGCCTTAAAAAACTCCGGGACGGGATCACCCACAGGGTGCGGGGAGTGCAGAAGGTCATCGACAGGGGAAGGGTGGGGAGCGCGGCACGGATCGATGTCTACTTCGCCGGGCTGACGAATGACTTCGTCGACGAATTGAAAGAAAAGGAATCGCAACTCGGGTTCCTCTTCACGGTCCCGGAGAGCTTCCCCAACAGGGTCGTGCTGACGGCACTTCTCGCGGACCCCGGGGGATGATCCATCCGGTCGTCTGGGTTGCCCTCTTTATACCGCTCCTTCTTGCCTCAAAATGATCATTGACAAATACCCGACATGTTCCATAGTGTGGGCCGCTTCGCCGGATGCCGGCGGGCATCAATAATTCAGGCCAGGTTAATCGATATGGCAAAAACCGCCTTCATAACTGGCATCACCGGCCAGGACGGCGCCTACCTCGCCGAGCTCCTTCTCTCGAAGGGATATCGCGTCGTCGGGGGGTATCGGCGGACCAGCACGCCGAATTTCTGGAGGCTCGAGGAGCTGGGCATCCTCGACCGGACGGAGCTCCTCGAGGTCGACATCCTCGACACCGGGAACCTGATACGCACCTTCGAAAAAGTCAAGCCCGACGAGGTCTACAATCTGGCCGCACAGAGCTTCGTGGCCGTTTCCTTTGAAAAGCCGGTCCTGACGGGGGAAATCACCGCCATCGGCGTGACCCGCGTGCTCGAGGCAATTCGTATCGTGAACCCGAAGATACGCTTCTACCAGGCCTCGAGCTCGGAGATGTTCGGCCTTGTCCAGGAGATACCCCAGAAAGAGTCCACCCCCTTCTACCCGCGGAGCCCCTACGCCACGGCGAAGCTCTACGGCCACTGGCTCACCATCAATTACCGGGAATCCTACGGCATTTACGGCTGCTCGGGTATCCTCTTCAACCACGAGTCGCCTCTCCGTGGCATTGAGTTCGTTACCCGCAAGGTGAGCGATTCCGTTGCCCGCGTTGCCCGTGGTCTTCAGGATTACTTTGAAATCGGCAACATGGACGCGAAACGCGACTGGGGCTACGCGAAGGAGTATGTCAAGGGAATGTGGATGATGATGCAGCGCCCGGAACCGAAGGATTACGTCCTGGCGACGAATGAAAATCACACCGTCCGCGAGTTCATCGAGCTCGCCTTCTCCCACGTGGGCATCGACCTCGTCTGGAAAGGCACCGGCGTCGACGAAACGGGCGCGGACGCGAAATCAGGCAGGACCCTGGTGAAAATCAACCCCCGGTTTTTCCGTCCCGGCGAGGTGGACCAGCTTCTCGGGGACTATTCCCTGGCGAAAAAGGACCTGGGCTGGGAGCCCGGTGTCCGGTTCAAAGAGCTTGTCGCCATCATGGTGGAGCGTGACCTCGAGCGTGTCGACCGCCATCGATAAGAGCGCCACCGGCACGGCACCCCGTTCATGAAGGTACTCATAACAGGTATAAAAGGATTCGTGGGAAGCGCACTCCAGCGCGCCCTCCGTGAACTTGGCCACGAGGTGCACGGCATCGACATTGCGGGTTCGGGTGAACGGTTCCACCCCGTTAACATCGTCGACCATCACCAGGTCTTTGAAACAATCGCGGCGATCGTTCCGGATTTCATCTTTCACCTCGCCGCGATTTCCCGTGTCGATTTCAACGACCCGTCCCGGCTCTACGCCGTCAATGTCACAGGCACCGTCAACATCCTGTCCGCCGCCGGATCACTCAGCCCTCCGCCCCGGGTGTTGCTGATCAGCTCTTCACAGGTCTACGGCATCGTCGATCCAAAGGCCCAGCCGGTTACAGAAGACCTACCGGTCTGTCCGGTCAATCATTACGGCGCCAGCAAGGCAGCGGCCGAGCATACCGCCCTCTCCTTTTACCATGAGCAGGGCCTCCCCGTGGCTATCGCCAGGCCCTTTAACCACACCGGCCGCGGCCAGGACCCTCACTTTTTCGTGCCCAAGGTCGTCGCTGCAATACGTGAAGGAAAGCGGTCCATCGAAGTGGGGAACACCTCTGTCATTCGTGATATCATGGATGTACGAGACGTGATCGATGCGTATATCGCCCTCATGGGGAATTTCCCCGAAGGAAAAACCTTCAATGTCGCGGGCGGCACCGGTTACCGTCTCGACGAACTGATAGAACTTATTCAGGAGCTTGCCGGCGTCTCACTTGAGATCAGGCACGCCGGAACGCTCATGAGAAAAAACGAGATTTCCGTGTCGATCGGCGACAGCGCGGCCCTTACCGGCTTCTGTGGATGGCGACCAAACTACACCATTCGCGATACCCTTTCATGGATGCTGTCCTGATTCCCGCAGTAAACGCTGCATTGTTCACCGTCCAAAACGAGGTCTTTCACGGCACGATTTTTGTCTTGACTCAAAAACAAAATCATTACTATGTGTCAAGCCGACGCGATGTACGAGATACCCGTTCCGGTCACACCCGGCACCGTCAGCCGGCAGAGGAATCGGCGCAGAGGCGCCGCCCGCAAGGGAACAGCACCACGCGGGAACGGCCGGTGCTCAGACGAAAAACCGATGGTCACCACTCCCTGAAATTGAGTACGATATATGCAGTTTAACTCGATCGAATTCATGATTTTTCTGCCCGTCGTCGCGGTGCTGTATTACTCCATGCGACATCGCTGGCGCTGGGCATGGCTTCTCGCCGCGAGCATCGTCTTTTTTGGTTTTTTCTGTTACTCGGTCTACAATCCCGCGAGAATGACCCACGCGCGCTATGCCCTGAACATCGTCGCCATAATCGCCTCCGTGGCCTCGGTGGTGATTCTCGACTACTATCTGGGCATCTTCATCGAAAAGCACCGTGAAACCAACCCCAAAAAAGCCAAAATCGCAATTGCCGTCGGGATCGTGTTTCCACTTCTCCTCCTGCTCTTCTTCAAATATCTGAATTTCCTGAATCAGACCATAGCCCAGATCGCCCAGTTTCTCAGCCTTCATTATCCAATGAAAGTCCTCCAGGTCATCATTCCCCTTGGAATTTCATATTACACGTTCCACAGCATCAGCTATCTCGTGGATATCCACCGCGGTAAACATCCCGCCGAGCGCCACTTCGGGTTATTTACCCTCTATATGCTCTTTTTTGCGAAGATGGTGGCGGGCCCCATCGAGCGCGCCGGGCGGCTGATACCGCAATTCCGCGAGGAACGGCCGTTTAACTACGCCCAGGTCATGGACGGCCTCAAGCTTATGGCATGGGGCTTTTTCCAGAAGCTCGTTATCGCTGACCGTGCGGCCATAGTGGTAAACGAGGTGTTTAACCATCCCCAGGATTACTGGGGAGTCTACTTGATCATTGGCTCCTTCTGTTTCGTATTCCAGGTCTTCTGCGATTTTTCAGGGTATTCCGATATCGCCATCGGAACGGCCCAGGTATTCGGCATCAGGCTCTCGATCAATTTCAAGCGGCCATATTTCTCCTCGTCAATTGCCGAACTGTGGCGTCGCTGGCATATCACCCTCATTGCCTGGCTCCGCGATTACGTGTATATCCCCATGGGAGGCAAGCGCGTATCCCGCTGGCGCTGGCAGTACAACGTCTTCGTAACCTTCATCCTCAGCGGGATCTGGCATGGAGCCAACTGGACCTACATCACCTGGGCGGCCCTTAATGGCTTTTACATTCTTTTCTCGATCTGGACCGAAAAAATCCGTTCCACGATCACAAGCGCCATCGGCCTCACAAGGATTCCCCTCGCGCACAGAATCCTGAAAATCATCAGCGTGTTTCTGCTGTTCTGGTTCGCGGCGATATTCTTCCGCGCCAACTCGACCGCCGGCGCCTTCTATATCATCGCCCATTTCTTCACGGGCCTCGATGACCTCCTGCGGGCATTCATGGCGATGGACTATGCCCGTTTCAAATCGTTCCTCGTGGTGCCCAACAAGACGACGTTTCTCGGGTTCTCCAAGCCCGCGTTTCTCCCTGAAATGATCACCCTTGCGCTTTCCATTATCGTGATGCTCGTCATTCACGTGATCCAGGAGGTCAAGAACGAGCGGATGAGGGACATGATCGCGCGCCGTCCCTGGTACGTGCAGTGGGCGCTTTACCTGGGCCTTGTTTTGTCGATCTTTTATCTCGGGGTGTATTCCAATCAGCAGTTCCTGTACTTTATTTACTAGGCGTATGACCAGATGAAAAAGATATTCGGTTACATCCTCCTCTGGATCCTCGCGATGGCGGCGTCACTCGTCATCGTCTGGGTCGTGCCGGGCACGCATCCCCATGATCTCGCGGCAATGGTCAACAAGAAGATGATGCTCGAGTCCATGGCTCAGCCGCGTATCATTTTCGTAGGCGGGAGCAGCCAGCTTACGCTGAAATCGCCCCTCATAGGGAAGGAGTTGAACCGCCATGTAGCGAATATGAGCCTGTGGGGCGGCCTCGGGACGAAGGAGCACCTGGAGGAAATCGCACCCCTCCTTCGCGAGGGAGACGCGGTCGTCATTACGATGGAATACGCCGCGGCGATCGACGCGGGTTTCGTGAAGTACATTCACAACAATGACGAATCCAAAAAATGTTTTTTTCTCATGTCGCCATGCCGGCACGCCGCAGACTACCTCGCCGAAGGGCGCTACTACGAACTTTTTTCCATCGTTCACGACCTGGCCCAGATGAAGGTGAAATCATACATCCGCAATCTTGTGCTCCTCAACTTCAGGCAAATGTTCGACGTGGGATTCCCAAACTACCGGGGGGAATTCAACGCCAACGGGGACAGGCTCCATCCCTACGTCTCCATCCGCCCCATTGTGGACACCAATTCCACCTTTAATGATCCCGACTGGAAGAACCACGCGTTTATCAACGATTTTACCGTATACGCAAAAGGCCGGGGCGCAAAGGTCTTCTTTTATTTTTCACATTTCCCTGAAGCCTACTATAAAAAAAATGAACGCCATATCAGGGCCTACTACGACCTCATGAAGGAAAAACTGAATTGCGTGATACTGAACAGGCCCGAGGATTTTGTTTACCCACTTGAGTATTTCGCTGACACGGTCTATCACCTGAACGACAGAGGTGAGGGAATACGATCACGTGAAATGATACGGATGCTCAGGGAGGCGCTCTAACCTCCTTCAGCGCGCGGGCCATCTGCCCGGCGATACGGTTAATGCGATGCAGTTCAACTCCATTGCATTCATGATCTTCATCCCCCTCGTTTCCGCGGGCTGTTACCTGATTTCCCCGTCCCGGCGGTGGATGTGGCTTCTATCGGCCAGTCTCCTGTTCTATCTCACTTCGGTCCCCTGGTTCATTCTTCCCCTCCTGGTGACCGCCGCGGGAATCTACGCCTCCGCCCTGATGATCGATCGATGCAGAAACCGCGACCCCGCCGGGGAAAAAGTTTCCTTCTTTATGGGCGTTGCCACGCCCCTTATTCTTCTCATTTCGTTCAAGTATCTTCCCTTTTTCGGAGAGTCGGCCGAACAGATCGCACGGGCCCTTGGCCTGAACTATCCACTGTTCATTATTGAGATCATTGCCCCTCTCGGAATCTCCTACTATACTTTTCAGGCCATCAGCTATGTTGTCGAAGTTAAAAGAGGGAAGGCCCCGGCGGAGCACAATTTTGGCATTCTCCTTCTTTACCTCGTTTTTTTCCCCCGTGTCGTCGCCGGTCCCATTGAACGACCGGACCTGATCCACCAGTTCCGTGAGCCTCGACCCTTCAATCGTGAAGATATCTCAGCAGGGATTGAACTTATGGCTTTCGGTTTCTTCAAAAAGCTTGTCATCGCAGACAGGCTGGCCATACCGGTAAATGAAATCTACGGCAACGCTTCTCATTACCATGGCCTCTACCTTCTTCTTGCAACGGTTTTCTTCGCGATTCAGGTTTACGCTGATTTTTCCGGCTACACCGATATCGCCCTCGGATCGGCGCGACTTGTGGGCATACGTCTCACCGACAATTTCCGGCATCCTTACGGCGCCCCATCCCTCAGGGAATTCTGGCGGCGGTGGCACATCACCCTCACCTCGTGGTTCAGGGATTACCTCTACATTCCCCTTGGAGGCAACCGCGTTGCGCCCCGACGAAGGGATTTCAATATTTTTATCACCTTTCTTGCGAGTGGCATGTGGCACGGGGCGGGAGGTTCCTTCATGGTATGGGGCGCACTCCATGGGCTCATGATGGTTGCCGGATCCTGGACCCGTCCATTTCGCGAGATGCTGGTTCGTCTTACAGGACTTTCGAGGGCACCGGCCATCCGGCACGCCATCGGAGTTGCCTCGACCTCCTTCCTCGCAGGCGCAGCTTGGATATTCTTCAGGGCCGAAACCCTTTCCGGCGCCGTTTCGATCATACGAAACATTCTCGGCGGGATTCATGAATTTTTCATCCTGCTTGTTACACGGGATACTGACGGACTTCGGGCGATCGCCGATGTCGCCAGGAAGGGCGCCATACTAGGTTTTGCGCGCGAATCGTACCGGACGGAAATGCTTATCGCGCTTTTTTCGATCATGGCCCTCTGGATCGGGGGTATGCTCAGGTCACGAAGGCCCGATTTCATGACCTCCGGCCCTCTTCGATGGCCCCTGGTGCTCCTGGTAATCGCATCGATCCTGTTCTTCGGGATGTTTTCAGCGGAACAATTCATCTATTTCAGGTTTTAGCCCATGCGAGCGGCGATCTACATTCTCGGCATTTTTTCTCTTGCTGCATTGTTCGCCGCGGTTCTCTCGCTGTGCGTCTGGTTCGTACCCGGTGACTATTACCACGACCTGGCAGCCCTGGTCAACAAGCGTGATACTCTTGAATCACGTCCCGCTCCGCGTCTCATCTTTATCGGGGGAAGCAGTCTCGCCACCCTGCGTAGTCCGGAGATCGAAAAGGCCGTTAACAGCAAAAGCCGGTTTAATCGCCCGGTGATAAATCTGGGCCTCTGGGGGGGGCTCAGTATCGAGCGTTATCTCGACACTATTTTCCCCCTCTTGAAATCGGGAGATGTCGTGGTCATATCCCAGGAATACGCCACGCTCCTTGACCGCGGTTATTTCAGATACATTCGCACAAACAAAGAGGCGAGGCGCTTTTTTTTCCTGATGTCCCCCTGCCCGGCCATTGCCGGCCTCCACCCCGAGAGGAACCTGATGGACGCCGTATCGGACGTCACAACGTTGAATCAATTGAAGATAAAGACCTACCTCGCGCTGGTACTTGATGTGAATTTTCGCCACCGTTTCACCGGGGGATACTACCGTTACGCCAGTCAGTACAACGAATACGGCGATCGGATCAGACCCTTCCGCGTAATACGTCCCCTGAATTCGGGTGGCGCACGATTCGGGCGGCCCACCGAAGAAAATCTCAGGTACCTTAAAGGGTTCAACGAGCGGTCGCGACGCAGGGGCATTCGCGTCATCTTCGCCTTCCCGCCGTTCCCGGAACCGGACTACCGGCTTAACCGTGAGCAGATTTCCGATCTCGAAATCCTTCTCCGCGATGAGTTCGGTCTTGAGACGCTGAATTCCCCCCGTGACGTCGTGTATCCCGAATCGTGCTTCGCCGACACGGTGAACCATCTCACCCCGCCGTGCGAGGTTCTTCGAAGCGACTCTCTGACGCGACGTCTTGCGCCGCGCCTTAAGGAAGGTGACGATGCAAGTCGATTTTTTCATTGACTCTGCGCCGCGTCTCATCGCTTACTTGTCGGGGAGACCTGGCCATGAAAATCGGCGTTGATGCCTACTATCTTCACGCGGAGCATATAGATGGACTCGGCACCTATCTTCTCAGGCTCATGAAGGAGCTCTCCCGCATCGATGCCGCAAATGACTACTATCTCTACACGCCCGGCGTTTGCCAGGAAAAGTACGCGGCTGAAATATTCGGCAACACCCGGTTCCATCTTCGTATCGTGCCGGGCATCTTCAAAACGTCCCGCCGTCTCTGGCTCCAGAGCCCGTCGCTCACACAATCGATACGACAAGATGACGTGGAACTTTTTTTCGCCGGAGCGGAGTATTTCCCCCTCCTGCTTCCTCGTTCCATTACCGTGGCACTTGCCATCCATGATGTGGCGTTCAGGGCGGTCCCTGAGGCCATCTCGCTCTCCAACATGCTTTTTTATCGACTTCTCTTTCCTCTTTTCATCCGCCGTGCGGACAGATTTTTCACGGTGTCCCGTCATTCAAGGGATGAAATGGCACGCTATCTCGGAATAAGTGGGGACCTGATTTCCGTGATCTATAACGGCATCGATCTTGATGCCTTCTCCCCCGCCGGTTCGACCAGCAAAAGGAATTATATCCTTTTCGTGGGAACACTCCAGCCACGAAAAAACCTTGTGAACCTGATACGCGCCTTCGAGCGGGCTTCGGGCTCCATCCCCCACCGCCTCGTCGTTGTGGGGGCATCGGGCTGGAAAAACAGTCCCCTCGGGGACCTCGTCGACGGGCTTTCTCCGAAAATCCGTGAGAGGATAGAATTCATGGGTTACGTCTCCGGCCCTGACCTTGTGAGGCTTTACCGCGAAGCGACGCTCTTCGCCCTCCCCTCGCTCCACGAAGGTTTTTGCCTGCCGATCATGGAGTCCCTTGCCTCGGGCACTCCGGCCCTGGCCTCTCCCGTAACCGCCATCCCGGAAATATACGGCGACGCCATAGAATACGCCGACCCCCATTCACCGGAAGACATCTCCGAGAAGATTATCGGCCTTCTGACCGATGACGGGCGTCTTGAAGAATTTCGCCGGCGGGGCCTTGATCTGGCCAAAAAATTCAGCCTGCGCGCCCAGGCTTCGGAATACCTCAGTTCCTTCAATGCCATTGGAAAGACCCGGGGGGTTTCGCGATGATCATCGCAGTAAACGCCCGCGTGCTGAACGAACGGCAGGGAGGACCCGCGCGTTACACCCTCAACGTGATCCGTGAGCTCTCAAGGATAGATCGGCGCAACCGCTATATCATCCTCCTGTATGATGCCATCGAGCTCGGC
This sequence comes from Spirochaetota bacterium, assembly GCA_040768125.1. Taxonomy (GTDB): domain Bacteria; phylum Spirochaetota; class UBA4802; order UBA4802; family UBA5550; genus RBG-16-49-21. The sequence continues at coordinate 233,981 of JAXGNG010000001.1, read as the reverse complement.
TTTGACCTCCCGGAAAATTTCTCCATAAAAATAGTCCCGCTGAGATCGAAACTTTTTTTTGACTACATATATCTTCCGCTTTTCTCCTGGCTCAACAGGATCGATATATTCCTCTTCCCGAAAAACACCTTTTCTCCCCTCGTGCGGGGGAAAAAAATTCCGGTGTACCATGACATCGTCTATTTCGAAGACCTTGATTTCAGGGAATTCAGGTTCTTCGACAACCTGCATCACAGGATCATGATCCCCGTGGCATCGAAATGCTCATGGCGTGACCTGACCGTTTCTGATTTCACCGCATCACGCATGCGCGAACTGCTCGGGATACAGCCAGAAAAAATCCGCGTCGTAAAAGAAGGCGTTGAGGATCGCTTCAGAATCATCACTGACAAAACCATTCTATCGGAAACGGAGCGCGCATTCGGCCTCATCAGGCCTTTTTTCTTTTACGCCGGATCGCTGAGTCCCAGGAAAAACATGGCCGCGGTTCTCCGGGCCTTTGTCTCGATACGTGACTCGATCCCTCATCGCATCTACGTTACCGGGGGCGAGTCGTGGCGTGACAGTGATGTCCATAGGATTATTGAAGAGAACAATCTTGAGGAACGGGTCATCAAACTCGGCTATATCGATGACGAGGACCTCGTCAGGGTGTACAACCTGGCCGACTGCTATCTGTATCCGTCGCTCTATGAAGGATTCGGTCTTCCCATACTGGAGGCCCAGGCCTGCGGTTGTCCCATTATCGCCGCGAAATCCACGTCCATCCCGGAAGTGGCGGGAGATGGCGCGCTGTTCGTGGATCCGCGCGATGACAAGGACCTTGCCCGCGCAATGACCCGGATCGTTACCGACGGGGCGCTTCGGCGAAAGATCATCGCGGCGGGAAAAAAGAATTGCAGGCGCTATTCCTGGGAGACAACAGCACGGGGAATTCTTGAATTATTCACGGAGTCCGATGGCTGATACGCCCTTCAGGGAAACAGCCGCTACGCCGAACAACGGAGAGAAATCATGATCATTGCCGTGGAAGCCAACGCCCTGAGCCAGGAACGGATAACCGGCGTGGGCAATGTAATACTCCATTATCTCAATGCGCTTAAGAAGATCGACCGCGACAATTTCTACCTCGTCTATTCGATGGATGGCCTGAAACACATCGACATTACCGGTGAACGGTGGAGGGAGATATGCTTTGATTACGGGCTGAAGCGGGCACGCATCACGACACGACGGCGGTGGCTCGCCGTGAAGTCAGGAGAGGTGCAGGTGCCTTTCACGAGGGCGGTGATGCTTTTACTCCGGGCGGCAAAAATAGCCCTTGAAATTCTCGACGAGATCGTGTTTACATGGAAACTCGCATCCTCACTGAAACATGAAAAAGCTGATATATATCTCGCCACGTCGACGTACTATTATCCCCATTTCTTTCGTTCTTCCATCAAACAGGCCGGCATACTCTACGATCTTGTATGGAAACTTTTCCCGGGTACGATGGAATTCGGCACAAAGGTGCGAATGGTCCTCTTCACCCTGAGGAACATGAAAAAGGCGGATCTCCTTGTCGCGATATCGGAAAACACGAAGACCGATGCCCGGAATCTTCTGCGCATTCCCACGCGCATCGAGGCGATCCCCCTTGCCGCCGATCCGAACATCTTTTACCGGGCGAAACCCCGTTCCGTTGCCGCCGTCAGAAAAAAATACGGCATATCGAAAAAGTATATTCTCTCCGTGTGCACCCTTGAACCGAGAAAAAATCTGAAGTCCCTCATCGCCGCCTACTGCGCGATGCCGTCGCGCCATGAATACCAGCTCGTGCTCGTGGGCATGACCGGGTGGATCGGTTCTGATTTTTTCCGCGACCTTGAAAAATCCGGGGTGATGGAGAATATCCTCGTAACGGGGTACGTGGCGGCAGATGAGCTTGCGCCGATTTACACGGGCGCCGCCCTGTTCGCCTTTCCCTCGCTCTATGAGGGGTTCGGCCTACCGGTCCTTGAGGCGATGCAGTGCGGATGCCCGGTCATCACATCAAACAGCTCATCAATCCCCGAAGTGGCGGGAGACGCCGCACTCATGCTCGATCCCGATGACGTCGCGGGCCTTTCCGCCTCCATGGAGCGAATCCTCGGCGACGCATCCCTGCGGCATGCGATGTCCTCGAAGGGTCTGCGGCGAGCCGCGCTTTTCTCCTGGGAAAAATCCGCCAGGAGTCTTTTAGATTCCCTTTCCTCCCTTGTCGATGCGGGGCAGTAGAGTGGTCGGTAATATTTCTTGACATTTCCCCCCTCTCGTCCCATGTCATTGTGTCGGTGGTTGCTCACTCGACCCGACTGCCGCTTCATCGAGCACGCCTTGATGGGGTAGCATACCCGGTCATCACCGCGCCATTGCATCACCCGGAGGGGAGAAAGGCGAATGGAACGCGTTTACGCGATTATACTCGGAGGGGGCATGGGCAGCCGTCTCGGAGGCGATATCCCCAAGCAGTTTCTTCCCCTGGGCGGGAAGCCCGTTATTGCCTGGTCGATGGAATTGTTCAATTCCCTGCCCGGTGTCGATCGAATCGTGGTCGTGGTCCCCGACGGGAGGAAATCCGAGGCAGAATCCATTGCCCGCCGTTCAGGAATCGACCGGCTCTACTCCGTGCTCCCCGGTGGATCCACCCGCCAGGGATCTGCGCGAAACGCACTTGACCTGCTGCACTATAACGGCAATGACATTCTCATGTTCCATGACGCCGCGCGGCCATTTATAAGCGCCTCGATAGCGTCACGGTGTCTTGAGGATGCGCGGGCCCATGGCGCGGCGGCGGTCTACGTTCCGTTACGCGACACCCTGGCCGTAATCAAGGACGGGTTTGTAAGCTCGGTTCCGGCCCGGGACACGCTCTATCACGCCCAGACCCCCCAGGCGTTTCGCCATTCAATCATCAGGGCTGCCCATGACACATCCCTCCCGGACGACGCCTCCATCACGGATGACGCGTCACTTGCGCTGGCAGCGGGCTTTAAAGTGAAAATGACCGAGGGTGAATATTTTAACATGAAAATAACCGACGAATCCGATTATCGAACCGCGTGCCGCAGGGCCGATGATCTCCTCGCGGACAGGGAGATGGCATGAAACATGAACCGCCGGGCCTTACGGCCCTTGTAACGGGGGCATCATCCGGACTCGGCGAATCAATCGCCGGGGAGCTCTCCTCCAGGGGCCATACCTGCCTTCTCGTCAGTGAAAACGATGGCGAACTGGAACGTGTGAAAAATGAGATCCTCAACCGTGGAAAGGGAGAAGTCATTACTCTTACCCTCGATCTATCCCGTCCTGATTCCGCGGATCGCCTGCACCGCTTCTGCGACAGTAAGGGCATCGTGGTTGACATACTCATAAACTCTGCAGGGATATATCTTCCCATCGAACGGGAAATGAACGACCTGCCCGCCATAGAAACGATAATCAATCTCCATGTTCTTACCCTTACAAAGCTTTGTTTCATCTTTGGACGTTCGATGCTTGAACGAAAAAGGGGGTGGATACTTAATGTTTCCTCCATCGCCTCTGAATTCCCCGATCCTGCCTCCCTTACCTACGGGCCGACGAAGCGCTACGTCCTCGCCCTTTCCCAGTCCCTCCACTGTGACTGGAAAGACAGGAATGTCTCGGTTACGTGTCTGACGCCAGGAGGAATTGACACCAATTTTTTCAGGGCGAACAGCGTCTTCATCCCGCCGATAATCAGGAGAACGCTGATTTCATCCTCCGATTGCGCCCGGGCGAGCATTGCCGCCATGTTCAGGGGAAGGGCACGGGTGACTCCCGGGTTTTCGGGAAAGCTCCAGTCCCTTCTGTTAAGATTCATCTCACGACCCCTGACCTATCCCATAATTCGTCGCTCATATTTCTCCATGAAAAAGGCCGAAGCAGACGATTAGTTATGATGCATGCCGCTATTCCGAAGGGTAAGGAAAAAAGCATGGTGAAATAATTTTCCGGTTGATTATTTATCATAAAAGGCCTGAATGCTTACATTATGACTCCCAGGTTCAAAGCCCTGCAAAAGATCAGCATTGTCAATTCCGCCCTGGCCCTGTTCCTCGCCATCGGCACATATTCACTCGCGTCAGAGAACGGGGTTGAAATCGGCTTTTCGGGGGGATACAACCGGTGGAACCCCGCGTGGAATAACGGAAAAATCGTGATCTATCCTCCGGATATGCCAAAGTGGGTGGATCACGTTGTTCCCCGCTATTCCCCGATTGACTACTTCTCCTATGGCCCCGATCTATCATTACAATTTCTCCGCCGGTGGGAATTTTCAAGCTCCTTCCGATACGGTGTAATGTCAACAGGCGGCAGCGGCCCTGCCATTATGCCGGGACCGATCCTTCGCAATTTTGGATTCAAAATAAAAAATTACGATGTCCACGGCAGTATGTCCATGCGTTTCTGTGACTGGATAAAAGCCTTCGCGGGAATGCGCGCCGAAATCATTGATTTTACCGTTGACTATTCCCATATTGAAATTACCAGCCCTGTTGGCTTCTTCAGGACCACGATGGAGGGACGGACTCTTCACTTTACCCCTGAAATCGGCCTCGGAACAGCCCTGCAGATCACCCCCATATTCGGCATCAACGCCTCCATCGCCGGAACCTTTCAGTCAGGCTCCAGCAAGTCCGAATATAAAAATTCCTACAGTCTGAAACAGATAGAAATCGCGATGCAGCGAATCCCAACGGCCAGGTATTATGCACTTGGCATGAACACAAGCCTTTCCATCCGTTTTACCATTCCCCGGATCGATACCACCCTTTCATTGACCGGCTATTACCGCCTCCTCCGCTACTTCCAGAAAACATCACGACAGGGAGTACACGTTCTTGACGGCTCTCTCGACCACATCACCGGACTGTACGCTACTGTGTCTTATCGTTTTTCCTTCGGTGAAAGGAAATCACGGAGGGTGTGGATTCCCCGGCCTCACTATGACTGAAGGCCGAGATAAAAACTTGACACGCTGACCGGCAGCACGCACTGTTCCACTGCCGTTATGTGCCCCCAACCGTTTCTCATACGGTTCCAGGGCCATTCCGTTTACAGGATGTCGAGCGACGAACCCGGCCCGGACCATGAAAATTTATCACAACCTTCCCGAACACAAAAGCCTCTTCAGAAATCCCGTGGTCACCATCGGGAACTTCGACGGTGTTCATCTTGGTCACAGGAAGATTTTCACGGCTCTTCTTGGCGCTTCGGCGAAACAAGCGGGGGATCCCGTTGTCATTACCTTTTCAACGCACCCCAGGAAAATTCTCAACCCGGAAATGCGGATGAGGGTACTCACCACAACGGAAGAGAAGGTCAACGCGATTTATAATTTCGGCATTCCCAATATCATCCTGCTCAATTTCACCCCCCAGATGGCCATGATGAGCGCGTCAGATTTTTATCATGACATCCTGATCAACAGGCTGGATGCCAAAACCCTTGTAATCGGTTACGATCACGCCTTCGGGAAGAACCGCGAGGGTAACTACGATTTCATCACGGAGCTTGCTTCGGCCACGGGCGTTGAGATCGTCCGAATCGAGGAGGAGTATATTGATTCGGAGCCGGTGTCATCAACCAGGATCCGCCGGGCCCTTGAAACAGGTGATCTACGGCTTGCAAACCGCCTCATGGGACATGGTTATTCGCTCTCCGGTTCCGTCACGAAGGGAATGGGCAGGGGACGCTCCCTCGGCTTCCCCACCGCCAATATCGTTCCGTCCAACAGTGACAAAATAATACCCGCGGACGGGGTCTATGCTGTCACCGCCTTCACGGAAAACGGTGCGGGTTTACGGGGAATGCTCAATATCGGGAACAATCCGACCTTCCCCGACACGCCCTGGAGCATCGAGGCGCACCTTTTCGATTATGAGGGGGATCTCTATGACTCGATACTCACTGTTGAATTTCACGACCGAATACGAAGTGAGATCCGGTTCGGCAGCAGGGAACAGCTCGTCGCGCAAATAAAGCGAGACAGGGAATCCGCCCTTGCCATCATGGAAACACTCAATGCCTGATCCCCACTATCTTGCTCGAATTGGATCCGCACGAGGCCTGTGGCGTCTTCCCATGGATTCTCCTGCGGGGCACCTTGAACTCATCGCCACGGCAACGAAATTGACATGCGTTATTCTTGGTCCCCTTTCGCCCCGCATCCGATCCATGCTTGATGCCATTCCGCCGGCGGAGACCCGCCCCCTGACTGACACACGGGAACTTCTCTCCAGGTATTTTCATGGTCCCCTTTTCCCCCGAGTGCTCAGTTTCGATTATCGCCCGGGAGAAGAGCCCCGCATGATATCACTGGTCAATCCCTGCCCGGGCGTCGCGTCTATCGATCTCGACCTGAGCATCTACACCCTGAATGAAATCACCGTTTACCGCGCCCTTCTGGAAACTGAAACTGGCGCCACCGGCTCATACGAGTCCCTGGCACGCCGGGCAGGTTTCCCCCGGGGTGCACGTTTTGTCGGCACTGTCATGGCGAAGAACAGCTTGCCCATTATCATCCCCTGCCACCGGGTTATACGTTCAGATGGCACAGTGGGCCATTATTCAGCCGGTGACGGGATTAAGCGCCTGCTCATTGAGCATGAACATGAGATGATTCAAAACGGGTGGCTCATATCATGAAACAGCTCATCGTAATTGCCATGGCGTGCGTGACGGCATATTGCGGACCGTCCTCAACCAGGGGAAGATCTCTTGCCGCGGAACAACTCGTCGGCAAATGGATAAACGAAGGGGAGCAGGCATCACTGGTCATCGGCACGGACTGTTTCTGCGTACTCTCCTACATTGAAATGGAGAGTGGCGATACCCGTCAAATCAGGGGAAGGGTGGAAGCCCTGGGCCGGAGGGTCAGTATCCAATGGGACGGCAGGTGGTGGTACGGCACCCGTACCGATTTTGAGTACCGCGTCTCGGGCGGCCAGACGCTGCTCTGGATGACCGGAACGGATGATCCCTCGGTAACAATCCCCCCCGGCGGGCAGTTCGGCTTTTACAGGGAATCACATCGTGAATGAATGCGTTCGTACCGGAGCAGGCAACGGCGATACCGCGCGGGAACCCGGGTTACTCCCATTCAATCGTGCTCGGGGGCTTCGACGAAATATCATACACAACGCGATTGATGCCCTTGACCTCGTTGATTATGCGATTTGATATCTTTCTGAGCAATTCCTCCGGGAGGTAGGCCCAGTCGGCCGTCATAGCATCCACCGAGGTAACGCCCCGCAGTACGATCACGTTCTCATACGTCCTGCTGTCCCCCATCACCCCAACCGATTTCACCGGAAGAAAAACGGCGAATATCTGCCACAACTCATCGTAGAGTCCGGCCGTTTTTATCTCACGAACCACGATATCATCGGCTTCCTGAAGAATACGAATCCGCTCAGGAGTCACGTCACCGACAATCCGTATTGCCAGGCCCGGACCGGGAAAGGGATGACGGCGGATTAATTCCTCGGGCATATTCAGCGCCCGGCCAAGATCCCGGACCTCGTCTTTAAAAAGCTCCTTGAGGGGCTCAATCACCCTTCCAGACCGGATCAGTTTCAACACCTCGGGGACCCTGTTGTGATGGCTCTTAATCGTGTCCGAGGGTCCCTTTGTCGAGACCGATTCGATGACGTCTGGATAAAGCGTCCCCTGGGCGAGGAAGTCAAACCGTCCCATCCTGCGCGCCTCTTTCATGAAAACCTTGATGAACTCACGCCCGATAATGCGCCTTTTTTTCTCGGGATTTTCCACTCCCTTTAGTTTTCTCAGAAAGCGCTGCGATGCATCGGCGTATATCAGATTCAGTTTCATATGCCGCCGAAAGCGCTCAACCACCTGCTCGTGCTCATTTTTCCTCAGCACCCCGTTGTTCACAAAAACACAGTATAGCCGGTCACCGATTGCTTTCTGCAATAACACGGCGGTAACCGATGAATCGACACCGCCCGAAAGCCCAAGAAGCACGCTACCGTTGCCCACCTCCCGTCGTATTGACTCAACAGACGATTCGATGAATGAAGACATGGTCCAGGTGGGCTTCAGTCCGCATATGTCAAAAAGAAAATTTTGCAGGATTTTTTTCCCGTTGATCGTGTGATATACCTCCGGATGGAACTGCACGCCGTATATCCGTTTATCCCTCTGTTCTATTGCTGCTATTTCCGCGTTATCAGAAGACGCGATCACCGCGAACCCTGGAGGAGGATTGATCACCTTGTCACCATGGCTCATCCATACCACTTCCTTCCCGCCGATTCCCCTGAAAAGAAGGGACTCACCACTGATTTCAATGACCGCCCGGCCATACTCTTTTGAACGGGCCCCTTCTATAGATCCCTTAAAATGCCTTACAATCTGATACAGTCCGTAACAGATGCCAAGTACCGGGATGCCCATGTCAAAAAGAGCGGGATTCGCATGGGGCGCATGCTTATCATATGTTGAAGAAGGCCCCCCCGAAAGAACAAGAGCCGCGGGCCGCTCCTTGAGGAGGTCGCTTATGGGGTAGTAATAGGGTACAATCTCCGCGTATACGCTCAATTCGCGGATCCGCCTGGCGATCAATTGTGTATACTGTGATCCGAAGTCAAGTATGATGATACGTTCCTTCGGGATTTGTATGGTGTGTTCAATCATATGACAAATCCTTCAGAGCAATATGAACATGAATGCACAGTCGCGATTTCCAGCGTGGTCCCCTGCATCCCCTGCCTTCGCGATTGCCTTATACGGCCCGCCTGTAATTCACACACCGCCTGAAGGGACGGGAGAGGACATCGCTGAATTTTTACCGGGCGCGTGACGTCCATTGATAATTACTTGACGAAAACGAACAATACTGGATTATTACGATCCAGGTAACGAGGCAAAGTCAGGTGCTGGAGTCTCTTTCCTGGTGCCCTGATTTTGATCGACCGTTAGCGGAACTGGACCAACCATGAGAATTCCCATTATCATCGCCGTCATCGTCATTATCATTGTTGTTTTCATCATTTTTAAATCAACATCTTTTCAGGCCAGAATCGAAAAAGCGGAGGAATACCTTGAAGCGGGCGCCCTCGGCAAGGCCAGCGAAATAGTAAAAAAAATCCTCGAGCGTAAAAGCGATTACCCCCCCGCCCGGTATCTTCGGGCCCTGATTCTCATAAAGCAGAACCAGTTTGTTCTTGCCATCTCGGAATTGAACTCGATCCTTTCCTTGCCTGATTTCACCAAGTTCATCAATCAAATCGACATTCATTATCATCTGGCCAGGCTGTATCATGAAACAAATAATTTTTTGAAGGAGATTGAGGAATACAAGAGTATTCTCATATTCAATCCCGAGGACCTGGTGGCGAATCATCGGCTAGGCCATGCCCTCTATAAAAAAAGTGACTATAAAAAGGCCAGAGAGCACCTTGAGAAGGCAATTATCATCAATCCCGCCCTGAACGATATTTATCTTCCCCTCGGGATATCCTGTTATCACACCTCCGACTACAACAAGGCTGAAGAGTATCTTCTTAAAGAACTTTCCATCTCGGGTTCGCGTTCCGATGCCGAATTTCATCTTGGATTGCTGTACCAGATAAAAAAAGACAACGATAATGCCATTGCCATGTTCCAGAAAGCCAAAAGTGACAGGAAATATTTTCTTAAAAGTCTTTTTAAGATCGGCGAGATATTGAATACCCTGGAAGACTACGAAAGCGCCATAGACATCCTTGAGCAGGGACTGGTGAATCTGAAAGAAAAGAGCGAAGAGGCGCACGAATACCGTTTCCTTCTCGCCGACTGCTATGAGCAAAAAAACCGGATCAAGGAGGCGTTTCATCACTGGAGTAAAATCTCGGAAGAGAACCCGAATTTCAGGAATACGCGCCAGAAGCTCGAATCCTATCAGGACATCATGGGCAACGAAAGCATGATGACCGTTTTTTCGTCGTCCCTCGAGGCACTGCAGCCCCTCATAGTCGAACTGGTTTCCAGCCTCAATTACAATATCATATCAAAAGAGCGACCCAGCGCCAACATCTATTACTACAGGGCATACAATATTAAGCGGATAAACGATCCGCCCATACTCATCATGTTTCACCGGACCACGCGGGAAATATCCGAAGACGCCGTCAACGAATTCCAGCGAACAATTGCCGGTGAAAACTGCAAAAGCGGCATTTATATCACCACGTCAAAATTCAGCGCCAGGGCGAAAACAGTGGCCCCGGCGAAAATGATCGAGTTGTATGATGCTGACTTCGTGAAAAGAATCGTTGAAAAATACACTTCGAAAAAAAGGACCGCCCAGAGATGAACCGTCATGCCCCGCGCCCCATCGTGCTCTCGCTGTTCATGATCCTGCTGTGCGCCTGCACAATGGACCCCGAGAAGAGACTCGAAAAGGCGCTCGATAACTTTTCTACCGGCCAACCCGACGCCCTGGATGCCCTCCAGCTGGAATTATTGCGCTACGGCTCAAAGGGATCGATTGATGGCAAGGATTTGCATTCAACGGGCACCGTCATATATCAAACAGACGAAGAAGGGGCCCGGATCATTTTTCCTTCCAGAATCGATCTTTCGATGATCGGCGCTGAAGGAGAACGCCACATCGACATGAATGATCGTTACGCGGTTATTTCCGACGGTCGTCAACTTTCGATATTCGACAACAGGGGAAGCCACATCATTGACGCGGCGGTTGGAGATGAAAAAAACCCCGTGTTAAACTGTACGGTCGATGGTGAAACAATCATCTACTACAAGGACTTTACTCTATACCGCTATAAAATCGCCGACAACACCAGCGATGCATTGATGCCGGAGACCTTCCCCCCTCCCTACAGGAAATACTATACCGTTACCTTTTCCAGGACGGGAAGCCTCCTCGGCATTGCGGCAGGCATAGCGGGTTCATATTACTTTAACGTTGTCGACCTTTCAGAGCAACGCGTTGTTCTGAAGAACCTCCAGACATCCTCCTCGAAGCTTCACATGGGACCGGACACGATCTATTATATTACCGGAAAATCCGGCGCATGGCAGCTCACCATGTGGACCCTTGCGGACAAAAACAAAATAACGCTGACCCGATTCACGGACATCATTGACATCGAGCTTTCAGCGAAAGGCTACATTCGCGAACACCGTGACGGTCTTGAAATATCATCGTACAAGGAAGCACCCGTCCGGATTCCATTCAAATATGAACTCGCGGGCAAATACGGGGAAGAGATATTACTGCATTACAAGTCACGGTACCACAGGGTTGATGTCCCGCGGATGCTCACGGGGCTAAAAAAACTTAATGACGCCAACCCCGGCGTTTTCTCAGAAAAAAAAGGAGAAAACTGACCTGAGGTGCGGCCGCGACGCGTCCTTGCTCGATAATTCATCAGCATCAATTTTTTTCCCTGTGCTCCGTTGGAGTTACACCGATAATTTTCATGAACGCGCGGTTAAATGTGCTGAGGCTTTCGAAACCGACCGCAAAAGCGATGGTGATGATACTTTCCTCCCTTTTTTCCCTCAACATGTGCGCCGCGTCGCGGATGCGAAGCTCATTAATATATTCACTGAGCTTTTTACCCGTGTAGAGCTTGAAAAATTTTCCGAGATGATTGGGGCTGATATCAAGTGAAGCCGCCAGTCCCTCTCGTGAAATATCCCGGGCATAATGTTCCCGTATATACGCCACCGCCCTTTTTATCTTGTCCTCCGTCTGGCTTGTAATGGAATGTTTTTTTCTGTATTCATCACGTACCATCTTTTTCCTGTATTCAACGGCATTCTCATAGACCGCAACCATTCTGTCGGAAAAATCAATCAGAATACGTGCGTCATTTTCTGTGAATTTCACGTCATCCGGCGATCGTTCACAATACCCGACGCCGATCATTCTCCCTTCATACTTCACAGGAATACAGATGACATGACCCTCTCCCGCTCCGCATGCGTCCTCACCTTGAATCATTCGCGAGCTGCCCCCGTTGAACACTTCCGCGACCAGTTTTTTCACTGCCTCAAGTTTTTTTTCTCCGATTACTCCGACCGAGATCCGCAAGGTGAGATTATTGTCCCGGTCCAAAGTGTAAAGGAGTATGGTCTGTGACCTTGAGATCTCCTTCACCTTAAGGACCGTTTTCTCGAGGAGTTCTTCAGCATTTGATATGATATTTATGTCATGGCTGAGTTTTTGTATGGTGAGATCCCGCTGGTAGTCAAGAAGACCCTGTATCGAGGGCGCATCAATGCCGCCCCTCGCCCCGGAGGGCTTTTTTCCCAACTGCTCTTCGATGACCATTCCCGCAACTTCACTCAGTAGCAGTTCAATGCTTCTCTCCGTTACCTCCTTCCCGATATTCGCCACCAGCTTTTTCAACCCCATCCTCATCGTATTAATTCGATCCACCATCGCTATGGAAAGCACGATAAGAATAGTCGATGAGCCAATTACTATTGACCACGTCGTGACGAAATTTCCCGGCAGCAATCCAAAGCTTCTCATGAGATAAAGGATCGAACCGATGAAGAAACCGGTACTGATGAAGGTAAAAATATATCCACTTCTCTGTTTCCGGCACAGAAGAAGTATTCCCGCACCGAAGGCGGTAAGTATCGATGCCACCGAAAGGCAGGCAGTTCCGGCCATAATCGCGGTATATATATCAAATACGGAAATCAGGGGAACCGAAGCCAGGGCAAACAGGATTATCATGGCTTCCATGTTGACGACTTTCCTCAATTGAGGAGCACGTTTCCCCAGCTGAAGAAAAGTCAGCACAAATCTATTGCCAAACAGGTTGGTCAGGCAGAGAAAGAAGGGCGGCGCGACGTTCATCAGGGTGGGCGATCCCGGTATGATTAATTGATATGTCGCGCCAAGCTGCGTCATGATGAAAAGAAGAAGTGAAAGAATAAACAGTGAAAAGTGCAAATAGCTGAGATGTCGAATTAAAAAATATACGCAAAGATAATTGAATGCCATGATTATCATCATGCCGTAGAAAAACATGAGGAGCCTGTCTTCCTGAAGGGCCCATGAAATGAAGGAATCAGGAGACCAGAGAAGGAGGGGGAAATACATCGCGCTCGAGGTTTCCTGCCGGAGGTAATAGGTCATCCTCGAATGGGGAGGACAACTCAGTGGAAAGACGAAGGTCCGATGATCATAGGGCCTTTCGCGATACTTGAAATGATCACCGGTACGAATAACACTGAATCCATTTTTTTCTCGCTTATAGAGCCTGACGTCGTCGACGAGAGCATAGGCCTGCTCCAGGAAAAAAGACTTCTCTTTCCCCGTATCGTTCACCACTGAAAACTTCACCCAGTAGACCGACCTGGTAAATCCAAAGGCCGGATTAATCTCCCGGGATTTAACCCACAGGTCCCGCATCAAGGGAGATGCCACGTCCCTGACGGTCAGATCGCCTGTCTCATCAACCAGAAAATCAACCGAGGAGCCTATCGGCAACTTCTCCAGTGAATCATCGACCCGAATCGTCGCCGCATCCCCATGGGCAACCATAATCAACGCTGAAATGACAGCTATGGCTATTCGCATCCGTTTATTCCGTTGACGTTTGAAATTATCAAGATTCATCACGCCCTTGACTCCGGCATGACGGTCTTGAGAACATGGCTACAAAACATCCGCAGTCACCGAAATCGCATGGCATCATTCGTCAGGTCATCAAATTTCGGGGCGACAGCATGACGATCGATACATCCGGGTGCCTCGCGCATGATGCAATAATGACGTTCTCTTTCACGCTCAGTCAACAAGAATTGCATTGCCCGTAAAGGAATGGCGCGTGTGGCGCAACGGTGTTGGTTTGAAACGCCTCATTACGCGCCCTGCAGATTGCGCATGACCAACCATAGTTCCCTGATCGAACGTCCCCGACCCCGGCTATAATGCTGGGCCAAATGCCCTGGAATCGTTAATACTCTTGACAAAACCGCAACATTTGAGTATTGCTTACCTTTGCCTTGTTTCGTGATCCAGATCACTTCGGTTTAACAGAGTAGCGGGTATGAGCCAGATAATTACCGTTGGCGTAGCGCAGATAAAAAACTCCTCCTCCCCTGCCGTCCTTCGTACCATTCTGGGAAGCTGCGTCGCCATCTGCATCTATGACCGCATGAAAAAAATTGGCGGGATGGCCCACGTTCTCCTCCCCGTTAACATCAAGCGTTCCGTAAATCCTGAAAAATACGCTGATACCGCGATTCCTCTACTTGTGAAATCCCTTCTTCAGGAGGGGGCGAAAAAGGAAAATCTATCGGCAAAAATTACCGGCGGGGCATCAATGTTTAAATTCGGCTCCAACATAGTGCTGGGACAGATCGGGGAAAGGAATGTTGAACAAACAAAGCTCGAGCTGCGGAAGCTCGATATTCCAATACTCGTTGAAGATGTCGGTGGAAATCTCGGAAGGGTGATCGACTTTTACCTTGAAGACGGGCGGATGAAAGTCAAGTCAGGCGGAAAGGAAAAGGTGTTTTACAAAGCATAAAAACGGTGGCCCGGAGATTATGTATGGAGCAGATGATACAGCAGCAAATTGAATCGATCATGCGCGATATCGACCGTCTGCCCTCCCTACCGGAGGTCGCCGGGAAGGTTATCAACATGGTCAATGATCCCGATGTTTCCTTCAAGGATGTTGCCCGCGAAATATCGGCCAACCAGGCGATGACCACGAATATACTCAAGCTCTGCAATTCCGCCTACTTCAGCAAGGGCAAGGAAATCACATCGATAGACCGCGCCATCGTCACCCTGGGCCTGAAAGAGGTAAAGGATATTGTCATGCTCGTTGCGGCAAAACCGGTCCTTGACAAAGAGGCCGTGGGTTATGATCTCGCCAGGGGCGAACTCTGGCGGCAGGGCCTTGCCGTGGCCACCATGTCCCGCGATATAGCCCTGGCAAAGAAGAGAAAAGATATCGCGGACGTTGTTTTTACGGGGGGCATCATACACAACGTGGGGAAGGTGGTCATCGCACTTTTCGTACACCAGGTTTTCAACCAAATTCTCGACCTTGCGCAGAACAGGGCCGTTCCCTTTCACCAGGCCGAGAAGGAAGTCATGGGGTACAACCATCAGGAGGTGGGAGAACGAATACTGGAAAAATGGAATTTTCCTCCCGTCCTCCAGTCTATCGTCCGTCATTATCATGATCCCTCCGGCGCGCCAAAGGAACACCAGCTCGAGACATCCATCGTCCACATCGCCAGTGCCATATGCCTGATGGGGGGGGTCGGCATCGGCAATGACGGCCTTTATTACGAGATCCATGACGCGGCCATCGCCCAGGTCGGTCTCACGCAGAACGACCTGGAAACGCTCTTCTCAAAAATGCCACAGATATTAAAGCAAATTCGAGACCTGCAATAATACCAATGCACCTTGTCAAGCCATGCCCGAAGTGCGGAAGACGCCTCCGCTTTCCCATCGACAGGGGTATCATTCGCGTTACCTGCCCCTGTGGCCATTCTTTCACCGCCGATCCCGATGACACCGGCATATACCGTAACGCCTCCTTTGACCTGTCACGTCCTCATGTCAACAGCCGCATTCGCCAATTAATCGGCAGGCTCCGGAGTCTTGACGTTACCACGCTCCCCCGAAGACTCATCACGGGATTCCTTGAATTCACCTACCGGATACGGAATTTTCCCCTCCTTCCTTTCTCAGAAAGAATGAGACTTATCGTCACGATACTTCTCGCGGCGTCACTTCTCGCGGCAATGATCGTAGCCCTTTTCGCTCTCAAGACACGCCCGTCAACGCCCGATGCCATGGTGATATGAGCAAAAAGCCTGATCCCCCCTACCGTGTTAACGACACAACAGCCTATCACCGTAAGGGAATGAAAACCCTTGGATGGGAGCTCACGGTGTGCAACGCCCTCGAGGACCCCCGAAGTCCATGCCGTGAAGTTCTTGCTGCTCAGGCAAGCCTTGGCAATCTGCTCTATGACCACCTCTCGGGTTTCCTCGATATGAACGCCATCGATTCACTCATTGAAATTGGAGGAGGATACGGGTTCGTGATGCGGGATTTTCTTTCACGCCATGCCTGGGAAAGAGCGGCTATGATTGAGCTTTCACCCGTTCTGCTTGAACGGCAGCGCGAAACCCTCGACGGGTTCGGCGTTCTCTTCATCGAAAATGATTTTTTCAATATCGGGAATGATATTCTCGGCCAGTTCGACCTGGCGCTGCTTAACGAAGTCGTCGGCGATTTTCCGACACTATGCGATATTGATCCCGGACATCTGGCACTGCCGGATACACAAATCGACAGCATATCACTGGAAGTGAAGCGCACCATACGCCGAAACGGCCTGAAGATACCCGATATGCCATTCAATCTTAACCTGGGCGCCATACGCGCGGTAGAGCGCCTTTGCGACGCGGGAGTACCCTGCATCTACCTCAGCGAGCACAGCTGTGAAGCATCTGCACCTGATCAAATGAGACAATTTCTGGATATTCCACCCACGGGGAATCCATGGCGAATCCCCCTCATGGGACACGATGAATACACCGTAAGGTTTTCCGACCTTGTCGCGGTCGGTGAAGTGAAAGGATATCAGGTCATCAGGGGTTCTTACGCTGATTTTCTCAGGTATGAATATACGGACCGCCTTCGCTTCATTCTCACCTCCCGTTCAGCCCGAGATGAGCATGAAACCATCCGACAGTTTATTCAGGATATCCACACCTACGAATACCTGATATTTATACGGCGATGACGATAAATCAGGACCCGAGCTCTTTTTTGCGCTGCTGAAGGTGCGCATAATACTTCGAGCCGGTATTGTTACCCTTTTCAAGGGCCTCTATCTTCGCGGCAAGTTCACGGTCATTCATTCTATTTATCTTTTTCGGCTTCGCCGCGGCCTTTACCTCTTCTGCAGCGGGCGTGTTCTGCGCATCGGAGGTCGCCTGGGTATCCTGTCCTTCCTTTACTTCCTCTGACATGGCCTCTTCCTTTTTTATTATCTTATTCGCCGGCGGTTAGGAAGGATGAAATTTCATCGATCCCCCGCGGATAGTACAAGGGCACGTGCAATAGAGCGTTGTCAAGAATTTTATTACACATTCGGTTCTCTCTATCTATTATGCTTCCATTCACGCTGAATTTCCCGATCCACTTCTCTTTT
Organism: Spirochaetota bacterium; assembly: GCA_040768125.1. GTDB lineage: Bacteria > Spirochaetota > UBA4802 > UBA4802 > UBA5550 > RBG-16-49-21. The sequence goes on along the minus strand of JAXGNG010000001.1, from coordinate 216,753 downwards.
CCGAATATCATGACGCTTGTCGAATTTCGCTTTTCCCTGGGCAAGCCCAAGCTCCACCTTCACCCTTCCGTTTTTGAAATAGAGCCGAAGGGGAACCAGTGTCAGGCCCTTCTCCTGGATCTTGCCAATAAGTCGTTTCAGTTCATGCCTGTGGAGAAGGAGTTTGCGGTCCCTTGCGGGATCATGGTTGAAGCGATTGGCCATCTCGTAGACCGCTATGTTCATCCCGGTAAGGAATGCCTCGCCGCCCTTTATGCGGGCATAGGCTTCCTGGATACTCGCCTTTTTCTGGCGCAGGGACTTGACCTCGCTTCCCTCGAGGACGATGCCCGCCTCAAAGGTTTCCACGATCTCATAATTAAAGCGCGCCTTTTTATTTCGTACTATTTCTATGAAGCTGTCCGCCATTTGCCGCTCCTGAATAGGAACAATCAGGTTGCGGTACACTCGTCACCCTCGTCAAGATTAATACGCAGGGGCGGTTAAAAATGCGGTGCGCCAGGATCTCGCTTCTTCTTTCGGGTATTAATTCTTTGACTCAGCCCCCAAGGGTAATTATATCGGCGCATCGGATTCCGTCAACAGCCGAACTCACGATACCACCGGCATATCCCGCCCCCTCCCCCACGGGGTAGAGCCCGCCGTGCGAGATCGACTGGAATCCCTCGTTCCTGATAATCCTGACGGGAGATGAGGTTCTCGTTTCCGTCCCTATAAGCAGTGCCGATTCAGTGATGAAGCCCCTCATTTTTTTTTCGAACTGTCTCAGGGCGTGTTTTAATTCGCGGACGATCCACAACGGCAAATCGCGATGAAGCGCCGCCGGTCGCACGCCGGGTCGATAGGATGTACCGGGCAATACTGTTCCCACTGTATCTTTCAGGAAATCCGTAACGCGCTGTGCCGGCGCGGTGAATCCGCCGCCACCGGCAATAAAGGCGCTCTCCTCCAGGGACCTCTGGAAGGAAATCCCGCCCGAAGCCGCGCCGCCCCAGTCCCCGGGCGTCACGGTCACCACCAGCGCGGCATTGGAAAAGGGAAGCCCCCTGTCGGAAAAACTCATGCCGTTGACGCACAGCCTTTCCTTTTCCGAGGATGAATTGATCACCCTTCCTCCGGGACACATACAGAAGGAATAGACGCTTCTTCCCGTATCGGTTCCACGGCTTGTCAGGAAATAATCCGCCGGGGGCAGCAGGTCGCGATAGGGGGATGACCCGTACTGTATTTCGTTTATCAATGCCGCAGGATGCTCAATTCTCACCCCGACGGCGAAACCCTTTCCCTCAAGGGCAACACCCCGATCCTCGAGCATGGCGTAGGTATCCCTTGCCGAGTGGCCCGCGGCGAGGACAAGCCGCGAAACGGCAACCTCGCGCCCCTTCGACGTAATCGCGCCTTCAATTCTGCCCTGCCGTACCACCAGGTCTTCAAGTGATTCGTTGAAATGTATTTCCGATCCCGCCTCGATAATTTTTTTCCTTAAAAACGTAACGATTCTTCCGAGACGGTCAGTTCCCAGATGTGGTTTGGCCTCGTACAGGATTGACGACGGCGCGCCCGCCTCGATCAGTTCCTTGAAAAACCAGTCGACCTCGGGACGACGAGTACGGGCTGTCAGCTTCCCATCAGAATAGGTTCCCGCGCCCCCTTCGCCGAAAAGGACATTGCTTCTCTCGTCAAGGACACCGCTCCTTTCAAGGCCCGCGATATCACCCATCCGCTCTTCCACGGGCCTGCCGCGCTCAAATATTTCCACACGCGCTCCCGACTCAATGAGACGGAGAGCGCAGAAAAGACCGGCGGGACCACTTCCAACGATATGGACCTGATCCTCCCTCATATTCCTTGCGATCGCGGGCATTTCCAGCGGGATATATTCTGTGATATCCTCCTTCCCCGCAAAGGCTGATAACAACCCGTCATCCGCCTCGATCATGACCCTGAATCGATAAACGATTTTTCTTTTCTTTCTCGCGTCGAGGGATTTTCTCACTATCGTGAACGACGAGACGTCGATGCCCCATCGCTCCCTGATTTTTTCAGGTATCTTCTCCTGATCCTCACCGGGATCGAGCGTGATATTGTCAAGGACCAGTTTCATGGTTTTTAAACGGGGCGATGGCTTTTCAGAAAATCGGGATCGCGATAGCGCGGTTTCGGGTAACGGTAGAATCCCTCCCCGGTCTTAACACCGAGGCGATTTTCATCCACGTATCCTTTCACGAAATCCGCATTTTTAATTTTCTGCGGTTGATTCAGTTTCCGCGCCCAGAAGTCGGTAATCTTCCATACCGTCTGAAGTCCCACGCTGTCCATGATACCGAAGGGCCCCGTGGGCATGTGGGTCACTCCCATCCAGGACCTGTCTATGTCCTCCACGGAAGCGACGCCGTTCGCCGCAAGAGTAAGGGCCGATTCGAACAGGTTGCTCAGCATGAAATTGAATACGTACCCGGGGCTTTCCCTTTCCATGACGATCGGCGCCTGGCCGATTCTGATCGCAAAGTCGCGAACCCGTTCGATTGTTTCCCTCGATGTGCCCGAATGGGGCATAACGTCAACGATCGTTGAGATCCGGACATCATGAAAGTGAAGAGCCGCGAAGCGGTCGGGGCGGCCCGTCTCCCCGGCGAACATCGAAGGCATAAGAGTGGATGTATTGGTGGTGAACAGCACGTGTTCGGGACAGCACCGGTTCAGACGTGAAAACACCTTCCCCTTCAGCGAGGGATCCTCCGGTACCGACTCACTCACGATATCCGCATCCCGTGCCGCCTCTTCGAGCGAATCCGACAGGGCAATCCTCGCAATGGCCGCCGTTGACTCTTCTTCCGAGATTTTCCCTGATTTAACGAAAAATCCGCAGAGATCGCGAATCCCTTCCAGGCCTTTTTCCAGGGCCTTGCTGTTTACGTCATTGAGAGAAACCTCCATGCCATGGATCGCGCAGACCGAGGCAATCTGCTGCCCCATCGTTCCGGCGCCCACGATCAACACGCGTTTGATGTCTTCGACATTCATTGCTTCCACCTCCATTAGTGCGCATTCGTCCAATCGGCCATGCGAGCTATCATGCAGAAAATGTCCGCCTGGATGGAGGGCCGGCCCCCCGCTCCATCAGGCCAGCATCCCGCCATCCACGAGGAGAATCGACCCCGTCGTATAGGACGAAGCGTCGGAAAGCAGGTAGAGCACCGCGCCGGTCATCTCGTCGGGCCTGGCGATCCTCCCCATGGGAATCGATGGCAGTATATAATTGTCCATGAGCGCGGAGTTCCGGGTCATCGCCGAAGAGAATTTCGTGTCCGTCATCCCCGGGAGCACGGCGTTCACCCTGATATTGAACGGGGCGAGCTCCTTGGCATAGGATCGCGTCATCGAGAGAACACCCGCCTTTGTGATTGAATACATGCCCTGCATCGGCGCGGGCCGTATGCCGTTTACCGATGATATGTTCACTATGGCGCCGCCTCCTTTTTCCTTCATCATTCGTGCCGCACGCTGGGTGGCGAAATAGTAGCCCTTCAGGTTAACGGAAAAGGTTTTCTCCCATGCCTCCTCCGTCGCGTCCATGTTGTTGCCGAAAAATGGATTCGTCGCCGAGTTGTTTACCAGGAAATCAAGGGCCCCGTGTGAATCCGCGATTTCGTCGAACAGCCGATCAATCTCATCCATTTTCCCGAGGTGGCACGCGATCGAGGACGCCCTCCCGCCCTCCGAGGCGATCTTTTCCTCCACTTCCCTGAGGCCCTCGATTTTCCTGCTCGCCAGTATGACCTCGGCGCCCAGTGAGGCAAGAGCCCGGGCTATCTCCTCGCCGATCCCGCGACTCGCGCCGGTCACCAGGGCCCTTTTCCCGGTGAAATCGTATTGCTGAATAAAAGCATTCTTTATCATTACGAACTCCTTATCTCGTTTTATGCCGCCCCATTCAACGAAAATACCCCATGCGCCGCAGGGGCTCATCTGCGGAAACCGGCCCGCTCAAACCGCCGACGAGGTCCCCGACACCTGTGTCGCCACGGTCTCCAGTATTTTCACCGCGCCGATAAGCATCTTGAACCGCTCGTCCTTTGTCTGACCGTGATAAAACCGGTAATAGATCTGCTGCGCGATCACTGCGAGACGGAACAGACCAAAACAGAAATAAAAAGCGAAATTCTCGATCCTTCTTCCCGTAATCTTTGAATAGAGCGCCGCCTGCTCCCTGCGGCCGAGCATCCCCTCCACGTTCGTGGCTATCATGCGGATGAGCTGGACATTGGGTGGATCATCCTTCTCGACCCAGTATGCCAGGGAATTGCCGAGATCCATGAGCGGGTCCCCGACCGTCGCCATTTCCCAGTCCAGGACACCGATTATCTCAAGGGGGTTCTTCGGATCAAGCACCACATTGTCAAATTTATAGTCGTTGTGTATCACGCAGGGCCTGTCCGTGTCCCCCGGCATGGCGGCGGTGAGCCACTCCATGATGGCTTCGAAGTCCGGAGCGTCCGGCGTCCTGGCGTCCCGGTACCGATCAATCCATCCCTCCACCTGCCGGCGCACGTATCCCTCAGGCTTCCCGAAGTCGCCCAGTCCCGCCTTCACGTAATCAACTGAATGGAGCTCGCAGAGGACCCTGACGAGGTTTTCGGAAAGAGTGCGGGCCTCCTGCGGAGAAAGCGAAAGGCCGTCGGGAAGCTTCTTCCTGATGATGAGGCCATGAATCCGTTCCATGACATAGAAGGGCGCCCCCATGATATCCGGATCCTCTGAATAGACAAGGGGCTCCGGGCAATACCTGAAGAGGGGCTTGAGCGCCTTCAGAACCCGATATTCCCGTGACATGTCGTGACCCGACTTCGGTTTTTTCCCGAAGGGAGGCCGCCTGAGAATCATTTCTTTCTCTCCGCCCTTCACCAGGTAGGTAAGATTCGAAAAGCCGCTCGGGAACTGCCTGATTGCAACATCCCCCTTGAGCCCCGGGATCGATTGTCTTAAAAACTCACCGATCCTGGCGGCGTCAAGTTCCTCCCCGGGCCGGACATCAACCGGTTCATCAACTCGTGCCATTGAACTCTCCTTTGTTAAATGATACTATCTCTATGCACTGAACGCGTCTCCCCTCACCCTCGATGGGCCGCAACTGCCCCGGGCCGCGAGCCCGCAGCATGTGCCTCCCGGGAACCCGGGGACCCTTCCTCTCCGGAAGCGGCAAGAATGAACGAGTTCACCATGTCGACCAGAAACCCGGCGTAGGTCTCGACCGATATCCTCCGCTGCGCGTATTTCCACTGCTTCAGGTACCAGTCCTGCATCATCGCCTTGACAAGGGACCCGGTCAGCTGGACATCCACGTTCCTGAAAATCTTTCTTTCGATCCCTTCATCAAGGATCTCCGTTATGACGCGCTCCGTCATCAGCTCGCTTTCCACCGATATCTTGCGGTACTTCTTATTGAGATTCTTCGTCTCCATGAAGAAGAAGTAGAACCAGCTCTTCATGATCTCGCTCAGGTAGAGGTGTATCCGTATCGCCTTCTCAAGCCTTGCCCCCGGCTCAATGCTCCGATCGACATGAGAACGAATGATCCGTTCCACGGCGGCCTGGCCCTGGCGCTGGATCATGCCGAGAAGTTCCTCCTTGCTTGAAAAATATGAATAGAGGGCCCCCATGCTGAGTCCCGATTCCCGGCTCAGATCCCGAAGACTCATCCCGTCAAATCCCTTCCTGCAGCTAAGGTCAAGCGTGGCGTTGACTATGGCGACTAGATTCCTGACGGCCACCTCTTCCTTTTTTACTTTAATAGCATCTCGGTTGAGTCGATAGAAATCCCGGCACAGCACCTCAACGGAAGCCTCAACGCTTTTCCTGAATTCTTCAAAGGTCATGGTTCCTACCGTGTTACGCCCGATTTCGATTCCCCGGCATACCTCTTGAGGACACGCCTCGCGAAGGATGTCTTGTGCACCTCGTCCGCACCGTCGTAAATGCGGGCCGCGCGTTCATGGCGGTAGAAAAAGGCCAGAATCGTGTCGTCCGTCATTCCGAGTCCGCCATGTACCTGGAGAGCCCTGTCCACCACGATGTTCATCGTGTTCGCCACGACCCATTTGATGATAGAGATGTCATCACGCGCCTCCTTGGCGCCGACGGTATCGATCCTCCATGCGGCGTAAAGGGTGAGAAGCCGGGCCGCCTGAATCTCGGCCGCCGATTCCGCTACCCAGTTCTGCACCGTCTGACGCGTCGCCAGGGTCTTGCCGCCGGGGGCAATGACACGCTCGTTCGCCCTGCGGCACATAAGATCAAAGGCCCGGCTGCAGATTCCCAGCCAGCGCATGCAATGGTGGATCCTCCCCGGTCCCAGGCGCTCCTGGGCAATGATAAAACCGTGTCCCTCGGGGCCCAGGAGGTTTGCCTGCGGCACACGGCAGTTCTGGTAGAGTATCTCCGCATGACTCGCGTAATCGCTCCCCTCGTGTCCCATGACCGGGATGTTGCGTACGAGGTTGAACCCCGGGGTGTTCGTGGGAACGATGATCATGCTCGCCTGGAGGTAGGACGGCGCATCCGGATTCGTCACCGCCATAACGATGCTGAAAGCCGATCCGTCCGCCGCGGTGGTGTACCACTTGTGACCGTTTATCACGTAGTCGTCCCCATCCTTGACCGCCGTGGTTTCGAGCATCACCGGGTTGGATCCCGGCATGTCCACCTCGGTCATTGAGAAACAGCTTCGCATGGTACCCGCCACCAGGGGTTCCAGGTACTTTTTCTTCTGTTCCGGATTCCCGTGGAGATGGAGTATCTCAATATTTCCCGCATCAGGCGCCTGGCATCCGAACACGTAGTGCCCCAGGGGGGTGCGACCCAGGGCCTCGGACACGAGGCCGTGCTCAAGCATGGTGAGCCCCATGCCGCCAAGCTCCTTGGGGTGGTTAGGTCCCCAGAGCTCCATCTGCTTCACCATGCGCCTCTTCTCCTCCAGGACGGGAAGCATATCCCGAAATTCCGTGGTGACGAATTCAGGCTCAAGGGGAATCAGTTCCTTATCAATAAACTCGTTGATCATCCCAAGAATGGTCTCCATTTTTTCCGATATCGTAAAATCCATCTGTTCCTCCTTACTCCATCATGATGGTGCGCTTTCGTATGCCCATTTCAATCCTGTTACCCGGACCGCCATTCCTCATCGGTAGGTAATGATCGATTGATCTTTTTCTCCTTCCAGGTGCGCAAATTCGTTAAACGTGTAAATCATGATCCGCGTTTCTGTGCACTTGAACCGGCTCACGGATGAATTTACCAGTTGTTCCACCACCCTCATCGTTGCTCCCGCGGAAAGGCCGAGAACGCTCCCCACGGCAACGGAAATCGGCCCTCCCGAGGTGCAGATCGCAACGTTCTTTCCCGCGCCATGTTTTTTCATTATATCCCCAATCGCATCATTTACCCGGGCGGAGAATTCATTCCAGGTAATGACCCCTGGCATATCATGTCTTCCCGAGGCCCAGAGCGCCATGACCGCCTCGAAGACCCTCTGGAATGATCGCCTGTCCGCCATGAGCCGGGGTATTTCATCTCCGAGGGACGGATCCTGTCTGATCGCCTCGGGCGCGAGGGCCCGGAATATCGTCTCAGTGGGATATTCGTCAAGGCCCTCATGCCGTACTGGCATGTCTCCGCTGTGGGTCCCGGCAAGGAGAGGAAGGAGGGCTTCGGCAGTCTCCCTGTGCCTCGCAAGGGTGCCGGTATAGATGACGTCAAACCGTACCCCTCGGGCGTTGAAATGCCGGCACAGAAGCGCGCACTGCCTTCGTCCTCGCTCCGAGAGCTCATCATAGTTCTCCCTTCCGAAGGAGGCCTGGCCATGTCGAATAAAATTGAGCAGGCTCATTTTCTCACCAATTACCCATACATCACCGAGATATAAATCAGTCAATAAAAAAATAGCGAACGTTCGTTTTTTTATTGACAGGGAATTCTTTCCACTTTTAACCTTCTATCGATGAGTCAGGGTCGTCCTGAAAACCCGCACCGCGAGGAACGCATGGCGAATAAACAATTGCTCGGAATTATCGGTTCCTGTCGCCGTACGGGAAATTGCGAGATCGTGGTTAAGGCCGCGGCAGAGGCCATGAAAGGCTGGGATCTCTCCATGATCCGCCTTCCTCACTTATCCATTCTTCCATGTAAGGGATGCTATGCCTGCCTCATGCCGGGGATACACTGCACCATCCCCGACGACATGGAATGGCTTCTGGAAAAAATGAGCGGTGCCGACGCGATCATCTTCGCCGTGCCCAACTATGTGCTCGGGCCCGTGGGGATTATGAAAATGCTGGCGGACCGCGCTCTCCAGTCTTCCCCCTATCATCTCCGGTTCGGGATAACTAAAACGGCCGTGGCCCTCACGCTTGGAAGGGAAGACTACCGGGGTTATGCCGACACCGCTCTTGTCGCCCAGGTCACGGCCCTCGGTCTGGATATCAGGTCAATCGAACTCTTTCACGGCACCCATCCAGGGGAGATTGCGCTTGAGGATGATTTTCCCGAAAGGATCGGGCGCGTGGTGTCCTCCCTTCTTGAAGACGAAACGCCCGGTCCCATCCCGGGAAGATGTCCCCGTTGCAAATCGGATCTCTTCAGATTACGCGACGGCTTTCTTGAATGCGCGCTCTGCAAGTCGAGGGCCCGCATCGACGGGGAACGCCTGGATTTTTATTACTTCCACCCTGAATTCGGCGAGGAAGGGAGGAAGGAGCATATGAAATGGCTCCTGGGGAAAAAGGAGGAATACGGCAGGATAAGGGAGCGGCTTTCAGCCGTGCGGGAACGATATGCCGGCGGAACGTGGCTCACTCCCGACGGAAAATAACATGAAAATACTGGTATGCGTAAAACAGGTTGCGGATCACGAATCCCCGGTGGTGATTGCTCCAGGGGGAAGAGCGGTGAGAACGGACGGTCCCGTCTCCTTCAGGATGAACCGCTACGACGAGTACGCCCTGGAAGAAGCGGTCCTTATCCGCGAGGCCTTCGGGGATGTCTCAATTGACGCGCTTTCCGTTGGGCCCTATCGGTACTCCACGACGCTGAAAAAATGCCTCGAAAAGGGAGCGAACAACGCCATTCACATTTTGCTCGAGGAGGAAGGTTATGTACCCCCTGGTCGCACGGCTTCTCTCATCGCGAGATACGCCGAACGGTCCGGGTATGATCTAATTTTTGCGGGAGTCATGGCAGAGGATGACATGCAGTGCCAGACGGGCCCTCTCGTGGCCGCGCTCCTCGACATCCCCTGCGCCGTCGCGGTTATGGAGGAGCGGCTGGACTGGGAGTCTGGAAGGATTGCCGTTAAGTGTGAAATGGAAGGCGGAATGAATGAACGGATGTCATTGCCGTTGCCCTGTCTCCTGACCATCCAGTCCGGCATCAATCGCCCGCGATACCCTTCATTATCCAATGTTTTCCGGGCAAAGGAACAACCGATTCTAACGGTACCCGCCGGGGACATCCAGCCCGCGGTACCTTCCGAAAGGGTGATCGGTCTCACCTGCCCCGAACGATCCAGCAGGGGCGCCATAATTGAGGGAACCACGGAGGATAAGGCCATGCGGCTCCTTTCAATTCTCCATGAAAGGGCGCTATTATAGGGCTTGCATGATGGAAACGATTCTCGCGGTAATCGATACCGTCTCCGGAAGGATCCCGGCATCGGCAACAGAGTTGATCTCCTTCGCCCGGGAGATCTCTTCTGATACGCCAGGTGAGATAGTCACGATTCTCGCTGGTGAAGATCCAGGCAAAGGGTCGCGGGTGCTGTCCGGCTATGGGTGCCGCGTGATCGCCCTGTCTCATGAATCATTACGCTACCCCAATCCTGAACTCCTGGCGCGTGAGTGCTCTCGCCTTTCACGAGAGTTTTCCCCCCGCTACATCTGCCTCCCCCACACCATGCGGGGGTGCCAGGCTGCGGCCCGCATCGCTGCAGCTACCGGACTTTTCTGCGTCACGGCGGTCGAGTCGTTCAGGCGTGAAAAGGAGGGTGATATCTTCCTGCGCTCGATGTATAACGGGAAGATACATGCCGAGCTTGCGATCAATAACGCGCCTGCGGTGCTCACAGTCCTGCCCGGATCATACCCTCCCCCGGAAACCGGTGGCATTATCGCAAAGGGAAACGTTGAAACCCGCTTGGTCGGCGAAGCATCTCCAGTGACACCCCTCTCGATCGATGAAACAGATCAAGATACAGAGCGCCTTGAGGAGGCGGACGTAATCGTCGCCGCGGGAAGAGGAATCGGAACCAGGGAGAACCTCGAGCTGGTAACTGCCGTGGCAAGGCTTTTCCCAAACTCCGCGGTTGGTGCTTCACGCACCGTCTGCGACCTGAAATGGCTTCCCCACTCCCGCCAGGTGGGTGTAACGGGCAAGACCGTGTCTCCCCGCCTCTATCTCGCCCTCGGCATCTCCGGCTCCCAGCAGCATGTTGCCGGCATGAAAGGATCGCAGTTGATCGTGGCGGTGAACAAGGATCCCCAGGCCGCCATCTTCGACGTGTCCGATTACATCATTATTGAAGACCTGGGCCGGTTTCTTCCCGCGTTGCTGGATCAGCATCAAAAGGAATTTTCCTAGGTATTGATCCCGCATCACTAACCGCCTCATGTCCCCACCTTATTTCTCCGGCGCGTCTTCTTTCTTTTCGATCCTCATGAGCGCGAGAACAATCAGGGAGCCGACGAGAAACGCTGCGATGGTGATGAACTCGTTCGTACCCAGCGACCGGGGGATCGTGTTTTCAAGATACACTATTTCCGAACCAACGGTTTCCGATGTCTTAAAAGGCCATATCAGCCAGAGGGAACCGACCACAAGGCCCACAAGAAATGCCATGGTCTGGTCGTGCCATTTCCTGAGAAGGAGCTCGAGAAGACGGCTGAAAACAAGTACCCCAACCAGGCATCCCGCGCTGAAAACCGCCAGAACCGGCAGGTCCCTGGATGCGATAGCCTTTAAAATATCGAAATAGCCTCCCATCAGGAGCAGGAGGAAAGACCCGCTGATACCAGGAAGGATCATGGCGGAAATCGACACGGCACCCATGAGAAACATGTATCCCGCCCTCCAGGGGTCCAGCCCGTTGAGAGAGCGATTCCCCGCGGCATCTCCCTCTCCGGCGAGAGCCAGCTCCTGCTTAACCCTCGCCTTCTCAATGAGTTGTTCCCCGGATGAAAGATTGGAGATGCCGACGAGGAGGGCCGCCGAAATAATCATCAGGAGCACCGCTGCAATACCGCGTTTTTTCATCAGTTTCCATGGAGCGGCGGCAGAAACCATGACAAGACCGAAAAAGAAACCGTACGTCGGGTCATGCCAGTGTTCAAGGAGGTGGGTCATGATTTTCGCCAGGGCGACGATCGCAATGATCGCCCCCGCGCCAATGCGGAAAAGGAACCACGCATCGATCCTCTTCAGTTCTTCCCTGAAGATGTTGAGTCCCTCGCGGCTGAACGTGAACAGTTTGGCGAAGGCCCTGACCGTTTGCCCCGAGATTCCGTGCAGGGAACTGATCAAGCGTTCATAGATTCCCAGCACCAGTGCCATCGTCCCTCCGGAGACCCCCGGGATAATATTTGCCACGCCAATGACCATTCCCTTGGTGATGTCCTTGAAGTATTCCATTCTTTTCTCCGTCATGAGTCCCTTGTGATGGACGAGACGTAAGGGATATCCGGCAAGGCGTCAACCATTATTGGGACCACCGGATCCCCATGGGTCCATACGCGTAAAAAATCCTTGCAATAAGATCACCCCTGGTACCACCATGCTGATCTGTTTGAAGCCCTTGGGTTCAGGTACATGGAAATGCCTCAGGAACAAATCACCATATACGATACCACCCTCCGGGACGGGGCCCAGACCGTGGGGATATCTTTTTCGCTGAATGACAAGCTGCTCATCGCGGGCGCCCTTGACAGGCTCAAGGTGGATTATATCGAGGGTGGCTGGCCCGGATCAAATCCCAAGGACGACCAGTTCTTCAAAGACATACGCAGGGAGGGTCTCGAACACTCAACGATCGTCGCCTTCGGATCCACAAGGAGAAAGGGGGTCGCATGCGCAAAAGACCCCCTTCTACAGGCCCTCGTTGAATCGAAAGCCCCGGTCATCGCAATCGTTGCAAAGGCCTGGGACTTTCACGTAACCCGTGCACTGAACGCAACCCTCGATCAGAACCTGGAAATGATGCACGATACCATTTCATATCTCAGGGATAAAAAAAGAAGGGTCTTCGTCGACCTTGAACATTTCTTCGACGGGTTCCTTTCGAACGAGGATTACTGCTATCGATTGATCTCACGTGCAGAAGAGGCAGGGGCCGACATGATCGTGCTGTGCGATACGAACGGAGGCGTCATGCCCCATGACGTATCACGAATAATCGAAAAAATTTTCCCTTCAACGGAACTTCCCCTTGGCGTTCATTTCCATAACGATGCGGGGGTTGCCGTCGCCAATTCCATGGCATCCCTGAGGGCGGGCGCGGTTTCCGTCCAGGGCACCGCAAATGGATATGGCGAACGGTGCGGAAACTGCAACCTCATGACCCTGATACCGAACCTGGTCCTCAAGATGGGTTACCGATGTGCTGCGGCTCAATCCCTCTCCCACTTGACAGAGACAAGCCGTCTCATCAGCGAATTGGCCAACCTGGCCCACGACGAACGGGCGCCCTACGTGGGAGACAATTCCTTCGCCCACAAGGGCGGTGTACATGTATCAGCAATTGAAAAGGACACCAGGACCTACGAGCATGTGAATCCCGAGGAGGTGGGGAACCGGCGAAAGGTACTGGTCTCAGAGCTTTCCGGGAAAAGCAACATTCTCTTCAAGGCCCGGGAGATGGGCATCAACCTGAAAAAAAAGGCAACACTCCCGACGGATCTCCTCCAGAAAATCAAGGTCCTTGAGGACAAGGGGTACCAGTTCGAGGCGGCCGAGGGATCCTTTGAGCTTCTTCTCCGCGAGGCGACGGGAGACTATCACCCCTTTTTTACCCTGAAGGGCTTCCGCGTCATCAGCGAGATGGAGGGCCAGAAAAAACTGCCATGCGAGGCCACCATCAAGGTGGTGGTGGACGGCAGGGAAGAACACACCGCGGCAAACGGCCGGGGACCAGTAGAGGCCCTCGACAACGCCCTGCGTAAGGCCCTTGAAAAATTTTATCCGGAGATAAGAGAAATCCAGCTTTCCGATTACAAGGTGCGAGTGCTCAACGAAAAGAGCGGGACCGGAGCCTCGGTGCGCGTCCTTTTAGATCAGAAGAGGAAGACCGACCGATGGGGCACCGTTGGTGTTTCCACTGACATTATCGAGGCCTCCTGGCAGGCCATCGTGGACGGCATTGAATACATGTTATTTAAGAACAAGCAGTGATGGCTACTGGCCGTGGATGCGGTCAGGCACTCCTTTCAAAATTTATCTTGCAATTAATACCGAATACTGCGAACACGATACAAGTAAAGATATAAACATGATTCACCTATCGTTATCGAGACTTTAAACGGGGGAACGCTATTAACACGCGGCTGGCCGATATGAAAAAAATCATGCTGTTTCTCATCACACTATCAATCTGTATTCTACCGGGGACCCCGCTCCTTTCCTGGGAGCCTTATGACAGCGTCATCGCAGTCGTAAACGATCTTTCCATAATTGAAAGCGAAATCGACAGCAAATTCAACCAGTTGATTAAAGTAAAAAGCGTTCCTCGAAGCCGTCATTCCTACGAAAAGAGCAGGATCCTCGACAAGTTCATCGAGGACGCCCTGGTCCTAGAAACCGCAACGGATGAGGCCATCGTGGTGAGCGATCGCCGCGTTCTCGGCCATATCGAGGAGATGATGAAGCAGCATTTCGCCCCCCGGTTTCGAGACGAAAAGGCCAGGGACAAGGAAATCGCGAAAATGATCAATCGCCTCGAAAAGCGACTCAGCGGGGCCTCGATGATGGATGACCGAAAACTGGATGCCCAGATCGACGAATTCATCATGGTTCTCGAGAACCGCGCAAAAATTAGCTTCAAGGATTATTTCGAGGAAATCCGATCCCAGATCATGAGAGAGCAGGTGATGTCGATTGCCATAGGCGTATCACCTCCCGCCAAGGAAGAGGCCCTTGCATGGTATAGAAAAAACAGGGCCAAGCTCGGCGACGAGGTATGGGTTAAACATATACTGATTAAACCGAGAGGAGGCTCGTTCTCAGCCGAGCGTGATGCGAACAATACCATTTCCGATTTGCGCGCCCAGATAATGGCAGGGGGGTCCTTCGAGGCGATTGCCAGGGCTCATTCTCAAGACCCTGAATCCGCGGGCAAGGGAGGAGATCTCGGCTGGAAAATGCTTGCTGAAATGGACCCCTATTTTGCCGGGTTTGTGAACCAGATCAAGGGCCGTGGCACGGTATCCCAGGTGTTCAAGTCAGGGATGGGATACCATATTGTGAAGCTTATGGGGCGCAGGCCCCTCACCTTCGAGCGCGTTGAGCGTCTTATCATGTTCAAGCTTTACAATGAAAGCCTGACGGAGCAGTTCAAAAAGTGGGTCAGACGGCGTATTAAGGAGTCGGAAATCCAGATCTTCATGCCCAATTATGTGCAGGCCTGAGGGCACGTGAAAAGGGTGACCCAGTTGAAAGTCGATATCCTTATTTACATCACCGGCGCGGAATCCGATGAAGCCCTCACCTTCAGGGGTGTCTTTCTTCCCGACTCCATCGCCGCGACCCTTCAGGGCATTGAACAGATCGGGGCAATCTATTATTCGGCACCTTCAGCTTATTCCGGGAAACTCTCCGAGCTCACGGAATGCGTCATCCGCCAGGGGGATGACGACGTCCTTTTCTGGAAGGAGTGTTTCGCCAGAACCGGATCCCGGCATCTCTGCAAGATCATCGCCGAATCACCATTTCTGGATCCATCAATCATACAGGAAATGATCGATCTCCATCTCCGTCACCTCGCTGAATTCACCTATTCAGAGAACCTGCCACCCGGCTTCACATGCGAGATCGTATCGAAAGAACTTATATCCGCCATACCCGACATGAATGAAACAACACTCCCCCTGGGCCAGGTTGTCCGATCGAACATAAACAATTTTGATGTCGAGATATATTACAGGGAACCGGATATTCGCGACAAACGACTCTCTTTTCTATCAAGCGACCCGCGGGACGCCCGCATAATGGAGAATATGCACCGCCGTCGCAACGGGATTGTCCCCTACGCCGAAATTCGCGATTGTATCCACTCCTCACCTGAGATCCTCTATATTGGTCCGTCTTATGTCGAGATCGAGCTAACGGGGAGGTGCGATCTTCAATGTCTTTTCTGCTACCGCGGTACCCTCGGTAAAGTACACGATGACATGGAGCCGGATCTTTTCAAGAGTATCATCTCGCAGATGAACGAATTCAATCTTTCTTACACGCTCTGCCTCGGCGGATCCGGCGAGCCACTCATGCACGCTCATTTTTATGAACTCCTTGATGAGGCTCACCGATCACCACTCGTTGATCAAATTATCGTCGAGACTAACGGAATCCATGCCGGACCAAACTACCGCTCGTATCTCCTGAACAACGGCAAAAAAACCACCACCATCATTAACCTGAACGGCATTGATTCGAAAAGCTACGCGGGGATCCATGGACATGACCACTATGATGCGGTGGTCAACAATGTTCTTTCCCTCAGAGATGCGGCTGATGGGCGACTCTATGTTCAGATCATGAAGATCAACGAAACAGAACCATTTCTGGATTCCTTCTACGATTACTGGGAAGGAAAGAAGGTCCCCGTGATCCTCCAGAAACAAAACACATATCTGGGAAGAATACCGGATCGCCGCTACTCCGACCTTTCACCCCTTGAGCGCGTACCATGCTGGCATCTCCAGCGCGATCTTTACATCCTATCGGACGGAAGGGTGCCTTTCTGCAAACAGGACGTGGATGCCGATTGCCGAAAGGATTCACTTCTTACGGCCAGGCTTTCGGAAATCTGGGAGAAAAGGCGAGATGCCTTTGTCAGTGATTATTCGAAAAAGTACCCTTCCTCTCCCGATTGTTCCTCATGCGATGAGTGGTACACCTTCAACTCCTGATACATCCGGCTATATCCCGGGGTCACCGCGACAGCACCGCCATGAAACAGACCATAACCGCCATCATTCAGGCCCGCATGAACTCAACGCGTCTTCCCGGAAAAGCCCTGATGAAACTCGGCGGAAGGCCGCTTCTTCACCATGTTTTTGAACGGACACTTGCTGTACGCGGAGCGGAACGCGTCGTACTGGCCACCTGTGGCGGCGATGACAATCACCCCATTATTGAACTCGCCGAATCCATGGGCATCAGTGTGTTCATCGGCTCGGAAGAAAACGTACTCGAACGATTTTATCTCGCCGCCGAACGATTTGGAGGGGACTATATTATTCGCGTGACCGGTGACAACCCGTTCACCGACCCGGAATTGGCGGATCACGCGGTTGAGCTGGCCATCAAAACAGACGGCGATCTTTTCCATTTCACGGACCTTCCCCTCGGCACCGGAGTGGGCATCGTAAAAAAAACGGCACTTGTCGCCGCGTTCCACCACAGCGACAGCCCCCATCAGCGGGAGCATGTCACCCCCTACATTTGGGAAAGGCCCGATCAATTCAGAATCGTTCAGCATGAGAGCGGTATCGACAATCCTTTCCCGAATTTACGACTTACGGTGGATACGCCGGAGGATTTCAGGCTGGCCGAAATCATCTACTCCAATTGTTATCGAGGAACACCCTTTCCCCTTTCAGCGGTTATTGAATTTCTGAGGAAGAATCCCGGGCTTGCAGAAATAAACAGCGGCGTTGTCCAGCGTCCCATGACCCATTCAAGTGCGTGATGCAGAAAAGAATCTCAATTATCACCGACGCGGGGGGTCATCTCGGTTCCGGCCACCTCCAGAGAATGGCAAACCTGGCCGATTTCATTAGAAGGGAAACCACCCACGAGGTATACATTGTAATGAA
Source organism: Spirochaetota bacterium (assembly GCA_040768125.1). Taxonomy (GTDB): domain Bacteria; phylum Spirochaetota; class UBA4802; order UBA4802; family UBA5550; genus RBG-16-49-21. Next base: position 199,681 of record JAXGNG010000001.1, on the reverse strand, counting down.
AGGGGGAGCGGGCCTGTTGCCACCGTCTCTTCGACCACTATGTGTTGATTCGATACCCCCCGCAAGTTCCCTCCTCATCCGTGACATGCGTGATTCCACGCTCGAAGAAATGAGCGCTCTTCGGCGTATTGCTCCCATCATTGCGGTCGATGACTGTGGCCCCGGAAGAAATATTGCAACACATCCGATAGACCTGCTTCCGAACCCACATGACACGGTGCCGCGCAACGATCTATTCCTTTTCGGCCATGACTTCACTGAAACGATCCGGACCATTGATATGAAAACCATCAATAAAACTATCGATGTCGCGCTTTACTGCGGTTTTCGGCCGGCCCCGGAGACAGTTCAATCCCTTCACTCGCTGGTGCCCGAAGAGCTTACCTGCGCCCTCCTTGCCGGCGATGATTCGCGCATTATTGAGGGAAAAAGATCCGTCCCCCTGCCCTGTTCCTTCGCTGAATCACTCCTTGCATCGCGAGTACTGGTAACGCATTTTGGCATCACGCTCTATGAAGGGCACATGTCCGGGTGCAGGATTGTTTCGGCAAACCCAACCGCGTATCACGCGAGTCTCGTCGATAAAGTCGATCCAGAGCTGAATCCTGTTAACCTTGGGATACTGCCCGTGCCGGACCCGTCGCATGCCGCCTCTATCATTCTCAAGGCCGCCCGCAATCCCCTCGTAAATTCCATCGAGACCGCCATGATTCTCGAACAGATAACCGGTAAACTTCGCAACTTCCTTTCAGAAGTATCAGAAAAATTCAACGCATGATCCGCCCCTGATAAAAATGAAAAAAACTATTGCATTATTCCCGGTAAGGGATATGGTTATATCGGGTGGCATTGGATGCTGACCGTTTCACTGTCTTCCCGGCTATCCAATCGTTCAACACGTCATCCGGCACCAACAGCAATGACAGTAGGAGCAGGGCCATGAACAAACACGCATCAATTGTTATTTCAATTTTATTTTTCGCTATCATGACGGTTCCGGGCTGTTTCATGAAGGGCAACGTGAAAACCGTAACATTGAAGGACGGCTCAAAGTATGTCGGAGAAATCATGGACAACATGAAGCATGGCTACGGGGAGTTGACGCATGTCAACGGCAACAGGTACGAGGGCCACTGGGAACGCGACGCCATGAACGGCAAGGGTACCTTTATATGGAAAAACGGAGACCGCTACGAAGGGGAATGGGTGAACAACAAGCGCAGTGGCCAGGGGATTTTTATCGAACGGGACGGAAGAAAGTACGACGGGCAGTGGGAAAACGACATGAGAAACGGTCGTGGAACCATGACAGCGCCGGATGGCGAGAAATATACCGGTGAATGGAAGGACGACAATAAAACCGGCCAGGGAATACAGGTGTGGCCGGATGGTTCAAAATACGAAGGTGAGTGGAAAAACGGATTCCGTCACGGCCAGGGAATCATGACCGGCCCCGACGGTCTCGTGGAGAAAGGAAAATTCATTAATGACGTGTTCGTTGGTCAGTAACGGTTTTTTCGATGCGGCTGATCCGAATCATTGTTCTGGGCCTTGCCTTCTCTCTCCTGTCCGCCAGGCTTCCCATATCAAGGGAAATTGAGACGAGGTTCCTGGACCGAAATTACCAGGACCATCACGGATTCACGCTTCCCTATCGCCTCATGGTTCCCGAACATCCGGTGGCGGGTAACACGTACCCTCTCGTACTCTTTCTTCATGGCGCCAACGAGCGCGGCACCGATAACAGGAAACAGCTGTACGTGGGTCTCCATATATTCGCAGAACCCTCGAGAATAGGGAAAAACCCCTGCTTCATCGTGGCGCCGCAGTGCCCGAAGGGAATGATGTGGGCCGACGTGGACTGGAAATCCGATCGTCACACCATGAAAACGGATCCGACACCGGCCCTCAGGGCATCCCGGGATTTGATACATATTCTGATTAATGAACTTCCCATCGATCAAAAACGCGTCTATGTCACCGGCTACTCCATGGGAGGATTCGGCGCCTGGGATGCCGCCCAGCGGTGGCCTGGTTCCTTTGCGGCTGTTGTTCCCATCTGCGGCGGCGGCGATGAACTCGGCGCTGAACGCATTATCCATACTCCCCTGTGGGCATTTCACGGAGCACGCGACACTATCGTTAACGTCACGCGATCAAGGCGAATGATCGACGCCATTGTCAGGGCCGGAGGAGTTCCCCGTTATACGGAATACCGGGATATCGACCATTTCTCCTGGGGCTGGGTCTACGCGGATCCCGCAATGCACGACTGGCTTTTTGCGCAGAGGAGACCTTAATGACGAACAAGAACAATCAGCCGACGTTACCCTAAAGGAGGTTAGAGATACCAATGAAAGTAATAAAACAAATGGCGCCCGGCGGGAAAAACAGCATGAAAAGCCTCTCCCATGAACTGGAATCGGTCGTCTATTCCTCGGTGAGAGAACGATACCCGTCAAGCTGGGACCGCAATATTATTACCTCCTCCCTTTTCTCAGGCATAAAAAACATTCTGCACGGAAAGCGGATTCTCACACCAGGCAACGTAATCCAATCGCGATGGCGCATGTACAGGTTCGGTCGCGACCAGGAAAACCCATTTTGCGACACCGCCATACTTGTACAGGTATCCTATCATGATGGCCAGGTCATACAGGGTGTTGCCTTCCTTGAGATAGCAGAAAAAGATCCGCAGAAGAACACGTTTTCTGGTCTCAACAAGACGAGAATCAAGAAGATATCCTCCATAGGCCACGGCTCCCGGATCGTCCTTTACGATTATGATCCGATCAGCGGCATGGCGTTTCCCTCAACGGCTGAATCGGTCATCGGGACAAGCCCCCACAGCTGGAACGCCTGGCTTCCCTACACCCATGCCGTTGCGGTACCCGCAGGACTTGCGCTCGCACTTGACAATAAATCAACGGGACTCTACAAGGCGTCGCTCCCCCTGTCATACCAGATCTGCTACCGGTACCTCTACGGGCTTGACCTGGATTTTGGAAAACAGGCCATGGACATCGCCACCGGGGCTCGAACCGACAGGGGAAATCCTGGATCCCTGATCCTCATCGCCGCGGCTCATGGCGGAGCCGAGCCTCTTGACGCTTTCGATTTTAACCGGGAATTATATGAGCATATCGGTTAGTCGCTGTTCAGGGGGACATGACGCGGCCCATGCCAGAACGCAGGATAAAAAACTCTTCATCAGACAGGGAATGCCTTCGGTGCGGCAATTGCTGTCATGTTGACATGTTCGCGTACATTACCGCCGATGACGTTGAACGGTGGAAGAGGGAGGGACGTGACGACATCCTCCAGCACATGCATGCCCACGATATCGTCTGGGCGGGAGACATTATCGTTTCCTCCACGGGAATACGCCTGAAAAGCTGCGTGTTCCTGAACTGGGACGGAGAGTCTTTTTCCTGTGGGATCTATCCGACGCGTCCCGGAGTCTGCCGCGATTATGTCCCCGGTTCTTCCGAGATCTGTCCCCTCTATTACAAACAATCGGAATAGACTTCGATCCGCCGAAAGGTCGGTATCGCGGTTACCAGTTGCAATCGTCTCGTCAAACCTGAATGAATACACCCATCAAACGAGAAAAATTACTTTACTGGAAGGGCGAACCGCTTATTAATGTCGTCTGGCATACCGGGAATAACATTATGATACACGTGGACAGGGAATGAACGGGAGAGGGGTCTATACAAAAAGCTGGGTGATCAGGCTGATAATTATCAATATCGCCATCCATTTTATCCAGATCCTGACCATGCAGGTAGGTGTTGGAGATCCTCCCGTTTCAGCAAGCCTTTTAATGACCGAATATCTCGGCCTGAAGCCAAAACTGGTGATTGAGAGCGGCTATATATGGCAGTTGTTCACCTACATGTTTCTACATGGCGGCTTTTTCCACCTCTTTTTAAACATGTACGCCCTTTTGATCTTCGGTATGCCCGTTGAGCAGGCATGGGGAAGCAGGCGCTTTTTGTTTTACTACTTTTTTACCGGCATTGGCGCCGGAGCCGTCATTTTCATTATCAATCTGATCGTCGGAGGCGCCTATTCCATTTCAACCATCGGCGCTTCAGGGGCCGTCTTCGGCCTTCTTCTCGCTTTCGGCATGCTCTTCCCCGAGGCGGAAATACTCCTCTTTTTCCTGATACCAATAAAGGCAAGACTTCTCGTGATCCTTTATGGCGGTCTTGAGCTCTATTCTCTCATCGCCTCAGGAGGGCAGAGTCCCATCTCCCATGCCGGTCATCTGGGTGGCCTCATTTTCGGCATTGTTTATTTCCTTATAATAAGGAAACGCGGGATTACCTTTAAATCAAAAGTTATCAAGGCCAAGCTGTCACGGGAAATGGATCGCCGCCAGCAAAACGAAACCGATCGCGTCAACCACGAAGCGCTTCTGCGTTCCATTCTCCGTAAAGTTGAAAGCGGGGGAGGTTCCACACTGACCGACGATGAATTCCAGTACGTCAGGTACATGGAAATCATGACCCAGGACAGGGACTTCCCCTGCGATGACGGTGATTTCGATCCGGATGACGATTATTGCGGCCGATGCGAAACAAGGGAGGCATGCCTCGTACGCCGGATTAAAAAACATCTTTGATCTCAGGGTGGCGATACGAGCGTCCGGACGCCGGTGTTAACGCTTCTGCATCGTTGACAGTTCGGCACGCCGGCACAATGCCGGGCGATTATCGCAATTGAGTCAGAACATGAATATTAAACAAGCAGGAGAACCATAATGGCCAAAAACGTTTACATGTTTGGAGGCGGATCGGCGGAAGGCAGGGCCGACATGAAGAATCTGCTGGGCGGAAAAGGGGCCAACCTCGCCGAAATGTCCAACATCGGCATCCCCGTTCCTGCGGGGTTCACGATTACCACCGAGGTCTGTACGGAGTTCTACAATAATAACCGGAAGTATCCCGCCGGCCTCAGGGAGGAAGTTGCCCATTCCATGAAGAAGGTAGAGCAGATTATGGGCGCGCGATTCGGCGACCCGTTAAATCCACTCCTGGTTTCTGTCCGTTCAGGATCAAGGGCATCGATGCCGGGCATGATGGATACCGTCCTCAACCTCGGCCTTAACGACAAAACGGTTAAAGGAATCATTAAAAAATCGGGCAATGAACGTTTCGGGTGGGATTCATACAGAAGATTTATCCATATGTACGGTGATGTCGTCATGGGGCTGAAACCGGAGTCGAAGGACGAGCACGATCCCTTCGAAGAGGTCATGGATGCCCTGAAAAAAAGAAGAAAAGTAAAGCTGGACCTTGACCTCACGGTTGACGACCTCAAGGAACTCGTCTCCAAATACAAGGATCTCATTAAAAAGAAACTGAAGCGCGAATTTCCCGCCGATCCCTATGAGCAGCTCTGGGGAGCCATTGGCGCCGTTTTCGGTTCCTGGATGAACGAGCGAGCCATACTTTACAGAAGAATGAACGCCCTCGATGACAGCTGGGGGACTGCCGTCAACGTCCAGGCCATGGTCTTCGGGAACATGGGTGACGATTGCGCCACCGGCGTGGCCTTTACCCGCGACCCCGCAACGGGTGAGAAAGCCTTCTACGGCGAATATCTTATCAACGCGCAGGGTGAGGACGTGGTGGCCGGCATCCGCACTCCCCAACAGATCACCGTTGTCAGCTCAAAAAAGTGGGCGAAGGAAAACGGAATATCCGAGACGCTGCGGAAAAACAAATATCTCTCCCTCGAGGAGCATATGCCTTCCGCATATCGCGATCTTGACCGCATATACCATAAGCTCGAAGCCCACTACCGCGACATGCAGGATATTGAGTTCACCATTCAGAACAACAAGCTCTGGATGCTGCAGACGAGGAACGGGAAGCGCACCACGACCGCTGCGGTGAAAATCGCCGTGGATATGGTAAAAGAGAACCTCATTACAAAAGAGGAGGCTCTTCTGAGAATCGATCCCGCCTCCCTGGACCACCTCCTTCATCCGATGTTCGATCCCAAGGCAAAGCGCAACATTCTTACCCGCGGCCTCCCCGCCTCGCCGGGTGCCGGCGTGGGGCGTGTCGTGTTTAACGCCGATGACGCGGAATCATGGAGCAACAGGGGTGATAAAATTATCCTCGTGAGGGTCGAGACCTCCCCCGAAGACCTGAAGGGGATGGCCCTCGCTCAGGGCATACTCACCGCGCGAGGCGGCATGACATCCCACGCCGCCGTAGTGGCAAGGGGCATGGGAAAATGCTGCGTTTCGGGATGCGGTGATCTTGAAATCGACTACAAGAAAAAATCATTCAAGGTCAACAAAGTGACGGTGAAACAGGGTGATTACATTTCACTGAATGGCTCCACGGGCGAGGTCATGCTCGGCAGCGTTCCCACGGTTGATCCCCAGCTCTCGGGCAATTTCGGGATCATCATGAAATGGGCGGACGAGATCCGGACCCTCGGCGTGCGCACCAATGCCGACACCCCCCATGATGCGGAAATCGCCCGGGAATTCGGAGCAGAGGGGATCGGCCTCTGTCGAACGGAGCACATGTTCTTCGAGGGCGATCGTATTAAGGCCATGCGCGAAATGATCCTCGCCGAGGACATGGCCGGCAGGAAGAAGGCACTGGGAAAACTTCTGAAAATGCAGCGGAAGGACTTTTACGGCATTCTCAAGGCCATGAAGGGCTACGGGGTTACGATTCGCCTTCTAGACCCGCCCCTTCACGAGTTCGTGCCCCACGAGGATAAAAACCAGCGCGAGATGGCGCGGGACATGAAGGTGCCTGTCGCCGCCATCAAGGCAAAGGTCGACTCCCTCCATGAATTCAACCCGATGCTGGGCCACCGCGGATGCCGGCTGGGGATCACCTATCCCGAGATCACCGAGATGCAGGCCCGCGCCATTTTCGAAGCCGCCTGCCAGCTTAAGAAAGAAGGCGTGAACGTCAAGCCGGAGGTCATGGTGCCCCTCGTGAGCCACGTCAAGGAGCTTGCGATGCAGAAGTCCATCATTGATGAAACCGCCTCAAAGGTGATGAAGGAAAAGGGCGTGAAAGTGGACTATCTTGTGGGAACAATGATCGAGGTGCCACGGGCAGCGGTAACCGCCGACGAAATCGCGAAGGAGGCGCAGTTCTTCTCTTTCGGCACCAACGACCTCACCCAGATGACATTTGGTTTCAGCAGGGACGACGCGGGGAAGTTCCTGCCTCAATACGTGGAAACAAAAATACTCCCCCACGATCCCTTCCAGGTGCTCGATCGCGATGGGGTCGGCAAGCTCATACGCATGGCCGTTGAAAAGGGACGTGCCACAAGAAAGGATTTGAAAGTCGGCATCTGCGGTGAACATGGCGGCGAGCCGAGTTCCGTTGAATTCTGCCATCAGGCGGGATTGAATTACGTGAGCTGCTCTCCGTTCAGGGTTCCGATAGCACGTCTCGCCGCAGCGCAGGCTGCTCTCAACAGGTAACAAGCATTGCGCGGCCGGCATCCGGTCTGCTTCCGGATGCCGGCGCTTGATTTTTTTTAATTGGGAGGCTGGCAATGAAAAGGGTATGCGTGGGAATCATGCTCGTGTTTCTTTACTGCGGAGTTCTCCACGCTTCGTATGATGAAGCGGTCAAGCTTTATGAATCGAAAAAGTATCAGGATTCTCTGCAAATGGTCGCAGACATGCTCGTGACCGAAGACGATTTCAAGGCCGGGTCTCCAAATTTCAATCTCCGTTTACTCGCCGCCCACAATCACTGGAAAATGGGCAATTTTGTTCCCGCGTCCCAGCACTTCGCTCGCTGCATGGATATAAATAAGAATTCCGTTGATCCATATATTGATCTCTCCCTCATGCAGGTCGAACAGAAAAAATACGGGGACGCCGATGCAACCGCCCGGAAGGGTCTCGAAGTAAAAAAGGACGCCATGCTCTACTATGTCCTGGGCTATACCTCGCTGCGAAAGGAAAATTTCTGGCGGGCCAAGGAGATGTTCGAGAAGGCGATCGCGATCGATCCCGAACAGTACATGTCATACAACGGGCTTGGCATAGCCCTTATGCGGTTAAAAAAATTCGGTGAAGCCAATACGGCCTTCTCCGCCGCCCATGTGATACGCCCCCGTTCCATCGAGATATTGAATAACCTTGGCATGAGTTATGAAAAGCTCGGGAAGACAAAAGAGGCGATCGATTACTACTCGAGGGCCCTCGTGTTAGACGAGAAAAACGCCGTCGTGGCTTCCAATCTTCAAAGGGTGAAGAGCAAGAAGGACGACTAGGTGATCTCTTTGATCGCTTCCTTGAATTTGGGAATCGATCGGGCGATCACCTCTTTGGGCACGCAGTAGGCGAGCCTGAAATAGCCGGGTCCGCCAAACCCCGTGCCCGGAACAGCGAGTATGTTGTACTTCTGAAGATGTCCGGTAAACCGTACATCGTCTTCGATCGGCGACTTGCAGAATATGTAAAACGCGCCCTCCGGCATCGGGAAGGAATATCCCGCCTCGCGAAGTCCCGCCGCAAGCAGATCCCGACGCTCCCTGTAGGGAGTAATATCCACCGTTACTTCGAGTAACTCCGCCACTATCCTCTGCATGAGCGCCGGCGCATTGACGTATCCAAGAATCCTGTTGCAGAGAACTATGCCCGCAAGAAGCTCATCGAGCCCAATGCATGCAGGATTGACGGCTATGTATCCGATTCTTTCACCGGGGATCGACAGTGATTTTGAATAGGAATTTATTACAATTGAATGCGGATAGCTCGCAAGAATGCTCGGCACGCATATGCCTTCATACACAATCTCCCGGTATGGCTCATCGGAAACAAGATAGATTGTGCGCCCCTTTGCATGATATCCTTTCAGCAAATCACCCAGGGCGCGGATCTGCGCCTCCGGATAGACCCTGCCCGTTGGATTATTTGGCGAATTGACAAGAACAGCCTTGGTCCTCTCGTTTATGGCGTTCGCAATTGCGTCAAGATCCAGAGAAAAATCGGCTTTCGTTTCCACGGGGACAAGCTTCCCGTTATGATTGGCAACATAGAAGTTATATTCCATGAAATACGGGCGTGCAACTATGACTTCCTCGCCGGGGTCGAGAAGCGCCTTGAGAACGGCATTGAGCCCCCCTGCGGCACCGCATGTCATGACGATGCACTCTCCCTTCATATCCACCCCGTGATCCGTTCTCACGCGTGAAGCAATGGCCTCGCGAACGGAGGGAAATCCCGCGTTGGGCATATAGCCGTGTGCCCCTTTAATTACTTCAGCGGCAAACGCGCGAATGGCTTTGAAAAACTCATGGGGAGGATCAAGGTCTGGATTGCCGAGGCTGAAATCATACACGTTCTCCTCTCCATGCCGCGCTTTCAGCTTCAGGCCCTCTTCGAACATCTTGCGAATCCATGATGACCTGGTCATCGACTCCCTGATATGACCCGCTATTGACATGCCGTGCCTCCCTCGATACTTCACGATGACATCGTGTATCAATGTCATTTTTCTCTGATTTTTTTCAACCACTATCTTACCCAACCGCCATAATAATACCAATACCTGCATGCTTTATAATCAATCCGGTAGTGGATACAAAAATCCTGACCCGTAGCGCAACCGTTTCGTAGCATTGCAACACCTGAAATATTGCGGGACCGATTAAGAATCATCAGCCATTATTGAATCCCTTTTCTCATTAATCTAGATGAACCCGCATTATTATTACAACATGTTTTATCATGATGTCGAACAGAATATCTATTAATATCTTGACTATCGAATGATAACTGCCCTGTTATAATGGTTTTCCTCCATGGCTTCGTCCATGTATATTAATTCTGGTGTTTTCTTGTCAGGGTGTACGCCTTCGGAAAGGAGCGACAGGGAGCCATGCACTACAGGCGGAATGAAGGTCTCGACATCTTTCGGGGACTCGCCATCGCCTCAATGATAGTTGTCAATAACCAGGGTGACTGGGGAGCAGTGTATCGATCATTGCGCCACGCCGGGTGGTTCGGTTTCGCGCCGGCGGACATGATCTTCCCCGCCTTCCTCTTCGTGGCCGGCATTTCACTCCATTATTTCCTGAAAAGAGCTCTGGAAAGGGGAATCGGGAGGCCCCGCGTGTACGCCCTTCTCCTGCGTAGGGCACTCTTGATTTTCCTCCTGGGCCTCAGCCTGAACGTGCCTCTCGATCTCAACGCATCCGTCATGAGATTCCCGGGGGTACTCCAGCGGATCGCCCTCTGCCTCGCGGTATCCGCGGTGCCGATGCTATGGTTTCGCCATGGCGGGGTTCTGATATCAGCTGTTTGTTTTTCCATCGTCTACTGGGTGGTGGTGCTAACGATTGAGGCTCCCGGTTTCCTGCCGGGAGACCTGACTCCTGCGGGGTCCATTGCCGGATACATCGATACGCATATTTTCGGGCCCCACAGGTACCGGTACGGCAACGTCCCCGGATTCGATCCCGAGGGTTTGTTAAGCACCATGGGTGCAATCTCCACGACCCTTCTCGGAGCAACAATCGCTCCCATTCTCAGGTCAGAAAGACCCTGGCCGGATAGGCTTCGCAGTATTGCCCTATCCGGGGCGTTGCTCATGGTAACGGGCCTCCTTCTTTCAAATTCAATCCCTCTCAGCAAGCCTCTCTGGACGCCGTCCTATGTGATGCTCACTTCCGGTATTTCCTGCCTCATACTATCTTCTCTCTGCTACTTTGCAGATTACAAGCAATGCGGTCTGCTTCTCCTTCCCTTCAAGGCGATGGGCATCAGCCCGCTCATCATCTATTATTTCTCTTCGCTCGCGGGAAAACTATCAGTGAGCGTGATAATTGGGGAGAGTCCCTCGGGCCCTCTCATGCCATTAAAACAGCGACTTTTCAGCATGACCTTCGCTCACGTTCCTGGACCGGCTGGATCACTCCTTTATTCCCTGATGTTCCTTCTCATCTTCATCATCCTTGCCATGACAATCATGTATATAAAGCAACGGCTGTCAACGAGGCGTTCTGCCACGATTTCGAGGCGCGGACTACCCTTGCCCGGCCAATGATTCAATGATGTCCATTCCCTTCCGTATATCATCATGATTTTTTTGCTTGAACAATCCCGGTTCTGCCGTCAATTAGACGGATGTATGCATTTGAAATTGTGGCCGAACGAAAAATTCGTGAGGCCATGGATCGTGGGGATTTCGACAACAATCCCCTTGCGGGCAAACCCCTTCCTCCGGATGGGCTGGACAACGTGTCCCCGGAACTGCGCATGGCGATCATACTAATGCGCAACGCGGGTGTGCTGCCGGAAGAAATCGAGCTCCGAAAGGAAGTAGCCTCAATCCGGAAGTTGCTCATGATCTGCGCAGGCGAAGATGAAAGAATCGCGCTTCGCGCAAAGCTGAACGAGAAACAGCTTCGCTACAACATGTTGATGGAAAAGAAGACCGGTACGGTCTTCCTCGCGGAATACCACGAAAAGATCATGGAAAAGCTGAAATAATATTGGCGTAATGGAGTTCCTCACCGGAATGCTTCTCCAAAATTGCCGGGGCCACAGGAATTATGGGGAACAAAAGCCGGTAGGTTTTCCCCACCAATAGGGGTCCGGGTAATATAATGACACACAACCATGCGAGTCCCAGGTACCGCTATCTGATATTTGCCATCCTCTCCCTCGCGTATCTTCTCGTCTATTTCCATCGACTCTGCGCCGCCGTGGTGGCCGTTGACATCATGGAAGACTTGAATGCCGGTGGTGCCATTATCGGCATCCTTGCCGCCGCCTATTTCTATCCCTACGCGCTTATGCAGCTCCCTGCGGGCCTCCTGTCGGATTCACTGGGACCCAGGCGTTCAATCACAATTTTTTTCTTCGTGGCCTTTGTCGGGTCAGTGGTGCTCGCGTTCGCTCCCGATGTGGTAACCGCCATAATCGGACGCACCCTTGTGGGAATCGGCGTCGCCATGCTTTTTGTTCCCACAATGAAAATTCTGGCGGAATGGTTTGCTGTACGTGAGTTTTCCTTCATGACGGGAATTCTCATCGCCGTCGGGGGCGCGGGAACCCTCATCGCCACATCCCCCCTCGCCTGGCTCAGTGGAATCGTGGGATGGCGCAACAGCTTTCTCCTCGTGGGCCTCGCGACACTGCTGCTGACGGGTTTAATCTATGCGATTGTTCGTGATCGGCCGGAAGAACTCGGGATTGGTTCTCCGGCGGGTCACCAGGGACCGGGCAAATCTTCGATTCCCCTCTTCCGTGGCATGCGGATGGTCCTGGGGAGCCCCCACTTCTGGCCCCTGGGCCTATGGTTCTTTTTTACCTCTGCAATTTTTTTCTCATTTGGAGGACTCTGGGGGGGGCCCTATCTCATGCATATTTACGCCATGACGAAGGCCGAAGCGGGCGGAGTGCTCTCCATGCTTGCCGTCGGCATGATCGCGGGAAGCCCCGCCCTCAGCTTTCTATCCGACAGGATTGTAAAGGGAAGAAAAGCGGTACTCCTGTTGTCGTCAATTATATCACTCGGGGTGATCGGCGCCCTGACCTTTTATGTCGATTCCCTTGCGCTCTCGTCATTGTACGTGCTCTGCTTTTTTATGGGTATGTTTTCCAATGCCGTCGTGGTAATCGGTTTCACATCAGCCAAAGAGTTGTTCCCCCTTTCGATAGCGGGTACCGCAACGGGCCTTATCAACCTTTTTCCCTTCGCCGGTGGCGCCATTTTCCAGCCCATTCTCGGCCATGTTCTCGAAACCCACGGCAGGATTCTGGGTGCCTTTACCGTAGGAGGCTACCGCATGGCCTTTTTGATTCTCACCATATGCGGCGTACTCGCCTTTATTTCAGTGTTATTCGTCAAGGAAACGTTCCCCAGGGCGTGCATGGAAATCCGGTGCAATGACCCCGGGCAGTAGCATACATTGCGCCATCGCGTTTCATGGAAGAAGGGGGCGGAAGAATTCCCTGATGACGCGAGAAACCTCGGCAGGTTTTTCCATGGGAATCAGATGCCCGGCACCCTCCACCAGCCTGTAGGTTCCGTCAGCGAATAACGATGCCGCTTTCTTGAGATCTATGAATTGGCGGTTCTCACTCAGCTCGCCTTCCATTACCATTGCCGGGCAGGAAATTTTTGGAAGAAGAGGCCACGGGTCCATCTTCTGGGAACCCATGAAAAGCGCCGCCTCCCTACGGGGGTGGCAGGCCAGGTTCAGCCCTCCTGTCTCCCCCGGCACCATGCCGTACGAAATGTAGAGATCGAGCATTTCCTCATCCCAGTTCTTGAAAAGCGCCTTTGACCTTAGGTATGTCCTCGCCTCATTGACGTTTTCCCAGTGGTTCTTCCTCCTGATGGAACGGGATGCCAGGGGATGCTGATCTATTGTTAGTCCCATTTTATATATCTCACCAGGAAGATAAATCGGCTCGATCAAAATCATTCCCCGCGCCACGGGGCCAAATGCCGCCTCGGCAAGGGTCATCACCGTGGCACCCATTGAATGACCAATAAGAAACGGCTCGGTAATGCCAAGCCCCTTGCACAAACGGCACAGGTCATCGGCAAGCATCATCCAGTCGAGGCCATCTTCGGGCTCCGCGGTCCTGTGGTCGCAGAAGTAAGGCGCCAGTACCCGGTATTCCTCCGACAGGGAGCGCGCGATAGGATGCCAGAGCCAGGGAAGAAAACCCGTCGCGTGCAGCATGATGATAACGGGCCCATTGCCCGGATAATGGAGGTACTCGATGCGTGCGTCCCCGATGTCTTGTGACTGAACTTCCGGCGTGGTTATCATATCATCTCCATGGAGCAAAAGCGGTGGCGGAATACCAATGCCACGTTTTCAGACCTCATCCCGCTGGATCATTGTATCAGAGGTAATCTGCACATGCGTGCCGTCCCATATCGTGCCCCCGGCCCTGATGATGCCGTCCTTCAACTCGCCGCAGGCATAGCGCACGGAATGATCGACGCTTGTGGGCCGTCCCGGTCCCGTGATTATTACCCTGACGCGCATCCTTCCCTTTTCGCGACTTTCAAGCCGTGAACCACCTGTTTCGAGCCACATCTGGTATAATTTCCTGAGTTCCTCCGATCGTTCAGGACCGGTTTCTCCTGATACAATGAATTCAACAGTTGCGGTATCACGATCGCGGTTTCGTCTCATTATTCAACTGTTTTTCCCTTTATGAAACGATGGTTTCTATCGCGCCCGAGATGCTGCTTCAACTTTTCCGGCACGTGAAAACTTTTTGGATCGGCGCCTTCCACGATCATGAAGGTGTAATACACCCTGTTTTTATCTCTCGCATAATGGCGCCCCAGGACGGTAAAGGTCTCGTGGTCGATTCCGTGAATCGTCGCAACCCTGCCATTCTCGTAATAATATGCGTTCTTACGGTCATGGGCGTAATAGATGTCATTTACTATTTCTCTGTATTCATGCCAGGTAAAAGTCACGGGATCGGCACCATCAAGGACCGTATAATGTTTTCCGTAATAGACCCTCATCCTGTCCTTATAATACGGCCTGTGGAGAATCTCGAAGCTTCCGGCGTCTATATCCTTTGGCAGCCTATCATTCATATGAAAGACGCCGAAACGATCTGCGCCATAGGGACGCGCATATTTGTTCTCGATGACGGTAAATCCTTCCGCATCTGCCCCCTCAACGGCCTGCCCCCTGAAATATACGCACTTGGCGTCCTTTGAATACCCATATCTGAGCGGTAGAAACGTCAGAGGATCTGCATCCTTTATTGGGGATATGCGGTAGAAAACATGCCCGCGATCCATAGCATACATATGTCCCGACTGGCAGTCTCCCTCACGGGAACCCTCAATAAATCGAAACGTGCCCGGATCTGCGCCTTGCACCTTGAGAAACACCTCCTCGCCCCTCGGATACCCCCCGTAATAACGGAGAAACACCCCATCATCGCCTATCCTGTAGCACGACCTTGATTGCTTTCCCGTGCAGAAACATGAGGAATTGATTGACACAGCCATACAGATCAGCGCTCCAGCGGCAGTGACAAACAGGGAACTCCGCATTGGCATCACACAACCACCCCATGAAACAGTCCCATGTAAAGCATAGTACAAATATTGTATCGCATATTGACCGGAGTTTTCAATTAATCAGAATAATGCGCCACCTTCGATTATTTCGCATCGCCTGATCTTTTTCTATCTCATCATCCCTGTACTGTCAAGCGCAAAGAAGATCATCAGGCCTTCATCACTAACCAACTATTATTATCTCCTTGGATCATTTTGAAATTCTCGGCATATCGACAAGCTAATGATTGACATTCAGCGGCATTTTCGATCATATCATTTTGTGAATCTAACATGAGGAAAATCGCATGGGTTTTGAATTTTTGTTACCTGCTATCCTTGCAATGACGGTCTTCGCCCACGTGAGAATGTCGGGCACTGGTCTCGGTACCGCCGGCCCAGTGCAGTACATCCTGCACTGGCTGTATGCCGTGGCCGAACCGTTGATCCTCAGGATCGTGGATCGTCTCATTACCTCGACTGGAATTACCGGGAGCGCTTCGGGAAGGGCGTTATTAAAATCCATCGCGGTAATGAGCCATTACTTTCCCCATGGCGTGGTACTCACTACATCCGCCGCTGAGCGCTTCATGCGTTTTATTGAGACTGCAGAAGGACCGGGGGGCGCGCGCATCGCCGTGGGGCCCTGCGTGTGCCAGCGCGCCCTCGACCGGTGGCACGGTCTTTCCTGCAAGGACATCGTGGTCCTCTACGGCGCGGACATATACCACCACCTCAATATCGGTTACCGCATTATCGATTCCGGCGAGGCATCGCGCATTCTCAGGGAGTGCCGCGACGCGGGGTTTGTGCACTCCCTGGACTTCTGCATGCAGTCCGGCAAGTGGACCTTCGTCGTGTGCAATTGCGATCGGGATATATGCGTGCTCTACCGCACCTGGCGGCATACTGGGAAATTTCTTTACCCGGGACCGGAAATAGCCGTATTCAATCCTGGAAAATGCATGGGGGAACCGGCATGCGGTCTCTGTATCGATCGATGTCTTTTCGGAGCCATCTCTTCAACCGGATCACAACCCGCATACGATCCGTCGAAATGCATGGGGTGCGGCCTGTGCGTTGGTACCTGCAGGGGAAGGGCGCGGAGCATGGCTGCCCGGGACGTTTTTCTTCATGCACGAATCCTTCCCGCAAACCTGTTCCTGGGCCGCTCGACTGCCACTGATGATAGGCCAACCGCCACGAAGAACGCAGGCGGTTCAAAGTGACCAGAACGGCGTCTGTTTCAAATGTCTCCTCGTAGTTAACCGGTCAGGCGTGAAATCGCATGCCATATCCTGGTATAACACGAGTACATGTTCCTCACCAGTGAGGTTTTTTGAGGCTTTCATTCACCAGGAAACGGTGCTTGTATCCCGGTATATGGTAATACTTGAAGACCTGCTGGGTGGCGCGGCACGCCAATACCCGCGGATCCTCGAAGAAATCCTTGATGATTTCCATGAAGTTAACGGATATTCCCACGTAGATTTCCTGCCTCCGAGTGGGAAGCCGGCGCCTGTCCCATGCAGCCCTTCGGTCGTAGGAGGTGTACCCCCTCACGCCGTATCCGATATCGAACATGATGTATCGCATGAAGTTTGGGACGGCAAGCCCCATCTCATGGAATCCGGCGAGCTTGATGTTCGCCATCACGATCATGCCGCCGAAATCATCTGGCATGAGGAATATCTTTTCCGGGCGTTTTCTGAAAAACGCGCTCGGCCAGTATTCCAGGCTCAGGCTTATGAACGCATCCACACTTGGGAAGGCCTCGAGAAGTCCTCCTGCCAGTATCCCGAGGGAATCGAACACGAGATCATGATATGAAAAGCCGTATCCTGAATAGGAATCTCCGATTTCTATGGAAAGCCCCATTATGAAGGTCAGCAGAGCGCCGTAAAGGAAACGGTTATTCGATCCCTTTTCCGTGTAGTTGAAGACGGAACAGCTCAATCGCATTGCTGAATAGTGGGTGAACATGTGACCGATCTTGTCAAATCCTCCGTAATAGGTGCCGTGGCCGAACCATCCTTCGTTCGACCACCTCCAGTAATTCCTCTTCATCCAGCCCCATGAGGAAAAACCGTAGGTCAGGGTAAGCGTCGGGAAACCGACCGCATAGACGTATCGAATTATGTCGCGCCGTGTGTCGGATTCCGCGGCTTCCGATGACTTTTTTTCTGTGTGTGCGGAGGCGGTATCGGCCGGATTATCCTTCGCAAAGGCATGTCCCGGGAAACCGCCATTCGAACTTACTTGCCCACCCCCCGCAAGTAGTATAGAGAGAATAAAACAGAATGATGCGAGTAATAATTTTCTAATCACTGTTCCGAGTCTGTTATATTATTCGTGAGATTTATTTTTTCCCGCTGTATATATCAACTGCGCTATCCCGCCGCGGCCACCACACCGGCTGCCATCATTTATCGTTTAGACATATTCTAGGGTGCTGTACTTTTTTCAACCGAAATTTCAGGCATACGATGTTCGATCCGTTGTTCAGAGATTTGCATGGCGGGAATCACTGCCATGCAAGGGCATAAACGATCCAATAAATTCCAATTGACACATCGCAGATATTCACTATGATAAGAAGATATCTTTATTATTAAACAGTAAACGTGTTGATCATTGGGTTATTCAAGGTCTTGTCATGAATGACTATTCACAATTCGACCACCCTGACATCCTTTCATTTCTTTTCCATCCACGGAGGGAGCACGGCTCCTTCCGGGGCGACAGCGCCCCACAGGATATACTCATTCCCGTTGAGGAGGGCATTTCGGTGGGGGGAAGGATTTTCAAGGCTGACAGTAATATGCCCGCGGTGCTCTTCTTCCATGGCAACGGCGAGATCGTCGAAGACTATGACGACCTGGGGCCACTATTCGTCAAGACTGGCCTTACCTTCATCCCTGTTGACTACCGCGGCTATGGACGCTCCAGCGGTGTTCCAACGGTCTCCACCATGATATCCGACTCACACGTTGTATTTTTATTTATCAGGGCATGGCTTCGCGATAACGGTTTCACCGGACCCATGATCATCATGGGACGCTCCCTCGGGAGCGCACCTGCCCTGGAGCTCGCCTCCCGACATGCCGAAACTATTGACGGGCTCATTATCGAGAGCGGCTTCGCCCGTGCCCTGCCGCTCCTTAGGCGCCTCGGCCTGAACCCGGATCGCTACGGACTCCGCGAGGACGGAGGATTCGGGAACGAGAGGAAAATCAGGATGTATCCCGGCCCCACACTGATCATCCATGCCGAACACGACCATATCATCCCGTACAGTGACGGAATGGCGCTCCGCAACGCCTCGGGGGCGGACTACCTTAAAATGCTCACCATCCCCGGGGCCGACCATAACACGATTTTTATGCATGGAATGCGTGAATATCTTGCCGCGGTAAAAGATCTCGCAACGGCGGCCGCCAAATGAATAAAGAATTCCCCGCGCCCTGACCCGGATACTGCTCCCGTTAGTATTTCACCATTATGCCATTTTTCTGCTGGTTTTTCCTGTTCGATAGTGATATCTTTATTCCTGCCATGAATATCGAGCATCTCAATCAGATTAATGAATACCTCTTCGAATTGCCCGTGGGTTTTAAAAAAGGGATGCGCGTTCCGGGACGCATCTACGGCTCACGCAAACTTATTGAAAACATGGACACCGCCGTCCTTGAACAGCTCTCCAATGTCGCCTTCCTCCCGGGTATCGTCAGCCATGCCCTCTGTATGCCAGACGGCCATTCCGGCTACGGCTTCCCCATTGGCGGCGTCGCCGCAATGGACCCCGACGAGGGAGTCATCTCGCCCGGCGGAATAGGCTTTGACATCAATTGCGGCGTTCGCCTCATGAGAACATCACTAACCCAGGACGAATTAAAGCCGAAATTGAGAAAATTGACAGAGGCCCTGTTCTCCCGCATACCCTCGGGAGTGGGCTCAGGGGGGCTGATCTCCCTCGGTGACGACCGTTTCAACGAGGCGATAACGCGTGGCGCGGAGTGGGCCGTGAGAAACGGTCATGGCATACCTGATGACCTTGAACTGATTGAAGAAGGGGGGAAGATGGTGTATGCGGATCCGCGGACCGTTTCGAACAAAGCCCGCGCCCGCGGCAAGGAGCAGATCGGGAGCCTCGGTTCCGGGAACCACTACCTGGAAATACAGGTTGTAACAAAAAATAATGTTTTCGATGCCGAAACCGCGAGAATATTCGGTATTGATCGTGACGAACAGATCATGGTAATGATTCATTCAGGAAGCCGCGGTTACGGCCACCAGATCGCCACGGATTATCTCAAGAGCTTTCTCTCCGCCATGACAAGAAAATTCGGCCTGTCAATGCCCGACCGGGAACTCGCCTGCGCCCCCTTCCGTTCTGAAGAGGGACAAAATTATTTCAGGGCGATGAACTGCGCGATCAACTACGCCTTCCTGAACCGCCAGGTAATCATGCACGCCGTGAAGAATGTGTTCTCCGATATCTTCAAGAAATCGCCCGATGACCTCGGCCTCCGGCTTGTGTATGATGTATGCCATAATACGGCGAAGCTTGAGAAGCACCGCATACGGGGAACTGAAAGAACCGTCCTCGTACATCGCAAGGGCGCCACACGCGCCTTTGGCCCCGGCATGGAGGGCATTCCCGCCCATTATAAGAAGACGGGACAGCCCGTGCTCATCGGAGGCAGCATGGAAACGGGCTCCTATATCCTGGCCGGCGTTAATAGCAGCGGCGATGCATTCCATTCCACCTGTCATGGAAGCGGCAGGGTCATGTCGCGCACCCAGGCCAGGAGCGCGTACCGGGGAAGGGACCTCCAGAAAGATCTCCAGGACCGCGGTATACTGGTCCTCACCTCCTCCTACTCCGGACTCGCCGAAGAGGCGGGAGGAGCCTACAAAAATGTCGACGAGGTCATCGAAGCGACATCCGGGGGCGGCCTCAGCAGGGCCGTTGCGCGACTTCTTCCCCTGGCTAACATCAAGGGGTAACCGTAATGGCCTATGAATTACTGGAAGGATTGAGCCATGCGGATATTGCCTTCAGGGTCCAACATGATGACCTGGAGTCCCTTTTCGCCGAAGGTGCGAGGGCCCTCATGGCTATCATGATGGAAAACCCCGGGGCAATCCATCCCACCATGGATCTTGACATACTGTGCGAGGATGAGGCAATCGATCTTCTTTACCACGAATGGCTCTCAGAAATCATTTATTACAAGGACGCCAGGCGTCTTCTTCTCCTTCCCCACTCGCTTGATATCTCGCCCTTTGAAAGGGGCTATCGCCTAAGGGCCCTCTGCCGCGGCGAAGAGATCGACAGGGAACGGCATTATTTTCGAGTCGATATTAAAGCGGTAACCCTTCACGGGCTTTCGGTTACCCGGGATGGAGAGGTATGGAGCGCCACCGCGGTGATCGATGTATAGGAACAATCACCCTCCGAGCTGCTTCTGGTACAGCATGCGCACCTCGTGGAAGAAAAAAACATTCTCTGGCTTGTGAAGATCCGGCGGGGTCCATTCCCATGGTTGGTACCGCTTCCCCACGTAGCGGTATTCGTTTTCCAGGTACACCCCTTTCCCAACATAGACCCGGTGGAAATAGTCCCTCCCGGTCGCGATGAATACATTGGACAGGGTCAGGTACCCTGGATCGATCTTAGCGCTTTGTCGGTCCTGCTTCATGACGCGTTTTTCAAGACCCGCGGTTATTCTTTTTACCGAAACGATCCGCTCCCTTTTCATTAATTTCCCAAACGAAAGAAAAACTCGGTGCTGCGCGGGCCCCTTCTCCCTGAAAAATTCACCCGATACGTAGGGAAAACTCCTGGTCCGATAATCGATTATCCCAAATTTCTTGGTGAGCCGCTTTTCCAATTCAGAGAGAATTTCGTCAGAGCTGTATATAACACTCACAAAAAATTTGGCCTTTGCCGGAATTATCATATCAGACATCGGAACCGCACCACCCGTCACGGGATTCCGGGGAATGATTCGACGAATTGTATCTTGATATCGGGAAACGAGGTCACGTATTGAATTTTGAAGTCGGGAAACGATGTGACGAACTGCCATTTACCACAGGAGTCGGGAAAGGAGTTCACATGTTTTACCTTGAGGTCGGGAAATGATGTCACGACCTGAACCTTAAGATCGGGAAAGCTCGTAACAATCTGTACCTTGCCGTGGAGCCTGATTCCCTTACAGGAGCAGGAATTCCTGTCGATTTTAACGGATTCCGGTGTTACGACCGACAAAGGGAGAAAAATCGACAGTATAAGCATCGCGCCAATTAAAAGCTTTTTCATACTCCCTCCATAACTGCATCCGAATTGGAATCGCCCTGCAGGCGCGATCAGGCTATTTCCCTTTTCCTTTTACGATCGTTTTCCCCGAAGAATTCCGTCGCGACTTCTTCCCCGGGACCTGGAACACTGCCAAGGCCCTGTCCATCTCCTTCTTTACACGATCATCATTCCATCTCAGTTCTCTCGCAGCCGTGCGCGCCACCTGGTTAAGCACGGCTTCTCCAGGATTACCCAGGGTCCCGATACCGGTTCTACGGAAAAGTATATCGTTCAGTGTACGTGCTGATTCATTCCTCACCGCGTACGCCACCTGGGCAAGTATTTCTCCGTCATCGTTTAATCTTTTCGCAAGTGCCTTCTCTTCTCTTGCGATTTCCAGAACAGATTTATACGCGGTCCCGTAATTCCTTCCGAGGTACTCCACCGTGCGCTGCTCGAAATCAGGGTTTTCCTTAACGATATCTCGTATAAACCCTTCCATGTCAGGTATTTCAGATCCAACGAGGTATTCCCTGTCCGTTATGGTTCTTGGAAGTTTTCTCCCGATTTTTTTTGCTACCATCTTCACAGCATGCTCGGCGAGATTCCTGCTTGTGGTGTATTTACCACCCTCAACGGTGATGAGGCCTTCGAGACCGTCAGCGCCGTTATCATGTACTTCATATTTTCGGGATGATTCGTATACATCCTCGGTCTGGTCTTCCACAAGAGGCCTGAGCCCTCCCCATGTGTACAGGATATCATTGAAGGTAATGGGTTTCATCCCGAAGGAATCATTCACTTCATCCAGCAGTTCGCGAATACTCTGCTCGGTAACATGATACTCATCGGGGCTGCCGATATACTCTTTGTCAGTGGTACCAATGATGGAGCGGCCCCTCCATGGTATGATGAAAATATGGCGTCCCCTGGCCGTTACTGTCCCCACGATATGATCGTTGACCAACTTTTTCGTAATAATGTGGATTCCCTCCGATCGCCTGAGCTGTTCAGAACCCGCATCCTTCTTGGCGAAACCCAATATAATGTCCGCCCAGGGCCCGCCGCAGTTAATGGTGATATCACCATGGATATCCACCACTTTTCCACCCAATTCGTCACGGACCTTTACCCCTGAAATTGTGTGGGGACCTGAAAAGATGAAAGACTCTACTCTGGCATAATTGGCAACTTTTGCTCCATGCTTCACCGCTGATTGGATGAATCCCAGCGTGAGCCTTTCGGGAAAGATACTCAGGCAGTCGTAATAGACCGATGCCCCGGTAAGCCCATCGGCTTTTACCACCGGCTCAAGTTCAAGGACCTTTTTCCTTGAAAGACTTCGGTGTACAGGAATCCGTTTGCCGGGGTCCCAGGTAAACCGTTTATCATAGGAGAGCATGTCATACAGTATCATTCCCGCCTTGATGACCCACTTGTTGTTCGTTAATTTTTTTCCCCCCGTCGTGACCATCGTGGCCATGGGATATACAAAATTGGGGGCGATATTTTCCATGGTTTTCCGCTCCCGAAGCGACTCCCTTACCAGCCTCACCTCCATGGTGGCCAGGTATCTGAGACCCCCGTGAATCAGTTTCGAGGTCGCCGCCGAGGTGGCGCCGCCGAAATCGCCCTTTTCAACAAGCGCCACCGATAATCCCCGGGATGCGGCATCGTAAGCGACTGCGGCGCCCGTAATCCCTCCCCCGATAATGATCAGATCGAATTTACCCCCCCTGTAATTCTCGATAAACCGTACCATCCCATCCTCCACATCCGGCGTTTTGCCTTTTTTCAATCACATGGCCCTTGCTGCCACAGACCCGGGCAACTCGAAAAACCTCTGGAATACTATTCTTTTTTTTCGGGTAGTACGCCCGTTGTTTGATCGCTAACATCTTCCCCGTACATGATGACCGTTCCCCGCACATGCAGGATTTCAACCATGCCCCCGATCCAGATCTGCCGCTCAATCCACGTTCGTACGTTTATTAGGTTATCACCACCGAGCCTGGCAATGGCATCGTTTACCGCCGACTCATAACTTATTCGTGGTGTTACCGGGAATACCCAGAGTAGGTTGAAACTGCTGCTCTGAGCTTCCGTCTCCCCAAGCACTCGATAGTTTCCGGGAATCATCCTTTTTGCCACCGGCTCAATGCCCGTTGCGCGAACATTGCTGCGTACGCATCCGGATCCGGTGACAAGTATCGCGAAACACCACACGATAATGGCAACGCGAAACAGCGCGCTCGATTCACCCGGTATTTGATTCATATTATCTACTATTCCGTCTCTTCGGTTTCTTTCCATGGGGGCCCATACCGCCGTCTTTTTTCTCAACCGTGGCCTTTTTTTCGATAGGCTCCCCCTTGCGAAAAACCACGGCTTCTCCTTCCACCACAACATCGTGGGACGAAACAAAAAAATACCAGGCCACTCGTTCATAGCAGGTAACGTTAATAAGGGCATCAGCTCCATGTGCCTCCAGGGCCTTTTGTATCGCCTTGTCCGTATCGGGTCTGCCCACCATCCAGAGGCCGAATACGGACCAGGCCCGGTGAGATCCCCTGACCCTGCCGTGATTCACCTCGATCGTTTTATCATGGAGCGGAGTGGTCGATGCCGTAGCCGTAATGGGCGTGGTCTTACACCCCGAGACCGCAAGTGCTGCAAAAAGAAGCATGGCCGCCCATGGTTTCTGTCTACCAGACATGATCCTTCTCCTCTATTAAAATTTTACCTCTATCCCGAAATTCGGGATAAAGGCCACGGAATCCGAAAAGGGTTTTCGCTTGGGATTTTTGGGTCCCAGATACGGAAGACGGTAGTCCCACCGCTCGAAGGCGATCGGGCGGTGATTGTAAACATTGATAACCTCTATGTACCAGCTCAGGTGTCCCCATGAATAATTTGTGGTTCGGCTATAACGAATATCAAGTCGATGATTAACGGGAAAATGACGAGAATTGGGCCTCCCATAGACCGGATAATACCGACGCTGCCCCGTTGTGTTGTAATAGTCAATATCTTCCATGTGATACACTATAGGAGTATATGGACTCGAAGAAAAGAGCATGAATTTCCCGGTTATCGAATTTTTACCAAACACATACCCCAGTATCAGCTTAAGGCTGTGGTTTTGCTCGTTGTCATAATTGAGCCACTTGTTCCCCCAGGGGTCACCGACCTCATTATAAGGATTACCGTAGAGCCCCGGATAGTGGGGGAGGCCGCTCCTTTCTACCGACCTCGTGTAGGTATAGCTTATCCATCCAAAAAAATCATCCTGGTTTTCCTTTCTATCCTTGGTCAACAAGATCTCCGCGCCCCAAGCGCGAATTTTCCCCGTGTTCATC
The DNA here is from genome assembly GCA_040768125.1 of Spirochaetota bacterium. GTDB lineage: Bacteria > Spirochaetota > UBA4802 > UBA4802 > UBA5550 > RBG-16-49-21. Next base: position 174,950 of record JAXGNG010000001.1, on the reverse strand, counting down.
GTCTCCCGTATGCTCCAGTCAGGACCGAAGTGTACATACCTGTTCGCGAGATCAAAAAACTCGTTATAAAATCCCTCAACCTTGATCTTATAAAGCCCCAGAGTCTGCTCGATTCCCGCCACACGGTGAAACGCCCATTCTGACTTGAGATCCTTTCCGATTTTGGCATATTGGGGATAGGCATCAAAATATGCCGGGTTGGTCTGGAAAAAATAACTGTATTTTCCCCCGGCAACGGACAGGATCGTCTTGGTGGGAAATTCATAGCTGACGAGAAGTCTCGGATCCCAGGTGGACTCTCCGCTTCTCTTAAAGTGGTCCGTTCTGAAACCGGGTAAAACGGTCAATCCCTTGAACGTGATCTTCGTTTCAACATAACCGCCGATAAGATGGTTGATGATTCGCTCATCCAGCGGCATCGGCAGGAAATTATCATCCGTCAAGTCAAAGGTGACGTCACGCCCAGAACGATTCGCCGTCTTGCCTCTGGCGGTAAAATAATATAGAACATACTCCGCTCCCCCCCGGATCTCAAGGATCTTTTTAACCGCCTCGGCCTTGAATTTATCCGAGAATCCGAATACATAGGGTCGCGAATCCACGTAAAGTCCCTGAAGAGCCTGGTTCACGCCGGGCGCCGGAAAATTGACGGAAATATAGTTCTGCCTGAGAGATGAGTAAAAAGTAAAACGGTTCCTGAAGCTCTCCGATGGCTGGTACGTATAGTAGAGGCTCTGGCCATGGGTCTGCTGATCAGTTTTGACTTTTAAACCGGTAAGGAGGGGATCACTCCCATCCTCGGGTGCCTTGTTATTCACCAGCCTGAAATAATCACTGCTGCCCATGGCAAACAGCGTGAGCGAATGGCTGCTGTTGAAATAGTATTTCGCCTTGAACTGGTAGTCCCAGTAACGGGGCACGATGCTGATTCGCTCACCCGTGAGAAGTTGTATCAGGGGAAGAACGATGATATCGATATATCCCGATCTCCCCGATGCGATTATGTACCCCGCGGGCTTCCGCTCCTCTTTGCGCTCATCAAGAGGGGAACCGAGCGCGAGCTTACCACCGTCGTTTTTAATTATGCATGTCTGCAGGAGGGCCGTGGCCGACAATATGGATAGATCCGTGTATCCTCCAAACTCCTTGACGTCGTCCACGGTATTTAGGCTTATGACCGCCGATGTGGCAGATCCGATTTCCGCGGGAAATGCCGAGGCATACACATCGATCCTGTCAATGAGATTGCTGTTTATCACGGAATGCAATCCGCCATAGTGAAGGGGGCTGTACACGGGTATCTCATCAACGAGATACCGTATTCCGTTGCGGTCTCCCCCCCGGATAACGATAGGCCCGAAGAGGTCACCCCCGGTACGTATAATGCCCGGAAGCGCGGTGATGGCGTTGATCGCATCTCCGAAAGTCGCGGGAACTTCCTTGATTTCCTTAATCGTCATCGTGTGTCGTGAAACGTTCTGGATATCACGTTTCCCCGTGATCGTAAGGCCTTTGCCCCTGATCGTCAATGGCGTGAGGGACACATTTCTCGTCGTGTCCTCCGAAACGGGAACCCTGCCTCTGTAGGTTTCAAGTCCTTCCGAGCGCACGATGACCGTGTACACTCCCGTGTCCGGGAGATCGATGAGGTACATGCCTTTTTCATCGGTGTAGGACTTTTTTCGTGCCTCGACCACGCTTACGCTTGCAAATTCAACAGGCCTCCCCGTTGCCGCATTGTACACGGCGCCCCTGAGCATGGCCCCTTCGGCATATCGAGGCATCGCCACCGTAACAAGCGCCGCCAGTACGATGGCAAGGCCAAGAAGGGTAACGCACCTGCCCTGTGGATTTTCATGCTTCATCATTCCGTTATTCCAGCCTGAATATCAATCGTTCTTCCATTTTCACGGGAACGTTCTTCCCGTCGACCATGGGCGGTGAGTACCGTGCGTCCTGGAGCATAAGCCTCGCATCCCGGTAAAACTGCGCCGCAACCCGCTCCTTAAGATCAGGCGGCAGGTCTTTCATGAGGCGTATACCCACGATGCCGATGGAGAGGACTTTGCCGCTCGCACCGATCAGGAGTTCGACCATGACCACCGCTTCGACCTGAAGCTCGCGGGCAATTTTGGGATACCTTTGCTGGATCGTCCCCACAAGCCGGGGCGGTACCACGTTCGGATAAAACGATATATCCACGGCACCCTCATCAGACTCACCCGTGGCCCGCTCAACGGCTTCTTCGGGTTTATCCGATAGTGCCTCACCGGAATCCGTTGAATAGTCTTTTTTTGTGAATCGCTTGCGAACGGCAAACGCGGACATCGTATCCATGTCCAGTATCTGCAGTTCCTCCGTGTCTATCGCATCCTGGCTGTAGGGTCCAGTTGATAAAGTAAAAAAAAGGGCAAACAGGATCATCGCTATTGATGGTATGGACGCAAAGCCATAGGGATGGCGCTCCTCGAAGTCCACAATCATCTCAACGAATGAAGATAGTCGCTCTTTCACACTGCTACTCGCCGGGACCGGTATCTTTTCTCGGGCTGGTCATGAACAGCACGTTCAGGAAATCCTGTTCCTGAAGGAGAGTCAGGACCACCGCAATATCGCGGTAGGGAAGGTCCTTGTCGGCGAAAACAGAAACCACCTTGTTCCGCTGATCCTGGCGGTATGAGAGGTAGCCCTTCAGGCCCTCAAGGGAAATCTCTTCATTGCCGAGATAGACCCTGCCCTGCCGTGTGAGAGAAAGATAGATGTGTTCGCTTTCCGATGTCTGTGTTTCAGATTCAGGAAGACGTATCTCCGCCAGGTTTGGCGCGTCATAGGTCGTGGAAACCATGAAAAAAATTATCAGCTGGAGAGCAGTGTCCGCCATTGCGGTAACGATGGATACTGTTTTTATTCTTTTCAGGAAAGAACGATTTTTCAATTGGCTTTATCCCCGGCTTCATGCTTAAGCGAAATCCGGTTCATCCCGGTTTCTTTTGCCACACCCAGCGTGTCAACCAGGCGATCGTATCTGACTTCTGACCCCATCCGAATGACAAGAATCTTCCCCGGAGTCTCTGCAAGGGACCGGGCGAGACGTTCCTTGAAATTACGTCGATCGAGCAAATCCTCACCGATCCGGAATCCATCTTCAACGGGATACACCTCGATCACCTTTTCTTCTTCAACTCTGACAGAGGCTCCTTTTTCCGGAAGGGAAAAGAAAATTCCCTCCCGTATTAAAAAGGAGCTGGTAACGATAAAAAAGAGAAGAAGTAGAAACGAGATGTCCGCCATCGATGTCGGCTCGACGAAAAGGTCTTCGCGGCTTCTCCAGCTCCTCATCCTCTTGACAAGAATCCTGTGAATGATCTTCTTCTTCACCATGAGCGCCCGTCTAGCGTGAACGGCCTGTCTTTTTCACGGGATTCCTTCCCCCGCCGCCGGATCCCTTCTCCTGTTCCATGCTGTCGGTCATGCGTGGCAGATGCGCGCACATGTTGCTTATCGCCTCATCAGCAGCCGAGAACCTGTTCTGCACAATCGTGGTGAATAAATAGTAAAACACCAGTGTCGGTGCGGCGACGGTGAGACCACCCGCGGTCGTGACAAGCGCCACCTGTATGCCCGCGGCGACAACCTTCGCGGTTACGGTTGTTGCCGCGACAATCGACGCGAAGGCCTTAATAAGTCCTACAACGGTGCCCAGGAACCCAATAATCGGGGCGAGGTTCCCGATTCCCGCGAGAAGACCCAGCCCCCTTTCAAGACCGTTTACGTAAATCTGGAACTCGCCGCGCAGATGGTCTTCCATGTCCTCCCGATATAACGCGTCGTACCGTCTCGCGAGAGCCATCAGGTGGGAAATGAGCGTTTCTCTGTTCCACACGCCATGTTTCGAATAAAATATCAATCGTTCAATAATAATGGTGAGGGAAATGAACCCCAGAAGGATGATCGGTATCATGATCACCCCACCCTCCTTCACGGTCTCAAACAGGCCAGGTCCATTCTCCCCTTCCGGTGTTTCCTGAACACCCGGCTTTGTATCGGCCATGGCTCCTTCCGAAGGGGCGGTTATCCCTGGTTGCTCTGCTTCCTGTTCTTCAATTGCTGGTGCCCCCTGTGCGGGTTTTTCTTTTGAATAGAGGAGGGTGCCGCTTCCCCCCATGAAAAGGGCAGCCGCGATGACGATGGCTCCGTAAAAGGCTCCTGGCGTGCGTGTCATACATGTACCTCCAGCATTCAATTCCGTTATTCCCCAATTCCCGCATGTAGTCCATACCGGGATGTCACTGGATACGACACATGGTTTGGGATGAAGGATACGATATTTTTTCAATTCATGATCACTTCAGCAGCTCTTCAATTTCCCCATTGCCAAGAAAAGAGTCAACCCAAATTTATTTACATGCTCCCCTGGTATGATGATATTATTCGTTGACAATACCGGTAATGGGTCCTAGGTTTTTACCCGGTCGGGATACTAAAATTTACCCGCAGGATATACATACGTCGCGAGGTACCATGAGATATCTACTTATCGGTTCAGGAGGGCGTGAGCACGCCATCGCCTGGAGGCTTCTCCAGGACGGAAGTGCAGACGAGGTTTTCGTAGCCCCAGGCAACGGGGGAATCAATCCCGCCCACCGCGTCCATCTCGATGTTAATGATCATCCAGGGATTGCGCGTTTTTGCACGGAACGCAGGATTGACATGGTTCTCGTGGGGCCCGAGGCCCCCCTCGTCGGCGGCATCGTCGATTATCTTTATGAGAAAAAGATCCCGTGTTTCGGCCCCACCAGGAAGGCGGCCATGCTCGAGGGAAGCAAGCTATTTGCAAAAGAAATCATGAATCGCTACGGCGTTCCCACTGTTTCTCATTGTGAATTCAGGGGGAGGGAAGAACTCGTGGAGTTCATCAACCGTCAGGAAAAGTACCCGTTGGTGATAAAGCTTGATGGACTTGCCGCGGGTAAGGGTGTGGGTATCCCCGAAAGCAAGGAAGAGGCTCTCGGCTTTATCAACACCAACGTTACCGGCGACACCCGCGTATTCGTCGAGGACTTCATCGTGGGCGAGGAGGCCTCGGTTCTCTGCGTTTCGGACGGAACGCACATCATCCCTTTCGTCGCCGCCCAGGACCACAAACGCATATTTGAAGGGGACAGGGGTCCGAACACCGGGGGAATGGGCGCCTATGCCCCCGCTCCGGTCATGACGCCTGATCGGCTCCGCTTTGTCCATGATGCCATTCTCCAGAAAACAATCGACGGCATGCGAAGCGAAGGAACACCGTTCCGGGGGATCCTGTATGCGGGTGTCATCGTCAGCGGCGAAGACATTCGCGTTCTCGAATTCAACGTTCGCTTTGGGGATCCGGAAGCCCAGGTCATTATTCCGCTCATGAACGGAAAACTCGGCGACCTCTTCATCGCCTCCCTGGACGGCACCCTGGACTCCATCAATGTATCATTCAAGGAACAGCACGCCATCACGGTGGTTGTCTCCTCGGGTGGTTATCCCGGCGATTACAAAAAGGGTGAGCCGATAACCGGCCTCGACAGGGTGAGCGATGATATCATCGTTTTTCACGCCGGGACCGATTACAGGGATGGCCATTACTACACGAACGGAGGAAGGGTCTTGAATGTCACGGCACTCGGAAGATCCCTTGCCGAAGCACGGGACCGGGTCTACTCATCCATCGGATCAATTTCCTTTAAGGGCGCATATTACCGGAAAGACATCGGTTACAGGGCGCTGTAAAGCGATGGTACACACGCGTCCCGTTACCCTTGATTCCCCGCTTCATCTCGTGCGGTCCATCCGCATCGGTCGTTTCCCCCGTTTTTTCTTTATTTTCATGGCAATCTTTCTCGTGACATCGATAACTCCATTGGAAAAAATCTCCGCACAGGAAACCGCCACCGACCTTGCCTCCCTCGATGGCATCACCCATTACGGCATGGCAATAGAAGAGATTACGCGGAAACTGGAGAAAAAGGGATCCGTGCTGGAAGTTGTTTATTCAAAAAATCTTTCCGATGATAACATGGATGACTTTGTTAAGCTTCTGTATGACGAGATGATTCGCCTGATCGAAGCGTGGTTCTACGAACAAAAAAACCCTGAAAACGGCATCAGGATTGTAATATCGAACTGCAAATTCTGCAAGATTGGATACTGCAAAAGAAAGGGCATCAGGGAAATACGCATTACTTCATACAAAAATGGCAACGAATTCAGGCATGCGACCGTCATCCACAGAAAGCTTCTGGAAAAAGAAAAAACACTTGAGATAGCCAGAGGGCTGGTGTCGGCAGTTCTTGGACTCTGACCCATACGCGTCTACTCGGAACATCGCCACCCGGTATCAATTTCACCTCGTGATATGCTTCTCTGCCTCGGCCAGGGCTCGTACCACCTCATCGGGTGAATAGATGTCCCGCAGGATGATCGGCTCTTTGAAGCCTTTTCCCGGCGGCACCACCGCGAGGAGGGGAATGGACCTGCTCCCGAACAGCTCCATAAGGCGTTCTGCGGCCGGATTGCTCGTTGTTATATCCGCAACCATGTAGTCAACGTTTCCCTCGTCCAGGACTTCCACCACCGTATCCCTGCCAAGTGTCACGCTTTCAACCAGCTTGCAGTTCGGGCACCACTCGGCGGTAAAATTGATTACCGAAATCTTCGCGTCATCCCTGTTCGCAACCATACGGCGTATGCTGAAATCACTTCTTTCTATCTCAGCCTGCGGGGATTTCTCATACAAAAATCTGAAGGAGATACAATATCCGGCGGAGACTATGACAACGAGCATAATGACCGATAGCACTCGTGATAAACGGCTTCGATGAATAGCTCCGTATTCGCCATATTGCCACAGGCCCATCGCAATAAAACCAAGAAGGGTCACCGAGGGCATTACCCTGTCCGGTTCGAGAAGGCCAAGTAGATAAATCGTAGTAAAGACAAGAAGCAACCCCATTATCGACTCGAACGTCCTGGTCCACTCACCTGGACGTGGCACCCACTTCATGAACGCGGGATTGGTCGTGAGGACCAGATAAGGAAGCGCCATTCCCGCGCCAATCGACATGAAAACCGCGGCAATTATCGCCGGTGACTGGGTGAGCGCCCATGCGAGGGTGCCGCCGAGGAAAGGACCGCTGCAGGGCGTGGCCAGGAGTGTCGCCAGCAATCCCTTGACAAACGCATCAGTGTAGCGGTTGCTCTTGTCGCCCGAAAAGCGTCCCGCGAAGGATGGCGGGTTGATGGTAAACACCCCGAGAAGCGAAAGGGCAAAGGCAAACACAAGGCCTGCCATCCCCACAATAAATACCTCCTGCTGAAAAAGCCCCCCCCATGCATAACCGAAATATGCCGCCAGTACGGCAAGTACACCGAAGCTGGCAAGAATTCCGAGAGAGAAAGAAAGGCCCTGAAAGAACAGTGCCTTCCTGCTCTCACCGGAATTGCGCACAAATCCCAATATTTTCAAGCTTACCACGGGCAGCACACAGGGCATAACATTGAGTATTAATCCCGCCATAATACCGAACAATATCGCCTGGATGAGTCCCGTGATGCCTGAATCAAAATAACGGGGTGCAAATGTCATGCGAGAAAGAACCTTTATATCATCCTCCGCCCGATCACCATCCAGGATGATTGCATTGCCATTTTCTTCGCGATGATCATTAGCCCCTCCCTGGATTGTTTCCATGAATTCAGCAACGTGCGCGGGATCATGACGCGTTACACTCCCTCCCCGTGGGCTTATCCTTACCGGATATGCCATACGCCGAATCTCGGGAAGACACATGGCGCCTCCTCCCCCGCGTCCATCCGCGCAGAGAAGAGAATCAAAGGTAATTTCCATTGAACGCATGCCGGGAGTCGCCATGGTCTCGACATGTAAGGGCAGGTAAATCCTGGTTTCATGTTCGTATCCCCAGGTATGTTCCTTTTCGCCGGGAAAGTAGAATTTTTTCGGTTCCAGGAACCTGGGTGGACCGGTCGTTATTCCCGGGACCGGTTGTACGAATATCTCCGTAGGTTTTCCCGTTCCCGGGCCCTTTGGATTGCCGTATATGTGACCATTCCGGGGAATTTCAACTCTGAGCACAATAAACGAATCGTTCCCGGGTGAGATGGTCATACTCTCAGGAACGGGAACCACTCTAAGATCTTCATACCCTTTCTGAGCGCAGGAAAGAAAAAATGCCCCCGAAAGAATGATAACAAAAAACTTTTTCATGCAACCTCACATGCCTATTGTATATTGTCGAATCCTGGCAATCAGTCCGCTCACAAGCAATATTTGCAACCCCATTCGGAAAGTATAACCTTAGAATGCTTGACAGAAAGATTATTCATTGATCTTCTTTGACAGCTACTATACCACAAGGGATTGTCATGAGTGAATTACAGGTATACGTTATCATTTACCTTTCCTTTCTCGCCCTGGCCGTGATTACTTTTCTTATCCTTGTTTTCATTGATGCGCCCTACGGGCGCCACGCCACGGCGGGATGGGGCCCCTTTGTTAACAATCGAATCGCCTGGATTGTCCAGGAGGCGCCGGCATCACTCATGATGTTCTTTTACTTTTTTTCCAGCAGCCGGCCCGCGACCGCGGCAACCCTCGTCCTCCTGATCATGTGGCAGAGCCATTATGCCCATCGTGCGTTCATTTATCCATTCTCTCTGAGTGTAAACAAAAGGGCGCCTCTCATAACCGTACTTCTCGCCCTCCTTTTTAATTTCGTCAACACCTATATCCAGGGAAGATGGCTCTTCTCACTTGCCCCGGATTCATTCTATAATGCTGCATGGCTACAAGACCCCAGATTCATCATCGGGGCCCTTGTTTTCATCACCGGGTATATCATCAATAAATATTCCGATTACAGGCTCAGCGCGCTGCGAAAACCAGGGGAGAGCGGCTACATGATACCGAGGGGTGGCCTCTACGAGCTCATCTCATGTCCCAATTATTTTGGTGAGATGATCACCTGGGCTGGCTGGTCAATTGCCACCTGGTCTCCCGCGGGCGTTTTTTTCCTGGTCTGGACTATCGCCAACCTGGGTCCCCGTGCGCTGGCTCACCATCGCTGGTACAGCGAGACATTTCCCGACTATCCAAAAAATCGCAGGGCCCTGATTCCTTTCATCTTATAATTCACCAGCCCGTTGTTCCGCCAATTGATTGATCCTCGCGGTCAGGATTTATAGTGTTTCCCCCTTTTTCTGTAATAATAGATCAGTCCGGTCATGGTGAGCAGAAGCCCCGCGAGGGATGGAAGAAACGCCGTGATCAGGGTAACGAGCAAGTAGGCGACCAGCAACAGCAGTACTATCACGATGCTGGTCGGATAGAGCCAGGCACGATAAGGGCGAGGCGCATCGGGATATCGCTTCCGAAAAATAAAAATTGAGTATATGGTCAAAATATTGAATATCGCCCCGGTCGCAGAAAAGTACGCAATAATTGTTTCGTAGGATCGTCCCGAAGGAATATCAAGGATGACATAGACGCCCGCAAGCATCGCCAGTAACGCCGAGGCCCAGAGTGCCTGGGCGACCAGGGCCCTGTTCGGGGTTTTATACCGTTCATGGAGGCGATCAAGCCCATTGAAAAACAGCCCGTCCCGTGCCATGGCCTGCCAGGAACGCGCTTTTACGAGTATCTGTGTACTCACGTTGCCGAAGGTAGAGAGCATCACCGCGATCGAGATGAGGATGCCCCCGGCCCCTCCGATGGCCGCCTTCATTGCCTCGGCGGCGATCCCCTGCGATTCGGATATCCTCACCACGGGAAGTTGATAGAGATAGGCGGAATTCGTTCCAAGATAGAGCACCATGACACCCGCGATGCCCAGAAAAAGGGAAAGGGGCAGGTTGCGCCGGGGATTTCTTACCTCCTCGGCAATGTAGGTCGCGCCTTCCCAGCCGCTGAATGCAAAAAAAGCAAGCCGGAGTGCAGCGCCCACCGCGAGAACCGATGACCATGAGAAACTCTCCGGAAGGAAGGGATTCAGGAAATTTGCCGCATTCCCCGGTGCGGTAAATGAAACGCCGATTATGACACCGATGGCAATAATTTTTATTACACTAAAAAGATTCTGGAACACACCGCTGAGAAAAGCCCCGAAGAGGTTGATCGCGGTAAGAATCCATATGATCGCCAGCGCGATCACAATTTCCATGACATGGCTCAGGGGAGCATGAAAAAATATCTTCCAGATTTCATTAAAGTACTCTGCGAAAACCAGGGACACGGCCGCAATCGCCCCTGTCTCCGATACAAAAAACATCGCCCAGCCCCGAAGGAAAGCCCATATTGGTCCGTAGGCAGACTTGATATAGACATAGGGCCCTCCGGAGCGGGGCATCATCGCAACCAGTTCCGCGTAGCATACTGCATGGAACACGGTCACCACCCCGGCGATTATCCAGACCAGACCGAAAAGGGAAGTGCATGATACAAGGGCCATTATGGGCCCGGGAGTTCTGAATATCCCGGAACCGATTATTCGTCCCACCACGATTGAAACGGCCTCGAGTACGCCGAGATCTCGCCGGTAATTAGTACTCTCTTCGAATATGAGGGCGTCTTCAAAAGTATGGTGTTTCATGATTAGTGGGCGAGGCCGCGAGGGGTATTATCGTATCATCATCGTTACGATCTCACCCACGTACATACGATGGTAATCCTTCTGCGGATAGTTCTCCTCGATTGTTGGATCGATAAAATTCTTTGGCTCGAGATCCTGGTAATATATTTTCCGGCACTCGATGACAAGACGCGCTTCTGAAAAAAATACCGCACCGTGGGCTGTCGTAATCGGCGTGATGCCCGCCTCGGCCGCCTTGCTCACGTCACGACCCGATCTTGCACCGCAGAACTTGAGCACATCCCTGTACTTTTCGTGAAAAAACGACAGCGTAAAATAATCATTCTTTTCAAGGTAGGAAAAGGTGTGACGTTGGGGCCGCACCACGATGTAACATACATTTCGGTGCCACAGCACACCCATACCTCCCCATGAGGCGGTCATGGTATTGTATGAGTCCATATCACCCGCGGTGATAAGCATCCAGTCTGATCCAAGAAGCGCGAATACGTTTTCGTCCAGTCTTTCAGGTTCTATGATGAAAAAATCCTTCATTCGCCGCCTCAATCGGTGAGTATTTCCACTCCGCTCTCCGTCACCCTCACGGTATGCTCCCACTGTGCCGAGAGCTTCCCGTCAACGGTCACGGCAGTCCACGCATCTGGCATAAGCCTGGTTTCATGTCTTCCCTGGTTTATCATCGGTTCAATGGTAAAGACCATATTGGGAAGCATCATGATACCCCTCCTGGCGCTTCCGTAGTGATGGACATGTGGCTCCTCATGAAACTTCAGGCCAATTCCATGCCCCCCGTAGTCCCTCACCACAGAATATCCATGCTCGTTCGCGAGTCGTTCCACCGCATATCCGATCTCACCAATATCCCTGTATGGCATTACCTTCTCGATTCCCCTGAACAGGCACTCCTTTGCCACGCGCACAAGTCGCCGCGCATCTTCTGACGCTCCTTCCATCACAAACATCCTGCCCGCGTCACCGTAATATCCGTCCAGAATCGTTGTGACGTCCACGTTAAGAATATCCCCCTCGCGTATTACCGTGCGATCGGGAATCCCATGGCAAATAACATTGTTGAGAGAGACACACACGCTCTTCGGAAAACCGTTGTAATGCAACGGCGCAGGCACGCCACCACGGCTGACGATGAAATCATGAACCCATTCGTCAATCTGTTCAGTCCTCACACCGGGCCTCACGCGTTCGGCGACCATATCGAGGGTTTCCTTGGTGAGCCTGCTGCTTTTCCGAATACCCTCAACCTGGTCATCTGTTTTAATGACCACGCCCGGGGGAGGTTTGATATGCGCATCCAATCCTATGCCCTTTGCATTGTCTGATTCGAGATGGCACTTTTTATATTTCTTGCCGCTGCCACACCAGCAGGGATCATTTCGTGAAAGTTTTCTCATGTTTCTGCAACCACTTTACAAGTTCGGGAAAATCCTTTTTTCTGTCGGTCCTGATGGTCTTCCCTCACGCAACTAAAAATACTATTCTTTCCCGCTGTATGTCAAGGATATATATCGCTTCCCAGCTAAATAGAAGAGGGTGGCCCCTGTCAGGGTCACCCTCTTCTATGCATCCCCGAGGGGATTCGAACCCCTGTTGCCGGGATGAAAACCCGGTGTCCTAGACCCCTAGACGACGGGGACAGATAAAAAAAATTTTGAGACGCCCGAGAATCGAACTCGGGACCCACTGCTTAAAAGGCAGTTGCTCTACCGACTGAGCTAGCGTCTCAAAAGGGTAAAATACCTGATACTGAAACGGCCCATTACTGTCAATAAAAAATATCCGGGACCAATAAAAAATCAGGTACGGATCTCATGCATGCCTCGCCAGCAAGTCTTATCGGCTGGTTCTATCTCAGCGGTTCAGATGGACTATCGATTTCTGAAGGTACTGTGTCGGTCGGGACCGACCGAGACGATAGAAATCTTCACTCCCGACGCGGATTCCAAGAAATCCAGGTATGCTCGGGCATTCTTCGGTAAATCACTTCTTGTCTTGCAGCGGGCGATATTTTCGTCCCACCCGTTAAAATCCCTGTAAACCGGTTCCACTCTGCCCAGGTCCGAGGCGGGGAAGAAATTGATGCTCTTGCCTTTTATTTTGTAATCCACCGCTACCCTGATTTTCTTAAACCCGCTCAACACGTCCAGCTTGGTAAGGGCGATGCTCGTGAGCCCATTGATACGTGCCGTCTGCCTGACAAGTGGAACATCAAACCAACCGCATCGACGCGGTCGCCCCGTGGTTGATCCGAACTCACCACCGTTAACCCTCATTCTTTCGCTTATGTTCGCAGGGGCCTCCGTGGGAAAGGGACCCTCGCCGACCCGTGTTACATACGCCTTTGTTATGCCGATCACCTCATTGATATCGAAGGCGTTCAGTCCCGTTCCCATGAGGGCGCCCCCGATCGTTGGATTCGATGAAGTAACGTAAGGATACGTTCCATGGTCAATGTCAAGGGCAAACCCCTGCGCGCCCTCCAGAAGGATCCTCTTGCCTTTTGCAAGCGATTCATGAAGATAATGCTGGGTATTGGTGATCATATCACCGCATGTTTTTCTGAATCGCTTCATGATCGTCATGATGTCATTCTCGGTAAACGTTCCCTTCTTGTAAATTCTGCCCAGCTGGGGATTCTTCACGTTCAGGGCCAGGGTTATTTTTTCCTTGAGAAGACGGGTATCGAAGATATCCCCCGCCCGTATGCCGATCCTGAGGCATTTGTCTGAATAGCTTGGCCCGATCCCGCGTACCGTGGTTCCGATTTTTTCCGATCGAGACTCTTCCATCGCCTCATCCAGGGCCTTGTGGTAAGGCAGTATCAGATGCGCCGCATCCGAAATAAGTATCCTGTTGGCAATGTTGAAACCCTGCTTTTCAAGGGATTCGAGCTCACTGATCAGCTGTAGCGGATCAAGGACGACACCATTGCCAATGACACAGATTTTCTGGGGATGAAGTATTCCGGAAGGAACGAGATGAAAGATGAATTTTTTCCCTTTCACCACAACGGTATGGCCGGCATTAGCCCCCCCCTGGTATCTTACAATAATATCGCTTGACCGAGTATAATAATCGATCATTTTGGCCTTGCCCTCATCGCCCCACTGTGTCCCTATCACTACCTTGCAGCCCATGTCGGCTCCCAATTCATCTCATCAGTTTATTACTGCGATTTGCCACTCCAGCATGCAACTTATGCGCGCCGAATGACTCGCAGGCGTAAAAATTATTTGAAATATTATCCTAGCTGAACATACACTGTCTTTTCACCGTGTGTCAATGAATTAATACCGTCGCCATAGGTATTTCAAATATTTTACCATTGCGCAATCCGCTTTTATTGCAATCGTTCCAGGGGAGTTCCTGTCACAAAGAAATATACAGTTGCCGGATCGTGAGGTTGGATATGAATAAAATAATCAGGTTTGGAGTTTCAATCGAACAGAATCTTCTCAAGCACTTCGATTCGCTGATCGCCCGGAAGGGATACGTCAACAGGTCTGAAGCCATTCGCGATCTTATTCGTGATCGGCTCGTCACCGAGGAAATCGAAAATCCCAGAACAGAAACCATCGGAACCCTTACCCTGGTCTACAGCCACGAATCGAGGGAGCTTTCTGACAAGCTGAACGACATTCAGCATCACCACCACCGGACCATCATCTCTGCCACGCACATACATCTTGACGAACACAACTGCCTGGAAGTGCTCATTCTCCGTGGGCCCGCCAAAGACGTACGTACAATCTCGGACAAGCTTCTCTCGGTCAAACATGTGCGTCATGGCAAACTCACCATGACGGCGGCGGGAACAACCCTATGACGAATTACACCGATACAAATAGTGCACTTTTTTTACCGTACTACTTCCAAAAACGCCTAATAAAAAAATGCTAAATTTTCCCCGTTTATATGCCGAAAATTAACATTGGGCCCAAACTGCCCTTCCGGGGCAGTTACGGAAAAAAGGATGTTTGCCGTGATCAACAGGGATGTTATGCCGCGGTGTGCCATGGCCGCTTTCGTGTCAGGCGTGTGCCTTTTCGCGTCCCACTCGGGAGGCATCGGTCATGGGGCGGAACGTTATACTACTGATCGAGTTGATCGATTCTCCCACCAGGCTTCATATGAAGATTTCCTCCCCCGACAAAGGCTTTCCCGTGGCTCCGGATCCGCAATCGTGAAAACTCCCTCCAGGAATGTTGCTCCGTCCAGGAAAATCAAACGATCACCAGTACCTCCCAAAAAAAAGATCGTGAAAACTACCCATATTGTCCGCAAAGGAGACACGCTTACCCGGATAGCGAAAAAATATGGTGTTACCATTTCCGCAATTATGAATCAGAATAAAATCAAAAATGCAAATTCATTGAAGGCCGGGGCCCGATTGGTGATCCCCAGCGGCAGTTTTTCAAACCAATCGACCACAAAGAAAACAGCGGAAAAAAATCCTTCAGGCCATCCTCGATTCAAATGGCCCGTTCAAACGATACTACGGTGCAGGCAGGATGCCCTGGATGGCGTAAAACCAATTGGTATAATTATCACCGGAAATCCTGGTGCACCGGTTTTTTCATCCGCAGCGGGAATAGTAAAAAAGGTGGGTCACATGAGGGGTTTCGGTCATTATATCGTCATCGGTCACATGAAGCGATACACCACCGTGTACGCGAACCTCGGTGAAATCGACGTCAAGGAAGGAGAACGTCTCAATGAAGGCACGCCAATCGGCAGAATTAGCTCCGGCAACAGGGAACTCCATTTCCAGATAGATCATGAGGGAAAACCAGAAAATCCTCTCAACTACCTTCCAAAAAATAAAAAAAATTTTTAATTGAAAAGATTTTACCTGTGAAATTAATTGACTAACGCAAGGTAAACACTTACTATCTGGATAGGTACTATGGATCCAAAGAAGGTAACAATCAGGGACATTGACGTTATTTTCCGGAAGTTGAAAAAAGGCGACGAAGCCTCTATTGGGAATTATCTCTATCGTGGTATCAGGATTCAGATAAGCAAATACAAGTCTTCCGGTACTGAGCGTTACATGCGTCTCTACAACAAGCGAAGGGCGGAAGGACTGTGCATCAGGTGCGGAACGAAAGTCACGAAAAAGAATCCCAGCACGGGCAAACTTTACCGCCTCTGTGAACATCATCGCAAGCTAACCGATCGTCGCGACTGATCAGGCTTTCCTACTCGATCGAGCATACCCCGTCATACATGGTCGAACGGTCAGAAGGCAAAAGACATTGAGAAGTCGAATGCCGTGACCGAATGCGTTAATGCGCCCATCGAAATAAAATCAACGGGAAGGTTTCTGATTTTTTCAATCCTGTCCTTGTTGATGGAGCCTGACACTTCAATTCTCGCTCTCTTGCGTATCGTTTCAGCCGAATCACGCATCATTGAGTTCGTCATGTTATCCAGCATGATAATATCCACCCCGCATGCCGCGGCTTCTTCTACCTCATCAATAGTGGAAGCCTCCACTTCCACGGTATAACGTGTCCCGTATTTTTCCCTTACCATCATGACAGCCTTTTTGATGCTACCGGCGACCTTGATGTGATTATCCTTTATCATGACCATATCATACAACCCCATCCTGTGATTAACGCCGCCTCCTGTTTTTACAGCATACTTATCGAGCTTTCGCATTCCCGGCATGGTCTTCCTGGTGTCCAGGAGCGTGATTCCGGTTCCCTCGAGGAGCGCGCATAGCTCGGCGGTTTTCGTGGAAATTCCGCTCATGCGCTGAATGAAATTCAATGCCGTTCGCTCCCCGGAAAGGATACTTCTTGTCGGTCCTTCAAGCCGCAACACCTCCTCGCCGGGTCCGATTTTCATCCCGTCTTTTACGAGTGAAGTTACTTTTACACCAGGGTCTAGAACTTCATACACAAACACTACTATCTCCGCGCCACACGCGATGCCACGCCCTTTTGATATAATCGAAGCCGACGATGATTCGTGTCCTGAAAAAATGGCCTCTGATGTAATGTCACCCCCATTGATATCCTCATCCAGTGCCATGCGTATCAACGATTCAACGTCTCTTTTCGCTATATTCAGGCTCATATGATTTTCTTCTCCATTATTGGCATAATTTGTACATTCGGCCAGTTGACCATACATTGTCTCAATTAGTTGTTATTGTAATAACGAAAAACACCTCCGGGCGAAAAATTCTCTACCTCGCCTTTTTTAAAAGGGTGATTTTCTGCTCGATATCGCGCATCTGGTCGCGGAGAACCGCCGCCTTTTCAAACTCCATCTCCTCGGCTGCCTTCAGCATTTCCACCCGGAGCTGGTCACGTGTTTCAACAAGCTTCGCAACATTGTTTGTCCGATACGCAGCGCCATATTCGGCCACTATCCCGGCATAGCGACTGTCATCATGGTACTCGCGTTCGATCAGGTCCATGATCTCCTTGCTTATTGATTTCGGACTGATATTATGCTCCTCATTGTATCGTCTTTGAATATTCCTGCGTCGATTGGTCTCATCAAGAGTATTCTTTATTGACTCGGTCATTGTTTCCGCGTATAAAATGACCATCCCGTTGATGTTTCTCGCCGCACGTCCCGCCGTCTGGATGAGTGACCGTGTCGATCGCAGGAACCCTTCCTTGTCCGCATCAAGAATCGCCACCAGTGATACCTCGGGAAGGTCAAGCCCTTCCCTCAGAAGGTTGATGCCGATGAGACAGTCAAAGTCTCCCCGCCTCAAATCCCTGATTATTTCAACCCTTTCTATCGTATTGATCTCGGAATGGAGATAGCGGGCGCGGATTCCCACTTCATCGAAATAGTCGGCAAGATCTTCGGCCATTTTTTTTGTCAGGGTCGTAACCAGCACTCTTTCATTCGCCGCGGCCCTCTTGTGTATCTCCCCGATCAGGTCATCGACCTGATGCTCAGCCGGGCGTACTTCCACATGCGGATCCAGAAGGCCAGTGGGCCTGATAACCTGCTCCACTACGCGGGAACTTTTTTTCATTTCATACTCGGCGGGCGTGGCTGAAACAAAAATTCCCTGGTCGATCATCCTCTCAAATTCCTCGAAGTAAAGCGGTCTATTGTCAAGTGCAGACGGAAGACGGAAACCATACTCGACAAGGTTTTCCTTTCTCGCCCTGTCGCCTTCATACATTCCCCTTACCTGGGGAATCGTCACGTGCGACTCATCAATGAGCATCAGGTACTTGCCCTTGAAATAATCCAGGAGGCAGGCTGGCCTTTCTCCCTTTTTTCGTCGGGAAATAATGCGTGAATAATTCTCGATACCGTTACAGTATCCCATCTCTGAAAGCATTTCCATATCGTATCGCGTTCGCGACTCAAGGCGCTGCGCTTCGACAAGCTTGTTCTGGGAACGCAGTGCATGAAGACGATCTTCAAGCTCCTCCTCGATGAGGCTTATTGTTTTCTTCATTTCATCCATTGATGAAACAAAATGCTTAGCGGGATATATATAGCAGCTTTTTTGGACTCCCGCAGGGGTGCCGGAAACGGGATTAATCATCGATATCGCTTCCACGCGATCACCGAAGAAATCAACCCTGAATGCTTCTCTCTGAAGATAAGCGGGATATATATCTACCGTGTCACCACGCGCCCTGAAAGTCCCCCTCGTGAATGAAGTATCGGTCCGCTCGTAATGGATTGCAACAAGGCGTCGCAGCAGATCATCTCGATCAAGGGAATCACCGACACGAAGCCTGACATGGGACCGTTCAAAATCATCCGGCGTTCCCAGTCCGTAAATACATGAAACAGATGAAACCACGATTACATCATTTCGTTCCAGTATCGACGACGTGGCCTTGAGCCTGAGCCGGTCAATTTCATCGTTTATCGAGGCGTCCTTTTCGATATAGAGATCAGATGAAACAACATACGCTTCCGGCTGATAATAATCATAGTACGATACGAAATACTCCACGGCGTTTTCCGGGAAGAATTCCGAGAATTCCCTGTATAGCTGGGCGGCCAGTGTTTTATTATGTGTGAGAACCAGTGCCGGCTTGTTAACTGCCTCGATGACCTTTGCCATGGTGTAGGTCTTTCCCGAACCGGTAACGCCGAGGAGAGTCTGATATTTATCTCCGCTTCGCACACCCTCGACTAGCCCCTTTATCGCTCCTTCCTGATCGCCGGAGGGCCTGAATCTTGACACCACCTTCATCGCCGGCATTGTATTAGTTCCTCTTCTTGTATAATCTCCAGAAACACCCGTACAATATTAGAGTCCAGGAGCGCTCCCTTCTGCCGTTTCATGAAATCCAACGCCTCATTTCCCATCAATCCATTCCTGTACGGCCGATCCGCGGTAATCGCATCAAAGACATCCGCAACGGTAATGATCCTGCTGGTAAGGGGGATTTCCTCACCTTCCAGACCATCGGGATAACCGCTTCCGTCCCAGTGTTCGTGATGATATAGGATTCCAGGAAGAATCGACTCATATGACGGTATATCAGAAATGATGCGCGCTCCCGTTGCCGGATGCTCTTTTATGATCGTATACTCTTCATCGGAGAGCTTCCCCGGCTTGTCAAGGATGCGCTCCGATATGCCGATTTTTCCGATATCATGAAGAATAGCTGAAAATGAAAGGGTTCGCATTTCCTCTTCGTTCAGCCCAAGACGAACACCGATCCTTTCCGAGTACATTGCCACCCGTTCGCTGTGCCCCGCTGTCCATTTTGACTTGGCGTCTATCGTACGTGTGAGGGCGAGAAGGATTCCGAGGAGAAGGCGTTCTTTTTCCTCGAATGCCCTGAGACTCTGCAGGGCTATCCCGACCTGGTCGCCAAGCATCTTCGCTGATTCCACTTCTTCTTCTGAAAAGGAAGCCCGCCTGCCGCTCCTCGAGAGAACGAGGGATCCGATATAGGTATCTGAAATAACGACCGGGATATTCACCCAACCGCATCCCCTGGAACCAGAAAGCGACTCAAAAAACGGGAGGATTCCCTGGCTTGTTTCACCGGGATCTATCTGTAAATGGCTTCTCAGGTCCGCGATCCTTCCACTGCCAATGGCATCTCCCGAGATAAGAGGTCCCCCGGTTAATATTCCTTCATTTGCGGTACCATGGCTTGAAAGAAGTTCAAAACCGTTGCGTTCGGAATCAAGAAGAAGAAGGGCCGTGAATCCACTTCCGAAAAGCGACGAAACAAGCGTGATAATTCTTTCCATGAGATCCGAACGTGAAATCGAAGACAGAACCACTTTGTCTATCTGGTTCATGGTTTCCATGGTCTTCATCCGGCGATCCACTTCTTGAAGATGTCGGTCGATCTCACGCGTCATGACATTTAGTGAATCCGCCAGCACGCCAATTTCATCGCGTCTGCTGAGGACAAAGTCCTGTTCACGATTCCCGCCTGATCGTGCCTGAGCGGCAGCCGACAGTTTCTGTATCGGCCCCGCGATCCTGTGCGAGAAAAGCTGGCCCAGTATCACTGACACAACAAGCAGCATCCCGCCGAACACCAGAAATCGATTTACATTCTTTTGAATGAAAAGCAGCAATCCTTCTCTATCAATTTCAATGGAAAGTACATATGTATTCCTGGCATTTTTCAGCGGAAGCAGCATGTAGAGCGCCACGCGGTCGCTTTTGTCGAAGAATATCCTATATGAATGATGAAACCTTCTCGCGCGGGCTTTATCCAGTAAAAGCTTCTCGCTTTCACTCGCCCCCTCTTCCCTGAATATTTCATCCTTATCAAGATAGAGCTTTTTCCAATCCACATCACCTTTCTCGTGAAAATAAATCGAATACGCGATTTTTCCAAATGTTGAAGTCGATCTTTGTATCGCATTATTGAGCCTGATAAATTCCTGGTTTTTCGTATTGACAAGATCAGTTATGAAATCCTCTCCTTTTGTTCCCGTTATTTCCTTAATGATTGGAATGATCGTCCTGTACGCCATTTCAGTATTTGAACGTGCCGCACTAATTGTGATAATCAGGAAAGAAAGATATCCAATGAAAATACCGAAAAACACAAAATAGATGGTAACGGTATACCCGAGGGGAATGGGTGGTAAAAGCCTGAGAATTCTCTTCAATTTCATTTCCGTCTGCCTGAGGCACACCACACTATTACAGACCAAAGGTGAGGGTAAAGTACAATTTTATGCAAGGTTTATGGGCATGGATATTAAAAAATCGTCTAGTAAAAAAAGAGTATGGCCCTTTCCTGTATCATGGACCATACTCCCGGCACTTTCAAATCCCCGCGATGTGCACTATTTTAAGGTGTATGACTCAAAATCCGGGTATCCCTCCATGCCGTGCTCAGATATGTCCAGTCCTCGTAATTCTTCTTCACGCGTAACCCGAATTCCCATGGTTGCATTGACAATAATCCAGATGATCCAGCTGACGATAAATACAAATGCGCCCACAGCCACCGTCCCCACGAGCTGGTTGGCAAAGGAACCGATACCCCCTCCGTAGAAAAGTCCCAGGGGAGGCTGACCATCGCCCCCCGCGTATGGTGCCGCCGCGAAGAGCCCAACTGCCAGGGTGCCCCATATGCCGTTAATCAGGTGAACTGAAAGGGCCCCCACGGGATCGTCAATCCCCCAACGGTCAAAAAAGATGACGAAAAGCACCACAAGAACGCCGCCGATTCCGCCGATAATCAACGACGCCCCGGGTGTCACCCAGGCGCAGGGTGCCGTAACGGCGACAAGGCCGGCAAGGGCGCCGTTAAGCATCATGGAAAGGTCGGGCTTCCCCATGGCAATCCAGGCAGAAATCGTCGCCGTGATGGCACCGGCCGCTGCCGCCATTGTTGTGGTAACCGCGATTCTCCCGATGTCGTCCACGTTTGCCGCCATGGTCGAACCGGGATTGAAGCCGAACCATCCAAACCAGAGCACGAACACTCCGAGGGTTGCGAGGGTCATGCTGTGGCCTGGTATCGGATTCGCGCTGCCATCCTCGTTGTACTTACCCAGGCGTGGGCCAAGGACAAGTACTCCGGCAAGGGCAGCCCACCCCCCGATGGAATGCACCACTGTCGATCCCGCGAAATCCCAGAATCCCCGCTCCGCGAGCCATCCTCCTCCCCAGATCCAGTGACCCGCGATCGGATATATGACCCCGGTAAGGATAAATGAAAAAATTATGAACGATATGAACTTGATCCTTCCCCCCACGGCGCCGGATACTATCGTCGCGGCGGTGGCGCAGAAGACCATCTGGAAAAAGAACTTCGCAAAGAGCGGCACTCCCGTCCAGTTCATGGCAGAATACACGCCCATATACGCCTCACCGGTTGCGGGGCTGTTATCCGCCCCTCCCAGCATCCAGACGCCCGTGTATCCCATGAACCCGTTGCCGTCGCCGAACATGAGTCCCCATCCCATGAACCAGAACGCGATGGAGGAAATGGCGAGGACGATGAAATTTTTCGCCGATACGTTCACCGAGTTCTTAGCGGGCTGAAGTCCCGATTCCACCATGCCGAACCCGAGATGCATGAGAAACACCAGAAATGCCGCGAGGAGGACCCAAATCGTATCAGCCGCCACCTGGCTGTTCTGAAGCATGACGGAGAGACTCTCCATGGTGGTTCCCGTCGTTTCCGCTGCAGCCGCCACGACCGCGTCCGCGGCGAACGCCGATGAAGCGGTCAACGCAATCATTATCAGCATCAACCTAATTATGTTATTTAGATTCATCGCCTATCTCCTTATATCTCATAGTAGAGAGAGTATTCCCAGGGATGAGGCCGAAGGGCAACCTGGTCAATTTCATTGCGCCGTTTCAGATCGATGTAGCTCCGGATCAAGTCACCTGAAAAGACCCCTCCCTTCAGTAGAAAGTCATGGTCTCGCTCAAGCCCGTCTATGGCTTCGTTAAGGCTGCCCGGTGTCGAGCGGATCTTGGCTTTCGCCTCATCCGAAAGCTCGTATATGTCCTTATCGATCGGATCCGGCGGGTCGATACGCCTTTCAATACCGTCGATTCCCGCCATCACTATCGCCGCGAAGGCAAGGTAGGGATTGCAGGACGGATCGGGGCACCGAAACTCGATTCGCTTGGCTTTTTCACTTTCACTGTACATCGGGATCCTTACCGCAGCCGACCTATTCCTTGCGGAATATACCAGGTTTATCGGTGCCTCATATCCCGGCACCAGCCTCCTGTATGAGTTGGTGATCGGAGCGGAAAAAGCGAGAACCGCCTCGATATGCGCGAAGAGTCCGCCGATGAAGTATCGCGCATAGTCAGAGAGATCAGCATACTTCCCGAAATCATAAAATGCATTCCTTCCCTCCCGCCAGAGGCTCACGTGTATGTGCATGCCCGATCCGTTATCCATGAAGATGGGCTTCGGCATGAACGTGACCGTTTTCTTGTAACGATGCGCCACGTTCTTGATGATGTATTTGAAATTGACGAGTGTGTCCGCCTGTTTTACCAGGTCTGCCACCTTGAGCCCTATCTCTGTCTGACCCGCCGTGGCAACTTCATGATGGTGCAGGTCCACGGGGATCCCGCAGCTTCTCAGCACCTCGACCATTTTGCTTCTCAGGTTGTGGAGCTGATCATGCGGCGAAGTGGGGAAGTACCCCTGCTTCAGTGGAATTTTATACCCCAGGTTATCGTCTTCCTTGCCTGAGTTCCATGATGCCTCATCCGAGTCCACCTCGTAAAAGCCGCGGTTATTCGTCTGTTCGTAGCGAACCTTGTCGAAGATAAAAAATTCCGGCTCCGGCCCGATGTAGACCGTGTCGGCGACTCCTGTTGACTTCAGGTATTCCACGGATTTCTGGGCGATATATCTCGGGTCCTTCGCGTAACGGGACCTTCCCACGGGATCAATGATATCGCACATGAAACTGAGAGTGCGATGATCGAAAAATGGATCCATGAACCCCGTGCTCGGATCGGGACGCATCAACATGTCGCTTTCATGGATATGCTGAAACCCGCGAATTGACGACCCATCAAAGCCCGTGCCCACGGAGAAGAGCTCCTCATCTGCCCGGTCCGCCGTGATGGTATAGTGATGAAGGCGGCCGAAAGGATCAGCGAACTTCAGGTCAAGAAACTCGATGTGTTTCTCCTTTATAATGCGGAGTATCTCGCTTATTGAGGTGTACTCGCTGTTCCCGTTAATCGTGTATATCTCATCGAACACGGCTTCCATGACCGTCCTCCTACTCCAGTTCCTTGCCTATCGGAAGAGACTTCTGGTCCCTAACAATCTTTGTCAAATCAACGCCTGTGGCTGACTTGATTTGCTCGAGAAACGTCACAACGCTGGAGGTAACGTCTCCCACGTGGCTCGGGATTCCGCCGTTGCCCATGACCACAAGCTTGTCCACTTTAAGATTGTCCCCTATTACCCTGGACACGCTATCCACGATGTTTGGCAGTATGTGCAACATGAAGAGCTCCTTGCTCCCGCCATTTTCCCACTCGGCGCGCATTTTCTTAACCGCATCGGCCATCGCCATCCCCTGTTCCTTCAGGTACGACGCCTTGCCGATCGCCTGGAGCTCACTCGCCGCCCTTTCCGCCTCAGCGGGTACGATCACCTCGGCCTTGTACTTCTTTGTATTGACGCTGTTCCTGATTTCCTCCAGGGTATCCTGCTGTCTCAGGTCCTCAATCTTTCGAGACCATTCCGCCATCGCTTCCATCTTGTAGGTCTTTTCGTTCAACTCCGCCCTGCGGTCCCTGAAACTTGATTCAAATTCCTCGATCGCTATCCTGGCCTGGAACTCCATATCCGCCGCCTTTTTCCGGGAGGTGGCTTCAACAATTTTTGCCTCTGCTTCCGATTCCGCTTCCTTGATCCTCGCATCGCGCTGAACCATGGCGTTTCGCTGCCTTCCCACGGCTTCGAGATATCCCTGGGAATCCTTCAGCTCCTCGATCTTGATCGAATCAAGGTCGAACCCGAGCTTCTTCAGTTCTTCCCTCGCCTTTTCATGTACCGTGGACTCAAAATCTATACGCCTGTAGTTCGCCTCCTCCGGCGTGTAGGTCGCGAGGACCCCCCGGAGAATACCCTCAATCGTTGATTTCGCGATGTGCTCGATCTCCATTGCCGGTTTTCCCAGAAGACGCTCCACTGCATTTTCAAGGCCGTTGCCTTCGCGCGAGGCAATTTTGACATGGGCAATCGCCGCGAGGGAAAGGGGTATCATCCCGTTGCTCAACGCGTCTTCGATCTCAATTCCTATTGATATCGTGGAGAGGGAAAGGCGCGATACCCTCTCCACGATCGGCGTCCTGAGCCCCACGCCCCCGCGGATAACACGGTACCCCACCTTTTCGCCTGTTTTCAGCTTTCTCTTTTTACCTGAAAATATCAATATTTCATTCGGTTCACAAATTTTCAGGTTCACCTTAAGATAAATCAGTATAGCGGCTATCGCAAGCACGGCCATTGAAATCACCAGCGCCCAGTCTATGTTATACGGTTCCATCAGTCATCTCCTCCACATTCGTGCTATCATATCGATTATCCCACGGCCCTGGAGCCGCGCTCCCCTGTCCTGATGCGGATACATTCCTCTATTGGCATAACAAATATCTTCCCATCGCCGATACTGCCCGTTTTCGCGCCACGGACGATTGCCTTGATGGTCGGTTCTACATAATCGTCATTCACCACGATCTGCAGTTCCACCTTCTTGAGCAGCTTGATCTCATGCTTTACTCCCCGGTACGTTTCCGGGTACCCCTTTTGCCTGCCAGCCCCGATAGACTGCACCACGGTCATCAAATTGACGCTTGCCTCATTCAGTTCTTTCTTAACATCTGTCAGCTTTTCTGGCCGAATGATGGCGATAATCATTTTCATGCAAACCTCCTCACTGTTCCCAGTTTAAACTATCATGTTGGATGAATTACATCAGTGCCCATCGTTACAACCGCTCATTACCAACTCGGTTGTGATTTTCAACAAACGTAACGAATGATTTCCAACTGTCAATAGTTCCAGCGGATTCTGCTATGTCAAAACACGCAAGTTTACATTCCGTTAATCCATTCGTAACATGGCTGTAACATGTAACATGTCTGAAACACATAACACGTAGTATTTGATTTTTTGCGACCATATCAGATCGTTGATACAATCAATGGCCTCTGGACTGCCACATGAGGCTTGCCATGCAGTTGTGCGCAGTGCACGGGTTGGTGGGAACATCCCATGCGCGTTCGAAGGCCACACCTGACCCCGTATTCGGGAATGGGTGTCATGCCTGTCCAAACACGGTCGAAATGTTCTCGCAGAACAATGTCTGAAGAAACAAACCGGGTAACAATTACCCGCCTTCCTAATTCGGCACGTCCTCGATAGCCTTCGCAACATTTAACACCCTTCCTTAATCCGGGCAGATAAAACTGTTGAAAAATATCCCTTACCCTGCATAATTAGGCAAAAATATCATGAATGACGCTATCGCAATAGTGACCGAGAGTCAGGAGATCATCGATATAGCCGGCAGGTGCTTTCCCCGTCGAGGCATACTGCATTTTCGCTCAATTGACTCGATCCGGCGCGAGGACATATCACTCCTCATTATCGATTACGCCATCTTCACATCAACAGATACCATCCAGTTCCTCCTCTCAAAGATTCGTAAGAAGATTCACCAAAAGCCGGTACTCCTCATCATAAACGAGATGTCGCTTGGTGATCTGAATGCCGAGTGGTTTTTTAATGACTTTATTGTAAATCCGTTTTCCGCCGACGAGTTGATCTTTCGAGTTCAGAGAATATTCATGGACAGCGGCGGTGATGATGAGGGTATTACAATCGGTCGCCTCAGGATAGACTTTAAACAGTACAGCGTGTATCTCGATGATGAAAAGCTCGACCTCACCTACAAGGAATTCGAGCTCCTTCGCCTCCTGATTCAAAACCGGGGAGAGGTTTTTTCCCGCAAAGACCTCCTTGGGACAATCTGGGGGGTGGAATATATCGGTGGAACACGGACGGTGGATGTGCACATCCGTCGATTGAGAGGAAAGCTCGGTGATGAATTCAATTCGATTATCGAAACCGTTCGCAATGTCGGCTATCGCTGTAAGCTGTCCCGGTAGTACCTTGTTGAGAAAATGACTTGCTATTTTTTGCGCACTTTTTAACTTGTACGGTACGCAATCTTATGCCGGAACAGTTATCACTGTTCCACTGAACCACCACGAGGATATGTATGAATCGCTTAAAAAAATTACGCCGAATTATTGAAGTCGCGTATACCGAAAACCTTGATGAATATGAACAGCTTGTGAAGCGCCTTAAAAAAGAACTCCCACTTTTCAACGGGGCAAAAATAATCGCCGCCGCCACCCTGAAGGAATACCTTGGCGACCTGTCGGGATTCGAAATGCCTTCAGAAAAAATCTACCGTCAGGCTGATACCGGGCAGGTCGTATTTGAGGATATTAAAAACGGCCGTGCCCGACTTTTTATCAACATCGGTAAAAACCACAATGTTTCAACCGGTGACCTCATACGGGAGGTGGTAAAAAAATCCGGCCTGGACGGTAAGACAATAGGTAAAATCGACATTCACGCCACCTACTCTTTTTTTGAGGTTCCCGAACAATACGCCGAGTTGGTACTGCATTCCTTTGAAAATGCAAAAATCAAGGGAATAAACGTGGTGGTGGAGCCGGCAAAAAAGAAAAAGAAAGAATAAATTCAGGATTCGGTCGCGTCAGACAGCATGACGTCGGGATCTTCGCAATGTCCGTTATGCGCAACGGATGCCTTCATAACTATTAACGGTCCTCTCAAGCTGTGCCGGCACTGCGGTATGGCTTTTAATACCCAATTCACCCCCGATGAGTATAATGACGACTACTTTCTTGATGAATACAGGGCCCATTACGGCGTAACCTACATAGAAGATTTTCAGAATATCTATGCTCTTTCCGGCCAGAGGCTCGGTAAAATTCTTTGCAACATCCCTCCCGAGCTCAGACTTTCGTCACTTTCCATCCTTGACGCGGGTGCCGCGGCGGGTTTCTTTCTCAAATGTGCGCGTGATCATGGTATTGGACGGGTTACCGGCGTGGAAATCTCTTCCTATGCGTGCAGGTACGCCGAAGAAAACCTCGGCATCAACATGGTGCAGGGAGATTTCATGGACATGTCCTTTGAGGAACAGTATGACATTATTACCGCGTGGTATTTCATCGAACACTGCGAGGATACAATAGCAATTATCAGGAAGGTTCATCGTATACTGAAGGACGGGGGGATTTTTGCATTTTCTGTGCCATCCATTTTTGGCCCCACGTTCCGCTTTAAGCGCGAGGAGTGGATCGCATCCCATCCTTCCGACCACCGTATTGACGTTACTCCCTGGGGAATACGAAGGATCCTAGAACAATACGGATTCAAAATCCTGGAAATGGCCCCCGGCGGCATACATCCAGAACGCGTGGTTTCACGCAACTCGCTGTTTTTCAGGCCATTTTCATCTTTATACTCGGCAATCTCACGCTTGGTCTGCTTTTCTGACACTCTCGAGGTATACGCGGTTAAACGACATATCAGTTATTAGCAGTTTGCTGAATAACAGCAAACTGCGAGCGATACATGTATGTATCGTCATTTTTCGAGATGGAGTTTTTCAGAAAAGTGCTATATCAACACCTCCCTTGGTTTGCTGCCAATCTGGGGCCCGATATATCCCATATCTTCCATCTGCTCTATTATCCGGGCCGCGCGGTTATAGCCGATAGAGAGTCTTCTCTGCAGATATGACGCTGAAGCTTTTTTTGTTTCCTCCACTATCTTGATGGCCTCAAGGAACAATTCATCGGTCGATTCCTCGAGGTCTTTTGACTCCTCTTCCCTGAGGCTTTCCTCAATATCGATGTACGAGGGTCTGGCAAGTGAACGAAGATGGCCAGTTATTGTTTCGATTTCCTCTTCTGATATGAAGCCTCCCTGAACGCGGATAGGATATGAACCTGTTGGCGGCTGGTAAAGCATATCGCCCCTTCCAAGAAGTTTCTCCGCACCGTTCTGGTCAATAATGGTGCGCGAATCATTTTTCTGCGCCACCTGAAATGCTATTCGAGCAGGGAAATTCGCCTTGATGATCCCTGTAATGATATCCACTGATGGGCGCTGCGTGGCCACGACGAGATGGATCCCCACCGCCCTTGCCTTCTGGGCTATCCGGGTGATATATCCCTCCACCTCTTTTGACGTCATCATCAGATCAGCCATTTCGTCGATGATGATGACAATATACGGCATCCGCTCGATACCTTTATTCCCTCTTCCAATCTTTTCGTTGTACCGCTCAATATCACGCGTATTCATATCGGAGAGAAGACAGTATCTGCGTTGCATCTCATGCATGGCCCATTTCAATACCATTGGAGCGGTCTGGGGATCAACGATAACGGGCGTCAGAAGGTGCGGCAATCCGTTATAGAGCTGCAGTTCAACCATTTTTGGGTCAATTAGTATGAAGCGAAGATAATTGGGCTCATAGTTATAGATCAAACTTGTTATTATCGAATTGACGCATACCGACTTACCCGCGCCGGTTGCGCCTGCTATCAACAGATGGGGCTGTCTCTTCAGATCGAGCATTACCGGATTCCCCAGGATATCCTTACCCAGGGCAACGGCGAGGCTCCCCTGGAACGCTTTGAATTCCTCGGATTTAATGATATCCCCGAGAGTTACCGCCTCCCTGTAGCGATTGGGAATCTCGATGCCGATAGCCGACTTTCCCGGAATCGGCGCTACGATTCTCACCCGCTGGGCTGCAAGGGCCATTGCGATGTCATCCGCAAGACTCGCGACGCGGTTCACCTTGATTCCCGGTGCGATCTGCATCTCGTAAAGAGTGATCACGGGGCCCCTGTTGACGTTCACCACGTCTGCGTCAATCCCAAAATCGGCAAGGGTGTTTTTTAAAAGTTCGCTGTTGCGTCTGATCTCCTTTTTCCAGCTCTCCGTATCATGAGGTTTCGACAATGAAAGATACGTCGTCGGGATTATATATTCTTCATTGATCGGTATGTCTTCAAAAACTTTTTCGTGAATATTACCCCTGAACTCCTCCTCTGTTTTTCTCTCGCCTTCATTCTCGCTGCCACTGACAGGGATTTCTTTCATCGTCGATTCAGTATGCTCGCAGTGTAAGGGAGAATCAACTTGCTCCGTCAGTCCAGGAGTATATTCATCTTCATCTCCTGATTCACAGACATCGCTGACGTCCTCGTCGCCCCGTGCTTCTTCTTCGTATCCACCCTCGACATAATATTCTCCTTCGTGAAGTACAAGCTCCCCTTCATCGGCACAATTTGGTCCCGCCATGTTCTCGTCAATGGTCGTTGCATTATTCTCTTCCGAATGTACTTCGGTCAATAAGCCCACTTTTCTCTCCGGGACAGATCCCAAGTAGTCTGACGAAAGCATTGCGTATTGTTCATCGTCGATCTTTTCCGTTTCATAGACCACCATTCTTTTCTTTGTGACCCATGGTTGCCTTTTCGCGCGTTTCGATTCGTTAATGCCAATCCGCAGAAGGGGCAATTCCTCTGTTTCGTCTGGAACGTGATTGCGTGAAAACACTTCACGAATTCCTGCTACGATACGGTTTGAAAAATGCCTCTCCCTTCTAGGCGCAAGCCAAACAACACTTGCAATGACCGCGGTGCACAATACAAGCGACACCTGTATGACATACCCCGGCCCCGGTCCCGCCATCGACTCAATACCTTGACTCATGTACATCCCTATATATCCACCGCGAGTCTGGACTGGGCCTTCTGCCAATATCGTGAAGAGAGAGGAACTGATGACCGAGAACAGGAAAACAAGAGCTGTTTTTAATCCGCTGTTCCTCATGCCTTCTGGCATCATGAGGGATATCCCCGGAAGGGCCAGCGCGATGGCCGCGCAATAGGAGGCATTGCCCAATGCCGTGCGTACGATATGCCCGATCCATGCTCCCAGGCTGCCCAGGACATGTTTCACGGGTGAGTCACTTAAGAGTGATGCGTAATCAGAGGAGTGATAACCGAATACAGAACAGAATATTAGGATGGCAATACCCGCCAGTCCTGCCCCGAGAATCGCCTGATACTTGCGTGTCATCACCCTATTCCTCCAGGAGCCCTCTGTCTCCGTTAGAAACAGCGCGTGTCTACCGCATGAGTGTGAGGGCTGTCAATCCGGCCAATCCAAGGGCGATGGTATAGTACCCGAAAATATGGATACGAATTTTTTTCACCAGTGCGAAAAGGATCTTCAAAGACAGCAGCCCGATTCCCATGGTGACTGCCATCGCCATCCCCAGGGCCGGTGCCATCTCCGCCGGAAAAGCATTGTGTACCGCTCGTATTCCCTCATTCAGTCCCGCGCCGAGAATAACAGGTATAGCCATTAAAAACGAAAAACGGGCTGATTCCATCGGAGTAAGTCCCATCAGCATTCCTCCCGCTATAGTTATTCCAGAACGGGAGATTCCGGGCAAAATCGCGACTGCCTGGCAAAAACCGACCACCAGCGTTCTGACGATACCTATCTCTTCTAATAATCGGTCATTTGTGGGAATAATTTTAGTACTGACAAGTATAATGCCATTTATAATAAGAAGGATCAATACGGCGTAGAGTGAAGAAAAGAAACCCTCCAGGGCATCGTGGAGCACGAATCCTATGCAGCCTGCAGGTATGCTCGCAACGAGCACCCTGATTCCTATCTGTACCTCCTTTTTTTTGATGTCCCCTCGTCTCAAACCGGAAAAAAAACCTTTTATCAGCATCAGAATATCATCGCGCATATACAGTATGACAGAAACAAGAGTGGCAATATGAAGGGCAACATTAATGAGGAGAAAGCTCTCTGCCCCGATATCATCGAGCCCTTTTTTAAAACACGTTATTTGACCTGCCAGTACCAGGTGTCCTGATGAAGAAATTGGAATGAATTCAGCAATACCCTGAATTACCCCAAGAATCACCAAAATCAACAGGTGGTTCGGCAACATGCTCAAACCTCCATCATTTCAACTACAATGAGGGGATTTCGCTTTGTTTGCTTGAACACTATTTTTTTCATCGACTTAACAATGGCTGCTTCAATTTCCTGTATTGATCGTTTTTCGATCAGTAGTTTTTTCACCCGTTCATTCGCCTCATTCCTGACAAGCTGATGCATCTTTTCTTCTTTCGAGCCGATAAAACCGCGGGATGATACCCCGGGAGCGGCCATGAGCATCCCTTCGGCGATTACCAGGGAAATGATAATGATTCCGTCCGAAGACATGGCATGTCTTTCCCTGATCACATTGGATTCGATGTTCCCGATCTCTTTGCCATCCACGTAGATATGAGATAATTCAAGACTTCCGGTCTTTTTGAAGCTCTTCGATGAAAGTTCAAGTATGTCACCATTTTGTGCGATTAGAATGTTTGAGGGCTTAATATTTAGTTCTTCAGCAACTTCCGCGTGTGCCTTGAGATGCCGGAATTCTCCATGAATGGGCATGAAAAATTTGGGTTTTGTCGCCGCCAGCATCAGCTTCAATTCCTTTGCGGAACCGTGGCCGGAAACATGAATTTCATCGTCCTGGTCATAATAGACCTCGGCACCCATTCGCATTAGGGAGTTGACCACTTTCGACACCATTCTTTCGTTACCAGGAATTACCGAAGCAGTGATTACAACCGTATCTCCCTTATGAGCCGCGAAGTGGCGGTGGGTACCGTACGCCATGCGATAGAGTGCCGACATCGGTTCACCCTGGCTTCCTGTCCCTACAATGACGAGTTTTTTATCAGGATAAGAACCGGCCTTCGCCACATCGACGACAAGTTCTTCACGGAACTTCAAAAAACCCAGCGAAGAAGCGATCTCCACGTTCTTCTGCATGCTCATCCCGGAGATAACCACCTTCCGGTTGAACCTCTGTGCAGCGTCCATGACCTGTTGAATTCGGTGTATGTTTGAGGCGAAGGTGGCTACGATAATCCTTCCACGTGCCCCTGAAAAAATATCGTTCAGCCTTTCCACCAGAACCGATTCAGACTTTGTGAATCCATCACGATTTGCATTCGTGCTATCAGACATAAGTAACAGCACGCCCGTTTCGCCATAGTGCGCGAATCGATAAAGATCCGTAACATCGCCATCAACAGGTGAAAAATCAATTTTAAAATCTCCCGTATGAATTATGGTACCAAGATCATTCTGCAGTGCGAGTCCCACACCCCCGATGATGGAGTGATTCACCTTGATGAATTCCACCATGAAAGATCCGATTTTTTTCTTGTCCCGTGGCTTGATCTCTACGAATTCCGGTTTATTAGGAGATGGAATTTCTGCAAGTCTGCTCTGAATTAACCCGATCGTGAGTTTCGTCGCATAAATCGGTGCATGGATCTCCTTTAACAGGTAAGGTATCGCTCCAATATGGTCCTCATGCCCGTGGGTTACCAGTATCGCCTTTACTTTGGACCTGTTATCACGAATATAACTGAAATCCGGAATGATATAATCGACACCTGGCATCTCCTCCGTCGGGAACATGATTCCACAGTCCACAATGAGGATCTCATTGCCATATTCAAACAGTGTGATATTTTTTCCAATTCCCTCGAGTCCACCTAGAGGAATAATTTTTATCTTCTTTTCGCTTTTCATCTATCCATTATACTCCTGAATGCCCGAAACCGCCTTCGTTTCTATCCGTTTCTCCAAGCTCATCAACAATAATGAAATTCCCCCGCAGTGTTCTTGAAAATACCATCTGTGCGATACGCATGCCATCGGTAATTACGAATTCCGCGCTACCAAGGTTCGTCATGATGACCTTGATTTCACCTCTATAATCCGAGTCAATGGTCCCAGGAGTATTGAGCAGGGTAATACCGTGCTTAATGGCCAAGCCGCTTCGTGGACGAATCTGGGCCTCATATCCCTCAGGAAGTTCAATGGCAATTCCGGTGGGGACCAGGGCCGTTTCCCCGGGTTTTAAAATAATCGATTCATCTACTCGAGCGCTCACATCGGCGCCGGAGGCACCCGCGCTCTTATAGATCGGGATAGCGGCTCCCGCAAATGTCCTAATTTTAATATCTACCATGGCTGATTGGCATAGAAGATCACATATTTAGTATCATAGTCTCTTTGTCAAGATAATCACTTCGCGATAATCCGGTATATTTTTTTCCGTTAGATTTAATGGAGAACCAATTCATCCCGTTTAATGTTTCCAAGAGGCCCCGGTAATCGATGATGACATGCACGGGAAGGAAATCAGTCCGGATTACACGTCCTAGAACAGTATCCAGCAAATCCTCTTTTTAATTACTAAATTGTTATTGCCACCCATTGATTATTTATCTACAATAACTACTACGAGTGTCGTATTCTTGGAAATGATGAGGAACCACTCCATAAAGGACACAATCATGGCCGCACGTTCATCGAATCAACGATTCAACGAAGCATTACAGCTTGAAAAGCAATCTGACTTTGATGGAGCCATGAAAGCGTACATGGAGCTCCTTCGCAATGATCCAGACTACCGGAACGCCTACCTTAATCTCGGATCACTCTATTCCAGATTAAACAAGCTACATGAGGCTATGCAGTGTTACCGTGCCGCCCTGACGCTTGGCCGCGATTACATTACGCATTTCAATATGGGTTGTATTTATTACAAGATGGGCAACTATTCACAGGCCCTTGATCATCTTTCGAAATCCCTTGAGATAAATGAAAGATTTTACCTTTCACTCCTTGTTTCTGGTCTTTGTCACAGCAGGCGCAATGATCTCGAAAGTGCAGAAGAGAGTTTTCGAAAGGTACTGCAACATGTACCTGAAAATCGGGTGGCCCTTACCGCACTCGCCATCATCTATTACAACTCATCCCGTTATGATCGCTCCCTTGCGCTTCTGGATCGCATTCTTACCCTCGACAAAGAGACCCTCACGCTGAGGGAACTGAAATCCGACATACTTCTAAAGATGGGCCGAATTGACGAATCCGCAAAAATTACGAAGGAAGTCGCTGCGCGATCCGACGGTTACAGGTACTTCGAAGAATACATTAAATCCGTTCCGGTTGAAATATATTCCGATCGCTATGGCACCATGGAAGAAAAAATCGCCTCGCTCCAGGTCAATATCCACAGCAATGCTGACAACCTTATAGCCCTAAGCCTCTGTCATCTTTTAAAAGGTGAAACGGAAACGGCCATAGACTATCTTTATCAGTATAAAAAAAAGCCCTCCAATTGATACTTCAGGCTTTCATTCGACTGAAAAATATTCATGATAATTGTACCAGACCTGACATGGCTATATACGTCACTCCTGATCAATTTAAAAATATTTGTTATTACAGAAAAAAAATAACTATTTTTATTGACAAATCCGCACCTTTCAAACAAATGGTAAGTCCTGGTGGTTATAGAGAAGGGGCAACACCTGTTCCCATTCCGAACACAGAAGTTAAGTCCTTCTTCGCCGATGGTACTGCATGGGTAACTGTGTGGGAGAGTAGGGCGCTGCCAGGACTAGGAATACATTATTCATTATTACAAGGCCGTGGTTTTCCAACGGCCTTTTTTATTTTCTGATGATTGTTAATCTAATCCCACTTTGCAATGGCGACTTTCTTTTTCAGCCCTGGGGCCGTGACTCGGTAATATATCGAACAATTTTGATCTTTGTCCCACGTCGGGTTATGGACTGAACCGCGCTCAACTATGCCTCGCAATTCCTGAGCCACGGCGTTGCCGGTCATCTCGAAATTTTCCACATCCGCCGAATCTTTTCCCCCGTATGCCTTAAACCTTTCAATTACATGGTGACGCGCGTTAATGATCGCTGCCCTTAATGAGTTCTGTTCTCTTTTCTTAATATCCATAATCGTTCGCGTGGGTACCCCCCCGGCAGCTATCATAAATGTATTGTCGTTCACCCATCCATCGGACCGGGAAAAACCATGGTCATTTGATCCGTCGATATTTTTACTGCTGCATGATGCAAGGCAGACCAGTGCGGCGACCATGACAAGCAGCGCGTTATCTCGCATTCTATTGATATTCATGGTTTACCTCCTTGATTTTCCTTTCTGAAAAACCACGCGCCCTTCTCCCCATGCAGCTACTCATGGTTGTATGCCCTTTTTACCGCAACACCGATACATATCGTAAGAATCACAAAGTTTATGAAAAACCAGGTAAAATGAATTACATCTCTTGATCCCCAGTTATACATCAGAGCTGTTGCCGTCCCGCACCCGAACCCGATTACAATAAAATTGTAATATTTTGAAAAAATATTTGCAGCGGTATCAGAAAAATCTCCACCGGTTGTCACCTGCGCCCTTTCCAGGCTGCCTTGCATCATCGGAAATATAATAAAAATGATTATAAAAATGATAGAAGAATTGAGGAACCATCCATCCGATAGCAACGGCAGCAACACCCCCAGGAATGAGCTAATCAGGAAAACAAATAATACCAATAGCACCGAGTGGCTTCCGGAGATACTTCTCCAGTACTGAGCAAAAAACGGCATGATACTTTTTAATTCATCCCTGGTATAAGTATCTTTGGTCATAAAAAGACTTGTATAGTAGCCGATGCATATCATCACGGCACAATACAGCACGTAGAGTATGATGATATCGAATACCACAACGACCACCCCCCCTCGTGAATTAAACTATTCATTTCCCAGACCAGAGAAAAGTCAACTCTTTTAAGGACATGCGTAACCTCCCCTCTAATACATTAACTGCTTCCCAGGTGCGTCCTTTTTTACTTGAAAATTTATATAAATACCCTGATCCTTGGAACCATCCTTTTTCCATGAGGGCAACTGCGATATTAATAATCAATGTGTAACAAGTGTATTGATTTAAAAGGCTTCTTATTGGGGATACCTTTTCATGATTAAAAAAACTCTAGTTTTTTGCGCATTTTTTCTTTTATCTTTATCCTGCTCAATGCACGAAGGTGTTGTCAGTGGAGCCGGTTGGAGTGGTAATGACACTTACACGGTAATCGTTTCCGGAGGGAATGAGCGTCAGGCAGTTGACAATGCCCGTCACCAGATACTGAAAGATATCGTTGAAGTAAGGGTCAGAAATAAAAGCTTGTATACCGACATCATTAAGATAAGGGAAGAATTTGAAGGGCCATTGCAAAATGGCGTAATAATCGATCGAACATCTGTCCCGGAGGGAATTCGCATTACCTTTAGAATCAGGGATAAGGACTTAAGAAAAAAATTTATGAAGGAATAATCCATAAAACATCAAACTGTATTTAGCTTGAATCGGATTATTCTGAGCACCTAATTTTTTCTGCCAATAATACCTCCTCGTTTTATCCGCACATGTCTTCCAATTACCGTCAATCTATCCTCGCAATAGAGCTTCACCGCATTAATTAGAAGCATGCATTCCTCTTTCCTGATTCTCATGGCAAGTGAACGCTCTGTATCATTTTCCATGACGGGAACGGCTTTCTGGGCAATGATCGGACCCGTATCAATTCCGTAATCAACGAAATGCACCGTACAGCCGCTAATCTTTACGCCGTATTCAACGGCCTTCGCCTGGCTCTTGCGACCTCGAAACGCCGGAAGGAGAGATGGATGCACGTTGATGATTCTGTTCGTGTATTGTCCAACAATGTAGGGCGAAAGAATGCGCAGGTATCCCGCAAGCACGACCAGCTCGGTCCCGTACTCATCAAGCGTTTTTATAATTGCATCTTCATGAGCGTGATGATCCGGAAATAAACTCGGATCTATCAACCTTGAGGGAACCCCCAGCTTCTCCGCTCTGTGCCTTACCCCTGCATCTTTACGGTCAGTTATCACCACGCCAGTTGTTGCCCTGATTCTTCCATCAACTATGGCACGTGCGACGGAGAAAAAAATGTGGCCGGCTCCTGAGGCCATGAATGAGACACAGATCCCGCGTCTTTTCAACGCCATAATCTATATCATCATGCCTTCAATATTCCAGGCATCTTCACTACTCGTAATTGTCATTGTTCCATTGTCAATTCCATGTTTAAAAATTCTCATAACACCCTCTCCGGAAATGTTTTTACCATAATAGAGAAGCACTCGCCCAATAAGTTGCTTTTCTGCCCTGGTAGTAGCGCCCTTAACGTAAATTGCGGGACCCTTAAATTCAGGCAGGCAGAACATATCGGCCTTCGCCATCTGTTTTTCTAATGCTTCATTCTCCTTTTCATTTCTCCCTACAATTATCTTGGTCACATCACTAATTCTTAAATGCCTTCCAATGGCCAGGAGATAGACATCAAGAGCATCAGCGTCTTCATGATGGTGAAACAGGTCATGCACTCTTCTGGAAATGTTTACATCGGTAAACAGGCATCCGCCGGAGGGAGTCTCATACTCCTCGATTCCGTAAACGCGCGCGAGTTCAAGCTGTACCTTCCTTGATCTACCGCTGATACCCAAGAGCCTTTCGCGATCGATTACACCCTCTGTTTCCGGGATCGTGGGCCTCATCAGCTTTGCAG
This sequence comes from Spirochaetota bacterium, assembly GCA_040768125.1. GTDB lineage: Bacteria > Spirochaetota > UBA4802 > UBA4802 > UBA5550 > RBG-16-49-21. The sequence continues at coordinate 136,734 of JAXGNG010000001.1, read as the reverse complement.
AGAGGGGACGGAGCAATCTCCCCGCCAAACCGCATTCCTTTTCAATATGGTTCATTGTTCCGCGCATCTGGGACATCGGTCGCTGGCCTGCGACCTCTCCTGTCGCGACGAAGTCCGCCCCTATTTCACGCATGTATATCGCGGCCTTTCTGAGAAAGTATATATGGCAGTCAATGCATGGATTCGCTCGTTTTCCATATCCGTGAGGCGGGTTTTTTATGATGTCGATATATTCCTTATCACACCGGTGGGTGTAAACGGAAATGCCAAGCTTTTCCGCAGACAGCACCGCGGGTAGCGTGGCAGGATCTGCTTCAGGATTAACGAAGGGAAGGATACAATGGAAACCGATTAGATCAACATCTTGTTCCATGAGTACACGGATCGCCAGGAGGCTGTCCAGCCCTCCGGAAATCATAACGATGCCGGCACCTCTCCTCACATGATCTCCTCATGATGGATAAGCTGAATCACTACGACATCCCCGGGTTTGTACTCCGATACATCCTCGGGAACGATAATCAGACAATTAGCCCTGCTCATCGAGCGAAGTATTCCCGATCCTTGAGGTCCCGTCGTCGAGACAACCACGCGACCGCCTTTTGTCGTGTAGCTTCCTCGGATATATTCTCGTCGTCCGGGACGCTTTGTAATTGAATCTTCAATCACTGCCGGTATTTCCGGCTTACCTATTCTGCGCGCTCCTCCCATTTTCAAAAGCGCCGGCCGCACAAACTGCATGAACGTAACCATTGTGGAAACCGGGTTCCCTGGAAGTCCAAAAAATATCGTGTCTCCCATTGCCCCAAATGTCATGGGGCGCCCCGGTTTTATCCTCAATCCATGGACCGCTATCTTCAATCCAAGGCTTTCAACCACATCCTGGACGAAATCATATTCTCCAAGAGACACTCCCCCTGTTGAAATTATAATATCATGTTCCAGAGCCCTTGTAAAAACATCCCGTGTTGCTTCTGGCTCATCCCGCGCTATACCAATATACGTCGGAATCCCGCCATACTTTTCCACCTCGCATCGAAGCGTATGGGCATTGCTGTTTCGTATCTGCCCGGGACGAAGTTCTGCGCCAACCTCTCCAATTTCATCTCCCGTCGAAATAATCGCCACGCGTGGTTTTCTATATACCGTAACAGTATCCCTGTTAACCGCCGCCAATAGACCTATTTCGGCCGAGCCAAGTTTCATCCCACGTTCCAGCACCGTTTCCCCGGTGCGCATATCCTCTCCGGCAAACCGTACATTTTCATGTGCTCTCAGCCTTTGGAAAATCTTTACACTCCCATCGGAATCAGTCTCGGTGTCCTCAACCGGAATTACGGAATCCGCCCCCACCGGCACCGGGGCCCCGGTCATTATCCGTATCGCGGTCATGGGAGCTACACCCTGATCCCCGATTACACTTCCCGCCCTAAGCTCACTGACTACGCGAAAGCGAACCGGCTGTTTTTTTGTCGCATTCGTCGTATCTTCACTTCGCAGGGCAAATCCATCCATTGCAGAGTTGTCAAATGGAGGCACATTGGCAACCGCACATATGTCTTCAGCGACTATTCGGCCGAAAGCGTCATCGATTCCCAGTGTTTCCGAATCCACTATTGTTACTTTTTCGAGTATTATTTCAAGCGCCGTAGCGGCGGTCACAAAACTGTTTTCACCTTTCTTCATACAGCTATTCCATCCAACCTGAAGATGACTCCAGTTATTCCTGCCAGAGAGGAGGTGTCAATCGATTTCATGAAACATGGCAAGCATGATTTTTCGATAGAGCATCTTAATAATATTATTGACAACCACCGTGCCCCGATGTTTTTTTACTTGCTTTTACACTATCCGTGCTTTCCCAACAATCATGAACGAAACCAGTCCACAGACACTCATTGTCCTTCCGGTTTGCAATAGCGGGTCATCATTATCTGTGCTGCTTGATAAAGCTCTCGCTGTCGGGAACGACCTTCTGATCATTGATGACGGTTCGGTGGACCGAACAGATCGTATCCTTGAAGACTACTCCTCGATCAGGGTGATACGACACGAGTTGCCCCTTGGCATTGGCGCCTCTGTAATCCATGGATATGAATATGCCCGGGACATGGGTTATGACTTTTTTGTCAGCCTTGATTCTTCATTCACTGAATTCAGAACCGACGTTGCACGAATACTGGAAAACCTCGCCTATGGATATGACATCGTTACCTGCAGCAGGATACTTGAAAACTACAATCATGCCAAAGTAAAGACTTCATTTATCAAAACAGTTTCAGCTATATCGACACAACTCATGGATATTACCGGATTCGATATCACGGATCCCCTTTCCATAATGAAAGGTATACGCGTCGACTCATTGCAGCGCATGGAGTTGAGTGATTTCGGACACGGATTGTTCCTCCAGCTATTAATCCAGTCTCGCTATTTTGGTTTGAATGTACTCGAAATTCCCTCAAGTTCCGGAAATGATTTTGCCATCGAGCTTGATCACTACGATGACCCGGCAGGGTACTTCCTGACAATAATGGAAACTGAACGAAACCTGTACCCCAGAACAAGTACGAATTGAATCATGCACTTTTTGTCTCCCGTCTTTATTTATTAATTGACAAACAGAGGACCTCATATATCACGTGTTTTTCTTTGTAATTATTACACCACCCAGAGAGATTTTTTCTCTGGGTTATTTTCAAATCATCAAGGCAAATAAAGCACACAATGTCTAAACCTTTAATCGTACAGAGCGATAATACACTTCTTCTTGAAGTAGACAACCCGGATTTTGAAAATGCTCGCGACTCCATCGCCCAGTTTTCAGAGTTGGTAAAAAGTCCCGAACACATTCATACGTATAAAATATCACCTCTCTCGATGTGGAACGCCGCTTCGTCCGGTTTATCCTACCAGTCCATCATTGATATCCTTACTCGCTATTCCCGATACGAAATTCCTGAAATAGTTAACACCACCATACTGGAGCAAATGAGGCGGTATGGTCTGATAAAGCTGATCCGCAAAAACAACGATGTCATGCTTATCTCAGAAGACACCATCCTTCTCAACGAGTTCTTCAATACAAAAAAACTTCAGCAATTCATCGATCATCGGATAGACGACAACAGTCTTATGATACGCCCCAACTTTCGCGGGCACATCAAGCAGGCACTCATCAAGATCGGCTTTCCCGTTGAGGATCTGGCTGGCTATGAAGACGGTGATCCCTGCCCAATCGAAATGAAAGAAGTATCCTCCCGCGGCATGCCTTTTACCATTCGCGATTACCAGCAAAGCTCGGTCAACTCATTCTATCGAGGGGGAGGTCCTGATGGAGGAAGTGGGATCGTTGTACTCCCCTGTGGCGCCGGCAAGACAATAGTCGGAATCGCAATCATGAGCCTTCTTCAGACTGAAACACTGATCCTGGTTACCAATACAATCGCGCTGCGCCAGTGGAAGGAGGAGCTTCTTGATAAAACCACGGTCTCTGAGGATCAGATAGGAGAGTTTTCCGGAGAAAAAAAGGAAGTACGCCCCATAACCATCGCCACCTACAACATTCTAACCTACCGCAAAGAAAAGCAAGGCCCCTTTCTTCACTTTGATCTATTCAATTCGAAAAACTGGGGTCTTATCATTTATGACGAGGTACATCTTCTTCCCGCACCCGTTTTCAGAATGACATCTGAAATCCAATCCAAGCGCCGCCTGGGCCTTACCGCTACGCTGATACGCGAAGACGGCATGGAAGCTGATGTTTTCAGCCTGATAGGACCAAAAAAATTCGACATGCCCTGGAAAACCCTTGAGAAATCAAACTGGATTGCCAAGGCGCTCTGCACCGAGATACGGATCGATCTCCCCACCGAGCTTCGGATGAAATATTCAATCGCGAAGGATCGGGAAAAATTTCGTATCGCATCAGAAAACCATGGAAAAATTCGCATCATCAAATCAATCATCGAGCATCACGTTTCATCGAACATCCTCATTATTGGTCAATATATATCTCAACTAAAAGAGATTGCCAGGCAGTTTCAGCTACCAATGATAACGGGAAGCACGTCAATAGCTGAACGGGAAGAACTGTATCGCCAATTCAAGGAAGAAACGATAAAGATTCTCGTGGTATCAAAAGTCGCAAACTTTTCGATAGATCTGCCTGACGCTAACGTGGCCATCCAGATATCCGGCACCTTTGGATCACGGCAGGAAGAGGCTCAACGCCTGGGAAGGATTCTCCGCCCCAAAAGGGGCGAGAACAAGGCCTATTTTTATACGATCATTACATCTAATTCAGTTGAAGAAAAATTTGCGCATAACAGGCAGCTATTCCTTACAGAACAGGGATACACCTATATTATTCTAAACGAAGAAATGTTCAATGACCAGTATCTCTAGTCCATTCACTCGCTGATAACCGCGAAATCCGTTACATAATCATCACCCTTAAGGTCAAGCAGCTTCACCCCGATCGTTGATCGTCCCTGCAGTGAAATATCATCCGCCGTCAAACGTATGGTCATCCCGTTTTTTGAAGTTATGATGATTTCATCAGATGGATAGACTGATTTGATTCCACTTGCCGGTCCATTTTTGTCGATCACCTTGACATAGGCCATCCCCTTTCCACCTCTGCCCTTCGTTGCGAAGTTCTGGTAATTCACCCTTTTACCAAACCCCTTGGATGTGATGACAAAGAGGGATGTGTTTTTTTTCACGATATCAATATCACTAATTGCATCATCCTTTGAAAGACGCATTCCGATTATTCCCGCCGCAGCTCTCCCCATTGATCGCATGTTCATGAGATTCGTACGGAGCAGGTGACCATTTCTTGATGCAATGACAATATCATCTCCCTTATCGACGACTTTCACATCAACAAGCTCGTCGTTTTTTTTCAGATTAAGGGCGATAATACCGCCTTTCTTTGCATTCTGGAAAACATTCATATCGGTCTTCTTCAATATCCCCTGGCGTGTAACCATACAGAGGTATTTCTGTGTTTCAAAATCATCAATTGAACAAATGGCGGTAATGTGCTCATCCGTAGAAAGATTTATAATGCCCTTTAATGATTTTCCCCGGCTCGTCTTCGACGCCTGTGGTATTTCGTAGGCCTTCAGAGCGAATATTTTCCCCTTGTTGGAAAAGAGAAATACCACATCATGTGTCGATGCGATGGTCATCATGGTGATAAAATCCTCTCTCTTGGTTGATATGGCACTTACGCCCTTCCCGCCCCTGCGCTGTTTCTTGAACGTATCTACGGGAAGACGCCTTATGAATCCATCATTCGTGATGGATATCACCATATCCTCATCGGCTATCAGATCCTCCATGTCGAAATCAGTTGTGGATTCCACACCATGCATGATCTCGGTTTTGCGAGAGCCTCCAAAACGCTCTTTGACTTCCTTCAATTCTCGCTTAACAAGATCGAAAATCTTCACCTCGCTCTTGAGAATCGCCTTTAATTCCTTGATCAACTTGATAAGCTGGTTAAGCTCTTCGACTATCTTATGCACTTCAAGACTCGTAAGGCGTTGAAGACGCATATCAAGAATGGCCTTAGCCTGTATTTCGGAAAAAGCAAACCGTTTTATAAGGCGCTTGCCCGCCTCTTCTGCGTCCTTTGAGGCCCGAATGATTTTAATCACCTCATCAATGTTGTCCAGGGCGATCTTCAGACCCTGCAGAATATGCGCCCTTTCTTCTGCTCGTTTAAGCTCGAATTTTGTTCTTCGAACAACCACTTCTTTACGGTGGGTGATGTAGTTGTTTAGAATACCCTTTATATCCAGTACTCTCGGTACATTATTAACAAGTGCCAGAAGTATTACCCCGAATGAAGTCTGGAGTGCGGTATGCTTGTAGAGCTGGTTGATTATTATACTTTGGTTTGCTTCTTTTCTCAGGCCAATAACAATCCTCATTCCTGACCTGTCCGATTCATCCCGTATCTCTGCTATTCCCTCGATAACCTTTGTGTTTACCAGCTCGGCGATGCGGCTGATCAAAACAGCCTTATTGACCTGGTACGGTATTTCCGTGATGATGATCGAATCACGACCCTTTTTATTCTGCTCGACATCAATCTTACCGCGCACCATAATGCTGCCACGGCCGGTCGAATAGGCCTTATAAATACCCTCGGTTCCCATAATCATCCCGCCGGTTGGGAAATCAGGCCCCTGGATATGTTTCATCAACTGCTTGACGCTCGCTCCTGGATCATCAATGAGCGATATTGTCGCGGCCACCACTTCGTCAAGATTATGAGGGGGTATTTTTGTCGCCATACCCACGGCAATGCCGTCTGATCCGTTTACAAGAAGATTGGGAAACGACGCCGGCAGTACCTGGGGTTCGTTTCTTGTTTCGTCAAAATTCGGAGAAAAATCCACCGTATCTTTGTCGATATCACGGAGTAATTCCTCCGCAATTTTATTGAGACGCGCTTCGGTGTATCGATATGCCGCCGGAGGATCTCCATCGATTGAACCGAAGTTTCCCTGCCCGTCGATGATAGGAAGGCGCATTGAAAAATCCTGAGCCATGCGTACCATGGTATCGTACACCGCAGTATCACCGTGGGGATGGTAATTACCGATGACTTCACCGACGATTTTTGCGGATTTGACATATGGCCGATCACTTCTCCATGCCCTTTCGTTCATCGCGTGAAGAATCCTGCGGTGTACCGGCTTGAGACCGTCCCTGACGTCAGGAAGAGCTCTTCCTGCAATGACACTCATGGCGTAATCGAGATACGAATTCCGCATTTGATCTTCGATCTCGACATCCTGGATGCTTTCCTTCACATCGGTATTGTCTGTTTTTTTCTTTCCCACGATCTAGTGCTCCGAATGTTGTACTTTTAAACAACCATCATTGTCCTTAACCAAAAAAGAAAACAGGTTTTGAAATAATCACATCATCTTCTTAGCGCCCTGGTTATGCCGCTAAATATCAAGATTCTGCACATGCTGCGCGTTTTCTTCAATGAACTTTCGTCGAGGCTCAACAGCATCGCCCATGAGAACAGAAAACGCCTCTTCAGCCTCCACCTCGTCTTCGATGCGCACCTTCATGAGTGTACGCTTATTAGGATCCATGGTGGTTTCCCAGAGTTGGTCTGGATTCATCTCACCAAGTCCCTTGTATCTCTGTATGTTCGCTTTGCCCTTTTCGTTCTTCTTTATGATTGTATCCCGCTCATTGTCTGTATAGGCATAATATGATTCTTTTCCAACCCGAATATTATAGAGCGGGGGCTTGGCGATATAGAGAAATCCTTGCTTGATCAGCTCCTGCATGTAGCGATAAAAGAAAGTAAGGAGAAGAGTCTTGATATGTGATCCATCAACATCCGCATCGGTCATTATAATGATTTTATGATACCGCGCTTTATTGATGTTAAATTCATCCGAACCGATTCCCGTACCGATGGCGGTAATGATTGTCTTGATTTCATCGTTCGAGAGAATTTTATCAAGCCTTGATTTCTCTACATTCAAAATCTTCCCCTTGAGAGGAAGGATTGCCTGAAAATTTCTATCTCGTCCCTGTTTTGCCGAACCCCCCGCTGAATCTCCCTCGACAAGATACAATTCACACAGCATCGGATCTCTCTCCGAGCAATCAGCAAGTTTACCGGGAAGTGTATCATTCTCAAGGGCGCTCTTTCTTCTTGTGAGATCACGCGCCTTTTTGGCTGCAATCCTCGCCCGCGCGCTTTGAAGGCACTTGTCGATGATTTTACGTGCATCCTGAGGGTTTTCGTCGAAATGAATACTTAGATTTTCATTGACGATTGACTCCATTATACCCTTTACTTCCCCGTTTCCCAGTTTCATTTTCGTCTGGCCTTCAAACTGTGGATTCGGAAGTTTCACGCTCACAATTGCCACAAGGCCCTCCCGGACATCATCGCCGGAAAGTTGCACCCCGTTTTTATCGGCTTTCTTTTCCTTTTTCAAATATTCGTTAATCACCCGCGTAAGGCCCGACTTAAAGCCAATCATGTGGGTTCCGCCTTCACGGGTATTGATGTTATTTGCATAGGTAAACACGGTTTCAGAATAGGAATCAATATACTCAAGGGCAATCTCAACATCGATCTTGCCCCTCGTGGTGCGAAAATATATCGGCTTCTTGATGATCGGCGTCTTTGATTCATTGAGGTGCTGAACAAAGGATACAATGCCACCTTTGAACTGGAAAAGATGCTCTTTGCCTTTTTTTCGTTCATCCCGAAGGGTTATTTTTACGCCGGCATTAAGAAATGCGAGCTCTCTCAACCGTTTTGAAAGAGTATCAAAATTATAATCAACCGTTTCGAAAATCTGGTCATCAGGTATAAACACCACCCGCGTACCTGTCTGCTTTGTCGGACCAGCCATTTTCACCTTTCCAACAGGAAGGCCGCGCTTATAGGACTGGATGTACCGTTTCCCGTCCTTATGTACCTCCGCTGTGAGCTCCTTGGACAGTGCATTAACAACTGAAATTCCCACACCATGAAGCCCGCCCGATACTTTATATGCCTCATTGTCAAACTTGCCACCAGCGTGCAATTTCGTCATTACTACTTCGAGAGCCGATACTTTGTGTGTTGGGTGAATATCCACAGGAATACCGCGGCCGTTATCAATGACTTCCACTGATGTATTTTTGTGGAGAATAACGGTAATCGTATCACAGAATCCAGCGAGAGCCTCATCGATGGAATTATCAACTACCTCGTAGACAAGATGGTGAAGTCCGTATGCATCCGTTGAACCGATGTACATGGCGGGACGCTTTCTTACCGCCTCCAGTCCTTCGAGGACCTGTATTTTATCAGCATTATAACTCTTGGTCATCCCGTCTTCTCCATATACAATTTCGATCCAGTGTTGTCCTCTTGATGACGGTGAATGGACTCACATGACTGGCAAACAAGCGACTTCTACGGTCAATAGCAACCGTTCGTACACCCGTGTCAAGCTGTTTGGTGATCCATTGATTATCCCCTGACAGCACCAGCGTATCACGATTAAAAATTCCAATAAGCTTCCTTCCGGAAATAATCGAATTATGTCCAAGATGGATAAACATCTCTTTTGCCTCACCAGCGTAGGGGTTTTATCTCTATCCTTATATCCTTGAGGCAAAGATGGGGAAACATCTCGTTGATCAGTCCCATGATATCTTCCTTGATTCCGGAGATCTCCCCTGCATACACCGAGTGATCCGCCGCAACGTACAGTATGTTTTTAAACAGCCTGTCCGGCATACTGTGTGTGGATATTATGTCTCCAACAATGGAATACCATTTTGATGTCAATAATTCAATTGTAAACGACTTTTCCATATTATATTCCTTGATAATATCAGGAAGAATCTCTCCGAAGGTAAGGGCCATATTTTTTCTTTTTTTTCCGATTCTGAATTTCATCTATTTTTTATCATCTCATGTATTGTAATTAAAACCGGTTGAGACAGGAAGTTATTAACCGATATATCTGCAGCCACCTTCCCTTATTGTGCGCGGTTTTTTACATTAATTCTGTTACATCGCCATTTCCAGAAACAAGGATTCCTTTGTGATGACCAAACCGGCTTAAGTTCTCAGGGTCATAGTGAACCATGGTAAAAATAATCTGGTTCCCTCTCCTCAGTAAATCTATCACTCTCGATTTTCGTGTATCATCAAGCTCGGAAAAAATATCATCCACAAGAATCACCGCTTTTTTCCCCTTTTCCTCCTCAATAATAAGGCATTCAGCCACTTTTAACGCCACTGCGGCAGTTCTTCTCTGACCCTGAGAAGCGTAGTGAATGAATTTCACCCCTGCATCATTTTCGATGATATATTCATCACGCTGTGGACCTATTGATGTCATGCCAAGGATCGTATCCCTTTCACGAACCATGACAAGGCTCTGGTAAATACATTCCGGATCGCCGGATTCACAGCTTCCCTGGTAACGTATGGAAGGAACGAGATCATCGCCTGCAATATCCGAATAATGTTTTTGGAATATCTGGTTATAGTGCTCCGTAAAGGCACTGCGCTTTTTTACCAGTACACTTGCTTTCTCGCTAAAAATTTGATCCCACGCATCAAGCTGACGGATATCACGCACACTATTCTTTGAATGTTTTAATAATCGATTTCTTGAGGCGAGAACCCTTTTAAAATCACCAAGGACTCTGAAATATCCTCCATCAATTTTCGAAATCGCCCCGTCAAAGAATCTTCTGCGGATATCCGGAGTACCATTGATAATTGTGATATCATTGGGTGACAGAATTACAGTAAGCAGACGTCCGTAGTACTCAGCTGCAGTTGATATCTCCTTACCGTCAATTTTCAGCTTTTTTTTTACGGAATTGTTAAGCCGTATGCAACCAACCTCAAAAAGACCATCATCGCTTGACCCAGTTGTTATTGAACAATAATAGGCTTTTTCATGCCATTTGATTATTTCGGAATCATGTATATTTCTGAACGTTTTAATATTTGAAGCGATTGCGATTGCTTCAAGGATGTTCGTTTTTCCCACTCCATTTTTCCCGATAATAAAATTAATCTCGGGTGAAAAGGAAAGCCGCAATTCCGAATAGTTTCTGAAATTTCTGACTGTGAGATCCCGAATAAACATGCATGCATCATTTCCAGGTATCAATCTGACTATACTACCAAACGCGAATCCGTTCATTATTCATTTTGAGAAGCCTTTATCTGTATAGGCATAATTATCGAAATAGAATTATCATCACCCTTTGGCGATATTGAAACGGGACTCATCTCACCCGTAACACCACACACTATTTGTTCAGTATCAATTTCCTTGAGTGCATCCAGGAGAAATTGAGCATTAATTCCAAGTGATATCTTTTCCTCTTTCTTCGACTTGACTTCAATTTCCTCCTCGGCTTCTCCCAGCTCCGGTGTACTCGCCTGGATAACTATTCGGTTTCCCGCGATATTGATTATCACCTTGTTTGCGGGCTCCCGTGTAAATACCATGGCGCGCTTTACTGAATCAAGAAGCCTGCGCGTCTCAATCTCCATCTCAAACATATATTCTTTTGGAAGTACCTGTCGGTAATTGGGAAACTGGCCATCAACAATCCTTGATATTACCTCGGTATCTCCAATTTTGAAAAAGCACTGAGAGTCATTGAAAGAAAATGCACATGTCCCGGTGCTTTCCAGTAAACGGTATATCTCATTAACCGTCTTTAATGGAATGATAATTCCTTCACCAAAATCAATGGTGTTTTTAACCTCTTTTCTTGTAAGGGCAAGCCTTCTGGAATCCGTTGCAACAGATGTTACCTTTCCCTTTTCATCGGATATGAAAAAAACACCATTGAAAACGGGTTTAATTGAATCACTTGATGCCGCGTATACCACCCTTCGTATCATGTCCTTTAAAGTGGACTGATCGATTTCCAGTGCATTTTCATCCCTGAAACGCGGGATATCTGGATATTCTTCCGGATTTATTCCCACAAGCGTATAATGACCCGTCAATTTTTTCGAATTCGATTTGATATCAATAAGCAACGAATCGGTTACTGTAATAGAAAGTTCGTCATTGGGCAGCTCTTTTAAAATACTGGCAAATTTCTTCCCGTTGACTGCGAAGGAGATCGATTTGTCGGAAGTGGCTCCGACTTTAGTACGGACCGCTATTTCATTGTCGGTGGATACAATTTCAATGTTGTTCTTGGAAACATTGAAAAGACAATTCCCAATGATAGTATTGATATTTTTTGAAGAGATGATCGAGTCTGCGATAGTTATGGATTTCTGTAAAGATTCTTTAGCGATCTTGATGACCATGATGAACTCCTTCTATAACAAAAAAAAAAATATATAATTAATCAGTGGTAGTAGTAGAGACGAAATTATGTTGATAACATGATAACCACTGAAATAATCAGTAACTAAAAAAAGTATTATTGTTGATAGCTACGCGTAAACAATAATTAAAAAATTTCGAAATAAGATAAACAAACAAAACGGTAAAACTAATGAGAACTTATACAAAGATATTAACACACCGCGAAGGTGCAAATCACAATGAATTAACCCTTTAGTTCGAAGATTAAATCACTGATGAATTCCTTAAACTCAGTATCGCGTTTCATGTCCTCGCTTATTTTATTACAGGCATTGATAACGGTGGAGTGATCACGATCTCCGAATTCTCTGCCTATATCAGTAGTTGTCATTCCGGCCAGTTCACGGGCAAGATAAATCCCTATAAATCTTGGTTGAACAATGCGGCTGTGTCTGCTCTTTGATTTAAGTTCTTCAACCGATACATTGAATTTCTCTGCGACCTTATTCATTATTTCGATCATTGAAACCATTTTATTTGAATCAACATCGAAGAGTTCCTTAAGATTAACTTTTACGTCGTCTATTGATATTTGCTCGTTTTTAAACATGGATATCATTTTAAGTTTGCTGACCGCTGATTCGAGAGCCCGGATGTTTGATTTGATACGCCTGGCAATATAGTTGAAGGCCTCATCTGATATAACGATTTTTTCCTTATCGGCCTTATCTCTCAGTATTGCCTCTCTTGTTTCAAGATTCGGGGGTTGTATATCGGTAATCATGCCCCATTCGAAACGGGTACGTAAACGATCGGCCAGCGTGGAAATTTGTTTGGGCGGACGATCGCTTGAAATAACAATCTGTTTTTTATTTTCATGGAGAGAATTAAATACATGAAAAAACTCGTTCTGCGTCTCTTCTTTGTTTTCCAGGAATTGAATATCGTCTATTAACAGAATATCAACATGACGATATTTGATTTGAAAACTCGCCTGAGTTCCACTACGAATTGAATTAACAAATTCTGCCAGAAAATTTTGGGTTGATACAAACAATACCTTTAGATAGGGCTTTTCCTTATTTATGTAATGCCCAATAGCCTGAAGAAGGTGCGTTTTTCCAAGACCGGTAGAGCCATAGATGAAAAGAGGGTTAACCTGGGTTCCGGGTGCCTGGGATACGGAATATGATGCAGCATGGGCATATTGGTTATTGGGACCCACAACGAAGTTATCAAACGTGTACTTGGGATTCAAAGGCGACACTGGAGCTATTGTATCTCTCATGAACAAAGTTGATGGGGTGGACTGTCCTGAAACAGGGTCTTCCTGATGACGGTTTGAAGCGAATCCATTTGAAATAATAAATTCACAGGAAAAATTTTTTCCGGTAATTTCCCTGAGTTTTGACGAAATCTGGGGCATGTACTGTTCTGAAATATGCCTCCTGGTTACCTCGTCAACGACTTTTATTTTCAATATTTCATCTTTAAGTGATAAAGGCTCAGTATCTTTTAACCACATATTGAATGATTGACGATTTATACTTGATTCAAGAGACTGAAGTACATTATTCCATAATTCCCTGGGCACAACAATTCCCTCCAGTTATCCACAAATGTTAATAACTTTGTGTATAAGTATATTAATGTTCAGTATTATTAATTTTATTAAACAAAATACAATATAATTAAAGATATTTGTGCTCCTTATTAACAAACTGGACGAATAATCCAAGGCACGGCATTTCACGGAATACAAAAACTATAATTACGATATTCGATTTTCAGTGAAAATCATGGTAACGTAATTAACGCATTAAGGATATCTTGTGGAAACGTCTCTTCGAAATGAAATTCATTTTCTTTAAGAGATGATAATCCATTGTACGCATATTAATCAATATTATGTCGTGTAACATAAAAGCTTATTTTTTTTTGGCAATCAATTAATCTGGGCAGTAATATACTTAGAAAAAAATTTTGAAAATTCTTAATAATTGGATAATAACATGTTAATATCAAGAATTAATTGTTAATAACATGCTAATAATTGTGAATAGATTGTGAATAGATTATTTAGATGGTTTTCCATGACGATACATGTATAAAATTTTATATTTTAATTACAATAAGTCTGCTGTATAAGCAAATGAAAAAAAATTAGACGATGTATTGGTTTTTGAGAATGGATTATATATTGAAGAATATTGCAAAGGGTGCTCATGGTGGAGTATTCACAAGACTGAATGAATAATCTACTTGCAAATGCGCACCAGAAGATTTATTTTCTACCGCATCAGACGAAAGTGGAAAGAGTTACGTTGCTACATGATTTGTTGGGATCATGACATTAGGATCTAAAATCATTTATTCCCCCGATGAGATCGTCCAGACCTACGAGAAGGTTCATGAACTGCTCATTACGCGGTATATCATTAAGGCATATTCAACGAATAAGTCTGATATTCGCCGTAAAGCACTAGAGGGCGTGAATTTGCATGAAAGTAAAAGGGTGATTGAACTTGGATGTGGCTATGGATTTTTTATTGAAAAGATGAAGGGTCTTCTCCACGAGAATGCGGTTATTGTCGGCATTGATATGGTGGAGAAAAACAGGGAGCCATTTCTTCATTCCGTGGCGTCTATTGGGTACAGGGGTGAGTTTATCGCGGGCAATGCGGATGTAATAGAATCAATGGAAGAATCCTCCAGCGATTGTATTGTTGCTAGTTATTCATTGTATTTTTTTCCTCACCTGATTCCGAAAATATCGAGACTGCTTACGGCAAATGGAATCTTTATTGCCATCACGCACAGCAGAAAAACGCTGTGCGAAGTAATTGAAATTATTGATGAATGTATGGAACTGCACGGCATTGGAGAACCGGGAGGGTCTGCAATCGGAAAACTGTTTACTACCTTTCCCCTTGAAGAAGGCATCGAGATATTGAAGCCACATTTTCGAAAGGTAGAGCGGATTGACTATCGTAATTCAATGATCTTTCCAATTGAAAAGCTTCATGATTTATTTTTTTATTTGCGCCAGAAGCAAAATCTTATTTATCGAGATGCTACTACAATGGATACTGAAATGATGATGCGTGTTACAAAATCAGTTGAAAAAAAAATTGTCGAATACTCTAACATAAAAGGAGCATTTTCATTGAACAAGGATGATGCGGTTTTTCGATGCTATCTACCAGTGAGATGAAAATTCCGGGCTCATGAAAAAGAAACGACTGTATTGCTCATACTGCGGAAAGGCCCTCACGATCAGGGAACAGGACGGCAAAATGAGGGAATACTGTTCCATGTGTAACGCGTTTTATTATGAAAATCCCCTGCCGGTTGCAAGCACCATCGTTGTCAATGATGACCGGGAGGTCCTACTTGTTAAAAGAAAGAAAGATCCCTATAAAGGAATGTGGTGTCTTCCCATTGGTTTCGCTGAATCGGGGGAGGAGGTACATGAGGCGGCCCTGAGAGAACTCCAGGAGGAGGCCGGCATTACGGGTAAGATTTTACGGCTCATTGACGTTGACACCGTGGAGAATTATTTTTACGGCAGTCTCGCCATTGTGACATATGAGGTAGAAAGGACCGGGGGAGAGGTATGCCCAGGCGACGATGCGGTAGAGGCAAGGTATTTCCCGATAGAAAAGATCCCGAAACTGGCGTGGGCCTCGAATGAAAAGGCTATCCGGTTATATATCGAGAATAATCGAGATACATGGGCCATGGTCGATTCCTTCCGGCGCCTCTATCCGGATATTGATGCCGTACCCTCCCTCGCGCAGGAAAAGGATGAACAAAAAAGGCTGTTGTCCAATGTTCTGATACGAATGATAAGCACAGACAACGAGGAGATAACTGAGACGTGGTCTTCTGAAACGATGATAAAGGTACCACAACTGAAAGAATTCTTTGATAAAATCATCGAACTTCATGGAAGAGTCCTTACGATGCTACAAACTAGTTTGCAGGCATCGGTTCAACCAAGTGATGTATCGGAATTCGAGATGTTGGGAAAAACCCTTAATAATGAAGGAGTACCTCTTCCGGATCTCTTGATAGCGCTTGCATTGAGCAGGAAGTCGATATGGATGCACGTAATAAGGAAAAAGATACTTGCTTCTCCGCTAGAAATATATGCAACTCTGGAGCTGAACAACAGAATTATCTTCATGTATGACAGGGTCATTTACTCAATTGCTCGGGGGTATTGCCAATAATTGTCTTGCATGCCCATAGTAAAATGCGTAGTACGCATCGAAGTAAATGGTCGGGGATTAAAGTAAATGAAAATACTCGTGCGGGGAGGTAGTATCGCATACGGCTATTCGGTGAAACGGAATTACGTTGATATGCTCAGAGAACGTTTGCCCGGTGTGGACGTGATTAACAACTCGAGGTACAGGGATACATCATTCCAGGGCGTATGGACTTTCGACAGCGATATTGACGCATACTTTCATGATGTGCTGATCCTTCATTTTGGTGTTGATGATGCCTATCACCCCGTGTATCGTTCTGAATTCAAGGAGAACCTCGTTACGATCATCAGGAAAACAAGAAAAAGTCATGGTTCGCAAATTCTATTATTGACGTCGCATCCCTTTGATAATCCTCATGAAATGAGCGATGTGAGCATTTACTACAGGGCGATTCGTGAAGTGGCTGTAGATCTGCATTGTGGGATTATTCCCACACATCTCTACTGGCTGGGTGCGGTTGAAACAAGGGGGCGCTCCTTAAAGGAATATTTACAGGTTGACCAGAGGTATCCCAATGAAGAGGGTCATGAACTATACGCGGAAGTGGTTGAGAGGGGACTGATGAAAATAATTGAGGATTTCAAGTGAAGGAGGAATAGGGGCAATGGCGGTGATTATTAAGGATATAAAAAAGAACAATAATGAAATCATACGTATTGAGGTTTCTGAATTTAAGGGGAGGGATCTGATCAATATACGGATATGGTACCAGGCAATGGATTCCTCCCAGGGGGATATGGTCTATAAACCCACACAGAAAGGGGTCACCCTCAATGTGTCTGAATACGAGGAACTGAAGGACGGGGTGGAGAAGCTGGGGAATTATTTGAATGACAAATCAAAAGGATCCGGTCCCGATCAGCCCGGTTCTGATAATTAACGCAGTCTGTTTGTATAAAGGCCATTATTGAAGGGGGCTCTACGCTACATTTCACCTAAAAGTATCAGCATTGCAATGCAATGGTACCCTCTGCATAGAGATCAAGGATTGCTTCGACACAAGCTTTTTTGGCCTTTTTTACACGGCATTCATCATGTATGATGTTTGGATTGATGGTGCCGGAAAGGACATCTTCAATCAGGATACGCGCTCCTTCGGGGAGAGGCGATTTCAGCTTGTTGACGATTCCGGGGTGTGATCCCTTCATGGCCGTGGAAATTTGAAACCATCCAACCGCGAGCAGAAGATTCTGGTAATCTTCAGTTTCCTGAAAACATGACAGCAGGTATTCTAGGCGTTCTTCCCCCGTGCCGGATTTTCTTATCTTAAGCGAACGGTATTTCTTGAGAACCGTTGCTCTGGCGGAGAGTACATCAACGAAGAGGTATTCGTCACTCATGTACCCGGCAATATACCGTTGTTTCCTGTCCGAAAGTCCGAATTTTGCCAGCTCGAATGAATGCTCAGAATCCATGGAAAACGCCATCCCGAGAATGCGATCTTCAATAGTGGAAAGCACGGGCAGGAGGAGATTTTCATTTATCATTTCTGATATATGTTCACGGAATCCTTTTCGTGACAGGACAATGAGGTTCCTGGTAAAGGATATCAGACGTTGTAATCTTTTTAAGAAAAGAGAATACTCGAAATCATGTGCGCTATTGATAATAAAGAAGAGGGATTCCTCAACGGAATAGATACCTCCAATTATGTCACGCTTTCCCACCTTCAGTTTTGCAGAGATTTTTTTCAAAGCAATAACGTCTTCAATACTGTTTTTCGATAGAGATCTTTTGATTGATCCTGATAAGTCCGGAAATGCAAGGGTAAGAAGATATATTTGGTAGGGGGTAAGAAGGTTCATTGTTTGGAGATGGTTCAGCAGTTTTCTGAATTCAGCCTGCGTAAGAGAAGTCGAAATAATTCGAAAATCAGGTATCATCCAGAGGGGTGTTAAAAAATAACTTAAAACTATTTTAACCAGAGTATCGGGTCGGTCGGATTCGTTAATATTTCTTGAGAAGAGCCTGAAAAAAACTAAAGGCAGCATACACGTCAGTAACATTTCTCTTCCTGGTTCACCCGGCAGGATTGAAATTTCCATCCAGGGAGTGAATTCGGGCAGCTCTAGGTTATGGTGGTATACTGCTGAAGAGATCGATAGATTGAAAATTATCTGAAGGTAACTGCGGAGATGGCGTGTTGATTCTGAAAGGTGGCTGTGCAGCATGGAGATTTCCGAGCTGCTGAACCCACGAAATAGTATGGGTAAAATGATATGCATTCGAGAAAATTCGATGGAGATACACGAGGCAATACGGGGAGGTACCGTGGAGGCATGACGGATGGGAGAATATGAAATCGAGGAGCTTCCGGTGATACCCTGAAGAGCGGTGTCAATATCGCCGAAAAGTAGTTCGGTGACCAAACGCGATGTGTAGTTATGTACCATGATGCAGGGTATTGTTACGGCTTAACGAGAATGGTAGTTGGTGCTAAAATTCAATACGCAGAAATGCAATATCATCTAGCCTGTTTTCAAGGGGTGAAAAATTTTTTACTTCATTGAGAAGCATATCACAGAATTCCTCACCCTTGATGGTGTTTTTTTCAGCAAGAAAACGCGCAAGCCTGTTTTCCCCGAATTCTTTGCCTTCAAAATTCCTTATTTCCGTAATGCCGTCAGTGTATAGAAGCAGGGTATCTCCCGCTTCTACGGGAAGAGACTTTTCTTCGTAGATAGTGTCCCTGGAAAGACCGATAAAGAGACCATCTGCGTCAAGTGCCATAACCCCTTTTTTTGATGCGCGATGGTAAAGGGCTCTTGTGTGACCTGCATTGGAATACCGTATCGTACCAGCGGAGGGATCGTAAATTACGAAAAACGCGGTTATATACTGTGTATCCAGCATGAGGCCGGTCATTTGCTCATTTACCGAGGAAAATAATTCATGGGTGGTTTCGTATCGCGAGGAGTAAATGCTGAAGATCATTTTTGCCATTGACATAACCAGGGCAGCAGGTATCCCGTGGCCGGTTACATCAGCGATGAGGAAGCCCATGGTGCTGTCGGGGAACTGGTAACAATCGAAAAAATCACCTCCAATATCGTCAATTGGCAGATATCTGCCAAAGACCCTTGGATAGTGAATCTGGGTGAAGTCTTTTGGAATAATGAACTGCTGAACTCGTTTGGCAATACTTAGTTCTTTCTTGATCTGCTGGTTTTTCTGGTACAGTTCTCCATACACACTCTTCAGCCTGAGAAGGGATAGGACCCTGGCAACGAGTTCTTTTTCATTCAATGGTTTCAGGAGGAAATCGTCGGCCCCGATTCTAAGCCCTTTAATTTTTGAATTCAGGTCGTCAGATCCCGTCATGAGAATAACTGGTATGAAATCATCTCCGATTGTTTCCTTGAATTTCGCGAGGAACCCGAAACCGTCCAGCTTCGGCATGATTATATCAACAAGGACAAGGTCGTATTTATTATTAATGAGCGCGTTCAATCCCGCTTCGCCGTCAGAAGCCTCGTCCACCTTCATGCTTAATTCAGAAAGTGTTTTTTTTACAATGGCGCGATTCAGCTTGCTGTCATCGATAACAAGTATACGCCATTCCATGTTAAGGTAATCGAGATTCATGGTGATTATGCCTAACGAGTCGTATGGAATAGAATCTCTATGCTGCAGGAAGTCGTGCTTTTCCTCCTGGACCTCTGTACCGTCCCGAAATCAAATAAATGCCTAATAAAAATAGGCTTATCTAACATTAATGCCCCGATGACGCATGACTTGATATCAATCGGGACAGAAATTACGCACAAAGCTTCACCACAACCTTAATGGATGAACGATTCCTCATCGCATGTAGCTGTATGCAGTTGCTTTTTGCGGGAACCGAATAGTGAAATATTTTCGATGCAATCATATTATTTCAAGAACTTTATTATCAATTGTTTTCCATTATCTAGAGAATATGATTTATTTCATCATTAAGGTCCTGAAGGGCTTTTACCGCTGCATCTGCAAAATGCAGATGGGGCATTTTTTTATATGCAAAATTGATACTGCTGGATGAATTAATCCGATGAATCCTTATGTCACCAGAGAGCTTAAGAATCCGAACAACCTCGATGAGGTCCCCTCCCTGGGCGCCTATACCAGGGATGAGCAGAGGGATTTCCTTTTTCGCACTATTAAAAATAGTGGCAACGTGGGATAACTGATCGGTGTAAGTGGCACCCACGACAGAGCCAATACCGGGTGTATACCATTCAATGATCATTTTCGCAACGTGAGTGTAGAGGGGGTTGTTGTCAACCAGGGCTTCTTGAATATCTGAAGCGCTTTTATTTGAGGTTCTCGTAAGGATATAGTAGCCCTTGTCCGGGAACTGTTCCTGGAAAGGGCGTATAGAGTCGTGTCCCATATATGGAGAAAGGGTGACAGCGTCTGCTTTGAAAAATTCGAAGGCCTCCCTCGCATAGGCCGCGGCAGTCTTGCCAATGTCACTTCGTTTTGCGTCGAAGATTATGGGAAATCCTTCGTTGCTGAAAAGTTCAATGACCTGACCGAGGGCTTCAAGCCCTTCAAGTCCATACTGCGCGTAAAAGGCATAATTTGGTTTAACAGCGGAAGGAAGAACTTGTTTTTGTACCATCCTGTTCAAAATATCGCGGTAAAAATTGACAATGACGCTCCGGGGGGACCCGCTGAGAGGAATCTCCTCAAGGATCGGGTCGAGGCCGAGACAGGCGATTGAACCGGTCTTGTCGGTTGCTGATTTTAGTAGCGAGAGATAATTCATTACGTGACTCCGATCTATTCATTTGAACGGTGATGGGCGCTGATGTTTCTGAGGTAATTATTATAGAGAACATGGTTCTCTTCATCGAACAATACAAAACGAACATCAAGGTGGAAGTTGCGTTGTTCCATAAATTCACAAACAGTATTGATGGCGATTCTACATGCGTCTTCTTTCGGATAACCATAGACTCCGGTAGATATAGCAGGAAATGAAATCGATGACATGCTTTTTTCCTGGGCAATGATAAGGGAGTTCCAGTATGAACGTTTTAGTGTTTCAGGTTCACCATGCTTTCCGTTTGAATAGACCGGGCCCGGCGTGTGAATTACGTAACGAGCCTTAAGGTTATAACCACCGGTAAGTCGCGCTTCCCCTGGTTTGCATCCTCCGAGGGATCTGCATTCTTCAAGAAGGCCGGGACCCGCCGCGCGATGGATAGCGCCGTCTACACCTCCGCCTCCGAGAAGACTGGGGTTGGCAGCATTAACGATTGCAGTTGAAATTTCTTTCGTTATATCACCACGGATGATATGTATATGTTCGAGGATCGATCGGTTAACCGTCATATGCGCCCTCATGTGCTTATTGAAATGGAAATATATCGAGCCTGAATCATATGTGTTCGTGTGACCGTGCGACAATTGAATTTCATAATGAGAAATAAGTAAACAGAAAATGGAGTTTTAATATTGGAAATTCCGTGATGGAAATTAATTGAACATAATGTGATTAACCAAATGAGAACAAATACGCAACATGTAAATCAAGTGTTTTTGATTTTTTGGTCATGAATGTTTTTATGGGATATTCGATTAATCTATTGACGATCGCGACTCTGGTTTATGTGTTACTGTTATAACACTTTCCCGTGACGTGAAAATGCACTATGATTCGGAAATATGACATAATCGTTGTTGGAGCGGGCCATGCAGGAATCGAGGCCTCCCTTGCCGTATCCAGACGAGGATTGACGACTCTCCTCTTAACTGGAAATCTCGATACAATCGCGCAAATGAGCTGCAATCCAGCGATAGGTGGACTGGCAAAAGGACATCTTGTAATGGAAATAGATGCCCTTGGCGGAGAGATGGCGAAAACCATAGATGCAACGGGAATTCATTATAAGCTTCTCAACAAAAGCAAAGGACCGGCAGTTTGGTCATCCCGGGCACAGGCGGATAAGAAAGAGTATCAGGCGGTTATGAAGAATGTAATCGAGTCTGAAAGGGGGATACATCTTATTCAGGATATCGTGACGGAAATAGTGGCGGATAGCGGTGTCGTGCGCGGGGTAAAGACAAAGCGCGGCCAGGAATATATCGCAGGAGCGGTAATTCTTTGTACTGGAACATTTTTAAAGGGGCTTATTCATATAGGACCGTACCAGGAGCGATGCGGTCGACTTGGCGATTTTTCTGCTGAAGAGCTCTCTGGTTCTCTGAGAAGGCTGGGATTTCCCGTACACAGGCTGAAAACAGGAACCCCACCAAGGGTCAACGGAGCGACAATTGATTTTACACGGTGTGAGATTCAACATCCTGATGAAGTCCCTGTGCCTTTTTCGTTTTCAACAGAAAGAATTGAAAGGAAGCAGGTGCCTTGCTGGATTACCCATACAACAATTGATACCCATGGTTTGATACGCAACAATCTTCACCTTTCACCGCTCTATGCCGGTGTCATTAAAGGTGTCGGAGCACGGTATTGCCCTTCAATAGAGGATAAGGTTGTGCGTTTTTCAGATAAACCGAGGCACCAGCTTTTTCTTGAACCGGAGGGCTATCACACAAAAGAGTTCTATGTAAATGGCTTTTCAAGCTCCCTTCCCGAGGATGTTCAGCTCCAGATGATAACAACAGTGCCGGGGCTTGAAAATGCCCAGGTTATGAGGCCGGCCTATGCAGTGGAATATGACTTTGTACCACCGACTGAACTGCGCCTTACCCTGGAAACGAGACGCGTTGCCGGGCTGTATCATGCGGGGCAGATAAACGGCACTTCAGGATATGAAGAAGCCGCTGCCCAGGGACTTGTCGCGGGCATCAATGCCGCGAATGCAATCATGGGAATAGAACCACTTCGGTTAAAGCGGCATGAGGCATACATTGGAGTGATGATAGATGACCTGGTGACGAAAGGAACTTCCGAGCCATACAGAATGTTTACCTCCAGGGCGGAACATCGACTCCTTCTGCGCCAGGATAATGCAGACAGAAGATTGATGAAATATGGTTATGAAATCGGGCTAATTCCACCTGATCGTTATGAACAGATGTGTGAAAAATACAAAAAAATCACGACAACCATCTCCCAATTAAGGGAAAAGCATGTTTACCTTGATGGGTCATCTCTTCATAAGGATGAAGCGCCTCAGAAGAAAAAAAGGGGCGATCGGATTACTATTGATCGTCTTCTCAAGCGGCCTGAATTTACCATCAAAGACATCCTACCCTTTGTTCAGGATATTATTGACCCGGCCCTGATGCCGATCATAGAGATGGAAATTAAGTACGAAGGATATATTGCCCGGGATATTGAGAGGATCAAAAAGATCGAAAAAATGGAGAGCAGGAGCATTCCAAAGGATATTGACTACATGAACATGGAGGGATTGAAGCGGGAGGCACGCGAGAAGCTCGACAGGGTAAAACCGGAAACAATTGGACAGGCCATGAGAATCCCCGGGGTCGACCCTTCAGTTATATCAATACTACTGGTCCATATTGAAGCATTAAACAGAAAACAGAAAGAGGTTCCACGTGGAACATAGGGATCTCATGGCTGCGGCACAAACAGCCGGATGCTTTCTTGATGACAATCAGGCGATTACACTCATTTCGTATGCACGAATGATTGAATCCGCCAACGAACAATTCAACCTGACAGGACACGCAACCCTTCGAGAGATTATTAAGGACCTGATAATCAAAAGCATCAGGCCCTTCGCGGATTTTTCTGTTCCACGTGGAACAGTTTTTATTGATATTGGTACCGGGGCGGGTATTCCGGGCATTCCCCTTTGTGTCTATCGGCAAACATGGCAGGGAGTACTTGTCGATTCAAATCGGAAAAAAACAATCTTTATCGAAAAGGTGTTGCAGGAATGCCGTATGGAAAATTGCACCGTGGTACATGGTCGAGCAGAAGAGTACGCCAGGGGCAAAGAGAGAGAAACCTTTGGCATGGGGGTATCCCGGGCGGCGGGGAATCCTCCAGTGGTAATGGAAATCGGCGCGCCGCTAATAAAAACCGGAGGCCTTCTATATATATATGCACACGACATTCCAGATTCAATTCAGCATGGGATTGAAAAGCATGGAGAGGCTCTTGGTTTGTCATGTATACCGCAAAGACGCTTCGGAGAGTACGGCCTTAAAAAAGAAGGTCTTTTATTCATAAAAAATGCGGCAACTCCCCCTTCCTTTCCGAGAAGAATGGCCGTAATAAAAAGAATGGCGCGGTGGTATGGGGCTCAAGGGCACGGCGTATGAAAAAATTTTTAACATGTATTATAACAACCGCATTTCTTATGTGTATTGTTTCACCATTGATGTCCTCAAGTGAGGATAAAACAGTTCAGCGCAGGATAATGTCGGATCCTTCCCTGGTAGTCCCCGGGTGTGGAGCTGAGGGCGTGATGCTCGGTGAGGAAATTGGCAAGGTGCTGCATCGATTTGGAATGGATAAGTTCAGAGCATCTAGACCTCCCGCGCATCGTGAATTATTTAAAGATGTATTTGATATTGACAGTAGTGTCAAGATAGTATTTGACAGTCTATATTTATGCGAAGAGAAAAGAATGACGCTCTGTGTTTTGAATACGAGAGTCGTCGCGGTAATTGGCCTGAATGGGGATCGTACCACGGTTGATGGGGTGGATTTCAAAAAAGGAATCAATGCTTTCATTTATCATTACGGCAACAGGCACCTGGTTAAGCTTCAAAGCGGAAGTAATGGAATTTACCTTTACCGGCTTCTGGGAATCGGCGCCTTTGATGACGGTTCGAACGATAGCGTGGACCTCTTTATTGTTTTTTCTCCTGATGGGAATGAGCGCCAGAGTCCTTAATGGGCGTCGTTAGATGACATATGTAATATAACACATGTTATTTTTTAACCGCTAAGCAATTCATGGGAGAGCCTTGGCGGGCGTTCCCGCTGTCATGTGGCTCCAGGGAGATCTCACCTCCCGGGGCTGGATTGGTGGATTGTGCGCGTGTCCTGATAATTATCGTTGGTTAAGTAGGTGCGGGAGGTAGGTGATGTCAAATACCATGAAAAGGGTCCAGCAGCGGAAAAGACGATGGTTCAAGGGATCTCTCTGTGGTCTTCTGTTGTTTGCGGTCATATTCATTTCATGTGGTAAAAAACAGGAATTATCGTTTGCCGTATGCGGATCCGGGGGAATTATTTCGGCACTGAAGAATGCGGCGGATGCGTATGAAAAAGGGAGAAGAGTCAAAGTAACTGTTATCGAATCTCCATCAATTACGGGCCTGAATTCCCTGCTTGAGGGGAAATGCGATCTTGCTGCTTCGTTAATGCGGATGCCCGGCGAGATGTCCCTCCGGGCCAAAAAAATGAATAAAAAGATATCAGGTGTAACCATCGGTTATGATGTAATAGTTCCTATCGTGCACAAATCGAATCCATTGGACAATCTGTTTTTAGGGCAATTGGCTGATATGTATGCCGGGTTGATTGATGACTGGAAGGATGTGGAGATGAAGCCGGGACGCATTGTCGTGGTGGACCGGGAAAAATCATCCGCTATCCGGAGCGTAATGACTGAACGGTTTTTTTATTCCGAGGATAAAGAAGTACAGAGTATTATTGAATCATCGGATGAAGCGGTTGCCGCTGCGGTGGCCAGGGAGCCAAACGCTATCGGGTATATCAGCAGAACAGCGATTGTTGACGGGGTGAAAATCATCGCTATTAATACAATTGCGGCAACGGATGATAACGTTCTTAAAAAATATTATAAACTGTACAGGGAGTTATATCTTTATTATGACGAGACAACACCGCGAGGGGCAATCAGTGAATTCGTTGACTATTTACTTGGAACCGAGGGCCAGAAGTTGCTGCACAAGGCTGGAATAATCCCTGCCTCGCTTATCAAGTAGGATGAGCCCTTAAATCCAAAGGTGGACCTAAATGAAATCTAGGCGAGTGGGCATTATTACGGTTAGTGATCGATCATCCCGCGGAACAAGGGAGGATCTATCGGGGCCTGAGATCAGGGCGTGGTCGAAGAAAATGGGATTCTCCGTTTTTGAAGAACGGATTGTGCCGGATGAGTATAATGCAATAACAGGGGCATTGATTTCCCTCACGGACGCGGGAGCTGATATTATTTTTACTACCGGTGGCACCGGTTGTGCTCCTCGGGATGTAACACCGGAGGCTACGTTATCGGTTATTGAGAAGGCCACTCCGGGGTTTCCGGAAATAATGAGGCAGAGGTCTTCCCTGGTAACGCCCCATGCCATGCTATCCAGAGCGGTTGCGGGTATTCGAAAAAAATCCTTGATTATCAATCTCCCCGGAAGTCCAAAGGCCGTACGAGAGAATCTTGAGTATATTGAATCAGCGGTTCCACATGCTCTCGAGCTGATAAACTCTGAAATCACGGATTGCGGAGGTCAATAGGAATCGAGCCCGGTTAGACTATGCCGGGCATGGGTATTTTTATTGAATGTCCATGGTACGTCAGTAGTATCGATTTATTTTCCATGCAGGCAATGAATCCGTCAAGGAAGTCAGGCTCACCGATCTCCTCATGACGCATATTGAAGTAATATTCTCGGATCACCATGATATTCCAGTCATGAGTTATATTGATCACCGAACGTCCTTTTGTTAGCTGTTCCCCGATTAGTCGCAGATGCAATTCGGCTGCCATGGGGAGAGGCATGATCATGTCAGCCGGCAGTTCGTTGTCGAACCATTTTCGGATAAATAAAGATTGCCCGTGATTTTTGACATGCGTTACTATATCCATCCAGTTGCCGATTATGTAGGGCCCTCCAAGCTCATGGAGGGGCCCGATTAATTCAGCATCTTTTGAAGCGCTGATTATTCCCTGTTGCAGGCTTTGGGCTGTTTCCAGGCAGCGGGGAACGGGGCTGTAATAGAGGTCAAGAGGGCTGAATGAAATGAGGCCGCGTCCGAGGGAATAAGCTTGATGTTTGCCATTTTCAGTGAGTCGTGCGTCAAGGGCCTGTGACATATCCGTGATCGGATGGCGTTCAGCGTGGCGTATTAGTATCGAGACGGCCCCTGAACCAGGGAGAAATGGATAGGAATCGTTTTTCATAGAGCAAATTTTGTAGGATCCTTCATTACAGTCAAGCTCTAATCCCGTTCTGAATAAATGGTCAATTATCAGCTACAGTAATAGGGTCATCAAGAATAACGGACTGTATGTGCAGCCCAGTTCACTGATACCTGAGATGCGTGAATGGAAAGGAGCAGTCTTGTATTTTTCTTGACTTTTTCAGCCTGCACACAATTGGTGGGTCGAGTAATTATTCGGATGATTCCATCATGCGTATGG
Source organism: Spirochaetota bacterium (assembly GCA_040768125.1). Classification (GTDB taxonomy): domain Bacteria; phylum Spirochaetota; class UBA4802; order UBA4802; family UBA5550; genus RBG-16-49-21. The sequence goes on along the minus strand of JAXGNG010000001.1, from coordinate 109,290 downwards.
ATTTCGCTTAAAGACGGGATCTGCAGATTGTCTTTTCAGAAAAGAGGCGAAGATTACCTGAAAATTTTGACCGGGATATAATCTGTACTGAATAGTGGATGACAATCTCCTGATATGAATGATCACGGAGACGATCCGGTTTATATACAGATGAACGTGGCATGTGGAGCTGGAGGATTGATTGATGAAACGTGAGCAGATAATTGAGAAAATCGTCACGTTGTTGCAAGACGAGTTTGAAATAGAGTGTCCGGATTATGATATAAATCTCACGGAAGAATTCGAGTTTGACAGCATCGACGCCATCGCGCTTCTTGAACATGTTGAAGACTTTATCGGGTTTCCCCTCTCGCAGGATGATAAGAAGAGGGCCATGGAGATCCGTACCATCAATCAGATCTGCGATTTTATTGAAGATGTGATTGGCAGAAACCATGGTTAAGGATACCCTCCCTCTGGTATGCTGATGTGATGGAAAGAAGAGTCGTTATTACTGCGGAGTCGGCAATTACTCCGATCGGACACGGAAGAAAGGACATACTTGAAAATCTTCTGAAGGGAGCCTCCGGGATAAAGAGAATGAAGTCCGAGGACGACCTCCTGTCCCGCTATCTTCATTCAAAAGTGTTCGGCAGTGTTGACTATCCAATCAACTACCAATTCGCTCGCAAGTTTACAAAAACACTTGGACCGGTGTCATATTACGCATGCCAGGTTGCGGCAGAAGTTATCGAGCAGGGCGGGCTTGACCAGGATCTTCTATCCTCGGGTAGGATCGGCGTTGCATTCGGTTCAACACATGGAAGCCCCACGGTCCAGCGCAATATATATCAGGCATTTTACGATCAGGAGCGAAAAGGTTACGCCAGGGTAAACGCAACTGATTACCTGAAATCTATGGTTCATACAACTGCGGTTAATATCACCAGGATGTTCGGTATTACCGGTCGGGTTATATCATCATGCACGGCCTGCACGACGGGTAGCCAGTCCATTGGCTATGGCTATGAATCGATTAAATATGGGATTCAGGACGCCATGATCTGCGGTGCAGCTGATGAATACGACACTACCACGGTAGCGGTATTTGACAATCTCCTGGCATGTTCGACGGCCTACAATGATACACCGCATTTGACGCCCCGCCCTTTTGATAGTAAACGTGATGGACTTGTCGTGGGAGAAGGAGCCGGCGCGTTGCTTCTTGAAGACTATGAACATGCACGACGACGCGGCGCACCAATTATTGCCGAGATTATAGGTTTCTCATGCAGCAATAATGGTGGAGATTTAATACTTCCAAGCGCGGATGGCGTGAAACGGACCATCCGAATGGGTCTTGATAATGCGCAACTGAATTCCCAGGACGTCGATTTCATTAGTGCACACGCAACATCAACGAAAATGGGAGATGTTATCGAAGCCCAGGCGATTTTTTCTGAATACGGGAGCACACCAACTGTTTCAGCCTTTAAAAGCTATATTGGTCATACCATGAGCGCATGCGGCGCGATTGAAGCCATTTTTACGCTTTATCTGCTACAAGAAGGCGTTATTGTGCCCACTCTGAATCTTGAAGAGGTGGATCCGCGATGCGATATGATAAATCATTCAAGGGAAGTCAGGGAGGGCGTTATTGATGTTGCATCCATTCAGAATTTTGCATTTGGTGGCGTTAATACTATTCTCTTTATAAAAAAATGGAAATGACAGTGCATGTCCATCATTTTCCGAATTAGTAAATTTTTTGCGGACAGTGCAATTACTCTATTCCTCTGGCTGTATTTTCTTTTTGGTTATTCCCTCCTATTCATCCCGATAGTGATCATAATTACTCCTTTTTCGGATAATAGAGAAAAGTTATTTCAAAAGATAACTCATGTATATTATCGGATTTTTTTTATCTTATTAGCTGCGCTAACGCCCGGCCTTACCCTTCACATTTCTGATGAAATCCGATCCCTGCACTCCTGCGTGGTAATTGCCAACCATCGGTCGTATCTTGACCCGTTACTTATGATCTCACTTTTTCCCAGGCAGCGCACAATTGTAAAGGGGGTGTTTTTCAGAGTGCCAATCATGCGGTGGGTACTCTCAGCCTGCGGCTATATCCCCTTCGATCCGAGTGGTGAGTTCAATGAGAATATGTCAAAGGGAGTCAGGGGAATGGACGACTTCTTTAACGAGGGAGGGGTCCTTTTTGTTTTTCCCGAGGGGAGACGCAATCGTAGTAGGGGAATTGGGAAGATGCAGAAGGGCGCCTTCTCCATTGCGGCCAGATACAATCGTCCCGTGGAAATATTATTCATCGAAAATACAGATCATATTTTTACCCCCGGAAAGTTTCTTTTTAATACATGCATTGAGAATAGCCTAAGGATTGAACGGTTGGGTTCCATCGCTCCCGGTACGCCTTCGTACGGTCGTTCCGGTCGCATGAGAGATGAGGCGGTTCGTCTCTATTTAAAAAGAATGATGGAGGATCAGGGTTCTCCTTGATTACTATTATTAAATTCGATAAAATATCATTATTGTTACATGCGTGATCCGATAATATATGTGACCCCATGCATAAACAGGATGTTACGGAATACCGATGCGAAGGAATGTACTAATAATAATTTGCTGCACCGCTGCGCTGATTATTAGTGCGCTCTCTGTCAATGGGGGCCCCCACCTCACGATTGAAAATGTCGATGCAGAGTCCCACTATCCTGCGGTCAGGGTATTTTTCACCGTTTACGGTCTTGACGAAGCCTCAGCAGACTCTCTGGATGGCAACCAACTGAGCATTTTTGAGGATCGAAACCGCGTTGTTAAAGACATCACCGTTACACGGCAACGTGATGTCGAAAACCATATTTGCATGGTGGTTTCAATTGATTCAAGTCGTAGTATAAACAGGGAAATCATGTCACGAATACGAAAAACGGCTCGGGACATGATTGACCAAATGGATAAGAAGAATCGAATAGCGTTATTCAGATTTAATGACAGGGTCGTGAAGCTTAATGATTTCACCATTGACCGTGATGAAATAATAAAGAATATTAATCAGATTCAGCGGCACGGAACCAAGACGCTTCTTTATGATTCGATCTATGATTCGATTCTGCTTTTTGATTCGATTAGGGAGATTAATAAAAAGATCATCGTGTTCACCGACGGCAGGGACGAGGGTAGCGTGAATACCCCGGATGACATTATACTCATGGCCAGGAAAGCGGGAATTCCGGTATATTTCATATGCTTCAAGGGCGTGAAGGATATGCAGAAAATGGCCCGCATATCGAAACAGACGGGCGGGAAAGTGGTGTTCGGATCATCCAATGATATTGCAGGTATGTACAGTACTATTCTCGCGATAATGAAAAACAGATACCTCATGGAATATTGCACATCTTTGAAGAGAGATGGTAAAAGCCATTCACTTGAGATGCGCTTGAAGAGGAATGATGTGCGTGACTTTGATTCGTATACTTTTCAAATGGCGGCTGGAGTAATCCATGGAGGTATTACCCTTACACACATGCTCCTGGGTGCTTTACTGCTTCTAATTATTCTGTTGAGTGCCCTCATCTGTTTTGTAATGATTAGAGAAAAGCGGTTGATACGGGAACAATTTGAAAACGAAAAAAACCATATTAAACAAATGATTGAGCGCATTGAGATTGCTAATCGTGAAGCACGTGCAGACACACAACATGATCTTCCCGTGGGGGACCTGGAGTGCCGATATGTTCGAGGTTTATTACTTCACAAGGATGGTCTGAACCGAGGCCGGAAGTATACCCTTGAAAAAAATGAAACCGTTATAGGAAGCGGAGATGATACCCACATCCGGATCAGGGATGCTTCGGTTTCTTCACAGCACGTAAAGATCGTGGCAAAGCAGGGGGGGTTTTATATTTTTGATTTAATATCTGAGGGAGGAACCAGGCTCAACGGGAGGAAACTGCTTCGCCCAAAGGGGCTGCACGACTGGGATGAGATAAAAGTCGGTAGAACTGTTTTAATCTTCAGAGGATTTACCGATCCTGCCTGAATATTTATTTCGCGCAGTATTAATTTCTTGACTTCATCGTTATAGTATAAATCGATATTAATCTGCAATAATCCCCCTTAACGGGGACTATGCATAATTATTTGTTTTCGTTTGGTATTGATGAAAGACGAACAAAAGGACAGTACAGAAAAAATTCTGATCGTCGATGATGAGCTTTTCATCAGGAAAGTTTTATCAAAGTATTTATCTGGAAAAAAATATTCAATTGATACAGCAGACGATGGCCAGAATGCTATCGAGAAGCTTGATTCAGAGAATTTCGATCTCGTCATTACTGATTTAAGAATGCCCAAAATGGGTGGCCGTGAACTGCTCCAGATAATGTCGGATAAATTCCCGGATATTCCCAAGATAGTGCTAACAGGCCATGGTACCAGCGATGACATTATTTTGGCCCTTCAAACCGGGGCGTATGATTTTTTGACCAAGCCGATAACCGATTTCGGGATATTGGACCATTCCATTAAAAGGGCCCTGGAACGAAAAAGACTTAGCGAGGAAAGGAAGCGGTATCTGGAACAGGTCAATCAGATAAATGAAATTATTTCCATGCTCAACAGAGGTAAAAGCACAGAGGAAATATTCCATTCATTAGATATAACTTTGCGAAGAATTATCCCTTTTAATATGCTGGCTCTTCTCATGATTAACGAGGAGTCACAAGATGTCAACACGAAGCTAGTAATGCCTGATACCGATTCCGGTTTGACCACTGAAAGTGTTTTCACTCAGGATGATCCGGTAATACAGAAAATTTCGATTGCACGACAGCTTCTCTCTATTGATGACATTGCGGATATTAAAAACGAGAATTCAATGTCTCCACTTGTGGATCGACTTCTCATGAATGGCCTTACTTCAATGTTGATGCTTCCCTTGATCATTAAAAACACCATGAAAGGCTTTCTCCTCCTCGCATCTGAAAAACCCGGGGTATTCGTTAAAAGCCATATATCCTTTCTTGAGTCAATTGGAGGTCAGATATCCTTTAGTGTTGAACGTGGTGAATTGATCGAGGAGATTGAGAAACATACGAAAAACCTCGAGCATCTTGTTGAATCCAGGACAAAAGAAATTCTTAAAACCCAGAAGACGACGATTTTTGCTCTCAGTAAAATTGCTGAAACGAGGGATCAGAAAACGGGGGATCACCTTGAACGCATCCGGAGTTATAGCGTTCTCCTGGCCCAGATATTAAAATATACCGGCACGGAGGAGATTACAAGTCAATTTATCAGGGATTTGTACGATTCATCTATTCTCCATGACATTGGTAAAGTTGGAATACCGGACGGAGTATTGCTCAAGGAAGGATATTTGACCCCGGAAGAGTTCAAAGTAATGGAAACGCATGCAACAATCGGTTATGACGCCCTTCGTTCAGCTTCGCATGATCTAGGTGATGACTCATTTTTAAAAATGGCCCTGGACATTACTCGCTATCATCATGAACGATGGGATGGAAGCGGTTACCCACATGGCCTTAAGGGAGGGGAAATTCCCCTGTCCGCGAGGATCGTGGCCATTGCTGATGTGTATGACGCCCTTACGTCATCACGTCCCTATAAAAGCGCATTTTCGCATGAAAGGGCGATAGAAATCATGAAAAATGAATCGCACAAGTTTGATCCTCAGTTGATACGAATATTTATTGATAACGCCGATGAATTCAATGAAATTAGAAAGTCCTTCGAGTCTAACCAACGGGAAGCAAGCTAACACATGCTCGGGCAGAAAATAGAAATGCGAATAGGAGGCCCCCTTACGCCCATGGTCAAAAGGATCATGGTAGTAAATGCTGCCGTCTTTATCATCCAGCAAATTGCACACCTCGCGTATCCCGGTGCTATGGAAAACCTGTTCGGACTTCATCATGTAGGATTTGTTGAAGAGCTTAAAATTTGGCAGGTTTTAACCTACATGTTTCTACACGGAGGATGGCTCCATATTATTTTCAATCTATTCGCCCTCTGGATGTTCGCCGGCGAACTTGAACAACAATGGGGCGGTAATCTTTTTCTGAGGTATTACCTTTTTTCTGGAATGGGCGCGGGCCTATCAATTGCGTTCATGAATTATATTGTGTACACTAATTACCACTCCGATCCGGTTACTATTGGAGCTTCTGGAGCCGTGTACGCTATCCTACTCGCCTACGGATTGACATGGCCGAATAGAAAAGTACTGCTCTATTTCGTTATACCGGTAAAAATCAAGTATCTCGTTATCGCGTTTGGTCTCATTGAATTTTTTGGTACATTGTCAATGGCATCTGGAAGGGCGGGAAATATTAGCCACATTGGACATGTCGGAGGTTTTGTTTTCGGACTCATTTATTATTTTGGTTGCCTGCGAAGAAAACCTTCGATTTCTAAGAAAAAAAGTGATCATAAAGAGGGGACTCTATTCAGTTTCTTTAAGAAGGCCAGAATCAACAGGAAAAAGAAGGAAATTGAAACGCGAGTCAAAGCGAAAAGGATAATCGATGCATCTCTTGAAAAAATTGCTCGTTCCGGGATGAGTTCTTTAAGCCACAAGGAGAGAAAGGATCTCGAATGGGCGCGGCGTCATTATTATCCTGAAGGGGATGAAACATTTCATTGATTCATCCTGGTGATACCTCAATTGAGCTGTGAGCGTCTCTTCCATGGAAATTTCATGATTACCAGACATTGAACGGTTATCGGAGGCGCACCTAAATGAGTAATGCGCTCTGGGCGATGTTGTTCGGGCTTATCGGAACGGTCCTCTTTCACCTCGGGAAAGGCATGCAAAAAAGGGGAATAGGGTTTATTCGTGTTGTGGGGAACCGTGCAGCGCGCCGCTCATTAAAGGGATCATTCACCCCCCAAGAAATACGCACGGGATCTATCTATATAACCGGTATAATTATTAACAATTCTCTTATACTTTGGATATTGCTCGCGAACATCTATGCACCGCCTTCGAATTTTTCCTCGGTCTTCGGGATCGGTATAATAGCCCTGGTTATCTATGCCCGGTTTCTACTAGAAGAAACTATTACCGGGATCAATTATTTCGGGATGACACTTATCGTTTTCGGCACTGTCATGCTAGGCGTGGAATCCATCCGGCGGGTGGAGCTGTCAATTGCAGACGCCAATTTGACCGCGCTCTGGATTATTATCGCGGCGTATCTGATTTTTTCAATCATTAGTGTCGGAGTAATGTTAAAAGTTTCCCGACCATACTTGATAGGAATTTCTTTTGGGCTATTCACCGGAGGCACGGCAAGCCTCGATCCGGTCCTAAAGGGTGTTGCCCAGAATTATGGCGGGATTTCGGGGATAGTTCCATCTACCATGGAAGGATGGGGTATTTTTTTCTTGAGTTTTATTTTTGCCAGTGCCTCCTTTATTGGTACCCAGTGGGGGTTTATGAAGAATTCGCCTGCATCCATACAGGTTCCTGTGGCAAGCAGCGTTTATGTCTGCTTCCCGATAATGATTCAGGGAATTGCTCTCCCTGGATTCAAAATAACTCCATTTACAATAGCCGGACTGCTTTCAGTGGTGGGTGGTATCTTCTTTCTCACGGGCCGCAGCATTTTTTCAAATGAGAAAAGGGGCAGGGAGGCTATTCAATGATGATGAATTCAACGCGACGATTAAGAGCCCTGCCTTCTTTCGTTTGATTGTCTGCGATCGGTTTGCTCGAACCATAACCAGCAATGGCAAGATAATCCGGCTTTATTCCCTTGCCGATAAAGTATTTTCGTATTGACTTGGCACGTTCTACCGAAAGGTTCTGATTGAAGGAGGCGGTTCCCTGGCTGTCCGTGTGTCCCTCGATCCTGACTTTCACCTTTTTTTCCACGAGCACCAGGTAGATCTTTTCAAGCTCGTCATGTGATTCGGGAAGTATCTTTGAACTGCCCACCTCGAAATTGATTTTATCGGAGATAAAGAGGACTTCTTCGGTGTGTATGGAATTGAGAATCGTTCGTATCCTCATAACTTCGGAATCGGTCATCTTTTCCGGATTTGACGGAGGCTCTTTTTCCTTAACAAGTAGCTTTTTCTGATACGAGAGGATCACCATTTCATCCGGAAAGTTTGGATTTTCAAGTTCTGTGATACCGGAAAGTGAGTAAACCATGGTTTCGTATATCGGTTCAGGTTCTTCTGCAGTCGCACCGTCATTTGCGTCAGAGTCTTGCATTTTCTTGTCTTCTTTTTGATCAACATCCTCTTCAAGCTTTTTACTTATTTCAAAACCAAGTTCCGTCCCCCGGACGGCGGCAATTGTGGTGGGAGTCTGAATGCGAATATCATAATCCTTGAATAGTTTTTCGAATCGTCCGAAGAGTGATCCTTGTAGTAATTTCATGTGGGCCTTGCGAACCGAACTGTCTTCCAGTCTGAGGATCGAATTCTCTGATATTCGTATCGCCATGGAGTTATGGAAACGAATATCCATCTGGGAATTTTCTCCGGTTTTTACCTCGTATCCATATTCGAGAACTTGACCTACAATGGCAATTTCCCACCTGTCCGATCCAGGCGATCGGTGCCAGGCATTACCGATGATAAAGGTGATTTTGGGGTTCTGCTGCACCATGAGCGGTGTGCGGACCATGATTCTATCGGTATAGATTAGAAAACTGATAGCGAGGACGATCACGCTTGTGATTATTAATATGATCGTTAACTTTATTTTCATTGCCAACCCCCCCGGTGCATATAGGGAAAGATATGGAATTAAACATAATTGTCAAGATGAATTATTCCAAGCCACTGCGCATGAATCATTATGGTAGTACATGGGTCACGCAGGCTGCATGAAGCAATAATCTGGGTATCCAATGATACTAATATTCTGTTCGGGGGATAGTTATTGTTATGATTCTTCTGGAACGTGTTTCAATGAGAAAGGGTTGCTAATCAATGATTCGTAATCAGGACGGATGAAAAAAATGCCCGAACCTGGTTTGTGTGGGTCTATCCCCCTGAGGTAAAGATAGAAAATTCCGCCGAAATGGCGTTCATGGGAGTAGTCTGGTAGAATTGTTTTCAACCAGGTGATAAGCCCGAAGGCATAGATAGAAATCTGGAGATTATATCCCATTTTAATCATATTTTCGACAATATTTTCATGGCAGTATCCTTCCTCGATAAAATTCGATTTCCAGTCCACGATGTAATAACGGTCATGGTGTTGTACAACCATGTCAATAATGCCACGCATAAATTCATCACCACCTCGCTTCTGTGACGCATGAGGGACGTTTTCTCCATGGAGAGCATAGAATTCGATTTCGTGACATTTCTTATCAATGTCACAGAGACGGCAATTAATATCCGGCAACCGAACTCGAAGTGCATTCCAGATGAGCCGTGCCGTTTCCATGCGCAAAGAATCCCGGGATGCGTTATTCCCGGGGTAGTAATCGTAAATCGCAGCGTCGATAATTCGTGCTGTATCAGAACCTTCAGCAAGAAGATCTTCAAAGGAACGCGATCTCTCGATGGAGCTGAACTCTATGTGCTCGAAAATTTCATGGAGCATGAGTCCTGTTTCCTTTCCGTGCGGAAGAATATTATTATTCGTCGGTTCAGGGGAGGATGAAAAGAGGGAGAATTCGACATCATCACCTTCCTGTATCCGTGATTGGTCACCAAATTGGATGGGTGAGGGGTCATGGGCCATGGTAGTGGCATGCCAGGATTTCAAAAGGGTAAAAGAGAGGATATTGGTTTTATGGTTCAAGAAATGCAAGCCGGGATCGGGCAAGAGAGGATCCGGGACAGCAGTGGGAATAGTGGATCCTTCTTCAGGAGTATGTGAACCCGGAACAGGAGAAAAAGTCTTTTCAATCGTTGTCACCCACCTGACGTGGAGGTCGGATTCAAGCCTTTTGAGTACACGGGGAACGAGACCTCCAAGGATCCCACTGGTGCTTTGTGCCCGTGGCGTGGGATTAAAGAGCGGAACGTAGAGGCGGTCGCGGGCTCTGGTGAAGGCTACATAAAAAAGTCGCTCAAATTCATTTTGAACTTCCATTTCATAGAGGCCTTTCCGGTCGGGGTCGCACACCAGGTCGAATATTCTTTTCTTGTTCAGATGGTAGGTCCAGAAATCTGACACATCCCGTTGGGTAAAACCACCGGCGATAAAAACGATCCGAAATTGAAGACCCTTGCTTGCATGGATGGTCAGAATCTGAATCCCGGGGTTTTCAATATCAATTTGTTGAATGTTGTAATTGTCCTGTGGTGATGAGGGCTGTCGGCGCAAGTTTTCGAGATAATCTGAAATTTCTTGAATTGATCGAGCGCTTGTGTGGGCATAGGTCTCAATATCCTGAATAATTGTTCGAAGATTCATTAAAACTCTTTCACGATCCTCCATGTCGCGTTGAAAGAGTATGCCTGTTCCTTCCATAATCAATTGAAACAATTGCGACCATTTTCTTTCGTCTGAAAGTTCAAAAAATTTTCGATAGATTATCGATACCGGATGGAGTGAAGGTAAAGCATTATAATGTTCGACCATATTGACGGGGATGAGGAAAAATCGTGTAAGAAGGGCTCGCTTACGCGCGGCATTGTCAGTTGGCCTTGAGATTGATTGAAGGAGATAACCCAGTTCCAGAGCCTCCCTGGTTTGATAGAGGCCCTCTTTTTTATAATATGAATATTTTATTCCTGCCTTTTTCAGTTGTTTCTCAACGACCTTCGCCTCGCTCCATTTCGACACGAGAATGGCGATGTCATTCGGTTCTATCGTGTTGACCTGTTTGATTAATGTATCGATTTCCCTGGCAATGAATGCGGCCGTTATAAGCTTTGCGTCTGTACCGCTGCATTCCCCGCAGTCAATGACACAGAGAGGCTCAATGCCAAGATGATACGCAGGGTCCCGGTCATCGGGGTAGTTGTTTGGGACATAGTGAATCGAATCGACTGAAAACCAGGCTTCCTCCTGGAACATGGCGTTGTAGAGACGGATTAATTCCCTCGATGAACGCCAATTGTCCGTAAGGCCGTAATAGTTGGCATTGTAGGCGGTGATCATCTCGTCCCTGGCCATGTAATAGGCAGTGACATCGGCGCCCCTGAAAGCGTATATGGATTGCTTTGGATCACCGATGATGAAAAGCCGATTGGAGGACGCATCGAGAAAAATAGTTTTAAATACTTTCCATTGAAGCATATCCGTATCCTGGAATTCGTCGACCAGGGCATAGCGATATCTCTTATGAAGCGTCTGTTTTAAATATCCCGAATCGTCTTCCAGGGCTTTATAAAGATTTACGATCATATCGTTGTAGCTGATCAATCCTTCACTTTTTTTTAAGTAGGAAACCCGCCTGATAAGTTCATTGATTGTGACGGCGGCAAGCATTTGCCTGAGAGTGGCAAAATCGATTGACCTGAGTTGTTCAAGAAGCTCAATAATACGGGGGAGTTCTGGAAGTTTTTCATGATAATCAGGGCCATCCTTTTTCCATCCGGAGTCCAGCTCCCTGAATCCCGCCTTATGTGAGCTGAAGGTGGATATGAATTCATCCATCTCGGGAAGGGAAACAGGCCTGGATTGGTGAATTGAAAGAAGTCGTACAATTCCTGATAGCATTCTCAATCGTTTGGGTATTGAGCCTTTTTTTATGTTGAGCGATGCGTATCGCGTGCAGATGTCGCTTTTATCTGGATTCGCATCACCTAGTGGACCCACGAGTGAGGAGAGTTTTTTGAGAATCGCGCAATACTTCTCCTTTATTCTGGTGCAGTGTTCTTGGATATCCTCATGGCCCGGAGGATATAGTATATCATTCCCCAGAGGTTGATATTTAAGCGTCAATTCAATTACCCGTGCTTCCCAGGAGCTGTTTTCCCCGTATATAATTCCAGGATAATTGGATACCTTGAGGAGCTCCCCAAGAAAGTCACCGCAGATGGAGGGCCAAACGTCGCGGAGTATCGCGGGAAGCGTGTTTTGCAACAGTGCCCTTTCGTCGATCAGTGTGCATTCAAATGCCTTTCCGTTTTCAAATGCATATTCTCGCAGGAGCTTGTTGCAAAAACCATGTATGGTAAAAATCGATGCGGTGTCGAATTCGTCGAGCGCTGTGCGAAGAACAGCGATGGGGGCGGTCTTTATGCGATCGCTGATGTTTTTCCGGATGCGTTCTTTGAGCTCTCCTGCGGCTTTTTCCGTAAAAGTGACAACGAGTATTTCGTCAATGGTCTTCACTTTTTGTTTTTCAAGAAGTGAAACGAAAAGATGTTCAATGGTATGCGTTTTTCCGGTACCGGCGGAAGCCTCGATTACTCCATGCCAGTCTAAATCTATCTGATCGATATGACTGATTGCGCGAAAAGTGGAGATGTCTTTTTTCTTCATCATAAGGTAGATCCGCGGGAAAATGGTTTCAGGAGCATTGCAAGGCGATCTCTTGCCTTATGATAGGCGTCAGGGGGAACCTGGAGATCGAGAAGATCGAGTATTTTCATTGGCCTGAATGCAGGGATGGCTTTGTCGGAATCTTCGATGATCAAAGCGGCAAGTGTTTCACGGTAGTTTTTCTGTTCATTTATCGAAGGGCATGGGGCCATTTGCGGTGGTTGAATTATTCGTTTATTCGTTATGATCGAGAGGGGAAGGAGATCAAAATCATCCGAAGCAAGAAAATCGGTCAGAAGCCTTACAAAAAAGTCTGTGCATGCACTGGAGTCGAGATCCTGATAGAGAAAGGAATCAATACCGGCTTTACTGGCAACATGTATGATGTAGGGACCGGGGCCGATAGCGCGGGACAATTCAGGGTTGAGCCCCGATGCCGCTGCGATAAAGAAAAGAAACGATTGTATTACATTGGAAGGCGAGGCGCCTTTGCTGTTTGTAATAACCAGTGATTCCGCGAGGCCGGAATCCTTGTTCAGCCAGAGATGGGCAAGAGAACCGTGGATTTCAACTCGCGTGCCATTCGGGCCCCTGTCAAATTGGATCACCGTGGGGGGGAGGGACAATCCCGCGCCTCGAGGAGGGAATGATGATCCAAGTGTAATATCATGGATAACTGTTCGTTCATGCCGTTGGGCCAGAAACGATGAAAGACCATTTTCGGAATTAATTCGCTCAATAACGGAGTTGTGAATATTGTCAAGGTCAATACCCGCGAAGGCACCGTCGGGGGTCATGCTCATGAAGCGAAGATACCGATAATACGATTCTATAAATGAGCGTATATCAATATCACCATGGCGTTGTATATAATGGTGAAGTATATCGGTTATAATTTTATTATATGATCGGGGTGAAGAGTAGAACGGTTCATTCTCGATCAATGAATCAACATCGTCATTTTCTTCGTAGAGGGATAGGTTCCACCGTAGAGTTGATTCCGCCGGGTTCAAGATAAAATTGTGGAGATCACGGAGCGAAACGCTAATGGTGTCATTGGCAACAGAACTGTTTCCGGGTGGAATCTGGAAATTTTGGGCAAGGGTGGAAATCCTCTTTTCAATAATTGTCCGGATAGAATTGGGTGATTTGTCATTAGTAAAGGCTTTATCGAGGGCCAAAAGTCGATCGGTTTCGCTGTAGACAACGGGTCGGTAATGCCCATTTAGGCAGGATGCGATAATATCCGTGCCTGATTCAATGGCGGTCCATGCTCGCAGATATTCTTCGCTTCCGCCGGATGGGGGAATCTGCGGGATGAAGAATGGTCGCGAAAGGACGTGATTGTTAAGATAGTTAAGCAACTGTGAAATTGTGGAATTGGGGTGGAAAACCTGGTCTTTGCGCAGTTCTCTTGAAACATAGGTGATGTAGAGTTTTTTTCGTGTTGAAAGCAGTGTTTCAAGAAATAGATAGCGATTTAAATCGGGCCGGGTAGCGTCGCCAAGTTTTCGTTTTCTCGTCATTAAGTTGAGGGTCGAACCATCTGCGTTGCCGGGGAAGATGCCTTCCTGCATGCCCAGTATATAGATTAATGCAAAGGGAATCGGACGGTTTGGAATCATTGCCGATATGTTAATTCCCCCGGTGAGATACCTTCCCCGAGAGCTGGGTATTGTTGATAAATTTTCTTCAATGCACGCTCTCAGAAAGGCGAGCGATAGACCCACCTCACCCTCTTGAGAGATTTCATCCAGAAGCGTAATTCTTTCTAGGGATTTCATCAGAGATGACCGGGCAATGGCTTCCTCATGAAGTGAGGGGGGTGTGGATAGGAATTCATCGCACAGATCAGACAGGAGGCTGAGCCATTCTGCTCCGGAAGCGCGATGCTCCTTCAAGGATGTTGTTTTTGCATGGAGCAGCTCGATAGTGACAATGAACGCCTCAAGATTATCGCGGTCTCCGGTATGAAAATCGGCGTGGGGGACAATGCCGAGAAAATCAGAGAACGCGAAATCATCGCCCACAGGGGCGATAGGCGACATTATCCTTCCCAGGCGGAGTCTTCGGAGGCCCTGGAGCCAGGTATAGAGATTGTTTTCTTGATATTTCGAGTCGGAATTCATGAACCTGCGGTATATGTGGAGATGATCGGTCCAGGAAAGCCAGACGTCCACGTCGTGGGAGGTAAGGGACAGGGCGTGAAGGAAGCATTGATTATAGAATAATTCGAATAGATCCTTTCGACTGAAGTCTCCCGAGGCGATGGAAAGAATTGCTCGCAGGCCAGATCCAAAGATGCTGTCCGTGACCGCGGTGGTATCGATCATTGAAAAGGTTACCCTGCGTGGTTCTCGTGAAAAGACTGCTTCGATTACCGGTCCATAGGTTGACATGTCAGGCACCATGACGGCAATGTCAGTCGTCAGCAGATCATCATCATGGACGAGATTATAAATGATGCTGTTGTAAACCGCTTCCACCTCACGGTACAGGTCGGGGCAGGAGGCGATCTGGATGCTGGTGTCCTGGGGGATTTTGTCAATTTCGTCGCTTTCGGAAATGCGGTCACGGATCTGACGCTGAAGAAGGGCAAGGCAGTTGCTATGACCGTATCGTGGTTCCGGATCAATCCATTCCGTGACAAGGTTGCAGTCTTTGCTGCCCGCTTCTTCCAGAAGGCTCAGTATCTTGATGGTTTCTCTCCCTGTTTTTCCCCAGAATTTAAGGAGCGGATTATCGTTTTCATGCAGTGACAGTGTTTCACCTTCATCAGTTGAATCGATTGATAACGATCGTATGCGCCGCCATCGATCTTCACCGGGCGTGGTTACGTCCTCCCAGAATTCATTACATGGATTGACCTGGTAGATGTTGATTTCATTTGTTTTCCCAAGCTCATAAATCATTGCAGCGTGCAATGGGGATAGCCTGGTCTCTCCAAAAATAAAAATTCTTTCACCGGAACATGCGCCGTTCGCATTCTGAAAATGACGCCAGTACTGGGGAAGGGTCATGATGGCCCTTCCCGAGGATGTACATACTCCATTATCCCCAAACAGTGAAAGGTAAAGATGCCGCTGGGCTGTTTCCATGGGTGTGGCATACAGAAGGTTCCCCTTCATCCAGGCATCGATTAAATCGGCGCGATATACTTCATAATCCTGAAAATATCGCGCAAGGCGACCGGAAAGAGTCCAGAGTCTCTGCTCGTAATCCGATTTCGGAGTGCCGTCAATATCGAAAAGATATCGCGAGAGAGGATCCGTGTCTTTCGAATGTGGGGTTATCTTTTTCAGAGCATGGCAGAGAAAAAGACGTATGTCGGATTGTGCCGGGTGGTTGGTTGGATGAATGACCTTGCAACCAGTGTCAAGCAGCTTCCATAAACCCTCATTCAACGTGAGAAAGCGAAGGTTCATTGATATTCCGTTGATTCTGGCTGTTTCAAGCTGAAGCCATTTCATGAGGTATGGGTTTGGAACAAGCACCTCGATGGGGTCGGGCCAACCCTGGACGATAAGGATATCATTTGCGAATTGCTTCGCAAGTGATTCAATTGAGTTGCTGAAATACAGTCGGACAGCCATGACCATTGGCAGGATGGAATTTATTCAACGCGATCTCGTCGGGGAAGGATGGTGTCAGGATCTATTTCTCCCACGTCGTCAAATATATAATCAGGCTGGTAGGGGAAACGAAGAGCAGCCTTTCTACTTGTGACCCCGGTCAGGACGAGACACGTTGTCATGCCGGATTCAATTCCGCCGATGATGTCGGTATCCATTCGGTCGCCTATCATGAAGCAGCTTGCGGAATGGACGCCAAGCTTTTTTCGGGCCCAGTACATCATCGCCGGATTTGGCTTTCCGAGGAAATAGGGGGTTACACCTGTAACTTTTTGAATTGGCGCAACGAGGGCGCCGCACGCGGGAACAGGTCCTCTTTCGGTGGGGCCGGTAATATCCGGGTTTGTGGCGATAAACCGTGCACCCTCACGGATAAGGTGCGTCGCTTCGACTATCTTGGAATAGTTGTATTCGTCGGTTTCACCGACTATCACGTAATCCGGCCTGTCCTTTGTAATTGCAATACCCGAGATTTCGAGTTCCTCCAGAAGGCCCTTTCCTCCGATGACATATGCCGTGCATCCGGGTTTTTGATAGAGAAGAAAGCTTGCGACGGCCATTGCAGATGTGTAATAGTGGTGATCGCCGGCGTCGATTCCCAGCCCGCACAGCGTCTCATTGAGCTGACGCGGTGTGTAGTATGAATTGTTGGTAAGAAAAAGAAATCGGTGATTGCCTGCTTGCAGGCGATTCACGAAATCGGTCGCACCGGCGATAAGCGATTTGCCCCTGTTTATCACGCCGTCCATGTCGATAAGAAACGCCTTGTCGTAACTCCTTTTCCCCGTGTCACTATCCCCTGTCGCCCTTTTCATGATTCGTTGAACCTATAATTCATCGATAACCATTTTCATCATTTTTCTCAAGTCTGATATATCCTCCTGTATTTTGCGAATTTCAACTGTTTTTTTATCGCTTTTAACCTTTTGATACTTGGTGATGAGCTCGCTAAGTGATTGTGAAAGTAAATTGATTTCCGTGTCGGTACGCTCGGAGGATTTGGATGGGAAGGCGAATTGTTTGCCTTGCATGCTTTTCAGATCGACCGTTTCTCCCCATTCCGGGACATAGGGCGAGTATCCAAAATTCGAATGAAGTGTTTCGGCAAAAGCGTGAGAAGCCCGTTCCTCGCCATGAACAACGAAGACCTTGAGGCGGGGGTTTTGAATTTTCTTGACCCATTCCAGGAGGCCGTCACGATCGGCATGGGCGGAAAATCCGCCGATCGTGTGGATTGTTGCCTTAACGGCTACATCCGTCCCGTAAACCCTTACCTGATCGGCGCCATCGACCAGCCTTCTGCCCAGTGTCCCCTCGGCCTGGTATCCCACAAATATCACTGAAGACTCAGGACGATAGAGGTTGTATTTCAGGTGATGTTTTATCCGACCCGCGGTGCACATCCCGCTTGCAGAAATGATGATAGAGCCCTTGGCCTCGGTGTTGAGCCATTTTGATTCATCTGTGGTCCTTGTGTAGTGGAGATTTGGAATATCGAAGGGGCTCTGCCCTGACAGGATCATGGAACGCATTTCTTCATCGTAATAATCGGCATTTTTCTTAAATATTTCTGTTGCCGATATTGCGAGAGGTGAATCGATATACACGGGTATCAGAGGGATTTCCTTGGAATTGAAGAGTTTACTGAGGCTGTAGATGATTTCCTGGGTTCGTTCTACAGCAAATGAAGGAATGATAATATTCCCCTTGTGGTTGTATGATTCAAGTATGATATCCCTGAATTCACTTTGGGTGTTTTCCCTGTTTTTATGGGTACGGTCACCATAGGTTGATTCGATAAGGAGCACATCGGCTTCTTCGACGGTATCGGGGTCCCGGATGATGGCCTGGCCCGGGTAGCCGAGATCACCTGAAAAAACTATTTTTGTTTTTTCAGTACCCTCGTCGATCCACATTTCAATAAAGGAGGCCCCGAGTATGTGTCCGGCGTTTTTGAATCGGACCTCTACGCGTGGGTGTATCTGAATTGTTTCATCATACGAAACGGGGACGAAGTTTTTTATTGAATCCAGGGCATCATCGGCAGTATAGAGGGGTTCGACGGGGTCCCGGCCGAGCTTCATGTTTTTTTTGTTCACATAGGTGGCATCCATTTCCTGTATATGACCGCTATCGGGAAGCATGATTGAACAGAGATCGGCAGTTGCCTTGGTTGCGTAGATGTTGCCATAATAGCCGTTTTTGACAAGCTTCGGGATTAGACCGCTGTGGTCTATGTGTGCGTGGGTGAGAAGTAGGGCATCGAGCTTTTTCGGAATAAAATTCTGATGGGTATAGTTCCTTTCCCGTATCTCATTTGTGCCCTGGAATAGACCGCAGTCGACCATGATCGTGAAATCGTTGTCGCTTACAACGAAAGATGATCCCGTTACAGTCTGTGCGCCGCCAAGAAATTCGATTTTCATAACAGACTCCTTCTGGTTGAGACGGTTGATTAGGCCAATCATCCGAAAACATCCGATACACCATTGGGATGCACGTTAGACATAGTTTGATATAGTATATAAATTATTCAAGCATTATGAGGTCATGAGGATGTCAGTGAGGCAAATTATTTTCGCGCAAGTAATCGAATTTACTAAAGTTTGGATAAATATCATAGATGGTGATCGTTCCACCAACGAATCAATGGGTTTACCTGAATCTGAACGGAAGAAAAAGAAAAAATGTTGATGTATGCATCTTCATGATGCTTTGATTAATCAGGCGAGGAAACGATTAACCATGGAGTTGATAATATGACCGGTAGAACAAAATCAGTGGGTGATGAATTTTTGATTGGAGGAAACGGGATTACAGCGGCAATCCTGGGGTTGATTGGCATTGCGTTTCTTGGTGCCGGGATTATGATCATCGAAACGATGGTATACCTGGGCCATGCGCTCATTGGTCTGGGAATGACGGGTATGTCCCTGGGAATGTATTTCTTCCTTCGATCAAGAAACTATCGTATCCGTATCGATACTGGGAAGAAATCTATCACTATCGTTGAGACGGGTTTCAGAAAAAGGAACCGCATCGAAATATCGACCGATAAGTATTCCGGGATACTGGTGCAGCCACGAATGGATGACGGGAAAGCTGCGGGGACGGCTACCCGATACGACGTGATGCTAATGAGTGATCAGGGGTCAACCCTGCTTTTTTCGGAACATAAAAACGAAGAGGAAGCGATGGCTTTTGCAAAGTGCCTGAATTTTGAATACGGCTTCTCCCTGCATGTCGATGATGAACTTTCTCGGTTATTCAAGGTGAAACGTCAGGGAGGTAAAGTAAAAACCCGAATCGAGCCGGGGGTGAGTAGCGCCGTATCCGTTACAAGGCGGGGCAACACGGTGTCTTTGACATGGAAAGCCATGAGGGATCCGTTCATTTTTTTCAGCCTGCTGATGGGTATATACGGCGTAATCCATATGGTTGTCTTCACGGCTATTCCCCTTATGACAGAGAGTTCTCTTGCCTATCTGTTCTATGCAGGGATAGCCCTCGCAGCTTTGATTGCAATACTGTTGATCATTGTGACGTTGTTCGGCACATTCATCCTCGAATTCATCCATGATCGAGCGAACTATCATCTGCGTATGCTGGGGGTAAGGCTTGGTGAGAGATCGATGAAGGTTAACTCCATTGTCCTTGTAAAGAACTGCATCGGACGTGGCAATGGGACGATCCAGGTGGTGAGCGAACGAGGCCTTATCGCAATCATGCGGATGATAGAACTGGTGAAGAAGGGGGGAATACATATCGCTGACCTTTCCATTTTAGGTGAGGTGGCCGTTTTTAATAATGAAAGTATGCAAATTTCCGTTGCTTCGCTTCCACTATCTGATCGATTGTACATTGAAGATATGTTGCTGGGCAGGATGGCAGAGTCAGATTGACCGACCAGAGGAGTTGTTGGAGAGGGCATGGCAGAGGGCGATGGCGATGGCATCGGCGGCATCATCAGGTTTTGGTATCTCATCAAGCTTGAATATTTTCATGATCATGAATTGCACCTGATCCTTCCCGGCACGACCGTATCCCGATATTGATTGCTTGACCTGAGAGGGAGTGTACTCGGTATAGCTGATTCCATGAAGCGTTAGCGTGAGCAGTACCGCTCCTATCGCCTTGGCAACATCGATGGCGGTAGTGATGTTTTTGTTGAAGAAAAGCCTCTCCATCGCGGCACAATCAGGCTTGTGCTTGATGATAATTGATTCGAGCTGCTTATGGATCAGGAGCAATCTTTCTGCTATACTCCCACCGGAAGGGGTTGCTATGGAGCCGAAGCCAATCAGCTTTAGATCCCGGGTAATAACGGACCACCCAAGACTGCCGTAGCCCGGGTCGATGCCGAGTATCGTCACTGCACCTCGCTGATTTTTTCCATGAGTTCATCGGAAATATCATAATTAGAATAAACGTTCTGGACATCGTCGAGGTCCTCAAGGGTTTCAATAAGCCTGAGACACTGGGAGGCCTTTTTTTCGTCAAGAGGAACGGTTGTCTGAGGCAAGAACGTGATGTCATCGATGATAAGTCTGTAGCCCTTTGCGGCGAGTGCATCATGCGCCTCGTTATACCCTTCGGGAGGTGTTACGACGCTGATGGTGTCGTCCTCGGTTTTTATATCCTCGATATTGTAATCCATGAGCAGCTCGATTAGTGCGTCCTCGGTAGTCTGTCCCGCTTCAATCACCATCATTCCCTTTCTTTCAAAAAGATATGATACACAGCCTGCTTCACCAAGGTTTCCGCCGTTTTTGCTGAATGTGGCGCGGACTTCAGCCGTGGTTCTGTTGCGGTTATCGGTAAGACAGTTCACGAGAATGGCGACTCCACCCGGGCCATATCCCTCGTACTGAATTTCTTCGTATACAACACCTTCCAGCGTTCCCGTTCCCTTCTTGATCGCACGCTCGATATTATCGCTTGGCATGTTATTGGCTTTGGCTTTTGCGATAGCGGTGCGGAGACGGGGGTTGGAGTTGATATCCTCCCCGCCGGATTTGGCGGCAACGGTTATCTCGCGGATGATCTTCGTGAACAGGGCGCCACGCTTGGCATCAACGGCACCCTTTTTTCTTTTGATGGTAGCCCATTTTGAGTGACCGGACATTTTTGTACCTCGCGTTAATCAACAGTCAATGAATTGAAGGCGCATGGTTTCTGATAAAGGGGTTGCGATTACCTCGTTGGGGACCGTGGTAATGTGCGCGATTTCAAATTCAGCCGATGCATAGGGATGTAACACACACGTATCGGTACGGCAAGAATTTAATAGCCCCGTTTTATTTTCAACTCTAAATTAGTGATTTTTTTTCTCGCTTCGTTTGCGTTGTAATCAAAGGCGATGGAAGAACGATAATAAGGAATTGCTTCCCGATATTTTTCCAGGCGTTCCAGGGAGTAGGCAATATTCCAGCGAATCTTTCCGGCGTTGAGTTTGCCGTATTCATTTTGGATACGGCTGAGTTCCATTTCAGAACGGCCTTTTTTATCCATCATTTCTTCATACTCTTCATATTTCTCAAAGACTTCTTCTTTAAGGAGGAGGGATTTAAGGCCTCGGATCGTTTCATTTATCTCCTCCAATTCCTTCTTCTTTGTTGCGATCTGGGAGGCGATCATATCCTGGTATTTGATGGTCTCGAGATAAAATCGAACGGAGTCTTCAAAGTCGAGTTCCTGGAGCGCGATGTCGGCTTTGTATTCGTAGGACTTGGACTTTTTAAATATTTCGCTTTCAGGCAGCAGGGCAAGGGCCCTGTCAAGGGCGAGAACGGCTAGAGGATGGTTTCCGGTACGATAATAGGCGATATGCCCTAAAGCAAAATGAATATTCCCGTCGCGTGGTTGTGCCTCAAGATAGCGAATATAATATTTTTCTGTTTCAAGGAACCTTCCGATGTCCTCATTGAGATTGCCAAGCATGAGATAGATATCCGGAGATACCGGAGTATCGTTTCCGCTGACGTACCGTTCGAGGTGATGGATCGCCCGTTTTTTCTTGTCAGTTCGATAAAGGGCTTTCCCGAGCTCAAGTGAATAGGCATGGTTTTCTGGGTTCAGCGATACGGCAGCTTCAAGTGATTCGATGTAGGCATGAAAATGCTTTTCTTTCAGAAACAATAATGCCATTTCATAATAGATGACATCATCTTTTTTGGGTTCTACGTTCTTGTATCGGAGAGCCTGTATATAATGGTTCATTGAATGGTAATAGTCGGATAAATGGCCATGACATCGAGCGGCGAAAAGGTGAAGCCGGGAAATTCGCGGATTGTCCTCAATAAAAAAATGCTCTGCCCTGCGATTCCTGAAAACCATTCTGAGGTCAATTTCCCGTATTGATTCGCGTGTGGTTATAAAACCGGTTGGAATACGCTTATCTTCCACCCTCGCTGCATAGAATTCATTGAGTTCACGTGAAATCACATCAAGTGCCTTTTGATAGTCGCCGGTTTGATACGCTGGAAGGTATTCCTCCTGGGCAAGGGCAACAGGGGAGCTGGAAAGGAGAATCCATGAAAAAAAGGCAATAGCGAAGGTGATTTGTGAAAGGAGCCTGAAACGGCTCAATTCAGCGAATCTGCCATTATTCGAGGTGGAAAAAGACCTGTGTGCTGGCGGGTTAAAGGACATTGTACAACGGTATCCATTTATTTATAAGATTTTTCTCTTATCATTATCGGTATGGTAAAGTCGGAGCGGCAGCCATTATATTTGCGCGGAAGAAGATATTTACGTGATTTTGCATATGATCATGGTGATGTCATCATGCTGTAATGTTGAACCCGTGAATGCCCGGATGTCGGAAATAACGCCCTCAATCATTTTTGCCGGGGTTTTGCCCGCACCCTGGAGGAGGGCTTTCTTGAAGCGTTCAATACCGTATTCGTTACCCTGAGAGTCCATTGATTCATCGACGCCGTCCGTGTACTGTATGAAATAATCACCGGGCTGAAGCCGGAACTCCTTGATGTCAGTGTTGCGGGAAAACATTTCGGAGGATGCAACTCCCAGGGCGATTCCTCCTGCGGCCAGATCAATTATGCTTCCCTTTCTCAGTACCATAGAAGGGGAATGGCCGGCACTCGAGTAGGTTAGAAGATGTGAACGCATGTCAAGGATGCCGTAAAACATCGTGACGAAATAATTGCTCGCCGTGTTATTCTTCAAATATTCATTGATAAGTTCAAAAATTTTTTTTGTATTTGTAGATTTCATGCAGTATATGTGCAGAAGCGTTCTGGTCATCGCCATGACAAGCCCGGAACCAACTCCATGGCCGGAAACGTCCGCAATGGCGATGCCTAATTTATCATCTCCCAGGGAGATCACATCATAGTAATCCCCTCCTGACTCGGTCTGGGCGAGATAGTAGGTTCCAAATTCGTGTCCCTTGATGTTGGGCAGATGTTCCGGAAGGAGTGCCGCCTGAATCTGACGTGCGGTTTCAAGCTCGTTTTCCATTCTGAGCTTCTCGATTTTCATTTCTTCGGCTTTTTTAAGGTTGACGGTCATAATGTTGAAGATATCGGCGAGTCTGCCAATTTCATCTGATCCTTTGATTTCAATTTTGTTATCAAACCGGCCTTTGCCGATTTCAATGGCACCGTCAGAAAGCCTTCTTATTGAACGTATGATAAATGCCGGGAAAAGAATGGCGATGAAGGCGATACGGACGAGAATTGATACGGTAAGGTTGATGATTTCATTTGCGCTTCTCATGATTTCTGGAAAGAACTCTTTTCGATAGAGGAAAAGACCCACAATTCCCGCGAGATCATGCCTGAAAGAAAGAAGGGCGAGTTGATCCGTAGACTGAGATGAGGCAATGGGCACTCCACGTTTTCGCAGCAATGACAGACAGGCATATCGCGTTTCCGCATCGCTAATGTCGGGAATCCGCTTAACGCGATAGCGATTCAGAAGCGATTTCCATAATGATTCAATATCCGATATTGGGACAGGACCCTTTTGTGCACGTGTCGTTATCCTGGAATCAAAATCATTTTTGAAATTTGCCCTTATGGTGTAATTGATGCCTGACAAAAGAGAACGGGAGAGGAAATAATTCGTGATAAGCCTTCTGTGGGTCTTGTGGGAAAGATCGATCTGGTAATCGATCAAAGAGCCATGTGCAAGAATGCGGGATATAAACTGCAGGGGGAACATTTCTTGCTGTTTTAGGTGCGTCTCGATGTTTCTTCTGTCAAGTGGTGTATTCTTGTATCTATTGTACTCATCATACAGGGCCGGCTTTTCCCTGAACAGCGGCAGCGCTACAATGACGAAATCCGGGTTTTCCCTGAAAAGATAACGATATTCTTCTTGTACGTCAGAAGAAGTGGCAAAATCTATATGCGCGTCCGTGTCGATGGTGGTTGAGAAATAATCAACTATTGTCGGCTCGATGAGAGGGTCGTACCTTCCGGATTTTTGTGTAAATAGTGCGCCGCTGAGCCTGTGGAAGTATTGATAGTATGCGAGTGGTTTGTTTCTTCGACCCCGTGGTGTATCGCTCCAGTCAATATCAGCGATAAAGGCGATGTCGAGGATACGCCCCTTCTCCTTCTTTGCTTCCTGCCCAACGACTGAAGCGAAATAGCTGCTCATCGCTTTCCTGGCTTGATCAATTTGGACAGCGCCCTCGGCGGTTGAGCGGGCACCCTGCGTCCTGTACGCGCCGGATGCAATAGATCGGCGCAACCTGAGATAGATCTCCGCCTGACCGGATATTCCCTGTAGAATGGTTTCACCCTGACGCTTGATTGCATCTTTCATGGTCTTTTCATGTTGATTGATAAGGGCGAACAGGAGAAGGACCGATGAGAAGGTGATCGACAGGATGATAACCATGGCAAACTTAAAGCGGATGCCGAAAAATATTTTCCTGATACGGGATGTCTTCATCCTGATTTACCTGTCCAGTGGAGTCATTTCGCGGGTTTCCCCGTATCGAAGCGTTCAATGAAAAAATTGTAAATCGTTGAAAAACCAAAACCCGCGATCATGCTGTCCGCGGCGGCATAGAGCGTGTTGATGATGATTCCGGGAATTCGTGAAACGAATGACCCGTTCATGGCATCGATTATTGATAAACCTCCGCTGGGGTGGATTGACTCGAATAATCGTACGGCTTCCAGGCCGAATCCGTTTATCGCGCACCACAAAAAGAGTATTAGCAATGGAGTAGTGCCAATTATCAACGCCGTGAGGGTAAACCATTTTGTATTGAGCTTCATTTGCGTTTTCTCCTTCCCCGGGTTATCATTGGTGGATTATTCATGAACAGTATTGATGCCATTCTGGCCCTGAAAATGAACATAGCGGTACCAGAGTATCACGTCAATAATATTATCTTCATGATCCAGGAGGAATGGGCAGGGTTAAACGGGCGGTGCGGCGCAGCGCAGCATGAGCGGTGGCATGGAAAAAGGTTGACGCGGGAAGGACATGGTGTTCAGTTATTAGGATTCATGGTGCTTCTGTTTGATGGTATCTTTATGGAATAGCGTGAAAAGGAAACGGGGAGTGGATGAAAATTCTTCTTACTAACGATGATGGTATCCGTTCTGCGGGTATCGAGGCGGTCCGGGCGTCTCTTTCCGGAGGACATGAAATATTTATCATCGCACCCGACGACGAGAAGAGTGCGTGTTCAAACGCAATAACCGTGCGGGGGGAACTCACCATTCGACAAGTCGCAGATGCGGCATATTCGGTTAATGGATATCCCGCTGACTGCGTCATTATCGGGTTGAGCGGGAATGTTATTCCCGATGTTGATCTCGTTGTATCCGGTATAAACCACGGGCCGAATGTGGGCGATGATCTGGTGTTTTCAGGAACCGTTGCCGCAGCGCGTACGGCTCATGTTTTCGGTAAACCGGCAATTGCGATTTCAATCAATAGCCGAAGCCATGCGCCCCGGCATCTGGATGATGCCGCGGCATTCCTTGCCGACTACGTGAATGATATAATTTGCAAGAAAGCCAGAAAAAAAGGAGGGCACAGGAGGCTCGTGTCAGATCGGACAAACGCGATTCCGTTCCTGAATATCAATTATCCTGATATAGCATCGAACATGGTAAAGGGTGTCAGGTATACATGCCTTGGTAAAAGAATATACAGGGATTCATTCACTGAAGCAACGTTCATTTCGGGAGAGGCGACTCTCCAGATGGGGGGCTATATTGAATCGGTGGAAAACGAGGGAACCGACACCACCGAGCTGGGAAAAGGATTCATCACGATTACTCCGCTCACGATCGACGGGACAGATTATCCAGCACTGGATGCGTTGGCCAGGAGTTTGACGGATGCAAGAAATTGACGTACAGGTGAAGGTTGAGACTCTGCTCGGTTCGGCCCTCAGGAAATTCGTGATGGGTGATTATGCCGTGGCAATTCAGGACCTGAAGGCCGCCGAGGTTCTTGACCGGGATAATCCGGAGGTGTGGTACAATCTTGGCGTGAATTATTGTCGTATAGGTCTCTTTAAAACCGCGATTGAGTATCTTTTCAAGCTGATTGATTCCAGCCAGGGTTTTATCGATGCCGGGGATGTGAGGAAACTTCTCGCCTTTACGCTGATCAAGTTGAATCGTTGCGCAGAGGCTGATGCACACCTTGAACGAATGCTGGAGCTGGAGCCCCGTGATTGTACGGCATTGAATATGAAGGGTTATTGCCTCGAAGCAATGGGAAAACATGACGAGGCTCTGAAGGTATACGGGTCAGTCCTGGAGATAGATTCCAGGAACAGCAACGCACGCAATTCCCTAGCGTATATTCACGCGCGCAGGGGAACGGACCTTGACAGGGCACTCGAGCTGGCCCGTGGCGCCTGTGAAGCGGACGGGAACAACCCGGCCTATATTGACACACTGGGCTATGTCTATTTTAAAATGGGGTTATATGAAAAGGCGGGGCAGCTGTTTTCCGCCGCCCTGGATCGGGCGCCACTGGCGCATGATATTCAGGAACATATCAGGGAGCTCCAATCAATTCAGAAATGATTGGTATGCGGATCGTTCTCCCTGATCCGGGCTTACCCCATGGTTCGGCCAATAAGCAGTATTAATTAATATATACTCGGGTAGTTTCTTTTCTCTGAAATGTTGAATTAATATCTTGACATTTCATAACTTTCTTTTTAAGCATTACAAGCCACGAAAGGGAAGAGACAATGAAATATCAGCATAAGATTACATCAGAAATGATATCCGATGTCCCTGTTATTAATATAGAAGGGGACCTCACCTCTGATGCAGATGTTGATGCCAAAGAGGTATATAACCAGCTCAGGAACAGGCAGCTGATAAGAAAAGTTATAATCAACTTTGAAAGCACCAAATATATAAACTCTTCGGGAATTGCGACTCTTATCCATATCATTCAGGACGTCAATGAAAAGGGGGGTGTCATCGCCTTTGTGGGCATGTCGGACCATTTAAAAAAGGTGATGACGATAGTGGGAATATCAGATTTTGTAAAGATTTTCGACAGCAACAATGAGGCCATTTCGTCAATCTGAAAGCTGATATTTCGTCGTCCCCCTGGGACCACTTCGTTAACCTGCTTGCCGAAAATCGGGATTGTATAATTCCTAATACTGCGACCTTGAGATAGGGAAATTGAGGAATGGCAAAAAAAGCCAAACATAATGAAGAATGCATTCTTGTTATTGATGCAGGTACCCAGTCGATTCGAGCGGCAATGGTTGATCTTAAGGGAACCATACGCGAAATTGTGAAGACCCCCATAGAACCCTATTATTCCCTTCATCCCGGTTGGGCGGAACAGGACCCGGAATATTATTGGAGTACGTTATGCGCGACCACGCGGAGGCTTCTTACTAAAACCGCTTTTAACAGCAAGGCGATCCAGGGCGTTACCGTTACCACCCAGCGTGGAACGGTAATTAATGTTGATAGCAAGGGACGCGCGCTTCGGCCAGCCATTACATGGCTTGATCAGAGGAAGGCGGAAAAGCAAAAATGGCCCCCCCTGCATCTTTCGATCATTCTCAAGGCGATAAACATGTATGAAGCGGGTATCCATACTTTCAGGGAAACCGAATCAAACTGGATTCGCCAGAATCAGCCGGAGATTTGGAAGAAAACGCATAAGTACCTTCTTCTTTCAGGCTTTTTTTCATATCGGCTCACGGGAAGATTTGTCGAATCCACGGGGAGTGTGGTTGGATATCTTCCCTTTGATTATAAAAAGCATGAGTGGATGAAAAAAAGCGGTCTCACCTGGGGAATTTTTAATTATGACACATCATACCTGCCGGAGCTTGTTAGGCCCGGTGAGTTGATGGGTCACATTTCGAAAAAGGCTTCAGGGGAAACGGGAATACCTGCGGGCCTGCCTGTCATCGGTGCGGCGGCTGATAAAGCCTGTGAGGTCCTCGGCTCAGGCTGTCTCGCTCCCGATATCGGCTGTCTGAGCTATGGTACAACGGCGACGGTTGAGACAACGAATACCAAATATGTCGAGGTGGTACCCTTCTTCCCGCCCTATCCGAGTGCCGTTCCCGGGGCCTATAACACGGAGGTAATGATTTTTCGTGGTTACTGGATGGTCAGCTGGTTCAAGAAGGAGTTCGGACTGCGCGAGGTGCAGCTGGCCAAAAAAAGGAGAATGGCTCCTGAAGCTCTCTTTGATGAGCTCATCCAGGCGGTGCCTCCCGGATCCATGGGTCTCATGCTTCAGCCCTACTGGTCTCCCGGCGTAAAAATACCAGGCCCGGAGGCGAAAGGTGCCATCGTCGGATTCGGGGATGTGCATACCCGGGCACATATTTATCGTGCCATGCTTGAAGGGCTCGCATATGCGCTGAGAGAAGGCGCACTGCGGACAGAAAAAAGGAACGGCGTTAGAATCGAACGACTGCGCGTATCGGGCGGGGGTTCACAGAGCACTTCGGCAATGCAGATAACCGCCGATATATTCGATCTTCCGGTTGAACGGCCCAATACGTATGAAACATCTGCCCTCGGGGCTGCCATCGATGCCGCGGTGGGACTGGGGCTGTATTCTGATTTTCCCGGAGCGGTTAAATCCATGACAGGAATACGGGATTGCTTTGAACCTATCCAGGAAAATCGCAACATATACAGGGATTTATATGAAAAGGTTTATGTCAAATTGTATGACAGGCTTAAACCGCTCTACGACGATATCAGGGACATAACAGGATATCCTCAAAGGATACATTAATGTATCAGGTGGAGAGGCTGGAAGGAGAAAAGAGAATCGACAGCATGGTGATTCATGCTGGGGTATTTCAATAATTCCATAAGATTTTGAATAAGGGTGAAAGGTTATGGGGATCCTTCAATATTCATCATCTAAACAAGGCAATGTTACTTTGATAAGTGTTGGTGGAAGTCTCGATGCTGAAACGGCGCCGAAGCTCGATGCGAAAATAAGGAATGAAATCGAAAAGGGCGCAAAGAAAATAGTCTTTAACCTGGAAAAACTGGAATATATCGCAAGCGCGGGTCTTGGTGTGCTTATCGGATCGAATGATGTGCTCCAGAAACAAGGAGGCGAACTCCGTCTCTCCGCGATGAATGAAAAAATCAGGAAGATATTCAAGCTCCTTGGATTTATCAATTTATTCAAGATATACGAAAATGACGAAAAGGCGATAAACTCGTTCTGAAGCACTTGATACATCCGGACGTCTTCCAATACATCCCTGCGATCTCCCCATGAGTTCTTCCCCTGATTCTTTGAAAATTCAGCTGCCCCGGAGCATCGAAGAGCTTGATCGACTTCGAAAAATGGTGGCGGAATTTTACCGTCTACGGGGAATCGAGGAAGGCGTCGTTTCTGTCCTGGAGCTGTCCGCATATGAGGCAGCGGCAAATATCGTGGAGCACGACAGTCCTGAATTCCTGGACACGCCGATAACTGTGGAGCTTCTGGTCGCAGATCGAAAGGTGGAAATCATCATGACCTATCGGGGCGAGATGTTTGATGTTGCCAATGCCCCCCTTCCGGACGTTGAGGCGCATTATCGCTCAGGGAAAAAACGTGGTCTTGGGATATACTTCATTCGCAGTCTCATGGATCGAGTGGAGTACCATCATGCGGACAAGACGAGCAGATTGAAAATGGTTAAAAAGATATGAATCGGCGGAGGAGGATCATTCAGGAATTGTAGAGCTCACACTTGCCCGACATGAGGTATTTTACACCTTCATCAAGTCCATCAAGCGTGAGCTCGAACATGGGGAAGACATCTCGTATCATTCGTATTGTCTGTACGTATCCCCAGGATCGCGAAGGCAGAGGGTTAAGCCAAATAATATTCTTGAATGTGTCCCTGACACGCCTTAACCAGACAATTCCGGGCGTATCATTATAGTACCAGTAGTCTATGGCCCCGTTCACCCATGTCAGCTCAGATGGCGCCATCTCTCCGTCGCCAACGATAATAACCCGATAATCGGGATCCATGCGTCTTAGTATATCATTCGTCGGCAGCGATTTGTTGCGCTCAATGTCAGTCCAGAGCTCCTGGTAGATGCAATTGTGGAAGTAGTAATGCTTGAATTTACTGATTTGTGATGTGGCGGCTGAAAACAGGGTGCTTACGAGTTCAGCATACGGCGTCATCGAACCGCCCACATCCATGAACAGCATTACTTTTGAAGCTTTTTTTTCCTTGTTTTCCCAGATAAATTCGATTTCGCCCGCGTTTCTGCATGTGGCATCGATGGTTTCTTCAACATTTAGACGTTCTCCCACCCCGATAGGAAGAAGTGAACGAAGATGGGAAAGTGCGACCTTGATCTGACGTGTATCGAGGGTAATGTCGCTTGAATAATTACGGAAACTTCTCTTCTCGGCGATCTGGACAGCCCGGCGGTGTCGGGACTGACCCTGCCCGATGCGAATACCGGCAGGATTGTAACCCCACGCTCCCTGGGTTGAACGTCCGCCGGTTCCAATTGCCTTGTTGCCGCCCACGTGATCCCTGTAGTGCCCGGCTTTCAATTGCTCCTCGAAGTTTTTTAGGATTTGATCGAGATCAAGCTTTTCAATCTGCCGTTTTTCCTCTTCGCTCAAGTGAAGTTCCTTTACTTTTTTCAGTCCTTCAAGGATCTGTTCGAGCATTTCATCGGTCGTTTCAATGTCTTTGAATACCTCGAGAAAAGCAAGGTCGTATTTATCAAAATAGATTTCGTTTTTCACGAGAATTGAACGTGCTATATGATAGAAATTACTGAGGCTGCAGTTATTGAGATTCAGGGAAAGGGCATGATGAAGCGTCATCCATTCATGGATAGAAACCGGTACGCCGTATGACTTGAGACCGAAAAAAAAATTAAAAAACATCCCGCGTCCTCATGCTCGTGTTGAAGGCGTAGTGTGATTTCCCTGACTTGTCAACCAGATCTATGTCCTCTTTCTTTTTGAGGAGGGTGCCGAGAAACGGCATTTCCTTTTCAATTTTTTTCACCGACAGGCCGCCGGCGATGAGGGCCTGAATCCAGTCAATAAGTTCGCTCGTGGAGGGTTTTTTTCGCAGCATGTCAAACTGCCGGATCCAGTAAAAGCGTTTCATTGCCTCACCCAACAGATCGCTCTCTATCTTCGGGAAGTGGACCCTGACGATTTTTTCCATGAGTTCGGCATCGGGGAATTCAATGTAATGGAATATACAACGACGCAGAAAAGGATCGGGAAGCTCCTTTTCGCTGTTTGAGGTTATTATGACAATCGGACGGTGCGCGGCTTTAACGGTCTCACCCGTTTCGGGGATATGAAAGCTCATCTCGTCAAGCTCGTTCAGGAGATCGTTCGGGAATTCAAGCTCGGCCTTGTCAATCTCATCTATAAGTAAGACAACCTGCTCGGGTGATTTAAATGCCTCGCCGAGCTTGCCCATCTTAATATAGCGGCTGATGTCAGATACGTCTCCGTCTCCAAAACGGGCGTCGTTAAGGCGCTGAACGGTATCATAAACATAAAGGCCGTCTCTGGCTTTCGTGGTCGATTTGATGTTCCAGACTATTAGTTTTTTATCAAGTCCCCTGGCAATGGAATGGGCAAGAAGGGTTTTCCCCGTGCCTGGCTCCCCCTTAACAATAAGGGGTCTTTGAAGGGCTATGGCCACATTCACATTGTCCCTGAGGGCTTTTGAAAGCACATATTCATCGGATCCCTTGAAATAGTTCATAATCATCCACCTGGATACGATCGATCGCGTGAACGGTCCGATCGTGATATATTGTCCAATACAAAACAGTGTGACGATGATGGCAAGTATTTTAATAATTCTTAATCGACCATGAGGATTGCATGGAGAGGATTTATTCGTTGACATCGCGGGTGCGTCATGTAGAGGATTGTGTATAGAGACGGCCGTCCATGAAATTCCTTCCGGCAGCAATCCTGATTCTACTGTGCGCCATTCCCGCTGGTGGAGTGCGATTTGATGAGCTTGATAAACCTCCCGAGGGAGCTCACGGGGGCCAGATACTCCTTGGGGCATATGCCACCGTTGGAGTCCCCTACGGCACCATAATCGGCGCGGAGAACGGATTTATCAGAAATTCAACCTATACGTTTTCTGACAATCTGGTGACGAAAAAAATAATGCTCCGCCATCTTTCCTTCAGCTATGGTATTATCTTTGAATATATGCCGATAGATCATCTCGGTTTAAAGGTAAAGCTGAGACGATCGACAATTGTGCAAACGACGATATTTGGTTCTCAGTATCAAAACTGGTCGAGAATGCTTTACGGGGATTTCACCTTCGCGTTTGGACCGTCAATCCATGTCACGACACGCAGGCAGTGGGATATTGCCATTGCCCCCTTTGCCGGTTATTCGGTTGGAGAATATTCCGCTGCACCGATCGCGAAAGAACTGGTCTATAGCTTCCGCACTCCTACAGCTACCGAGTTGATATTCGGATATGCGGGCAAGAGAGACAAGCGAGTCAACAGCCCGATTCTGGGCACGGAAGTCAATCTTACTTTTTATTTCAGCGGGGGTTTTTTCCTGTCCCTTGGCACGGAGTGGACAATGAATTTTATGGAATTCAGTGGCAACTATTATCTGATGAATACCCAGACTAATCTATGGTTTTTTGGAAACAGGAAATCAACCCATCTCCATTCCATTTCTTTCATGCTGTCAGGTGGTTATGCGTTTCTGAATTGAAATGAATGAAGAGAACGCTGTTTCTAAAAACATACGCACCCTGTGATTTTTCAGCAGCAGCACCCTCCATCTCCGCATGAATCTTCAGAGCATGAGGAGCAACTTGAATCCAGCTGTGCTTCATCATTGATATCAATGATTTTTACATTAAAATGGAGGGTTTTACCCGCAAGGGGGTGATTCAGGTCGAGAATCACATTGTCATCGCTAATATCGGTTACCCGTGCAGGGATAAGATTCCCGTTTTCCATCTGTATCGAGATAACCATTCCTGGTTCAGGTTCGAAATTCGCACGCATTTCGCTTAAAGGCACGGTAAGAACGAATTCCTCGTTGTAATCACCGTAACCGTCTTCCGGAACAACCGTGATATCCTTTTCCTCTGAAAGGTTCATCCCGATCAGACCATTCTCCAATCCGCTAATGATAGATCCTGAACCGACCTGAAACTCAAGAGGATCCATGCCCACGTTGGTATCGAATATTTCTCCATTATCGAAAGTTCCTGTATATTCTATCTGAACGAATTTAGCGTTTTCAACCATGCTGAAACTCCTTATTTATGTCGTGGAAGTTTATCTGACCATTTAATGGAATGTATCAGTATACAATACAGGCATACTGTAGATTGTGAGTTAAATTGCAATTCAATTTTATTTTTAGTGCAGTAAGGTCGGATGTGCCATTGGCGAATAAAGGGTCGATGAAATCATCTTGGAGACGGGAACATGGCATAACGGAGCAGGCGAAGAGCCTGCAGGGTGATCCACTTGCTCTTGTTTCCCCGATGCTTCCTCTTTGTTCCTCCCTCGATTGTACCGATACCGTCATTTTCGGTGTTCCATGTGCCGTCATCATTTTGTTTTGATATAATAAGATTGAAGGCTTCGTTGGTTCTCCCGTCACCAAGGAAACCGGCCCTGGCAATAAAAAGGAGTCCATAGAGAATGTCATACTGGCACATTACCGGATAGCCAAGGTGACGAAAGTCGCTGTTCCAGGATTTTCTGGGTCGGATCGGTTTATTCTTGCTGTCCCTGAAAAGCGATCTTCTGAGGAAGAATTCCGCTGCGTTTCTGATCACATTCTCGTCGGTAGTACCCCCGCGGTCACGGTACTCCACAAGGGCCATTGCGCAGGCTATAGTCGCGTAGAAACAGCTTGTCACTCGATTGTCATGTTCCCGCTCAAGACCCTTTCCCGGGCGGTTCAGAAAAATCAGTCGCATCTGATCGCAGGTCCCGGAGATCGGGCAATGAAGCCATCCACCGTCATGCCGCTGATGAGAGACAATCCAGGCTATCCCCCTGTCCACGGCAGGATCACGAAATCCCGATCGGAGAAGGGATCTTACCATGTCGCCCGTTCGGCAGGCAACGGGGGTTTGCGGTTTCCAATTCAGAGAGAAACCACCGGATTCAGTCTGGACTTTCTGAACAAGAAGTTCAGCTGTATTTCGGAGAATGGGTGTTCGGATATCCATGCCGCGCTCTACCGCTTCGGCGAAGCACCACATTGAGCCGGAATAAAATATGTCAAAGTTGATCGTATCACCCAGAAAATCTGTACGCCTCGAGGCAAGTCTTCTCATGGCGTCTGACCCCAGAAGATTTGCGTATAGTGTATCATCGGGGGCGTCATGCAGGTCCCGGGTCACAAGGTACGGGATGGAGGGTTCTGATTCTTCCATGAGCCATCCGGTCGGATCTGCGTTCAGGTATTTACTGATCATGTTTTTCATCGATCATTACTGTCATGTTACTTTCTTTTTAGAAAGCGGAATTGAGAATGACGTGTCAACGGATTTTATGTCTGATAAGCATCCGGTTGCCTCAATTCAAGGATGAAGTGCAACATTAGGAATCAGTAATAATAGTAGTCTCATGGGGGCTCTTCCCATAGGATTGAGTTTGACAGAACATAATCCGAGGAGGAACCACCCATGAGACTGTATTCACACATAACGAAAGACGAGCGCCATGTCATCCAAAAAATGCTCTATTCTAGCGTATCAAAGATTGAATTGAGCAAATATCTGGGACGCGATCGATCTACCATTTATCGAGAGCATACACGAAACAGGACAAAAGGCTATCATTATCAAGATGCACATGAACGTTATTGCGCCCGAAGGTATAGGCGTCGGAGAAAGCTCGATAGCAATGGTGTGTTACGGCTTCTTGTATGCTCTTTGCTTATGGAGAGAAATTCCCCTGAAGTCACATCATATTATTTGAGGAGCCAGTTTCCCGGAGATCCTGAGATGCATATATCAACTGAAGCCATCTATCAATGGGTGTATGCGCAGCATGGGGAGTACCACAATATGTTATTGCTTAATTATCTGTTCACAAAGAGGAATAAACGTCAGAAACGGTCCCTGATATATCAAAAAAGAGAACTTATTGCTGGGAAACGGAACATTTGTGAACGTCCGATAGAGGCTGATGAAAAGACTGTCGCCGGCCATTTGGAGGGTGATCTCATTACCAGTGCAGGGAATGATGCATATTTACTTACCCTGGTTGACCGCAAACTGGCGCATATCTGGGGTGTTCCAGTCCATTCCAAGGATGCGGAAATCGTATCCCGAGCTGTCGTGGAGGCACTGAACGATTTACCTGCCGGATTCGTTAAAACAATTACATTCGATAATGGTAGTGAATTCAGCTTATTTCAGAATATCGAAAAAGCATTGGAATGCAAGGTCTTCTTTGCCGATCCATATTGTTCATGGCAACGTGGGTTAAATGAGCATATCAATGGACGCATCCGCCAGTATATCCCTAAGAAAAAAAGTTTTGCCCACTTGACCGATGATGATTTTGAGGATATCCTCTGTGCAATAAATTCGAGGCCCCGAAAATCCCGTGGGTGGCGTACCCCGAGATCGCTGTTGAATGAACTGATTTGTTGCACTTGAATGTTGAATTCAGGTTGAAGCAAGAATTTACTCAATTGGATGGTATTTTGTTGAAAATATAATAATTGGACTGTACTATGTAAACGGAATTAACCGAATATAAGTGACCCGGGCAAATAATGGATTGCGCACTCGAGAATTGAAAAAAATCTAACAAAATGATCAGTTTTATCCGTAAATGAATTATAGGGCTTGTTCCCTGCCGTAGGGGGAAGTCAGATTCGGGGGAATCGAGATGGATGAATACATACCTGAAAATAATCTCGTGGTGCTGCTGCTCCTGATGACCATCACGTGTGGGCTTTACTACTTCTGGTGGCTCGCGCGGGTAAGCCGGATATTCAACGAAGACCCAGTCATCAATATCCTGTTGACGATCTTCACTGTGGGCATATGGGGGCTCTATCTCAACCTTAAATATCTTCAAAAGTCGGAGCTGCTGAACGGCAGGGATGTAAAATGGTACATGATACTATTTTTGCCGTTTTTGATAATATTCCCAATAATCATACAGCATAATCTGAATGAAAAATATTTTCCCGGTCGGTAAGTTCGCCAGGAGATAAAAATGATAGTCAGGTGCACGAATTGTAATTCCGCGTTTGCCGTGGATGACGCAAAGGTCGAAAATAAAAAATTCGCCTTCACCTGCCCGAAATGCGCCAGCGAGAATGTAATGGACAACCGCTCGTCACGGAGGCCGGTGCCGGTAGGGCCATCCGTAATTGATGAGGCGTATCAGAACGGGGATAGGGAGGAAGCCGGCGGTCAGGATCGAGGAAAACGGAAAGACGAAATGCGAGATGACGTGCTGGAGTCTCCCGTTAGTCCTGAACGGTTCGATAGTGAATCTCCCGGCAGTGAGGCTGGTTTTTCTGATGGCGAGGATCTTTCCGGTCTCGCGGAACCCGAGAAATTCGACGAGATGGAAGACACACTGGATCTTGCTGACCTTCCACCCGGCGATGACATGACGTCGGACATCGCCCTCGACGACATCACGGGCGACGAATCCCTTCCCGAGATAGATCTTCGCGATGAGCCGGGAGAAGATGCCGGGCAGTCCCTCGCGGGAACTGATGACGCGAGGGTAAAGGATGATGAATGGAGCGGCCTCGAAAGTGAAATCGAGGGATTCAGTGCGGAAAGCGCTCCCATCAGGGACGAGATGGATTCCCACGAAGAACGCGGCGAGCCCATAGAACTGGAGTCCATCGATGAGATTGACGCCCTCATCGCGGAGGAGGGATCCGAGAAAGAAATCATCGATGATTTTGAACCTCTCGGTGAAGAGGAGATGCGCGGTAGCGGGGCCCCCGTTGACTCCGCATCAGGCCTTGATGATGAAATCAAGGCGGAAGAAATGTACCGAGCGGACAGCGAGGCCCAGGAGGAAAGTATCAGCATTGATCTTGATTCCCTCGATGCCGATCTTGGCCAATCGATTGAGACTTCGTCGATGGACACATCTATCGATAAGGGCGAATCAATGGCCGAGCAGCCCCAAACCGGGCGCCGCGAGGAAGATGAGGATATTACCATTGATCTCGATAGTCTGGACATAGAGCTTCAGGAGGGAGATGAATTCGTAAGCGCAGAGGCCCAAGAGGATCTCGACCTTGATCTTACAGATTTTTCCGATGAAACTGTCCGGGAACTCGAGGAGGTTCCCCATAAAGCGCCAGTTGATCATGACGAGGACATTACCCTTGACCTGGAAAGCCTCGACATAGCCCTCGAGGAGAGCGATGAATTCAGGGAGGGTGAAACGCCTGACCAGGATGAAAAGCTTACGCTGGAAGATGCAGGTCTTACCATGGACGAGTTGGCAGCGGAGGATCTTGACCTGGTTGCCGGCGCTCCGGAGGGAGAAGAGGATGACATCAAGTTGACGCTCGCTGAAATTGATCCTGATCTCGACATGCATTCGATAGAAAAGGAGCTACGGGAGGCCGAGTCGATACTTGCCGAATCCCCGGAGGGCGAGGGTGACCTCCATATCGTTGATGAACTATCGGAGTTGCCCGATATCGATTTCGATGAGGTACTTGAACCCGCTTCCGCGATCGTGACAAAAGATAACGGGCGGGCAGAAAAAGGGCAGAATAAGAAATCCGGTCTGCAGAAGGAATTGCCGGACATGGTGCCGAGGGGAGCCGTTAACTTCTCAATTGACTATTCATTGAGATACTCACGCGCCGGCGCGTTGCTGCGTCTTTTCGGTATTTTCGTTATCGGGTTGCTTCCGCACTATCTGGTGTTTTTCGTGTACGCGCTGCTTTCACTCATCCTTGGCGCCATTAATCATCTCGTGGTAATCGTGACCGGAAAAAACGTGGAGGACTTTTCGGAAATTCACGAAAACACTCTCAGATACCTACTCTCCATAAGCGCTTCAATGACGGGCGTGGTCGAGGAAATGCCGATTTTCGCGGGAAGGGAAAATATCGATTACCCCCTCCAGATGAGGATAATATATCCACTTCGATCTTCGCGCCTTCTTGCGCTGTTGCGTCTGACAGGTGTCGGAATCATTGTCGCGGTTCTTCCCCATCTTCTCGTCCTTTTTTTGATGAGTATTATGTCATGGCTTGTATATCTTATCGGCGTAATATCGGTACTGGTGTCGGGCAGATGGCCGCATGTCTTCTTCGATTTCATGGCGCGGTATTACCGTTTGACGTCCCGTGTGCTGGCCTTTACGATTGGCATCGTCGATGTGTATCCGCGTTTTAGATTTGACTGATGTTACTGGAAACAGAAGGACGGACTGTTTTTCCCAGGATATCGTGCCGCGGTGGGTGAGTTACACAAATCTGATCATAACCTGCCGTGAGCGCGGGCCGTCAAATTCACAGAAAAAAATACCCTGCCATCTCCCGAGCATCAAGCGCCCCCCGTCGACGAGAACAGTCTCCGAGCAGCCTATGATCGATGATTTGATATGGGCCGGAGAATTGCCCTCACCGTGAGCGAAGGAAAGCTTTTCAAGACCCCAATGCCTCAGCCCCAGAAGAAAATCCCTTGCAACGGCGGGGTCAGCGTTTTCGTTTATCGTTATCGCGGCGGTGGTGTGGGGTGTGTAGACGATGCATGCACCGTCGTGAACAGTACTGCGGGAGATTGCTTCCTGGACAAGTCCAGTTATGTCGATAAGCTCTTCTTTTGTAGCGCTTGTTACGGTTAAGGTATTGATTGCCTGGCTCATTCTATCCCTCTATGAATATGTCCATCATCTGTAAGACGCTCCCGGAGAGTGCCCGCAGGTCGTATCCTCCTTCAAGGATGGAAATGATCCGTCCCCCGGAATGGGCTTGTGCCACTTGCGCAAGGAGATGGTATCGTATAGATATGCCGTGGCCATCTGGTGGAAACCATTATGTAGCGTCGATTTATTAAATTTCTTGAAAGAAAATGATCATGGTCCCGGGGCAATGTCAAATACATAATGTATCTCAGAATCATTGTCAATGGATTTACAACATTGAAAAATTATTGCGTTTTATTCTTGACAGCATGGCGGAACAGAAAAAATTGTATAAATGTCTGTACAACAATACAACATGTGGGTCTATGGAGAAGATACGTCTCGACAACACGCGGGTACCCCTTCATTACCAGATTGCCGAATATCTGGAAGACATGGTGCGACGGGGTGAATTGAGGATCGACGACAGGATACCTCCGGAGGAGAATCTTGCAAAAGCCTTCGGTGTCAGCAGAACCACGGTCCGACGCGCACTCGAGCATCTCGATGCAAAGAGTCTCATTACCCGTAAACAGGGAAAAGGAACATACTGGACCGATGATGTACGGGCGTTAACACGTGAAAAACTGGCGGGTTTGAATAAGCAGATTTTCAGTGTGAGCGAGAAGACGGCGGTTAAGTTCATATCCAAAGGCGTTGAGTATGGATCTCGCGAAGTATGCCGCTATCTTGATGTTGACGAGAGCGCGGAATTTATTGTGTTCAGGCGGGTACGGTGGGCGGGTGAAGAGCCGATGAGTTACACGATAAACTATCTTCCCGCGCATTTCGGACGCGCAATAACGAAAGATCACCTGCGCAGAATGACAATGCTTGAAACACTGGAGTCGGTCCTGGGGATACGCCTTGGTACGATAGAGCATGAGGTCGAAATAACCAGGGCGACCGATGATATTGCAGAAAAATTAGCGATAAATGTGCGCGATCCTGTTCTAACGATAAAGACTTCAGTGAGCGATAAATCAGGACGACCGGTTGAGATCGTGTGGACCTATTTCGCTGAAAACAAGTACAAATTCAGGGTGGTGCTGGATTGAAAGGCGCCATCGTTACAACGCGAAAGGTAATATACCGAGGAGGAGTAGATGGGGGAATATCAGAAAGCGTATGATGAATCTATCAAGGATCCGGATCGATTCTGGGACCAGGCCGCCGGGGAAGTCGTCTGGAACAAAAAGTATGACAAGGTGCTCGATTCATCACGAAAACCGTTCTATCGATGGTTCACGGGTGGTGAGATGAACACGTGTTATAACGCCGTAGATCTGCATGTTGAGCAGGGAAGGGGGGATCAGGTCGCGATAATCTATGACAGTCCCGTTACGGGCACCGTAAAACGGATAACGTATCGGGAACTGAGGGAGCAGGTGGCACGTTTCGCGGGGGCTCTCGCAAACCGGGGAATCAGAAGAGGGGACCGCGTGATCATCTACATGCCGATGATCCCGGAGGCCGCCGTCGCCATGCTGGCATGCGCGAGAATAGGCGCAATTCATTCGGTCGTTTTCGGAGGATTCGCTCCGAACGAACTGGCCGTTCGAATTGATGACGCGAAACCGAAGTTGATCGTATCGGCATCATGCGGGATTGAGGGGAAAAAGGTAATCGAATACAAGCCCCTCCTTGACAAAGCGATAGAACTGTCAAAGGAAAAACCTGCGTCGTGCATCATTTTCCAGAGGGAACAGGTCACGGCATCCCTTGTGGAGAGCAGGGACATAGAATGGAACAGCGCCGTCGCTGCTGCAAAGCCCGCAGAGTGCGTTCCGGTACTCGCGACGGATCCGCTGTATATTCTCTATACCTCCGGAACAACGGGATTGCCGAAGGGAGTGGTCAGGGATAACGGAGGACACGCTGTCGCCCTCAAGTGGAGCATGAAGCATGTCTATGGTATGAATCCCGGAGAGGTTTTCTGGGCGGCATCCGACGTGGGGTGGGTTGTCGGTCATTCGTATATTGTGTATGGTCCGCTTCTCTATGGTTGTACCACGGTCCTCTTCGAGGGAAAGCCCGTCGGAACACCGGACGCGGGGGTGTTCTGGCGCGTGATCTCCGACCATGATGTAAAGGTCCTTTTTACCGCACCCACGGCGTTCAGGGCGATAAAAAAGGAAGATCCCAGGGGAAAGTATTTCACAAAATATGATCTTTCGAATTTCAGGTATCTTTTTCTCGCCGGTGAGCGACTGGATCCGGATACCTATCACTGGGCATCAGATCTTCTGAAGAAACCGGTTATAGACCACTGGTGGCAGACGGAAACCGGGTGGGCCATCGCGGCGAACTGTATGGGACTCGAAGAATTTCCTGTAAAGCCGGGTTCGCCCACCAAGGCTGTCCCGGGCTATCGTGTGGAAATCATAGACAGCGATGGAAAACCCGTGCCTCCCGAAACCGAAGGCCTGGTGGCAATCGGGCTTCCCCTTCCTCCCGGCACACTGCCCACGCTCTGGCAAAATGATGACAAGTACCGGGAATCGTATACCGATCCTTTCCCGGGTTACTATTTTACAGGTGACGGCGGTTATGTCGATCGTGACGGATATCTCTACATAATGGGAAGGGTGGATGACGTGATCAATGTGGCGGGTCACCGCCTCTCAACCGGTTCAATGGAGGAGGTCATTTCACAGCATCCGGACGTAGCTGAATGCGCCGTAATCGGCGCAGCAGATGATTTCAAGGGGCAGCTTCCCCTGGGATTTGTTGTTCTGAAAGAAGGTGTAAAAAAGCCAGAGGAAGAAATTATCAAGGACCTGGTCAACATGGTAAGGGAGCAGATAGGCGCCGTGGCCGTATTCAAGCAGGCCCTTGTGGTGAAAAGGCTCCCGAAAACCCGTTCGGGCAAGATTCTAAGGTCCACGATGAGAAAAATTGCGGATGGGCAGGAGTATTCGGTTCCCTCAACGATAGATGATCCGGTGATTCTCGATGAGATCTCCGAATCGGTGAAAAGAATCGGCTACGGCCGCAAATAGCGCTATCCGGATTATGCTGATAGATTGGCCCCCGCGCATCCATGGCGGGGG
Organism: Spirochaetota bacterium; assembly: GCA_040768125.1. Taxonomy (GTDB): domain Bacteria; phylum Spirochaetota; class UBA4802; order UBA4802; family UBA5550; genus RBG-16-49-21. The sequence goes on along the minus strand of JAXGNG010000001.1, from coordinate 66,794 downwards.
CCAATCTATTCACACCACGATCAATCTTTGGCGGGATTATCATCCGCGATATCCCTTCGGTATTTTTTTGTTAATGGAAAATCATTATTGACAATGCCGATATTACGGGTACAGTCTCTGCATGCACTCGATACCGCCGCTTAAACGGTCTCAAAAGGGAGCTTTGCCGAAAAGGGGTGGTTGAATATTCCTCACATTTCAGATGAGCTGTATTCTATTGTCAAGATGATTGCCCGACTATTTATAGCCATATATACAAGGGTGTCCTTTACCCTTGCCGTGGCGGTCTTTACCACAACGTGGTCGTGGGTGGCTTCGTTTTACGGCTTCTTTTTTGTTTACGCAACCGTCAATTTCCAGGCCGGCGAAGTGTTCTTTTTGTTATCCATGCTGATCGGATGCACCGGTGTTGCGATTTTTCTTCACCTTGCTCATTTCGGATTGTTTCACCGCCTCGGTTTTTCGGGTTTTTCAAAAACCATATCAATAATCAATACGCACTTCCAGGATAAGCGTATTTTTGCGTACCATGATAAGTATACAGGCGAAGAAATCAGCGGGGTATACGGAGCTCTGGTTAATCTTCCAAAAAAAAATCTCTACACGGCGTTCCAGTATACGGCATTTGTGGTCATACTGCTTGCGGTGGCGATTTTCCTCTACAGCAATGATCATGAGAAGGTGTTTTTTGTCATCGTTGGAGGTATGTTCGCATCACTTATCATCGGATACTGCACCTTCCTCATTACGGAATATTTCATCGGCCCTTACAAGGTGCGGCTTGAACAATTGCTCTTCGAACGGTCGCTTATGGCGGACAAGCGAAACCTTCTCAGCGTTAAAGCAAAATCAATCATAATGATAATGCTTGTTCTTTTCAGTATGATAATTCTTACGATATTAATATATCGAAGCGAAAAACAGCTTTATCAGATTCTTATATTTATCCTATTGAGCATAACGAACGTTGGCCTGTTGATTTTTCTCATGATCAACAATTTGAATATATCTCTTGATATTATTAATCGTTCAACGAGGAAGCTCGCCGCGGGGGAAATTGGACTTTTTTTCCCGCCTTTTTCAGATAAGGAATTCATGGTGTTCTCGGAAAATTATAATCGAGCGGCCATGGAAATAAATGACATTCGCACCGGCCTGGAGAAGAAAATCACCGAAAGGACAGAAGAACTCTCCGCTGCATATGAAAGGCTTAATCGCGCCTATGGTCAGATACAGGCAGACCTGAATCTCGCAAAAAGAATACAGAAGAGGCTCATGCCGGAAAACTTCAATTCAATCGAAGGCCTTGATATGATGGTGCACTATTATCCAATGGCCGATATCGGAGGGGATATCTACGACATTACCCAGCTCCATCCAGGATATGTCAGGGTGTTTCTGGCTGACGCGATCGGTCACGGGATACAGGCCGCCCTCATCACGATGATCATCAAGAGCGAATATGAGAAAGTAAAAACCATCGAGGACTCCAGGGAGCTCCTCGAGTGGTTGAACAGGTCGTTTACAGACTTGTATATATCCCTGAACGCCTTCTTTTCCTGCATTATTATGGATATTGACATTCCCAATAAGAAACTTATCTTTTCATCTGCAGGGCACCCGGACCAGATACATGTGAGCGGAGACAGTGTCGAGAAATTAAAGCACACCGGGAGACTGGTTGGGATAAAGAGAGACACGCGATTCGAGTGTGTTGAAAGATCTCTGAAAACGGGTGATAAGATACTTCTCTATACCGACGGACTATTCGAGCAGTTTGATGAAAAAGACGAGGGCCTGACGGAAACCGATATTATCGATATCGTGGAACAGAACAGAGTGAATGATCTCCGTGCTCTGGAGCAGAAACTCATCGCGAGCCTCTGGCAGGCCATTGGAAATGAGAACGAGCAACCATTACGAGACGATATTACCCTCATCTGCATCGGAATCAGTAAAGTGATTTAGAATCGATCCTTTTTCAGTTTAATACTATGGCCAAATGGCGGCACCCGCCGCGCATTATGGTGTAATGGGGCAGGGAGATAGTAAATGGATAGTTTTTTTGGCAAGGAGGGATTTCTTTCTAGCATAATAACATCGTTCGAATTTCGCAAGGAACAGGTTGAAATGGCGGAATTCATTCTGGAGAGGCTCTTCGATTCTGAAAATGGAATAGTTGAGGCGGGAACCGGAACGGGCAAGACACTTGCTTACCTTGTTCCCGCGATCCAGTTTGCCCTTGAAAATGACAAAAAACTGGTCATATCAACGGAAACGAAAACCCTGCAAAAGCAGCTCGTCGACAAGGACCTGCCAATTGTCCATCGTGCGTTCAGTGAGCATCTCGGAATAGATTTCACGTATTCCCTCTGTCTCGGAAGTTCGAATTATCCTTGCCGCAGACGATTTGAGAGTGCTCTCAAATCGGGCAGATTTGCCCCCGGCGAGCTGAAGAAACTGGGCGGGGTTGGTCGTAGATTCAAAGAGAAGAAAATTTTTACACGTTTCGATTGTTCAATCCCCTCCCATCTCTGGAGTGTGATACAGAGAGAGGGTGATGCCTGCAATTCCTATCGGTGTTCATTTTCTCCGGAATGTCCCTACCAGATGGCCAGAAAGGAATGGAGCAGATCGAATATTCTGGTGATGAACCACTATCTTTTTTTTACAAATATACACTCGGGAAAGAGTTATCTGCCACCCTTCGATATCGTGGTCTTTGACGAGGCACATTCACTGGAGGATATCGCCGCCGGTCAAATTGGATTCAGGATCGGTTACCGTGAACTGGGGGAAATCATCGCGCGTTTCCATGATGAACGAAAACACTCAATTGTATCAGAACTTAAAGAGCAACCGATATATAATCGGGCGGTCGAACAGGTTAGGAGTATCACGAAGGAAAGTTCACAATTTTTTGAGGCTATGCGGGACATGGTGCCGGGGCAGAGAAGCCATATCCGGGTTAAAGAGCCGGTACCCTCGGGGAGAACACTTGTGAATCTCCTGAAAGATTTTCTGGTATTAATGACCGAGGCGGAGGAATTATTCGGCGAGGACCATCACATGAGGGGAGAGTTCGATATTGCGAGGGGCAAGTTGTTTTCATATATCGAAAGTATTTCACTATTCGTGACGGGGAACAGGGAGACGCATGTCTACTGGATTGAGCGCGACGCAGGCGCCATTTTGGGCGATATTATTCTCAGGGGCCAGCCCATTGGAATAGATGAAATCTTCAAGAGGGAAATCATCCACGGCTATGAATCATCCATTTTTATTTCCGCAACTCTTGCGGTGGGTGATGATTTCTCATATATCACAAATCGTCTTGGAATTGAGAACGCGGAAAACCTGCTTCTCAGGACGCCTTTCGATTATCAATCCCAGGCGGTTCTCTATGTCGGGAGGGACCTGCCGGATCCGGCTTCGCCCCGCTACGGGGAGGAGGCGGCCAGGGACGCGGCTGAAATAATTAAGCATCTATGCGGAAATTGTCTCATGCTTTTTACATCGTATAAAACCCTGCGCGAGATAAAGGTTGCCCTCGCGAGCGTGCTGTCACATCCCATTCATTCACAGGACGAAATGACACCCACTGAAGCATACGAGCGATACGTGAGTGCGGTTGATTCAGTGCTCATGGGAACCCACTCATTCTGGCAGGGAGTCGATCTACCGGGTGATCTGGTCCGCGGCGTTATACTCATGAAGCTTCCATTTTCCGTACCTGATTTGCCTCCTGTAGAAGCAAAAATTGAAAGGATATGCGAGCAGGGGAAAAATCCATTCACGGCTTTTCAAATTCCCGAGGCGGTAATCCGATTCAGACAGGGTTTTGGACGATTGATAAGGAGCGGTAAGGATCGGGGCGTGGTGGCGGTATTGGATTCACGAATCGCCACTCGACCGTATGGAAGATTATTTCTGCAGTCCGTTCCGGAATGCAGGGTGGTGTACTCGATTCAGGATCTTAAGGAAGCGTACTCTCTCATTTCCTGTTACACTGGCTGAATGAGCCCGTCTCTCTCTCCGGGAGATGATTTCGCGAGGAGGGCGTTGGTATAGCGTTCTCCGTCAAGCACGAAGAAACCGAACTGGGCAAGCAGATTGGGAATGCAATGGACCCTTAGGGAAACGGAGTCGCGTGAAAGATTGAAGTGATATTCCTTCTTTATGGGATATTCGTTATCTGAACAGAAGTCCTGGAAATCACGGATGGTCAACAGGTGTATATTGGGCGTTTCGTGCCACTCATAGGGGAGGAGAATATTTTTCGGCATCCTCCCCCTGGCCAGAAGCTGGAGACGGGTAGTAATGTATCCGAAATTGGGGAAGCTGACGATGGCATTCTTGCTGATACGCATCAGTTCCTGAAGAACATATGCCGGCCGCTTGGTAATCTGGAGGGTCTGATTTAGTATCGCAAAGTCGAATGAATTATCCCTGTAATCAGCGAGACCTTCATCAATGTCTCCCTGGTAACAGTACAGTCCCTTTTCAACGCACTGCCATACCCCGGCTTCGGATATTTCAACCCCATGGGGCGCCGCGCCCTTGGTGTCCCTGAGCCGCTGCAGAAGAACGCCGTCGCCGCAGCCGAGGTCCAGGACCTTGGAGCCCTCGGGCACTTCGTTGACAATGAGATCATATCCGGTTTCTTCAGGTGTATACATTATGATACTTTTTCGTACTCGCGCTTTAAAAAGCTGGAAATATTTCTCTTGAGGGGTTCGTAGTCAAGAAGAAACGTGTCGTGTCCCATGTCGGTTTCAATGTCCGTATACATTACGTTTTTGCCGTTTGCCCTGAGAGCCTGAACGATTTCCTTCGACTGGCCGCTGGGATAAAGCCAGTCTGAGGTAAAGCTGATGACAAGGAAGTTGGCCTGAACGCCGGCAAAGGCAGTGTGCAGACTACCGTGATCCTTTTTTAGATCGAAATAGTCTATGGCCTTGGTGATGTAAAGATAGCTGTTGGCGTCGAACCGGTCGACGAATTTCGTACCCTGATGATGAAGATATGATTCAACCATAAATACGTTCTTAAAGCTGTCCAGGGGGGCTTCTTCGGCCTTAAAACGGCGGCCGAATTTCTCATGCATGTGTTTTTCACTGAGATAGGTTATATGGCCTATCATTCGGGCGAGGGAAAGACCGGCATCGGGGCCCTTCGAGCCGTAATAATTACCGTTGTTCCAGTTTGGATCGTTCATGATGGCCTGGCGTCCAACCTCGTTGAGGGCGATGCCCTGGGCAGAGAGCGAAGCGGAGCAAGCGATTGGAATTACCGAGCAGACCATGTCAGGATAGAGTATGGCCCATTTCAGTGCCTGCATTCCCCCCATTGAACCTCCGGCCACGGAGAGGAGTCGGTCAATGCCGAGATGACGGATGAGACGCTGCTGCACGTTGACCATGTCCTGGATAGTAACCATTGGAAAGTCAAGGCCATAGGTCCTGCCGGTTTCAGGATTAATGGAGGAAGGGCCGGTGGAGCCTGAACATCCTCCGATAACATTTGAGCAAATTATGAAATATCTATCTGTATCAAAGGGCTTCCCTGGCCCGACGTACAGGTCCCACCACCCGGGGCGAATGTCTTCTTCGGTATGCCGTCCCGCAGCGTGAGCGCTTCCCGAGAGTGCGTGACCAAGAAGTATGGCGTTGCTCTTTTCCGGGTTGAGCTTGCCATAGGTTTCGTAAGCAACGGTGACGGACCCCAGGGTTCTTCCTGACCGGAATCTGAATTCGTCAAAGCTATACAATTCGGTCGTCGCCAGTCCGACAGATTTTTCTTCTGATATGTTCATCTCGTATCCATAGTGAAGCGCGTTTCCCTGCGGATCCAGGGCATTGAAGAGTGGAGCGGGGTGGCACGCGGCATGACGAGAGAAAGCGATGATATTTCGGCCATCTCATCTTCCGGACCAGCGTCCGCTGGAATTGGCACCTCTTTCATTGCTGAACGGTTGCCGTGGCTTCACAGGGCCAGTCCCTCCACCACTCTCGATAAGATAATCTTCTGCTTCATATTCTGGTTCTATACCATGTCAATGAAAAAATACGGCCTGGAAAAAAATATGGGCTATAACGATTCTCTGTCGTGCAGGATATGCCTGTGGCAATTTTTGTTGACATTTTTTGTTGACATTAATGAGCATAATAAACATAAAGGAAGCAAACTTGACCATGGTGGGTCATGCCGGTTTTCCTATTCGGTGCCGAGGGGCACTACAGATCTTGTGATTAATGCCTCATCGCCCTTGATCATTGGGATGAGTCGTAAAATATCATGGCGTAAATATAGCGCGGATTCGTCTTTTCGCGGGTGCAGATCCATCTACGTCTCGTAGCACCCAAGAGGGATCCGTCGTGGCATGACAACTATTTCAGGAGGGTCTGGTATGAAGTTTGCCGAATCGTACGGCGTCCCGCTGTCTGATATCTCAAGGGAGTCCTTCTTTAACATCGGCGGGCCCCATGGTTTCATGCGATGGGGGATTTACATCTTCATGTTCATCGCATTTTTTTATCTCGCCTATACCATTGTGAAACGCGTTCTTGTCTGGAGAAAGGGGAAAGGCGAGTTGCGGACCGACTATCCTGAAAAAAGGATACTTGCGGTTTTCAAGTACGTCATTCTTCAAGCGAAGATTTTACGTGAGTCCTTCGCGGGGATAATGCACGCGGCGATCTTCTTCGGTTTCGCCGCACTTTTCGTGGTAACCCTCATTATAATGGCTCAGGATGATTTCTTTGAGCTCTTTTTTCACATACGCTTCATTGAAGGTAATTTCTATTTGATCTGGTCTGTGGTGGCGGACCTTGCCGGTATGATTGTGTTGATCGGTTTGATCATGGGTGCGTATCGCCGCTATGTTATGAAACCGAGTCGACTCGATACCAGAGCCACGGATACCTTCGCGATTGTTCTCCTCTTCATCATCATCATAACCGGCTTTACAAGCGAGGCGATGAGGATAGCGATATCTGGTTTTCCCGCCTGGGAGGTGTGGTCACCTTTCGGATACGCTCTCGCCTTCCCTTTTTCGGTGTTTAGCGAAGGTTCCCTCAGGGTGATGCATCAGTTCAGCTGGTGGGTTCATATGCTGGGTGCTTTTGTGTTCATTGGCCTCGTTGGATCAGATAAATTGGGCCACATTATGATTTCATCTCTTAATGTCTATTTCGGAAATCTTGACAATGAAAAGCCGGATACAAAGTACTCTCTTAATGTAATCAATCCCACGGAATTCGAAGTAGCGGAGAGTTTCGGTGTTTCCAAAGTCGAGGATTATACCTGGAAACAACTAATGGACAGCGATGCGTGTACCCGGTGCGGGCGATGCCAGGATAACTGCCCCGCATGGCTCACGGACAAGCCACTCTCCCCGAAAAAGCTGGTGAATGACATCAAGGACAACATGGACGAACGGATTCCCCAGTTGATGCTGGCCGAGGACCCATCGTCAGTTGAAACGACACCGCTGATTGACGGATCCGTTCTTTCGGACGAGTTCTGGTCCTGCACGAACTGCGCGGCCTGTATGGAGGCCTGCCCGGTCAACATCGAGCATATCCAGAAGATGATTGATATGAGGCGGTATAAGGTGCTCATGGAGGGTGACATGGCCCCCGAGCTACAGACCACGTTCCAGAATCTTGAAAATAATTTCAACCCTTACGGTTTCGCCTTTGCCGAACGGGGAGCGTGGCTTCCCGCTGATCTGGGGATAAAGACCCTCGCCGAGGATCCGGAGGTGGAGTATCTCTATTTCGTTGGCTCTGCAGCGTCTTATGACAAGAGAAACCAGAAAATCGCCACGGCATTCTTGAAAATAATGCAGAAAGCCGGTATCAAGGTCGGCATCCTTGGAGCCGAAGAGGCTGATTCAGGAGATGCAGCTCTTCGAGGGGGGAATGAGTATCTCTTCCATGCCCTCGTGACCCAGAATCTTGAAAACTTTGGTTCCTATGGGGTCAAGCGAATCATCTGTACCTGCCCCCATGATTATAATGTGATAAAGAAAGAGTATAAAAAATTTGCGGCGGTAGGTGTCGGGTCAGATGGGAGCCCTCTCAAATATGATTTTGAGGTCTTTCACCACACGCAGATCATCAGCGAGCTGATCAAGAATGGGAAGATCAAGCTGGTGAATTCTCTGGATCATACGATAACCTACCATGATTCATGTTTCCTGGGGCGTTATAATGAAATTTACAATCAGCCCCGTGATATTCTCAAGGCCATTCCAGGCGTTACATTCGTCGAGATGAGCAGGCACCATGACAGAAGTTTTTGTTGCGGTGCCGGTGGTGCGCGCATGTTTCTCGAGGAGCACCTGGGAACCAGGGTAAATCAATTCAGGACAAAGGACGCCCAATCAACGGGCGCAACGAGGCTTTGCACGGCATGTCCCTTCTGCATGACCATGCTTTCGGACGGCATAACGGAGCTTGACATCCAGAACATGGAATGCTATGACATTGCGGAGTATGTGTATAACGCAATGGAAAAGTGATACTGCTTATACATGACTGAGATTTCAGCAAGGGGCCTCACCTAGGTGGTGGCCCTTTTTTTTTTGATAATATCATTAAATAATACCGTAAGGCTTTATTAAAGTGATTATATCCGGAATATCACAACAAAATCAATGCAATGTTTAATTCTCAGTGGAGAAAAGTAACTAGAAATTGAAATAATTTTATCCATGTAGTATAATTATATCAGGCTTGGCATTAGAAGAGCCTGTTTGGGGTATACGGCCCCCAAGTGATAGAGTTGATACTTTTTGATATCACCAGTCGCCAGTGTCAGCAGGATTACCTCGGGCATTCGGTGGGGAGTGATGACGAAAAAGCCAGGCGTGCTCATTATCGAATATGAGGATGGTATCAGATCCAATATCGTATTGTACCTGGAGGATTGTGGATACCGCGTAGCACGGGCTGATAATAAAAATTCCGGCCCCGGTATTTTTCGAAATGAAATACCCTTTCTTATCCTTTTAGATCTCACCATGCCGGGAATTCCCGGTCTCGATTTTATCCCGATATTTAAAAATGCAGCGGAGGTGAATTCTATACGTCTTTATCCCCAGACGGGCTATGACATTTTAAAGATGGTTGAATATCCATGGCCCGTGGCTCAATTAGTTCTTCAGCGTGATGAACCTATTGATGGATCCTGTTACCCCGGAGGACTTTCAGGGGAATATATACTTCAACATGCGCAGATTATGGGTGTGGCTGATATGGCGGAATCAATGGCGTCGCACCGTCCATATCGAGAATCTCCTGGAATCAAAGCGGCGATCAATGAAATAACGATGCATGCCGGCAGGCGGTATGATGGAAGGAGTGTCGATGCATGCAGGAGGCCATTCACTGAACATGGTTTCGATTTTACGGACGGCTGGAAAAGGGATCAAGTTGCGACAATGGATAATCAGGTGCAAATGGTGATTACATGAGTCTCGGCGCGGACCTTTATTTGAATTTCTTTTCAATGGGCGCCATAATCGCAATGATATTCAACATCGCGGTCGTCGCCGTATTCCTTCTTATGCCTAAAAAGGATAAAGCGACCATCCGGTTCATGCTTGTCTATCTCTTCATATCAATTCAGAACACAGGGTATGTTATTACATCCATCTGGTATAATCCCTTCGGGGCGTATCATCGTTGGCTTACAGTGCCCGCGGTTTTCCTTGGTCTTATCTACATGACGCAGTTCTTCTTTTATTATCCCATCGAGCGAAGTCACAGGATTGCAAGGGTCATACTCGTTGTTCAAATGATCGTGGCGGCGACAGTTACCATCATCTTTGTCTGGGGAACAATTCATGCCGGGAAAATATTTCGATTTGACGGTCATTACTGGGATTTTGACGTTGATCCACTTAGCTATTTTGTGTCACTCTTCATTCTGTTATATATTGTCATTGTTAATGTCGCCGCCATTTGGAGAGTACTGGTCACCAAGGGTCGCTTTCGGTGGTATGTTCTCGCAATGATGGGAAGTTTTATCGTGATAGGCCTGGTACCGGGGATCATCAATGCTCTCAGCAGGGAAGGTACTGTCGACAGGGAAATGTTCCAGATAATATGGAATCTTATCACGGTATTGGGGTTTTTCCTTGCCGTAACGGTTTATATCAATATAACCAGAAGTCGCACTACTGTAATGACAAATGTGGTGGGTATCTGTTTCGTTACGTTTCTGCTTCTCTTTCAGGGGTTAAGTTTTTTCATTTCGAGGGACAGAGAGGAATCGTATGATGAGTTGCATAACCATTTTATTGCGCGTGCGATGGTCGATAAGCAGTATCAACCTCCGGGGTTACATTATATTCGATCGTTTTCAGAGAACACAAATACAAGGGAAGCAGGGATAACGGGGGACTATGGTAGTGATGCAAGATGGCGTTCGGAGATACGCAATACCATTCTCTATGAAAAGATTACCTCGCTTGGAAATAAAGATTTATACAAGAATGTAATGGATATATGCGCTGGTACAGATGAATATTTTCAAGGCTACGGGAAGTCCCTGACCGATTATGCCAGTCATATTCCTATGAGTAAAGCAAATGTGCGGGGGAAATTGCTGATCGAATATTGTGACAGGTTAAATAGCTTAAGCGAATATCATTCCAAAAAGATCCATGAATTGAAGAGAGAAGGCTTTAAACAACACCTTCGCGTTTATCTCGAAAAAACCGACAACGATTTTCGTTTTTTCAAAGATGCATTGATAAAACGTTTTGAGAAAGACCAGGTTAACGACGCCGTTCTTTATGATGACATCGATTGTTACCTTGCTCCATTCAGGTCATCGGGGCAGAGGATTTATCGCACAACAGAAGAAGGAATTCATAATGTGAGTTTTATCCATCTGCAACCGGAGGTGAAGGGGGCAGTTGAGGCGGGATTTTCCTATACCGGCTACCGAAGATATATCCATGAATCAACCGTGCATCTTCTTTATCTGCTTGGAGCGGTTATCATCGTTCTTCTCGTTCTGTTCCCGCTATTCTTTTTCGGTGCCCTTATACGGCCCATGAGAGAGCTTCTTGAAGGGATGAGAATGGTGAACAGCGGTAATCTTGACGTTGCCATTCCCATTCGATTGAAGGATGAGATAGGGTTTCTAGCTCATTCTTTCAATGTCATGGTGAAATCGATAAAAAATACAAACCGTGATATTGACAGTATCAATCATTATTTAAAGAACATTATCGATTCCATGCCGTCCATTCTCGTCAGTGTCGATTCAAGGGGTAGAATAAGTCATTGGAATATTGAGGCCGAAAAGAAGACGGGATTTAGGGAAGAAGATGTTATGGGACGCTACCTATGGGACATCATGCCTCAATTTGATCAGTATGTGAAGAACATGATGAAATCCATTGAGAAGCGAGAACCGCAGAAACTTGAAAGCATAGTACACCTTGAAAACAATGAGATTCGGTATTCTGACATGATGGTCTATCCGCTTATTGACAACGGAGTGGAGGGCGCGGTTATCCGTATTGATGACATTACCGTTAGACGGCGATTTGAGGAAATGATGATACAAACGGAAAAAATGATGTCAGTGGGAGGACTGGCGGCGGGAATGGCGCATGAAATCAACAATCCCCTCAGCGGAATATTGTTGGCTGCACAGAATATCGCCAGGAGACTTTCTCCTGATTTCGAATCGAATCGGAATGCGGCTGAAAAATGCGGTCTGGATTTCAAAGGGCTTCAGTCCTATCTAAAGGCTCGAGAAATTGTGAAAATGCTGGAAGACATGAAAGAGATGGGCGAAAGGGCCTCAATGATCGTGAATAACATGTTGAGCTTCAGTCGGCAGAGCGAATCGAAGATGAAGGCAACTGATATTGCAAAGCTGCTGATTAAAACGGTTGACCTGGCCGCAAGCGAGTACGACTTGAAAAAAAGCTATGATTTCAGACATATTGAGATCGTCAAGGAGTTTGACGGTTCAGTCCCGGCGGTTGAATGCATCGCAGTGGAAATCCAGCAGGTGATATTAAATCTTCTCAAAAATGCCGCCCATGCCATGCACCTTAAAAAATACGCGCCGGATGAATCACCGAAGATTATCCTGAGATTGAACCACCAGTCGGGATGGGCAGTGATTGAGGTCGAAGACAACGGACCCGGTATGAGCGATGAACACCGAAAACGGGTCTTTGAGCCCTTTTTTACCACCAAGGAAGCCGGTAAGGGAACCGGACTCGGGCTGTCGGTTTCATATTTCATTGTCGCAGACAATCACAGGGGACGTATGGAAGTTGAATCAATGCCTGGGAAAGGAACACGATTTATTATACGACTGCCCATATCGAGGTGACGAGTGATGAAAAGAGGGGCGACGATTCTCATCGTGGATGACGAGGATTCAGTTCAGATCAATCTCGTGGCATATCTCGAGGACGAGGGTTTCACCGTGCTTACCTCGCATTCAGGCGAGGAAGGACTTGAGTTGGTCAACAGCACTCATGTTGATTGTGTAATTGTTGATATGAGGCTTCCCGGAATGGATGGGAACAGTTTTATTGCTCTCGCACATAAGCTGCGTCCGGCATTGCGCTTCATAATTCATACTGGATCACTTACCTACATGCTGCCGGACTGGATGAAGGATGTGGGAATCGGGAATGAACATGTTTTTTTAAAACCCGTGATTAATATGAATGCCATGATGCAGGCTATTCATGATCTGCTAAAGGGTGAAGGCGCGGGAAGTGATAAAGCAGTAACGTAATCGCCCGCTTATTCATTCATGAGAAAACTGGGAAATCTCCTCGCGTTTGCCCGGTGGATATGAATCTGTTCAAGTATCTGTGATAGACGCAAGAAATTATTTCGGATGTGGCGAATTCATATGACGGTTCTGCCATTTTCGATAGTAGAAAATAAGCAGGAATGTGGCGGCAAAATATGTGTAAGCAAGGGGAAGGGGCCCGCCCTTGCAGAGGCCGATCTCCGGCGAATGAATGAAACCAAAAAATGAAAAAATTATCAACGGCAAGCACCAGAGAAATGATCGAAAAAAATCCTTTTCTATCAAGTAGACCGCTACCGCAGATAGGAACATCGCGGAAAAAAGGGCACCTTCGGAAAAAACAAGAATCCCCTTAAGTCCCGGGAGGGATGCGGTTATGATCTGATTTGTTGCCGCGCCGTCCTTGGCTGATCCCGTGGCTGTTATGAACTGACGGAGCAGGCCGAGGCCCCACGCTGATATTGCTGGAAGAAGACCGAAGGCAACGGCAGGGGCGTGTTCCTTCGGAGTTGTCTGAAATGCCTGGGCGGTAATAATAAGACCTATCCAAAGCAGTATCGGGTAACCTGCCTCAAGGGGCACAAGTGCGACCATGACACCCATGAAGCCGGTGAAGCATAAAATCGTTATGACGGCACCGTTTAGTATTGAGTACCCTGAACGCGCGCCCAGTCCCTTCCAGCCGGGATGCCCGATGTATACCGTTGTCGGGAACGGTGATCCGAAAAGCGCTCCCACGAGGGTGCCGATTCCGTTCATTGCCAGGGATGGCATGGCTGGATAGGTGTCTCCGGCGGCTGAAGAGGATTCAAGGTTCTGGAGTGTTCCGAAAAATGACATGATTCCCATGGGAATCGATATTGAAAGATAGGGGAGAATGTCGCCAAGGGAAACGGTGCCGAGAATCTCGAAGAGGACGAATTCGGGCATGCAAACGGAAACTCCCCTTGCGGATTCCGCAAGATTGGCGGGGTTCATGGAGCCGGTACCCCACGCGATAGCTGAACCGATAGCCAGGGCGTAGAGTCCCGCGGGAAGCCTGAAGGGAAGTTTGACCCGGGAAAAATATTCCGCCATGATGAGGGCCAGCGGTATGAAGGCTATGTAGGGCCGATCCCAGATTTTGATTGTCTGGTCGAGAGCGATAAATGAAATGGCGATGCCGGCAAGCGTCGAAAGCAGGGCTGCGCGGGGCGTCATGGTTCTGATTTTTTCCCCTATGAAGGACCCCAATCCTTCGAATAATCCGCTGATGAAGCACGATATGACACCCACCTTCCAGGCGAAATACGCGTCATTCGTGTGCATGTAGACTGGAGCGATGATAAGCGAAAAAAAAGCGAAAAGACTGACGGTATTAACGCCATAGGGCAAGGCGGTAACGTCATTCCTGCGTTCCCTTTTCGCGAGTCGCCTTGCCTGCCAGGCATAGAACATATTGCCGGCAAGAACCGAAAGTGCGGTCCCCGGAAGCATTTTCCCGTAAATAAGTTCTGCAGGCATGCCCATGGCGCTGCAGAGACCGGTGATGATGAGTAGATTTACGAGATTGTCGATGAAAAGACCGATAAAACCGTCGATATCCCCCCGTATGAAAAGGGGATAGTTAGAATCCAGTTGCAGTTTCATTCTCTTCTCCGTTACATTGTGGTGGAGCGTGATGTGTCAATATCTGAATCCCGTGGATTTTGAGAATCCTTCATGTAATCATAAATCCTCTGCAAGTTCATTCTGTCCGCTTCATCATTCTTCGTCTTGGGGGTTTCAATTATTACCGGGACATCGGCCAGCCTGTTTTCATTTAATAGTGCGACCAAACCATTGCGGCCGATTTTTCCCTCTCCGAGGTGCATGTGGCGATCCACCCTGCTGCCGCATTCTCGAATCGAGTCATTTAGGTGTATCAATACAAGATTATCGAGACCGATGATTGAGTCGAATTCATCAACGAGGGCTGCACAACCACGGCTGGTATTGATAGGATAACCGGCGGCAAATACATGGCACGTGTCGAGACAAACCGCTAGGTTTTCGGGTTTTTCGGACAGGTCAATAATGGCGCGAAGATGTTCAAACCTGTATCCCACTGAAGTGCCCTGTCCCGCAGTTGTTTCCAGGAGTATCGTAACAGAATCAGTATCCTTAATCACCGTGTTCAAAGAGTCGGCAATTCTGCGAATTCCGCTTTCCATCCCTTTCCCTCCATGACTTCCTGGATGGATGACCAGATATCGGATGCCAAGCTGTTCGGCACGAATCAATTCATCACGAAGAGCATGCAGTGATTTCTTATAGGTGTCCCCGTCTCCGGCGAGATTGATAAGATATCCGGAATGAGCAAAAACGGCGATGCCGGGAACCTGCGCAATCGCCTCATGATAGGAACGGATATCGTTGTCACTGAATGGTTTAGCGCTCCAGCGGTTTGAATTCTTGAGAAAAATCTGAAGAGCATTAATCCCAAGCTCTCGTGCCTTGTTGACCGCGCGATGTATACCGCCGGCTATTGAAAGATGTGCACCGATGTTTCTCATTACGGTTCGATTTTATCGTGGGGGTCTGTCATGATTTTCGAATAATGGCTCTGGCCTCGGCTTCGGTAAGACCGAGAATGGATATTCGCTTTTTCCTGCTTCTCTGCCCTGAAATTATTTCGATAGAAGACTTGGGTATTTTAAGGCGTTTTGAAAGAAGGGCCAGCAGTTCGGCATTGGCCCTGCCGTCTACGGGAGGTGAAGAAAGTGAAACTTTTATAATGTTGTCATCGGCGATGATGATCCTCGGTCGTGAAGATTTCAGGGAAACGGCAATGTCAAGAACCGTCATTATTTCCATAATATGTTGGTACATACAGAATGTGGCATAAGGCAAGTCATTTTTGACTCAGGGGTGTAGAAGAAAAGAGTGGGATCGTTGATAAAAGAATTGAAATATATATCCCGTCAGGTATAAGAAAAGTTGATCTGATGCTCCGGATTGGTAGTTGGTTCTGATACAAAACAAATGCGAATCGGCGTGGAGGACTGAGATGAGAATGCCAGGTAAAAGTGAAACAATCAGGCTGTTTTCTGAGCATGTATCACCCGGCAAGGTGGATATCTATACGAAATACAACATGCTGCTTGTTCCTGCAGAGAGAGACGGACCGTATCTCTATGATGTAAATGGATCCCGTTACATTAATTGTCACTGCAACGGCGGGGTGTTCAATCTCGGGCACAGAAACCAGCGGGTTATCAAGGCGGTTATTGAAGCGATGAAAGACTATGATATCGGGAACCACCATCTCATAAGCGCTCCAAAAGCCCTCCTCGCGAAAGCTATAGCCGGCGTCATGCCAAAAGGCTTGAACCAAATCGTGTACGGCGTCAGTGGAGGAGAGGCAATTGATCTTGCGATTAAGCTGGCACGGGGCGTTACGGGAAGAACGGAGATCATTTCAGCTCTGGGAGGTTACCACGGGCACACCGGATTGGCCCTGGCAACGGGGGATAAAAAATATCTTGAAAAGTTCGGGCCGAGAGCTCCCGGGTTTCGCCAGGTCCCCTTCAATGATAGTACAGCAATTGAGAACGCGATTTCGTCCAAAACAGCGGCGGTAATCTTTGAGACGATCCCCGCGACTATGGGTATCGTGGTACCGGATCGCGATTATTTCAAGAAAGTGCGATCTCTTTGTGATGCACATGGAGCATTATTTATCATCGACGAAGTACAGACCGGTTTCGGGAGAACGGGAAAGCTTTGGGGTTTTGAGCATTATCAAGTCGTGCCGGATATTGCAGTGCTTGGGAAAGGAATGAGCGGAGGCGTGTATCCCATATCGGCGACTGTTTACAAGGAAAAATATTCAGGATTATTCCGGCAGGATCCATTTGTTCATATTTCAACCTACGGTGGAAGCGAGATAGGATGTTGGGCGGCACTCGAGGTGCTTCGAATCTCCAACCAAAAGACGTTTCTCGACAGAGTTAAAAAACAGGGAACTTTATTCAGGAATGGAATTGCAATTCTCGCTAAAAAGTATCGGCATCTAGGACTGAAGCACAGGGGCCTTGGGCTCATGATGGGGCTTGAATTCAAGGATGACGGAATATCCCTGTTGGCAATGAAAATGCTGTTCGACAACGGAGTATATCTCGTCTATTCGGGGAACGATCCCAGGGTACTACAGTTCCTTCCCCCTCTTACGATTACAGGGCCCCAGGGGAAAGATATTCTCAATCGCCTTGATGGAGTGTTGAAATCGATCGCGGAGCGATAACGATGGATACAAAGCATGATGAATTTTGGGATATCATAGATTTTTTACGCAACTGCGATCTGGCCTACGCGTTTAAAAAGAAGCGGCTTCGCTACATACATCGTGCCTTCGTAAATAAGGAAATAACCAATTTACGGTCGAGTTTTCATGAAATATGGGTAAGGAAAAAAGACCGATTTCAATTAAAAGATCCGCTGGTGTCAGGGAGACGTCTTGAAATACTGTCCGGCCTGCTGGGGAATGCCGATGAAGCGTCGGCACTTCTTGACAGCGATCGTGGCATGGTCATGCTCGATCGGGATAGATTTCGGGAGTTCCTTGAAGATCGAATATCAAGCGAACGCGGCAGGGCCCACCTATTCGAGCTTTTCTGCGGTGAATGGAATTCAATGCGTTCTCTGGCCGAAATAAGGATAGCCTACCTCGAAGTATACATTCCCGTCATGGGCACACTTTATGACGCGGATTTGTCACGGCTTGAAATAAGCCGCCATGATCTGGACACGATTATTGAAATTATTACGAGAATGAATGACATTGCCGACAACCTTTCAAGGGATCTCGATTGTTATAATCGATTTACAAGGGATTTCCGCAGGATGTATCGTGAGGATGCTTCGGTGGATATCGTGGGTTACGGCGAAATTTCAACGGTAATGGGGTTAAAGAAGAAGGGGTGGATAAATAATTCCGTTGATGTGCTGAAGGATGATTCAAGGTGGTTATGGAAAAAACTGCCTCCCTTTCCCTCCCTTGAATCGGTACAGGAGTTCGAGCACCTTTATGGTCTGTATAGAAGACTTCTGGTACAGGATATCGGCATCGATGTGCCTGATCAGGTGGTGAGGCATTTCAGGCATGGAAAGCGATTTATAATATACGCCGGGCAGGCGCGACTTGCGGACAGGAATATCTGCCATCGCGTGATAAGGCGTATCGATGAGGAAAATGCCTATCGGTTGATAGGAATGATCGTGGGTTGTGTGCTAAAGGTTCACGAATTCAATCAAGACCCAGCAACAGAGATACGGATTGGTTTTGACGCACAGCTATCGAATTGGTCGCTGGGGCCGTCCGGGGAAAACAATGAACTGATAGACCAAGGAGATGACATTCTTTACATCGATACAAGTTCACCCCTGGTGCGCATAAAGGGTATTGAACAGATTAACACTGAAATATTCATACAAAGCGCCGCTTCGTTTCTGCGTCCCATCATCAGGACATTTTTTCTTAGGGATGTGGTGGATCGTTATTATGACACACGGCGGGTACTCATTGATTTAATAGCCAACCTGTACAAAGAGCAATGTCCAGGGTTTATTGACGGCAGTATTGATGCGACCAACGCCTTGCTCAAGGCAAGGGGATTGCGGATAGAACCAATCATGAGAAAGGAGGTTGATGGATACTATTCCAGCGATTCCTTTATATGGCGGTTTTACCAGGCATCTCGAAAAATTGATCGATTCATTACCGAAAAAATATTAAGAAAGAAATACGAGTTCAGGATACCCGGGCCTATCGAGCGGTGAAAGCCCATACGAAGAATACAGCTTAAAGGCCCTGGATTTAACACTAACGCACGAAGGAGAACGGCATGTGTGATACATTGGTTTCTACGACAGATTCATCGCGGGGCGGATTGGTATTGCTGGCCAAAAATTCGGATCGGGAGCCAAACGAAGCGCAGAATGTGACGTATGTTCCCGGCCGCACCTATCCTGCG
The DNA here is from genome assembly GCA_040768125.1 of Spirochaetota bacterium. Taxonomy (GTDB): domain Bacteria; phylum Spirochaetota; class UBA4802; order UBA4802; family UBA5550; genus RBG-16-49-21. The sequence goes on along the minus strand of JAXGNG010000001.1, from coordinate 47,994 downwards.
GGAAGCGAGGTCCGCTGTACGCATATCTCCATACCCCAGGTGCGTCAGACATATTCAGCGCTTATTTCTCGTCCCTACTGGATGTTCGGGGCTGAAATGGGGGTGAACGAACATGGTGTTGCCATAGGGAACGAGGCGGTTTTCACAAGGGAGCCGTTACGAAAAAAAAACGAGTATCTGACTGGCATGGACATGCTTCGTCTTGCTCTCGAGCGCTCTAAAAGAGCGATGGAGGCGAGGGATACCATACTCGAATTGCTCATGCACCATGGGCAGGGAGGCGCCCATGCGCTGGAAGGCACGAAATATTATCATAATTCCTTCATGATAGCAGATCCCGAGGGGGCTTTCGTGGTTGAAACTGCGGGTTCCTGGTGGGTCTGGAAAAAGATAACGGGAATATACAGCATATCTAATGGGCTTTCTATCGGGGAAGATTACGATGAGGGAGCTCCGGGGCTTGCGGAATATGCCAGGAAGAAGGGGTTTATCGGGAAAGGGATGTCGCTGAATTTCGCCAGGGATTTTTCTGACAAGCTCTACACCCATTTCGCCAGGGGGCAGGTGCGGCGATGCATAAGTCATGATATGCTGTTCCAGAAAATGGGCGACGTTACCACAGGTGATATGATGAGAATCTTAAGGACACACGCCATGCAGGAGCCTTTCAGGCCGTGGAAACGGTCAATGGAAAGAATTTGTCTGCATGCGGGGGGTCTGATTTCCACGCAAACAACGGGATCTATGGTGGCGGTGCTTGCAAAAGGATCCTCGCCACTTGTGTACATGACGGGTACATCGGCGCCCTGCATGAGCATCTATAAACCTCATCTGGTGGCGGGTTCCTATGCCGGGATGGGTATTGATAAACCGCACCTGGGAGATGGCCGTGAACTTGATCTGTATGGAACCGCAACCGACAGGTATGACGGTACAACGCTATGGTGGAAAGGGGAGGAGATACACCGCAGGGTTTTGCTGAATTACGGCAGCTTGATGCCGCGGGTTATTAAAGAAAAAGAATCCGTTGAAAAGATCATGATCGAAGAGATAGAAAAAAAATGGAGGAGTGGAAAACCAAGCGGGCTGGGAGAATACATGCGGAAGCACGCGCTTTCGCTTACCGAGAGGACGCGTGAGCTGGCTGAAAACATTCAATCTGATTATGAATTCTGTGACAGGGATGACGCTGTACCCTGTTGGTTCAGGCTGCAGTGGCACAGGATTAATCGAAAGTCGGCTTTCCAGCTATAAGATTTCCGGTGAAGGCGCACCACGAGGGGTGTTTTGTAAATAAGGGAAACTCGATAAGTCAGATTTGGATGTTACCTCCTGGTGGCTTTCAAGGTGAAGATTAGATTGTTTCGATGTGCCCATAATTGAATTGCATGTGTTTCTGGGTGAAGGGTCCCGAATAGTAAATGAATGGAGTTATGTGATACTAGAAGCTTGACAGGGCATCTTCGATCGTATCGAAGAGCTTGATAACCGTTGTTACTTTTGTCAGGTCAAGGACCTTTTTGACTTCCGGATTGGCTGACGCGAGGCGGAGATTTGATTTCAGGCTCTGATTAATATTCAGAAATATACCTATTCCTGAACTTGTGATCATTTTCACGTCGGTCAGGTCGACGACCATTTTCTTGACGCCTTTTTCGATTATTGTTTCCTGGAGTTTTTCTTTCAGGTCAGGCACATCGAGGGTATGAACCTCTTTCATCACAATTTTTACAACGAAGATACCTTCACCCTTGTCATTGACTTCAATCATGGTCTTCTCCAGAAGTATGAAATACTGGTAGTAGTTTGGGTATTTTTATCCCATACGTCAACAAATTTTTATATGGGGAGTAAGTCTATTCCGCATTTTTGGGGTACCAACAGCCCATGGCGTACAGGCACGGTTCCTGCGGCAATATACGCTTGACGAATCGAGTATTATTTGTACAGTAGGGAACTTACCGTGCGTCGAATCCGGGGGCTCTGTAGATTTTAATGAGATGAAGTCGGCGGTCCGTTAATGGAACTATCAGAGCATTTAAAAAAACAGAATATACTTCTTAAAACGTCTTCAACGAACCGTTGGGAACTGATCGAGGAAATGGTCGACCTTGCGGTTAAAAACAAGGAGGTTGATCCAAAGGACAGCGACGAAGTTAAAAAAGCTCTTGTTGAAAGAGAAAAGTCGATGAGTACGGGGATTGGCAACGGCGTGGCAATTCCGCATTGTACGACCCTGCGGGTGAAGGATACCGTTCTGATCCTCGCGGTTGTTCACCGGGGGATGGATTTTGATTCAATCGACGATCAGCCCGTTAAAATCACCATTTTGTTGCTTGTGCCGAAAAACAAGCTCACCCAGCATATTAAGACGCTGGCCAATATCGCAAAATTGATGAGCAACCAGGGTCTCCGGGATAAAATTGTAAAGTTGAAAAGCGCGGAAAGTATAATCGACGCAATTCGCGAAGCAGAACACACAAAGCGGTAAACGGGTTCCCGATGCATGATGAAAAGTTCACCTGTTCGGGTATTCTTCCCGATGAGATGGAAAATGAGAGCTCGCTTCGACCCGGGAGGATCGGGGAATTTATCGGGCAGAAGAGAATAACGGAGAACCTGAACGTTTTCATCGAGTCCGCGAAGATTCGGGGCGTTCCCCTGGACCATGTAATGCTGGCGGGTCCACCGGGGCTGGGGAAAACCACGCTGGCCCTCATCATCGCAAGAGAGCTTGAGGTGAACATTAAAGCGACCTCGGCGCCGGTTATCGAGAAAGCGGGCGATCTCGCTTCGATTCTGACGGGTCTCGAAGAGGGTGATGTCCTGTTCATCGACGAGATTCACCGTCTCCCGCCATCGATTGAAGAGATACTGTATCCCGCTCTTGAGGATCGATCAATTGATATCGTGATTGGCCAGGGTATCGGGGCGCGGAGCATAAAACTTAACCTGGCCCCCTTCACGCTCATTGGAGCGACCACGCGGACCGGTCTTCTTACCTCGGCCCTCAGAGATCGGTTCGGAATAAATTTTCGTCTTGATTACTACTCGATCGAGGAATTGCGCGAAATTGCCGTGCGATCAGCTTCAATAATCAAATGTGAAATTGATGACGACGCAGCGCTTGAAATTGCCAAGAGATCCCGCCGGACACCCCGGATAGTGAACAGGATGCTCAAGCGCGTATCGGATTTCGCAACCGTTGAAAGGAGAGCGAGAATCGATCTTTCAATCACGCGATTTGCCCTAGAAAAGCTGGAAATAGATGAACTCGGGCTTGACGAAATGGACAGGAAGCTCATTTCAACCATAGTAACCAAGTACAATGGCGGGCCCGTAGGAATTAAAACAATCGCGATTTCTGTGGGAGAAGAGATCGATACCCTGGAAGATTATTATGAGCCGTTTCTTGTCCAGATTGGTCTGCTGAAGCGTACCCCGCGGGGCAGAGTGGCCACGGGAATGGCCTATCGGCATCTCGGTCTCAAATTTTCAGATCGGGTCGGCGATACACCGGGAGAGCTGCTTTTCAACGGGGAAGAGTAGTGCTTGCGGGATTAATTGACTAATTTTATATTTTCTTTCTTCCGATAATATTCCTGATGACATCCATATTATGATTATGAGGCGTATCATGAGGAAATATACTGCATTGTTACTTTTCGCTCTGGTTCCCGCCGTGACATTTTCACAATCCGAAAAAAAGTCCACTGCACCGGAAGCAGGTACGAACATCCCCGTCCTTGCGCAGTACAGCAATATGTTCAAAGTAAAAAGCGTGTATTTCAATAAGAAAATTGATCCCTCCGGTAAAGGTGAAATTCTTGAAGTCGAATTTTTTCTCGAGAACCAGACTGACGATCCCATGGATCTATATATATTCGCGATCGCGACATTTGAGAAAAAGCAGAAAACGAGGTCGAGTTTTGAAGAACCAATCCCTCCTGAAGAGCGTATACGAAGCTTTGTGCCATTTCCTGGCGACATTTCAAATTTCACGTACCCGGATACCGACAGCGAGGGGAAAGTAAAAAAAGATAAAGACGGTAATGAACTGGTGAAGCTGGTTAAATTTCCAAAGGATCCGAAACAAGGCACGGACCAGGCGACAGGCAAACCCTATCGCCTGGAAGAAAAATTATTTCTCACCACAGAGCACGTTAGTCTGTACAGAAAAAATTATTTCTTTTTTAATGAAGTGGCAATACTTATTTTTGATAGCGAAGGGAAACCCGTATTTCGCCAACTCTTTAATATTGTAGGCAAAAGGGGACGATAAATTTCGCTGTAATAAATATTGTAAAGAGTGGGGCTGTCCCGTAAAAAGGACAGCCCCTTTTTTTAAATCACCCTCACCATGAGTATGTCTTTTATTTCATTCAACCTGGTGACGGTTTTTTCATCAATTTTTCCATCAATGTCAATAATATTGTAGGCGTAATCCCCTTTGCTCTTGTTGAGCATATCCTTAATATTGATTTTCGCTTCGGCAAATATCTGGGTGATGCTGCCGATTATGGCCGGTATGTTGCGGTTCGCAATAACGATCCTTTTTGCGTCGGATAGGGCCATGGTGCAATCAGGGAAGTTCACCGAGTTGATGATGTTTCCCATCTCAAGGAATTGCTTGAGCTGTTCGGCTGCCATCACGGCACAGTTTTCTTCCGATTCGGGGGTGGAAGCGCCGAGATGGGGAATGGGGACGACTCCCTCGACATGAAGAAGATCATCATCAGGGAAATCGGTAACGTAGCCGGCAACGGTTCCGTTTTCTATGGCGGTTTTTAAATCCGCGTTGTTAATCAATCCGCCCCGCGCGAAATTAACAATGCGCACCCCTTTTTTCATCAGTGCGAATTTGTCCTTGTTTATGATTCCCTTGGTGGAATCATTCAGCGGTGCATGCATGGTCAGGTAGTCAGAATCGGCGATAAGAGAGTCAAGACTGATGGCCCGCTTAACGGACCGGGAAAGTCCCCAGGCCGCTTCTATTGAAATGAAGGGGTCATAGCCTGAAACCTCCATGCCGAGCGCAAGGGCGTCATTTGCAACCATCACACCGATGGCCCCGAGGCCAATCACGCCAAGTTTTTTCCCCTTAATCTCGGGTCCGGCGTAGTTGGATTTACCCTTCTCGATCATCTTGGGTACCTCGTCGCCTTTCCCCGCAAGGCTTTTTGCCCAGCTGATTCCTTCGAAAACTTTCCTGGAAGAAAGGAGAAGGCCGAGAATGACCATTTCCTTTACCGCGTTTGCGTTCGCGCCGGGTGTGTTGAAAACAACTATGCCGCGTTCTGAACAAGCCGGGATGGGGATGTTGTTGACCCCGGCGCCGGCCCTGGCGATGGCGAGAACCGATTGGGGTATTTCAAGTTTATGCATGTCAGCGCTGCGAACAATAATCGCATCCGGATTGTTGATATCTGCGGCGTGTTCGTACATATCGCCGGGGAGCCTTTTGAGACCCTCCGTGGATATATTGTTCAGTTTTTGAATTTTAAACATGATGTGAACCTCACTTGTTTTCGGATTCGAATTTTTTCATGAAGTCTACCAGCTTCTTCACTCCTTCGACTGGCATTGAATTGTAGATGCTGGCCCGCATTCCTCCCACCGAACGGTGACCTTCAAGTTGTACGAGACCCGAGGCTCGTGCTTCCTTGACGAATTTCTTGTCGATTTCATCAGAGCCGGTGACGAAGGGGATGTTCATGAGTGAGCGGTCATCAGGCGCAATGGGGCTGCTGAACATGGAAGAGTTGTCGAGGAAGTCGTAGAGCATACCCGCCTTTTCCTCGTTGATGGCCTGCATGGCGGAGAGACCGCCGAGGTCCTTAATCCATTCGAACACCAGCATGGCCATGTAGATCCCGTATGTCGGGGGGGTGTTGTAGAGTGATTTGTTGTCAGCATGAATCTTATAGTTGAACATCACGGGAGTAATATCCATGGCGTGCCCCACCAGATCGTCGCGAATAATGACTATCGTGAGACCTGCTGGTCCAATGTTCTTTTGGGCACCGGCGAAGATTATCCCGAATTTCGCGATATCAACCACTTCGGAGAGGATGTGGGATGACATATCCGAAACCAGGGGAATGTCGCCCGTTTCAGGATAGTCGGTGAACCGGGTACCTTCTATGGTGTTATTTGAACAGATATAGAAGTAATCGGCATCGTTGGAGTATTTGGCCGGATCAGTTTTGGGGATATATGAAAAATTTTTATCTTCCGATGATGCCACAAGATTCATTGCGCCATAGCGTTTTATTTCTTCCATGGCCTTTTTGGTCCAGCTACCGGTGTGGATGACATCAACCTTCCTGGATTTTTTCATAAGGTTTAGTGGTATCATTGAAAACTGGCTCGATGCGCCACCCTGAAGAAAAAGAACCTTGTAGTTTTCAGGGATATTCATAAGCTCACGCAGAAGGGCTTCCGTATGCTGTATGATCTCATCAAAGGCCTTTGAACGGTGGCTCATCTCCATCACGGACATCCCCGCATCCCGGTATTCAACGAGCTCGGACGCGGCTTTCTTTAATACCGATTCGGGAAGAACCGCTGGACCAGCAGAAAAATTGTATACTCGCGCCATAATTATCTCCTCACAAATAATTTTTAAAACATCTATGAAATACGCTTCGCTTGCGTCTTTCATCGCATTATAATGACCCCGGTGTATGCATCACAGCTTTCCGGTGAAGGAATACACCGGTGATCTAACAGCCTCCCTTCGGGGACGTGCTTTCTTCAGGTTCGTTGAGATTGAACATGGCTGAAACGAACCTGAATTCCGAGACTATGTCGATATTCCTTACGAGTACTGATTCAGACAGTGATGGTAAGATCATTGGTGTAAAGTTAATGATCCCCTTTATCCCGCCACTGATCAGGCGCTCGGTTATTTTTTCGATGTTCTTATCAGGCTCGGCGATCACGGCCAGCTCAATATCCTGTCCCGCAACAGTCTCCTCGATTTCATAAGTCGGGTAGAGGGGTATGCTGGTCTGAATAGTTTCAAGGCGGTTGATCTGTGAGTCAAAGCCGGCCACAATGGTAAAACATGGTACCGCGGCATGACCACCGCTGATTAAGACTGAGCCAAACCCGCCAAGTCCGATAATGCAGGCCCTTCGTATCTTGCCGAAACCAAGGGTCTGCTCAATGCCCCTCCGAAGGCCAATAACTTCATATCCTGAACCGCTGGTTCCAGCCTCTTTCAGGTACCCGATATCCTTTCTGATATTATGAGAACCTACACCGAGCCGTTTTCCGATATCCCGGGATGATAATAACGGGCCCGGTTTAATTTCATTTTCATCGAGCAGATTGTATATCTTACACAATCTGACAAGAGAAGGCTCAGGTATTTCCTGCCTGATTCTTTTTTGGTTTTGTAATACCATACGATGACCATGTGAATTATTTCACAATTTGTGTCAAATATTTTTCGGTGGGTTGTGAAATTTTTCCCAATTTCTGCTTGCCAATAATAACCTGATAAAAATATTTTGACTGATGACGTAATGATATCACTCGGGTGGATCTAAGAAGACGTTTTAGTGTAGTATTCATTCGTAAGAAGGTCGGATAAAAAACACAATATCAAGTGATGGTTGGGGAGAGAACAAATGGCAAAAATTAGCGAGTTCAGGGGATTGCGACCTATTAAAGATCATGTTTCAAGGGTTGCCGTTCTGCCCTATGACGTTGTTTCCGTAGAAGAAGCGTCCAGAATAGCCGATGGGAACGATATCTGTTTTTTCCACGTGACGAAGCCAGAAATCGGTTTTATCGGAAAGGAGCGTGATGATCATGAACTCTACCGGTACGGGAAAGATCATCTGACTGACATGATCGAAAAGGGTATAATGATACAGGACACCGCGCCCTGTTTTTATCTTTATACGCAGGTTATGGAAGGTAGGGAGCAGACGGGTCTGATAGCCTGTGTGAGTATTGATGATTATCAGAACAAGATTATAAAGAAGCATGAGCTGACACGCGAAGACAAGGAGCGTGAGCGCACGACCCATACCGATGTCATCAATGCGAATACCGGGCAGGTTTTCCTTTTTTACAAGGATACAGAGGAAAAACGAGCGCTCCTTGCGGGGGCAATGGCAATTAAACCGGAATATGATTTCACGACGGATGACGGGGTCCGCCAGATCGTTCGGATAATAGAAGACCGGGCAATAATCGAATCCCTGAAAGAAGCGTTTCGTGATGCAGTCCTCTACATTGCCGACGGGCATCACCGGGCGGCTGCAGCTGTTAAAGTAGGTGAGCAGAGAAGGCGAGAAAATCCGGGTTATGTAGGATCTGAAGAGTTCAATCGTTTCATGGCGGTATTATTCCCCCATAGCCAGCTAAAGATTCTTGCCTATAACAGGGTGGTCAGGGATCTCAACGGAATGAGCAAGGAAGAATTCCTGGGGGCGCTGTCAAAAGCGTTTAGCATCGAGAAGAGTCATCTTGAAATACCGGCATCAGTCCATTCCTACTGCATGTATATTGATTCTGATTGGTACCTTCTCAAGCCTCGGTTTAAACCAGGGGACGATCCAATGATGAGCCTCGATGTCAGAATTGTGCAGGAAAAGATACTCGCACCGATCCTGGGGATTGAGGATCCGCGAAGGGACCCGCGTATTGATTTTGTTGGTGGAACGGGAAGTATCACAGAGCTAAAGAGACGTGTTGATTCTGGTGAATTTGCCGTGGCCTTTTCCCTCTACGCGACAGGGATTGAGCAGCTGATGGGCGTATCTGATATGGATGGCATAATGCCCCCCAAGTCGACCTGGTTTGAACCGAAGCTGTTGAGCGGCATTCTTGTTCATTTACTTGGATGATCCTCTTTCCAGGGGACAGGAAACGACGGTGTCCCCGTCGACCACGCGGTGTTCAATTTCATCGTCACGCCTGCATAAAACGCAGTCGGCCCTGGCATCAATGAAATGGTCGCATTTTATACAATCTTTTAGCTTCATGCTCTATCCGCCCTGGGTTATAGTATGATACTATCGTCCCGGTTAATGCCGCAACGTCAACAAATTCTATTCATATTTACGGACTGGTTGTCAAGAAAAGGGCAAAGTACTAACAGTTTCCTGAAAAACTCCATCTGTGGAGTTTTTCAGGTTCGGTTTACGAAGTGAATTCGCAAAACCTCGCACTTTTCTTGGTTTTCAGCCTTGAAAAATGGCGATACATCCATGTATCGCTCGCAGTTTGCTGTTTGTCAGCCAACTGTTCGTTTTTTTCATCGGCATCTCTTCGATAGCCGGTATATGTGTTATAATTTTGATTAAGACATAACAACCTTCCATTGACCCATAGCAATAAGCAATAAATAATTGCCAAAATTTCATTGTATTTGTATGTTGTTAGTTTGAACATTTTCCGGATTAAACGCTCCCGATAGGGGTGGTAAAAAGGGGTGCAGGTTTTTGGCTGATAACCCGAAGATTGTTCATCACGATGGAATTGAGGGTATATTAACACTAAATTATTGCACAGAATAAACGTGAAAGAAAATAGATTTATTATAAACATACTTTTTCTGCTGCTGATACCATGGTACTTGGCGGTTCCGTTCAGTTCCAATGCGTATTCCCAAGGCTATGAAGGGGGATTCAGCAGCTACCATTCCGAAGGAATAAACATTAAAAGCATAAATGGCAAATTTTATGCATATATTGTCCTTTTATTCAATGAAAATCCTCATTTTGTCAATATGATTCAAAAGGACAATATCCCCCTCAGGATAATGGGTCAAGAGGGTTTCCATATTAAGGAATATAAGAATTATCTGAACACGATCCGCGACCAAAGGCACAGAAATCTTGCCGGTCTCATGCTTTCGATATACCTGGAACCGAGAAAATATGATGTAAAGACCCTGCACAGTATCGAGGAGATACTTGTCGGCAGAAATATCATCCTCAAGTTCTCGAAGGATATGAATACCTGGTCGGAAAAGATATCACTTGATTATTGTATATTCGGGAAAAAGCGACCGGTTGACGTACGTCATCCCTTTTTTGAAATAAAGGAACCCATCTACAATATTCAGCCGTATATATACTATGATGAATTTTCAACCAGCAATTCAACGTTCTACTTTGACATGATTTACATCAATCCCGTGGAGGTTGACAACGATTACATCATCGCCAAGAATATTCTTCAAGGTGAAAAAGTTAATTCAATGTTTTTTGTCGGTTCTCAGATCACGGATGACATCAGGTATTGTCTTTCAAGGGCGTTCAAGGATAATAAAAACATTAAAAATGAAATATGGAGAATGTTCATTATCCATGAGCTGACGCATAAAATACTCAACAATCGCTATAATAACTTCGATCAGGTCCAGGGGGAAGAGCTTTCCCTCGTGAGCACGATATACTCAAATCCGCTTCTCGGGCTGTCAACTCTGTACAGCTATCTGAATTACAATGCGATCAATCCTCACCGCGTGGCGGCGATGAATTTTGTCCGGTACGTCTCCAAAACGACGGGAAAGGCCGACATGGTGGGGAACCCAGGATTGCTGAAGTATATATCTGAAAATGAACTTCAGAATTTAGCGAAGAAACATTTTTATTCAAACATCAAAAACATGAAATAGTTAAACGGAGAGCCGTATCGGTTCTTTCAATTTCATGTTATCATAGGCCAGATCGGGAGCTCCCGTATAAGCGTTGAATTTCAGATCGTCAAATACCGAAAGATTTTCCCTGCCGTAGAGGGATGATTCGATTTTTTCCCAAAGTTCTACTGTTTTTTCGCAAGACTGCACCAATAAGTTTTGGACTGACTCGTAATGCAGTCCGATCTTACCCGCAGGGTTTTCCCATCGCTGACGATGAAGATTGAGCACGTTCTTGTTATGGCGCCTGTTCAACGGATAGCAAACAAAAAAATCCGAATACAACGTCCCGTTTCTTATCAGTGATCGGCAGGCATTGGCCAGGCGACGATTATCGCTGCGCTTGATGGCATACGCGGTCCTGATCAAGAGGGGCATGAGGTCGAGGTAACTGATGCGGTTCTTCATTGAGTAATGAATCTTTGAGCAATCACAGATCAGGATTTTTTCATATATTTCAGGATAGGTTTCTTTCATGGTATTTAGAATAAGCTCTTTTATGGGGGGGTAGATCCCTGTTTTGTCGCCTGCGCGGGTTACGGGAAGCATCTCCTCGATAGTAAAAGAAAAATCACTGATTTTATCGTCATGGTACTGAAAATAATTATCCAGGTTGTACTGGAAGAGAAGGTTTTGAATCCTGAAAAATCTGATTTCCTTCCGAGTGTATGCAGATGGAAATCCAGAAAAATAGAAAACGAAAGGATGGAAGTACGCGTCAGTAACGATATGGGATATAAACCCATACAGGTATGAACGCTGTGTCGCGGCCCATTCGTTATTTTTATCCTTGTAGGAATAGATGGTGCGTATCATGGCATTAATGATTTGATCGCAACCACCGTTATGGATGAAAAATGAACTTCCGCTTCCGAATATGTCCTTGCGGGAACGAAAGGGGATATAGTCCAATATATTTGGACCGATGGAGCCAAAGAGCCCCGCGGTTCGATGCATCGAATCGGAGAACAGGGTTCCAATCGAGTTGAGAAGATATGATCTCTTCTCTTTGCGGGCAAGGAGTTGGATCGATTCCTTAAATGCTCTGCTGTGGGTTACAATACCTGGCATTTTCTACGGTCATCGATGGACGCTGTGATATCCGCTACTGTGAGGCCTTGCGCTTAAGTTCAGCAATTTCACCCCGCCAGCGGGTGGAATAGTGCATGCCCCATATTTCGGGTGCTGAAAGGCGATGTGCAATATCGAGGTATTTCAACGCCTCTGCGTTATTGTCATCCTGAATGAGCGCCTCGGCGTAAAACATGAAGTTCTGGGGATGTGAGGGATACTCTTCGCATGCCCGGGAGAGTAGCTCCAGTGATTTTTCCAGGTCTCCGATGCCGGTGGGCCATGCCGGGGCTTTCATGTAGAGCATGCCGAGGACCCTTATCGGACCGCCGTAATCGAGATGGGCTGTTTTCTGTGCTGTCTGAAGCGCCTCGAAAATTTCCGGAAGTTTTCCGATGGCAAGAAGGCCGGCGGATCGAATGATTAGACCCTGGTTAAGGGCGAAATAATAGCATGCTTCAGGGCTCGAAGCATCGACACCCGCCGCACGGGCGGCACGAACGCCGATTTCCGCATTTTTTTTCATCGCATCTTCATCCCCGTCAATCCCGTCAGCCGCCAAAAAAGCGATTTTCGAGAGAGCGGTTGCCACTTTGACATTTTTCCTGTCAAGGGCATGCGCATGAGCGGCGAGGCGTAGGGCGTATATTTTTTGTCCGTATGGAGCGCTGTATGTGGTAAGATCCTGTGCGATTTCAAGGAGTAGAATGGGGTTGCCGGAAATGGGCAAAGCGCGTATATCGGCGTTGAACCAATCCTGTTGCTCGTTAACTGCGATTTTTTCGGATACGTCCCGGCGCAGCGCGCCGGGACGTACGAGGCAGCCCGTGAGAAGTACCAGGGCGCAGGCGCTATTTAGAGCTATCGAATTTGTTGATCTCATTCTCGAGGACCTGATTGCTTATCGGCTCGAAACCGTCGATGCCAAAATTTTTACACACATCCTTTGTGTCAGCCTGATTGCACATGGTGGTAACCGCCTGGATGATCCTGTCCTTTGTTGACCTGTTCTGGGGGGTGTTGGTCATCATCATCCCCAGAGCCGGCATTTTTGGCGACTGGTGAATAATATCCACCTGCTGGAAAGTCGCGATATTCTTCAGGCTATAGTATTGCATATGGTTGAGAAGAACTGCGTCATACTGGCCGGTGGTTAGTCGTCGAATTGCTGAAAGCGGCCTGTTTGTGGGTTTTAAAACAAAAAAGCCGCCGATACTGAGGACATTATCGAAAATCATCGTGTTTATGAATCTTGGATCTTCGTAGAGTACGTTGCCGGAAAGGGTCTTGCCTTTCAACTGCTTGAGATTAGAATACGCGCCTTTTTTCACGGCGAGATAGAATTGCTCTTTATCGTTACCTCTCAGCTTCACCACGGCAAGAGGCGCAAGGTTCATGGAGTGCCTGTTTGATAAAAAGAAGCCGATGGAGGCCATGATATATACATCTTTATTCTGGGCGATATATGTTTTTGCTTCACTGATGTTGTTGAAATATTTACCCTGAAGCGATCCGGCAGGAATGCCGGAAAGTTTTGCAAGGGAAGACATGAATTGTGTGATAATCGTTTCACCCTCGGCTCCTGTATCAGGTCCTCCAAGAAAAATCAGCGCGAAACTGGTTTTCTGGGCTGAATACCCGGGGGAATAGAACGGCTGGAAGACAAAACCAGCAAGCAACAAAGTGATAATGATCGTGAATCGCTTCTTATTCATTTTCATAATGTGGCACCTCGGTCACCTGTCAGTATTGTGATGGATCCGATTTATTCAATGGCAGTAAGTACAATTTCCCTTAAGGTTAGATGCTTAAAAATAATGCCTGATAAGAGGTTGTGATTAAGGTAATGACCCTCAAGGCATTTGATAGAGGCCAACAATAACAACAATATGTCAATAAATTTTTCATCTCAATAACGCCTCTCTTCTTCCTGGACTCCAGAACAATAACTGCCTGCGATAGGGAAATATATTCTTTACATACAGACTTGTTTTAGACCGTTTCGAAGCAGCCCAGGTTCCCTTAAAAAGCAAATTCATGAGAAAAATATTGTGTATACGGGAGCGGTGAACCCTGCGACAGGGGAGCTTAACTTTTGACATATTCCAACGATAAAAAATGCTTGCAACTCAGGCATTATCATTGGTAAATCAATTGTCATTGCTTCCCAGGTGACCTGTTTGAAGATAATTTGTCGAAAATCTAAAGGCCTTTTCTGGGAAATCTCACAAAGTCAAGGGCGGGTTTGATTGGTAACGCGGATTATGGTGCGACCGTCCCTGAACAAAATTACAGATAAAAAAAGAGAGTATCATGCAGAAAAAGATTTTGGATGTGATTTACAAGTGGTCGTTGCAGCGTGGGAAGCTGATGCTTATTGTCATGATCCTGGCAACCGTGATAATGGGCGCGTTCATTCCGAAATTGATTATCTCATCGTCCCAGGAAGACCTCATCCCCAAGGACGATCCAGAACAGGCCAAATACCTGCAATACAAAAAAGAATTCGGTTCTCCCGACAACCTCATTATTATTCTTGAGGGAGACAGCGATCTCTGTAAAAAATATGCGGATACGTTCGCTGAAGAGATTGGCAGGGAGACCAAATGGGTTGAGTCCATTTTCTACAAAATCGATGCAACCGTGCTTATGAAGCGGGCACCACTCTATGTGCAGATTGATACGCTAAAAAAGGCACGTGATATCCTGAAAAAGAAAGAGGGCTGGCTAAACAAAATAAATAACATTACAAGCCTCTATTCCATGATGAAAGAGGTAACCGCCAGCTTCAAGGAGCCCCACTCCGGGATTTCAGTTGAGGGGGCAACGAATATAATAATATTCTTCGATGCCTTTTTCAGGGAATGGAACGACTGGCTTTCAAATCCGAATCAGATAAAGCTGCAGCTGGAAAAAAAGCTGTCAGTAGCGGGTTTCAGCGAGCTGGCAACCCTGGAAAGCGGTGGCTACTTGTTTTCACGTGATTTCAAAATGCTTTTCCTCTTCGTCCAACCCAAGAATTACAATGATGAAATCACCTACCTTCGTCCATTTATCAAGGACATGAGAAGCGCCTGTGACAGGGTTTATGAAGCGCATCCGGAAATTAAGGGTAAGATAAAAGTCGCCTTTACCGGCATGCCGGCCCATGTACATACTGAGATAGGAATTATTTATGAAGACGTGGCCGATGCCGTCGTGCTTTCCATCATTATCGTCTCACTGGTTCTTCTTATCGGCTTTCGGTCGATCAAAAAGACAATCATAGCCGTCATCCCCACGGTATCAGGACTCGTGATTTCCCTCGGGATTATCACGTTATTAATCGGGAAGCTCAATCTTATCAGCTCGTCGTTCCTCGCGGTGCTCTTCGGGATAGGAATAGATTTTGGCATCTACCTGCTCCAGCGGACGGAGGAGGAGCTGGGGAACGGGTTATCAATGAACGATGCCATCTACAAGTCCGTTGTGCTCACGAGTCGCTCGGTCATATCCGCGGGCCTGACGACGAGCCTTGCGTTCTTCGCCCTTTCTCTCTCGGATTTTTCCGGCTACTCGGAACTTGGTCTGGCCGCAGGCATAGGTCTTATGGTCGTCATGATAAGCACGTTTCTCATGATGCCCCCCCTTCTTTTCCTGATCCAGATAGAACCGAGGGATTACCAGGTGAAAGAAACGATCTTTGAGGCGGCGAAACTGGAACAGAAAAAAATCCATTTTGTCATCATCGGGGTGAGTGCCGCCATAACAGTATTCAGCATTTTTGCGGTAACCCAGCTTAAAATGGATTACAACGTCCTCAAGCTTCTTCCCCGCAACACGGAATCCACGATTTACCAGAGGAAGATGGAAGACAACAGTGATTTCAAGCTTTCCTTTGCGATGATCACCGATACAAACCTGGAAAATCTGCAGAAAATAACCGAGAAAGTTGAGAAACTCCCCACGGTGAGCAGGGTCGAATCACTGGCAAAATACATCCCTGACAATCAGCAGGAGAAAATCAAGATCATCCGCGAAATAAGGCCTTTGCTCGGAAATTTTCACGTTGGCCTCCTTGAAGATCATCACAGCAGTGCGGAATATGTCGCGATGCTTGGAAAAATGAGCGAGTACTTTGAGGAGGCTCAGGAAAAGGCCTTCGCCGGCGGACAGTCGGACCTTGTGTCGAGGATCGATTCCCTTCTGGCGAACATGGATACGGTAAGGGAAAAGCTCGCAGAAGACAGCGAGGGTACGGCACTCAGGCGCACCAAGCGATTTGAAAGAGAGCTGTTCGTTGTCATATCAAAAGCAACTCAGCTGGTCAGGGAAAGCATGGATCCGTCGATAATCGACGAATCCACATTTCCGAAGGAGATCATCAGTCGCTTCAAAAGCCCCGAGGGGACGTATGTCGCGATGGTTTCTCCAACCGGATCTATCTGGGACATCGCCTTTCTGGATAAATTCGTCAATGATCTGAAAGGCGTTACACCCAATATCACCGGATTTCCTGTAACGCATCGCGTCTACGTGCGTCAGGCCGCAACGGCGATCTTCAGGGCCATGATCTACTCCTTTGTTATCATTCTGGTGCTCCTGATAATCGATTTCAAGGGACCGCGGGGCGTCCTGCTCGCTCTTCTTCCTCTCGTGATAGGCATGCTCTGGCTCAATATGGTTCTTTATTTTGCAAAGATAGACTACAATGTTGCCAACATAGCGGGACTTCCTCTTCTTCTGGGCCTGGGGGTCGTGTACGGTCTCAGGATCGTGCACCGATGGAGGGAAAACACGGGTATCACCGCCTTCGCGGCTACGAAAACAACGGGACGCGGTCTTGTTTTCGCCGCACTCGCAATAGTGGTGGGACTTGGAAGCATCGTGCCAGCCCGACATAACGGCGTTTCAGCCTTCGGGATCATTCTTCTTATCGGGATTGTGCTGTGTCTCTTTACCGCACTGGTTATACTGCCGGCGGTGATTGATTACCTCTACATTTTAAAGAACAAGGAGGCGGTCATCGCGGAGGCCAATGAACGTCGGGAGGCGGCGGCGATCTCGAACATGGCAAAGGAAGGTGAAACGCCGAAGGGAAAGGGATCAAGAAAGCAGACGAAAGGGAAAAAAGCCGGAGATAAAAAGAAAAAATCCGGTAAAGGTTCCTGATCGTTTTTTCCCCTGATTTGGTAACAGGTGCGAAGAAATGTGCACCCTGGAGGGTCCCGCGCAAACGATGGCTGGTTGTCCATGGACGCGATAAGTAACGCTCCCTATGCCGCCCGCGTATTGGGCTCCCTGCTCGCCATTCTACTTGTCAACAGGTTCGCCGCTCCGCTCTACCTGTCCGTTATGGCCGGCGCGACTCTGTTGTTTTTTTGGGTCGGTCATGATCCGGACGTGTTTTTTCCGTTTGCGGTCGAACGGCTTGTCACTCCCGGCTATCTATTTCTCCTTGCTGCGATTTTCCAGATTATTATTCTCAGTAACCAGATGTTGAAGGCGGGTGTAATGAAGGAACTGGCGGCGACGGTGAAGTCGATTGTCCCGCACCGTGTGTCTCTCGCCTTGCTGCCGGCCATTATCGGCATCCTCCCGATGCCGGGAGGGGCGCTTTTCTCCGCTCCCCTCGTTGAAGAGATTGATAATGATACGGCCATAGATCCCGAGGTAAAAGCACGGATAAATTACTGGTTCAGGCATATATGGGAATACTGGTGGCCGCTTTATCCCGGGATGCTTCTTGCCGTGGAGATCTCCGGATTGTCCATGCCGGTTTTCATTTTGATCATGTTCCCCCTCACGCTTTTCTCGGTTCTTGGAGGTTATTTATTTATCCTGAGAGGGGTTCCCGTCACCAAATCAAGTGTGAAGATCCCGGGGAATAACCAGATTTCGTTATTCAGGCTCATGGCGCCGTTCATGCTGATAGTTGGGCTGTATGCCATCGTAAGCGTGGCCTTGCCAAAACTTGCCGGTTACAGCCGATATCTTCCCGTGATGATCGGAGTAACCGCGGCTCAGATATACATCCAGGTATCGTGGCCCCTTGACATGGCGGGATGGCGGGGGGTTCTTCTCAATGGGCGGCCGGGCATACTGATCGTGACGGTGGCATGCATCCTGGTATACGGCGTTCTCATCGAGGCGCCCCTTCCGGATGGCACATTGCTCGTTGCACGAATGAAAGACGAACTTGTTGATTGTGGCATTCCCATCGTGCTGGCCATTGGCATCATCCCATTCGTGAGCGGGTTAACGACGGGAATTGCCCTTGGTTTCGTTGGCGCGAGCTTCCCGATCGTCATGAGCATGGCGGGAAATGGAGGCGCCGGAGTCCTCGCTTCGGTGGTCCTCGCCTACGGCTGCGGATACATCGGAATGATGCTTTCCCCCGTCCATATCTGTCTTGTTGTAACGAACGAATATTTCAAAACCAGAATAGGAACCGTACTCCTGCACCTCATAAGGCCGCTTGCCGTTGTGCTTGCCGGTACAACCCTGATCTATTTGTTGCTGAAAACGGCAATTTCCTGACAATCTGGTACTTGTGCCTATCAGGATGCGGTTCCCGTTTTGTAAACATTGAATTCTCGTATTGCCTTGACTATTTTTTTAAATTAGGCCAATAATGACGTGGGCCATTACGGGAAAATAAATTCGCACGTGGTATGGTTGACAATGCCCGCGATTGAGTATTTAAGAAAAACAAAAGTTGTCTGTACGCTGGGACCCGGAACGGACGGCGATGGTGTCCTCCGCAGGCTTTTCCTGAACGGCATGAATGTGGGAAGACTGAATTTCTCACATGGTTCACATGAAGAGCATCTGGAACGGGTGCGAAACTTTAAAAGCATTAGGAGCGAACTGGGGATTCCAGCCGCACTCATGCTTGACACGCGTGGACCTGAGATCCGTATCAGAAAATTCGCCAGAAACCGGATAGATCTCGCCTCAGGATCGTTATTCACCTTCACGACAGAAAATGTTACAGGAAGCGAAACGATCGTATCGGTAACGTACGATAAGTTTCCAGGAATCGTCAAGAAGAACGACAGGATTCTCCTGGACGACGGACTCATTTCAATGAAAGTAACAGAAACATCCGAGAGTGAAGTCACATGCGAGGTCGTGGACGGGGGGCCTTTGAGCAACGGGAAGAAAATCAACGTCCCCGGTGCCGCGAGGAATCTCCCCTTCATCAGCGCAGCCGATAGGGCCGACATACAGTTCGGGGTTGAACAGGAATTCGAATTCATCGCCGCATCATTCGTGCGGGACGCGGATGACGTGAAGGAACTGAGAGAACTCGTCAGATCGTACGGGGGACATTCGATCCAGATTATTTCAAAGATAGAAATAAGGGAGGGGGTTGATGCCATAGATGACATTATTCGCGTAAGCGACGGTATCATGATCGCCCGTGGGGACATGGGAGTTGAAATTCCCTTCGAAGAACTTCCCGCCATTCAGAAGCTGATTATCTCCAAGTGTTACAGGGCGGGGAAACCGGTGATTACGGCCACGCAAATGCTCGACTCCATGATACGAAATCCACGACCCACCAGGGCGGAGATAACCGACGTGGCGAACGCGATATACGACGGCACCAGCGCGATCATGCTGTCCGGCGAGACCTCGATCGGGAAATACCCCGTGGAATCACTTCTCACGATGCATAAAATAGCGGTTAAAACCGAACAGGACATCGATTACGTGAGGCGTCTCAAGAACGCAGTGGTGACGGTTTCACGGAATGTGACCAATGCAATAAGCCACGCGACCTGTGAAACGGCCCATTCCCTTGGTGCGTCTTCAATAATCAGCATGACGCGATCGGGCCATTCGGCCAAGATGGTGTCGAAGTTCAGGCCTTCATGTCCCATCATCGCCACAACATCCAGTGGGCGCGTGTGCAATCAGCTCGCGCTGTCATGGGGCGTGTTTCCCGTACCGGTCGATGAGAAGGATTCGACGGATGAACTCCTGCTGCAGGCGGTAGAGAAGGCGATGGAGAAGGGCCAGGTTCGGGAAGGGGATCTGGTGGTGATCACGGGGAGCATGCTCTCTGACATGAGCGGTACCACGAACATGATCAAGGTGCACATCGTGGGGAATATCCTGGTGGAGGGTGCGGGGGTGGCCGGCGGAAGGGGCCGCGGGCGCGCGCGTGTCATGGATGAAAACGTAGATCTTCGGGAATTCAACGAAGGGGAGATAATGGTGATTGCGAAAAGCTCCGATGAAGTGCTTCCGGCGTTGAAGAGCGCTGCCGCGATCGTAACTGAAGAAGAGCCGGAGGCATCCAGGGCGGTGATCGTGGGTAGGGCTCTCGGGATACCTGTTGTGGCGGCGGCTGCGGGGGCGTGTGAAATAATCAGGAGCGGCATCGTCATCACGGTTGATGGAGAAACCGGAAGGGTTTATTACGGCCAGGGACGGGAGAGTCGGCGGTGAAGAGTGATATGAGAGATGTCCCCTGCAGTCGGAGAAAGACCGGGGTCCGCCGGGCAGGGCGTTGTGCGCGATGGCCGCGCCGCACGGCGGCACTGATGTGCATCGGGGCCATTGTGCTTTCATGGAGGCCCGGATCACCCGGACAACCCGCCCGTGCCGATACCGAATCGAGTCCAGTCGCAACGTTTTCAACATTCGTGGAGGGCCAGGATGAAAACGTGAAGCGCAACATTATGATCGCGTGCGGGAAGCTGGATGGCGTTACTGTTCCTCCGGGCGGAACGCTTTCTTTTAATGATATCGTCGGTGAGGGATCAGCGAAAAACGGCTTTGCTCCCGGGAGGGTGATGTACAGGGATCACGTGGTGTTGGAGCCCGGCGGAGGCCTCTGCCAGGTTTCATCAACGATCTATAACGCCCTTCTCATCGCAGGTTGCGTGATACTCGAGAGGCACAGGCATTCAAGGCCGGTCGCCTATGTGCCACTTGGCCTTGACGCGACGATCAAATACGGGAAGAAAGACCTCAAGATGAAGAACCCCCATGCCGTGCCGATCAGGCTCGAGCTTCGCGCCGATTCGGCGAGTCTCCGTGCAGTCATTACTTCGAGCGGTGTTATCTCACACCGATTCGAAATCGAAACGGAAGAGGAAGAAGTCCCGATTCCTCTGGCGGAGGACAATGACAGAATAAGACCGGGCATCATGGTGTACGTCTATAGAAAACGATACAAGGGGAATGCCTTTATTGAAAACGCCCTGCTCTACAGGGACTACTACCCTCCTGCGTATATTCGCTGAAGGAATGACTGGAGTTGACTGAAATGATACGCGTTGCGCGAATCATCATTTTCGTGTCGATGGTCTTTCCCGCCGTGGCGGTTCACGAGTCAACAGCGCAGGATGATCCGATGCTTGCCCAGTGGGGCGAGTTTGCAAGTGGAGAGAATTCCCGCGAGCTGCTCAGGTGGCTGCGCTCCCTTGCCCGGGCACGGCTCACGGGAGTTGGCTCCGGAGAAACACTTTCGGTCAAACCTCCGCCTTATTTTGGCCGTCTCGGGATTTTCATTACGTTAAAGAAAGGAAAAAAGGTGCGTGGCTGTTTCGGCGCTTTTTCACACTGGACCGATGATATCGCGGCCCTTCTGGGCGATTACCTGGCGGGGGCGCTGACGAGGGATCCGCGTTATGATCCTCTCGATGTATCGGAACTCGCTGATACAGAAATAATAATGACGGTTACCTCGCCTCCCTTTGCCGTGGGCGAAATATATGGAATGAATGTAAAAGAGTATGGATTTATGCTCCAGTGCAGCAAAGGAGAGAACTATATTTTCGTACCCGCAGAAATCAGGCAGCTTTCATTTGTTGATCGCCTGGCTTCGGAGAAATCGTGCCAGATTTCTGCGTTCAAGGCGGTTACCATTCGATAAGAACCTGTTCGTGAGACAGGATGCCATCATCCGTTTCTACAGAGCGGGTTTAACGGGGGGAGATCATGGGAAATAAATCACTCGCGGCCATCATGCTCTGCGCAACTATCCTTGCAATCACAAACTGTGACGAAGGCGGTGTCAATCGTCTTCCCGATGGAAGGACCGTATACACCGGGGACACGAAGCCCCTTGTGCTGAAATCCCAAATAGACGGGCTGGTGATTGACGCGAAAACAAAGAAGGGGATCAAATCCGCGCGAATTGAAATGAAAAACGCGAACATGGGCGTCGGGTATTATGAGAGGGAAACAGATGGTGGAGGTCGTTTCAGGATCGATGATTTTATTCCCCATGTAACCTATCGAATTGAAATCACCGCAACGGGATACGTGACGCACGTGGCGACCGGACCGGTCACGGCGGGTGAATACAGGGTCGAGCTCAGGAAAGAATCAATACTTGAGGGAATTGTAAAGAGCCGTCGGGGAGAACCCCTGAAAGGAATAGAGGTGAAGCTGATACGGCAGGGGCGATATTATGAAAGGGAATCGGGCGACGCGAACGAAAAACCGTTGATTTCAGCAACGAATGAGAATGGATCATACCGCTTTGAGAAGCTACCTGCGGGCTCCTACATTGTTGCGTTCTCCGGAGCGGGATACATTACTGAGACGGCAAGGATTAAAAACATCAAGGAGGGCGAGAGTTTTGCGCTTCCCATGATCATGACCCGGCCTGCCATGATCGAGGGAACGGTTATGATCGAGGGGCTGGATATTCCCGCCATTGGCGTGGATGTATCTCTTTCGGGGGGTGTTACCTATTCTGGAACGACCTTCCAGGACGGGAGCTTCCGGCTGGAGGATGTAAAGCCGGGCACGTACAAGGTGAGCGTCACCCATCAGGGATTTTATACCCTGGAAGCGGGCGTGATGAAAATCGACGAGGGAGAGAGAAAGTCGGGTGTTCGCTTCACCGTCAGGGCAAAGGAGCCCCAGGTCCAGGTGTATGCCTATCGCTACACTTTCGCCCCGGGTGATACCGTAGAATTCAATGTGCGTTCACTACGCCTGGAGAATATATCGGTTACCATCTATAAAGTTCCTATCGATGTACTGGTAAAGGGTGGAGTTGATCCTGACAAGCTTGATCCTTCCAGGGCAGGACTGAAGGCGGTGGCTTCCTGGAAAGAGCCGATTCGGGAATTCGAGCCGTACGAATGGAGGTATCAATCACTTCAGGTGAAAACCGCGCTTCCTACGGGTGGATACTGCGTCGAGGTGAAGGGAGCCGACAGAATCATCAGCAGGAAATTTTTCTCTCTCACTACCGTCGGGGTTGTAATGAAGCGGTCCCAGGAGTCGATACTCGCCTACGTGACGAGCCTTGTTGACAACGCTCCCGTCAAGGGGGCGAGAGTCGGCCTTTTCGACACAACGCCGAAAAAGAAAAAGCGAACAAGGTACAAGCCCCCCGAGCGACTTGAGGAACTGCCAGTTGGGGTAGTCGCGCAGGGCGTGACCGACGGCAACGGAATATTCAAAAAAAACATCAGGTCAGGGCGGTATCTTTCCGCCATAGTGATCGCTCCGGACGGGAGCTATGCCATCTGCGCAACAGGTTCCCCTTCAACCTTCCAGCGGGAGCAGAAAAAATATTTCATCTATACGGACCGCCCTGTATATCGCGCGGGAGACACCGTCAAGTACAAGATCATCGCGAAAAACAGGGTTGAGCGGTTTCTCCCCGCCCGTGGAGAAAAAGTCTTCTTTTCAATCGTAAATAGAAGCATGGATAAGAATATCAGAGAAGGAAGCGATACCCTTGACGAATGGGGGACACTGGAGGGCGAGATAACCATACCCGGTGATGCAAACCTGGGTACCTATGAAATAGCGGCGGGCCCGGCCGAAAAACAACTCTATGCCAGAGGCACCTTTTACGTTGAGCAGTACCGAAAGCCTGAGTTCAAGGTTGATATCACGCCCTCGCGTGAATACTTCATTAACGGAGATACCGCGGAATTCAAGGTGGAATCAAAATACTTCTTCGGCGCTCCTCTCGGCGGCGCTCTTGTCAGGTACCGATTTTACGAGACCCGCCTAAGGGACTCCGATACCACCTACTGGTGGGAGGAGGATTACGCGGGGAGCGGATCGTATAACAGGATCGTCATGGAAGGAGAGAAATACGCGGACAGGGACGGTATTACCGTACTCCGGCTCCACGCGGGAGACTACCCGTTTGACCGCGAGATAACATGCGAGGCAACGGTGGTTGATCGATCGAACGTGAGTATCACCTCGCGGACGAGAGTAAGAGTGGGCCGTGGTGAATTTTATATTAAAATTGAACCATCCAAAAATTTCTTCGCGGGCGGCGAAGCAAAGAAAGTGACGGTCCGAACACTCACCCACACGGGAAAGCCCTATGCGGCAAAATTGAAAGTTGAGGCTTTCAGGTATGTCTGGAAACCGTGGCAGAGGGTCTACGTTCATGACAGCAGGCCCGTGTATTCACGGCAGATCAGCACAAATCACGAGGGAAGCGCCGTCGTGGACCTTCCCCGGGAGTTTACCTCCTATGGGGAATTCGATCTCGTTGTCACCGGAGTCGACAGGAAGGAGAATGTTATCAGGGGATCCCGCGTGATATGGATATACGGTGGGGCCGGGCAGTCCGTGGCTTCGCGGTTTAAAAACCTAGAGGTGTCAGTCAGCGCCGAGGAACTGTCCGGTCCCGGACAGGTTACCTGCCTTGTCAAGAGCAGATACACCGACGCCTATGTCTGCATCACCCTCGAAGGCCGTGACGTCTATGAGACCAGAGTGGTGAAGATGACGGGGAATATCATGCCCGTGGAATTCAAGGTGAAAAAAGAGTACGCGCCCAATCTTTACGTCACTGCCACGATGCAGAGAAAACGCGCGCTATACACGTCCACCGCCCTGGTTTCATTGCCGGTGATCGACACCGGCCTGTCGCTTTCGATCGAAACGGACAGGGAAAAATATGGGCCCGGCGAAACGACGCGCGTGCTGCTGAAGGCAAGGGATGAGGGGGGCAGGCCAATAAAGGCCGATATCTCACTCGCTGCGGTTGACGAGGCGATATTCAGCGTGCGGCGCGATCATACCCCGCCGATGAAGGATTTCTTCTATTCCAGGATTTCGAACTGGGTTCTCACCAGTTATTCATATCCGATCACCGTGCTGGCCGGGGCGGCGAAGGATGACCGGGTCGAAGTACGGGAGAAATTCAAGGATACCGCCTTCTGGAGAGCCAATATAAGGACGGGAGATGATGGGGTGGCCCGCCTTGAGATCCCCCTGCCCGACAACCTCACCACCTGGCGGCTCACCGGAAGGGGACATGATCTCGAGGGAAGAGTCGGCGAAGTGCGGAGGACTTTCCTGGTCACACAGGATCTCATTGCCAGGATCGGAAGGCCCCGTTTCATGGTCGAGGGGGACCGGCTGAGCCTTGTCGGCATCGTGAACAGCAATACAGAGAGGGGGCTTGGCAGCGTGTCAACATTATTCAAGGCGGCTGCGGCGTCTCTCAAGCCGGAGGATAAGGTCGCGATCAGCCTGCCCGCCTTCGGATCTGCCAGTACGTACTATCCATTCGACGTGCCAAAGGGGAAGGAGTCAGTTGCGCTTGAGTTCGAGGCAAAGGCCGACCGTGAAGCGCGTGACGTACTGCGGGTGCGTGTGCCTGTTAAACGCCGGGGCGTTTCCTACAGCCTCTTCGGTACCGGGGATATGGGAGAGAACCGGACGGTCGCCGTGGCCCCGATTGGCAACACGGATGATTATTCCTTCGTGCCGGAGGAACTGGTTATTTCGGTGAACCCCTCACCGGTAATACAGATGCTTCGCGCGGCGAAGTTCCTGAGCGAGTATCCCTACGGATGCGTTGAGCAGACTTTGAATGCATTCATGCCGAACCTCGCGCTTCAGAGGATGCTGGGCCGGAAAGGATACACACGCTTCATAGATCAGAAAGCAAGGGAAAAACTTTTGGAGCGGGCTTCCGCAGGGCTGGCCCGGATCCAGCAGATGCAAAACGATGACGGCACATGGGGGTGGTGGGCCGGCGGCAGAGGGAATGCTTTCGTCACCGGCTATGTGCTTTTTTCGCTTCATATCGCGGGCGGCGAGGGATTCACCGTTGATAAGAATGTCGTGGCAGCGGGGCTTAACGCGGTAAAAAAATACTTCGCAAACAACCGCCTTGAGGATCATGACGCAGTGGGGTACCTGATGTATGTAAACGCCCTCTGGGGAGGATGGAACCACGCAACCTTCCGGGAGATGATGCGGTTGAAGGAACGGAGCACCTATGCCACGATTTTTCTTGTAAGGGCTCTCGCGGCTGCACGATTGAATACCGAGATTAACGCTGACATGAGGAATGAGATTGGGGCTGCACTTCCCGGCCTTGTTTCGGATATTAAAACGCGAATGAAAAAGGACGGGAAGGGGTTGTACTGGGAAAGCGATTCACGCTACCGCTGGGGCTGGCAGGGTGGCGATACGGAGATGACGGCGCACGCCCTTTCCGCACTTCTGGAATCGGGTGACCGTTCAACCGTTCCGTCCCAGATCGTGCGCTCACTCGGCAACAGGTACAGGGGAGGATACTGGAATTCGACGAAGGAAACGGCGACGGTCATGCTCGCACTCTGCGGCTATCTTGAGAAAATGGGCGGAGAGGGCGTGACGAAAGGCCGCGTGGAATTCAGTCTTGATGGTGCTCGTGTCGCTGATATTGCCTATGATCTCGAGGAGCTTCAATCAGGCGATGCCCTTGTCAGGAAGGTGTCCCTGTCGGGTACGCCTTCCCGTTCTCTTTTCACGGTACGCGCGGAGGGAGAAGCGGGGACTGACCTCAGCTTCGATGTCACCATATCGGGGACGCTCTATTTCAAGGAGGGGGAGATGCGGTCCCGGTCGGGGTACCAGGGTCGCAGTATCGCGTCGCTTTCGAATGGCATAAAGCTCACACGGTCGTTCTCGGCGATTACCCGCGTGCGTGATGCCCACAACAGGGAATACCTGGTGCCCCAGGATCTCGGGGATGACACGAGGATCAATGTCGGAGATGAACTCATGGTGAAAGTCGGATTCACATCGGCCGATGATTTTGAGTACATGGTCCTCGAAGATTGCCTTCCTTCGGGTTTTGAGGTAACCAGAATCAACGCGTACGATGAGTACCAGCCCTATATTCATGTTGAAAGATGGGACGACAGGATGGTGTATTTTTTCACCGGACTCAGGAAGGGGCAGGTCTATGAAGTCGCCTATATCATGCGGGCGGAATTACCGGGATTCTTCATGGCAAAGCCCGCGCGCATGGAGTGCATGTACGAGCCGAGCATTCAGGGGTGGTCAAAGCCTGCTGTTCTCGAAGTGAAAAAAAAGTAGGACGTTTCTCCTGTCGAATATTGAGAGGGGAGGCAAGGGAGGTACGGTTATGACGCAAACACGAACGATTATCGTTATTTGCATCGCGGTTATTATCACTATACTGGCGATGCAGAATATAACGCCTGTTCAAATGCAGTTTTTATTATGGCAGTTCTCGCTTCCCCTGGTTCTTGTTATCGGACTCGCCCTTGTTCTCGGATTTATCGTCGGATATGGCTTCAAGGCGATTATCACGTTTCGTAAATCAGGGGAACGCGACGAGGAAACCGGTGACGAAGAAATCAGGTGAGATCGCGGAATGAGCCGCTTTCACGGGAAGTGCATTCTTTTCCCGGGACGAGTCACCACGATTACGGGGAAATCTGCCTGTTGGCTACTTGTGCTCGCCATCAGCATCCTCCTGATCCCTTCCCGGCTTCAGGCTGGCGAATCGGGATATGAAACGCAGACGATAAGAATTGGGATCCTCTCTAAGCAACTCCGTCTTGTAAAAGAGGGAGTTTCCCCGGTCCTGGAATTGAGACTGGAGAAGGGATCCGAGTGTCTTGACGGTGCGGGAAATCCCGTTGGCGACGGCAGCGTGATCGTGCTCACCAGAAACGGCGGCCGGTGGCTTGCCATGGTGGGCCGGCATCGGTTCGAGGCCCCCTTCGACCTCAGGGTGGAGGGTGCGCCGGATGAGGACGGCGTAGTAATGGTCCCGTTGAAAGACGAAACGCGGCGCTACCCGCTGCCCCTCAGTATAACCAGCGTTGATGGGACCCCCCGTATCCTTGTTCAGGAAACGATCGAACGCTACGCGGTCGATTCCGCCCGCGCGGAATTCGGACCCACCGGGGTGAACGAGAATGAGGCGTTGATGGCCCTTTCCCACGTGATAATGGCCCGCTGCCGATACATGGAGCGGAGGCCCCGTCATGTTGGCCATGACGTGTGCGACCTGACCCACTGCCAGGTGTACAGGGGAAGGACATCGCCGGTTATCAGCTTCGAGGATTCGTGGCGTATCGACCATGCTCGACTCGGGGAAAACCTTTTTTTTCATTCCCGGTGCGGTGGCTCTACCATTGGAGAGATCGTATTCGGGAAAAAGGGTGTCAGCGGCACATTCGGTGTGAGGGATTGGCTTTACCGCCAGGGAGTTGAACTTTGCGGGGGGAAGGGGAATTACTGGGAAAGATCCATCGAAGCAGAAGAGGTCCACGGAATATTCAATATGGGAAACGCGCCGGGAGAACTCGTCGATGATGCCATCAACTATGATACAACATCGAGGGTGGTGACGCTGCGGAACCCACTGGGGTCGGAATCCCATCCAGTGGAGACTTTCAGACTCATGATTAACAGGGTGAAAGGATGGAATTTTCTTCGCAGTAATAATTTTAACGTGAGTGTGTTCACCAGGGGTGAGACGCAACACTATATGTTCAGGGGGAGGGGTCTCGGCCATGGCGTGGGGCTTTGCCAGCACGGCGCTCTGGAGCTTTCGCGACGCGGGTACAACCGGTACGAAATCCTGGAACACTACTACGGGGATATCCATCTTGTCTCACCAGATGCTGATGCCCAATCACCCTACCTTTCGTATTGCGTATTCGAACTTTCCACGGGGAAATGCATTTCCGCCAGTCCGGGACAGGCGTTTCTCCGAAGGCGTGTGCCTCCAGGATCAGTCTTTAAATTGATCGTGGCTCTCTACCTGGCGGAAGCTCGGGAAGATATCTTCGGGTCGTATGCGTACCGGTGCCATGGGATTAATCGTGCGGATCCTGACATGCCGGAGCGATGCTGGCATGATAAGGGTCACGGCACGGTTCGACTTCCTGAGGCGCTTGCCCATTCCTGCAACCTCTACTTCGCCTCGCTCTATAACAGGATCTCTGAAAAGAAATTCAGGGATTTTTTCATCCGTTTCTGCGAGGGACTGGAACTCGACGCGAAATTGCCTGAAACGAGTGGAAGGAAGGAATGGTCGCGAATGCTGGCAGGGCTTGATTTCAGGATCGATTTTGCGGTCAATGATTATGTAAAGATTATCCGATTCATCGCCTCGGGAGGGGTGTCTGACCGGGGGGTTCGCACTTTCCCGGGTGTGTCTCCCGGTGAGATTGCTATTATCAAGCACGCCCTTGGCAACACCTTTGAAAACGGAACCGCATCAGGGACTCTCAGGCCTTATGGTGATTTCGCGGCGTATACCGGCATCGCGCGGTTTGAAGAGATGGGGGGTCATCTCCTGCCAGGCATGTGGGGGAAGACATCGACCATAATCGACGGGTCAAATCGTGCGCTTGGATACGGGTTGTTCGTCGGGGGTGATGCAACCAGGGGGGTTGTCGCGCTTCTCAGGAAGGGAAATGGTCATCTGGCGGCACGATGGGCCAGGGCAGTGTGCCGGGATAAGGCAGGCGACTGAAATCCAGGGAGCGGTGACATGTCATGCCGAGAGAATTCTTAGCGCTTCCTTGATAACCGTCTCGAGATTCAACGCGGAGTCCTCCCTGAGAAGCTCATCGACGACGCGGGAGGACCTGGATTCGTCGAAGCCGAGAATGACGAGGGCTTCCACGGCATCACGCTGATGTGGATTCCCCTGGTAGGGAACGCCGGCGCAGGCATCGAGTTTTTTCAATTTTCGTTTTAATTCGAAGACAAGTTTCTCCGCCTTTGCGGCACCTATCCCCGGAATTTTAGTCAAAATCGCTGGATTCTCTCCCCGAACGGCCGCTACGAGTCCTCCGATTGAAATCCCGGAAAGGATCGATAGCGCCATGGAAGGGCCGATGCCGCTGATATTAAGAAGTATAACGAAAACATCCCGCTCTTCAGGGGTTATGAAGCCGAAAAGACGAAATACATCCTCCCGGTGATAGGTGTGAACAAAGAGCGTGACACTGTTCCCCTCTGAAATCCTTTCATATGTTGAGATGGGAATGCTGAGGCCATACCCTACCCCTGCCACATTAAGGATTACTTCCGTTGGTTTTAATTCATCAACGAGTCCCGTAATTTTATAAATCATATCCGGCAATTCTCCTCCTGTGACAGGATGGATAATCCGTCCATTTTTCAAGAAATAAATGGGTCAGGCCATGAATAGTGTCTGTATGCGGCATTAAAAAAAACCCCAAAAAAGAGAAAAAGTTATGGTCATTGAGATTAGATAAGTATATATTTAACTAAATAGTTGGTTTAACTAAATGGTTGGTAAGTATGGGTTCGAGTGAAGACACTATCAAGAATGCAGCGATGAAGGAATTCGCGTCCCATGGCTTCGAGGGTGCCCGTGTTGACCGGATCGCAAGAAAGGCCAAGGCGAATAAGGCGATGATTTACTACCACTTCAAGAGCAAGGAAAAGCTTTACGAGGCGGTCCTGTCGGAGATGTATACGAGGCTCCACGCTCATATCGCGGCGTCAGGATCGAATGGCAACGGGCCGGACGACCGCCTGGACGCCATGGTGAGCGCGTTCATTGATTTTGTATACGAGGTGGACCAGGATTTCGTGCGCATCATGCTGCGAGAGCTTTCAAGCGGGGGAAAATACTTCAAGAAGATCATGCTTCCAAACGTAATCATTCCACTCATGGGAAAAGTTGAAGGGATTTTTACCGAGGGTGTCAAAAAGGGGATTTTCCGATCCGTGGTCCCCTACTACACGTTTTTGCAGACGATCGGTTCTGTTGTTTTTTCAAATCTGATAAGGATCACCCTCTCTGACACCGATTTCGGGAAAGCATTCTTTCATGATGATTTTAAGCGGGACTTCAGGGAGAACCTCCTGGGCGTATTGAGAACGGGGATCCTTGCGAGGTAAGGAGGAAGAATGGAAAGATTATCGTTTGTGGTGGCGCTGATAGTGGTCATGCAGTCGGCCATCCTGGTTCACCGGGCAAGCGGGAATCCACGGGTGGCTCCTCTGGTGATCAGTCTTGAGGATGCGGTGGCCATTGCGAAGAACAATAATCCCGATTACGAGATTGCCCGCCACAGGCAGAAAGCCGAATCGGAAAAGGTCAACCAGGCATGGGGCCTGCTGTACCCCGCCCTGGAGTCTGAGGCCTCTCTCGCCAGGCAGGGAGCGGAAAGCGGGTTCCTGAGCCTCGCAGATGGCCAGTACGACGTAAAGGTCGTTCAGTTGAGATTCGGGATCAATCCCGGCTCATTTTATCACGCGCTCCAGATGTCAAGGAAAGGTTACCGCGCGGCCACGGAAGAGGTGAGGCGCATACAGAGCGAGATTGAATTAAAGACAACCGAGAGCTATTTCAACCTTTTACTCGCCGAGGAGATGGTGAACCTTGGGAACGATACCCTTGCCCTTCTGAGGGAACACCTGAAAGATGTGCAGGTACTCTATAGGACGGGGAGCGTGTCGCGCTTTGCACTGCTGCAGGCACAGGTGCGGTTGAAGAGCCAGGAACCGCTCCAGCTTGAAGCCGAGAACCGTTGCCGCATCGCCCGTGAGGCCTTCAACTACCAGCTTGGGGGCGAGGGGAACGTATATGGGGCCGACAGGCAAGTCCTGGAGAAGAAGCGATATCCCGTGGCGGAAGAAGATATCGATGCGTTTCAGAAAAGGATCGGAGGGGCAGCGCTGAGAAACAGGCCTGAGATAATTCAGCTTTCACTGAAACGCGAAATCGCGGGACACGCCAAGGGCGTTCAGAGTTCCCAGTACCTCTGGCCTACGTTCATGGCCGGCGGGTATTATGGATTCAACCGCGTAATCCCGAATTCCGGAGATGCGTACTTGCCCACGACCGGAGGTGTTGGGTATCTGGATCTGTCAGGGATAGCCGGAAGCGGGAAATGGCAGGGAAACTGGCAGGTTCGCGTCGCGGCGACCTACCGGTGGGGTTCGCTTCTTCCCGTTGATTCGGCCCGGGCGCGGGAGCGGGAGGCAGATGAAAGGATGAAGGAAGCGGAGGCGGAACTGGAAAAAGTGAGAAGGCTCATTGTCATTTCCATCAAGTCATCGTATTCGAGTCTACTCACCGCGCACCGTAGCATCGATTCGCATCGGGAAAATGTCGAGACCGCCAGGGAAGGCCTGCGAATCGCGAGGGAAAGCTATCGCGCGGGCGTGATAACGAGTGCCGATCTCTTCGGAGCCCAGGTGGCGTTGACGCAGGCCCGGGCAGGCTTCATTAAGGGGGTTAATGATTATCATCTCTCTCTGGCGAAATTGAAGAGAGAGACGGGAATAGAAGACGTCGGGTTGTTGTTGAAGGGAGACAAATGATGAATAAAAAGAAATTAGTGCCAATCATTATCGTCGCGATCGCCCTGGCCGCCTCGATTCTTTACTTTGAAGTGATACGGGATCTGGTTGTCGATGATTCACGGATAGAAGGATCGGGAACCATCGAAGTGACAGAGGTGGATATCGGTTCGAAGCTGGCGGGGAGGATACTCGTGCTTACCCGAGATGAGGGCGACCGGGTGATCCATGGTGAAGTGCTCGTGAAACTCGCCTATGACGAGCTGGACGCCCAGAGGCTTTCGGTGGTGGCCGGTTTGAACAACGCGGAAAGAAACATGCACCGCGCGAAAGAGCTCTATGCCACGGGGGCGATATCCCGGAGGGATTACGACAACGCCATGACCGCCTATCGAGTGGCGAAAGCCGGGTACGGACAGATCAACGCGGCAATCGAGAACGCGGTGATCGCATCGCCCATTGACGGCGTGGTCCTTGCGAGAAACCTCGAGGTCGGGGAAGTGGCCTTCCCCGGCGCGGCAATCATGACGGTGGGAGATCTTGAAGACGCGTGGATAAAGATCTACGTCAGCGAGGAGAAAATGGGACTGGTAAAGCCCGGGCAGAAAGCGACAATAACCGTTGATTCATACCCCGGAAAGCAATTCGGGGGGAAAGTGGTCACCATATCGAACAGGGCTGAATTCACGCCGAAAACGATTCAAACGAAGGAGGAGAGGGTCAAGCTCATGTACGCGGTCAAAATCAAGATTCCCAACCAAGACCTTCTCCTCAAGCCCGGAATGCCCGCGGACGCGGTCATCATCAGGGAGGAAGGCAAGTGATACGTGTATCCGGGCTCGTCAAGAGTTTCGGCGGGAACAGGGCCGTCGATTCAGTGGACTGCGTGATACGCCCCGGTGAAATATTCGGCATCGTGGGGCCGGACGGGGCCGGCAAGAGCACGCTCCTGCGCATGTTGTCGGCCATCCTGGAGCCGGACAGCGGGTCGATAGAAATTAACGGAATAGATGTACACACCAGCCCCTTTCAGATCAAGGAAATGGTCGCCTACATGCCCCAGAGATTCGGCCTCTATGAGGACCTTACCGTCGAAGAAAATATTTATTTTTTCGGGAGGATCTATCTCCTCTCACGGAAGGAGATAAAAAAACGCATAGAGGGGCTTTATGCCTTCAGCAAACTGGAACCGTTCAGGGACAGACTGGCGGGCGCCCTTTCAGGGGGGATGAAACAGAAACTGGGGCTGGCATGCTGTCTTGTCCGCACACCGAAGGTGCTTTTGCTGGATGAGCCGACCAACGGGGTGGATCCCGTTTCGCGCAGGGAATTCTGGGACATATTGTACGGCCTCCTTGCTCGCGGTGTATCCATCGTGGTCACCACGGCGTATCTTGATGAAGCGGAGCGAAGCAACCGTGTTGCCCTCATGCATGGCGGGCGATTCATACGACTCGGATCGCCTGAGTCAATACGAAACGAGAAGAGAACGGGCATGCTCGAGATCGTCGTGTCCGATTCTCGGAGGGCGCAGCGGGCCCTCATGGAGCGCGGGGGCATGCGCGCCATCAGAACCGGGAATACGGTCCGCGTGTATGTCCGCGGAACAGGCGCGATGAAAAAAACGGTGCGGGCCCTCCTTGAAAAAGAAGGGATTATGGTCCGCAGCGTGGAAGCGGCGCAACCGCGACTGGAGGACAGCTTCATTGATATCATCGGGGGAGAAGGACGGTGAAGGCGGGAGGGATTACTCGCATGGCGGCTCTTGCCGCCAAGGAATGGAAACAGATCAGGAGGGATACCAGGAGTCTTGTCCTTGCGCTTATCGCACCTGCCCTGCTGGTGGTTCTTTTCGGTTATGCCCTTAACGTCGACGTGAGGGGTGTGCGGTTCGGGGTCCTTGACCATGACAAAAGCAGGGTTTCCCGCGAGTATGTCGGGTCGTTGTCGCAAACCGAATATCTTACCATGGCGGGCATGATCGAAAACAGGAAAGAAATCGACCGGCTCCTTGATGGGGGTAGAATCAAATTGGCCGTCGTGATCCCGCCCGGATTTCAGAAACGACTTTCTCGGGGCAAGCCCGCGGACGTGCAGCTTCTCGTTGACGGATCGGATTCTACTTCGGCGATGATCGCCACGGGATACGCGCGCGCCATGACCCACGAATTCAACGCATCCATGAGGCATCATGACCTCGCGAAAAGCGGGATCGCGGGTGTTGTGGAGCCGGTTGTTCTTAAAAGCAGGGTCTGGTATAATCCCGAGCTGAAGAGCAAAAATTACATTGTCCCCGGCCTTGTCGTGTTGATACTGGCAATCATCTCTGCGATGATAACCTCGTTGACGATATCCCGCGAATGGGAACGCGGCACCATGGAGACTCTTATTACCACGCCCGTGAGGGCCCACGAAGTGGTCCTCGGGAAAATGGCCCCGTATCTCGTCATCGGCATGCTTGACGTAATCGCCGGGATCACGATAGGACATTTCCTGTTCGACGTACCCTTCCGTGGTGGATTTATTGAAATGCTGCTGGTGTCCTTGCTTTTCCTCATCGGTACTTCGAGCATGGGTATCGCAATTTCATCAGCGACGCGGGTTCAGGTGCTTTCCGTGCAGTTCGCGATTGTGGCGACGTATCTTCCGTCATTCATTCTTTCAGATTTCATATTCCCCATATCCGACATGCCCGTGGCGGTCCAGGCGGTTACGTATGTCATACCTGCCAAATATCTGATAACTTTGCTGAAGGGCATCGCCCTTAAGGGCGTGGGCGCCATGATACTATGGGCACAGATAGTCTTTCTGGCGATCTTCAGCACCGTGATGACGGGGTTGGCCATTAAACAGTTCAGGCCGAGACTTCCGGGTAATTGATGGTGGAAAGATGAGACGAGGTATTAGAAAATCAATCGTCATAAGCATTGTTAAAAAGGAGTTTGCCCAGGCCTTTCGGGACTTCCGCATGAGGGGAATCATGTTCGGTTCGCCGCTGATTATGGTTCTCCTTTTCGGATACGCGATCAGTACCGACGTGAAGGATATTAGGCTTGCGGTATGCGACGAGGACAGGAGCGCCATGAGCCGAGGGGTGATTGAAAAAATGACGGCGTCAGGGTATTTCAGGTTGCAGAAGTATATTGAAACGGAGAACGAGATCGAGCCGGTTCTCGCCCGGGGTGAAGCCGAGGCATGCCTTCGCCTGGGACGCGGCTTATCGAAGATGGTGAAGGCGGGGAAGCAGGGTGAACTGCAGCTTATCGTGGACGGTACCGATTCAAACCGGGCGGCGGTGATTGCCGCCTATGCCGGGGAAATTCTGCAGGGTTTTTTCTCCGTGTATTATCGCGACAGGATACGAATGGCGCTTCTGATAAGGTCGATCCAGGAGAGGGGCGCTTCCGGAGGCGGCGCTCCGCCGCCGGGAACCGGAGTGAGGATGATTGAACGGACCTTTTACAACCCATCCCTCCTGAGCAGGAATTTCTTTCTGCCGGGCATCATCGGGTTTATCGTGAGCCTGATAACCGTCATGCTGACCTCGATGTCGATCGTGAAAGAGCGGGAGTTGGGTACCATGGAGCAGATTATCGTATCGCCTATCCGCCCTGTCGAGTTTATCCTCGGGAAAACGATACCCTTCGCTGTCATCGGATGCATCGACATGGTGCTGGTGACGATCGTCGCAATAGCCTGGTTCGACGTGCCGTTCAAGGGCAGTGCCGTGTTTCTTCTTGCCGCAGGGCTTGTCTACATTCTTTCGACCCTGGCGGTGGGAATATATATTTCCACAGTATCCAGGACACAGCAGCAGGCGATGATGTCATTCTTTCTTTTCTTTATACCGGCCATACTCTTTTCAGGATTCGTGTTTCCCGTCTACGTGATGCCGGAAACGATTCAGGCGATCACATGGTTGAATCCCCTCTTGTATTTCATCGTCATAATACGGGGCGTGTTCCTCAAGGGCGTCGGCGTCCTGGTCCTCTGGAAAGAGCTGCTTGCGCTCTCTGTTATCGGAGGCCTGCTCTTCATTCTTAGCGCGCGGAGACTGGGAAGGAGGATCGAGTGATGAAAGGTGCCGTGGTATTGCACAATCTCACGAAAACATTCGGCGATTTCACCGCGGTAAATGAAATCAGTCTCGAGGTGGGGAAGGGGGAAATCTTCGGTTTTCTCGGTCCCAACGGCGCGGGTAAAAGCACCACAATCAAAATGCTCTGCGGCATACTCACCCCTTCCGCGGGCGTCGGAACCGTGGCGGGGCACGACATCGTCACCGAACAGGACGGGATAAAAAACGTGATCGGATACATGTCACAGCGATTCAGCCTCTATGAGGACCTCACGGTGAGGGAAAACCTTGAGTTTTTCGGAAGCGTGTACGGACTCGGGGTGGGGCGATTGAAAGAGGCCATTCAAAAGGTCGTTGATATGGCGGGGATCGATGACGGAATGGAAAAGTCCCTGGTGAAAAAACTTCCCGGGGGTGTGAAACAGCGCCTGGCTTTGGGCGCGGCCATACTGCATGATCCAGAGATTCTTTTCCTCGATGAGCCCACGTCGGGCGTGGACCCTATCATGAGAAGAAATTTCTGGGAGATTATATACAGGTTCTCAGAAGAGGGTAAAACGGTATTCGTTACCACCCATTACATGGACGAGGCCGAGCACTGCGGCAGGATTGCGCTCATCATCGCGGGGAACATGATCGCGCTCGGCTCTCCTGACGAGTTGAAGGCGGCGTTTCCATACGCGGTATATTCAATCACCGTCGAAAATTTTATTGAAACCTTTGAACGAATCCGATACCTTGACTTTATCATAGAGGCGGCCATCTTCGGCAGCGATATTCACATCATCTGCGATCGCGACGTGCCGGCGACGAAGCTTCTGAATAATTATTTTGTAAAGGAAAAGAGGGATCGGGTTGCAATACGAAAAGTACAGCCCGGCCTTGAAGACGTATTCGTCAGCAGTGCGAGAAGATATTCCCGCTGAATATCAACGCGGTAGTGTCCAGGCCCCCATCGAGCCTGCGGCTTGAGGGGGCCGGCAGAGGAAGGAAATGGGATTGCTGAGGTGGGGGAAGACCGCCCTGATGATGGCGGCATTTTCCCTGGTCATTGCTCACTGCACGCACGGGGAAGATAGACGCATTCACTGTGTTGATGACGGTTTCTCAATCCTGATTCCCGATGCGTGGAAGGTCCACGAGCATTCCAGGGGCACCAGAATAATGGCCGAGCTGCCGGATGCCGGTTCCGATATCATTATCCACCAAAACCTTAACGTGGTGGTCGATACATCGATGGGATCGGTCGACCTTGACACATATGTGGAATCACAAATACAATTAATGGGAAGGCTGGGGGGAATAAAATTTTCCAACAGGGAAGAGGCACTGATCGGCGGAATCCCGGCGCGATATTTTACCTATCATTACGTGATAAATGATTTCGGCTACCGGGCCGTGGTCTATGTGGTGAAGAGAGGGGAGGCATTCATCGTCATTACCGGGATAGCGCAGGATGAAAATTATTCTTCCCTTGCGCCGGTTTTTCATAAAATTGCAAAAAGCCTGCAGTTTATATAAATTCTGCGGGGAGCCCTGCCTCGCTGGGGGAACAGGGGCACTACCCCGGATTTGAGAGAAATGATGGGCGTATGAAAAATAATGGGGAATGAAACGTGTACCTATCGGCGGGTGACATCGAATTTCTTAAATCCCTGGTGATCAGGGCGGGTGACACGGCCCAGAGGATGCAGGATGAGGGCGTCGAGGTTTCAAGAAAACAGGACACCTCCATTGTCACTCGAGCCGATCTGACGGTCCAGGACATGGTCATTGAGGGAATAACATCATATTTCAGTGATGCGGTGTGCATCCATGAGGAGAACTGCGAGAAACCGCCGGGAAGAATCGATGATGAAGGCCTCTATGCCATCATAGATCCCATAGACGGCACCGCCATGTACAGCATGTATCTTCCGGTCTGGTGCGTCTCCATCGGCATCTTTCGGGGAGAGGTTCCGCTCCACGGGTTTGTCTATTCACCTGGCTTCAGGATGATGTTCTACAACGACGGGGAGCGATCCTTCCTGAACGGGAAACCGATACAGGCCGTAATGAATGACTCAATTGACAGCGAGACAAATCTTTTCTACGCGTCGGAAGTGTTCCATGATTTTTCGATATCCTTCCCCGGGAAAATTAGAAACCTTGGCTCTACGGCGCTTCAGGCCTGTCTCACTATCGACAATGCGAGAAATCGCACACTCGCGTTTGTTGGGAAATCACACATCTGGGACTGGGCCGGATCGATCCCGATAGTGCAAAAGGCGGGAGGAAGGATTCGCTATCTTGAAAAAGGCGAGGTTCGCGTACGAGAAATAATGATGAATGAATATGAACTGCCTGATTACTGCCTTGTCTATAATCACACTGATTTTGAAACCATACGTTGCTTGTTTAAAAAGAAATAGTTCTGCCCGTTGCGCCCTCGCGTCATTGAATGCTCTACTTTACACTTCGTGGCATAGCAAAAATAGTGAAAACTGGTTATTCCTGATTAATCTGTTGACATTATTTTTTATGGGAATAATTTTGCCACAGAAATGAGCCGCTTCTCACCTCAGGAATAATGGCATGCCGAGACCAAGAATATTCGGGTACATCGCGCTGATCGCGGCGCTTTTTTTATCCACCCTGATAATCTATTCCTTTTATATCGTTTGGAATGAACAAATCTCTTACAATGACATTGACCTCGGTTCGTTGAGCAACTTCACCTATTATTCGATCTCAATCCCAATAACCCTTGTCGCCATGGGCATTGTATGCACCGGTTTCTGGATTGGATGGACTATACTTACTATCAAGGTGGTGCCTCCCATGCCTGAAATAGTTGAAAAGCGTGATTTCTCGAAAGTC
Source organism: Spirochaetota bacterium (assembly GCA_040768125.1). GTDB lineage: Bacteria > Spirochaetota > UBA4802 > UBA4802 > UBA5550 > RBG-16-49-21. The sequence goes on along the minus strand of JAXGNG010000001.1, from coordinate 8,788 downwards.
AAGGCATTCTTCCTGTGTTTGATTACACTGGGGCTTGGAATCCTGCTGATCTATGGACTATATATCAAGAATTTCTGGGCACTTGCGATTCCTGCGGCAGTGATATCCCTGGTTATTCTCGGTGCCGTGTTTTGGGTCGGAATAGCGATCATAACCACGCGCACGACCCTCCCGGAAGATAACAAGCAGCAGTAGATTCATGAAAGTCCTGTTGCTCTGTTATCGGGGCAGCCCATTCTGCGGGGGCCTCGGCATCTACCTGTACTACCTCAGCAGGGAACTCGCTGCCCTGGGTGTTGAAGTTGATGTCATGGTCGGTCCGCCCTACCCCGATCCTCTCGATGAATGGGCGACGGTCCATTATATTGAAAATCTTAACATCTGGATGGTTAAAACCAGGAAGTTTGGCGCAGATAAGCTCAAGCGGGTCTACTCCCCATGGAATTTCATCGATTACATTCTCACACGGTTTCATGTGTTTCCGGAAATGGAAACCTTCAGCATGCGGGCCTTTTTCTCGTTAAGAAAAATTTTAAAAAGGAAGCGCTACGATCTCATTCACGACATCAACGGTCTTGGCTGGGGGCTTTTGCTGATGAAGGGATTTGGTATCCCGGTGATATCGACGATTCATCATCCCCTCACGAGGGATAGGGACGCGGATCTTACGATGGATAAAAACTTCTGGCACAGGCTTACCACAGTACTTTTTTATCCACTCGCCATGCAGCGGATCGTGATCAGGCGTCTGGATCGGATCATCACGTCATCCCGGGAGGGAATAGACGAGCTCGTCCGTGCTTTCGGCGTTAACCGGGACCGTATTTCTGTTGTCTATAACGGAATGGACGTTGAGACCTTCAGAAACACGGGAGATAAACGTGACGAACGCATGATACTTTTTGTCGGGAATACCGAGGATCATAAAAAGGGCATCATCTATCTTCTGGAAGCGCTGGCGGGACTCCCGGGCGATGTCCGCCTTACGATTGTCGATGAAGGTCCGCCCCTGAAAAAAAACGCCGCCGAACTGATACGGAAAACCGGCGTTGAATCACGCGTGGTATTCACCGGGAAAGTGGACCAAAAGCTCCTTGTGGAATTTTACAGCAGAGCCGCCGTGCTTGTCATGTCTTCTCTCTATGAGGGTTTCGGTCTCCCCGCCGCTGAGGCCATGGCGTGTGGCACGCCCGTCGTGGTTACCAGGGCCGGCGCGCTGCCGGAGGTGGTGGACGATTCCTGCGGCATCATCGTGGAACCGGGCAATGCAGAGGCCCTCAGGGACGCCATTCTTCAGTTGCTTGATGAACCGAAAAAAAGAACCATGATGGGAAAGAACGGCAGGAAAAAGACCGTGGAGCGTTTTTCATGGCCAATTGCCGCTCAAAACACCCTGGATGTATATAGAGATGTAATCAATTCATACCGGAGCACGTCATGAAAATTTGCTTGTTGAGCTATCGAGGTAATCCTTATTGCGGGGGCCAGGGTATTTACGTGATGTATATCGCGCGTGAACTGGTAAAGCTCGGGCACGAGGTCCACGTGGTAGCGGGGCCGCCGTATCCTTTCGAAGAGGAGGGGGTGGTGCTGCACCGGATCAGCAATCACAATTACTTTAACAAGAAAAAGGACTTTATCAAGAGCCACAAGCCTTTTGCTACATTTAAGCCCCTGAATTTTTATGAGTTTATCGCGGCTAAGCTCGGCATCTTCCCGGAGATCGAAACCTTTTCCTTTCGCGCGTTCATGAAGCTGAAGGAGCTTGTCAAGACCCATGCCTTCGACATCATCCATGACAATCAGTGCCTCGGGTACGGGTTCCTTTTAATTCAACGACTTGGCGTGCCGTTCATATCCACGATTCATCACCCCTTGTCGATCGACCGTTCAACATGGTTCGAATATCCATCCGATTTTAACATTAAAATGCGTCGGATTCTTTACTACCCCCTACTTATGCAAAAATTCGTTGCGAATCGCATGCAGCGAATAGTTACGGTTTCTCATAATGCAGCTCTGGAAATCAACAGGGCCTTCGGGGTAAACAGGAAAAAAATCAGTGTAATCTATAACGGCATGGACGCGAACCTCTTCTACCCGGTAAAGGGGACCCGGAAGAAAAAGAACGGGATCATTTTCGTGGGCAATGTCGAGGACAGGAAAAAAGGCATCATCTACCTTTTAAAGGCGATGACGCTCACAAAGCACAGGGTAAGCCTGACCATCGTGGACGGTGGAGCTCCAAACCGGAGCATGGTTCCGCAACTCATCAACAAACTGGGGCTCAATGACCGCATCACGTTCACGGGTAAGATCCCGATTGATAAACTTATCCAACTCTACTCAATGAATGAAATGGCCGTACTCCCGTCGCTTTACGAGGGATTCGGTTTCCCGGCGGCGGAAGCCATGGCGTGCGAGCTGCCGGTCATCACCACCACCGCGGGGGCGCTCCCCGAGGTGGTGGGAGAACACATGAAAACGGGTTACCTGGTTCCGCCGCGAAGTGCCGATGCCATCGCCGAAGGAATTGATTTCCTTCTGGATAATCCGGACATACGCGAGGAGATGGGGAAAGCTGCCCGGAAGCGTGTCCTGAGCATCTTCACCTGGAAAAATGCAGCGAGAGAGCTCGTGGCGATGTACGAAGAGGTCATCAATGCTCACCGTTGACTTCGACAGGCTCGGAGTCGGGGCGGGGGATGTTGTCCTCGACGCCGGGTGCGGCTTTGGCAGGCATTCCATCGAGTTCGTGTCCAGGGGGGCCGTGGTGTACAGCATGGACATGGACATGGATTCACTCCGAAAAACGCGGTTTTCCATAACACAGATGAAGGATGCCCTCCAGGGCGGGCAGGTGCGCTATTTCGTAGGTTCCGGTGACGCGCTCATGCTGCCCTTCAAGGATAATTCCTTCGACCGGATCATATGCTCTGAGGTAATGGAGCATGTGCGGGACGACGGGAAAGCCTGCGCCGAACTTGCGCGAGTTCTCAAGAAGGGCGGTAGAATAGCCATTACCGTGCCCACACTCTTCAGTGAAATTATTTACGATTTTCTGACCTATGAATATTTTACCTCGCCAGGAGGCCATATTCGTAAATATTGCCCGTCTGAACTGGCCGCGTTGATGAGAACGCACGGCCTCGAGGTATATGCCGTGGGATTCAAGCATTCCTTCCATACCCTCTGGTGGATGATCCGGAGCGTCGTGGGTCTTCACCGGTCTGACCATCCCCTCACGAAGGCGTATCACCGTTTCCTGCATCTTGGCCTTTACTCTCAGTTCATGCGGAGAATAGAGTCCTTTTTTAATCATTTCTTTCCAAAGAGCCTCGTGGTGTACGCCTGGAAACGGTAGGAATCATTTCCGGTGAACCATCCCGAGGGGAAGCCGCGCCACCTGAAGGTGGAAACCGCGCCAACAGATAAAAATAACTTGATTTGGAAGTGTTTGTTGATAAGCCTGTCTTCGCCATACCGGCCCGGTCGAAATATAACGATCCGCTTCACCATGAATATGAAAATAATATTAACGATTCTCTTGATTCCTTTGATCTGTACTGTTTCCACGGCGACGGAGCATTACAGCGGCAAGGAAATATTCCTGTTGGGCAACTCTCCGGCCTCTCTTGGAAGGGCGGCGACAGGCGCTGCGTCCGAAGGGATAGATTTTTTTTACAGCAACCCTGCGGCGATAGGGGACATCGAGCGGAACGGCTTCAGCCTTATGTATGGGTCGCCGCCGCTCCCGACCGGCTACCATGACGCAGGCGGTTTCCTGGCGATTCCCAGTTCATACGGCGTGTTCGGCGCCGCATTTCGTTACATGCAGTTCCCTGATGGGAAGGATATCACAGGCGGTTACTCAATCACGGTGGGCAACGCACGGGATATTTTTCACCGCCTGGCAATTGGATTTTCGCTGAGTTTTTTTCACGGCAGGGGGAAGGGGAATTATTATTATGCCGGCGGGACGCTTGGCTTCATATATTCATTCCCCGGTACCGGCACCCGGTATGGATTCTGTGTTCGGGAGCCGCGACTGGGCTTGTCGGTTCATTTCGGATACCCCTTCGGTAGGAATCAAACCAATTCGGATCTGAACGAAGTCGCCCTTGGATATCAGTTCGTTTTTTTCAGCGTACGCAATTTCATGCTTTCATTCTATAATGAATACACGGTTCTCAATTATCGAGAGTTTCCGATAAAAATCGGACTCGAGGGAGAAATCGTGGGCATGGTGATGCTTCGCGCGGGATATGTCATTTCTGATGTCTATAACGAAGGTTCATTCACCACAGGTCTCGGTGTGAAGTTTGACGGAAATGGAATTGGCGGCTCCATCGATTATTCGATGATCATAAGCCGCCGGTTGAAGCTCCTGCATTACCTTGGTGCCACCTTCATGATCGGAAACCCTGACCGGGAACCGCCGGTGACGGAGATAGAAACTGAAAGGGAATTTATTTCTCCCACCAGTGACGGGATGAAGGATTACTGCGTGTTCACCCTCTCCGTGCATGACCGGAACCGGATCAAGGGCTGGACACTTCAGATACTGGATTCATCGGGCCAGGTGGTTAAGGATTATTCGATGAAAGAGAGGGAGGTCGGAGACCGCATATCGGCGGGGGAATTCTTCAAAAGGCTTTTTTACAGGAAGGAATCTCTCGCCGTGCCGGCGCGAATCATTTGGGACGGCACCAACAACGAGGGACAGACCGTCCCGGATGGTTCCTACGAGTATCTCTTCAAGGCCTGGGATGAGCGTGACAATATGGCTGCGGGGAAGACGGGACGGATATTCGTCGACACCGCCCCTCCGGAGGTAAAGCTGGAAAAAGCGGCTGATCTGTTCTCTCCCAACAGGGATGGAAGAAAGGATTTTTTCATTATACTACAGAGGATCAAGACGGGTCCCGATGACGAGTGGATCGCTGAATTCAGGAACAGGGAAGGAGTGGCGATAAAAAGCTACCGGTGGGAGGGCCACGGCGCGCCATCCCGCGTGGCGTGGGACGGAACGGATGATGCGGGAAATGACGCCCCCGAGGGTCTCTACAGCTATGTCATTACCGGCGTTGACAGGGCCGGGAACAGCGCGGGGGCCGAGATACGGGAAATTACCCTGACCCGGGCCTACGAAATCGCCGACATCACCATTTCGTCTGAATATTTTTCCTTCAACCATGACGCTTCGATAAATCTTTTTCCCGTCCTATCCCGAACCTCCGGGCTTGTGGAGTGGCGGGTTGCGATCATGAACGGGAGGATGAAGCCGGTCAGGGAAATCAGCGAGAAGGGACCCCTGCCGAAAATGATCACTTTCGACGGTACCGATGATGGTGGTTCTCGTCTGAGAGATGGAATCTATTATGCCAGATTATCGGCGGTGTTCGACAGCGGTAATTCCCCGGAGTCCCAGCCGAAACGTATCATCATCGACAGCACGCCTCCCAGGCTGAAGATTTCCCACGGGCCGAGGAGTTTTTCTCCCGATGGGGACAACGAAGACGATCTTCTGAGAATTACACCCCGGGCAAAAGACCTGTCCGGCGTGCGCGAGTGGAGTATTAAAATTTATTCCTCTTCGGGCGATATCTTTAAGTCCTTCTGGGGAGCGGGTGATGTGCCCCGGGAGATTCTCTGGGACGGTCTTGGTGATGCGTATGATGTCGTGGAATCCGCCTCTGAATATAAAATGGTACTCGAGGGCACGGATCGCGCGGGAAATTCCGGGCAATCATCACCCGACCGAATCGAGATAGACGTACTGGCCATGGTCAACGAGGGCGGCATCAGGATCAGGGTAAGCGGCATAGAATTCCAGTCCGGGGGAGATGACCTTCGTCTCGGGAGCATGCTGATTCTCAACCGGGTCCATGATATACTGCAGAGATACAGCGAGTATGATGTCGTTATCGAGGGACATACCGACGATGTCGGGCGGGAAGAGGATAACCTGGAGCTTTCAGAGCGGCAGGCCCGGGCGGTTTACGAGTATCTAGCCGGGAAGGGTTTGCGCAGGGAGCGCTTCTCCTATGTGGGGATGGGTGAGACGGTGCCACTGTACCAGAACACGACCGATGAAAACAGGCGCAGGAACCGAAGGATCGAATTCAGCCTCGTCAGGAAGGTGCCGGAATGAGGTATGTTTTCTTTTCAGACCTAGACGGCACGCTTCTCGACCATGACACCTATTCCATGGACGCGTCGATGGAGGGCGTGAACAAGCTGAGGGAGCGGGGTTCAATCCTTGTGCTTGTGTCGAGCAAAACCCTGGAGGAAATGAAACATATCCACCGGAGACTGGACCTTTCCTCTCCCATTGTGTTCGAAAACGGTGGGGGGATATTCTGGCCGGAGGGTTCAGGAAGGATTGAAGTCCTCGGGAGCAGCGCGGATGAGTTGAGACGGAAGCGGGAAGCTCTGGAATCGCGTATTGAAGCTCCTGTGCGTTTTATCGATGAAATGGAGATCGATGAAATCATTCTCCTTACCGGTCTTTCATCAGAGGATGCGGCACGGGCGAAAGAGCGTTCAGTATCGCTTCCCTTTGTCACCGATGGCAGGGTAAACATGGCAGAACTTAATGCGGCCCTGGCCGGGCACGGTGCGGCGGTAACAAAAGGGGGAAGGTTCTATCACCTTGCCTCATCGCAGACGGATAAAGGAACTGCTCTGATAAAAGTAATGGAGCGGTATCGAGAAATATCTTCCGGCACCTTGCGGTCCGTGGGAATCGGTGACAGCGAAAATGATATCGCGATGCTCCGGGTTGTCGATCTCCCATTCATGGTAAGAAAGCCTGATGGCTCACATGCGGGAAGCCGAGTTGAGGGGCTGCGGGTAACACGGGGCGTGGGGCCCAGGGGATTTACCGAGGCGGTAAAACTCGTGTGCGCGATGAAATAATAAGGGATGGTGGAATGATGCGCGATATTTTGAATCTTATTCTCGATCTATTCGCCTGGATGTACGAGTGGGCCAAGAACCTGCTCCTGGCCGTTGTGAATAAATTCCTGGAAATCAATCCCTTCGAAAAAGCTATCGTCGCGGCAACGCTCCTGGCCTTTCTCTCGGTAGTGCTGCCGGTCGGGGACTATGTCATATTCGATTCAGTATTCACTATAAACAATCCGATAGCACACTATATGATCGGCATCACCCTGGTCATGATCGCCACGGTTTATTTCCCGGGCCTTGTCGCAATGATCGCGAGGATAGCTCTTAACCTTCTCTACATGATTTATATCATTTATCTTCATACATCGGGCGGGATCAGCAAGGCGCCCTATACGCTCGCAGCGGGATACTATTTCAATATCGTGACGAGCGTGGTATACATGGCCTGTGCCCTCCTGAGCGGGCTATTTTACCGTGATGGCAGATGGTAGCCGATTCCGGAAGCCGGCAGGTCGCGTCAGTTTTCAAATCTTTCAACGTCGACAAGAGGCAGGACGGAGACGCCGTCTTCCGCGAGGTCGTGCAGTTCTTCGGAGGTGGCTTCACCGTATATAGCGCGCTCCTTCTCTATACCGAAGTGAATGGCCCGCGCCGCATCGGGGAAGTTCCTTCCCACGTGCTCGAAGTTATCCCGGATAAACTGATTGAACTCCCGCAGTGCCTGAAAAAGCGGGGTATGCTCACGGGGAGCAACACTTGGTGCCGATGCCCTGATCTGAATGGAACATCCTGAATATATGCGATGAACCTCTCTCGAATCGCAGAGGGGACATGGTATCACTTTCTTTTCATACTGATCGCTGTACGAGGCATGATCCTTAAAATAACCGGAAAAGCGGTGGCCCCGGTCACATGAGAAGTCAATTGTAATCATACCGGGCCACCGGTGCGGTACAATGGGGCAATATTGATCCAGTCTTCCATGACGAGTGTCTCCAGAATAAAACTGCGAGTGACCTATTCGGGTCACACGCATAAACTACTGCAAATGGGATAAAATACAATATTTTTTCTTGATATTTTTCACCGAGGATTTTTATTGAGGATTCGTGGGTCGATGTACCGTGGCTTTTTCCCCATCGATGGCAAAGACGCGATGTGCGGCAATTAAGGGTGATAATGCCGCAGGGAATATGATCCGGCCAGTACGCTTCCCGCCGAGAATAAACATACAGGAGAATGACATGACCACGCACAAGTTTCAAACCGAGGTGAACCAGCTCCTTCACCTCATCATTCATTCCCTCTATTCCCACAAGGAGATTTTTTTGCGCGAGCTTATATCAAACGCCTCGGACGCGCTGGACCGACTCAAGTATCTAACCCTCACGGACGATGCGTACAAGAAGCTCGATTTCGATCCACGGATTGACATCCATTTCGACATGAAGAAAAACGGCACCCTTACCATCGTCGATTCGGGGATCGGGATGAACGAGAAGGAACTGGAGGAAAACCTGGGAACCATCGCGAGGTCCGGGACCCGGGGGTTCGTGGAAAAGTTAACCGGCGACGCGAGGAAGGATTCGAACCTGATCGGGCAGTTCGGGGTCGGGTTTTATTCATCCTTCATGGTGGCCGACAGGGTCGAGGTACTCAGCCGCAGGGCGGGCGAGGAGAACGCCTTCCGCTGGTCGAGTGACGGCAAGGGAGAATACGAAATCGCTTCTGCAGAGCGTGACCGCCAGGGAACCACGGTGGTGCTGCACCTCAACGAGGAGGGCAAGGAATACGCGGACCGGTGGAAAATCGAATCAATAATCAAAAAATATTCCAACCACATACCCTTCCCGATATACCTTCATTACGAGGGGGT